>OY970262.1:0-3150000 GCA_963715655.1 Schleiferiaceae bacterium
GGGGCAGGACTCGAACCTACGTCCGCCTTGGCGGATATGAACGCAACGAGACAACCTTAAACCAAAAAAGGCTCCTACATTTCTGTAAAAGCCTTTTTTCTAGTAGCGGGGGCAGGACTCGAACCTACGACCTTTGGGTTATGAGCCCAACGAGCTACCAACTGCTCCACCCCGCGATATTTGGACGGCAAATGTACAGCGATAAACCCAAGTGACCAAACTATTTAAAATAGTTTTGCTTTACTTTTAAAAACCGCCAAAAGCGTGGGTTAAAAAGCAATTAATCATAACTTTAACTAAGTATTTTAGTTTGATATTCTCCTTTTTAATCATTTTAAAAGTTATTTCTAGCGTATAAAGAATCAGCATTAAACAAAAAAGGCTGCCTAAAGGCAGCCTTTTTATCAATTATACTTTACAAAGTATTATCTACTTGCACTTAATGTGATCGTTCCGTTTTTTTCTTCAGATTTTCCTGTACCCACATCAGAAAATTTAGCTATATAAAAGTAAACGCCATCAGCTAACTGACTTCCGTTTGCATCATTAGTGCCGTCCCAACCTTCTGTTTTATTATTTCTATCCATATAGTTATCATCTTGGAAAACTCTTTCGCCCCATCTGTTAAAAATAGAAAGTGAAAGATTAGAATATTGACGCAAACCAACATCGGTAGGTCGTAGAGAGAAATAAAATCTATCGTTAATATTATCTCCGTTAGGTGTAATAATATTTGGTACATACGTTACTGCCGGATCTAATGTTGGAGGCACCGGTGGCTCATAAGAACCGGTAATAATCCAGTTACTATTAGAAAGAAGTGTGTTGGTAAGCGAAGGGTCTGAAGCCTGCACTTTTAACCAAACGCTTTTATTTTCCGGTATATCATATATATATGTCAACGCTGTTCCAACTTTTCTAACGCTTGTCCAAGTGGGACCTCCACCGGTTGTATCATAATCAGAAACAAAAACTTCATAATCAGCCGGAGCACCATACGTACCATTACCATAAGGCTCCCAAGTCAATTCAAGTTGGGTTTCATTGATGGTATCTCCTTTCAGTAAAATTGAATTAATAATATTACTAGGCTCACGTGCATTAAAATTAGTTACTATTTGTATAAGATACTGGTACACCTGATTATCAACAGCATACGCATCTAAAGTAGAATCTACGAATGTGCGCGCGTTAACATCATTTTGAATACCAACAAATTGGAAATTCAAATCATTATTAGCCCTAAGAATATTTAAACCTCTAAAAGTTTTGGTAGAAAAGGTTGTAGTATCATATTCAAACTCTAACTTAATGCGTTCATCGTTTTCTACTGTTACATTATTAAGCTCATATTTTATATCCTTACAATCTGTGACTTTTACAATTTGATAATAAAAATCATCAACTTCGTACCCACACTTATTCTCCATAGTGTTTCCATCATTTCCACGTTTAAAATAAAGCAAATATTCCCCATTTAAATCAAGAGTTTGATGCAATACTAAACGTATTTGGTTTGTTTCTCTTAACAAGGGGGTACAAGTACTTTCAATACTTTGTATTGGTCTTGAAATGCCATCTGGGCCGATTAATAATACATCAGTACGATCAATAGTAGGACAAAATAAGGCTTCAGAAAATACAAGATCAATTGAACGATTGTTACATGAGTATTCAATTACTGGTATTTGATAACAAGTGTCCCCAACAGTTAGCCTTGCAGGATCCAAATCATTATTCACAACAACACTATCTAAATTTGACCTATACTTCTTGACAACACTAGCAATACTATCATAGTCTAAACAGCGAATACTATATTGCGTGATGCTCGTGTTCAAACGAGGGCCATTTTTGACCTTTGCTTTGCAAGCCGCATCAACTGGCACTTGCATATCCCTACGCACCACACTTATTTTTTCCCATCGAATAGTAACCGGGTTAAAACGATACTCTTCCACTTCAATGAGAACAACATACACTCCTGCCAAACTAGGCATAAACGTGAAGAATCCAAATTTTCTATCAATAGCAAAACCAAAATGCGTTGGCATGGGATTAGTCTCCGTGTTAGCACCACTAAAAACTAAATCAACTTCCGAACAACCAGCGCCTGGTCTTCTAGGTGTGCTGAATCTATAATACAGACTATCTCCATCAGGCTCTATAACGGGGTGATCCCAATTAAAAGGACGAGGGTTTGGAGCGACTAGATCTACAACACAGAATCTTTTTATACCTGGTTTTAAAAACTGAGGCGAACTATTATGACTAATTTGATTATTTAAAAAGGATGAAATAGAAAAACCATCATTATCAAATCCGTTTGTGATTGCTCCATTTCTACAACATAAGTCCCATTGCATTGTCCAATCTACGCACTTAGGAATGGTTACATAACCTCGATAAGCATAAACCTCAAAAAGAGCACCTGAGACACCTATCGCAGCGGGTTCAGCACAATCATCTTGTTCTGGCACATCATCTCCGCAACCTACCGCTACAGTATCGTTATTAGCATTTATTTCATAGAAATAAGGATGGGTAGTACAATTAAGCACTTCATTAAAAGTACTACAGCTTGAAGTAAAACATACAGACTGTGTTGGAGGCAAAGGCTGTCCACCAATTCCAAATGCATCTTTATAAACAGTTAATGTTACATAGTATCTATCTGGATTAGCAGTAGTAGGACTATGTAAATATGTGATTTCCGCACCGGCAACATGAGTAGCTTTCACTTCACTGCTAAAAAGCAATGTGATTATGGGTAACACTAATCCTAATAATAATTTTTTCATCTCCTTGGTTTTATTAATCTGAGGATAAAAGTATAGTATTGTTAACAATCTCCCAAGGATATTTACCTTTCCCTTAACTTAACTTAGTAAAACAACGATTTTTCAAGTTTGCGAAATTGTTAATAACCTAAAATCGGTGGCTCAACATGATTTATCTAAAATACAACCTGATACGTGCGTTAGCAAAGTAAACTTAACGTGCTATTAATCCTTAGTTTTGCACCCTCTGTAAAGGAAATAAAGACGTAAAGCACATGAAGAATTTTAGAAACTTTTGCATTATTGCCCATATTGACCACGGTAAAAGCACTTTGGCCGATAGACTTTTGGAGCATACGCAAACAGTAACGCAGCGCGAGCAAAAAAATCAGCTTTTAGATGATATGGATTTGGAACGCGAACGCGGTATTACTATTAAAAGCCATGCTATACAAATGGTGTTTCCATTTGAAGGTACGGATTATATTTTCAATTTAATTGATACGCCTGGGCATGTAGATTTTAGCTACGAGGTATCTCGCGCAATAGCGGCTTGCGAAGGTGCTTTACTTATTGTAGATGCTGCGCAAGGTATTCAGGCACAAACCATTAGCAATTTATATTTAGCTTTGGAGCATGATTTGGAAATCATTCCGGTGCTTAATAAAATAGATTTGCCCAGTGCTAATCCGGAAGAAGTAAAGGATCAAATTATTGATTTAATTGGCTGTAAGGATGAGGATATTATTCCCGCTTCCGCTAAAACGGGTATTGGTATTAAAGAAATTTTAGAAGCCATTGTAAAGCGTATTCCATGCCCCGTGGGTGACCCAGATGCACCGTTACAAGCCTTAATTTTTGATTCTGTTTTTAATCCTTACCGTGGCATAGAAGCTTTTTTTAAGGTAATAAACGGCACCATGAAAAGTGGTGAGGAGGTAATTTTTATGAATACCGGAAACAAATATCACGCGGATGAAATTGGTGTGTTAAAGCTGAAGCAAGAGCCGCGCAAAACCATGAGTGCCGGGGATGTTGGGTACATTATTTCTGGTATTAAAGAAGCAAAAGAGGTTAAAGTAGGTGATACCATTACTTCTTTAGCCAACAGAGCAGATAAATCCATTAGTGGTTTTGAAGATGTAAAACCTATGGTATTTGCCGGAATTTATCCGGTAGATACCGATGAATTTGAAGAATTACGCGCCAGTTTAGAAAAGTTACAATTAAATGATGCCAGTTTAACTTTTGAGCCAGAGTCATCGGTGGCGTTAGGTTTTGGTTTTAGATGTGGCTTTTTAGGTATGCTGCACATGGAGATTGTGCAAGAACGTTTGGAGCGTGAATTTAATATGACGGTAATAACTACCGTGCCCAACGTAAGCTACCATGCGTTTATGAAAAAAACGCCTACGGTTTTAGAAATTGTTACCAACCCTTCTGAGTTTCCGGATATTACCAAATTAGAAAGGATGGAGGAGCCTTATATAAAGGCACAAATCATTACAAAATCTGATTACGTAGGTGCGGTAATGAACTTATGTATTGAAAAACGTGGTGTACTAAAAAACCAAACCTATTTAACTAGCGAGCGTGTAGAACTTACGTTTGATATGCCTTTGGCGGAAATTGTATTTGATTTTTATGACAGGCTAAAATCTATTTCACGCGGCTATGCTTCGTTTGATTATCATCCAATTGGCTATGTAGAGTCTGATCTTAGCAAAGTAGATGTGATGCTAAACGGAGAAATTGTAGATGCCCTTTCTGCGCTAGTTCACCGTAGTAATGCCTTTGATATTGGTAAAAAAATCTGCGAAAAGCTCAAAGAACTAATTCCGCGCCAGCAGTTTATGATTGCCATACAAGCCGCTATTGGTGCAAAAATTATTGCACGTGAAACGTTAAGTGCCCTTAGAAAAGATGTAACAGCAAAATGCTATGGTGGTGATATATCGCGTAAGCGGAAACTTTTAGAAAAGCAAAAAGCGGGTAAAAAACGTATGCGCCAAGTGGGCAACGTAGAAATTCCGCAAGAAGCCTTTTTAGCGGTGCTGAAATTAAATGATTAAAGAGGTTGAAGGGTTTCATTGTTGAAAGTTGAAAGACGTTGCGTCTAAACTGTGCGCTTAAAAGTAAGCTTAGTTTATCCTCCTTTGGAGAGCCTGCATTGAGCTTGACGAAGTGAGGTGCGGAGGAACGAGGCGGAGGAGAGTCTCATTATTGAAAGTTGAAAGACGTTACGTCTAAACTGTGCGCTTAAAAGTAAGCGTAGCTTTTTTCGCACTTTAAACCAAAATCCTCCATTTATTGGCGGAGGAGGATTGAAGTTAAGGTAAATTCCAAAAAAATGGGTTAAAAATCTTTAAAACAAGGACTTTTAACCCATAACTATAAACGTATAACCCCTAGTTACCTATTGCGCTAAATATCCTCCATCAAGTGGATAATACGTTGCGTTGGCAAAAGATGCGTCATCGCTAGCAAGCCACAAAACTAATTGCGCTATCTCATCAGGTCTTCCCATGCGGCCAATGGGGTGCATTCCTTCCAGCATTTTAGTGGTTTCCTCATCTAAGTTAGCTTCTAATAATGGTGTTTTCACAAACCCTGGCCCAACGGCATTTACGCGAACACCCTCTGCACCATATTCAATACCAGCATTTTGCGTTAAACCTACTACACCATGTTTTGCTGTAACGTAGGCAGCACTTCCTTTAAACCCAACTTGGCCTAAAATTGAAGCAATGTTTATAATAGAACCGCTGCCGCCTTTTACCATCTGCGGAATTTGATAACGTAATCCGTAAAAAACACCGTTCAGATTGATGTTTAGCACTTTGTGCCAATCATCTAAATCAATTTCACCAATCGGCTTAGCCTCACCACTTATTCCCGCATTATTCACAGCAATGTGTAAGCCGCCAAACTGCTCTACCGCTTTGGCTACACTGCTTTCGCTATCTTCTGCTTTAGATACATCTGCTTTGTAAAAAGCCGCTTCTCCTCCGTTGGATTTTATTTCTTCCGTTACTTTTTTGCCATTCTCTTCATCCACATCCGTAAGCAAAACTTTTGCACCATTTTTGGCGAAAAGTCTAGCAATAGAAGCACCTATTCCAGAACCGGCACCTGTTACAATTGCTACTTTTCCTTTTAACTTTTCCATGACTATTTTTTTTTGTGATATAAATATTCAACGTAGGAAAAGCCTAGAATGTTTGTTTAAAAACCCAAACTTGCACGAACTCTCAGAAGCACCGCATCGGCTACTTTTTTAGCCTTAGCCGCACCTTGCTTTAACTTTTCATCAAGCAAATGTGGGTTTTCCATGTAGTGATTAAAAGCAATACGCTCGTGCTGATATTTTTCTAAAAGCACATTTAACAAGGCCAATTTAGCATGGCCGTAGCCAAAACCACCGGCTAGGTAATTTTTACGCATTTCTGCGATTTGAGCATCGGTGGCAACCAATTTATAAATAGCAAACACATTACACGTATCCGGATTTTTGGGTTCTTCTAGGCCTTTAGAGTCTGTTTCAATGCCCATCACCTGCTTCTTTAGTTGTTTATCGGGTAAAAATATATCGATAATATTGCCATAAGATTTGCTCATCTTTTGACCATCCGTACCTGGTACGGTCATTACATCATCACGAATATCAGCTTCTGGCACCACCAAAATTTCTTTTCCAACTGAGCGGTTTAATGCACCCGCCATATCACGCGTCATTTCTAAATGTTGACGTTGATCTTTACCTACGGGTACTTTATTAGCATCATACAGTAAAATATCTGCGGCCATTAATACCGGGTAGTCAAATAGACCAGCATTTATATCACTCAACTTATCGCTTTTATCTTTAAAACTATGGGCATTTGCCAACATTGGGTAAGGTGTGTAGCAGTTTAAATACCACGTAAGTTCGGTTACTTGTGGCAAATCGCTTTGTAAATAAAAAGTGTTTTTATCGGTATCAAAACCGAACGCAAGCCAAGCTGCGGCTACCGCATGTACGTTTTGCTTACGCTGATTTGCATTTTTTAAAGACGTAAGCGAGTGTAAATCAGCAATAAAAAAGTACGAGTCATTTTTGGCATCGCGCGAAAGCGCAATAGCCGGCTGAATAGCGCCTAAAATATTACCTAAGTGAGGTCTTCCACTGCTCTGTATTCCTGTTAAAATCCTAGCCATTATCAAAAATTTGAATAATTGTTGGTCAAAAGTAACAAGCGTAGCATTGCGTTGGTGTATTATTTTACTTTTGCCGTTATGCAAAAAATGCTGAGACCCCTAATTTTTTTATGGCGTATATGGTTTTACGGCACCATTCTCATCTCAATACTGGTGCTTTTTCCGTTCATTTTTGTGAGTTCCCTTACACCAAAATGGTATCGCACATTTTTCTTTTTTGCGCGCGTGTGGGCATGGATGGTTTTAATACTCACCGGCTTTTGGCCAAAAGTAAAATGGCTAGAAAAGCCTGACCCAAAAGGACAATATATAATTGCACCTAACCACAGTAGTTTGGCAGATATTATGCTTACGCTGGCTATTTTTCCTAATTGCTTTTTATTTATTGGTAAAAAGGAATTGGCTAAAATGCCTTTATTTGGCTATTTTTATAAGCGTACCAATCTTTTGGTGGATAGAAAAAGTATGCGGAGTAGAATTGAGGTATTTGATAGAGCTAAGGAAAAAATAAAAGAAGGTTTGGGTGTGTGTGTGTATCCCGAAGGACTTGTACCTAAAGATGAAGGCACCACATTGGCAGATTTTAAAAATGGTGCCTTTAAATTGGCTGCTGAAAATAACATTCCTTTAATTCCCGTAACTATTTTTGACGGAAAGCGCAAAATGCCTTTTAGCTGGACTAGAGGCCGACCAGGAATATTACGTGTTACAGTGCATCCGTTTTTGCTTCCCCAAGAAATGCCTGAACCGGCCCAAGAAACCTTGAAGATTAGATGTTACACCATTATCTTTGAAGCGTTAAGTAGAGATACGAAATATATGTTACCCACAAAATGAAGATTGACAAAGCAACCATAGATCGATTGGCGCACCTATCACGCCTGCAGTTTAGCGAAAAGGAAACTGTGCGCATGCAGGGAGATTTGGAGAACATGTTGACCTTTGTAGATAAAATTAACCGCTTAGATTTAGAGGGCATACCACCTTTAGTTTATATGACGGAAGGTGAAGACGAGCTGAGAGAGGATTTGGTGATAAAAACTATTACTAAAGATGAAGCTTTAAAAAATGCCCCTGACCGTGATACAGATTATTTTAGAGTGCCTAAGGTAATGCGTAGAGACTCCGAATAATACCGTTTGGTATCTTTGAGCTTTACCATTTTATTTTCATGATTTTCCCCCGGACGTATTTATCCTGTAACACCGCATTATATTTTGCGCTGTGTATGTTTTTGGGAATGCTTAGCGTTTCTGGACAAAATTACCAAATTGAAAAAAGCCTAACTACAGAAGATGGGCTTCCGAGCAACGAAACTTATGCTTCCTTTTTTGATGAAATAGGCGATTTATGGATTCTTACCGATAAAGGATTGGTGCGGTATGATGGGTTGAATCTTAAAATATTTTCGGAAATAGATGGATTACCGAGTCAATCAGTTTTTAAACATTATAAAGATAACTGGGGAAGAGTTTGGTTTACCACAGATAAGGGTGTTTTCTACCTCCAGAAAGGTAGAATAGTAACACCTGAATTTAATAGTAAGATTGCTCATTTGTCTTCCACTAAAATCATTAATAGCCTTTATTTAAGTGAAGACAATAACCTCTATATTTCTTTAGAAAAGCCTGGGTCAGGTTATCTGGTTTGTAATATCAAAACTAATAATGTTATTTTTCATAAAATGGGTGTTGTTCCGAATCACATGTTCCAGCAAATCAGCGAAAATGTTTGGTCAAAATATTATTTTTTAGGAAGTAAAAGTCATATTAAGGTAGTTGGGGCTGCTCATCAGCAGAAAGATAGTTCTTTATTAGATAAAGAAAAGATACTACCCATATTGTTAGAAACACCTCCTCCAAATTATCATCGCAAGTTTGGAGTTGCCTCAAATGCTAAAAGAGAAGCTGAACTCTTCTTTTTACACACCTCCCTATACGTTTTAAAATGTAAAGACGATAAAATAATTAGTGAAAAAGTTAAAGACTTTGGTAATGATATATTATCAGTTACAATTTATGGAAAAAAAATTTATGTTTCCTGTAGAAATTCTGGTGTGTTTATTTTAAATAGAAGTGATTACAGCACAGAAACCAAAATTGACATAAGAAATGTTTCTCATATTTTACCTATTTCAAACTCAAAACTTTGGCTAACCACCTTAGATCAAGGAGTAATATTTATCAACACGACTTTTAAACTTGAATTTTTAATTCCCAAAGAATTTAATATCAACGTGGCTGCTAGCCCAATTTATTTTAACGGTAGTAAGTTAAAGTTGTATCACAACAAACAATTTTATTTTTTTGATTATCAAAACGGATTATTACTACAAAATAAGTTGGATCTTCCACAGCTTTACAGGTTTCCTACTCAGCAAAGAATAACTTGGATTGGAGAAGACAGCGCCTATTTTGCAAACGTAATAGTGAACTATCGATCCGGAAAGTTAAAGGAACTGATAAATAGAAATGGGTATAACCATTTAAAAAAACTTGAAAACGGAAACTATTGTTTGTATGGAAAAGAAGGCTTCTGCTTTACCGATAAGCATTTCAATATTTTTAAACAGTCAGATTCCTTAGATTTTAAAAAAAACGTTTTCAGCTTTATTGAGTCCAAATATTCAAAAGGCTTATATTTTGCTACCACAAATGGTGTACATCAATTTCTGAATAATAAGGTGGTAAAGTTATTTCCAGATGATCCTTTTAATAACGCGAGAATGACTTGTTTGGCAGAGTATAAAAACAGTATAATTATAGGCAGCTATGGTAATGGCTTAGCGGTTTTACAATCTAAATTTTTAACAAAATTTAGTGTGAAAGATGGTTTATCAAGTAATTTTATACAAGCGGTAAAAGTAGTTGGAGATAGCATTTGGATTGGTACTAATAGGGGCTTGGATTTACTGTTTCGAAATAAAAAAACGAAGGCTTGGCTTGTTCAGTCCAACCTACTGAACATTTCGGTAAATCATATCTATAACTTGCCATTAGGATTGTATGTCCAGAGTTCCAATGCTTTTTATAGGCTTTCTAATCTTTCAGCATATTCGCCATATCAAAGTCGTAAGCCGCATTTAGTTTTCACTAGTTTGAAAACAGATCAGCTTATTAGCAATCCTAAGATTGATAATATTCGGCTGATGAATAACCAACGATCCATTTCATTTCAATTTCGTTTAGATGAACTGATAAATCCAAAACGACAAGAGTATATTTTTAATCTGCTTGGATTGAATAACGATTGGATTAATACTTCCGAAAGGTCTCTATCTTTCAACAACCTTCCATTTGGTAAGTACACCCTACAAATTAAAGGGCGAAGCAGCTCAGGACGATGGTCTAAAATGGAGCAATTGCATTTTGAAGTAGTGCCGCTTTTTTACCAGCGTAAATGGTTTCAGCCAGTTGTTTACGTGCTTTTAGGGCTTATTTTGGGCGGTGTTGCGTTATTGTTTCAAAGAGAACGTGCTAAGCGTTATGCGCACCAAAACACGATGTTGAGAAGCAGCTTAAGTGCTTTAAAATTGCAAATAAATCCTCACTTTATTTTTAATGCCTTAAACTCTCTTCAGTATTTAATTATAAGTGAAAACAAAAGAAAGTCCACTGATTTTTTAGGAAAGTTCTCGCATTTAGTGAGAGATGTATTGGATAATTCTCAAAAAACATATATCACGCTAAGTGAAGAAATTGAACGGTTGAAAACCTACGTAAAGTTGGAAGAAGTGCGTATGGAAAATGACCCTATTGACTTTGAAATTGTGTATGACAAAAGCTTAAGCATCAGTACCATTTTGATACCAAATATGCTATTGCAGCCCCTTGTAGAAAATGCTATTTGGCACGGATTATTACATCTTCACAAAACTCCAAAAATTGTTTTAAAGTATTATACCAACTTGCAACAGCAACTCGTTATAGAAATAATGGACAATGGTAAAGGAATAGATTTGAAGCAGCTACAGGCAAAGCAAGACAGTGGCTCATTGGCCATTAAAAATATTGAAGAACGATTGTTTCTCTTTTCCACCCTAGAAAAAAAGAAATTTACCATACGCTTTGAGGCAACCTCACCCGGAACTAAAGTCACTATAACTTTACCGCTAAAGATGACAAAGAAATGATAAAGTGCTTTTTAGTAGATGATGAGAGCAATGCAATAAAATTACTAAAGCTGCTTTTACAGGATGTGGATAAAACTATTGAAATTGTTGGCTCCGCTAACACTTTAGAGGAAGCTTATACAGCATTAAAATCTTCGCAGCCTGATGTAGTTTTCTTAGATATTAACCTAGGCGAAAAAACGGGTTTTGATTTATTAGAAAAGTTTGAAGAAATTCCATTCCAAGTAATTTTTACTACTGCCTACAACCAATTTGCCTTAAAAGCTTTTGACTATAACGCAGTGCATTATTTATTAAAACCACTGGAGCTTAGTCAATTAAACAAAGCACTGAAAAAACTTACCGAAACCTCTTTTAATGTTTCACAAACTAAATTGCGTGACACACTTGATTTATTAAAATCGCAAAAGCATACCAAAATCGCCATTCCATCTATGGATAGTATAGAGTTTATTTCGCTATCAGACATTGAACATTTAGCCGGTGATGGCAGCTACACCAACATTTGTTTAATTGATGGCAGTTCTATAACTAGCTCTCGCTCTATGGGTCATTTTGAAAAAACGCTGCCCACGCATTTATTTTGTAGAATGCACAAACGATACATTGCTAACGTAGAGCATATAAAGTCACTGGACAGAGGTAGAAACCCAACTATTTATATGTGCACAGGTAGTGTTTTACCTGTATCCGCCACTTATCGTGATGATTTACAAAAGTTAATGGAGGCAAATATTAAGTTTTAGCCCGTTTCTCCTCCTTTTATACGTACTTATATTTTATTTGGTGAAATCATTTACCCATTTGGTTGCTAAAATGTACCATTTGGTGAACTATCGCTTTTTATAGGCTCTTGCGTGCACTATTTTCGGGGTGTTGAAAGGAATTAGATAATGAGATAATACCTCTATTAAAAAAATAAGGAAAATTTTTGAGCGATAAAAAGCTCTCTTGTGTCCATCCCTAAACCTAAAATGAAAAGCCCTTAGTATTTACTAAGGGCTTTTCTATGTTAACTAATCCAAGCTTCCACATCTTCTAGCTGTAAAGCAGGTATTTCTAGCTTTTTCTTTTTACGGTAACCATTTAACTTTTGATGCACCTGCGTAGCCTTTGCTTCTTTCAAGGCTTTAATAGTTGTAAAAACATCCATCACGTGCTCGCTCCAATCAGCTGGCACGCCTAAGGCTTCAAAATCTGCTTTAGTTGGCAGTTTAGCCACTTTTTCAGGACGCATCTGCGGGAAAAACAACACTTCTTGAATGCTACTATTATTAGTCAATAGCATGGTAAGCCTATCTATACCAATGCCCATACCGCTCGTTGGCGGCATACCAAACTCTAACGCTCGTAAAAAATCTTGATCGATAAACATAGCCTCATCATCCCCTTTTTCTGATAATTCCAACTGCTCTTCAAAACGTTTGCGCTGATCAATTGGATCGTTTAATTCAGAATAAGCATTGGCAATTTCTTTACCATTTACCATTAATTCAAAACGCTCAGTTAGTTCGGGATTATCGCGGTGTACTTTACATAGAGGCGACATTTCTTTAGGATAATCGGTAATAAATGTTGGTTGGATGTAATGTGGCTCGCATTTTTCGCCAAATATTTCGTCTATCAATTTTCCTTTGCCCATGCTTTCGTCCGTTTCAATGCCTAAATCCGCACAAACCTTCATTAAGCCTTTCACATCCATACCTGTAATATTTACACCCGTATGTTCTTTTATGGCATCAGTCATACTGATCCGTTTAAAAGGAGCTTTAAAGCTTATTTCTTTATCGCCCATTTTTACAGTAGTTTCATGCATGTTTACAGATTTTACCACATGCTCAAGCATTTTTTCGGTAAAATCCATCATCCAGAAATAATCTTTATAAGAAACATATATTTCCATAACCGTAAACTCAGGATTGTGCGTACGATCCATTCCCTCGTTTCTAAAATCTTTAGAAAATTCATACACGCCATCAAAACCACCTACAATTAAACGCTTTAAATACAGCTCATTAGCAATACGTAAATATAAAGGCATATCTAAGGCATTGTGATGCGTAATAAACGGCCTAGCCGCTGCACCACCAGGAATTGGCTGTAAAATGGGTGTTTCTACTTCTAAGTAATCACGCTCATTAAAAAACGAACGCATAGCATTCATAATTTTTGTGCGTTTTATAAAGGTTTCACGCACGTGTTCATTCACAATTAAATCTACATAACGCATACGGTAGCGCTGCTCTGGCGCATTAAAGGCATCGTAAACATGGCCTTCTTCATCCTTTTTTACAATTGGTAACGGACGTAGCGACTTGCTTAAAATAGTGAGTTCTGTAACGTGCAAAGTAGTTTCACCCACCTGTGTTTTAAACATAAATCCTTTTACGCCCACAAAATCACCAATGTCGAGCAGCTTTTTATACACCTCATTGTAAAGAGATTTGTCATCGGTTAGGCAAATTTCATCTCTAGAAAAATACACTTGCAAACGGCCTTCACTATCCTGTATATCACTAAAACTGGCTTTACCCATTATGCGTTTCGTCATTAACCTACCCGCAATACTCACCTCTTTATATTCTTCAGAATCAGGATTTTGCTCATACCCCATTTCTAGCTTTTTACTGGTGTGGGTAAGATGATATTGCGCGGCAGGATAAGGCTCAATGCCTAACTCGCGCATTCTTTTTAATGCTTCTCTTCTTTGTACTTCTTGTTCAGATAAATGCTGACTCATATTTTTACCTCAAAAATTTTGCGCAAATGTAAAGAATTGCATCGCAGTGCATTTCACTATTGTTCTTAAACCCCTAATGCAAAACGAATTTTGAAAACCATTTACTATCTAGCCCTCTGTGCTATTTTTAGCTTTTCATTTGGAGCACTGGCTCAGCCAAGCCAAAAGTTTATCCAAAAAATTGATAGTCAACTGGTTGCTATGCCACTAGAAAGGCAAGTTAAGGAGCTACGCCTTTTGGGGCGCAGGCTAGGGCAAAAAGATAGCACGCAAGCACTTTGGGCGGCAAGAAAATCTGTGCGCTTAGGGAAAAACAAAGGTTTTAAGGGGTTTTTTAGTTCGTATTTAATTTTAGGCAACTTGCATAAACGTTATTTTAATTACGACTCGGCTCAGTATTATTATTTTAAAGTTTTAGAAGACTCCTTAAATATTGAACCACAGGCAGTGCCAAATGCCTATTTAAGTTTAGGAAGCTTGTATGCCAAGCAAAAAAATATTAACGAGGCCGTAAGCTATTATTTAAAAGCCGTTAATACCTATAAAATACAAGAAGATTATGAAGGTATGGGTAAGGCATATACAAACATTGCCAATATTTACGCTGCCGATTATTTAGATGAATACCCCAAGGCCATTAGTTATTACAACCAAGCACTTGCCAATTTTAAGCGGATAAACTTTAAACCCGGACTTGCTTATTTAGCCAAAGCCGAAGTGTTTAATAAAATGGGGCAAAAAGATAGCGCCTTAATCTTGCTTGCGCAGATAGATACGAGCACGGTATATGCTATACGTTACCAAAGGGTAAAATCTGGTGCGCTGCTGCAACAAGGTAAAATTTTAAGCGAACAAAAAGAGTATGTCAAAGCGCTTAGCTATTACGCTATGGCAGATACCTTACTTGAAAAAAGCAGCTTGCTCAATGAAAACCTTCGTTGCTTATTGTATAAAGCAGAGGCACATTACGCCTTAGGTAATTACCAAACCGGAGTGTTTTTTGGTGAGAAAGCACTTACCCTTATAAATAAAACAAACACCAAAGAATGGCGAAGCACCACTTATAAACTTTTGGGTGAAACCTATGCCCAACTTAGCGATTTTAAGCGTTCTACTGTTTTTCTAAAAAAGTATATTGAGAAAAAAGACAGCCTAACGTCCGCTTCTAATAGAGAGCAAATAAGAAACATTGAAGCCAAATATCAAAATCGCGAAAAGCAAAACCAGATACGCGTTTTGAGCTTGCAAAACGAGCAAAAAACCGAGCAGCTGAAACAGGAAAAGGCACAGCGATACTTTTTAATAACATTAGTTGCTTTAATACTAACTTTTGCAATATTTGGCTTTTTGCACTTTAAAAAAATTACGCGTTTAAAGCAACAATTGTTAAACACCGAAATTGATGAACTTAAAACAAAAGTTAGGTTTATAATGACCAGTGAGGAAAGACCTATTGAACTGTCTTTTGAAGCCATAAACGAAAAATTGCAAACGGCTTTATCACAAAGAGAATTTGATGTGCTGCAAGAGGCCTTAAGCAAGCTGACAAATAAAGAAATTGCTGACAAAATTCATGTTTCAGTAAATACTGTAAAATTTCATTTGAAAAATATTTATGAAAAGCTAGGTGTAAACAACAGAAAAGAAGCACTTAACTTTATAATAAAAGAGGGTAATTAACCCTTTTAAAACCAAAGTTTTACGTTTTTTATTGTTAAAACTACCCTTGGTGGGTAGGCTAGTTTAGGCTATAGAAATTCACTTTTGTTGTGTAAAAATTAAATTTTATACAATGAAACGAATAGTACTATTGGCCTTTGCCTCTTTCGCTTTTTATTCTTTAACAGCCCAAACCTTTGGCTGGGGAAAAACACTTGAAACCAATCTTGATACATACGCCAAGGAAATAAAAAGCGACAGCATTGGGAATATTTATGCACTATATACTTACACCGATTCGGTTTTTATTAACGGGCAAGCTTACTCCTCTCATTCTGCCAACAAGAACCGCTTTAGAAATGCCGCGCTGCTTGTAAAGTATAACAATACAGGTACTGTTCAATGGGTTAGAAACATCTGGAGTAGCGAGACAGGCAACACGCCCAATTTTGCTCAAGGCCAAACTACAGTAAACTATATGGAAGTAGATAAAAGCGGAAACGTATATCTACAAGGCTCTTCGGTTGGATTTACTTACGTAGATACGCTTACCATGTACCACGGTTTTGCAGGGTATAGCAATCCTATTGAAAAAAAATATGCCTTTTTAGCTAAGCTAGATGCAGCAGGAAATGGGATTTGGACAAAAAGATTTAACTCAGGCTACCACGGATACGCCACCACCGTAATGGGTTTTGGCATAAGCCCAGATGAAACTAAACTGTACTCTTTTGCTCATAACGATACTATGAGTATTGATTACTTATACGATGATATAGGCGGAAACTTTATGCTTGAATTTAACGCGACTACCGGAGCACTGCTGCAAGACCATGCATACAACCAAAGTGGTTTATCCATTGCAGCGCCAGCCGTAAAATTAATTGCATCTAACGCCAGTGTATACTTTTCTTTTCGCACGTACGGCTTAAATCCGGTAACGGTAATAGCGGCTTTTAACCGCAATAATTTAAGCAGCGTAAGCACCAGAAGCATAAACGGAAGGTTGGGCGATTTAGAGATTTTTAAAGACACCTTATATTTCTCTGGCATTAATAGTGGTGACGAGGTTTTTCTTTCTAAATACCACTACCTAACATCACAAACTATTTGGACCAAAAAATCGAACGCTTTTATGAGTTGGGGATCTGCCAACCCTGCCGAAATTATTGACTTTGATATAAATGAAAATGGTGAAATTTTATTAAACGGTTTTGCAAAATTTGGCTCCAATTTTACTTTTGATAACGTACCGTTTGGAATAACTGCTTTTGAAACACAGTTTACAGCCAAGTTAGATGCCCAAGGAAACTACTTATGGCACAACAAAGCAAGTTTTATTAGAGACAATTACCCCTTAGCAACTTTATTTTTAGACTCTACCGCCTACATCACAGGCAACTTCAACGTTTTTAGCGCAAATAGAGATTCGGCCGTTTTTGGAAACACCGTTTTAAACCCAAGAGAAAACAATGTGGGCGGTTATGATGCCTATTTGGTGCAAATAAAAGTAAACGCATCGCTTAATGCGGAAATAAACTTACCAGATACGGTAACCCTTTGTCAAGGAGATTCACTTACACTAGCAGGCATAGTAACAGGAGGTTCAGGAACTTATACTTACCGTTGGCTTAATGGCAAATTTACTCTTTCAGATAGCACAGCTGCTCAACCTACCGCTTTTCCTTACCAAGATACCACCTACTATTTTACGGTTAGTGATGGCATAAATACCGCTATAGATTCTGTGCGTATAAACATGTCAAACTCCTTTCCATTATTCGCCTTCTTTTTTCCTAAAGATAGTGCTGCTGGCTATGCCTTTGTGCCTGGTTTTGGCCCTACCGATGCCGATAGCGTGTTTTGGGATTTTGGAGACGGCACCACCAGTACCGACTATTGGCCTTATCATGTATATGCCAACCAAGGTGTTTACGTAGTATCATTATACCTGAGTAATTTTTGTGGAGCTAGCATTTTTATAGATACTGTTGATGCCTCATGCCCTGGTACAGATGCCGTTTTTAATTATTCATTTGGCGCCATACCCAATGAAATTGTATTTTCAAATCAATCTAGCACTCCTACTGCATTTATAAATACACAATGGGATTTTGGAGACGGCAATACATCTACCACAGTAAACCCAACCCATACCTACGCAGCCTTAGGCACTTACAATGTTTACTTAACCATTACCGATAGTTGCGGAACCGATAGTGCTTTTCAACAGGTGGTGATAACGGCATTAAACACTAAAGAACAAGCACTTACAGGATTAAATATTTTCCCTAACCCAGTACTTAATCAAATAAATATACAATTGCAAAACGCCCAACCCTTTGGCTATAAACTAATGAGCAACACAGGGCAAATTATACTTGAAAACAAAAATGCACTAGGCGAAGTACAAGTAGATTTAAACCACCTACCCGCGGGCATTTATTTTTTGCAGGTAAAAAGTGGAAATAAAGTACAGGTAAAAAAGCTGATTAAATTGTAGCCGCTGATAAAAACATGCAAAGCATAGTCAATTAAAGCGGTGCTTAAAAAAGTTTAGGCATAGGGCGGGTAACTTTGGGGCAGTACATATCTTTACGCACGTTATAAATTATGCACTTCTTTAAGTTAATATGAAAAAACATATTTTTTTGCTTCCGCTTCTTGCTCTATTACTCATCACAGCAAATAGTTCCGCCCAAATAAAACCAAAATCTCAAGATTGGTTAGCCTATGATCTTTCCTATGGCATACTTATCAATGGCTCTGCCGGTTTAGAGCAAGCAGGCGTAAGCAATAGCCACGCTCTAACCTTTACTTTTGACAAGCCTCTTTCTAAAAGATTTAGCATTGCTTACGGTGTAGGTTTTCATAGCGATAATTTTTACAGCAACCTGCAAGCACTTACTAATCCCGCTACGGGAGATGAGGATTTTCAATTGTTTAATTATGACACTATTTCTTCCAACAAGCTTACCGCTCAGTATTTTCATATTCCGTTTGAAGTACGCTTTCGCGGAAAACCAAGCGATAAAGGACGTTTTGCACGTGTGTACCTAGGTGCTAGAGCAGGAGTAAGAGTTAACAGCTACAGCAATTACGTTACCAACAAAATTGATGTAAGTTATAACAACATTGGCGCGCTAAACCGCTTTGATTATGGTGTTTATACCCGTATTGGTTATCATTATTTTAGTTTGTATGCATACTATGGTTTATCTCCTTTGTTTGATAATGGAACCGTAAATGATAATGCAGGAAACACGTATAACTTAGATCAAATACGCACGCTAAAAATTGGTATTTCGTTCAGTTTGTAGGTCTACTATAAGCAGTAATTTACTTATCTGAAAAAGCCGCGTTGAACTGAATTAATAAATAGAAATTTAGATTTTTTGCCGCTGCTTAAGCCACAAGTAAAGTAACCATTACCAGCACAAAACCACTTGCATAGCCAAATAAAATTTCACGTGGTGTATGTGCACCTAACTGCAATCTGGCGGAAGCCACAAAACCAGCCACTAAAAAACAGGGAGCTAAGTACACAATTAAAGGCACTTGCAGCCTAAAGCTAAGGCACATTAATAAGGCCGTAAACCCCGCAATGCTGCCTAAGTGTGCACTTGATTTTAAATATACAAAGCTGATTAAGTGCACCAAAATAACCAGAGCGCTGGCCATTAAAAACAAGAATGCTTCTTGTGGGAGTGGTAAGTTTTTAAGAAAAAGAGACGTTAAATAATAACAGCCAGCACCCACCAAATAAGGCAAGCGCCTTTCCGTTCTGCTGTGCATTTCTAAGCTTTTAATAAAGCCCATGCGGTAAAGCACAAAACTAATTAGCAAAGGAAAAATATATGTGCCCGTAAAAACCAGTGCCATGCTTATCCACACCGCATTGCTGCTAATGTACTGTGGACTAGTTTTTAGCACCGCAAATACACCTAATACCGGATAAATTACCGGATGAAATAAGTAGGATAATATTTTGGCGAAGGCGGTATTCACCTACAATTCTTTGCGCAAGCGCGCCACCGGAATATCCAATTGCTCTCTGTATTTTGCAATGGTTCTGCGGGCTATTGGGTAGCCTTTTTCTTTCAAGAGCTTGGCCAAAGCATCATCTGTAAGGGGCTTACGCTTATTTTCTTCGGCTACCGATTCTTCTAAAATTTTCTTTATTTCCTTGGTAGATACATCTTCCCCTGCATCATTTTTCATGGATTCTGAGAAAAACTCTTTAATTAAAAAAGTGCCGTAAGGGGTAGAAACATATTTGTTGCTCGCCACCCTAGAAACAGTGGAAATATCCATACCAATTTCATCAGCAATGTCTTTCAAAATCATGGGGCGTAGCTTACGCTGATCTCCCGTTAGGAAATATTCTTTTTGAAAATTCATAATAGAACTCATGGTAACCAAAAGCGTTTGCTGACGTTGTAAAATCGCTTCAATAAACCACTTAGCCGAGTCTAACTTTTGCTTTACAAACTGCACCGCTTCTTTTTGTGCTTTGTTTTTTTCTTGCGTGCTTTTATAGGTGCTTAACATATCCTTGTACTCACGGCTCACGTTGAGCTCAGGAGCATTTCTGCCGTTAAGCGCTAGTTCTAATTCACCATCATTTATACTAATGCTAAAATCAGGAATTACCTGTTGCACAGCGCGAGAAGTGCCGCTACCACTGTTCCCTGGCTTAGGATTCAGCTTTACTATTTCTTCAATGGCTTCACGCAGATAATCTTCGTCTATCTCCAGCTTATCCATCAGCTTTTTGTAATGCTTTTTTACAAATTCATCAAAGTGTTTTTCAATGATTACACGTGCTAATTGAATGGATGATGAGTTATTTTTTCGCTTAAGCTGAAGCAGCAAACACTCTTGTAAATTACGCGCACCAACACCAGCAGGATCTAAGGTTTGAATTTTTTTAAGCAGCTTTTCCAGCTCTTCTTCTTCCGTAAAAATGTTTTGGGTAAAAGCTAAATCATCTACCACTGCGCTCAATTCACGTCTTATATAGCCCTCATCGTCAATATTCCCCACCAAGTAAAGTGCAATTTTTTGTTGCTGCTCGGTAAGGTCTAGCATGTTTATTTGATCAGATAATATTTCTGAAAAAGTAACGCCTCCCGAAACCGGAATTTGTGCGTCTTCATCATCAGGGCTATAATTATTTGCCTTTAGGCGATAATCGGGCACCTCATCGTCACTCAAATATTCATCTACGTTAATGTCTTCGGCTTCAATGGTTTCAGAGTCTTGTTCTTCGTAGCTCTCCGCTTCTTCTCCGTAATCGTCTTGCTCATCCATACCCTCTTCCAAAGCAGGATTTTCTTCCAACTCTTCCTTAATTTTTTGCTCCAACGCCAGTGTAGGCAATTGAATAAGCTTCATCAGCTGTATTTGCTGAGGAGAGAGCTTTTGAAGCAATTTTTGACCGAGCTGTTGTTTTAACATATAGTGGAAAGTACCTATCTGAAATTCCGTTGCAATGTATAAAAAGGCGCGGCACTATCAAATAGTTTGCCGTTTAGTAAGATTATTCTTGGAATGAGGGGAATGGGTAAACAAGAGGAGTCAATTTCTCTACATCATTTTTGAAAGGAACTGTTTGAAATTAATTAAAATTCTATTAAATAAATCCTCTTCCGCCCAACAGGCACTCTTTCGCCTAGGCGAAAGACATGGCACACTTACGAAGTTTAAAATAATTTGAACATCTTATAACATTATGTAAGAATTTAGCAAAGCGTCCATTCTCTCAGAACTTTCAACTCTTCACCATTCCTTGGAGTACACTTCTCCTTAAACTTTTACCCTTCACCATTCCTTTAAGCACGCTTCTCCTTAAACTTTCAACTTTAATCCTTCAACCTTTAACTACTGCACCCTAAAACTCTGCGTTTCCCGGTGTTCTCGGAAAAGGAATGACATCTCTAATATTACCCATACCGGTTACAAATAACACTAGGCGCTCAAAGCCAAGGCCAAAGCCACTGTGCTCGCAAGTTCCAAATTGGCGGGTTTCTAAATACCACCAAAGTTCTTCTTCAGGAATGTTAAATTCAGCTACCTTTTCTTTTAATTTATCCAAACGTTCTTCACGTTGTGAGCCACCTACAATTTCCCCAATGCCGGGGAAAAGGATGTCCATAGCGCGCACGGTTTTACCATCTTCATTGGCTCGCATATAAAAAGCTTTAATGCTTGCAGGATAATCATACAAAATTACGGGCGTGCCAAAATGCTTTACCAAAAATTTCTCGTGTTCACTTTGTAAGTCAGCGCCCCACGCTTCTATTATGTAATTGAATTTTTTCTTTTTGTTGGGTTTGGAGTTCCTTAAAACGTCTATCGCCTCAGTGTAGCTTAGCCTTGTAAACTTGTTTTCCGCTACAAATTTTAGCTTTTCTACCAAACTCATTTCGCTGCGTTCCGCCTGTGGTTTGGTTTTTTCTTCATCTGCCAAACGGCCTTCTAAAAAGGAAATGTCGTCTTTACAATGTTCTAAAGCATAGCTAATTACTTTTTGTAAAAAGTCTTCGGCCAAGTCCATGTTATCATCCAAATTATTGAACGCTACTTCTGGCTCAATCATCCAAAATTCGGCTAAGTGGCGTGCGGTGTTTGAGTTTTCTGCTCTAAAAGTTGGGCCAAACGTATATACTTTTCCAAGGGCCAAAGCACCTAATTCTGCTTCTAGCTGACCAGATACAGTAAGATTGGTTTCCTTACCAAAAAAATCTTGGCTATAATCAATCTCACCGTCTTCGGTTAAGGGTAAATTCTTTTTATCAAGCCCAGAAACGTTGAACATTTCACCCGCTCCTTCTGCATCACTACCCGTAATAATGGGCGTGTGCATCATAAAAAATCCACGGTCATTAAAATATTGATGTATGGCAAAAGATAAGGCGTGGCGCACCCGCAAAATTGCTCCAAACGTGCTGGTACGCGGACGTAAATGTGCTATTTCGCGCAAAAATTCCATACTGTGTTTTTTAGGCTGCAGTGGATATTTCTCTGGGTTGCTTTCGCCTAACACCTTTACTTCGGTGGCTTGAATTTCTACCGACTGACCAGAACCTTGTGAAGCTACCAACTTCCCGATAACGGAAATACACGCGCCTGTATTTATTTTTTTGAGCAGTTCTTCGGGTAGTTCTTCAAAATTTACCACCACCTGAATGTTGTTGATAGTGCTTCCATCATTCAACGCCACAAAGCGTTTGCTTCTAAAGGTACGCACCCAACCGGCAGTTTCTACCGTTTGGTTTTCACCTTGTTTTGCTAAAAGTTCCTTTACAGGAGTGTACTTGCTCATAAAAAAATAATAAGCCGCAAAGGTGCAAAAACACGGGCATTTATACACAATTTAACACAGTGGAATTAGAAACCTAGGAAACTTTTAACACGTTAGTAGTTTCCGTTTGAAAAATGTTTCTACATTTGCGCCCTTAAATGGAAAAACAAGAGTTAGAAATAATAGAAGGTGCATTTGCTTTATTTAATAGATACGGCATACGCAGCGTAACCATGGATGATGTAGCTCGTGAATTGGGCATTTCTAAAAAAACCATTTACAAGCATTTTGAAAATAAGGCTGAGTTGGTACACAAATGCGTGCAAACCATTTTTACTACCATTAGTGGGCACATAAATCGCATACATGCGGAGACCCAAAATGCGATAGATGAGCTTTTTGAAATAGATGATGTAGTGGGCACTATGATGGCAAATCATAACCCGGGGATGCAGTTTCAACTGGCTAAATATTATCCTGAAAGCCATAGGTATATTAATCAAGGACGCCAAAAAATGATACGCAAAATGATTGCGGAGAATATTGCTAATGGACGTGAGCAAGGTTTGTATCGCCATGATTTTGAAGATAGGATTATCACCTTTTTGTACTGTAGTAAAATTGACACCATACCGGAAGAAGACCATGAATTACTGCAAAGTTTTGAAATGCGTAAGATGATGTCTGAATCATTAAAGTATCATATTAGAGGTATTGCTACGCCAAAAGGCTTGGCCTACTTAGAAGAAAAGTTAAACCAAAACAAACAACAATAATGAGAAAGCTACTTTGCTTACTCGGGTTTGCCTGGCTTACGCCCGGATATGCCCAAACAGAACCAACCCAAACCAAGTTTAGCTTGGAAGAAGCGCAAGAGTATGCGCTTAAAAATGGTTATTCGGTGCTAGACAAACGCTTGGAATATGAAAAAGCGCGTAAAACAATTACCGAAACCGCATCGCGTGGGTTACCGCAAATTACTGCTTCGGGGCGTTATACTTATACACCGCAAATTCCGGCACAAGCCGTTCCTGACGGTACTTTTAGTGCACCCGATGGACAGCCGGATTTAATTCAATTTGGTATTCCACATCAAACGGTGGGTACATTAAGCGCCAATCAATTAATTTTTGATGGCAGCTATTTTGTTGCATTACAAGCTACGCGTGTATTTAAGGATATTGCCAATTTAGACATCACCAAAAGTGAAATTGATATAAAAACTAGCGTAGCAAATGCTTACTATGGTGTATTAGTTACCAGAAAAGCCAAAAAATTAGCTAAAGAAAATTTAACGGTAATTGACGAAAATTTACGTGAAATTTCCGCTTTGTATGAAAGTGGTTTTGTGGAAGAGCAGGATGTGGATCAACTAGAATTATTGAAAAACAACATCAGTAATCAATTGGCAAATTTTGAACGCCAAGAGATACTTTCTTTGCAATTGCTACAATTTAACATGGGTATTTCTTTAGACCAAAATATAGCGCTAAGCGACAGTATAAATGATGTAGCCGCTATTGCAGAAAGCCCTACGGTGCAGAGCACAAGCAACTTTAATTTAGACAAACACATTGATTACCGCATTGCACAAAACAATTTTAAAGCGGCTAGCCTACAGTTTAAAAACGAAAAAGCAGCGTACTTACCTTCGCTTTCGTTTTTTGTGCAACACACACAAACTAACTTTTCTGAAACCGGCTTTAACGCTTTTGATTACAACACCTATTGGGTACCGGGCACAAATTTGGGCTTGAATTTAAATTGGAATTTGTTTTCCGGTTTTGCCCGATCATCTAAAGTGCAAAAAGCAAAAATTGACATCACGCGCACAGAATTGGCGCTTGACATTACCGAAAGCAACCTAACCATGGCGTACAATCGCGCTAAAAGTGATTATCAATTTGCCTTAGATAACTACATGACGCAAGAAAAAAACGTGGGCATCAGCACAAAAATTAGAGACCGAACGCTTATTAAATTTAAAGAAGGTTTGAGCTCTAGCTTAGATTTAACGCAAGCAGAAAATCAATTGTTAACTACCCAATCCGACTATTTAAATGCTTTACAAGGAATGCTTACCGCAAAAGAGAACCTGAAAAAAGCCATCGGTCAATTATAAAATTCCAATCCAAAAACAAATGAAAAAAATAGCAATACTATCTCTTACCCTTTTGGCTTTTGCCTGTGGTGAAGATGCCAATAGCCTTGAAGCAAAACAAGCGCTTTTAGAAAAGAAAAAAAGTGAAGTAAGCGCCTTGCAAGGTGAAATAAAATCGCTGAAAAGTGAAATTGCCAAAATGGATACCACCACTACCAAAGAAGTGGCCACTTACGTGGAAGTAACCGAGGCTAAAACTACCAATTTTAAACATTATTTGGAGCTTACAGGAACCATTACTAGCAAAGAAAATATAATGGTGAGTGCCGAAGCAAACGGCCGTGTAATTGGCGTACCGGGCAAAGAAGGTCAGCGTGTTACTAAAGGTACAATATTGGTTCGTTTAGAGAATGAGGCTATCAGCAATCAACTCGCAGAAGCGCAAAGCGGCTATGAATTGGCTAAAACCACTTGGGAAAAGCGCAAGCGCCTTTGGGAAGAAAATAAAATTGGTTCTGAGATTGAATATTTACAAGCTAAAAACACTTTTCAAGGAGCTAAAAACCGCGTAGGTGTTTTGCAAACACAATACAACAATAGCAATATTAAAGCACCTATTACCGGCACGGTAGATGACATTCAGGTAAATGAAGGTGAATTTATTAGCACTGGCACCCCGGTGGTTCGGGTAGTAGATTTAGAGCGTGTGGAGATTGAGGCAGAACTAAGCGAAGAGTACTTACGCGATGTTAAAAAAGGAGATACCGTTTTAGTTAAAATTCCATCATTAGGTATTGAGCAAAAAGAACGTGTTGAGTTTGTGGGTCAGGTAATTAATCCGGCCAACCGAAGCTTTACCGTAAAAGTGGCTGTTGATAACAAAGACAAAAAAATTAAGCCCAATGTATTGGCCAACTTAATGATAAATGATTACGAAAATCCGGAAGCCCTTACCGTGCAAAGTATTGCTATAAGACGCGATTTAAAAGGTGACTTTGTATTTGTAGCAGCCGGCAATGATGGAAACCTTACCGCAGAAAAGCGCTACGTAAAAACCGGAAAATCTTTTGGCAACAAAACTGAAATTTTAGAAGGTGTAAGCGCGGGCGATAAAGTTGTAACAGCCGGTTTTAATCAAATAGGATTAGGCAGCACCTTAACCACTAAGAAAAACTAAACATGGCCAGTAAAGATTTTAAACTGAGTACACTCTCGCTAAACAATAGCATTAGTGTATTCATACTCACAGGGTTGCTTATCATTTTTGGGTTGTTTTCTTATCTCACCATGCCCAAAGAAAGCTTTCCTGAAATTGTGTTTCCTATTATATACGTGCAAACGCCTTATCCGGGAAACACGCCTCAGGATATTGAAAACCTGATTACGCGCCCAATTGAAAAGGAAATTAAAAGCGTAGATGGCATCAAAAAACTAAACTCACAATCTATACAAGATGTGAGCATTATAAACGTGGAGTTTAATGTAGATGTAGATGTAGAGCAAGCGTTGCAAGATGTGAAAGACGCGGTAGATCGTTCTATGAGCGACTTACCCACCGATTTAGATCAAGACCCTGTGGTGCTTGATGTAGATTTAAGCCGCGTGCCCATTATGAACATCAACCTTTCGGGAGATTTTGGTATTGCTCAATTAGTAGATTTTGCCGAGGAATTGCAAGATGAAATTGAAGAGTTAGGCGAAGTTTCTGAAGCTACCATTACCGGAGATAAAGAAAAAGAAGTGCAAATCAATTTGGATTTACCTTCTATGAAAGCCAACCAAATTAGCTTTAGCGATGTGGAAAATGCCATTGCTAGTGAAAACATTAACATTGGGGCCGGTGATATTTTGTTGGGTAATTCCCGAAGGTCTATTCGCACTGATGCGGAGTTTGAAAACATGGATCAAATTCGCAACGTAATTGTAAAGCACGAAAAAGGCAACATTGTATATTTAAAAGACATTGCCGAAGTAGCTTTTACGTTTAAAGATGTAGAAAGCTTTGCGCGTTTAAACGGCAAGCCGGTAGTATCACTAAACGTAATTAAAAAAAGTGGTGAAAACCTATTGGAAGCCACCGATAAAATTAATGCGATTTTAAAAGAAGCACGAGCAGATTATCTTCCTGAATCGCTTGCTATTACCATTACCAACGACCAAAGTACACAAACCAGAAACCAAGTAGCCAACTTGGAAAATAACATCATTAGTGGCGTTATTCTGGTGGTTTTGGTGCTTTTCTTTTTCCTTGGTTTGCGCAACGCACTTTTTGTGGGTATAGATATTCCCTTAAGTATGTTTATATCCTTTATTATCCTTAATGCGCTGGGTATTTCGCTAAACTTTATGGTGCTTTTCTCTTTGATTTTAGCACTCGGTATGTTGGTAGATAATGGCATTGTAACCGTAGAAAACATTTACCGCCTTTTTGAGCAGAAAAACCTCAGCCCGTGGCAAGCGGCTAAAGAAGGTGTTGGTGAAATTGCCGTGCCTATTATTAGCTCTACACTTACCACTCTAGCGGCTTTTTTACCGTTGCTTTTTTGGGATGATATTATTGGTGAATTTATGGGCTATTTACCTAAAACATTAATCATAGTACTTGGCTCCTCGCTTTTTGTGGCTTTGGTTATAAACCCGGTATTGGCTGCCACGCTTATGAAAAAGCAGAATATGAAAGCTAAGCCAAACGTAAAAAAGACCTTAATAATAGCGGCTGTTTTCGGTATTTTAGGTTTCGTTTTAGTGCTGGGCAAAATCTTCGCATTGGGTAATCTTATGATTTTAGCCGGACTATTAATCATTCTTTTTGCTTTTTTACTTACACCCATCAGCATCTGGTTTCAAACCAAATTTTTGCCACGTTTAGAAACCCTTTACGGCAAATTATTGCGCTGGTCTTTAGCTGGGGCTAAACCCATACTTATTATTGGCGGAACAATTGTATTAATGGTTATGGCCATCGGATTTTACTTTTCATCTAACCCTAAAGTAGAATTTTTTCCGGTAAACGAACCCAACTTTATTCAGGTGTTTGTAGAAGTAGCAGAAGGTACAGATGTGGTAGCTACCGACAGCGTTACTAGCATTATAGAAGGAAAATTGGGCTCCATTTTAGAGCCTTACGGAGATGTGGTAAAAAGTGTGGTAACAAACATTGGTGCCGAAACAGCCAGTATGAACGATTTTGGTTCTGGTGGTGGAAACACGCCCAACAAAGCGCGTATCACTATCTCATTTGTAGAATATGAATTTCGCGATGGCGTAAGCACGCGAGATATTCAAATTGACGTTACCAAACAACTTACCAATTATGTACCAGGCGCAATTGTTACCGTAGAAAAAGAAAGCAATGGCCCTCCCGTTGGTAAAGCTATTGAAATTCAAATTCAAGGTGATGATTTTGAAAAGCTGATGACATTGGCTGATGAAGCACAAGCTAAAGTAGAATCTGAGCGTATACCGGGTATTGAAGGGCTTCAAATTGACTTGGAACAAAACAAACCTGAAATGTTGATTAAAATTAACCGTGAACGTGCTAGACGTTTAGGGGTAAGCACTTCTCAAGTGGCGCTAAATTTACGTACGGCTTTATACGGTAAAGAGGCTAGTAAATACAAGGAGGGTGAAGATGAATACCCGATTGAAGTCCGTTTGGCTGAAAAATATCGTAATGATGTTTCTAGCTTAATGAACCAATTGGTAACATTCCGTTCGCAATCTAGTGGTCAAATTGTGCAGGTACCTATCTCCGCTGTGGCTGATTACGAGTTTAATACTACGTTCGGCTCCATAAAGCGCTTAGACACGGAACGTTTAGTCACCCTAAGCTCAAATGTTATTGAAGGTTATAATGCTACTTCTATAAATCAGGAGATTCAAGCAGCACTAGACGATTTTGAATTGCCAACAGGCTACACGTTGAAATTTGCTGGCTCACAAGAAGAACAAGAAAACTCCTCCAACTTTTTGGTTACCGCTTTATTAATTGCCGTTTCCTTAATTACAATTATTCTGGTTTCTCAATTTAACTCTATCTACAAGCCCTTTATAATTGTAGCTACCGTAGTGTTTAGTACCATTGGTGTGTTTTTGGGTTTGGGTATTTTCCAAATGGATTTTGTAGTAATTATGTCTGGTATCGGTATTGTTTCCCTCGCGGGTATTGTGGTAAACAACGGTATTGTATTAATCGACTTTATAGAAATTTCTAAAAATGATTTAAAAGAGAAACTCGGTTTAAAGCAGGAAGAAGAATTAGAAAAGCAAGACTTACGTGATGCCATTGAAGATTCTGGTAGAACGCGCCTACGCCCTGTATTGCTTACGGCCATTACCACCGTGCTTGGTTTAGTGCCTTTGGCCATTGGTTTAAATATTGATTTTGTTGGCTTATTCACTAAATACAATCCTAATATTTATTTTGGTGGAGACAACGCAGTGTTCTGGAGCCCCATGGCTTGGACGGTAATATTCGGATTAGTATTTGCCACATTCCTTACCCTTATTGTAGTGCCGGTAATGTATTTAACTTTTGAAAGTTTTATGCGCTGGTCAAGAGGATTGGTGCGAAAAGTGAGTTAATTTAACTTTAAGAACATCTTAAATTAACATAGCCACGCTGTTTTGCGTGGCTATTTTTTTGCTTAAAGCAGTTAGTTAGAACTATAAGCAAAGAAATTTGATGAAAACAAAAACTTTAAAATTGATGATTTTCAAATACTTATAAAATTTTGTTTACTCTTTTCAAAAAAAGTACCCAACAAGTTTTGAGGTTTAAAAAGTCGTCTTATATTTGTCATGTCAGCAGCCGATTCTAGGCTCTGATAATAGCAGGTTAATTAGGTTAAGGTTTGGTTAATGAGGATTGACCAAAGAGATACCCGGGTGAGGACCCGGGTATTTTCTTTTACATATGTCCCAAAAAACTACTTTCCTACTTTTCATTTTAAACCTACTCCGCGCAAAGCGCGGCTATTCTAAACAACAGCATTAAATTTTTTAGGTATCAATTCAAAAAAAATCAGGTTTGAATTTTGCAGTTTAAAAAACTACCTTATATTTGTCATGTCAGCAGCCGATTCTAGGTTCTGACAATAGCAGGTTAATTAGGTTAAGGTTTGGTTAATGAGGATTGACCAAAGAGATACCCGGGTGAGGACCCGGGTATTTTCTTTTATATATGTCTCAAAAAAAATTACTTTCCTATTTTAATCACGCAAGCATATTGCACATTTTCTCCTATCTCTATTTTTATGTTTCACTTTCAGGTAAATAGCCAAACTATTCTCTAATCCTTTTACCTTCGCCAAACTTTGGCAATACTACCCAACATAACATCACCGGCTGATTTACGCCAACTGAAACCTGAGCAACTAACCTTGCTTTGCGCAGAGTTGCGTGCTTTTGTACTTGAAAAAACAAAAGAAAAAGCAGGGCATATAAAAAGTAGTTTTGGTGTAACTGAACTTACCGTGGCTTTACATTTTGCTTATAATACACCCATTGATATTTTAATTTGGGACGTAGGACATCAAGCGTACATTCATAAGATTATTACCGACCGCAAACACCGTTTTCATACCAATAGGCAGTTTAGGGGAATTTCCGGATTTACAAACAGAGCTGAAAGTGAGTATGATCCATTTGGAGCAGGGCATTCATCCACAGCACTTTCGGCCCTTACCGGATTTGCCGAAGCAGCCAAACTTAGCAACATTAATCGCCAACATATAGCAGTGGTTGGTGATGGCGCATTTACCGGTGGCTTGCATTTTGAAGCTATGAATTACGCAGGCGACCGTCAGCTTGATGTAACCTTAATTATAAACAACAATAATGCATCTATTGACGCCAACGTAGGCGCCATACAAAGGCTACATAGCTATAAAAATCTCTGTGCATCTTTAGGTTTTTCATTTTTAGGCGAAGTAGATGGCCACAACCCAACTGCTTTGCTTAAAGCTTTTGCAGAAGCGCAACAAATAAAAGGCCCCAAAGCTATTTTGGTGCAAACCATAAAAGGAAAAGGTTATGTAGCTCCCACAAAAACAGAAATAGGCTCAAAAGAAACTTTTCAAAGTACGTTAGGTACAGCGCTTTGTAGCATGGCAGAAAAAAATGAGAAGCTAGTTGTGGTTAGCCCGGCTATGCTGAGTGGCGCAGGGTTAACTGATTTTAAAGCCAAATTTCCAAGGCGTTGTTTTGATGTTGGCATTGCCGAGCAACAAGCCGTCACCATGTCGGCAGCCTTGGCGGCAGAAGGCTTTACCGTTTTTTGTCACCTTTACTCCACCTTTGCACAGCGCGCGTATGATCAACTTATTCATGATGTGGCTCTCCAAAAACTACCCGTAATTTTTCTTCTAGACAGGGCTGGTTTGGTAGGCGAAGATGGCGCTACACATCATGGTGCGTTTGACCTTAGCTTTTTAAATCCTATACCCAATATGGTGGTTTCCGCTGCCGCAGATACAGATAGTTTAACTCAACTTTTAGCGCTTGCCGCAGAGCACAAAACGGGGCCAATGTCCATTCGCTATCCAAAAGGTAGCTGCAAAGTGTTAGGTACAGCATCAGTAAAATTTGGCTTTGGCCGATGGATTAAAAAAGAAGGGGGAAAATTGGTTATTTCTATTGGCGCTTTACAGGAAAGTCAGGTTACAGCTATCTCAAAAAGTGGTGCTGCGCATTACGATTGGGTTTTTCTAAAGCCTTTTAATGAAGCTCTAGCCTTAGAAATTACCCAAAATTTTGAGCATATCATAACCATAGAAGAAGGCAGTGCAGCCGGTGGCTTGGGTCATGTGTTTGCAGCACTTTTCGCTAAAAACACTATCTCCAAAAAGCTTACTTGCCTTACTTTACCAGATGTTTTTGTGCCGCACGGCAGTGATGCTGAACTTTTGAATTATATTGGATTAAACGGAGGTTTTTAATAGTTGGGAGTTCACCAATAAGTTGGGGACTTTGAGAGAAGAAGTCGGGAGCTAAGCGCATTTTAATGTCATTCCCTAATATAAGTTGACCGTTTTTAAACAGAAGTTAGATGTTAAAAAACGGAAAAAGGATCAGGCACAAGCGACTTTACGCAGAAGCCTTTAAATTGCGGATGGTAAAGCTCTATGAGAGCGGTGAACGAACGGTACAGGAGCTTACCAAGGATTATGGCCTAAAGAGTGTTACGGTTTACCGTTGGATATATAAATATTCTGAGTACAACAAAAAATCTGTTCAGATAGTAGAGATGAAAGACAGTGAACAACACAAAATACAGGCATTAGAAAAAAAAGTACGTGAGCTAGAACAGGCTGTGGGTAAAAAGCAAATGAACATAGACTATCTAGAAAAGATGATAGACCTTGCCAAGGAACACTATGATATCGATATCAAAAAAAACTCAAACACCCCACACTCTGGTGGTTCCAAGAACATAAAGAACAAGTAGGATATAGCCTGAACCGTCTGTTTCTCCTGCTTGGGGTAAGCAAGCAAGCGGTGCATCAAGCCAAGAACAGGCAACAGGCATTTGACCAAGAACTTATGGAGATAACACAACAAGTGGACATACTACGGGAGGCACATCCGGGCTGTGGGGTAGAAAAAATGTACAAAACACTAAAGCCCAAAACTATGGGGCGAGATAAGTTTTGCGAGCTATTTATAGGGCTAGGCTACAGAGTAAAGGCAATTAAAAACTACACCAAAACCACCCTGCCAGGCTGGTTTAACTACCCCAACTTAATAGAAGGGATGATGGTGAGCCGCCCACATCAGGTATTGCAGAGCGATATTACTTACTTTGAACTCAACGGTAGGTTTTATTATTTGGTATTTATCATAGATGTATATACCAAGGAAATACTAGGGTACAACCTAGCGGACAATATGCGAGCCCAAAGCAATACAAAAGCCTTAAAGATGGCATTAGGAAAAATACCCCTATCCCAACAAAACAAGGCAATACATCATTCAGACAGGGGATCACAGTATAGCAGCAAGCAATATACCGATATGCTAAATAGGGCGAAAATATCAATAAGCATGGGTGAAAAGGCGCAAGACAATGCCTACGCAGAAAGAATAAATGGCACCATTAAGAATGAATATTTAAAACGCTGGCACATCCCTAATTTTAAAACACTGAAAATAAAAACGAAGAAAGCGGTTAACCATTATAACAAGCAGAGGCTACACCTAGCTTTTAATAATGAGCAAACTCCACTTGGGTTTAAGCAAACTTTAATAAATTTGAATACCCAAGAAAGACCGATGGTGATTATTTATGCCGAAGGTAACACTAAAGTTAAGCTGGCATCTAGCCAGCTTAACTTTAACCCAAGAAAGCACCCTCTGGCTCATAATTGTCCGATGGTAATGAAAAATGATAAAGTAAATTAGTAACCAAAGCGGTCAACGCTATTTAGGGAAGGTCATAAGAAGTCAATGTACATGGTACAACGTACAATCCCCCTATCCCCTCATACGCATAATCCTTGCTACGTACTTTCCAATAATATCAAACTCTAAGTTTACTTTGTCCCCTTCTTTCATGTGCTTAAACACAGTGTGCTCAAAGGTGTAAGGAATAATAGCTACGGAAAAATAATCGTCTTTAGATTCTACTACCGTTAGGCTTGTACCGTTAATAGTAATGCTGCCTTTTGGCACCGTTATATGCTGCTCGTCAGGCGTGTAGGTAAAGCCAAAAATCCAACTTCCATTTAGGGTTTCGGCCTTATTGCATACGCCCATCATATCCACATGACCCTGCACTATGTGCCCATCTAAGCGGCCATTCATAGGCATACAACGTTCTAGATTTACCTCAACTCCTTCGGTTAAAAAACCCAAATTGGTTTTTTGCAGCGTTTCATCAATAGCGGTTACCGTGTATGTATCTCCCGCAAGGGAAACCACCGTTAGGCAACAGCCATTATGTGCCACGCTTTGGTCAATTTTAAGCTCGTGTGCTATGGAGCTTTGCACAGTTAAATGTAAATTACTCCCCTCCTGCCGTAGTTTGGTAACCTTCCCTAGGGTTTCCACAATACCTGTAAACATGAAAATTGAATTATTTAATGATGTGTACAAAGCCTTGTAAACGCTCTTGTGGCACTTGCACCAATGATTTTGGCGTATAGCGCGCGGTGTAAAAATATACACCTTCCGCCAATGGTTGCCCGGTAGTCATATCCGTACCATTCCAACCGTTTTCCACAAAAAGTTCTACATCAGTTGAGCTAAAAACCATAACTCCCCAACGGTTAAAAATTTCTAGGTTTAAATCTGCAATATCATTTATTTCTACGGGTAAAAATCTATCGCCTTTGTTATCGCCATTAGGCGTAAATACGTTTGGAAAGCTAAGTACGGGGCAAGAGCGAATACAAATTATATTACTAAAATCGCTTTCATTTACCACACCTCCGGGGTCGCTAGCGGCATCATCAAGCGCAGTAACTGCATAGCAGCCCACAATAGAACCCAAATCTTGCTGCAAAATGCTTAAATCTGTAATATTTGCATACAAAGGAGGCTGCGTAAAAACAGCACCTTCGGTAGCCTTAAAATACACATTGTAAGCGGTAATGGCGTCCATACATAAAGAATCTTGTGGATTCTGCCAGCTCAAAAACAACGAATCCTTAGCGCAATTAAAATCGGCACTTAAAATAGGCGGACAAGGTTTTGTGGTATCAATGGGTGTAACACAGGCAATTTGTGAATTGTTAATCAACGGTTTAGGCAAGCTGTCATTTGCCGTATAGCGACCGTAAGAACGTACAAAATAGCAATAGGAATCTCCATTCACTAATCCCGTATCTACATAAAGTGGCGTAAAACTTTGGCCAATACTATCAAAATTTCCGCTGCCAGTAGGATTTTCTCTAAACACCACAAAACGTTCATTTTGCCACGGAACCACATTGTTTAAACGTAACACCGCACTTCCATCACTTGGGCTTGGTGTTAAAAATAAAGAAACTGCAGAGTCACTTACGGCAACCGGTGCTGGGTTAGAACCCGAGTAAAACTCAACCTTATAACTATACGCATTTTCTTGCGTATTAATGTTTTGGTGGGTAAACAAAGTATCGTCATAGGTAGGTAAAGTGGCCAATGTAGTAAAAGGATCTACATTTCCTTGGCGGGATAACAATGTATAGCTGTAAGGCGGAGGAAAAGTAACGCTATCTATTTTTGGTGGTGCAATCCATTTTACTTGGATAGACCCGGCAGCAATATCCGTAGTGAGTACATCTACATTAGTAATTAATGGGTCTATTAAGGGCAAGCTTGCGCAAAACTCTACAGAAGCGTAGCTTTCCGCACCATCAGGATAGCAGGCTACTACCATATAACAATATTGCGAGCCGGAAATTAAATTGTTACTATCTGTAAAAGTGGTTGTGTTTAAGCCTTGCACGGTGCCTATTTGTTGGTAGCCTGTGTATCCAGGCACACCTGTTTCGCACGTATCGGGCATAAAACCAACGGAATCTATACGCCTGTATATTTTGTATGCGTTGGCATCGGTACACACGCTAGCGTCCCAACTTAAATTTATTACTCTATTTAAGGCGGTTGCTTCGGGGTTTTTAGGTGAAGGCCCTACTACGGTAACGGCAAAAGTAAAAATGTCTAACAAAGGATCATCACCGTTATTAGAACGTAACCTATCTCTAGCTTCTAACGTAATGTAATGTGGTTCTTTACGCACATGATTACAAGCGGTTGACCACGTTAAAACACCATTAACACGCGGTAAAATACTGTCTCTTAAAAAGGTAGGTGCGCTTACTAAGTTCAACGCTTGCGCGGGATTTGGAAGTTCATAAGGCCCGCCAAAAGCACGTAGGGTTACGGTGCTGTCATAATCAGGATCAAAAGCAGTAACCGGAATGTTTAGCGTGGTGCCGGCCTCTACACAAAATGGCCCCACGGGTTCAATTATAGGCGGATTGTTACGACAGCTGTTAATGGTAATCTGCATATCTCGGGTAACCGTTCCAATTAAAAAAGTACCATTGCCGGTTCTTCTCCATTCTTCAATTAAAATAGCCACGTTATACTCGCCTAAATTTTTGGGAACTGCCCATGTTAAATCACCGGTTATAGCATTTATTTTTATAGAATCTTTTACAAAACTAGGGTCGTAAGTAGTATTTAATATAGCACCGTTAGTAGTTCTGCAAGGCACTAATCTGTAAGCTAAGCTATCACCGTCCAAATCATAAGCACCGGCATTGTGTTTAAAAATTCTATTCAAGCATCCATCATCAATAGGCGGGTTGCTAAGTATTGGAGAACTGTTGCCGCCTAAAGCCGCACTAATAAAGAGTTCACTTTGCACGTAAAACGGCACGTTTACCGAGTTAGGGATATTAACTACGCCCATATTGCGGTTAGGGTCTTGAAAAAATACGATGTAGCTGCCCGCAGAAGGATAAGTATGTGTGCCTTTGTAAATGTTAAGGCGAATATCGTTTGCCAAGGCAACTCCTCTGCCGCTTGGGCATCCGCCTTGACCTTGCGGCCCGTTGCTACGTTTTAATACATCAGAAGTATTGTCGCCCCAATTAATGGTGAGCTCGCATCTATCCGCTTGTGCACCTAATTTTGCATAGGTAGTAATAGTTGCTTCATACGTTAAGCCACCTAACCAACGATACGTAATTTCGCCCGCGCGGTTATGCGTAGCTTGCGCTCCGAAAAAAAGCAGGACAAAACTTGCTAGTAAGGCGTTTTTCATGTAGTATTCTGTGGGCGTGTAACGCTGTTTTTAGTACTTGGTTTAATAAACTTTAAAAACCTTCTTTTATTTTTATAGATTAGGTTTAGCAGGTTGGTTGCTTATAATTAATAATACTTTTGTCTCAAATCTAACAAATAAACTCTATGAAAATTAGTGTCGCTAAGCCTTCGCAAAAGGCAAACCAAATAATCTATCTTTTTAACACAACAAAACAGTTATCAAAGTTAGCGTTAAACTCCACAGAGTTAGATTATATAACCCATAAAGCTGAAGCTCCCGAAGATCAGATAATTTCTATAAACAGACATCCACAACAGTTATTTTTTGCAAAATTAGGTAAGCCTGCCAAAGAAAGCTACAAACTTGATGAGCAACTTAGATTACTAGGTTGCAACGCTTTACTTCACTTAGATACGCAAAAAGAAACGAAAGTAACCATAAAAGCTTGCGCTGATGATTTAAATCCTAAAGCTTTTGCTGAGGGTTTAGCATTAGGTGCTTATCAGTTTATTAAATATTATTCTGACAAGAAAAAGCGCGCACACAAGCTAAACGAGATTTCCATTGAAGGCATAAACGAAACTGAAAAAACTGAATTATCAGCCTTGCTAAACGGTGTGTTTTTGGCGCGTGATTTAGTAAACGAACCAGTTAATTTTTTAACGGCTGTTCAATTAGGCAAGCAAGCACTTACGGCAGCAGAAAAGTATGGCTTTAAAGCAGAAGTTTTTAATAAAAAGAAAATTGAAAGTCTAAAAATGGGGGGATTATTGGCAGTAAATAAAGGCAGCCAAGACCCTCCCACTTTTACCATATTAGAGTATAAACCGGCTACAACGCATAATAAAAAACCAATAGTGTTAGTAGGTAAGGGAGTGGTGTATGATACCGGAGGTTTAAGCCTTAAGTCAACAGCCGGATCTATGGACAGCATGAAAAGTGATATGGGCGGAAGTGCAGCCGTACTAGGCGCCATGGTGGCCGCAGCAGCAAGTAAATTACCCGTACATATTATCGGATTAATTCCTGCAACGGATAACCGCCCCGGTGAAAAAGCTTACGTGCCCGGAGATGTAATTAAAATGTATGATGGCAGCACCGTTGAAGTGTTAAATACTGATGCTGAGGGCCGCATGATTTTGGCAGATGCCTTGGCTTACGCAAAAAAATACAATCCACAAGTAGTGATAGACCTTGCCACCCTTACCGGAGCAGCAGCCGTAGCCGTTGGAAAATTTGGTGTAGTAGGCATGGGCACGGCATCTAACAAAGAATTTGAGCAATTGCAAAAAGCAGGCGAAACGTGTTACGAACGCGTAGCACAATTTCCTTTTTGGGATGAATATGACGAGTTATTAAAATCATCTATTGCAGATCAAAAAAACATTGGTGGCCGCGAAGGTGGAGCCATTACCGCAGGAAAATTTCTACAAAAATTTACTGATTACCCTTGGATTCACTTGGATATAGCAGGGCCGGCCTTTTTAGATGCTGACCACGGTTATCGCCTTAAAGGAGGTACTGGTGTGGGTGTACGTTTATTATTTAACTATTTAAAAAGTGTAAAAGCCTAATGGAACATCACGCCCCTATTATTGGTATTTCAGTAGGAGATTTAAACGGAATTGGCTTAGAAGTAGTAATGAAAACCTTTGCCAATACCGCCATGCTTGAACTTTGTACGCCCGTACTTTTTGGTTCAGCTAAAACCTTAAGCTACCACAGAAAAGCTTTGGATATGGATGACTTTAATTATCAAAGTATTCATAAAATTGAGCAAATTATTCCGAATAAATTTAACCTGCTAAACTGTTGGAAAGAAGATGTAAATCTGGAGTTTGGAAAACCTGATAAAGCCGTGGGTGCCTATTCTTTAATGTCGTTAGATTTAGCCTGCAGGGCATTTGAAGATGGTCATATTGAAGCCTTGGTTACCGCCCCTATTAATAAAGAAACCATTCAAAGTGATATTTTTAGGTTTACCGGACACACCGATTACTTAGAAGCGCGCTATAAAGGTAAAAGCACCATGATTTTAATCAGTGAAGAAATGCGCATGGGTTTACAAACCGTGCATATTCCTTTGCGGGATGTACCTAAAGCGGTAACCAAAGATTTGGTGTGCCAAAAACTAAAAATACTTAGTGAAACGCTTTTTAAAGATTTTCATATTAAAAAAGGTAAAATTGCCGTGCTAGCGTTAAATCCACACGCAGGTGATGGGGGAGTAATTGGCAATGAAGATTATGAAATTGTAGCGCCCGCCATTCAAGAAGCTTTTGATGATGGCGTTGCTGCATTTGGTCCATTTCCGGCTGATAGCTTTTTTGGCAGCGGTAAACACAAACAGTACGATGCTATTTTAGCCATGTATCACGACCAAGGATTGACTCCATTCAAAGCTTTAAGTTTTGGACAAGGTGTAAATTTTACGGCTGGTTTAGAGATTATTCGCACAAGCCCCGACCATGGCACTGGTTTTGAAATTGCGGGTAAAAATGTAGCCAATGAAGCTAGCTTTAGAGAAGCCGTTTATTTAGCCATTGATTTAACTCGTAAACGTGCTTTAACCAAACAATTAGGAGCAAACGTATTAAAATCTTCTAAAAGATATAAATAAAACAAGGAAGCCTTTTTTGCGTAAAAGATTTTATTACCTTCGCGGGCTCTAATTTCATGAGAGCATTATGCACGTTTTACAAGCATATACAATTAAGTTCTCTGGGCTAGAGTTAGGTATTCATACATTTGAATATCAACTTGATAACACGTTCTTTGCGCATTTTGATTTTGAAGAATTTGAAAAAGAAGACCTAAAAGGCAAGGTAGTTTTAGATAAAAAACCAAGCAGATTAGAAATACTTTTTGAGGTTTCCGGTACGGCACAAGTGCTTTGCGATGTTTCCAACGCACTATTTACAATGCCCGTAGAAAATTCCTTATCGCTAATTGTAAAGTTTGGAGACGAGCTGGACAACAGCAATGAGGATATTTTAATTTTACCACATGGTGAGTTTGAGCTTAACATAGCACAGTATTTATACGAGTGCACTGCATTAGCCATTCCGCTTAAAAAAGTAAATCCGGCCTTACAAGATTCAAAAAATGGGCGCGCAATGGTACACAGGCTAGATGAACTTAGTCCGCAAGGACAAATAGACAACAAAGACGAAGAAGAAACGGATCCCCGGTGGGATAAGTTAAAAGATTTATTGAACTAACGATTTATAGTTATGGCACATCCTAAAAGGAAGATTAGTAAAACAAGAAGAGACAAAAGAAGAACGCATTATAAAGCGGTAGCTCCTACTGTAGCAGTATGTTCAGTTACTGGTGAAGCGCATCTTTATCACCGTGCTTACTGGCATGAAGATAAACTTTACTATAAAGGTAAAGTAGTAATGGAAAAAACCGTTGCCGAAGCATAAGTAGCTTCGCATCTTTTTTGCAACAACACATTTTACAGCCGAAAGGCAATTTTAAAGGGGACAATAGTCCCCTTTAGACGTTTATAGTTGACCAAAAAAGAGTTTGCAAACATTAAAAATAAAAGAAACGTGTTCGTTTTTCTTACGTTTGCAACAACTATTATAATAAAAACACCATTAAACCACGCATAATTGTTACGTTTAATGCACTTTTACAATAAAAATGTATATGGCGCCTAAAGCAGCTATTACCGCTATTGGCGGATATCTTCCCGAATTCCGGCTTACCAATAAAATTTTGGAAACCATGGTAGATACTACCGAGGATTGGATTTTAACTAGAACCGGTATTGAGGAAAGAAGAATTTTAAAAGGTGAAGGTATGGGCAGCTCCTTTATGGGCATTCAGGCTGTAAACCAACTTTTAGAGCGCAGAGGAATAAAAGGTAGTGAAATAGATGCGGTAATTTTTGCCACCGCTACCGGAGATATGCCAGTAGCCGCAAATGCAGCGTATGTATGTAGTCAAATTGGTGCCGATAAAGCCTTTGGATTTGATTTACAAGCTGCTTGTTCCGGATTTTTATACGCGCTATTTACCGGATCTCAATACATTGAAACCGGAAAATTTAAAAAAGTATTAGTAATAGGTGCTGATAAAATGAGCAGCATTGTAGATTATACTGACCGTACTACTTGCGTAATATTTGGCGATGGCGCTGGAGCCGTTTTACTAGAACCAAATGAAGAAGGCCTCGGTATCCAAGATTCTATTTTACGATCAGATGGTGTAGGTCGTGATTTTTTGTACATAAAAGCGGGTGGTTCCATGCATCCTCCCACAGAAGAAACCGTGGCAAATCGTGAGCACTACGTGCATCAAGAAGGGCAGCAAGTATTCAAATTTGCTGTAACCAATATGGCAGAAGTTTCTGCCCAAATTATGCAGCGGAATAGCTTAACCGCTGATGATGTAGCCTTTTTAGTACCACACCAAGCAAACAAACGTATTATAGATGCTACGGCCAAGCGCATGGGTCTTCATGCTGATAAAGTAATGCTGAACATTCATCGCTATGGAAACACAACAAATGGTACTTTGCCACTTTGCTTGTGGGATTATGAAAGTCAACTGAAAAAAGGTGATAATCTTATTTTTTCGGCTTTTGGTGGTGGCTTTACCTGGGGAAGCATTTATTTAAAGTGGGCATACAACCCTTCATAAACAATAAAAAATTCTTACATTCAATTCATTAGTTTTACACATAAATAATTAGAACCAACAGTAATACCCTTTTTATGGATTTAAAAGAAATACAAAACCTAATCAAATTTGTAGCACGTTCCGGTGCTGCTGAAGTAAATCTTGAAACAGAAACGTTTAAGATTAATATTAAAACAGGAGAGGCTTATCCACATGCTGAGGGGATGCAAGCACCACAGGTAGTATCTATACCGCAAGTGCAGCAGCAACCGGTAGCTCAGGCTCCAAGCGCATCAGATACTGTTTCTGCGGCTGAACAGGCTAAAGCTGCCACCGCTAAAGAAGAAGCCAATTACGTAACCATTAAATCTCCAATGATTGGTACTTTTTATAGAAGACCATCTCCTGATAAGGATTTATTTGTAAGCGTTGGTGATGAAATCAAAGAAGGCTCGGTAGTGTGTATTATTGAAGCCATGAAACTTTTTAACGAAATTGAAAGTGAAGTGAGCGGGAAAATCGTAAAGATTTTAATTGATGATCAATCTCCGGTGGAGTACGATCAGCCTCTTTATTTGGTTGACCCTTCGTAGTTGTCAGACTTTAGTTTTACTCTAAAAAAAAAGTATGTTTAAGAAAATATTGATAGCCAACCGTGGCGAAATAGCCTTGCGTATTATCCGTACTTGTAAGGAAATGAATATTAAAACGGTGGCTGTATATAGCACAGCTGATGCAGAAAGCTTACACGTGCGGTTTGCAGATGAAGCGGTTTGCATTGGCCCTCCTTCTAGCGCAGAATCGTATTTAAATATTCCCCGCATTATAGCGGCTGCCGAAATAACCAACTCGGATGCTATTCATCCGGGTTATGGATTTTTATCGGAAAATTCCAAATTTTCTAAAATCTGTAAAGAAAACGGTATAAAATTTATCGGCCCTAGCCCAACAATGATTGACCAAATGGGCGACAAGGCTACGGCTAAAGCAACTATGAAATCTGCGGGTGTACCTACCATACCCGGATCAGAAGGCTTACTAAAAGATTATGCAGAAACGGAGAAGCTTGCAGAAGAAGTTGGTTATCCTGTAATGCTTAAAGCTACTGCCGGTGGCGGTGGTAAAGGAATGCGTGCCGTTTGGAAAAAAGATGAGCTGAAAAAAGCCTGGGACAGCGCCAGACAAGAGGCGAGTGCCGCTTTTGGAAACGATGGTATGTACATGGAAAAGCTAATTGAAGAGCCTAGGCATATTGAAATTCAAGTAATTGGAGATCAAGATGGACGCGCTTGCCATTTATCTGAGCGCGATTGTTCCATTCAACGTAGGCATCAAAAACTTACGGAAGAAACGCCATCTCCTTTTATGACAGCCAAGTTACGCAAGGCGATGGGTGAAGCAGCTGTAAAAGCTTGTGAATACATAAAATACGAGGGAGCCGGAACCATTGAGTTTTTGGTGGATAAGCATCGTAATTTTTACTTTATGGAAATGAACACCAGAATACAGGTGGAACATCCTATTACCGAACAAGTGATAGATTATGACTTAATTAGGGAGCAAATAAAAGTAGCGGCAGGTGTTAAAATTTCTGGTAAAAACTACGAACCACAATTACATAGTATTGAGTGTCGTATAAATGCCGAAGATCCTTTTAACGGTTTCAGGCCTTCACCGGGAAAAATCACTACTTTTCATGCTCCGGGCGGACACGGGGTGCGTTTGGACACTAGCGTTTACGCAGGCTACACTATCCCCCCCTACTATGATAGTATGATTGCCAAGCTGATTACCACCGCACAAACGCGTGATGAAGCCATTGATAAAATGCGCAGAGCTTTGGATGAATTTGTGATTGAAGGTGTAAAAACCACTATCCCATTTCACAGACAATTGATGGACAACCCTGCTTATCAATCAGGAAATTACACCACCGCATTTATGGAAACATTTGTTCTTGAAAAAGAATAATATTTTTCAAAGCAATCTGAACCTTTGCTAAATAATTGAGTTTTTATTTTGGATTAAGGTTTGGTTAATTGTTTTGATTAAGTTCAAAAATTAAAGTCCCGCTATTTAGTGGGACTTTTTTTTGCCCGATAATAAAAAAACGATTGGGCGCAAAAAAAAACGTTCCGCATTGCTGCGAAACGTTTTCAGTTCAATCAATAAAACAAATTAGTCAAACAAATTCACTAAAGTTCTGTAACCCGGCTGATCTGCATACCAGTCAGCAAAAGTGTTACCTGAACTCTGCGCCCAAGCGGCAAATTTATTGTGTACGTTTACGATGTCTTTCTTTTCTGCCGGATAATCAAATTTTACCGGAGTGGCAATTGCCCAAGGAAAGTTATTTACTGTTTTGTAGTAACGGCCAGCACCAGGGTTTGAGTCATCATCTCCTGTACCAAACAACGTTACATCAGCTAAATCGGTAGGCGCTTTATCTGCTAAGTGAATTTCTTGACCGCGCACTCTATTCTTAATCATAAACGGATTCAAGTTAGAAGCGTTAGCTAAACTTACTCCACTAGATAAACTTACGGTCATTCTAACGGTATCACTTATAGCCACAGCTTGACCTTTAGAAGTATTGTAAAACTGACCACCATTACGGTTAATTACACTTTCTACATTATCAAAAGGAATAACCACTAAATTGGTTTGACCAGCTTCTGCACCATTTGCACCTATAGTGATATAATTTTCTGTAATAGAAGAACCCGTTACCGAAGTAACTTTGCCGGCTGCAATGCCAGGAAATTCAATACCTAAACCATTAATTACACCGGCACCAACTGCACGCACATACACTTTTGCTTTCATCTCTACCACATCATTAGCAGCATTCATCACAAATTCTACTAAATAATCTGTAACTAAATCGTTAAAATCATAGTCACCTTGAGCCGGCCATAAATCTTCAAAAGATACAGAACCGTAACCACCACCGTTTGTAAACACACGGTATGCGCGGGTAACATCATTAGGAAATGCATCTTGGTCATCAGAAACACCATCGCCATCTGCATCAGCCACCGTGGAAATAGGTAAACAATTGTTGCCAGGATCAGATGCATAGGTAGCATTAGTAATAACTATATCATCTAAATGTCCACGGCCTTGTCCACCTGTACCATAATGTTGAAAAGCAACGCGGTAAATACCGGTACTTCCAACTGTAATATTAGTTTCCGTTTGTACTGAACCATCTGTATAAGTATGTTGAAAAATTGGTGCACTTTCCACACCGTTTACGTCAACTAAAACGATGTCTAAAAAGCGATCATCTTGGCTTCTGTAACTACTAATTTTATGCGTAAGGCTTATTGTGGCACCCGCTTTAATATCTAAAAAAGGAGTAAGCACCTCTTTTTTACTAGTAAGGCTAGTAGCCTGACCTGAACGTGTACTTGACCCTCCATTTATTGCATCATTGCTTTTTACATCTGTTCCAAAAAACTGCCAGCAATTGCTCCATAAAGCATTGCGATTATTGTGGCTATCAAAATTTTCAGAAAAATTTTGGGCATTGGCTCCTATAGAACTTAATAGTAGGCCTGCTGCTATGTATTTTATTGTTTTCATTTTTAAAATTTCTGTTGATTGAGGATTAATCTAAATCTGAATTATCTATTACCGGAATAAAATCAAAAGAAGCTTGATTTCCGTTAATAACAACTTCCTTGTCAGCCAAACCAAATTGAACTTTTACTTTTTTAGCATCTGTTGGTATAGTAAAATCAATACTAGAGGCTTGATCTCTGCGCACCATTTGTTTGGTTAGCACATTGCCCGACATATCTTTTACGGTAAGCATACCTGAGCGATTATTTGCTCCGGTAACTTTCTCTAAATTTAGGGTTACCGTTTTTACCGCTGAGTAGTTAAAACCAGCATCAACTTTCATATCTTGAAAGTTTGAAACCTCGTTGTTTACTGGCGATGGAGTTTTTTCCTCTGGCTTACACGCTATTACCGCTGTGGCAAGTAAACCGATGTAAAATACTTTTTTCATATTATTAAAAAATTTGTTTCATTTGAACACGGGTACAAAAGTAATATTTATGCCAATTAGTAAAACATTGATTTACAGATTAATCTTACTTTTTCGTTTTCCCTTAATGGGAATATCTACCTTAAGGTTGGGACTGCTAGCTGTTACAGCGCATTAATTTAAGCTTTGCCTTTTCTATCTTTACCACCTTTTAATATTTGCGCATGCATTTGTACCCGGCTACCTTAGCTGATGATTTAGATTTTAATGTTATAAAGCAGCAGCTTAAAAGTTTTTGCCAAACCAATATGGCAAAAGAATTGGCTATAAACCTTGTGCCTGAAGCAAATTTTGAAACCATACAGGCCAAACTTCAGCAAACACATGAAATCTTACAGTTGGCCGAAGCGGGTGCCACCTTTCCTTCTACCCTGTTTACCAGCGTTGCTACCTCTGCACATTTGCTCAAAACATCAGGCGTGGTGCTAGAAGAAGAAAAGCTTGCGGATATACGTAGCGTATGCCTTACCTATGAGCAAGTATATACTTTTTGCGATAAAAAAAAATCGTTGCTTCCGCAGATTTGGGATTTGATAAGTTACGTGCTGCCTGAAAAAGTAATTCCTATATATATAAACCAAGTGTTAGATGAGCGGGCAGTGGTAAAAAGCTCAGCATCTAAAGCTTTGGCAAAAATTAGGACTGATTTAGGAAAAAGCCGTCAGGCTGCCGATAGGATTTTTGATCGCGCCATGAAAAAATATCAAAGTCGTGGTTTATTAATAGATTTTAATGAGTCGGTTTCAGAAAACCGCAGAGTACTAGCGGTACAAAGCAGTTATAAAGGTCAGGTGCAAGGTATTTTCCACGGCAGTAGTAGTAAGCAAAGTGTAGTGTATGTGGAGCCGGGCGAAACGGTGGAAGTGAACAACCAAATTGCCTATTTAATTGATGAAGAAAAGCAGGAAATAAGGCGCATTTTACGCGAACTTAGTAAGCAGCTTGCACCCTACAACAGCTTCCTCACTACTCTTGAGCATAAATTGGTAGCCTTAGATTTTATAAAAGCAAAGGCACTTTTTGCCAAACGCGAAGAGGCTAGTTTGCCGCTGCTTAAAGCAGATGGTGAAACCGAACTTTTGCAAGCGTACAATCCGGTTTTAAAAATTTTTAATCGCGATAAGGGCAAATCAACCATTCCACTATCGCTAAAGCTAAATGAACACCAAAGAATAATTGTGATTAGTGGCCCTAATGCAGGTGGTAAATCTATTACACTTAAAACATTGGGTTTACTGCAAATTATGTTGCAAAGCGGATTATTGCTTCCGGTAAATGCAAGCAGTAAATTTAGAGTATATACTACCCTTTTGGGAGATATTGGTGATAGCCAAAGTATAGAAAACGAACTGAGTACCTATAGCAGTAAGTTGGAAAAAATGAAATACTTTTTACAACATGCTGATGATCAAAGTTTGCTTTTGTTAGATGAATTTGGCTCTGGCTCCGACCCGCAATTGGGTAGCAGCTTGGCACAAGTGTTTCTTAAAAAGCTTAATAAATTTGGCACGTATGGGATTTTTACCACGCATTATAACGCTATAAAAGCCTTAGCTTCTAAACAAAAAGGTGTAGTAAACGCAGCTATGCTTTTTAATAAAAAAACCTTTAGTCCGGAGTATAAATTGGAAGTAGGAAACCCCGGCAGCTCTTACACTTTTGAAGTAGCAGAGCGCACTGGTATTCCAAAGCATATTATTAATGAAGCACGACAATTAACGGACGATACTACCTTGCAATTAGATAAGCTATTGGTTGAAATTCAGGAAGATAAGCTTCAATTGGAAAATACCCGCCAAAAGCTAAATGAAGAGCTTAGAACCTTAAAGCGATTAGAAGAGGAGCGCGCAAAAACCATTGCAAAGCTTGAAGAAAAACTAGGTAAACAAAGCAAGCAGAATGAAGAAAACGACCGCAAAATGTATTGGGGCGTACGTTTTCAAAAGTTGGTGGAAAGTTGGTTAGATCAGAAAACTCAAAAGGATAAAAAAGCAATTGTAGCTAGGTTTATAGGCATATTAAATCAGCGAGCCGGAGAAGTAGAAATAGAAGAAAAGAAAACCTTTACTAAAGCTGAAATTCGCAGAGAAAAGAAGCTAGATGAATTAAAACAAGCTCCTGTAAAAGTTGGTGATAAAGTACGGGTGGTTAGCAGCAATTTAGAGGGAACGGTGGAGGAAATAAAAGGCGAGAAATATAAAATAGCCATTGGCGGCATGATGGTAAGCTGGCTAAATAGAGGACAATTTATTGACGCTTCAGCTAAGCTAGAATCAGCCAAAAAACCAAGAAACCGCAAGAAAAATCCGCCTAAGCAAAAAGCTAAAGAGAAGGTAAACAAGGAGTCAGAAACTAAAAAACCTACAAACCAACCCGAAGCTAAAAAAAAGTAATAATACCAATTACTGTGAAAAATGTCGCATGGAAAATGAATCCTAAAGTATTCTGTTGAGAGGTGTTTTAAGGAACATTTATATGACATTTAAAACACATTAGACATACGTTTCTTCTGCACGCGATGTTTCATCCGCGCACCGTTCGGCTTTTTTAATGGTTATAATAAATGCGCAACTTTTTGTTTTAATTCTGGCAAAACCATTTGGTTGTATATCTTTAAACCGTAAAAAATGTAATAACCAATTTTTGTATGTACGCAACTTTACTAAGCCACCAATGGAAGCAAACCATACGCGCTAAAGCTTTTAGCCAAGGCTGGGGGGTAAAAATTTTACTAGGCTTTTTAGCGGTTTATTTCGGGGGGTCATTTTTAATGTTAGGTATTTTTTTACCTGAAATCCTTACTGATGTTTACCCTGACGAAACTTCCTTAACCGTGCTTTTCAGTGGGTTTATTCTATACTACGTTTTGGTAGATTTAGCCATGCGCTTTTTTCTGCAAGACCTTAATATGATTACGCTACAGCACTATTTAACCAAACCGATTAAAAAAAGTAAACTCATAAATTTTTTGTTGGCCGGTAGCATTTTCAACTTTTTTAATGTGCTGCCGCTACTATTTATTATTCCCTTTGCAATACGCGGTGTAGGTGCCGAGTTTGGTGCAACCACTGCGCTCATTTGGTTAATCAGTATGTTATTTGTTGTTGGTTTTAACCACTTTTTAGCCATTTATATAAAGCGCGTTGCGGCTGTAAAACAATTGGTTTTTATAGGCTTTGCAGCGGTGGTGGCGGGTCTTTTTGTAGCCAATGCTATGGGTTTTATTGTTTTACGAGATTGGTCAATTTCCCTTTTTGGTTCACTCGGTCAGTTGTGGTTTTTGGTGGTTCCGCTTATCGCGATAAGCGCACTTTATGCAGTAAACTACCGCTTTTTATTACGCCAAAGTTATATGGACGCTTGGCGCAAAGAGCGTAAAGATGCAAAAACGCAAAACTTCACCTTTTTAGAATCTAAAGGTGTGGTGGGCACTATGATGGCCAATGAATTGAAACTTATTTTGCGCAACAAACGCACAAAAACTATTTTATTTTTTACAGGCCTAATGTGTGCCTATGGACTTATTTTCTATACACAAGAAGAGTACACCGAAGGTTTTGCCATGCTCATTTTTGTAGGTATTTTTATGACGGGCATTTTCATGATTAATTATGGCCAATTTATGGTAGGTTGGGAGAGTGCTTATTTTGATGGCATCTTAACCAGAGCCTACCCAATAGAAGCTTTTTTTAAAGCAAAATTTTGGCTGTTGGCGGCTTCTTCACTCATTACCTATATCATTACTACCGGTTACGTGTATTTTGGAATGAAGGCGCTATACATCAATACTGCAGCCTTTTTATTCAATATAGGCTTTAACACATTTATATTGCTTTACGCAAGTACCTATCAAAAAAAGCGGATAGATTTAAGCAAAGGTTCAGCCTTTAATTATCAAGGCACTAGCATTACACAGTTTGTAATTGTGCTACCGCTAATGGTATTGCCCATTCTTATTTATTTGCCTTTTGGGTTGTTAGGAAAACCCTATTGGGGCATCATTGCGATGGGTTCCATTGGTTTAATAAGTTTGGCGTTTTACAAGCAATGGTTTAAAGCTATTGTAACAAATTTTAAAGAAAAGAAATACAAAAATGCAGCTGGTTTCCGCGAAGGTTAGGCTGGTAAAAAGTGATTTGTGAATTAATAAAACCTCCGCGTTTCTCAGCGCACTTTGCGCCTCTGCGGTGAATAAAACATAAAAATTATGCAAGAAATAATATCCATAAAAAACATAAAAAAAACCTACAACGGTGTATCGGTTTTAGATATTCCAGAATTTACATTCCAAGCCGGCCAAAGCCTTGGCTTGGTGGGTAATAATGGTGCGGGAAAAACAACTTTGTACCGCTGCATTTTAGATTTAATTCAGCCCGACCAAGGGGAAGTACAAATAAACGGCACCAGCGTGGCCAAAAGTGAAACTTGGAAAAACACCACCGGCAGCTTTATTGACGAAGGGTTTTTAATAGATTACCTTACGGCAGATGAGTACTTCGCTTTTATTGGCAAGTTACATGGATTGGAAGCAGCGGAGTTAAACACATTTTTAGAACCCTACGAAGAGTTTTTTAAAGGAGAAATTCGCAACCGCAAAAAATACATCCGCGACCTAAGTAAAGGGAACCAAAAAAAGGTTGGGATAGTAGGCGCGCTTATTGGCAATCCAAGCGTTTTAATTTTAGATGAGCCCTTTGCCAATTTAGATCCATCAACCCAATATCAATTACGCGATCAACTTAAAAAACTCGACCAAGAAACGGACATTACCATGCTTATTTCTAGTCATGATTTAGGGCACGTAACAGAATTTTGCCAACGCATTGTAATTTTAGATAAAGGCAGCGTAGTGAAAGACATTACCACCAATAGTGAAACCCTGCGTGAACTTGAGGAGTTTTTTGTGAAAAAAGTGCGGGTAAAAGAAGTTAGTTAAATAGTGAAGTAGTTAATTGGGTTCTCGCAAGGTGGCAAAGTAAAATCACCGCAAGGGAGCGGCAAAAGTGTTTAGCCACAGATTACACAAATAAGCACAGATTTTTGCGGCAAATAGAACACGGATTTTACGGATAAAGCGGATGAAAACGGGTTTTTTCCTCTGCGTTACTTTGCGTCTTCGCGTCTTTGCGAGACAAATTAACTAATCATCCTTCCATACCTTTGCCCAATGAAGCATCAAAATCAAGATTTTATAGCGGTGGCCATCGCAGATTATGAAGCTATGCCGCCCGAGGAACAAGCAAAATTACTAATCCAAATATTAGACGACCAGCCCATTTTAATGGGCTTTATTACCAACCTATCCGATGAATTTACGGATGATGAGCACGAAGCTTTAGTTGGCGCCACGGTGGTTTTAATTACCGCCTTTATTTCAGCGGGTATTCCAGTCCATATTATTTCCCACCAAATGGTAGATGAAGTAATTCACGAACGCTTGGAAGCCTATGAAGAAAAAGCCCGGGCAATAGATGATACGCTTGTGATTGAGCAAATAAGTGATAGCCCGAAAGTTTTTGAAGACCTTACAAACTACGGCCTTTTTAAAAGCGATTTAGCTAAAGACAATTACGAAAGGCGCGAAGCTTTTGCCATAGCCTTAGATACCATTATCGCCATGGTAGAACGTTCGGCTGCCGCTGAAATAAAAGACGCAGATGAAGCCTGAAGCCATCGTACATAAAATGATGGAAAACGATGCTTTTAGCCAATGGCTAGGCATTGAAATACTGGAAAGCAAGCTCGGCAGTTGCACTTTAAAAATGTTGATCCGTCCAGAAATGACCAATGGTTTTGGCGTTACGCATGGCGGTATTACGTATTCGCTGGCAGATAGTGCTTTGGCCTTTGCCGCAAACGCCCACGGCATGCAAAGCATGAGCATTGAAACCAGTATTTCGCACCTAAAAAAAGTGGTTGCCGGAGATGTGCTTACCGTGGTTGCAAAAGAAGTTTCGCTTACGCGGAAAATTGCAGTGTATAACATGAGCATTACTAATCAGAACAAGGAAGTAGTAGCTGATTTTAAAGGCACTGTGTATAGAAGCAGCAAGGAGTGGTAAGATTATTTACCTTTGGGTTTGTATGAAAACGGATATAGAAACTAAAGAAAAATCATTTCCAAAATTTAAGCGTGTCTTGTTTTGGGATACGCGCTTGGAGGATATTGATCCTGTGAAACACAAAAAGTGGATAGTTTCGAGAATTATGCATAGAGGTTGGATTGATGACTTTAGAAAAATTGAGGAATACTATGGCAAGGAGGAAATTCTCAACTTAATACCCGAAATTCGTTGGCAGGATTCAAAAACCGAGCATTATTTCACGAAAGTGTACAACTAAATGTTTTTAGAAACCCTTTACCCAAAAACTAAAAAACTGTTTGATCAACTTACTCAGTTTGCTCCTTTAAACGGTTTTAGATTAGTAGGAGGAACCGCTTTAGCACTGCAGTTAGGGCATAGGAAGTCAATAGATTTAGACTTCTTTAATCCTGAAAAGGTGGATTTGGAAAGCTTAAGAACGGCTTTTGAAAACTCATTTAAAACAGAAATTGTACAGTCATTTCCCGCTGGTTTGCTCATGATGGTTGATGGTGTTAAAGTTGATATAATCCGACACAACTATCCATGGCTACAAGAGCCATTAAACTACAATACTTTACAAATAGCACAGCTTAAAGATATTTCTGCTATGAAGGTAAATGCAATCTGTGGTCGTGGCAGTAAAAAAGACTTTTTCGACATTTATTTTTTATTGCAATATTTCAGCATAAACGAAATCGCTGAATTTTTTGTAAAAAAGTATGCGAATTACAACCCAATGATGGTGCTAAAAAGTTTGGCCTACTTTCAAGATGCAGAAGAAGACCCACATCCAGATATGCTTAAAAAAGTATCATGGGAAAAAGTAAAGGCAACACTCTTAGCTGAAACAAAAAAATTATAACAAACCTCTCAAACAAAAAAATGAAACAAGCATACATTACAGATGCCATTCGCACACCAATAGGAAGTTTTGGCGGTAGTTTATCGCCCATAAGGGCAGATGATATGGCGGCACACGTTATTAAAAACTTAGTAGAGCGCAATCCTAGTTTAGACCCTTCGGCTGTAGCCGATGTGATTTTTGGCTGTGCCAACCAGGCGGGAGAAGACAACCGAAACGTGGCGCGAATGGCTAGTCTCCTTGCGGGATTACCATTTACAGTGCCGGGAGAAACCGTGAACCGATTGTGTGCTTCGGGCATGAGCAGCACCGCACAAGCCATGCGTGCCGTAAGAAATGGCGATGGCGAAGTGTTTATTTCTGGTGGTGTAGAGCAAATGACGCGCGCGCCTTACGTAATGAGTAAACCCAGCAAAGCTTTTGGTACCGATAGTAAAATGCACGACAGTTCTTTTGGCTGGCGCTTTGTAAACCCTGAAATGTTTAAGCGCTTTGGCACAGATGCCATGGGGGAAACGGCTGAAAATCTTGTAGATCAGTTTGGTATTAGTCGCCAAGACCAAGACCAATTTGCTTATTGGAGCCAAATGAAAGCTACTAAGGCACAAGAAAATGGACGTTTGGCCAAAGAGATTGCCGCAGTACATATCCCGCAAAGGAAAAAAGACGACCTTATTTTTGATAAAGATGAGTTTGTACGCCCAACCACAACAACTGAAATTTTAGCCAAACTGCGCCCTGCTTTTAGAAAGGAAGGCGGTAGCGTTACAGCTGGAAATGCCTCTGGTTTAAATGATGGTGCGGCAGCCATTTTGGTAGCTAGCGAAGCCGGGATTAAAACACACGGCTTAAAGCCGATGGCACGCATGGTAAGTATGGGCGTGGCCGGAGTAGAACCACGTATAATGGGTATTGGGCCAGTGTACGCTAGTGAAATTGCGCTTAAAAAAGCAGGCTTAACTTTGGCAGACATGGACATTTTAGAGCTCAACGAAGCTTTTGCAGCACAGGTTTTGGCTTGCACCCGCAAAATGGGCATTGCTGATGATGACCCGCGTATTAATCCAAATGGTGGTGCTATTGCGCTAGGGCATCCGCTGGGTATGAGTGGTGCAAGGTTATTGCAAACAGCTGCTATTCAATTACAAGAAACCGGTAAACGCTATGCGTTGTGTACTATGTGCATTGGCGTAGGGCAAGGGTATGCGGTGGTGTTGGAAAGGGCGTAAACACAATGTAAGTATGGGAAAAGCAAAAAACACGGAAGAGTATGTAGCTATACACCAAGGCACATTTGCGTATGACATTTTAACTAAAGTGCGCGAAATCATTTTGAGCACTAACCCTAAAATTACGGAAGATATAAAATGGGGTGCACCCGCTTTTATATACAAAGGCAACATGATTGGCTTGGTGGCCTTTAAAAAGTTTGTGGGTATTTGGTTTCATAAAGGGGCGCTGTTGCGCGATGTGTTTGGTTTGCTAGAAGCATCTTCTGAAAAAACTAAAGCCATGCGCAAATACAACGTGGCGCACATAAATGAGCTTAACCAAGAAGGGCTAAAAGCATTGGTGCAAGAAGCCATAGAAAAGCAAGAGAGTGGCGAACAGGTTAAAGGTTTTAATGAAAAACCAAAAGCTAGTACATCGGCTTTGCTCACATCGGCATTAGCCGAGAACAAAACCGCAAAAAAAACTTTTGAAAACTTTACAAAAGCAAAACAACAGGAATATATTCAACACGTTGAAAGTGCTAAGCAAGAAACCACCAAAAAACGGAGAGTGCAAAAAGCACTTGATTTACTTGAGCAAGGTTTGGGTTTACATGATAAGTATAAGTGAGTTTATAGTCCATAGACGATACAGTCCACGGTTAGCAGACTACAAAAAACTGATAGAAATTGTAAACAACCCGTCTTAATACTTAATACCTTCAACGACAAATACTTGCATAATACTACTTCTTCCTTCTAACACAACAAAATATGATCTACGAATTCAACGGCTTTAAACCAGTTATACACCCGAGTAGCTTTATTCACCAAACAGCTTCGGTTATTGGTAATGTTATTATCGGGAAAAATGTATATGTAGGCCCTGGGGCTGCGATACGTGGTGATTGGGGCGAAATAATTATTGAAGATGGTTGCAACGTGCAAGAAAATTGCACTATTCACATGTTTCCGGGTGTAAGTGTGAAACTACAAGAAGGAGCCCATATTGGGCACGGTGCAATTATACACGGAGCACAGATAGGTAAAAATTGCCTTATAGGTATGAATGCTGTCATTATGGATGATGTAATGCTAAATGATGAGTGTATTGTAGGCGCTTTGAGTTTTATTAAGGCAAAATCAATTTTTGAAAAACGCAGCTTAATTGTAGGCAATCCAGCCAAAAAAATTAAGGAAGTAAGCGATGAAATGATAGATTGGAAAACTAAAGGAACACAGTTGTATCAAGGTTTACCAAAACAATGTCATGAAACCTTAAAAGAGTGTAAACCGCTTTCCGAGATTGAAAAAAATCGTCCGAAACAAGAAAAAACTTATGGTATTTTTAAATAGATAAAAATCAATTGAAACGTTTTGATTTTTAATGCATTACTAAGTATTTAGTGTTTTTTTCCATAGGTTAATAAATTTCAAAAGCGATTTTGTTTACTTTTCCGCGCTCTTTTATCCAAGAGTCTAATGTTAAATAATTATTAAATTATGAGAAAAATACTACTTCTCGCCACGATGTGTGTTTTTTGGCTTTCCAATCACGCTCAAATTAATCAAGTGATTGGAGATACCACAGGTCTAAATTCCTATTTTTATGGGCCTATCTACAGATCCAGCGCTGGTTCTTCCTTTAATTTTAGCTTTTATGGCTATGCTTTTGAGGCATCAGAATTAACTTGGCCAACGGGTACTACCGTCAATAAAATTGCGTGGAAAAAACAAAGCGCTAACACCTTATTGGGTGGTGCATGTAGTTTAAAAATCTTGATGAAAAATTCAAGTAGAACTGCTTATAACGGGGTAAAAACGTATGATACCCTTGTATTAAACGCAACTTATACAACGGTTTACAATAGCACTACTCAGAATATTACCGGTCCTGCTGACAGCTGGGTGGAGTTCACGCTATCTAGTCCTTTTGTTTACAACGGTGGAAGTATTGAAGTGTCCGTAGATTTTAATAGAAGTACTGCTACCAGTAATGGAGTAATTAATTTTTATGGTGCTGCAAATAATAAAGGAGCCGGTTATGCCTCTGGAACTGCGCCAACAGGTACTTCAGCAACCTCTAGTTCCTATTCCGGACGAAGACCAGCTACCCGTTTTAATATTACATATCCTGCTGGGGCTTGTATTCCGCCTTCGGCTTTAACTGCAACGGCTACAGCTCCAACTACTGGCACTGTTTCTTGGACTACCGGTGGTGCTGCAAATTCTTTAGTGGAGTATGGTCCTGCTGGATTTGTATTAGGTTCTGGTACTAAACTATATGTATCAACAACTTCTACAGGTTTAACAGGGCTTTCTCCAAATACCAAATATGATGTTTATGTAAAGGACAGTTGTGCTACAAATGCTAGTCCTTTTGCAGGCCCAGCAAGTTTTACTACTCCATGTGCAAGCGCCATGAATGGTATTTACACTATTAACTCTGCAGTAGTAACCGGAGGTACCAATTTCGCTTCACTTCCTGACGCAGCTGCTGAACTAAGCGCTTGCGGAGTTTCTGGTCCAGTTACGCTTAATATAGTACAAGGTACGTATAGTGGCAGAATGGATTTATCCGCAATTGCAGGAGCTAGTGCCGCTAATCAAGTAATTATACAGCCTGACCCATCCAATACGTCTCCTGTTATTTTAAATGCAGCCGCAACAAGTAGTACTGATAACTATATTATTAGATTCAACGGTGCTTCGTTTGTAAGTGTTTCAGGTTTAACCTTTAGCCCTGCCGGAACTTCTTTTGCTAGATCTATTGACTTTTCGGGATTAGGTAGTAACGTAAGAGTTGTTAATAACACCTTTAACGGTTTTGCCACAAATTCCACTTCTACCAATTTTACGCACGTTTACAACAATAGTAGTGCCTCTAATAACTACTCAAATTGCGTAATTAAGAACAACACCATGAATAATGGTTCTTATGGTATTTATTGGTATGGCCCAGGTTCTACCGCTCCTTATGAGCGCGGTTCTAGTTTGGATAGCAACGTAATTTCGGAATTTAGCAATTATGGGATTTTCGCTTATGGCCAAACTCAATTAAAAATTAATGGTAATACTATTACAGGTAGTAGTAGCAATGCAGCTACTTCTCAATATGGTATCTATTCATACTACACCGATACGCTTCAAGTATTAGGAAACAATATTTCCATAAATGGCAATGCTTCTTATGGAATTTGGGTTGGTTTTAGCGATAACGATGCAACGGTAAAAGGCATTGTTGCTAATAATATGATAGCCATAAGCGCTGGAACAAGCACGGTGTATGGTATTTATCCTTTCAATTGCTATTATTTAGATGTTGTTTATAATTCAATAAGCGTAAATGGCGGTAGCGCTACAGCAGGTAGAGGAGTTTATTTAAATAGCTCAACCACCGGTACGTACGGGTTCATTAATGTTTTAAACAACAATATATCCAACACAGGTGCCGGCTACACCGCAGAGGTTTCTGCAGCAGCAGTTACCTTAGGTTATGTTACCTCTAGTAATTACAATAACATTTTCGGCACAGGTACTACTTTAGTAAGAGTAGGTACTACTAATTATGCTGACTTAGCTTCTTACCAAACAGCAACCATGCTAGATGCTAACTCAGTAAGTTCTGATCCACTTTATGTTGGCCCTACTGATTTACATTCTTTGTCCACAGTGATTAATAATGCAGGAACACCTTATGCAGGTATTACCACAGATATTGATGGAGAAACAAGAAATGCAACTACACCAGATATTGGTGCAGATGAATTTGCACCTCCCGCTTGTGGACCTAGCTCAGCGCTTGCTGCTTATGCGTTGTTTACTAATTCTGTAAGCTTAAATTGGATAGCAGGAGCAGGCACATCTTTTGTTATAGAATACGGTCTTGCAGGATACACGCAAGGTGCTGGAACTACCGTAACTACAACTGATACTTTCGTTACCGTTACCGGACTTCTTGCACAAACAGCTTATGACTTTTATATCCAAGATGTTTGCGGTGGTGGCAATGGCTCATCTCCTTTTGTAGGACCTGTTTCTGCAACTACCCTATGTGGCATTTTTGGAGTGCCTTTTAGCGAGAGCTTTGACGCAAATAGCACCCCAATTTGTTGGAGTCAATCTGCTACCTCTGGTGGCCCTTGGGAATTTAGCAGCGGTTCAGGAGTAAACACCTCAAACTGTCCTGGTCCATTAGACCATACAGGTAACGGAGGAAACTTTACTTGGATGGATCAGTCAAGTACAGACGATGGTGTTGTATTACAGATGCCAGATATTGATGTTTCAACGCTTACCTCTCCTGGACTTGAATTTTATTATTGGATGTGCGGTGTAGGCTATAGCCCCATAAACCTTACCTACATTGAAACATGGAACGGAACAAGTTGGGTTTTGGCAGATTCTATTACCACAGCTACTGACGGTTGGGAATATAAAATTTTCAACATGACCGGTTTTACTTTCGGTAGTGGTTTGTTACGCGTGCGTTTTAGAGCAGAGTCTGGCGGTAACAGTAGTGATTTCTTTGGTGATAACGTTATTGATGATATCAAGGTTGACGAGTTTTTAACTTTGTTCTGCGCGAATATTCCAGTGGCTCCCTTTACCGAAAGCTTTAATACTGCGGGCACACCGCTATGTTGGTCACAATCTGCTACCACCGGTGGACCTTGGGTAATAAATACAGGCGGAGGTTTTAACACCACGTGTGGCGTTGCAACAGATGCAACTGGGAATGGTGGCAATTTTGCTTGGATGGATCAATCAAGTACGGATGCCAATGTTATTCTTGAAATGAAAGACATTGATGTTTCTGCATTAACTGTTCCTTATCTTGAATTTAATTATCGTATGTGTGGAGTAGGTTATACGCCTGCAAATATCACCATAGTGGAGATGTTTAACGGTACAAACTGGGTTACTTGGGATTCTATTCAAGTAGCTACAAATGGTTGGGAAAAATTCGGTGATACCATTACTGCTGCTCAAACCTACAATAATGGTTTAGTGAAAGTAAGATTTAGAGCGAAGTCAGGTGGTTCAGGTTCTGATTTTAATGGCGACAACGGTATTGATGATATTTCGTTTATCGAAGCACCTAGTTGTCAGCAACCCTCTGCATTAGGTGCAACATCCATTACGGCAACCTCTGCTTCAGTATTTTGGATGACGGGTGGTGCTACTAATTGGAATTTAGAATTCGGAATTTCTGGTTTCACCTTGGGTACTGGTGTACGATCGAATGAAACTAACGATACAGTAGCTTTAAGCGGATTAACGGCACAAACTTCTTATGACTTTTACGTAAGAGACAGTTGTGCGGTTGGAGACGTGGGTGTTTGGACAGGCCCTTTCACATTTACCACATTATGTGCACCATTAGCGCTTCCGCAGTTAGAAACCTTTACAGGAGGTGTACCTCCAACCACTTGTTGGGATCAAGCAACTAATGGAACCCCACTTACTGGCCCAACTGGTTTTGGCAGTAGCTCTTGGGGAGCTGATGGATTCGGTAATAATGGCACAACAGGCTCAGCTAGAATTAACTTATACAGCACTGGAAGGTCTGATTGGTTAATTTCACCTCAATATGACTTAGCTGGAACAACTACTCCGCAAGTAGAGTTTGACTTTGGTGTATTTGCCTTCGCTGGTACAGCCCCTACAAGTTTAGGTTCTGATGATACTGTTGAAGTGTTTATTTCTACTGATGCTGGCGTTACTTACACAAGTTTACGTGCTTTCAATAGTACTTATGTTACAGCTGCAACGGGTAATCACGAAGTTATTGACTTAGCTGCATATACAGGGGACACTGTTATGTTCGCTATTTATGGTACCGATGGAACCGTAAGTGATGCTTCTATTGATAATGATATTTTTATAGATAATTTCCAAGTTAGAGAAGCTCCGTCTTGCGCTGCTCCTTCCGCACTTGCCACTATTGCTACTACTGATTCAAGCATAACTATTACTTGGACAGGGGGCGGTGCTGCAAATTGGAATATACAATATGACACTACTGGTTTTGCTATTGGCACTGGTAGAAACATCGTTGCTGCAACTAACGATACCATTACTATTAATGGTTTAATGCCAAATACTGCGTACGACTTTTATGTACAAGATAGCTGTGGAGTTGGAAACGTGAGCACTTATACTGGTCCTTTAACAGTTTCTACTGGATGTAGCATTCTTGCCATTCCGTACCTAGAAACTTTTGAAGTAGCTTCTAGCCCAACGTTATCATGCGTTAGCGCGCAGGCTGGTTGGGCACTATCTGCCGTTGGTGGTTTTGGAAACAGCAGTAATAGTTTATCTTTTAACTTTTACGGTGTAACCGGAGGTAACGTGAGAAACGCCTTCATACCTCAGTTTCAACCAGTACCTGCAAACTATCAACTAAGCTTTGATTTTGCGTACGCTACTTTCCAAACGGAAATCGATTCATTAGAAATTTTCTATTCTACTGATGGTGGCGTTACCTATACTTCGCTAGTTGGCTTAGATGGTGGCACAACGGGTGCTCTAAATACTGGCGGTGCTAGTGGAGGTCAATTTGCCCCTACTGCTGCTCAGTGGTCTAACTATTCTATTGCTCTTCCTGTAGGCACTAACAGCTTGCGCTTAGATGCTATTAGCGCTTTTGGTAATGATTTACATATTGATAATTTAAGTGTGGCAGCGGTACCAAGCTGTCCTGCTCCTACTGCTTTGGGTTCTTTTGCAATTACACAAACTACGGCTTCTGTTTATTGGACATCTGACCCACTAGCTGGTGGCTCAATAGTTGAATACGGAACTTCTGGTTTCTCTTTAGGCAGCGGAACGCAGGTGCTTACCATGAATGATACTTTACCTTTAACCGGTTTATCACCTCAAACAGTATATGATTTTTACGTAACTGACAGTTGTGGTGTAAATGTACTAAGTGCTGCAACCGGGCCTGTATCGTTTACTACCGCTTGTGGTATTATTACAGCTCCTTATACAGAGTCGTTTACAGGTACTACCATACCAACCTGTTGGTCTCAAGGTGCTGTTACTGGAGGGCCATTCCAATTTACTTGGACGAGCAATCCTGATTTTGGATCAAACAATGCTTTCCCTGATCATACAAATGGTACAGTTGCCGCTAATTATACTTGGGTAGATATGTCTGGTACCGATTCCGCAGTTGTTTTAAATATGCCAATTTTAGATGTGAGTACATTAACCTCTCCAGAACTTAGTTTTTGGATTGTTTCTACTACTACCACCGCTACTATTGCACCAAATTACAACATCCTATATGCTGAATATAATAATGGAACGGCTTGGGTGCCTATTGACACCGTACAAGGCGACTTTGGCTTAAATTGGATAGAATTCGTAGTTGATCTTACTCCTTACTTAAATACAGCTTCTACCATAGAACTTAGATTCCGTCAAGAATCTGGTGGTGCTGGCTCTGATTTTGATAACGATATGTTATTGGATGATGTTTCAGTAAGAGAGGCTCCTGCATGTGTGGCTCCTAGTGCTTTTGGTGTTGATACCGTTACCACTACCACTGCATCCATTTATTGGACTTCAGATGCAAATGCAGTAAGTGGATATTTAGAGTATGGTCTTGCTGGGTTTACGCCTGGTATGGGTACTTTAGTAGGAACTACTAATGACTCCCTTACTATTTCAAGTTTAATGGCAAATACGTGTTATGATGTTTACATCGCAGATACGTGTAACGATGGTTCTGTTACTTTCTTAGCTGGCCCATTTACTTTCTGCACTGCGTGCGGATCATTCCCAGCTCCATTTTATGAGAGCTTTGAATCTTCTACCGTTAACCTTCCAATTTGTTGGAATATGTTCTCTACTACCGGTGAACTTTGGAGATTTGCCAACGCTTCTATTGGTTTTAGTGCTACCACAGGCGCTAATGGAACAGCCTATTTTGCAGCGTTTGACGACTCTGAAACCCCTTCTACCACTGATGGCACGTTAGAAACACCGTTTATTGATATAAGCACCCTTACTTCTCCTACCCTTGGCTTTTACTTGTTTAGTGAGTCAAACGGATCAGGTGTTGCAGCGGGTGGTGTGCTTAATGCCACTATTGATGTAGAAGTTTATGATGGTGCTGCATGGAATAATGTATTCACGAATACTGCTAATACCAATGGATGGAAACAATTCTTTGTTGATCTTTCTAGCTTAACAATAACCGGAGATATTAAAGTACGTTTTATTGTTGACGAAGACCATGACGGTGGTTTTGACGATGATATTTCTATTGATGAAATTACCATTGATGAACGTCCGGCTTGTTTTGATCCTACTAATCTACGTGTAACAGGTTTAGGTGTTAACAATATAGACATCGCTTGGACAAGTGATACTACCGTTACTTCCTCTATTGTTGAATATGGTATTCAAGGATTTGTATTAGGAAGCGGTACTCAACTTAACGCTAGCATGGGTGCTTCTAGCATTCCAGGTTTAACCAGCAGTACTTGTTATGATTTCTATGTGCTTGATTCTTGCTCTGGTGGATTTACAACTTGGTTAGGACCAATCACTGCATGTACGCAAGCGCCTTGCTTAGTTACTACAGTTCCTACCACTCAAGGTGATAGCGTTTGTGGAGGAGGATTTGTACAACTAGCAGCAGTTGCCGGTGGTTCCAATAATAAGGTTGCTTGGACTTCTAACGGTATCATCAGAGCGGTATCTGATACACTTTCCGATACCATAGGCGCTACAACAACGTATCAAGCTTTCGATTATAGTGTGACTGGAGTTGCACAGCATGTCGGGCCATTACCAAGTATTGCAGCACTTGGCTTTGCAAACTTTAGCAATGGCCAATTTATTACTGTGTTGGATACTATTTACTTAGATAGCACCACCGTAAGGGCTAATGGTTTTGTAAATGCTCAGGTTGTTATTAGAGATGTAGTTACTGATCGAGTAATACAACGCGGCAGCATATTTGAAACCGACTCAACGGTAACCGCTAACTACCAAGTGCCTGTTGATATAATGCTAGTACCTGGAAATTATCTTATTGCCATAGATTTCAATATTACTGCTGTTTCTGTTGGTGCTTTATTTAGAGCTACCACGGGTGCTTCATATCCTTATACATTACCTGGTTTAATTAGCATTACCGGTGTAAATATTAGTGGTCCTCGTTATTACTACACCTTTGATTTAGTAGTTTCAAACGCTTGCTTAGGAACAGGTGTTCCTACGGTTGCTAAAGTGCTAGGTTCTAGCGCAGGTTTAAACGCGAATGCTAGTATCTGCGAAACAGAAACAACTTTCAATCTATTTAGCCTAACCGGTCCACACACGCCCGGTGGTGTTTGGTCTGATGTTTCATCTACAGGTGGTTTAACGGATAGCATCTACGATGCAACAGTTGCTGGTGCCGGTGGTCCATTTAATTTTAGATACATCGTTGGTGCAACGGGTGGTTGCCCTGCTGATACAGCTTTTATTAGCATTACTGCTGATACAGCTCGCAGTGCTGGCGTTTCTGCTGCTGCCGCTTATTGTACCAATAACACGAGTTTCATAAACTTACGTCCGTTATTAGTGGGTGCTGATGGTGGTGGTACTTGGGTTGATGTGGATGCTTCCGGTATTTTAATTGGTGGCCGCATAAGACCAAGCAATGGTACCGCTGGACTATTCCGTTTCCGTTATATAATTTCGGCAAATGGAAGTTGCGCAGCAGATAGTGCAACTGTTACGGTTACACTTGCTAATCCGGTAGAAGCTGGAGCTGATGCTGCTGATACTACTTGTGTAAGTAAAGGAACATTAAACTTAGCGTCATATTTAAGTGCTAATGCAGCCGCTGGTGGAACTTGGAAAGATGTAAACGGTAGTGGAGGGCTTACTGGTGCAACCTTTAACCCAACTAACGTTACACCAAACACAACTTATGCATTCCGTTACGTAGTAGCGGGTCCTGTAGGATGTGGAAACGATAGTGCAACCGTAAGCATCTTTGTTTGTAACGATGTAAGTCTAAGCGAGCAAGCGTTGAGCACCGTAGCGCTTTATCCTAATCCTACCACAGGTGTATTCTTTGTGGAAGATGCAGATAAAAGCACTGCTAACCTTAGCATAGAGATTTTATCTATTGATGGTAAACTACTACGTAAAGTTGAGTTTAATCAAAATGGTAAACATAAAGTTGATGTTTCTGAACTTGCTGCTGGCGTGTACAACGTTAAAGTGAGTACTGAAAAAGGCATCAAAGTGTTTAGGTTAATTACCCAAGACTAGTACAATTGTCTATTTTATTCCAAATCCCCTCAGCGAAAGTTGAGGGGATTTTTTTATACCCTCAAATTTCATCACTATTAAAGCGTATTATTTCGGCAAATGCTTCCATACCGCTACTTGCCTTGCACTTTATTATATTTACGCCTTCCAAAATCAAACCATTGAAAAAAATGAAACAGCCACTAAAAATTACCGCAACACTTAGCGCTATTGTTCTGTTGGGTGCATGCACTACAAAACCCAAACAAGAAGAAAAACCTATGGCTTTGGAATATCCGGAAACTAGAAAAGATACCACGGTGGTTGACACCTATTTTGGAACTGAGGTTGCCGATCCTTATCGCTGGTTAGAAAATGATACTGCCGCAGAAACCGAAGATTGGGTAAAAGCCCAAAATGAATTAACCTTTGGCTACTTAGAGCAAATCCCTTATCGCGATGCCTTAAACAAACGCCTTACAGCAGTTTGGGATTATGAAAAAGTAGGCGCTCCTTTTGTGCGTGGCAACTTTACCTATTTTTCTAAAAACAACGGTTTACAAAATCAATATGTGATGTATCGTTTTAAAAACGGAGAAAGCATGGAAAGTGCAGAAGTGTTTTTGGACCCTAACAAGTTTTCAGAAGATGGCACCACTTCTCTTGGCGGAATGAGTTTTACCAAAGATGGCAGCTTACTGGCTTACCAAATTAGCGAAGGTGGTTCTGACTGGCGCAAGGTTATTGTGCTAAACACGGAAACCATGGAGCAAGTAGAAGACAGCTTGTTTGATGTAAAATTTAGCGGTACCAGCTGGAAAGGAAATGAAGGCTTTTACTACAGTAGCTACGAAAAACCAAAAGATGGTAGCGCCCTCAGCGGAATGACGCAATATCACCAATTATTTTATCACAAAGTAGGCACTGCGCAACGCGATGACAAACTGATATTTGGCGGAAAAGCAACACCACGCAGATATGTAAGTGGTTACGTTACCGAAGATGAAAACTTCTTGGTAATCTCTGCGGCTGAATCTACCACCGGGAATGAACTGTACATTAAAGATTTGCGCAAGCCAAATGCACCTATCCAAAACATGGTGGCCAACTTTGATAATGACCACGGCATCCTGCATACAGAAGGGAATAAACTGTACATTAAAACAAACTTAAACGCACCCAACGGAAAAGTGGTAACTACCTCTTTAAACGGGTTAGGTATTGATAATTGGAAAGACTTAATCCCGGAAACGGAAAACGTATTGAGTATAGGTACTGCCGGTGGTAAAATGTTTGCTACTTATATGATAGACGCTACAGAAAAAGTGTATCAATATAATTTAGATGGGCAGCAAGAGCGCGAAATAGAATTGCCAGCCGTTGGTTCTGTTGGTGGATTTGGTGGCCGAATGGAAGATACTACCCTTTACTATAGTTTTACTAATTATGTATATCCGGGTACTACCTTTAAATACAACATTGCTACCGGTACTTCTGAGTTATATCGGAAATCTGACGTAGATTTTGACCCTAGCCTTTATGAATCGAAGCAAGTTTTTTATCAATCAAAAGACGGTACCAAAGTGCCGATGATTATTACCCACAAAAAAGGCATTTCGCTTGACGGAAATAACCCCACCATGTTGTATGCATACGGAGGTTTTAACATTAGCCTTACGCCAAGTTTTAGCCTTAGTAACATTGCCTTTTTAGAAAATGGTGGCGTATATGCAGTAGCCAACTTACGCGGTGGTGGTGAATATGGTGAAGAGTGGCACATGGCTGGCACTAAAATGAAAAAGCAAAATGTGTTTGATGATTTTATTGCAGCCGCTGAGTATTTAATAAATAATAAATTCACCAGCAGTGATAAACTGGCCATTTCCGGTGGCTCAAACGGTGGTTTATTGGTTGGCGCCACTATGACTCAGCGCCCTGATTTAATACAAGTAGCATTTCCTGCCGTGGGTGTTTTAGATATGCTACGTTACAATAAATTTACCGCTGGCGCGGGATGGAGCAGTGATTACGGAACAGCTGAAGAAAGCAAGGAAATGTTTGAATATCTTGTAAACTACTCCCCTTACCATGCTTTAAAAGATGGCACCGACTATCCGGCAACTATGGTTACTACCGGAGATCATGATGACCGTGTAGTACCGGCACACAGTTTTAAGTTTGCAGCCCGTTTGCAAGAATTTCACAAAGGTGATGCTCCGGTTTTAATTAGAATTGAAACCAATGCCGGCCACGGTGCTGGCAAACCCACCGATAAAATTATTCAAGAACAAGCCGATAAATGGGCATTTATGTTTTGGAACATGGGCTACAAAGAATTACCCAGCATGAAAACAGAAAAAACTGCAACTGCGGAAAAGTAAATCTTTTAGAGCACGGTTTAATATCCGCCTTAAGCGGTTTTGTCTCCATTAAATAGCAAACCCGTCAGGTTTTAAAAACCTGACGGGTTTTTTTATTAAATGCGTAGTTCTACGTATTGCATTAAGCAACAAATGGCTGCACCTTTATGGTGCAATTTAAAAACTATACAATCATGAAATTAAAATTACTTTTCCTTGGCATTCTACCCTTATGTGTATTCGGACAGGTTTTTCAAAAAATAGACCCATCCGTTACTGGATTTACCCAAGGCGTACACCGCCCCTCCCAAACCATCAAAACTCAAGATGGCCATATATGGTTTAATTCATTGGTAGCTAGTCGTTACCGTTTATATGAGTATGATGGTAGTACTTATTTGTACCATGGTCAATTTTACGACTCAACCGTTTCTGCCAACCGTGATATAAGTGCCTCTCAATATGTTCAAGCAAAAGATGGAACTATTTATACAAGCGGAGGCCAATATTATAAAAACGGTGTATGGCGCAAAACCACATTTGGACAATCGTATTTTGCACAATCACAAGACGGTAATACGTTGTATTTCAATAAAACAAACGACTCTCTTTTTTCTTTAACCAACGGAGTGATGACCGGCTATAATATTGCGCTGAATCAAATACCGGGTATTGCGCAAGGTTTCGGCAGCCTTTATAAAGATGCCGTGGCCGACAACCAAGGTAATTTATACTTTGCCACTCAGGATACAGGCGTTGTAAAAGTAACCGTGGCCACTGGAGCTGTAACCTACATGCCTATTTACAAACAAGGTGTTTTTTTAGCCGATGCCCGTGCTTTACACGTGGGTTCTAATGGCAACCTTTACGTAGGTTCAGGTGGGGATTATTTGGCTTACCACAACGGTACAAAATGGACGGTACTTACTAACATGCAACCGTGGGATTTTGGAGTAGGACGTATTGACGACTTTGCAGAAGATAGTCAGGGTAGGATTTGGTTGGGTTCACGCACCTTCGGTTTATATGGATTTGTGGCGCGTTTTGATGAGGCCGATACTACCCAGCTTTTTGATATCATTAACGATACCACTTCTAACCACCAATATATTTCTGATCGAGTAACCACCGCCATTTTTATTGAGGATGATTCTACCTTTTATTTTGGCGTGTACCAAGAAAGCTATTTGCTAAAAACGAGTAAAACAGGAAGTTCAGCAGGCGTAAGTATGCAAGAGTATCCGGTTTTTCAACACATCTCCGTATATCCCAATCCTGCAAGCGGTGTGCTAAACTTTCCTATCCTTTCGGGAGGTACGTATGCAATACTAAACAGCTGTGGTAACACCGTAAGGCAGGGTCTGCTGCAAAACGGAAAAGTAGCCATAAATGCGTTATCCACAGGCGTGTACATCATTACGCTTTCCGCAGATGATGGCACGTTGTATAGAACACAATTTGTGAAGCAATAAAAAGAAAAAAGCATTTGTAGTTTTAGGTTATCTCTCAAGCAAATTAGTGGATATGCTTTTCGTTGATGGAGTACACTTAATCACCGGTATTCGTAACAATATGAAGAATGTATTAATGGAAATGAAGGATAAAATAATGCTCAGAAAAAGATCTATCATTGAAACTATAAATGACGAACTCAAAAACGCGTGTCAAATTGAACATTCAAGACATCAATCCTTTGAGAATTTCCTCTCAAATCTCCTTTCTGGATGAATTGCTTACTCCTTCTTTCCTAAAAAACCATGTATCAAATATGAGGTTGAAAATAACATTATGCCAACCCTGTTTTAAATCGAACTCAGGTTATACAGAAGAAGACGACTTTCTAGCAGAATCATGTAATAACAACTTTGATCTTTGCCAAGTGACGACCCAAATTATGTTTATTGCAAAGCCGATGGAAATAACTGTAAGCAAGGGACTATCAATGGCCATTGTGCCCTTGTATTTTGTGATGATGAAGGTATTAGTGTATATTAGGCTGTTAATCTAAAACTAATGGAGGTAAGAGGCGAAGGGTAATTTCTTCACCTCTTATATATCAAAGCTGCTATGAAAAACTTACAAACGTTATTTATCCTGTTTACTGTCTTGCTACTTGCAAAGTGCACAACAAGTGTCAAAACAGGTAATTTTACCGAATTAACTTTTGAGAAAGTTGATTCATTGGTATTAAAGTTTCCTTACCAAATTAATGTTTGGGCTTCTTTTGATATATGCTTATTTAATAGAAAAGATACAACTTACCTTTTATTCGCAGATTTTGATAACCATAGTTTGATTGAAGTAAATATTGAAACGGGAAATTCTAACACTTTTGAGATTAAAGAGTTGCTGAATGATAAATATCCCACCTTCAACTTCAAGCCAACGGATGAGGAAAGCATCTTAATATATCGCGAAATAAACAATACAAGAAGACTTCACGACTCTGTTTTGTTTACTATTGACTATGAGGGAAATACAATCGATTATTTTAATTTAGACTCTACTAACCTCAAGGTTTCCAATAACACAACCGATTCTACCACACTTACTTATTATTCGCAGTTGGTTCCGTGGAATGTATTCAAAAACCGACTTATTTTTAATCCTGCTTCAGTATATGGTTCAAAAGCATCTCTTAGAATGCAACGAAATGGGGAAATCCCGGTTCTTTGTGAAATTGCCTTTTTGGAGAATAATAAGGTAAGGTATCTTCCGCTTGACTTTAAACTTGAAAAAGCATCAGAGCAATACTACTCTAGTTCTCAATTACCATTTGATGTGGTTCAACTTGATAAGGACAATATCATTATTGGGCCTAGGAGAACATCAAAATTATTTAACTTCGATTTAACTACCCAAACCATTACTAAGGAGATAGATGATTCGCTGCTGATACCGCAAGCCCTACCACTCAAGAACTTCGACAAAAGTAAAAGTTTACCATCGGTCAATCAATTTAGCTCCATATTCCGAAATATGGTTTATGACAGCCTGAGTGGCAGAATATTGCGTTTTGGCTCATACCCTGTTGAAGAGGAAGTGAAACTGGGGGACTATTGGGAATATCTTGGAAAAAAGGAATGGATCGGACTCTATAGTAAAGATTTGAACCTGCTTGGCCAGGGATTAAAACCAAGCTGGCTAAGAACTTCAAGCCCAAGACCTGTTTTTTACCAAGGGCAGTTGATTTCGTTCTATCAAAATGAAGATGATAGAACTACAATCAAAGTTTTTTTCTCCCAGATAAAGCTTAAGGAGGTTGGTAAAGAGGGAAAGGAAGCGCTTAAAAATAAAATTACCGCTATAAAACCTTCCCAAAGTGGAGGTATTGCCACCTTTTTCGGCTCAAGAAATCTGAAACCCAATTCCAAAATATTACTTATTCCAAGTCGCTCTTGTCCTGCTTGTGTAGACTATAGCCTTTCGTATTACTTGCAAAACAGAAAAAGGCTTGAGCGTGAGGGTGTCTATTTAGTTTCGGACAATAGGCGCATACTTGATAAACTTGAGAATAAAGTCTCCCAGTATATCATTATAGATAGTAAAAGAGCCATACAAAATATGCTTAGTACTAGTGTTAATAATCCAACCTTAATGTTTTGGGATGGCGAGAAAGTCACTAAGACCATTATACTTGACCCTAAAGAAGTTTATAATATTGATAAGTATTTAGAACTGCTTTAAACGCGTGTTTTTGATAAAGACTATTGCACACTTGTGAAAGGCTTTTCGGCTTTCGCTTTAGAAACTATTACTTTACTTTATTTGGCCAGCTTTTCTTTTTTGTGGGCATCGTTATTATTCACGCGCCTTTATATTTTTGAGAAATGGGCTTAGTGCGTTACTGTCGTTTCTATGATCACAGAAAAAAGCTTAGACGGACATTATGTGTCCGTGTAAATATTTCTTGGTAAAACCCTGCTTCAGGCATATTACCAAGGCCTGCGGAAAAAATAAGGAGATTGGTATTCAGTTTATTACCCCCCTACTATTGTTTTCATCTCTTTAATCTTTTTTCACTAATAGATAGGTCTTTTGCTTTTTGCAATACAATATATCTTGCCCATTGCTACGTAGGTGGTTCATCATCCTACGTATGGTTTTGGGGCAGCACTCAAATTTTTAGAAAGACTTTTGGGCGTTACGGGTGCCTGTTTTTGTAAAAGCTCTAAAATGTATGATAATCGCATTTGGTAAATGTAGTAGGTCATGAGCAGCAGGTTTTAGGTTAAATAACATTGATTTTTAAGCTGTTAGCTAGCTAATATACTTTAATTATTAGTAGCCCCGCTTATTAGTATATCAAATTTCAGAAAATTGTTTCTGCACATTTGCCTTAAACAGTTATTTTAAAACTTTAAGATACTCACCTATTAGAGACCCAATTAGCCATCTTTAAAACCTTAAAACCACTAAGACCTTACCTTCTCCTCCCTGAATATTGCATCGCCTCTCCCTTACCAAAGCCATAACTGATGACGAGGGTGTAAAACGTGCCACGCTGACCCAAGCTGTAGGCGTAAAAGTTTGGCTGCTCTACTATGCTTTCGCGCATGTCGCTGGCAAAAAATTGCGCACTGCGAGGTTGTGCAATGGAAGCTTGAGCCTGCATACATTAGGGCCAGGGGTTTACCGAACTCGCTTTGTGAAAAATTAAAGCAGGCCATTCACTTTTTTACGCCTATTTATTTTCGGTTTTAACTCTTGCCCTTTTGAAATAGTGCAGGGGTTAGTTTTTTAGAAATGTTTTAACTGAACCAACTGACCAAATTTCACGTTTACTCCCAAAATATTCCCATGTCCATATTCTCATCCCTTCGCAAATTTGGTAAAGTGGTTTCAAACATTGATGTTTCTGAAACACTAGAAGCGCTTGGTAAACTAAACCAAACGGAAATGTACCAAATAATGAAAATTATAAAAGGTAAAAGTAAAGTGTATAAAGCACCCGAAATAGAAGGTGATTATTATAACCTAAGTAGATTTTTAACCCATGAAGAGCGTGAAATACAGCTGAAAGTCCGCGAGTTTATGCACGAACATGTAAAGCCTATTGCCAATGAATATTGGAATAAAGCTAAATTTCCTATGCACCTTATCCCAAAAATGGCCGAGCTAAACATAGCCGGACTTACCTATGAAGGCTACGATAGCCCAATGGGTAGCTATTTATTGGAAGGATTTATAACTATGGAAATGGCGCGTGTAGATACTTCTATGTCCACCTTTTTTGGCGTGCAAAGTGGTTTAGCCATGGGAAGTATTTATTTCTGTGGTAGCGAAGAACAAAAATGGAAATGGTTGCCCGCAATGCAGCGCATGGAAAAAATTGGCGCCTTCGGATTAACTGAACCAAACGTGGGTTCCGCTGTGGCGGGAGGTTTAGAAACCACTTGCAAAAAAGAAGATGGTGTGTGGGTTTTAAACGGACAGAAAAAATGGATAGGCAATGCCACCTTTGCCGACCTTATAATTATATGGGCTAGAGATTTAGATGATAATAATGTAAAAGGATTTATTGTAGAAAAAGGAACAAAGGGATTTAAAGCCGAAAAACAAGAAGATAAAATGGCGTTACGCACGGTGCAGAATGCTATTATAACCCTTGAGCAGTGCGAGATTCCCGAAGAAAATAGATTGCAAAAATGCGATAGCTTTAAAGACACCAGCAAAGTGCTAAAAGCTACCCGCGCAGGTGTAGCATGGCAAGCCGTGGGTTGTGCAAGGGGCGCGTATGAATGTGCCGTTGAATATTCTACCCAGCGTATGCAGTTTGGTAAACCTATTGCTAGCTTTCAATTAGTGCAAGATCTATTGGTGCAAATGCTCACCGATTTAACGGCTATACAAAGTATGGCATTTCACCTTTCTAAATTGCAAGACGAAGGCAGCATGACGGATGAACAAGCCTCGCTAGCCAAAGTAGCTTGCACCCGAAGAACGCGCGACATAGTAGGCCATGCACGTGAAATTTTTGGTGGAAACGGCATCTTGCTTGAGCATAATATTGCACGCTTTGTGGCCGATGCCGAAGCAATTTATACGTACGAAGGCACCAAGGAGGTAAACTCCTTAATTGTAGGGAGAGATATTACCGGTATCAGCGCGTTTGTGTAATTATTGAGTACCTAAATAATCCGCTAGTTGCTCGCGTTCATATCGTTTGGCATAGTCCAAAGCGGTGCGTCCTTTATATTTAGCGTTAAGTTTAGCTCCTTCTTGCACCAATACTTTAGCCATTTCCAACCTTCCATATTTAGCGCAATACATTAAAGCCGTTTTTCCGCCACAAGTTTTTTCAAGGTTTGCTTTAGCCTCCAATAAAAATCTTAATCCAGCTATGTTATCAAATTTTATGGCCAGCATTAAGGGAGTATAATTGCTATTCCCCACTTCAAAACAAGAATCTACCAAACTAGGATTTATCTGCACCATTTGTTCCATCCGGTTAATATCTTCATCCTCTAAGGCTTCTAAAAAAGCTTGGCTAAGGCCAATGAATGGAAAGATCAGCGTGAAAAGTATGCTTAAAAATAGTTGTTTCATAAACTTCATCATTTTTCAAATTCTAGAATATCTCCGGGTTGGCAATCCAAGGCTTTACAAATAGCTTCTAAAGTGCTAAACCGTATAGCTTTTGCTTTACCGGTTTTTAATACCGATAAATTGGCGACTGTAATGCCTATTATTTCTGCCAATTCATTGCTGCGCATTTTTCGCTTGGCCAGCATCACATCTAAATTTATTATAATGCCCATGCTATACCGTTAAATCTTGCTCCTCCTGTAAAGGAATGGCTTGTTTAAAAATTTGCGCAATAAAATAAAGAAGCCCGGCCACCGCTACTAGTACAATGCCTAAAAGTATATCGCTATCTCCACTCGGACTAAACCATACTAAAATACACAGCACCACCGCTGCAAAAAGTATGAGATGCGCCAACATCATTAAATGCTTGTACACGTGTATTCTAAATATTTTGTTAGAGGCAAACCCCTTAAATAGCAACGACAGCTCTCTAAACAAAAGAATATAAAAACTGAAGGTGATGAAGATTACGGCAAATAGCGCGTACTCCATAAAACCGTTTTGCTTGGCACTAATGCTACCGTCTAAAAAAGGCATTTTTAACGCTAAATGCGGATGTACATTGGTGGGCAACTGCAAAACCGCTATGGAGTTATCAATATTTGTGAAGTACGTAAACGTGGCAATACCTAAAAGTGCTGTAAATAAGATGCAAAATCCGCAAGAAATGTAAAACCCAATTTTGCTTAGCCAGTAAAAAACTTGTGATATAGATTGCTTACCAAATACTTTCATAACTTATTTAATTATTGACAAAAGTAAAATAATTATTGATAAACAATAATTTTAACGCCAATTTTATTTTTTAGCGGTCGTGCAACTATGGTTTTACGTATTTATGAAAAGGCGCTATAATCCTTCTTACGTGCTAAACCTTTATAAAAATAATCAGTTCTTTGCATATCCTTACACACAGCGAAAATCCGCTTGGGCAGAGAATACAATATTTTAGTTATGACCATAAAAATAACGGGAACAGGTGCATACATCCCTACCGAGATTATTCCGAACACCCACTTTAATGAAACCACTTTTTATGACGTTTCGGGTAATAAGGTGGAGAAAGAAAACACCGAGGTAATAGAAAAATTTAAAGCCATTACGGGTATTGCCGAGCGTAGATATTTGAGCAGTGATTTACAAACATCAGATATGGCCACTTTAGCATCGCGCAAAGCTGTAGAAAATTCAGGTGTAAACCCTGAGGAGCTTGACGGGATTATTTTAGCGCATAACTTCGGTAATATACCTGGTGGAAAAGTTCAAACGGATATTTTACCAAGTTTGGCCTCTCGCGTAAAGCACGATTTAGGTATTAAAAATCCAAATTGTGTGGCTTATGATGTTTTATTTGGCTGCCCGGGTTGGTTGCAAGGCTTAATAATTGCGCGCAACTATATGCTTGCGGGAGAAGGCAAAAAATTTCTCATTATTGGTGCCGAAGCCCTAAGCCGTGTACTTGATCCGCACGATAGAGATTCCATGATTTATGCTGATGGCGCTGCTGCTTCGGTATTAGAAATGGTGGAAAACACGGATGATAGCGGAATTCTTTCGGTAGCTTCTCAAACGTTTGCCAATGAAGAAGCCTATTATTTGTATTACGATAAATCATACAATACAGCGTTGAAAAACGATACCCGCTATATAAAAATGCAGGGGCATAAAATTTATGAATTTGCATTAAACCGGGTGCCGGCAGCTATGCAAGTATGCTTAGACAAAAGCGGTGTGGATATTTCAGAAGTAAAGAAAATATTGATACATCAGGCCAACGAAAAAATGGATGAAGCGATTGTAAAACGTTTTTATCGCCTATATAAGCAGCAAATGCCTGAGGGTATTATGCCTATGACAATCGGGCAATTAGGCAATAGTTCGGTAGCCACCATTCCTACCTTACTTGATATTATTTTGAACAAAGGATTAGAAAATCATGAACTTAATAAAGGCGATGTGGTGCTAATGGCAAGTGTGGGCGCGGGTATGAACATAAATGCTGTAACGTATAGGATGTAGGCAGCGTTTTTGATACGTGAAGATTAAAACCATACTTTTGAACTTCAGCCATTGTTATGAAATACCTTATTGCCTCATTTCTATCCCTTATTGCTTTCGTAAGTTTTGCACAGAATGATGTTACAACTTGGGATAAAATTTACTTCCCAGATAAATCGCCCGCAAAAGTTTTACTTTTTGATTACGGTGATGTGGAAAACGGAAAGCGCGTAGTTTTTACAAAATCTGATGGAACGATAGATTCTCTAAGCCCTGAAGATGTTTTAGGGTTTACATTTTTTCAAGGAAATATTTGGGAAAGTAAAACGATAATACTAGCGGATACCAGCTACAAAGTATTTGCCGAAAGGCTAACCCGCAGAAAAATTACCTTTTACGCTTATTTGAGTGAAACTGAACGGTACTTTTTCTTTGAAAAGCCAAATACAGAAGATACCTATCTTTTATCAAGTACAGATTACAAACAAGAGCTCAGTAAAATCTATGGCCTGCCATTGGAAAAATTAGCGTTTATAAACAACACTGGTTTTAACTTAAGTAGCTTGTCCGCAGCTATAAAGCGATTAGAAACAAAAAATTACGCTGCTTTTTACACCTCCCAATTTTCGCTGGAAACAGGAGTGATAAATACGAAATTGTATTGGGAAGACCCTGCGTACGGAAGCCAAACTTTTGAAAATAGCTGGGCTCATAGTCTTGGCTTTCAAGCTGCACTACCCATTGATTACAGTCCTTTAGCTATTAGTAGTGGTATCACTTTCAATAGATACAATCAGCTTACTCCGCTTTTGGCGGGAGATAGCACCCAATATAGTTTTAAAAGTACCCAATTGAAAATTCCGTTGGGAATACGTTTTACCCTTGCCTCAGGAAAAATTCAACCCTACATTGGTTTTGGAGGTCTTTTTGAGTTCAACTTAAGACCCTCTTTCCAGAGGTTTCAAAGGGTTGCTCCCGATTCTGTTTTAACCACAAATCTTATTGACGGTACATTTATGTCTAAGAATCCAATATATTTTCAAACTGTTATTGGAGTATCCGTAGCGCTTAATAATGAGCGCAAATTGTATTTGGAATCGCGCTATGCCTATCAAAATAGTAATGATGCCTTAAAAAACAATCAATTTCAACTAATTTTTGGCATCACACTATAAACATGAATAAACTACTTGAGTTTTGCAGCAAAAATATAGTTCTCCTTTTATTGGCATCACTCACGTTGGGTTTAGCTCCGTTTTTTCCTGAGCCACATTTGTGGGGAAAGCTAAAGTGGGTTTTTGGTGGTGCTTCCGGTATGCAAATAATGGATTGGTTTGATTTAGCCTTGCACGGTGCACCGTGGGTGTTTTTAATAGTTGGGTTAATTGGCCGATTACGCTCAAACTCAAAAACGCAATCAAACTAACTTCTATACAAGTCTAAATATTCCTCAAACCTATAAAAACGGCTGCGTTTATCACCTGTGGTTTCGGTTAAAATGCCCATTTCTTCAAAATCTCTTATCAGCTTGTAAGCAGATGCCATGCTTAAGCCTGTAATTTCCGCAACATTTTGTGCGGTAAGCAAAGGCCTAGCGTATAAATAGTTAAGCACTTTTTGCCCATTACCGGCACGGGCGCCAAGCTTAGTATTTACCTTTTGCTCTACTTCTGTTTTTAGTTTTAAAATAGCGTTAAAGGTATTTACACCCGTTTTTGCCGTTTCAATCATCCCCACCAAAAAGAATTTTACCCACTGCTTTAAGTTGTTTTCATTGCGTACATTATTTAAGTTTTGATAATATAGGTTTCTATTTTTCTCCAAAAAATCGGAGAGGTACAAAACCGGCTTTTTCAAAATAGCGCTATTTACCAAATACAAAGGCACCAGCAAGCGGCTCATGCGCCCGTTACCATCTAAAAAAGGATGAATGGTTTCAAACTGATAATGAATTAAAGCAATTTTCAATAAATCAGGCGTATAGAATTCTTTGTTGTGCACAAATTTTTCTAAATCACTCATTAAATCTACCACCGTAGTATGCACAGGCGGTATAAAAGTGGCGTCATTTATGGTAGCACCACCAATCCAATTTTGACTAGTACGAAACTCGCCCGGTAATTTTTGCGCACCGCGTACACCTTGCAACAATACATTATGCGTTTGCTTTATTAAGCGCGCGGAAAAAGGTAAATCTTGTAATTGCTCTACCGCAAAACGCATGGCTTTTTGGTAATTCTGTACTTCTTCCCAGTCGTCTCTTTTTTCATTAGCAATTTCCTGCCTCTGCAAAAGAGCCTCTTCTATGTTGGTTTGTGTTTCTTCTATTTTGCTGCTTTGCGTAGCCTCCTTCACTACGTGCATATTTATAAAAAGCTCAAGATTAGGCACGTATTCGCTAAACATATCCAAGCGCCCAAGTTGCCTATCGGCTTTACTCAGTAAATGCTGAATCTCAGGGTCATCCAACAACCACTGCCTATTTATGTAATTTGGCTGAAAGCTTTTGTAATATCCTTGATCTTGCTGAGTTCCTGAAATAAAGTTTTTCATTTTTAGAAATTGTCTAAATTCTAAAACAAAGATATTGTTATTTTAGAATAATGCCTATTTCTAAAATAGCGCGTGTTTTTAATATAGCCAACTAAAATAGCAACATACGCTATTTTAGTTTTTTTAGCAAATCTAAAATAACTTTAACTCTTATTTTAGCTAGCTAAAATAGCGGAGTAATCTATTTTAGAGATCTACAAAAGTCTAAAATAAGAGGTATGGATTCTTTCAATTTATAAAACAAGATTTTGATTTTACCGGAAGGGCATATCCAGCTCTTTTGGAATCTCAATTAAAGCTACATTACCCGCATTACACATTTGCTTAGCCTAACCGCCCACAGCTTTTAACAAATAACGCTTATCCAACAACTGCTTCGATACACCTCGTTCCTCGGCACTCAGCATGACATTGGTTTTCAATAAGATATTGAACCAATAACGGGTAACTGATAACTGATAACTTTATCCCACAAATGCTTCGATACACCTCGTTCCTTGGCACTCAGCATGACATTGGTTTTCAATGTGTTTAACGAATAACGGGTAACGGGTAACTGATAACTTTATCCCACAAATGCTTCGATACGCCTCGTTCCTCGGCACTCAGCATGACATTGGTTTTCAATGTGTTTAACGAATAACGGGTAACTGATAACTGATAACTTTATCCCACAAATGCTTCGATACACCTCGTTCTTCAGCACTCAGCATGACATTGGTTTTCAATAAGATATTAAACCAATAACGGGTAACAAATAACTTTATCCAACAAACGCTTCGATACACCTCGTTCCTCGGCACTCAGCACGACATTGGTTTTTAATGTGTTTAACAAATAACGGGTAACTGATAACTTTATCCAACAAACGCTTCAATACACCTCGTTCCTCGGCACTCAGCATGACATTGGTTTTTAATAAGATATTGAACGAATAACGGGTAACTGATAACTTTATCCAACAAATGCTTCGATACACCTCGTTCCTTGGCACTCAGCATGACATTAGTTTTCAATAAAATACTGAACGAATAACGGGTAACTGATAACTTTATCCCACAACCGCTTCGATACACCTCGTTCCTCGGCACTCACCATGACATTGGTTTTTAATGAGCTTAAACCTTTCCAACCTTAATACTATAATTACCTTTGGCTCTCCAACAATAAAATCTCATTGAATGAAAAATATACAGAATTACGTTTTAGGCGAATGGGTAAGCGGTGAAGGCGAAGAATTTATGGCGCACAACTCCATTTCTGGAGAACTCATTGGCAGTGTTTCTAGCGCAGGTTTAGATTATGATGAAATATTAAAATACGGCCGAAGTAAAGGTGGGCCCGCTTTGCGCAAAATGACTTTCCAAGAGCGTGGACTTATGCTAAAAGCTTTGGCTTTGCACTTGCAAACGGTAAAAGAAAAATTTTACGCATTAAGTTGGGCTACAGGAGCCACCCGCATGGACAGCTGGGTAGATATTGAAGGTGGCTTTGGCAACCTATTTACCAATGCTAGTTTGCGCAGGCAGTTTCCTGATTTACCGTATTATGTAGATGGCGCTCCGGCTGCTTTGTCTAAAAATGGCACATTTATAGGCCATCACATTATGGTGCCCAAACGGGGCGTGGCAGTACACATTAATGCGTTTAATTTTCCTGTTTGGGGAATGTTAGAGAAAATTGCCGTAAACCTAATGGCCGGTGTTCCAGCGGTGGTAAAACCATCGGAACATACTTCTTACTTAACTGAATTGGTGGTGCGGGAAATCATCGCCTCTAAGATATTACCAGAAGGCGCACTTCAATTGGTTTCTGGCTTAGGCCGTGGAATTATTGATCATGTACAAACGGGCGATACGGTAACTTTTACAGGAAGCGCGGCAACGGGTAAAAAGCTACAGGCACTGCCTCATATCATTGACCGTTCGGTTAATTTTAATTTAGAAGCTGACTCCTTAAACGCTTCGGTTTTAGGTCCTGATGTAGAACCTAACATGCCCGAATTTGATATTTTTATAAAAGAAGTGCAGCGTGAAATTACCACCAAAGCAGGGCAAAAATGTACGGCTGTACGCAGAATATTGGTGCCTGAAAATAGAATAGAAGCGGTACAAGAAGCACTCTCTGCGCGATTGGCTAAAACCATCATTGGCGATCCGCAACAAGAAGGCGTGCGCATGGGTGCCTTGGCCAGCAAAGTGCAAGTAGAGCGTTTGATTGAAAATGTGGAGCGCCTTAAGAAATCGCAAGAAATTGTATATGGCGACCTACGTGATTTTGATATTGTGGGAGGTAACCGTGAAAAAGGCGCCTTTGTATCGCCTATTCTTTTTAGAAACAATGATCCCTTTAAAAATACGGACGTACACGAAATAGAAGCCTTTGGCCCGGTTTCTAGCTTAATGCCTTATAAAGATTTAAACGAAGCGGTGGAGCTAGCCAATATGGGTAAGGGTTCTTTGGTTTCTTCCATTATTACCGCTAACGATAAAGTAGGGCGTGAATTTGCCGTAGAAGCCGCCCACATGCACGGGCGTATTTTGGTGCTTAGCGCGAAGAGTGCTAAAGAAAGCACCGGCCATGGTTCGCCTATGCCTTTGCTTACCCACGGTGGCCCTGGCCGAGCTGGTGGTGGAGAAGAAATGGGCGGCAAGCGTGGTGTTTTGCATTACTTGCAGCGCACCGCTATTCAGGGTCACCCAGATACCATTACGGAAATTACGCAAATTTATCAGCCAGGGGCAAATCGCCCAGAGGCAAACCCACACGTATTTCGCCAGCATTTTGAAGAGCTAAAAGTGGGCGATACCGTTTTTACCCACAAACACACCGTAACCGATGCGGACATTGCCAGCTTTGCCCAAGTAAGTGGCGATAATTTTTATGCGCACGTAGATGCTACTTCACTAGACGGAACCATTTTTGAAGGTAAAGTAGCACATGGGTATTACATACTTTCAAAAGCAGCCGGCATGTTTGTAGATCCTAAAAAAGGCCCTGTTTTATTAAATTATGGTATTGATGAATGCAGGTTTACCAAGCCCGTTTATCCGGGTATGACGATTGGGGTGCGCTTTACGGTAAAGGAAAAAATAAATCAAGAAAAGCGTAGTGAAGAAGATGTAGCCAAAGGCATTGTAAAGTTTAATGTGGAGGTGTATGATGAAACCGATGAAACGGTTGCCTTGGCTACTATTTTAACAATGGTAAAAAAGCTAGAGCAATAGAGTTTCTCGCAAAGACGCAAAGTAAGAAACGCAAAGAAGTACAAAGTTGGTATGACTGAAAATGAAATTTCCTATCAAGTAATTGGCGCTGCTATTGAATTGCACAAAGCAATTGGTCCGGGCTTGCTTGAAAGCGTTTATGAACTAGCTTTAGCAAGAGATTTAATTGAAATGGGCTTAAAAGTAGAGCAACAAAAAGGATTGAGTTTTACTTACAAAGATTTAACTCTTGATAAAGGGTTTAGGTTGGATTTACTCGTAGAAAACAAAGTGATTATAGAAATTAAGTCCGTTGAACAGCTAGCTCCCGTGCATTTTTCACAAACATTAACTTATCTAAAACTTTCTAATTTGAAACTCGGTTTGCTAATTAATTTTAATTCAGGCGTTCTGAAAGATGGTATCCATCGTATGGTAAATAATCTTTAATCCTTTTGCGCACTTTGCGAAAAACTTTGCGCCTTTGCGAGAAACAACTAATCTGAGTAATCTGTGGCAAATAATACAACACACTGGAAAACCCAAACCCCACCCACCGCCCCATTTTACGCGGTGATTTTCATCTCCCGCAAAAGCGAAAATCTACAAGGCTATGCTGCTGCGGACGACCGGATGATGGAGCTTGCCCAACAACAAGCCGGCTATTTGGGCTATTCATCAGTAAATGGAGAAAACGGTGGAATTTTTATCAGCTATTGGCAATCACAAGAGCACATCGCTAAATGGCGGGCAGACCCGGAGCATAAAATCGCGAAAAGCAAAGCCCAAGGCTGGTACGCATATTACCACAGCATGATTTGCAAAGTAGAAAGTAGCCATATATTTAATAGTTTAGCCGATAGTCTTGTTAAGTAAATGCCTCGTACATAGCATTATGAAGAATATTATATGCGCTAGTATCCTGTTGCTGGTAGTAAGCTGTGCCTGCGAAAAACCGCAATCTACTGCAAGTCCGCTGGTTACCAACGCTACGGAGCCGAGTGAAAAACCTACTTCTCTTGCAAAAGACACTATTCCTTGGACTACCTATACTATAAAAGAAGGACAGCACGACCCAGAGTCAGGAGCTGGATTACGATTTTTTACTGCTGATTCTCTTCATTTTAAACTTGCGTTTGACGCAACAGTACGTGCAAAAAATGTAAATCCGGTAAATCAACTAGATTGGAATAAAGTGCTGGGCTTTTCCGACTGCTCTACGCATCACCAAACCAACAGTGCCCGCTTAGTTTGGCGCTATGACACAATTTCCGGCAAGGTTGCTTTAGGTCAATATTTGTACATTAATGATGTGCGAAGCTATAAAGAACTTACACAAATTGAAATTGGCGACACCGTTAATGCGCTTGTTTTTAGAGGAGACGGACTGTATGGTTTTGAAGTAAATGAAATTTCAAGCACCGTAGATAAATCTTGCACAAGCAAACTGGCCAGTTATTGGCTATACCCCTATTTTGGTGGCAATGAAAGTGCTCCACAAAATGTAAATGTGCATATTCAGCATATTTCTCCCCGATTGTAAGTGAACAATACTCCTTTGGTTTGTTCTCTATAAAAAACTACCAAGCAACGTATGGTTTTACTCATATTTTATCTGCTACTAGCGCTAGTAGTATCCTTCTTCTGCTCTATGCTAGAAGCGGTTTTGCTTAGCATTACCCCAAGTTTTATTGAGTCTAAAATGTCTAAAAACAAAGCTTGGGCCGAGCGTTTGGTGGGCTACAAAAAAAATATTGATCGTCCTTTGGCGGCCATTTTATCACTAAATACCATTGCCCACACCGTGGGTGCAGCAGGCGTTGGTGCAGAAGCCGCCCATGTATTTTCCAGCGTTTCGGTAGGTGTGGTTTCCGGTGCCCTTACCTTATTAATTTTGGTTTTTTCTGAACTTATTCCTAAAACATTAGGCGCCCGATTTTGGAAAGATTTAGCCTTTTTTACCACCAAGGCATTGCAGTTTTTAATCCTAATTATGTATCCTTTTGTGCTGCTTTCACAAGCTATTGCTAAACTTATAAAAAATAGTAATGAGCCAACCGTGGAGCGTAGTGAAGTAGTAGCCTTGGCAGAAATTGGCAGAAGAGAAGGCGTATTTACCGACCAAGAAGCGCGTATTTTAAAAAATTTGATAAGCCTACGCTCCATTGTGGTGCGCGATATTATGACACCACGTACCGTGATGGTGGCTGCTGATGAAAGCATGACCATTGAGGAGTTTCAAAGTGAAAATCGCTTTTATCGTTTTTCGCGTATTCCTTTATACAAAGGGAATAAAGACAATATTACCGGCTTTGTACACAAGCACGATATGTTTTTAAAAGAGGGTGAAATTGAGCGCAATAAAAACACACCTTTAAGTGAATTGAAGCGAGAAATTTTTGTGCTACAGCAGAATAAAACTATTTATGAAGTGTATGGTATGTTGGCCAATAAAAACATACATATTGCAGTGGTAATGGAGGAGTTTGGCGGAACTGCCGGCATTGTAACCATGGAAGATGTGATAGAAACACTTTTAGGTTTAGAAATAATGGATGAATTTGACCAAACTGCTGACATGCAAAAATTTGCACGCGATAGATGGAAAGAACGCGCTGAGCGCTTGGGCGTTTATAATAAGGCGGATAACCCAAAAACCGACCTAAAGTAAAAAGAACTACTACTTTTGCCCAAAATTTAGAAATTTATGGAAGACGTAACCCAACAAGGCCACGTAAACACAACTATTAAAAGCGGTTTAGCCACCGTTGAATTTTTTCACCCATTAAGTAATTCTTTACCCGGTAAGCTTTTAGCAGCTTTGGCCGATGCCATTACCACCGCTGGAAATAATACTGATGTAAACGTTATTCTGTTAAAATCAGAGGGCGACCGTGCCTTTTGTGCCGGTGCCTCTTTTGATGAATTGAGTTCTATTGAAGACTTTGAAACCGGTAAAAAATTTTTTAGTGGCTTTGCCAATGTGATTAACGCCATGCGTAAATGTCCTAAGTTAATTGTAGGCCGCGTACAAGGAAAAGCCGTGGGTGGCGGTGTGGGTTTGGCCTCTTCGGTTGATTATTGTTTTGCAACCAAACACGCGGCTGTAAAGCTTAGTGAATTAGCCGTAGGCATTGGCCCATTTGTAGTTGGCCCGGCTGTGCAGCGTAAATTAAACCTTAGCGGGATGAGCGATTTAGCCATAAATGCTACCGAATGGCGCAGTGCCGAATGGGCGCATCAGCGCGGACTTTACAATGATATTTTTGAAACCGTAGAAGAAATGGACAAAGCAATCGCTGCTTTAATCAAACGTCTTTCCACTTCCAATCCGGAAGCGATGGCCGGTTTAAAAAACATGTTTTGGCAGGGCACCGAGCATTGGGATGATTTACTAGCCGAACGTGCGGCTATTAGTGGTAAGCTGGTACTTTCTGATTTTACCAAAAACGCCATTGCAGCTTTTAAGAAAAAATAAACACAAACACCTTTAATATTTACACATGAAGAAAGTTCTACTTTTAGGGATACTCCTATACGCAGGATTGATTTCCGCACAAGCTGATTCCGCTGTATTTCAGCAGTTTAATGCCGACAAAAAAGACCCGAGTGATACCGCATGGAAAGCGGGTGGAAATTTTGCCTTACAATTTACACAAGCCTCTTACTCCAATTGGCAAGCGGGTGGCGCCAATTCATTTTCAGGAAACGCGTTATTTAGCAGTTTTGCTAATTACGATAAAGGCGGAAAATGGCGTTGGTACAACTCTTTAGTTTTAGCCTACGGTTTAAACTTTCAAGAGGAATTAACCATAAAAACAGATGATCGAATTGAGTTAGAATCTCGTGTAGATCGCACTATAAGTACTAACTGGAATGCCTCTGCACTTTCAAATTTTAGAACGCAATTTGCAGATGGTTATGAAAACCCTGAAGATTCTAATCGGATTTCTACGTTTTTAGCCCCTGCTTATACCCTCTTAGGTTTAGGTCTCACCTATAAGCCTAACAAGTTTTTTAGTGCCTTTTTATCTCCGGCTACAGCCAAGTTTACTTTGGTAAATAATCAAGCTTTAGCTAATGAAGGCGCCTATGGTGTAGATGCCGGTGTTTTTGACAGTGTATCAAATACGTACACATCCTTAGGTTCAAAAACACGTTTTGAAATTGGTGCGTATTCTAACTTAAACTACAAACAAGAAATCTTTAAAAACATTACGTTACAGTCGCGTATTGATTTCTATATGAATTACTTAAACGATGATTTTTATAATTTTGTTGATATAAACGGAGAGGTGATTTTGTTTTTAAAAGTAAATGATTACATCACGGCTAACGTGGCTGTAAACTTTATTTATGATGATGATATTTTGTTTGACACCAATGGCGATGGAAATGGAGATGCTCCGCGTACTCAATTTAAGCAAGTGCTAGGCGTAGGTTTTGCCTATAATTTTGGTGATAAGCCCAAGAAAAAATAATCGGTTATCGAATTAAAGTAAAATACCCTTTTAAATTAGTAGCCTCTGAAGCGTATGTGCCACTTACGGTATAAAAATATACGCCTTCAGCGGCTATTTTTCCTTCCGTAGTGCCATCCCAATTTAGGTTTACCAAATAATCCGTGTACATCAGCTGTCCCCATCTATTATAAATACTAATGGAAAGCTTGCCGGCACAGCGCTCTTCAATGGCCACAAGTGGTTTTAACACTTCACTAATACCATCGCCATTAGGCGTAAACACGTTAGGTAAAACCGCGGTAATTTCAGGTATGGTTTTGTCAATTCCATACACAAAAGTTTTTTCAATGCTTGAGTCAGTGTCGCATCCACTGTACTTTACTTTGGCTAAAATGGTAAACTTCTGACCACCCAATAAATCTGTACAATCCGGTTCCCAGCATATTTGTGTTTCTGCAGCACCTATTCCCGTTATTCTTCCGGAGGTTGGCCGCACCGTTGCCGTGCTTTGGGCTGTGCTGTTTATGCTATAAATTAAGTTTAAAGTATCGGTTGTATTACTGTCAATAGCGCTTAACGTAATGCACTGTTGTTCGCCTAAAGCAAAGGTGAAAATACTATCCGTAGGAGAAGTTATAACCGGAGGAATATCAATGGTGCAGCCAAGTACTTGCACTTGAATATCGCGCCTTACACTACCAATGAGCCTACCATTTCTAAATTCCCGTACCTCATAGGCTAAAACATAAATTCCTAGTTGATCTGCCTTACAAGATGCAATTCCAGTAGTAGCATCTAAAGTTAAGCCTGGTGTACCAGTAATTGGGGTTTGTGCAGAATATCCGAACACCCATCTAATAGGAACTGAAGGTAACAATGATGGTTTATCGTCATGTGGATCTACCAACCTATAGCTCAGCGAGTCTCCATCAGAATCTGTAGCACTAAAATCTATGGTAAGTAAGTAGTTTGCACATAAAAATCCGTCCGGTGGATATTCCTGTAAATTTGGTGAATTATTCCCCCCCGCTAACGCAGGGTCAGGTATTTCCATAGACCATACAATACCTGCGCTACCAGGACTTATAATATTATTAATTATCCTATTTCTACAACAGGTGGAAGCCAACAGTTTATACCCATTGGGGTTGTTTGGCAACAGTATGTCTACCGAAAATTTATACTCTTCAATACATATATTTCTGGGAATAAAACAGCGTGTGCTTAATTCCACGGTGTCTCTACTAACCCGTTCTAATCGTGGTCGTATATTAATAGATATTAAAGTAACCGCATCTACCACATTTAAAAGGTATGCATTCTCAACACCCACATTACCTGGCGCACAATCTCTATATAAATTAAGGCTTATGGTAAAGTTGTTTGGCCCCGTTTGCACACTACTTAAATTACCTCCAATAATATGTGTAGCAAAGGCAACTTCGCAACACAAAAGAAGTATATAAAGTAGCCCCCTCTTTTTCATGCAATGGCTTCTTTTAAATATTGTTGTACTTCAAAAGCAGCTTGATAATGTGCTAATAACGTGTCCATTAAAGCTTCCGATTCCACTAAACTAGGCGCGTGCTGCGCCATATAAAAATATTGCTTTTTAAAGATAATCGGATACTCCTCACCCACCTCCTTAAATTCTTTTGGCAAGCGTTTATTTTCCTCTCCCTGCAAGCCTCCATATATCTTTACAAAAGCTTTATTAGTGGTAATTTGCATAAAGCGTTTTGGCTCGGCAGCAATACGTTCTCTTAGCTTTTGTAATTGGTCGGCTTGTAAAAAATAACTGCCGCCACCTAAGCTCACATGTTCTGGGCTTAGCATTACATACATACCGGGCACGCTGTGGTCTTTCCTTCCGGCAGATGATAAGATGGCACTACGATTAAGTTTGTAGAGACTTTTATCCTTACTAAAACGAACATCGCGGTTTATTCTAAAAATGGCATCCTTAGCGGGAATAGTTACGGTAGGATCATGTTTGGCAATTTCAACTAAGGCATCTGCTATAAAAGCATCAAAAGGTTTTTTCACCGAATTTTCATAGCGCTTCTTGTTCTCGTGAAACCAATCTTTATGATTGTTTCCGGCCAAGTCTATAAAAAACTGATTAAAATCTTTGGTAAAGTATTTCATAAGGTATTGCAAATAAAGGAATGCCATTCAAAACTGGCTTTACCTATTAAGTTTACGATATTTGTAAACCATAAAAGTAGAACAAATGCAGGCGCCAGAAACCAAAACTCCATCCGTTTCAAAGAATATTATAAGTAAAGCCTTTCAGCTTATGTGTACGGCAAAAGCTATGGCAGAGCTGTACGAAGCCAACAAGGCGGTAACCGCAAAATATGTGCATGCCACTTCGCGTGGGCACGAGGCCATTCAATTAGCCTTAGGTATGCAGTTAAAAGCATTCGATTTTGTTTCACCCTACTATCGTGATGATTCTATCCTTTTAGGCATCGGCATGAAGCCGTATGATTTAATGTTGCAATTGTTAGCTAAAAAAGACGATCCCTTTTCGGGAGGGCGTACGTATTATGCGCATCCAAGTTTAAATGATGCCGACAAACCAAAAATTCCACATCAATCTTCGGCTACAGGTATGCAGGCTATTCCAGCTGCCGGTGTGGCCATGGGTATTCGCTACAAGGAGTTGCAAGGTTTGGCTATAGCCGATGAAAAAGCCGTGGCCGTTTGCTCCATTGGCGATGCAGCACTCACCGAAGGTGAAGTTTCTGAAGCCATGCACATGGCCGCTTTAAAGAGCTTACCACTACTGTTTTTGGTGCAGGATAATGAATGGGATATTTCCGCTCATGCAGAGGAAATTCGTGCACAAGATGCCACCGAATACGCTGCCGGCTTTAAAAATATTGAAACACGCACCATTGATGGGACGGACTTTGAACTTTGCTACAATACCGTGCAAGAGGTTTTGGAACTCATCCGCCAAGAGCGCAGACCTTTTTTAATTCATGCCAAAGTGCCCTTGCTAAACCACCATACTTCCGGTGTGCGTAAAGAGTTTTATCGCCACGATTTAGAAGAACACGGGTTGCGCGATCCGTATCCAAAACTTAAAGAATTTTGCTTGAACAATGGTTTTACGCAGGAAGAAGTAGAAACCATTGAAAAAGAAGCCGTTGAAACGGTGGAAGCCGATTATCAAGAAGCGCTAAAGCAAGCGGATCCTGAACCAGAAGATTTGTTTACACATGATTTTGCACCCACGGAAATTACAGAAGAAAAAGGCGAACGCGCACCGGCTGGGAAAGAAAAAACGGTGATGGTAGATGCGGCACTTTTTGCCATACGGGAACTTATGGAAGCACATCCCGAAGCACTTTTATACGGCCAAGATGTAGGCGGAAGGCTGGGTGGTGTGTTTAGAGAAGCCGCAACGTTAGCACAAAGTTTTGGTGATGAGCGCGTTTTTAATACCCCTATTCAAGAGGCTTTTATTATTGGTAGCACCGTGGGTATGAGTGCCGTTGGCCTAAAGCCTTTTGTGGAAGTGCAGTTTGCCGATTACATCTGGCCGGGTTTAAATCAGCTGTTTAGTGAAGTAAGCCGCAGTTGCTACCTCAGCAATGGCAAGTGGCCGGTAAGCGCTGTAATTCGCGTGCCCATTGGCGCTTATGGTAGCGGAGGGCCGTATCATAGTAGCAGCGTAGAAAGTATTTTAACCAACATACGCGGAATTAAAATTGCGTACCCCAGCACGGGTGCCGATTTAAAAGGCTTGATGAAGGCAGCTTTTTATGATCCAAATCCGGTAATAATGCTGGAGCATAAAGGTTTGTATTGGAGTAAAATAAAAGGAACTGAAGATGCTAAAACGGTGGAGCCGGATGCAGATTATGTAATTCCTTTTGGTAAAGGACGGATTGCGTATGCTGCAAAAGAAACCTGTGTGCAAGCCAATAAAAGCCTGTGTATAATTACTTACGGAATGGGTGTGTATTGGGCAAAAGAAGCAAGTGCTAAATTTCCCGGGCAAGTGGAAGTGGTAGATTTACGAACCTTATATCCGCTTGACGAAAACTTGATTTTAGAGCGTGTAAAACTTCACGGAAAGTGCGTGGTGCTTACTGAAGAACCGGTGCGCAATAGTTTTGCCCAAGGTTTAGCGGGCTTTATTCAAGAAAATTGTTTTGAGTATTTGGACGCTCCTGTAAAAGTAATTGGCGCAGAAAACATGCCGGCCATTCCATTAAACAGCACCTTAGAATTTACGATGATACCGAATGCAGACAAGGTGAGCGCTGTGCTTAAAGAGCTGCTTAATTACTAAGCGTGTTTATTTAAACCGGTGGTTAAACTTTTTAAAAAGCTCTTTTCTATTTGGAGAAATGCTAGCACAAGATTTTGATGGTGAGTTGATCAAATCTAAATTATGGTTAATGGGGCTGCCGCCTCCGAAGGCGTAATCTTGGCTGTGTGTGCCAAAAAGTTGTAAAATTAAGTTCATAACTTTTCTGGTTGTGTGTTGTTTGTGGCGGCACTAAGATATATAACAATATTAAAAGGACAATATCAATATGTTGATTTTTAAGCACTTGCTATCATATTACTCTTACAAAAATTGTTCAACACGCACGCTTCCAAGTTATTAACAAATGAAAATTTATTGGCAATGTTTGTGCGCACCACAACTGGCCGCCCAAGAAAATGGTTTGCCGGCACCTTTAAAACCCATGGAGGTGATTAATCCTATACTGGCATCATACAACTGATGTGATTTAAAAGATGGGTTTGAATTAATGTCCACGTGTACGTGAATATCGCCTAGCTCACGGATTTCATCAGCTACTTCCACTGCACGAGTAACTTCATTCCACAGGCGTGTAAATCGATCTTTGGGCGCTGTAATTTTTTCGTTTTTGTAAATTTCACTTACACCATGGCCAACGTCCCACATGCACACCACGGTGGAGTATTTTACAATTTCTCCACGCTTTTTAGAATCACAACCTACATAAATTTTGCCTCTAGGGTTTTTGCGCAGCCATAAAGCTACATACGCTTTTACATTGTTAATTTCCTCGCCTATATGATTTCTAAAAACAGCTTTCCCATTTACCTTCATTGCATTTCGTTTTTATGATTTTACGATTGCCCTAAATTAGTAAAAGAAGTTGCTTGAAATACGTGAATGTGGTTCTTAGCGTCAATTTAACCTTACATTAATATCAGGTTTTAGCCGTAAAACGCTCCTCTTGCCATTTTAATTTTAGGTGGAAAAAATACGCTTGACAACTTAATAATAGGAGAAAATATAAAGACACCAGAGTATCTAAACCCCCCTCATATATTGATGTAGTAAGGAGCAAATAACTAACCATCGGAAAAGGTAGAACCCACAGAATCAGTGATAACGTATTAAGTTGAATAACTTTACTGCCACGATTTTTGAAAACATTCAAAATCAACTTTATTAAAAAAATAAAGGCGTAGCAAAACATGTAGGCAGTAAAAAAATAAGCGGCTAATCCTGCGCCAAAATCGGTATTGTGTAAATCCATTGTTAAGGAGTTAAACTGTTTAGGCTAAATTTTTTGGAGCGATTTATAAGCGCACCAATAATGGTAGTGCTAATTACAAAAGGCAGAATAAGGCTAAGCTCCAAAAGTGTATTACTAAACAGAATTTGCGAAAGAAATAATAACCAACCAAAACTTAGAAACAAGCCTAAGCATGTTAAAAATGCAATTTGATATGGTTTAGGGAAAACCCACGGTTTGCATAGCGCTAATATTACAAACATGGGCAGTAGCATAGGTAAACTTAGTATGAAGCTTAGTATAGCTAAAAAACCTAAACTGTTTGCAAAATTTTGCACACTAGCAGTAGCCGGGAGGCTTAAAAAGGTAAAAGGAACGCTGCAAAGCATAACGCCCAACAACCAGCTTTTAAAAAAGAACGAAATGGTTAGCCGAAGTGCCTTCATTAATCTATTTGATTTTTGGCGTTTTGTAGGGCGAAGCTCAACTCTCTAAAGTCAGGTAAATAGTTGTAAAGTGCATCCTGTTCTTCCTTTAAGCGGATGTTAAAATTTGCTTTTTCTGTTTTGCTTTTAAAGTTTATTAAATCTTCGTTTTCCATTAAAATGGGAAGATTTCGCTGGCTTAAATCAAACAAGTAGTTCCAATCTAAATTGGCCTTATGCATTATATTTTGCTTTAGGTTAAACCGAATGGTGAGCATACTCCAATCCATAAAAACACATAAACTAAGCGTAGTAAAAAAGCTCCAATAAAGACTTCTAATGAGGTAAGTATTGGTTTTTTCTAATTGTATTTTTAGCAACACCATTATTAAACCTATTACAGACAGTGCGAGGTAAATAAAAACACCTATCCGCTTTAAGCTTAGACCATAAGAACCAACATAAAATAAGTTTTTGCCAAATGTAGTAAGCACAATGCCTATGTTTAAAACTATCCATACTATGGCTAATACTTTTAATGGATGTGCCTTTTGAAGTTGTGCATTATGAATATCTCTAAAGAAGAAGAGAATAAAAGCACTCGCAATTAAAATTGAGAAAATGAGCAACCCAATACCTTGATGCACATACTTAGCGTAATCTGCCGCAAGGCCTAGTTTTATTTGATTTAAAAACAATGCATCACTAACCAGAAACACCAAAAGCATAATGTTAAGTAGGCTAAAAAGTAAAACACCCACTTTTCTTTCAGTTGTAATATGCTTGTTTTCAACTGCATTAACCGAAAAATTATTTGGCAAAAGACTATCTAGTAAAAACAGCTTTTCGTTATGTTGTGGCTTAAAAATGCTGTAAGAAATAAACGCTCCAAGTAATAACAAACCAAATAGCTTTAAATCTATGGCCTCAAAAAAGTCTAAGTACAAGGTTTCAAAAAGCGGATTAAGATTTTTGTAAATGCTAGCAAAAAACAATAAAAAAGCAAGAGGTAAAATACCGTAAAGCAAAATATTCAACAGTCTAGAGCTTTTTAGGCTGGCAGATTTTTCTTCTGTAGTAAAAGTTGTGTAAAGCCCTTGTATGGGAGCTACAAAAAGATTGCTTATACCTTTTGATTCAAACAACAGAATGCTGGTTTCTTCAAAGTACACCAATTGGTGTAAAAGTAAAAGGCATAAAAAACCCCACAAGAGTACATCCCAAGTGCCGTACCAAGCAATGGCAATGGCAGTAATAGCGGTAAGCGTGGTGGTAAAAAGCACTTTTAGGTTTTTAAAGCGCTTGGGTTTATCAAAAAGCCAATAGCCAACTAATAAAGCTATGAGTACGGCTACGTTTAAGCCTAATGCTGCACCATTAAAAAGCGCAGCAAAGCAAACACTAAAAAGGAGCATGTAAAGAGTAAAGGGTTGTTCTTTTTTAAAAGTACTTTGAATTTCAAAGCTCATGGGTAAAAAATTTTGGGTTATTATTTATGTATCAATTTTTCTAAAGCGCTAATATGCTCGGCAAAAGCCGCTTTACCTTTATGGGTAATGGAGTAGGAAGTGTTTGGTTTTTTGCCTACAAAACTTTTAGTAATGCGTATTAATTTCTTTTTCTCTAGTGCATTGGTGTGGCTGGCTAAGTTGCCGTCAGTAACTTCTAGCAGCTCTTTTAATTCATTAAAGTCCACTTGATCATTTACCATTAATACCGACATGACTCCCAGCTTTACGCGGTTTTCAAACTCTTTATGTAATCCTTTTATCGGGTTTTTCATCGCTCGTACTTCCAGTACATTAAAGCTCCATAAACTATATGTAAAGCTCCAAATCCGATACTCCAAAACAGTAAATCGTTTCCATAAAAAAGCATAGCTAGCAAGCCAAGCGCTATTTCGCAAAAACCTAATCCTCTAATATCATGTAGGGTATATTTACTTCCATTAATAAGTGATAAACCGTAGAAAATTAAAAGAGAGGGGGCTATTAAAGCATAGTGTTTTTGATATACTAACATAAGTGCAAAAAGGCCTCCGGTAATAAGCGGTATAAGCAAGTTTATAAGCATCCGCTTTGAAGTAGTATCCCAAATTTTTTGATTGTGCTTTTTGGCGTTTCGTTTAGTTAAAAAATAAGCAGTAAATAATGATAAAATCAGCACGCTTAGCGCGATGGTGATAAGTGAAAGCAGGTTCTCCTGATTTAGATTGGTTGTAGGCTCAGGATTATATTCTCTAGTTTGCATTACTGTAAAATAGCTTAATGCCGCTCCTAAAAGCGCATAAATCCCTGCAAATACACCAGACAAACCAGATAAGGAAATGAATCGCGTGGAGCGTTGCATATATCCTTTAATTTCATTTAAATCTTTTTCAGCCTTACTCATAAAAGTACTTTGAAGCGCAAAGTAAATGCAAAAAACTCAAAGTGTTGAGTTCTTAACGCTTTTTTAACGCAAGGATTTAGTTCTACTACACCTCTTTAATACGTTTCACTTGAAAGTTTGTAACGGATTACTTTCGCTGATTTGATTGCGGCACTTTACTTAATCATCTGGATAAATTCAGATTAAAAACTTTGTATCACTCCTCGCTAGCGCGGATTTACCTAAGTTTCTGGAATAAATTAAAGTACTTTAATTACCACTTTACATTCTTTTGGAATTGGTGGTACTAAAACGAAATTTGTGTAGCCGATTTTATCTGTACGGGTTCCACATGTATATTTTGTAATGGTGTAAACTATGTTACCAACTGGCTTTATTTACATTTTTCATTTATTCGTTCCAAAGCATATTCTGCACCAAGTTCGTGAGCCTTTTTCCAATCCTCACAGGCTTTACTCTTATTTCCTAAATTGAATTCAGAATTTCCTTTATTGAAATAAGCCATTTGTTTATTCTCAATATCAACATTATTAAGATTAATGACTTTCTCATAATCTTGTATTGCTCCTTCGTAATCTCCATTTTCATCTTTTACACTTCCACGATTTGTTAAAGCACTTATAAAATCTGGTGCAATTTCGATAGCCTTGTCATAATCTTTTAACGAAGATTTCCAAGTGTATAGTTCATTTTTAACTATTGCTCTTGAATAATATGAGTTTGGGTCTTTTGGATTGATTTTAATGCAAATTGTCCAATTTAGTATTGCTCCACTTAAATCTCCGGAATCATAGCATTCAAGTCCTTTGTTGAAATAAAAATCTTCTTTTTCTTTATCGAATTCGGGGAAATTTTGATTTTTCGGGTCAAACGGAGCACCATAACCGTCAAGTTTTGCATCAAATTCATAACCCCTTTTGTACATATCCAAACTCCAATAAAGTAAATTATCTTCGGTTATTGGAATTTCATTGGTTTCTCCATTCAATTCCCAAAGCCCTTTTTTGATTTTCTTAATGGATTTGATTTCGTAGGGATAATGCTCATTAAGAAAATCTTGAAGGTTGTCAAGTTTGTCTTTTGAGTTAGAAACAAAATGAAAGTCAAATTTTGCCAACGAAAAATCACTCACACCACTTTTTTGCATATTGTTGAAAACATCTTGAGCAGAAACCATTTCTTTCCCGAAATTTTGAGTGAATTGTTCCCAAGTAATGAATTTGTCCTCCTTCTTATTTTGTCCCCAACTAGTTAGAAATTTTAGCATTAAGATTATTATTAAAAGGTTTCTCATTTTGTTTTGTCAGCTTGAATATAACGTTCAGGCTATGCTCAGTGTCCGGAAGGGTATTGAGTATAGGTTTCCTATGTTAGCAACAGGCTTTTTTTTTGATTTAACTTCTATTCTGGTTTCTTTAAAATATTACGGGTAAACTCTGTTAGAACTTTTTTTGAAGGCTTACTTGCACCAAATTGATGTTTCGCATATCCTTTCTGTATCAAAAGTCTTAATTCTAAAATTTCAGTATCACTTGCATAGTCATAGAAATAAATAAACCTGAGGTTGCCCATAATATTAAATAGATAAAAGGAATTTTTATTCAAGGAGCCGATATAAGATTCTAAAGTTTTTCGCCAACCTGATGGTCTGATGCGTGATAATAGAACTATTAAAAGATGCTTGTTTAGGTGAATTTTCTCCTTATTGATCTTCTCAATTAGCAGTGGTCCAATCTTTTCACTATCGATATCATCTTTAAAAAACTTCACTACATTGTTTGGTATCTCCTGCAGAATTTTATTAATACGCTTATCAACTGTGTAAGCTCCCCTTTTTTAGTACGGTTCTAAAGTAGACTATTTTCTTTATTAGTTTCATTAATCAAAATATCCCTTGGTGCAGTGGAGCGTAGCGGAACGGAACCAAGGGATATTTTTCGGTTTTTGTTTCTATAGGCCACAGGGCTTATGCCACCCAGCGCATCGTGTGGTCGTTCATGGTTGTAATCTTCTACCCAAGATTCGGTCACTTCTCTTACTTGATCTATTGAACTAAAGAGATAAGCATCTAAAATATGCCTGCGATAGGTTTTATTAAAACGCTCTATTAGCGCATTTTGAGTAGGCTTACCGGGCTGTATATATTTAAACTCAATACCGTGCATCACGCTCCATTGAGTCGTTAATTTAGCTATAAATTCTGGACCATTATCCATACGTAGTTTTTGCGGCTTTCCGTGTTTGTTTATCAAGTGGTTTAATACCCAAATTACTCTGCTACTTTTTAAAGAATAATCTGTTTCTATAAACAGTACTTCTCGATTGTAGTCATCTATTACATTAAAGCTTCGGAACTTCCTTCCATGCTCTAAAGCATCGCTCATAAAATCAATACTCCACGTATGCGTAAAGCACTCGGGTATTATTATGGGTTCTTTTACCCGCGCTGGTAAACGCTTTTTTACTTTCCTTCTTAATGGCAAGCCCATCTGCTTATATATCCTATGTAGCCGCTTGTGATTGATTAATTCCTCCTTATTACGAAGACGGTAATAACTCTTCCAAAAGCCTTCGCGTGGATGTTTTATACTCAACTGCTTTAATAATAGCTCTACGCTGCTATCATCCTTTATTGATTGATAAGCAATACTACTGCGACTAGTCTTTAATACGCGACACGCCTTGCTTATGCCGCGCGGATAAGTGCTTTTTATGCTTTCCATTATTTCTCTCTTTTGGCAAGGCTTTAAAGCTTTTTTTCAATAATGTGCTTGGCGATATCTAACTCTAAAGCTAAATCGGTGTACATGCGTTTTAGCTTCGCATTTTCTTCTTCTAGCTTCTTTATGCGCTTTAGCTCACTAGCTTCCATGCCGCCATAGCGTTGCCGCCATTTATAAAATGTTGCTTTGCTTACGCCATGCTCTCGGCTAATCGTAGCTACATCTTTGCCTTGTTCAAACTCCTTGAGAATACTGGCAATCTGGTTTGGGGTGAATTTGCTCTTTTTCATATTTACAGTTTAAAATTAAAAATTATATTTTTAAACCGTACTAGTTTTGGGGGAGCTTACAGTAGATTCCCTTATCCTTATCAATTTTGACTTGTCCAACACTGATCGAACCTCTTAACGGCAAACCAATCTCAATTGACCTACACAATATTTCGCGCAGACTATCAAATAAAATTTCCATTCTAAAAGGGTCGTAAGGACACCAAAAAATCAGAGAATCACTAAAGTAAGCGGATTTTATACCTGGATTTCCTGCCATTGGGTGACCTCCTGGACCGATTGTTATAGCAAATTCATAATTGTGTTGTTCAGCAACTTCAATAAGCTCCTTATATTTTGATTCAATTGCTTCAAGACCGATTTTGTAAAATAGATTTTCAAATCCTAAAACATCCAATAAAACGACAATATGTTCTTTTTTTTCGCTCATTTTTTTCAGCTTGCAGCTAACGGTTGTATATAACACACTGTGTTATATATCACCTATATCAACCGTTGTTTAATGGTTTAATATTCAGTGTTTTATCTTAAAAAATACGGTCTAATGGGTTTTTAATTTTGTAAAAGCTTTGTTGGCTTACGTGGGCATATATGGCCGTAGTTTTGGGTGATTCATGGCTTAAAAGTACTTTAATTATGCGAGTGTCGGTACCGTGATCCCTAAAATCCGCATTCCATAGCCGCTACCATCTATACAATCATTGTAATCTGTGGCAACCTTCTTTTGCCGCCCCTTTGCGCTTCCTCCTTTGCGACATAGCGAGAAATGCAGCTAAACTCCCCTCATCCTAGCTAACGCGGTTTTGCAATCCGTGCTTCCAATTATTTTTAATAGTAGCAAAACATAAAATTAGGCACGCTTTGAAATATAATTTCACTCTTTTCCTACCATGTGATTTGGCAAGGGTCAAATTAGGCAGTTTAAAGCGAATGTATTGCAAATGGACACTAGCCGGAAATTGCAATAAAACTTAACACCTAATTATTCCCCCACAAGGTCGTACTTATCAAGTAAAAAGATTAGGCTGGCCAATGCTCCTGAGCCCAATTCAAGCTCACGAGCGTTTACCTGCTCTAACACATCTAAGGCAGAATGGTGTACTTCAAAATAACGCTGGCTATCTGGGCGAAGGCCAATCATGACGGTTTCATCTTCAATTTGAGCAATATCGGCACCACCGCCACCTTTGCCAAATTGATGCAGGCCGTAAGGTTCTAGCAACGTTCTAAATTCTTTTATAGCATCTGTAACACTGTCGCTTCCGCTGATGCTAATACCACGTGGGGTAAAGCCTCCCGCATCGCTTTCTATTGCCAATACGTGGTTTTCTCCCGCAAGGGTAGCCTGTTTTGCGTATTCCTTGGCGCCACTTAGGCCAAATTCTTCATTCATAAAAAATACCACCCGCAGAGTGCGTTTGGGTAAAATATTGTTTTGCTTTAGTAGATAGGCTGCTTCTAAGGCGTGCATGCAGCCTGCGCCATCATCATGTCCGCCTGTGCCTAAATCCCAACTATCAATGTGGCCGCCTATCACTATAACTTCTTCGGGTTTCTCCCTTCCGGGGATTTCAGCGATGAGGTTGTACGAGTAACTGCTGTCTTGCCATGCACAGTTCATTTTAAACGTGGCGTTTACTTTTTCAGCTTTCAAAGCTGCGCTAAGTTTTTCAGCATCTATAGTGCTAATGGCTGCTGCCGGTATTTTAGTTTCTGCTCCATCATACGTCATGCTGCCCGTATGTGGGTATTGGTTTATACTGCTGCTTAGCGACCGTATTAACACACCCGAGGCTCCGCGTTTGCTTGCCTCTACGGCTCCTGCCCAGCGTTGCTTTACCGCATTTCCGTAAGCATTAAAAGTGCTAATAAAAGCGGGGTTCATCGGAATGTTGTAAAAGGCAATTTTACCCTTTAAATCCAAACTATCCAATTGATTGAAATCAGTGATTTCTGCTACCTCTGCCGAAAGGCCGCCCTTTGGGGTAGCTACTGAACCGCCTAAGGCGCATAAACGCAATTCAGTATTAGTAAAGCCAGCGGAAAACGAACCTGTTTCTTTAGCACCTCTTGTCCATACCGGAACTTTTACTCTTTGTAACCTTACCGTAAAACCAAGTTTTTCAGCAATTACCGCAAAGTCTTTTACTGCTTGCGTAGCTTGTGGAGAACCTGTTAATCTTGGCCCATTTTCAGTGAGTTGCGTAAGCCATTTATACCCTTGTTGGTTGGTAAGTGCTTGTTGGTATAAAGACTTTATAATTTGTGCGTCCGAAGTGTCGGCTTGAGAGAAGGCGGAGATGGTGAAAGTGAAAGTAAGTAACAGGGTGAAAGCCAGCTTGCCGAAGGAACTGGAGAATCTAAAAGCACTTTTTGGTGAAGAATCACGAACTGTAAAAATGGAATACATAAAATGGGGTAATGTAAAAGAGCTGATTTTTAGTTTGAAGCGGCTTGCATTAATAATCCACACAAGTATGCACCATACGTGCCCAAAGCATAACCCAATACTGCAAGTAAAACACCAACGGGCGCTAAGCTTGGGTGAAAAGCACCCGCAACAATTGGAGCTGAGGCAGCGCCACCAACGTTGGCCTGACTACCCACCGCGATAAAGAAGAACGGTGCTTTTATTAATTTACCCACAAGGAGCAAAAGGCTTACGTGAATTAACATCCAAATAATGCCCACCATAAACAAACCGGGGTTATCAAAAATGGCCAATACATTCATTTTCATACCGATGGTAGCTACCAAAATGTACAGCATGGCACTACCAATTTTAGATGCGCCCGCGCCCTCGTATTTAGATACTTTGGTAAAGGAGAGCACAATGCCAATGGTAGTAGAAATAACGATGAGCCAAAAGAAACCGCTGGTTAAGCTAAATTTGGCAAGCTGTGGATAATTTGCTTCAATAAACGGTGCAATTAAATCAGCACAAAAATGACCTATCCCGGTTGCACCTAAACCGATAGCAAGAATAATCATAATATCAGTAAGCGTGGGTATTTTAGAAATGCTCAATTGGTAATTCTCCACCTTTTGGCGCAGCTTATCTACTGAGGAGGAGTCGGCCTTAAACCAACCATCTACTTTTTTGCTCATGCCTGCTCCATACAGTAAAAAAGCCATCCAAATGTTAGCTACAATTACATCTACGGCAATGGTTGCCGAAAAGAGTTCGCCACTAGGTTTAAACACTTCAAACATGGCTGCTTGATTTGCACCACCGCCAATCCAACTTCCGGCTATGGTGCTGAGTCCACGCCATACTTCATCGGGGCCTTGACCACCTACTACATCTGGCGCAAAAGTGCTGGTAATAAGTATAGCAATAGGGCCACCAATTACAATACCTACCGTTCCGGTTAGAAACATTAAACCTGCTTTGGCGCGGAGTTTCCAAATTTCTTTGAGGTCGATACTCAGCGTAAGCAACACTAAAGAAGTAGGTAATAAATACCGCGAAGCCACAAAGTATAATTCACTTTGTTCGCCATCTATTACGCCCAGTGAATTGAATATAGAAGGAATAAAATAGCATAATAGTAAAGCCGGTATGTAGGTGTAAAACTTTTGCCAAAAAGGTGTTTTACTGCTTGAGGTAAAAAACACAAAACCAAGAATGAGGGCTAAAAAACCAAGTACTACGGCATCATTGGTTAAAAAGGGTGTAGCTGTTTCTTCCATATAAAATTTTGCTTTGCGCGAATGTAGGAATTAGTTTGGAGTAGAGAGAGTGGGGAGTTGGGAATCAGGAGAAAGGAATCAGGAGCTGGGAATGAGGAGTCTAATAACAAGTTGGGGGGCTTTGTGGGAACAAGTAGGAAACGCGGGAAGTTGAAAGCAAAAGAAACGGTTTAAAGACCACTGATTGCTAACGACTTAAATCATCTAAAACTAACTTACTGAACTTGTTTTGGCCTACCTTTTTGTTTTATTTGAAAGGCAAAAGGTGGTTTTTTATGTTGAATAGTGTCCAAAATAAAAGGCCAATGTTTTGCCAAAGCCTCCACCATTTGCCAAACGGACATGCCTTGCTTTTTGCTTGTTCCTCGTAATAAAAACAGTCCTATTTTTTGTTGTCGGTACAGCTCCATTTCGTGTTTACGCTTGGTAAGATGTACATCCTGAGTAATTACAAAGCTTTTTTGTGTTTGGATTAATTTAAGCCAATCTTCATCTTTTATTCCGTTATAATGCTCGTGTGGCAGGTATTTTACTTCTGCCTTTACATTGACTTTCAGGCCTTCAAACTTTTGAATTAAGCCAAAGCCATTCGCTAAATGTGAAGGTATATTTTCGTCAAAGTAAATAATCACGCAGCTTTATTTCTATCACAATACTGAATTGCATCCTCCACTTCCTTTTCAGAAATTTCAAAGATTAAAGCGATGTAAGGTATAGGATCTCCAGCTAAAATATGATTGTGTAATACTTCCGGATAAATGTTTTTACTATTCAAAACCGGATGTCCGAATTTTCGATGCGGATCCACTACAACAGAAGTTCCTTTGCCCATGGGCCAAAATTTAGAAGCCATTTCGGCTCCGTCAAATTCTAGGTTTTTAAAAAATTGTTTAATCAAAATTAAATTAAACTGGTTGGTGCCGTCCAAACTCAATGTGTCTTCACCAATGGTCAAGAATATTTTTTTACCATCGGTATTTATGCCTTGTAGTAAATCTTTTTGCGCAAACGGAAAGGCGGTATTGTGTTTTTTTGATAATTCAAGATGCGCTTTTAAAACATCTTTAGTTTTTACACCAGCCTCGGCTAATTGCATCATCACGTAAAATTCCACTAACGTGTGAAAACTTACAGCACGAGAATTATCTACTTCCCACGAGTATTTTTTACCAAACGCTTTACCCAATGTACCATCCCAATATGTTAACATATACCTACGTACTTTATCATAAGGTATTTGCAATATATGGGCTATTTCAGGCGCGGTGTAGCAACCTTTGCCAATGGTTAATGTGTTTTCGAAATTCATTTTAGTTTTAGGAGTAGATTACAAATTTAGAGTAAACTACCGTGCCAACAAAGATGGATTTTTAAAATTGCCACCGGTTTTAATTCAAAGCTATTAGGAGTGTTGCTCGTAATCAACTAATTAGCTAAAAAAAATACGAATGTTCACCTATTTCACCCCTCCTCAATATCCCTAATATGATGCTCCAACGCTTTTATGGAAATTTGGATTTCCATGATGAGTAGCGCCAACGAAATAATCCAAAGAATGAGGGCTATACCGAATACCCAAACGGCAATGATTTGCTGATTTATGTAAATTAAAAACATGGTAAGCACGCATAATAATAAGCTAGAAATGCCAAAAATTTGCATGGAGCGGGTTAGATAAAGACGTTGTTTTAGGTTTTTTATTTGCGCTACAATTTGAGGGTCTTTTTGCTTTTGATAACGGTCGTGCAAGCCACGCACCACACTGGCGTAAGCCAAAAAACGATTGGTGTAAGCCAGCATTATAAGTGAAATAGCCGAAAAAAGAACCGCGGGAGTAGTAAGCGTAAGTTCTTGCATGTAAGGAGCATTAAAAACCAAAAAGTAAGAGTACTGATTTTTAAGCAAGCGCAAGAAATTAATATGAAAATTTTACGCCTTAAATGGTATTGTCAGAAACGAAAAGCTGACGCAACATCCCCAAGTGACAAAACAAAACCACCGGCACCACAAACCCGGGCAACAGCACAAACGGAAAACGCAACAAAGCTATATTGGGTTGCTCAAAAGCAAACTGCTGAAAGGGAAATGGCGCTGATAAAATGGCGTTGCTAATAATATTTAATAGTAAGGCCAAAGAGGCAATGTTCCAAAAAATGAGGAAGCCACGACTCAAGCGCTTTTTTACAAATCCGAAGTAATAAATAAATGGAGCAGTTAATCCGGCTAAAACATCAAAGTTTCTACCAGAAAAAGTCATGAGTTCGGGAATTAAGTTTTGGGTAAACAAACCAAAAAGGATTAACTCCACTGGAATTCTGATAGTGTGTAACAACGTTAATTTTTGAAAATTTAGGCTGTTTAAAACACGTTTACCTTTTCCCGTAAGGAAAAGTAAAAGCAGCGTAATAATTGGTGGCCCTAGTACCAAAATAAATCTGGGCGGAAACGCTTCGGTGTTTTTATAAAAGCCGGTTAAGGAAATGCCTGATTGTGCCAATATCCAAACAGCCAGAAATACCAAAATAGCTTTTGAGGGTTTTGCCCAACGGGCAAAACCCAAATAAGTAAGCACTACTACTGCTATAAAACTCATGCTTAAAAACAAAAGCATCGCTTAAACTTCAAACTGTGCAAGGTGATGCTGCAAGTGCTTATAAAACATGGTGTTCCATTGGGCACTGCTAAGCTTGCCAAAGGAAAATGATTCACGCTGCTCAAAATGTGCAGCGCCTAATTGTTGCGTTTTGTTGAGGTAATCTAACAAGCGCTGTTTTTCTTTTTCAAAATCTTTTTGGCTGGTTATAATCATTTGCGGAGCAGTTTGCCCAGATTTTTTATACGGTTTATCGCCCACCACCGTGCTTTTAGCAAATAGCTTTAGCATAAACTTCACAAAACCGCTTGGCTTTTTATGGATGTCTTCAAAACTCATTTCATACACCACATTGCAGTGCGCCAACATTTGCGCAGCGCTCATTTTGCCCCAAGCAGGCTTCTTATTTATATCAATTCTGTTAATTCTATCCATTAAACCTTGCGTGGTTTTTGGGTTAAATACCGTGGCTTCCATACTTAAAGTGCTTTATTGTTTGCACCAAAAGTAATGGTTCCGTTTAATGGCAAACTTGCCTTATGACAAGAAATAAACCTACCCTCCTTGGGCAATCTCCCTGCGTATTCGGCTAAGGGAAGTATCCGTAATACCTAAATAACTAGCGATGTATTTGAGCGGTACCTGCTTTACTATATGGGGGCGGTCTTTTACAAATTGTAGGTAGCGATGTTTTGCTTCATCAGTTATAGTACTAATGCTTTTGCGCTTTAGCCCAAAATAATCACGTATTAATCGTGCGCGTCCGGCCTCTCTAAAACCTTCTATGGAATTAAAGAGCTTTTGAAACGTTTCATAATCCAACTGCCAGCAAACCAAATCACTCAGGGCTTCATAGGTTTCTTTGGTAGGCATTCGCATAAAAAAAGAAGGCCAATCCATTAGGATATCTCCCTTGGTATAGAATTCTGTTGATATATCATTTCCCTCTAAATCGAGTACCGAGGCACGAGCAACACCTTCCTCTAAAAAATAATAGACCTCAGCCGTTTTTCCAGCTTTTAATACGGTATCCCCTTTGGTGAAATGCACCTTTTTAAACTGAGAAAGCACAAGCTCCATATCATTTTCTGAAAGCTTAAAGCCTTCAAAAAATGTCCTTAAAAATTGGTTGCTATGCATATAAGACTAAAAAAAAGTTTTTCCCTCTCTCGCCATTTTGCGCAACAGCGAACTACATCTGTAACGATCTTCGTGATATTCTGCATACAGTTCGTCTAAGCCATCCACACAGTTTTGAATACCTTTTTCATCGGCCCAAGCTAAAAGCCCTTTTGGGTAATTTACGCCTTTGGTCATGGCCAAATCAATGTCGGTAGCCGATGCAATATTTAAATATGTAGCATCAGCCGCTTCATTAATTAGCATAAGCAAAATGCGGTTTAAAATCATTTCGCCCAATTTTTTATGTTTTTTGGGTTCTGGCTGTGCTGCACCATCCGCATAATCATAAAATCCTTTGCCCGTTTTTCTACCCAACCAACCGGCTTCCACCAATCTTTTTTGTGAGAAATTGGGTTTGTAGCGCGGGTCAAAATAAAAGGCGGTAAACACACTTTCTGAAACAGCATAATTCACATCATGACCAATAAAATCCATCAGTGTAAACGGCCCCATTCGGAAACCTCCTAACTCGGTCATGGCCCAATCTATAGTAGCAAAATCAGCAAAACCTTCTTCGTAAAGGCGCACTGCTTCTCCGTAAAACGGACGCGCTACACGGTTTACAATAAAGCCGGGAGTGTCTTTCGCCATCACCGTTACTTTTCCCCAGCTATCAATTAGTTGCTTCGCTTTTTCTTTGGTTTCCACCGATGTTTGTACCGCAGGAATAATTTCTACCAACGGCATTAAAGGCGCAGGATTGAAAAAGTGAATACCAATTACTCTCTCTGGGTTTTTAAGTGCCGAGCCAATGCTGGCAATGGAAAGCGAGGAGGTATTAGAAGCTAAAATGGTGTGCGCATCACAAATGGCTTCCAATTGCACAAACACTTTCTTTTTAATGTCAATATTTTCAATAATTGCTTCAATTACTAAATCGCTCCCGGCCACACTTTCCATATCGGTTACGTAGCTTATTCGGTTTAGAATTTCCGCGTCTTCTCCATCGTTCAATCGGCCCTTTTCCACTAACCTTGCCAATATTTTTTCATGACTAGCTCTAGCCTTGTTTACCACTTCTTGTGAAGTATCTACCAAAATTACGTCACTTCCGTTTTGAGCCGCCACTTGTGCTATGCCCGCGCCCATGGAGCCTGCGCCTATTATTGATGTTTTCATAATTAGTTGATTTGTTAAAATGTTGATTTGTTAATTGGTGGGTTTGGTGTTGAAATCATCTTTTCGTTTTTTTAGATAAGATATGTAACCATTGAGCAGCGCCAATAATACGTTATGTTCATGTGTTGTTGAGTAGTTAAAATGTTGATTTGTTAATTGATGGGTTTGGTGTTGAAATCATCTTTTCGTTTTTTTAGATAAGATATGTAACCATTGAGGAGCGCCAATAATACGTTATGTTCATGTGTTGTTGAGTAGTTAAAATGTTGATTTGTTAATTGGTGGGTTTGGTGTTAAAATCATCTTTTCGCTTTTTTAGATAAGATATGTAACCATTGAGCAGCGCCAATAATACGTTATGTTCATGTGTTGTTGAGTAGTTAAAATGTTGATTTGTTAATTGATGGGTTTGGTGTTGAAATCATCTTTTCGTTTTTTTAGATAAGATATGTAACCATTGAGCAGCGCCAGTAGTACGTTGTGTTTTTCTTCAAAATTTTTGAAAGTTTTTTGGTTTATAAAACTACAATCTAATGCAACGGTTAGGTGATCTAAAGATTCCTCTAAAGAGCCTCTCGCAATTCTGCAATATTGTATATTCTCTTGAAAATGAAATCGCCCGTGTCCTTCTGCTATAGCTGCACTTATGCCCCTTGAACTTCTAATAAGTTGATCGGCCAATCTATACCTTTCTTCTTTAGGAAAAGTTTGAATAAGTTCAAAACAGTCAGTTCTAAAAACTCTTGCTTCCTTCCAACAATTCAAATCTCTGAAACTTTTCATAGCTTTTTTCCCTATAATCGTTAGCCATTTAACCCCTTAACTAAGCAGCTAAACTTGATTTTCTAAACTAACCATATCGCTGTTCACTAATTAACAATTCAACTATTTAACCAATCAACTACCAACAAACTCTGGCCTTCTCTTCTCCAAAAATGCTTTCGTTCCTTCTGCGTAATCATAGCTTTGGCCACATTCGGTTTGGTGTTTATCTTCAAGTGCAAGTTGTTGCTCTAGCGTGTTTAAGCTGCTGGCGTTTAGTAGTTCTTTGGTGGCAGCTATCGCTTTAGTGGGCATTTTACTTAGCGTTTCCGCGATTTTATACGAAGCCTCTGAAAACTCTTCATCACTAAAAACTTTGTAAATCATGTTCATGCGCTCAGCTTCTGTGGCCGATACTTTATCGCCTAAAAGCATAAGTGCTGATGCTTTTTGAAAACCAATTAAACGCGGTAAGGTATAGGTACCGCCACTATCGGGTATTAAGCCAATTTTAGAAAAAGCTTGTATAAAACTGGCAGATTCTGCAGCTACGCATACATCTGCCGCCAAGGCAATATTTGCACCGGCACCCGCTGCTACTCCATTTACAGCCGCTACTACCGGTTTTTTAAGTGCGCGTATTTGCAACACAATGGGGTTGTAATGTTCGGTTACAATTTTGGTGAGTTCGGGGCCATTTGGGTCGGTGGCTTCAGCTAAATCTTGCCCTGCACAAAAAGCTTTTCCGTTTCCCGTAATATACACACAGCGCACGTCTTTATCATTGGCTGCATCCGTAAGTGCATCTTGAAAAGCCAAAGCCATTTCACGCACAAAGCTGTTGTATTTTTCGGGTCGGTTAAGGATTATGCTTAAAACGCCTCCCTCCTTTTGGGTTTGTATAAACTCTGACATATTTCGGATTTTGGGTAAAGATAATAGGAATGTAAAAGGAGTAAAACTTTACATGTACCTTTAGTTCTGCTTACAATATATGAAGGATAAGAAAACCTGAACATTAAATTATTGTTTTTTGCCAAAGCTGTTTTTTGCACAGCGCAAATCAGTTTTGTTTGAGCAGCAACCGTCTTTAGCTTTGTTAAAAATGTAGATTTAAGGATGCATCTTAGTGTATTATGCCGCGAATATTTATGCAACATTTAAAGTACAATTCGGCACTAATGCTACTCTCCTTTTTCTCATGCTTTTTTTTGCTAAACTATTATGACCTTTAAACACCACGTTGCTATGAAAATTATTTTTAACCCCACCTTTACGCTCAGCGTTATCATATTATGCATTAGCGTTAGCTCTTGTAGAACCATTTTATACGCACCAACAACACAACTGGTGCCGCTGCATAAAGAGAAGGGTGAAATAATAACAAGCGCAGAAATAGGTACAAGTGAATACTGTTATATCTATTCCGGCTCCACCTCCATTTCTGTAGTAGAGAACTTTGCGCTAGGTCTTTCGGGTACTATTTTTACAGACCAATCTGAAGGTGAGTTATTGGGAAAAGGTTTATTAGTAGAGCCAACCTTTGGGTATTTCTTTCCTATTTCACCTTCTGGCAACTGGATTTTTCAAGGTACACTTGGCGTTGGTTTTGGGCGCGGCTCTTTTTCCGATGAGTACAATTTTTACAGTTATGGATACCGCTCGGTTGCCGTTATTCCCAGCTTTGGCTACTCTAAAAAGTATTTTGAAGTTGCCTTTTCTACCAAACTTAGTTATGGTAATTATACCAATATCCTTGAACCTTATAATATTTTTATCGGCAGCTACACAAACAATTTTTCATTGCAAAACAATGCTAATCAAGTTTTTATTGAACCGAGTTTTTGCATCCGTGGCGGACTTAGATTTATAAAACTACAGCTTCGTATTTCCACCGCTAATTCGCTCACTAACAATAGCTTTCCAATGGAAGAATTAGCTGTTTCCTTGGGTTTAGTTGTAGATTTTAATTTGCTTGATAAGTAATGTGTCTATTTACCAATTTAATACAGGACATTTACCGTTGCACACAACCTTTTTAGTATGCGCTCTTTTAAAAATATATTTCTAACATTATTATTTCTTTCCGTTTTGCAGGCCTTTGGGCAATCAGTTGCTAAATCCAAGGGTTGGGGAGTATTATTGTCATACGGAAACACTTCTTTTTTTCCAGAAACAAATACGAAAAGCCAGAATATTTTTTACGCTACAAATCCCAATCCTTTACTTAGCGGTCAATTTAGATATATGGCGTTAACCGTTGAAAAAAGTTTCAGCAAAAATTTTATAGGCTCCGTGTCCATCGGATATACAAATATGATGGCCAACATAACATTGCGCGATACGAGCCAGCCTTGGAGTTCTAGCTATGATATAGAATTAAATAAGGCCGTGTTTATAGAGCCATCAATAGCTTTTCAATTTCATATAGATTCTACTTTTAGCATTTTACCGGGAGTAGGTTTGTCCATACATTCTACTTACAACACAGCTAAAATAACAAGCTTGGAGTCGTATAACACGCGATTAAATGGTATTATAATTACTGAATCAAAAACTTACACCACGCTAAACCCTCAAATAGAATTACGTTTTATGCCTTTACCAAAAGTATGTTTGTCTATAAAATCAACTTATTTTATTGGTTATTCTGAAGTGTTTAATATTATAGGCCAAGTGCAAAGCCAAACAGCAGTGTTTCCCTATTCTGCATCTTATTCGGGCTCTGCAGTTTTGCTAGCGGTAAAAGTAGGTTACCGATTTTAGGGGAGTAACCCCAACCTTAAGCGCTTGTTATGCGTAAGCTTAAAAAGAGACTTGACTAAATACATTTTATGAAAAAATTTATACTCAAAAGCATTTTTTACACAATTTTAATAGGCGGTTTATCTGCCTGTGGCACCTCTTATTACGCTCCAGGTGTACAGCGTGCGCCAATACTTCAAGAAGAAGGGGAAATTACGCTAGCGGCTTCAGGCACCGTATATTCACAAAGCATTTCAAATGATTTTCATGCAGCGTACTCGCCAAAGCAAAACCTTGGGGTAATGGTTAATGCTAATCTTTTTGACCCCCAAGCCACCCAAAATAATTTGGATAATACTACCTTTTACCGAGGAATGAAAGGGAAGTACATAGAAGCCGCTGCCGGTTACTATATAGTAGTTGGTGCTAAGGCGTCCTTTGAATTTTATGGGGGTTACGGACGATTGTTTGATGGAAGAACCAATACCAATTTTAACCGAAACCTCGTTAGTAATTTTGAATACAATCGGTTTTTTATACAACCTGCTTTTGGTTATAGGGGTGATATTTTTGAAATAATCCCCTCCGTTAGAATAAGTAGAATAGACTTTGCCAAGGTAGAACCACCAACCACGGATCCTAATAATAATTGGTTTTTTAACCCCGTTTCTAACGGAGATACGTACGTGATGTTTGAACCATCCGTTACCATGGGTTTAGGGTATAAGTATTTGAAGTTTCAATTAAGTTTAGGCACTTCTTTTAACTTTCTGTACAATGATTTCGAATACGAGCCAATTGCACTGAGCGCAGGAATTTTATTTAATTTAAAGCCATCGTTTAAAAAGAAGACTGAAGAAGACACCTCTGATTTATATTATAAGTAACCTAAGATGCTATTATTACCTGCTTTTAAAAAATTGCTATGGTTGTAGGCTTTCTGTTTGATGACCCTTTTTGGCGCTACTAGCTGCGTTTCAGTACTATACACACCCACGGTACAGCATGTGCCCTTGCATAAAGAAAAAGGTGAATTAAAGGGTGCAACAAATGTTTATACAATCGAATATACGGCTGGTTTAGAAGCAACTAGCTCCTATTCCATTACTAACTTTTGCGCTTTAGGTATGGGTTTTCAGTCTTTTGTGGATGGTAGTAGAAATGAAAACCGAGGAAGAGGTTTTCTTGCAGAACCAAACATAAACCTGAGTTCGATCTTTATATAACTGAATATCAGCATTTAAACCTCCTAAAGCCCCCCAGCCCCCAAAGGGGGAGTAGCTACACATGCAACTAAACTCCCCCGCCTTGGCGGGGTTGGGGGGCTAGATTGTTGTTTTAAAACTATTAAACCACTAACTATCAGATTGATTTATTTTAATATTAATCGAACTCAGGTTTTAAGCTGCTTTTTTCCTGTTTCTAAAAGTGGTAATTGGATAGCGCAAGCCGCTTTAGGATTTGGCTTTGGAAACGGTCATTGTGGTAATTATGATGATAGTTATGACTTTTATGCTTATGATTTTAGCGGAATGTCTGTAACTCCAGCCTTTGGCTATTGCCGTAAACGGTTTGAAATAGTTTTGTCAACCAAATTTACACGAGCAAACTATACAAACATTACAGAATCTAGTGCTTATGGAAATGACGCTCCAACTTATTCGCTAGAAGCAAACAATCAGCAACTTTTTTATGAGCCTCAACTTTCGATACGCTTAGGGCTAAAAAATATAAGGTGGTTGTATCAAATAGGATTAGCACATAGCTTTACGGATAAGTATTTCCCAACAGATCATATCAGGTTCAGCATTGGTTTAAATTATAGTTTTCAATTACTGAAGTAAGTGTATTAATCTTAAATGCACTTAAAATAATCAAAAGGCTCCAAGCAATCTTCACACTTGTATAGCGATTTGCAAGCGGTACTCCCAAACTGACTTACCAGCACTGTGTTTTTTGATTTACAATGTGGGCACTGTACCTTTTTAGGTTTAGCAAATAATACAGATTTATCGGCTGAAGAACCTTCCGGTGGTGCTATACCATATTCTAGCAATTTGGCTTTTCCTTTGTCCGTCATCCAATCCGTTGTCCAAGGTGGGCTTAAAACGGTTTTGACCAATACATTTTCCAACCCCTGCTCCTTGAGCTTTATTTTAATGTTCTGCTCTATTTCATTCATTGCGGGGCAGCCGCTATAAGTGGGTGTAATTTCTACCTTTACACCATCGGTATTTATTTCTACATGGCGCACCACGCCTAAATCTACCACTGTAAGCACAGGTATTTCGGGATCAAAAACGTCCTCTAAATATTGCCAAATTTGATTTTCAGTAACCGTCATATCTAAAAAAGGAAAAACGAACGATTAAGTTTATTGCATAAAGGTTTTTTCACGCACATATACTTTTAACTGTCTGTTGGCAGGCACTAAAACGCAGCCAGGTACCACAGACTTTGGATCAATGTAGAAATATTCCAAATTTTCAGCCTCACAAAAGGTTTCAGGAATAAATAAGCCCATGCCGGCATACACTAAATCAACCTCTATCAACCCCTCAATAGTAAAAAACGATTCCGGTAAATTTATCAGGTTGTTTCTACCTAAATACACCCGTGATAAACTTTCCATTTCATTGATATTTTCAGGCAAACTATACAGTTCATTTTGCTGTAGTTGTAAATACTTTAGTTTTTTAAGCTTTAGCAGATTTGGTGAGAAGTAACCAATATCGTTGTTATTTAAAACCAATCGCTCTAAACTGTCTAATTCGCCAATTACAGCGGGCGTTTCTTCAAAATCATTATACGATAATGAAAGATTTTTGAGTTGAGTAAGATTTGCTATTTCGGGAGGAAGTGATTTTAAGTGGTTTTTACTTAAAATTAGTTTTTTAAGCTTTGGTAGCTGGCCAATTTGTGGCGGAAGTTCATATAAATTACAGGAAAAAAGAGTTAGCTCCTCTAAATTATATAAGAGTGCAATATTTGGCGAAAGCTTGCCTAATTTCTGATGACTAAGGTTCAATTTTTTTACCTCTGCAGGGTTGGAAATTGCCTTGTTAAAATTTCGGTAGGTTTTACCGCACGCGCAAAAGAGTAGTGTAATAAATAAACATGTAATAAACCTAACGCTGCGCATACTCTTCAGACCATTATTTGAAAATCAGTTGCCTACCAAGTAGCTTCTGGATACATTCTTGGCAAATGTTGCATTTCTGCTAGCACAAAACCCAAAAACTCGGTGTGTTCACCTTGCTTACCACCGCTTTGCATCCATCCGTCTTTTGGTTTTTGCAAAGTAGCAATGTCTAAAATCTCAGCAACTTTAGTATGCCACTTTTCTTTTATCGGGTTTAAATCTACACCTATACCGGCTTCAATCATTTCAGCATCCACTTCATCCATAGTGAAAAACTCTCCCGTCCATTGCCATAATTCATCTAAAGCCGCCTGTGCTCTAGTATTACTTTCTTCGGTACCGTCACCTAAACGAATAATCCACTCAGCACTCCATTGCGCATGATAGGTAATTTCTTTTATCGCCTTTTGAGCAACCGCGCGCAAATGATCGTCTTTGCTTTGCAGCATCTCCGTATAGAAGAAATAATTAAAGGTATCAAACAAAAACTGACGTACTAATGTAACACCCCAATCTTGATTTTTAAGCTCCAACATTAGGCAATTTCGATATTCTGTAATATCCCGAAAAAAAGCCATTTTATCTTCTGTATAATCTTCACCTTTTAGCTGTGCCGCATATTGCATCAACATCCGTGCTTGTCCTAAATGATCTAAAGCCATGTTGCTTAGCGCGATGTCTTGCTCTAAAATAGGGCCAAATCCACACCATTCAGAAAGGCGCTGACCAAGTATTAACGCGTTATCACCAAGGCGAAGTGTGTATTGTAGTAAGTTGCTCATTCCGTAGTTTTAATGATTTAAGGTTGAAGGTTGTAAGGAAAATGCATATTACTGCAACGGAAGTGTAAACTTTCAACTTTACATCCTTGAACCTTACAACTACTGTGCTTACATGTGTCCAATTTCGTCTGGTATATCATAAAAAGTTGGGTGTCTATATACCTTATCATCCGCTGGTGTAAACAACGGTTCGTTTTCATCAGGCGATGAAGCCGTAATTGCTTCAGATTCTACCACCCAAATGCTAATGCCTTCGCTTCTTCTAGTGTACACATCTCGGGCATTTTTAATAGCCATTTCAGCATCGGGTGCATGCAAGCTACCTACATGCTTGTGGCTTAACCCATTTTTCGAGCGGATGAATACCTCCCAAATTTTCCAATTGTCTTTGTTACTCATAATTATTTAAAGTTTTATCTCAGGCATCTTGTAGCGCTTGCTTTTGTTTTAAAGCTAGGTCATATAAATACTCAGGGGCAAAATCAGCTCCGCACTTCCATTCTATTGTCCACCTATTTAGGTGAAAATTTTTAAAATTTTCAAGATTCCTTAAGGGTTCAAACATGAGTCCACTAAAACTAGTTTCTAGGGTTACAATTAATTGCCGTATATCCATCGTTAAAAGTAAATTCTATCAAATGATTTTTTACGAATTGAGTCTTTTTCACTTTTTTAACATCGCTAATTTGTTTCCAAGGGTCTATTTTCTTTATTTGGCGTTGCGTTTGCGCAGCTTGCCAATTTTGCATCAGTTCTTCTATATGTAAATCCATCCATTCAAAAACCAATTTTAGAGCTCTTCTAGGCATTTCACCCGATACTTTTCCACCTTCAATTTCAATAATGGCCTGTTACTCTTGAAATTCAATATGCAAATGCCGAGGATTATGGTCATCAAAAAACATTCTTACAACTATCCCATAAAATCTACTAATCTCAGGCATTTTCAATGACTTCAATCATTTCTTTATTACTGCGCATATCTTGTAAATACCCTGCTTTCAGTATGCTTTTGTTAAAAGAATAATACAGTCGGTACATCCTTATCCGTATAAAAAAAATATCTCCCTGAATGCGCACCCCAATGGTTGGAGTTTCAGATAAAAGCTCAACTAACTTTAGTAGTTCTTGCTGAAATTCGTCCGCCACAGTTTCGTTCCACTCCTTGTACAGATAAATCAAAACCACATCAATTTGAGCGGCTATTATCTTTGACCATTCAATCGTTCTCGCCATGAGGATAAATGTAATTTCATATCATCATGGCTAATACGGTTGGCAGGGTTTTCCATATTGTCAAAAGCTTGAAGTATTTCCTGCTTTTCCTTAAGAGATGTATTGCCCCAACCCTTTTTATGCTCATACCAAGCGAGTAGCATATCATTCAGCGCATATAGCTCTTTTTCGTTTTCAGAGGATAAAATACTATCAATCTGTTTTCTTATTTCTTCCTTCACCATACTCATGCCGCGTTGCTCTTTTTCCTTGCCGCTTGTTTATTGGCATACGCATTGGCAGCTTCGCGCACCCAAGCTCCTTCATCATGTGCTTTATTACGTGCATCAAGGCGTTGCTTATTACAAGGGCCGTTACCTTTTATTACGTTGTAAAACTCTTCCCAATCAATTGGGCCATGGTCGTAATGTCCTTTTTCTTCATTCCATTTTAAGTCTTTATCAGGAATAGTAAGCCCTAAAAACTCCGCCTGGGGAACCGTTTTATCGATAAACTCTTGGCGCAGCTCGTCATTAGATTTACGTTTTATTTTCCATTTCATGCTTTGTGCAGAGTTGGGCGATAAATCATCTGTTGGGCCAAACATCATAAGTGCCGGCCACCACCAACGGTTAAGCGCATCTTGCGCCATTTTCTTTTGTACCGCAGTTCCTCGCGCCAGCGTCATGGTAATTTCGTAGCCTTGGCGTTGGTGAAAACTTTCTTCTTTGCAAATACGCACCATTGCTCTAGCATAAGGGCCATAGCTTGTTCTGCACAACATTACTTGGTTTGCAATGGCAGCGCCATCTACCAACCAGCCAATGGCGCCCATATCTGCCCACGTGGGGGTTGGGTAATTAAAAATACTAGAATATTTTGCTTTCCCGCTTAGTAAATCTTCTACTAAATCTTGTCGGTCCGCACCTAGTGTTTCTGCCGCAGAATATAAATACAAACCATGGCCTGCTTCATCTTGCACCTTAGCTAAAAGCGCGGTTTTTCTGCGTAAAGATGGTGCTCTTGTAATCCAATTGGCCTCTGGCAACATACCCACAACTTCGCTGTGACCGTGTTGGCTAATTTGCCTAATCAGCGTTTTTCTGTACGCATCGGGCATCCAATCTTTCGGTTCTACTTTATTTTCTCCATCTACATAGTGTTGAAAACGATCTTCCAAACTCATTTCTTTAGTCATAACATTGGGTTTTAAAGTGTAACAAATATACGGGTAAAGGGTTTTATATAAAATTTTTAACCGTGTGCTTTACGCAGATGAGCTTTCCAGTTGCTTATAGCAGCAGCGTGTTAATCAAGTAAAACAAACAAACGGTAAAGGCTCTTATATTTGCCTAAATCAAAAGAAGAAGATTGTAATGCTGAATTTTTTTAAAAAAGCAACCAAGCAAAAAGATACGCTAATTGCGGAAGAGAAAAGTAAAGGTCGCGCTAAATTTCATACCCTTAGGGTACAAGATATTACGCATGAAACACCTGATTGTGTTTCTGTAGCTTTTGAAATACCGGAAGATTTACAGCAGGATTATAAATTTTTACCAGGGCAATATCTTACACTTGAAGCGGATATTGACGGTGAAAAAGTGCGTAGAAGCTATTCTTTATGCAGCAGCCCCGTAGATGGTGAATTGCGCGTAGCCATAAAAACGGTGGAGTTAGGAAAGTTTTCTACTTGGGCCAATGAAAAACTAACGGTTGGCGCTGAAATGCGTGTAATGACACCCGATGGCAACTTTTTTGTGAAAACTCAAAACACCTCCAAAAAACGTTACGTTGGCTTTGCAGCGGGCAGTGGTATTACACCCATTTATTCCATTTTAAAATCAGTTTTAGAGCTAGAGCCAGCCAGTACCTTTAAATTGTTTTACGGTAATCAAACCAGTAAAACGGTAATTTTTAGAGATAAAATAGACGCATTAAAAAATAAATACATGAATCGCCTAGAGGTGCACCATGTGTTGAGTAGAGAAGATCAAGGTTCTGACTATTTAAAAGGCCGGATAGATGCTGCAAAATGTAACTCATTTGCTGAGCGCTTTTTTGAACCAGATGAAATTGACGCGTACTTTTTATGCGGCCCGGAGGGAATGATAAATGATGTGAGTGAAACGCTTCAAAAGTTAGGCGCCAAAAAAGAAAATATTCATTTTGAGTTATTTACATCACCCGCGCAAAGCCTTGCCGGCAAAACAAAAGTAACCGCCAAAGCGGATAATACTAAGGGTGTAGAGAGTGACATTACCGTGATTTTAGATGGTGATGAAACGCACTTCGGCTTAAAAAAGGCTGGCTTTTCTATTTTAGATGCTGCTTTAGATGCCGGTGCTGATGTGCCTTACGCTTGTAAAGGAGCCGTATGCTGCACATGCCGTGCAAAAGTGCTGGAAGGTTCGGTAGAAATGGATATGAACTATGCCTTAGAAGATGATGAAGTAGAAGATGGTTACGTACTTACCTGCCAAAGCCATCCAACAAGTGAAAAAGTGGTAATTAGTTTTGATGAGTAAAGAGTAGTAACAGGTTATACTTGTATCGAACTTTACGCTTAAACTTAAATGAACTTAAAACAGACACGATATGAACTCCAAAATCTCATTTCGGGAAAGAGTGCTTCGGGCTACGATTCTCTTATCCAAGCAGCCGCCCGTTACCTTAGAGGAAGCGAGGGCACAAGCACAGTGGCTGAGCGAAAACAGCATGATAAAGGAAAAGAAGCAGAGAGGTTAATTTCCTTTGCGAATGCGCATAATATTCTTATCGAAAGAATTGACGAAAGCAAATTCGTTTCTAGTGGAGCAGAACAAAAAGTTTTTATACAAGAAAATCAATGTGTATTAAAGTTAAATGATGCTATTTATTATGAAGCTTGGCAAGACTATTTGAGCAACCTCCTGTTGCACAATTATTTTTTTTCAGATACTGCATACGAACTTATTGGTTTCTATTTAGAAAATAACAATTTATTTTCTGTTGTTTCTCAACTTTTTGTAAAATCGGATAAGCAAACCCACTTGCCAGATGTAAGTGCATTTCTCTTAAATAATGGGTTTAAAAATACGCGTAGAAATGACTACCACCACCCCGAATTAGGCATTATTTTAGAGGACTTGCATGATGAAAATGTACTTACCCAACAAGGTGTGCTTTATTTTATTGATACCGTTTTTTATATAAATCCTGAGGTGTTTTGGTGAAATTGACCTAGCGCAGAGTTTGTTTCTAAAAATTGCCTATTATAAAACATAAGCTACAATAAATGATAACTAATTTTGATGAGTAAAGGAACTTAATACAGTAGGCATAATGTATAGTCTATACGGAAGCGTGCTTTACGTTTTTGATAGTTTTAATACTCCACTACCAACTTTAAGCTATCGCTTTGGGTGCGCGCTTTAAACCATTTTTCTAGCTTTTTAGTCTCACTTCTTTGCGGGCGTTTTTTAAAGCGTACGTAAGCAAAAGTGAGTGTGTCTATTTGGTTGTTTTTAATATTCACAAATGGATTTCGCATTAAGGTATATTCCTGTACATTTTCATTAATAGCCATTATTTCCTGTTTTATGGAGGCAACTTCTACTTGTCCTTTTTTAAGTTTAAATAGTTCGTTTTCCAATGCCCGGATTTGCTGCTCCTTAGATAGTAAAGCTTCATCATTTTTACGGTATAAATCTTCAATTATACCAGCTTTCATTTCTTGATTTAAGCGTTGTACCTCGGACACATTTAGGCCTTGTTCAATAATTCCACCTTGGCGCACAATTAATTCAGCATCTTTTAGCAAGTCATTAGACTTCAATTTATTTTTTAAATCATTTACGCGCTCATCTGCAATGTGTTCTCCAATTAAGGCTATTTCAATTTGTGGAAATTCACCATCTAAATTTATGTTTTTTGAAATAACTTGGCAGTTATCAAACACAAAATTTTCGGTAATAAAAATACCTGCTTCTCGTTCAAAAACGGTGTTTTTAACCAGCTTAAATGCTATATAAGTGCTAGGGAGGGTAATTACTAAAACAATAATACCAATCCATCGCTTCACTACCTTTTCACGTTCGGGGTTTATAAACGTTTTTTTCGGATACTTTAAATAGCGAACAATTAAAAAAGTACTTACACTAATAAACACAGAGTTGATAGTAAAAAGGTAAAAGGCACCAGCAAAATACGCCATATTACCAGTTGCTATTCCATACCCAGCGGTACATAAGGGAGGCATTAATGCAGTAGCAATGGCCACCCCAGGTATTGCATTACTTTTCTCTCTCCTAGAACCCGCTACAATTCCTGCTAACCCGCCAAAAAGCGCTATTAATACGTCCCACAGCGTTGGTTGGGTTCGCGCTAAAAGCTCGCTCTGTGCGTTTCCAATAGGACTTATAAAAAAATATAGTGTGGAGGTTACCACCGATACAGCAACCATTAGGCTTAAGTTTTTTGCCGCCTTTTTTATTAAGTCAAAATCATTAATACCTACGCCCATACCGATGCCCATAATAGGGCCCATAAGCGGAGAAATAAGCATGGCACCAATAATTACCGCTGCCGAATTAACGCTAAGCCCAATGGAGGCAACCATAATGGCAAAAACTAGAATCCAAATATTGGTTCCTTCAAATTCAACGCCTTTTTTAATATAGGCAATCGTTTCTTCGGGGTCAGCTTTATCATTTTCTAAACTTAACCGATCGCGTAAAAAAACGAGCAATTCTTTTATCGCCCTTTTGGGGCCGCGTTTGGGTGTGCCAAATTTATCTGAGCCCTTATTTGTATCATGCTCTTGCGAAACCTGTTCCGATTCCTCTTGAGGATTATTCAAGTTCTGACTTTCCTTATCCGCCATTTTAAATTGAGGATTTAAGCTTTCATTATACTTGCAATGTCAACAGTTTTAAAACTATTACAGCAAAAATCAAATCTAAGGTAATTAATGGGTTAGTTTTTTATTTTAATGAGGACAAGAGAAGCTGTTTAACGAGAATTACAATAAACGGAAAAACCTATGGCTTTACAAATTGGAGAATGGTAGTGTACTTAGCCGAATACCTTTCCTATTTTAGCCTCATTCAATTTTTGCAACTTATGCGTATGTGGCCAGTTTTACTTATAATTTTAGGAGCAGCATTTATTTCCTTTGGTGTGTATAACTTAATGCCGCCTAAAAGCAATAATCAGGAAAGTAGCGAACCTATAAAAGCCGACACCAATAATATAGATGCGCTGGTAAATATGGCTGTGGCCGATGGCGTGCTTACCGAAAAAGAAAAAGCGCAGATTAGAGCGGTGGCGGGTACTCAGGCTGATAGCGCTATTGACTTGGCACAAGCTAAAATAAAAGAGGGCACTATTGAACCAGAAACAGCGCTAAGAAATACACTTAAAGAAAAAGGCGACAATTTTGAGGCTTACGTACTTGGCCGGTTTAGTGCTAAATTTTTTACGCTTAACAGCTGGGCAGGAGATAAATACGCACAAGGTAGGTTTGATGAAAAAACCCAACAACCAGATTTACAATTTACCCTAAACCTGCAAGATACTGCCGTGCCACTGGCGGTAGAATGTAAATATAGAAGCAGCTTTAATAATGGCTGGGTGCAAGTGGCCAAGCAAGAGCAACTTGAACGTTACAAAGCTTTTTCTAAAAAGGATAATATCCCTACTTACATGGCCTTAGGCGTGGGTGGAACCGCTGGTGCTCCCTGCCAAATTTTACATTATCCCTATGTACAGATTAGGCTCGGCAAGTAGTAATGAAAGTTTTCTTGCGGAATTTGAAATAATGCACACCAACAATTTGTTTTTTGATTGGAAACTAGGCATCCTTAAATAACCGAAAACTGCTGTATGAAAACCAAACAAACGCCTAGAGAAGCTTTAAACAAAGCCTTTTTAAAAATAAAGCCAACCCGCCAAGCTATTGAGCTTTTTAAAACCAATTTAAAACAGTTGCTTGCTACCGCCAACGCTGATGAGTCGGAAGAGTTTCATAAAAATTTGGTGAGTGATTTTTTTAAAAACACCTATTATAAAGACAAGCATTTTATAAATACCAAAGGGCGTAATGATTTGGTAATTCACAACTTAGATAAGCCAACCTCTACCGTAGGCGTAATTATTGAAGCTAAAAAACCAACCAACAAGGCAGAAATGCCCACGACCCAAAACCTAAACAGCAAAGCTTTACAAGAACTGGTTTTGTATTACTTGCGTGAGCGCATTACCGAAAAAAACCTAGAGTTAAAGCAATTGGTAATTACCAATACCTTAGAGTGGTTTGTTTTTGACGCGCAGCTTTTTGAAAAACACTTTGCGCAAAACAAAGCTTTGGTAAGGCAATTTCAAGATTTTGAACAAGGGCGCTCTTCAGGAAAAACCACTGATTTTTTTTACAAAGAAATTGCCGCGCCCTGCATAGATACTATAAAAGCACAACTGCCTTTTACCTACTTTGATATTGCTGGCTATCAAAAACCTTTGTATAACCAAAATCCTAAGGATGATGTAAAACTCATTACGCTGTACAAAGTGCTATCGCCTGAGCATTTGTTAAAACTACCTTTTGCTAATGATAGCAATAGCCTGGACCGAAATTTTTATGATGAACTGTTGCACATTATTGGGCTTAGCGAAACCAAAGAAGGCGGCAAAAAAGTAATTGGCCGAACTACAACAACCAATAGAAATAATGGTGCTTTACTAGAAAATGCCGTGGTGCAGCTTGATAGTTTAGACAAAATTTCGCGCTTAGCAAAGCCTTCTGAGTTTGGCGCAACGTATCACGAAAGGCTTTTCAACGTAAGTTTAGAGCTTACCATTACTTGGGTAAACCGTATTTTATTTTTAAAATTGCTTGAAGCCCAGCTCATTACTTACCATAAAGGTGATGCCTCTTTTGCTTTTTTAAATGCTGCCAAAATGGGTAATTACGATGCCCTAAACAAACTGTTTTTTCAGGTATTGGCCAAAGAAGTGGAAGAAAGGCAAGAGGCAGTAAGCAACGCGTTTGGAAAAGTTCCGTATTTAAACAGCTCCCTTTTTGAACCTACCGAACTAGAGCATAACACTCTTTTTATTAGCGGGCTAGAAGATGATTATACCCTACCCGTGTATACCCAAACGGTGCTAAAAGATAAAAAGGGTAAAAGACTAAAAGGAGCGTTAAACCCGCTGGCTTACTTTTTTGAGTTTTTAGATGCCTATGATTTTAGCGGAGAAGGAGGCGAAAACATTCAAGAAGAAAATAAAACGCTAATAAATGCCTCAGTTCTAGGCCTTATTTTCGAGAAAATAAATGGCTACCGCGATGGCTCTTTTTTTACCCCGGGCTTTATTACCATGTATATGTGCCGCCAAACCATACGGCAGGCCGTGCTGCAAAAATTTAATGAAACCAAGGGCTGGGCTTGCGCCAATTTTGATGCCCTTTACGAAAACATTGATAATCGCCAAGAGGCAAACGAGCTAATAAATAGCCTTAAAATTTGCGACCCTGCGGTGGGTTCTGGTCACTTTTTGGTTTCGGCACTTAACGAGCTTATTGCCGTAAAGCATGATTTAAAAATACTGCAAGATAGAAGCGGCAAGCGCTTAAAGGAATACGTGTTTGAGGTGGTAAACGATGAGCTTATTGTTACCGATGATGATGGTGAGTTTTTTGAATACCATCCGGATAACGTGGAAAGCCAAAGGGTGCAAGAAACTTTGTTTCACGAAAAGCAAACGCTTATTGAAAACTGCCTTTTTGGGGTAGATATTAACCCAAACTCAGTAAAAATTTGCCGCCTACGCTTATGGATAGAACTTTTAAAAAACGCCTACTACCGCACCAATAATAGTAATGAAAACAGGCAATTAGAAACGCTGCCTAATATTGACATTAATATAAAATGTGGAAACTCGCTTATAAGCCGCTTTGCCTTAAATGCTGATATTAAAAAAGCACTACGCAAAAGCAAATGGGGCATACAGAGCTATCAAATGGCTGTAAATACATATCGCCACGCTAAAAATAAAGCGCAAAAGCATAGCATGGAGCAGCTTATTGCTGACATTAAAGGTGATTTTAGAAGCGAAATAAACTCCAACGACCCTAAGTTAAAACGCCTACAAAAGGTGGAAGGCGAATACACAAAAATGCTTACCCAACAACAAATGTTTGAGCTAAGCAAAAAAGAAAAAACCGCCTTTAATAAAAAGGTAAAAAACCTGTATGCCGAAACCACCAAACTACGCTCGCAAATAGAAGAAATAAAGAGCAACCGCATTTATGAAAATGCCTTTGAGTGGCGCTTTGAGTTTCCTGAAGTGCTAAATGAGCAAGGTGCTTTTGAAGGCTTTGATGTGGTAATTGGCAACCCGCCCTACATACGCCACGAGGCACTAAAAGAATTTAAGCCATACTTGGCCGAACGCTATACCGAAACGGCTGCCGGCACCGCGGACCTGTATGTTTATTTTGTAGAGCTAGGCTTGGCCTTAACTAAACCACAAGCACAATTTGTGTATATACTGCCCAATAAATGGATGCGTGCCGGCTATGGTGCCAACCTGCGCAGCTATTTGCAACAGCAGCAAATTGTAAACATTGTAGATTTTGGCGACTTACCCGTGTTTGAAGAAGCTACCACTTACCCCTGCATTTTGCACTTAAAAAAAGCGGAAGCCACCACTTTTTTTAACACCACTGCGGTAAACACTTTACAATTTGCTACTGGCTTGGCAAACTACATACAACAGCATACTTTTGAAGTAGATAGCACCCTGCTGCCTAACCAAGGCTGGACACTTACCGATGCTAAAACCCAACGCCTGTTGCAAAAAATAAAAACAGCAGGTGTGCCTTTGGGCGAATATGTAAATGGTAAAATTTATTACGGCATTAAAACCGGGCTAAACGAAGCTTTTGTAATAGACCATGCTACCAAAGAGCAGCTAATACAGGCTGACCCTGCTGCTGCAGAAATTATAAAACCCTTTTTGGCTGGCAGAGATATAAAAAGGTATAAACAGCCAGAGAGTGATAATTACCTAATTTTATTCCCGAGTGGATTTACCAAAACCTTAGTAGGAAAAAAGTTGGAAGAAAAAGCTGCTTTTAAACACATGAAAGCGGCTTATCCATCAATAATGCAGCACTTGGCCGCACACGAAGAAAAAGCGCGTAAGCGATACGATCAAGGTCAATATTGGTGGGAGTTACGCGCCTGTGATTATTACGAAGAATTTGAAAAGGAGAAGATTGTGTGGCCGGAAACATCTTTAGACAACCAATTTTGTTTTGTTCCAGAAAACATTCATTTGAATAAAACCACTTTCTTCATACCTCTATCAGATTATTACTTACTTGCATTACTAAACTCAAAGTTAGCACGATTTTATTTTAGTTCGATTGTTTCTAAAATGCGCGGGGGTTATTTTTCAATGTCAAAAGCTTATGCAGAAACCATTGGAATTGCAGATGGATTAAGCCTATTTGAGCGAATAAGCAGTTTAGCAAAACTTGTAATCAAAATGAAAGCTAAAGAAATTGAATCCTTTGAAATTGAAAGTCAAATTGACAATTTAGTTTATTCCGTTTACAACCTAAGCGAAGAAGAAATTGGAATTATAGAGCATAGTTGAAAAGTGGTAGAGTGGTTTTGTGAAAACAGGCACACCATGATTTTTATTCTACTGCTCTACTTTTTGCCTTTTCTACCATCTCGTCCACCTTCTTTTTATACTCTGGGTTAACCTTCATTTCCCTCGCTATTTCTAGCTGTAAAAATAATCTTTGCGAGGGAGTGAGTCTCTTTTTTGGTTTTCTATCATCCATTGGCTAAATATAAATGAAAATTCGGTACGCTAAGCCTTCAATACTCTTATAACGATAAATTTTGATACCACATAAATCAACAAAATAAAGTATAATTCAACTCGGCTAAATTTTAATTTGCATTTTTACAAGCAATAAATTAAATCTCTACGAAAAATGAGTGAGCAGAAAAAAGATCAGTACACTGAAATCATCATTAAATGGCAGATAAAAAAATCCTTTGATAAGTTCTCTGAAATCGAGAATAACACGAGGTCCATTTATCAAATTTATGGAGATTCCCACATTTACGGGAGAAGCGTACTTATGTATATTGGGAAGTCTGAAAGATTACAAAAGCGATTGAATGAACACGGAAAATCGTTTTTTCAATATGCGAATAACCTTTCTTACATTGAAGGAAGAATAGAAGATCGCACAATGAATCTCGAAATACCCGAATCTATACTTATTGCAAACCACAAACCTTTTATGAATAAAACTTTTATTCACGACCTGCCTGAAAGTGCTAAAAAGGAAAAAATAATTGTATTCAACGATGACAATCACGCTATGCTTAAAAATTCTTGTACTAATTATTGGTGGGTTGAGGATTATAGAAAAAAGATGAAAATTTAAATAAACCGCTTATGATATGGCACCTTCATCCAATAGGCTTATTTCACGCAGGCTTGTTTTTAAACAAAGCGGAGGTAAAGTTTTACGGTGTTTTTTGGCAAAAAGCATTTTGTTTGCGGCAAGTATGAAGCATACGTAAGGTTTCCAACGTACATTTGCTAAACTCACGTAAGTGAAAAAGTACCAAACCTTTATTGCTTCATAGAAAATCTTTAAAATGCAGGTGCGTAGAGATACAAGCCAGCTCCCTCAGCCGCCTTAGGGCGGCTGTTGTATTTTATCCATACAAGGTTTACCTACTCTCCCCGCACCATATCAACATGCGCAATCCCAAAATCTAAATACGGCTCCGTAACCGTTTTAAAGCCAAAACTTTGGTACCAATCTTCTAAATAGGAAAGACAATCGAAAAAGACATGAATACTCTTAAACTAAAGCACTAATTATTTCAATATCCCAGTTGCTATTCAATAAATCTCGGTCGTGCGATACTATTTTCAATTTCCGCTTCCATGCTATTTCTAAAATAAAATTATCATTAAAATCACGTTGGGGCATTTCTTTTAGAATTTTCGATAGGTTCAAATTATTTAATTGATCAGCCTCTAAGGTAAACGATTTACATATTTGATTAATTGCTCCGTTTAAAGCCTCTACGGTATTTCTGTAAACTAAGCTCCCAACATAATGAGGTTTATACTTTTTGCCAATATTTTCTGGCTGCTTTAACCACTCGTTATAATCAATACGTAAATTTGTGTTATAAAATTCTGACAAAATAATTGCGGGCAAATGCAAGGACGCTCCAGTTGTTTTAATTGTTTCAAAAAAACGAGAATAGCTTTCTTGATAGTTGCGATTGTAATTACCAAGGGGGGCGAAAAGAAACATCAGAATATTGTTGTCAAACAGAAAACTGTCTCTGGACTTAATATCATAATCCTTTAACCGAAACTCTTTACTCATAGCCTTCCGATGACTCCCTAACAGAATTTTCGAAGCTTTCTTTGTTGGCAAAATAGCTCTTAGCACGCTGTATTACCAATCTCATTAAAGGAATATCTTCTTTGCTTAGATTAATCACTTTTAGGTGTTCTTGTAGAAAAGGGGAATCATACTTAGAATATAATTGACCAACAGCAGCATTTAAAAAACTGGTGGTTAAGAGTTCAATTCCTCTAAAATCTAATTCTACAGCTTTACTTTTTATAAAGAATTCATCAAGTTTTTTAAAAACATTGTCTCCATCTGTTACAGATACGGCAGTGCTTCCCTTTATAAAAGTTGCAATCTCCACTTTTTCTAACCCTTCTGTTGTCATAGTGTAAATGTACTAAAATTCGAGTGTATCAAAATCTTCCTCATCATCGTAGTAATATTTCTCATCTAAGTTAATTTCAAAATTGACCAATGTGCCAGGAAAAGAGTTTCCCATAGGTTTTGAAAACTTAATACCTTTTCTTAATTCCCAATAGCCAGTGCCTGATACTATTTGAATTTTTCCATTGTTAAGTTTCACGAATTCTTGTATCACTTTTAATCCCAAACCTCCAGGTATGTCACCAACTTTAGTGGTGTTATCGTCTTGTAAAGCCCACTCAATCGCCTCCCAGCCTTTTATGTTTTGTTTTAAATAATTGGAAACATTAGTCTCAATGGTTTTACCTAAATCTACCACCGTAAAGTCTATGCGCGGAGGTGTTTTATTAGGATAAAATTGTCCACAACTAAAAATTTCGGTACAATCACTATGATGAATAGCATTCTCATACACTTCAAAAAAGCTTTGCGCAATTTTGGAACGTAACCCTTTGCTTAGGGCAGGGAATTTACCTTCTTTCACTAAGCGTGTTTTTATGTAGTCGCTTATCTCCTGCGTATCATTTGGTTGGTGCATAGTAAAGCGAATGGTAGTGTCATCTTGTAAATCATAAGTTGCTTTGCCAAATAATCGAGCGAAATTGTTTCTGCCAAAGAGGCTAATAAACTTATTAGAACAATTGGTCAGTTCTACTACAATTCTATCTCTTTTTGTTTGGTAGATGGCTGCACCCAAAACAGCACATAAATTTGCTTCAAACCAAAACACATCTTTAAAGCTAATATGCATAACACCTGTTTTTGTATATAGTATGTCATTACATACTTTTACCAAAGCTTCAAACCCCTCATGGTTGCTTTTTATATTCCTAGGTATTTGTACAGTTATTTGCTTAATTACTTACTCTAATTTTTCACAGTTGGTAATGTTCTTACTATTTTGGACTCCTTACCCCCGCACCATATCCACATGCGCTATCCCAAAATCTAAATACGGCTCCGTAACCGTTTTAAAGCCAAAGCTTTGGTACCAATCTTCTAAATAGGTTTGAGCCTGAATTTTTAAGGGTTCCGAAGGATAAAGACGATCCGCTTCTGCTACTGCTTTTTCAAAAATTTGCTGACCAATCTTTTGTCCCCGATGATTTTTATGCACACATACCCGGCCAATAGAACACTGCGTATAAACAGTGTCTTGCGCTAGCAACCGTGCATATCCTACTAAGTTTCCTTCCTCGCTTACCCCAAAAATGTGTTGTGCCTCCATATCATAATCATCTAATTCCGGATAGGCACAATGCTGTTCTACCACAAAAACATCGGTACGCAGTTTTAAAATTTGATACAGCTCTACCGTATTTAGAGCATTAAAGGTTTTAGAAAATACTACCATTTAGTTTTTTATTAAAAGTGCTGCCGACTGTGCCTTAGATAAAGCATCGCCTATAAAGCGAATTTCTCCACCCAATTTTTTGGCTTGTTGTTGAATAAACTTTTGGCTTACAAAGCTCACTCCATAATCGTCTGTGTTATTTTTATTAGCCAAAAACGGAAAATATACATCCTCTGAATTTTGCAAGTACACAAAATCTTTTGGCGCAAAATACTGTTTTATGCGCCCCAAGTGCTTACGATTGAGCGCCATATCTTTAAACGTAAAAAGCAATGCTCCTCCCTTGGTTAAGCTGCTAAAAAGTAAATGAAGCCAGTCTATAAAAAGCTTTTCGGGCAAATGCGTAAAAACAGATTGGGCTAAAATAAAATCTTGCTGCGGCCAAGGTGCTTTTGCAGGAGGCGTGGACTCGTGGTGATATCCGGAAACGGAAAACGTATTTTGCACAAAATCAACGGCTTCTTCTTTTATTTCGGTGGCCGATAGTTCCGAATTAGAAAAAGTGGTTTTTAAAAAACGTAGCGAACGTCCGTAACCCGTTCCAAAATCTAAAAATTTACTGGTGTTGAGCTTGTGTTCTTTTACAATGGCTTGTACGTTTAAAGCAGTATTGGCTCCCGTACTAAAATAGCTTATTAAAGCTTGTTTTGGGTTATCCACATGATTGTACAAAGCAAACAAATACATCACGTCATTTTTGTGCACAGCAACGTTTGCATCGGCTGTAAAGCCCATTTCTCGCACGGCTTTTTTGGCTGCGGCTAAGTGTGTTTCATCAAACTGTAAAAGGGTAGGTGAAGTAGCGTGCACGTACGCTGCAGCAAACCATTGCGCTTTGTTTTCCATAATTTATGCACCAAAGCTATTAAAACAGAATGGCTTTTAGCTACTCGTTATACAAATCGCTCCGCCTACTGATCAATTCATCTTTATAGAAAATTAAAAAACGCCCGTTAATGGTTTTTCGCTTTGACTTATCTGAACCAATTAATTCCTGTATAAAACGGTTTTTACGTTTCTCATTTCTATGCGTGTTGTAATAGGTATGATTAGCCGCCAGCATAGGGAAATGACTATTGTTTTGGGCTTCTATTATCGGTAAATTATAATTTTCAGAAAGTACGTAAAGCTTGTAGTTGTGTGCATCACAATAATCTTGGCAAGCTTTTATTAAAATGCAACTTTCGGCTTTGCAATTAGCCGACCATACATACACCACCGAAGTATCATTCTGCGCCAAGCAAGTGGTTAATTGCGCTGCGCTTATGGCCAAAACTTTACCTTCATTTTGAAAATCGCACATAGCGGTTTCCATAGCTAGAACCTGTACTTGCTGCTGTTGCAACCCTGTAAGTTCTTTATAACTAGGTGTATATGGAGTTTTGATACCTATAAGTGCATATTCACCGCAACTCATTGCGCTAAGTACAACTAAAAATGTGAAGAGGTTTTTCATATTGCTTACGCGATACAATTGCGCAACAGCAATGTAGTAAATGTTCTGCACGCGATACAATCGCGCGGCAGCCCAACTTGGACTTACTTTCTTTGGGGAACTTTTAGAAATGGCCTGTGTAGTTTTTTGTCTCGTAAACGTAGGTAGAAGGGTAAATAAACTGAATGTGGCACACGCGATACAATCGCGCGGCAGCCTTAATGGACTTACTTTCTTTGGAGAACTTTGCGGAACTTGGAGAAATGACTTATGTAGTTTTTTGTCGCGTAAACGTAGTTAGAGGGGTAAATGAATTGAATGTGGCACACGCGATACAATCGCGCGGCAGCCCAACTTGGACTTTCTTTCTTTGAGGAACTTTGCGGAACTTTGAGAAATGACTTATGTAGTTTTTTGTCTCGTAAACTAGTAAATGGGTCGAGGTAGATCTGCATAAACTTAGCCGTAAAATCTTAAGCAGCCTTACTCCGCCAAGAAATACCTTTAATATCAACTAGTATAAAAATGCATATTATATCATGCCGAGTGATGTTCTACGAGCATCTACGGAATATTAAAACACAGTTCGGTATAACTCGGCAAAAACAAACTTGTAAAAATAAAGGCCGCCTTTTAATGGGCGACCTTTTAATTGAATAACCAGAGAACCTAAATAGTAAAACCCAGTGTAATATTCAGCATATTATAGTTGGGACCAAAACCATCTTCAAAAAATGAGTTAAAATCATAAGAAGCGGTAATTTTAAAACTCTCCCAACCCACCTGTGCCATAGCGCCATAACGAATACGGTTTGTATTAAAAGAGTCATAGTTTTTTACCTCTACCTCATCAGAAATCAGGTTACTAAACTCAACTTCTGTTTTTGTTTTCATTCGGATACCTCCATAACCACCAACACCAAGTGTAAACGCTTCATCACGGTCGCCAACTTTGCTACAATCTAACTGAAACATTACAGGCACATTGAAGTAAGAAATGAAATACTTGCTTTTTTCATAATTGTTGCCACTTACGTCTTCCACAAATTCCGATTGTTCAGTGGTTGGGTTAATTTGAAGAATATTGTTGTCTTCTAGCCTAAAGTTGTGAAAGCTAAAGTCAATTCCATACTTAATATAGAATTTGCTGTATGGGTTTCCGATGCGTGTTTTCCAACCTGCCCCTAAGTTGAAAGAAGTAGATTTCCAAAAGTCAAGCGCATCATTATTGGCTTGCGCGATAAGTGCATTACCATTGCGCAACTGCTGATTAAAGCCAAAGTGAACATCTAAATATCCATCAGTACGCTCAATCTTTTTATTCTTTTTTGGTTCATCTTTATCCTCCTCATCATCATCCTTTTCATCAAAGCGTAATGCAAAGGGTTCGTCACCACCTTTTTTACGTTTTATTTTTATGCCTTCATCATTAATAATTACCGTTCTGTCATCCTCCTCTTCTTCTTCTGCTCCCACATTATCACCGTTTTGAGGAATCATTTGTGGCATTGGAGGAATGGGAGGCATTGGAGGAATGGACGCTCCGGTTCCCTCACGTGCTTCTACTTCCGCTTCCCAAGCTTCCATTTTTGCTTCAAACTCATCAGCCCAAGCTTCCCACTGTGCTTCATAGGCTTCTCCATAGCTTTCCATAGCATCTTCCATTAACTCTAAGCTTTCTTCCGCACGCTCGTCTGCATCTTCCTTCAGTTCTTCCGCCTCTTCCGCGTTTATTTCTCCTGCGGCCAACTTTCGGTCAATACGTGTGTAAGTGCTTTTCCTTTGACGTTCTATTTCTGCGGAACGCTTATATACATCAGCTAGCAATTTGTTTAAATCAATGCCTTTCAAGTTTTGTAAATCATCTGCTTCTATGGTAATGCGGCTACCCTCCACCTTTACCTCCACTTCTTCCTTGGGCTGTTCCGTGGGTTGCGCTATGGCACACACCATGGTTAAAAAGGTGAATGCTGCTGTTAATTGCTTTTTCATTTTTATTGATTTTAGTGTTACTGTTCTTTCTTTTTAGGGGCTTTGCTCGCCCTTACTTTTTCTACATCTTCCTTTAAATATTTTGCCGCTTCGGAAGCATCTGTGGCAAATTCTTTGGCCATTTTTCCAATGTTTTTTCCAAAACTTTGAGCATCGTGTTTAAGCTTATCCCAACTCTTAAGGTTTTGGGCTAATACTTTGGCCTGATCCGTGGCTTCAGCACCATTGGTTTTTAGCCAATTTTCTACCGCCACTGCAGAACTATCCATTTTGGTACCTATAAAACGAATAGTACTATCTCTTTTAAACGCTTGCATCTCAGCCGGAAGATTTTTCCATTCTTCCTTTTTTTTGAGCATTTCCTGTTGCTGCTGTGTAGCCCAATCTTTTAAATCACTTTTCATGGCCTGCACCTCTTTTTCCATTTGGGCGTTGTACACACGTTCTTTCTCAATCTGCCCTTCAAAATTTTGGCCGCAGCTTAGTAAGAACATCGTTAAAAAAATGATGTATAAGGCTAAACTTGCTCGCACTAATTCAAAAGCTTTTCAAGGTTTATTTCTAAACTTGGTTTGCCTTTAGGCGTTTTAGGAAAGTTTAATTTTTTACCGGCTAAAAGGTTGTTCACCTGATCATTTGCATAAGCAAACACCTTGTCTTTCAACTTTTTATGCTCTTCTTTCTCTACATCGCTTTCGGTTATCCACTCCTCTGTTACAGGGGCAATAGCCTTCAGTTTCAAATCTACACTTGGTTTCCAATCGGCTACTTTTCTAGTCTGTACTTCTATTTCTTTAACAGGAAGTTCTACTTCACTTTCAATAATTTCTGTTTTCGCTGCCACCGCCACCGTGTTTTGCTTAGTGCTAATTGCTTTTTTGGCAGCTTTAGCATTATTTGCTTGCGCAGATGTAGCAACTGTTTTAGTACTTTTTACCACCTCCTGTACTTGTGCAGAAACAGCAGGCTCTTCTTTTACACGTACCTCTTCATTCAACTTTATTTCCTCTATTTTTTCAGGCGTAATTGCTTCTTGCTGGTGCATTACCTCTTGTGTAACCGGTTTTACAATACGCTCTGTATTATTTTGAAAATACATTAGTCCACTTACGCCCATTAACAATACTACGGCTGCTGCGCGCATTAAATACATCGGCTTAAAGCCAGATGATTTTGCTTGTGTAGCTAGGGCTATTTTTTCCCAAGTAGCTTCGCTTGGCGCTATTTTATGCCCTTCTAACTTTTGTTTAAAGAGCTCATCTATTGGATGTTTCTTACTCATAACTCTTTGTATAATAGTTCATTTTCTTCTCCTAACTTTTTTTGCAACGCTTTGCGCGCTTTACTCAATTGGCTTTTTGAGGTGTTTTCTGAAATCCCCAAGCTTTCCCCAATTTCTCTGTGATTATAGCCCTCAATGGCGTATAAATTAAATACTGTTTTGTACCCTAAAGGCAATTCATTAATCAAGTTTAATAGATGATCTGCATCCATATTATCACTCACGTCCTGATGTGAAAACCCTTTGTGGTTTTCTTCTTCTACCTCTACAAATAAATTTTTTTGGTAGCGGATGTAATTCAAAGCCTCATTAACCATTATCCTTTTTATCCAACCGGCCAAACTTCCGGTGCCGCTGTATTGGTCTATTTTACTAAACACCTTTATAAATGCGTTGCTCAACACCTCCTCAGCATCTTCTAAACTTCTAACATACCTTTTGCACACGCTTAACATTCCCCCGCAGTAGCGCTCATACAACTCGCGTTGTGCTTTAGCGTTTCCGCGCTTGCATTGCTTTATAAGCCTTTGCTCGTTTGTTGGTAGTTGTAACAGTTTGCCCATTATTAGTTGCTGTTGCCTTAAAGACACTTCAAAAATATAGATGCGTTGCCTAAGGGGTGCAAATATTCTTTAAATTACTGATATACAAAGAGAAAAGTTGCAAAAAGAGGTGGCGGTTGGTTGTAAAGATTGAAGGTTGCAGGAGTTTTTGGTTAAACGGAGGTTTAAAGCTTACCTTCCAAAGGCACGGTTTAAAAAAAATCCCGAAACCTTAAAAAGGCTCGGGATTTCCGGGAAATGGGTAATAGGGTTATTACCGCTCAATCAAAATTGTAATGCTTGTACACAGTTTTCAAACGCTGTGCCACAAATTTTTAGACTACGCTTTTAAGATACGTTGCCTGCGTATTTTTATTGTACTAGTAATCTATAAGTACCAGCGTCAGAATGTAAAAAATAAACCCCTGCGGCCAAATTATTTAGCAAAATGGAAGTGTTAGACTTAGCAGCTATAGGTATGGTTTGTATTTTTTGTCCATTGGCATTAATTAAGGTTAAGGTGGTTTTGCTTTCCCCTTTCCATTTTATAAATACCTTATCCTTTGCGGGATTAGGGTAAACATTTAGCCACTGTTGCAACGTATTTTCACGTAGAGATACATTTTGTATAATCACCGTTTTGGCCATATTGGTTATAATCGGTTTTTGAAAATCAAAGTAAATATCAGCATCATTTAAAATGCTATCCCCTAAGCCAAGTGCAGGGTTTAGTCCTGCTGAAAAACTAATATACCCTTGGCTACCTAGCGGATCAGAAGCACTATCAGGCAACATGATGTTATCAAACTCCCAAATTAAAATGTTGTTTTGCACGCTAATAGAATAGGCATGACTAGCACTATTCATAATAATGGAGGTAATGGGTAAGGTTAAATCTAGCGTATCCACCACCGTAACTTTTACCGCTGGTGAATTTCCCGTATTTTGAAAACGGATGCGGTAATCTACCTGATTAGTACCCGGTTTTATATTAGTGGCACTCGGTGTTTTGTCATTAGGGTCATAGGCACCGCGTACTTCTAAGCAAAGCGTATCGAAATTATTTTGAGGAAGTACATCACCATTAATGCCATTTAGCTGTGCGTATAAACACAGGGTGTCGCCCAAATTATTTCCAGCGGTATCTGTTCTAAGCTGTATCTGAATAGATTTCTCTTCAAACATTGCTAAACTGTTAAAGGTAAACGTATGTTTATTTCCATTTACGCTGGTGCTTTGAGGCACACTACTTATAAAAGACATGGTGCCGGGTATGGTAAGATCAACAGTTATAAGTCCGCTTTGGGCGGTGCCAGGGTTTTGAATTAACAATTTGTAATTTTCAGTAAAACCATACGTTGCTTGCCCCGTGTAAGATTCTACATCTACTAAGGCATCTATAGTACCATCATGCTCAATAGCAATATCTTGCTGAAAATTTTGGTTTGCGCTTAGCGATATTGAAGTGGGTAAAGTACACGAAGTGCTCAACCTCAAATATTTGCGTGAGATGTTGGTTGGTATAGCAAAATTGTACGTACCCGCTGGTACTAACACTGAAAACTTGCCTTGCGAGCCGCTGCTGAAATTGGCTGCGGACAGCCCTTGTGATAAGTTAAGCACGCCAAAGGGTACAGGCATTTCATTAGGTTCAAAATTGCAGTTTGAGTTTTGATCTAAAAATAGAGTCCCACTAACTCGCGCAAAATTTGTTTGAGTAGAATAGGCGTAGTTATTTTGCGGGTATAGTGATGTATTTACGGGCGGATCTTCTGCGTAGTAAAAAAGCTCATTATTTATACTAGAAATGCTAGAAACCGGAGCCGGATAATTTGCTAAAATGGAAAGGTTACCTAGCAATGCTCTAATTACTAAAGATCCCTCCAAACTGATGAAATATCCATTATTTGTGGTGCCCGCAAATGAGTGATGGATAAAGAAAGAATTACTCATTCCCAGCGATATACTATCCATCAACGTGATGTTATTTCCTGTAATACGGTAGAGATTTATGTTTTGGTTTGGAAATAGTTTATTTGTAAATAAATATATATTTCCGCCATCTTCAAATGTTTTTAAACCGTAGCCAAAACGTCTAGTAAAGTTTTGATGAATGTTGGCGAATTTTTCCCATGTGCCTCCTCGGTAAACCATTGCAGGGATAGAGTCAGAGTTAAACGAACCAAATACTCCTGTTGCTACCAGTTCGCTATTTATTAAACTTAAACTAATAACGCTATCATTATTTGAAGAAGATGTTAGTGGTAAGTTCGTAAAAGTGCCGCTGCTAAAATATCCAATGTTTTCAATCGCGGGTATGTTAAAGGTAAATCTACCCCCCATATATAGTCGAGCAGTAGCGGCATCGTAAAGCAAATCTGATACTCCTCCAAAGAAGTCGTTTTGTACTAAACGAGACCAAGCACTATTTGTGAATTGATAAACTGCTCCTGAGTCTCCACCAATATTTAAACTTAAATACAAGTCTTCATTTGGAAGTACTTCTAAGTCTCGAACTTCTAATGAAGTTTGATTAAGGGGGAGTGATGGAAAATAAGTCCAATTCAAACCATTCCATTTCGCAACTTTCACTTGATTCCCTTCAGCGTATGCAACGTATTGATTGCCATTAGCTTCTATTCCTCTTGGGTTAGGAAAATTATTGTTAATTGAATTTAAACCACCACCAACCGGCACCCACGCTTGCGCGGATACTTGATGAGAAGCGAAAAAGGTAATTGCAATTAATAGTAGTTTAATCGTTTTCATAATATTCATTTTAGGTTGTTAAATCTGTAAATTACACTGAGCGAAACACTTAAATCACGTGGTGCCCAGTTTATATTTTCACTTTTATCAAAAGATTTTAAGTATTGTCTATAACTTGGCTCGGCTGCTAAGTATAAATTATTGGTTAATTGATACATCAATGAAAATCTAAATTGAGCAGAGCCTATCGACTTTTCATACACAGCATCACTCACATTATTTAGCGTAAGCGTAGTAGGGTTTACCCCGATGGATTTTTGTGATAATAAAAAACTGTGGTTGTAAATACCTTCTGCACCAAGGCTCCATTTCCCTTTTAAAGAAAACTCATAGTAAATGCTAATGGGGATGCTTATAAACGTGTAATCATTACTTCCGCTAGAGGTGTATTCTTTATTATCCGGACTTTCAAAATAATTAAGAATGTGGCCACTAGCCGAATCTATAAGCGGAATTTTATTAGTTTGGTATTGATAATTTACGGTATTGCTCAGCTTGCGGTACTCTATGCCACCACCAATTTTAAAATGTTTAAATACACGGTACTTCAGTTCTAATCCTACATCAAAACCGACACCTGGTGTTACAGCGTTATCTATAGCCTTACCGTAATCAATATGCGTGGAGGGCGACTCGGTCAGGTACTCTTTTGGCGATAGATTATAAGTGGCCATAGCAAAAGCTCTTATTTCCCAACGATAGTTTAGACTACTTTTATTTGATCCGCTTACCATAGTTAAAACTGGACTGCCCACGCCAAACACTTTTAGTGAAGGAGATGACCAAGGCTGGCGCGGCAATCCAATAGGTTTAGCCGGTACAGGGTTAACTGGTATGGTTTTATCATTTTGAGTCGTGTCGGTTCCGATTAATTTAGGCTGCTCAGTATTTGATACAAAAGGATTGTAGTTTGTCCTTTTATTACTAACCGCTATATCTTCCTCGGCAGGCTGCTTTGCCAAGCCTTGTGCAGATTCTCCGAAAGAAGACAACTTAAGATCTTCATTTTCTTGAATAAGCGCATCCTGTACTCTTCTAACATTTTCCTTTCCTCTGGTTTTATCACTTTCTTTATTCGTTTTAATGGCTCCTTCATTCTCGGCTTTCACTATGCCTTCTGATTCAGTTGGCATTATTTCTCTGGTAGGCAGGTTTGCTCCTTGGTCACTCTCACCTTTCTTCTGCATCCTGCCTTCACTGTAAAACACACCAAAAAACAACGCAATCACACTTGCCGCGGCCAACGCAATCCAAATTGCACGATAGCGGGCCTTAGGCTTAGTGGCGTTGAGCATTTGCTCCATACCCGCCCAAGCGTTCTTACTAAGCGGTTCTTCCGCTTTACGTGCTTGTTTCTTTATGTCATCCCAGTTCGTCAAGCTTTATTTAATTGCTGTAATTGTTGTTGTAAAATCTTTTTAGCTCTAGTGAGTTGAGAGCGACTTGCACTTTCGGTAATTTCAAGTTGCTGCGCAATTTCTTTATGGCTGTAGCCTTCAATCTCGTATAGGTTAAACACCATTTTATAGCCATAAGGCAAGGCTTCAATCAGGTTTAATATATATTGAGCATCGTGTGTTTGGTTTGTTCCAGATAATTCAGCGGGTGCGTAAAATTCTACTGGTTCATCTACTTTAGGTAAGCTGGCTTTTTTATTCTCATCCAAGCAAGTGCGTACCATAATTTGCCGTATCCAACCCTCAAAACTTCCTGCTCCCGTATATGTCTCTAAACTTTTAAACACCTTAAAAAACCCTTTATTTAATACTTCTTCCACTAACGAACCATTATAACAATAGCGCACACACACCGATTTCATCCGTGGGCCAAACCGTTCGTATAAAGCGCGTTGCGCTTTGCGGTCTTCTTTTAGGCATTGTCTTATTAATGCTTGTTCGTTTGTTTGTTTCTCCTTCAATCCCTGCGGATTCTATTTACTAAGACGCGTGCTTTTTGAAAAACGCTGCACGGGGTGAAAATAAATATCTTATTTTAAGTTTTTGTTGCGCTTGCATATTAGCAAAACCCATGCGCACACTTGTTCGCTAAATAATCCTCCACTTAAAGCAAAAACAATAGACCACGGATTTTTTACGATTATACTGATACGCACTGATTAGTCGCATTTAACAGTTTTTTTTCATCTCTGTAGTCTTGTTCCTAACTTAACTTGTCCCCAATTGGATGGGTGGATTGGTGAGCGAAATAGCTGCCGATTTTTTTTAACACATAGGCACATAGAGCTGCATTAAAATATCTCTGCTAAACCTCTGCTTTCTCTGTGAAATTTCTTCGGGTAACTTTGCGAAACCTTTGCGCTTATTTGTGAAATAGCTGCCGATTTTTTTAACACATAGACACATAGAGCTGCATTAAAATATCTCTGCTAAACCTCTGCTTTCTCTGTGAAATTTCTTCGGGTAACTTTGCGAAACCTTTGCGCTTATTTGTGAAATAGCTGCCGATTTTTTTAACACATAGGCACATAGAGCTGCATTAAAATATCTCTGCTAAACCTCTGCTTTCTCTGTGAAATTTCTTCGGGTAACTTTGCGAAACCTTTGCGCTTCTTTGTGAAATAGCTGCCGATTTTTTCTAACACATAGGCACATAGAGCTGCATTAAAATATCTGCTAAACCTCTGCTTTCTCTGTGAAATTTCTTCGGGTAACTTTGCGAAACCTTTGCGCTTCTTTGTGAAATAGTTGCCCAATTTTTCTAACACATAACCACATAGATATGCATTAAATAATCTCTATACTTGCCCCTCCCCAATTTGATTGGTGGATTGGTGGGTTCTCTATGAAACCTCCGCGCCCTCTGTGCAACAACCCCATCGTGCCGCTATTGCCAACTGCTCTTCTGCCGCTAAATTGCCAACCACCTCCTCACACCAACCACCTTCACTTTGCCTTAACACACAGCCTGCACCAAATTACTACCTTGCGCCCGTATGAAACCAAGAAAAAAGAAGATGAAAAGTGCTAGTCAATTAGAAGACAAGGTACTTGATGTGTTACGTAAGGATGCGCTAAAAAGCTTCAATTATAAGCAAGTAGCGGGTAAACTAAAAATTACGGCTGAGAAAGAAAGAAGGCTAATTCTGGCCATTTTATCTAAACTCGCGAAAAGCGACAAAGTAGAAGAGCCGGAGCGTGGTAGCTTTAGATATAAGTATGACCCAACATTTGAGCGCGGACGAGTGGATATGACCAGCAAAGGCGCTGCCTATATTGTATTAGAAAATGAAAAATTAGAAGATGTATATGTGGCCGCAGGTGATTTAAATCATGCACTTGATGGTGATATAGTAAGTGTAATGCTTTATGCACAACGCAAAAATAAAAAGCTGGAAGGCGAGGTAAAGGATATTATTGAACGCGCCAAAATGGAATTTGTAGGCGTGGTAGAACTCACCAAAAATTACGGTTTTTTAATTGCCGATAGCCGTAAAATGAATCAAGATATTTACATACCTGCTGAAGGTTTGAAAGGTGTAAAACACGGAGAAAAAGCTATTGTAAGAATTACCGACTGGCCCGATAAAGCCAGTAGTCCTTTTGGCGAAGTATTAGAAGTATTAGGTAAGCCAGGAAATCACGATGTGGAAATACATTCCATTTTGGCCGAATATGGGCTGCCTAGAGCGTTTCCAAAAAAGGTGGAACAAGAAGCTGAAAACGTGGTGGAGGAAATCAGCGAAAGCGAAATTGCTAAGCGTAGAGATTTTAGAAAAGTAACCACCTTTACCATTGACCCTGTGGATGCTAAAGATTTTGATGATGCACTCTCCTTTAAAAAACTAGAAAACGGAAACATTGAAGTAGGTGTACACATTGCGGATGTGACTCATTATGTTACCCCTAATAGTGATTTAGAAGAAGAAGCGGTAGAACGTGCAACTTCGGTTTATTTGGTAGATCGAGTGGTGCCGATGCTTCCGGAAAAATTGAGTAATAAAGTTTGCTCTTTACGCCCGCATGAAGAAAAACTGACCTTTAGCGCGGTGTTTGAAATGACGACTGAGGCGGAAGTAAAAAACAAGTGGTTTGGCCGCACGGTTATATATAGTGATCACCGATTTGCCTATGAAGACGCTCAAGAAGTTATAGAATCCGGTAAAGGAACCTTGGCCGAAGAAATTACTACGCTTGACGCGATGGCTAAAATTCTGCGTAAAAAACGTATGCAAAATGGAGCCATTGCCTTTGATAAACGCGAAGTGAAATTTCACCTTACTGAAGATGGAACGCCTACCGGGGTTTATTTTAAAGAAGCTAAAGATGCCAACCATTTAATTGAAGAGTTTATGCTTTTGGCCAACCGCTCGGTGGCGGAAGTAGTAGGGCGCAAGCCTGATGGTAAAGCTTCGGATAATACGATGGTATATCGAATTCATGATACACCAAAGCCAGACAAACTTTTGGAATTAAGCAATTTTGTAAAGCAATTTGGCTACACCGTAAACACCAAGGAAACACGTGCTATTTCTAAAAGCTTAAATCGCTTATTGGCAGATGTAAAAGGAAAGGGTGAGAGTAATATGATAGAAACGCTAACGGTGCGTACCATGGCAAAAGCTATTTACAGTACTGATAATATTGGGCACTACGGCCTTGCATTTGACTATTATACCCACTTTACCTCACCCATTAGGCGCTACCCGGATATGATGGTGCATAGGCTTTTACAAAATTATTTAGATAACGGCAAAAATCCCGATAAGGTACACTACGAAGCATTATGCGAACATAGCAGCAACCGAGAACGCGTGGCTACGGAAGCAGAGCGAGCCTCTATAAAGTATATGCAGGTTAAGTTTATGGAAGAGCACGTTGGAGAAGAATTTATGGGTGTAATAAGTGGTGTTATGGAATGGGGAGTTTTTGTAGAACTACAAGAAAATTTCTGTGAAGGCATGATTCGCATTCGCGATTTTAAAGACGATTATTACAATTTTGATGATAAGAATTTTAGTATCGTTGGCGAACGTCATGGTAAGGTATATCAGCTTGGCGACCAGATTATGATTAAGGTAAAAAGTGCCGATTTAGATAAAAAGCAGCTAGACTTTGTGCCTGTTTAAATTTCTGCTACATTTATACGCACACAAACAAACATAAAGCAATGAAAAAAGGAACGTTTGAAATAATACTATTAGTAGTTGGGGTAATCGTTTTAACCATTACGCTTTTCTTAATGTTTTCTGGCCAATTGGAAGGGGCACGCAGTATGTACTGGACAAACATTGCCATAGCCGGTGGTTTTGTGGTGTACATTGTAAATAATTGGATAAATACCAATGCGTTTAACAAAGAAATACGCAGCCTTAATCAGCATGTGCAGGCTTTAAAAGCTGAAGTAAAAGCGAAGGAAATACAGGTTGTAAAGTTGCAAGAAGAGCTTAAGGTTTCCACCAATGAAAAGGCAGGATTAAATGCTCAATTGCTAGAAGCTCAAGAAAAAATTGCAGAATTAAGCGCTACGGTTAGTGAGTTACAGCGGGAAAAAGACAATCCTTCTAAACCAAATGAAGCATAGAGGATGGAGGTTCTGCTTTATGCAATTCCCTTAGGGTTCACGCTTAGTTTAGCAGCTGGCCCCGTTTTTTTTGTGGTGGTAGAAACCAGTATTTCAAAGGGTAAAGCTGCTGCGTTTTCTTTAGACATGGGTGCTGTTGTTGCAGATTTGCTTTTTATACTCATTGCGTTTTACGGTAGTCAAAGTTTTATTTCCCACCTAAAAAACAATCCGGTTTTAAATATCATAAGCGGGCTTCTAGTAGTGCTCTTTGGCATCTATTACTTCTTTAAAAGTAGGCGCTCAGGGCAATTCCAAAGAAAAATTGAAATAAAGCGCAAACGGTTCTTTTTTGTGAAAGGCTTTCTATTAAACTTCTTAAATATTGGGGTGCTGTTCTTTTGGTTGGCCACCACTGTTGCCATTGGCGGAATGGTAAACCATGAGCCACGCAGTATGTGGGTTTTTTATGGCGCGTGCCTTGGCTCATACATACTATTAGATTTACTAAAAATCTTTTTTGCTAATCGTTTTAAAGAACGTTTGCGCGGAAGAAACCTACAAGTAGTAGAGCGCCTAATTGCTTTTATACTCATGGGATTTGGAGTTTTTATAGCCGTAAGGAACTTTTTTTAGGTTACTCAACGCTTTCTCTAGTACATCTGTATTTGTTTGTTGTTCCACCATTCGCGCAAAGCCACCTACCAAATAAAACTTTTAACAAGCCTTTTTCTCTACTTATTAAATAAATTTAGGGCAGATGACCTATTGATACTCCTTTGACTTTCAGGTAGTTTTGATTCAAAATTCACACCATGAAATCAATTATTACTTCCTTATTGCTTCTGTTCGGAGCGGTAGCTTTTTCGCAAAGCATTACGGTCACTTATCCAAACACAACTACAGATACTTTACAGGCGGGTGCTGTTAACACCATAAAATGGCGTACACAGGGCATTAGTAGCGGAGGCACTATACTGCGCTATTCATTAGATGGAGGCCTCAATTTTCTGTATATGGCGTATCGCTCAGTAAATGACTCTACGTTCAGTTGGACACCTCAACAATATCAAGTTTCAGATAAATTAATCATACAGGTTAGTACCGCTCAAGGCGATATTTTTGACAAGGGCGATGCGTTATCTGTGCTAAAAATTGGAACGGGTGTAGGTCTTGCTGCTCCTCAAAATACCAATTTTTTGGTTGGAAACACGTACGGAGTTGATTTGCGCGCAGGTGGATCTATTAGTTACGTAGATTTAGCTTACTCTAAAGATTATAGCCCCTATATAACTATTGCCGATAGCATTCCGGCCAACACCATTTATAATTGGACTATTCCAACAGATTCTGCGCATACTGTTATCTTAAAAGTATCAGAAAGCGGAAACCCTTCAAATTCTAGTACCTATTATAATTATAGCATCAGTACACTTCCGCAAAGTTTTACCGTTACTTATCCAAACGGTGGCGAAGTGCTTACCGAAGGTGCTTTAGACACCATACGCTGGACAGCCACAGCAAACTTAACGGGCGCGCAGTGCTATTTTGATTATTCGCTTGACAGTGGTAATACATGGCGCAACATAGGTGATCAAAATGCTGAAGTTGGTAAACACGCTTGGACAATTCCTTTGCATGTAAGTTCAACAAATTGTTTGGTAAGGGTACGTTTAAGTAACTTAATAACGGTTGCTGACACAAGTGACGCTCCGTTCACAATTGCATTGGGCCCTCCTTCTATAACTCTACAATATCCTAGAGGTGGAGAAAAGTTTCTTGCGGGAAGCAATACCTATTTAAATTATAGAACTACTGGAACGCTAGATTCATTAAACGCGGGCTATTCCACAGATGGTGGAGCTACGTACACAGTATTCCAAACCGGGTTTGACCCACTGCAATCGGGAGGATCGATTACTATTCCTGATGTACAGAGTGCTAACGCTTATTTTAAACTAGAAGATTCAGGTAATACGAATGTTATGGGTACGTCTGATTCCGCTTTTACCATTACTAAAGTGTATATTTCTCAACCTTCACAATTTGGTAATACCACTTATTTTCAAGGTACCACCAATGATATAATATGGGGAAGTTCCACTTCGGTAGGTGACACCCTACGCATTTCACTCTCGGTAGATGATGGTGCTACTTGGCGCATCTTAAGCGATAGTGTATATAATGGCAGCTCAAAAAATTTCAATTGGACTATACCAAACGACTCCTCCTCCCTGTGCCGCATTAAAATTGAAGATGTTTCAGATCCAACACATCAGGATATTTCTGCCATTCCCTTTAGTATAATGCCATCCCCTTTTACCATTACCGCTCCAAACGGGGGAGAATACGTGCCCAGTAACAGTCAATATACAATTACTTGGAATACAGCTTCACCCGTTTTTTCTGTCAGGCTCGAGTATTCATCAAACGGAGGCATCACTTGGAATAATATTAATAGTAATGTATTTAACATAGGAACCTATACGTGGTACACCCCAGGACTTGCAGGAAGCAATTATAAAATCCGCGTAAGCAGTAGAAACCAGCCGAGTGTTTTTGATGTATCTGATACCACCTTTAACGTTGGTTTGGTTGCACCAACCGGCATAACGGTTACCTCACCCAATGGAGGAGAAAACTTGCCATGGGGAAGCACCCATACCATTACTTGGAACAGCTCGGGAACCGTAGATTCTGTTGATATATATGTTTCTTACAACAATGGAGCCTCTTACTTAAAACTAGCCGATAATGAAGCGAACGATGGAAGCTATCAATGGCAATTACCCGCTTTTCAAATTGTAAACAGCTTAGTTAAAATTGAAGTTGCGGGCAACAATAGCGTTAAAGATAGCAGCGATGCAGTTTTTGAGGTAAACAGTCAAATTCAATTGTTAAAACCAAATGGGGGAAATACAATAGGAGCAAATTCTACCTACAAAATTGATTGGAATAGCTTTGGCTCTTTTTACGGGCTAAGCTTGGACTATTCTTTGGATAGTGGAGCCACTTGGACGAATATTATTAGCGGACAGAATGATACTGGAAGCTATAATTGGAATGTACCCAATGTAAACACCACCAACGCTTTAATAGCAGTAAAAGCTTTTGATAATGGCCTACAAAGAGCAGATACCAGTAATGCGGTTTTTACTATTCAGATACCACCCGCCAGTATTAGCCTTACACATCCCAATGGAGGCGAAATATTGAATGGAAACACTAATGACACCATTCGTTGGACGAGTACCGGAACGGTTGGATCACTTGAACTTTACTACAGCATAAACAATGGCGCTTCTTGGATTTTTTATGATGATAACATTAGCAATAGCGGAACCTATGGATGGGTTGTACCCAACGTTAGTAGTACCAACTGTTTGGTAACCTTACGCTTTAATGGATCTCCTGCTTTAATCTCCGATACAAGTGCCGCAGTATTTTCTATTAATGCTGCACCTTTAAATACGGTAACCTTAACCGCACCTGCCCCAAATGATACGCTTGAAACGGAACGTTTTTATGCTATTGATTGGACAACAAGCGGAACAGTAGGCGCACTTGACCTTTTCTACTCCACCGATGGAGGAAGCAACTGGACAAACATTGCAACCAATGTAACTACCGCTCCTTATCAATGGTTCACTCCGCTTATAGTTTCCGATAGTTGCTTAATCCGCGTAAGCGATGGTACTATTGGCGATACCACAGATGACTTCTTTTACCTTGTTCCTGGCTTAAGCAACGCTGTGGCTGTGGCAAAATACACTTTTGACAATGGCTTTGCTACGGATGAAATTGGTAACTACGATGGCGACAGAAGAGGTGTTACTTTAATTAATGATAGGGCTGGTTGTGCAAACCATGCGGTAGAATTGGGTTTCAAAAGATTCTTAGATATGGGCGATGTTATGGACAATCTGTTCGCTACCCCTGACACAAGCTTTTCCATCAGCTTTTGGACAGATGGAAGTGCATTGGGGAACTCCGGAACTATATTCAGTAAACGTTCTCAAACCCTTTGTAATGAAAATGGAAATCAATTTGAAATCCGTCAAGTAAATGGTTCTTTTCATATTTCTGCCTATTACGACTTGGCAGGCAACAATTACACACGTATTAGAACTACCCAAACTAACATTGCTCCAAATACTTGGAGTCATGTGGTAATAGTGTATGATGGTAGTATTACCTCATCTGGAGTAGATCGCTTTAAGGTGTATGTAAACAACCAACTAAAACCTTTAGTTGATTCTAATAGTATGGGCTCATTGGGCGATATACCGAGTGGCCCGGCTAGAGTAGGGTTTGGACACAATATAAAGTCTGATGCCACCGCCTGTGGACAGGATTATAAAACGGGCTATTTAGATGATGTGGCTATTTTTGGCGGAAAACTCAGTAGTTTTGATGTTGCTAATCTATACAACGAGGTTAAAACTTGTCCAAATGCAGTATTACAAATAGACAGTATTACACCTTACGGGATATTATCCTATACTGATACGGCTATGGTATATTGGACTACAACTGGTAGTGTACTAAATGTAGATATAAGCTACTGCCTTGACAGTGGTAAAACTTTTGTTTACGCTATTCAAAATTTTGCCAATACGGGTGTTTTTGCTTGGCCTGTTCCTCAAGCTGATATTGACAATGCTATTTTGCGAATAGAAAACAGTAACGACAGCTTGGTGCATGATGAACACATAAATATTGTTATAACGCCTAAAGAGCTTCGCTTTGTTTCTCCTTCTACAAGTTTAAAACAAACCTTTACCGCTGGGGCAAATGGCTTTATTCGCTGGAATACTCAAGGCAATATTGACACTATAAATCTCTTATTTTCCTCGGATAGCGGCCAAACGTATTTGCCTTTTTTAAGTAACTATGCTACCAATACAGGCGGGTCTTTAACTAGTTATCCAATGGTATATCCAAATTTAAACGCACCAAATTGTTTTTTTATAATTCAGCAAAAAGGGTATCCAGCTGTAGCCGATACCGTAGCCTTTTCCATTCAAGCAGCACCTAAAGACGTTGTATTACAAAACCCAAACGGTGGAAACTATTTGAATCAGGGAGCTAATTATACGATTGATTGGAACACCATCGGAACAATAGACAGCGTGAATATTTGGCTAAGTTTAGATAGCGGACAAACCTATACTTCTATTGTTCAAAACTTTACAAACGTTGGAGCCTATAACTGGCTCGTGCCAACGGTGGTAAGTAATCAATGTTTTATAGCTATTGCAGATGCCACCGATCAACTTACTAGTGATACATCCGCTACAACATTTAGAATAGATGTTGCTCCCGCATTAACCATTTTATATCCGCATCCGGGTGATACCGTGGAGGCTTATGCGCAAGACAGCATAACTTGGCAAAGCGGAGGCTATGTGGGTAATGTTGATATATTTTATTCTCCCACAAACGGCAACACTTGGAGCAGCGTTGCTACCAATATCCCAAATTCTGGCAAGTACATTTGGACCGCACCAACCTTAATCAACTCGAACTATAGTCCTAATTTTTTAATAGCCGTAAAGTCGGCCAATGGAAGTGTGGCTGATACTACTAACGGAACCTTTACTGTAGGTGCAACCGGACCGGTAGAACTGCTTACGCCCAACGGAGGTGAAGTATATAACGGGGGCACTAGAGATACTGCCTTTTGGGACGGGAACGGAAACTATAGCCAAGGCTATTTAAGACTTTCTATTGATAGTGGTGCAACGTGGACATCGCTGACCGATGCGTTTATTAAAGACGGGAAAATATCTTGGCTAGTGCCTAACGTTTCATCCACTACCTGCCTTATGGCCTTTGCGGGAGATACAAGTAATGCGGTGTTCTCCATAAATAAAAATGTAGGCTTAGGAGAAGTTGCGGTTCTTCCGTCAATATCCATTTACCCCAATCCAACCAGTAATATGATGTTTGTGAACTCAAGTATTCCCATTAAATCTATAACGGTTGTAAATGCAGCTGGTCAATCTGTGCTAGTAGGAAATAATACAGAAAGCCTATCACTGCAAAGTATTAAACCCGGTTTGTATATACTATTAATTGAAAATTTTAACGGAACAATTACTAAGCACGTATTGGCTAAAAATTAGGCGGTTTTTCGTGTGAATGAAATCCCGGACTTAGCGTAATGCGGTTCGGGATTTTGCATTTTAAGACTTTCCGTTTGAAAACAATTCAGATTTATCCTCTAAATTAGTCCTTACAACCTGAGTTCGATTTTTAAATAACTAAATATCAGTATTTAAACTTCTTTAAAGCCCCCAAACCCCCGAAGGGGGATTAGCTACACGTGCAGCTAAAGTCCTCCTTTGGGGGATTTAGGGGGCTAGCTTGTTGTTTTAGAACTATTAAACTACTGATTATCGGATTAATTTATTTTAGTATTAATCGAACTCAGGTTTACACGTATATTTGACGTTGAAATCTAATATTAACCCTATTTTTTATGAAAAATTTCTACTTCCTATCCTTTCTACTTTGTTGTATCTCCGCGCAAGCGCAGCAAAACACCCTTAACCTACAACCCTCAGCAGAAGGCATTTTTGCTAAAAAATTACCCGTAAAACAAACGTTGAACAAGCGCGCTTCAGCCACGGTTTTTTGGAGTGAGAACTTTTCTAACGGCATTCCCTCTACATGGACGAATGAATGTTTTAATGGTTCTGGAGCGCTGCAAGTTAACGGATCTTGGGAATACAGAGGGCCAAATTCTGTACCCAATAATACAGTTGGCTCAAGAGGGAATTTTGCCAATACATTGGGGCCAATTTTGTCGTCCACTGCAAATAACGGCTTTGTAATTTTTGATTCTGATTATTTAGATAATGGTGGCTCAGCAGGCAATTCTGGAAACGGTATAGCGCCTAGTCCACATACAGGAAAACTAACTACCTCAACCATCAACCTTACCGCGCATTCAAATGTGGAGTTAAAATTTCACTCATACGCAAGAGTTTTTCAAGCTAATTTTATGATTGCTATTAGCACCAACAATGGACTTACTTATTCAGACACTATTTACTTTTATGAAAATCTAAATACAAATGCATCGGGACCAGAAAACGATGTTATTACTAAGAATATTTCAACAATAGTAGGAGGTCAGGCTCAAGTAAAGTTTCAGTTTATATTTGAAAGTAAACCAGTAAGTGGTACCTCTGGCTATTTTTTTTGGATGATTGATGACCTTGAACTAAGAACACCACCAAAACATGAGTTGCGTTTTACTTCAATAGGTAAAGGAAGGGCGGTAGGTTTAGATTACCAAGTACTTCCCGTATTAAATAACCCTTATGGAACGTTTCATATAAATCAAGTAAAACCAATTTCAGGTAGTGGAGCCGTAGAAAATTATGGCGTTAGTCAACAAACTAATGTGAATATTCAATTAGCCATTTTTAATGGTGTAGGTGTATTACAAACTACACTATCCACACCCGTTACTGCTACTTTAAACAGCCAAAGCAGCACCCCCCTTCAAAGTTTAGTTGGTTCTTGGACTCCCTCTACCGTAGGAAATTATACAATGGTGTATAGTGCCATTAGTGATAGTATTGGAATAGGAAAACCCACGATGCCGATATTTGATACAATTTCTATTTCCGTGAGTAATAAGTTGTACGCGTTAGATGACGGAGTGTTTTCAAATTCATTTGGAAACAACACCTCCACTAGTGTAGATGCCATTGCAATGTTATATGACTTTCCTAATGGAGTTCCTTTATTAACTCAAGATACCGTAATTATTGAAGGATTAGAAGTAAATTTTAGCACTTTGAGTACCGGAACAGCTGATTTTATTGTAGAGATTTTTGATACTGCAAATTTTAATTACATTAATGGCTTTGGAGCATCCCCTCTTTTTTCGCAAATTTTTTCTAATATAAATGTCGCCTCCGGGGGAGTTAAGCAATTTACTTTAACCAATGGTACTGGTGCTAATGGTGCGGCTTCCTTACGAAGGGGCTCCTATTATATAGTGTTAACTTATTTTAGCGTTCCTGGGAATCAAGTTCGGGTGGCAAATAGTAATTCTTGGCTTGTGCCAACGCGTTCTTCCATATTCTACTCCAATTCTAATAGTAGGTGGTTCTCTGGTTTTGTAAATTCTAGAACATTTAATGCCCCACATGTACGAGTACTTTTAGATGATTTTATTTGTTCTACCGACACTTTTACTACAACAGTAAACGCTTGTGGAAGCTATCAACCTTTGGGTTCTAATAATATTTATACCACTTCAGGGGTATATTATGATACGTTAACGGCCTATAATGCTTGCGATAGCTTAGTTGAAACCACCTTAACTATAACAGCAAATAAGGCTGGTAATAAATCTGTAAGCACCTGTGGAACATACACCTCGCCCAGCGGAAAAATTTATAATAGCTCTGGCTTATTTACAGACACTTTAACAGCATCTAATGGTTGCGATAGCCTAGTTGCTTTATCGCTTTCAATTATAAACGGTTTTAACAGCAACACAGCACTTTCCGCTTGTTTTATGTACACAGCGCCATCAGGAAACCAAGTGTACACGCAAAGCGGAGTGTATGTTGATACTTTGCAAACCTCAACTGGGTGTGATAGTATTATTACCATAAACCTAACTATAGATACAGTAAACACTCAGGTAACACAAGCTAATTTTGTTTTAAATGCAACGGCTGTTAATGCAACGTATCAGTGGTATGATTGTACGCTAAACCAATTAGTATCTGGCGCCACTTCACAGGTGTTTGCCCCTGTAGTAGATGGCAGTTACGCAGTAATAGTTACAGAAAATGGCTGTACTGATACAAGTGCTTGTCAATTAGTGCAAGGCATTGGCTTACCTAATGCAACTGAAATTAAGTTTAGTATTAGTCCGAACCCAACAAGAGGTAATTATACTTTACAAACAAATACTTACGCGCCCTTAACCGTAAAAATTTATGATGTTACCGGACGTTTAGTTGAAACACATACCACTTCTAGCTCCGTTTTTAAGGGAAAACTAGAAGGTGAAAAAGGGCTCTATTTAATGGAAGTGTATCATAAAGGAGCAAGAATTGGAAAAGCAAAACTGATTAAATCGTAGAGAGCTTTAAGCAATTTTTTTACCGTGAGTTCGCTATAATAACTGTACTACTAAATTTTGTCATATTGAATGAAATTTTCGGGGAAATAGACTAAACGAATAGGTTTTGATACAAAACCCTTTCTGAATTTTACTCAACCGGACATTCACTCTTTTAAATCGAACTTAGGTTTTATCCACTGAAAACCCGAATTGGCCTACCACCCAATTCGGGTTTTTTTATTGAAAATTTGTCGGGTTTAGCTGACGTATCCGCAGCCAACTGCAAGGCTGTCAGCAGCATATTGCCCACAACTATTTCCGTGCAAACACCTATATACCCGATTATAACGTACGTTTAGCGAAAATCATCACGAATAAATTCCAACTCCGTTTACAGAAACACCCTTTCCGTATGGTGCTTGCACTTATAGCTGCTATAATTAAAAAAACATCATGAAAGTATTAGTAATTGGCGCTGGAAATATGGGTTTAACGTACGCGGAAGCCATTTCTAACTCCAAGTTTTTAAAGCCAAAAGATTTGATGATTTTAGATAGCGCCAAAGACAAACTATCTGAACTCAAAAAAAATATTCGGTTTGATGTGTACGATAAAATTGAAAACTGTGTGCCAAAAGCAGACATCATTTTCATAGCTGTAAAGCCTTATCACGCAAGTGAATTAATGACGGAAATGAAGCCGTTTATGAATGATGAGCAGATTGTGATTTCCATAATGGCGGGCGTTACCATTCAGGCAATAAAAGATGGTTTAGGCGTAAGACGTGTAATACGCGCAATGCCAAACCTACCAGCACAAGTAGGTAAAGGAATGACAAGCTACACCGCTTCTGATGAGGTATCTAGATTAGAACTTTTAACTATTGAGAATTTATTAGACACCACTGGTCGCTCGGTTCGTTTAGATACGGAGAATGACATAGATGCGTCCACCGGCATCAGCGGAAGCGGCCCTGCCTACATATTTTATTTTATGCAAAGCATGATTGAAGCTGCCCAAAAAATGGGCTTTAGCGATCATGATTCTAAAGTATTGGTAGGCCAAACATTTGAAGGAGCGGTAGAGCTTTTTAACAAGAATGATTTAACCCCCACTAGCTGGATGGATAGAGTGGCTTCTAAGGGAGGAACAACCCGTGCTGCCTTAGACTCGATGGAAGATAATAATATAAAAGAGCTTATTAAAGATGCAGCTTATGCGGCTTTTAATCGGGCGGTAGAATTAGGAAAGGAATATCAAAAGGAAAATGCATAGCATGGATTTGAGAAAGGAAGTGAGAAGAAAACGAATTGTGGTAAAGGTTGGTACTAACGTAATGACTAATCGGGATAACCGCATTGTAGGACCTATTTTAAAAGAATTAGCACGTCAAATCTCTGCTCTGTATGAAGAGGATGTAATGACCGTTTTGGTATCTTCTGGGTCGGCTATTGCCGGAAAAGAAGTGCTGGGTGATTGCTTACCAAAAGACGTTTCTACAAGGAGGCAAATTTTTTCTGCCGTAGGGCAACCACGCATGATGCGCCATTATTATAGCATATTTCATGATTACGGAATGCGTTGCGCGCAGGTGCTTGCTACCAAACGCGATTTCTCTCCGGGTAAACATCGTGAAAACATGAAAAACTGCTATAATGGCTTATTAAATGAAGGCATTATTCCTATTGCCAATGAAGATGATGCGGTTTCTTTAAGCATGAGCATGTTTACTGATAATGATGAGCTGGCAAGCTTAGTGGCCGATTTAATTGAGGCCGACTTAATGATTTTACTAACCGATATTGATGGTTTATACAACGGCCATCCTAACGATACGGATTCTGAAATTATCTCACATGTAAAGGTGAATCAAAAAGTGGAAGAATACATTCAGGAAAACGAAAAAGGCGAAGGCGAAGGGCGCGGGGGTATGCAAAGCAAGCTAGAAGTAGCCAAAGGTACAGCCGCTAAAAACATACCCACCTTTATAGCAAATGGTAAAAAACCGGGGGTAATATTAGATATTGTTTCAGGTAAAAAAGTAGGTACGATGGTTACGGTGTAAGGGAAAGTCCACAGTCCACAGTCGATAGTCAACAGACGCGGCACGGTGGAGGTTTCTTGGAAATCAATGTACAGCGTACAATCTTCAAAATAACAAAAGTCTGCTTACAATGTGTAGCTCTCTTAATACTTAACATTCATCTTAATACAAATAATACGAAACACAAGTCCTAATACTTAATACCCTCAACGGAAACACACTTTCTTAATACAATTCTCAAAAAAACAAAAAAAATGAAACTACTAAAAACAGAAACTAAAAACGCGGTACTGAAGTCAATGATTTCAATACTGAATAAGAAACGCGCGAATATAATTGCCGCGAATAAGCAAGATTTAGAGGCTTTTACCAAAGAAGATCAAGCGATGTATGATAGGCTAATTGTAAATGAAGCCAAAGTAGATGGCATGATACAATCGGTACAGGAGGTTATGGGGCAAGAGGATCCGGTGGGCGCGTTAAAATCTAAGCGTGCGCTGGAAAACGGACTTAAAATTTTGGATAAAACAGCTCCGTTTGGCACGATAATGATTATCTACGAAAGTAGGCCAGATGTAACCATTGAGGCCGCAGTGTTAGCCTTTAAGGCCAATAATAAAATTTTGCTGAAAGGGGGTAAAGAAGCCATCCATAGCAATGAAATATTGGTAAACTGTTGGCATGAAGCACTAGCTGAGAATGGTTTGGAAAAGGATTGGATACAGCTGATGAAAATGGACAGAACCGAAACGCAGGAGTTTTTACGCAACCCTACCCAAAAATTAGATTTAATTGTACCACGCGGTGGCGAACGCTTAATTCAGTTTGTAAAAGAACACGCAACTTGTGCGGTGTTGGTTAGTGGTCGTGGAAACAATTTTTTATATGTGCATACCGATGCGGATTGGGAACAAGCTAAAAAAGTGATTATCAATGCTAAAACGGATAAAATTTCCGGCTGTAATGCTTTAGATAAAGTGCTGATTGATAAAAATCTACCGGATTACAAAGCCCGTTTGGCCGATTTACATAAAACCTTAAAAGACTACAAGCTTGAAATTTTAGTAGATGAAACCATTAAAACAGAAATGGATGAAGCGGTAATTGCAGCTGAATCTGTTTGGTATGAAGAGTTTTTAGCCATGAAAATTGTGGTAGGTGCAGTAGATGGACTAGATGCTGCCATTGAAAAAATAAACAAATATTCTGGTGGCCACAGCAGCACCATTATGACGACCAGCAACGAAAACGCAGCTACCTTTATGGAGCAAGTAGATAGCGCAGCTGTGTATCATAATGCCAGCACACGCTTTACCGATGGCGGACAAATGGGCGTGGGCGCTGAGCTGGCTATAAGCACCGATAAGTTGCACCACCGTGGCCCCTTGGGCTTAAAGCAATTGGTAACCAACAAATATTATGTGTATGGAAATGGACAAGTAAGGGTGTAAATTCTTTCTTTTCCCTTATAAATCTGAAAACCTCTCACGGGTTTTTAAGCCCTTGAGAGGTTTTTGGTTTTGTTAGGTTTTTACACCTAAAATTCTTTTGGAGCCTCTTTTTTATCCTTATCATTTTTGGCAAACGTATAGGTAGTGCCAATTACCACACCTAAATATTCTTGCGTTCGGCTACCGGTGCCTTCTCCAAATACCAAGGGTTCATCAGTACGGTTAAAGTTGTAAAACAAGCCAATAGAGCTTACTGATTCTTTAGTTTTTCGGCTTAAGCCAAAAGTAAAACCCAATAAATCTTCGGCACGTAAAATGCCCAAATCATTTATGCGCTGTGGTGTGTATGACAAACCTGCTTGCACTAAAAATTTGTCCTTATAGTTATAACTAGCACCTCCGCTTATGCGATAAAACACATCTATTTTTTGTACTTCACCCAATTCTAAATTTTCAAATACGCTGTATTGATCTGCTGCCGTGTACCCTAAATCTAACACATACATCCACGTTGCGCTTGGCTTATACGTAAAACCCAAACGAATATCCATAGGTGTGCGCACGTTGGTTTTTGCGTCTTTTACATCTATACTATTGGCGGTGAGTGTACCATTTGCAACAGCGGTGTATCTGTTTACATAATAATCTCCTGTGCCAGAAAGGTATATACTTGGTAAGCTTACGCGCAGTCCGGTACTAAATTTCTCCCAATATTTCTGTACACCAAAAACCATCATTAAATTAATCGTTGAAATACGTTCTCGTTGGTCAAATGCATTTACTTCCGTAGATGAATCGGAAACGATGGTGGCATTTAAAGAGGTACGGTTTAAGGAGGTGTAGTATTGACCAAACAAGGTGGCTCCTGCGCGCCAACCTTTACCTAATTCTCTAGCGGCTGTAAGGCCTCCCATGGTGTGGTTTTGCTCAAAACTTTGGTTCAAATCAATTTCCAACTGCTCGCTAGCTGACATATCAATTTTGTATTCTTCCTTGCTTTCATACTTGAATTGCACGGGGTTTAGAATGGAGACACCTATTTTCCACTTTTGAACATCATACGTATAAATAAGGCTGGTAGGAATTACGCTGTAGCCCTTCGCTTTTAGCTTTAAATCGTTGCCTTCCACTTGTGCCAACGGTTCTGCGGCAAATTGAAATTGCATGTACGCATTGCCCGTAAACGTAAATTGTCTATCGCGCAGTCCGGCCAAGGCAGCAGGGTTGTAAAAAACCGCACCGGTAGAATTTAGGCCGCCTGTACCGCTATTGCCCATTAGTGATTCTTTATCGCCAATGGGCAAAATATTTTGATTGTAGGAGATTTGTGCTTTGGCTAACGTAAAAGTAAATACCAAAAACAATAACAAAAGTGGTTTACTATGCTGCATAATTAGGCCTAAACAGATGTGTGGGGTGAATGGTTGTTGGGGAGTAGTACATGTAAAAACCTTTTACCATTTCAATGTATTATAATCAAAATCATCATCTGCTATATCTAAATCACTTATCGCACAATCCCAACGCTTGGCTTCTTTTTCCAAAAATGCTTGAAAACCATTATACTCATCGGTTAAAAACACTCCTTTTCTAAGCAAACTTGGTAGTTTCCTAAAAGCTGTTTTTCCTCCATTTAGCATAAAGTAATCCAGATTTATGCTTCTCATAAAAAGGTAGCTATTTTTATTTCCTGGAAAAAGACCGTCCTCGATAAATCCCACAAGTTTTTTTGCCCCAATTAAATCAAACTCAATCATTGATTTTTCTAGCCAGTATTCTATTAGTAAAATAATAGAAATGTCATATTTATTGGTTTCGACTTGGCGCATGCAAAACTTAATTTCGGTTAGCGAAAAAAGAAAGTGAACCCAAGATATTTTTGTTCCAAAATACGCTATATCTTCTGGTGTAAAATGGCTTGATTTCCTTTTGCTTCTACTTCCTTCCATTGCTTTCCTTATTTCGTAAGAAAAACTACTTATAAGGTTATCCCTATTTTTACTTTCTTCGGTAATTGTACCGTTCCAAAACTTGTTTATTACTGAGTAAAAGTTTTCAAGGTCTTCGTAAGTTCCCCATAACTCAACCCCTAAACCTTTTTTAGTTGGTATCGTGTATAACATCGTTCATTTTGTTCTTCGTTAATCCCTCTCCCGCCCTTCGGCCACCCTCTCCAAAGAGGGATAAGCTCCGCGAGAAACACTTGAATTCTATTAGACTAAATTATATATTACCCATGATTTGTATTAGTTTTCATTCTTTTCGCGACCTTCCCCAACGTGCCGTGTTTGTGGTCTATCTACTGTGGTCTTCCGTCTGCGGACTTCTGCCTCACAACTATTCGCCTCCTTTCTCCCAAACATTATTTCTTCTATCTACATCAGCTGTAAAGCCGTTTTCATCTATCACAATTTTGGTAATGTTTTCCATGGTCATGGTCAACATAAAATCATAGGTTGGGTGCGTCCACGGCCATGGCTTTTGCGTACTAATACCTTCAATTTCTGAAGGCGCGTACATGCTTGTAACAGGTATGTAGTACTCTTTGGGTAACTCATCTTTTACATAAACGGTAAGTCGTATGGGCATGGGCATTTCACCTTTCTTTTGTAAACGAATAACGGTATTCATGCCACGGCTTGTGCGAAAAACAGAGTCAATTCCGTAATCAATGGTTTTAGTAGTATTCAGCCAAAAGTTTAAATACCAGTCTAGTTGAATATCACTTTCATCTTCCATTATTTTAATGAAATCCCATGGGTTAGGATGTTTTAACTTCCAAATGTCGTAGTATTTTAACATGCCTTTGTTAAAGGTTTCCTCACCTACTATGTACCTTAATTGGGCTAAGAATATTTCCCCTCTGCTGTACGCAGAAATTCCGTACGTGCGGTTTTTGGTAAAATAATCTCCGGGGGTTGCCAAAGGTTCCATTTCCTTTTTAGAAACCAAAAATGCATGATTCATATAGGCCGACTCATGTGCATTAACATCTTCTGATTTTTTCATTTTGTGCAGCACCTCTTCTTCCGCAAAAGAAGTGAACCCTTCATCCATCCACGGGTACTGCGCTTCGTTGGTAGCCAACATTCCATAAAACCAGTTGTGCGCACTTTCATGCACCATTACACCTATTAAACCATCCATTTTGCCAGTACCTTTTAGCATGGTGCACATGGGGTATTCCATACCGCCATCACCCCCTTGAATTACCGAAAACTGTGGGTATAAATACTTGCCAAACTGCTTGTTCATTAAAGTAAAAAACTCCACCGTGTATTTTGGCAGTCTATCCCAAATACTATCATATTTTGGTAAATAATAAAAGTATAAATCTGGTAAGCTGCCCATGTTTTCCATAGCAGTTACTTTATAATTTGGGTCAGCCGCCCAAGCAAAATCATGCACACTATCTGCCACAAAATGCCACGTGCGCATTTTCGATTTGCTTTTAGTTAATTTATACTCACTGTAATGCTCAAAGCTTTCACTTTTCTTAAAATGTTTGTCTCGATCCTGCATTCTCCCCGTTCCGCCTAAAACTTGCTTTCTATCAATATTAATAGTTACGTCAAACCGCCCGAAGGGTGCATAAAACTCACGTCCAACGTAAGGGTCAGGATGCCAACCGCGCGTATCGTACTCCGCCATTTTTGGGTACCATTGCGTCATGGTATAATCAATACCTTCAGCGTTATCTCTTCCGCTTCTGCGGATTTGAATAGGCACTTGCGCCTTAAATTTCATGTCAAACGTGGTGCTTTCGCCCGGAGCCAGTGGCTTGCGCAGCGTTGCTTTTAAAACGGTTTCCGTTATGGAAAAATCTAGCACCATACCCTCTTGAGTAAGCGTTTGTATTTGCTGATAACCCTCTTCATCTTTCACCAACCCTCCAATTCTATTGCCCACTCTCCTATCGGGGTCTTCAATGTTTTGAGAACGCACGTCCATCATACTTCTCGGCTGAAAAGCATTGAAATACAAATGGTAAAATACGTAGCGCAAGGTGTCCGGACTATTATTGGTATATACCAACTTTTGCGTACCGGTAAACTGATGTTTATCGGTATCAAAATCAATGTTCATGGTGTAATCTACATGCTGCTGCCAATAGTTTGCGGGCTGCGCTATTGCGGATATGGGAAGGAGGAGGAGGAGAAGTTTTTTCATTTCAATTTTAATAGAAAAAGCCGCAAACTTAAGCGGTTTGCGGCTTAAATCTACTAAAATTTTGATTACTTCAAGAAAGTTTTTTCTCTAATAACTTCACCATTTTCAAAAAATGTAGAAACAATATAAATTCCAGAAATTGGCATGGAAGGAATTATACCCCCCTCAACTCTAAATAGCAATCGACCTGTAAGGTCATGAATCAGTACATAAAGTTTATCTCCGTCTACTTCCGTTTTATTAACTTGAGTTTTATTCGATTCTTCTTCTTGAACTTCAATGGTCTGACAATACTCGCAAGAAAAAATATCACTTTCTACTATTTCTTGACTTACAGGATCAAAAAAGGAAACATAAGCATTTAACTCTGTACTCGATGGAGTTGAAAGTGAAACAGAAGTTTGATTATCAAATATATACTGTTCGGTATTTAACCTACAGAACGAAGGAGATGTCAAAGAACCATCAAAGTTATTGATAAAAACATTCAAAGGATCTTGTACGTCCTTGCAAGGGTCATCGTTATTTAGAAAAACTAAAGAAACTAAGTCATTAAAATACTGTATGTCTGGAGAGACCGCTTGCTTTACTAAACCTAACTGTGGCTTTAGAAAAGGCTGTGAAATAAACGAACCTGCTTTTCCCTTGAAAACGTTAATATCATTTTTTGTGCCTACTATCTGATTCATTGCTAAAATCCAATCGTCAGTAATATTCGGTTCAAAAGCAACTGGAGCTCCGTCTATAGAGACCTTTCTAATTAGTTTACTTCCTGATATTTTTTTTAATAATTTACTTGTAAGTCCACCGCTTGAACCACTACTTAAGTCGCTAAAACTAATTTGTTGTAGATAAAGTAAACTAAACCCACCTGATGAAACGGGCAGTGCGAAGTTTACTGAATTATTATTGCTATACTTTGTTAGGCCAACATCTCCCGATAATGCATCATATTGGAGAGGTAAAGACAAGCCTTGATCAACTATAAAAGCGTTAAATACATTGGGATAATTTTTCCAGTTTCCGTTAAGGTCACCCGCTCTACTAAAAAAGTGTATTTCATTTGAAGTAACCACAGAAGTGTTGAATGATTTGTACATCACAACAACACTATCATTTTGATCAACTACAACAGCTGGTCCTCCGTAAAGCATTCCGGTGCCCCCTGAGTTAAAATTCAAGGCTAAATTACCTATTGCGGTTTGTACATAAGTAGCACCAGCCAAACTGTAGGACGCGTAACGAATCCCCTCAAATCCCACAGAACCACCTTGGTAAACTACTAAGATTTGATTTCCTCCATTTCCAACAACAATATCTCCATTATATATTGGCTCATTTAAGTTTATTACACCATTCGTAATAACTCCTCCAACATTTCTTCGCCAATAAACAGATCCTGTTATTGAGGTAGTTAAAACAGCTTTTACCTCAGTTCCGTTTTGACTATAAAGAGCATTCCTTACAAACCGTTCAGCGGAGGAACTGAAGCTTAAAGTGGCTTCACTTAAATTAATCTGTGCATGTTCCACATCAACTTGAGCGTAAGCTTGTATGGAAATGAATAATAAGAGTAGGGTCTTTTTCATAATTAGATAAATTGAATTAATAATTTCTCTAAAGTATAGGATTATTCTTCTAAATAAAGTACTGCAACAGTAATTTTTTAACCTTAAGTGCCTGATTTGTAGAAAACAATGCTAAATATTATCTTGATGTTCAACCGTTAAAAATTCGACTTTGTTGATTATTTGTCATATCAAGTATTTTTTTATCCAATATTTCATTACACGCATCCACAAAGAGTTGTTCAGTTTTTTCATTCCAAAGGCTACCGAAGCGATTGCGATTAAAACGCTTTTGACTGTAAAAATAGTTTTCTGAGCGAAACCAATAATGATTTATGCGCAAGGGTGTGTGTGTGATGTATTTTACCTCTTTATTGTAAATGGTTCCATCGCTGTATTGCAAGGTGGCCTTCTTTTTTACAAAAGGCACGTGTGGCCCACCATAAAAACCAACTGTATTTGCTAAATAACAAATAGGTTTTACTAGGGCGTGTTCGCGTAAGTCAGCTTTCGCGCGAAGCTGAAACTGCTCTAAAAACGACTTATCTGTATCTATTTCTTTTACATGAGCCGTCCCGAAAAACAACCAGTTTACTAAAATAGCTCCTGGTTTTTCTCCTTTTTGTGCGTTTAAAAGTTCTTTAATTGGTTGGATTGTGCTAAACAGAAACTCATCTACATCAATACTGGCCACCCAACAGTTTTCACCAAAATCTTGCTTGGCTTTGACTAACAGTTTATTCAACTCCTCGGCTTGGATAAACGCATTCATTTCATCTGTTTTGGTTGCGCTTAGTTGCACTAAACCTTTTTGTATGAACGGTTCTAATATTTTCTTAAAATTATCTTCACTATTGTTATCTGCCAAGTAAAACTTTTCCACCCCTTGCTTTTGGTGAAACAAAATCCACTCCTTTAAAAAAGGTGCTTCATTTCTAAAAACTGTGCAAATAATTAGAGGTGTATCTGCTTTAGCAAAAACTTTAGCCTTAAGCCGATTACTTTTTAACCGCCATAACTTATGCGTTAGTTTTTCTTTTAAGCTTGGCACGTATTTCATTTTTAAATTTTAAAAGTATTGGCTCAATCCCTAACTTTTAACAGATAACTTAATCTTACCCAAAAACCTCTCCAAACGTAAGCGTTTCTTTCAATCGTATCCCTTTTTCTGTTTCTTGCAGTGTGCACAATTCATTGGCATAATCATGTTCTAAAAACAGTACATATTCTTCAGCAGCAGCGGTATTTAAAAACTTTTCTTTTTCGCTTAGCGTAATAAGCGGACGCGTATCATAACCCATAACATACGGCAAGGGAATGTGGCCCACGCTGGGTAATAAATCAGCCATAAATACTAATTTTTTTCCTCCGTAATTTAGGATGGGGCACATTTGTGCATCAGTATGGCCACTTACGGTAAGTACATCAAAACCTAAATCGGTTTTAAACACGCCATCTTTTTCGGCTACATCTACAAACTTTAGCTGTCCGCTTTCTTGTATGGGTAAAATATTTTCGCTTAAAAAAGAGGCTTTTTCACGCGGGTTTGGTTCTGTGGCCCATTGCCAATGGCGCTTATTACTCCAATAGGTTGCGTTTTTAAACACGGGTTCAAAACCTTCCCCGTTGGTTCTTCTTTTAATGGCTCCGCCTACATGGTCAAAATGTAAATGCGTGAGAAAAACATCCGTAACATCATCGGCTGAAAAGCCCAATTTTTTTAAGTTGCCGTGTAAAGAATCATCTCCAAAAAGGTAATAGTAGCTAAAAAATTTTTCGCTTTGCTTATCTCCAATACCGGTATCAATCAAAATCAGTCTATTTCCATCTTCAATAAGCATGGAGCGCATACTCCAGCTACACATGTTATTATTGTCTGGCGGATTGCTTTTGCTCCATATACTCTTTGGAACTACACCAAACATAGCGCCACCGTCTAGTTTAAAATTCCCTGTGTTTAAAGGATGTATTTTCATAATTTAAATTTGTGGCTTAAACCACACGTTTTTCAATATAATACGAGTTCAGCAAGCGTAACGCCCCCATGTATTTTAAGTCAAACTCTACCAAGTCTCCTACTTTATAGTGGTTTTCATTGTCATCAATATCCACCACCAACATATCGCTACTAGCGCCCACAAAATTAAGCCCTTGACTTTCTTTGGTAATTAAATAATCGCTGTTTATATCTAGCAATCCTAAATCTAAAATGGCGCGGTGCGAGCGTTTTCCTATATCTTCTTTGTTAATTTCAAAAGTTTCACCACTTGGGTTTGCCTCCATTTGGCCGGTAGGCACTTTTGGTTTTTCGTTAATTTCTATTATTTCCGCATACAGTTTAAAAACATCATCATGCATATTTGGGAGTAAACCACCATTTACTAAATCTGCACCAAAATACAGGGCTTCGCCTATTCTAAAATGGTTAATTCCGGCCGGTAATTGATGCATCGCTATAAGCGGAACCACCACGGTAGTGCCACCGGTAACCCAAGGTATTTCTACATCAAACTTAGCTTCAATCAGTTGTTTGTATAAGGAAAGTTGAATTAGTTTATCAGTGCTGGGCATTACGCCATGCAGGCAATTTAAGTTGCTACCAATACCCGTAACTTTAATGTTGGGCAATTTAAAAATAGAGCCGTAAAAGTCGATAAGTTCAGCGCCCATTACACCTTCGCGCAAATCGCCCAACTCAATCATTATAATCACCTTGTGCGTTTTGTTTTGTTTTACCGCCTCTTCACTCAATAGTTTTATGGTGTCATATTCGGTATTAAAACTAGCATCGGCATACGCCACCAACTCAGAAATAGAACGTGTTGCCGGTGGTTTTATATATACCGTTTGAACCTCTGGATTTAACTGTTTTACAATTTTTAAATTGCTAACGCGGGCATCGCACACTTCTTTAATACCTAAATTTATTACTTCTTTCAAAAACAACTCGTTGCCACAAAGAAGCTTGGTTACAATTGCCCAATCAATATTTTTGGAGGCAAACATCTTGCTAAGCACGCTATAATTGTGCTGTAATTTTGCTCTATTTAAGGTTATAAAAGCCATAGTATTATGCTACAATTTTTCTAGTAATACCCTGTGGCAACCGCGTTAAAAGTTCATAGTTCATTTGGTCGCTAAATTCGCTAAAGCTAGAAACCGTTATTTCCAACGTTTCTTGCTTACCTATAAGTACTACCTCATCGCCTTTTTCCACGTTATTTAAAGAGGTTACATCTAGCATCATCACGTTCATGTTTACCGTACCAATTACCGAAACACGTTTTCCGCGCACCAAAGCTCGTCCGCTATTGCTTAAACTTCGGCTAAAGCCGTAACCATAACCAACAGGAACGGTGGCCATTTTCATATCTCGGCTGGCTAAAAAACTGGTTCCATAGCCAATATATTCTCCTTGTTTAACCTGCTTAACACTCATTATACGGCTTTTCCAACTCAACACACGCTTTAGCGGATCTTCATCTTCAGCCGTTTTAGGCTGCATGGTAGTAACATACGTTTCTTTTGAAGGCCAAAAACCATACTGTAAAATCCCAATGCGCACCATGTCCATTCTGGTTTTGGGAATACGCACACTTGCGGCACTACAAGCGGTATGATTGTTTTCCGCTACAATACCTTTTGTATGCAGCTTTTTTGCCAAACGATTAAACGTTTTATACTGCGCTTCTACCCGCATAAAATTACCAATACTTTCCGCTCCTGCATAATGCGTACAAAAACCTTTTACCGTTACATGTCTCTGATTTTCATTTAACAACGCTGCAATGTGTAGCAGTTCACTTTCGGCCAAGCCGGTGCGGTTCATACCTGTTTCTAACTCTAAATGTACCAAGGCTTTTTTACCTTGCCTTTTGGCAGATACGATGGCAGCTTGCAAACGATCTACTTCAAAAACAAAAAACTCAATATCGTGCTCTACCGCCCAATCTAACTGTTCATTGGTAATCATCCCCATAATTAACACCGGTACCTCTCCATTTGTAATACGATGTACTTGCTCGGCTTCCATGGCGTCAAAAGTGCTGAAGTGGCGCGCGCCTAATTCTCGCGCAAGCGGCACAAAGGTGTTTATGCCGTGGCCATAAGCATTGCCTTTTACTACGTGTGAAATAAGGCAATCTTGCCCCATTAAATTGTAGATATAATTAAAATTTTGGGCAAGGGCGCTTTTACTCAGTTCCAAATAACTGGTGTATTCCATTTAAAGGGCGTTTTTCAAAATTTGGGTAAACATACGTACACCCGTTTCCGTAATTTCATCTGGGTAATCGTAATCCGGATTGTGCAAAGCGGGGCAATTTTCACCGGAACCAATGCCAAACATCGCGCCTTTATACGCTTCGGTAAATAGTCCAAAATCTTCTCCCCATGTAAAAGGTTCTTTTCTGTCTTCGTATTCTAAATTCAGTTCCTTAGCGCTTTCGCGGATAATTTTATACGCTTTTTCATCATTTTGATTAGCATAAAAAACTTCTAGCCATTCCTCATCTACGCCTAAGTTGTGTTTTTTGGCAAGCTTACGCACCTCCATAACTAACTTATGTTGCAAGGTCTCCATTACTTCATTGTTCCACGTGCGCAAGGTTAAATGCACTTCACCAAAACCAGCTGAAACACCATAGGCTTTTTCACCCATCTGCAAGTAAATATGTGAAATCAATTGAAAATCAGCTTTGGTAATATCTTTTTGCGATAGACTTTCTGAAATCTGAATGGTTTCGGCAATGGCCAAGGCAGGATTTACACCCGTGTGCGGTTGTGCAGCATGAGCGGTTTTACCACTAAACTTAAAAATAACACTGCGCGCTGCTGCGTTAAAATTATTTTTCCTGCACACTATTTTATGTAGCGGATAGGCGGGTAAATTGTGCAGCGCAAAGGCTAGATCTGCTTCAAAACTAAAATTTTCATCTTCTAAAATTGCTTTGGCGCCTTTTCCGTTTTCCTCAGCCGGCTGAAACACCAAACATACCTCCCCTTTTTCAATAGGATTTTCTGATAAATGCTGTGCCACGCCCAATAAGATAGTAGTATGGCCGTCATGTCCGCACTTATGCGAAACGCCCGGTGTTTTAGATGCGTGTGCAAAATCATTCACTTCTTGTATGGGCAGCGCGTCCATATCGCCCCGTAGTAAAATTTTATTACCGAGGTTTTTACCTTTAAAATAAACGGCTAAACCTGTGCCGCCAACTTCGGTTAATCTATCAAAATGTAAACCTTGCAAATGTTGCTTTACATAGGCTTGCGTTTTATACTCTTGCGTAGATAACTCTGGGTTTTGGTGTAAATGGCGCCTGAATTCTTTTAGTGTTTGATACATTTTTTTTTGAATAACGAATGACGAATGTTAAAATACCTAACTTTTCTTCCAGCGCATTTCTAAATACTTATTGCTAAAGCCTAGTTTTTCATATAGCTTTTTTGCAGGATTGTCTGGTTCTACGTGCAAGGCTACATCACCTTTTGCATAGCCCAGTGCTTTTTCCATTATTTTTTTGCCAACACCTTGTCCGCGTGTGGCAGCATCTACAGCTATATATACCAAAATATTTTCAGGTATGTATTTGCTCATGCCCGTTTCATTTATAATGGTAGCGCCTTTAATTGTACCATCTTCATGGGCCACCACCATAAAACCACCTTTTTCACGCACGTATTCTTGGCATTTCTCAATGTCGTCAAGCGGATCTCCATATTGCTCCAAATGAGTAAACAAAAATTGCGCAATCGCCTTATCTGAAAAGGCCGCGTTGGTATCTTCCTGCTTTATTAAAGTAACTTCCATATTTATTTTTGTAAGGTTGCGTTAGTAATACTGATTTCAAAACATAACTAAGCTAAATGTTCATATTCAAGGGTTTTAAAGCTTCCGCTATTCTTATTTTTATCGTTCTCCTTACGGGATGTAAATCATCTACGGTTATAAATTCTGCTGTTTATACCTATGCTGAAAACGCTTCTATTCCCTATCAACTGAACGAAGCTAAAACAACTAAAAATAAAAAACTACTCCTTATTATCCCCGACTTTGCCGATAGTGTAGATTATTATAAAAGCGCGTTAGCTCAAGAATTAATAGCTGCGAACTACCAAATTTTAATTCCGGAAAGGCGCGGAGCAAATTATTCTGAACAAGAAGCCTATGATATTTTTGACCAGCGTGTAGGTGAAGTTGAATGGTTGGTACAGCACTTACTTTTTGAAAATAGAGTGGATACCGGCCAGCGTTTTGTAATTTATGGAAATGCACAAGGCGCTTACGTTGCAGCTACCTTAATTAAACGACTAAAACCTGATTATTTTATTTTGCAAAACAACGTACATACCAACTTTATTGCCGCTACAAAGCAAATGCTACAAAGTGATAATACGCTAAAAATTAAAACACTAGAACGCTTAACCCTCCTAAATTTTGAAGAATTGAACACTTTTATAAGCGCTGCAGAAGAAGGTTCAGTTTTTCTAAGTAGCTTTCAAGGTAAAAATGCCGGTAACTGGAATTCTTACAGTAAGCAAAGTGTGTTAAACGATGTGTTTGCCGTATTCAGCAACGGTTTGCAACTCACAGATAGTACCTATTTATTTACTGCAAAATCAGATGTAGAACTTTACGGTCAGCTTTTGCAAGCACGCCAGCCTAAAATAGAAATGATAGAACGCAATAGGCCGCTCTTTGGTAAAAAGCCTTTAAGTATTCCGCTTAAAGCGAAGGTGATGGAGGGGTTTGGGGTGGAGGAGTATTAAGATGGTGGTATTAAGTATTAAGCACGCAATTTTTCAGCACGCAGACTAATAACTCTTTGGTTCAACGCTACTCCTTTGTTCTTAAAACTACCATTTTGGTTAACGTAATTTTAGCAATATCTACATCTTCATTTTTTAGAAGAAGCTCATTTATCACTTTAAATTCAGCGCTACGTCCGGCAATTTTCAGAATCACTTCTTTCTTTGGATTTTGATTACAATAGTTTTCAATTTCCTCTTCTATGATTTTATAGAAGTTATTGTTTGTAAAGCTTTTGATTTTTTGTTCATTTTCGGAAATATACTCTAGGTAATCTCTTCTCCAATGGAAAGTCGGCAGCATTTTTCGTGTAAAAGCGATGGGTAGAAAAGTAATAATTTCAAGAGCGTGCGCTGGTCGAATTCCTTTTTCAGATAAATACTTCAAAAGTGCATCATCCTCAAGGTTATCAACAGAAAACCCAATTAATTCTATTGATAGCTTAACCTCATCGTGGAATTCCAAATGTGCTGTGGTTGATGATTCTTCGACACTCATATACGTATAACATTTAAATAACCCTCTCCACCCTTTGGGCATCTCGCCAGAGGCGGGAATAAAGCAGACTGACCTCAATTGCACTTTTTCTCTCAATCTTTATGCAGTCTACGCACAACTGTATATTTACCCACACACAGACTAATAACCAATAACTATTAACCCTTCCGTTCACCGCTAAGCTTTCCCTTCTGCAATTTTATTCACTCTACGCTCATGGCGGCCTCCTTCAAAATCAGTTTTTATAAAGGCGCTTACTATTTCTAAAGCTGTTTTTTCTTCTATAAAGCGGGCGGGTAAAGCCAATACGTTGGCGTTGTTATGCTGGCGGGCTAGTTCAGCTAACTCTACATTCCAAGCCATAGCCGAGCGGATGTTACGGTGTTTATTCACCGTCATGTTAATGCCGTTTCCGCTTCCGCAGATTACAATTCCTAAGTCTGCCATACCGCTTTCAACATCTATCGCTACCGGATGTCCAAAATCTGGATAGTCAACACTGTCGCCACTGTCGGTTCCAAAATTCTTAACGGTGTGGCCATCAGCTTTAAGCTGCTCCATTACCTTGTTTTTAAGTTCGTATCCTGCGTGGTCAGCACCTATGGCTATATTCATTTTGTAGGGGTATAAAAGGGTGTGTTAACAAATTTTTAAAACTATGTGAATAGTCGCGTTTTCAATTCTTTACAATTAACAGTAATTATATACTCTAAATACAACTGCTGTTCATTACTTTTTAGAAAAAAGGCTTGCTTGGTAAACACCCTTCCGCGTATGCACCAATTTTTGAACTAAGCACTCGTTATTATCAAAAATTTTGGGTTGTTTCTTCACCAAAAAACAATGCGCTATTAACTATTTTGCCTAAAAATTCTTTTCAAAAATACAATCTTAACAGTGGGTACTAACAATTGTTAATTAAATTCGTTTACTATTAAAAATGAAGTGCTTAATCTGTTAACATACTTTTATTTTTTGTTTATAACAACTGATAAGGCATAAATCAAACAAAGTAAAAAAATAGTTACTAAGAGTATTAACAGCCTACTAGTACTACTATATTTTAAATAATTTATAAGAACATATATATATTATGATAAGAGGACTCCTCACGCTACTGCTCTCAAATTTTTGTTTTGTACTCTTGTGTCAGCAAAACGATAGTCTGGTGTTCACCACCTACTTTTATGAGGGCGGTGCTAAAAGTAGTGAAGGCTATTTGAAAGACGGCAAGCCCGAAGGCTATTGGAAAAGTTACTACCGAAACGGAAATCTCAAAACCGAAGGTAATCGTGAAAACTATTCCCTTGACAGCACTTGGAAATTTTATAATGAAGATGGTGCTATAACGCTAGAAATTAATTACGAAAATGACCAAAAAGATGGTTTACGTAAAACTTTCAAAGAAGGTAAAGTAATTAAAACAGAGCCTTTTGTAAAAGATGTTATTCAAGGTTTTGTAAAAGAATATTTCCCGAATGGCAAGGTGCAAAAAGAAATTCCTTACGTAGATAATCTTAAAAAAGGTAGTGGTTATGAATACGCCACCGATGGCCGCATAATTTTCTTACTTACCTACAAGGCCAATGTGCTTACCAAAGAACAACGCATAAATAGGATGGATGAAAGTGGACAAAAGCAAGGGCTTTGGATAGACTTTTTTGAATCTAAAATGATAAAAGTAGAAGGGCCGTACATCAATGATTTAAAAAATGGCTATTGGAAATATTACCAACCAAACGGCAACTTAATACGCGTAGAAAAATGGGTAATGGGTGAATTAATTGAAAATGCCGGAGAAACTGCCAAAATTGATGTACGCACCGAGTTGCATAGAAATACTGGAAATTTAGCTTTTAGAGGAACGTATAGAAATGGTGTGGAAGAAGGTGTGCACCGTGAGTACAATGAAGAAGGTGAAGTGATAAGTAGCGAGATTTACAGCAACGGAATTTTACTGTATGAAGGCATTGTAGATGCCCAAGGCTTAAAGCAAGGCCCGTGGAAAGAATATTATGAAACGGGCGAATTAAAAGCAGAAGGGCGTTATAAGGACAATCAAAAAATTCAGGAATGGGTGTATTACTACATTACTGGTAAAGTGGAGCAAAAAGGGCGCTATTCTCGCGGTTTGCCCGATGGTACTTGGGTATGGAATTATGAAGATGGAAACCTGTGGCGCCAAGAAGAATTTATAGACGGATTGGAAGATGGCAGCAGCATAGAATACAACGATACGGGTGCTGTAATTGTAGAAGGCACCTACATTGAAGGTTTAAAAGATGGTAAATGGGTGGTTACCAACAATGATCACCGTGAAGAAGGTACTTACTTTGAAGGATTGCGCAGTGGTAAATGGGAATATTATTATTTAAACACCAATACTTTACGTTTTGAAGGCACCTTTGAAAATGGCTTAGCCACAGGTACGCATACGTATTATTACCCTTCTGGGAGATTAAAAGAACGCGGCAACTACGTTGGTGGTACTAAAGATGGTGTATGGGAATATTTAGATGAAGACGGTAACTCTATTATTACTATTGAATATGAAGGTGGCGAGGAAGTGCGCTACAACGGTAAAAAAATAAAATTTGGGCGAAGGGTAGATCAGGAATTGGAGAAAGAAGGGAGTTAGGTTAGGAATATTGTAATTTTAATACATGAAAAAGCAACGGATTTATTTAGATACCTCGATTTTTGGTGGACTTTATGATGAAGAGTTTAAAGAATTTACGACACCATTGTTTTAAAGAATAAAAAAATTTGAGTTTAATGTTATTTTTTCAAACATAACAGAACAAGAATTATCTAATGCTCCAGAAAAGATACGAGCTTCAATTAATTTACTTCCGAAAGAGTCAACAGAATTCGTGAAATCAAATATTGAATCAGCGCAACTAGCTAAAAGGTATATTGAAGAAGGAGTTGTAGGATTAACTTCTTATGTTGATTGTTTACATATAGCTTTAGCTACAATACAAAATGCTAATATTTTAGTTAGCTGGAATTTTAAACATATTGTAAACGTTGCGAGAATTATAGGATATAACTCGGTAAATATGGCGGAAGGATATAAGCCAATTGACATTCGATCACCAAGAGAATTAATAAATTATGAAAACTAAGCAAGAAACCTTTCCAAAAACCTTTGATGCGGTAAAATTTATGTGTGATCAAAGAGACAGAATTTCTAAGGAAATAGTGAATCTTACTCCCGAAGAAATAGTGCGTTATTTTGAAAAAAACAAGCAGTAAAAATACCCGCTCATATTACGGTTTAGTATAACGGTGGCGAATAAATACAATTTGGCCGCAGGATCAAGAATTGGAGAAGGAAGGGAGTTAGCGCGTTAGTAAGAAAACACTTTTAAAAATTTTGGTAGTTAAAACAGCTTGATTTTAGAGAATATGGATTTAACAAAGACATGAAAATATTTCCTACCAAAGAAGTAAAATTTAAGCTTATCCAAACTCAAAAACATGCTTTGGAAATCCTTAAACGCAGAACTGAAAAATCAGAAAATATTACTTCTCAATACACTAATAGGTCGTTTAGAGGAAAAATTAATGGCACAAGTTTTAAAATCATCTCCGCTACAATTGGCGTTGGAGCATTCTGTGTAATGGAAGGCGAAATTTTAAACAATCAGGTAAATGCACGGGTGCAAATTCATAAGGTATTTAAAATATTATTAGGTATTTTTTTGCTTTTTCCACTCCTAGCCTTTGTAGTTATGATTACGAATGAAAAAGAACAATTCTCACCAATTTTTCTACTAGTAGTAGTAGGCCAGCTTTTAATTATTCGATTTGGGTTTATAGCATTTGCCTTTAAGTTCTTATGTAAATCAAGTCTTAATAGATTAAAAGATGTATTGGATTTAGAAGTGAAAAGAGATTAAGTTTTTGATGGCAATAGGCCATTCTTAAAAATCACTATAATTTTACCGACACTTCATTTATAACGTATTTCTTACAAACATGGCCTCAGGATTTTTTGCATTATTTGATGATATTGCCGTATTGATGGACGATGTAGCGGCTATGACTAAAGTGGCGGCTAGGAAAACCACGGGTATTTTAGCGGATGATTTAGCCGTAAATGCTGAGAAAGCTTCTGGCTTTGTTTCTAAAAGAGAATTACCCGTTTTATGGAAAATAACTAAAGGTTCGTTTTTAAATAAACTCATTATTCTGCCGGTAGTGCTTTTATTAAGCGCATTTTTTCCAGTAGCCATTGTGCCTATTTTGTTAGTGGGTGGTGCTTATTTGGGTTATGAAGGTGCTGAAAAAATTTACGCGTATTTCTTTCACAAAAAACAAGTAAAACACACCAAAACGTTTAAAGAAATTTCAGAAGCCGAAATACTGGCGTATGAAAAGAAAAAGATAAAATCTGCCATTTTGGTTGACTTTATCTTATCGGTGGAAATTGTTATCATCGCCTTAGGCGCGGTGCTGGAAGAACCCTTACAGGTAAGAATTATATCCGTAACCCTTGTAGCCATTTTAGCCACAGTAGGTGTATATGGTTTGGTTGCTTTATTAGTGCGTATGGATGATTTGGGTTATAAACTAATTGCCGCTAGTGATGGTAAACCCGGTATTTCCAAAAGTATTGGTACTGGCTTGGTAAAAACCCTTCCTGTTCTAATTAGAATTTTAGCGGTGGTTGGTACCCTAGCCATGATTTTAGTAGCGGGTGGCATTTTTGTACATAACATACATGTTATACATGATTTAGTACATGCATTACCAGCTCTTTTAGGTGAATTTTTAGTTGGCTTAGTGATAGGAATGGTGTGTTTGCTATTGCACGGCATTTTTGTAAAAGTTTTTAAAAGTAAAAAAGAAGAAACCATAAACGAATGATAGTATAATCCTACGTTTGTTGGGTATCTTAATCGGAAATGCGTTTTGTCATATTGAGTGTCCCGCAGTAAGCGGGATGTATCGAAATAAGCAAAATGAATAGGTTTCGATACAAAATTCTTTCAGAATTCTACTCAACCTGACATCGGTATTTTTTACGTTAAATCTATAGTAAACTTAGATAATTTTTAATCAAAAAACATCGCCTATCCCTTTCACACCAAACAGAATTGTTATATACTGCCAATCTATCTGAAGATAAAATTATGGAACAGCAAAAAATGCGTACTTATATAAAGGATGTGCTAAAAAATATGCCTGAGGATTGGGTAAATTTAACCACGCATCGGCTAGATATTTACAACGAAGGGTTAGCTAAAACGCAATTTATTACTGAGTTTGAAAAGTTGGCGGAAACCAATAATACTTCTGCTTTAAGCAAGTTACCTACCGCCTATGATTATATTCGTTTGGGTCATCCCCTATCCTGTGTGTTAGAATGGGCTATTGCTAGTATGCATCAATTACCCACGGACAATATTATTAGCTTTTCATCGCAAACGGTTCCGGTTTTGGCCATTTTAAGGAAGAACTTGTTTGATAATAAAAGAACGCAATTGGTTTATACCGATGCCTTGCCTGTTTCACTAGATGTAGAGTTACTCAAACGTGTTTACGGTTATAACCTAGAAGTAAAGCAAGTAGAAAGCATTTCTGCAATTTCTAACTTTGAAGGGAGTACCGTTTTAATTGCTGCAAAAGAAGAGATTAGTGGATTTGAATTGCATCCTAACATTGACTTTTCAATCAACGTAAATACTACGCTTGGAAGTGTTTTAGTAGTGCATGAAGCGGAAAATGAAAACTACATTCCAGATATTCAACATGTGCGCAGAAGAGAAACCATCGCTATGACGCCAATTAATTGTTTGGCGGCTTTAAAGAAGATGGTTGGTGAACCGGAAGAAGAATCAAGGAACAACAGTTTAGAACAGAACAAAGCAAGCGTGGTAGCCTGTATCAAAGAAATTACCCAATCGCCTACTAAGGCATTGCTTGGCTCTAGTGGACTTTCTATTCAGTACGCCATTATGATGGGACTTGTGCATGAGGCGATAGAAAATCATCCGGGTAAACCGATAAAATTTGTGGTACCACCCAACTGCTATGGTGGCACAAACGACCAAGCCAGGCGGGTAGCAGCTTGTTTGCAAAATGTGGAAGTGGTGGATTTACCGGTTGATGGCGACAATGATATGGTACAAAGTGTAGATCGGGTTTTAACCAAATTGGCAAGTGAAGATGCCATACCATATATCATAGCAGAAATTCCTACCAATCCGCGTGTGGAAGTTCCAAATCTTAATGCTTTAAAAGAAGCTTTGAGTAAAGAGCGTAAAACCGCTTCGGGAGAAACAGCTATTGATCCGGTATTTATTTTAGACCAAACGTTTTGTCCTAATGTACACTTTTTAGGTGCAGATGAAATATTGGCTTCGGTAAGAACTATTTCGTATGCCAGTGGCTCTAAATTTCCAAGTGGTGGGCAATGCACCGCTGGCTATTGCGTGGGTAATAAAAAAGCAGCTGGTTTAATGAATAACATAGAATTGCATTTACAGGTATGCGATAATCAAGCTACAGAATTGCAAGTGGAAATATTAGCTAGGCAAATGCCGTCAATGAATCAGCGTATTAAAGATGCGTATATCAATACACGTTCTTTTGTTAATTTTATTAAGAAAACCTTGCCAGCTGCTAAAATCAATTTTGTTTCAGAGGAATTAGCAGAACAAGGATTTACACCTTCCGTTTTTTCGTTAGACTTACCTACCAAAGGAAACACCCCAGAAGAAAAGGAAGGGTATAAACGAAAACTAAATCACAAATTAATTAATTTGATGATTACGGAAATACCTAATGATAGCAAATACTGCGTGAGTTATGGCCAGTTAAAAGGCTGCTATTGGACAATTCCGGCTACCTCTACCCAAGGCACCACCAAAGAAGGGGATAAGGATTATATTGCCCGCGTGTCACTTTCGCCAAACATGGATTTAGAAAAACATAAAGAGGTGTTTTTGGAGTTTGTAGAGGGAATTTGATAGTGAATGTTAAATATTGGTTGAAAAAAATGTTAGTTGAACAGGTATTCAGATATTACTTTTTGTATAATTTTCAAAGCTTTTCTTACAGCTAAGTGGTGTTAAATACATTTTAAATTAATAGTTTTAAGGAATGAAAACCTCTGTAATATATAATCTTACCGAAAATTTTGAATCACACGCTAGAAGCACATCTGAAGGCGTAGAGTTTTTGAAGGCTAGAGATTTACAACATTTATTATTGTATGCTAAATGGGATAATTTTCAAGGAGTAATTTCAAAAGCAAAAACTGCTTGTGAACTTTCGGGTCAAGAAATTCAAGACCATTTTGCTGATGTCGGGAAGATGGTTTCTATTGGATTTGGAGCAGAAAAGGAAATATCGGATGTTATGTTAACTCGATATGCATGCTATTTGGTTGCTCAAAATGGTGATTCCCGGAAGGAATCAATTGCATTTGCTCAACGTTATTTTGCAGTTCAAACTAGAAAGGCCGAGCTTATAGAGCAGAAAATATTAGAACATGAGAGAGTTCAAGCTAGGGGAAAACTAAAAGCCACTGAAAAAAGAATTATCGCAAGTGATTTTTGAACAAACAGGAGGTAATCAAAATTTGGCTTAACCGCTATAAGTGCAGATGATTTTATTTCGGATATCATTAACTTAAATAGTGGTACGGCTTTAGTAACGAACAGAACGAATCTAAATTTGGATGAACTTGATATGTTAAATCGCTTCAGAAAGAATGGATTAGTACATTCCGCCAGTTATTTACAAGCTTTACTTTGATTAAACAAAACCTAATGTAACATTTATGCTATAAAAAAATACATACTCGCTGCTATACTTTTACTTTCAATTACAACTATAAAAGCTCAATGGAGTGAAACGAATGCGCTCTATTCTTCGAGTGAATTGTGTTTAGGAAATTACATTGGTGGAGATGGGCATATTAATTATTTATACAAAGAGAAGTACGCCTTTAAAATTGGAGGTAGCGCATTTATAAGGGGTGCCGCTTCTAAGCCAAATGATTTTAGTTCAGGATTTTTGGGGATTTTCACCTTTGGCACAAGTGGCCCAACCGATATTATGGTCAACATTCAGGCATGCGTGGGTAGAGTGTACAAATTAAACAGCAGAGGTACCGTAAGAGCTAATTTATTGGTGGGCATCGGTTACACTCTAATAAGTGAACCCACTAACTATCAAGTTGTAAATGAACCAGGTATTGGGCCAAATTACACTTGGGATTATGGCGATTACACCACTCTTAGTTTAATTATTAATCCAAAAATTGAATTTCCTTTTACCCAAATTTGGGGTTTATCTTTTTCTCCTTTATTACAGATAAATAAAGACCGTTTTTTTGTAGGTGTGGGTATAGGACAAATTCTTGGTGTATTACGAAAGCGCAATATTAGGCAAACGAATAAATTTAAAAGGCCTTACTAATGCCCGATAAAAACTGGAAAACTTTATCCAAAAAAGAAGTGTATGACAATCCTTGGATCAACGTAAGTGAACACCAAGGACTAAACCCTAATGGAGGCCTTGTTATTTATGGCGTGGTACATTTAAAAAAACCTGTTTTACACATCTGTTTACCCCTATAAATTAAGATTATGAATCGTATTAAACTTATACTTATTCTGTTTTTCACAATCGGATTTTTGTTTATTAATTGTGAAGGAGGTGAGGGTACTTGTCCTCCTAACGAGGGTATCTATTTTGATATAATTGGAATTGGTAGTCTTGTTCATCATTATAGAAATACACAAACTTCAGCACCTCCTTTACAGGATAATGCCAAAATTAGTTTTGAAGATTACTACGGATTAATATTAAGATATTCCACAAATTACCTAAGTGCCACTGAGCCTAAATTTAAGCGTACTGGCTTTGGTCAGTTGTATGCTTTATCCTGCATTTTTAGTGGTGAAAGAGGTTCAAAAAAAGAAACTCTTAAAAAGGTATCAGTAATAACATTAAACGACTTTAATAGCCAGTATAAGCAAGGTGACACTATTAATGAATTGTTAAAAACTGATGGAGTAGCTTTGAATGAATATATCGCAGCCAATGACAGTATATTGATAGAATATCAAAATTTTGGGTTTACCCTAAATCAGGCACCAACATTAAGTTCAGAATTTAAAGTTAAGGTTTTTGTTTAACTTAGTACCGGTGAAATGTATAGCAAAGAATCTCTAACAGTTATTTTTGAATAAATGAGTGTTTATTTTGCTTAAAGGTTAAGTATAAAAAATCCTTAAATGTGCATAAAATATGCCCGATAAAAACTGGAAAACGCTATCCAAAAAAGAAGTGTATGACAATCCTTGGATCAACGTAAGTGAACACCAAGTACTAAATCCTAATGGAGGCCCTGGTATTTATGGCGTGGTACATTTTAAAAATTTGGCCATTGGTATTATTCCTGTTTCTAAAGATGGTTATACTTGGATTGTAGGTCAGAATCGCTACCCTTTTCACAGTAAATTTACATGGGAAATTATAGAAGGAGGCGGGCCGTTGGATATTGATCCTATTGAATCTGCTAAGCGAGAATTGCTGGAAGAAGCAGGTTTGTACGCTACAAAATGGACATTATTACAAGAAATGGAATTAAGCAATAGCGCCACCACCGAAGTGGCTAAAATTTATTTAGCGGAAGGCTTAACAGAAGGCGAGCGTGCTCCAGAAGAAACGGAACTACTTACCATCAAAAAAATTAAACTAACGGCTTTGTGTGATATGGTTTTACGCGGAGAAATTAAAGACAGTTTAAGTGTAGCCGGAATATTACGTTTGATGCATGAAGCCCCTCACCTATTCGCGAAATAACTTCGTTTAATATCCACCAAAGTGGAGTATAGATTAATTTCAGGTTTAACTTCTGCCGTATTATAAGCGTACATAACGGGGCTAAATATTACTAGCTTTGCAAGCTTAAAAAAATGAGATAATAATGCGGTTACAAGTAAGAGTTTTTACGTTTTTTCTTTTGGTTATAATGTTTTTCAATGGCTTTGCACAAAGCGAAGTAGCGCAGGAAGTAGAAAAGGATTTAACCAATGGTACAGTGGAGGAACAGTTGAATTATGTGGAAAGTAAGTCTAATAATTTTGAGGATTTTAAGGTTATTAAAAAAACGTGGTACACCACGCTTAAGCAAAACATAAACGACTCTATTCAAACCTTAGAAAAAGAGATTGCTACCCTACGCAGCAATTTAAGTGTAGAGCAAGCCACCACCAGAGAGAATTATGCTAAACTCAATGCTACTCAAGATAGTTTAACCGAAGCGCTAGCCACCCAAAATGATATGAAATGGATTGGTATTTCTATGGAAAAGCCTGTTTATCGATTTCTCATGTGGGGTATTGTGTTTATGTTGGGCGTTATTTTATTGGTAACCTTAATTCGCTTTAAGGCAAATAATGCAAAAACAAAGTTGGCTAAAGCCGATTTAGAGCAACTACAAACGGAATTTGAAGAACATAGAAAAGCCGCTTTATTGCGCGAGCAAAAATTACGTAGAGAATTACAAGATGAGGTAAATGCAAGGCGCAAAAGGGAGGGAGGCAACGGTAGTGCTAAAGCATAAGATAGAAAGCCGGGCAAACGCCTGGTTTTTTTATTTCAAACCCAAACCAATGTTTAAACATTAATATTTACTTTAGCCGAAAATTTTACAACATGGAAAGCCAAATTTCAAAAGCACGAAACATCACCGGCTGGGTTTTAAACGGATTGGTTTCAGCGGTTTTAACCTTTAGTGCAAGCGGTAAACTATTTTTAATTCCAGAAGTAGTGGAGGTTTTAGGTAACTCGGGTTTTGGGGAATACATTCAACTGCTAGGGGTTATAGAATTAGCTTCCGTAATTTTATTCTTAATTCCTAAAACGCGTGCCTACGGTATGTTTGCTATTGTTGCCTATTTGGGTGGCGTTATTGCTATTGAGTGCTATGTTGCTGAACCACCTATGCCTGGTATTGTACTTTCTATATTTTTTTGGGTAGGTGTTTTTCTTAGAAAACCCCATATTTTTAAAGGATAAGTACCCTTCTTATTTTTAAAACTGTTTCCATGAAGTTTCTATTTTCACTTTTAAGTTTAGCCGGTATTTTTTCCCTTTCGGGAGATGATTCAAAAGCCTTTAAGCCTGAGCAATCAAGCATTACGTTTGAAATAAGCAATTTTAGTGTAAGCACCGTTTCGGGTAGTTTTGGCCCACCCGAGGGCACGGTTATTTTTGATGCACAAAATCTGGCGGAAGCCAAAATTGACGTTAAAGTAGCCGTAAAAAGTATTGATACTGAAATTTCCAAGCGTGATGCACACTTGCAAGCGGAAGAATATTTTGATAGCGCTAAGCATCCATACATCCGTTTTGAAAGCACAGCCATTTCTAAAACAAACGCGGGCTTTTTATTAAAAGGAAAACTCACCATAAAGGGACTATCTAAAACGATTGAAGTACCCGCCAACTATGCCAACAACACGCTTAGGAGCAATTTTACTATTGATCGTTATGATTTTAAAGTAGGTGATTCTGGTGGTTTTATGATTGGTAGAGAAGTGGAGGTGGAAGTGGTATTAGTTTTATAGTTTCTAAGAGGCAGGTAGTCGAAAGTTGGTAGCCGAAAAGCGCTACACTTTGTGGATTACTTTAATGCCGCTCCTTTGCGCGTTCACTTTACGCCTTTGCGAGAAATGCCGATAAAAATCTGTGCAATCTGTGGCTAAAACCTTCTTTTGCCGCTTCTTTGCGACTTTGCGAGAAATGCTGCTACCTCTGCATCTCTTTAGAGAACTGCTTCCACCAATTCAAATCCGTTTTACTTTCTGCGGTTAACCAAACACCCGGTTCGGGCATTAACAAAGGCACCCCGTCCGTTGTAGCTTGTTTTACCAAAAGCTCTGCTGGTTCATACCAACTGTGTAGTGCTAAATCATACGTACCCCAATGTATAGGCAACACTTTTCCACCACCCAATTGATTCCAAGCGTCTATCGCTTCTGCGGGATTCATGTGGATATCGTGCCATGATTCATTGTAGGCACCGATAGGCAATAAATTCAGCTCAAAAGAACCGTACTTTTCACGAATAGTTTTAAAGTCTGTGAAAATGCCTGTATCCCCACCAAAATATACATTGTGCTTGTTACTCTTAATTACGTAAGAACTCCAAAGCGTATTATTTCGCGCAAAAAGTCTTCCTGAAAAATGACGTGCAGGTGTAGAAATTACCGTAATGCCATTGCTCAAAGTAATTTCATCGCCCCAATCAACTTCTTTTATTTTTTCTTTTGCTACACCCCATAACATCAAGGTTTCCATTACCCCAAGAGGAACAATAAAGTATTTGCATTTTTTATCTAGTGCTTGTATCGTTTCAAAATCCAAGTGGTCGTAATGGTCATGAGAAATGATGATGGCCTCTAGATCAGGCATACCTTCTGAAGAAATAGGCGAGGTAAAAAACCGTTTTGGCCCCAGCCAACTAAAAGGTGAAACAGTTTTAGAAAAAGTAGGATCTGTAAGAATATATTTTCCTTCCATTTTTAATAAAATGCTTGCATGTCCCAGCCAATTAAAACTCAACCCCTCTTCAGAAGCAGCACCTTTTTCTGTAAAAGAATAAGTTTCTTTAGGGTTTGCTTCTACATCTCTACCTACGTAATCTTTAATCATTTTTGGCGCATCGCTTAAAGCACCTGCGGAAGTAGGAATGCTGTTTACAAATACACCGTCTTTGTATTGCGGAGAATTTTTGATGCGCTCTTTATTAGGCGCTTCGCCAAAAGGCTTATAAAACGTTAAAAACATATATCCGGAAATTGCTAAAACACAACTGATTATTAAAAACTTCATAGTGTACGTAAGTAAAAAATATAGTCGCTTTTAGGCGGTAAAATTTGATGGTTACGCATAAGCAGAGCTATTTGTGAACGATGGTGGGTACTGTGGTTTATTATATGGTGCATTACATCTCCCAAGGTGTGTTCATATAAATCTCCGCTAGAGTTTTTAAATGATATTATCTCATCCAACTGCTTAGATTTCAATAAATCACAACTTTCATTGTAGAGTTCAATGTTAATACCTTCCCAACTTTGCGGCACTATTTCATCCCAAATAGAAGGTAAGGTGCCACGCCCATTTATACGTTGTAACCATACGCGGTGGGCTGCAAGTAAATGACTTGTTTGCTTACTAATTTCTTCAGGTATATCCATCTGTTCTTGTATGCGCACAATAAATTGATCGTTTGCCCAAAAGGTATATTCCAGCAGTTTCAAAAGTTTTTTCATGCAAATAAAAACGAAGCAGGCAAGGTAAGGTTTAGGTGTCTTTAAGTTTATAGAAACACCGTATCAAAACAATTTTTACAACCTATTGGTTTAAATATCAAATTTGCACTATGAAAAAACTACAAGGATTTATAGGTTTGGCTCTTGTTAGCCTTTTTGCACTTTCGTGTGATAAAAACAACAATGTATCACTGTTATTTAACGCATCTGATGATGTAAAACTGGGTCAACAGGTAAGTGCAGAAATTGCCGCTGACCCAAGTTTTAACCTAATGGCGCGTACAGATTTTCCGCAAGCCTACGCGTATTTAGATTCTATGGTTTTAGCAATTTTAAACTCTGGTGAGGTTGCTTATCGCGATGAATTTGTGTGGGAGGTTACGCTAGTAAATGATGATGCTACATTAAATGCATTTGCCACTCCTGGTGGATATATTTATGTGTACACAGGTTTAATTAAATATCTAAATGATGCAGATGCATTGGCGGGTGTAATTGGTCATGAAATTGGACACGCAGATTTGCGCCATACCAGTAGAAATTTACAGCGCCAATATGGAGTTTCCTTTTTATTAAATGTACTGGTTGGTCAGGAGGCTTCTTCTTTAGAAACCATAGCTGCACAAATTGCAGGTACCGCAGCGGGCTTAAGCTTTAGCCGAGAATTTGAAAATGAATCAGATGAAAAGTCGGTTGAGTATTTGGCACCCACTGGTTTTGCTTGTGATGGGGCTAAAATATTCTTTCAAAAATTAGAAGCAAGCGGCCAAGGCGGTAGCACTCCGCAGTTTTTAAGCACCCACCCTAGTCCAGATAACCGTATAGAAAACATTACCGAAAAAGCCACGGAAGAGGGTTGTGATACTACGCCTAGCGGAAGTAGTGGTTACGCTGGGTTTGTGGCGAGTTTGCCGTAGGTTGGTTAGTAGTCGTTAGTCCATATACAGCGGCACTAAGAGTTGATATTCCTTAGACCATAGTCGATAGATAGCGGCACTGGACGGAAGCGGGTAGTCTGAAGACGGAAGACAGCGGCACTGGATGGGTAAAATTGAAAAGGGTTAATTATTCATACTAATTAACCCTTTTTGCTTATTTAAATCTCTGCGAAACTTTGCGTTCTCTGCGGCTCTGCGTTGAAGCAAACCCAACGTACCGCTCTCTATAGACTACGAACTATTGACTCTTCTATTTACTCAACGCAAAGGCGCAAAGCTTTACCTCAATATGCCGCTATCTATGGACTATGGACTTGCTTTCCTGCAGGGGTCTATCGACTATGGACTTCCATCTTCCGACTACCAACTACCTCCTACCGTAACTCTTTTTCTTATTTCTAGCTGCTACGGCTGGTCTTTTTGGTCTTCTGTTTCCACCACCACCACCTTGGGTTGGTTTAGGTTCATCATGAATCATAAGTGGATAAGGATGGCCATCAATCACTTCTATTTGCTTGCCGATCAACTTTTGGATGTCTTTTAGATAGTCCTTTTCGCCTGCATCACAAAAAGAAATGGCTATTCCACTCGCCCCTGCCCTACCCGTTCGTCCAATGCGGTGCACGTAACTTTCTGGAATGTTAGGTAACTCAAAGTTAAATACGTGCGTTAGTTCGTCAATGTCTATTCCACGGGCTGCAATATCGGTAGCAACCAATACGCGTGTTTCTTTCTTTTTAAAATTATTAAGCGCATTTTGCCTTGCATTTTGGCTTTTATTACCGTGTATGGCTTGTGCTTTTATATTTGCTTTAAGCAGATCTTTTACCACCTTATCTGCACCGTGTTTAGTGCGGGTAAATACTAAGGCCATTTCAATGCTTTTATCCTGCAATATATCTATCAGTAGGTTCTTTTTATTGCCTTTATCTACAAAGTAAATAGCTTGATTAATGGTATCGGCAGTGCTGCTTACAGGTGCTACTTCTACCTTTTTAGGACTGCGCAAAATGGTATCGGCTAGCTGCTGAATTACAGGCGGCATCGTAGCCGAAAAGAAAAGCGATTGACGTTTCTGCGGAAGTTTTTTAAGTACTTTGCGCACGTCATTTACGAAGCCCATATCTAGCATTCTGTCGGCTTCATCAAGCACAAAAATCTCCAGCTTTCCAAGCTCAATGTAGCCTTCGTTCATTAAATCTAATAAACGACCGGGTGTAGCAATGAGCACGTCCACGCCTCTACGCAAAGCATCAATTTGTGGCTGCTTACCAACGCCTCCAAAAATGGTGCGGTAGCGTAAATCTGTTTGCTTACCATAGTTTTCAAAGCTTTCGCCAATTTGTATGGCTAACTCACGCGTTGGCGTAAGTATAAGGCTGCGGATAGGGCGTTTCCCTCTAGTTTCAGTTGCGTTTTTAACCAATAACTGTATAATAGGAATGGCAAAAGCTGCCGTTTTTCCAGTACCGGTTTGTGCGCAACCAAGTAAATCGTTTCCGGCTAAAACCAGAGGAATAGATTGCGCTTGAATGGGTGTAGGCGTAGTATAGCCTTGAGTTTTGAGCGCATGTTTAATAGGCTCAATGAGGTTCAATTTGTCAAATGACATAAAAAAATGTGTATAGACCGTTTAGTTTTAAAAGAATGCAATCACCGGTCTATTTTGAGAAGGAAGTCTTTTTTTTGAAACAAGCTGCTTTGGTAAAAGCGGTTTAGGTGGTGCTTTTTTAAAGCGGTGCAAATGTAGGGTATAAAAAGTTGGGGGTAATTAAAGTTGCTTTCCTTAAAATTGGTTCTTTTGTTCTTAAGTCCTTTCTGTTCGTTTTTGCCTTGAAGCAAAAAGAACCAACTAAGTGAAGCGACCTCATGAACACTGTAAAAGAATGAATAGAGGTGAGTAAAAACTTCAAGGCTTCATTTTCTTCTCTTGAAAACTACATTCTTTTCGCTAGTCGAAACCCTAGCCGTTTTGCTTTGCTCCTCTTTTGGATTTCTTTGTAGCTACAAGAACTTGTTTTCTACGATTATAAAATAAGGCCAACTCGCGATGAAGATTGAATCGTGTAAAGTTGTTCTACTTATTTAAAACCCTCTGCGCGCCCCAACTCCGCGATAAGAAAGTGTTTTTTTTTGCTATTTGTGCTTTGTTATTTCCTATTTACGAACTCCGGCTTGTACTTCTCAATATTGGTAATCATACCGTTAAAAACGAAATAATGAAACGGTAATACGCTCCACCAATACAACCTGCCTGCTAAACCACGCGGCCTAAACGTGGCATTTTGGTGCACACAAGGGTGTTCACCTGAATCATCAACGCAAAATTCTAACCAAGCCTCCCCCGGTAAGCGCATTTCTGCGTAAAGCAGCAAGCGGCCTTCTTCCCTATCGGCTACTAACACCCGCCAAAAATCAAGTGCATCGCCCACGTAAATTTTGTTTACAGCGGTACGCCCTCTGCGTAAGCCAATACCACCAACAAATTTGTCCATAACCCCACGTATTTTCCATAAAAATGTGGCGTAATACCAACCGCGCTCTCCACCAATAGAAAAAATGTTATTGATAACTTGCTCGCGAGAATTATGCTTTATTTCACGCGATTTAACATCCTTAAACACTCCATTTTTGGGTACCTCTACAAAGGTTGAGAGCTTTTGAAATTTCCGGCTGGTGGTTATAAGGGAGTCTTTCCAGCTGCTTACCACTAAGTTTTGTTCAATTTTGTTAAAGGCAAGTTCCACCGCTTTTTTATATGGAAACAACTCTTGCGGTAAAATAGCTTTGATTGGTTCATTTTCAGCTACCACGTCTATCTTCATACTGTCCACCAAGTTTACGGCTAGCTGATAACTGGTAGAAGTAACAAAAAATAGCCAATAACTACTCAGTTTGGGCGTCATTATTGGCACGGTGTAGATATAGCGTTTAAAGCCACGCACCTCAGCAAATTGCAGTAGCATTTGTTTATAGGTAAGTACTTCCGGTCCCCCAATATCAAATACTTGATTTAAACATTTCTGATTGCCCAATACATCGCGCAGGTAAAAAATAACGTTGCGAATGGCAATGGGTTGGCACAAGGTGTTGAGCCATTTAGGAGCAATCATAACGGGTAGCTTTTCCACCAAATCTCTAATAATTTCAAAGCTTGCGCTGCCAGAACCCACTATAATGCCAGCTCGTAAAACCGTGTGCTTTGCTTTAGCAGTTTTTAAAATTTCCTCTACTTGTAATCTACTTCGTAGGTGTTTGCTAAGTTTATCTTCATTTACAATGCCACTTAAATACACTAACTGTTTCGCACTTGATGCATCCAAAAAATCAACAAAATTTTGAGCACATTGCTTTTCTTTTTCTTCAAAATCGCCTCGGCTGCTCATGCTGTGTATAAGGTAGTAGGCGGCATCAAACTCTAGCGGCACGTTTTGGTCGTCCGTTTTCACGGGATGCATAAAATCAACCTCATAAAAACTTACATGATTTTCAAACTCCTTAGGTAGATTTATACGGGTTTTATCGCGTAAGCATAAAATTACCTGATGGCCTTGCTCAATTAAGGCAGGCAACAGGCGCACGCCAATATATCCGTTGGCTCCGGTTAATAAAATTTTCATACGTAAGCTTTAAGCTGATTGGGTTTATTGCGCCCTTTTAAATATCTGAAGATAAGCACAAAAGCACATCCCGCTAAGGTGGTGATAATTACGGGGTATTGCGTTTCATCTTGCACCGTACGCTTGTAATAAATTCCAAAAAACGCCCACAGTAAAACGCCTACATAAACCAAATCCATGTTTTTATTAAGCATGTACAGGCCTAAAAGCGTGGCTACAATAATTACCGATGCGGCATAAAATGGTTCTGGCAAACCGAAACCGTTAAACTCAACATCTACCAAAAAGGCGGTAAAGTTGGCGATGGTGGCTACGCTTATCCAACCCAAATACAAACTAAACGGAGCGTGTACTAGCCATTTTTCAGTTTTGGATACTTCGCGCAAGCCAATGCCTAAATTTCTATAAATGTTGATAAGACTGGTAAGAATTAGGAGCATGATGATAACCGATAGCCAAACAATTTCATAGTGCCAAGCCACTATCCATGCACTATTGGCTAAGCAACTTATAAAGAACCACATGCCAATGAGATTAACTGCTTTTGGGTGCTCCTTTTTAGTGAATAAACCTTTTGATTGATATATCACGAAACCGAGTAGAGCCAAGTAAATTAATCCCCAAATACTAAAGGTAAGTCCGGCTGGTGTAAATAAGTTTGGGTACATATCAGAAAGTTCACCAGTTGTTTTTCCGTTTATAGGCAGTCCATTTGCTAGTCCGTTGAGCGTTAGCACTATTATGAAACCTAGTATGTTTAGAATTTGTAGGGTTTTGTGCATATTGGTTGTTTTTGTGGAGTAACGGTTAGTTGCGGTAAAAGTTGATAGTTCTTAGACTATGCAGCGGCATTAGTCGGAAGTGGGTAGTCGGAAGACGGGAGAGAGCGGCATTAGGAGTTAATAGACGATAGTCCATAGATAGCGGCATTAGACGGAAGTTGTTAGTCCGAAGACAGCGGCATTGGATGGATAAAATTGAAAAGGGTTAATTTATATCAATAATTAACCCTTTTTGCTTATTTAAATCTCTGCGAAACTTTGCGTGCTCTGCAACTCTGCGTTGAAGCAAACCCAACGTGTTGCTGTCTTCCGACTAACAACTACGGACTCTTAAAACGCTTTGGTAAACGCCAACGTAGGCACAAAAATATTGACACGCTCATTCACAACATCGTTTAGGTTTACACGGGTGTTGATGTAAGTAGCTTTGAAAAGCAAACCATATTCTGAGGGTAATTGATAGCCGACACCAGCACCGGCCATAAAACCTACACCCACAGAAAGCGGATTATTGGCCACACCATTATTTTGAAGCGTAACGGGTAAAGAATAAATGGTGACTATTTCAAACTGGTTTTTTTCAGGTTCTATAAAAGTAAAGTCAACACCACCCTCTAATAAGGTGTAAAAGTTTGACTCTAGAAATATGCGCTTACCTAAAGCAAGTTGAATTTGCGAACGTCTTTCTTGCCCACCAATGGATACCTGCTCAATAAAAGGATCTAATTGATTGGGTGCATTTTGATTGGTGCGTTCCACACGTAAGGTAAAAATACCTGCTGCTTGCAAGCGTACTTGATTTAAATAAGCGCTTATCTGCCAATTATTTTTTAAGCGATAGTCAAACCCTAAGGAAAAAGATATGGTGTTATTATAGCGCATGTCTTGGGCGAATTCGGCTATTTCAAAATCGTAGCCGCCAAGAGCATCGCGTATTTGTGCTTCAATTTGTGGTTGAGCCAAAAAAAAGTTTAAACGGCCATCGGCTTGGGCGCTGTAAAAAGACGCGGTACTGTTTCCAGAAAAATAGTAGCCAAGGCCTATGCTAAGTGCTAACGTCCCAGCTTGTTTATCATCATCATACCAAGCGGTGGAAGTATCTTGTTGGGCGGAGGCAATGAAGGTGAAAAAAGTAAAAGTGAAAAGGAGAAAAAACGGTTGGAAAAACTTAGAAGGTGCTTTCATATCTAGCGAAAATAAGGAGATTGTGTAAAGTTGGTCAGTAAAAAACGTTGAAGTTACGTTGAGCCAAATAACGTACAATAAAATGCAGGGTTATTTAAACGGTATTTACGATATTTATCAAAACTAAAATAATGGATATGGCAACCGTAGAAAAAATTAAGATTGGATTAATTGATAAAATTCAATTGATACAAAACAAAGCTTTATTAGAAGCGCTTGATCTTTTAGTTAGCGCGAGCCAAAATCAGGGTGATGCGTTGAGTGATGCCCAAAAGCTAATGCTTGAGATGAGTGAAGTAGACATTAAGAACGGTGCATTAATTTCACAAGAAGCTATGGACAAAAGAAATTTACAGTGGCTAAACGAAATGTAATTTGGACCAAAACTGCAGACATACAATTTGCTGGAATTTTGGAATATTGGGTAGAGCGAAACAAGTCTAACTTATATTCAAAAAAATTAGTGAAGCTAGTTGCGGCATATACCAATCAAATTGCAAAAAACCCAAAACTGTATAAATCTGCAGATTTTGAAAATACAAGGGTGGCAACTTTAGGCAATTTTAGTTTGTACTATAAAATCGCTGAAAAAGAGTTAGTAGTTACCGCATTTTGGGATAACAGACAGAATCCAGAAAAACTACTAGAGGTTTTACGCAATAGAAAATAAGAATCTACACAAACATCCCCTCCAACACATCGCCTACAAAATAGGCCAACGTGGCGGCTGCACCACCTAAAAACAAGGTTTCTAAAACACTTTTTAGCACTTTGGTTTGCGCTACTATGGCTTTAAGGTAGCCTATGAGGCAAAATACCAAACCGGTTAAAACCGAAGAGATTAGAAATAAATCGGAACTTAATTGTAGGTAATAATCCAAAACATAAGAAAGCAATGGAATAAAACCAAAAATCAGGAAGCTCATAAATGTAACACCGCCCATGGCTAAGGGCGATTTTGTTTCTTCAGTCATGTCAAGTTCCTCCTTCATCATCACGTCCACCCAGCGGTCTTTATCTTCCGTAATTTTAGCTACTACTTGATCTAGCAATTCGCCCTCAAAGCCTTTGGCTGCGTAAATTTCGCGTATCTCGTCACGTTCCTTTTCAGGAAGGTTATCCACTTCCCAATATTCTACCGCTTTGTGTTTGTCGTAGTTTTCTTTTTCACTTTTGGTAGATAAATAGCTACCCACGCTCATGGCGAAACCATCGGCTAGCAAATTGGCAAACCCTAAAATGATCACTACCGAACTTTCTAATCCCGCGCCAGCGGAACCTGCTACTACGGCAAAAGTGGTTACGGAGCCATCAATACCGCCATATACAAATTCGCCCAAGTATTCCTGAAAGCGGTTTACTAAAGGAAATTTGCTGCCGTGTAAGCGCGATTCATGCTTGTGGGTGGAGGTCATTTGCTTGTGGGAATATTTTGTTTAGAAACCTTGGCAGCATTAATTTCTTTATTTAATCGCTTAAGGGTTTTCTTCTTATAACAAAAATTACTATAAAACACCGTTTCCATTGTTTCTAAATCTAAAAAAGAACCATAAGTCCAATTTATATTAGATGAAGGTATAATCAATTGTCTACCAATGAATAACACATGTTTAGGATTTGCTTCGTTTATAAGCCGATCAATTTTAGAAAGAGGTACAAATGTTATTGGGTGCTCGTAAAATTCTTTCCATAGTTCTTAAGGTAGTACATTCAAATATTCATAGGGTATAATAAGTGTTTTACCAACCATTTTATCATATTGGCATAAATTTTTTAAAAACTGGCTAAGTTTTTTTATACTACCAAAGAAAAAGGGTTTTTTAGCTTGCGCAGATACATATGCCTTATCTAGCAAATCACTGAAAAGTATTACTTGCGCCTCTGTAAGGTTTTCCTCGTAATGCTGTTCTTCTTTTTCAGAATAAGGTTGCGTAAAAGTAATACTAGCTAATCCGTACCCTGCATTGACGATGTTTTTTTTACCAAAGTATCTACCCTTGATGAGCACCGCTTCAGTTACGGTTTTTTGATCATGGCTAAATATAGGGGTTAAATAGAAACCTTCCTCATTTATGGGTTTTGAACGAAACGCTTCTAAGGTTACGAAAGTAAGATCAGCGAATGTGAAATATTTTTGAAAAGCTTCTTTAATGCGCAATTGTGTGCGGCTTTTATTAGACCAATAAATAACGGTTATGCCTTTGCGCTGAACCACTCCAAAGTCCTTTGTATCTAAAGTATATACATCTTGGGCCCAAAGATTAAAACTAAAGAATAGTGTGCAGGTTAAGAGCAGGTTCTTCATAGATTTATGTTTTATGAAAAACGGCACCACCTTTTACAAACTAATGTTGAAAGCAGTGCCGCCAATTTATTTTTTTCAAAAAGTTAATTTAAGCCAATACTCGAACAGCACTCTACAAATCAAACTTAATACCTTGCGCCAAAGGCACAGTGCTAGAATAATTGATGGTAGTTGTTTGTCTGCGCATATAGGCTTTCCAGGCATCAGAGCCACTTTCGCGTCCGCCACCCGTTTCTTTTTCGCCACCAAAGGCACCGCCAATTTCAGCGCCACTTGTACCAATATTTACGTTTGCAATGCCGCAATCGCTACCGGCTGTAGATAGGAATAACTCCGCTTCACGCATATTGGTAGTCATTATTGCTGATGATAAACCCTGAGGAACAGCGTTTTGCATGTCAATGGCCTCTTCTAATTCTTTGTATTTGATGAGGTATAAAATAGGCGCAAAGGTTTCGGTACGCACAATTTCATACTCATTTTGCACCTCTGCAATACATGGCTTTACATAGCATCCGCTGTTGTAGGCATCGCCTTCTAAGCGACCTCCTTCAACCAACATACTGCCGCCTTCTTTCACAATTTTATCCAAAGCGTTTTCGTACATCTCCACCGCAAGGGTATCAATTACCGGCCCTACATGGTTGTTGGTGTCTAAAGGGTCTCCAATACGCAGTTGTCCGTATGCTTTTTTCAGCTTTTCTTTTACTGCATCGTACATACTTTCGTGGATGATTAACCTACGCGTAGATGTACAACGCTGACCAGCAGTACCAACGGCACCAAATACGGCACCTACCAACGTGGCATCCAAATCCGCATTTTCAGTGATGATGATGGCGTTGTTGCCACCTAATTCTAATAAAGATTTTCCAAGCCTTCGGGCCACAGCCTCACCAACTTTTACGCCCATACGGCTGCTACCCGTGGCAGAAACTAATGGAATTCTACGGTCGTTACTCAACCACTCGCCTACTTCGTAATTTCCGTTTATTAGGCAGCTAATGCCTTCAGGTAAATCATTTTCTTTAAGCACTTCGGCCATTATATTTTGACAAGCCACACCACACATTGGCGTTTTTTCAGATGGTTTCCACACGCATACATCGCCACACACCCAAGCCAAAGCGGTGTTCCAGCTCCACACGGCAACCGGGAAATTAAAGGCAGAAATAATTCCAACCACACCCATTGGATGCCATTGCTCATACATGCGGTGCATAGGTCTTTCAGAGTGCATGGTAAGGCCGTACAATTGGCGACTTAAACCTACCGCGAAATCGCAGATGTCTATCATCTCCTGCACTTCACCCCATCCTTCTTGCAAACTTTTTCCCATTTCATACGAAACAAGTTTACCCAAGGCATCTTTTTTCTCTCTCAACTTATTTCCAAACTGACGTACAATTTCACCTCGCTGTGGTGCGGGCATGGTGCGCCATGTTTTAAAAGCTGCTTGCGCAGATGTCATTACTTGCTCATATTCTTCTTTAGTGGTAGCGGTTACTTTACCAATTAATTTCCCGTCAACCGGAGAGGTAGATTCGATTACCGTACCGTTTCCGAAATGCTTTTGGCCGGTAGAGGTACCTGAGTTTACAGCCTCTATACCCAGCTCACTTAAAATGCTTTGAATGTTCATTTATAATTTCTTTTTGAGAGATTTGCGCGAAGGTAGTTCATAGTTGGAAGACGGAAGTTCGAGGTCCGTAGTTGGAAGACGATAGTCCATAGATAGCGGCACGTTGGGTGGAAAATCGTTATTCGTTAAGGGTTATAAGTTATTAGGCTGAATGGATAAACTGCGTACTAAAAACTAAAGTCATGCTGAGTGCCGAGGAACGAGGTGTATCGAAGCAGGAATGGTTGGAAGTGAAAAGGCCATAGTCCATAGATAGCGGAACATTGGGTGGAAAGTAGTTATTCGTTATAAGTTATTAGTCTGAATGGATAAACTGCGTACTAAAAACTAAAGTCATGCTGAGTGCCGAGGAACGAGGTGTATCGAAGCAGGAGTAGTTGAAAGTCGATAGTCCATAGTCGGAAGTCCATAGATAGCGGCACGTTGGGTGGAAAATTGTTATTCGTTAAGGGTTATAAGTTATTAGGCTGAATGGATAAACTGAGTGTTGAAAACCAAGGTCATGCTGAGTGCCGAGGAACGAGGTGTATCGAAGCAGGAATGGTTGGAAGTGAAAAGGCCATAGTCCATAGATAGCGGCACGTTGGGTGGAAAGTCGTTATTCGTTAAGGGTTATAAGTTATTAGTCTGAATGGATAAACTGCGTACTAAAAACTAAAGTCATGCTGAGTGCCGAGGAACGAGGTGTATCGAAGCAGGAGTAGTTGGAAGACGATAGTTCACAGTCGGTAGTCCATAGATAGCGGCACGTTGGGTGGAAAGTCGTTATTCGTTAAGGGTTATAAGTTATTAGGCTGAATGGATAAACTTCTTGCTGAAAACCAAGGTCATGCTGAGTGCCGAGGAACGAGGTGTATCGAAGTAGGAATGGTTGGAAGTGAAAAGGCCATAGTCCATAGTCGGTAGTCCACAGATAGCGGCACGATGGGGTTAAGTTGCGTTTAAGAAAAGGATAAAGTGCAAATGCAATGTGTAGCTTTCCTTTACCCTTTACCCTTCAACTTTCAACCTTTCTAACCCAGCGTATTTAACTTTTTACCTTTACCAATTATGAAAAAACTAGAAATAAAACCTATTAATCTACTTTCAGAAAATAATAATGGCGCTACCTATACGCTGGCCGGAGGTGCTACCGAGGGCTATTTATTAGCGTTTAGAAAACAGGGTTCGGTTAGTGGCAACCATTGGCACGAAGGCAAAAGCAAAGGCAAAAATCCTGAGCGTATTATTTTAGTGAGGGGCAGTTTTTCACTTTACGTGAAGGATTTAGATACCGAAAAAACATCCACGCAAGTGATAAAAGCACCATTGGAAATTTTGATTTACCCACGGTTATTGCACACCCTAACGGCTTTAGAAGATTGCGCATTTTTGGAGTGCAACTCGGTGGAAGAGCATAAAGCGGATACTTTTTATCCGAATAGTTGAAAATCTACGGTGTATAGACAACTATACTGTGTGGTTTGGCTTGGTGAAATCCTGTTATCTTTTGAAATAGTCAAATTATGCCAGTGATTAGCAATAGTCGCAAATCTATTTGCTAGCCCATTCGGCTAATGTTAACGTGGCGCACCAAAAAAATATTAAAAAGTCCGTAAAGCGCTATTCCTCCTGCTGTTATAAAAAGTAGAATACTTCCGAATTGTAAACTTTCTAAATATTTAAAAACGCCTTTGGTGCCTTCATAAGCGCCTGCGTTATAATCTAAACCAACCCGAACCAAAAAATAAGCGATTATGAAAAAAACCAAGCCTCTAGCGCAATAACCCAACAGTCCTATACGGTGAATTAAGGTTCTTTCTTTGCCTTTTTCCACATCTTCATCTAACAAAACCATGTGTTTTCCTGAGATTCCTAAGTAAAACTGAAAGATGGCTTGTCCAGCAATTACGGCAGCTAGCGCATAAACAACATAAACTCCGTAGCCCCACTCTAAAAGTTGCGCTAAATACTTTTTTTCCTTGCCATCACTACGCTGCATTGATAACGCTGCTTTTGCAAAACTATAACCTAGGGCGCTATAAAAAATTCCGCTGTAGGCATATTGAAAACGAACACCAACACGGGTTTTACCATCATCAGCACGCGGATCAAAAATAACTTGATAAAAGCGCCAAAAGGAATAAGCAAATAAACCAACACAAACCAATATTAGGAGGGCTGTACCGAACGGTTGTTCTTTTAAAAAACTTGAAATACCCGATTGATCCGTTTTTTTTCCGCCCATACCAGCGGCAGCTACAGCCGCTAAGGCGCCTATAAGGAGATATACAAACCCTTTGGTAAATAAACCTGCTTTTTTAAGAAGATCAACTTTTGAGCTGTCCATTTTTGTTTTTTTTAAGGTACAGCAGAAGGTTGGTAAATGTTTAAGTTGCGGTACTAAAATGATCTTTCAATAAAGGCTAATCTTTATGTCTCCTACATCACTACCCCTAAAAAGGCATTTGCAACAAAACATGACTTCGAGCTGCCTGTATGGCTAAAGTTCCCGCCAATGCAGAAGAGTTAAGCGGCTCCCACATCTCGTGCCGCTCTCTTCTAACTTCCGTCTTCCAACTAAGGGACTATTTACAAATTAACCCGCCTTCCTTTCGGATAACTCACCTCATAAATTAAATCTAATTTTTTGGCTTCTTTGGGTTGTAGCTCCAATTCCCACGTTAAAATACCGGTTTCTTCCTTTAGTTGAGCTCCAGATTTTTCAATGCGCTCTACCTTAATGTCGCTATTGCCACTTACGGGATATTGATCTATTACGGTAAGTTTTAAAGGCACAGCTTTTACGTTGCGTACGCTTATGCGATAATGGTAGCGCTTAGTTCTTTTACCGCCAAGAAAACTGCTTCCTTCTTCTGTTTTTACCGCTTCGCGCAGCACTTTTATGTTTTCATCTTTACCTAAACTTAGGCTAAGTGTATCAGATGCGCCACTTACGTTAATTTCGGTTTCGCCCAAATAAGTGCCTTCTAAATACAAGCCAGCCGAGCCATCTAACAAATTAAGCCGTTCCCAGTCTAACAAAGAAGCGGTGAGAAAAGCATTTTCATTAAGTTTTGGAGTGGCAGTATAGCTATACATGGCGGGTACCTCATAGCTTTGCACCTGCACTTGGTATTCTTCTCCATTACTGGGAATGTCATACGGCAAGGCTACTTCAAAATTTAGGTTTACCGGGTTTTGTGAGATTTTGAATTCTTGTGATGATTCTGAGCGCCCAAAATAATCATCTGGTAAACCAGAGCTGCTATTATTTCTTCTTTCAAAATTTATTTTTGTTTGAGCTATAGACGCTTGAGGAATATTGGTGTTTCCTCTAACTTTTACACCGTCAATAAAATAAACCGTTCCCTCATCTCTTGCGCCTCTAATTCGCGTATTGCCGTTTATATCTGTTGTGACTATTGGTTTTTCAGTTACAGGTCTTTCATACTGCACCACTACTGCCTCCAATTGCTCTGAGGCTTCTCCTAATTTGATATTGTAAAATTGGGCTTGCTCATTTAAATATTGTGTGCCTTTGTTGTAACCAATGAAACTAATTTCTAGGCGTTGGGCGGCCGTATTAACTTCCATACTAAAGCTTCCATTTTCATCGGTAGTAGTACCCGCAATGTAATTGCCCTGTGCGTTAAGTGCCACTACATTGGCAAAGGGTATGGCAGCAGAGGTTTTGGAATCTACCACCAAACCTTTAAACGTACCCGTAAAACCTTGTTGCGCAACAGGCTTGGCAGGTGGAGTGTACCCACGGTAATTGCTGTTTACAAAGTTTAAAAACCAAGGGTTTAGGTCGGCTAGTAAGGCTGCCTCTGCAGGATTACCTGTGCTAAGTTTTAACTTTACTTGTTTCCAATCTTCACCGCTGCTTTGGCTAATTTTTGCTTTGTAGTCTAGCGTAAGCGGTTGGCTTATGTCTTTTACTTTAATGTCGTAATATGGTCTCCAGCTTGCCTCGGCAATGGTGTAGCTAAGTTCAAAACTTAAACTTTGCGCACGGCTACTGCTCAATTTTACCAATACTTGCCCTTGTGGTTTGGCGTTGGCAATGCGTACTTCTTGTAATTGGTTTACAATTTTTTGGCGGGCTAGGTTTAAGTCATCAATATCTGCCCTTAATTTTTGCTGCGTTTGGCGGATGGAAATCATTCTGTTTTTAGCAAAATTTATGGCTTGCTCCAATTGCGCTACGGTAATCCCTTCCAGCTTATCGTATTCGGCATTATCTAACACCAGCTGATTTTCTTGAATGCTTACGGTAAGTAAATCACGTTTGGTTTTTACCTCTTCTCCCAGCGTTTTTAGCTGCTTGTTTAGTTCAGCTATTTTTTGCTTTTGCGCAGCTTCTTGTGCTTCAAAATCTACTTTAAAATTGGTGGCCAAAACGGTAACATCCGCATTAGCCGTAAACTGGATTGATTTTTCATCCAAGCTAGGTGAAAGCGCATCAAGCGAAAGCGTAACTATACCTGCTGGAATACTTACACTACCCGAACGGCTTACCTCTGCCCCTTGAAAAAATACGGTAACTTCTTTTATTTCGGTTTGCACCGATTTTACGTCTTGCGCAAACGCGTGTATAGAAGCCAATACAAAAAGTAAAAGGAGTTTTTTCATAATGTTGGGTTTTGGTATTTAGAGTGCAAGATGGTGAAAAGTTGCTTGTAGTAGTGCATAGTTAACGGTCCATAGTCGATAGATAGCTGCACGTTGGGTTAGTTTGAAAGTTGAAGAGCGAGTAGTTGGAATACCAAAGTCGGAAGACAAATATGCTCGTGGGTAATACTCTGCTTGGAAACAAATTAGTTCTTATTCGTTTTTGCCTTGAAGCAAAAAGAACCAAAAAATTCAAGGCTTCATTTAATTCTTTTTGAAAACTACATTCTTTTCACCAGTCGAAACCCTAGCCGTTTGGCTTTGCTCCACTTTTGGATTTCTTTGTGGCTGCAAGAACTTTTTTTCTATTAGAATTAAATGAGGCCAAAAAGCACAGCATGGAAAACTAAAACTCCGCGTAACTCCGCGCTCTCTGCACCCCTGCGCTGAAATATCCCTTCAGTGCCGCTTTCTTTGGACTTCCAATTTCCGACTATGTTTAAAAGATTACTCTGCGTTCTCTGCGCCTTTGCGTTTAGGAAATAGAGAAGTAGTTATTCGTTATAAGTTATTAGGCTAAATGGATAAACTGTGTTGAAAACCAAGTCATGCTGAGTGCCGAGGCACGAGGTGTATCGAAGCAGGAGTAGTTAGCAGTCAGAAGATACCTGCACGTTGGTATTGCTTCAACGCAGAGTTGCAGAGAACGCCAAGTTTCGCAGAGGTTCAAATACATAAAAAAGGGTTAATTAGTATGAATAATTAACCTTTTTTGAGTTTTACACATCCAGTGTAGCTATCTTCCGTCTTCCGACTTCCCACTAATAATACATCACGCGTTGCTCTTTCGGATACCGTACTTCGTAAGCCACTTCATACGCTTGTTGCGCGCCAGGGCTTAAGGCTACGCGCCATTTAATAATGCCTGATTTTTCATCAAAATCGCCTCCCCCCACGCTTTTTACTGTAACTTTTATTTCTTCACTTTGCGAAATGGGAACTTGGTCACGCAGCACTATGTTTACTGGAAGTTTTTTATTGTTGCGCAACTCTATGCGCCATACGTAATGGTCAATTCTATCGCTACCAAAAAAGGCTTTTTCTTGTTTGGTAAATACACGTTGTCTGCTTAACAAAATGCTTTTATCGCGCCCCAGCGAAAGCTGCAAAGTGTCTTGCGGTACATCGGTATTTAAAAAAGCTTTGCCCACAAAAGTGTTGTTGTTAAACAGTGAAAGTTCGCCATCAAGCAAATCATACTTGCCCCAGTTGTACACTTTAGCAACCAAAAAAGCATCTGGGTCTAAACGTGGTTTGGCGTGGTATTCATACTTAGCGGGCAGCTCTAACTCGCGCAACACAACTGTAACAGGTGCTGTACTGCTTTTTAAGTTTTGCTTACGCTGAATGGTAAACTCTTGTTGGGTTAAGTTTTGGCTTAGCTGGGCGGCTTGCGGAACAAACGCTGCATCTGCACTTTCCTTATCTCCCCTTGTTGCAAACGTGTTTGCATTACGCAAACTAGCAGGGGCATTGTTTTGCACAGCCACGTTATTAACATTTACAAACCATGTATTCATATATGGTACTTGCGCGCTTGCAGATGGGTTCCCGGTGGCTAAAACTAGGTTTATGTTTTCCCAATCTTCGCCCGTGTTTTGAACGATGTTTGCTTTGTGCGTAAGGTTTACAGGTTTGGTAAGGTCATCTACTTTAGCGTCATAAGCGCTTGTCCAGCTGGCATTTTGTACGATATACGAAAGTGAAAAAGTGGCGTTAATGGCATTGTCAGCAACCACTTTTACCAACACTTCGCCAGACACACGTTGAAGCTGTTGGCGTGTTTCATTCATTTCCTTTTGCAGGATTGCTTTTTGCTTGTTAAGTTGTTCTTTTTCGGTTTGTAAAGCATACCATTCGGTTGCATTTTTTTCTCTTCGCTGGCGCGCGAAATCAGTAGCGGCTTTAATTTCATTTAAGCTAACTCCAGCGGTACCACCCATTGCTCTTGCTTGCTCAAACACTTCACGCTCTAGCACCAAGCCGTGCTCTGCGGAAGCAATAGCTATTAACCTTTGTTCAAGGGCATCAAGTTGTTTTTGAATAGCTTTTATTTCTGGTTTTTCATCAAGCTTTACTTGATAATTTGCGTTGTGCGCAATAGAAAGTACGTTTAATTTCCCTGTTCCGCCAAGTATAATTGAGTTTGGGTCTAACTCGCGCGGAAGCGTAGTAAACGTAAGTTGGGTTTCACCTTTAGGTAGATTTACCGATGCGGTGCGCATTACTTGTGCGCCTTGCTGAAACACGGTGGCTGTTTCAATGGTGCTGTTTACTAAGGTTTGAGAGAAGGAGGTTAAGAAAAGGCAACTGAGGACAATGGATAAAATGCTTTTCATAGAAGTGTTTGTTTGATTTTTTAAAGATACACTTCTGGAGTAAGCACATTTCACGCCAAAAATTTTTAGTCCATAGTCGATAGACAGCGGCACGGTGGGGGTTAAGCTTTGCGTGCTTTGCGCCTTTGCGTTTAGGAAATAGAGAAGTAGTTATTCGTTATAAGTTATTAGGCTGAATGGATAAACTCCATACCGAAAACCAAGTCATGCTGAGTGCCGAGGCACGAGGTGTATCGAAGCAGGAGTAGAGCACGTTAATAGTCGATAGTCGGTAGTCCATAGAAAGCGGCACATTGGGGTTGCTTCAACGCAGAGTTGCAGAGATCGCAGAGTTTCGCAGAGATTTAATAAGCAAAAGGCTTAATTAGTATGTATAATTAATCCTTTTCAGTTTTACCCATGCAGTATCGCTGTCTATTGTTTATGGACTATCAACTTTTCGTGCCGCTGTCTTCCGACTACCCTGCTACCGACTCTTCTACTTTTTTATTTGCTTGTGCCGTTGAGATTTTCTCCTTTTCCGTTTCGCAAATAGGTTTTTTAATCACCTTATTGCCAATATTCCAAAGAAATACTATGAGTCCGGTAATGAGTAGCTGCGCAATAATGCTTTCCCATGCAGGATAAACACCTATTAATGACCAGCGTATATTAAATGGTGTGCTGCTAATGCCTAAAACGCCCGCTTCCTGTAAGGCATGAATACCCTTACCAACTAGCACCACTGCTAAAAAGGAAATGATAATGGCAGAATACTTAAAAAGCTGTGTAATAGGAATACGCTTAGAATATTTTAGCAGTAATACTGATATTAAACCTAATGCTGCAAAAGCCGCTACAATACCAGCAACAAAAGCTGTTTGATGCGTTTCGCCTACTTCCATGTTTAAGGTAGAAAGAAATAAAACGGACTCAAAGGCTTCACGGAAAACCACTAAAAAGGAAAGAAAAGCTAAACCAACCATGTTTTCTTTTTTAGCCAAACCTTGAATGCGTGTTTTTACATACGCTTGCCATTTACCGGCTTCAGATTTACTGTGCATCCAAAAACCAACGTATAGCAATACGCCTACGGCAAATAAGGCAATGGCACCTTCCATTACTTCGCGCTGCGCGCCCGTAAAAGTGAATAAACTGTCCGCTGCCAACCAAAGGAGAAAACCGCTGGCAATAGCGGTAATCCAACCACCGTGCACCCACGCGGCAGCACCTTTTATTTTTAATGAGCGCACAATGCCCAACACGGTAATCACTACTAAAAAGGCTTCTAAACCTTCGCGTAAAATAATTGAAGAAGAAAGTAAAAAGGCCAACCACCCCGAGAAGGATTTTTCCGCTAAAAGCGTTTCGGCCTGACCTAAAAATACAATGCTTTGCTGTGCTTTTTTCTGCACTTCCGCTACGGATTTATCGTTTTCAATAGCGCTGCGCATGGCTGACATAGTAGTTTCAATATTGGCAATTAAAGATGCGTCATTTGCGCGTAATTGCACTTCCAAAGGTTCCACACCTTCTAAATATGCTGTAAGCGCAAGCGTGCGTGCTTCTTGCTTATTTCCTGCTTTATAAGCTGCGGTAGATTGATTAATCCAGTCTTTGGCTTTGGTTAAATAACTAATTTCTTCGGTGCTTGCAAACCCCTCGGGGTTCAAGCGTATAGCACTTATTAAACTCGGCATATTAGCCGGTAAAGCGAGCTTAGAGGCCAACTCCACATTATTGTTTGACGCCAACATTTCTAGTGTAGCCTCTTGCTTAATATTTTGCTGCGCTACTTCCATATTTACCTTTTGGTTCTGGTGCGGAAGGCTCAATACATAAAAGGCTAAATCCCAAACTTCATCATCACTTAACTCGTTAAACGCGCGCATGGCGGTACCGTTTACGCCCAAGCGTATGGTGTTGTACGCTTGAAAAGGAGAAAGTCCGTTTGCTTTATCTGGAGTATGAAAATTGGTGGGTTTTGGTTCTAAACCTGCTGCTAGTTGTCCATCACCTTTGCCAAAAGCACCATGGCAACTTTGACACTGTACGGCAAAAAGCTGTTTGCCACTTTCAATTTTTGGCCATCTTTTAGGGGCTATTTCTAACGAGTAATGGCTAATAGCGGCTTGTTTTAAACTAGAAGCAACCGAAGAAACTTTGTTTTGACTTGCTTTATTTTGGATTAAATCTGCCAGTAAAAGAATGTCAGATTGCATTATGGTAGGCGCATCTTTAGATACACTTTGAATGCTGCGCATAAACTCATTCATTTCAGCGTACTCAGCGGTACTTACCACTTTTCCATCTTGCACGGCCATTCCGTAATCTACTGAAATATAATCAAGTAAATGTACCATCATGCGTGCCTGCTCATTTCCCTTGGCGGGAGATAAAGCAAAAACTGAAATAGAAACAGCCGCAAAAAACACACTCAACCAAACCTTAAAACTCTTTCTCATATACATTGTGCTTATTTAGACTACTTAAAGATAATATGCAAATATATAGGCTGTTTGGCAAAATGCAGAAGGTGGCCACTACTTTTTACTTATGTAAGGAGAGTTTTTAGGATAAAAGCGCCAAGGCAAGTCTTTGTCTTCTTCAGCATAATCAATACCAACGCGAGGTGTAGCAATTAAGGCGGGTTGCTTTTCATCAGAAAATTCAAGCCAAATTGGTGGGTTTTGTAAGTCAGCTCCATAATGCTTAGCGCTGATACCCATTCCTTTGGTAAAATTTCCGGGGCCTGCTAATAACTTAGAATTTACTTCCGTTTGATTGCGCCTTTGCAACATTACATTTATGCCTGTGAGTGGCTCCCCGGCACGTATTAATATGGCATCAGCGGAGTCTTGTTTATTGGTCACAATGTTAAATAAGTTGTGAATGCCGTAGCACAAATACACATAAGCCACTCCGCCTTTTGCGTACATTATTTCGGTGCGCTTGGTTCTGCGGTTTAAGTGTGCGTGGCAGGCTTTGTCTCCCCAACCTCGGTAGGCTTCTGTTTCGGTAATTTTTGCTGCGCAATGTTCATCATCCACATAAGTGTGCACTGTGCAGCCTATTAATTTTTGTGCCAAGTGTACTACATTATCCGTTTGGTAAAATGCAGCGGGTATAAGGTTTTGTTGCTTTGTTAATCCCAAGCCGGAGCAAATTCAGGGTCAATAAAACGCTTGTTTTTGCTTTGAAGTTTATCAATTTCTTTCACTTCGTCTTCGGAAAGGGTAAATTTAAAAATATCAATGTTCTTTTTTAAACGCAACAATTGCTTTGATTTTGGAATTGCCGTAACACTTTCTTGCTGTACCAACCACCTAAGCGCCACTTGTGCTGCGCTTACTTTATGTTTTGCGGCAATGTGTGAAAGCACTTCATCGTCAGCCACCTCCCCTTTTGCCAGCGGACAAAAAGCTGTGGCAAAAGCCCCCATGCTACGGGTTTTTTCTAAAAGCTTTTCTTGATTTAAATAAGCGTGATACTCAAATTGATTGCAAATGATAGGTGCTTTTAGGCGTTCAACTTCTTCTAAAAGTTCAACGGTAAAATTACTTACACCAATAAATTTACATAGCCCGCGCTCTTTCGCTTCCTGCAATTGATCTAAAGATTCCTCCAGAGGAATGGCTTTATTTGGCCAATGAATTAAGAGTAAATCAACATACTCTTGCTGCATTTTCTTCAAACTACTCTCCACAGAGGGTAAAAAACGCTCCTTAGTAAGGTTGGTTCCCCAAACTTTATTGGTAAGAAAAAGTCTGTCACGTGCCACCGAAGAGTCGGCAATAGCTTTTCCTATTTCCTCTTCATTTTCATACATCTGAGCGGTATCAAAATGGCGATAACCTACATCAAGCGCAAATTCCATAACTCCCAACGCTAGTCTTCCGTGTAAATTAAAAGTGCCAAAACCGAGTTTTGGAATCCAAGCGCCCTCTCTTTTAATGTATTCCATTGTGTTGCTTTTGTAGGGTAACTTTTAGGAAGGGAAAATGTTGAGGGCTTTTTATCCGTGTACAAATCAATCATTTAAATTCAATGACAATTTGCATAAAAGATGGCGGTCATGGATTTGTAACTTGATTATTAAATAGCTGGCGTACAAGATTTTAAGTACAAGGCGCCCCCTAAATCTCCCGAAAGGGGACTTTAGCTGCATGTGTAGCTAAGCCCTTTAAAGGCGGGTTTTGGAAGTTAGTCTGATATTTAATAATCTTAATCAACTCAGGTTTGCAAGTATGAAAACCAAAAAAGGCCATCTTTTCAGACAGCCTTTTTAACTTTTATACTACTAGTTAACTAATCAACTAATTTCTATTTCCACCAGTCAACCACTTAACTAACTTTGAGGTCTCGAGCGGATTCGAACCGCTGTAGGAGCTTTTGCAGAGCTCAGCCTAGCCACTCGGCCACGAGACCATTTCTGAAAAATCAGAGTGCAAAGATAAACTTTATCTTTTCCTAGGCAATTCGCTTGGTGCGTAATGTTACACCCACGCTTTCTACATCGCCATTTATGGGCGGCATTAGTTTACTTACTTTTACTTTCGCCTTGGTTATCAAGGGTATTTCTAACATCAACCTGTCTAAAATACGCTTAGCCACTTGCTCCAATAATTTTGCGCGCACCGCCATTTCTTCGGTGGCAATCGTATTAATCTGCACATAATCAATGGTATCAGCTAAATGGTCGGTTAGCGCTGCTTTTTGCAGATTTCCCCATACATTTATATCCACTCTATAATCGGTACCAATTTTAGACTCTTCTTCTAAGCAACCGTGATAGGCGTACAACCGAATATTTTCAACGTCAATTCTATCCATTCGGAAGTGTTTCCAACGCCAAATCCATTCGCGCAAGCGTTTCTTGTTTGCCTAAAATGGCGCAAATTTCAAACATGCTTGGCCCCATGCCCATTCCGGTAACGGATAATCTAAAGCCTGGCCCAACTTTTCCGAAGCCAACACCCTGCTCTTCTAAATAGGTTTTAAATACTTTTTCAACATCTTCTGCACCAAAGTAGCTCAGTGTTTCAAAGCGTTCACGTAGGTTTACTACATGTTCGCGTGCTTCTGCATTCCATTTTTTCTCCACCGTTTTTTCATCATACCCAAACGGACGCGCAAATAAATAGGAACCTTCGTCTAAAATTTCATGGGTAAAATGTGCACGTTCTTTTACTAAAGCTACCACCTTGGTTACAAAGGCTTTATCAACAGTGTAGTTTTTGGCTTCAATGGTTGGCATTAAAAGTTCGGCTAGTTCTTCATCTGTTTTTTGACGTAAATACTGCTGATTGAACCACTTGGTTTTATCGTGGTCATATTTTGCACCGGCTTTATTTACGCGCTCCATAGTAAAGGCGTCAATCAAACCTTGCATGTCAAAAATCTCTTGTTCCGTACCCGGATTCCAACCTAAAAAGGCTAGCATATTTATAAATGCTCCTGGAAAGTATCCTTCCTCTCGGTAGCCACTAGAAATATTCTTGGTTTCAGGATCCATCCACTGAAGTGGAAAAACAGGAAAGCCTAATCGATCGCCATCACGCTTGCTTAGTTTTCCATTGCCATCAGGCTTAAGCAAAAGCGGTAAATGCGCAAAATCCGGACGGGTATCTTCCCAACCAAAATAGCGGTACAATAAAATGTGCAAAGGCGCAGAAGGCAACCACTCTTCACCTCTAATTACGTGGCTGGTTTCCATCAAATGGTCGTCCACAATATTGGCCAAATGGTAGGTAGGCATTCCGTCAGATTTAAACAGCACCTTATCATCCATATTGTTGGTGTTTACAGAAACCCAACCGCGCACCATATCTTCAAATTTTACTTCTTCGTTGCGGTTTAGCTTTACACGAATTACATAAGGCTCACCGGCTTCTAGCTTAGCATCCACTTCGCTTTTAGAAAGGGTAAGCGAGTTTTTCATACTTGATCGCGTTACGTGATTATACTGCCAGTTTGCGGTGCCCGCGGCTTTAGCCATGGCACGCATACGCTCCAAATCTTCGGCAGTATCAAAAGCATAATACGCGTGTCCGGCATCTAAAAGCTGATCGGCATATTTGCGATACATGTGCTTTCGTTCACTTTGTTTATATGGGCCGTAATTCCCGCCTACTTCAAAACCTTCATCTACGGTTATGTTGCACCACTTTAAAGATTCAATTATGTAGCGCTCAGCGCCTTCTACGTAGCGGGTTTGGTCAGTATCTTCAATGCGAAGAATAAATTGGCCACCATGCTTTTTGGCAAAAAGATAATTGTATAATGCGGTACGCACACCACCCATGTGTAAAGGGCCGGTAGGGCTTGGCGCAAAACGCACGCGCACTGGTCTAGTTACTTCCATCTATCGTATAATTTGTGGCGCAAAGATATAAGTTGTAACCTTCGTACTTTTGAATACGCAATGTAATATAACAGCGCGCGTTTGGTAAACATATTATGCAGCACATTCCCAATACAATACAACAAAAATTAGAACGCTTTTTGCGTAAGTTTTACACTTTAAAATTACTAAAAGGAGCAATTTTAGGCGTAGGCTTGCTGGGCATCTATTTTTTAGTTTTGGGCGGTTTAGAGCTTAGCTTGCGTATGGGTCAGCTTTCGCGGATGATTTTATTCTACAGCTTTTTGAGCTTAGGTGCAGCCGTTTTTTTGATTTACATTCTGTGGCCAATCTTGCAATTATTTCGTTTGGGTAGAAAGCTGAGTTATGAAGCTGCAGCTAAATTAATAGGCAATCACTTTAGTGATGTGGACGATAAGTTGCTGAATTTACTTCAACTCCGCATTAGCGATGAAAGCCAACGTGGGCTAATAGAGGCGAGCATTGAGCAACGTAGCAAGCAGCTTAATCCGTATGATTTTACACAGGCTTTGCAACTAAAAAAAGCCTTTCGTTTTTGGCCTTTTTTGGCGCTTCCGGTGGCGGTGGTTATTTTTCTTTCCCTTAGCGGGAAGGTTGGAGAGCTTACAGAAGCCACCAATAGGGTAGTGCAATATTCTGAAGATTTTAAACCCGCTTTTCCTTTTGAAATTACGTTTGAGAATGAATTGAATGTAGAACGCGGTTCTAATTACACTATGCAGGTATCTTTTGTGGGCAATAAAAAACCTGTGGAAATGCTAATGAACGCCAACGGTAAAACACTGCGTTTGGTAAATCAAGGAAACGGTACGTTTACGCATAATTTTTCTAATCTTAAAACAGCGCAAACATTACAGTTTTTGTATGGAGAAGTAAATTCTGTAAGCTATGAATTAAGTGTGCAAGATGTACCACAATTGAATGATTTTGTTATTGAGATAAAGCCGCCAAACTACACTGGTTTTCCTGCTACTATAGAATCAGTAGAAAACGTAATAACGATTCCTGAAGGCAGTGATATCCGATTAGTTGCATCGGCAAATTTTGTAGATAAACTCTACCTTAAATCAGATAGTGTACAACTCAATTTTGTAGCTAATGATAATGATAAGTCATTAGAAGTTAAAAAATTAAGAGATAAATTGACGTATCAACTGTTTGGCGAATATCAGAGCCGATTAAGGCAGCTTTCTCCGAATAATACGGTGGCTATTATAAAAGATGCTTTCCCGAAAGTTCAGGCGGAATGGCAAAAGGACAGCGTAAATCCTAACCGTATTTACTACCGTTATGAAGCTTCTGATGATTATGCTGTAAGCAGAGCATTACTTAAAGTACAAGGTGCAAAAGGGGTTTTGTATGAGAAGAAAGTAAATACTATTAGTGGCTACGGAGCTTTAGATTTAGCAGATTATGTGATGGATAAAGAACAAGTAGAGGTGTTTATTGAAGTGTATGACAACGATGGTGTAAACGGAAGTAAGCGCGCAAAAAGTGAAGCGTATAAAACACTTGCTTTAGGTGAAAAAGAGTACAAAGAGTATTTGAGTAATGCGCTTAGCAATGCATCTGCCGACAAGGCAAAAATGAACGAAAAGCTTACTAAGCAAAGCAAGGAGTACGATAAGCAATTAAAGAAAATTAAAAGTGGGGAGTATAAGTTTAAGGACAAAAAGGCGCTAGAGGAGCTAATTGAAGAGCAAAAAGAATTGCTGAAGAAGAAAGAAAAATTGGAAGAGCAACGCAAAGAATTAGAGAAAGAAGCAAAAAAGGAGAGGCAGGAAGATATTAGGGATAAGAAGAAGGACGAAGAGCTAAACAAACTATTAGAGGAAATTGAAAAGCTAAAGGATAAGCTTGGTATTGAGGACTTAGAAAAAAAACTTGAAAAGATAAAAGAGTTAACAGACCAAATAAGTCAACAGGAAAATAGGCAGGACAAACTTGAAAAGAAACTGGAATCTGAACGTGCTATTTTAGAGGCTTTGGATAAATTAAATGAAGCACAAAAGAAGCAAGAGGCGTTAGCAAATGAGGACAATAACGATGCAGCAAAGCAAGCTGAGGTAAAGAAACAGCTTGAGGAGGTGAATAAAGAACTTGAAAAGCAAAAGGAAGAGAATGAGAGTTTTGAAAAAGCTGCGGAAAAACAAGGCTTAGACGAAAAGCAAGACAAGGCAGAGGAACAGGTTGAAAAAGCAGCTCAAGAGGATGGTGAACAAGGAGCGGCTAAAGAAGGCAAGAAGAGTTCTAGTAAAAAAGAATCTCAAAAGAAGGCTTCAGAAAGCTTAAAAGAGATGGCAGAGGGACTACAACAAGCTTTTATGGAGATGCAGTCTGAGCAAGAAGGTGAAGACGCCCAAATGTTGCGTCAGGTGCTAGAGAATGTTGAGGAATTGAGCCAAGGTACAGAGCGTGTTTTAGAACGCACAAAGCGTATTGAGCAAAATGATCCGGCAGTAAAAACACTTTTACTAAACTTAAATAAGCTTAGTTTGGGTACTGGTATTATTCGCGACAGCTTAACGGCCTTGGCAAATAGAAACCCTAAAATTAAGCAAAAGGTGTTTGAAGAGTTAACAAATATTGAGAATAACCAACGCAAAAGTTTAGATGAGTTGCAGAATGTTGAGTTAAGTCAATCATCCGGGCATCAACAGTATATTATGCTAGCCGCAAATAATTTAGCGCTAATGCTAGATGCTAGTTTACAGCAAATGATGCAACAAATGGCACAGCAGAAGCCAGGTAATCAAAATTGTCAGAAGCCAGGCGGTAAAAAACCCAACAAAGCTGGTATGGCAAAAATGCAAGGTGAGTTAGCTAAGCAGATGGCTCAACAAATGGCAGGCAAGAAAAAAGGAAAAGATGGTAAGCCAAGTGATGGGAAAGAAGGAAAAGAGGGAAAGGATGGTGAGCAAGGTGATAATGGGGAGTTGGCGAAAATGATTAGTAAGCAGGAGCAGTTAAGAGAAGCTTATAAGCAAATGCAAGAAGATGGAGAAAAGGAAGCTGAGGGTGGTAACGGAAAAACTCCGGTGGAAAAGTTGATGGAAGAAGTTGAAAAGGATATGTATGAGGATAACATTACCAATGAAACCTTGGAACGTGTAAAAGAAATTGAGACGCGTTTGCTAGAAGATGAACGCGCAAAGCGTAAACAGGAAATGGATGAGCAGCGCGAAGCGCAAGAAGCTTCGGAACAGAAGCAGCAAAGTGCTGAAGAATTGAGATTTTTTAAGGATAAAGGAAAATCTAGAGAAGGGTTATTATATGATGAGTTAATGTTAAACCCTAGGTTGAATTGATAGAGTTTAACGATTTACCAAATGAATTTTCCGAGGAGGGCTTAAGCACTTGGTTGAAGGTATGTGCAGGTAATTTGAATGTTAAGATTAAACATATAGCATATCATATTGTGGATGATGAAAAAATCCTACAGGTTAATAAGGATTTTTTAAAACATAATTATTATACGGATATAATCACGTTTGATTTTGGCACAATAAAGCGTTTGGTAGGGGATATTTATGTAAGCATCGAAACGGTAAGGTATAATGCCGTTAAGTTAAATGTTGCGTTTGAACAGGAGTTTATGAGAGTGTTGGCTCACGGACTGCTGCATCTTGCTGGTTTTGAAGACCAAGATGCTGAAAAACAAAAGGTTATGCGTGAAATGGAGGATTATTGTCTATCTTTGCGCCCCAAATTTTAAGAAGTGATTTGTTTCACGTGAAACTAAAAAGAATGAAGTACGATATAATTGTTGTAGGTGGTGGTCATGCTGGCTGTGAAGCAGCTGCGGCTGCAGCACGCATGGGCAGTAAAACCCTGCTGATTACAATGAATTTGCAAACAATTGGCCAAATGAGTTGCAACCCTGCTGTTGGTGGTGTTGCAAAAGGCCAAATAGTAAGAGAAATAGATGCGCTCGGTGGATTGATGGGGAAGATTGCGGATAAAACGGCTATTCAGTTTAGAATGCTTAATAGAAGTAAAGGTCCTGCAATGTGGTCGCCAAGAGTACAAAGTGATAGAATGCGCTTTGCCGAAGAGTGGCGACTTCAACTTGAGGCTATTCCTAACCTTGATTTTTTTCAGGATATGGTAACGGAGATTAAAACGGAAGGAGGAAAAATTACCGGGGTAATCACGGGTATCGGTGTTTCATTTGAGGCAAAATCTGTAATTCTTACCAATGGCACATTTTTAAATGGACTTATTCATATTGGCGACAAACAGTTTGGCGGAGGTAGAGCCGGTGAAAGAGGAAGTGTTGGAATTACGGAGTGTTTAAACAAACTAGGTTTTGAGTCTGGTAGAATGAAAACGGGAACCCCACCGCGTGTGGATGCGCGTAGTTTAGATTATTCTAAAATGGAAGAACAAAAAGGCGATGCACTTAACAGTATTTTTTCATTTAGTAACACTACTAGTGCCTTGGCTCAACGTTCTTGCCACATAACTTACACGAATACATCAGTGCATAATGTATTGGCTAGTGCTTTAGATCGTAGCCCAATGTATAATGGGCAAATTGAATCTAAAGGCCCACGCTATTGTCCAAGTATAGAGGATAAAATTAATCGCTTTGCAGATAAGGATAGACATCAAATATTTGTGGAGCCAGAAGGTGCGGATACCATAGAGGTGTATGTAAATGGTTTTAGCACAAGTATGCCTACAGAGATTCAAATGGAAGCGCTGCAACTTATCGAGGGTTTTCGCGATGCAAAAATATTCCGCCCTGGTTATGCAATAGAGTATGACTTTTTTCAACCTACTCAGTTGAAACATACATTAGAAACTAAGCTGGTGGAAGGTTTATATTTTGCGGGTCAGATTAATGGAACCACGGGATATGAGGAGGCAGCTTGTCAAGGTTTTATGGCAGCTATAAATGCACATCAAAAAATTAATGAGAAAGATGCATTTGTATTGGGTAGGGAAGAAGCGTATATAGGGGTGCTAATTGATGACCTAGTTTCAAAAGGCACGGAAGAACCTTATAGAATGTTCACTAGCCGAGCGGAGTATCGTATTCTGTTGCGTCAAGATAATGCTGATGAACGATTAAGAAGTAAGGGTTTTGATTTAGGTTTGGTTTCGGATATGGAAATTAATCTATACTATGCAAAACAACAATTGGTTAACAATACATTGCGGTGGTTAAATAACACAAGTGCAGAAAAAGAGGTGCTCAACGAAGTTTTGAAAAATGTAAATTCAAAAGAGGTTGATCAGAAAAATAAAATCTCGAGTATTTTGGGTCGTCCTGAAGTAGGAATAAAGGATTTGCTAAGTATAGATTCATTTACCAATTTTGTAATTGATCATAAGGTAAATAATGAGGTATTAGAGCAAGTAGAAATACGCACAAAGTATTCTGGTTATATAGAGAAGGAAAAGGAAAACGTTAAGAAGCTCACAGATTTAGAGTCTTTAGTAATTCCTGATAAGCTAGATTATAAAGGGATTGATAGTTTGAGTTATGAAGCACGCGAGAAGTTGACTTTAAAGAGACCTTCAACGATTGCGCAAGCTAAAAAAATAAGTGGTGTAAGCCCGTCAGACATTAGTGTGCTACTGGTTTATATGGGTAGATAATAAATGCGTTCCACGTGAAACGATTAGATGAAAGAAGTTGAAAAATGCCCAATATGTGGCCATTCCGAGAAAAAAGAAGTTTTTAAAGCGCCTTTTTTTAGAGGGGAAAAGGTGTTTTTTGCAATTCAAGAATGCTTAGAGTGTAAATTTTGGTACACAAGTCCAAGGCCGGAGGACGAAGATCTTGGCAAATATTATGAACAGGAAAATTATGTAAGTCATTCCGATAAAGGAAAGAGTCTGTTTGATATTGCGTATCGTAACGTTCGTAAAATTGCACTCAAATCAAAAGTTTCTTTAGTTCAGAAATACACTGAAAGGAAAGCTTTGGTTTTAGATTACGGAGCAGGAGGAGGGGCTTTTGTAAAGGCATTATTAGAAGCTAAATTTAATGCTCAAGGCGTGGAGCCATCGGAAGTTGCTAGGCTAAACGCTAAATCTGTGTACGGATTATCATTACATCAAGCAGATTACATCGAATCATCAAATGCTAAATTTGAAGCGATAACGATGTGGCACGTGTTAGAACATCTGCCAAACCTTCATCAACATTTGGAAACTTTCGCAAATGCGCTTTCAAGTAAGGGTGTTTTAATCATTGCTGTGCCTAATCATGAATCCCTAGATGCGCAATATTATCTAGAAAATTGGGCGGCACTAGATGTTCCTTTGCACCTCTATCACTTTAAAAAGGCTAACATTCGACAATTGGCAAAAATGCACAATTTTGAAGTGTGTGAAATTAAGAACATGCCTTTTGATAGTTTTTATGTAAGTATGCTTAGTGAAAAGATAGCGGGAAGCAACAGTAATATAAATGCTTTAATAACAGGACTAAAAAGTAATATGAAAGCGGGACAGGATAATGCCAGTAGTTTAATTTATGTTTTAAGAAAACTTAGTTAGCAACAGCCTCTTTCATTCTTAATGCATTGCTTAATTTCAAACTTAAATCAAGTAATACTATGCGTCCATTTCCATTTCTAAGAATATCAAAAATGGCTTCGTTTAGTAATTCTAGTAAATACGAAGCATTAGCAGTATGCAATATTGCAGTAAATCCGGATGCCTTAAAATTTACGCCATCAAATACTGGATTCTCTCGTTCTTCTGTTTCAAACTTAGCATTGAGACGCTCTCGAACAATTTGAGTTACGAATATTAAAAAGGATTTTTGTCCATCACGACTATATTTAGTGAGGCGGTCAATAACTGCTAATATATCTTTAGCATTTGCGGTATAGCAGGCTCTAAACCAATCTGCAAAAATTTGTGCGTCTTTCTTAAGCCTTTCTTGCTCTTCAGATAAGGCAATGGCATTTGAAATACTTCCATTAGAGTAATGCGCAATAGATTTTGATGCTTGAATATTTTGCTTCAAGTGCTTTTGAAGGTAATCGCTTATCTCCGCATCATTGTGCTTAGGTACATATAATTTTTGACATCTACTTTGTATAGTTTGCAATATACGTTCCGGATTATCAGCGGTAAGCAGTATAAGTGTATTAGGCGTTGGTTCCTCAATTAACTTAAGTAACTTATTGGAAGCCTGCAAGTTAATCTTATCAGCGCAATAAATAATCTGTATTTTATACCCTCCACTATAAGCGCGCAAATTCATGGTTTCATAGATACGTTCACCTTCTTTAACATTAATAATTAGTTGCTTTTTATCAATCCCGGCTTCTCTAGTCCACTGGTCTAAACTGAAAAAGGTGTTTTCTTTTAAAAAAGTAAGCCACTCACTCATATAAGGCGCACAACTAATAGAGCCGGTACCTTTGCTGGCCATCGGAAAACTGAAATGTAAATCGGGATAATTAAAGGAATTAAACTGCTTACACGATGAACAATTTCCACAACTATCTTGCTCCTGTTTATTAGAGCAAAATATGAAACGTGCATACGCTAAACCTAACTGAAAGCCGCTATTACCCTCATTGCCATAAAATAGTTGAGCGTGGGGTATTCTACCGTTTTTTACATCCTTGATTAGTTGATTTTTAATTTCACGTATTCCAGGAATTTGATTAAAAAACATAAAAACAAGTTTATTTTAGCCGCAAAATTATTTAAAATGACACCACTTCAATCTATTTCTTTTGATAATAAAAGAGTACTGGTTCGTGTAGATTTCAATGTGCCGCTGAGCAATGGCGAAGTTACCGATAACAGTAGAATTATGGCGAGTGTGCCCACTATTCAAACAATAATTAAAAATGGTGGCCGAGTGGTGTTAATGTCGCACTTAGGAAGACCAAAAGGTGTAACTCCAGAACTTAGTTTAAAACACATTAAAGCTGAAGTGGAAGCGCTTTTAGGAAAGTCAATCAGCTTTGTAAGTGATTGTATAGGTAAAGAAGCTGAAGAGGCCTCTATGGCGCTAAACAGTGGAGAGGTGCTATTGTTAGAAAACTTACGCTTTTACGAGGAGGAAACAAACGGAGACAAAAAATTTGCAGAAAGCTTGGCAAAATGTGGTGATTTTTACGTGAATGATGCTTTTGGTACGGCACATCGCGCACACGCAAGCACCGCGGTAATAGCAGCGTTTTTTGACGGTAAATGTGCTTTCGGACATGTGATGAATGCTGAAATAGAAAATGTTAATAAAGTACTGAACAGTAAGGCAAAACCAGTTACCGCTATTGTGGGAGGTGCCAAGGTTTCCTCTAAAATTAGTATTATAGAAAACTTAATTCCGAAGCTTGATAATTTGATTATAGCCGGAGGAATGGCCTATACCTTTGTAAAAGCGCAGGGAGGTAAAATTGGAAAAAGCTTGGTGGAAGACGATTTTTTAGAAACAGCGTTACAAATTTTGGAAAAGGCGGAACAGCAGGGTTGCTCCGTCTATTTACCGGTAGATTCCATAAACGCAGCCGAATTTGCAGATGGAGTATCTACAACCGTTACTGCTATTGATGCTATTCCTGACAATGAAATGGGTTTAGATGTTGGGCAAAAAACCATTGATGCACTAGCATCAGTAATTGAAGCTAGTAAAGTGATTTTATGGAACGGCCCAATGGGCGTTTTTGAATTTAAAACCTTTGAAAGCGGAACCAAGAAAATGGCTCAATTAATTGCCGATGCCACGGCACACGGGGCATTTTCTCTAATTGGCGGTGGAGATTCAGTAGCTGCGGTTAAAAAGTTTGGGCAAGAAGATAACGTAAGCTACGTAAGTACAGGCGGAGGAGCAATGTTAGAATATTTAGAAGGAAAAGAGTTGCCTGGTATTAAGGCTGTTCTTCATCACGCTCACCGCGGTTAATATCAATGTTATCTCCATCAAATATTTTTTTACGATAGTCGCCCACTTTACCACTGTATTGAAGAAGATACGTGTACACTATGCTTGAATTTACAGTAGATTGCTGAATCATTTTTTGACTACGCTGTATTGGCTCTAAAAAATGCACGGCAATGGCCATAATAAATACAAATTTTATTAAACCAAACGCGCCTCCTAATAAATGATTGATTACACCCAAGGCTAAGAAATCTAGCGTTTTAGTAAGTCCTTTTGATATAAAATAGATAACAAGTACCACAGCAAAAAATACAATAGCGTAGGAGAGAACACGTAAACCAATGCCGGCATCTTCCACTTGGCTGGCTAAAAAATTGTAAACATCTTCGCTAAAATAGAAACTTAGAAAAAGGCCGGCTACTAATGAAATTAAAGAGGAAAGCTCAGAAATTAAACCTTTATAAAGTCCGCGGACTAATCCAAAAATAAGGGGAACTAATAAAACAATATCAACTACGTTCAAAGTACTTTTGTTTGTGAACTGCAATGTAAGTCAATCCTACAAAATATGATAACAGAACAACTTAAAAATGATTGGAATAATGTGGTTAGCATTGTTTCTCAGCGTTTTGGAGGGGGAGAAGTACTCGATATAGATGCTATTATTTTCTTAATTGGTGTGCAAGAATTGGGTAAAGGCTTTCAAAAATTGAAGAAAGATGACAAACTTAACGTAATGCACATAGCAATTTGTCGACTTTTAGAACCTTATGGATATTATACCTATGAAGGAAAAGATAAAGATGGATGGCCTCAATTTACTAAGGTTGAAAACCTTCCGTTTTTAAAGGCTGGTGAACAATCAGTACTTATGAAAGAGGCAATAGTAAAGTATTTTGAAGAAGAATAACGTACTTTATTTTAACAGCCTTGTGCTAAATCATAGTACGGTCTAATATAAATAGTGCGCTTAGCCTCTTCATTTGGTTTTAAAAAGATGTAATCGCAACCTATAAAGCTGTAATTTGGTTTTTTGCCACGGGTGGTGCGTATTAAAAATACCGCTTCTTGATCGTACTCAAAGGTAGCTTCGCCATCTTCATTGCTGAATTTATCAAATATTATGGTGCTGCGCCCCTGTCCGGTTTGTGCAATTACTTCAATAAATACGTTTGAAACACGTAAGCTATCGGCTAATGTTTTTACCGTTATTTCAAAAGGATAAGTAGGATTTAGTCTTTCTTCACGGTCGCATGAGCTGAAACCGAAAAACGCAATACTTGCAAGTATAAGTAATTTCTTCATGTACAATCAATCTTTACGGACAACCATTATCAATGCTTCCAAAGGGCTTTAAATCAATCGTTACGGAATTTCCACCGTTAAACAACTCTGCAAAACCACAGGCTCTAAAGCTTCCTTTACCGGCTACAATTTCAACTACCGCCTTTCTATCAAGGGTAAAATCTGTTGAGCCGTCTTCATCTGTGTACTGGTAGTAATCTAAGTACGAATCCTTTACAGGAGCATATACTCTAATTAACGCGTTAGATACTTTTACAGTATCATAAACGGTAACATTTACAGTTAAATTAAAATCTGTAGTTTCTTTTTTGCACGCGCCCAACATCAGTAAAATACCAAAGCTTAAAGCGAGTAACGTCCGAATTTTAGTAGTAATAATCATCAAGATGATTTTATTTATTCACATCTTTGCCAATCGCAAATATAGGAGAAATAAGGAAAAATTGTAGTTATTAACTTTTTATGAAAGATAAAATTGCAGCTCATTTAGTAGAAGTGGAGCATTTTGATTCAACGGACGCATCAAAAATTGAAGAGTTTAGGATACACTACTTAGGAAGGAAGGGGTTAATTCCGGCACTTTTCGATACATTTAAGCAGTTGCCACCTGATGAAAAAAAGGAGGTAGGTAAGGATTTAAACATTCTAAAAACAAGGGCAGCGCAAAAAGTAGAAGCGTTAAAAGAGCAAGCGCAGCAGTCAGTTAGAACCGATGGCTTTACCGGAGATTTAACCAGACCTGTACATCAAGAACCATTGGGAAGTCGGCATCCGGTAAATTTGGTTAAGAATGAAATTGTTTCCATTTTTAAGCGTATTGGTTTTAATGTATCGGAAGGGCCAGAAATTGAAGATGATTGGCACAACTTTACAGCGTTAAATTTTCCGGAGGAACATCCTGCACGCGACATGCAAGATACTTTTTTTGTGGCACGAAATCCTGACTGGGCATTACGCACACATACCAGCTCTGTGCAGGTAAGAGCCATGGAAAAGTCGAAACCACCCATTAGAACCATTTCACCGGGCCGTGTTTTTAGAAACGAAGCGATTTCAGCCCGCTCACACTGCATTTTTCATCAAGTTGAAGGATTATATATAGATAAAGGAGTAAGCTTCGCAGACTTAAAGCAAACACTACTTTTTTTCGCCCAAGAATTTTTTGGAGCCGATACAAAGATTAGATTAAGACCTTCATATTTTCCTTTTACCGAACCGAGTGCAGAAGTGGACGTATGGTGGGGTTTAGAAAATGAAGTGGATTACAGAATGACCAAAGGAACCGGTTGGCTTGAAGTAATGGGCTGTGGTATGGTAGATCCTAATGTTTTAGAAAATTGCGGTATTGATGTTACCGAATATTCCGGATATGCATTTGGAATGGGAATAGAACGCATTGCGATGCAGCGTTTTCAAATTCCGGATATTCGTTTGCTTTTTGAAAACGATGTAAAATTCTTAAGGCAATTTGCTCAAGAATTTTAGCATAAAAAAAGGGAAGGCAATTTAAGCTGCTTTCCCTTTTTCTGTTTTATTGCTTTTGCTTTAGTGTGTTTTTAATCCATCCAGAGTTTATTCTAGTTGCCTTGCGTTAAATAACCGCACAAATTAACTAATCAACCAATCAAACCCCTACAGCGCCTCAATATCCTTGGCCAACTTTCGGTCTTTATCGGTAATCTTATCGCCATCATCGTGCGTAAGCAACCTTAAATTTACGGTGTTGTACACGTTTTTTATTTCCGGATGATGGTTATGTTTTTCTGCTAAAATGGCCACTTTGGTTAAAAAAGCAAACGCATTTATAAAATCATCAAACTTAAACTCTGCTTCTAGCGCTCCGTTTTGTTCTTTAAAACTCATTCTATTGTACTTATTTTTAACATATTAGTAGTTCCGGCATTTTCAATAGGCATACTGGCAATTTTCAAAATCATATCGCCTTTGCTCACCAAACCTTTTTCAGCAACTATACGCTTAATATCCTCAAATGTTGCGTCCGTACTTTCCATTTTATCGTAATAAAACCCACGTACACCCCACACTAAGCTAATCATGTTTAAAATAGAGCGATTTGCCGTAAACACTACAATGTTACTTTGCGGACGGTGGCTAGAAATTCTAAAACCGGTATAGCCACTAAAGGTCATGGTTAAAATGGCTGAAGCGCCTATTTGATCAGCAATTTTAGCTGCATTGTAACAAATTGAATCAGTGATATAGCGGGGCTGATTTTCTTCCGGTACATTTTCTCTTTTTGTTTGAATAAGGCCACTTTCTTCTACGTGGCTAATAATTTTGCTCATTGCATTAATTACCTGCACCGGATATTTTCCTACCGAAGTTTCTCCGCTTAACATTACTGCATCTGCACCATCTAAAACCGAATTAGCCACATCATTAACTTCGGCTCTGGTAGGCGACATATTTTTAATCATGCTTTCCATCATTTGGGTAGCAATTACGCATGGTTTTCCCTTACGGTGACATTTATCCACCAACGTTTTTTGAATTAAGGGAACGCTTTGCATGGGCACTTCAACTCCTAAATCGCCACGCGCCACCATTATAGCATCCGTTGCATCAATAATCTTGTCAATATCAACTACGGCTTCCGGTTTTTCAATTTTTGCAATAATTTTACTAGGAGCATCATTTTCGTCAATGATATTTTTTAAGAATAAAACGTCCTCGGCAGAGCGGGTAAACGAAAGCCCAATCCACTCCACATGATGTTTTAACGCTACTTTTAAATCCGCCAAATCCTTCTCCGTAAGGCATGGTAAAGAAACCTTAGTATTGGGCAGATTTACACCTTTTTTAGATTTTAAAGGCCCACCTTGAATTACTTCTGTCTCTACTCTATCAATACCATTGGTATGCAGCACTTTCACCATCAGTTTGCCATCATCAATTAAAATGCGCTCACCTTCACGCACATCAGCAGCAAATTGTGTATAATTCATATACACTTCTTTAGCGGTACCCAACTTATTTTCATTGGTAAAAATCAATGTTTCACCAATTACTAATTCAGCTCCTTCTTCTACTTTACCAATGCGAAGTTTGGGCCCTTGCAAATCAGCTAAAAGCGCAATGTTTAATTCAAACTCATCATTTAGCTCGCGCACAATTTTTATAAGTTCTTCTGCATCAGCGTGGTTACTGTGCGAAAAATTTATTCTAAACACATTTACGCCAGCGTCTATCATTTGCTTCATGGTTTTTTTATTACCACTAGCAGGACCTAATGTGGCCACTATTTTTGCTTTGTTCAAAGTTCTATTTTTATTCAGTTGTAAGTATATCTAAGCCTTTATAGGCGTCCATGTTTAATTTTTGGATGGCCCTAACATAAGGTATAGACTTTAGCTGTATGTTAAATGTTGCATCAAAGTATCCGTTAACTTCTCCGGAGCACCAAAAAAGGTAGTCAAGCATTTTTAAGGAACGCACCAAAGGGGCTCCACTCATTAAGGTTTGCGTAAATAACCCCGCTTGTTTTATTTCAGAATTATTTATCGGGTAAGGGTTTCGGTTGCTTACCAAATGCCAAGTTACATCTAAATAAGCATCGTAAGCAGCAAAATGCGGATAACGATACTCCTTATTTTTACCAATACCAGGTTTATCATGCTCTGCTCGTAAAAGCCCAAAATGCATGTGTTTGTTTAGGTGAAAGCAAAGTTTTACGATATTAACTTCGCTTACAATGCCGTAAATAGCCGCTACATCTTCCTCGCCCCAATCACCTAAGTTAAACTTTGCCATGGCTAAGTACTAAATGTTTATATACCTGTTTGGCGGCTGCTTCTTCTGCCAATTTCTTACTATGTCCAAAGGCTGTGCTCCTCAACCGTCCGTTTACATCTAGGCTTATTTGATATTCACGCACATGACTTTCGCCATAGCAGCCGGTAATGTAAAATTTTACGTTATGTTTTTCTTTTTGCGCCCATTCTAAAAGCGCGCCTTTGTAACTAGCCACTTTTGTGCTTAACTCTACCAAGTTTAAGCGTGCTTCAATAAGGCTTTGTTCAATAAATGCTTTGGCTTTTTTATGTCCGCAGTCTAAATAAATAGCGCCAATTAAAGCCTCTAGTGCATTTCCGTAAAGCGATTTGGCGCGTGTTTTCTTTTTGCCGGTTTTTATAATTAAGGCGGGCAAGCCAAGTTCTTCACCAAGTTTATTCAAGGTGTTTCTGCTTACAATTTTAGAGCGCATACTCGTTAAAAAGCCTTCTTCTTCTGCCGGAAAATGGCGGTATAAATATTCCGCTACTACACTTCCTAATATTGCATCGCCCAAATACTCTAAACGCTCGTTATTTAATCTTTTTTCGCCCACCTCGCGAGAAGCAGAACTATGCCTAAGGGCAAGTTTATAAAGATTAAGTTTTTTAGGTCGGCAGCCGGTAACTTTCTTAATGGCGTAAAAAAAATTCCCATCCTCAACAGAACGGGAATTTAATTTTTTAATCCAGTGCAGCATTTACGTTACACGGATTTACATTAGTTTTTTAACCAGTACCGAGGCATTGTGGCCGCCAAACCCAAAGGTGTTGCTCAAAGCTACATCTACCGTTTTTTCCACCGCTTTTCCAAATGTTAAATTCAGTTTAGAATCTATATTCGGATCATCTGTAAAATGATTAATAGTAGGCGGAATAATATTGGTATGTACCGCCATTATTGCAGCAAACGTTTCCATAGCTCCGGCAGCGCCTAATAAATGGCCGGTCATAGATTTAGTAGAACTGATGTTCAAATCATACGCGTGCTCACCGTAAACCGCTTTAATGGCTTTTAATTCAGCCACATCTCCTAAAGGAGTGGATGTACCGTGCACATTAATATAATCTACATCCGCAGGTTTTAAACCTGCATCGGCCAAGGTGTTTTCCATCACTTTTTTAGCACCTAACCCTTCCGGGTGAGGGGCTGTAATATGATGGGCATCAGCACTCATTCCACCACCGCCAATTTCGGCATAAATTTTTGCGCCACGGGCTTTAGCATGCTCATATTCTTCTAAAATAATACCTACACCACCTTCACCCATTACAAATCCATCACGGTCAGCGTCAAAAGGACGGCTGGCAGTTTTAGGATCATCGTTACGTGTACTTAAAGCGTGCATAGCATTAAAACCACCTATTCCTGCTTCTGTTACAGCAGCTTCGCTACCTCCACTTACAAATACATCGGCCATACCTAGGCGAATGTAATTGTAGGCATCAATTAAGGCATTTGTGCTGCTGGCACAAGCGGAAACTGTGGTGAAATTAGGCCCTCTAAAACCATATTTCATGGAAATATGTCCGGGCGTTATGTCCGCAATCATTTTTGGAATGAAAAACGGATTAAACCTAGGTGTACCATTTCCTTGAGCAAACGCTACACTTTCCTTAAAGAATGTATCTAAACCGCCAATTCCTGAACCCCAAATTACACCTATACGCTCCAAGTCAATTTTTGCATCTACCAAACCGGCATCTTTTACAGCTTCATCAGCTGCTACCATTGCTAAGTGCGTAAATCTATCCATTTTCCGCGCTTCTTTACGATCCATAAAGTCTTCAATATTGAAGTTCTTTACTTCGCACGCGAATTTGGTTTTGAAGTTTTCGGTGTCAAATAAAGTTATAGGAGCAGCACCACTGGTGCCTTCAATTAGGCCTTTCCAAGCTTCACTGGCGGTGTTTCCTACAGGCGTAAGTGCGCCTAAACCGGTAACTACTACTCTTTTTAACTCCATAAACGGGATTGTTTTTTATTTTTTAGCAGCCTCAATATAAGAAACGGCTTGACCAACGGTGGCAATATTTTCAGCTTGGTCATCTGGAATTTGAATATCAAACTCTTTTTCGAATTCCATGATAAGCTCCACAGTATCAAGGCTGTCTGCGCCTAGATCGTTTGTAAAGCTAGCTTCGTTTGTTACTTCGTTTTCGTCAACGCCAAGTTTATCAACTATGATAGCTTTTACTTTTGAAGCGATTTCTGACATGATTGTTGTTTTTAAATTTAAGGTGCAAAGAAAGTAAATTTATCAAAATTGAAACAATATTCTACCTTCGCAAAGCACGAGGCAGTTAAATTACCTCTGTTTTTAACCCACATTTTAGTAAATACATGAAGCGGATAGCCATCTTTGCCTCGGGGCAAGGCACCAATGCCGAAAACATCGTGAAGTTCTTTCAAGACAGCGATATGGCCACAGTAGAGCTGATTATTACCAATAATAAATCAGCCGGAGTTATTGAAAAAGCACACCGTTTAGGTGTCCGTTGCCTAGTACATTCACCTGAAGAAATTGCAAGTGAAAGTTTTTTAAAAACTTTACGTTCGCACAAAATTGATTTAATTGCTTTAGCAGGATTTTTAAAGCGTATTCCACAAGAATTACTAGATAATTTTCCGAAAGCAATCATTAATGTGCATCCATCATTATTGCCAGATTATGGTGGAGAAGGTATGTACGGTATTCATGTACACCGCGCTGTGGTTGAAAATGAAGACGAAGAAACCGGAATTTCTATTCATTATGTTGGTGAAGATTATGATGAAGGCGAAATTATTTTTCAGGAAAGCGTAGAAATAGACTTTGAGGATTCGCCAGAAGACGTGCAATACAAGGTGCAACAGTTAGAATACAAACATTATCCGGAGGTAATTGAGTATTTGCTGGGAGATATGGAGTAAGCCATGGCTAAAAGTAAATTTTATGTTGTGTGGCAGGGAAAAACACCCGGAGTGTACCTAACTTGGAAAGCGTGTGAAGCACAAGTAAAAGGGGAGGCTGGAGCAAAATTTAAAGCTTTTGAAAACCGCCCTGCTGCGGAAAAAGCGTATGCTGATGGTCCTCAACCCTATATGCAACGTGAAAGTAAATCAAAACCTAAAAAACGCAAAGGAGAACCTACCGATTTTTCTCAGTTTCCTGATATTAATCCATTGAGCTGGTGTGTAGATGCTGCATGCTCGGGCAACCCTGGTGTAATGGAATACCGGGGCGTAGATACCGCTACCGAACAACAATTATTTATTAGAAAATTTCCGCAAGGCACCAATAACATTGGCGAGTTTTTAGGTATTGTACACGCCTTGGCCTTGCTTGCAAAAACCGGTGACCCTAAACCTATTTACAGCGACAGCCGCATTGCCTTAAATTGGGTGCAACGCCACAAGCGCTGTAAAACGAAACTTGTGCAAACGACTAAAAACGCTGAGCTTTTTGACTACATACAGCGCGCAGAAACGTGGCTACGCAACAACACATGGAAAAATCCTTTGTTAAAATGGGAAACCAAATTGTGGGGTGAAATACCCGCTGATTTTGGGAGGAAGTAGATAAAATAGATGCCTACCTTGAAGATTGATAGCGTTGCAACGTATTATCCAATGAATTAATTGTTTATAGCTGTTTATAAAAGGTACTTACACGACCCCATCGGGGTCAAATCCCTTAAGGAGCACTTATGCCACCTTTAAAATACAATTAGGTAAAAGAGCATATTGAACTATTTTATTGAGCGTAAAATTTAAATGCTATTTATAATTTATGTTTGCGGTCAACATCGATTAGGTGCTTGTGCATTAAAAATCTTAATCTCATTATAATTAATTAACTATGAAAATGAATCAAACTTACTTTAAAAAATCACTCATGCCTTTGGCATTCATCGTTTTATGCTTGTTACCACAGATGGTATTCTCACAAATAGAAGAAGAGGCAGTAGAAGTATCGAAGGTTATTGAAAATGAAGTAATAGAGATAGCACAAGTAGAAGCGGTACCGGTATTTAAGAAATGCCAGAAAAAAGACCCTAACGGAGAGCTTAAAGAATGCTTTTTAGAAGAACTATCGGAATATATGCATGATGAATTTGAGTACCCAGATTTAGCCTATCAGATGAGAATAGCAGGTACCATATATTTAAACTTAATATTTGAAATTGATGGCACGGTGCAAGAGGTGGAAATAGCGCGTGGCGTGGAAACATCTATGGATAAAGAAGCGGTGCGCGTGGCAAAAACAATCACCACATTAAAGCCAGCTCAGCTTAATGGTAAGCCTGTGCGCATGAGTATGCTTTATAAATTTGTGGCTAAACCTTAAGTAGTTGGCCGCAACCATTTTCCCTAAATTAATTACTCTTTTTACTGTTGTACGGCACAGTTGAGAATTGTTAAGCAGCGCAATCTTTTGTACTTGTTTTAAGTTATCTTTTGTAAAGGCTACCTTGGAGTATTAATGATTGTAAGTTAAAAGTGCCTGTCCTTGCTGGGTAACGCAATAAAAAGCTTTATTTCAACAACCAAAAATGTTTATTAAACCACACGTATTTATAAGCCTAGCGCTTTTTTTGTACGTGTTGTTTCGCGCTGTTTTTATGGGCATTACGTATGATGAAGTAATAACGTTAGATAATTTTATTGCCATAAGTCTTACAGACATGGTTTCCTGCAACCCATGCAGTGCAAACAATCACCTGCTAAACTCCATGTTGGTTAAGCTCTTTTACTTTTGCCTTGGTGAGGGTTTGTTTACCGCTAGGTTGGTAAATGTTGTATTCTTTTTGGTTTATGGCTTTTACAGCATTAAATGGTCAGTTACTTTCCACTCATTATCTGTGCAATTACTCGTTTTGTTAGCGCTACTTTTAAACCCATTTTTGTTAGACTTCTTTTCGTTGGCTCGAGGTTACGGTGTTTGTTTAGCCTTGCTTTTAGGGGCTGCCTATCACCTTAAAGTATTTTGGGAAAACCTTGCTTACAAGCAGCTTATTTTTTGCTTACTGTTTTCCACTTTAAGTGCTTATGCTAATTTTTCTAGTATTCATTTCACCGCTTTGGCTTTTGGCTTATCTGCTTTTGCAATTGTAAGCAAGCCATGTAAAAACAGAGCTTTACAATTAGGTATTTGGGCGTTTTTATTAGCCACTTGTGTAGCACTGTTGTATTTACCCATTAGCAAATTATTGGAGCAGGGCCGCTTGTTTTATGGTGGGGAAGCCGGAATTATAAACGACACATTTTTGTCTTTAGCAGCCTATTGGCAGGGCACTCCATTTAGTCAAAATTTGGCTTGGCCGCTTTTGTGGTTTTGTTTTATTAGTTACTTCATTCTTTTTGTGATATTCTTTTGGCACCTAGCAAGTGGTGCCAATGCATTTAAAATCAATGTGGTAGCACATGTCGCCTTTTTAGGCTGTGTTTTTTCCATTCTTGCACAGCAGTATATTTTAGATACCCGTTGGTTAATAGATCGCACAGCGCTTTTTTTATATCCACTTTTCATCCTTTCGTGGTGCACACTTTTTAATGCCGTATTAAACCAAAAAACACATCTACGTAAGTATGTAGCATACACCTTAGCGGGAGGTGTTTTTCTCAACTTTGCACTAAACGCTAATTTTTATAAAACGCTAGAATGGCAGCAAGATGCGCAAAGTGAAGCAGTAGTAGCATATCTGCAAAAGCACGCTAAAAAGGGAGGGGAAATAAATTTGGATTGCTCGTGGCCTATTGAAAGTTCGCTGCCCTTTTATACCTACCATGCCAAGTATGACAAAGTAAATTACGTTGGGCTTGCTTATCATCGCGATAGTGTAAAGGTAGTAGCCACGCACTACTTATTTTACAACCAACCAATAAAAAATGTTAGGTATTATCCGGAGACCGTACAACCAAAACTTGCGCTTGCCGATACCGTTTTAAGTTTTCCCGAGGACAAACTGTATTTGCTAAAATTGGCAAAGCAGTAGTTTGTTGGTTTTGAAGAGAGGGAGTTTTGATTGGTAAGGTTTATTTACAACCTGAGTTCGATTAATATTAAAATAAATCAATCTGATAGCTAGTGGTTTAATAGTTTTAAAAGAGCAACCTAGCCCCCCAACCCCCGAAGGGGTAGTAGCGACACATGCAGCTAAACTCCCCCGCCTTGGCGGGCTTGGAGGGCTTTAAGAAGTTTAGATGCTCACATTTAGTTATATAAAAATCGAACTCAGGTTTACAATTAAAAATACCTTCAAGCCTGCGTGTAATATGCTTGATTGTGTAAAAGCGATTGGTGTGGTATAAACGTAATTGTAAATACTTGCCTAATTGTGAGTTTTAGGATATTAAGCAGTGGATAAAAAAAATAGCGTCAATACCTCATGATTGTATCAACTTCATTTCTTAAATGATTTAAAACCTCTATAAAGGTCTAGGGGAATGCTCTTTATTTTATTGATTTATAAAGTATTACACCTAAGTTAAAGAACATACTCCTATCGCTCAAGCTTCATTTGCAGATGAGGTATAGTAAAAGATGTGTCCTCAAGCTCAACAAAACAGCTAAACTTCATAGTTACCGTTGTATCCACGCTAGCATTTAAGATTAATAGCGCATTTAAATAATATTGTGGAGTGTTTAGGAAACTAGGGATGTCAGTAGGCTCTATTTTATTAACTGCACGATTATTAGCTAAACCACCAATTAAAAACAGATCATTGATAGCTTCGCCAACCGCAAAAACAGGGAAGTCTTCATTATAATAGAAAGATTGTTCTGCCTTTAAAATCAATTTTTTTATTGGCGAGTTAAATTGTGGTGTAGAAGGTGAGCAGGCATACAGGGTGTTAGTTAAATTGAAGTTGAATAAACTTGACACCCGCTCTGATGCGTACGAACCAAAAAGAAATAAAACTACATCACTTTCAGCGTAAAATTCGTTGGTGTCTATATTGTTAACAGGAAAGCTTAGATGATCGAAGGAAGATTGGTTTAAGTAATTAATATTTGATGCAATAACTTCTGCGTTGTATTGCTGCACATAATTTCTATAAACAGGTTTTGAGGAAGAAGTGTCACAGCCTCCGCAAGAGGTTTCAACACATCTTTCGCAAGAAAAAGGAATAAGACCGAGAAAAAAAGCTATCAGAAAAAATCGAAGAGTTGCTTTCATAGCGTTAAGCATTTACCGCAAATATAAAAGGATTGCGGCCTTAGATTAAGACCTTTATTATAATATGTTGAATAGTAAAGGGTTTCATCATTAGAATAAAATAACGCATGATGTATAAAAAAGGAAATGCTCCATATTTTTGGGGTTTTACAACATGGGAAAAGGCTATTCTTTTTAGCCCGCTTTTGTATGCAATATTTTTGGTGCGCCCATTACGGGATACTAAGGAATAGGCAGTAACCCTTAACCCCTTTTTCCCTCAATAACAATCCATTTTTATCCTTCCTCTTTTTTGGTAATAGCTTAAGGGTTTTTCATTCTGCTTTTCGCAAATAATCTGTAAAACTTCGGTTACGCCCTGCTGCATAGCTACTGAACCACAAATCATTATAAATCCTTTTGCTTGTAAAATGCGTGCTACATTTTTAGCATCGCGCACTAAAGCATCTTGTACATAGGTTTTGGGTTGGTTGGCTTGGCGCGAAAAGGCCGGTGTAAAAGAAGTTAAGGTTTTTGTGTGTAAAGCTTTTTCAATCTGTTTTCTGTACAAGTCAAAAGCGGCTTCATTTTGCCCGCCCCAATACAAATGGGTTTCAGTTTTTTTATGGTTGTGTTCTAGCATTCCTAAAAAAGGAGCAATGCCCGTTCCTGAGCAAATAAGCAACACCGGTTTGTTGGTTTTAGGAAAGTAAAAATGCTTGTTTGGCACGCGGCTACCTTCCAATAAATCACCCACGTGTAGTTTGCTAAGGGCATTAGAACATACGCCTTGGCTATGGTGCTTTACGCTGATAAACAGAGTTTTATTTTTTAATACAGCCGTAGAATACAGCCTTTCGTGTGCATCACCTTGAGGGTAAATGGCCAGTAAATCACCCGAAGTAAAAGCCTTGTTTTTAGCAGAAGTTAGCGTAAGCGTAAAAGTTTCTTCGTGGGTTTGTTTGGTTTTCACTTCAAAAAAATTGCTTCTGTGCTTGTTAATAGGTAAGTTACTTTTCGCAGAAACAGCTAGGTTGAGGTGTACCGCAGTTCCCCAAGTTTTTAGCCAATGTCTAAAGGTTTCCCATGAGCGATTATTTACCGTTTGCACGTTAAGTAAGCGCGTAGCGTTGGGTGTTTTTTCAAGCCAAGCATCTACATTAAAAGCGTATTTGCAAAATTCAGGATAGGCCAGTGAACCAAACCCAACCACCGAAAAGGTAAACGGCTGATAGGGTGGTGATTGCTTTAACTTTTGTTGAAATTTTTTAGCGTTGGTGGGCGGAGCGCCTAATCCGTAAGTGGCGGTAAGCACCACCAAATGTTTCATGTTTGGATAATGCTGAAACGCATTGAGCTGAGCAACAAATACTTTTACACCTTGTGCAATTAATTGCTGCTGTAAAATACAAGCAAAAGCAAACGTGCTACCCGTTTCTGAACCTACTAAAAGGATATGCGTGCTTTCTTTTTTGCTAAAACGGTTTTTAATTTTTGATGTTTTCCTTTTTAGCGTCATGGAAATACCGGAATACATAAAAAAGAAAACGCTAAAACACGCAAGCGCTAATATTGCCGACCATACATAACTGCCGCTACCGGTATGCAGCGCCAAACTCCAGCGGGTGGCTACCTCCACAAATGGATAGGATAAAGCGCTGAGCGTTTCTCCGGTATATTGGTTAATCAACAGTTCTTTTTCGTGTAAACTCAGGGTATAATAATCGGCAGGATCATCAGAAAATGGAAATTCTAAACCGCGTGCTTCCCGCAAAGGGGTATTTGCAAAAACAGGCATATTGGCCAACGTGCGCTTCGGCTCAGCAGTAACAGTTTCAAAATTTACGCTATGCGAAAGCGAAACGGACGGAATAATTTCAAAGCGTAACAAAGAAAGATAAACGCCCGTAAGCGTAATAATAAGCAAAGGAATTAGCGCCAAGCGCCCTAAATACACGTGACCATATTGAAGAAAGTTTTCCCTAATAATTTTATTAAAAAAGTGTTGAATGCCCTGCTGCCGCTTAATAATAAGTATGCAACCGGTAGCAGCAATTAAAAACAGCAGAAAGGAATTTAAGCCTACAAAAAATCGTCCCCAACTTTTTAAAAATAAGGAACGGTGGAGGTTGGTAGCAAAGTTTATGAGCGCAGGCTTTTCCTGTAAAGTCCCCATTTTTTTACCCGTTTCCGGATGTACATACAATTCTTGTACATCACCGTTTTTAGTGATTATGGAGGCTAGTACAAAACCGTTTGCATCTACTTTAAAATTTAGTATTTCGCTGTAGCGAGACTGTAACGCTTCAATAGTTTGTGCAATATTTTGCTTGGGGAAATCATGTGCTGAAGGATGTTTCTCGAGCTTATCGGCAATGGGGTCAAAGGCCAAAATAATTCCCGTAAGGGATAAAATGAGCACAAAAACCAAAGAGGATAATGCCAATGCTAAATGACTATAACGCCAAACGGAAATAATCATACGGAAGTAAAATTAATTAGGCATAATGCGCACATAGCGTATATAGCCACTGCCCTTTATACTTTCTTTAGGCAGGTTAGATGTTAAAGGAACTTCCAAATCAGCGGGGTAATATTTTTGATCTTCTACCGAGGTTTCAAACCTGATTGTATAGCCAGCATCAATTTTACTTTTTGCTATTTCAAACGCTATTACTTTCCGCTCGCCACCGCTTACGGTGGCCCCGGTAATACCATCTACATTACGTTTTTTCTTGCCGAAATAACTCCACCATTCATCAATTTCGTGGTACCACTCATCATCTTCGCCCAATATAAAAAGGGTCTCGGCATATTTGCCTTGCGGGTTTAGTAAAGAGGTGATTACATAAGCACCTTCACCCGTGTAGTTTTTTACTTGCACCAAACATTTGTAGCGTACTTTTTCTTCAGCGGGTGCAAAGGCGGCCAAACCCAAGCCTAAAAATAAAGCGCATAGCGTAATTTTTATGGTCACTTTCATGTCAAATTTTTAAAAAGTTAAAGTCCACGTTGTTCTTTTGAAGTTGCTCATTTTCTAATGCCAATTGATACGCACTTTCGTTAAAATTAGTGGGAATGCTTACATCAGCATCTAGTGATACCAAGTAGCGTAACACTTTTACATTGGTGGCTTTCATAGCCGCAAAGTGAAGAGGCGTAAGTCCTTCCTTGTTTTGCGCATTTATATTTAAACCAAGTTCATGCGCTTTTTGCAATAAGGCAAGTTCATTTTGCTGAGCCGCAAAATGGAAAAAAGTGTTTCCGTTCGCTTGCGTTTCTGTTAGGTTTAACCCCGCATTTTGCAGCACACCCAGTTTATCTTCAAAAACTTGTAGTTTGCTAGAAGTATAGCTTTCTGCTATATAATAAACCAAGCTATTGCCCTCGGTATCTTTGGCCGCCACATTTGCACCTTGCTGTAATAAAAAACTAACCACCGCAGCGCTGTTTTGGCGCACAGCATTGCTAAGTGCTGTTTCCCCCTTTTTATTTGCTGCGTTTATATCCGTGGTTTTTGAAGCCAGCAGGCGCACGGTTTCCAACGTGTTATTTTTGGCAGCCAGCATTAAAGCATTATTGCCCTCGGCAGTTAACTGATTTACGTTTACACCCTTGGCCAGCAGATATTCAAAAACCGTAAAATCTTCGCCATCTTTAGCATAAACGGTTAAAGGTGTTTCGCCATTTTTGGCCGTTATAGTTGCCGAAATCCCTTTTCTTTCTAAATAGTCAAAAAGCTCAAAAGTGTTGCTGTGCCTGCGCATCCCTTCAGCAGCAGCAAACATGGCGTTTTCACCCTGTTTATTTACATTTTTATTATCAACACCTTTTTGGCTCAGCCACTCCAGCATGTCAATAGTGCCACCTTTGGCCGCGTAGTAAAAAGCGTTGTTACCATCAGTATCTACGTCACTAAGCGTTAGGCCATTCTCTTGAAAATAGCCAATTAGTTCAGGACTTTTTAAATGCGGCATCAGCAACAGCAAGGTATTTGCTCCGGCTCTGTTTTTCTCTAGTTTTAGGTTGGCTCCATTGGCCAATAAATACGCGTATAATTTTGGGTTTTGCACTCCGGTAGAAGCCGCAAATGTCATTACCCTATAACCATGGTCATCCGTAAGGTTAGTAGCGGCACCCATGGCAATCAAATATTCCATAAACGGTAAATTGTTTTTATAAGCAGCCCAAAAAAGGTAGGTTCTACCATCATGCGTACGCTTATTTACACCGTTTCCTGCCTGCTTTTGCAGATGTATAAGCACATTTAAATCAGCATTTTCTAATAAAGCATACACCAGCGGGTCAAAGGCATTACTGTTTAATTCAGCCGGATTATTACCAAGGTTAATTTGGTTTTCTACCGCTTGTAAAGCGGGCTTTTGTTTCCAAAAATCACGCTGTAACAAGGCATTTTCTTGCGCAACTATATTCAAGGATATTAACCCTAAAACACCACAAAAAAATATCTGCCTGAGCGTGTAACTTGGTGTAGAAAATTTCATTAATCTTATTTAGACTTGTTAAAAACAACGGCAAATGTATAGTCCATTTACGGGCGTTACAAGTAATTTGTGAAGGGAATTTTAAAATTGATGTTTGGCGTAAGCTGCCACAGTTTTAATGTGCTTTTAAACACACTCAAACTAATAATTTAGATTATCAAAATGTTAAGCATTACTAAAAAATAAAAGTAAAAACTACTGTAACTAAATGACTTTTAGATGAATAAAATTTTATCTTAATTTAATCTAAATAACCTTTGTTAGGAAAAGAGCGCATATTACTTTTGCCTCACTATTCTTAACAAGTCTAAATAAACAACGCAATGGTTAAATATTTTACGCTTACCGCTTTGCTTTTAACCGGCTTTTTACCTAAAGGTGATAGCGCAAAAATTAAGCAGGAAAAATCTACAATTAAAGAAATGTGTGGCTGCTACAAAGTAGATTTTGAGTATGCCGAAACGTTTTCTGAAGTTAAAAACTATGATTACAGAGATCGCTATGAAGCGCATGGTTTGGAGTGGATTTTTGCTGATGAAGAAAGTGCTGATAAGGTGGTTATTCAGCATTTATTAATTGTAAGTGATAGCATGATTATAAAGCATTGGCGTGAAGACTGGATGTATGAAAATAAAAGTTTGCTTGAATATCAAAGAAATTTAGAATGGCGCAAACGAGAAATTACCGAAAAAGAAGCTGCCGGCACTTGGACGCAAAAAGTGTATCAAGTAGATGATAGTCCGCGCTACCAAGGCAATGCCACTTGGGTAAATGTAGATGGTAAAAAGTATTGGGAATCTAGAACAGCGGCTCCTTTGCCACGCAGAGAATACACCAAGCGTAGCGATTACAACGTGATGATGCGCAACAACAAACATAAAATTACAGCTACCGGGCATTTGCATGAATTGGATAATGCAAAAGTGGTACGCACCGAAAATAAAGACAGTGTATTAGTTTGGGAAAAAGGTATGAACACCTACACTAAAGTTGACGATGCTAAATGCCAAGCAGCTAAGGATTGGTGGAAAACCAACCGTGCCTTTTGGGTAGATGTGCGCACCGTTTGGGATAACGTTATTGCCGAAAACCAATATATAAACCTAAAACCAAAAGTGGATAATCAACCCCTATGGCAACAGCTTTTTGCTTTGGGCGATACCATGGTGGAGCAGAAAAACTACAACAGCGCGGAAGCCAAAAGGGAAATTAAAAAAACCATTGAGCTTTATTTAAGCACTGAACCATCGGAGTGGGAGGGTTAAAACCCAAACTCGAAGCACAAAATAATAAGCACGAAGCACGAAACAATAAAGGACAAAAACCAAACACGACATACACCTCAATATGAAAAAACTACTCACCACAATAGCTGCTGCAGCTTTTGCCTTTTCAGGATACGCACAAACGTTTGATACCACGGGTTTGTCCACTTGGAGCAACCGTTACAACTCCTACAAAACTTGGGAGCAAGGAGCATTTGATGCTGCGCGCGATGCCAATAATCCCGCTGATTTTGGTTGGGGCGAATACGACCAACTTACCCATATTATAGAAGGCGATAGCATTTATATTATAAAAACGGTAAACGATACGTATAAAGCTATTGCAATTAACCAATTGATTTCTGGCACTTACACCATTACGTATAGCAATTTAGATGGCAGTAACAGTATCACCAAAACGCTTAACAGAAGCGCCTATACTACCAAAAATTTCTTTTTCTATTCTCTTGATAATGATGTTGTAAAAGATTTGGAGCCGGCTACTGATAGTTGGGATATTACGTTTACTAAGTATTTAACTATTTTTCCTGGTTTTGGAGGCTACGCTGTTTCGGGTGTATTGCACAACAGGGGTGTTCAAATGGCACAAATAGAAACCAACCCTGGCACCGCTGCTACGCTAAATGATACGGTTCAATATCCATTTTCTACCAATATTTCTACTGCGGGTTACGATTGGAAAGACTCTTTTAACGGAATTATATACGATACACTTACCTATTTTGTAAAAAATCAAATGGGCAATATCAACGAGGTGAAATTTACCGAATACGGTGGTTCTACTACCGGTAAGTTTGGATTTACCGTTAATGGGGTGGCCGATTCTATTTTCCTAGGTGCGGGTAATAAAAATCAAATGTATTACTCTTTGCAAAACAAGAATTTAGTGAGCACAAATACTGATAACAATTGGGATATTGCACTTTTTGCACAATCTTCTTTTGAAGCAGTTCCGATACGTATAAATGAAGCTAATGGCGCTGAATTATACATTTATCCTAAAGCAACTATTAGCTACTTGGGTGAAGATGAAATACGTAGTTTAACGGTATTAAGCGTGTATCCTAATCCCGCTAAAAGCGAAATTAATATTGTAGCAAATGCCAATGCAAGTGGCGCTTATTCCGCTAAGTTGATTGACCAAAGTGGTAAAACTTTACTACTAAATGAGGGTAATTTAACCAACGGTTTTTCTGAAGTAAATATTCCGCTAACCAACTTACCGGCAGGAATTTACATTTTACAATTCAATCAAGATAATACTACTGCCACCACGCGTATAGTGGTGCAATAATAATTTGTTTGCGAAAAAATTCAGAACCCGTTTTGCACGAAGTAAAATAAAATTGTGGGTAGCTATTCCTCCTGTTGGGTTTAGAGGGCAACGGGCATAAGCTCTTTTGTAATTGAATGCGGAGTCTAAAATTTATATGAAGTACGCAGCAGCATATTTTTTAATATTTTTTTCAGGTGTTTTACGCGCCCAAACGGTGCAGATACAATTGCGTGATGCGCATACGGACTTGCCTGTGGAAAATGCGCATCTAACCGTGATAAATGTGGATACGCTGTTTACATTAAGCAATTTTGAAGGTATAGCAACTTTTAATGTAAAAACAGAGGATACGCTGGAAATTACCCATTTAAGTTATGTTCGGGTACGTCAAAAAATCAGCGGAAGCGAAAAGCTGCAAAAAATTTATTTAACACCAGCCAATACAGATTTGGAGGAAGTGGTGGTTACCGGGCAAGCTTCACCAACCTTGGCCAGCAATGCGGTGCGCAGTATTAGGGTAATTGATGAGGCGCGTATTCAAAAACAAGCTGCGGTTAATCTCAAAGATTTACTTGCTAACGAATTGAATTTCCGCGTAAGCGAAGATGGTATTTTGGGCAGCCAAATAAGCCTACAAGGCCTTAGTGGCGCCAAAGTAAAAATTTTGATTGATGGCGTACCAATGATTGGCAGGCTAGACGGGAACCTTGATTTAAGCCAAATAAACCTAAACGATATTGAACGTGTGGAACTTGTAGAAGGCCCTATGAGCGTGCAATACGGAACGGATGCAGTTGCCGGCACCATTAATTTGATTACCAAAAGAAAAGCTACGGCCAATGTTTCTGGTGAAATAAATACCTATTACGAGTCAGTTGGTCGCTATAATGCAGATGCTACGGTGCATTTTCCACTAAAAAATTGGCAAGCAAATGTTAGCCTTGGGCGTAATTTTTTTAATGGATTTGATGCCGATGAAAATAACCGCAATGTGGCTTGGAATCCTAAAGCGCAATATTTTGGTGCGCTTGGTTTAAAAAGGCGTTGGGGTAAGTTTATTCTACGTTACCGCAGTGAGTGTTTTTATGAACAGATTTTAAATAATGGCGCCATAGGTAGCTTAGATTCAGTGATTAACCAAGTAGATACCGGTGCGTGGAAGTATCCTAGAGCCTTGGATGATCGCTACGTTACACAGCGTATAAATAACAGTTTGTATGGCGATTATTTTATGGCCGAAAACATGAAAGTGCGCGCTTTTATAGCCTACAATTATTTTAGAAGAGAGAAGTACAGCACCATTAAAAATTTGAGTACCGGTGCCGAACAACAGTTTATGGGCGCTGATGCACAGGACACTAGCATTTTTGGTCAGTTTTCTTCCCGCCTATTTTTTGAGCACGCGCCACATCAAAAATTCAGCTACCAAGCGGGCTATGATGTAGGTTTTGAAATAAATCAAGGTCAGCGTATTGAAGGAGATATCCAAAACATAACCGATGCAGCTGCTTTTGCAACCGCAGATTATAAACCCAATAAAAACATTACGCTACAACCGGGCTTGCGTTACGCTTACAATAGCCGTTTTGATGCTCCGCTTATTAGTAGTTTGGCTACGCGCCTACAATTGAGCAAATATTGGGTGGCGCGTGCCTCTTACGGCCAAGGATTTAGAGCGCCAAGTTTAAAAGAACTGTACTTTTTGTTTGTAGATGAAAATCATAATATTTTGGGTAATGAGGATTTAAGTGCCGAGACTTCCGATAATTTTCAAGCGGGTGTTACCTACAACCGGAATTTTAAAAAGCTAAGCTTGGCCTTAACAGCTAACGGTTTTTTCAATAATATTGAAAATGAAATTAGGCTTATTTCTGTAATAGATCCTTCTGATAACAACCCACGCGGTTTGTTTAGAAATGAAAATATTGCACAAACCCAAACTACCGGTGGCTCCTTAAATGCCAAAGCTACGATTCAATCTTTTCAAGCGGAAGCAGGCGCTAGCTTTATTGGCGTTAAAAATAACTTGGCTTTTAGCGAAACAGCACAGCTAGCAAGCCAGAATAACTTTAATTTTTATCCGCAGTATCGTGTAAATATTAGCTACGTTTTTAAGAAAATTGGGCTCACGCCTTCGCTATTTTTAAACCATACCGGCACACGTAAAGATTTAAGCCTTACGGCAGATGGCGAAATAGCACAAACAACTTTTAGCAGGTACACCTTGGCAGATTTTACTTTGCAAAAAAGCTTTCTGAAAAAGAAAATCATTGTAAGTGCAGGCGTAAAAAATATGCTAAATATTACCGATTTACAATCTAATAGTCGGGCCGGTGGCGGAGTGCATAGTGCAGGTAGCGGCAGTATTCCGCTTAGTTATGGGCGTAGCTTTTTTGCTCGGCTTCAATTTATTTTACCATGAAAAACATTATATGCATTGGCTTGATGGTTGTGCTATTTATGGCCTGTACCAAAGAGGAAGAACTGATACCCGGTAAATTTATTACCGATCAAGTAGGGCAAGTAAACATGGTTTCTAATAATGGTGTAGAATATCAAAAACAGCTTTATTTTGATTTGAGTAGCGGCCAGCTTAAAGCCGAGAATAGCCGTGATGCATGGGATTTTGGATTCAGTTGTAATAAGGACAATCCTCTGATATTGGTAAACGCAGCTATGCTTCAATCGGTTGCTAAAACAGGTGAAACTGATTTTGGAAAAACCTACGCTGCAGCCAACTACAATTTTGAATTTGAGCGCGCTGAAAGTTATTACGCTAGCAGCTGGATGAAAAGTGATTTTGACGCATCAAATGAGCCAAAAGGCGAGGTGTTTTTAGTAGATTTAGGTAGAGATTTACAGAATCAAAAACGTGGACGTGTAAAAGTGCAGATTACTAATTTTGAAAATGGTGCTTACACTTTACAAGTAGCTAATTTGAATGGCAGCAACCCACAAGCTTTGGTAATACGTACCAACGCTGATTACAATTTTCAATTTGTATCCTTAAAAAAACCCACCGAACTGCTAAGCTTAGAGCCGTCCAAGGAGGAGTGGGACTTTCATTTTACAAAATATATGGAGCGCCTTTGGGATGGCGAGGATACGGTAGATTACTCGGTAACGGGAGTTTTACTAAACCCAAATAAGTGCGCAGCGTACAATGCTTCTGCGCTTTTGCGCGATACTATTAATACGTTAAGCTACGGCAATGTAAAGTTGTCCAACATTAATGAAACTAGTTTTTCTAGCAGCGCTATTGCGGTGGGTCACCAATGGAAATATTTTGATTTAGATGCGGGAGCTTTTCAACTACTAACGCCCCAACTTTACTTTATTAAAGATGTGCACCAGCAAGTGTATAAATTTAGGTTTGTTGGTTTTTATGATGCCGCTGGTAATAAAGGCGCGGTAAGCTTTGAATATTTACCGTTGTAAGATATTGCTAAAAATTACCGGTTCAAAGTAGGCGCTTTTCGCTTTATAAAAAGACAGTAAATTTTAAAAGCATAAGGGTTTATTTTAAAAATATTTAGGTCAGCTCAATTATTTGGAGTACATTCCAAATCCAAAAATTAAGGTTTTTGTACCAACCAAATGTGGCCGTTTAGGCTACAAACCATGATGTTTTATGAGGAACTGTAAAATATCATTAAGTCCTCTTTCTCTCCGCAAATAGCGGAGAGAGCGGAGGCACTAATAAAATTCTTTTTTTTTTGGTTTTTTATGAGTAAGCGTTTTGCAAAATTTTTGGGGAGCTTATATTTTTATTGAGCCGAAATCTGAAATATCTCGTCCGAAATCAAGGGCATCGCATACTCTTATTTATTCCTAGGTAAACGAAACACTGTTGGCTAATAATGAAAAACTACAACCTAATGCCTAATGCCTAATTTCGATTAAGAAGTCCGCGTGCTATATTAAAATTTTACCACTTGCCGAAATTGAATACTACCATCCATAAATGTTACTTTCAGAACATACACATTTGCTGACAAGTTACCTAGCAAGAATTGATTACAAGCTTTTGAATTGCCCAGCAATATTTCTTTTCCTTCTAAACTGTACAAACGTATGGAGTGAATATCCTTATTACTTTTAATATTAAGTAAACTTTGGGTTGGGTTTGGAAATACGTTTAACTCGGAAAAACCAATGTTTTGAGCTTCCATTTCTTTATAAAAAAATTTATACAGGCTTTTAACTTTGAATTCACCCATTGAGTCAAGTGATCCTTGACCATATGATTTTAATAAAGATTTTGCATACCTATCTCTTAAATAAGACAGTTCGTCTTCAAAGTAAGAGAGACCAATAGCACTCGTATCATAATATGTAAAACTATTTACCGTACCTACTGTAAAAACAGAATTGCTGTCACTTCTACTATAGTTCTCCTCACTAAGTACATTATCATTTTTACTAAATGAAAATCGTTTGTAATAAGTTGATGCAGAGGTGTCTTGATTGTCTTTCAAATAAAATAGCCTGAGTGTTTTATTAGTTTCTCCTTGTGAATATACGTTTTGGTAGGTCAATTTTTGGTTCCAATTATTCGCTGGATTCCAGCTGGCAGTGCGCTCCGCATAATACCCTTGTAAAGAGTCATTTTTATTGTAGAAAAATTCATATTTGTACTGCCTATCGTTATCGCTAGTGATTTGCCTTATAAGTTTGAAATTTGCTTTATGTAATAGATTAATTACAGAGTTGGCTTGCCAAGTGGCGCTGCTGTAATTGTATAAAAACTTACGTTGAGTTGTCCATTTTAAATCAAGGGAATCTTTGTAATGCAAGGAGTCAAGGCGAGATGGCACCAGATTCCCCGTAAGATGGTTCAAATCTTCTTCTAAAACATAGATTATCAGGTTATTATCATTGTAAGTATAACTTACGCGTTCTTCATTAGTCCAAATAGAGGTGTCTTTAGAAGCACTTTGTAATAAGGTTTGGCTCAATTTTCCGAACTGATTGTGGATAAATGTTTTTTTCCAAAACCCCTCTATTTTTCCAATAGGTAATGAATCTTTAAATTGATAATAGGTGTAAAACTCTTGATTTATTTTACCTTCACTAAAACGAAATTTTACCGTTCTAGCTAAAGACAAATTATCAATACGATAATTATAATCCCAATACTCAAGTGAATCTAAAACTACTTTATTGCACGAATTATTCTCTTTGTTTGACCATAAATCAAAAGGTTCCGTAAAGAAAAATTGACTTTTTAGGAAACTATTTGAGACAACTAAAAAGAATAGTAGAAAACGTACTTTCATTATTTACTTTACTAGTGCGGACGCAGTAAAAATAAGCAACTATTTGTTGATATTTAATTATTTACTTGAAATAGAGTTTGCTTTATAAATCAAACTATTAAAGTGTAGCAAATCTTACACCGCCATCCTCCTCTTTTAACCCCTCAAGCAACATTTCCATATGCTTAAACGCTTTAAACGCTAAAGCTTTTTGGCTTGGGTTATAAAAAAAGTTTGGCTTGTTATACCTGTAATTTTTCAAAGCGGTTATAGGGTTCTATTCATTTAGACCGTAAGATTAAAGCAAACATTTTTAGTTAGCATTGCATGGTACCTTTTTAAAAGGTACTGCTCCTTAAAGAAACGGCATTTTGCCTATTTCAATTACTTTTGAGGAAAATAATACACAGCTATGAGTATTACAGATATTTCTCAATTAGATTTAAAGAAGCAATACACCTATGCAGATTATCTTACTTGGCAATTTAGTGAACGGGTGGAGTTGATTAAAGGCTGGTTGTATAAAATGAGCCCTGCCCCTAAACGCGTTCATCAGCGCATTTGCACGGATCTTTCAGGATTTTTATGGTTGCACTTTAAAGGATCAGATTGCCAGGTGTTTGATGCTCCATTTGATGTGCGTCTTATAAAAAATAAGGGTCAAGCGGACAACGAAATTAACACCGTGGTGCAGCCAGACATTTGCATTATTTGCGATGTAGAAAAATTGGACGATAGAGGCTGCATTGGTGCCCCTGACTTAATTGTGGAAGTATTATCAGATAGCACCGCTAAAAAAGACTACAACGAAAAGTTTAACCTTTATGAAGAAAATGGGGTAAAAGAATATTGGATTGCAAACCCTGCCAGCCAAACCATAGAAATTTTTAGTTTACAAGGTGAAAATTACGAGTCTTTAGGGTTATTCAATGAAAGGGATGGGCAGCATTTTGTACAAGGTGCACTTTTCCCTGATTTAAAAATTCCGTTAAAAGAAATTTTCGAGAAATAGCATTAGCCAATTATGTTTAAGAGCCTGAGTTCGATTTTTATATAACTGAATATGAGCATCTAAACTTCTTAAAGCCCCCCAGCCCCCGAAGGGGGAGTAGCGACACCTGCAGCTAAACTCCCCCTTCGGGGGTTGGGGGGCTCGTTTGTTGTTTTTGAGCTATTAAACCACTAGCTATCAGATTGATTTATTTTGGTATTAATCGAACTCAGGTTAAGAGCCTATTCAGCATAAGTTGAATATAACAAAGTGCTTTCAATTTGAATGCTCTGAAAGCATGTGGGGTGCAATAAAAATGAAGCACTTTGTCTCTTTTGATCCAAATTTTCGGAGAAAATTTACTCAAGATGACAAAATGCTTAATCCGACATTTAATATCGAACGCACGTTAGTTAATTTCAACGATATCCAAACGACTTTATCCACTATTTCTCAAACAACATTTCTATATGCTTAAACGCTTTAAATTCTAACGCATTTTGGCTTGGGTCATAAAAGAAAAGTGTGGCTTGTTCTCCCGGTAATCCTTCAAAGCGGATATAGGGTTCTATTTCAAACGTAACGTTCTGTTGCTTCAATTTTTTTACTAAGCTGTGCCATTGCTCCCATTCTAATACTACTCCAAAATGCGGCACCGGCACGTGTTTTCCATCTACCGAATTTTTATTTTCAATTGCGTGCTTCTCTGCAATATGCAATACCAACTGATGTCCAAAAAAATTAAAATCTACCCAATGATCGCTTGAGCGGCCTTCTTCACAACCAAGCACATCTCTATAAAAAACACGCGTTTCTTGTATATCATTTACGGGTATGGCTAAATGAAAAGGTTGAATTTTTTGCATTTGAAAAATGTTACGTTTAAAATGTTTTAAAAATACAATGCGGAAACCCTACTTTCACAAACCGTATTTTGCGTATGAAAAACACACATAAAATAGCCTTGTGGAGCGGCCCAAGAAATGTGTCAACTGCACTTATGTATTTTTTTGCGCATCGTGGTGATACGCAAGTTTTAGACGAACCTTTGTTTGCGCATTTTTTAAAAATAACCGATGTTTGGCGGCCATCGCGTGAGGAGGTTTTAGCAACTATGGAAACTAACCAGAAAGCTTTACTAAGTAAATTTGAGCAGGATTATGCGAAGCCAAATTTGTTTCTGAAAAACATGGCCAACCATATTGAAGGTGTTTCCTTAAGTCATTTTCATACGTATAAAAATCTTATACTTATTCGGCATCCGCAAAAAGTGTTGGCTAGTTATACCAAGCATGTGCAGCACCCTACGGAGATGGATTTATGCTACGGACATCAACTATCATTAGTACGTTATTTTACAAAGCATAATCTTCCTTTGTTGGTGATAGATTCAGATACATTGCTTAAAAACCCAAAAGCTGTGCTGCGTAAAATTTGTGGGTTTTTACAAATTCCTTTTACAGAACACATGCTTACTTGGCCAAAAGGAGCGCTAGCCGAAGATGGTATTTGGGCAAAATACTGGTATGAAAATGTACACAATAGCACGGGTTTTTCCGCTTATGCGGATAAAGAATATTCTGTAGAAAAGCATTTGCAGGAACTATTAAAATCAAGTGAATTACTATACAATCAACTAAAAAAATATGAGTAAATACAACGTGCCAGACCCAAGAAATGAAAACACCTATGTGTATGTAAACGGATTAGTAAAAAGAGACGAAGCAGCTGTATCCCCCTTAGATAGCGTGGTGCAGGGTGGCGATGCCGTGTGGGAAGGCTTGCGCGTGTACAAAGGAAAAATCTTTCAACTAGAAGAACATCTTAATCGCTTAATGGATTCAGCACATATATTATGCTTTGCCAATATTCCTTCCCGGGATGAGGTGAAAGACGCTATTTTTAGTACCCTCCGAAAAAATAACATGACGGACGGTGTACACATCCGCTTGACGCTGAGCCGTGGAAAAAAAACCACCAGCGGTATGAACCCCACTTTAAATACATTAGGGTGCACTTTAATTGTGCTGCCAGAATACAAAGGATTTGTGTATGGTGAAGATGGGTTAAACTTAATAACCAGCAGTATAAGAAGAAACCCACCCTACACGTTGGACTCTAAAATTCATCATAACAATTTGCTGAACAACATTTTAGCTAAGCTTGATGGAAACCGAGCCGGTGCCGATGATGCTATTATGCTTGATGTAAACGGATTTATTGCCGAAACCAACGCCACAAATATTTTTATTGTAAAAAAAGAAAAAGTATATACACCTTTTGGAGAAGCTTGTTTACCGGGTTTTACACGAGAAAAAGTGATAGAATTAGCTGAAAAAAACAACATTTATATTGCCGAAAAAAACCTGAGTTTAGCTGAATTATACACGGCAGATGAGGCTTTTACCACTGGAACAATGGGCGCCTTAAGCTGGATAAAAGAAGCAGACGGTAGAATAATTGGTAAGGGACAAAAAGGGGCGGTTACAAAACATTTACAAGTTTTATACAGCAAAGCGGTGGAAAAAGAAGCGGTTGAGTTTTAGAAATTTAAACAACTTTTACCTTTAATAGTTATATGGCTATTAGTAATCATAATAAAACCAACTTATGTTAAGATTAATCATTGCGCTTTTAGTTATAGCGCTTATTGCAGCCTTATTTGGCTTTGGAGGATTGGCAGCTGGTGCGGCCGGAATTGCAAAAATTATATTTTACATTTTTGTAGTGTTACTCGTTATTAGTTTAATATTTAGATTAATACGCGGCAGGTAAACAGCGCTACTCAACATTAAAAAGCCGTTTTAAAAACTTAAAACGGTTTTTTCATTTAAAATGCTCAATACTTACACCATGCCTAAAGTGCTTCTAATTCTTTTAATCTGTATTTTTTTAACTGGAATTTTCGGTTTTTCTGTTGAAGCAGGGGGTATTTATGCAGTATCACGATTAGTGTTTTATTGCTGCTGTGTGCTTTTTGTAATGGCCTTTATCTTAGGTCTTTTAAAATCGCGTTAAGCGTATTTATAAAAGGCTTCATCTACATAACACCACATCCAAAAATCATTTTTTTCTGCTGAAGCTATTACTGGATGCTCCGTTTTTTTAAAATGGGCACTAGCGTGTTTGTTTTTGCTAGAATCGCAACATAGCGTAATACCACAAGTTTGGCAGGTGCGTAAATGCACCCACGTATCGCCTGTTTTTTCACATGCGCTGCAGGTGTTTCCGCCCTTGTTTACAGTTTCTACCGCTTGCGTATGCTTACATTCAGCCATTAAGCAATGCGCATTTTTTGTATCATTTCTGTGCTAAGCGGATCACTATAAGCACCATAAGCATCTACTAGCGTTCCTTTACTTCCATCTTTTGTAGATATAGCGTACAAAATACTCATATCACCAGGATTGGTCATTCCTTCAAATCTGTGAAATTCGTCAATTTTAAAATCTTTAGGAAGAAATTTGACGTCAATTTTTTTGCACTGTAAATGATTTTCAGTTAGGTTAAAATCTAAATCGTAACCACGTGATTGTAAATTTTTTATGGCTTCTGATAAGGTATCAAATTGATTATTTTGCATGGCAAAGTGTTTTGCGTTTATGTATAATACAGTAAACTTTGGTAATTGTGCAAAGCTTAGGCTTGTATTTTACTAAAATCAAAGTTTTCCTTAGCGGGATAGGTTTTCAAATTAAAGGTTTCACCATCAAAAACTCCGTAAGTGTTGTAGCTAATCCAGTCGCCTAAATTGTAATAAGTGCAAGTAGTATTCAGTTTAATTTTTAACGGTAAGTGTCGATGTCCGAAAAGGAAATAATTAAAATGCCTTTTAGCTAATTGCTCCTTAGCGTATATGGCAAGCCATTCTTTTTCTTCGCCTAAAAAATGCGCATCTGTATCTCCTGTTTTAGCGCGGCTACTTTTGCTTAAATAATCTGCTAGGCCAATGCCAAAGTTAGGGTGTAATCGGGCGAAAGCCCATTTACTTAAAGGGTTTTCAAACACCTTTTTAATAAATTTATAGCCGTGATCTCCGGGGCCCAAGCCATCACCATGACCAATAAAAAATTCTTTCCCATTGTACGTTTTAGTAAGTGGTGCGCGGTGCATGTGCGCGCCAATTTCTTTAGGTAAGTAATCAAATACCCACATATCATGATTTCCGGTAAAAAAATTCAGTTCAATACCGGCATCGGTTAATTCGGCAAGCTTACCTAAAATACGCACAAAGCCACGTGGTACTGCTTTTTTGTATTCAAACCAAAAGTCGAAAACATCGCCCACTAAATAGAGAATAGCCGCGTCTTGCTTTATTTCATCAAGCCATTGTACAAACAGCTTTTCGCGCGCCAAACTTTTTTCAAAGTTGGGTGCACCCAAATGTAAATCTGAAGCGAAGTATATTTTTTTGCCCTCTGGTAGTTGCATGGGGGCGAAGATAATGGATAGTGGGAGTTTTGTGGGTTACCTGAAATTGCCCGAGGCAAGTTTAACACCTACGTATGCATTGCTATAAGAGCTTGCTCCAAAATAATAACCCGAAACTAATCCGAAATTAAACCATTTAAAATGTGTTTGAATACCCAATTCTATTGGAATAGCGGGAAGAAACTCCGTTTTAAATTCGTAACTGGTGTTGGTAAAAAAACTACCCGTGGTTTTGGAGCTAGTTGGGTACGAATAATAAGCTAAAGAAAGTCCTGTTTTTGCGTAACAAAACCAATATTTTTTCTTTAGCACGTATCCGTAACATACATCCACATGTGCTAATTTGTCGTCTCCGCTTTCTTCAAGTACAAAGTCAGAGATGTAAATACTTGCAGCTATAGAATAAATTTTATTCAATTCAAGGTAACTCACGCCAAGAGAGGCTTTTAGGGAAATATCTTCAAAAGTAGAGACAGATCCCGTGTTTTCAGTCCACAAGTATTTGTAATCAGATTCAACAAGTTGCGCTGAAAGAATGCAGGGACAAGCAAGGAAGAAGGAAATAACTATTTTCATGGAAGGATTGGGAAATTTGGCTTAGGCATAAATAGGAAATTAGTTGAGACAAAGCATGTTTTACCATGTCGGTTTTAAAAGTTTAAAACAAGTTTCTACGTTTAATGATCGCTCCAAATAAAGTTAATGCGCTCATTCAAATAGCTTTCCTACATCAAAGCCAAAACCTAAATAAACAACTGAAATTCTAGGGTTAAGGGATGCGCCAATTTTCATGTGGGTTCCGGTTAAACCAAGTTTAAAATTGAGTTTTGCTTCAATAGGTATGGCAAAAGTAACAACCGTGTTGGTTATTTTTTCTGGAGGGTTTTTTGTAGTTGGGTCTGTAATGTAAAAATCGTTATGCACGCCAAAACCAAATCCGCCAGAAACGGAAGCGTGAAAAAAGCGCCAGCGGGCTATTTTGCCGTAGCAAAAATTTAAAATAGTAACGTTATCGTTTGGGTGTCCAAATAATACGCCAGTAATACCTTGCACCTGCAGTGTATATAAGTTATTTTCCTCAGCATAATTAATGCCTATATCACCAACAAATCTATCTGAACCAGAAAGAGCCACGGTAACTTCTGCCCATATTAGTTTATCTGAAATCCAATACTGTTGAGCACTAAGTTGAGCGTTTGTTAAACTTAAAAAGCTTATGATTAGTAGGGTACGCATATTAAAACATTTTTCCAAATCCTAGGCCCAAGCCAATATGAAATGTTTGCACTTTAGAATTGAGGTTTACGCCTGCTTTCATTTGCAAAGAAATTACCTTAGCGGCAATACCAGCCTTTATTTGAATGGGTAAAGTGAGGATGCGTTGTTCTTGCCTTTCGTAGTTTGCCGTTCTAAAAAAGAAATTGTTATTATACCCATTCTGCTCGTAGTATATATAGTTACCAATGCCTAAGCCTCCGCTCACTGAAATATAGGTAAGTCCTGATTTGTATATCTTACCCATCATTAAATTGATGGAGTTTAGTTCATTAGGGTGACTAGATAACACGCCATCGGTAATACCTTGAGCTTCAGCCGTAGCAATTATTCCTTCTAGAATTTCTACGTTTAATGCACAATCAGCCACAAAGTTATTTCCGGTCTGCAGGTGGGTGTCAAACCAAATAAATTTACCTGCATCTTTACTTTCAATAGTCTCTTGTAATGTTTCGCTTTGTGCGAAAGCAGAGGTACAGAAAACGCTCATTAATAAAATCTTGATTTTCATGTGTTATTATTTTCATGCAAACATATTTTTATGAAGCATTACAAGAAAATTGCTTTATGCGAAACACATTAGACCAATGGTATGAATTGCAAATAAATTAAGTAATCAAATTTTTAACAAGCCAATATTATTGAATTTTGCAAAAGAGAAGAATACGCCACTTTGCTTTGTGCGATTAGCAGTAAAAAATAGTGGCAGAAATGTGAATTTTACGCAGCGTATTTTTTAACGTTTGCCTCATTAAGGTGAAAGAAAAGACACATAGCCATTGAGAGTTCTATGAACTTAATTTAAGAAAATTCAAATTTAAGCGAAGTGTAATTAAGGAAAGTTAAACGTCATTTATTTTAATCCTCCATGAATATTTGAAACGTGCTTATTCCCCAAAAAAACACCTGCAAATAATCCAATACCGAAATATTTCAAATTGGTTTGAACGCCTATTTCAATAGGAATACCTAACGTATAGAAATTAGTATGTTTTTTAGTGGAAGTTTTAATGCCATTGTCTTCAAACGTTGGCGCATAACTGTATAGGCCAATGCCTAAGCCCGCTTTTACATAAACTAAATTGGCTCGGTCTTTTTCACCATACTATATAATATTCTACCGCTAGAAAAATAAGGATCATAGGTGGGGTTAAATAGTTCAATGCGTGGGTGGTGTACTGCACTTATACTGAAAAGGTGATACCGAATAAGTACGTTATAATCAACTCCTAAAAATGGGTTTTGTGCACCCAAAATTGAAGTTCCTATTTTTGAGTCAGCCCATTGTAATACCGCAGCCTTATTGACTGATAGAGAATCAATTTGAACGTTTTGCGCTGATAAGCAATTCCAAAAACTAACAATATTATTAGTACTTTCCTAAGCTTAAATATAAAGACGGAATGCTATCATAAAAAAAGCCAATAATGCAACTGCACCATTGGCTTTTACTAAAAAATGCAAACGCTAATTTATTTAGCAGCAGCGTATCGTCTGTTTACTTCATCCCAATTTATCACATTAAAAAATGCGCTAACATAATCAGGGCGTTTGTTTTGATATTTTAGGTAATATGCATGTTCCCAAACATCTAAGCCTAAAATTGGAGTTCCTTTTGTTTCAGCAATATCCATTAGCGGATTATCTTGATTTGGTGTAGAAGTGATGTGTAATTTTCCATCTCCACCTACAATGAGCCAAGCCCAACCAGAACCGAAACGAGAACCAGCCGCGCTTGAAAACTCCTCTTTAAATTTGCCGTAAGAGCCAAAAGCTTCATCAATAGCACCGGCCACATCTCCGGTTGGTTCGCCACCGCCTTTAGGACTCATTAATTGCCAAAATAAACTGTGATTGTAAAAACCACCGCCATTGTTGCGTACGGCACTGCTGTGTTTAGATACGTTTTTCATCATATCCTCCACACTTTGGTTTTCTAAATCAGTGCCTTCAATAGCGTCATTAAGTTTTGAAGTATATCCTGCATGATGTTTACCATGATGAATTTCCATGGTTTGTGCATCAATATGTGGTTCTAACGCATCGTGCGCGTATGGTAAATCGGGAAGTGTAAAAGCCATAATTTTTTTGGTTTTAAATATTAATATTCGAGCAAGTTAACGCGCTTTAGGCAATTAGGTTTAGTGTTTTTTGTTCAATCTTATTACGTAATCGTCCAAATTGATAAGGTTTAGTAAGTACTTTGTTCACCTTTAAGAAATGTAATTTATGAGCACCGCCAACATTCCGTTTACTGTTTACAACGCTTCTGCCGGAGCCGGTAAAACCTATAATTTAGTGCTTTCTTACCTGCGAATTTGCTTAGCAAGTTCAAATACCAATGTCTTTAAAAGCATTTTGGCCATCACTTTTACCAATAAGGCAGCTGCTGAAATGAAGCAACGGCTTATAAAAGCACTTACTGATTTTAGCGCTTACAATGGAGAAGAAATTGTTATGCTTTCGCAACTTTCAGAGGAACTTAATGTGGAAAAGGAGGTGTTAGCACAAAGGGCTACTAATACGCTTCGCGCTATTTTACATGCTTACTCTGCATTTTCAGTTTCTACCATAGATAAATTTACCAATAGATTAATTAGAAGCTTTGCCAATGAACTTGACTTAAACGGCAACTATGAAGTGGAATTAAATGGCAAAGAGATGCTTACAGAAGCCGTGGACACTCTTTTGGAAAGTTTGCAAGAGGGAAGTGAGTTGAGCGAAGCTTTGGTTGCTTTCATGCGTACGCAGTTAGTAGATGGAAAATCTCCACGCATAGAAAATAATTTAATAGAAATGGGCGAAGGCTTATTTTTAGAAAGTGCCCAGCCTTTTATTTCATTGCTGGAGCAAACTTCTTTATTTGAAATTTTGGAGGTAAGAAAAAAGCTTCTGAAACGAAATAATGGTATTGATAAGCAAGTAAAAAACCTTGCTGCCGGTTTGTTAGATATGATTGATCAGCAGGGAATTGAGCATGAATGGTTTAGTAGAAGTGGTATTCCTAAATGGTTGAAAAAAGTGGTGGACAACGAGCTTTCTGTTAGCTTACCAACTCCTACTAGCGTAAAGCAAATCATGGGGGATGCGTCATTTTTTTCAAAAACAAACGAAAAGCAGTATGGTGCACAGTTAGAAGCAATTCAGCATGATTTACAGGAAGGCTTGCTGCACCTGTATCAAGAAATGACTGCAGCCTTTCCAACGTACCATTTATCAGCTTTATTAATACAAGAGTTATACGCTTTGGCTGTGTTGCGGGAAGTAGATAATGCCCTGCAATCAATTAAAGAAGAAACCAATAGATTGCCGATTGGTGAGTTTAACAAATTAATAGGAGAACGGCTGCAACAACAAGCCGCTCCTTTTTTATATGAACGTTTGGGTGATCGCTACAAACATTTTTTTATTGATGAATTTCAAGATACATCTTTACTTCAATGGAATAACCTTACACCTTTGATTAACAACGCTATGTCAGAAGGAGCAGAAGACAATTCTGCCATGCTAGTAGGTGATGGAAAACAGGCAATTTACCGTTGGCGCGGAGGAGAGGTAGAACAGTTTTTAGCTTTGAGTAATGATACACATCCTAGCAATAAACTTAAGGCAGGCCAGCATATTGTAGAATTATATAAAAGGCAAACCAAGCAACTTGCCAGCAATTATCGTAGCCAAAGAAACATTGTGGAATTCAACAACCAATTTTTTACCGAACTAGGAAAAACCTTACCTTCAGAATTGCACCAAAACCTATACAGCATGGCGCCTCAACAGGTGGAAGGTAAAGATGGTGGTTATGTAAAAGTAGAAATGAGTGCTTATAATAAAGCAACTTTTGTGGAAGAAGAGTTGCTAAGAATTAAGGAAACAATACAAGCGTGTAAAGCAGCCAATTATACCTTAAAGGATATAGCTATTTTAACGCGCGGAGCAAAAGAAGGAAAGTGGATTGCCGATTATCTATTTGCTCAAAATATAAGTGTGGTTACTGCGGCTACTTTAAGCTTTGAGCAATCCGCAGAAGCGAATTTTGTAATTGATTTTTTCAAAGCATTTCTCTATCCAAAAGATATTATGAGCCGCGTACGGATAATGGAATATTTATGGGAAAAGGACGCGGAGGCTAAAGAAAAAACAAAGCATCAGTTTTTAGAAGAAGTTAAAAATCAAAGCTATAAAGGTTTTAATACGCTTTTAAGTGTTTTTTGGAAACCGTATGCTGTACATGCATTTGCACAATTAGCACTTACCGAACAGGTATATACATTGTTCAGATATTTAAAATTAGATGAAGCCAATGATCCTTTTTGTTCAGCTTTTTTAGATGAAGTACATAATTTTCAAAACCAACAAAAGGGCGATGCCGCGGAGTTTGTAGATTGGTGGGAAAAATCAGGGTATAAAAAACAACTGAACGCGGAGGGTGCTTTAAATGCAGTGAGGTTAATGACCATTCATAAAAGTAAAGGGCTAGAATTTCCGGTGGTAATTATGCCTTTTGCTGATTGGAAAGAAAAAATAGGCAGCGTAAAAGAATGGATTGCTTTGGGCGAAGAAAATTACTTCAATTTGCCGGCAGGCAGGTTGGGTTTAAAAAAGGATTTTATAGAGCAAGCCGAAGATAGATACCAATACTTGTACGAAAGAAGTAACGAGAACATAGCTTTAGATAATGCCAATTTGATGTATGTTGCAATGACGCGTGCTGAGCAAGCGCTATTTATTTTTAGCAGTACCGAGCGTTATGATCAAAGCACTAGAATTAGCACCTCGTTTAAAACTTTTATTGAGCAATACGGTGAAGATAATTTGTACGAAACAGGAAAATTAGAGAAGTTAGTGGTTGAAAAAAAGGATAAGAGAATAAACGGAATTGATACCATTAAAGTAAACTATAGCAAAGGCAATTGGCGAGATAAACTAACGGTAAGCGTAAATGCTCCTAAAGATTGGGAAGCAGGCGAAAGGGAAGCCTTGAATTTTGGAAAAAAGGTGCATCAGGTGTTGTCAACTATCAAAAGTACAGAAGATTACAACCCTAAAGTATTAACAGATGAATTAGCCGCTATTGTAGCCAAAGTATTGCAGCATTCCGAGTTGAAAGCGTATTATACTACCGGTGTTGAAGTATTAAATGAGCGTGATATACTCCTCCCAGAAGGAAAATTACAACGACCAGATCGTGTTGTAATTAAGGATGCCATAGCCCATATAATAGATTATAAAACGGGTGCCCCTGCAGAAAATCACAAACAACAGGTGGAGCAGTACGCCAATTTTCTACAGCAAATGGGATATACCATTGGTAATAAACTGCTTGTTTATTTAGGTGAAGACATAATCGTAAAAGCTTTGTAAACTAGGTTACAGGTAATACTGAAAAGCATTTATAGATTGTATTAGTCAAGTGCAATGCTTTTTACCGCTATGTTTTTATAAATACTTGAAAATAGTACAACGCTGGTCTTTTTTATCTTATTTACCGCTGAGAAATAAGATACTAGCGTATGAGGCTGACAAATACAGAAATCCAAAAATTCATAAACGTGTGTTAAAAATCTCCATGGGCGAAAAAGAATTGGTCTGTTGTAAGCACGTTTACAGTGCTTTAGTGTAAAAAATAGGATTGTACGGCTGAGTAATTTAGGACGTAACCCAGTGTACAGGCAACGTTATTTTTATAAATAGTGTCATTATGAAAAGCAGTTTTGAAAACATGCAAATAGTTGGTGAAATACTATGCTACGCAACATTAAAAAAATAAATAGCAAACCACTGTTTACTTAATAATGTGCTTAGCAAAAACCATTAGTGTAATAGCCAAAATAATAAGCCATAATACTGCAAGCATAATTTAGTTGCACTAATACAATCTTTTATGAATACTTCATTTTACGCACGGAAAAAGCGGCACATTCAAAATTTGGCTAAGCAACTTGAACAGGAGTTGTCTTCAACATCTGTAGAAATATCTAACAGAGCCAATACTCTAATAACAAAAATAAAAAGCTTACTAAGCGAAGTAAGGTATTACGTAGGTAAATATGAATTAGGAAAAATGTTAGGAACAGTAGCGGTACTTTTTGGTATTTGTTCCGTTCAAGAGGTAAAAGCGCAACAGTTTACTTCTCCAATAAAAGCACCTTTTGGAATTGGGATAATCAATGATTTTTCTTATCCCGCCCTTGCAGATTTAGATGGTGACATTGACCTTTTAGTAACAGAATATAACGATAGCATCTTATACTTTCAAAATAGAGCTATACATGTAAGTTTAATAGAGACTGACTTAATAACTGCAAAACTCTTTCCAAATCCTACTACCGATTTTGTGGAGATAAACGCTACAAAGGAGTTTAGTTTTATTGAAATTTACAACGTAAGCGGACAATTAGTTAAACGCGCTAATTATCACGGAAATAGAATTGCCGTAAAAGAATTGCCACACGGTGTATATTCACTTAAGGTATATGATGATAAAAAACAACCGCTTACAATCAGATTTACTAAAAGTTAAATAGCTGATGGTAAGCGAGAAAATAAGGATGTTCATTTCAAAAATCTTTATTCTTGTACCGCCAATTTAAAAAACCTTTTTATTATTAATGTATGAATCCATCTTCTGAACTAGCACCCTTTGCGTGCACGTTTAGCCCTAATTTGCCGGAGCTGTTGCTTAAGTTAAATTGCTCAGTGGCTATATCTACTTATCAAGCTGGCAAACTGGTATTTATATCTCCCAAAAACGAAGAAGAGCTTATTCAACTACCGCGCACGTTTGCCAAACCAATGGGTATCGGCTTTAAGCCGGATACGCAGCAATTGGCATTGGCAACTAAAGATGAGGTATTGCTCTTTTCTAATTCAGCAGAGTTGGCTGCTCATTATCCTAAAAAGCCAAATACGTATGATGCGCTTTTTGTGCCAAGAGCAACGTATTATACCAATGCTTTAGATTTACATGATTTAAGCTTTGGCTCAGATGGATTGTATGCGGTAAACACCCTTTTTTCTTGCTTAGTAAAAATTGACGAACGCTACAATTTTACACCCGTTTGGAAACCTCCGTTTGTTGGGCAACTATCTTCTGAAGATAAGTGTCATTTAAACGGAATGACGCTGGAAAATGGCAAACCAAAATACGTAACGGCATTTAATAAAGGAGATACTCCTCAAAGTTGGCGTGAAAAAATTACAGAAACGGGTTTGGTAATGGATGTAGATATCAACGAAATTATTTGCGAAGGGCTGGGGATGCCACATTCGCCTATGTTTGTGAATGGAAATTTATACGTTTTGCTTTCTGCTACTGGCGAGCTGGTAAAAATAAACCCAAACAATGGCACAAGGGAAACGGTGTTTAAAACAGATGCTTTTTTAAGAGGTATGAGTTTAGTAGATGATTACTTATTCATCGGCACAAGCAAACTAAGAAAAAACTCTAGCACCTTCGCTAAGTTAGAAATTGCTAGCAAAGCAACCGAAGCAGGTTTGTTGGTGCTTCATCTACCCACAGGTGCTTTATCAGCAAAGCTTACGTACAAAAATTCTGTAGATGAAATTTATGATGTGCAAATGTTAAAAAACATGTTGCGGCCTAACATTTTAAATACTTTTACCAACGATTTTAGGAGTGCGCTCGTAATACCAAACACTACCTACTGGGCACAGCTATCTAATTAAACAAACACAATCATGAAAAGCAATCACTTTACATCGAAAAAGAAACTATTAAAGAAGCTTACTAATCAATTGCAAAAAGAGCTAGAATTAACGGGTAGCGAGCTTAACGAAAGAGTAAACAAGCTAATAGTTAAAATTAAACTACTACTACAAGAGCTTGCGGGAATATTTGCTAAGCGTGAGCTGATAAGAATTTTAGGGGCGGCAGCCGTATTTGTAGGGATTTTGAGCACTCAACAAGTATCTGCACAATCCTTTGCTCCTGTTGTAAAGTCGCCCTTTAATATTAGTAAAATAGATGATAATGGTTATCCAGGTTTAGCTGATTTAGACGGAGACGGTGATTTTGATTTATTGATTGGTGAAGGTGGAGGAGGATTTAGATACTATCAAAATACAGGAACAGCCAACAGTCCGGCATTTGGAAATGGGGTTTCAAATCCATTCGGGTTAAACTTTCCAAACATCCTCAATTATTCTAACTACACCGCTATTGCTTTTGCTGATTTAGATGCAGATGGTGATATTGACTTGCTAATTGGAACAGGCGATTTTGCCGATTACTCTGACATGTATTATTTCAAAAACACAGGCACTCCAACAAACCCACAATTTGCAGCACCAGTGGCAAATCCGTTTGGGCTTACAGCACCTAGTTTTTACACTTTTCCTACATTCACTGATTTGGATAATGATGGGGATTTCGATTTACTTGTGGGTCAGTACGGTGGTGATGTTCTATTTTACAGAAACGTAGGCTCTGCAACAAATCCTTCTTTTACAACAGCAGTAACCAACCCATTCGGGTTAACCAGCAATGGTACTAACTGGGCTACACCAACCTTTGCCGATTTAGATGGAGATGGCGATGATGATTTGTTGGTTGGAGAATATTATTACAACTGTAATCTAAAATACTTTAAGAATAACGGTTCTTCTACTTCCCCTAGTTTTAGTTCAATAGTGGCACCCACTGGGCTTACATCTAGCTTTAATTTTCAGGCTTTTGTAGCTGCTGCTGATATGGATGATGACGGAGACGTTGATCTTATTGTTGCGGAATTTTCAGATGAATTGTTATACTTCCAAAATAGAGCAATTAACGTAGGTTTAACCGAAAGTTCTGTAAGCAGTGCTAGCCTATATCCTAACCCTACCGTTGATTTTATTGAGGTGGCCTCTGAAAAAAATATCAGCAGTTACGAGGTTTATAACGCCAGCGGTATTTTGGTGCAAGCTGAAACATACACAGGACAAAAGATTTCAGTAAAGGAACTACCGGTTGGTTTTTATTCTATAAACTTATATAGCAATAACGCAGCTTCAGTTTCTTTAAAATTCACTAAGAGCTAACAACTGCGTTCAATAATTATTAGGCTACACATGGTTTTATATAGCCAAGTGTAGCCTTTATCTTTGTGCCTCTACCAAAAAAAATAAATAAGCATGTACGGCAAACTTCAAGAAACGTTACAAAAGGAAATACAAGGCATTAAAGAGGATGGTCTTTTTAAGCGCGAGCGCATTATTATGGGCGAGCAAGGTGCTGAAATTGAGGTGAAAGGTGGACAAAAAGTATTAAATTTCTGTTCTAACAATTACCTGGGATTGTCTTCTCACCCAAAAGTGGTGCAAGCTGCAAAAGATACCTTAGATACACATGGTTTTGGTATGAGTTCCGTACGTTTTATCTGTGGTACGCAAGATATTCACAAGGAATTAGAAGCAAAAATTGCCAAATTTTTAGGTACAGAAGATACTATTTTATACGCGGCTGCTTTTGATGCAAACGGAGGTGTTTTTGAGCCGATTTTAACGGCTGACGATGCGATTATTTCTGATTCTTTAAATCACGCTTCCATTATTGACGGTGTACGCTTGTGCAAAGCGCAACGCTTTCGTTACAATAATAATGATATGGCAGATTTAGAAGAAAAACTAAAAGAGGCTTCGGGTACTGCGCGCTTTAAAATCATTGTTACCGATGGTGTTTTTAGTATGGATGGTTATGTGGCACAGCTTGATAAAATTTGTGATTTAGCCGATAAGTACGATGCTTTAGTGATGGTTGACGAATGCCACGCCTCTGGTTTTATTGGTAAAACAGGTAGAGGCACGCATGAGCTTAAAAACGTAATGGGAAGGATCGACATCATTACGGGAACTTTAGGCAAAGCCCTGGGTGGCGCTATGGGCGGATTTACTTCCGGTAGAAAAGAAATTATAGAATTGCTACGTCAGCGTTCACGTCCTTATTTGTTTTCAAATTCATTAGCTCCAGCCATCGTTGGTGCTTCTAATGCGGTTTTTGATTTACTAAGTGAAAGCACCGCTTTACGCGATAAATTGGAAGACAACATCAACTATTTTAAGAAGGAAATAAAAGCTGCCGGTTTTGATATTAAAGATGGCGACTCGGCCATTGTGCCCATTATGCTCTATGATGCCGCCCTTTCACAAACCTTTGCTGATAAACTGCTTGAAGAAGGTATTTATGTGATTGGATTCTTTTATCCGGTGGTGCCAAAAGAGCAAGCGCGCATCCGTGTGCAGCTAAGCGCAGGCCACGAAAAAGCACATTTAGATAAAGCAATAGCTGCGTTTACAAAGGTTGGTAAGGAACTTGGAGTTATTTAGTTTTTATTGAAAACCCTCCATTTTCCTTCCGTTTCTACTGAAACCATAGCTGATGCCTTGGCGGCAGATGAATACGTAATTCTCGATGGTTTTTTATCTCCCACGGAGGTGGAAAATTTGCTTGGTGCTATAAAAATACACCAAGAAGAAGAGAATTTTAAAAAGGCCGGTATTGGCACAGCGCATCTTTTTCAAGTAAAAAAAGATGTGCGTGGAGACTTTATTAAGTGGATAGAACCCAAAGATGCGCTTCCGGCTTCCATAGCTTTTTTGCAACGTATGGAAGATTTGCGTATGCAATTGAACCGCTTACTTTTTTTAAGCTTGCGCGATTTTGAAGCACACTACGCCATTTATCCCAAAGGCACTTTTTACGAAGCACATCTAGATCAGTTTAAAACCACTTTAACTAGAAAACTTTCTATAGCCTGTTATTTAAACCAATATTGGCAGCAGGGAGATGGCGGTGAGTTGGCCATCCATAAAAATGGAAACACTTTAAAAGTTGCACCCTTAGCGGGAAGGTTAGCCTTGTTTAGGAGCGATACTGTTTTACACGAGGTTTTGGTTACTGAAAAGCCGCGTTATAGCATTACGGGTTGGCTACTTGATAAGCCTATTGGATTGCCTTATTTGTAGGGTTACGATTAGTATGAGTTTTTTTCAGTCCATCCGTTTTGCATGGTTCGATACTAATTTTTTCAAAAAAAAATTCACGCACCATGACGAAACTGCGAAATAGTTAAAATCCTCCCTCGGCTGTTTCCTAACCACGCTATTTCGGCAAACTCAGCACAGGCGCTCCAAATGAGATAAGCTATACGTGTAGCTAAGCCCCCTTACGGGGGTTTGGGGGCTTCAAATAAACATCCTGCTGCGGAAAAGGAATTTCTACTTTCTCACTTTCCTTTAGGGCTTCGGTAATTTTCTCAATATTATCCCAATACACCCAAAAATAATCGTCCATGGTACACCAAGCTCTTGCTGAAAGACTAATGTAACTTTCTTCCATTTCAAGCATTACCACCACGGGCTCTTTTTCTAAAGAAACGCGTTTGTCGGCTTTAAAAACATTAATTGTGAGCTTGCGCATTTCCTGCATATCACTGTCGTAGCTAATTCTTACCGGAATTTCAACTCTACGTAAAGGCTTCTCTGAATGATTGATAATCATAGAATTAGCAAGTTCTCCATTAGGTGCAATAATCACTTTTTCATCATACCCAACTATACGGGTGTTTAAAATATCAATGCGCTCTACTGCACCTTCTTGATCTCTGGTAGCTATAATATCTCCAACCTTAAAGGGCTTAAATATTAAGATAAGCACTCCCCCTGCAAAGTTGCTTAAACTGCCTTGTAATGCTAAACCTACCGCCAAACTTGCCGCGCCAATAATCGCTACAAAAGCAGAGGTTTCCACACCCATTATAGAGGCGGCCAGCACAATTATTAAAGCCTTAATACCTATGGAACTTATGGATGCCAAAAAACTGGTGAGGGAAGGATCAAGCGTGGCTTTTTTCATGGCCTTGCTAAGCAATCGTACAGGATATTTTGTAAGAATAAAACCTAAAATTAGCACTAGTAGCCCCAATAGTATGTGCACCCCTTCTGTAACCAAAAAAGGTAAAACATCTTGCTGCAGCCATTCGGGTAATTTTATAGAGGCTTGTATAAATACGGTCATATAAATCATCTTATATAAATGTTTGCGTAAGATACGCTTGGCTACTACCAAAACAAAAAAGAGGAAAGCCGCTGCCCTTTATTCAACCAATTTAAATAATCTGGAATGTGCGGTTTTGAATCTCTAAGTTTATAAGAAGTTTACCTAAACTTTTTATCGGGCTCGCTTAGTTTAACAAAACTTAATGTATCCAACTCAGTTACATTTACTAATCTTTGCAAAAAAATAACATGCGTAATAAATATTTTGACCTGATAGATCAAACGTTTGATTGGCCACAAAAGGAATTTAATTTAGACCCTGATGATAATACCTTGGTTTGGAATGGTGTGTACATTATGGATTTAATAAAACAATACGGCACGCCACTAAAGGTGAGTTACCTCCCTAAAATTAGCGAGCAAATACAGCGTGCAAAGCGCATGTTTGGCGTGGCTATGGCCAAAGTAGATTATCAAGGAGAGTACCACTATTGCTACTGTACCAAAAGTTCACACTTTAGTTTTGTGTTAGATGAAGCGCTGAAAAATGGCATTCACATAGAAACTTCCAGCGCCTTTGATATCAACATTGTAGAGTCGCTTTATGATGAAGGTAAAATTACCAAACAGCAATTTATTGTTTGTAACGGATTTAAGCGTAATCAATATGTAGATAACATCGCAAGACTAATAAACAATGGTTTTGAGAATGTTATTCCGGTTGTGGATAATTATAACGAACTTGATTTGTTTGATCAAAATTTTAAGAATCCAACCAAGTTAGGTATTAGAATTGCGGCTGAAGAAGAACCAAAGTTTGAGTTCTACACAAGTAGGTTAGGCATTGGTTACAAAGACATCGTTACCTTTTACAAGGATAAAATAAAGGATAACAAGAAGTTTGAATTAAAGATGTTACACTTTTTTATTAATACCGGTATTAACGATACCGCCTATTATTGGAGTGAATTACTGAAATGTGTGAACGTATATATTGAGCTTAAAAAAATCTGTCCTGAGTTAGATTCTTTGAATATAGGAGGTGGATTTCCAATAAAAAACAGCTTAGCTTATAATTATGATTATGATTATATGGCCGAAGAAATCATTGCACAAATCAAACAAATCTGCAACAGCAAAGGTGTAAAAGAGCCGCATATTTTTACAGAGTTTGGCAGCTTTACCGTGGGTGAAAGTGGCGCTACTTTCTTTTCAATTTTAGATCAAAAAAAGCAAAATGACCGTGAAAATTGGAATATGATTGACGGTAGTTTTATGACTGCACTACCAGACGCCTGGGCCATTAGCAAACGCTTTATAATGTTAGCCATAAACCGTTGGGACACCTCTTTTGAGCGTATTTTGTTGGGCGGACTCACCTGCGATAGTGATGATTATTATAATAGCGAGCAGCACGCCAACGCTATTTATTTACCAAAATATGACCCTGAAGAAAAACAGTTCATTGGCTTTTTTCATACCGGTGCCTACCAAGAAAGTGTGGGTGGCTATGGCGGTATCCAGCATTGCTTAACGCCTGCTCCCAAGCACGTAGTAATAGATAGAGACGAAGATGGCGAAGTACGCACCCGCCTTTTTGCTAAAGAACAGAGTTACAAAAGCATGATGAAGATTTTGGGGTATTAAGTGAAGGTGAAAGGAAAAGGTTAATAGGTTGTAAGTTATGTGGCTTTGTGTTTGAAGGTTATAAGCACTTTTAAACAGTGAAGCGTTTAAGTTGGTGCAGATTTGCCCCTCTCTGGAGGTTATAGCAGCCTTTAACGGTAGTATGCCTCTAAGGAAGGGAAAGGATGTTACAGAAGTATTCAAAATATAACAAATGCGAGAATACAAGACGCCTTATGCATTAATGGATGGCAGCATTGTCCAAATTCAAGATGTAGAAAGAGGGTTGAGTTGCGAGTGCTACTGTGTGGTTTGTGGTGAAAAACTGATAGCCAAAAAAGGGGGTAAAAATGCACATCATTTTGCCCATTATAACGGATTAGGTTGCGAAAAATCAATTGAAACAGCTTTGCACCTAGCAGCTAAAGATATTTTATCCCAAGCTACTTACATTCAAATACCTAAGATTGAGATTCAATTAGGAAAAACCGGAGAGCATTTTAACCAGCTTAGTCCAATTCAAAAATTTTATTTTGATAAAGTTTTTTTGGAGAATAAGTTTGATGCGATAATTCCTGATGTGATTTTGGAAAGAAATGGTGCTCAGCTGTTAATTGAAATTGCGGTAACTCATTTTATTGACCAGTCAAAGAAAGATAAAATTATTTCAATGGATATTTCAACTATTGAGATAAACTTAAGCAAATGGAATTTGCAGTTTTCTTTGGAGGATTTAAGAGAAGTGCTGTTAAATGGGCTTGAAGAAAAAACTTGGGTGTTTAACAGCCAAATTAATCAAGTAGAAAATAATCTAAAGAAACAAATCGTCAAAAAAGTTATCTCTAATTTGGGATTGGCGGACTTTGTAGAGGATTGCCCTTTAGAAATAATTGATAAGCCACAATCGGATTATGCTATGTTAGAAGAGCATTGTCAGCATTGTAAATATTTTTATGGACGAGATGTGCAGGAGGGTTTTGAATTTGTGAATTGCGGCTTTAAAGCTCTATCACATTATAAATTCAATAAATAAAACCTATCAATCTTTTTTGATTACTTTGTGTCATCTCAAAAAGCATAATCAAAAAGACCCATGGAAAATCAAAAAGACCCAAACGGAAAAGTATATGATATGAATAGTGGCAGCAAGTGTCCTTTTCACTCTGGTGCAGTAGAAAAAACAGCAGGAGCAGGAAAATCTAACCGCGATTGGTGGCCTAATAAATTGAATTTGAGTATTTTGCGTCAAAATTCTAGTTTGTCGAATCCGTTGGGAGAAGATTTTAACTATGCCGATGAATTTAAAAAGCTTGATTTAAAAGCGCTTAAAAAAGATTTGTTTGCTCTAATGACCGATTCACAAGATTGGTGGCCGGCAGATTACGGTCACTATGGCCCGTTTTTTATTAGAATGGCGTGGCACAGTGCCGGAACATACAGAATTCAAGATGGTAGAGGCGGGGCAGGTGCCGGGCAGCAGCGTTTTGAACCGCTTAACAGTTGGCCTGACAATGCCAATTTAGATAAAGCTCGCTTGTTGCTTTGGCCAATTAAGCAGAAATATGGAAACAAAATTTCGTGGGCTGATTTAATGGTGCTGGCCGGAAACTGTGCGTTAGAGGATATGGGTTTTAAAACTTTTGGTTTTGCGGGTGGTCGTGCGGATGTTTGGGAGCCTGAAAGTGATGTGTATTGGGGTTCAGAAACCGAATGGATGGGCGATAAATTGCGTTATTCGGGAGATCGAGAATTGGAAAATCCTTTGGCTGCTTCGCACATGGGTTTAATCTATGTAAACCCTGAAGGTCCACAGGGTAAGCCTGACCCGGTTGGCGCAGCGCATGATATTAGAGAAACTTTTGGCCGTATGGCCATGAATGACGAAGAAACAGTGGCGCTTATTGCAGGCGGACATACTTTTGGAAAAACGCACGGTGCAGGTGATCCGAATGAGCACGTAGGAGTTGAGCCCGCAGCGGCCAATATTGAAGCACAAAGCGTTGGTTGGAAAAATAGTTTAGGCAGCGGCCACAGTGAGCATACCATTACTAGTGGCTTAGAAGGCGCTTGGACGAAAACGCCTACCAAATGGAGCAACGGTTATTTTGAAAATCTTTTTCAATTTGATTGGGAATGTATAAAAGGCCCTGGTGGTGCTTACCAGTGGCAACCTAAAAATGGAGCTGGAGCAGGAACGGTACCAGATGCGCATGATCCCAATAAAAAGCATGCTCCTTTTATGCTTACCACCGATATTGCTTTAAAAGAAGATCCAGAATACCTTAAAATTTCTAAGCATTTTTATGAAAATCCAGATGCATTAGCAGATGCTTTCGCGAAAGCTTGGTACAAATTGACCCACCGTGATATGGGGCCGCTATCGCGTTATTTAGGTGAAGAGGTGCCAAAGGTGGAATTAGATTGGCAAGATCCAATTCCAAGTGTAACGCATACTTTGGTTAATGCACATGATATTAAAGCGTTGAAAGAAAAAGTGTTGGCTTCCGGTCTTTCAGTTTCTGAGTTGGTTTCTACGGCTTGGGCAAGTGCTTCTACCTTTAGAGGTTCTGATAAACGAGGTGGTGCTAATGGCGCCCGCATTCGTTTAGCGCCTCAAAAAGATTGGGAAGTAAACAACCCAAAGCAGTTAAGCAAAGTGCTTTCAGTTTTAGAAGGTGTTCAGCAAAAGTTTAATAGCGCTCAAGGCGATGAAAAAGCTATTTCCATGGCAGATTTAATTGTGTTGGCAGGATGTGCAGGTATAGAGCAAGCCGCTAAAAACGGAGGGTATTCAATAGAAGTTCCTTTTACACCTGGCCGTGCCGATGCTCTTACAGAACAAACAGACGTTGATTCGTTTGAAGCGTTAGAACCTGTTGCCGATGGTTTTAGAAACTACAGCAAAAAAGAAAATAAAGCTTCCGCAGAGGAAATGTTGATTGATAGAGCACAATTGCTTACGCTCACCGCTCCAGAAATGACTATTTTATTAGGTGGCCTACGCGTATTAGATACCAATTACGATGGTGCTAAGCACGGAGTTTTCACAGATAAAAAAGAAACGCTTAGTGCGGATTTTTTCACCAATTTATTAGATTTAAACAACACTTGGCAAGCTACCACTGATGCGCAAAACATATTTGTAGGTAGTAGCCGTAAAACCGGAGAACCTAAATGGACAGCCACTCGCGCTGATTTAATTTTTGGAAGCAATGCAGAGTTGCGTGCCTTAGCAGAAGTATATGCTTCCGCAGAAGGAGAAGCCAAATTGGTGCGTGATTTTGTAGCCGCTTGGAACAAGGTGATGATGGCAGATCGGTTTGATTTGAAGTAGATGCAAGAACTTGAACTTAGCTGGAGCTTTGTCAAGGTTAATGCGGCACGCCAATAACCCAAACAAAGCTTCAGCTCCTAGTAACTAGAAAAATTTAACCCTGCAAATAAGCATTGTAAATGAATAAGCAGTTTTCTAGGATTTTCAATAGCTACAAGTAAGCCTTTAATAAACAACAAGCACGCATAGTCTTTTTATGCAACCTTTTAAGCGTAAGAAGATAGATACAGAAGTGCATTTAAAAAGATTGGTTATTTACATACATAAAAACCTCGTAAGCGGTGGCTTATAAAAAACAGCTCAAAATGTATCCTTACTCCTCTTTTCCTGTATTAGTTTCTCACTTAAAGCGCAATGAAGCGCTCCCTTGGTTTGGTAGTTTAGATAATTTTAAAGATGTTCATCAATAAATCTTGATAGCGTTTTATGGTAAACAATTTTACTATTTAAAAACTGCCATAATTCATGCTTACCGCGTTTTTTGCATCGTGAAAAAGTCTAATTTTGATTAAAATAATATGCTCAATATGAAAGCACTACAATACTGCTATTTTATAATGCTGGGCTTCATGATTTTATCCTGCCGAAAAGAACCATCGGAATCAGAAAACCTTAATGAAAGTGAAACATTTCACAGATTTGATTCAGAACAGGAAGCTTTAAATGTTATTGGGCCTTATGCGCATTTTTTCTTTCCAAAACCTTCTGGTTTAAACATTAAGAATTTTACAAATCCTTACAGGGTAGAAACTTCAGCATCAGCATTTTATCGAGCCGCTTGGGGGGCGGTTTTAACCGATGGTGGGGTGTTTTCCATAGGCGATATTGATTTTGATTTTATTTCCGATAAAGGGTTGTATTTTCCTAACAAGTTTACGGAAGTTCCGTCAAACGAGGATTTTAACAATTGGTTCTTAAGTAAGTACGGAACTACTCAAACTTTTAAATTACTAGACGGCAATGTAGAAATTTTTAAAAAAGATATTTACGTCCCAAAACTTTTGCAGTTAAGCACTATTCAAGGGGTAGATAATGCTACCGGAAAGTACATCGTTCAAAAAGATAACCGTGAAATAGAACTCAGTTGGAATGCGGACAATCAAAACAAGAACGGGCTAATGGTTTTTTTTCAGTGGAGTGATGGTTCTACATTTCTTGAGAAATTTATACTTATTAAAAACGATGATGGTGCGTTTACAATTCCCTCTTCTCTTATAGCAGAACTGCCATTGGGTGCAATGTTTGAACTAACTTTTTTTCGTGGAAATGCATTTCTCTTTTTTGAAAATGAAGTGAAGAGAGTTGATAATAATGGTTTTCAGGTTTACGCTAGCACCGAAACAAAAAAAACGTACATCGTAAAGTAAGTTTCACAACGTTCGGATATAGTAAAAGCAGTATTGAAGGAGTTTAAAAAGCGACCTAAGAATAGTTGTCTTTTTGAAAATAGACTAAAACTGCTATAATTTTAACCTTCCATCAAACTGCATAATGTTTTGAGAAATTACTTTAATGTTTTGTGCTTGAGGGTGATTTGGATTGATGAGGTAATTAAATTCAAATGGAACTATGGCGCTTGGTACTTTCAGAACAGCAGCATTGTTCTGGATAACAAAATCATCTCCAATAAATTGTGTTTCAGAAATGGGTGGTTTTGCATCCCAATTGATGGGTAAATCTTCTATTTCTAGTTCCAACAGTAGTAAATTATCAGGAATGTCAATTTCTATGTAATATCTGTCGGTAGGTAAATCTTCATTCAAATCTAAATGCACCGATACTTCTAAAATGGCCAACGCTCTAGATTGTGCGGAATAAACTAATTGGGTGTTTCTGCTATTCCACCGATAACCTTCTGTTTGTGAAGCACCTATTCCTGTAAGGGTAGTGTCAAGATATTTTTTTCTTTCAATTCTAAAAACACGCATCAGGCTATGTTTCCGTATTCCAAACGACTTAAACAATTTTTTACTTCCATAATGCCGGTTAAAGAATCAAATAAGCTATCAGGGGCAACGCCACCTAAAGAAGTGTTTGGTTTTTTTAACCATCGGTGAAATTTTTCTTGCTCATGGTTAAACACATCAATACCAAAATCTAATAGCTCCACTAAAACTAGAATAGCCTCACTATCCCTTCCGTTTAGTAAATCAAGGTCTTTTTTCTTTTTATTATAAGTAGTTTGTGGCAAGCCAAAAGCACGCAATACATCTTTTACGGGAATGTTAATGCGTTTACTGATTACCTCAATAGTCTCATAAGGAAGTCCATTTCGGATAAGCTTAACCCTGTCCATGCTATTAGTCCAAACGTATTTTCCTGCTCCAACTTTAATACTCCAATGTTTACTTTTAGATTTTTCTGCCCGGGCTCGCTTTATGCTTTCCTGCGGATTAAATTTCTCAACCATACCTTTATTTTTACACAACTATGTAAATATACAACAAATTTGCTGTTAAACTAAAGCAGTATGATTGTTTTACAAAACTTGAATATGTACTAAGATGAAGTATTTATTTAAAAACCTCACTCCCCCACACCTTCCATTATCCAATCTTCCACTTCAGTATGCTCGCTATCTTTATGTAACACCGAAATATCTCCGGTAGATTCAAAAATTACAAAACACACTTGATCGCGGTGCAGCACATTGGCTTCGCGTAACTTCCCTCGTAAATCGGCAAGAGTAACATGTGATTTTTTTAGGTTTTTTTCTAAAACCTCATGTCCGCGCATTAATAACAAAGGTCTATTATCAACTAACTTTTGCACCAAATCATATCTGCGTAAAGCAGCAACCGCTATTTGTAACACATACAAACTTACTAGGCCTACAAAGCCCTGCATTAAACTTACACTTTTAGATAAAATTACGGTAGCTACAATAGAACCGATGGCCACGGTAACGGCAAAATCAAAGCTAGACATTTTAGAAAAACTCCGCTTACCGGCCACCCGCGTAAGTAGTACTACGGAAAAATAGATAAAAAGGGCGGTTACAACTATTGGCCAAAGATCCTTTGGTATGCTTTCAAACCATTTGTTCATGGGTGCGGTGTTTTAATTTATATGTAAAGGAAAAAAAGCGTTAGATGTTTCCGCTGTTACAATTATACAGGGAGCGTATTTTATAACCATAAATTTTTCCGACCCATGATTTCAATTCTAAATTTTTTTTTAAACCTTGCGCCTATAAAATTTAACATGGCAAAAGAAAGGAATTCGATATCTAAGTTTATAGAAGAGCATTACTTACACTTTAATGCTGCGGCTTTGGTAGATGCTGCCAAGGGCTACGAAAAGCATTTAGAAGAAGGCGGTAAAATGTTAATTTCCTTGGCTGGAGCCATGAGTACCGCAGAGCTTGGTAAATCGCTTGCCGAAATGATTCGCCAAGATAAAGTGGATATTATTTCTTGCACAGGAGCCAACTTAGAAGAGGATATTATGAATTTGGTAGCGCATAAAAGCTACAAGCGGGTACCAAATTATCGAGATTTAAGTCCTGAAGATGAGCGTGAGTTGCTTGATGGTGGATTTAATAGAGTAACGGACACATGTATTCCAGAAGAGGAGGCGTTTAGGCGTTTGCAAAAGCATATTCACAAAATATGGAGGGATGCGCAAGCTAGTGGTGAGCGTTTTTTACCACATGAATATATGTACAAAATGCTGCTTAGTGGAGATTTGGAGCAGTATTATGAGATTGATCCTAAAAACAGCTGGATGTTAGCCGCAGCTGAAAAAAACCTGCCCATTATTTGTCCGGGTTGGGAAGATAGTACCATGGGAAATATATTTGCCAGCTACTGCATGAAGGGCGAACTGAACCCAAGTACCGTAAAAAGCGGCATTGAGTATATGACGTATTTAGCGGATTGGTACGTAAAAAATTCAAGTGGAAAAGGCGTTGGATTTTTCCAAATTGGTGGCGGTATAGCAGGCGACTTTCCAATTTGTGTAGTGCCTATGTTGTATCAAGATTTAGAGATGGAAGACATTCCTTTTTGGAGTTATTTCTGCCAAATTAGCGACAGTACAACCAGTTACGGATCCTATTCTGGCGCAGTGCCGAATGAAAAAATAACGTGGGGAAAATTAGACATTGATACACCAAAATTTATTGTAGAAAGTGATGCTACTATTGTGGCACCTCTGATATTTGCATGGCTTTTAAATTACTAAAACAAAGGATACTTTAAGGTTTAAAAACAAAACTATAAGTACTGTAAGCGCTTAATAACTAAACAAATACTACCAAAAACACACAATTAAAAGATGCCCTCTACTCCTGAAAAGAAACGTGTAATTGTAAACGTGAAAAACGTAACATCTGAAATTTTAGATCTTTTTGCATCAAAATATCCGTATGGATACGATGATGATGACATTATTAAATTTAAAAACGCTCAAGGTGAAACCATAAAGGCGGTTCCTTTTGAAACCAAAGACACCAAGTACTTAATTAAAGTAAGTGTAGAAATGGACGCGAAAATAGAAGCGTTTATGGATGACGATGATGACGAAGAAACCAGCGAAGAAGGCGACTTAGAAGCTCCGGAGGAAGGGGATGATGATTAAAAATGTAAAGGTCAAACGTGCAACATAAAAAAGTCCGTAAAAATTGAAAAAACCAGTTTTTACGGACTTTCTAAATTTTAAGAAAGAATTATAACACCATATTATTGGGTTGTTTATTAAACATTCCTGCTTTTTTTAAAACTTTGCTTGATAAAAATGGCAATAAGGTGTACTGCCTTTTTTATCATAATAACTGTTGTGATACTCTTCTTTTTCAGGATAAAAAACATCCGCTTTGGTTACTTCAGTAGCCACAGCATAGTCTTTAGCTTTAAGCTGATTGATTAGCTTTTCAGCGATTTCTTTTTGCTCTTCATTTACATAAAAAATTCCCGAGCGATACTGCGTGCCCACATCTGGTCCTTGGCGATCTACTTGCGTAGGGTCGTGTGTTTCAAAAAATAATTTTGCCAAGGTTTCAAAGTCTGTTTTCTCTGGGTCGTACACTACTTCTACGGTTTCTGCGTGGCCAGTAGTGCCTGAGCAAACTTGTCGATACGTTGGGTTTGCAACATGCCCGCCTATGTAGCCAACCCTAGTGGAAACTACTCCTTCTACCTTTTGTAAATAATACTCTGTACCCCAATAACATCCTGAGGCAAATAGCGCTCTTTCCATTTCGTTTGTTTTTTAGGTGATAGACATTTTGGAACTTGATTTGTTTGAAAAATTAGTTGGAGTTGAAATAAAAGAAATTTTTTTTGGACTATCTTCCACACCTAAGTTGAGTTACATTCCTTGTTTCAAATCCAATAACCCGAATGTCTCATGATATGGTGTTGCAATATCAATAATATCAAATTTAGGAATGATACGTTTTTTAAGTGCAGAAAAAGTGTTTTGAGACCTTCCATCGGACGTTACAAAATGGGTGACAGATTTATCTAAATCAGCCTGAGCAAATAACTTAGAATCATTTGGGATTATAGCTCTAGGGGTTATTAGTTTGGTATCGATTCGGTTTTCTTCAAAAATAGCTTCTGCAAATTCGCCTGTTCTTTTTGCGTGATCAAAATTGAAAGGCACAATTTGTAAATTTTTTAAAGGTAATTCGTCCTCATTTCCTTTAACACAATATTCGGCAATAGAAATTGTAGAAATCTTGAGGGTAATATCGTTTTCTAAAAAATAGATGTAAAAACCTTTCGCGTTTAAATGAAGAGGATCTTCATCATTTAAAAGCCGAATAAAAAAGCTAGTATCTAAGAGAACGCTATGCTTCATAAGTACCTCTCATTGAAGATAGCCAGTCGTTGGTGTTTACGCCACTCCAACTGTTTTTTGCTTTTGTTATAAGCCTTGATAAATATTCCGAATCAAATTTGGGATTGTAGTTTACAAGCTCCAACAGCTTTAGTGATTTTGTGTCTATTTCTCCTGTTTCGAGATTTTGTTTCCCAAATGCTCTAACTCCAAACTTTTTATATAGCAGGTTTTCTTCTTGTTCCATTAAAAAATCCTGCCCGGTCTCAATGGCTAAATATCCAAAATCATCAGTGTCAATATGAATATTTACTTTGCCTTTTCCACCTGCGTCTTTTAATTCTCCATAGAAATAAATCTCAGCATCAACCCATATATTCTCAGTTCTGAAAAACTTTGTATTTGGTTTAATAGAAAGCTCAATGTCATTTTTTATCGAAGTTCTAATTTGGAACTCAAAATTCTTTTTTTTGGATAACTCCTGAATACTCTCAATTGCCCTCGCAGTTTTTAAATCTAAGAAGTCTATAGAATTGCTTTGAGCGATTTGCCCTAGAATAGCACTAAATCCTATGATGTATTGGATGGGTGTTTTAAAAATATGCTTCACAGAGCCAGCCTGGATGTCGTAAGTGATTAGAGGCCTGTTTTTTTTATTGTTGGGATACAATAAATCCTCAACACTTAGCAGAATGCTACTAATGTATTTTATATCGTAATTCTCAGGGCTTATATCTATGTTTCCCGATTTCCCGATTACTCGGATTTCTATACTTCCAATTTTTTCCACTCGTACAAAGTTAACAATTCAATACTTGACTTATTTCTTTTAAGAAGTTTACCGAACTAAACCAACCCCTTCTCCACCAAAAGTTCAGCAATTTGTACTGCATTGGTAGCGGCACCTTTGCGTAAATTATCGGCTACTATCCACATATTAAGCGTGTTTATTTGACTCAGGTCTCTACGTATCCGTCCTACAAAAACTGCGTCTTTTCCTTGGGCGGTAAGCGGCATTGGGTATTGATTTACATCAATATTATCTTGTACCGTAATGCCGTTTACGTTAGCCAGCTCTCTGCGCACATCGGTGGTGTTAAATTCCTTCAAAAACTCGATGTTTACACTTTCTGAATGCCCTCCCATTACGGGCACACGCACAGCAGTAGCGGTAACGTGTACAGTATCGTCAGCTAATATTTTTTTGGTTTCGTTGGTAAGCTTCATTTCTTCTTTGGTATAGCCATTTTCCAAAAAAACGTCACAATGTGGTATGCAATTTTGATCAATTTGATATGGATATGCCATTTCCCCTTTGGCACTAGTACGCTCGTTCATCATTTGGGTAACCGCTTTTACACCTGTGCCCGTAATGCTTTGGTAAGTGCTTACTACCACGCGTTTTATGCCGTATTTTTTGTGCAGTGGGTTCAAAACCATTACTAATTGAATGGTGCTACAGTTTGGGTTAGCAATAATTTTATCATCGGCTGTAAGACTATCACCATTAATCTCTGGTACCACAAGCTTTTTTGTAGCATCCATGCGCCACGCAGAGCTATTATCTATAACAGTGCAACCTATTGCCGCAAACTTTTCTGCAAAAGCCAAAGATGTCTCTCCACCCGCAGAAAACAAAGCGATATTTGGTTTTGACGCAAGTGCTTCTTCCATACTTTTAACTGTAACCGCTTCATTTTTATAGGTTACAACAGACCCAACCGATTTTTCAGAAGCCACTAAAATCAATTCATCATATTGAAACTTGCGCTCCTCAAGCACTTTTAACATTACTTGACCAACCATACCAGTTGCTCCAATGATTGCTATTTTCATAATATTAAGGAAACATTAAGGTGTTATATTTAACCCACAAATGTAGTAGTAAAATATGCTTCTAAGAATTAACCTATTCATACTCTTACTACCTTGTTTTGCTTTTGGGCAACAACAGTTTAGTGATAATTTCAGCGATAACAATTTTACCGCAAATCCCGCATGGGTAGGCAATACCGCTTTTTATATTGTGAATACAGCCGGTGCTTTGCAAATAAATGACAGCCTAAGCAACAGCCGATATTTATCCACGCCATCTACTATATCGCTTGAAGCGGAATGGAATTTTACTGCCTCTATGGAGTTCAATCCTTCTTCTTCTAACTATTGCGAGGTGTATTTATGTGCGGATAGTGCCAATTTAAAAAATGCAACTTCAGCCTTTTTTGTGCGCTTGGGCGGAAGCACTGCCGATAAAATTTCTCTGTACCGCAGAAATGGAAGTAGCAATACATTAATCGCGGAAAGCACAGATGCTTGGGTAGGCCGCTCAAAAAATAAAGTACGGGTGCGTGTAACCCGCAATATATCAAGTTTATTTACGCTTTTTGCAGATACCACGACTGCGTTTACCGGATTTACTCAGTTAAATGCAGCAACTGATAGTACCTTTATTACCAGCAATTTTACGGGCGTTCGCTCTATTTTTACCGTTACTCGCTCCAAATTAATAAGTTTTGATGATTTTAATTATACAGGAAAAGCGTACGTAGATAATGATGCGCCCGTACTTAATGCTTTTGTAGTTAATGCAAATGATGCAATAGAACTACGTTTTTCAGAACCTTTGGATAAAGCATCTGCACAATTAAAAACAAATTACTTTTTTAATACTACACCTTTTAAAGTAGATGAAGCTCAACTGGATAGTGTAAGCTTAACAAGCGTATTTTTAACTATAGACCCCCCACTAGCCAATAAAGCAATTTATACTTTAAATATAAAAAATGTAGAAGATGGAGCTAATAATAGTATGCGTGATACGGCCATTACTTTTACGTACGCGATACCTGAAAAGGGCGATGTGGTGCTGAATGAGTTACTTCCCGATCCTTTACCCGTGATTGGTTTTCCTCCAAATGCATTACCGGCTAGTGAGTACATAGAGCTTTATAATCGTACAAATTTCGACTTTGATGTAACGGGTTGGAGCATAAAAACGGGTAGTACTACTAAAATTTTAGGCGAAGCTATTTTACCGGCAGATAGCTTTTTAATACTTGCACGAGCAGAGGCATTAACAAGTTTTTTACCATCAGCAAATGCTTTAGCCGTTCCTTTTTCTGCCACAGCCCTTACCAATGGAGGAACTTCGGTTACACTGTTTGGGCCTAAAGGAAATGTTTTAGATGCTATTACCTATGCTATTAGTTGGTATGGAGACGCTAATAAAGAGGATGGCGGCTGGAGCTTAGAAAGACTAGACCCAAATAATTTATGTGGTGGAGCTGAAAATTGGGCGGCTAGTAAAAATATAATTGGCGGCACACCGGGTTTTACTAATAGCGTACGCGCCAATACGGTAGATTCTATTGCACCAAAAAATATACGCGTTTCCGTTTCCGGAGATAGTAGTATCACAATTTTCTATTCAGAACTTTTAGACGATGCGCAGTTGCTAGACCCTTTCGGATATGCCATAACGCCTAGTTTAGATATTGATTTTATTACCGCTAATCCATCAGCGCAAGCGTATGAAATAAAATTTTTAAATGCGTTACAAGCAGGGGTTATTTATAGCATCCGCTATACTTTAAACACTACTGATTGTGCTGGTAATCCGCTTCAGTTTAATCCGTTAGTGTTTGGTAAAGCGCAACAACCTAAGCGAGGAGAATTGGTATTAAATGAAATTTTATTTAATCCTTTTACCGGTGGGGTAGATTATGTAGAATTGTATAATAGATCTGATAAGTTATTTGATTTAAGCAAGTTGAGGTTAGGAAATTACTTGGAAGGTACAGTTCAAATTGATGCTATTTCTGAACTTACGGATGGAAGTTTTTTATTGCTCCCAAATACATACCTATGCTTAACTGAAAATCCACAAGGTGTTATTCCTTTTTACACCATTAAAAATTTAGATGCAATTGTAGAGGTAAAAGACGTGCCTTCTTTGCCTGATAAGGAGGGAAGCATCATATTATTAAACGCAAACTTAAGTGTGGTAGATAGCCTTTTTTATTCAGCTGATTTGCTAAGTCCTGCCTTACGCGATGAGAACGGTGTTAGCTTAGAACGTGTTCGTTATGATGATGTTAGCGTAACAACGGCTTGGTACAGCGCTTCTTCTTTAGCAGGATTTGGCACGCCCGGATATAAAAATAGTCAGTCTGCCGGAGTTGTTAATCGTAGAAATGAAACCTTAAGTTTTGCGAGTAAATTATTTTCTCCAAACAACGATGGGTATCAAGATAAATTGGAAATTAACTATGCGTTTGACAAACCAAATTATGTCGCCACTCTTTCAATATATAATAAAGCGGGGCAACGCTTAAGCACGTTTATTAATGCACAAGTTTTAGCCGCAGAAGGTGCACTCACTTGGGATGGCACAAACGATGCTGGTGGCGCATTGCGTAAAGATGCATATTTGTTAGTTTTGGAATATTTCCATACGGATGGTGAACAAGGGACTGAAAAATACGCTATTGTGCTAACACGTTGATTATATGACTAAAGAGGAAAAGATTTTAAACTTTGATCCTAATGGTTTTGCCACAAATGAAGGGCTGTTTGGGCTACCGTTTACCGCAGAAGAAAGTGAAATTTGGATTTTACCGGTTCCTTGGGAGGTAACCGTTTCATATTCCACGGGTACAGCGGCTGCACCTGAAGCTATTAAAGAAGCTTCGTTACAAGTAGATTTATACGATCCTTTACTTAAAGATGCTTGGAAAAAAGGCATTTTTATGACCGAGATTTCTGATGAGCTAAAAACAAAAAGTTTGGAGTATCGGCTTAAAGCCGAGCAGTATTTAGAAGGTTTGTTTAATGAAAAGCCCGATGCTTCTTTGCTTGCTGAGGTTAATGGAGCCTGCGCGGGAATGATTGATTGGGTGGAAAATTCTGCCACAGCAGCGCTAAGTGCAAATAAAAAACTAATCCTTTTAGGAGGTGATCACAGCACCCCTTTAGGTTATATAAAAGCATTGGCAAAAAAGCATTCAAGCTTCGGAATTTTGCAGATAGATGCGCATGCTGATTTACGTGATGCGTACGAAGGTTTTACTTTCTCTCATGCATCAATCATGTATAATGCGCTTAAATTGTCGGCTGTTTCAAAATTGGTTCAAGTGGGTATTCGTGACTACTGCGAATCTGAAAATGAATTGATTAACCAAAGTACAGGTAGAGTTTCCACCTTTTTTGATAGAGATTTGAAGCAGGAAAAATATCGTGGAGTTTCTTGGGAATCTCAATGTAAGGCAATCGTAGAAAAACTCCCGGAAAAGGTATATCTAAGTTTTGATATTGATGGCTTAGATCCTAAACTTTGCCCAAATACGGGTACACCCGTAGCCGGAGGTTTTGAAACAGATGAAGTACTGTTTCTACTGGAAATGGTAGTACGCTCTGGTAGAACGTTTGTTGGGATGGATTTAAACGAAGTGGGTATTGTAGAAAATACCGATTGGGATGCAAACGTGGCGTCTAGGTTACTGTACCGCTTATGCAACATTATGCATTTAACTATCTGAACCAAATTTTAACTTTTTAGAAATATGAAATTGCTATTGACCATTAAATCGCACAAAGTAGATTTTGTAATGAATCTTTTAAAGAATATGAGCTTTGTAGAAATTGAAATAATTGAAGAGTCAAATCAAGAGGATTTTAAAAAGTAAAGACTCTTATTTTAAAAATATGTGAAAGGCTCAAATAAAACTTTAACTTGGGTGCTAAATAACTAACATGCATACGCCTAATCTTCACCGAATTTTATTTTTAGACATTGAAACCGTTAGTCAAAAAAGCGATTTTAAAGAATTGAGTGCGGGTTGGCAGCACCTTTGGGAAGATAAAACCAAATTTATTAGGGCGGAAGAATCTGCTGCTGATTTCTACCCTAAAAGAGCGGCAATATTAGCAGAGTTTGGTAAAATTGTTTGCATATCGTGTGGTTTCTTCACTAAAATAAAGGGACAAACACAGTTTAGGGTTGCTTCATTTTTCGATGAGGATGAAGCACAACTGCTGAGTGAATTTGCTGCGCAATTGGCTTTACCTTTTTACGAGAATTTTGTGCTTTGTGCACATAATGGGAAAGAATTTGACTTCCCGTACATAGCCAGGAGAATGCTAATTAACGGGCTACGTATTCCTGATTTATTAGATACGGGGGGAAGCAAACCGTGGGAAGTACCTCATTTAGATACCTTGCAAATGTGGAAGTTTGGCGACTATAAGCATTATACAAGTTTAAAATTATTGGCAGCTATTTTTGATATTCCTACACCAAAAGATGACATTGACGGAAGCCAAGTAGGGAGCGTTTTTTGGCAAGAAAAAGACTTACCTCGTATAGTTAGGTATTGTGAAAAAGATACTGTAACCGTAGCACGCGTCTATTTAAAATTAAAAAACTTGCCGCCTTTATTAAACGAGTCAATACATTGGCCTAATGAAAGATAAACTTATTTCTGTTTCAAATTTTGGCGTGCGTTTAGAGGGCATTCCTTTAGTTGATAACGTTCATTTTGAATTAGAGGAAGGGAGAACCTTAGGCATTGTTGGTGAATCAGGGTCGGGTAAATCACTTACTTCTTTAGCTTTTATGGGTTTATTGCCTAATACACTTATGCCCACGGGTGAAATAAATTATCAAGGTAAAAATCTACTTAGCCTTTCGTCAGATGAACACCGAAAACTGCGGGGTAATGATTTTGCCATGATTTTTCAGGAACCCATGAGTGCCTTAAACCCAAGCATGACCTGTGGTAAGCAAGTGCAAGAAGTTTTATTAAACAAAGGAATTTCGCACAAAGCAGCCAAAGGTTCAGTAATAGAATTATTTGAAAAAGTACGTTTGCCACGTGCAGAAGGAATGTTTACAAGCTATCCGCATCAGCTAAGTGGCGGGCAAAAGCAACGGGTAGTAATTGCCATTGCTTTGGCAGCAAACCCAAAATTGCTTATTGCAGATGAGCCAACAACAGCGTTAGACGTGTCGGTGCAGCAATCTATTTTAGATTTACTAAAAGAGTTGCAGCGTGAAATAGGCATGGCAATGTTGTTTATTAGTCATGATTTGGCCGTGGTGCAAGGCGTAGCAGATGAAATTTTGGTTATGCAAAAAGGACAGCAGTTGGAATATGGAGCCACAAACCAAATATTTAACTATCCGAAACACGCGTACACAAAAGGATTATTAGCTTGCCGACCAACGGCTAAAACCAATGCGGTGCGTTTACCACTTGTGCAAGATTTTTTACAACAAGAAACATTTGTTAGCGTGGAAACCAATGAGCAGGCACGCTTAGAAAAAGCAGAAAAAATTGTTGCGCAACCAGCCTTATTAGAAATTAAAAACCTAAATAAGTTCTTTGGTAAAAAACATGAGGTACAAGCAGTTAAGGGTGTTGTTTTTAAAATTTATCCATCAGAAAGTTTAGGTTTGGTGGGAGAATCAGGCTCGGGTAAAACAACCATTGGTAGAATTTTATGTGGGTTGGAAAAACCCACCACCGGAAGTATTTTATATAAGGGTCAGGATCTTTCGCAAGCGTCTAAAGTCGCTTGGCGAAAGCTTCATCAGGAAATTCAAATTATTTTTCAAGACCCATTTTCCAGCCTTAACCCAAGGATTAAAGTTGGCCGTGCTATTAGTGAAGTATTGATTTATGTAAAAGGACTAAAGGCAAAAGAAGCGGAATTAAAAACTATACAATTACTGTTAAAAACTGGTTTGCCGGCAGAAGCATATCAAAAGTATCCGCATGAATTTAGTGGTGGACAAAGGCAACGCATAGGTATAGCAAGGGCCTTAGCTATGCAACCAAAATTTATAGTTTGTGATGAAAGTGTAAGCGCTTTAGATGTTTCTGTACAAGCGCAAGTGCTTAATCTGCTTAACGATTTAAAAGATGAATTTGGGTTTACCTACTTGTTTATCAGTCATGATTTAGCGGTGGTGAAATACTTTTGTAGCAGAATTTTAGTTTTGCAAAACGGAATGTTGGTAGAGCAAGGTTTTTCTGATGTACTATATAAACAGCCTAAAAAGGAATATACCAAGAGTTTGATTGATGCTATGCCTTCATGATGTATTGAAAAGCAAAAACCCTTCGTTACTTTTAGCCCGTATAATTCGGTTTTTCTAAATGGTATTTAGCAGCACGCTTTTTTTATTTTTATTTCTACCCGTTTTTTTAACGGTGTATTTTTTAGTGCCATATCGTTTTAAAAATGCTTGGGCTTTAGTGGCAAGTTTGGGTTTTTATGCTTGGGGGGCACCGGTATTTGTATTTGCACTTTTGGCTAGTATTTTGTTTGATTATTTACTTGTGCCACAGTTTGCAAAGCATAGTAATCCAAAGTTTTGGTTATGGATAGGCGTTGCCGGTAATGTTGCCTTATTAGGTTATTTCAAATACGCTAATTTTTTTGTAGAAAACGTAAATATCCTGCTTTCGGGTTTTGGGTTTAATGATGTAAAATGGACAGCTGTAATCTTACCAATCGGTATTTCGTTTTTCACCTTTCAAAAAATTAGTTATTTGGTTGATGTGTATCGTGGCATCAGGCCACCGTTAAAAAACTTTGGAGACCATGCTTTATATGTGGTGCTTTTTCCACAACTTATTGCGGGGCCAATTGTGCGGTATAATGAAGTGGCAGATGAACTGGTAGATAGAAGAGACGCTATTAATGCGGATAATCGTTTGCTTGGATTTTTCAGGTTTTGCATCGGCTTAGCTAAAAAAGTGCTTATAGCCAATGTATTAGGTGCGCAGGCCGATGAAATATTTGGTAAAGAAATTGCCGATTTAGGATTTAGTGAAGCTTGGCTTGGTGCTATTTGTTACACTTTTCAAATTTATTTTGACTTTAGCGGATACTCAGATATGGCTATTGGCCTTGGTAAAATGATGGGCTTTAAATTCCCTGAAAATTTCAATAATCCATACATCGCGCAAAGCATTACAGAGTTTTGGCGCAGGTGGCATATCACGCTAAGTAATTGGATGCGAGATTACTTATACATCCCCCTTGGTGGAAACCGTGTTTCTGCCGCTCGCCTTTATATAAATTTGTGGTTAGTGTTTCTAATTTCCGGTTTTTGGCATGGTGCAGCCTGGACGTTTGTTATTTGGGGCGCCTATCATGGCTTATTTTTGGTGCTAGAGCGGATGTTCCTTTTAAAGCTTTATACGTACATACCTAAGATTATTAGGGTATTGCTTATTTTTGTAATTGTAGTGTTTGGCTGGGTGTTTTTTAGAGCCGAAAACTTTGATCAAGCAATAGCTTTTATAAACGCCATGCTTACGTTTAAAACTACCCAACTTTGGTTGGATGCCGAGCTGCAAATGACTTTATGGTTCTCACTTTTAGTGGTGATTGTGGCACTGTTTAAAGGAGTGGAAAATCAGCAGATGAAACTTTATGAAACCAAGCCCGGTTTGGTAAAAACAGTTTTTATTATGGGTATTTCAATTTTACTTTTAGTATTAAGCGCGGGTAGTATTTTCTCATCGGGGTACAACCCATTTATTTATTTTCAATTTTGAGAATTTTTAAAAACATACTATTTACGGGGTTGCTATTGTGTTTATTTGCCCCCTTAATACAACAGAAATTTTCCGTAGTTAGAGATTACCCGTTGTACGGATCCTTTTATCCGCCAGAAACTCCGGAATTTGGAATATATTATTGGCGCTCAGGGGTTTTTCAAGAAAGGCAAGCCGCGTTTTTCGATTATCATTTAGGATTGCGCAACGATTTTATCCGTATCTATAATCAGTATTTGTTTAGCTTTTTTAGCAAGTCTCATAGTTATGCTAGCGTGGGCGCTAATAACCAACTCTTCGCCTTTGATTATTATGACACCTACCGTGGGGAAGATTTTTTAGGTAACGATAGCATAGTGGAAGTTTATACAAGTTTGGTGCGACTAAAAAAGGCATTAGATAGTTTACAGAAACCATTACTTTTTGTACTGGCACCTAACAAAGTCCGCATTTACAAGGATGATATTCCGCGGGCTAAAAACAATGCAGCCGGTAACCAAACTATTTACAAAACGTGGAAAGCATTATTAGAAAAAGGGGAAATACCCTATATAGATTTTAACGAATACTTTAGTGCGGTGGAAGATACAGGCAAGTATCATGTGTACCCAAACACCGGAATTCACTGGAACAGCTACGGTATGCATTTGGCTTTAGATACCATAACGCAAAGGCTTGAGGCGCTGAGTGTAACGCGCCCACTTTTAAAATTTAACTGGCTGGGTGTAGAAATGAAAGATAGCTTAATTGATGGTAATCGAGACCTAGTAAATGGTTTAAATTTAGCTTTTTATATGCCTACACAAACACAACCGTACCCTAAAGTAAAACTTGATGTAAACGGCTGGGGCGCATTGCCACGAACCTTAATTGTAGGCGATAGTTTCTTTTGGAATTTTTACGCTTTAGGCGACATTTTCAACGAAGTGTGGCATCCTGATTCGCGTTTTTGGTACTACAATAATACCCAAAAGGATATGGCGCAAGGCAGCAAGGATTCTGTAGTAAACCTGAATGCTCATGCTATGATTAATCACTTGGATTATGTGGTGCTAATGGCTACTGAAAGTAATTTAGATATTTTCCCTTACGGTTTTATTGATAAATTTTTTGCGGAAGAAAAAGGAGATACAGTATCTGCGGTTGTAAAAAAATAGTAGAACGCAGATTGGTTGGGCAGGAAAAAAGTCTGTATTTTTCAATCATCAAGTCTTAGAAAAAAGGCGATATATCAATCTTTATTCTCTAATGCCTTAGCATAATCTGGAGGCTCAATTAAAGAGGCATAATTTGTAGGAAATAAAGTTTGCAAAAACACAGCTTTATAAGCTTCTTTTGTCATACCATCCCAATGAATTAAGCCAGTTTTATATTGCCAATTGAAGAATAAACCTAAGGAAGCTGCTGCTAATAAACAAATAGTAATGGGTATGGCAATATACCGTTTAAGAGAACTGTAACTTTTAAAAATAATATAAGCTAAACCCAAGGCTATAATGGGGAGAATTTCTATGGTAGCTCGGCTTCCAAAGCCACCACCATACCACCAGCACCACCAGCTAAAGGTTACAAATAGAAATAATAGAGTAATTGGCACCGCAAAAAGAGCCCATTTTTTCAATTGAATAGACGCCCAAACTATTCCTATTACTCCAAAGCCCACAATAGGACTATAAGTAATCCAGCCTTTTCTAAAACTGAATAGGCCCTTAATTATTTCAGGATTGTTAAAGTGAAAAGATTCATACGTATAGCTATATACCAGCCAATTACCCGTCATGTGGTGCCAATAGAGTAATTGAGGTAATAGCATACATACTAAACACACAAGTAATAAAAGCACATGCCTAAGATTAATAGGCATACGGCTTTTTACTATAATTGTGGTAAACAAGGCCAAAGGGAAAAATAAAAGCAACACGTTGGTAGGGCGTAATACTAAAAACAAACCGCCCAGTAGCCCAAGAATAATGGCGTGTTTAGCTTTATAGCTTGTGCCATATAGGTTGGTGTAGTATAAAATAATGGAAAACAAACTAAAGCCAAAAACGTGCGCCATGGGTGCCACTAAGGTGTAATAAGGAATATTGGAACCTAAAACTAATAGAGCCACACTAAAAGTTGCAACCAAAGGAGAGAAATAAAAGGCTAAAAATTTTTGTAAAAAATAGATGCCTAAAAAAGCAAAAAAAAGCAAATTAAGCATAACGGCAAAGGTATAGGGAACTTCTAATCCGCTGCGCGGTAAACCGAACGCTTGCGTCCATGCATCAGCTAATAAAAATGCGGGCGCATTAAGCATAGCCCAACCCATAGTCATTTTTGAAACTTTGCTTCCATTTGGCACATCGCTTAAAAAAAAGAGCCGCTCTTTTTTTAGCGTTTCAGCTTTTGCTAAGGTAAAATCATGATAAATAAATACAGCGGGTAAATAATGATAGTAGATAGCGGTATCATATTTTATTTCTTCATTATTTGAAGCATTGCGCTGTGTTATAAATCCGTACACAAATACAAAAATTACCAACCACCAAATAGAAGTGGATAGCCAGCGATATTTAGAGGAGTTTTTAAACATTAAATAAAGGTGTACGCTGTTTATTTATAAAAAGCAAACTCAAACTCATGCAAGGTTCTGTTTTTATCTGATTTTACCAAAGTACGACCGTACTGTTGCAAGGTGTCAGGTAACGATTCAAGAAAACCGTTTTTAATGACCAAAATTGAATCTTGAGCCATAACAGCTTGTACTTTTTCAGGCATTCTCAAATAAAAACCATCGTACGGGGTAGCCACAACGTTTGACGATAAAGCATCTAGGGCGTGTGAATTCCAATAACTGCCAATAACACCAAATTCCCCCTCTTTAACTACTTGCTGCATTTCTTTTTTGGTCATTAATGTATCTATTTCTAATGTAAACTGCGTTACAAAATATATTCCATTGGCGGCAGAAAGGATTACGAGCATGAAGGGTAATCCCAATTTTAATTTCGGCCACGGTAAAGCCTCGGCTTGCCATATTATGGCCAACAGTAAAAAGAAATAAGCGGAAGTGTAGTATCGATTAGGATAATTATTTATGGCAGACCAATGTGATAACAATACTAGTAAAACGGTAGCCAAAGCGCAGTATAAAAAATACTTTGCAAAAATGTGGATGGGCTTACTTAACCAAAAAATTAACGAAGTAAAAAGTACTAGTGCATAAAAATGCCACGGTGAAATGGGTTTGTTTCCACCAAAAATGGCTACCTCCCATAACAAGCCGGAGTTATAGGCAATAGCCTTTTTAAACGCTGGCCAACTGGCAAAAAATTGATAATATTCGCCTGAATTATCAGCAGCCAGCTTTGCAAGGAATAAAAATCCTAAGGTAAAACCACTAGCCACGAATATATATATCAAACTCCCCTTTATGCGAAGGCGCATCCATAATTCTTTAAAAAAAAGCGCAGCAAATAAAATTAAATTTATCACCGCCATTTCGGAAGCCCAGACCATTAATCCTGCCGTTATTATTAAAAGAGCCGTTTTTAAGTTATCAGGGCACTTTGCCTTAAAATAAAGCCAAAGAAAAATGGCTAAAAAAAAATGGTGAGAAATATAGGGTTGTGCGATATGCACTTGATCTATAAACGCCCAATTAGGAAAAAAGATGAGGATAGCAATACATAATTTTTGCCACCACTTGTGCAGTAAGGTATTTAGAAAACCAAATGTGCTAAGCATTAAGGTGTACTGCACAATGCTTGCCGCCAAAAAGGTATTTATTTTTAGTAAAACAAGCGGATACGCTAATAACGGGATAAGGCTACCCAACCTATCCTGACCTCTAAAATATAAATCTCTAGGAAGCTGCAGGTCTTCTAACATTAACAGTTGAATAGCAAAATCAGAATTATAAGCTTTAAAGTTTACGATAGCGTAAAACGTGAAGGATATAGCTATAAGTACTGCTAAGAGGACAAAAAATACAACCTTATTTTTCACGGCTCCACAGGTTTTATGGTAAGTCCGTCAATAAAGGTTGAGGTAGGGTATAAGTTATTTTTAAGAAAGCCAATTTCCATTGTGATGCCATCCGTTGGTTTGTATACAGTAAGTTCTACAAAAGCCCATTCCTTATTAAGTGCTTGAAAGTGGTTACTCACACGCCACTGCTGATAACCCACCTCTATTCCATCAGTATTGTAAAAAGTAACTTTAGTTTCTTCAATGGCCTTAGTATCAGTATTGATTTGCAACCAAAACCCTATGGTATACACGTCTGGAAAAGATTGAGTATTAACAGAATCAATATGACGGGTTCCCTGTGCTTTAATGTTTAAAGAACCAGATCCGAAATACGCCATTTCCTTGCTAGTTTCAAAATTTTGATAGTATAACGCCCCCGTTTTAAGAGCGGTTTCGCCAAACTGTTTTGTAATAGTATCGGCAGCTAAAAAATGGATAAGCTTTTGTGTATCTAATTCTAGCAAAGTAAATTGAGCATTAGAGAATATTGTTTTTTTACTGGCACGTAAAAAATGTTGCTCTACGCTGGATAAAAAGTTTGTATCATCAATTAAAATTAAACATCGTTTATTTTTTAAATCTTCTAAAAATGGCGGGGTTTCTATAGTAGGAAAAATATAGTTGATAGACTTAATAGATTGACTTAAAGACGATCTACTTAGCATAACACTTGTTAGTGGTAATCCTGAAGCATATGATGCCGCCATACTGTTTTTAAAGTGTTCCCCACCACCACGTTCAAGAACGAAAGATTCTGCTCCTACATGAAAATGCGGAATGGGAATAAGCACATCATACTCGCTAGTTGCTTCTTCCAGCATTTTTTGCTCAGGGGAATTTGCTAAAAATAACGGCTCTTCATAGTGTGAGTGATAGGGCTTTTGCGCGCTCCAAAAAGCATCGTTGCCAAGTAATAGTAAACTAAGGGCTATAAATACATAGTTGAGCGCGGCAGGTTTAGATTTAATTCGTGCGCTTAACCAAAAGAACAAATAGAAATTAAAGCTAAAAAAGGCTATCCACACAAATCTTGATATAGATCTGAACTGGCGAATAGGCCCCATTAATTGGTAAATTTCTGAACTTTTGGTAAGTACCGCGAAAATGTAAGGTATAAGAATGGCCGTTAAGGAAAGCATAAGTAAAAAAGCACCCTCTGGTGTTTTAATATAAAACGGATGAGTACGTTTTAAGCGTTTAAAAAACAGCATTGGCAGGGTAATAATTGAGGCAATAAGCAGTAACGCAGCTGCACCTCCAATATAAGTTTCTGCTTCCCAGCTAAATTGAGGAATACCAAAATTTTTATGGATAAAATCTCCAATAGGTGTGCCTAAGGGGATTAATAAGCCATGCGGAGTATACTGGCCTAAAAAAGGACTCCATGGGTGGGAAGGTCTATCGGAAATAGGATCGGTAGCGAACATGAAGCACTGTACTAGCAAAAAGGCTAGAAAAACTTGAATAAATAAATGTAAAAGACCCTTTTTGAGCAATACCTTTTTATACCAAATGCTAATAAAAATAAGCATTGAGAACAGAAGTAGTGCAAAGCCTAAATAATAAGCGTGTAAAAATGTAACAGCAATGCTGCTTATACCAATTAACAAAGAAATTCGCCAGGTGGGATTTTTTAAAAACAACAAACTCAAGTACAATAAATACGGAATTATAGCACTGTAAGAAAGTGCAAAATGCCCATTGATACGAATGGTTTGTGGAGATAGAAATGGTAGCGCAACGGCTACTGCAACTGCTACCCATAGGTTTACTTTTAGTTTTGTAAGACACAAATAACTAAAAAGGGTGCAGAGTAAAAGATTAACATAGAGTAAAGAATTGATAATACCAATTACGTAGTTTTCAATTGGCAATCCTGCGCGATGTAGCAACTTTAAAATGGTGGCCAGTAGTGGTTGATTATCGGTAAATAGTACATGTTCACCGTAAGGGAAATTCATCCCATCAAACCAAAAAAAATGTTCATCCCACCTTACATGATATAGTAAGGTGTAATAATTTTTAAGCGCATCAAAATAATTTCCAAAAAGAATATGGTTAAAATCAGCCAAGTAGGGCCATTCTAAAAGTGCAATAAAAAAGGCGGTTATGGCCAGCGCTAAAAATACTCCCCCGGTTTTTTTTATATTCATGCGCTGCGGGCTATAATTCTCATAAAGTTCGTAAACTCTTTTACTAATATTTTCGGCTTCATATTGGTAAATAGAATACCATCCTTGAGTTCAACAGAAACACGGGTAACTGGAATCTTACTTTTTTCTACAAGTGTTATGTGTTCTAAGTCATATAAATAACCGTTGACCTTAGTTTCTAAAAATTGTTGCTTTGCCTGCTGTCCCATGGCTTTCAATCCACATTGCGTGTCGCTTACTTCTATACGTAAAAATAACTTTAAACTTAGTCTAAAAGCTTTAGATAAAGTACGCCTAAAAAAAGGAACCTTTTTGTAATAATCGGCTTTACGATGTCCTATAATTAAACCGTTATACTTTAATAAATTTTCGATAACGGCCACCATACTTTTATTGGTGTAAGGAAAATCAATGTCGGTAACTAAGCATAGGTGTGCCGTACTTGTCTTTATACCAGTGCGTAACGCATGTCCTTTGCCTTTATTTTTAGCATAACTACAATAGGTAAAAGCAGACACCTTACTTTTTATAAAGGCAATGTTAGCTTTTTCCATACCAGAAGTTGAACCATCATTCACCAATATTAAATGTAATTGCGCGGCACAATCCTTTTGCAATTGTAAAAAACAAGTAACTAAATTTTCTTCCCATTTGGGTAGTGGATTATAGCAAGGAACCACTACATCAATAGGTGTAGATTGAGAAAATGACACTAGGCTTACAATTTCATTTCAGGAACCTCACCAGAAACAAGTAATTTTCCAGCGGTGGCTTTTTTAATTTCATCTACGCTTACCCCTGGTGCACGTTCTAGCAATTTAAAACCATTTGATGTAACTTCTAAAACGGCCAAATCGGTTACAATTTTCTTCACACATTTTACTCCGGTAAGTGGAAGCGAGCATTCGGCCAAAAGTTTTGATTCTCCAGCACGATTGGTGTGCATCATCGCTACAATGATGTTTTCGGCTGAAGCCACTAAATCCATTGCGCCACCCATTCCCTTTACCATTTTGCCGGGTATTTTCCAGTTGGCAATGTCGCCAGTGTCAGAAACTTCCATGGCGCCTAATACCGTCATATCTACATGTTGGCCCCGAATCATGGCAAAGCTTAAAGCGGAGTCAAAAAATACAGCACCTTTTTTTGCGGTAATGGTTTGCTTACCGGCATTAATTAAATCAGCATCTACTTCAGCTTCGGTTGGAAAGCGCCCCATGCCTAAAATGCCATTTTCAGATTGAAATTCTACTGAAATATCATCTGCTACATAATTGGCTACAAGCGTAGGAATACCAATACCTAAGTTTACATAGTATCCATCTTCTAATTCTTGTGCAATGCGTTTGGCAATGCCGTTTTTATCTAAGGCCATAGTTTTAAATTAACGATTTATGCTGTTATAGTACGCTGCTCTATTCTTTTCTCATATTTTTCTCCTTGAAAAATACGTTGCACAAAAATTCCTGGAGTATGTATTTCGTTTGGGTTTAGTTCGCCTGCAGGTAAAAGTTCCTCTACTTCCGCTACGGTAATTTTTCCGGCCATGGCCATTAGCGGATTGAAATTACGCGCGGTGCCTTTAAAAATTAGATTACCAGCTTCATCACCTTTCCATGCTTTTACAAAGGCAAAATCTGCTTCAAACGCGTGTTCTAAAATATGTGGTTTACCGTTAAACTCACGTACTTCTTTACCTTCTGCTACTTCGGTACCAAAGCCGGCAGGTGTAAAAAAAGCAGGTATTCCGGCACCGGCAGCGCGGCATCTTTCCGCCAACGTACCTTGGGGTATAAGCTCCACTTCTAACTCCCCACTAAGCATTTGCTTTTCAAACAAATCATTTTCACCTACGTAGGAAGAAGTCATCTTTTTTATTTGCTTGGTTTGGAGTAGTAATCCGAGTCCAAAATCATCCACACCAGCATTGTTACTAATGCAACTTAAATTTTTTACACCACTATCGCGCAAAGCGGCAATGCAATTTTCAGGAATACCGCAAAGCCCAAAACCACCGAGCATAAAGGTCATGTTATCGGCTACGCCATTAATGGCTTCTTGTGCGTTTGCTACTGTTTTCTTAATCATGCTAGTGTTTTTTATAAATCAAATTCAGAAGAAGTATTCTGTTCCAAAGTATCAAATTCGTTATCTGGACTTACACCATCTTTACAATTTAAATCAACCGTTATTGGTTCGTTGGGTCTTTCAAAATCTGCTTTGCTTACGTTTAAGTCCTTATCTGCATAGCATTTTTTCATATAAATTGCCCACGCGGGTAAAGCTACTGTTGCTCCTTGCCCATAGTAGGTGCCACCAAAATGTGCGGCTCTGTCTTCACAACCGCCCCAAACACCTGTTACCAAATTAGGCACTACGCCCATAAACCAACCATCAGAGTTATTTTGCGTGGTACCCGTTTTACCGGCAATAGGATTGGTAAGTGCCCACGGAGCGCCCGTAACCACACCGTCAATGGAGTTGTAATTAGAAAGACCTAACCGTGTTCCGGTACCACCTTTTGTAACGCCTTTTAATAAATCTAACACCACATAAGCATCTTCTTCGCTCATTACTTCGTTGGTTGGCGGGTTAAATTCTTGCAACACCACACCGTTTTTATCTTCTATTCTTGTGATTACAATGGGCTCTGTATAAACTCCTTTATTTGCAAAGGTTGTGTAGGCGCCAACCATTTCATAAAGTGATACATCCACGCTACCCAAGGCTATAGAAGGTTGAATGGGAATTTCGCCCTTTACACCCATCTCTTGCACCATACGCACCACCGGCTCTGGGCCAACTTCTCGCATTAAATAGGTGGTTACCGTATTCATACTATTAGCAAGTCCATCTTTTAAAGTAACCATGCCACCGTACTTGTTATCCGAGTTTTCTGGGCACCAATCTTTTAGTATATCAAAACGTCCACGCTCTATACAGGTACGCACATTTGGCACTAACATACAAGGGGAGAAGTGTTTTTGCTTAATTGCGGTAGCGTACACAAAGGGCTTAAAGGTGGAACCTACTTGGCGCTTTCCTTGCTTTACATGATCATACTTAAAATGCTTGTAATCAATACCGCCCACCCACGCTTTTACAAAACCCGTTTGTGGTTCTACGGAAAGTAATCCGGCTTGGTAAAAATATTTGTAATAGCGAATGCTATCAATTGGGCTCATTACCGTATCAATATCATCGCCCCAAGAAAACACCGTCATAGGAATGGGCTTATTAAAAATAAAATCGATACTATCTTTTGGCGTATTGTTGCGCATCAAAGCTTTATAGCGAGGGGTTCTCCGCTTGGCTTGGTCTAAAATCTTATCAATTTCATCTTGATTTACATTGTGAAATGGAGCAAATTTCCTGTCTTGTTCTTTTTTAAAAAACACGCGTTGTAAATTACTAAAGTGCTCAGTAACTGCTTGCTCTGCATACAATTGCATTCTACTATCTACAGAGGTGTAAATTTTTAAACCATCGGTATAAATATTATACTCCTCACCGTTTGGTTTTGGATGTTCCTTTACCCAATCTTTCATATAGCTACGCAAATATTCACGTAAGTAAGGTGCAAGCCCATCTAAGTGGCTTTGGGCTTTAAAATCTAAAACTATGGGTTTTATACTCAAGGTATCATACGCTTGTTGCGATAACATATCATTACGCATCATTTGTTGATACACCGTGTTTCTTCTTTTCAACGCATTTTCCGGATTACGCTTAGGATTATATAACGTGGGACTTTTGGCCATGCCCACAAGAACCGCAGCTTGCTCAATAGTAAGTTTATCGGGCGTTGTGTTAAAATAAATAGCACTAGCTGACTTTATTCCCACCGCTTGGTAAATGAAATTATACTGATTCAAATACATGGCAATAAGCTCTTGCTTGGTAAACCTACGCTCCAAACGCACGGAGATTATCCATTCTTTAGATTTTTGCTTTAGACGGTCAATTATGGATTTAGGCTTTTCACTAAAAAGCTGTTTGGCCAATTGTTGCGTAATGGTACTTCCGCCACCGTCTCTACCTAATTTGGTTACCGCTCTTACCAACGCTCTAAAATCTACTGCGCTGTGTTCATAAAAGCGCTCATCTTCAGTAGCTACAAGTGCATTTACTAAGTTGGGCGATAAATCCTCATAATCCGAATGGGTACGATTGTCTAAATAAAATTTACCAAGCGTTTCACCATCAGCGGTAATAATTTCACTCGCAAGGTTGCTCTTTGGGTTTTCAATTTCGGCTATTGAGGGCAGCTTACCAAATACGCCCCAAGCGGTAAGCATAAAAAACAGAAAAATTGCTATAATGCCAAAAAGCAATAGCAACCAAAAGCGTTTTACATACACGCTAAAATCGTTATCCACTTTAGTTTTTTGCGCCATCGGTGCTGGTTTGTGTTGAGTTGGTTTTATATACTCTAAGGCCAATATCTTCTATACCCGTTAATTTATCGTTGCGCATGGCTTGCGTAAAATTAAACGTGTAAATACCGGTATCTGCAAATTGCAATGCTTGGCGGCTGTTGTACGGAAAGTCATTGGTTTTAAGTTCTCCTAATCCTTTGCCACTCCATTCGCCATACTCGTTTGCCAAATAATACTGTGCAGTATCGGTATATTCAATGCCTTGTGAGGAGGTTACGCTTCTAAAAAACCAAATATTTCTATGTTCATAATCGGCATTGTTGCGCAAACTCACCTCCACATAATAGCGCGCTTCTTTATTCTTAATAGGTACAGAAAAGTGCACGGTACTGTCTTTGTGCCATCCAGTTTTGGGTATGGCTACAAATTCGTCATACATAGGCTGTTCTCCACAACTTACCAAAGCCGCTGCACACCATAATAAAAAATACTTCCTAACCATTGTTGTCTTTAGGCTTTCGTCTTGAGTTGTTTGGCCGCTTTTTATCAGGGCCTTTTGGTGTATTTCCTTGAGGCCTTGCTTGCGCATTTGGGTTGTTGTTCCCGGTTGTACGCTTTTTATTAGGTTTCCTGCGCTTGTTCTTATTGTCAAAGCGCGTTAAGCTATCTTGGCCAACAACGTTACCATATTCCGGTTCTTTATTTGCTACCACCGCTACAAAATCTTCCAGACTTTCAGGTGTTTTTCCGGCTTCATTTAAAGCCATAATTTCCTTTACTCTATCTACTTCAAGCGGTACCCATTCTACACCCGGCATAGGGTAAGCGTACCACATTACACCTCTAAAAATATCCATTTTTTGGTAATAAGCTTCTCCTTTTTTGGTGTTGAGCCTAACATCCGTACTCGGAAAGTCTTTTAAAGCATCAAGGTAAGAGTCTAGTTCATAATTAAGGCAGCACTTTAATTTACCACATTGGCCGGCAAGCTTTTGCGGATTTAAGGATAATTGCTGATAACGCGCTGCTGAGGTATTTACCGATCTAAAATCTGTAAGCCAAGTGCTGCAACATAGCTCGCGGCCACAAGAGCCAATTCCGCCTAAGCGCGCTGCTTCTTGCCTAGCACCAATTTGGCGCATTTCAATACGGGTTTTAAACTCACCCGCCATTTCTTTAATTAATTGTCTAAAATCTACACGTTCTTCAGCGGTGTAGTAAAATATGGCTCGGCTGCCATCTCCTTGAAATTCTACATCACTAATTTTCATGCGCAACTTTAAGCTTAGCGCCATTTCACGGCTTCTAAACATACTTTGCTTTTCTTTTTCTCTGGCTTTTTCCCAAAGGTCAAGGTCGCGTTGACTAGCCTTGCGATACAGTTTTTTTATTTGGTCAGAACCTACTTTTACCTTCTTTTTCTTCATTTGCAGCTTTACTAGCTCGCCCATTAAAGAAATGTTGCCTATATCATGCCCTGGTGAACCTTCCACCGCCACGGCATCGCCCATACGCAGGGCTATATCATTCAGGTTTTTGTAAAACTCTTTTCGTCCGTTTTTAAACCTTACCTCTATAATATTAAAGGGTTTGGCATTGCTTGGTAGCTCCATGTCGGCCAGCCAATCAAAAACGCTTAACTTTTCGCATCCGCCAGTACTACACGCTCCATTGCTTTTACAACCTTTGGGTAGCCCATTGCTACTGCAACCACTACATCCCATTTGCTATGCGTTTACTGTTTGTTAAAATATCAAACTAAAATTGCTGCTGCATATTTTAGTACTGCCAAAGATATTAATAAGGTAATTACCGCCTAAGTTTAAAAGCATATCATTTTTAGCAAGCTTTTGCGTTACTCTACTTGTATGCTATATTTTTACCCGCTATGATGCGCACATTTACACTTATACTGCTGGCACTTTCTGCCAATATTTTTGCTCAAACCTCTACTGACATTGGTGTTTGGGTAGATCATTTACCTTATCGTGGTGCTATTGATATGCACCAAACGCCCGAAAAGATATACTGCGTAACCAAGCAAGGCATTTTTATTTTTCAGTCTGATGAACGTACCATTGAAAGAATTTCTAAGGTAAATGGCTTAAGCGATATTGGTTTATCGGCCGCAGCCTGGAGTGAAAAATATCAAGTGTATGTAATTGGTTATGAAAACGGTAATATTGATATCCTCTCTGGTGAAACTGTAAAAAATTATCCTGATTTGAGGCAAGCCGGAAATTACAGCGGCTTAAAGCGCGTAAACCATATTTCCATAGATGGCGATTTAGCCTATATAAGTACTGATTTTGGTATAATTACTTTTGATTTGAAGATACGCGTTGTGCGCGAAACCTTTATTATTGGTGAAAATGGCGCTACCTTAAAAGTGCGCCAAACGGCTCTTACTAAGGATACTATTTATGCCGCTACAGATCAAGGTTTACTTTCAGCGTATCGGCTTGACCCGCTCATTTTTTTTGGTAGCTGGAGCAAAGATTCTACTAGGGGAAATGATGTAAACCTAATTACAATTTTTGAAAATACTGTGTTTGTAAACGATAGAAATGAACCGAATAGAGATAGTATTTTATACCGCGAAGGCGGGGAGTGGAAGCACTTTGCAAACGCTACATTGAGTTTAAACAACTCCTTAATTGGTAAAAATGGCTACTTAAATATTTGCAATGGTTTTAGTGCACAAGCCTTTACAAAAGCGGGTCAGTTGGTGTATAATGTAGTTTCAGCGGCTGTAGCCGTAGATGATTTTAATCCTATTTTAGCACAAGTAGATATAACTACAGATGAAGGGTTTTGGATTTTAACCGATAAAAATGGCTTAATCTTAAATTTTCAAAAACAGTTTAACCAACAATTTATAGCCAATAGTCCGTTTACCGAAAATGCTTTGAGAGTGCGCCACGATGGAAAACGACTTTTTGTAGCACCCGGAACCATTAACGAGGTGTGGGGCCCACTTTTTAACAATGACGGTTATTTTATTCTGGATGATTTTGATTGGCAAAACAAAAAGGTTTCTAACCTAGGGAATTACAGAGACGTGATTTCCATCATTTCTGATCCTCAAAATACCAACCATTACTTTGTTTCTTCTTATGGAAACGGATTTTTAGAGTTTAAAGACAATCAATTTGTAAAACTGTATAACGATAGCACCACCAATGGAGAAATGATTTCATCGGTAGGGAAAAACAGTCACCGTATAGGAGATTTTAGTTATGATGAGGCAGGCAATCTTTGGTTTACCAATTCACTAACCGAAAAACCTTTGTGTAGATTGGATGCAGATGGAAACGTTACTTGCTTTGGCTTAGGCTCGGTGGCTGGAAATTCTACCTTCTTAAAAAACATTTTATATACTACAGAAAACCAAGTTTGGATGCAAACAAGAACCAATGGTGTGGTAGTGGCCAACATAGTAGATGGTGTAGTTGCAGATAAAACGCGATTGGTACCCACCGAAGGCAGCGGAAATTTGCCAAGTACTAGGGTGTTGAGTTTTGCCGAAGATTTGGACGGTGAAATGTGGATAGGAACCGATGAAGGCGTGGCGGTAATTTATAGCCCAATAAACATTTTTGAACCTAATGCCAATTATGATGCAAGCACACCCCAAATACCCCAGATAGATAACCCCGGCTTTGGAGATCCGCTATTGGGAAATGAAGCCATTAATGATATTGAAGTGGATGGTGCCAATAAAAAATGGTTTGCTACGGCAAGCAGTGGTGTGTTTTATACTTCGGCAGATGGTACGCAGCAGATTTATAATTTTACTACCGAAAACAGCCCGCTGCTAAGTAATAATGTAATAGATATTGCTATTAATCCTGTAACCGGAATGGTGTTTTTTGCAACGGATAGAGGTATTGTTTCCTTTCAAGGCGTAGCCACGGAAGGAGGTACGGTAAATAATGATGTTTTTGCCTATCCTAATCCTGTAGAACCGGGCTATACCGGGCCAATTTTAATACGCGGTTTGGTAACCAATGCACAAGTAAAAATTACGGATATAGAAGGTAATTTAGTTTTTGAAACCGTTGCAGAAGGAGGACAAGCCCTTTGGAATGGTAATCGTTTTAACGGTTCACGTGTTTCTAGTGGCGTTTACTTAGCCTACATTACTGATGAATTAGGACAGCAAACTACCATTACCAAAATTTTGGTTATAAATTAATGCTGGCTAAAACCAATGCGCTTTTATTAAGTGCGCTGCGCTATGGCGACAGTTCCTTAATTTTAAAAACCTATACAGCACAGGGTATTAAAAGCTTTATAGTAAGCGTAAAAGGTAAAAATGCTCCTTTCAAATCTAGCATGGCGCTATCGCTTAGCCAGCTCAGTTTGGTGTATTATGCTAAGGGCAAAGGCAATTTAAAGCGCATAAAAGAAGCAACCTATACGGTGCATTACTCCAGTTTGGGAAGCCATCCGGTAAAAAATTGCATTGTACTTTTTTTAGCAGAACTGCTAGCCCACGTGTTGCAGGAGGAAGAAGAAAATCAAGAACTTTTTGAGTTTATTTCAGCGGGCGTACAGCACTTAGATGAAAGTGAGCAGTACGCCAATCATCATTTAATATTTTGCTTGCGCTTAACGCGGTTTTTGGGTTTTGCACCGCAGGTGCAAAACCCGCAACATACTTATTTTGATTTGCTTAACGGAATTTCAGTAGCAAGCGAGCCGGTGCATACGCACTACATTGCCGGCCAAGTGTGGAACGATTGGCGTGCCTTACAAACCAACGGCACCGCCATAGCCATGGAAATAAAATTGAACCAAACGCGCAGAGCAAAACTCTTGGATGCCATTTTACTGTATTATCGCCATCATGTTAAAGATTTTGGCGTGTTAAAATCGGTAGAAGTAATACAGGCTGTGTTGGGGTAAATAGGGTTGTTTTTTACGCTTTTTTACACCATCAATATGTGTTTAATCAAGCAATGCAAAAATGTATAAGCCCTTAGTTTAAAGTAAGTCAGCTTTTGTAAAGAGATGAATTATAGTTTTGTAAATCCTCTCTCTTTTTATAAACCTGAGTTGGATTAATACGAAAATGAATTAATCTGATAATTAGTGGTGTAACAGTTCTAAAACAAGAAGTTAGCCCCCTAAATCTCAGCCGCTAAAGCGGTATTTTTAACAAAAGGGGGACTTTAACTTCACGTGTAACTAAGCCCTTGCCAAGGCGCGTGTTTGGAAGCTTTAGAGAAGTTTAAATGCTCATATTTTTTATATAAACATCGAACTCAGGTTATAAAGTTCAGCGTACCCATATTAAAAATAGAGTATGTGCTGAAAAATATAGGTGATAATCAATAAAATTTCCGGTATAAAAGGTTAAGGCAAAAGCACCCCGTTAGGCACTCAACGCTTAAGCGATTACCAAAAAAAGGAAGGATAACAATGGATTGTTATGGAGCCGTTGTAGATATTATCTACCTCGGCAACCTAAAACTTATACCAAAACTTTGATAATTCATTATATTGTTAATCCCTACTCCAAACGAATAATCTAACTGCACATTGTCATTAAGTAAATAGGTAAAACCCGCATCAGCATTCACTTCCCACGTTTCAAAATTTCGGTAAAAACCGTATGGCTCCACGTATAAACCTACTTTATCTCCTACACCAATTCCCCAAGCTAAGGAATAAAAGAAATCGCCATTACCGGTAGCAAAATAATCGTAACCAATATTATAAGCTATGGTGTGTTTATCGTTTAGGGTGTGCGTAAAAGCCAACTTATTAATAGATCCGTAATTGAAATTATTGAAAGATTCAGTTCCTGTAGGAAAAACCAAGTGTGATAAAAAGCCTATCTCTGGACGCAAACCTTTTTCTTCACAAAACTGTACTTTAAAACCTACTTGTAAATCAGCCATACCAAAATCGCGGCTTACTTCTTTATCATTAAAATATGTTCTAGTAAGCTCGGGTTGCACCACAGCGCGTAGCTCAAAATATTTGGCTACACCTATTCTAAAAAGTGCATTTAGTAGTGCCGCAGTGCGTGTTTCCCTAACGCTATTTATTTGTTGATGCATAAATAGAGTGCCTGTTTCCACCTGAAAATAACCCGCTGGTATGGTAGAAGATGCCTCCGTTTGATCCGGCCTGTCGGTAATAATTTGGCCTTGACCAAAACTGAACGAAATCGTAAATAAAAGAACGATAAGGGTAAAATAAATTTGCTTCATAATTATAATTTAGATTAGTCTAACTTTTTTGTTTGGGGAGCAAAAATATGTGATTACTTTTGCAACCGCAACGTATTAATTTTTTTGTTACAAATCCATGCGCTATTTCCATCCCTATCTTTTAAAATATAAGTATTTAGGTTTCATCCTCTTTATCCTATCCCTTTCGGGATGTGTTTCTTCATCAAATGAAAGTGCGCTTCCTAAAATAGTATGCACCACCGGTATGTTGGGCGATGCTGCCAAACAACTTTTGCAAGAAAATGCAGATGTAACGGTGTTAATGGGTCCGGGTGTAGATCCACACTTATATAAAGCTAGCCAAGGAGATATTGCTACGCTTACAAATGCGGAAGTAATCGTTTACAATGGCCTGCACTTAGAGGGTAAAATGGGTGAAATTTTTGAAAAATTGAGTAGAACAAAAACCGTTTTGGCTGCCGCAGAAGTGCTTTCCGAAGAAGATTTAATAAGCGCAGCCGATTTCAGCAGTATTCACGATCCGCACGTTTGGTTTGATGTTGCCAAATGGACTAAAGTAGTAAAAGGCCTTTCGGCAGAATTACAAAAATTGTATCCGGCAATTAAAGACAGTATTGCTTTTCGCGAAAGCGCCTATGTAAAAGAACTTGAAAAACTCGATACTTTTTGCAAAACACAAATTTCGGTAATACCAAAAGAGCAGCGTGTGCTTGTAACCGCCCATGATGCGTTTAAATATTTTGGACAAGCCTATGAGATTCAAGTAATGGGTTTACAGGGTATTAGCACCACGGCAGAATATGGTTTGCAGGACGTGAGTAATCTAGTTACCTATATTTCGGAGAATAAAATTAAAGCCATTTTTGTGGAAAGCTCTGTATCACCAAAAAGTATAGAAGCGGTAATAGAGGGCTGTAAAGCGCGTGGCCATGAGGTTAAATTAGGAGGCGAATTATACAGCGATGCACTTGGCAAATCCGGCACACCAGAAGGCACTTATTTAGGAATGGTAAAGCATAATGTGGAAGTGATTAGTAAGGCGCTTAGGTAGTTGGAGGAAAAAAGTTATTTGTTAAGCGTTATTAGTTAAAAGGCTGCGCGCAGAAGTATGTTACTGAAAACCAAGGTTATGCTGAGTGCCGAGGTACGAGGTGTATCGAAGCAGATGTAGTTGGAAGTCGGTAGTCCATAGATAGCGGCACATTGGGGTTAAACTTTGCGTGCTTTGCGCCTTTACGTTGAAGAAATAGAGAAGTTGGAGGAAAAAAGTTATTTGTTAAGCGTTATAACTTATTAGGCGAAATGGATAAACTGAGTACTGAAAACCAAGGTCATGCTGAGTGCCGAGGCACGAGGTGTATTGAAGCAGATGTAGTTGAAAGTCGGTAGTCCATAGTCGGAAGATAGCGGCACATTGGGGTTAAACTTTGCGTGCTTTGCGCCTTTGCGTTGAAGAAATAGAGGAGTTGGAGGAAAAAAGTTATTTTTTAAGCGGTATTAGTTAAAAGGCTGCACGCAGAAGTATATTACTGAAAACCAAGGTCATGCTGAGTGCCGAGGTACGAGGTGTATCGAAGCAGGAGTAGTTGATTGGTTAATTAGTGAAATAGCTTGGAAAGTTACTTCAAACCGCCAACAAATTGGGGGCTGGCCGCAAAGCCGCAAAGGACACAGAGTTATGCAGAGTTGCACCGGCCTTATTTTATAAGCTTAAAAAATGAAGTCTTGAACTTTTTACTCACCTCTATTCATTCTTTTACGGTGTTCATGAGGTCGCTTCGCTTTGTTGGTTTTTTTGCTTCAAGGCAAAAATGAATAATAAGATACAAATATGAATAGAGAAATACCCGCTTTAGAAGTACACAATTTAACCGCTAGTTACCAACGTAAGCCGGTACTTTGGGAAATTGATTTTGCGCTTCCTGCAGGCCAGCTTATTGGTATTGTTGGGCCAAACGGCAGCGGTAAAACTACTCTTCTGAAAAACATAATGGGTTTGATGCAACCCGATGGTGGTTACGTAAATCTATTTGGACAAAAACTAGACGCAGTGCGTGAACGTGTGAGTTACGTACCACAGCGCGAAAGTGTAGATTGGGATTTCCCCGCCAGCGTAATGGATGTAGTGCTCATGGGGCGCTACCGAAAGGGAAAATTATTCAAACGACTATCGGCAGAAGACAAAGCGATTGCCACCCAAGCGTTGGAAAAAGTAAATATGCTTCCGTATGGCAAAAGGCAAATAAGTCAGCTTAGTGGTGGGCAGCAGCAACGCGTTTTTATAGCGCGTAGTTTGGCGCAGCAGGCAGATTTATACATTATGGATGAGCCTTTTGTGGGTGTTGATGCGGCAACCGAAGAAAGTATTCTTAAACTGTTGGGCGAGATGAAACGCGAAGGTAAAACGGTGATTATTGTGCATCACGATTTACAAACAGCTTATGAATATTTTGACTGGATTGTATTGCTCAACACACGCTTAGTGGCAGTAGGGCCAAAAGAAGAAGTATTTAAGTCCGACCTTTTGCAGGAAGCCTATGGCGGACGTTTAACGGTACTTTCTAAAATTGGAGACCTCATCTCTAAAAAAGATTTCCCCATCCGCGAAAGCGAGTTTAAAGAAAAAGAAGGCCAAGGCGATGGATAAACTACTTGAATTTTTGAGTTTTACAGATCCCAACGTACGCCTAGTAACTTTTGGCACTATGTTTTTGGGATTAAGTGCCGCCATGGTGGGCAGCTTTGCCTTTTTACGCAAACGCTCTTTAATTGGCGATGCCATTGCACACGCAATTCTACCCGGAATAGCCTTTAGCTTTCTTATTTTTCAAAGCAAAAACCCGCTGCTGTTAATGGGTGGCGCACTTATTAGCGGATGGTTGGCCATGCTAAGCATTGAGTACATTTCTGCCAAAAGCAAAATAAAAGCCGATACCGCTATTGGCCTGGTGCTAAGTGTATTTTTTGGTGTGGGTATTTTACTTTTAACCCATATTCAACACAGTGGTGCTGGAAATCAAGCGGGTTTAGATCAATTTCTGTTTGGTAAAGCAGCCGCTATGAGTAAAAATGATTTGAAACTGTACGCAATTGTTGCGGTACTTTTACTTAGCGTGATTTTTCTGCTCTTTAAAGAATTTAAGTTGTTAAGCTTTAATCCCGATTTTGCACAAGCCAGCGGTTTACCCGTAAAAACATTGCGGTTTGTGTTAAGCACCATTACCGTTTTAGCCATTGCTTTGGGCATACAATCGGTAGGCGTGGTGTTAATGGCAGCTTTAATTATTACACCATCTGCAGCAGCTCGCGCCTGGACGGACAAACTTGCGGTAATGATGCTACTCGCTGGACTTATTGGTGCCCTTTCTGGTTTAGTTGGCTCCTATATTTCTTACACGGCTCCCAATATGCCCACCGGCCCTTGGATAGTTATGGCGCTTTCATTTACTGCTTTAGGTTCACTTTTTCTTTCCCCTAAAAGGGGGATGTTGGCGCGCATTTTACAGCAAAGGCAAAATCGGATTAAAATCGTGTCAGAAAACTTATTGAAGAGTTTGTATCACTTGCAAGAGCGCTCCGGCTTTAGCACACAATCCTTTCGCGAAAGCGATATTAATGCCCAACGTGATTTTACTAGTAGCGATTTACAAACGGCTATTAAAAAACTAAAACGCGAATATTGGCTCATAAAAACGCCAATGGACAACGCATATCAACTCAGCAAGAAAGGGCTAGAGGAAGCTAAGCGGGTAGTGCGTTTACATCGATTATGGGAAATGTATTTAACCGAGCGTATGCACTTAAAATCCGACCATATTCACCCGAATGCAGAAACTATTGAACACATTATTACCCCTGAAATTGAAGAATTACTATTAAAAGAATTGGGCTATCCTGAAAAAGATCCCCATCAAAGTGTTATTCCTTATGGAAGTTGAGGGTGAGTAGTTGGAAGACGATAGATTTTGTGCTGAAAACCAAGGTCATGCTGAGTGCCGAGGAACGAGGTGTATCGAAGCAGATGTAGTTGAAAGTCGATAGTCCATAGTCGGTAGTCCATAGATAGCGGCACGTTGGGGTTAAGCTTTGCGTGCTTTGCGCCTTTGCGTTGAGGAAATAGAGAAGTAGTTATTCGTTATAAGTTATTAGGCTGAATGGATAAACTGCGTACTAAAAACTAAAGTCATGCTGAGTGCCGAGGAACGAGGTGTATCGAAGTAGGTATAGTTGGAAGTGAAAAGTCCGTAGTCCATAGATAGCGGCACGTTGGGGTTAAGCTTTGCGTGCTTTGCGCCTTTGCGTTGAGGAAATAGAGAAGTAGTTATTCGTTATAAGTTATTAGGCTGAATGGATAAACTGCGTACTAAAAACTAAAGTCATGCTGAGTGCCGAGGAACGAGGTGTATCGAAGCAGGTTTAGTTGGAAGTGAAAAGTCCGTAGTCCATAGAGAGCTGCGCTGGGTGGGTAAGCACTTGGGAGTGAGAATATAGCTTTGCATTACTTCAACGCAGAGGTGCAAAGAACGCAGAGCTTCTCAGAGGCTTTTGGCGTTAATGATGTACTTGTAACGGCCTACTTAAAAAAAGAGGTTGAATTGAAATAAATAATTAGGGAGACAGGGATGCTCCGAAGAATTGAGGAGATCACCCTGCCGAACGTAGTATTTATAAGAAACAACTTGATTTTTTAAGTAAGCCTTGATTTTTTTGGTTCTTTTTTCATCAAGGAAAAAATGAACAATGAAATAAATAATATAAAAAACTGAAAATTGTCAGCATTTTACATCATACTAACAGCCAGTTTCATCGCAGTATCCTGCGGTTTAATTGGTGCATTTTTAATACTGCGCAAAATGGCGATGCTTGGCGATGCTATTTCGCATGCAGTATTACCGGGTATTGTATTAGCCTTTTTAATAAGCGGCAGCCGCGATAATTTAGTAATGCTATTGGGCGCCTCAATAGTTGGTGTTTTAACCACCGTGCTTATAGAATTACTGCATAAAAAAGCCCGTTTACAAGAAGACGCCAGTATTGGGGTAAGCTTTACTTGGCTTTTTGCCATAGGCGTAATTTTAATAAGTGCCTTTACAGGCGATGTAGATTTAGATCAAGATTGCGTGTTGTATGGCGAAATCGCCTACGTACCTCTAGATCTTTGGCAACTTGCTGATGGAACGATTGTAGGCCCGCGACCGCTGTACATCGCTGGTTTATTGCTATTGGTTATTCTACTGTTTATTTGGAGGGGCTATAAAGGACTTACACTCACCACTTTTAACCCTGATTATGCCGCGGCCTTAGGCATTAGCACCGCCTTTTGGCATTTTGGTTTTATGGGTTTGGTAAGCATCACCACCGTTGTTTCCTTTGAATCGGTAGGTGCAATTTTAGTGGTAGCACTAATGATTGCTTCTCCCGCCACTGCGTATCTCCTTACGGGAAATCTTAAAAAAATGCTATTACTCACCGCACTTATAGGCATTTTAACCGCTATTGGGGGTTATTATTTGGCTTTTGTGCTAGATGGTAGCATTGCGGGTGCTATGGCTACCGTGGGTGGTTTTTATTTTTTATTGGCTTTTGGTTGGAGTAGAGTAAAAGCAACACGGAAAACTAAGCTTGCTGCTAATGGAGTTGCGTTAGAAAGTTTGTAAGTGGTTTTGGATCTCCATTTGATAAAGTTTATTATTGATAGGAACCTCCATTTAAGCATTTAAAAACAGCTATATTTTCTTATTTCGCTAAATTCCTTCAAATAAGATCAAACGTTTAATCTTATTTGGTATTTTTACGTGAAATAAGCATTCGTGATAAAGTCAATTTCTAAAAATCAAGTATTAGATAGAATTAAGTTTGAAAACCCTTGGTGGGTAGAAGGCACCATTGAAGAGGAGTTCAATAGAATGCCTAGGCGTTTGTACTTTGATTTATTTAAACCTCTTGCTTATGAGCGTGAAGTAAGGCGAGCCGTGGTTTTGATGGGTCCACGTAGGGTGGGCAAGACAGTAATGCTCTTTCATTTGGTAAATGACCTTATTAAAAACGGTACTGATCCTAAAAAAATCATTTTCATTACCATTGAAAACCCTATTTACAACAACATTCCGTTAGAGCAGCTTTTTACTTATGCCAAAGAAGCCAGCGGTGCCACAGACAAGGCAGATTGGTATATTATTTTTGATGAGATTCAATATTGTAAAGACTGGGAAATTCATCTAAAATCACTGGTAGATAGTTATCGGAAAGATAAATTTATTGTTTCAGGCTCAGCAGCAGCTGCCTTAAAATTTGCAAGCACCGAAAGTGGCGCAGGTAGGTTTACCGATTTTTTGCTTCCGCCCCTTACTTTTCACGAGTATATTTCTTTAAAGGGTTTGAACAGAATTATTATGGCCACTCAGTTAAGGTGGAAAGAACACAACACCACTTTTTACACCTCTTCGCACCTTGCGGAACTCAACAAACATTTTATTGATTACATCAACTTTGGCGGTTATCCTGAAGTTATTTTTTCCGAAAAAATACAGAGTAATCCAGGTAGATATATAAAGCAAGACATTGTAGATAAAGTACTTCTGCGTGATTTACCAAGCTTATACGGCATCAGCGATACGCGTGAATTAAACTCCCTTTTCACCACTATTGCCTATAATAGTGGTGGTGAATTTTCATTGGAAACGCTCAGCAAACAATCGCAAGTACCTAAAAACACACTCAAAAAATACATTGAGTATTTTGAAGCCGCATTTTTAATTAAATCCGTTAAACGTATCGACCAAAGTGGCAAGCGATTTAAAAGAGACAACTTTTTCAAAATTTATTTAACCAACCCCTCGCTGCGTAGTGCGCTTTTTACGCCTATTTCCGCTACTGATGAAATGATGGGCAATATGGTGGAAACCGCCATTTTTGCCCAATGGATGCACAGGGAATCTTTTACTCCGTGGTATGCCCGCTGGAGTACCGGTGAAGTAGACATGGTGGGGTTGAGCGACACCAACTTAAAACCACTTTGGGCATTAGAAATAAAGTGGACAAACAGGTACGCTTCAAAACCAAATGAACTTAAAAGTTTACTGAAATTTTGTGCTGAAAACCAATTAGACTTTCCGGTGGTAACAACCATAGATTTTGAAGGCGAAACAAAATTTAACGACCTTACTATTCAATATTTACCTTCTGCCGCTTATGCTTATACCATCGGTAAAAAGACGTTAGATAGGCGAAAAAGCGTATAGCAAATCGGCACACTCTTTGCCAACGCAATTGCCTACATTAGCTTTCACAAGTTTTTCACATGAAGCGATACCGGCTCACGCTACGCCAGCGTATTTTTTTCTCTATGCTCATCATCATCATCGTATCCTTTGCGCTTACGGGAGCGGTATCGTTTTTTCACTTTAAAAGCGAAAATGAACAATACCACCAAGAGCGCTTGCGCAGAAAGGAATACGCAGTAAATGAAAGCATTGATTATTTTTTGGCTAATGAACAAGCTAATAATAACACAGATAGTATTGTACAGTTGTTTGACACCAAAATTTGTGAATTGGCGGACATAAACAACATGGATATTAATATTTACAGCCTTAAGGGAATGCGCCTTATTACCAGCAACCCAAAGTTGTATGACGATAATATTGTAAGTGAACAATTACCTACCAGTTTGTTGGCCGCTATTGCCAAAAACCCTGATCAGTTGCTTGTAAAAACCCAAAATGACACCCTTAACCTCAACTATCTCAGCACTTATAATATTATTCGCAACGCACAGCAACAACCTATTGCTATTGTAAACCTGCCGTATTTTGACACGCAAGATATTCATCGCGAAGACCTTACCGATTTTTTAATTACACTTAGTCAAATTTACTTGGTGTTGTTTTTAGTTTCTACGCTTTTGGCCTATTTACTTTCTAATTATATCACAGGTTCGCTTATCGCGATAGCTACGGAACTGAAAAAAATAAGATTAGGTAGTAACAATGAACGCCTTAAATGGAAGTTTGATGATGAAGTAGGCACGTTGGTAGATGAGTATAATCGGATGCTTAATGAACTTGAAGCCAGCGCTATAAAGCTTGCGCAAACTGAACGTGAAAGTGCGTGGAAAGAAATGGCGCGGCAAGTGGCACATGAAATAAAAAACCCGCTTACACCCATGCGCTTAAATGTGCAATATTTAGAACGCACGCTAGCCACGGAAAATCACGAAAAATTAAAGGAGTTTACCGAGGGTATGCTGGTTCAGATTGATGCACTTAGTAACATTGCGGAAGCTTTTTCTCGTTTTGCTACCATGCCGGCACTAAAAGCAGAAAAGTTTTCGCTAAAAGAATTAGTACAAACCACCACCGCGCTTTACGCAGATTACCATATTGAGTTTAAAACCGACAGACCGGATGCAAACATGATTGGTGATAAGGATCAGGTGCTGCGGGTGATGAATAATTTAATTACCAACGCTATTCAAGCTATTCCGCCAGAGCGTGAACCAAAAATTATAGTGCGCCTTTTTGATGAAAATAACGGCACACGCATTACTATTGAAGACAATGGCATCGGGATAACCGAAGAGCAAGGAGAGAAAATTTTTGAACCACGCTTTACCACCAAAACTAAAGGGATGGGGCTTGGTTTAGCAATGGTAAAAAAGATAATAGATAGCTTTAATGGCAAAATTTGGTTTGAAAGCACACCAAATGTTGGCACCACATTTTTTATACAAATACCCACCATAAAACCAAAAAAAATACATGAAAAAATTATTGTTAGCACTAATTATTAGTAGCGCTATTACCGCAACATCACAGTCTGAAAAAACTACCGGAAATCAACAGGTGGTAACCATGCAGCAGCCGATATTAAATGTAACCGGCACGGCTAAAATTACCTTACCGGCCAATCAAGTAACATTTAGCATCAGCGTAAGCGAAAGTGGCCCCGAAGCAAAAGATGTAATGGAAACCACCCGTAAAAAAATGATGAATTTGGTGGTACTTTTAAAAGGTAAAATAAATGTTATCAATTTAAAAACGGAGTATATTAGACTGTACAACAGGAATTATGTAAGTAAACAAGACGGGTTTTACACTAGCCAAAGCTTAAATTTTACACTTACTGATTTAACCCAATACGATGCACTATTAACCGAACTGTTAGAGGCCGGAGCAAATGAAGTAAACCAAGTTACATTTGGTAATTCAGAAAGTGAACAGCAGCAGGACATTTTATTAGAAATGGCTTTGCGCGATGCTAAAATTAAAGCAAAACGTATGGCAGAAGCTTATGGGCAAACCGTTGGAAAAGCAATATCCATAAGTGATGCACCGGAGGTTGGCAACAGCCCTTCTTTTGTTAGTTATAAAAGTTTTGCTGAAGCTGATGCTTCCGGCCCTAGTATTGTGGGCGGAAATTTAGAACTTAGCACGCGCATCTACGTTCAATTTGAATTGAAATAAACATATTTATGGCTTTTGAAAACATCCTAACGGAAACCAACAACCACATTTGTACGATTACCATTAATCGTCCGAAACAACTGAATGCCCTTAACAAGCAAACTATTGAAGAGCTAAGTGCCGCTTTAGGCGATGCTGAAAAAGATGCTGCTGTAAGGGTAATTATAGTTACGGGCAGTGGTGAAAAAGCTTTTGTAGCTGGTGCAGATATTAAAGAATTTGCGGATTTTTCAGTAACAGAAGGCACACATTTAGCCGCTGAAGGTCAAAATAAATTATTTGATAAAATTGAAAATTTAAGTAAACCTGTACTTGCTGCAATTAATGGTTTTGCCCTGGGCGGAGGGTTAGAGCTGGCTATGGCATGTCACATCCGTTTGGCTAGTGGCACCGCGCGCTTAGGCTTACCAGAAACCGGTTTGGGATTAATTCCCGGATACGGTGGCACCCAACGTTTGGCGCAATTAATAGGAAAAGGCCGTGCCAATGAAATGATTATGACCGCACAAATGGTGCCCGCAGAATATGCATTACGAGTTGGCTTAATCAACCATCTTACCATCGACACGGAGTTGATGGAGCAAACCATTGCCATTGCAAACAAAATTATTAAGAATTCTCCGCAAGCCATTACCAGCGCTATTAAAAGTGTAAATGCCGGTTTTACTTCAGGGTTAAATGGTTATAAAGTGGAAGTGGAAGAATTTGGTAAGTGTTTTGGCACATCAGATTTCACCGAAGGCACTACGGCATTTTTAGAAAAGCGTAAACCGGCCTTTGGATAATACTGAACCACATTTTATTTCCATCAAAAAAACTGCTCGCTATTATAGCAGCGGAGCGCTTGATACATCTTATCAGCATGTTTGCTTTTGCCTACATGGCTATGGGCAGTTAGCAGAATTTTTTATCCGTAAGTTTAAGTATCCGGAGTTACAGGATGTTCTATTTATAGCACCCGAAGGTTTTCATCGCTTTTATTTAAAGAATACTGCCGGCCGAGTTGGCGCCACATGGATGACTAAAGAAGATCGGCTACATGATATAAGTGACTATGTAGCGTACCTAAATCAAGTGTTGAAAGAAGTGATGAGTAAAGTTGGAAAACCGCTTAAAACGGGCGTTTTTGGTTTTTCTCAAGGTGTTGCAACCGCTTGCCGCTGGGTGGCACAAAGCAACCATCAATTTGATTATTTAATTAATTGGGCGGGTGCTTTTCCTCCGGATTTAGATTTTGAAAAAGCCCATGAAAAAATGCGGATAATGCCCTTAACCTTAGCCGTTGGTGATGCCGATGAATTTATATCTGAATCTAATTTGCAAGAGCATTTGTACTTTTTAAAGCAGCATAATTTTCACCCTTCTGTACTGCGCTTTAGTGGGAAGCATGATATTTACAAAGAACCGCTTTTACAGATTTTTACAGCGCAACGCTAATCTATTAAATCGTCTAAATCTCTGCGTTCCTTTTTAGTTGGTCTGCCGGTTCCCTTGCGCCTGTCTAACTTCTTCATCATATTTATAAAGTTTAGTTTTTCCAGTTCTTCGGGGGCGGTTAAGTCTTTTACATACTCATCTACTAGCTTTGCGCCTACGCGCGATTTTGGAAAACCCAATACTTTATAGGTATATGCAATACCCTCTCGTTTTAGTGTAAGCACATCTCCAACTTTAGCATCACGTGAAGCTTTTACAATATCACCATTTACCAAAACACGTTCTTTCCTAACTTCTTCTGAAGCTAAACTGCGCGTTTTATATTTCCGCACACACCATAAGTATTTGTCAATCCGCATGGGGTAAAAATAAAAAATCCCCACGCAATGCGTGAGGATTTATTTTATGAGGAACTTTTAACCTAGCGCGCCATAATCATGCGCTGCGTTTTAGTTTGTGTATCAGAAATTAATTTTACTAAGTACACACCTGCTTTCATGTTACCGTTAGCGGAAAATTTCACAGTATTTGCACCTTTTTGGTATTCGTTAGCTGGAATATCCGCTACCATTTTACCACTTAAATCATACACCTCAACATGAATTTCTTCATTTTGCTCTAGTTCAAAATTAAGGCTTGTACTTCCTACAAATGGGTTAGGGCTAATCTCGAAGCTATTTTTAGCTACTGTGTTTTCGCCTAAGCCAATACCTCTTCCTGTTTTATTAAGCTGTACTTCTTTAAGCTCTACAGTAGTGTTTTTATAAGATGTTCCGTTTCCTGGAATATTAAAGTTTATAGAAACGATATCACTCATATCTAACTTAGCTGTAGGATTAGTACTTGTAAATAAAGCTAAATCTAAGTTATAAGTAGTTAATGTATTAGTAAGTTGAATAGTAGTAGTAAACTGCTCTTGCCACTTATCAATACCTTCTCTAATTACAGTAACTATCATTGTTTGAATCCCTACGGCAGAAGCATCAAACTGCAATTGGTTGTAACCTGATAAATCTTCTTTAAGACCACCGGCACGCATTTGCTTAAATATAAGTGCGTAGTTTTTAACCTGTCCGCTAAACGTTACGTCTCTTTCTAAGTAACGTACATCTGGGTCGTTATTCAAACCTGCTTCAGCAGTAAATGTAAGTTGACCATTTACAACACCTGTACCAGCTTCCCAATCTCTACCCCAAGGACCATCAGCAAAGTATAAGAAATCTTTACCACCACCTTGGTTATTCACTACGCTAAAATCAACATCAAATAAATATCCTAAATCAACTACTACCGTTGGTGAAGCATTAGTTGGATCAATACTTACTGTTTTATAGTTATCCTGACGGGTAACACTTTTTTCATGACCAGACTTACTTGCAACTACTGTAATTTCTCTCGCCATTATGGAGTTATCTAAAGTTAAGTACATTTTACCTGCTCTGTACTCGCCTTTTTTAACATACACAGTAGGTACAGTTGCTGCAGCCTGATTGTTATAGGTTACCGCTCCTTCTGCGGCCATAAGGGCCAAAATATCTTCCACTGTTTTTGTAGAAATTGCTTGATTTACCGTCCATACTTGGAAATTGTAAATGTTGGTAGTATTTGCAGGAACTTGATACTCGCTTAAATTCCATTTTTGATCAACTTTAAAAGAACCATCAGAATTTTTAAATACTACAAAGTTTATGGTATAGTCAACAGTACCATTTTCCTGCTCAAGCTTGGTTAATACAAATGGCATGTTGTTTACCAAAACAGTGGATATTTCTGTAAGCTCACCTCCACGTAATCTATCACAAACAATTTTTGTATGCTCATAAACAGAGTTTTGTGTTTCTAAAGCTAACACTACACCTATTCTATTTCCGTTGGCAGAAGCAAAATAATCTGAAGCTAATACATTCGTTGCATTTGTAATACCAATTAAATCATTGGGGGTTGTTACTAAAGCAACAGGGCCTTGATCAATAGTATTAGGAACATAATCTTTTAATGCACCGGCTTTACCAACTGCATTGCGTTTAAAGTTTTCTAATGTTTGAAGTTTAGAAAGGTCAGCGTAAAATGCTTTATCTGTTCTTCCTTCTTTTTGGCGCGTAAAGTTTCTGTAAGCAATTTTTTCAGCTAAAGAACCATTACTTTCTACACCACCTCCGCTACCGCCAGAAGAACCACTTACAGTAACCGCAGCACTTGCTGAATTATTAGTAGGATTGCTATCTGCTTGGTTTTGCGTTTGTACACTTACTGTTTGAGAAGCACTACCGTTTACTACCATTTTAAAAGTGATGGTAGTTGATTGTCCTGCTAATAAAGCTGGGATAGACCAAGTATCAGTAGGTTTTGAATAGGTACCCGTTGCCGGATTTGCAGAAACATATACCAAATTAGCATTTACCGAATTTTTAATTTCAATAGCTGTAGCCGGAATATCAGAAGAATGATTGGTAAGTGTAACGGTAAAAACTACTGTATCACCAACACTAGGAGAAGCATTGCTTACCGTTTGTGTAATACCTAAATCAGCATCACATCTCGGGCTGCTAGCATCTACAGTAACTGTATTACCATTTAGCGTCCAAGTAGCGCTACCGGTATTTGTCATTGTAAATAAATTAGCATTAGTACCTGAAGGAAAAGAAGTTCCCTGACCTCTATCGTTTGGTGCAGGGGAAACCATGTTTTCTGACCCGATTGCTTTTGTAATAGTAGCGGCAGTAGAATTAGTGTAACCCAAGTTGGCTACAATATCTCCGTTTGCATCAATATACGCACATGTTACATGTGGGTATAAAGAAGGCAATTTAATGGTAACTGTTCCGCCAAATTCAGAAGTTCCAGCTCCAGAAACTGTTGCAGTAGAAGTCAATTTATCTCCAGCTACAAGTGCTAAAGTGTTGGGAATAGTAAAAGAAAAACGATTTACACCGGTTTCAGAACCTTGTGGTACTCCGTTTACATTGCTTGGCCCGTAAGACCCGGTAGTGGCGTCATTATCACTAGCGCTACCTTCTACACCACTAGCTATAAAAGTTTTTCCTTGTGGGTAGGTAGCTCCTGAGTATAAATCAGCAACAAAAAACTCAATAGTAGCACCTGCAGGAGCAAAACCACTAATAACTAAATCACCACCTTGAATTTGTACTTGTTGAATAACAGAGAAGTTTTGTAAACCATTACCACCGGCATCAACATCACCATTATCATTTATAGTGTAATATGGGCTCGCACCTGAAGAGTGACTATCGGCAGATTTTAATAAATCAATACCAATTTGATTACTTGCCGGCACTGGCCAAGGCTGCGTGTAAGGAAGTACATTACCGTTATTGTAAATACTGTTTTGAGAAATAATCATATTGGTTGCAGAGCTAGTAATCATAATACCAGCACCATAATTACTGTGTATAATGTTTTTTAGATAGGTATTACCAGCACCGTAGCTACGAATACCGGCAGTTTCATTTAATGCTTTACCGTTGTGTGTAATGGTATTGTTTCTTAGCATGTGATTACCAGTTGCTAAATATGTATCAAAACCGTTACCACCATTATTGGTAAATAAGTTGTTCCACACCGTACATCCGCTTGTTTGAAAAGCAATGTCTAAACCATCGGTATAATTTAATTTTTGACCATTGGTGTTGAATTCGTTGTTAGAAACGTTAGCATTATCGCAACGGTAAGTAAAGTACCCACCCATTGCTTCACTAAACGCCACATAGTTATTAATAACGGTTGCTGCATCGCTATCAAAAAACACAAAGTTGTTACCCTTATTTTCGTTACCAGTATTAGGGCCAACATTTGCGTGAGCACGTGCTCCTAAAACACAGCCTTCAATTTTGCCGTTGTTAGAACCATTGAAAACTAAGTTACCGTTTTTGTTATTCCATCCTCTACCAAAACCAGAAATAGCCAAACCTTCTACCGTTACGTTATTTGCGTTAATAGAAATTCCATAAATAAAGTTACCTCCATCATAAATTTCTATTTCCGGACCATCAACTTTGCTTAATGACAAAGCATCAATACCCACAGTACCACCGGTACCATGCATAAATGAGTTTGAGTTTGAAGTAAATGCTTTTTGACTATTTCCATTTATTTTCAAAACAGAGTTTGTAATAATTGGCAGTGAATCGGTGGTTAGCGTAATAGTAAAAACCCCCGTAGCTGCGTTATAAGCGGGATCTGATACAGGAATATTAAATTTGATCTCATTTATAGCAGCATTTGCGTTTGCATCTACAATTGCTTGATGCAAAGAACCCGCTCCAGTGTTATTGGTATTGGTAACGGTTATAACCTGAGCGCTGAGCCCTATGGTTATAAGCATTATGCTTAAAGTACTTAATATTTTTTTCATGGTAACGTTAGTTTATTTCTTAAATCAACTGTGTAAAAATAGTGAGCGTTGTTTCATTTTGTATTAAATCTTAGTTCAAGACTATAAAACAATCGCTAAACTGCACACACAACTAAATAACATACAATTTGTTGAAAAGTTGATGCTTTAAAAATCTAATTTTCAGTGCAAATATAGGTTTCGGCAAAAGTAATTAACAAGAACCTTGGTAAATTTTTTACGTTTATAAAAGTTTGTATCTATAAAAGTGTTTTTTTTACGTAAAATTAAAACCCTATGGCTGAAATGAGGTGTATGGTGGTCGATGATGATCCAATATCTAGGGATATCCTCAGAAACTGCATTGATAAAAATCCGAGACTTAAGTTAGTTGCCACCTTTGATAACGCGGTAGAAGCTAGTGCTGCGATAAATCAAAAAGACGTGGACTTAGTTTTTTTAGATGTAGAAATGCCGGAAATGACCGGCCTTCAATTTTTGGAACGCTTCAAAAATATACCTCAAGTTATAATGGTTACCTCTGAAAAAAAGTATGCTTTTGATGCTTTTAAGTTTGATGTAACTGATTATTTAGCTAAACCGGTGGATATGGATCGTTTTAAAATAGCGGTAGATAGAGCGGTGTATTACGAAGAAAACGTTGTAAAAAATCAAGAAGAAGAAGTTTTTATAAAATCGGAAGGGGTGTTAATGAAACTACGCACAAACGATATTGAGTACGTAGAAGCAATGGGCGATTATGTAAAGGTAGTAATGATAGAAGGCTACCATATTGTGCATAGCACGATGAAAGCTTTTGAAGCTAAATTACCTGAAGATTTTATACGTACGCACAAATCTTACATCGTAAATATTAATAAGATTGAAGAGATGAAGGACAACTATGCCATTGGCGAATACTTTAACTTGCCGGTAAGCCGCACACACAAAAAAGAATTAAAGGAAAGGTTAAAATCTTAAATTCTATAAAGTTCTATTGAAAAGGTAGAGCCCTGGCCAAGGGTACTCTCTAAATTAATTTTACCGCCTAGCATTTCTATTTGATTTTTGGTAAGGAACAATCCAATTCCTTTGCTGTCTTTTTGCTCATCGCGATGAAAGGTTTTGTACATCTTAAACAATTGTCTTTCGTTTTTAACGGTATCTATGCCCATTCCATTGTCGGTAAATGAAAGCATTACCGCGTAATTTTCCATATAACTTTTTACATGAATTTTTGGCGTTCTATCAGGGCTAGCGTACTTTAAGCTGTTGCTTATTAAGTTTAAGAAAATGCTTTCTAAATATATTGGTAGGTACTTCACCACATCTATTTCAAAGTCAGCGGTAATTATTGCGTTTGATTCTTTTATTTGTCCTGCTAGCGTGCTTTTTGTTTTGTGTAATATTTCGTCTAGCATAATTTCCTCTGCTTTTTGGTCTAGTTTGGTGTAATCTTTCATTACGGTAGATAAATCCTCCACCATATCAAACAGCTCAAAAGCTCCTTCTTTTAAATGGCTCACTAACTCTTCCTTCTCGGCTTCCGTTTTAGCCATATCATATAGGTTTAAAAGCATTTTCATGCCGGCCACCGGACTTCTTAAATTATGCGATACCATGTGCGCAAAACTCACCAAATGTTGATTTCTGTTGTTTAAACCATTGTTTACATTCTTTACTTTACGGTTTTTTTGCTGTAGCTCTAAGCGGTCTTTTTCATAGCTCACTTTAAAATAGGATCCTACAAAAGCAAAGGCTAATATGAATAAGGCTAGATAATAGGAAACCGGAATATTAAAATAGCCAGATTGCACTAGCTCATTAGAAATGTTTAAATATTTGAGCAAAACTTGCATAAAGACAAGGTTTAGCAAAAAAATTCCTGCAAATCTGAAATGGCTTCTACCGGGCTTTACCGTAAGCATTAGAAAGAAAAGAAAGAGATATAAAAAGCTAATTGTAGATTTCTGCTCAAAAGTATATACCCATAAAAAATCGGCAAAAGCAATTCCAAAAATTACAAACCACGTGCTGCTTACCAAAAAATTTCGCTTAAACCTGGATAAGTAAAAAATACCACAAAATACTACTCCTGAAATACCTACAGCGGTAAGCAAAGCTAAAGATGAACCATAGGCTACATGCACCACACAAGCCGATAGTGCTACTAAAGCCATGAAGAAAGAGGCTGAATTGAAAATGCGCTGCTCTAAACTAAGTTTATCTGAACCCGAAATGAACGTTCCTATATTCACTATATGTTTTTTTGTATGCTTATTCTTACACAAAGAAAGGAAAAATACATTAATAAGGAATTATGTTCATTATAAGCTGGCGAAGGAAGGCTTAGGACTTATAGTTTTGTAGTTGAGAAAGAGTTGGAAGCACGGATTACAAATCCGCGCTAGGGGAGTTTGTAATAATATTTTAGCGGTAGGGAAATTTAACTCTCCCGCTTTTTTTATATCAGCCCAGCCTTTGTCTTGCATGTCAAATGGCTCCTCCTTTTATAACGTTATCGAACCAAAAAAACATTTAAATCATTGATTTTGAGTAGAATTTGATTTTGCTACCCTTTATTAGGCTCGAACCAAATATTAGTTATATAGCACATTATGAGTGTTTTAAGTCTAAAGCCTTGTTTCGAGCCCAACAAGGCCTGATACGAATTTTCGTACCCATTATATTGAGAGATTATTGCCTGTGATACTTTTGAAAACCAACAAAAGGGAAGGGTACTGAGGTTGTTTCTTTCTTTTTGAACCAATATTAATCTCTCATTATGTCAATGAACGTGTGTGTTTCAAAACCTATTTGAAATAAGCTATTCAAATATATCTTTTTTACGAAAATTCGAACTAGCAAGAACGTTTATTTTTCTGTAAGCCTTCATTCTAATTTTCTAATTAATGGATATAGAATTACTTAACTTATTTGTGTTTCTGTTTTCCTACTCTCTTATTTTTTGGTTCTAAAACAGGGAGCCCTACTCAAGATAAAATAAATGCTTGGTTGATAAAGTTATTTCCCTATCTTTAACAAGCGCTTTTAAATTCAAAGAAAAAATTTTTATTTTGGGAAGATAGCCGTTAAATAAAATTTTCTATGATACATTTTTTTATAAATCCTACCCAAATTGGTTCAGGAGACATAGTTGAGAGATTTGGTCCCAAGTCTTCTGATATTTACAATTGCGCAACCATATTTTCGTTAAATCAAACTGTTTCTAATTTAAGGGCTTTTTCAGTAGCAAAAGGACAATTACGCTACCAAGAGGATAGGGACAATGACTCCAAAGGAGATACTATCGGATTCAAAACTAGATCATATTACAGGGGAAGCGTTTCTGATATTTATAAAAATAAGTATGAGAACGAATAGTATTAAAATTTCGGCTCGCTTAACATTTCTATCTTTATTTGCCTTGAGTGCTTGTTCTTCATGGAATCATGCTGGTTACTCTATAGAAGATTGGTCCATCTCCTATTACCGCGGATGGATGATGGGCGGTGAGAATAATCTAATACGAGTAAATGGGCAAATGTTAAACAATGGGCGCGTGTTTACTTACATGGAGGATAACTTTGAGTGGAAAAACTATTGTTTTTACAATATGCAAAAGAATACATTTTGTGGTGAGTTTACATGTGAGAAGGGTGAGGTAATATATGATTATTGTGGAAATAGTAATGGCGCTCGATATTATACCTGTTCCGACACCTGTAGAAGCTTTGATGTAATCGCTACGCCTATGGCGTTTCTCTACGAACACCGTTCAAAAGATACCTCATATACAGTGCGTATCGTTGAAACACATGATGTATGCGGTATGATACTTCAATACGGTCTTTCATCTCCCAACAATGATGTAAACCTCATCCATTTTGGAAATAGAGAGCTTTGGTTTAGGTTGTTTGCTTTTCCTTTGGCCGTACAAGAAGGTATGCACATTCCAACGGAAGCATATTTTGCACGATGTACGTATAATTATTTCCCTCCAAAACCAACGTATGAGCGAACTGCCAAATACCAGTATAGTTCTTCAATAGACTTTATAGACCCATTTTGCACAGTGCTGCAAATGGAGGACGTTGATGAATACATAGACAGCGCGATGACTCGCTTTACTACTGATTTTTATTGCAAACTTATCCGGAGGGAGGATATTGATCAAATAATTTCGGCTTACTTCGAGCTAATTTTATCAAAAGAAGAGGCTAAGATTATGAGTGTAGATTTAGTTGAACACCAAATAATGTTAACTCTTTCAGGACAGCCATATAAGATAAAATATGATTCCAAAGAACCGTATTTTTTTAAGCTAAAACAAGCATGAGCAACAAACAACCACTCTCACATTTAATAGATTTAACCGATCTTCCAGAAGAAATTAACTGGCTATCAAATAGTATTTCTTCTTTTTTCAACAGCTTGTATCTTGGCTATTACAGACGCCATCATGATTACGGATTGAATTCGTCCTATATAGACTTTTCGATATCTACTAGTAATCTTCTTAAATTTGATGTTCCTGGAACCGGGCTATCTCTGATTCTCAATCCTTCGCTAGATCCAAACTCTGGGGTATCCACCACTGAAATACCTTTTAATTGTTCCATTGACTATGGTTATTGGGAAAGCAAGGCCTTGTAGACTGGAAAAATATCTCTTTTTCAAAGCTTGAAATTTTGAAACATACCATGGATTTTTTTGGTATTTCTCAAAAAAGACTTTTTAAGGGAGTACTAGTTGAACTTGAAAGTTCAAGCCATCAGAATTTTGTGACTTCTATTAATACCTTTTATGGTATCAGCATAACATATAACCCCACTGTTTCTGGTACCGGTAATATTGCCGCTGAACTTATTACTTGGTTGGAGCAACAAACTGATACCGCCATTTCTTCCAAGTCGAGTGTAGAGATTATTCATGACATATATTTTTCGAGCTTAACGAATGGCGCATCGAACCTTAAAAAGGTTATAAATGGAATTACTTCAGGCTACAATTGGGACGTAATAGAAGCCGCTACTAATTTGTTTTTGCCAAAAATTAGGGCTGGCTTAGTAATTAGTACCCAGCTCGAAATCCCCCACTCATTATTAAAGCCGATGAAGCAAATAAACGGTCAGTATGAGGTGGAGACTCGAACCACTTTTTTGAACTAGGTGCCCCGCTGAAAGCCGCCCCCACCGAGCAACAGGGCAGGGTGTAAACAAAAAACCCGCCAAATAGGCGGGGTGTCCAACAAAGCTCCTCCTTTTATAACGTTATCGAACCAAAAAACATTTAAATCATTGATTTTGAGTAGAATTTGATTTTGCTACCCTTTATTAGGCTCGAACCAAATATTAGTTATATAGCACATTATGAGTGTTTTAAGTCTAAAGCCTTGTTTCGAGCCCAACAAGGCCTTAATACGAATTTTCGTATCCGCTACATTGAGAGATTATTGCCTGTGATACTTTTGAAAAACAACAAAATAGAAGGGAACTAAGGTTGTTTCTTTCTTTTTGAACCAATAATAATCTCTCAATATGTCGATGCACGTGTTTGTTTCAAAATCCTTTTGGGACAGATTCTTCAACCATATTTTTTTTAACAAAAATTGGAACTAACAAGAACTTTTATTTTTCTGTAAACCTTCATTTATATTTTCTAATTAACTGATAAGTAGTTACTTAGATTATTTGTGTTTTTTGATTCATTCATTTTTTGGTTCTAAAACAGGAAGCCTAGGAACATTGCAATTTATAATCCTCGAGTACTCCAAATAACGATTACCGCTATAAACACTCAAAACCTCATTATCATAGATAACATTGATTGAATCAATATAATTCACCAATCTTTCTTCTAAAATATAATTATGTTTTATGTATAACAAGTCCTTTGCTGCGGCCATAGAATTATGATCAGTTTTGAGCGCTCTCAAAACAAATTTGGTCGCTTTTTCATACTCCATAATGCTGATGATAGAATCGTCTTTTAGTAAGTCAAATTACTCCTCTTGTTTCATTGATATTTATCCGGTTTCACATGCATCAAAACTTCATCTGAGAACACCTTTATGTTCTTTCTTTTCATGCAATGCTTGTTGTAACCTTGTCCGTAAATTTTCTACTATTAATATTGATACACAATCTTAATCGGCTCTGACCTTTCCCCTTTACCATTCTCAATATTAAATAAATACATACCAGAATCCATGTTCAAGGTGTTTAAATCTATTGCTAATTCAAGTGGTGAAAGCCTACCATTTGCCACTACTTTTCCCTTTAAATCTGATAAGGTATATTTAATATCTTTCCAATTTAAAGGCACACTTTTAATACTTATAAAATCGGCAGTAGGGTTGGGAAATACTTCAATAGATACGTTGGGTGATGCAATATTCTTAAGACCTAATGCCGCATCTTTTGAAATCACCTTCCAGTGAATGGCCATGGTGTTATTGCCAAACATATCCCAATTGTATTCATTAAACCCTAGCAGTAGTCGCCCATCACTAAAGGAGGATACCGCAAAATTATGATCCCAAGGGTATTGAGGCATTACCCTTTGCACCTTGTTTAAAGACATGGCATTGGCATCATAACTATAAAAATAAACCGGACGGATCACTTTATCAGCAAAGGTATCTTGAGCCATTCCGCCTACGCCCAAAATAAAAAATACACTATCTAAATTCCGCTGATCCATCATATCTGCAGATGCATAAAGATTGAAAAAAGTATTATCAATTAAACCGGGTGTTGCTCCACCAATTGGAAGGGTATCAATACTACTAATATTACTCACCGTATCAATATTGACGATGAACGTGTTGAAGTATGGCTTATTATTGAGCATCGAGTAGGAAGCACCAAGAACAAGTGGGAGTGCATTCGGCTTTTCTATAAGTTTAAAAGGTAACGATTGCCTGAATTGCCCCGGAAAGGGATTTGTACCACTTATGCCAAGTAAACTTCCGTTATCCTCAACATCCCAATTTTCATTTACAATAGTCCAATAGGTGCTTAAATTATACACTCCTGAAAAATAAAGGAAAGTGGTATCGTTCAATTTATTAAATACGGTAACCGTATTTCCGCTAGCCATGTGCTCAAAAGACTGATATCTGTTGGGAAGCGACACATCAACAACACTTTGTTTTGTGTTTGTCCAATTACCATTGGTGCATTGATTAGATGAACCAACCACAAGCCGTTTATTATTTAAATCGAACGTATTTGCTATTCTAAAACTATGGGTTGCTAAGCCAAACCTCGCACTATCAAGCAAATTCAAATTTATGTCGAAGCGCAAAATATGTGATTGAAAAAAACCACAATAAATAGCTGTATCAATAGATTGGAAGGTTAATTCCAAGGCACCTTTGTCCTCTATAAACTCCGTTAAAATCAGGCTTCTCTCGGCAGGAATATTCAGTAGGCTTCTTAGTTCTACACTATCCAATCTATTCAATTGATCATCAGCCTTTATCAACCAATGTTCAAAATCTAAAACAATTATAAAATCAGTATGATGGGATTTAGAATAAAACACCTGATTTCCAATGATTTCGCATCCTTGGGTACGCGTGTATTGACTTGTGTGGTCGTACTTATCAAAGTAATTTTGGGCGTAAGCAGATGTACATAAAGTAAAGCAGCAGAATATAATAATGGTTTTCATTTAGGTAGGGTTGTTTATGGGTTAAAAATAAATAATTAATTGACATTAAAGTAGTACCGATGGTTAGCGTTGAAAGCTAATTATACTTTCTTTTGGTTTTAAATTATACCAAGATGGTTAGCGCCTGTTAACCATCTATTTTACAGCAAATTAGCCTTTAAATTAATGCATCACGGTAAAGGTTAATTGATATACAACTGGACGAAGGCATTTTTGCCCATTTATGTTTTAAATGCTGCATATATACCCCTTAAAACATCGCTGGGCTTAATACATTAGGGTGGCTTTTTTATTGCGGTGGTTGCTTTTTTTAGAGATGTAAAAAGCAACGGTGGTATAATTACTAGTTTTTATTACTGCCTCCTCCGTCCTTTGGGCACCTCCTCCAAAGGAGGACAAGCGGCACATAAAGCTGATGTACTTCGTGTTATTTTAATGTACCTTGTTTCCGGCAAATTAGGTTTTAAAATTAATCTGATGAAAGGTTAATGCATCATTGTGAAGGTTAATTGAGTCATTACCTAACGAAGGTCTTTATATAACTTTTTGACCTTTTTAACTCCCTTCTTAAAACCCTACATAATTCTGCGGATCAATAGCATTGCCTTTATACCAAAGTTCAAAGTGCAGGTGCGGGCCGTTGGTTAGTTCTCCAGAATTACCAATAATGGCAATTGGTTCACCAGCTTTTACTAGCGAACCTTGCTTTTTAAGCAAAGCCGAGTTGTGTTTATACACACTTATAAAATCTTCTGCATGTTGTATAATAAGCACGTGCCCGGTTTCGGTAGTCCATTCTGCAAAAATTACCACCCCTTCTTGTGCGGCTTTTATCACCTCATTTTTTTTGGCTACCACATCAATTCCAAAATGATTTTCGCGTGGGTTAAAGGTTTGCGTTACCAAACCATTTACAGGGGTAAAAAACCCAAGGGCTTTAATGCCATTGCGCTGCGCGTTGTCAGAAAGATCAAAGCGCTCACTTTCCTCCACAAATTCGCGTAAAGCACTATCACGATTACTTACCCCACGGTTTAGCCGTTCTATTATCAAAGAGTCATTTACCACGGTATCTGCAAAATTAATAATGGGTTTACCTTCAATAACATTACGAATGTTTAGTAAATAACGCTGATTATAAGCCAATTGTAGCATTAAACTATCGGTGGTTTCGGTAAGGGCAAGGGCACGTTTACGCAGTTTGGTGCTGCTATAGCCGGGTATATATTCCCGCAAGGGTGTAAGGGCTACTAGCAAAATGGTGGCGGTAATAAGTACAATAGTGCTTACGCCTACTATAAAAAATACGTTAAGGCGGCTCAGCTTTAGCGATAACTTTTCTTCAAAAGTGTCGTCATTAAGTATTACAAGCCGATATTTATTCCGCAGCTTTTTGGCTAATCCTATTTTATCTGAGTTTTTTTGCTTTGCCATTGCCGCAAATATCGGAATTGATGCAGATAATTTTACTCAAATGTATTTAAGCGTGCAGATTATAATATTTTTGGCCGCTGTTAGTTAACCTAACACCAATTTTGTATAAACTGTGAGTGTAAAAAACACCCCTCTATTATTTGTTTCCGTTTTGGCGCTTATGCTATTGGCTGCTGCCGGATGCAAGCGCACGCGCGATTCCTTTACTAGCCGAACGTACCACCGTATGGTAAGTAAGTTTAATCCTCTTTTTAATGGTGAGCAAGCCTACCTAAAAGGCATGGAAACGTTGCGCAAAGCACATAACGATAACTTTGATGAAATCTTAGATGTGTACGTAATTCCTACCGAAAAAGAAGCCGGAAGTGTAAAACCTGACATGGATAAGGCTATTGAAAAAGGCGCAAAAGTGATTCAAGAGCACAGTATGCTCATAAAAAATAACGAGAAGAACACCTATATAGACGATAGTTACCTGCTTGTTGGGAAAGCCCGTTTTTACAAACGCGATTTTATTGAGGCTTTGGAAACATTCAATTTTGTGCTTCAAGAGTTTGAAAAAAAGAAATCAGAAGACGAGGCTCGTGTATGGGCAGCTAAAAGTTTAATTGAAACCGAAAACTACCTTTCTGCAAAAGGTAACGTTGAAAAAGTGTACCGCAGAAAAAAAGCGAAAAAGCGCATTAAAGTAGAAGCACTTTCGGTATTTGCACAAATTGAAATAAGGCAAAAGAATTACGAGGCTGCCATACAGCTGCTTAGTCAGGCGGCTGATAAAACCAAAAACCGACAAGAGGAAATACGCTGGTTGTTTATAATTGGGCAGTTGCATTCCAAGCTAGGCAACAATTTAGAAGCAAGCGAAAAATTTAGAGAGGTTATTAAAAAAGGCCCGCCTTACGAATTGCTTTTTCAAGCGCAGCTAAACCGCGCCAAAAATTATGATGTGGATTTACAAAACCCTAATAAGGTGTTTGATGAACTGCGCGCCATGCTGCGTGATGATAAAAATTACGATAATCGCGATCAGATTTATTTTGTAATGGCTGAAGTGGCCGAGCGTTTAGGCGATGACGCTAAAGTGGAAGAGTTTTTAGGAAAGTCTATCCGCGTAAGCACCAACAACAACGCGCAGAAAGGTTTGAGTTATTTGAAGTTTGGCGAAATAAACTTTGACAACCGTATGTATCCGGTGGCAGCTGCCTATTACGACAGCTCTTACGCATCGTTACCAAAAGACCATAAACGCTATGAAGAAGTAGGCCTTAAAAAGCAAAGCCTAAGTGCCTTGGTAAAAAATATTGAAATTATTGAAACGCAAGACAGTTTGCAACGCATTGGCGCCATGACGGAGAAGCAGCGCCTTGCTTTTGTAGAAAAGCTAATTAAAAAACTAGAGAAAAAAGATAGAGAAGCAGCTGAAGCGGAAGAGTATGCGGCCAATAATACAGGGTTTCCAACCACGGCCTCAGCATCTAGCACTAGTGATGGCGGAGCGGGATCTTTTTATTTCTACAATCAAACTTTACGTAGCAATGGCATTAGAGATTTTAAAAACCGCTTTGGCTCTAGAAAGTTAGAAGACAATTGGCGCAGGGAGGATAAGCAAATGGATAAAGCTTTTGATTTTGATGCGCAAAATGAAGAAGGAGCGTTGGCCGGAAATAGTGAAACTCCACAGGGTGAAGGAGGCAGCAAATACAACCCAGAGGATTTTTTAAAGAACGTGCCCGTTAGTGATTCTGCTTTGGCCGCCAGCAATAAAATGATTGTAAATGCCTACATGGCTTTAGGGCGCATTTATAAAGAGGAATTGAAAGATTTTAGAGCCGCTTCTAAAGAGCTTGAAAAGCTACTAAGCCGCTACCCAAATTTGGACATTAAAGGTAGAATATGGTACACTTTGTATCGCGTATATACCTTGGGTAATGATGAAGGAGGCGCCAATAAATACAAAAACTTAATTTTAAGCGAAATGCCTGAAAGTGAGTTTGCAGAGTTGATTAGAAATGAAGGCAAGCCAAAGCAGGAAGTAGATAAAAGTGCCGCCAAACTTTTATACGTGAGTGCCTATGGAGCATACGAGGGTAAGGACTATAAAAACGCTTTAACCCTTGCCACAGAAGGGATAAACAAACATTCGGAAAGTACGTATGGTGCACGCTTTTTCTTGTTGCGCGCCTATGCCTTAGCAAAATCTCCCGAAAGGGATAAACTGAGTTTAGCCTTGCGCGCAGTGGTAGATCGCTACCCAAATACGGGTGAAGCTGAAGCCGCAAATAAAGTGTTGGCGCAAATTGACGAACCCATTGTTTCTACCGGCAAGACGAATAAAACGGAGCAAAACGAGGCGGAAGAGGGTTTGTATAAATACGATGCCACTGCCCAGCATCGCTATATTTTAATAGTGCCAAATGTGGGTGTAGATATGAATAACTTGCGCAATGATGTGAGTGATTTTAGCACCAACTTTTTTAAGCTAGAGCGCTTAAATACCCGCGCCATATTTTTAGATGAAAATAACCAAATGGTAATTGTTACTACCTTATCTAGTGCCGATAAAGCACTGAATTTTTACAATACCATGATTAATCAAAAAGTCTTAGTAAAGTACTTACCGGTGGCAGAGACAAAACATTTTGTAATTTCGAATGATAATTTTCAAAAGTTTTACAAAACGAAAAACGTAGAAGAATATATGCAGTTTTTTAATAAACAGTATGTGAAGAAAAACAAATGATGTTAAAAAAAAATTCAGTAGAAGCAAACAGAGCGAGTAATAGAATATTGGCCGGCACAGCCATAGAAGGAGAATTAACCTCTGATGGTGATATGCGTATTGATGGCCACATTAAAGGCCACATAAACATAAAAGGCAAGTTGGTGGTAGGTGAAAACGGCCTTATTGAGGGCGAAATAATTTGTGCTTTCGCAAACATAGCCGGCACCGTAAAAGCCAAAATGGAAGTAAGTGAATTACTAACTTTACAGGCTTCTGCCAAATTACATGGCGATATTTTTACCAATAAACTGGCCATAGAACCGGGTGCCGAATTTACAGGATCGTGCAGTATGGGTGCGGTAGTGCGTGAAATGAAAAACGAGAATGAACGAAAAGAAGAAAGAAACCAGGCTGACAGGAAAGGGCAAAGCGCTTAATCCATACATAAAGTATTCTACCATGGCCATTACAATGGGCGTGGTTATAGGTTTGGGTACGTGGCTTGGCGTTTATTTAGATGAAAATTATGGTGGTGAATTTCCTACGTACACCTTAATCTGTTCGTTACTATCCATTGGCCTTGCCTTGTATTTAGCGTTAAAAGATGTACTTAAGAAATAGTGTATGCTTAAGCGTTTTTTTCGGTTTTTTCTTGTTTCAGCGGTTTTAGGTGCTTTATTGTTGGTGGCACTTTGGTTTTTTCTGCCAAAGCTTGGCTACGCGTTTATGCCCATTTTTATTCATTACGCTGTTTTTTCTTATGTGCTTACGCAGATAAGTTATTTCACCGTATTGTACATCCATAAAAGAAATAAAAACCATACGGGTTTTGCTTTTTTAGGTTTGGTACTCATTAAAATGGCTATTGCTGCTATTTATATTATTCCGCAGCTTAAAGCACAGCAGGAAATTAAATTCTATTTAATGTTTGGCTTTTTTGGCTTGTACTTTTTCTATTTGTTTTTAGAGGCACGGGCTTTAATGGTACTTTTAAACAACCAAGTGTATAATTCTGCTGAAACCATTAAAACCGATAAGGAATAAAAAATAAACCTTTTTTAACCCAATATTTTGAAGTCATCCCTTACCGCAGTATTCCTTTTTTTAGCTACCGTTTGCAGCACAGTTAGTATGCAAGCACAAGTAAATTACCGTGTAAAAACAGCCGCCTTTTATTCGGTGGAATATCTTTTTAAAGATTCGTGGGGAGCCAATGACATATCGGGCACAGCCTATACCTATCAACTCAGTATTGGTGCGCGCAAACAGAAAGTATTGAGTGCTAATTCAAAAATGCATTACGGTGTAGATATTGGCAGTTTTGTGTATCATCGAAGTTTTAATCAGAACCAGTTTGGTTCTGTAGATCCGTTTTTTGGTTTTGTTAGAAATCCTTATCAAATGAGGAACTATCAAGACATTGCAATTAGTGTGGCGCTGCCGCTGGAGTTTTCTATATCCTTGGGTAAGCGCGCCATTTTGTTGAATAATGCGTTGGGAGCATACGTTCCGGTATATCGTTTTACTGCTAGAAATAACGGTCGGGGGCAAGAGGAAAAAACTTCTGATTGGAATTACCAACCCATATTGAACTATGTATATACAGCCGAAGCCTTGGTGGCTTTTGCTTTTAACGCACGCTACAAAATACATTCACTTGCCGTAGGCCCTGCTATTTTGCTTGAAACAAGAGATTTCACCACCGAAACGTTTAAGTATTCTTTTGGTTTGGCGGTGCAAATGCGGTTTTAACCTGAGTTCGATTAATACTAAAAATGAATTAATCTGATAGCTAGTGGTTTAATAGTTTTAAAAGGGCAACCTAGCCCCCCAACCCCGCCTTGGCGGGGGAGTTGCGACACATGCAGCTAACTCCCCCTTCGTTGAAAATGCTGCTTTAGCAGTAGGGGTTGGGGGGCTTTAGAATAGTTTAAATGCTCATATTTAGTTATATGAAAATCGAACTCAGGTTTTAGTAAACGTAGGGTAAGTCAGTACTCAATAAATTAAATCAAAATGAAAGTCAAAACAATTTTCTTTCTGCTTACAGTTTGTTATCAAAGTCTTTCTGCCCAATCTAATTTTCAAAAAACCTTGGCCGACTCTGCCCTAACCCTTACCAAACAAAAAGTAACCTACGACCCTACTTACTATTCCATTAAGTATCCCAATGGAGATGTTCCGTCCGATAAAGGCGTGTGTACCGATGTAGTAATACGCGCGTATAGAAAGCTAGGTATAGATTTACAAAAACTTGTGCATGAAGATATGAAGGCACACTTTGATAAATACCCTAAAAACTGGGGTTTAAGCAGGCCCGACAAAAATATAGACCATCGGAGAGTGCCTAACCTAATGATTTTTTTTACTCGCTTTGGTACGGTTAAGAAAATGAGCAAAACTGCCACAGATTATTTGCCGGGCGATATAGTCTGCTGGAATTTAGGCGGTGGCATTACACACATTGGTCTCGTGTCGGCAAAAAAGTCAAACGATGGAAAAAGAAATTTAATCATTCACAACATTGGAGCCGGCCAAGTGCTGCAAGATTGCTTATTTAGCTATACTATTATTGGACATTTTAGGTATGGAGGTTGAAAAAAGGTGTTTATATTTTGTTGAGAAACAACACTTAAATTAGGGCAAAATTTCCTCGATATGCAAAACTTAAAACCCTGCTTGTTTTATGCGTACTCCTTTAAACTATCCGCCCAAGTTTCGCACACGCTGAGCGTTGGCCTTTTTACTTTAAAAGTGTGGGAATAGAATCCGCCAAAATTTGAACTATTAACCTGAGTTCGATTAATACCAAAATAAATCAATCTGATAGCTAGTGGTTTAATAACTCAAAAACAACAAACGAGCCCCCCAACCCCCGAAGGGGGAGTTTAACTGCATGTGTCGCTACTCCCCCTTCGGGGGCTGGGGGGCTTTAAGAAGTTTAGATGCTCATATTCAGTTATATAAAAATCGAACTCAGGTTATTACTTTAATCCTAGCTTGGGTTATCAATTTCATTTTTTAGAGGAAGAATTAGCGGTTGGGGTACAAGTTGGTCATGCTAACGAAATGGGAAATACCAAAACAGAAAGCGAGGGTTTTACTGAAACACAAGAAGGTAGGAGAAAATTGGTGACATGATTAATCTTTTTGTTAGCGGACAATCATCTCTATCGTGTAACTCTGCAGTAATTACGTGGGGGTTTAATCGTATTAATGCTCATCTTTCGCAAAATCATCTTAAAAATGTACAAGACTCTGTTCCTCCCTGCCTTCCAGTTTCTTTGGTTTGGCGTTTTACCAGCAAAAGAGGAAATGTTTCTTAGTATGTAATTAAATCAGATTTTTCCAAATCAGAAAGAGCATGAATTTAAATATAATTATCTGATTAATAGCACTTTTTGAGTCCTTTATCAATTAAACTAAATAAAAATCAACCACCCCTTTGCTTACTAACTTTTATACATACATTTGCACCGATTTTTAAAAAGGGTAACCGGATAAAAACAGAAATGCGCAAACTTCTTAATTTCAGTGCGGTAGCTATTTTTTCGCTCGCATTTTTACACGCAAGTCCTGTGCTTGCGCAAGATAGACACGAAGGCGATCACCAGCATGACGGTGATCACGTAGAATCGGTTACCGGTGAAGCCGTGCATACCGAAGAATATCCCGATGTGGAATCTAGTTCTGGAGATTACGATCCTACACCCATAATCATGCATCATATTCAAGATGGGCATGGCTTTCATATTTATGGAGAAGGAGAACACGCGGTAAGCGTTCCGCTTCCCGTTATTCTTTGGACAGAAAAAGGCTTAATAACCTTCATGTCTTCAGAATTTCACCATGATGCACACGGACACCACGTGGTAGAGAAAAAAGGCATGTACTTTGTAAATTACCACGAAGATATTTTTAAATTAGACGGACCAAACGAAACGCTTTTATTAGATGAGGAAGGTCATCCTATGAACACGGAGCCATTAGATTTCTCTATTACTAAAAACGTATTTTCTCTTTTCTTAGCTGGGCTTATCATGTTCCTAATTTTTGGTGGTGCTGCTCGTGCCTATAAAAAATCAAGTAGCCATAAAGTACCTAAAGGTATTGCCGGTTTTGTAGAGCCTCTAGTGCTTTTTGTACGTGATGATATTGCCAAACAAAATGTGGGTGAAAAAAATCACGCTAAGTATATGCCCTTTTTGCTTACCATCTTCTTCTTAATTTGGATTTTAAACTTAATGGGTTTAATTCCTTTCTTCCCGTTCAGCGCAAACGTATCTGGTAATATAGCTTTTACTATGTCGCTTTCAGTTATTGCTTTATTGGTAGTGAGCTTTAGCGGTGGAAAAGCGTATTGGAAACATATTTTCTTGCCAAAACCTTGGGGTGTTTGGCCAATTTTAATGCCTATTGAATTTGCTTCTAACGTAATTATTAAGTTTTTCGCTTTAATGATTCGTTTGTTTGCCAACATTACGGCAGGGCACATTATTATATTGAGTTTAGTGAGTTTAATATTCATCTTCCAGTCGGTTGGTATGGCAGCGGTTGCCGTTCCTTTCGCACTGTTTATATCCGTATTAGAACTTTTAGTGGCGGCATTGCAAGCCTATATATTTACGCTTTTAGTAGCGCTATTTTTAGGGCAGGCTGTTGCCGAAGAGCACCATTAATAATAATTTTTTTTTGTTTAATTTTTAAATCCTAATGTTATGAGTTTTGCTGCAATTGGAGCTGGTTTAGCGGTTATCGGTGCCGGTATCGGTATTGGTCAAGTTGGTGGTCGTGCAATGGAAGGTATTGCCCGTCAGCCAGAAGCTAGCGGAAAAATCCAAACTGCGATGATTATCGCTGCTGCACTTGTTGAGGGCGCTGCCCTTTTCGGTATAGTAGTTTCGTTAATCGCGTAAGTAGATTTTAAAAGATAAAGCAGGCGACATAACGGTTGGTTATGCGCCTGCTTTTATTAAACAAAACAAAAGGACTATAAATTTTATTTTATGAGCTTATTAGCCTTAAATCCATTGGTTACCCCAGATGTGGGTTTGTTATTTTGGACAACCGTTACATTTTTAATTCTATTGGTACTACTGCGCAAATTTGCGTGGAAACCAATTTTAAACGCGGTAAAATCGCGCGAAGAATCTATTGACCAAGCCTTACTTGCTGCTGAACAAGCGCGTGAGGAAATGGCACAATTAAAATCTGATAACGATAGGATTTTAAAAGAAGCACGTGAAGAGCGTGACGTAATGCTTAAAGAAGCACGCGACATTAAAGAGAAAACAATTGCTGAGGCTAAAGAAAAAGCCGGACAAGAAGCAACCCGTATTTTGGCTGATGCCCGTGAGCAAATTGAAAACCAAAAAATGGCCGCCATCACTGAATTAAAAAATCAAGTTGGTGAAATGTCTATTTTAATAGCTGAAAAAGTATTGCGTGCTGAGCTTGATAATAAAGCAAAGCAAGAAGCATTGGTAAACGAGCAATTGAAGGATTTTAACCTGAACTAAGCAACATGTTAGTAACCCGTTTAGCAAGAAGATACGCAAAGTCGCTTTTAGAATTAGCTACTGAAACCGGTAAAACGGAAGTAGTAAAAAAGGATATGGCATTTTTGGCCGAAGCCTATAAAGAAAGCCGTGATTTACGTGTGTTTTTGAAAAGCCCGGTAATTGAAGGTTCTAAAAAAGTGGCCATCTTAAAAGAAGTTTTGAGAAGTCAATTGGATGAACTTACGGAGAGGTTTATTAAGTTAATGGCAAAAGGTGGTCGCGAGGGTGATTTGGCCACTATCGCGCAAGCGTATTTAGATTTATACCAAAAACAAAACGGTATAGAAGCAGCGGTAGTAACCACGGCAGCTCCGTTAACAGAAGCGCAACGTACTTCGTTAATTTCTAAATTGGCGGAAACCTTAGGCAAAGAAATAGTATTGGAAGAAAAAGTAAATCCCGAGTTAATTGGCGGGATGATTTTAAGAGTAGATAACAGGGAGTATAATGGTAGTATAGCCACCAAGCTAAACTTATTGCGCAAAGATTTTGCGAACAACCCTTACTTACCAGAATTTTAAGAATAAAGATTTTTATAAAGCGTATATAAAATGGCAGATGTAAAACCAGCTGAAGTATCAGCAATTTTAAGACAACAACTTGCAGGCTTTAAATCAGAAAGCGAGCTTGAGGAAGTAGGCACCATTTTGCAAGTGGGTGATGGTATTGCCCGTGCTTATGGGCTTACCAATGCCCAAGCGGGTGAGTTAGTAGAGTTTGAATCTGGTTTGCGCGGTATTGTACTTAACCTAGAGGAAGATAACGTAGGTATTGTACTGCTAGGCGCTTCTGAAGGAATTAAAGAAGGATCTACCGTAAAGAGAACCGGAACTATTGCCTCTATTAACGTAGGTGAAGGTATGGTTGGCCGCGTGGTAGATACGTTAGGAAAACCAATTGACGGTAAAGGCCCAATACAAGGCGAAACGTATGAAATGCCTTTGGAGCGTAAAGCACCGGGTGTAATTTTCCGTGAGCCGGTAGCTGAGCCCTTGCAAACAGGTATTAAAGCAATTGATGCGATGATTCCGGTAGGTCGTGGTCAGCGTGAGTTAATTATTGGTGACCGTCAAACAGGTAAAACAGTAGTGGCGCTTGACACCATTATTAACCAAAAAGAATTTTACGATAGAGGTGAGCCTGTATTCTGTATTTATGTTGCCATTGGCCAAAAAGGTTCTACGGTGGCACAAATCGCTAAAACATTAGAAGATAAAGGTGCAATGGACTATACGGTAATTGTTGCGAGTAACGCAGCTGATCCGGCTCCTATGCAGTTTTATGCTCCATTTGCAGGTGCTGCCATTGGTGAATTTTTCCGTGATACAGGTCGCCCGGCACTTATTGTATTTGATGACCTTTCTAAGCAAGCTGTTGCTTACCGCGAAGTATCCTTATTACTAAGACGTCCTCCAGGTCGTGAGGCATATCCTGGTGATGTATTTTACCTACACAGCCGTTTATTAGAGCGTGCCGCCAAAGTAATTGGGGATGATACCATCGCAAGACAAATGAATGATTTACCTGAATCTATTAGAGGCATGGTAAAAGGTGGAGGTTCTTTAACGGCTCTACCAATAATTGAAACACAAGCGGGTGACGTTTCTGCCTATATTCCTACCAACGTAATTTCAATTACCGATGGTCAGATTTTCTTAGAAGCAGATTTATTTAACTCGGGTGTACGTCCGGCTATTAACGTAGGTATTTCAGTATCTCGTGTAGGTGGTAACGCACAAATTAAGTCCATGAAAAAAGTGGCCGGTACGCTTAAATTAGATCAAGCACAGTATCGTGAACTTGAAGCATTTGCTAAGTTTGGTTCTGACCTTGATGCAGCTACCATGTCGGTAATTAACAAGGGTAAACGTAACGTGGAAATATTGAAACAAGGTGTAAACAGCCCTGTGCCGGTAGAAAATCAAATTGCAATTATTTACTGCGGTACTAAGGCGCTTTTAAACAGTGTGCCTGTAAATAAAATTAAAGAGTTTGAGCAAGAATACATTCAGGTACTAAGAAATAGCCACCAAGATGTATTGGACACTTTAAAGGCAGGGAAACTTACCGATGAGGTTACCGATACCCTTACCAAAGTGGCAAAAGACTTAGCGAGTAAATACTAAAAAGTAATTGGCGTAAGAAGTAGGGGGTTTACCTACTTCTTACGCCAAATTCCCTACTAATAAATGGCTAACTTAAAAGAACTACGTAATAGAATTGTAACGGTAAGCTCTACCATGCAGATTACCTCTGCCATGAAAATGGTAAGTGCTGCTAAATTGAAGCGCGCGCAAGATGCGATTACCGATATGCGTCCTTATGCTAAAAAGCTAGAGGAGATTTTGGTAAACGTTAGCGCTACGTTAGATTCTACAGAAGGCGTGTATTCTGCTAAGGCAGAAAACCCAAGTAAAATTCTTTTGGTAGCTATTTCTTCTAACCGTGGTTTGGCGGGTTCTTTTAACGCCAACATTATTAAAAAAACGGTGGAGGTTGCCAAAAAACACCCTAATGCTACCATTAGTGTAATAGGTTTAGGTAAAAAAGCGGCTGAAATTATTAAGAAGCGTGGCATACACGTGGTAAGCGTAAATACGTCCATTTTTGATGATCTTTCTTTTGAAAACACATCAGAGATTGCCAAGCATATTATGGCTGAATTCCGCAACGGAACGTATGACAAAATAGAATTGATATACAATCAGTTTAAAAATGCTGCGGTACAATATGTGCAGCAAGAGGAGTTTTTGCCTGTACGCGAGGTTAAAACAGAAGGAGCGGCTACGGGAGATTATATATACGAGCCAAGTAAAGAAGAAATTTTAGAAGACCTTATACCAAAGTCATTAAAAACACAGCTTTTTAAAGCCTTGTTAGACAGCCGTGCTTCTGAGCATGGTGCACGTATGACGGCCATGCACAAAGCAACGGACAATGCAAACGAACTACGCAAGCAATTAAAACTTACGTATAACAAAGCGCGTCAAGCAGCTATTACCAACGAAATTTTAGAAATTGTAGGTGGTGCAGAAGCATTGAACGGATAATAGTTTTTAAAGCTATATAAAATTAAAAAGCCTCGCAGTAGCGGGGCTTTTTTGAGTTGAAGCGGTTTCATCTAAGCAAGCTGGGGAAATCATGGCAGATTATCTTATTTCTAAATTCATTTTTTACAAGTAAGCCATTTTAACTTATAAATAAATGCGATTACCTAACTGGCGCAAAAATGAGATAACCCAAAAATGCAAGAGGTGTAATTCTCCAGATGTGAAGCGTACAAATCCCTTTTTTCTAACACTACTCTATTATCCAACGCTGATTTTATTCAAGCATGTTCATTTTTATTGCTTTAGCTGTAAACAAGAATGGTATGATTATTATTTCAAAATAAAGATTAAAGAGAATTAAAAGAGGTGATTTAAAAAAGGTAAACTACCTAAGCAAAACCTTTTTACTAAAAACTTTTCCATCTGCGTTCTGCAAAAGCATTAAGTAATTACCTCTTTCGAGTTGATTTGTTGGTAATACGATACTTTTATTTTTACCAATTTCCCCTTTGCTAATTTCTTGCCCATTCATTTTTACCAATGTATAGTTTAGGGCTTCCTCTTCTTGGTTATCAATAATGAGTTTTTCATTAGCTGGAATAGGATACACACTAATTTTCAGTTTAAGTTGATTTAACTCATTAAGGCTAACTGGATTTATAATTCTACCATTTGTATCGATTTGGAGGACAAAAGCATTGTGACTGGCGTGTCTAAGACCCTCAAGTTTGCCAAATCTCCCAATACCAAACAGTAAAATACCATCGCTTACTTGAGTGGCTTGGCCAATGACATAATGGTCAAAAAGAGTGTCGGGTTGTTCTTTGTTGTAAACTAAATTTCCTTGACTATCTATTTTTACAATTCTAAAAGTTCTATACTGGTCGCCTGCACTATCTAATCTAATGTAGTTGTAAACAAAAAACTCATCCTCAGCAACGGTAAAATCCTTTAAGTCAACAATATATTGAAAATCAACACCTACTGTATCGTAGTATATTGCCGTGCTATCTATTTTAGCGCCAGTAGTATCAACTTGATAAATTCGATAAATAGAATCATTAGCAGCTGATTTGTTATAAATCACGGACGCCCATGTGCGCTTATAGGGCTTTTTTAAATAGGTTACAGTATCAATAAAAGCAGCTGTATTTATTTGGTATCTCACGTAGTAAGACAAAGAATCATTGTATTCACCCATATAAAAATGAATAGTATCTGCGGCAGCATTTAATTGAAACGCATTAATAGATACTTTAGAGTTTTTTAGAGCAAAATGATTCAAAGTATCAAGTTTATGTGAAATCTTATCGAAAGTAAGAATGTAAATAGTATCCCTATGATATTCCCATGGAAAATAATTCCCATTAGTATCAGTAGGAAAATTAGCGTAGTATATTTTATTGCCTAATTCTACATGCGTAAGTGAAGCAATCATAAGTTTACGGTGCAGTATAGAAAAAGAAGTGTCTTTTACTACGTTATAATATTCAAATCCAGTTGGACCTAGTTTTATAAATTCACCATTTCCTAGGTAGCTAGTAAGTTCACCGTAATCGTAATAATTCATAGGGCGAAATTTATCTACATCAATCGGATAACTGCGTATAGTATCCGTGGTGGCAAAACGCACGCTATTTCCTCCAGAATACATTCCACCACCGTAAGAAAAACTAGAGTTAATAAGTATTAACGTGTCTTGCATAGTGTTGTCAAGCACACCTAAGTGGTTTCCATTACCCTGATAATGATGAATAGGATGAAAAAAATACGGATTTGCAGGAAAAAACTGTCCACTCATGGAAAGCGCTAAAAACGTAACTACACCTGCTAATAATTTTCTCATTGTACTACTATTTTTTTACTAAAATGTACTCCAGTTGCAGAAACCATGTGCAATAAGTACATGCCTTTGGGTAAGGTTGATGTATTTATATAATGTGTACTGTTCTTTTCTATGCTTCCGCGCAAAGCTTCTTTTCCGTCTAAGTAAAACAAAATGTACTCAAAGCTTTCAGTATCATTATTTTGTAGAGTAAGCTTTTCTTTAACGGGATTAGGAAATACCTGCAGCTTAGATTTTGCAACTGAATGCCGTTCTAAATCGAGTGTATTAATCAGGCGCCCATTAGTATCTAAATGTAAAATAAAAGCGTTTCTTGGTTCAGGGCCACCATAACCAATGTAGCCAAACTTCCCTCGTGCAAACAATAGTATGCCGCTACTTATTTCTGCAAAACCGGTAATATAGTGATGGTCAAAAAGAGTATCATTAAAGGCTTCATCAAAAATTACTTGTTCGTTGGCATTTAATTTTACAGTTCTAAAAGTTGCTTTTTCGGTTCCTGATGCTCCCACCTTTTTTTCGTAGCCATACACGTAAAAATCATTTTTAATAGTGCTAAAATCTTTTAGGTTAATAAAACTAATCATAGTTTCTCCTGCGGTGTCGTAATACAAACCTACGCTATCGGTCTTTACACCAACTGAATCTCTGGTTATCCTGTATATTGAATCGTTTGAATTGTTTCGAACGTACGGTGGATAGTAAGGTAATAATTTAGTTTTTTGATAAGTAACAGTATCTACAAAACTCCCGGAGCTTAAGGTGTAGCGTAAATAATAATCAAGTGAATTATTGTATGCTCCAAAATATAGCTTTAGTTCATTAGCCTGTCCATCTACAGTAAAACTGGGCACTTGTTCCTGCCTTTTCGGTAATGTAAAAACACTCACTGTGTTAGATTGATATGTTTGTTTATCAAACGCCATTAAGTAAATACTGTCTTTGGCGTAAAAAGGGGGTAAAACATAACCAATTGTATCGTCAGAAAAATTGAGGTAGTAGATGCTATTTAAGGTTTCAAATAGTTGTAAAGACGCTGGAATCCTCTTGTTTTCCTTAACAATTACCGTAGTATTATTAAACACATTTTGGTACTTCAGTTCGGCACCATAAAAAGAAACAAAGTGTCCCTTTGAAAGGTATGTAGTTACTGCACCGGTACTGTGCCAAGTTATTGGCGTGTAATCGGTGTTTATGCTAGCAGTTTTAAGCGAATCTTTTGTTATCACAAGCACAGAGCTATAGGAGCTAAATCCGCTAGCATGAGAAATATGTGCATGATTGAGAATCAAAGTATCGTTAAACGAAGCATCTATTACAGAAAGACTATTACCGGAACCTCCTTGGGTTTTTATGGGTAATGGAAAAAACGGATTGCTAGGTAAGAATTGTGCGGATAAAGTAATACTTAGAAATAAAATAGAGAGTAATAGGCTTGTCCTCATTTGAATACGGCTTTACTTTAGCCTAGAAAGATAGCAGAAATTTAAAATCTGAGGAACTTGAATAGATTAACTATTTTAAATAGTCGATAAACCGCTAAGAGGCGAAAATTAAAAAGAGGTTTCGAGCAAGAATATTTTGTAGAAAGTTCTGAAAAAATCAACTTAATCACCACCCGCCATTTATAAGATTTAAGCGCGGTAAAAAGTTGAACATTACCTTAGTTTTTTTTTATGATTGTAGCTTAGTCAATCATATTTTAACCAGTTAACCTAAACCTACCCCGTAATCCACTTTAATACATCATTACCATTTGCATAAAGCAACAAAGCCAATAGGATTACAAACCCAACCACTTGCGCGCGCTCAAGTATCTTTTCAGACGGTTTACGACCCGTAATCATTTCCCATAGCACAAATACTACATGGCCGCCATCTAAGGCGGGTATGGGCAAAATATTAAGGAAAGCTAGCATAATGCTTAAAAACGCTGTAAACGCCCAAAATTTTTGCCAATTCCACACCGGGTCAAACTGCTTGGCAATCATCATAAAGCCACCCACTTCTTTGTAAGCACCTGTTTCAGGCGTGAAAATTAACCTAAACTGACGAATGTAATCCGTTAAAACTTTTTTACTTTGCTTAAAGCCAGCCGGTATGGCTGCACCAAAGCTATACGTGCGTGATTCTGTTTTTATGTAATCAAAAGGATTTTTAGCAAAAATGCCCAAAGTTCCTTCATCACTTACGGCAACGGCTGTTTCCATAAAACTACCGTTTCTATACACCCCTAGTTGAATAGAATCACCCGCATACTTTGGAATTTCATTACGTACCTGATCGTTAAAAATGGTTACTTTTCCGTTAACAGACACAATGGAGTCACCCATTTCCATGCCCGCTGCATTTGCAGCTGCCGTATCAGCAAAACCACCAATTACATACGGAAAACGAATACCAATCAATTGCGTTTTATTGGTTATGATGGTGCCTTTATCTTTATCAGAAATAACAAAGGTTTCTTCCTTTCCATCTCTTATCACTGTTACGGCTCCTCCATCTCCAAGCAAGAGTTCTAATTGAATTTCCCTAAAATTATCAATGGGGGTGCCATCTATACTTACAATTAAATCACCGTCTTTAAAGCCAAGCGCTTCTGCGGTACTGTCGGCTTCAATTCCATAGGTAAGATTTTTTACCGGTAAAATTTCTTCACCGTAATACATCATCATACCCGTGTAAATTACAATGGCCAAAATTACGTTTACCGTTACCCCTCCTACCATAATAATCAAACGCTGCCAAGCCGGTTTTGAGCGAAATTCCCACGGTTGTGGTGGTTTAGCCATTTGCTCTTTGTCCATACTCTCGTCTATCATACCGGCTATTTTTACGTAGCCACCTAAGGGAAGCCAGCCAATACCATATTCTGTTTCACCAATTTTCTTTTTAAAAAGAGAGAAATAGGGATCAAAAAACAAGTAGAATTTTTCAACTTTTGTTTTAAAGAGTTTGGCGGGAATAAAATGACCCAATTCGTGCAAAACAATTAAAAGAGAAAGGCTGAGAATAAACTGCCCGGCCTGAATTAAAATATCCATTTATAATAGAGTGAAACGGTTTTTAACCCGTTATTTTAGTAATTTTTGAGGGCACAAAGGTAAGGCATACCGCTATTCTTCTCCATACAATTTAAGGTAAAGCGCTGCCGCTTGCTTACGCAGATTTGGCTCAGGTTCTGATGTTTTAAATTGCACTAAAGTGTCTTTGATTTTAAACGCTCCTACCGTATTTACTTTTTCAGCGGCATTAAGCGCCTTTTGGCGGATGGCCGGATCCTCATCGCGCAAAGCGATACCTACCACGGTGCTGTATAAATTTGCGTTTTTAGTAGTAAAAAGTTGCTCCAAAGCTTGTGCGCGTTGTGCGTAGCTTTTGGCGTTACTCAAATCAAAAAGTGCGTAATAATCGGGTTTTGCATCATAAACATAACCTGGAAAAAAGGCTCCAACATTTACCGAAACACTTTGCGGTGCGTTATTCATATCAAATGATAACGTGTCCATCGGCTTAGCCAAAACCAAAGCTTTTTGTATAGGCAACAGAGTATCTTTTGCTGCCAAACGAATGCTCACCGGAAATGAAAAAGTGTTGGTAACTGCGGTATCCTGCGTAATATAGATAAGTTGCTGCTGAGTGCCACCTGTATATTGGTATTGTACATCAATAACAGGAAGGCTTCCAGTATCTACGGATGTTACAAACCGCTGTTTTACAGAATCTTCAAAAAGAGAGTTTACTTTTAAATACTGCTTTTTATATTCGCTTAGTAAAGCAAAACTTGGTTTTTTACTTGTTTGCCATTTTTCATTTAAAAGGCGCTCAAAAGCTTCTGTACCTTTTTCGTTTTTAAAGTATTCGGTAAAAATCTCATTAGCGGTATTAATGGTGAAATTAGTAGACCATAAAAAGGCTGCTTGCTGTATTTTATATGCTTTAGTATCAAAGTTGGTTGGGGTAATTAAAAAGTCTGGCAAGGGTAACTTGCTAAGGCTGTCAATGCTCGTCAAATCTTTATCCGTAAAGGTTCTATCAAAACGAGCTTCAATAAACCCTTTAGCAGAACCTAAATTTCGTTCCGTTTGTTCCGCAAGTATTCGCTCATTTGATGCTTCTGTAAAACTATATACCTCATCTAATTCTTTAGGTTCAAATTCAGTAAACAAACCAACCGCAATAAAATAATTTGCCGGATTTAAGGGTTTTTCACTATTCCAAAAGGTTGCTACCACTTTGTCTTTTTCGGTAGTATAAAAGTTAACGGTACCCACGGTACCTGTGGTGTACTTAGCACTGTGCCCAAAATTTGTGTGTATTAGCGCGGGGTCATCCGCTATAGCGGGAAATAAAAGCCCCGCGTAGCCCAACGAAACACCTTTAAACATACTGGAAGGATTAATGGCTAAAAGCGAGGCGTTTTGTGTAATGTAGGGCTGCACTTCGGCTTCCGCCAGATTTAGTGCATATTCAATTTTTAAAACTGTTTTAGCGGTATTTCTGTTTTGGGGCAAGGCAATGTAAATAGCATCTTCCGCTTGCCTAAAACTTAAATAGCCTTTTATTCTGCCTTCGCGCCAAGCTACCGAGTTTATTTGTAAATGCTTGCCGCAATGTAGTTTTACACTATCCGCACCCGTGGCAAGCAATTCAATTTCTACTTGGGCATTTATGGTTTGCACTTCTACATCAAGTATGTTTACATCTACTTGATAGGAAAGAACATCAATAGTTTGCGCCTTAACGAAATGAAGGGAAAGCGCGAAAACGATAAAAAAAATACATCTTTGCATAAGCGTGAAAACAGCGCGCAAAGAAAAGCTTTTTGTAAAAATATAGGTTTATGTACAAGATTATTGCCGGAGAAAATACTTACGAAGTAGAATTAGAAAAGGGAACTACGCACACCGGAAAGGTAAATGGTGAAAAATTTGAATTAGATATTTTAAAAGATGAGGAGCGCTTTCATGTATTACGAAACAATAAAAGCTACAATGTGGACGTGATTGAAGCTAACTATGCTGAAAAAAGCTTTGAGTTAATGGTAAATGGTACGCCTTATACCTACGAAGCAAAAGATAGGTTTGACCTTTTGTTGAAGGAATTGGGCATGGAAAATCTTGCTTCTGTAGCGGCAAACGATTTAAAAGCCCCTATGCCTGGTTTGGTTTTAAAAGTACAAGTTAGACCGGGCCAAACCGTTAAAAAAGGGGATGCATTGTTAGTGCTGGAAGCCATGAAAATGGAAAACGTATTGAAAGCTACCGGAGAGGCCACCATCAAAACTATTAAAGCCGAAATTGGCAAGGCTGTAGAAAAAAACCAAGTGCTTATTGAATTTGAATCCTAATCAGGATAGGCCACCGCAAAATTTCCAAAAAGACTATTTAAAGTAAGTGCTGTTCCATCTGCCGCCATTAGTTTTGTGGTGGCAGAAAAACTAAACCTTTTGGTTGCCATATTCTGTTCATTTCGTTCAAAATCACCTACATTTTCTAAATTAAACATACCAATAGGTTCACTGCTTTTACTGGTATAACGCGTTCCGTTTGAAGAAGTATAAATAATCTCCACGGTACCTAATTGCTCAGGGTTTAAGGTAGTGATTGCGGAAATAGCATAGGTAAAATCTACGTTGCAATTTGCTAATACCCCTGCATTTGAAGCAACTTTTCGGCTTACCGTTTTCTTACAACCATCTGCAAACGTAAATTCTGCTTTTACTTCATCATTTACAGAAACTAATGCCGGTAAAATATTACCCGTACCTAATTGAATGCTTTGATTGTTTACAAACCAGCGTGTAGAAACAGGGGCAGCACCATTTCTGGTTTTTATGCTGGCTGTGAGCAAAGCCGTAGCGCTAGTGTTAAGGTCAAAGCTAGCATCACACGTGCTATTAGGATTTATAAAGTGTGTTATTTCACTACTACATGCGCCAAAATCTGCGGTAAGCGAAACAGGAACGCTACCATTTTGATTTTCAATATTAATTACGTTTTGGGTACCGGCATAGGTGCCCACGGGTGAACTCCAATTATAATTAGTGCCTCCGGCTTCGGCAATGGCTGTAATGCTGTACTCTCCAGGCTTAGCCGACATTAAATTTGTGGAAGTAAAAGGATAAGCAAGCGGTTTAATTTCTTGCGTTATATTTAAATTAATAGCGTTACCGGTCATTTTAGTATTGGTTCTTATCCAAATAGCCAAGGCTTCAGTATTTTGGCTGTTGGTGCTTTGCATACGCCCGCGCAAGATTAACACACTATCCTGATTAATAATGTAATCGGTAAACAATTCATAATTGTTTTCACCGGCAACTATATTTAAAGAATCCCTACCCACAAAGCCTTTTATGTAAAAGGAGGGATTGTCTTCATATATAGAATTTAACTCCTGATCTTTTGAGCAACTTGCCAAAGCAAAAGCAATCAAAACAACCATAAAATTAAATTTAAGTACTTTTTTCATGTATTAAAATGCGTATTGTAAAAATAATCTAACATCTGTAAGGCGCTGCTCCGTAGGGGTGTCTAGTGTAAAATCAGAAAAGGAGTAATGCAAGCTTGTACCCATGCTAAAACGCGGAGCAATTAAAAATTGATATTGCACGTGCGCACCAAAGTTCCACGTATTTAAATCATGTTTTACCACTGCTTCTGTATTTCTATCGCGCTTTATTAATTCGTCTGATTTACTTTTTTCAAGGTCAACCGTGGCTTCTGAACCAAATAAATAAGCGGCAGAAAAACCGGCTCCAATACGGTGGCGGCTGTTTGCCAAATACGTAAATGTTAAGGGCAACTCTACATGATGCGTTCTTAAAATTTCTTCCCTTCTAAATATACGTTCAGCAGCAAATTTGTAAAAAGTGCTGTCGCTAGATTTATTTAAACCCGGCCTACTGCGTTGCACATAGTTTATACTAGTAGCTACTGAAAAATTAGACCCAAGTGTTTTTTCAACGCCTCCTCCTATGCTAAAACCATAGCCATTGGTAGCATTAAGATTAATAGAACTACTCATACCGCTAATGCGTACAAAAGGAAAAAGACCTAATTTTTTAGCGGAAAAAGGTGGTCTTTTATCGGTATTAATTACCGCTCCCCTATTTGCATCTACCACTATTTGTTTAAGCTTTAGCTCCGGTAACACTACAAAGTCATTTTCAGTTAGCAATTTTTCATTTGCAACTGCCAAAGCTTTTTCATCCTCTTGTGCGCTAAATGCTGTTGCATTTGATGTATTATTTTGATTTGTAGCACCCAACGAAGGCTTTTCGTTTAACTCATTTTTCTTAGTGCTGTTAAAGGCGGTGTTTTCTTCAGCAACGGCAGTATTTAAAGCAGCAGGATTAGCTACGACAACATCGTTACTTACACCATTCTTTTCATTATTCATCGCGTTCTCTTTGGCAGAGTTATTCTCGAACTCAGCAGCGGCAGGCACTGTATTTTTTTGCTTTTGAGTGGCAGAAACAGCCTTGTTTTGTTGTGTATTGGTAGAAACTATTTCTGGTTGGTTTAGAGCAAAAATTAAAGACAAACCAAAAAAGGCTAAAACTGCCGCTGCAGAACGCCAATAGAATGCCAAGCCACGCTTGCGGCTATCTAAAATTTGCTCCATAGCTTGCCAAGCTTTGGGGTTGTATTCAAAAGCGCGCTCACCAAGCTTGCTTTTAAATAAGTTATCTAAATCTTTCTCGCTCATAAAAATATTGCAACGTTAGTAAGTGCTTTGCGAAGTAGTTCTTGTAGCTTTTTGCGTGCACTGCTCAAATGCCACTTGCTGGTTCCTTCACTCATGTTTAACTTTTCACCTATCTCTCGGTGATTAAATCCGTCAATAGCATAAAGGTTAAAAACCTGTTTGCTCATGGGAGGCAACTGCTCAATCATGTTTTGCAGGTTTTCTGCATCGTATTGCTGGTCGGCCTCGTTATAATTCATTACCGTTACCGGTGCGTGATTCATGGGTTCTTCCATGTAATCAATCTTATTTTTTTTATTCTTTCGGTACTCGTCAATTACTGTATTTATGGTAATGCGCCTTACCCAAGCTTCAAAAGGTACTTTATCCTCTTGATATTTATCTAAATTGGTAATTACTTTTAAAAAAGCGTGGTTTAGTAAAAATTCAGCGTCCTCTTTATTTTTTTCATATCTAAAACAAACAGATAACATACAGCTATAGCAAAGGCGATAGAGCTCTTCTTGAGCTCGCCTTTTCTCATTTTTACAATCTAGTAAAAGCGCTGCGCTTATTTCCATATGAAGCTAAAAAACCGGAAAGGCTAATGTAACAACATCAAGCCTTTCCGGCACAACCGAACAATAAACCAAAAAGTGTTAGCGACAATACCTTTAGTAAAATCTGTTGTCTAACTAACTAGACGAGCGTTTTAAACAAAGGGTTGGGTATTGCCTAAAAATTTTTTAAAGTTTTTGCAATTTCTTAAACGAAACGGTATCCCCTTGCGCAATTTTAACAATGTATAATCCTTGTTCCCATTGTTTTACGTTAAGGGTAAGGGTTTTATTATTTTTTCCGTTTTTCATAGTTTCTGTTAAAACTTCCGCTCCATTTGCTGCATAAACCGTTACAAAAATTGCTTCCGCAGATGTGGTATTTACTTCTAAACTCACTATATCTTTAGCAGGATTAGGGAAAAGCGTTGCACCTAAAAGCGCATCTGCCGAAAGGCTTAATGGGCCGGTGGCCACACTATCTGCACCAAAGTTAATGTTAGTAGCGCCTGAGTTGGTACCGCTAAGTGTAATGATGTGCGGGCTAACAATACTTCCTGGAATTTCTACAAATACTTTATAGGTACCATAGGTTAAGTTGCTAAAATTATAGCTATTATTTCCGTCCGTGCGTTGGTATGCTACCGGCACATCTTGATCTGTAGTTAAAAAAACGTCCCATGGGCCACCGGCCATTACTTTATTGGCACCTTGTTGTACAATTCCACTAATAAAGCTTGGGCCGCCAAGGTTACTGCCTAAAATCAGACTTATATTAGCATTATACTGGCTTGGCCCAACTAGTATAGATGTTGCGTTACTCCACATCAATTCATCTCCAAAATAGGTAGGTAAAGTGCCAGAATAAGAAGGTGATCCAGAAGTAAGTGCTGCTTTTATATAATAGGTACCTGCGGGTACAGAACGTAACGCGTAGCCACCCGAATCTGTAATGACGCTTTGCACTAAACTTAGTATGGTGTTGTTGGTGGTACTGTCTAAATAGCTTTTTATCAAATAGACTTCTGCTGTATCATTAGGGCTGATGTTGTTTAAAGCACCTTCTATTTGGAATAAACTTGGCCCCGCGTTAGTAACCGTTATGTTTTTTACCAAGCTATCTCCACAAGAACCATTAGCATTGGTAACGTTGTGTTTAGCAAAAACGGGATATGTACCGGGTGCTGAAAAGGTGTGAGAAAAATTAGCGGATGAATACGTTACGCCATCCAAAGAATAATAATGTGTACCCGCATTTACGTTAGCCCTAAAATTTACGTTAAGTCCATTTGCTGTGGTTAAAAAATCGGCATCACAAAAAAGCTGTGGAACCGTAATAAGTACGGTGTCAGAACTTCTGCATGGATACGTGTTACCCGGGGTTGTAATGAGAATGTCACCAATAACCGTATAAGTACCCGGTTGTGCAAACGTATGCGTGAAGTACTGAGTGGTATATGAGCTATTATCAGATAGCCACCAGCTATAAGAAACAGTGCCTCCGGGGCTATTAGCTACATTTAAATTTGCTCCAAAAATGTTTAAGCCTCCAAGAGAAGTTGTATCCGGTGCAACGGTGATGTTAGACGTACAATTAAGTGTTGGGCAGAACTCAGCGCTGTCCTGCACTAAAACTGTTGAGGAACTAATAGAGCTAGAGGATTGACGAGTATAAAGCACTCCGTAACAATTGGTGTACGAGTAGGAAACCACAACGTTATTTACTAAAGCAGGAACAGCAACACTAGTAGTTGCATAACCGCCAACAGTGGTGTTGGTAGAAATAGTTTGTAGGTAGGGCCCTGAGTTTGCTGGGCCAGCAAGACTATCCCAAACACCTGAAACGTTTACTGCAACAGATTGATTGGTTAAAGTGGTATCACTGAAATTAAACTCAGCGTTGAAAGTAAGTTGAGCGTAAGAAGTTAATGTAAACAAAAACGCTGCTAGAAATACTGCTCTCTTCATGTTAGAAAGGTTTAGGATTTATAAATAATAAGCCAATATCACAAAAAAAAACGCTGCTCCTTAAAAAGTTATGTTAAGGGCAGCGTTCTATTAGTTTAAGCGCGATTTAGCTAATGCTTAGCTCCACACTAGATAAATCTATAAATGCTTGTACGCGATTATTTATATCTCCTTGGTTCACCGTTTCGATGCGTTGCGTACCAAATTTTTCAACACAAAAGGAGGCCATAGCCGAACCATATATAAGGGCACGTTTCATGTTCTCAAAAGAAATATCTTCTGTTTTAGCTAAATAACCGATAAAGCCACCTGCAAACGTGTCGCCCGCACCGGTTGGGTCAAACACTTCTTCAAGTGGAAGTGCTGGTGCAAAAAACACTTCGTTGCCCTTAAAGAGCAAAGCACCGTGTTCACCTTTTTTTATAATAAGCACTTGGGGGCCCATTTTAAAAATAGATTTCGCTGCTTTTACTAAAGAATACTCTCCGCTAAGCTGACGCGCTTCTTCATCATTAATGGTAAGCACATCTACTTGCTTTAGGACTTCTTTTAAGCCGTCAAGCGCAATATCCATCCAAAAATTCATCGTGTCTAACACCACCAATTTTGGGCGCTTGCTCATTTGGTTTAATACACTTAATTGCACGGATGGCGTGAGGTTACCTAGCATCAAAAAGTCACTATCCGCAAACTTTGCCGGGATTTTTGGGTCAAAATGCTCTAATACGTTTAACTGGGTGTCCAACGTATCGCGCGTATTCATATCGTTGTGATATTTTCCTTTCCAAAAGAAGGTTTTTCCATCGGCAATTCGGTTAATTCCACCCGTGTCTATTCCTTTTTCTTTAAAAAGATTAATTTTTTCTTCGGGGAAGTCAGCTCCAATTACCGAAACCACTCGGGTTTCTTTAGTAAAGTTAGCAGCAGAAAGTGCAGCGTAAGTACCTGAACCTCCGATAATTTTTCCTGATTTTCCAAAAGGTGTTTCCAATTCATCAAAGGCTACAGTGCCCACAATTAATAAACTCATAAAAATGTGATTCAATATTTTGCACAAATATTGTGTATTTTGTGGAAAGGCTGTAATATTGCAGCCCTTTTTAAGGGAAAAATATTGAAGAGCTACATTCCTCCTTAGCTCAGTTGGTTAGAGCATCTGATCCCGATACATCGGGAAGGGTCTTGAAATCAACAAACAGATGGAGAAAAATATTGAAGAGCTACATTCCTCCTTAGCTCAGTTGGTTAGAGCATCTGACTGTTAATCAGAGGGTCCTTGGTTCGAGCCCAAGAGGAGGAGCAAGCAGAGAAAGGCTTTCAGCGGATAACGTTGAAAGCCTTTTTTCGTTTGAGACACAATTTGAAATGTTGCGCATGACTCTATAGCTATCTGAACATAAAATACGTTTTACCGGCTAGCGCATCTGATCCCGATGCATCGGGAAGGGTCCTTGGTTCGAGCCCAAGAGGAGGAGCTTAAAAAGCTCGCACATTGTGCAGGCTTTTTTTATATATTGCTGTTATGTATTTCGTTTACATCCTATATTCCTTAAGCATTGACAAATATTATATTGGTAAAAGCCAAAATGTAGATAACAGGCTTACTTACCACAATAGCAAATTCAATACAATTTGGACGAAACGAGGAAAACCTTGGGTTTTAGAGAAAGTACTCGAGTTTTCCGATTCAAAAGAGGCTTCAAAAGCGGAAACATTTATTAAAAAACAAAAGAGCCGCTATTTCATAGAAAAAATAATCACCAACGGTTTTACTGGCTAGCGCATCTGATCCCGATGCATCGGGAAGGATCCTTGGTTCGAGCGTGATTAGAGCAATTTTTTGATCTATTGGTTAATCCGCACTAGTTTGGTAAAAAGAATTATGCGTTACTTTAGCCTACATAAACACACCCAGCTTATGAAAACCTCCACACCTGCCTCCTTATTAAACCTTTTAGTGTTTTTCCTCTCTACAAGCCTTTTAGCACAAGAAGCCTCTACAAGCGGTTTTATAGAAAATAAAGGCCAAATTGTAGATCAAGAATATCAGCCAAATCCAGAAGTGCTATATCTTTTTCACAGTCCTAATTTAAACGTACAGTTGCGCCAAACAGGTTTCTCCTACGATACCTACACTACCACTGAATCTTTGCTAACTGAAGAGACAAGCCCTAGCTATTTAGGAGCTGATGATACACCAATTACTGCCACAAACTACGCATTTGACCGTGTTGATATTGACTTAGTCAATACCAATACTAGTACGATTGTAGAGGCATCCAATTCCGTAGGAGGTTATTTAAACTATTATACTCCAGGGGTTTCGGAAGGTGGTGTGTTGGGTGTAAAAACATTTAAAACAATTCGATATAAAAATATCTATCAAGGCATTGACTTAGAATTTTCTTCAGACAATGAAAAAATGAAGTATAACTTTATTCTTCAGCCAGAAGCTTCTTTAGAAGGTATTAAGCTGCGTGTAAACCATAGTGGTGGTACCCGTGTAAATGAAAAGGGAAGCTTACTTTTTGAAACTACCAATGGAACATTAGAAGAAAGTATACCATATTGTTTTTATGAAACGGAAACAGGCAAACAAAAGGTGAACGGGCGTTTTGTAGCAAATCCAGATGGTACTTTTGGGATTGAGATAGACCAAAAGCATAACGGAGTGTTGGTAATTGACCCAATCCCTGAGTTTTTGAAGTATACCTATTATGGCGGGAGTGGTTCAACCTCCTTTCTTTCTTTAACCGAAGATGTTCAAAGGAACATCTTATCCTGTGGTATTACACGGAGTTCTAATAATATAGCCACATCTGGAGCTTTTCAAAATATTGTAACAGGCAATATAGACGGCATGATAGTTAGTTTCTCAAACGATTTAACAACTAGAAACTGGGGGACATATATTGGTTCACAAAATTATGACCTTTTACGTGCAATAAAAGCATCCAAATCTGGAGATGTCTATTTCAGCGGTGTTACTTATGAAAGTATCGTAGGTTTTGGCACCCTTTCTTCACATAAATCAATGCATACTAATATAAATGAGGTAGCAATTATTGGAAAAATGTCAAATACAGGTGTTTTGAGATGGGGCACTTATTATGGGCAAGACACCTCATTAATTAGTGTTGAATCAAAGGTGGTTGCAATGGATATTCTAGATGAAAACAATATACTAATAGCAGGGACTACTACAGGAACTAAGGATATTGCGTTTAATTCACCTTTACAACCAAGTTTAAGTGGTGCAAATGATGTTTTCATTGCTAACTTTGATAGTACTGGTAATATTCATTGGGGGGGATATGTAGGAGGATTAGGATTAGAGTGGCTAATGTCGCTGCATGTAACGATAGATAAATCAATATATATCGCAGGTGGAACAACAAGCTCCACTATGATCTCAACTCCTGGGTCTTTTCAACCCGTTGCACCTCCAGGTATCCCTGGCTCTTTTAATAGTGACGGATTTTTGATTAAACTAAACTCATATGGCATTAAACAGTGGGGAACTTATTATGACGCAGTTGGCAGTGGTTATGGCACTAGCCTAGCATCTGATACAGTAGGCAACGTATTTGTTTTTGGAAGAACCCAAGGAACCCAAGGCATGGGTACGTTAGGGGCAGATCTTTTACAAGTTGACTCTGGTTTGTACTGTGGCACAGAACCGGACTTTGGGTATTTAGCAAAATTTAGTAATTTGGGTTCAAGAATATGGAGTACCTACGTAGATCCTAGCTTTAACCATTCAACTTTACCTCAAATACGTTATAGCGTTGCTCGAGATCAAATTGATGTGATGGTTAGTTTTAGTTGTCAAAGAACTACTTCAACTTATACTGGAAATAGCAGTCTTACGCGTGCTCAACAATACAGCATGTTCCTAACTTATAATCCTAATTCTGGTGTCTTCCTTCGGGGTAGTTATTTGGGAAATCCAAACCCATCTCAAAATTGGAGTTCTAGAGATCAATATTTTGATATGTTACCTTACAGTAACGATTCTGTATTTTACGTATCAGGAAGATCGACTCACTCAAATTGGGCCAACGTAACGCCTTCCACAGTTAGAGGATTTAAATGGCAGTCTTTAGGGACAAATGAGGGAATTATTCTAAAATTTGCTTACGGCTGTGCTGATTTATGTGATTCTGTAGGTTGTTTTGCTTTTACTGGAGATACAGCATACTGTTTAAGTGAAGATTCATTAATAGAGGTTGGCTTAGATTATACCTATGTAGATGATCAAATGTATGGTGCTAATTCATATCAATGGACAGTGCAAGGGCCGGCAACCTTACTACATGGTCAAGGAGATCGAAGATTAATTTTAAGGCCAGACAGTGCAGGCATAGTACAATTATCTGTTCAAGCATTTAGCGATTGTGATACATCTATTTTGGCTACCCATAGTTTCCAGATTTTTCCATCGATTTCCAAGCCAATTTTAAATTTCAAAGACACACTCTTTTTGTGCAGTGGCGACTCAGTTGTTTTAGAAACAACTACTGCCTACAATATATATCAATGGGCTGACGGCAATTCAGATACTGTTTACACTGTTCGTGAAGGTGGTAAATATTATGTTTCATCAGGAAATGTGCGGTGCCAATTACTTTCAGATACATTGTACGTAATAGAAATTACACCACCTTCAAAACCAACTATTCAATGGAATCCTATCCTAAAGTATTTTAGTGCTTCGGCTGGCTTTAGCTTCCAATGGTATCGAAATGATACGCTAATAATGGGAGCCGTAAACCAAAACTATCCACCAACGCAATCTGGCCAATTTACCGTTGAAATTATAGATTCAAATGGCTGTGTTTCGTTACGTGCCAATCAGCTTCCTTATTACGTTACGTTGGAAGATGCGGAGCGTTTAAGTCAGATTAACATTTATCCTAATCCGGTAAATAGTTGGTTGCATATCAATAGTCCGCAATACCCCATTGAGCATATTAAAATTTATGATGTTCAAGGGAAGTTAATTCAATATAAAGATTACTTGGGTTCAGCTGCCCCTAAGGAAGTAGAACTTGATTTAAACGCATTTACCGTAGGTATGTATTTATTAGAAGTAAGCGTAAATCAGGATATAGTTAAGCGGCACATTTTTAGAAAAGAGTAATTAGCTAGCTGTTAAGCAGGGTATTGAACTAACAGAAAGAGATAGCAGAGAATTACTTTTCTATTCCGATTACAAAACTATAGTTGACACACTTAGGAAAGCGATTATGTTTGATAAAAGCTCTTTATTGGTTCGATAACGTTATAAAAGGAGGAGCTTTGCTAGACACCCGCTTATTTGGTAGGGTTTTTTGTTTCTTATTTTCCTGAAAGCCCCACCAACTGCAGGGCTTTTTTTCCAAGTACATTTGGAGGAAATGTAAAATTTTAGATTATGCGATGGTTTTTTTTCGGTGCGATGGTTTTTTTAACTGGGTGCAATATTATGGGTATAAAAGAAAACCCACAATCCGTTTATGATAAATTAATGCATCAAAGGTGGGAATACTTGATGGATGGTAATGAGTTAAGGCTAGATACCGTTTATCTATTAGTTGAGCAATTGAGGGAGTCGGGCGATGATGATTGGAAAAGGAAAGGTGAATATTTGAAAGTAGCAGCATTATTTGCAAGTTGTAACTTTAAACAGTTAAAAGAATTTATGTCAATTGTCGATGTTAGATCGTTGGATTATGAGTTACAAAAAAATGTGTATCGGCATTACTGCAATGCCAAGCTTGCAAGTGATTCTATGAGCTTGCAGAATTGGCTACTCAAACGGCTGAATCATTAACACCAAGCAAACACAAGTAGGCTTTATCCTGCTTCGGTTGTAGCTTTAAGATTTACAAAACTACCGTCACTCAAAAAAAAATCTTCATGCGCTAAAAGAATAGCTTAAATAGTGAAAAATTTGAACAACATAAGCGTTAATAATCAAATCCTAAGTGTTACATTTTTAACCACTTATTTTTCATAAACCATAAATAGTAAACCTTAAAATGAAAATATTTATTGGGCTGTTACTGGCAGTTAATCTTTGCTACTCCCAAAACAATAATGTACCCTTTAGTGAATTAGATGACCAAGGGAAAAAGCACGGATATTGGAAAACGTTTATTGACTCTAACTTAACCATGGTTAACGATTCAAGTAAAGCAACGTGGTATTTTTATCGACTGTTTTATCATGGTAAGCCTGTTATCGGATTGAAATTTATTCCATTTAATGAAAATGAGTTGAACGAATTTACGCTTACAAAACCAGAGCGTTTTGATAGTGTGACCGGTATAGATGGTATTTACCACATTACATGGAATCGGAAGGTTCCACTAGCGTACAAACTTATTTTTAAAAACGGGTTTTTAATTGAGCGACATGATATTTTAACACCTGATGGCGGTAACTGGGATATTTGCAAGTTCGATTGGATATACAAGAATAATTCGTACTCATTCTTTTATAGGAAATTCCACGTATGGAATAAGCATAAGCTAAGGGAAACGTATTATTACTATGAAAACGGAAAGATGAAAAGCACTAAAACAGAGAGAGAAGTTAAAAGCTCAAATTACTATGATAACAATGAGTTTATAAAGTAATAGCGGCCAAGACCCAGAAGAATTGCAGTAAAAAAACAGCATCTAAAACTTTAGCATCCTTTTTATTATTTTGCTGCTCAACTTTTAACCTTAACGCTAAAAATTACGGTTGTACCTAATGTTTTATCGATTATAGGGTCATTTGATGCTGTAAAAACTAGATTTAACTCCCAATTTAAAATTCATGCGAATTCTTGTTTCACTTCTAGTTTTTCTTTTATGTGGTAACGTTGTAGCACAACCCATTGGGGAGCAAATTATTTTTGAAATGGTAGAAGATGATACCGCGATTTCTTTGAATAAACCTATAAAAAGTAAATCCACTTTTTTTTTAAGAAACCTAACCTATCCACAACACATCAAGCTGGGCAAGTATAAAGTGTTTGATGAGCATACGAACAAGCGTCTAAGAGGATTTAAACGCGTGGTAGGCTGCAATACCTGCTTTAAAAAGAGTTTTCTAATGCCGGGGCATGTGTATGAGTTAATTTCAATTCTCAATGTGGAAACTAAGGATACCATGCGGATTCTTGTAAACTTTGCGCGCAGTCATTTTAGGGATGCCTATCTGGGCATTACGTTTAAGCCAGGGGATTTTGTTTTTACCTTTATGGAAGATTATAAATGGGGGGAGCTCAAGAGCTTTGAAGCAAAAGAAAAGCAATACTTTAAATTTAAAGATAGTCTTTCACTAGGGCTAAATATTACCCCCAACCTTTGGGAGAATCATAAGGTAAAGTATATACATTCTGATTCGGTATATGCGGATGCTAGATTTAAAATGTATCAACAAACCGATACACTAACTACCGCAGCAGGAGTTACTAGCTTACATGGAACGTATAGAGAGCGTACAAGATGGAATGAAAACAATTGTAGAACTGCGTTTATGAAGATTGATAAACACGTAGAATTAGCTATTAAAGTTCAATCAACCGAAGAAAACACTTACCAATATCTCAAGGGTTCCTCTTTGGAGCAAATAAGTGATAGCCTGTTTACTTTCAGGGGTGACACCTCTTGGCAAATTACTAGTATAAATCAAGATAGAAATATGTTAAGCTACCCTAATCGGTACTTAAACAATAAAGTTTTACCAGAGCATGAGCAGGCATTGGCAGACAGTTGCGAAAATTATAACCCTTTTGAGAAGGACAAACTTTTGAGCACAAAAATTTCTGTAGGACAAGTTTATGGGTTTAGTTTTAGACCTTTAGTGGCTCAACTTTTTGATACGTTTCAAATAATTTCTTCTAAATCTGTCGAGTTAGCTAGCTATGATTTCACCTTTATTGATCAATTTTGGTGGTGTAAGAATCTCAACATTCCTACTCCATTTGTAGATAGTTTTTCGATTAAATTGGCGATTAAAAACCCGATTGATAATCAGCCATTAGAATTGTTATTAAAACAAGGTTGTAAGCATTCCTTGCATTTTGGTATTGCGGATCCAAGGAATTACGGGCAATATAGAGTTATGTTATACCTTAAAGTACTGAGTAGTGGAGAACTGCAAATTAGCTATCAATATCCTTTAAAAGACAACAGACATTCTATTCTTGCAATTGTAGGAAACTAAAGCAAAAGCTAGCTAGCAAAATATTGAAAATCAATTTTCAGCAACCAGAATGTACATTCTTACGTACTTTCCAAGGCTAAGTAATTTAGCAGCATATCAACCAGAAGTGGAGTGCTTAAAACTTTACTTAAGTGATTTTACAAATACTCTTAGAGTATTAAGAATATATAATGATGTAAGTTTCGGATTGATTTCAAATGTATAAATATGTTTGCCTTCTTAAATGATAATTTTTGTCAAATTTGAGCTAAATTGTTCTCATGAAACTATTTACGACTTCGGGTATTATCCTACTGCTTTTACTGTTACTTCTTAGTAAATATAGCCTGAGTCAAACACATGGAATTGTTAAACTGACTGACTCCACACTTTCTGAGCTAAATGGAAAGTATTTGATTCAATCTACGGATAGCTCGGCTTTGTTGCCTTCATGTTTGATAAATAATTTTCACTTCAATTGGGAGTATCGTGCAGATTCAAGTGATTACATAAAGATTGAAGTAATAAATCTACGCAAAGTCAGAATTAATCTTTATGATAATGAAAAGCTCGTAAAATCAGAAACTATTAGGGGGAAAGTAAAGAATGGTTCTTTTGTAGCGAACCCTTTGTTTATAGATCCTTTTTATTTTGTTTTATTTGGAACTGCGAAATACAGATTAAAAATCGGGTTAACCACATATGATTCACTACTTGTTGATGGAACTAGAAAGTCTTGTGCGTATTTCTTGTTTATGCCAATTGCAGGTGATTCCATTCAATTTAATGAAGTAAAATTTGATAGACATGATGATTCTTTGTGAGAAATAATGAAAATAGGCGCTTAATAAAGACGAAGTAAACTGGCTAGAAGCCATTTATGAAAATTTGTAATAGTAAAGCTACTAATCGATTAATTATCAACAGTGAAATATAGGCTCACGTTACCATTTTAATTGGCGTGCGGGGGCACTCTCTAATGTGCCAAACATTGTCAAGCGCGGCAAAGCCTGTGTAAACAGGGCTTTCTGGATTTACGCCATCAGCGTTAAAAAATGAAGTTGGCACCCCAATAGATTTATCTATCAAAATACCGCTAGGTATTCTAGCTGGATCAAGTTGACTAAAAAAAACATCAGCTTCAATCGAATCGGTTGTTTGACCAAAAAATAAAATTGGAGTAAGTAAAAGAAGTAAAGCGCAAGTGTAATTTCTAATTTTCATAGGTTAAGTATTTAGTTTAAAATTCATTGTAGTAAATAAGCGTATCGAAACGAGGTATAAAAAGCGAGTCCCTGCTATTTTGCAAAATGCTATCATTTAAAAGTATTGCATACCCAATTCGATACCTACTGCCACCAGGGAAAACTGATGTATAAGTACGGTCGATACCTTGACCTCCCCAACTAATGACTTGTTTGTTGTAAGGGCTAAACCGAACTTCAAGCGAACCACTATGTGGAATTGTGTTTTTGAAATGATACTTCACATACCCAATAGGCGGCAACACAATATCAATAGTGTTTTTAAAGCCATCTTTGTCTATAATGATATTTCCATGAGTGGGATAATCAAGGCCAAAATGCCCACCATTAGCGTTAGCCAAATAATTTTCTGCTTCTGCTGCTACTGAGGTAAGGGTAGTGCCAAATTGCACTAATTCGCCTTGAAAATATTTAAAATAATAGCGTCCGTTTTCATCGGTTAGGGTATCCATAAGCACGCGTGTGCCCAAGCCTAAATACAGGCTTACTTTGCCGTTTTTTATAGGTGTGTGGGTGGCAGCATCAAGCAACTGGCCTTCTACTTCGGTGTAGTCTTTTGGTTCTGGTGCTTTATTGCAAGCAAAAAGACTGAATAATAGTGGGAGTGAGAGGAGTAGGTTTTTCATAATAACAGTGTTTTTAAGCTAAAAAATCCAAGCTTTCAAAAGGTAGAACTTTGTTTCAAAGCTAGTAGCTAATGTACAGAAGGAAAATTCATAAAGCATATATCCCTCTAAAAATCAGTTAATTTCTTGCAAAACCTTATGCCTATTGAGTTTTATCGAAAATTTTATTAGCAACAGCTAGGTTAAGTCATTTTTTTATACAGTACCAAGTGTACAGCATTATAAACTAATTTTTATCCAAAACGAAAAAACCCGTGTTAAAGCATTAATTTAATGCTTTTTACGGCTTTGGTCTTTTTTCTGCTTAAAACTTAGTCTGCACTTAAAAAAGTAAATTTTTAAGTGGTTGGTAAATTTTCTTGTTAATCCACATGTATACTCAAGCTTTCGTTTAACGCAGCTAAAGCGTACTTTCCGTTCAAAATTAAAACTGCCTATCTGTTCTATGGTTACGTTATAAATTAGGTTGCCGCAATTGTTAAAACTATTTACTGCAAAAAATTGGCGCATTAAAAAATGCATCTTAATGTGTTGTGACGAGGGATTTTTTAAAGAATATTGATGCAACATTTGCAACACAATTTGGTAAAAATTGCAGTTAAAACAGGACTTTTATTATTGAACATAAACTTTTAATACAAATAGCCAAAGGCGAAGCGCGAGCTTTTGAAACGTTGTATAACTTATATAAGCATAAGGTGTACAATACCGCTATTAGTTATGTGCAGAATGTGGAAGATGCGGAAGAAGTGGTTCAAGATGTTTTCATGTCTATTTATACTAAAGCACATACGTTTAAGGGTACTGCTAAAGTAAGCACATGGATATATAGAATTACTGTCAATAAAGCGCTCAATTGTATAAATAAGCGCAATAGAAATCCGGGTAAGGAAGTGGAACTTCAGTCAACTCATCGTATTGATTTTGAGCATCCCGGGGTGCTATTAGAAAATAAGGAAAAGTCTAAATACCTTTTTGCTGCTATTGAAACCTTAGACGAAAATCAAAAAACAGCCTTTATCTTAAGTTTTATTGAAGACCTACCAAGACAAGAAGTTGCTGACATAATGAAAACAAGTTTAAAATCAATTGAAGGTCTTTTGCAGAGAGCAAAAACTAATATGCGCAAAAAATTAATTGGTATGTACCCAAAGGAATTTTGAAAAAAAACTATCTAAAGATATAGCTATGGATAAAAAAGAACAGTGGATAAACGAAGTTTTTAAAAGTGTGGAGGGTATGGAAAAAGCCAGCCCTAGCGCTGAACTCTTTGCGAAAATTAGTAAAGATTTACCTGTTAAAAGAGAGGTTAAAGTCATTTCTTTTACCCAACTAAAGTGGATGGCTGTTGCAGCCAGCTTGGTGGTGGGGATAAATATTCTTGTTTTTACTTCAAGCCTTAAGGAAAATGAAACCACGGCTATACAAAGCCCCAATGAATATAAGTTAATTACAGATTTAGCGCTTTACAAATGAAAAAAGAAACGGTATATATCTGGATTATAGTGCTGTTGGTATTGGTAAATGCACTGCAACTAGGGAGTTTTGTGTTACGATCAAAACCACCCAAACCACCACATCATGCAGGACAAGATTTTAAGCAAAAAACGATTGATATGCTTGAACTGGATACAGAACAAGCAAAACTATTTCACGCTTTAGCGCAAAAGCATAGAAAGATGATGGATAGTTTGAACGACCAACAAGCGATGCTTACAAAAAGGTATTTTAATACACCTACTGAAACGGATTTGAAAAAAATAGAAACGATTCAAGCTGAAAAAATTAATGTTACAAACGCTCACTTTAGTGAAGTGAAATCAATCCTTACACCTCAGCAGGAGAAAAACTTTAAAACGTTTAAAAAAGAAGCGTTAGAAAGAATTATGCACTAAAAAAATTTTGGGCGAAGGATTTTTGAAACTTTCTTGTCTTAAGAGAAAACATACTAACATGAAACAAAATAAAATTCCTTTGCGCCTCACTATTGATCTGCACTGCAACAACAAATGCAGTTGGTCAAAACTTCTATGAGCTAACCACCATCCAAACTATTAATGTACACCTCTCGCAGAGTAATTGGGATCAGGTTTTAGATAATGCTTATGCCACCACTGGCGATTATATTATGGCCGATAGTGTTACCATAAACGGGGTAGTTTTTGACAGCGTAGGGGTTAAATACAAAGGCAATAGTTCCTACAATGCCAATCAGGTAAAAAACCCTTGGCATATAGAATTAGATACGTATAAAGATCAAGACTACAACGGTTATAAAGATATTAAGCTGGCTAACGTGGCCAAAGATCCTTCTTTTCTAAGGGACGTGTTAGCCTATCAAATAGTTAGACAATACATGGACGCGCCATTGGCTAATTACGCTAACCTTTCCGTAAACGGGACTTTAATAGGATTATACTCTAATACAGAAGCTATTTCCAAAACGTTTGTGAAAGATCGGTTTGGTCATAAATCGAACACCTTTCTTAACTGTAGCCCACCAGACGGTGCTAGTCCTACCAGTGGAGATTACCCTAACATGGTATATTTAGGTACAGATAGCGTTAGTTATTACGATGCGTATGAGTTAAAATCTGACATCGGGTGGCAAGACCTCATTAGCTTTTGTGATACCTTAAAAAACAATGTTTCAGCCATTGAAAAAAGCTTAGATGTTGACAGAGCGCTTTGGATGTTAGCCTTAGACAATGTAATCGTAAACCTAGATAGTTACATTGGTGCTTTTTCTCAGAATTATTATTTGTACACCGATAATTTTAATAGATTTCTACCAATCATGTGGGATTTAAATGAGTCTTTTGGAACTTTTTCAAGTACCGGAACCGGTAATCTTAATGGTACCACGGCAAAGCAACAGATGAGTCATTTGCTGCATAGTACCGATGCTAGTTGGCCTTTAATAAGTAAGCTTTTAGCGATTCCAACGTATAAGAGAATGTACTTGGCGCATATTAAAACCATTTTAGAAGAAAACTTCACAAACAATGGCGCGTATTTCACCATGGCGCAAAATTTAAGAAGTACCATTGATGCATCGGTTCAAGCTGATCCGAATAAATTTTACACGTATGCCCAGTATAACGCCAACCTTACTTCTGATGTTTCGGGTGGAGGTGGCGGTCCTGGTGGCAGTAGCACCCCAGGTATTACCAATTTAATGAATGCTAGGTACACCTATTTGATGGCGCAAAGTGATTTTACCGCCACGCAACCAAGTATTAGCAATGTTTTGGTAATCAATACGCCTACGGTGGGAGGAACCGTAACTATTACCGCTACCGTTACGGATGAGAATGCTGTTTATTTAAAATATAGAAGTCAAGCGTCAGGCCCCTTTGATAAAGTGGAGATGTTTGACGATGGCACCCATAATGATGGTGCTGCCAACGATGGTGTTTTTGGAGCTGATATTACAATTACTAGCACTGGTACGGAATATTTTATTTATGCAGAAAATAGCTCCATTGGCAAATTTTCTCCTGCAAGAGCAGAGCATGAGTTTTATGCGATTAATGTAACCGGAGGCATTGCGTTAGGGGATATTGTGATAAATGAATTTATGGCTTCTAATGACACTACCGCTGCAGATCAGGATGGTGATTTTGATGATTGGATTGAACTTTACAACAATAGCGCTTCAGCTGTGGATATTAGTGGGTATGGGCTAAGCGATGACATTTCTGACTTAGGTAATTTTACCTTCCCCACCGGAACGATGATTCAACCTAATGCATATATTATTGTGTGGGCAGATGGAGACGTTACCCAAACCGGATATCATGCAGATTTCAAAATTTCTGCAAGTGGAGAGTCAATTTACCTCACCGATGCAAATCAAACATTGATTGACTCGGTAGCTTTCGGATCGCAAAACACAGATGAAGCATTTGGAAGATTTCCCAATGGAACGGGTCCTTTTCAAATACTGCCATCAACTTTTGGTGCTGAAAATAACAATGGCCAGAATGTATCAATTGCTGAAGTTGAAATGAAAGTCAACTTTAAACTTTACCCCAATCCATCAAAAGATTACTTTACAATTGAATTGCCGGAATTTGTTGCTGAAAATCACTCGTTGGAAATATTTAATTTCTCTGGACAAAAGGTATTTACCACGATGTTTAAGAATAAAACTACTGTGCCAATAGCGCAGTTACAAGATGGGATTTACTTCGTGCGAGTGGGTAATGTTGTGGAAAAACTAATGGTAAAGAAGTAATTTTCGGGCATTATTCTCAAACACTTTTTAATAGATAAATAGTGATGAACAAGTATAGCAAAGGCACGGTGTGCCTTTGCTATTGTTATTTTTACACAGGGTGAGTGCATAAACGTTTTGCTGCATTTATTGCTTAACTGTAATTAGTGCCGCACGCGTCAGAAGTACCCTCTACTTAAGCTAGTGTGCATTAAAAATGAAACCTTCGCACTTAAAAATCCTTCATTCCATTACAAGCCAGTTCAAGGATAACATGATGTGTTTATAAAAGAACAGTTTTGTGTAGCTTTAAGCTATACATGCACTTTATAATACGTTGGTCATTTGGCGGCACATCATTCAATCATGAAGAGATTTTTTTCACACTTTTTATTCCCATTAGCATTTTTTTCTTGTGGAAATCAGAAGCCTGTTGATGAACAAGCGGAGAAAGTGCAAAAGGAGTTAACCTCTATCACTTCGGATGATTACGAACTTTACAAACCAGCTGATACTGTAAAAGCGGTTTTGATGCTGTTTGGCGGCTATCAGGAAGATCCGGAAGACATAAAACGTGAACGCAATATTTTGGAATTAGCGGAAGCAAAGAACGTGGCTGCGCTGTTTTGCAAGTACCACCGCAAACTTTAGTTAAAAGATAATGAAAAGAGTTTGACCCCGATGGGGTCATATTATAGATGTCTTTAACAACCAGCTACAAACATTTGAGTCCTTTAGGTTCTGTTGCACAGCGAGCAAAAAGAACATTAAACCGAACAACCTATAAAACGTGAACACGAAAAAAGATTTTCTAAAAACGCTAAAAAAAACCAAGGAAAAGATATTGAATGAAACGCTTTTAAATCAATATTCACTCAAACTCCACACTTTTCAGCATAGTTTCCAATTCAAAAAGTAGATTACGCTTTTTAATTTCCGGAGCGTATAAAAAGGCTTCCATTATTACCAATTGATTGCGCTCTTCATCTACAATAGTATAGTTTATAAAGGGGCCGCCTTTAAATTCACCAACGGTGCGCCATAGGCCACGCGCTTCAAAAGCCAGCTTACCATCTATGTTTACGGTGCTTATACGTGGAGGCATTATAGGTTCTGTTTTCATATAACTACCATCACGTTCGCCCGGTATAAACCTTTTTACCAAACTATCGCGGGTGCTTATAATATTGGCTTCTATCAATTCATTTTCCTTAAGTGGCCTAAAGTATATGATAATTCCCTGATCACTTTTTATGGTTTTATTCCACATTACAATCAGTGAGTCGTACTCATATTCAATTTCAAAAGCACGGTTAAGCAACATGTCTTTTATCCCATTTTTTTTAAGCACATCTGGCAAGGCTTTCATTTTGGCCGCCTGCATACGTTTTTGCTTTACTAGTATTTCCGCTTGGTAAAATTCCTCAACTAATGCTTTTCGTTTCGCTACAAGTGTTTTGGCCATTTGCTTTTCATTACCTGTAAAAGTGGCAATCAGTTGTGGTTTAGCCCAACGGTTGTGCTGCATCGCAAAATTACTGTCGGTACTTTTTTCAAGTATTATAAGGTTTCGGCTGTGCGTAAGTAGCGTATTAAATTCATTTGGGTTTACCTGCCTTACTGTAAATTCCGGCTCCGGTTGTGGCAAGCCATACTGCGGATCTGTAAAATATTTACGTACGTAATCCCCTGCTATTCCACTCCAAACAGCATCTTCACAAACAACTATAAAATCAAGCGTGCCGCCATTACTAGCCGGCAATGTTTCGTAGTCCGATGAGTCATCTAGCAAATTAATTTCGCCATTGTTACATCCGTAAACTAAAAAAACAAGTGATGCTAAAATACTGTAAGTGAGGTTTTTCATGAGCGGTTGTCCGTGTAAATTTTTAGTTTCATACCGGGCTTCAAGCTCTTTACGTTTCTAATGCCGTTCCATTTTTTAATGTTATCCGCACTAATACCCGGAAATTTTTGCGCTATGGCGTACAGATTATCTCCGCTGCGTACTGTGTAAAATTGGTAGCTGTCCTTATTAGTTGGTGGCGTTGGCGTAGTGTTACTTTTGGCAGGGGTCTCTTTCTCTGCCGCAGCTACCTTACGGGGATAAATGGTTAAGCGGGCGCCCACTTGTATTGTGTTACTGCGCAAACCATTCCAGCGTTTTATGCTGCTCACTGAAACTCCGTAGCGTTCAGAAATCTTTCCCAAAGACTCACCACGCCTTACTTTGTGTCTAATTTTATCCTCTACCTCTACGTATTGCGGAGTAGTAACCTCATTAATCTTAAAATCTTTTGCGGCCAAGGCGTAAATGCTATCCTCATAAGCTACAAAAAGCCCTACATTTTCAGAGGGTAAAATTAATTTGTAAAAATCATCTTCTACTTTAGGAATTACTTTGTGGCGAAAAGCAGGGTTTAAAAAGGTCAATTCTTCTTCATCAATATTTATTAGCTTAGAAATCTGAGCAAAGCTGATTTTTTCTTTAATCGTAACGGTATCGCAAGAAAAATAGCTGCGCTTTACATTTACTGGAAAAATATAATGCTCACCCGCATAATTCATAATGTAGTTTACGGCAATAAAAGCGGGAACGTACCCTTGTGTTTCTCTTGGTAAATAAGGGCGAATGGCCCAATAATTTTTTTGTCCTCCGCTTCTGCGGATGGCCTTATTTACATTACCCGGCCCAGAGTTATACGCGGCTAAGGCTAAATTCCAGTCGTCAAAAATGGCGTATAATGTGGTAAGATATTTACAGGCTGCGTGGGTTGCTTTTAAAGGATCATTGCGTTCATCTACATAACTGCTTACTTTTAATCCGTTCATTTTACCCGTAGCGTACATAAACTGCCAAAGCCCTTGTGCGCCCACGCGTGAGCGTGCCGAAGGGTTTAATGCTGACTCTACCACCGCCAAGTATTTTAGCTCCAAAGGCATGTCGTATTGGTCTAAAGCTTCTTCAAACATGGGGAAATAATATTCTGCCAATCCCAACATTCTGCTTACTTGCTCTCTACGCTTAATAGCATATACATTTATGTAGCGCTGCACATCAGTATTGTAATCTAATTGAATAGGCGAAGCATTATTTAACTTTGCTATACGTGCTTTAAACACACTATCTTCCACCGGTTTCGGAACTCCACTCAACGTATCTTCACTATCCAAAATAAATTCTTGTGTAGAGGCGTACGCGGAATCAGGTGTAAAAAACGACTGATGCAACATGCTGTCTAGCTTGGCTACAAAAGGGTCGTCCTCTAAATTTATTTCGTTTAAATCAAGCGTGGGAATGTCCTCTATACTATCATTTTCAGCGGGTTGCTGAGCGTAAAGGGTAACGGTAAACATCGCCAAAAGGCAAAGTAGAATATTTTGAGTAACAGCTTTCATATAAACATTTTTAGCACTCAACTAATATTAAAAAATTGTTTGCAACACAGGCTACACAGCTTTATTTCTTATGCACTAGTAGTTGTTCATTAGGTAATGCGAAAACTGGAGCAAACGTTCTTCTTCAAAGGCGGGCGCCATAAGTTGCAGTCCGAAAGGCATTCCATTGCTGTGCTTACCTAATGGAAGGCTAACGGACGGGATGCCGCAAATATTGGATTGCACCGTAAAAATGTCTTCTAAATACATAACGGTAGGGTCGGCCATTTTACGTTTTAGTTTAAACGCAGTGGTTGGCGTGGTAGGCGAAAGAATTAAATCATACTCCGCAAAAATATCGTTGGTTTTTTGCTGAATTAAGCGCCTTGCCTTTTGTGCTTTGGTGTAATATGCTTCATAATAGCCGCTACTCAATACAAAGGTGCCCAGTAAGATGCGTCTTTTTACTTCCGTTCCAAAACCTTCTGTTCGGCTAAGTTTATAGGTGCTTTCTAAATCATGCGCATTTTCGCTGCGGTAGCCAAAGTGAATACCATCATAGCGGGCTAAATTACTGCTGGCTTCAGCCGTGGTAAGGATATAATATACGGGAACCATTACATCTAAAAACGGAAAATCTACTGGTTCTACGGTATGTCCTTTATCTTTTAAATTTTGAATAGTGCTTAGCATTTGTGCTTTAATTTCAGGGTCTAACCCTTCCATTTCCAGCGTTTCACGCAAGTAAGCCACCTTATATTTTTTAGTAATGTCGTAGCTTATTTCTACGGGTGTTGCTTCGCGCGATGAAGCTGTAGCATCAAATGCGTCTTTACCTGCTAATACATTATAAATAAGTGCTGCATCTTCTGTACTTTTAGTAAAAGGGCCAATTTGATCAAAAGAGCTAGCGTAGGCAATAAGGCCGTGGCGCGAAATTCTGCCGTAGGTTGGTTTAAAACCCACGGTGCCACAAAAGCTAGCCGGTTGGCGTATGCTACCACCGGTATCACTTCCCAATGTAGCCTGACAAAGATTTGCTGCTACCGCTGCTGCACTGCCACCGCTGCTGCCACCGGTTACCATTTTGTTATTGTGTGGATTTAAAACAGGGCCAAAAGCCGAGTATTCATTAGAAGAACCCATGGCAAATTCATCGCAATTTAGGCGACCAATAATTATGGCGTCTTCCTCAAGCAAACGATCTACCGCAGTAGCATTGTATAACGATTGAAAATTTTCAAGCATTTTAGAGGAGGCCGATACCGTATGCCCTCGGTAGCAAATATTATCTTTTATGCCAATTACCAGCCCGGCTAATTTACCGGCTTTGCCACGTTTTATTTTTTGATCTACCACCGTAGCACGGCTGCGGGCATCATGAGAAAACACTTCGGTAAAAGCGTTTAGATGCTCGTTTTTTTCAATTTGGGTAAGATAAAATTCTACCAGCTCAGTACAGCTCAATCTTCCATCGTCAAGCCGCTCGCGGTACTCGCTTAGCTTTTTAAAATCCATGTACGGGGTTTACATTTTGGTTTTTGCCAAATTACTTTTTCTCCTTGTCTTCGGGCTTATCATCGTCTTTTACAGCGTTTTTAAATTCCTTAACGCCACCACCTAATCCGCGCATTAATTCTGGAATTTTTCTTCCACCAAAAAGTAGCAAAATGGCTACAATAATCAATACGATTTGTGGCCAACCTATCATGCCTAATAGTACAGCTGCCATATTCATCATTTCAATTCTTAATTAAGAGGTACAAAGGTAATCATTAAATGATGCTTTGGCGAAAATGCTCCAAACTTGAAAAGTCAAAATAAGTCATTACTTTTCGAGCAACTTAAAATACCCCATGAAAAAACGTATCGTTCAATTCGCAGGCATGCTATCCTTACTATTCTTTTGCGTATCGGCCAGCGGCCAAGTAAACCGTTTTGAAAGAGGTGGAGCCAGCTATAAATCTCAAAACACAATAGCAACCAGTTACTTGGGTGTGGGCACCGGTATTAATAATTATTCAGGCCTTTTAGGGTTAGAATGGGAGATTCCCATATTACCAAGATTATCTATTGTAGGCACCTTAGGTTTAGGCGGCTGGGGGTATAAAGCAGGGGGCAGCTTACAATATTATCTTAGAGAACCGCAATTTGGTGGTGCTTTATGTTTAGGTTTTAGTAATGCTTTTGGTGGTGCTGATGTACCCTTAACCTTACAAGATGGCACTGAAGCCGTATTTGATTTAAGGAATGCCGGTACTGTAAACATTGCGTATCTCTATAATTTCCGCTTAGGAAAACGTTCAAAATTTGTGCTCGGTGGCGGATGGGCCATTCCAACCTCCACCACTCCCTACACGGTTACTTCACCTCCGGGTTACACCTTAAGTTCTACTGATAGGGAGGTTATGAAAGTTTTGCAACCGGGTGGGCTGCTGCTTTGTGTGAAATTTATTTTTGCGCTGAGGTAGTGAATTTTATTTTTAAAGTGATTGGTATAAATGAGTAAAGAGAAACTTTAACTCTTTTAAAACCTCCTACCTAAGCGAGGCTTAAGGGCTGATTAATTTTTTATAGTTCTTTATGCTAATGTAACCTGCTGTGATGGGAATTTAGATTTAATTTCCTAGAAATAAAATTTGAGTTAGTTTAACATATTAGTTATAAGTTCTGTGAGTTCTGATGTAGCGACATTATTAGTTACATTACTAATTACGTTTTTCAATGATTTCAAAGATTCTGTAATTATACTTTTCTTTGGTTTGGGTGATTTTATTTGAGCTTTGAGAGTTTCGTTTTCCGCTTCAATTTCTTCCTTTACATTCTTAATCTGAATTTCTTGTAAGAGGTTTTCAATTTTTTCAACTAATTGTTGTAGTTCAGGTATTTTATCAGAATTAAAGATGTTACTTTGAGTTGAACCAATATTACCTTGTTGAATATTGGAATTATTCATATGTTCAACATTGATAAAATTAAACGCTGCAAAATGCTCTGAAGGTCTGTCAGGATTTTCTAGCACTTCTTCAATTTCAAGCACTCCTGAATGGGTAATACACATTCGACCACCTAACCCCATTGTTTCTAACAAATCTTGTTCTCTAAGGTATTGGTATGTATTTGAGGTAGTATCCTTATCAAACCCCAATGCTTCTCCAACCTCCCAATAGCTTATTATAATAGTTGTATTACCATCTGTAGCTTCATACACTTTCTTTAAAAATTCAAATCTTTCTTTTTTCTTTTTTTTTATCATCTAAATTGGGGTTAAGTGACTAAGAAGCTTAAATTAACGTTAAATAAAATATCATTTCAATTTCTGTTCACTATTTTTCAAGTTTTTCAATTGTTTGTAGTAGACCATATAGCTGACCAAAAAGAGCCATATGATCTTCACTATTATGGTGTTCGTGATCCGCATCCCAATAATTTTGTGCAGTATTCTTAGCTCTAATTACAGCAGTTTTTAAATCATTTAATTCATTTTTTGGAATCACTTTGATAAATTTTAAAAAGTTAATAATAAGTATTTTAATCATGTGAAAATAAGTATTTTCAACTATATATTAAAAATTCTAATCCTTGTTCAATGAAGAAAGTTTTTGGAGAGTGTAGTTTATGTAGTAAGTATTCAAGGTTAACTTTTGAGCATATACCACCAAAATCCGCGTTTAACGCTAATGCTATTTATACAAAGAAACGCGCGCATTTATTTGATAAGTCAAGTTACTTTTATGGTAAGACGATTCGACTAAATCAGGGTTATGGTTTACAAGTGTTTTGTAAGAGTTGTAATAACAACACAGGAGATTGGTACGCTAATGATTTTTCAAATTTTGCACATCAAGGATTGGAGATAATCAAACGAGACGAGAATTTAGGTAAAGTTATAAGGGGTAGATACCACATTAAACCAATGAATATAATAAAGCAAGTTTTTACTATGTTCTTAGCACTTGATAGAATGGGGTATTTAAAGAGTTATAAAGATTTAGTCGAGTTTGTACTTAATCGAAATAGCACTCAAATCCCAAAGAAATTCAATGTATATATGTTTTCTACTCTTTCTTCTACTAAGCGAATGATTGGTTACACATTTTGCGCTTCTCCGAATATCGGAAATGGTGGGTGGTCGGAAATAAACTTCCCTCCATTTGGATTTATTCTAACCGATGGATGCAAGCCACCAAAGGAATGTATGGTTGATATTACTGAATTTGGACTAAATCCATTAGATAAAAAGATAGCAGTCGATATTAGCACTCCATATTTAGAAGTTGAAAGTCCTATTATAGGTATTTACAAGGAAAATTAAATACACCTTGATTTTATGCTAGTGAATTTCACAAGGAATGTTTTAAACTTTTTCCAATTAAAAAGTAAGTAATGCGTAAACAATTTGTTTTTGTAGTAAAATATTACTACATTTGAATATCTAAATTCATGATTATGTTAGAGTTAGGAGTAAAAATAGAGGAGTTAAAACTACATCAACAGTCAGAAATAAAGTTGTTGATTGATAGGTTCATATCACATAATAAACTAAATCCTCTTCAAATAAGCCATAAAATTGAGTGTCCATATTGTAATTCCAAGAATTACGTTAAAAACGGTGTTACTAGTGGTAGACAAAGGTTTAAGTGTAAAGCTTGTGATAGAACTTATAGTAAATCAACAAACACATCAGTTCACAAGATGCAAAAAGTTGATCAATGGACTGATTTCATTTACTTAATGTTCAGTTCTAAAAATCCTTTAACGTTAAAGGAACTTGCTTCCAAGTTACACTTATCAACTAAGACGGTTCATGTATGGAAACACAAGCTTTTATCCAGTCTTAACAAAATGGATGACTTAAATTTATCTGATGTGATTGAAATGGATGAAGTATTCCTACCTTTTAACGTAAAGGGAAGAAAAGGAAAAGAGAAAACGGAGGACATATTGAATATGGAAAATCATTGTATTGAAAAAAAGAAGAACTCTATGTTTTTATGTGTTCATAATAGAGATAGTGATTTCGATTTTTTTCCTATAAAGATTCAGCAAAAAGGTCAAGTAAAGTCAACGGATATAGGTAAAGTTGTTGATGGGTTAAAAATCCATACAGGTACTACCGTTGTTACTGACAAATCAAAGGGTTCAACCAAATACTTCAAAACTAGGGATGATATCAACCATGAAGTTTTCAAATCTGACGGTAAGAAAACTAAAAGACTACATAATAACAACATTAACTCTACAATGAGTTTGTATAAGGGTTGGAGCAAAGACTTTAATGGTTATTCAACCAAGTACATTTGGAATTATCTTAAATGGTTCAGATATATGAGAAAGTTCATTCAACTGAGTAAAGTTGAATTACTTGTTCAAACTTCTGTAAAGGATAAGGAAAGCTTAGAAAGGTTTATGAAAATACCTTCCTATTATAATGAGTTCTTAAAAACCGCTGCTTGAAGATTTTAAAGAATTATTTTCACTAGTCAATTATCTCTATTTCTTTCAACTTTCCATTGTTGTTGTATTTTCCAATCCCCTGTACTTCGATAGAAGTCTTGTCGTTAAGACTTTTAGAATATGGTGTATGATCTAAGTAATTTAGCTTATGTAGTATTGTGACTTTTTCCGTTTTGTCATTACCATCTTCATCTTTGAAATAAGCATGTGCTTTACAATGAAGAGATTCGGTATTCATATCATAAACCAATATTCTATAACTAGTTACTAAATCTTCTTCTTCAAGTAAATCGTCAGGTATAAACTTACTAACTCGCTTGAAATAGTCCTTCTCAAGTGAGGTTATAAGAAAAGAATCTTGATTCTCATCATAAATATTAAATTCCATAGAATGAAACCCAACTCCTACAGATTGAGAAAGCTTCTCTGATTGCTTTATTATGGTAATTAATGACTTATTTAAAACCTCAGCTATGTCATCATTAATAACAGAATAGTTATTCTCGTATACATCATTTAAGGACTCTAAAAGTTCCGTGTAAATCTCAGTCTCGGTAATTTGTGTGTTCTTATTATCGTCAGGTAGCTTATTGAACACGGTATCTAAATACTTCCCTATATAGATGGAAAGTACATTTCCATCTATATCATTATCAGTTAAAGAAACTTGGGATTGTCCAACATTCTCTACAACTATTTGAAAATCTAATTTGTAGCTACCCGCTGAAGCAGGTTTGTAATATGTACCTAAATTATATTCTAATTTTCCTAAAGGTCTTAATACGTTGTTTAATGTGGTCGAAGCAAACTCATTGAATATCAGAGCATCTTTAGGTCTTGCTTTGTGGTCGTCTGCTATCCCCCCCTTTAAACTAGTGCTAAACTCTAAAGTTGTAGGAATACAAAAATCAGGACAATAAGAATTCTCTAAAGGCATCCACTGATTAGGAATTTCATTAAACCTCAATGGAATAATACCCTTTAATGTGCGGTCATAGTTAAAATCAATCAAATACACTATCTCGGTTTCCTCAAACACCTTGTATAGCGAAGTTCGTCCAGTAATAAATTCTGCATATAATTTATCTGATGCTAAAACATGAAAATATCGCAAAAATTGATCTTCATCATTATCCTCTACAATAGAACCTATAACTCTATTCCCAAAACTTGACGTACCAGTATAAAGCATAGGGTCATCATCTGTCAATAGTTCCAAATAATTAGACTCTATTAACAACAATTTTGACATTACTCTTGGATCATATGCACTTGGTGTCATTGACAACATTCTTTTCTTAAGTCAATAATGTCTATAACCTCGATCCCACTATCAGTGGTGAAATTATCCTCCTTATAAAGGGAATGATGATAATTATCAGATATACTAGGAGTATATTCAGTCATTCCAGAATCCTCAGTGATTTTAAAAAGTACCGCTGATTTTTTATAATTTGGTGAAACATTAAACTTTGCTTTATATATATTAATCACACTCTTCCTATCCTCTAGTCCGTAACTATTTATAGAAACAGAGTTCATTTTCCTAAAGTAATCGCACTTGTTTGAAAAATAACTTTCATTCATCTCTTTCCCAAGTTCAGTATGTGTTTTAAAGTCTACGTTACTTAATTTATCTGCTTTTTTTAACTTTCTAATAAAAACCTTATCATCTGGTATTGTGGCATTTGCTAGTGTATTGCAATTGTTAATGTTGTTTTTAAGCTTCTTAAAATCCATGTATGATAGAACGTTAAAATTTCATTGAGTGTATCTTCCTTAACTTTTCAACTAGTGGATAAGTTCTTATAAGGATATCATTCCGTGAAAATAAGATTATTTTGTTTAGACGAATTAAAAACAGTAAATATTTATAAAAGCATGAATATTAACAAATTTGAAAGAAAATTTGATACCATAGAAAAAGCAGAAAGGTATTTTCAAGAAATAATTTAAAAATCACCCTAGTTCAGAAATGAAAATGCTATAAACCTTTACTGACTTGGTTAAAACATATACATAAAGGATTAGCTCAATTTCACTAATTCAGACAAATCAACATTCAAAGCTTTTGCGATTACAGCGAGTTTAATGATACTGATACCCACTTTACCTTTTTCAATTTTATACAGGTATTGGCGATCACTATGTATCTTATTAGCAAGGTCGGTTTGACTTAATCCTACTCTTTCTCTGACCACTCGAATGTTATTACCAACAGCAACCCCAACTGTATTTTTAATCTCCTCAATTTCTGATATAGATAAATCTGACATACCCCAAATTTCATTGGGGTTGTAAAAAATACTGTAACCTTATATTACTGCATTGAGTTATATTTTACTACATTCGCTTAAATTAATAAAATATAGAGATATGCCAAAATTTAACATTCCGAAAGTAGTAGTCAAGTGGAAAGGACGCGGTGAAGAAGTAATTCACGATGTGGAACTAATTGCTCCATTCACTCCAAATAATGACAAAAGAACAAAAGAACTGTTGAAAGATAAATTAGGATGTGATGGTATCGGAACAGTTCACACACCAATTACTATAATCAAATAAAATTATGAGAAATCAATATTTTCTAACTCTCTTGTTAAGCTCAGTATCACTATTTCTTTTCTCTCAAAAAGATAGCGTTGTGTACTCTGATAATAATGTTAATGTTGGAGTTACAGTTCCTTATGTAATTGTAGCACAATTTGATAGTACGAAAGTAGTATTTGAAATCACTGCAACAAATAGTGACCCTGATCCCGAAATTTTTGTTAATAATTTATTCATAATGAAACTATCTAACGTTATAGTAACTTATACAGATTCATTCTATGTTAATAAGAATGATGAGATTAAATTTACTGTTCCTGATGATAATCCAACTTTTGATGGTAGATTTGGAATGACTATCAGACTTTCTATTAAAGTAGATACCACTAATCAAAACCCTAGTGGTTTAGCTTTGAACGAGTTTAAAGCAGACTTGGAAATTTACCCAAATCCCGCTACAAGTTTTATTCAAGTTAGCTCCTTATACACAAATAAGAAATTACACTTTAACATTGTAAACAGCTTTGGACAAATTATAAAATACGGTATTCTTGAAGATAGAATTAGTGTTGATGATTTACCCAAAGGAATTTATACCCTTCAATTAAGCGGTGTATATGAACATACCAGAACAAAGTTTATGAAAAAGTAAACAAAGAGTAAGACCCTATTTAAATAACCCACCTTTATTAAGTTAGAAGGGTTATTTAAACGGTTTTATGAAAAACAAGTAATGACAACAGAACCAAGGAAATAATTCAAGAAAAAATTGGATGTAAAAAAGTAGGTGGTGTGTATACACCTATCACTGAAATTTAGACTTACATATTCTACCGCGTTCTATCCCAAAATAGATAGAGCGCAAACTCTTATAGGAGCATCAAAGATTTTATATATAGAAATAAAGTCGTCATGCTTAAAACTGTATTAAACAAAATTATCGTATTTTTCCAAAGTGTAATAAAATACCTTTCTATGAAAAGTGAAAAAAATTATATAGAGGATAAAAAACAGATTGAAAATTTATTAAGTGCTGTGACTTCCGATAAAAAACTATCGGAAGAATCTAGAGAAGGTTTAACTAATTCTTTGAAAAATGTTCGCTTGTTTTTAAATCATGCTATCCAAGATCATGAAAACTCAATTCAATCAACGAAAACAACAAAAGCGAAAAGAAACATTGAAAAATTTAACAAGTTCGACCAAGAATAGAACTAATATTTTTTCCTAAAAGTCTTTACATCTGCTGAAAGATTACTTTCCTTACCAACCTGTTTTTCCTCCTCCTCACTATCCACAAGGAAAATATCCCAAGTTTGTAAGTATTGGTTCTTTTTTTGCTTTAATACATCCGTACTCAACTCCCTTTGCTCCTTATCCTCTCTTACATACTCTAAATAGCGTTTAATCATATCCTATATATTAAAACGTTAAGGTGTTCTAATTAGCTTTGCTAGTATTATTCAATGTGAACTAAAACCCCCAAATTAGATGACTTAAAATCCTATCTTGAGGAAAACTCATCACAGCAGGTTACATTAAGGGTTAGTTCTTTAACTAATTAATTTTGGTATTGATTGAATTATGTGATCTGTAACTAAGTCAAAAACGTAAAAAGGACTTAAAAAATATTCTTTTACGTGCAACTTATCACTCTTTAAAATTGTAATGCCGCCTTTAGCAGTAGGCTGTGCGAAGGATTGGAAGTATGTTTTACAAATATGCGGGACACCAGCCATACCTTCCCGCTTGATGGGTTGAAAATTAAAAGCAGAACAGTAAAATATACCTAAATCTAGGTATGGTAAGGCTTAAATAATAGTTTTTTATTTACCCAAAATTAAAACTTAATAATTATGATCAAGTCTTTTTTAAAAATCAGCTTTTTAGCTGGCCTAGTATTTTTTTCTTTAGCATCATGTAATAAAGAAGATAACACGGGAAACAACAACAATGGCAACGGTGCAGGTGATGGTAATGGCAACCCCCAAGGCATCAGGCTAAAGTCTATATCCTATGGTAATGAAGAACTATATACCATAACCTATGATGGCGAAAAGGTGAAAGAGATTATCGGCAAAGAGGACAATGATGAGTTTAAAATTGAAGTTTCTTACGCAGGTAATAAAATTATTTTGCGGAATTGGGAAAAACAGGGCGGTACGTGGGTACAGGGCGATTATAGTACCGAAAGAACCGTTGAGAATGGTTTAATAACGCAGCAAATAGAGTTTGGTGCAGGAGTGGTAGATTATAAAGAGGTTTATGTATACTCAGGCACGAAAATGACGCGTAGAACAAGTTTTGAAAATTCCTCTATAGGTTTGGAGGAATATTACAAAAGCGAGTACACCTATCAAAGCGATAAAATTAAAGAAATATTGAGCTCGTCCAAAAATTCTCAAGTTTGGAGGTTGAGCGATAAGGAGGTATTTACCCATGGGAGTGATGGCTTGGGGCTTGTGGAGTCAAGCTATGACAATGGCGTTACTTGGTCTAATGGCTATAAATCAGAATACACCTATGCTGGTGGTAAGGTTAGTAGGATTGAAGAATATGATTGGAACGCTGACAATATTTCTTGGGAAAAAGAAGGCCACAGCGATTATGAATACAACGCAGATGGTAGCCTAAAAAAAACAACGTATGATGATGGAGATATTTTTACCTTCGGTTATGAAACAGGCGTTGGTAATCTAAAAGTGATTTTTGGATATCCAAGTTCATCATTGTACGCCCGTCCTGATGGAAATTTTTACAAAAATCAAGAGAAAAATCACTTTCAAGTACTTAGAGAGAAATTGGCTGCTATAAGTAAGTTTCTCTAAAAAACTAAAGTGTTATTGTGTTAATTAAACCCTGCATTGAGCGGGGTTTTTTTATGCTAATAAAACTGTAACGTTTTGTTATACAGTATTGTACCATTAGAACAAGCCTATTCTTTTAAGCCCCCCCTTAAGTTAGTAACATTGGGCTAAAATGGATTTAAAAGTTTGATTGACATGGAGCTAAAACTCCACCGTAAGTAGTTGTTGGCCGCATTTAAAAAAGGAGGTTAACCATATTTACTTTTACATGAAAATATACCTAAATCTAGGTATTGTGTGCGGTATAAAATGATTGGTCATTTGCATTGAAACAAATAAAAGCAGCATGACAACAAACGAACACTTTTTAAAATTAAAGGCACTTAAAGGCTTTTTAAATAGAACATCATTTATAATAGCTTATGTGCTAGGCATACTGTTTTTAGTTTCTTCCTGTACTGTTACACAAAAAATAAACTATGGCACTATTAGCGTTCCGCAAGAAGGGGGAATAAGGTTTATACAATTTACCGAAAATAGCAACACGGTGGTAGCACCTTATATTTCAGTAAGTGGAGGCAGAATTGCCTGGTATGCAGCACCCCTTATCGCGCTAAGCGGAGATGGAGAAAAAATTGCTTTTTTGGGCAGAAAAGGTGGTAAGGACAACATTTTTATTAGAAAAACATCTGGCGGTAAAACTACCGTGCAGCGCACTTTTAAAGATAGGGTGGCCGATATGGCTTTTTCTCCTGATGGTGAAAAAATTGCGTTTAGCGATGCAAGTGGCGGTAATGCTGATGTTTTTATGATAAATGCCGATCAAGGTGCAGCTATTCAACAAATAACTAGCACCACTATGGATGAGTTGGGCCCTATGTTTTCTCCAGACAATCGGTACGTGTTTTTTACAAAAGCCGAGCAGAATATAGTAAACGGCTTGCCGGTGGTAAAATATTACGTTTGGAATTTTGATAGAGAAACCTCATTACAAACACAATTTGGCGAAGGCTCTACACCGGTATTAATGCCTGATGGAAAAAGCTTATTGGTAACCCGCATCAATAGCGATTCTGGCTTAGGTGAAATCTGGATGATAAATATAGATTCAGGTCAAGAAACGCTATTGCTTAGTGATTCTGAAACCGGATTTAGTAGTCCTTCGGTAGCGCCTGATGGCAAATCTTTTATATGCGTAGGTGCTTCACCAAAAACGCCTACTACACCACCTAATTTAGATATTTATTCGCTACGCATAGATGGCACGGGGCTTACCCAACTTACGTTTCACCCGGGTCATGATGCCTCTCCTATTTACACGCCCGATGGAAAATCCTTGTTTTTTCTTAGTCAAAGAGGAGATGAAGAAGGAACGTTTAATGTTTGGAAAATGAACATCAAATAATTTTAAAATTAAAAGAAAATGAAAAAGTATTTATGTACCGCAATGGTGTTATGGAGTTTTATGATGCACGCGCAAGTTGTAGGAGGTGGAAAAGCGCCTACAGCAGTTGCACAACCTGAAGATTCAAAAGAAGAAAAAAAGGATGGCAAAACAAAAATCAAGTTTTTCTCTATTGGTTATATCATGCCAACGGCTTCTGCAAGTTTACCTAGCGTATCTGATTTTTACAATCAAGTGGGAGGTAATAGCAATAAGGATTTTGGCGGAATGGGTTTAGATAAAGGTGTTTCTATGGCGATAGGTACGCACAGTTTATACACACTCAGTAAAAGTGTACCACTAAAGTTAGGCTATACCTTAGCTGTAAGTTTACGGTATATCCACACAAACTGGCAAGATTTTAATTTTAGAAATTTAGACGAACCAATAAGTGTAGAAGAATTTGGCTTGTATTCTACAGGGTTAGATATAGGACCAGTATTTAGTTATGAACTCTCAAAAGTAATTAGCCTTTTTGTTACGTATAACATCACCCCTTCTATTGTAATCCTTCCTTATTTTTCCGCATCGAACACTGAAGGCTTTGTTCAGTTGCAACCTTCTGGTTTTGAGTATGATGAAATATTTGCATTTAAAGGATTTCATCAAATAAGTGTAAAAGCCAAGTTTAAAAATATTGGGGTGGGTTTTAACATTGATTGGGGCACCTTAAATGAGGAGTATAGTTATGAATATGGAAATAACTCTGATTTTACGAGGACTTCCAATACGTTTGACAAAGAGATAAGCACTACTTCTGTTGGTTTGGCTTTAACCTTTTACTATTAATTAATAATTGGCATGTGCGTTTTGTTGTGCCTGTGCTATAGGTAAAAAGTCTTATTTAACACGATAACTCCCCCTTGGGAGAATATTCCCTCAAGGAGGAAAATAATAGGCAGCGTTTAAATAATACACTTGAGCGCCCTGTACATTTATGCTGATTTTCTTTTGTTGCTCTTGTTGAGGTACTTATTTATAAAAGGCGTCACCTAAATAAATCTGAATGAGAGCCTACACGCACCAATTTAATTTCTTTTGGGTTTTCAATCTGAATCCAAATAATAAGCAAATCTGGTTTAATATGGCATTCCCAATTATCCGCAAAATCGACTTTTAACTTATGAGGTTTCATTTTTAACGGTATGCCCTCAAAGCCTTTTGCTTGCAAGAGTTTTAACGTTTCAGAAACTAACACTAGGTTTTGCGGGTTCGATTTGATTTTTTTTAAGGTCTTTTTTAAACCTAGTGGTGGCTATGAGTTGATTCATTTTACAGGTTTTCTAAAAATGCATCAACATCATTAATTGGGATGAGATTTTTTCCTTCTCTAGCTTCGTTGATAGCTTTTTTCGTGTCGGTATTCCGGATATCACCCACGTCTTTATAAAGTAAATATTCAATGTAGTTATTTAAACTTCTTTTTTCGGCCAAAGCTTTTTCCTTTACCAATCTAAGAAGCTCTTTATCAAATCGTAATGCAGTCTGTACTTTCATGTTTTAAATTTTAAGGGAACGTACAAAATAACAGAGTGTTATACATTAGATATTATTCCTAATGCTTTTTTTTATTACCACAAAATACTTAGGTGGGTATATCCTTAAAAAGCCTCCCTTTTCAACGCGAGTTGTCTTTTTTTCAAACCGTTTCAACTTCCTGCGAGCATCCCACCTCACTACATCTTCTTTAAGTAACCCGCTTTTTCCTGCGAGCGTCCCGCTCGTACAAACTAAAAATCGCAAACCGGCACTTCAATATTTCACTCCCTCTGCAATCTACTCAACCAAAGTACCCAACCAATCAATTTAACTGCTGTGGTGCTTTAGAAATAGCTTCATTTGTGTTTCCTAAAATTCAACGTTATGCGCGCAAAAATTACTCGCAATTTTATTTTCTTACTAGCGGCCTGTTTCTTCCTCTCTACCAAAATACAGGCGCAAACCATACAGCTAGGCTCAGGCACAAGTGTAAATGGTGCGCAGGGCGCTTCGCCTATAAATATTTACTTCCGCAGTATGCACATGCAAATTGTATATACTCGGGCTGAACTTAATGCTGCCGGAATAAGCAGCGGCAGACTTACAGATGTAGGTTTTTTCGTTACGGGGGTGCCATCTCACAACTTGCCTAATTTTAAACTAGCCATTGCGCATACTGACTCTGCAAGCGCGGATGATAACATTACCGCAAATTTTTTACAGGCTTACTCAAACGCTTCTTATGCGCCAGTGGCGGGAGGTTTTGATATGTTGCCTTTAGACAACACTTTCTTTTGGAACGGTGTGGATAACATTGTGCTTGATATTTGTTTTGACCGCGTGCCAAACTATACCAGCACAGGGCAGGTAAGAGTTTACACCGATAATACGGTAGGATATGCCAGAGAAGATGGGTCTGACCAATGCGGTGTAATCACTGACCAAACAACATCGGATAAACCACAAATACAACTGACTTTTGCGCCAAACATTGCTGATAATGCAGGTGCAACGGGTTCTAATTTAGGCAGCATACTTTGCCAAGGCAGTCAGCCAATTAGTGCTACCGTGCAAAACTTAGGAAACAACCAAATTACTGGCTTAAATGTAGGTTGGGAGGTAAATGGCGTAGTACAAACACCCGCCAGTTTTACCGGAACTTTAGATACTTTATTTGGCGTAGGAGCCACCACTGCCCAAGTAGCTTTGGGCAATTTTAATTTTATAGCGGGTGTTACGTACAACTTAAAAATATGGACAAGCCAACCCAACGGAAACGCTGATGCCTTGACTGCCGATGATACATTGTTTTTAAACAACCTTACCGTAGGCATGGGCGGAATTTATACTATTGGCGGAGCCTCGCCAGATTACGCCAGTTTTACCTTAGCAGTAAATGATCTTAAAAACAAAGGCCTTTGCGATGCCGTTACGTTTAACGTAGCCAACGGCAGCTACTTTGAACAAATAGCATTAGGAAATATTCCTGGAAACTCTAGCGTAAACACAATTACGTTTCAAGGGGCAAATGGCGATTCTTCTTTAGCCAAGGTTTCATTCAATGCAAATAACTTTAGCAATAATTACACGCTGCAGCTAGATAGCATTGCGCACCTAACCATCAAAAACCTTAGCTTAATAGCTACGGGCACTACGTATGATCGGGTGATGTTGATTGACGAAAGCGTAAATTATTTGACCATAGAAAATTGCGCTATTGAAAATAATGCCGCAAGCACACCAAACGGGTACGAACTGGTAAGCTTAGAAAGCGGTGCCAATAGCGATTATATCAGTTTTAAAAACACACGCTTTTACCAAGGAGAAGAAGCGTTTGTGAGTTATGGAAGTGATGCAGAACACCTGAGTTTTATGGGCAACCGTTTTATCAATCAGCGTGATGATGGGTTGATTATAGAAAATTGCGATTACCTAACCATTGAAGATAATTACCTGAGCACCAACTCTACCAACACGTTTGATGGATTTTATATATACGATTGTGATAGCGCGGTTTCTATTCAGCGCAACCAACTGATAAACATGCGTGGCGGACGTGGAATTTATTATTCTTCTAGCAATGCTAGTGCCGCAAACCCAGCCATTATTGCCAACAACTTTGTGCATCAAAATAGCACATCTACTTTTAGTGAAGGCATTTACATAGATTTTAGTTCCAATACACACTTGTATTTTAACACGGTAAATATTGCTTCCACCAATGCAGATAACAGCGGTATTTACATCTCCGGAAACGGGGGTATAACTATGCTGAACAACAATGTGCGCGCCAATGGTGGTGTAGCCATTTATGTATCTAACGATAGTGATGTTGACAGCAGCAGCTACAACAATTGGTACAGTACAGGAAATAATTTAGCCTATTGGGATGGCAACGATTATACAAACTTATCTGCTCTGCAAAGTGCTTTTGGCAAAGATGGAAACTCCATAAGTGAACCGCCCTTTTTTATTAATGATACGTCTTTTATAAGTGGCCAAATTGCCCTTAACAATGCTGCAACTCCTATTGCAGGAATAACCTTAGATATTGAAGGAGAAACCCGAAATGTCAGCAATCCGGATATGGGTGCAGATGAATTTACACCAACCGGTACTGATGCCGGGCTTTTTAAAATTACCGTTCCACAAACGCCTTTTGCTGCGGGTAACCTTCCGGTAAAAGCGGTAATTAGAAATTTTGGTGGCACTACTATTACATCGGCTACGCTTAATTGGGAATTAAATGGAACGACACAAACGGCAGTAAATTTTAATGGAAGCCTAGCTACCGGTGATACCGCAAGTGTTTTATTGGGCAACGTAAATTTTTCAGTGGGTGTATCCTATCAAGTAAAAGCTTTTACAAGTGCGCCCAATGGAGGAATGGATGCCCTTGCCGTAAACGATACCTTAGAAACAAACCCTTTTGCACCCGCACTTATTGGCACTTATACTATTGGGGGTACCACGCCTGATTTTACGGATTTTACATCGGCCACAGCCGCCCTAAACTTAGGCGGAACCATAGGAAATGTACTATTTAATGCCCGCACAGGAATCTACAATGAGCGCATTAAAATAAACCGCTTTACGCAAACGGATACCACTAATACGGTAACCTATCGCTCAGAAACAGCCGACAGTAGCGCAGTGCGTTTGGAGGCGAGCTACACCAACTTTAATGAAAATTATGTAGTATTAATAGATGGGGCTAGAAATGTAAAGTTTCAAGATTTACACATAGAAAATTTGAGTACCAACAGCTACAGCAGCGTAATTCAGTTAGATTCTGGCGCGACTAATATTAGTTTTTTACGAAGTGCTTTAATATCGGGGCCAACAACTAGCTCGGCAACATCTGTAATGTATGCTTACAACGGTAATTTTGATTATGGCAATATGAACGCTATAGTAATAGATAGTTGTACACTTTTGAACGGGTATTATGGCATTTATAAATTCGGACAAAACGGACGTGAAAAAGGCTTCACCATCCAAAATTCAGAAATAAAAGACTTTTTTGGTCAAGGTATTTATAGTTATAATCAAGATAGCGTTACCATTCATAACAATTTAATGATACCGCGTGCAAACGCCAATGTTTCTGCTGAAATTATTGACATAAACTTGAGCACCAAAGGCTCTATCACTAATAATACATTGCTTGGAAATAACATAAACGATGGTGTATATGCCTACTATTTATCGGGCACCGCTACCGAACCTTTTTTGATTGCCAACAATTTTATTGTAAGCGGAGGTAATAGTAGTTCGGGTTTTACATTTGAGTTATTTGGCGCACATCAAGTAAAAGTGATACACAACAATATGCTTTCGCTAAACCAAAATAACAGCGCGGCTACTTTTAATGATGATTACAGTTTTTTAACCAACAACCTAGGCGTAGAAGTAAAAAACAATGTGTTTAGAAATGCAGGTGCTGGCGTTGCCTTAAGAGTAGATCATTCTTTCACCACCACGCAGTTTAATTACAATGCGCTTTCCGCGATAAATGGCGCATTAACCAATTGGTCATCTTCCAACCAAGCTGATTTAGCCGCATGGCAATCCGCTAGCGGGCAGGGTGCAAATTCTTTAGAAGTAGATCCGCAGTTTGTAAGCACTACCGATTTACACGTAAAAGCTAGTGTGCTAAACGAAGCGGCACTTTTGCTTACATACATAACTACTGATATAGATGGCGAAGCCCGCGATGCAACTAACCCGGATATTGGTGCAGATGAATTTTTACCGGCTACCGATGATGCTGCTTTATTAGCTTTTACTGCTCCGCTTAAACCATTTACACCCGGTAATCAAGCGGTGTACGTACGTTTGTTAAACAACGGTTTGGATACCCTAAAATCGCTCACCATAAATTGGGAAGTGAATGGAGTAACGCAAACTGCGTATAACTTTTTAGGCGCCTTGCCTAATGGCGATGTGTTAGACTCTGTAAACATTGGCTCGTTCAATTTTATAGCAGGCACAAATTATAGCATAGAAGCAATTGCCGCTTTGCCCAACGGAAATGTGGATGCTTTGGCTTCTAATGATACAGTGCGTATCAACAATTTATTTTCAGCACTAGCCGGGCCCTACACGGTTGGTGGGCTTTCGCCAGATTTCACAGATTTTAACGCAGCTGCCTTGGCCTTAAAGCAAAGAGGTATTTCAGCCAACGTAACGTTTAATGTGCGCAATGGCGTGTACGATGAAATTGTAGAAATAAAAGAAATAGCAGGTGTTTCAGCCAGTGATACCATCATCTTTCAATCGGAAAATGGAAACGCTGCTTTGGTAAGTTTGGAAAATGCTTCGTTTAGCGAGGATGTTCTAACCCTTACCGGAACGGATTACATCACATTTAAAAACCTCACCATCCAAAGTAAATATCGCTTTAGCGGCCCTGGTGTAATTGAAATTGACAGCATGGCAAACCATGTAAGTTTTGTGAATTGCGTAATTAAAGATTCTACCGTTACCAATTCTAGTAATGGTGATGTTTTGGTAAGTAATAATGCGGCATACAATAACAACAACCTATTATTTAAAGACTGTAAATTTTTGGGTGGGCGCTACGCTATGGAACTACGCGGTAAAAGCGGTGCCGACATGGAAACCGGCTTGCGTGTAATAAACTGCGTGTTTGAAAATCAATATTATCGTGCTATTTATGCGCTCAATCAGTCGGATTACACTTTTGTAAAAGACAGTGTTAGCAGCAACCGCAACTATTCCTTTTTTGAAGGCTTTGAGTTTTCTACCTTCCGCAACAGCGGCCTTATTGCACAGAATTATATTAAAGATGCTTCGGGTTATGGTATTTATTTATCAGATGTAGATGGCACTTTGGCCAACCCTGTGCTTGTAGCCAACAATTATATTCAAATGACCGGCTCTAATAGCAGCGCCACCGGCTTATACGCGGGAAGCTGCTCCAATATTAACGTGGTATATAATACCGTGCGTTCTTTTAACTCAAATACAAGCTCAGAAAATTTTAGAGAAACTTCTTGTATTGATATTAACGTTTTAAACAATATTTTTCAAAACGATGGTGGTGGTTACGCCATGGATGTAAATGGCTTTGCTACGCTAACCGAAAATTACAACAACCTTTATACTTCAGGTGCCAATTTGGTGCGCTATCGTTCTTCTAATTATGTAAGTTTAGCTGCGTATAAAGCGGCCAGCAGTAAATCGGCCAACAGCCTAAATGTGCTAAGCCAATTTGCAGACAGTAACAGTGTAAAGGTGCAAGCCGCTGTATTAGATAGAGCCGCTACGCCACTAGCTTATGTAACCACAGATTTTGAAGACCAAGGTAGAGACCCAGCCAACCCAGATATTGGGGCAGATGAATTTTTTGTAAATACAGAAGATGCTGCCATTACCGCTATTACAGGACCAGCCATACCCTTTGCAGCGGGTGTAAATAATGTATATGCTTCGCTTTTAAATAATGGATTAGATACCCTGCGCACCTTAAATATAGAATGGAGCGTAAACGGAGCAGCGCAAACAACTTTTGCTTATACGGGTGCACTTGGCTCTGGCGATGTAGCGGATAGCGTATTGATTGGTACTTTTAATTTTGTGGCCGGTACGCCTTACAGCATCATGGTAAATTCCAGTTTACCCAATGGTCAAGTGGATATTCAAACCAATAATGATACTGCTCAAGTAAGCAATTTATATCCCGCTTTAAGCGGAGTGTATGTGGTGGGTATTTCTACCGGAAACGATTTTACCAGCCTAGCTGCAGCCGTTACCGCAATGGACAATGGAGGCGTGATAGATTATGTACGCTTTGATTTACAAAGCCAAACGTTTAACGAGCAAGTTTCTATTAATGAAATTGCGTACAGCGCAGCAGCCGATAGCGTGGTTTTTCAAGCGCAAAGCGGCAATGCAGCGGATGTAAACATCACGTTTAACAGTACTTTCTCTGCTAATTATTTAATAGAGGCCAACGGTGGAGACCGCTTAACGTTTCAAAATTTAACGTTTACACCCACCAACACAACGTACGGTACTGCCCTTGATTTGCAAACGGCTACCGATGCCGTGCGCATTCAAAATTGTGTATTTACTTTACCGGTTACAGTTTCAACCATAGCGCGTGCTATTAACGCAGACGATGTTGCAGATTTACATATTAGAAACAACACGTTTACTAATGGTTTTGCAGGTTTTTACGCTGATGGAACTAACACCACGGGACTTTTAATAGACGGCAACACCTGCTTAAATCAAGATGAATACGGAATTTTTGCCGTAGATTTTTCGGCAGCCATTATTAAGAACAATGTTATCCGCGCCAGCAATACCAACAGCAGTTACCACGGTATGTATTTGGTAGATTTAGATAATAACTTCCAAATTCTTAAAAATAAAATTTACGTAACCGCTTTAGGCGATGCGTTTTATGGAGTTAGTTTAGTAGGTACTGCGGGCAATAGAGGCCTTATAGCCAACAACTTTTTCACCATTGGAGATAGTACCGCAAGCACATCTATTACCGAAGCATTTTATTTAAGTTCATCTAGTTTGGTAGATGTGGTTTTCAACAGTATGCACCAAGCCAGCACCAACGGTAGAGCGGTTTATTTTATAAGCAATACCAACACTACGCTGTTTCAAAACAACATAGCCGTAGCTAGCAATGGCGGATATGCCTTAGTGCAAAGTGGTAGCAATTTGAATTTTAATTACAACAACTATTTTTCTACCGGAGCCAATACCTTTCAAAATAGCGGAAACAACCTGAGTAATTTAGCGGCTTGGCAAGCGGCTACCAGTCAAGATGCTAATTCCCTTTCGGTAGATCCATTGTTTGCTTCGGCTAGTGATTTGCACGTAAACAATGCACAACTAGACAGCAGCGGAACTGTGTTTGCCTTGGTAACAGATGATATTGATGGTGACCCAAGAAATACGGTAAAACCGGATGCAGGTGCAGATGAAGTAAGCTTTTTTCTGGGAGACATTCGCATAGCAGCGGTGGTAAATCCACTTAATGATTGTGCTTTAGGTGAGGCAGAAAGCATTGCCATACAAGTGGAAAACAACAGCAGCATTGCGCTTAGTAATTTTGATGTTACCGCCATTTTAGGTGGTGATACCATTACCGAAACCATTGCAAGCACCATCGCGCCAAGCAGCAGCTTAAACTACACCTTTACCGGAAGAACTTTTGATTTTAGCACCGTAGGTTCTTACAGCATAAAAGCCTACAGTAGCTTGGCGGGAGATGTAAACCCTGCGAATGATACACTTGTAACCATCGTGCAAAACTACCCACCACCCACGGTGAGCCTAACCAATGACACCAACATTTGCGAAGGAAACGCAGTAGTACTTTCGGCTAGTGGAGGCGTGAGTTACGCTTGGAATAACGGACTTACCACCGCCAGCATTACCGTGGGGCCGGCCATTACCACCGAGTATAAAGTTTTAGTTACTGATGCAAACGGCTGTACCGTGGAAGATTCGGTGACTGTAAATGTGAGCAACGGTACAGACACAACTACCATAAACCTTACTTCTTGCAACCCGTCCGATACGGGTAGCGTAACCCAAAATTTGGTTAATCAAGCGGGTTGCGATAGCGTGGTAATTACCATCACAAACTTATTGCCAAGCGTGCAAACCACTTTGCCAAGCATTACTATTTGCGAAGGCGATACCGCTTCCATTTTCGGTGTAAATCAATTAATGGCCGCCACTTATTACGATACGTTAATGGCTCAAAACGGTTGTGATAGCCTATTGGCGCAGCAGCTAATTTTATTACCCATTGATTCTGTAGTGCTACCTACGCAAACTATTTGCCAAGGCACCACCACTTTTATTATTGATGATTTTAGAGGTTCAGCTGGTGTGTATAGCAAAACGTTTAATGGTAGCAATGGCTGTGATAGCGTGGTAACGCAGGAGTTAATTGTGCTACCTACCGATTCCGTTGCACTTACCGATGTGATTATTTGCCAAGGCGATAGCGCAAGCATATTTAATGTAATGCGCTACAATTCAGGCACTTTTTACCAAACCCTTACGGGAGATAATGGCTGCGACAGCATACTTTCCACCACGCTTATTGTAAACCCGAAATACAACCTTGTACTAAACGAGGAAATTTGCGAAGGCGATAGTTACCTTTTTAATGGCAATGCAGAAACAACTGCCGGAATGTATTCCAACATCTTTCAAACGGCTGCCGGTTGTGATAGTGCCGTAGCACTAAACCTTACGGTAAACTTGATTGATTCTACTTCAGAAACTTTACAAGTAGCCATTGGCGATAGTATGCAAATAGCAGGTTTATGGCGTACCACAAGTGGTGCATATCCGGTTATCCTTTCGGGAACAAATGGTTGCGATAGCATTCACACCGTAACCTTAAATTTTGTGCCACCCGCCCGCTATTTCACCTTTACAGGAAATCCTAACTTCCAAAATGCTATGGTTTTTCCTTTAACGGGAGATCAGTACACCACCTTTGATTTTCAGGTTACGTATTGGGATACCAATGGCGTGCTGCCCGGTTATGGATACCCGCGTACCATTTTAGATTTTGAAGGCAACGGTAGTTTCAACAACAGTAAGGACCGCACCATTGTAATGGCCGAAGCCGATCCTAGTGACCTTGACCCAACCGATGGAAAGGTATATACCGCTAGCATCAATTCGCTAGAAGTAGGTATGAACTATCAGCTTTTGGCGCAAGTGGTAGAAAACAATCAAGAAGTACGCTTTGGGCCGTTTAATACACCGGATGTATTACAAGAGCCAGATTTAGAAATATTTGCCAATGATATTGTGTACAGTAAAACCAACCCAGACACCGGTGAAGTTATCACGGTTTCGGCCACCATTCATAACACTTCAGATTATGTGGCCAATAATTTTGTGGTACACTTAGAAAGCCAATATGACACCACGGCTGTATTTCCAGATATTACTGTAGCTAGTTTAGCCGCTCGCAGCAGCACCACGGTTACTTGGACAATCACTGCACCATCTGTTCCTGCTTGGGTACCTATGGAAGTATTTGTTGATTTTACCAACGTGATTAACGAAAGTAACGAGTTGGATAATGACGCCATTCGTCCGTATGTAGTGGGTGATTTTAATGTGCCAGGCGCTATTGTTGTGCAGCCTGTGCCAAGTCCAAACAAACAATGTTCAACGCCCGGAAGAACCGTACGCATTTCAGGGTACGCCTACTATACGCAAACGGCTGTTCCTTTAAAAGACAGTAGCGTGGCGGGTGCATCTGTAACCTTAAATAGAGGCGGAGCGGTTTACACCGGATTGACCAACTCGCGCGGATATTTCAGTATTTCTATACCAGCACCATTGGCGGTGGGCGTGTATCCTACCAATGTAGAGGTAACAGATTTTACCCTTACGGGAGATTCTACCACCAGCTTTGAAATATTAAATTGCCCTTGTACAACGCCTGATTTAAGTGCCTACATGGAGCTTACCGATTACAGTATTTTGGTAGGAGAATCTATTGATGGTTTTGCAACAATTAGAAATGTGGGTTGCGATACGGCTATTGCGCATATAATGAGCTTTACGCAAACGGGCGGTGTACCTATTTTGATGAACCAAAATATGCCAAGCTTGGCGCCAGGCGAATCGCAAACGTATAATTTCAACAACATTGTATTTAATAACCCCGGTACGTATAACATTTGCGTGTACGTAGATACAGCGCGTACAGTGGGCGAAACCAATTTTGGAAATAACGTGTTTTGCCGAACGATAAGAGTATATCCTGCGCTGCCAGATATTCAACCAATAGCAGGGCCAAGAAGCAGCAGCTTTTTATGCAACGCAGGAAACCCAGGATTTACGGTAAGAAACAACGGTGCGGTAGCCACGGGTTCTTTTGAAAACACTATTTATGTGCGTAGAAACGGAGTGTTAATTGACACCCTATACCACACCATTGCCAATATAAACGCTTTTACAAACACCGGCTTCACTACGTCTTTTGTTTATCCAAGTGTGGGTAGCTACACCTTTAATATACAGTGCGATACCAACGTAATATCGGGCGGTGCTGTGGTAGAAACGGATGAAACCAACAACACAGCCACCTATGCACACACTATTTTAGAGTGCAAGCCAGATTTAGTGGTATTGGGTTGTGGTCAACTTGAAATTGATGGTTTTGATGTTACTGCGCCTGGTGGCAATGCTACCTTCCAAGCGGTGGTGCGCAACAGCGGAAACGCAACGGCTTTTGGCCCAATAGATGTTGACTTTGTGGTAAGCAACGGTGGACCAACCTACACGGTTACCATTGGCGATTTAACGCCTGGTCAACAACTTACCGTGCAAACACCTGCGCTTACGGTGGCTTCTGGTAGTGCTACGCTTACCGCGAGAATTGATCCGGCTAACGCAGTAAACAACGAGTTTAGCGAGAATAACAATGCGTATTCAGATGTAATGTGTTGGGAATATCAACCCGTGCCGCGTTGCTTTGGTGGTGATTTCTGGAACCGTACCTACAACGTAAACGAAACAGCCTTTTTAGGCGTAGCTATAGACGTTGACCATTTGTATAAAGCAGATTCTTTAGACGTTAAGTTTGAAGTGAGCGGCCCAAGTATTGTAGGCACGGTAAACCTAGGTAATGCTTTACTTACCAATGTGCAAACCACCTGCTCTTGCCCACGAGTGGCGGTGTTGCCAAATAATTTTGTGTTCAATCAAACGGGTATTTACACCTTCACCATGACGGTAGATCCGGATAACGATTACCCTGAATGCAACGAAAACAACAACGTGTTAATTAGGCAAGTAACGGTGCTTAATCGTCCTGATATGCGCGTGCTTTCGCAGTTTATCAACCCTAGTTTACTAAACCCGGGTATAAATGATAGCGTAAGTATTGTAGTGAGTTATGAGAACATTGGTAAGGCCAACATCAATGATCAGATGGAACTAAAATTACTGATTGATGGCTTGCCTTATGATAGCATAAAACCAGTGGTAGGCTTGGCTACCGGTGATAACACTAGCTATACCATGAATTACAAGTGGGCGAGCAGTATTCCTGGAGCACACATTATACGCGCCATTATTGATAGTGATGATGAAATTACCGAAAACGATGAGCTAAATAATGAAGCTACTCGAGCCATAATTGTGGGTGATGCGGCCAATTTACTTTGGGCTTCTTTTGCCAGTAGCGATGTAAAACCAAGCTTAGGCGATACTATTTCCATAAATGGAACCGTAGCGAACAATGGAGACATTGCCACCGATGCAGACGCAACTTTTGCCTATGTAAATAATAACAATGATACCATTGTGTTTGCCACTATTCCGCTGCCGATTCTGCAACCGGGCGATACTATTCCGGTAACGGCCAGTTGGATAGTGTTGGATGAGCGCACCACTTTGGTGGGAGAAATTGTAAACGCTACCGAAATTGAGTTTACCTATTTTGATAATCTTATTGCTACACAAATTGGCAAGTTTGATGTAAACTTAATTGCCAACGGAGCTTGCTTTGGTGATACAGGGAATATTAAGGCAGTGGTAAGTGGTGATGGTATTGCGCCTTTTAGTTACCAATGGAACAGCGGTGAATTAAACGACAGCATTGGTGCAACACCCGGCCAATATTCGGTAAACGTAACTGATGCCAGTGGCTTTACCGTAAATGCAACAGGCGTAGTTCCGGTTCTATCAGGTGGCTTGCAGTATTTAGCCAACCTAACTATTTGTGCAGGTGATAGTGTTGAGGTATTTGGCGCGTTTGAAACGGTGCAAGGTTTTTATTACGATACCCTACAAAATGTAACGGGTTGCGATAGCGTATTAGCTAGAGCTTTGATTGTAAATCCTACCCAAACTACCAATAACCCAGTGCTTCAATATTGTGGGTTAGATAGTGTGCAAGTATTTGGCGAATGGCGCAACATGAGCGGAACTTATTTTGATACGCTAGTAACAACAAATGGCGGTTGTGATTCTATCATCGCGCAAGCTATTGAGCTAAACCAGCCGCAAAGTGTTACGCTTACCGCGATTACTGGTTGTGATAGTGCTACGGTATTTGGCAACACGGTGTTTACATCTGGTTTATACCGAGATACCTTAATGGGAAGTAATGGTTGCGATAGTGTAATCAGCGTAAGCGTAACCATAAGCACGGAGGATTTGATTACCGAAACGGTTACATCTTGCGGGCCTTACACGTGGCCGGTTAACGGTGGCATTTACACCAATGGAGATTTGTATAGCGTAAACTTTACCAACCAAGCCGGTTGTGATAGTACGCGCCAACTTATTTTAACGGTGCTTAACCCCGACTCTACGTATAGCCAAGTAACTGCTTGTGATAGTTACACTTGGGTAAATGGCGCGCAGCTAACGGCTAGCGGCAGGTATTTAGATACCTTGGCAAATGTAAACGGCTGCGATAGTGTGTTGGTGTTAGACTTAATTTTAAACCAAAGTGATGACACTACTAATTTGACCGCCACGGCTTGCAATCAATTTGTTTGGGTGCCAAGCAATGAAGCAGGAAGCGCATTCTTTTTCTTAAATCAAAGTGGTACTTACTACAGTACACTGCAAAATACTGCAGGTTGTGATAGTGTATTGAAATTAGATTTAACCATAAATACCACCGATAGCGTGGTAGAAAACGCTACGGCTTGTAATACCTATTTGTGGCCTGCCAATGGTGTAACGTATAATGATGGCGGTATCTATTTTACTACGCTTACCAATGCAGCAGGTTGTGATAGTGTACTTCGCCTAAACTTGAATATGAACATCAGCGATTCATTAGCCGATACAGTGGTAGCTTGTGATAGCTATACGTGGGCCGCTAATGGAGTAACCTACACAAGCAGTGGAAATTACACGGCTTTATTTACTAATGTAAATGGTTGTGATAGTGTTATGGAGCTGAATTTAACTATAAACATGAGTGATAGCGCTACCGTAAATGCCAGTGCTTGTGACACCTACAGTTGGTCTCCAAACGGTAGTACGCCATTTGTTTATACAAATAGTGGTTTATACAGCGTAACGCTGCAAAACAATGTGGGTTGCGATAGTGTGGTAACGCTTGATTTGATTATTAACAATTCAGACAGCGTGGTAGAAAACGCTACAGCTTGTAACACCTATTTGTGGCTCGCCAATGGTGTAACCTACAATGATGGTGGTATCTATTTTACTACGCTTACCAATGCAGCAGGTTGTGATAGTGTAATTCGCTTAAACTTGAATATGAACAATAGCGATTCATTGGCTGATACCGTGGTAGCTTGTGATAGCTATACATGGGCCGCTAATGGAGCAATCTACACAAGCAGTGGAAATTACACGGCTTTATTCACTAATGTAAATGGTTGTGATAGTGTAATGCAGTTGAACTTAACTATAAACATGAGCGATAGCACCACCATAAACGCCAGTGCTTGTGATACGTATAGTTGGTCGCCAAACGGCAGCACGCCATTAATGTATAATACGAGCGGTATGTACAGCGTAACGCTTACCAATACTGCGGGTTGTGATAGTGTGGTAACACTTGATTTGATTATCAACAATGCGGATACTGTAAACCAAACGGCTTCAGCTTGTGATGCCTATACATGGCCGGTAAACGGAACTGTTTATACACTTAGTGGAAACTACAGCAGTATGTTAACAAATACTGCGGGTTGTGATAGTGTGGTAAACCTAAACTTAACCATCAGCGGAAGCGATAGTACGGGAACGCAACAAACCGCTTGCGGAAGCTTTACTTGGCTGCAAACGGGTGCAACCTATACAGTGAGCGGCTTATACACTGATACTGCTACAAACGTAAATGGTTGCGATAGTTTAGTAACGCTAGATTTAACCATCAATCAAGCCGACACGGTAAGCCAAACGGCCACAGCCTGTGATATATACACTTGGCCGGTAAATGGAAATAGCTATAGTACCAGTGGTTTATACGCTGTTACGCTGCTCAATAGTAATGGTTGCGATAGCGTGGTGGAATTAGACCTTACCGTAAACTATAGCTTTAGCGGAAGCGAAACAGCCACGGCTTGCAACAGTTATACTTGGCCATTTAATGGACAAACATACACTGCTAGCGGGGTGTACAACGATACGCTACTAAGCAGCACTGGTTGCGATAGCAGCAGTACGTTAAACTTGACCATTATTACAATAAATACTAACGTAAGCTTAAGCAACTTTACGCTTACAGCGCAGGCTACCGGAACTAATGTAATGTATCAGTGGCTAGATTGTGATAATAATTTTGCAGCCATAGCGGGTGAAACCAATCAAACGTTTGCACCAGTTACCAATGGAGATTATGCGGTGGTGGTAAGCGATAATGGTTGTACGGATACTTCTGCTTGTACCTTGGTGCAGGGTATTGGTTTACAGGATGCTTCCGCTTTAAGCGAGATGAGTTTGTATCCAAACCCAATGAATGAAAATTACACCATTGACTTTGGACGGGGCTATAATGATGTGCGTATTGTGGTGCGTGATATGGCGTTGCGCAAAATAAGTGAAGAGCATATTGGTACAGCCAGCGCCTACCAAGGCACGCTAAAAGGCGCTACGGGTATTTACTTAATAGAAGTTTTTGAAGGCGCCAAGCGCGTAAATCACTTTAAAGTGGTGAAGGAATAGAAAGAATGAAGGGTCATCCTGAGTGATTTTGCCCAAGCAAAATCGTATCGAAGGGTGCACACGGGTTATAAAGTTGAATGTTTAAAGTTATAACGCGCCAAAGGCGGCCTTAAAAATTCCACAAACCTTCAAGGTTTCTAAAACCTTGAAGGTTTTTTTTGATTGGTGGCATTGAAAAAGATTGAAATAAGTAATTGGCTAACCCTTCAAGCGTTTCAAACGCTTGAAGGGTTTTTGTTTTGAAGAAGAGCGGTTTTCAACACCTAAAACGTGATGTCATCCTGAGTGATTTTGCCCAAGCAAAATTGTATCGAAGGGTGTACAACGAGAGGCCTGTTGGTTTCTATTCTGATTTCGAGATAAAAGTATTTTCATGGATTAAAAGGGCTTCGATACACCTCGTTCCTCGGCACTCAGCCTGACGTGCGTTAAACCGAAGCATAGTGTCATCCTGAATTTCGACCAAAGGGAGAAAGAAGTGCCGAAGGGCGAACACAGGTTAAAAAAGTTGAAAGTTATAAAGTAAGGAAAACGTGATGTCATCCTGAGTGATTTTGCCCAAGCAAAATTGTATCGAAGGGTGTAAAACGAGAGGCCTGTTGGTTTCTATTCTGATTTCGATATAAAAGTATTTTCATGGTTTAAAAGGGCTTCGATACACCTCGTTCCTCGGCACTCAGCCTGACGTGCGTTAAATCGAAGCATAGTGTAAACGTTTAGACGTGCCGGGTTTTCAACACCCAATACGTTTACATTTTTCGTTTACCGCATAAGCACTCTGTAGAAAATCTCGAAGACTACGTATTCATTGTCAAAAGTTTTAACAATGTTTTTGTTGTTAAAGAGGCAAGATAAAATGCGTTTTAAAGCAACCTGCTGATTCTCGCTCTACTCCCTAAAAACCGCCACTTCCTCCAAACCCTTTCTTTCTAAGTTTGGCACGGTAGCATCTGCGGCAGCATACCCTACAGGAAGCAATAAAAATGGCTTTTCATTAACGGGTCGTTCTAAAAGTTCGCTTAAAAAATTCATGGGGCTAGGGGTGTGGGTTAAGGTGTTTAAACCTGCAGCATGTATGGCGGCTATTAAAAAACCACAGGCTATCCCTACGGATTCTTGCACATAGTAGTTTTTGGTTTTTCCGTTTTTGGTTTCATTATAGGTTTTTTTAAAAACGATAATGAGCCAAGGTGCAGTTTCTAAAAAAGGTTTTTGCCAATCAGTACCAATAGGCGCTAAATCTTCTAGCCAATCTGCCGTAGCACGACTTTCGTAAAATTCCTTTTCTTCTATTTCTGCTGCTTCGCGAATGCGCTTTTTTAGGTTAGGATTATGCACGGCAACAAAAGTCCACGGTTGTTTGTGTGCTCCGCTTGGCGCAGAGGAAGCTGCTTTTATAAGAGCTTCAATGGTGGTTTTGGTAACCGATTCATCAGAAAAATAACGACAACTTCTACGTGTGTTTAGTTTTTCAAAATAGGCTGTGGCAAGCATTTCCGCTTTAGCGGGAGAAACTTTTGGAGGCGAATACGGAATAAAAGCGTTTTTCAAAATAAGCGGGATTTATTTCAAATTTAAGGGTGAATTAGTAACATTTATAGTTATTACCAATTACCGCAAAAAAATTCCGCGTTTAAAAAAGGCTCAATGGGCTATACGGAGATATATTTTAAAGAGTATTTATGCGCTATTTAAAAGACATTGAGTATAAGAGGGTAAAACAAAAAATCACTTAGGTTAACTTGTTAAACCCTCACAGTTTCTTTACATTTAGCCCAAATAAAAAAACTATGAAAATTAAATTTTATACCATCGCTTTAGCCTTTTTCGTTGTTTTTACCTCTTGTGATGATGCTGACGACAATACCACCAATCCTACACCACCATCAACGTTTACCGGCTATGAGTTTACCATCACGGGTGATTCTACCTTTACTGTAAAGGGTGGTTCCACTTTTATTCCTTCAGGCGATACTTCCGTGTTTATGGGTTTTGTATCTCCGAGTTCTGATTTTAACGCCAGTATTTCTGCACTTTCCAGCGATATTTTTACCGCTCAAACGTTACCATCTACAGATACTAATACCACCAATGTAACAAGACCAATTTTTGTGTTTAGCGCCACTACTGGAGGTTTTTCTACCGTGTATTTACCAAATGGCGGTAGCATGGAAATTACTAATGCAACTTCCACCAAATTGGAAGGCACTATTACTAATTTGAAATTAATAAAAGTGAGCAGTGGAGCCAGAAAAAATTTAGTTTTAAATGGCAGATTTTCTTCTATTGGGTTTTAGAAATAAAAATCGTGGACGTTTTTTAAAGTAAGTGGTAAGAAAAAATCGATATAACTTTTTAAGTTGATTTTCGGATAGTTTGTATCTACCTTCACTAAATATATGAGTTTAGCACAGAACAAGAAAAATGCCATAGCTTTTTATCAAACAGCATATAGTGGTAATCCAAAATTAGCAATTGAAAAGTATGTTGGTGCCGAATATATACAGCACAATCCTGATGTGGCCGATGGTACAGCTGGTTTTATCCATTATTTTGAACGTATGCAATTGGAGTATCCTGAAAAGTCAATTGAATTTATACGCTGCATTGCCGAAGGTGATTTAGTGGCTTTGCACTCCCATCAAATATGGCCGGATAACGATGAGTATGTTACCATGGATTTTTTCCGCTTTGATGATAATGGTAAAATATGTGAGCATTGGGATGCCATTCAACAAATTCCAGAAAAATCGGCTAACCCAAATACAATGTATTAGCTTAAAACACCTTTACAACATCCTTAATTCCTCCGCGCATCGCTACCCACCAATAATTTATAAAGGGGCGCTCTAGCTCGCGCTCGTAGTTAATTTCACCGGGTTTTTTATCAAATGTGTGGTTGTTGTTTACCGCAGCAAAATTGCCAATGCCTTGTGTTAACTTGGTTAAAAAGCCTTTCTTTTCGCCTTTTTCTTTTGGTGGAAGTTCCACTTTTAAGTCCTCATAATCCATTTTTATGAATCCGCTTGCGCGATAATCATCTCCTGAAAAGGAGGCATACACCTTATTGGCGATGCCTGATTTTATACCAATGTTAGCAATGGGTTTTATAGCCGGATTAAAAATGGTGACATCCGTTTTACCCAAACGTGCTTCTACCGTAAAGCGATGATTTTTAGTTTCGGGTAAAAAATGTGCATTTAGCTTCAGTTGCGCTTGCTTCATAAAACGCGCTTCAGCATCTAAATACATTTCAGTAGAAAGTGTGTAGCCCACGTTGGTAAGCGGATAAATGTTACCGTTAATTTTATCTATTTGCAGGTAGGCCAATTCGTTTTCTGTTTTGGCTTTTTCGTAGTAATCTAAACTAGCTTCCACAATTTTTAAGCTATCTATTTGCAGTTCAAAAGGCAGTTTTAATAAGCTTTCTGAAGGTAAAGGCACGCGCCCGGGTTTACGTGGTTTGCGGGTGTCTTCAAAAAGCTCTGCTTGTAGGCTGTCTAAAATTAGTGCTTTAGCATAAAGCCCACGGTTTAAGCGGGTATGATCTATACCGGTTAGCCGAAGTCTAGCCAATTTTAAATCGCTTTGTACGCCAATATATTTTGTGTCTTTTATAAACTGCTCGCGGGTTTTAGTGGGTTTCATGTACAGGTTTTGCAAGTCTAACACCCCATCTTGGCTGTTGTAGCTAAATGCTTTATAACCTAATTCGTAATTATTTACCAACTCTTTAAAATACCCTGCTTTAGATTGTAATTTAATGGCTGCTACACTCCAAACTACTGTTTCTTTTCTGCTAAAAAACACACTATCAAGCTCCAGCGAAGTTTCAAATGCCAATTCTAGTACGTCTCGCTTTAAGCTTAATTTTAAATTGTTAAAGTTTAAAGTTTTTATAAGAATATTGCGTTTTTCTAAACCTTCCTCGCCTGTGCTTGCCTGTTTAATTACAGAGTCCGTTTTAGTTACCACCCAATCAATGTTGGCGTCTTCGGCTTCCAGCAAATCAATAGCCCAAGGCTTACCTTCCCAAATCTCTACAAAATTTACCCCCTTTATACGCGCTTCACCAAGTTTGCCATTATACCGTACAAGTATAGAATCTATGGGCACGTGCAGGTCAAAAGTGGTATTTATAAACTCTAAGCCAATGGGAAAATAAGTAATGTTTACTTGCTCAATTTTAATGGTATCGTTAGGGAAATATTGCAACTGTTTAGTAACAGCATTGCGTACCCAAGTGGCGGCAAAAATTTCAAGGGTAACCCATCCTAGCAAGGCAATAATACCTAAACCGATTAAAATATTCCGTAATTTTTTCACTATAAATTTCTTGTTTTCAGTTGGCTATATAAGTGTAAGCATAAAAAAAGGTTTGGATGTTTACCCAAACCTAATCCTAAATAGTTTTTGAGCAGAAGCTTATTTTTTCTCCTCCATCATCATTCTATATTCCTTGGCTAAATCGGTTTTTTGCTTTTCCGTTAATGCTTTTCCTGCCATTTGAAATACTTCATGCTCCTCTTCATCTAAATGATGAATTAGGCGGTCGGCCAATTTTTTAGCCGTTGCTACCCAGCCGGATGAACTTGGGTCGGTGGTTTCTAATTCTTCAATAAAATCATCTAACTCTTTATGTTCGGCTACGCTGTGCCTGGCTTTTTCTTGCGTTAAGTCATGCTTCATTAAAGGCACGTAAAAGTGACGTTCTTCAGCTGCCGCGTGGCGGTCTAATGCGTCTTTTAATTTGGCAAAAATTTCTTTACGGCCATCACTATCGCCATGGGTTTTTACCAATATTTCAATAAAGGTGCGTTGTTTTTGGTGGTCTTCTCTTAAAGCTTCAAATATGTTCATCTGGAATAATTTTAGCTGTTTAACTGACACACTCAACTAATTGTTTTCTTTTAGGCTACACGCGGTTCAAGAAATCTGCTTTTTTACTACGGCTCACCTGCACGTGCTCATCGTTATCCATTATTATAACACCTCCGGCACCCCGCTGGTAGCGCTTTATTTTATTTAAATTAATAAGGTGGGAGTTATGCACTCTATAAAAGTTTAAGCCTTCTAAAAGTTGTTGTATTTCTTTAAGCGTTTTACTTATTGTAATTTTTTTATCACTTAGGTGGATGTATGTGTAGTTGCTATCACTTTCGCAGCGAATAATATCATTGGCGTTTACAAATTCCAAACCTTCCATGGTGGGTAATCCTATTTTTTTGTCCGTTTTATGTTCAGGGCTTACTTCATTTAGCAGGGCGTTAACGCTAAAATTTAAAGGATCACTTCCCATTCTTGCACGTACCTTTTCTAGCGCTCCTTTTAAATCTTCTTGATCAATAGGCTTTAGCAAATAATCAATGGCATTCACTTTAAAAGCGCGTAAGGCAAACTCATCATACGCGGTGGTAAACACTATTTCAAAGTCAATTTTGTCAATTTTACTCAGCATTTCAAAGCCACTTAAATGCGGCATTTCAATGTCTAAAAAAACTACGTCAGGTTTGTGTGCGGTAATTAAGCCCAAGCCTTTAAAAGGATCGTTTGCTTCTCCTAAAATGTTTACATCCGGTGCATATTTAGCCAATAATAAGCTCAAAGATTCACTGCAATGCTTTTCATCATCAATTATTATTGCCTTCATATTGATTGGTATTAATGGTTATAATTACACGCGTGCCACAAGGCTTTCCTTCGGTATCTACTAAATCATTTACTTCAAAACCAGCCTTTCCCTTGCTTATTTTATTCATGGCCTTTAAGCGGCTTTCGGTAATTTCCATACCGTAGCTTTTTTGGTTTCCATGCCTTTTACTTTTTAGTTCAGCTGCCTGTTGGCGACCAATACCATTATCCTCCACACATATTTGTATTACGTTATTTTCTATTTTATCAATAGATATCAGCAGATTTCCCGGCTCTTTTTTGTGCATTAATCCGTGCCAAATAGCGTTTTCTACAAAAGGCTGTATAAGTAGAGGTTGCAAAAAAGTACGCTCCTCATTTATATCCGCATCAACTTTTAATGTGTATTTAAATTTTTCCGCAAAGCGTTCTGATTCAAACATCATGTATAATTTCAATGCACTAAGTTCTTCTTTTAAGCTTATTTCTAGCTGTTTACTATGGTGTAGTATCATCCGTAGCAGTTTAGAAAAAGAGGTAATATAATCGGTTGCCTTTTCGCTATCTTCTTTTAAAATAAAATAGCGAATGGAGTTTAGCGAGTTAAAAATAAAATGTGGATTCATTTGCAAGCGCAAACTGTTCATTTCGCTTTCTACCAATTGCTTTTCAAACTCGCTCTTCACCTTAGCTTCATGTGCCACTTGTAGCTCTTTGTTTTTAGCCATTACCTCTCCTGTCCGTAAGGCTACTTTTTCTTCTAGCTCTTTGGTGATTTGATTGCTCAGCTTTTCATTTTTTACCAATTGCTGTATAAAAGCTTTATTTATGGCCTCTTTTTCTTGGTTGGCCAATTTTATCATTTTACCAATACCTAAACTGAAGGCTAAAATTTCTAAGAAAATACCAAATTGTGTAAAATTAACGGCACCAATATTTTCAAGTGCAGGAAACATGCCTTCAACACCGGCTGGTATAATGCTAAAAACGATGGCCAAAAGATTTCCGAGCAGAAACAAAATACTACCCGCCACTAAATATTTAACCAAAGGACCCTTAATTTTAGAAATTACCCAAACAATGCTTATTACGCCTGCTACTAGCATTACTAAGCGACTAGGAAAAAAAAGCACCTTTATAAAATTAGCATCTTTAGTTATCCAAAAATAAGCGCTGCCTAAAATGGCGTAGGTTATATAAGCAACGTTCAAAGTTTGTATAAAAAGGTATAGATTTTTACTTCTACCCTTGATTTTTAAAAAAGCAATAGCAAATAAATTATAGCCAATAGCCATTAAAAATTGTAAAGGCTCATTTAACCAAAAACGGGTAAGCGGAAACTCATTTAACCCCAAAGGCAATGCAAAATATGTGGAGGTTTTTAGCAACATATATAGCATGGCAAAAAGCAAATAGCTACTGTACGCGATATACACCACTTGCCGTTTGTTTTGAAAATACAAAAGCAGCATGTAAAGCATCATAATCCATACGGCTCCTTGAAAAAATATGGAAATAGTGTTATACAATTTGCGGTCAAAACTCCTTGTATCTACTAGTTTTAGATAGGTAAGCTCATCTACTAATTGAAACATAATGGCGTAATCCCAACTAAGTATGTTCCTTGATTGGGAAAGCACGTTTTTTCCGGATTGTGGCGGAATTGAAATTTTAAGATAATCCTTTTCTGCGGTAATTTGCCTTTTGCTATAAGGCGTAAAAAAGCCACTTACGGCCAAGGGCGTTACCGCAGATTCAGTTACTTCAAACAAGGTGTGTTCAAAAATACCGTGTCCTAAATACAAATACACAGCTTGCGTGTCTTGCAAATCATTCTGAAAATATAAATTTACCCAAAAAGTACTTTGTTGATATCCATATTTATCGGTTAAAGCAGTGTTTTTTGAACCTAAAAATTGGGCTGCATCTACTTCTTTATTTGTTTGATAAATGGTGGTTGAGCTGTCTATAAACAACACTTTTTGGCTGTTTATAACAGATAGCTTAAGCGTGTCTAACTGGCTTATTCCTAAAAAAGGAATAAGCAGTAGTGCCAATAACCACTTGAATAGATGTGCCTGCGCTTTTTGCATTTCTACAAAAGTGCGCATAAAACTTTTGTGGATATAATTAAAATGAGTGGTTGGTGCGAGTTAACCCATAAGTGGTAATGTAACGCACCAAAACAAGATAATTTAAAAAATTTTGGTGCGGAAATCAATTATATTAATCTAATTTCTCTTGAAGCTTTTCCATGGTTTTTTTAGGCGATTTGCCCTCGTACAAAATCTTATATACCGCGTTGGCTATAGGCATTTTAACATCATAATCCTGACGAACCGCTTTAATTAAATTTGCTGCATAATATCCTTCGGCAATCATATTCATCTCTAGCATGGCTGAGGTAATGGTATATCCTTTACCAATCATGTTTCCAAAAGTACGGTTTCGGCTAAATTGAGAATAAGCGGTTACCAACAAATCGCCTAAGTAGGCACTGTCGTTAATGTCTCTTTTTATAGGATGCACCGCTTTTATAAAGCGTTTTATTTCGCGGATACCGTTGCTTACTAATACTGCTTGAAAATTATCTCCATAACCCAAACCATGACAGATACCGGAGGCTAAGGCGTAAATGTTTTTTAATACAGCCGAATATTCTGTACCATAAATATCATCACTTATGGAGGTTTTAATAAAATCACAATTCATGCGGCTGGCAAGCTGGCTGGCCATACGTTCATTAGCGGAAGCAATGGTTAAATAAGACAATCTTTCTAAAGCAACTTCCTCTGCATGACAAGGGCCGGTAATCACGCCAATTTGCTCTATGGGAATGTTATATTTCTGATGAAAAAACTCACCTACAATTAAATTTTCATCGGGTACAATTCCTTTTATTGCACTAAAAATCATTTTGTTAGAAATATCCACCGAAAGGTTTTCTAATGCTTTTTTAAGAAAAGCGGAGGGAATGGCAAAAATTAAACAGTCGGCCTGTTGCACAATATGGTTTAGGTCGGTAGAGATGTCAATGTTTTCGGTAAACAGCTCTACAGAAGTAAGGTAGCTAGGATTGTTGTGAAATTTTTTAATGTGCAGTACGTTATCTTCTCCGCGCATCCACCAGCCTACGTAATCATTATTTTCGGTTAAGATTTTTACAATAGCCGTAGCCCAACTACCACCGCCAATTACGGCAATCTTTTCTATCTTTCTATCTTCCGCTAATTCTGTCATAGGTGTACTATATGCCGGCAAAAATGACCAATTTTTTTAAACCTTCTAAAAAGTTATCTCCGTTTCAATGTTTTCATCCTCACGTATATAGGTGAGTTTGGTTTTATCCCCTTTTTTAAATTGACCTAAAGCTTTCATATAACTCATCATATCCACCACTTTTACATCTCCAAGTTGAATTACCACATCTCCTTCTTGCATTCCTGCGTTAGCAGCAGGTTTCCCTTCGGTTACACCGTCTATTTTCATGCCTTCTCCGCTATAAATATAATCGGGCATTACGCCTAAGGTTACTGTAAAGCGTGGCACCGTTGTTTCGTCTGCTTTGGTTTTCGTAAAAACTAAATCGGGCGTGTTTTCGGCAGCAGCAATAACGCCTAGTATGTAATTTAAAACCTGCACTTCGCCTTCTGCATTTATTTTTTCTGCATCATCACTTGGTTTGTGGTAGTCGCTGTGGGTGCCGGTAAAAAAATGCAACACCGGAATATCTTTGTTGTAAAAGCTAGTATGGTCGCTTGGGCCGGTGCCGCTTTCGCTGGTATTTACTTTTAAACCACAAGCGTCTGTAATCACATCTTTCCAAAAAGGTGAAGTGCCTACTCCGCTTACCGCGATGGTGTTCTCTTCTAAACGGCCAATCATATCCATATTAAGCATATAGCTAACCGTACTTAAATCTATACTTGTGTTTTTTGCAAAGTGTGCAGACCCTAATAAGCCCTCTTCTTCGGCTGAAAAGGCCATAAAAATAAAATTATGCTGTTTAAACTTTTCAGAGTTAGCGGTTATATAGCGCACTAGCTCTAGCAATCCTGCCGTACCACTGGCGTTGTCATCAGCACCATTATGAATTTGCGGCTCGCCCTTATCTGCAAACAAGGAACTACTGCCGCCATACCCTAAATGATCGTAATGCGCACCTATAACTACCGTAAAATCAGCTTTATTATCAAGGTATCCAATTATGTTATAGGCTTCAATATTGGTTTCTTTTTGCACTACTTCTACCTGTACTTCTGCTCCGTTTTTCACCATTTGGGCAAGTTTGGTGTTTTGCACAAAAATCACAGGAATTCCACTGTTTCTTATTTGCTTAAAATTGGGAGACGGATCGCTGGCTTGTCCTTCTAAATTTACCAACAGCACTGCCTTGGCGCCTTTTTCTTTAGCCAATGCTATCCGCTCACCTAAATCATGATATTTCAAATATTCACTATGGGGGTGTACACCATCGGGTGAACCAATATCCATAACTACTATGCCCTTTTTTTCAACTTTTTTACGCTTATAATCGTTGCGCTTTAATTCAGGAGCAACCATTCCAAAACTTACGTAAACTGTTTCACCAGTTGCCTTAGCATTAGCACTATAGGGCGTGCTAAAAAATTCAGAACCTAACTTTACCGGTTCATTGTTAATTAAAAAAAGGGTGTTGCTGCTTACTTCTACATCTACAGAAACATTAAAGGATTGTTGATAGCTTTTTAACTCCGGTAATGTACCCAAGTTACTTTGTTTAAATACACGGCTTATGTAATTTAAGGCAAGTTTGGCTCCGGCTGTTCCAGGTTTTCTGCCTTCCAACTCATCAGAAGCTAAATAATTTATATCATTTTGTATGCGCTGTGTAGCTACTTTGGGTAGTTCTAGGCAATTGATTTGGGCGGTAAACGTTAATGACGAACACGCGAATAAATAAAAAAATAGATGTTTCATGCTGTAAAATGTGCGGCAAAGATAGAACTTGATTTCCGCAAAAATTATAGGTTTATAAGGGTTGGTAACTCCTTCAAAGGAATCTAGTTTCGCTAAAAGGAACCGTTATTTTTGTGTAAAAGAAAACAAGGCCTTGAGCATCTTTAAAAAACTTGCCGGACAAACGGCCATTTACGGGTTAAGCAGCATTATAGGCCGCTTTCTCACGTTTTTTCTTACGCCTTTGCACACCGCGGTGCTTAGTCAAAGTGATTTTGGTAAGAATACCGACCTCTATTCCATCATTGCTTTTTTAATGGTAGTACTTACGTTTGGTATGGAAACCACCTTTTTTAGATACTATCAACAAAAGGCATCCGAAGAGGAGGGAAAGAAAATTCTTACACACACCTTGTTTCCAGTTATCGGATTTTCAGTGCTCTTTCTATTATTGTTATTCCTGTTTCTACCGCAGGTGGCTTCGGTATTAAAATATTCTGAAAATCCGGAATACCCCATTTACGCGTTTGTAATTGTAATGCTTGATGCTGTTTGTGCCGTGCCTTTTGCCAAGCTGCGCGCCCAAAATAGAGGCATCCGTTTTGTAAGCATCCGCATGACGCAAATAGGGCTGTTCTTTTTACTCAATTATTTCTTTTTTAGATTTTGCCCTTGGTTGCTAGAGCAAGACATTGCCACCGAACTTATTAGTAGTATTTATAAACCAGAATTGGGTGTTGCGTATATATTTATAGCCAATTTAATTGCCAGCAGCGTTATGTTTTTACTGCTGTTGCCAGAGATGAAAGGGTTTACACCCATCATCAGCTGGAAGTTAGAGAAACAATATTTAGGCTACGCAGCACCGCTTGTAATAGCTGGTTTGGCAGGTATTGCCAATGAAATGGCCGACAGACAATTTTTGAAATATCTACTACCGGGAGACGATAAAGAGAACTTTGCGAAAATAGGCGTGTATGGAGCAAATTATAAAATAGCCACTTTTATGATGATGTTCATTCAAGCCTTTAGATTTGCCGTGGAACCTTTCTTTTTTAGTCAAGTAAAGGGCACCGACCAGCGCCAAACGTATGCCTATATCCTTAAATATTTTGCGCTTTTTCAAGTATTAATTTTTGTAGGCTTAGTAGGTTTTATTGATATAGTAAAGATTTTTATTGATGAAAAATATTGGAGCGGGCTGTACATCGCACCCATCCTGATTTTTGCCAATCTTTTAGTGGGTATTAATCTAAATTTAAACATTTGGTATAAACTCGAAGACAAAACACGTTTTGGTGCTTACATAACTTTCTTAGGCTTATTTTTTACGGTAGTGTTAAACATCCTGTTAATACCTGTTTACGGAATTTTAGGAGCCGCTATTGCCACCGTGATAAGCTATGCTGTTATGACGGTTTATGCGTATTACTTAAATCAAAAACACTATAGAAGTCCTTACCAAACAGGCAGAATTTCCCTTTACTTAGGCATTAGCGTGGTGCTTGCGTATGTATGCTTTGTGTACTTACGTGCAGAATTTCTAGTAAACGGCCTTATTCTTTTCGCCTTTGCGGGATTTATACTTTTGCTGGAAAAGAAGGAGTTGAAAAGCTTATTGACTAAGAAGGAGTAAAGGCGTTTAGTTTTTTTAGTGCAGTAAATGAAACAGCAGAAATGGTGCAATTACCATTTAGCAAAACGTGGTTTTTAAAAGCGTTACAAGCGTTGGGAAACAAAATTTTATAATACAGGCGGAATATGAGTACCAGCACTTTTTCTCAAATGTACATACAGGTGGTATTTGCCGTTAAAGGCCGCCATAGTTTAATTCATGCAAGCTGGGAAGAAGAGCTGTATAAATACATAACCGGAATTGTACAGAATAAAGGTCAAAAAATGTTGGCTATAAATGGTATGCCCGACCATATTCATTTTTTAATTGGTATAAAACCAACTTGTTGTTTGTCGGATTTGGTACGCGAGGTTAAAAAGAGTTCAAACGCATTTATAAATACCAAAGGATTTTCGAAATTTACGTTTGAATGGCAGCAAGGATATGGAGGTTTCTCTTATTCGCATTCAGGTTTAGATGCTGTAATTGCCTATATCAATAATCAAAAAGAACACCACAAAACAAAAACTTTTAAGGAAGAGTACAAATCATTTTTAGATAAGTATGAAGTGGATTATAACGAGGAATATTTGTTTGAATGGGTGGAATATTAATCATTGAGGAAGCGAATTGGGAAGATTTTCATGTTTATATAAGTATGGCGAGAGAATATATGTGACCCCGCTGGGGTCAACCCCCTGAGCGAATTCAGAATTATAAACATACAATCCCTCTGGGATTTACCATCATGTGCGCGAATTCGTAAATGCTATAAGCATAAAAGCCTTTGAGATTAATCCTAATGTGTTTGAATCCACCGGACTCCCCATGTTTATGGCATCCCAAATTTCACGATGTGCAATGAAATCCATCGGATTCCCATATTTATAGAAACAATTATTGAGAGAAAAGATATGTGACCCCGCTGGGGTCAACCCCCTGAGTGAATTCAGAATTATAAACATACAATCCCTCTGGGATTGACCATTATGCGCGCGAATCCGTAAATGCTATAAGCATAAAAGCCTTTGAGATTAATCCTAATGTGTTTGAATCCACCGGACTCCCCATGTTTATGGCATCCCAAACTTCACGATGTGCAATGAAATCCATTGGATTCCCATATTTATAGAAACAATTATTGAGAGAAAAGATATATGACCCCGCTGGGGTCAACCCCCTGAGCGAATTCAGAATTATAAACATACAATCCCTCTGGGATTGACCATCATGTGCGCGAATTCGCAAATGCTATAAGCATACAATCCCATTGAGATTAATCCTAATGTGTTTGAATGCACCGGATTTCCCATGCTTATAGCACCCCAAATTTCACGATGTGCAATGAAATCCATCGGATTCCCATATTTATAGAACTATTAATTTTACACGCGTATTTAATTAGGATTAAAAAACAACAAAAGTGAAAGTACAAATCATCAACAAATCGGGGTTTCCCTTACCCGAATATAAAACCGAAGGTGCAGCGGGTTTGGATCTACAAGCTGTTTTAGAGGAGCCGCTAACATTAAAACCATTGGAGCGTAGTTTGGTAAAAACAGGTTTGTTCATTGCATTGCCAAAAGGTTTTGAAGCACAGGTTCGCCCACGTTCTGGCTTGGCTTATAAGCAAGGTATTACGGTATTAAATACGCCCGGCACCATTGATGCTGATTACCGAGGAGAAATAGGCGTTTTTTTGGTAAATCTATCCAATGAAAATTGCACTATACAACATGGCGAACGCATTGCGCAGCTTGTAATTGCTAAGCATGAAACCATTAATTGGAATGCAGTGGAAACGCTGGAAGAAACATCGCGTGGAAGCGGAGGTTTTGGAAGTACTGGAAAAAGCTAAGTTGCTAAACTTTAAAAAACGGTGTATTGCTTTGATTTATCGGCTATCCCGCTACATTTGCATTAAATTTTTAAGACCACAAACTTTATCAGATGAAAATAATTGTTCCTATGGCTGGCCGTGGCAGTCGCTTGCGCCCACACACCTTAACTATTCCAAAACCATTAATTCCTATTGCGGGTAAACCAATAGTGCAGCGCTTGGTAGAAGATATTGTAAAAGTTTGTGGTCAAGAGGTGGATGAAATCGCTTTTATAATTGGCGATTTTGGCGATGAAACGGAAAAAGATTTAAAGGCTATTGCCGAAGGATTAGGAGCAAAAGGATCAATTTATCATCAAGAAAAACCACTAGGTACCGCGCACGCTATTATGTGTGCAGCCCCTTCACTAAGCGGAAATGTAGTGGTGGCTTTTGCCGATACCTTATTTCGTGCAGACTTTACGTTGGATAGCGAAAGCGATGGTGTAATCTGGACAAAAAAAGTAGAAAATCCATCCGCCTTTGGTGTGGTAAAAAAAGATAAAAATGGCTTTATTACTGATTTTATAGAAAAGCCAAAAGCATTTGTTTCTGATGAAGCAATCATTGGTATTTACTATTTTAAAAGTGGTGAAAACTTAAAGAGCGAGTTGCAGTATCTACTTGATAATAAGATAATGGATCGTGGTGAGTACCAAATTACCGATGGTTTGGAGAACATGAAAAACAAAGGTTTAAAACTTACTTCAGGTACCGTAAACGAGTGGATGGATTGTGGAAATAAAGATGTAACAGTAGAAACCAACGGACGCATTTTAGGCTTTATTCAACATGATGAAAAGCTGGTAAGCGATAACGCAACCATTGAAAACTCTAAAATAATAGCGCCTTGCTATATTGGTGAAGGAGCCGTTATTCGCAATAGTACGGTGGGGCCAAACGTTAGCATTGGTAAGCGTACACACATTGAAGATAGTGAGATAAACAATACACTTATTCAAGAGGAAAGTAAAGTGGTAAATGCTACTTTAACTAATTCAATGATTGGCAATAAGGCACATTATAACGGAAAATTTACAACCATAAGCATTGGCGATTACAGCGTATTGGAATAAGAACACGATTGCAGGTTTTGCAATATTTGTATGTTTATCAGTAGGGGCACAACCTGCCGATAAGCAAGAAAATCCTTTTGAAAAAATTGAGCTGAGCGGCAACGATCAACTTAAGTTTGATGAGCTTTTCTTTCAGGCAGAGAAACAAAAAAATCTCGGTAATTTACGTGAAGCAGAAGAGCTTTATAAGGAACTATACACTTTAAACACTACCAACGCTACGGTATGTTTTGAGCTAGCGCAAATTTACTTAGTTGCTGAAAAACCTTCAGATGCAGTGTTTTATGCAGAACGAGCGTATAAGTTAAACAAAGATAATTATTGGTTTGCCTTGCTTTTGGCGTCTGCATATCGCGCTTCAGGAGAAAGTAAAAAAGAAGTAAAAATCTACGAGGCGCTTATTGAAAACGAGCCATCGCGTGAGAGCTTATACTTTGAACTTAGCAATGCCCATATAAATTCCGGAGATTTATCTAAAGCTATAAAAGCCTTGGAAAGAACGGAGGCAATTATTGGCATTAATGAGGATGTGGTACGTCAAAAAAAGCAGATTTATTTGGAAATGGGCGATGTAAAAGGCGCTGTTTCTGAAATGGAAAAGCTTATTGACACGTATCCGGATAATATGGATTACTACGGCACTTTAGCCAAGCTTTATGAAGTAAACGGGTTTGAGGATAAAGCGTTAAACATTTACAATAGAATGTTGGCTTTAGATCCAATGGATCCTAGGCCTAACTTGGATTTGGCTCTATATTACCAAGATAAAAAAGACATAGCTACATCGCTAGTATATTTGAAACGAGCCATGGCTAGTCCTAATTTAGATATTGACCGAAAAATTCCTGTATTGCTGAGCCTTTTTGATGCGGCTAGCAGGGATAGCATTATGGCTATGGAAGCCGATTCTATTTTTACATCCGTATTGGAAGCTTCTCCCCAAAGTCCTAAGGCATTTGCTATTTATGGTGATTTTTTAAGCAAGCAAAACCGTTCTGCTGAATCGCTAAAAGCGTATAAAACGGCCATACGGCTAGAGGGAGGAGAGCGTTTTCAAATTTGGGAGCAAATTTTACTTATCCAAATCCAAACACAGCAATATGATAGCCTTGCCGTTTATGGGCCACAAGCGGTGGAACTTTTTCCTAATCAGCCATTGCCGTATTTCTTTACAGGAGCAGCATTTAATGCTATAAAGCAACCGAATAAAGCACTTACCTATTTAGAAGATGGATTGGCTTATACGCTGGGTAACGCCTCGCTTAAGGAACAATACTATTTGCAGTTAGCCGAAGCGTTTTATCAAGTAAAACAGTACAATCAAAGCGATACTTATTTTGATAAGGCATTGGCTTTAAATCCCAATAGCGCTAATACGCTAAATAATTACGCATATTACCTTTCTGTACGCAAAGAAAAATTAGATAAGGCATTGGAAATGACCGTAAAGAGTAACGCCTTAGCTCCACAAAATGCTACTTTTTTAGATACGTGGGCGTGGGTTTTATACCAAAAAAAGGACTTTAACGAGGCCTTAACTATTATGGAAAAAGCAATGGCGCTAGAAGAAACTCCAAACGCTGAATTGCTAGAACATTATGGTGATATTTTATTTGAGTTAAACCAAAAAGACAAGGCGAAAATGCAATGGCAGAAAGCATTGGAGATGGGAGGGGAGAAAGAAGGCCTGAATAAACGCTTGAAAAAAGTTTCCTAATGCTAAAAAAAGTTGTTTTTATAGTAAGCCTTGTATGGTTAACCGTGCAATGTGGAGGCTCTAAAAAATTACCGGAGGGCGCACCTGCCAAAGTGAAAACTAGCGCACTGTTTGATAGTATTGAACGCGCTGAAAACACGCCAACGGTTTTAATTATGAAAGCTGCGGCTAATTTGCAAGCTCCGGGCATCAGTCAATCTTTTAGATTAGAAGTGCGCATATTACGCGACAGCCTTATTTGGCTAGATTTTGCCGATCCAATACTAGGCATAAAGGCAGCAAGAGCGGTAATTTACCCGGATAGTGTAGCCTTTATAAATAAGATAAAACGCGAATACCTTTCAGGAAACATAAAAACCCTCCAACGGAAGTTTAATTTCAGCTTTAACTTTTACGATTTACAAGCCATATTAAGCGGAAACATGGTGCCCAAAGCATATAATAGAAATGCCCTAGACCAGTATCCCACCGTTGGTGCTTATCAGCTAGCCGACTTTCCCTTAAACCCAAAAAATCAATCAGATATAAATCCGCTGCAAGAGCAATTTACAAAGTTGTTGCTTAATTCAACTAATTATAAACCAACCACTCAGGAGCAAAGGGAACCGGTAAATGGTAAACTGTATAGTTTAACTTATGCTAGCTTTTTACAAACCGGAAGCATCACCTATCCTGCCAAAATAAAGGTGGAATATGTGGATGGTGAACAAAGCATTTTAAAGCTAGACGTGCAGGACGTGGAAACACCCACGAGTACTAATTTCCCTTTTTCAATACCAAACAATTATGCGCGTATTAGGTAAATACTTAATATTGTTAGGTATGTTATTTTTTGCGCTTTCGCTAGAAGCTCAAAAGGATAGAAAAACCGAATTACAAAAACAGAAAATTCGCTTGTTGGATGAAATTGAATTGGCAAATAAAATTTTAGGTCAAACCAAAGCCAATGAGAAGGCCTCTTTAGGTAATATTCAAACAGTAGAGCGCAAGATTAAGCTCCGCCAAAACCTTTTGATAAATCTTGACAAAGAAGTTGAGCTGCTTAATGAGGATATTTTAGAACTAAACAAAGAAATAGATACACTAACCGCTGAAGTTGAAAAACAAAAAGAGTCATACGCCAAAATGATACGGCAAGCGTATAAAACGCGGAGTAATTACAGCCGATTAATGTTTATTCTTTCGTCTAAAGATTTTAATCAGGCCTTAAAGCGATTGGAGTACATGAAGCAGTACGCTGAATTTAGGCGTAGGCAAGTAAAACAGATTGAAGAAAAACAAGCGGAGTTAAATGATAAACTAAAAGAGGTAAATCGTCAAAAATTGAGAAAAGAGGCACTGCGCGGACAAATGCAAGTAGAGCGCGGTAAGTTAGAGAACGAGCGAAAAACCCAAGAAGCTGATATTGAAAAGTTAAAGGCACGTGAATCTGAAATTACGTTAGAGCTAAAAGAAAAGCAAGCAAAGGCAAAGAAAATTGAAACGGAAATTCAGCGCATTATTGAAGCTGAAATAAAACGAGCTAGAGAAAAAGCCATTCGTAATCAAATTGAAGAAGAGGCAAAACGTGTGGGTTTAGTTTTAAATAAAGATTACAATGCGCGCACCGATAATAAAGAACTAAAGGCTTTAATTGAAAAGAAAAAAGAAGAACTACGCGCAGCCAACCGTCCGGTGGCAGAAACGAACACTACAAGCTACGAGCTTACTCCGGCAGCACGTCAGCTTTCCGCAAATTTTGCCGCCAACCGCCAAAATTTACCCTGGCCGGTGCAGCGCGGTATAGTTACCAGCAGTTTCGGTAAACAAAGCCACCCCATTGCAAAAGGGGTAATAATCAACAACACGGGCATTGACATCACTACGGAGCAAAACGCACAAGCGCTTACTAGTTTTAATGGTGAAGTGGCGAGTATTGTGCGCATACCCGGAGGTGCTTTTGCAGTAATTATCAGTCATGGTAATTATTTTACGGTGTATCAAAATTTAACGGCTCTTTCGGTGGCTAATGGCGATAAGGTGAATAGTGGACAACCAATTGGAACCGTGTTTTTTAATGCACAAGAGCAGCGCAGTATGTTGCATTTTGAAGTGTGGAAGGACAATAAACCGCAAGATCCGGCACCTTGGTTGGCTAGGCGTTAAACCTTATCCACAACTGTGCATCTTAAGCGTTATGATTTGTGTTACTTTTATAATTCTAAAAAAATAAATTCATGAAAAAGTTACTTTTAATTCCAGCCATAGCGGCCATTGCTTTATTTGCGTTTGCCCCAGCTTGGGAAACCTTAAATATTGGAGATAAAGCACCTATGAAGGACGCTAAAATGAAAGCTACCGATGCCAAAAGTTATAGCTTGGCCGATGTAAAAGGTAAAAACGGTTTAGCCGTGATTTTTACCTGCAATACTTGTCCGTTTGTAATTGCGTGGGAAGATGAATATCCTAAACTTGGTGCATTTGCTAAAGAAAATAATTTTGGTATGTTGTTGGTAAACAGTAATGAGGCTAAGCGTAGTAATGAAGATTCTATGGAAGCTATGCAAGAGCATTTTAAAGAAGCCGGTTATAATACACCGTACGTTTTAGATGAAAAGCACAAATTGGCAGATGCTTTTGGAGCCCGCACCACGCCACACGTATTTCTGTTTGATAAAGACATGAAATTGGTGTATCGCGGAAGCATAAATGATATGTATGAAAGCCGCGAAAAAACCATCAATAACACGTACTTAACTGATGCTATGGAAAATGTAGCCAACGGTAAGGCGGTGGCGCCAGCAAGCACTAAGGAATATGGTTGTTCTATAAAACGTATGAAGTAGAAAGTACCGCATTCAGAATATAAAAAGGGACAAAAGCTGTTGATAAGCTTTTGTCCCTTTTTCATTGGGCGGAATGTAATAGTCTGGTTTTTAACATTTCAAAGACGTACCAATAGTGCCTTTATTTTAGGAGCTGTTGTTTTTTGTGCTTGTATTCCATGGAATAGTACCATTGCTAAGCATAACTTAACGCATCATAATCCACATGAAATTGACGTGGACAATTATTTAAAGTTAAACCCAAGTGTGTATCCTGTGCTATACGCAAATTTACAGACCATAGAAGGTCAAATTTTAGCGCATCAAACCAATAAAGTAACGTGGATTGAAACGACTAATATTGACGCTTTCAAAACCATTTTAGATAGGCGTACAGCCTATTATTTAAGTAAAAAGAAAAAGCAGAGCATTTGGAGTTGGAATTTAGCAGATAGCAAGGCAATATCGGCTTTGGAATAAAAACTATAACCCTATGAACAGATTTATTTAGCTCCTTTACGCCTAGAAATACTTTAAATTATCGTTAAAAACGTGCAAAAAAGCTAGCTGATAATAGTTTGATAAACCTCCAAAACTGCTATGTTGCGATCCTCTGAAGAAAGTTCTAAGATAGTCTTGCAGATTAGTTAAAAATCGATTAAAAAATTCTTCTCAAACGCTGTTTTTTAATTACTTACATTTAGAGAATATTGTAAGGGCTCAAACTAAAGCAATTACTTATCCTTTATCAAATGAAAAATTTTTATTTCCTTGTTGTGTTAAGTGTTTGTGTAAACTTAGGTACAGCACAAACTACCGGCTCCTTTGAAACCACGGTAACCTTTAATTCCACAAATCACACCTTAGCGTATTATGTGCCAACTAACTACAATAGCGCAAATAGTTATCCGCTGGTAGTGGCGCTCCACGGTTGTGGTGTAAGTGCAGTTACGCATAGAAATAGTTTTGTAACGTGGGCCACAGCGCTAAACGCTATTTTGGTTTGCCCTGATAATTCCAGCAGTCAAATGTCTGGAGCAACAGGCGGACTAATAAACAAGGCTATCGATAATGCCGTGGGTGCTTATAGCATTGATACCACTGCTGTGTATTTATCTGGGTTTTCATGCAACGGACAAGAAACCATGAAACAAGGATGGAGCAATATCTACGCTTTTAGGGGTCTTATTCCTTTAAATCCTTGGGTACCAAATTTATCGGGCTACCTGTATGCCAACGCGGATATTCCAACATGTATTTGCTCAGGCACCTTAGATAATTCGTATAATAATAGTCAAACTATTTATAATAACTTGATTACGAATAATAAAGAGGCTTATTTTAACTCGATGCCCAATATTAATCACCAATATAACTTTAGCACAAGAAATGCTGAGTTAACAGAGTGTAAAGATTGGATTGATAATTTATATCTTTTTAAAAATCCACCACCGTGTAATCCGCCCAACATTCACCCGTTTGTTTTTAACGGCAAGCAGTATGAAATTGTGAGTGATCAAAAAACATGGCTAAACGCAGCTTTGTGTGCAGCCGGACGTGGAGGTTATTTGGCCGAAATTAACAGCCAAGCAGAACAGGATAGCATTTACAACGCCATAGTAAACGGTGCCGGAATACTGCCGAATTATACTACCGTAAATGATGGTGGCGGAATAGCCTACGTTTGGATTGGCGCAAACGACTTAAGTACAGAAGGCACTTGGGCTTGGAATGGAAATAATGATACAAGCGCAACTAATTTTTGGAATGGCCAAGGTGCCAATGGTAGCAATAATGGTAGTGCAGTAGCTAGTCAATTTGAAAATTGGGGAAAAAATGCATCCGGAACACGGCAAGAACCGGATAATTTTAGCAATCAAGATGGAGCGGCCATTAGTTTAGCCGGTTGGCCGGCCAATAACCCCGGGCTTTTGGGAAGTGCCGGACAATGGAATGATATTAAAACGAGCAATCAATTATACTATGTAATAGAATATAATTGTGGGCCAAACTCTGACAGCATTGCCCTGTCGGGTTGTGATAGTGTAACTTCACCAAGCGGAAACCACACTTGGTACGCTTCAGGTATTTACATAGATAGCCTAACAAACATTGGCGGGTGCGATAGTTTATTTGCTGTACATGTGGATATTGCTATTTTAGATACTACTGTAAGCCAGGCGGGTATTACTTTAACGTCAAATGACCTTTCGGCTAATTATCAATGGATTGATTGCAATTTGGGTGTTGCATTAGCCGGAGAAACTAATCAAAGCTTTACACCAGTTGTAAATGGAAGCTACCGCGTAGAGCTAAACAAAAATGGTTGTATTGACACCTCAAGATGCGTTACCATAAATAACATAGGTTTATTTGAAAATGAATTAATGCAATTTATGGCCTACCCAAGTCCAACAAAAGGTCCTATAGAACTTAAGGGAGGCAAGTCTGCTCAATATCCTTTACACATTAAGGTAAGTAATACTTTAGGTCAATCGGTAGGTGCCTATACATTTGATAGTGCAACTTCCATGTTTATTGAATTGAAGGGCGCAAAAGGGGTTTATTTCATTGAAATTTACCACGAACAAACCTTGCTAAATCAATTAAAGGTTATTAAAAATTAAAGGCTTAGGGTGTTTTTACCTCTGTTGTGGTAGTTTTAAATAGCCGTAACGTTACTGATTTAAAATGAAGAAAGCACAAGTTGGGCTCTTATCATTTTAAAATTGCTATATCATAATCTTAAATCCAAAGTGTACTTCAAACTTACGCGGATTAAAAGGTGTGACACCACGGTTTACAAGGTATGTATAATCGCTACCTACATAAAAACCCCACGTGGTAAGTAGGTTTACCGAGGTGTAAAATACTTGTGGCAACGGGTAACCTTCTTCCTCAGCACCGTAGCTTAAGTTTATAATGCGCACCACATGAAATGTGTAATCAAATTGCGTTTCAAGCAACAGAAAATCTGAAATTAAAAAGTCTGCAAAGAGATTTGGTCCAGTGCCAATGTACCAGCCGTTTGGCTCTGGCGTGTAGCGATCTTGGTCAATGGTATTACCCGTTGTGCTATCTACAGGCACGTATGTTGCGCTGGTATTTAAATCGGTAATGTTGAGGCCCGCAGCCAAACTTAAGCGATTGGTTAAAGCAAAATTCCATGCCCAATCATGCTGACCAACTAAAAAATGACTTAAGCCGGTTTCTTCTTTCCGGAGAATATCAGTTGGATTTTTACCAATTACAAAGGCTAGTTCGCCCAATAATTTATTCCGAAAAGTATAGCGCATGGTACCGATATCAATGTTGGAATGATACATTACAAAATCGCCCGTGTATCCGCTTAAGCGATGCTGTGCTGCGCGTGGAGCTGCTGGGTTTGAAAGTGTAACGTGCCTTACTTCTAAATTTAAATAAAGCTCATCTGCATAATAATCCTCTCCCAAATATTGAAAATCAGAAATTTGAGCACCCAAAGAAAGGGCACTCAAATTAAGTAGTAAGCCTATGAATTTAGTTTTCATTTGCCTTTTTTATCATTTTTACAAAAGTGATGCTCAAGCTTACACCTGTGTAAAAACCCTGATAGGGACGGTAACCAATTTCATACGTTTGCGACATGCCAAACTTTTTGCCGGTATATTTCTTCTTTTCAATTTGGTATCCGGTGTAGCCTATTCTAAATCCAATGGGTAATACGGGTGGACGGGCGGTTTTTACTTCATCGGTAATATCAGTATTAAAGCCAAAATCATTAAAACTATTGCTTAAAAAAAGTGCGTCTAAAAAGTACACATTCGCAATAGAGTTAAAGCTTTTCCCGTAAACAGGGTCTTTTATAAATACGTTTTTAATGTTTCTAATAGCAAGGCCGGTGTACACACCATTACTATTTATTTGGGCAAAAGCACCTTGACCGGCTGTGATTTCAGGCATGTCTCCAAGCGCTGGAGATTCTTTAGAATATGGGCCGCTTTGATGGTAAAATCCACCGCGCACCATAAATTCGTTTTGCCTTTTAGCAGGTATGGTTATATAAGTAGTGAGTGTACCGTCTTTACCGGTGTTTTTATTGTAAGTGGACTCGCTTTTAAGTACAATTTTGGTTTTTTTGGTTTTTACCGTTTTAGAAAGTACAAAGTAGCCCCCTAACTCTAATTTAAATTGAGGAGGCGCATCGCCTCCAATTCTAGCTAAAACTAACCAGCTTCTGCGAATGCGGTAGTCAATACCAATGCGTGAAACCGGTTCTACAGAACCCCAAACGCCCAAATTTAAGGCAAGACCATCTAAATTGTCAAGATATAAATCCATGTCCAACACATCGGCATTTAAAATCCATACCGGACGTATTTCAGGATTATCATAAGTTGTGGTGTAATCAACATTTTGGGCACTGGCTAAAATAGAAAGCATTAAAGCCAAAAGAAGTGTAATTTTTTTCATGATGTAAAAGGAATTTGTGAGTATCCAAATCTCATGAAAATGTACAAGGTGGAAAATACGTACAACAGCGTATATTTTGCCAAGCACACAAAGCAGTAGTATTCCATAAAAAAAGTCTGCTTGGTATTTTACTACCCAACAGACTTTTTTCTATTTATAAATTTTACGACTTAGATTTTTAACTATTCGTTTGGTTCAACTTTCAACTTTCTTTTGAATAGTCAAGCTTTTCATCCAATGTTTCACGGCTTACCGCATGGTAATTAGGCCTTGCTTTTTCATAAATTTTAAGTGCCATTTCCTTTTTATCGCTCTGCAACATGGCCATATAGGTTGGAGTTAAAAATTTTCTACGGCCTACGCTTGTTAAAAAGCTTTCCACTTTTGCATACACAGGCGTGTAGTTGCTTCTAATGGTTGGCTGAAACCAAGCGGCAGCTATTTCGCTATTGCCGGTAGAGGTGAACGCGTAGGCTCTATCTAGCTTAGCTAAAGCTTTTACGTCCATTTCACGTGGTAATGAATTTATAAAATGTAACCACTCATGGGTAGTCCAAGCATCGCTTACCGCTGTGGCGGGAAGTGTTCCTTTTTCCGTAAAGTTCATCACCGCAGTATCTACCACGGCAAATCTATCTGATTTTACTTCCGGTAAATTATCAGGAATGCCAGTTCCGTACACCCACGCATCTACTTTTAATTTCACGTATTGCTCCGGTGATATTAAGCTGTCGCCCAAATATTCTAAAAAGCGCTCGGTATCCATTACTTGAAATTTGTGCGCGGTAAAATAGCCTTTCAAAAATTTGTCAAATTCTTCTCTACCCACCATTTCCTCTACGCTGCGTAAAAAGAAATAACCTTTATTATAAGGAATAGAAGTAACGCCATCATCAGGGTTGCGCCCGTCTAAATCTAGTTTCAATTTTGTATCGTCAATGGTTGCGCTATCCCAAGTTTCTACCGCATCAATAAGTTCTTGGCGCGTAAGGCTAGCCAGCATTTCAGAATATTCTTTGCCATACACTTCTTCCATTATACGATGCTCAAAATACACGGTAAAGCCTTCATTTAGCCAAAAGTCATCCCAAGTAGCGTTGGTTACTAAATTTCCACTCCAGCTATGTGCTAACTCATGCGCTACTAAGCTTACTAAACTTCTATCTCCGGCCAAAATTGTTGGTGTGGCAAAGGTTAAGCGTGGGTTTTCCATTCCTCCAAAAGGAAAAGAAGGTGGTAACACAATAATATCATAACGCTCCCAAGCATAAGGCCCATAAAGACCTTCAGCTGCTACCACCATTTTTTCTAAATCTGCAAATTCATAGCTGGCACTTTTTAAAACACTTGGTTCTGCATATACACCAGTGCGGGCGCTAATGCTATCAAACACTACATCGCCCACCGCTAACGCTAATAAGTAGGAGGGAATAGGCTGATTCATTTCAAAAGCGTACTCACCCGTTTCGTTTTTCTCTTCAGGATTGCTGGCACTCATTAATGCCAACATATTGGCCGGTACTTTTACTTTAGCATTGTAGGTAAACCTAATACCCGGACTATCTTGCGTAGGTACCCAACTGCGCGCTAAAATGGCTTGTGATTGTGTGAATAAAAACGGTAGTTCTTTACCCGCTGTTTGCGATGGCTCTAACCACTGCAATGCTCTAGCATCTTTTCCGGTAACGTATGCTATGGTTACATTTTTAGTTTCGGGAGTTATTTTTATAGTTAGAGGTTGGCCGTGATCTTCCTCAAATTCACCTAACGTGTATTCTAAACTGTTACCATTAGAAGTAACAGATGTAACGTTTAAATCATATACATCAAAAATTATTTCTTTAGTGCCTTCTGCTGCTTCAATGGTCCAAGTTGCTTCTCCGGTAAGTTGTTCCGTTTCAAAGTTTACATCTAAATTTAAGTCAAGATGCGTAACTACGGCCCCATTAGGCTTGGCAAAAGTGTGGGTGTCTTCTACGTATTTCATTTCTTCTGTGGTTTCTGCTTCGGCAGTTTCGCTGGTGGAAGTGTTGGTGCAGCTAAACAAAACCGTGCTTAACGCCCAACTAAACAATAATGCTGATTTTTTCATTTAAATAATGATATTTACCGCGAATTTAGGCAACTTAACCAACTATTGGCCAAATTTAAATTATTGAAAAAGAGAAACTATGCCACGTATTTTAATAAAGTTAATTGTAAACACACTCGGGGTGTTCATTACGGCATGGTTGCTGGGTTCGGCAGTAGAAGTTAACGGCATTGGCATTGCTATTTTAGTAGCATTGGTGTTGGCCGTATTTAACGCCACCTTAAAACCACTCCTTATTTTTTTAACCTTACCCGCTACTTTACTTACGTTTGGCTTGTTTTTATTTGTAATAAACGCGTTAATTATTATGGCGGCAGATTATATGATTGCCGGCTTTTCCGTTGCTAATTTTTGGTGGGCTTTGCTCTTCAGCTTAGTACTTTCCTTTATAAATGGGTTTTTATACCGCATTGGCGAAAGAAGAGGTTAAGTTTAACTTATTGTATAATCAGCTTTTCGCGATGCGTTTTTGAACCTACCGTAGTTTCTACAAAGTAAATACCCGATGCAAATTTTTCTAAAGAAATGGTTTTAGAAAACTCATTCTGCATAGTACCGGTTTCCGTGTAAACGGCTTTACCCGTAATATTAATTAACTTAACAGAAACGCTGTGCTTACCTGCAACAACTGCTTGTATATTAAACATGTTTTTAGCGGGATTAGGATAGATTTCAAAAAACGAATTATTTTCATTATCCTCCTGCAAACCAATGGTGTAGCCTACGGTGAAATATTGCTTTAGCTCCGTGCCAAAGTTTGAAGTTAGGTTTTTAAAGAAAAAGCTACCTCCGTTATTTTTCAATTGAATAGAGCCTGCTCCATCATTATTAGCAAAAAAGGACAGGCCATTCTTACTTCTGTCTTTAATGCTTAAAATGTAACAACCGCTGGCCAAATCAAAAGCATTTACATAAGTAGTATTGTTGCTCAAATTATCATCTGAGTCAATCACAGTGCCGTCTAAAGTGGTTAATGACCAATGCGTATCGCTACCCACATTATTGGTGCGTAGCGTAAAGTTTAATTTTTCAGGAAACGCTTCAGGTGCGGTATAAGTGCTGTTGTAGGCATTGTTTATTGGGTTTTCGTCCGTTATTCCATTAGGGTTTTCGGCAAAAACTTCAAACGTAAAATTTTGTCCTGCCACGGCCCACCAATCTTGGTGAGTGCCAAAAGGTAATTCTACTATTGCACTTTCCATACTCATCAAACTTCCATTCCAAGTAAAGTTGCTCCACGCCTGTCCTTTAAGGCCATATCTAAACGTGCAACTGGTTAATATTTCACTCCCTTTATTTCTAATTTTAACTACCGCTGTGCCACAAATTGGGTTTATCCGGCCAAATTCATCTTCATTAGAAGGTGCCATAATCCGCTCTAATTCCACATCATTTTTAAACGTAGCAGTGCCATATTGAATTAAATGTACCGCGTAATTATAGTTAGCCGGCACTTCGCCACTAGGCACACTATAGCTATAGGCTTCAATGTTTACATCTAAATCAATGGAACTATTACCTGCAAAGCTGCTTAAATCATGACTTCTAAAAAGTGATTTATCGCCCGGGCACCAATTGGCACGATCATACAGCCATGTACCTCCTTGCGGAAAAATTGGGTTTAATCCGCAGTCATCGCGCCACATGGCTTGGGTGGCTATGTTTTGGCCATTTACGGTTACGTTGTAGTTCTTGTTACAAAATTCTGCACAGCTTATAGCATTTACAAAACCGTGTCCGGAAAAATTTGCGCGTAGCTCTAAGCCGGTAGCGGCAGGATTTAAATTTACCGTTCTTAAGGGCAAATGGTCGCGCTCAAAATCAGTACTGTTTATATAGTTTCCCTTGCCGTTGTATAGTTTGGTAATTTCATGCACTTCGCGAGGGCGTGCACCTTCTATAAATGCAAAAGTTACGGTGGCACTAAAGCCGGAACTCCAGCCTTGGTAAAACATTTCTATTTCTACGGAATCTTTCAAAAGCGGATAGTAATCGGTAACATCATACACAAAATCATGCTTCCAATTATTGGCAAGGCCACTCCCGTAAGGTGTAATTACACGGGCTAATTCATACGGCTCTTTTTTCTCAAAAACATTCCAAGTAGTATCTAACACCAAAGGAGAAGTAGAAATTGTGTCTATCTTTTTTACGTTAGAATCTAATATTCCGGTAGGATGAAGTAGTGTTAATCGAGTAGTATAGTCCCAATCGCTACAGCCATTTGTGGCGCAACCTAAGGTATAGGTCATTAAAATTTTGTGATAGGTTTTGTTTCCATCAGGAAAAAGCGCTTTTTCATTATAGCGCTCATACCAAGTCATTTGCGTATTGTTATGTACGCTTACGAAGGTGGTATCTCCCGGAGCCGCACTTAAAAAGAAACTTAGTGAAAAAAAACCTAAAAAAATATAGTTGCGCATAAGGCCAAGCAAGATTTTAAAATTGGAGAAAGCACGAATATACGATGCAAAAGCAAGGATGTGCTGAAATACAAATACTTGTGAGGAATAAACTATTCCGTTTCTAAAACAGGCTCTTGTCTTTTACCTACGGTAGTTACACCGCCCGAAACCGTGTATTTCATTAAGTCAGAAGAAATAACGTCTAACGGCTCTACGTAACTGGCAGGCACTAAGTAAACGTTGCCTGAAATATTATAGGAGTGTGGGCAGTAAACGGTAATTAAATCTGAAGAAACCCCTAATTCTTCATGATTATCGTTGGTTATAAAACCTAATCTGCGTACTTGCGAATTTTCATAAAGCTTAATAGAAACTGGTTTGGTAAAGCTTTTTTTATCGCCTACAAAAGCGCTCAGTAAATCTTTTACACTGGTGTAGATAACGTTTATCAGGGGTATTTTTTTTAGGCCACCTTCAAAGTAATTTAATAAACGATCACTCAACAAGTGATTTCCCAATACACCCATGGACGTTATAGCCACAAAAATTATAAGTATGCCTAAGCCGGGAATATTGATAGGAATAAGCGCATCTAAAAGCGTAAAAACTTCCCAAATAACATAGATGGTTACCGAAATAGGTACGGTATATAAAAGCCCTTGAAAGAAATACTTAATTACATTTTTCATACGTCCGTAAGCGATTTTTGAACTGATTTAGGGAGTGATTGTACTACCAAATCATAACTGTGATTTACGAGTGCAAAAATAAGGCTATCGGGCAAACCACCGCCTAATTGAACGGTATTCCAATGCTTTTTATTCATGTGCCAGCCCGGTGTTATTTCAGGGTGTTTTTCACGTAATTCTAATGCATATTCGGGGTCGCATTTAAGGTTCACGGAGTTCCTTTCGGGATTAAAACTTGCTAGCGCATACATTTTTTCGGCAACTTTAAATACTAGCGTATCATCGCCAAAAGGAGTGCTTTCTGTTGTGGCAGCCTTCTGTAAGCAAAAGGTGCGGAGGGTTTCTAAATACATTGGCTAAAGATGCATATTTTACTTTTAATGGTGTATCATTAATTATTATTTTAGCAGTTGATAAAATGAAGATTGATTATGAATTGGAACCAATTGAACCTAGAAGAAGTAGCCATTAAAGAGAAAAATCGTTCTGAACGTAAAACTCCTGATGCTATTTTAACAGAATTTAAACGCTTGCTTGCTGCAGATGATGCGCTTGATGCAACGCTGCTTGCCAACATTTTTAAAGGGTCTGATACTATTGCCAAATTAAACCTGGCAAAGCTTGATGTCAGTAGGATATATACAGCTGAGCAAATCAAAACCATTTGTACCAAATATAGATTACGCTTTTTAAGTGCTAAGTATTTTAAGGGTGAAATACCACATGAGGCTATTGCCAAAGTGAAACAATTGCAGCGCAATGAGTCAGAAACGTTGGACAATTTTAAGATTGTTGCTCCAGCACCTATGTTTCATCTTACCGAGAAGGATAAAGACCCTTTATTGTTTTTACCTTTAGGTGGAGAGCGTTATTACCTAATACACAAGTGGGGAAACGATTTAAACAGTTTTAGACGTTTATTGGTGTTGCCGCTTAGAAATTTCAAATCACTTTTGGCAACTGTTGCTTTTTCTGCGCTTATAGTAGTAATGCTTATTCCAAGTTCAGTAATGATGGGGCCTTACGATAACAACTCTTTTTCTTTACGGGTAATTTTCTTCTTTTATCTGTTTATTGCTTTTTCAGGGTTTACAGCATTGTATGGTTTTAGCCGTATTAAAAATTTCAACGAAAACTTGTGGGATAGTAAGTATCTGGATTAAGTGTTTTTTAAGGAAAGCAGACTAGGTAGACTAGTTTTAACGTGTAGCTTCTATGTGTTCTATGTTTCTATGTGTTTAAATACTATTTTTTTCACCACATAGGCACATAGAGAGGGCAAGCGAAATCAGACTGTGTAGTTTCTATGTATTCTGTGTTTTTATGTGTTTAGATGTTTGTTTTTTTTACCACATAGGCACATAATGAGGGCAAGAGAAATCACCCTGTGTAGCTTCTATGTGTTCTATGTTTTTATGTGTTTAAATGCTATTTTTTTCACCACATAGGCACATAGAGAGGGCAAGAGAAATCACCCTGTGTAGCTTCTATGTGTTCTATGTTTCTATGTGTTTACATGCTTAACTTTTACCACATAAGCGTATTGAGAGGGCAAGAAATCAGACTGTGTAGTTTCTATGTGTTCTGTGTTTTTATGTGTTTAAATGTTTGCTTTTTTCACCACATAGGCACATAGAGAGGGCAAGCGAAATCACCCTGTGTAGCTTCTATGTGCTCTATGTTTCTATGTGTCTAAATGCTTATTGTTTTACCACATAAGTGTATTGAGAGGGCAAGCGAAAAAGTAACCTTACTCCGTAGCTTTAGTATTCCGGTAAATCTCTAAAAAAAGTATTTACCATTGTTTTTTGACCATCCTGCATTACATTAACTACGTTGAAGTTGATTAAAATACCCTTTGGTGCTTGTAGAAGTTTCATATAGGTAAGCAATTGTGCTTCATGCACCGGAAGTAAAGTTTTTACCGATTTCAGTTCTACAACTAAACAGTTCTCCACAAGAAAGTCACATCTTAAGGGTGCGTCTAACAGCAAATCTTTGTATTCAATGCCCACGGTAAACTGTTGTTTAAACTTAATTTCTTCAAGATGAAGCTCATGAGCTAGGCATCTTTCATAAACACTTTCTAAAAGCCCAGGGCCTAAATGCTTGTGTACATCAATGGCACAGCCAAGCACTTCATAAGTTAAATCGGTGAGATACGTTTTAGTAGGCATGGTTAGGTTACTGATTATTAAAACAGCAAAATACTAAAAATCAAATAACCCCAAAAGATGGCAGCCGTTTTATCGTGTTTTTACGTACTGCGCCAATTCTTCTACAAAGGCTAAAGGTTCAATGGCATCTTCTACTTTAAAAGTGCCAATAGCCGTTCTGCGTAAGCTGCTTAAATGCGCACCAGTATGTAATGCTTTACCAAAATCATGCGCCAAGCTGCGTATGTATGTACCCTTGCTACAGTTTACTTTAAAGTGTGCAACATTATTTTCAAAATTGGTAATCTCAAAATTGGAAACTTCCACGGTGCGGGCTTTTAACTCAATCGCTTCTCCGGCACGCGCTAACTCATAAGCTTTTTTACCGTCTTTTTTTATAGCCGAAAATATGGGTGGAATTTGCTCTATACTACCCGTAAATTGCTTGGTAGTTTCGTGTAATAGGTCGGTTGTGAGGTGCTTAGTGTCAAAATATGCGTCCGCCTCGGTTTCTAAATCATAGCTAGGTGTAGTGCTGCCAAAGGTGATGGAGCCCGTGTATTCTTTGGGCTGACCCATATATTCATTAATCTGCTTGGTTTGCTTGCCTGTGCAAACAATTAACAAACCGGTAGCTAAAGGATCTAACGTACCTGCATGACCAACTTTTATTTTTTTAAGGCCAAAACTTTGCTTTATGGTGTGGCGTAATTTGTTTACTACATCAAAGCTTGTCCAAGTTAATGGCTTATCGATAAGCAAAATCTGCCCATCTAAAAAGTACGATGCGTTAAAATCAGTCAACAATTAAAAAGGTACTGGCAATTGCAAATAGGCCGATGGCGAAGCAATACAAGGCAAAGTAGTTTAGGTTGCTGCGTTTTACTATTTCTATCATCCAGGCGCAAGCCCATAAACCGGTAAAAAAGGCGGCTACAAAACCAATAAGTAAACTTACGGGTGCGGTTACTTCGGTAGATAAAGCACCATCTAAAATGTCTTTGGCCATCTTACCAAAAATTAAAGGCACTACCATTAAAAAGGAAAAACGTGCTGCTTTTTCTCTATCTACACCTAAAATTATGGAAGTAGAAATAGTGGCACCTGAGCGGCTAATTCCGGGTAGTATGGCTATGGCTTGTGCAATTCCCACAATTATGGCGCTTTTTTTTGTTACCGGCTTATCACCGGAAGAAGAATTATGCGCAAACATTAACAAACCTCCCGTTAATAAAAGCATAAGACCCACTAACAAAACATTATTGCCAAACAAGCTTTCAATCTCCTCTTCTAAGAGCACACCTACTAAGGCAGCAGGAATCATAGAAAGTATAATTTTTATACTAAATTGAAACTCTTCGTTATTTTTAAATTGAAATAGTCCTCTAAAAATCTGAGCGATTTCTTTTCTATAGATAACTATGGTTGCTAGGGCAGTTCCAAAGTGCAGCACCACGGTAAAAAGCATCGACTCTTCCGGTAAACTACTGTCACCAAACAAGGCCTTGGCCAACTCCAAATGCCCGCTGCTACTTACCGGTAAAAATTCAGTTAATCCCTGAATAATTCCTAAAATTAAGGCCTCTAATTTCCCCATGTTATTTTTTGCTCATAATAGCGTACACCTCTAATAATAAACCTGCTACCACTAAAAATGGAGCAACGGTAATACGCTGAGCATTAAAAATTTCAGGGTTAAAAACATTTGGGTCTTCACTACCGCCACCAATCATAAGGATAAAACCAAGGGCAATTATACCCATGCCCACCAACATAATAATATAATTTCTTTTTCCAAAAACAAAGGTTTGCTTTTCCATAGCTATATTTTAAAAATAAAGTTGATCCGTTTTAAGTCGTAAGTACTTTTTCATGGCGAAAAAAGTGCAGCTAATAGAGATGAAAATTCCTATTAGTAATAATCCACCAAAAACGGCAAATAAAAGGTATAAATTGCTCAAGGCCTGCAAATCAGGCACATTTTTATCTAAATAAAACAAAGTAACGTATAGCAGACCAGAAGCAATTAGCGCCCCTATAAAACCATGTTGTAGGCTTCTAACAATAAATGGTTTTCTTATAAAACCCTTAGTAGCACCTACCAACTGCATCGTTTTTATGGTAAAGCGCTTAGAATAAATACCCAAGCGTATTGAGCTATTTATTAAACCTACTGCAATTAACATAAGCAATAAACTTCCGCTAATAAGCACAATACCAATACGTTCAATATTGTCATTCATCAGCTGAATTAAGGGTTTATCATACACCACTTCGCTTATAAAAGATTTTTTAGCAAATTCATTCTCCATAAAAGTGAGTTGCTCACTCGTTACATATTCCCCTTTAAGGTGAATGTCAATAGAATTCATAAGCGGATTGTAGCCCAAAAATTCCACAAATTCTTCGTCAAGTGATTCCTTTAACGTTTCCGCTGCTTCCTCTTTACTTACGTATTCAGTGTTTTTAACATAAGGGCTTAATTCTAGCTCTTTTTGAAATTGCTTTACCTCAATAGCAGAAGCTTCGTTTTTAAGCATTACACTAAACGTAAAATTTTCTTTTACTTGGCGCGCAATATTGTTGGCGTTTACCACCAAAAAACCAAATGCACCCAATACAAAAAGCACCAACGAAATACTAATTACCACAGATAGGTAAGCGGTACGCAAGCGTTTGCGGTTGTATTTTTCAAAAGAATTTGCCATAGCTGAATTGGCGGCTAAAGTAATAAAATTTGCACCCCGCAATAGTTAAAAGGTAGTTAATCACTAAAGCTGCTTAGCTTTTAATTTTACCGAAAGTCGAAAAGATTAACGAACTACTTTATTTAGTATTAGTTTTGAAAGATAGAAGCCATGTTTTAGCAATGCGCTTACATAATTTACCAATCATATAGTTCCGTTTTGAAACACATAGGGCGCAAACTTCTTTTTTTTATTATAATATTAATTCCGTTTTGGAGCTTTTTAGTTTGGTTTTTTTGGCCAAAGCAGGAAATTAAAGGTTTAATTTTAGATAAAACTGTGTTAACGAGTTCAGGAGATGAGCACCGAAGTTTAAATTGGGTGCTTACGCATGAGCGTTATACCAAACCCAATGGTTCTCAATACGATATTTCTAGTGATTATTTTGGTTTTTTCCCGGTTAGCCGACCAGAGTATCAAATCAAAGATTTATCGCCCTTTAGCAATTTAGGTTTAGATAGCATGGCCGGCTATTACAACTTTGCCTATTACACCGATGCTTACGGTATTTATCAAAATGAGTGGTATGCCGGTAGAGATATTAATGAGCGCTCTAAGAAAATTTATGGTGGATTAACAAAGCAAGATTATGTGTACATGCGCATGATGTATGAAAAGCGAAAATTGGTGCTTACTGAGTTTAATATTATTGCATCACCCACCACTCTTTCGGTGCGCGATAGGGTTTCTAATTTGCTAGGCATAGATTTCTCTGGCTGGACGGGTAGGTATTATCATTCTTTAGATACCATTGAAAACCCCGATATCCCTAAATGGATGAAGCGCTTGCATAAAAGATATTACAAGAGGGCTTTTGATTATGAAGATATTCCCGGTATTGTGTTAATCAATGAAAATGAAAAGATTATAGTGCTTCAAAATGATTTGGATATTTTACATGAAGTCCCCATTATTTATACCAAACCTGAGTATCAAAAAAAGTATGGTGTTCCTGATTATATTAGATATCCTTTTTGGTTTGACATTACTTTTGCCGAAGACACAAATAACATTTTTGCCAACTACTCCTTAAATGTAACAGGCCGTGGAGATTCCGCGCTTAAGTATCACAACTTACCTTTTAAATTTCCGGCTATTATTGGGGATGTTGATGAAGGTTTAAAATATTATTTCTGTGGCGATTTCTCCGATAACCCTATTCCTTTTGGACTTTCCTATTTTAAGGGAATAGAATATTTACGGAAAATTTTTTACAACAATCGTGATCCTTTAGATAGGCAAAAGTTTTTTTGGGAATACTATCGCCCAATGATAACCACTATTGTAAATGATTACAAAAAGAATGTAATGCCAGACTCTAACCGCGTAAATGAAATACGTCCGGTTGTTTCTAATCCTGATTATGTGCCTTTTTATAGAAGGTATAGATTAAGACGCCCTGATTTAGGTAGGGATATAGATAACATGTACAGTCCTAATACTATTTATGGAGCAGAAGGAAGAGAAAGTGTAGCTTTTAATGCCGATAGTGAGTATGAAGATGAAGATGTAAATGCGAACAAGCAGGACAATTCTTTTGATGGATTTTTGAAGAATGTGGAACAGGCCACAGGTATTTCTAATGATGAGGCTAACGATAATGACACTATTGACCAAAAAGAGGTTGAGGAAAATTCGGCTGCTAGGGCAGAACGTAAAAAAAGAGCACAACGTGGAGATAGCATTAGAGCTTACAAGCAAGAGCAGCAGCGTAATAAAGAGGAGGAAAGTAACAAGCAAACTAATAAAGTAGAGAATAATTCTACCGCAGTTACCACCGATGGAAATAATGCTGTAACACGTTTTAAAGTGGGAGGCAGGCAACCATTAAGTAATTATACTACACGCAAAAAGGAAGTTGCAGAAACAACGCCTGAACCCACTTACGTGGAACCGAAGGAACCGGTAGAAGAGAAGGAAGAAAAACAGTTGAAAAAAGAAGCACCGCAGTACACAAAATCTGCAGTGGTAAGCGAAGATGTAAATTTTAAAGTGATTGTTGCCAGTTTTGAGGCTAAGCAAGATGCTGATGATTTTATAAGCCAAAAGAACATTTCAGCTGAGGTATTTTACGTTTCTTCGGTTGGTTCAAATAGAGTGGTAATTTCTCAGAACAATACTTTATTAGAGGCTCAAAAATCATTAAGTGAAGTACGAAATCGCTTTCCAAAGGCGTGGATTTCTAAGTTTTAGAGCGTGTACCAATCGTACCTAAACTTGGCGCATTTGGATTTCGGTTGTGCACCTGAAGTTATTTTTTAACGCCTCAATGGCTGTTAATCATAAGTTATCAAAAGTATATTGAAAGCAATGCGGATTTTTAGTTTGATGAATACCCTTTATTGCAACCTGTGTAAACTACTAATAAACAATTATTTGTGTTTGCTAAAGTATTTAATATGATTGCCTTTTGTATGAAAAAAATCTTGTTAAAAACACTTTTAAGCTTGGTAATTTCCACCTTACTCCTAGTGAACTTTACCACCTTAACTAAAAACTTCTTTCAGCCATTACAATCAATACTTGCCATTAGCCTAATGCATATACCGTTTTGCTTTTTTCACTTTTTGAATTGAAAGGCAAAGACAAAAGCTTTTTTAAGATATTTCCTCATATCATCTTAACCATTCTTTTTGGAATTTTTGCCTTGCTTACAGGTATGAATAGCGAACCAGAGAATTACTTTTATGCACTTTCACTAGCAATCTTTATTACACAGTTTGCAATTTTAATGCATCAAATATTTGGAAAGTAACATCAACTACGGTGGTAAATGTTGCATTAAAACATACGCAAAAGTATTAGACTGAAAGACGTTTTAAGGCGCATTTATGTGATGTTTAAAACACAATTAGGTAGTATGCCTTTAGAATAAATAGACTGAAAATTTACAGAAGATATTTTAAAAGTAAATTACTAATTACGCTACACTCCACGCATTCCACGTCTTTCATCCAACTGCTGGCGCGTTGGTTTTTTACCCGGACGATTAAATCCTATACGCTTCATACCACCCCAAGCTTTCTTTCCTTCAAAGAAATAATCCCAGTTACCACCTACGGCACAAAACACAACATAAGGGTGATACAGAATGGGTTCTAAAATTCCGGCAATCATTAAAGAAAAGAGTTGCCTACGCTTTTTATAGCGGAAGTAGGTCATTTCTTCAATGTAAATGGTGCCAATGGTAAAGGATACCGTAAAACCGTAAATAAGGAAAATCATAAGGTATAAAAAGGGCGCGCTAATAATTCCTATTAAACCAAAAACTGCTAATAGCAATAAACCCACGGCTTCAATAATAGGTGCCATCCATTCAAAAAACACCCAATATGGAAAGGATATTAGGCCTATTTTACCATAATAAGGATTTAAAAACATTCCTTTATGCTTAAGCAAGGTTTCAATGGTGCCTCTAGTCCAGCGGTTACGTTGATTTTTAAGCGTGTTCCAGCTTTCAGGTACTTCTGTCCAGCAAAGTGGATCAGGAACAAAGGCTACTTTGTATTCAATATTTTTCTTACGTGCGTAGCGTCTCATGCGCACTACCAGCTCCATATCTTCACCAATGGTAGTTTTGTCATATCCACCGCAGTCAATCACCATTTTTTTCTGAAAAACACCAATAGCACCACTAATAAGCAATAAGCCATCTAAGGAGCCCCAAGCAACGCGGCCCAAAAGAAAGGCGCGTAAATATTCTAAAGTTTGAAAGCGTGCAATTAATTTTTTTGGCACGTTTACTTCTATCATTCTACCGCGCTCTACTTTACAGTCGTTTGCAATACGCACAACGCCACCGGTAGCAATTACTTCTACATCTGTAACCTCTAAAAAGGGTTTCATTAATTTTAGTAAGCAATCTTGTTCCAAAATACAATCCACATCAATATTCATGGAGTAATCTTTGGTAGAAACATTTAAACCCACGTTTAGCGCGTCAGATTTTCCACCATTTTCTTTATCTACAACAATTAGGTTTTGATTAGCCGGATTTTTAGATTTATAAACGGCCTTTACTTTTTCGGTTTCCAATTTTGGATTTACGGCAAAGTTTACCTGCTCAAGGTCGTATTCTTCAATCATTTTCACCAAGGTTCTATCTCGGCTACCATCATTAATAATAATTACCTCGTAATTTGGGTATTGAATAGAAAGGAGTGAACGCACGTTTTCAATAATACTGTGTTCTTCATTAAAAGCCGGTGCCAACACGCTTACAGAAGGTGCTTCAGGGCTTTGTAAAATTTTGAGGTAATCTGTAAAGGCATTTTTTTTAAGATAATTATTTGCAGTAAAACTGGAAATTAATCCTAAAATAAAATAAGAACCCATTACAATAACAGTATATAAATATACTAGTACATAAAACACATAGATGATGATGTCAACTATACTGTATTGAGTATCAAATTCGTTCATCTAGCGCGTGTTCTACTATCTTAAGATTATTACTTTTTAGTGATCCGCGTAAGGTTTGAAGAATATCTGAACGACCAAAACGCTTTAATGCTTCTGATGAAGCTAGTACTTCTTCATACACTTTACTTTGCTCCACAATTTCTGTTAAAAATGGAGTGTAGCTCATGTCTCCAAGCTCACCAATAGCACGTATAATTACAACCCTAACCTCCGTTTCAGCTTTTTGGTAGCGCCCAAGCATTTCAGCCAAATGTCCTTTAATACCCAAATCAATACTTGTATTTAAAGCCTTAATTTGAATACGCTGATTTTTGTGTATAAATAGTTTTGTTAAAGTTTCAGAGCTTTGGTATTGATTTACGTTTACCATCACTTTAAGGGCAAATAAAACCACCGTATCATTAGAAGAACGCATCCAATCATCCACCTTTTTTATTAAATGATACTCAAACTTTAAGCACTCATCTAATAAACGGATTTGTTGCCACTCGCTCAGCGGTTCTTTAATAGTGTCTAAAAAGGCCATAGCCCTAATACCGCCCAGCTTTACAGCAGCATATTGCGCCTCATTTCTTACATATTCGTTAGAATCATCTGTGTACTGTAAAACTTCAAAAAGAGACTCCCGCATGTGCATGGTTCCCAAATCTGTAATGGCTTTAGAGCGTATGGCCCAATCACCTTTTTTAATCAAATCAATACGTTGATCTTTTAAATTTACTTGGCGGTAAATAGATTCAAGCTTTTGAGCACTTTCACCACCAATATTTTTATGGTAGTAAATAATCAAGTCATTTAATACCTCGTGGTTTACATTTTTATTACCGGATGAAATATTTCGGTTTAGCTTTTTAATAGCGTTGTTAAGTCTGCCGTTTACCAAACTACCAAAAACAATTTCTTGCACAATTGGCTCAATTCTACGTTTCAGGCGCTTTTCGCGAGATTCGTACAACGCTTTCTTAGCGCGTTCTTTCAACACAACAATTACCATTACAATACTTAATATCAACAAGCCTACTACCATAGCAATCACCGCTTGGTAGCGAGGATCTTGACCTAAATAGTAGTAATATGCGTTGGAGATAAAATTCATTTGTTGGATGAAGTACCGGTTATTTTTTTCTTAGTAGTTTTTTAATACGTACCGAAAGTTCATTGGGGCTAAAAGGTTTGGTCATAAAATCATCAGCACCTAAATCGAAAGCTTTCAACACTGCACTTTCAGAATTTAAAGAAGTAAGCAAAAGTACAGGAGCAGTAATATTGCGTTCTTTAAGTGTTTTTAAAAGTTCAAAACCACTAACAAAAGGCATCATCACATCAGAAATTATAATATCATAAACGTTAGCTTCTGCCATTTCAATAGCCTTTTCGCCATCTTCTGCGGTTTCTACTTCATATCCGTCTTTTGTTAATTTAAATGCTAAAGCATCTCTTATCAACGGCTCGTCATCAACAATTAAAATTTTGTGGGTAGTACTCATAGTTTTTTCAGTGTCTGTACATAAAGCAATAAATTAGCCAAAGCAATGTTCAACTAGTTATTAACAGGCAAATATGCGGCTAAAGAATTATAAAACAGCTACTTGTAAATAATTTTGTTTGTATGTGGTTAAAATCAGCTAATTAGAATTCGTCCCATAGGGGGAATAAAACATAGATACATGGAAATAGTAGTGCTAAGCGGAGCAGGTGTAAGTGCCGAAAGTGGTTTAAAAACCTTTAGAGATAATGATGGCCTTTGGGAAGAATACAATGTATATGATGTTGCCACCCCAGAGGCTTGGGCAAAAAATAAGGAAATGGTAACGCGCTTTTATAATATGCGTAGAAAACAATTGTACGAGAGCCAACCCAATAAAGCGCACGTACTTATTGCAAAGTTGGAGGAAAAGCATTCGGTACACGTAATTACCCAAAATATAGATGATTTTCATGAACGCGCGGGCAGTACACAAGTGCTTCATTTACATGGAGAGCTAAATAAAATACGCAGCTCAGTTGATGAAACCTTATTATATGACTGCCCGGAGTGGGAAGTTAAAATTGGCGACAAATGCGAAAAAGGTAGCCAGCTGCGGCCACACGTAGTTTGGTTTGGTGAAGCGGTGCCAAAAATGGAAGAAGCTGAAAAGCTAATGCCTCAGGCAGATATGCTCATTATAATTGGTACAAGTTTAAATGTATATCCGGCAGCGGGTTTGGCGTATCAAACCAAACCTAATGTACCCATTATTTTAATTGATCCGGCAGCGGTAAATCATCAAATAAAGCAGGTGCGGCACATCCAAGAAAACGCATCAAAAGGAATGGAATTGATATACAATGAGCTAAGCTAAATAAGGGACTTGATAGCGTGCTATAAATTTATATATTTGCACTTTCAAAAGAGGGGACTATTGTCCCCTCTTTTATTGCCGGTATATGATAGAACCAGATTATTTAAACACATTAGTAACCGAAAGTTTAGCGCTTGAGGATGCTTTTTTAATAGAACTTGATGTAAGGCAGGGCGATGAGATTAATTTACTTATTGACCACATGGAGGGGCTTACATTAGAAAGAATAACCAGTATTTCGCGCCATTTAAGAAATGGTTTAGATGAGCGTGAGTATGATTATGAACTGGAGGTTTCCTCTCCGGGTGTTGGCCAGCCGCTGCGTGTAGCAGGGCAATACGTAAAAAATATTGGTAGAGATGTAGAAGTGAAAACCAAAGAAAATGAAAAGGTAAAAGCAACCTTATCAGATTTTAAGGACGACACACTTTATTTAGAATATACGGTGCGTGAACCTAAGCCAGTGGGCAAAGGAAAAGTAACCGTAACAAAAAACAGAACCTTTACTTTAGAAGAAATTGACACCGTAAAAGTGTTGGTAAAATTTTAATTGGACTTTTAGTACATGGAAAATAGCTTAATTATAGATAGTTTTTCTGAGTTTAAAGACGAGAAAAACATTGACAGAGTAACCTTAATGGCTATCATCGAAGATTCTTTTAGGAATCAGCTAACCAAAAAATATGGTAGCGATGATAACTTTGATATTATTGTAAATCCCGATAAGGGTGACCTAGAAATTTGGCGCAATAGAATTATTGTGGCTGATGATGAGGTGGAAGATGACAATACTGAAATCGCCCTTTCGCAAGCTTTAAAAATTGAGCCCGATTTTGAAATAGGCGAAGAAGTTTCTGAGGAAGTAAAGCTTATTGATTTAGGAAGAAGATTTGTATTGGCTTTTCGTCAAAATTTGGTGCAAAAAATACAAGAGCACGATAGCGGCATCTTATATAAGCGTTACAAAGACATGGAAGGCGAAATCCTTACCGGAGAAATTCACCACATACGCCCGCGTGCTGTAATCATTTATGATGATGAGCAAAACGAATTAGTGCTGCCTAAAGAACAGCAAATACGTTCTGATTTTTACCGCAAGGGAGATACGATTAGAGCCGTAGTGCGCGAGGTAGATTTACGTGGAACTAAGCCATTGGTAATATTGAGTAGAACAGATCCGCGCTTTTTGGAAAAATTGTTTGAACAAGAAATTCCGGAAGTGTTTGATGGCCTAATTGTAGTTAAAAACTGCGTGCGTGAGCCGGGTGAAAAAGCTAAAGTAGCCGTAGAAAGTTTTGATGATAGAATTGACCCAGTGGGTGCTTGTGTAGGTATGAAAGGTAGCCGTATTCATAGCATTGTGCGTGAGTTGGGTAACGAAAATATTGATGTGATTAATTACACTACCAACACACAATTATACATTCAACGTGCGTTGAGCCCCGCAAAAATTACTACCATAAATATTGATGAAGACAACCGTAGAGCGGAAGTTTTCTTGAAGCCAGATCAAGTTTCTTTGGCTATTGGTAAGCGTGGACTAAATATTAAATTAGCCGGACAATTAACCGGTTATGAAATTGACGTGTACCGCGATATTGATGAGAACGAAGATGTGGAATTAACAGAGTTTTCTGATGAAATAGAAAGCTGGATTATAGATGAATTAAAAGCAATTGGTTGTGATACAGCACGTAGCGTACTTGAGTTGAGTACCGAAGAGTTAGTATCTCGTACCGATTTAGAAGAAGAAACAGTAGAAGAGGTACGGTCTATCCTGAAAAGCGAGCTTGAAGAGTAATTCTTTAACCGAGTTAAAAACAGCATAGAATAGAAATACCGTACAGAGTAATAAAGATATATGAGCGCACCCCAAAGATTAAATAAAGTACTAAAAGAGCTTAACATCTCTATGCAACGAGCTGTAGATTATCTACAGGAGAAAGGCATTGAGGTGGATGCTCGTCCCACTACTAAAATTGACGGGGATGTTTACGACATTCTGGTGGACGAGTTCCAAACCGATATGGACAAAAAAGCCAAATCGGAAGAGGTAAGCCAGAAAAAGCGTGAGGAAAAAGAGCGCTTACGCGAAGTTTCTGACAAAGAGCAGGAAAGCAAAAAGGAGAAAAAGGAAGAAGAGGTTATTCGCGGCAAAGCCACTTTAAGTGGTCCTAAAATGGTTGGTAATATCGATTTAGATAAAAAGCCGGCCAAAAAAGAGGAAGCACCAAAAGCAGAGGAACCAAAAGCGGTAGAGCCTCCCAAAGAAGAAAAGATTGAAGCGCCTGTAAAACAGGAAGAAGCGCCAAAAGCAGCTCTTGTGGAAAAGAAGGAAGAGGCTCCGGTAGCTAAAAAAGAAGAGGCTCCGGCCAAAAAAGAAGAAGAAAAGCCTGCTGCCGCTCCTGCTGAGGAAAAACCAAAGCCGGAAGTCAAGAAGGAAGAGGAAATGATGAGTGGCCGCACTAAGCTTAGCGGGCCTAAGATGGTAGGCAATATTGATCTTAATAAAAAACCCGCCAAAAAAGAAGAACCTAAGAAAGAGGCACCTAAGCCTGAAGCTAAAAAAGAAGAAACGCCTACGGTAGAAGCTTCAACAGAAGCTCCGGCCACGGAAGAAAAAGCTACGGAAGCACCTGCTGAAAAAGTAGATGAAAATAATATAAAAACGCAGTACACAAAGCTTAGCGGCCCTAAGTTTACGGGTGCTAAGATTGATCTTTCCAAATTTGAGAAACCAAAGAAAAAGAAAGTTGCCAGTAGCACCGGTGGTAAAACAGATGCTAAACGTAAGCGTAAACGTATAAATCCGCCAGGAGGTGGAGCACCAGGAGCCGGTGGCCCACCAAATAGAGGTGGCGGTGGACCAAATAGAGGTGGTGGCGGAGGCCGTGGCCGTAAGCCGGAACCAAAACGTGAGTTGACCGAGGAGGAAATCCAAAAACAAATTAAGGAGACTCTTGAAAAGTTAACGGGCGGAAGTAAAAAATCGAAAGGTTCTAAACTTAGAAGAGAAAAAAGACAAGAACGCAGAGAGCAAGCTGAGCTTGACGAAATGCGTATGGAAGAAGAAAGCAAAATCATTAAAGTTACAGAGTTTGTAACGGTAAGTGAGCTTGCTAATATGATGAACGTATCGGTAAATGAAATTATATCTGCTTGTATGAGCTTGGGTATGATGGTAACCATGAACCAGCGTTTGGATGGTGAAACACTACAAATTGTAGCCGAAGAATTTGGTTATGAAGTAGAATTTGTAAGTGCTGATGTTACTGATGCCGTAGAAGTATCAGTGGATAATGATGAAGACTTATTACCGCGTGCACCAATTGTTACGGTAATGGGTCACGTAGATCATGGTAAAACATCGCTGTTAGATTACATCCGTAAAGCAAACGTTATTGCCGGTGAGTCTGGAGGTATTACCCAGCATATTGGAGCATATTCTGTTCAAATTGAATCTGGTCAACAAATGACTTTCTTAGATACACCTGGTCACGAAGCGTTTACTGCCATGCGTGCACGTGGTGCTAAGGTTACTGATATTGCCATTATTGTGATTGCAGCAGATGATGATGTGATGCCGCAAACAAAAGAGGCTATTAGCCACGCACAAGCGGCAGGTGTGCCCATTGTATTCGCTATAAACAAGGTAGATAGAGACACGGCAAACCCTGAAAAGATAAAAGAAGCATTGGCACAAATGAACCTGTTGGTAGAAGATTGGGGTGGAAAAATCCAGTCGCATGATATCTCTGCCAAAACAGGTTTGGGTGTAAATGAATTATTGGAAAAAGTATTGCTGGAGTCTGAGTTATTAGACCTTAAAGCAAACCCAAATAGAAACGCCAATGGTACCATGGTAGAGGCTTCGCTTGATAAAGGCCGAGGTTATGTAAGTACAATTTTAGTACAAAATGGTACTTTAAAAGTGGGCGATTATGTACTTGCTGGTCATTACAGCGGTAAAGTGCGTGCCATGATGGACGAGCGTGGACACCGTGTGGAAAAAGCGGGGCCAGCTATTCCGGTAAGTATTTTAGGTTTAGATGGTGCTCCACAAGCGGGAGATACCTTTGTGGTAATGGATGATGAGCGCGAAGCAAAAGGCATTGCCAGTAAACGTACGCAGCTACAGCGTGAGCAAAGTGCCCGTTCGCAAAAAGCACTTACGCTGGAAGAAATTGGCAGACGTTTGGCCGTTGGAGACTTTAAAGAGCTTAACATTATTGTAAAAGGTGATGTGGATGGTTCCATTGAAGCGCTTGCCGATTCGTTACAGAAATTGAGTACAGACGAGATTCAGGTGAAAATTATTCACAAAGCCGTTGGTCAAATCAGCGAAAGCGATATTTTACTAGCCGCTGCCTCTGATGCGATTATTGTTGGTTTCCAAGTACGACCATCTGCAAGTGCCCGTAAATTGGCAGAAAAAGAACAAGTAGATGTACGTTTATACTCTATTATTTACGATGCGATTAATGAAATTAAGGATGCCATGGAAGGTATGCTTAGCGCAGAAGTGAAAGAAGAAATTACGTGTAACGTAGAGATTAGAGAGACCTTCAAGATTTCTAAAGTGGGCACCATTGCTGGATGTTTTGTGCTGGATGGTACCATTACCCGAAACACCAAAGTGCGTATTATACGTGATGGTGTAGTGGTGTACACTGGAGAGCTTGAATCATTAAAACGCTTTAAAGATGATGTGAAGGAAGTGAAGAAAGGCTATGAATGTGGATTGAACATTAAAAACTTCAACGACATTAAAGTTGGCGACATCTTGGAAGGCTTTAAGGAGGTAGAAGTAAAAAGGACGTTGGACTAAACATAGATTTATAGAAATATAAAAAAGGCTTTGCACTGAAAGGGGCAAAGCCTTTTTTTTTACGGTGTTCTGTGTAAATAAAATAGTTAATTTGGTAGATAGAATGTTTCGCTCCTATGGAGCTTTTCAATTGTATCATCTGTTTTTTTTTACAAATATTTTGCTCCGAAGGAGCAAAAAGCAACCCGAATGAAGTGCTTATGCGAATTATGGTAAAGTATATCGTATAAAAAATGAATATTGTATTATGGCGAAAGATGTTTTAAGGCGCATTTATGCGATACTTAAAACACAATTTGGTATTATTCCGTAAAAATTATTGATAAGAGAGGCGTGGAAGGTGTAAGCGGAACAACATCGCGAAATAAAGGCTTAAAGTGAAAGCTCCAAAGGAGCAAAAAGCAACCCGAATGAAGTGCTTATGCGAATTATGGTAAAGTATATCGTACAAAAAATGAATATTGTATTATGGCGAAAGATGTTTTAAGGCGCATTTATGCGATACTTAAAACAGAATTTGATATTATTCCATAAAAATTATTGATAAGAGAGGCGTGGAAGGTTGAAGCCTACAAACATTGAGACAGAAAGGCTTAAAGTGAAAGCTCCAGAGGAGCAAAAAGCAACCCGAATGAAGAGCTCATAGTAATTATGGTAAAAGAATCGCATTAAAATGTATCTTAATATGTTCCCCTAGAGGTTTTTTAAGGAGTATTAATGCGACATTTAAAACAGAATTTGGTATTATTCCGTAAAAATTATTGATAAGAGAGGCGTGGAAGGTTGAAGCCTACAAACATTGAGACAGAAAGGCTTAAAGTGAAAGCTCCAGAGGAGCAAAAAGCAACCCGAATGAAGTGCTCACGCCAATTATGGTAAAAGAATCGCATTAAAATGTATCTTAATATGTTCCCCTAGAGGTTTTTTAAGGAGTATTAATGCGACATTTAAAACAGAATTTGGTATTATTCCGTAAAAATTATTGATAAGAGAGGCGTGGAAGGTTGAAGCCTACAAACATTGAGACAGAAAGGCTTAAAGTGAAAGCTCCAGAGGAGCAAAAAGCAACCCGAATGAAGTGCTCACGCCAATTATGGTAAAAGAATCGCATTAAAATGTATCTTAATATGTTCCCCTAGAGGTTTTTTAAGGAGTATTAATGCGACATTTAAAACACAATTTGGTATTATTCCGTAAAAATTATTGATAAGAGAGGCGTGGAAGGTTGAAGCCTACAAACATTGAGACAGAAAGGCTTAAAGTGAAAGCTCCAAGGGAGCAAAACCTTTGTAGCAATTATACGCAAAACCACGTACAAGCCCCGTAGGGGTGAAATATAAACATTACAAAAATGGCAAATACCTATACCCAATTGTTGGTGCAAGTTGTGTTTGCGGTAAAACACCGCGAATCAAAAGTAACGGAAGAAATCCGTGTGCCGCTTGAAAAATATATGACAGGCATTATTCAAAATAACAAACATAAAATGCTGGCCATTTATTGTATGCCAGATCATTGCCACATATTGGTGGGGCTGCACCCTGCCCAATCTATTTCAGATTTGGTGAGAGACATTAAATCAAATACAGCGAAATGGATAAATGAAAATAAACATACCCCTTCAAAATTTAATTGGCAAGAAGGCTACGGGGCATTTAGTTATGCAAAAAGCCAATTAGATGTGGTGGTAAAATATATTTTGAATCAACCCACACATCACCGAAGGAAAACGTTTAAAGAAGAATACCTGAATTTTTTGGAAAAATTTAACGTGGAATATGACCATAAATATTTATTTGAATGGATCGAATAAGGTTTCGCTCCTACGGAGCTTTTTAATTGTATTTTATGTTTTCTTTCTACGAAGATTTTGCTCCTACGGAGCTGGAAAGAAATTGCATGAGTATGAGAAAGCGAACAAAAGGTTATGCTGGAGCAAAGCCCTTCAGCAATTTTATATTTGCACAGATCATAATTATGTTAAAGCAAGCAGCTCCGTAAGAGCCAAATCTTTGTAACAATTTAGCACGAAATCGCGGAGACCCACAAGAAAGAATCCCTGTAAGAACCAATCTTTTCAACCATTCTGAAGACGCGCATGCAATAAGCTCCGTAGGGGCCACATCTTTGTAACAATTTAGCACGAAATGAGATATACCCACAATTGCAGCCCCTAAGAACCAACCTTTTCAACCATTCTGGAGACACACAAGCAAGCAGCTCCGTAAGAGCCAAATCTTTGTAACAATTTAGCACGAGATGAGATATACCCACAATTAAGCAGCCCCTAAGAACCAACCTTTTCAACCATTCTGGAGACACACAAGCAAGCAGCTCCGTAAGAGCCAAATCTTTGTAACAATTAGCCGAAATCGCGGAGACCCACAAGAAAGAATCCCTGTAAGAACCAATCTTTTCAACAATTCTGGAGACGCACAAGCAAGCAGCTCCGTAAGAGCCAAATCTTTGTAACAATTTAGCACGAAATGAGATATACCCACAATTAAGCAGCCCCTAAGAGCCAACCTTTTCAACCATTCTGGAGACACACAAGCAAGCAGCTCCGTAAGAGCCAAATCTTTGTAACAATTAGCACGAAATCGCGGAGACCCACAAGAAAGAATCCCTGTAAGAACCAATCTTTTCAACAATTCTGGAGACGCGCATGCAAGCAGCTCCGTAGGAGCCAAATCTTTTTAGCCCGTAGAATAAGAATATTTTCCAAACAAAGCAGTTATTACAGTCAAACGATCCAATCTATATAAATGCGCTATTACAAATTTGTTGTTTTCCTTTTTTCCTCCGCATTCTTATTACAAAGCTGCGCTCAAAACTTATACATAGGTGCTAGCAAAGCTGAGGTGAAAAAAGCCTTACTATTTGACAGTCATAATTTTAATGATTATGAAAAAGTGGAGTTTGGAAAGGACTCTGCATCATACGTAGAAGTATTCGATAGCAGTTTGATTTTTCGGCTAACCTATGCAGACGAAGCAAGATTTTATTGTTCTTTCATAAATGATACTTGTCGTTTAGTCAAAATGAAATTTGCGTGTTTGGTCTGTCTTAATAAGGAGTACCGAAAACAATTTTTTAAGGGAAAATGGCGCGTAGATGAAAAAGGCTTTTTGTACAGGCGCAGAAGACCCATGCGAGGATATATAAAACGCGTAGAGGATGATTGCCCTTTTTTGTATGAAGTTGCGATAATGCACATAGATAAACCGATTAGCAAAGAGGAGTGGAAAAAAATGGAGAAGGTTGAAAAGAAACGGATTGGAACAAGAAAGTATTTGTTAAAGAAATGAAAAGCGCATGTTTTAGAGTTTACATGAGGGGAGTTATCTCAAGTAACTTAGCCTTTTACAAATACAACTTAATTTATGGTAAATACTAGAAATTTGTTGCTGCTTGTTTTCTTAACGTTACTAGCTAAAGCTATAATTGCTCAAGATGCGCCAAAATTGGGTGATGCCAAAGCCAACGTAAGAGAATCACTTATTTGGAACAGCAAAAATATTAATGCTTCCGAGAGAAGAGATTTTAACCATGATTCTGCAAGCTCGGTAATAGAAAATGGAGATACCTTAGTCTATCGTGTTTCTGACGTTTCAGAAACTGAATATGCCTTTATATTCTCTAAGGATACTTGTGTAGCTATTCATATTAAATTCTCATGTTTTGTCTGTTTTAAAAAACGGTACAAACGATGGTTATTTCCGGGTAAATGGCGACAAGATGAAAACGGTTACTTATACAGGCGTAGAAAGCTCACGCGTGCTTATATAAAACGCCTAAATGGAAATTGCGTGTTTCCGTATGAAGTTAGCGTTACTACTATTGAAGACCCTATAAGCAAAGAAGCTTGGCAAAAAATGGAGAAGGTTAAAAAGAAATGGATTGGTACAAGAAAATATTTGCTGCCGCAATAAAACCTTATAGTTACGCATAGAACCTACGTCAAAAACTAAAATATTATTTTAGCCACTACTATAATAAGAGACGCTATATGTCAACAGTCGATTTGAAGCCAATTTAATAAGAATAACGTTTTTACAATCAACGTGCTGCCAACGCGTAGTTATTTACTATGGAAAAAAATCAGAAAGCCGTCCAAGTTGTTAAATGCCTTAATTGTGGTGCTATCGTAAAAGGAAACTTTTGCAATCAGTGCGGTCAGCGTCTTCGCGATAATTTGGACAGGTCTTTAGGCAGATTATTAGGGGAATTTTTTAGCACCCTCTTTTTAGTGGACAATCGCTTCTTTCTGAGTGTATATTACCTCATTTGGTTTCCGGGCCGGATGACCATTCAGTTTCTGGCGGGTAAGCGAAAAAAATTCATTTCGCCTATTACTCTGTTTCTGTTTTTCAACGTAATCTATTTTTTTTTCAGTCCACTATCAGATTATTCTCTTTCACTTTACGACCAAGCTTACTCGCAGCCCTATAGTGAATGGGTGAGAGATTGGATAGATTTAAAGTTGCAAAACATTGGGCAAGATATGGGCACGTACGGTGTAACTTATCAAAATGCCAGTGATCAAGTTTCCAAGGCTATTATGATTATCAACATCCCCATCATCGCCATATTCGTTTTCTTAATGGCAAGAAAAAAGCGAAAATATTATTTTGATAGTCTAATTTATGCCTTTCATTTTTTCACATTCTTTATGATTAGCTGGGTGATGCTGGGTTGGGCAAGTAAGTTGATAGATTTACTCTCAAACGACTTAGCAGAGCTATTGTCACCAGCAGATTTTTTCTTGTTCACCTTTATACTCCCTTTTATTTACGCCATACTTAGCATTAAAAAGTTTATAAACCTCCCGTGGTATTGGGCAATTCCAGCGGGTTTAGGCGTGCTTTTTTCTGTGGCTTTCACCAACGTTATTTACAGATTTATCATCCTAATAACCATTTTGCTTTTTACGTAAAAAGCTTACGAACAAGCCCTTGCTAAAGATTGCTATTCTAAGTCGTTAAAGCCTACAGGTGTTAAACTCTTAAATATCATACTTCACTCCGGCTAGCACATACCTTGGTAATACCAAATAGCTAGAAGTACTGATTAAGTTTTCTGAAAAGCCATCTTCTCGAATAATATCCGTGTTTAGCAAATTCATGCCACGCAGTGAAAACTCCCACGGGCTATCCTTTTGTTGATAGTATAATTTGGCGTGTAAAAAATCAAAGTTAGAAGTAGTTTCACCATTGTTACGGTAGTTGTTATACGCGTAATCTGCGGTAAACACAAAGCTTTTTAAGAAAGGAACTTCCACTTTTACGTAAGGACGGTTGGTTACAAAACGGTTGTCAATCACGCCACCATCATAATTATTATCGGTGTAGTTAAAGCCAATCTCCACGTTTGGCGCATCTCTAAAATTACTTTCAATAGAAAGATTATATACTTGCGTAAAACTACTATTGGTGTTCTCAATTTGATTTATCTGTGTATTTGCGCGGTTGTAAGCAAGGTTTGTGCTTACTCCAATTTTAAACTTGGTAAAGCGCTTTTCAAAACTTCCGTACGCGGCAATAATGTCATTAAAACCATCGGCATTTATGGGTGTAAGCACCCGCTGTAAGCTGCTAAAGTCGGTAGAAGTTACCAAAGCATCAATCACTCTGTTGTACGTAACACCCGCAAAAATATTAGTGAAATTAAACATGTTGAAATTGTAATAGCCCAAGGTGAAATTATGCGCCAAGGCATTGTCAATAGCCGGATTACCCATAAACAAACTGTTGTAACTGCTAATAATGCGGTTGGGAATAAAGTTGTTTACATCCGTAAACTGTGCTTGCATAGTGTAGTTAAACGTAAGCGATTCCGTTTTTTTGAAATCATACTTCGCGAATAATTCGGGGAGCAAAAGCACTTCATCATACAAGGGTGCTACTTGTGCGCTTGGTTTTAAATCATAACGGTAGCGGTGTAGGTTTACACCCGGACTAACAATCAGTTTTTTCAATTTTACTTTATAGCGAAGCCCTACAAAGTAATCGTCCAATTGGTAATTTACATTATTGCGATAGTTTGAATCATTGATGTCGCTAATGTTTTCACCTAAGTACGTTTGCTCTATGGCTGAGGTGAAGTTTTGCCTAGAAATGCTGGTTCCTGCCAATAGGTTGATGTGGTTGGTTTTATTAAAGATGAAAAAGTGGTTGGCGTTTACATCTAATTTATTGGTGCTAATGGCTTTGGCTTGGCTAAGCTCATACAAATTGGTATCCACCAAAGGAATGCTAAATAAGGGCGGATTGCTGCTGCTAAAGCTATACAAGGGGTCTTGAAATTTATATAAATATTGCGCTTCTACGGAGGAAATATTTCGTGCGTTTTCTTCGTAGAAAGCCCTAAAACTGTGCTTCGTTTCGAGGGGCAACTGTTGGTTATTTTCTGTTAAATCAGTATTAAAATTTTCAAAAGCAGAATTGCGGTTGTCGGTACTGCGTAGGTTACTAAGTTTTATGGTGCCATCATAATCAATGTGAAGTTTGCCGTTGGGCGTATAGGTGGCGTTAAGTTTACCCAAAGCCGTTACATTATGTTGATTACTAAACGTAGTTAAGTTTTCCGTAAGGCTATCGTTTCCACCTTGAATGTATCTGCGTAAAGTGGTAGATTCTACGCTTGTAACATCTTCACTTACAATGGCAAAGCCACCAAGGCTAAAGGTTTTGGAGGGCGCAAGTAGTATATTGGCGGCACCAAATTTTCCGGTTACTTCATTTGCGCGGTTATTTCTTGCAAAAGAGCCGGCAAAATTGTTGTTACCTACGTTTAAGTTAGAGCCAGAGCGACTGTTTAAACTACGTAAGCCACCGTTAAACCTAAAATAATCTTGAGAAGTAAAGGCCGGTTCACCAATGTTGTTGGCATCACCAATAAAATTGTAACTGGCTTTTGGTGTGTAGTAAAATAAGTTGGCGTGGCCGTAATAGCGCGCATCTTGGTTATTTGCCGCCACTCCCGCTTGTGCGGAAACATCGCCAAAAAAGATGTTCTTTTTACCGTCTTTTAGTTTGATGTTCAAAGCAATCCTATCATCATTATCTACGCCACGCATGGGGTTTACGTCATTGTAATCACGCAGCACTTGTACTTTATCTACGGCATTAGCGGGTATGTTTTTAGTGGCAAGTTTGGTGTCGCCATCAAAAAAATCACGACCTTCCACCATCACTTTTTCCACTGTTTTGCCTTGCACTTTTACTTCTCCATTATCATCTACTTCAAATCCGGGTAAGTTTTTCAATACATCTTCTAACTTGCGCTCTTGCCCTGTGTTAAAAGCTTCTGCTTGGTAAATAATGGTATCACCTACCACAGAAATTGGCATTTCTTCTATAATTTCTACAGCCTGTAATTCTACGCTTTTCGCTTTAAGCGAAATAGTACCAAGGTTAATTTCTTCACTGTTGTTTGTTTCAATGGTGGTGTCTAAGGTTTGTAAACCAAAATAACTGAGACGTAAAATGTAACTTTTGTTGGCTTCCGCTTTTACTTTGAAGGTACCCGTTTCATCGGTAAACCCGTAGGTGCTCATGCTATTATCCGTAGCATTTAGCAGCAATACGTTGGCCATTTCCAGCGCGTTGCCTGTGTCATCGGTAAGTTTCCCCGTAAGGGAAGTTTTTTGCGAAAAGCCTAAAAGCGAGAGTATGGAAAAAACGAAAAGTATAGGAAACTTCATAAGAATGGCTTAGCGCATCTTGATTTTAATACTGCTATTGCCACCTTGTTTGCGCATTTCTCCACCGTACATTTCTTCCATTTGCTTCAGCTTTTTCTTCACGGTTTCTTCGTATTCGGCAGCCGTAACTTTTTCTCCTTCCGTAGGTTTTTTAATTTCTGTTTTCTCTTTTGGGTTCAGCACTATTTTGGTGCAAAGCATTTGCATGGTGCCATCATTTATTTCTAAAATTAATCCCGGTAAGCCGTAATATTCTTCTGGCCCTGTGCTTATGGGTATTTGTGGCGTGTACCATGCGGTAACCGTAATTTCGGTGGAATCTTGCTGCATTTCTTCACCCTCTTTGTTTCCTAAACTTAGGCTTTGCTCCAACGCTTTAATTTTAGCAACCGCTTTAAAGCAGGTGTAGGCGCCAATTTGCTTGGTGTCATTTTCTAACTTCCATTCAAAATTTTCTAATGTATCGGTAATTAAAAACTGCTTACTAAAAAACTCGGTTTGTTTAATCAGCTCTTTGGTTTTTACGTTTTTAAACAGCGAACCACCACCTCCCGAAAGGGAACTTAGCATTTTAAAACCTGCACCGCCTTGAGCATCTAAACTTTCTTGCTCCATGTATAAGGAAGTGGAGCGGTCAAAAAACAGTTCATAATCCTTTTGCATGGCTTTTCTTAAGAAAGACTGAATTTGGTCTTGCTGATCTTGGCTGGTATTGTTGCTGTCTAGTTTTATATCTAAGCTAGCGGCTGTATGATACACCGCTTTTCCGTAAAATTCCTGGGCTTGTAAGCCGATGCTAAACATGGCTAAAAAGGAGAGTAGAGTAAGTAAACGCATTGTTATAGATTTTAAAAAACCAAAGATGCGCGAAAAAAGGGGTGAAAAATGTTAAGGAAGGTTAAGATTGCGCACGGGAAATTCCAATTTACGCGTGTTTTAAGGAATCACGGTTTCAAATAAGCAAACCGACACCCGCTAAAATCAATAACTTTACCCCATGAAAAAGTTGAGTAAAACCGTAGCTATTGTTTCTGCAATTTTAGTGGTGGCCAATATTGCGCTTATTAATTACAGCGACTTTAGTTGGAAGCAAAATGCGGGTAGTTATACCGGAATTGTGGCCATGAGTTTGGTGGCGGGTAGTGCTTATCTTTCTTACAAAAAGGAAAAGAAGGAAGCCGATGAAAAGCGATAAACGAATGAAAGTGGTATGCGCTATTATTCAAAATCCGCAAAAGCAATTTCTGTTGGTACAGCGCAGCTCAAATATGAAACATCCACTTTTGTGGGAGTTTCCGGGTGGTAAAGTGCAGGAAAACGAAACCAACGAAACCGCACTTCATAGGGAGTTACTAGAAGAACTTGACCTTTCAGTTGCCATCTCCCGCCAAGGGAAAAGTATTGTGCATACTTATAAAGAAAAACAGATTGAGTTGATTCCTTTTTTTTGCGTAATAGGTGAAGAAAAACCTACGTTAAAAGAACATACTGCCTTGCTTTGGCTAGAAGAAAAGGAGGCAGTACATCACCAAGGTTTGCTTGAAGCGGATGTTAAGCTGTTGAAAGCTAACGTATAAGCGTTTGCTTATTTAAGCACGATATCTGCAACCTAAAACGACAATCTAAGTAAAGAACAATGTATGAACAAATAGAAAAGGTGTTGAGCGATTTAATTAAACTTGATACAGGAGAATTTGACTATTTTACAAGTAAACTGCAAATAAAAAGTTTGAAGCGTAAAGAACTTATTTTGAGGCAAGGACAGGTTTGTAAACATTCCTATTTCATCAACAGTGGCTGTTTACGATACTTCTACAATGTGGAAGGTGTGGAGGTAACAGGGCAATTCTTTTTTGAGAACGGTTGGTATGCCGATTTTGGTAGTTATCTATCGGGCAAACCTTCCGACCAGAACATTGAAGCATTAGAAAAAACAGAGTTACTTATGCTTTCCAAAGTAGATATGGACAAACTATTTGTAGAAATACCAAAGTTTGAAAAATTTGGAAGATTAGTGGCTGAAAATGCATTTTTGGGTATGCGACAATATACCGAAATGCTTACAAAACAAACACCTGAAGAACACTATCTCAATTTAATTAGAGATAGACCAAAAGTTATTGAACGTATTCCTCAACATTATATCGCTTCCTATTTAGGAATTAAAGCCCCTTCTCTGAGCCGTATCAGAAAGCGTATTCTTGACAATAAGTAACAATAACTTCCCAGTTCTTCATTTCTTAACTTGGGTGAACGTTTAGCCGTTCATTTCGATAGACTTTTGTAGCGTAAATAAATCAAAACGCTATAAAAATGAATAAGTTAACTGTAACTCTTGTAGTGAGTATAACCTGCTTTTTTGCACAATTTGTAAGTGCACAAATAAGTGCGAATGAACAACCGATAAAAACGAAGTTACCTGTTTATGGTGCTGTTAATGTGGGTTATGGAAACACCTTTTTCAGAGGTTATCTGAGTGAGCAAGAAACCATAAACGATAGCCGAGGTTTCGGCAGAAATGATGGGTACTCCTTTTCTACTTTTTATTATTGGGCACCGAAAGCATTTTTAGGCTTGGGCATTGGCTCAGGCTTAAAGGGGATGCTTGCCCGACCTAATAAAGGTGGTGATAATGAAACCTACTCATATAATTACTATAATGTAGGTATTGGCATCAAAGATTATTTCATTACAAAACGATTTAATGAAGGTTTCGCATTTAAGGCAAGCGTAGGTTATGGTCCTGCCAACGAACGAATGAAATTTGGCAATACGAACACTTACGAGTTTCAAAATGCAAATGGCTTTACCTATTTGGGTGGTTTTGGGTATGCTATTCCTTTTAAAAATAGCAATGCAGCATTCAATATTGATTTTGATTACGAGTACTCAAGCAAAAATGCCAACATCACGGGCAATCCAAATACAGTCAAATTTACTACACATCACGTGAGCCTAAATGTGGGTGTGATTTTCTAAACCTTTCAACAGAAATAAAAATGAAAACTAATTTAATTGCAATCGTACTATTAATTTTTGTGTCAAATTTTACATTTGGCCAATCCAACAAAACACGCGTTTATGCGGAGGTTGGCTTAGGTGCTGGTCAAGCTATCATAAATTCTTCAAGCAAAGCTTCATTAGAAACTGCGCTTGGAGGCACTTTTGAGCCAAGCATCGGTAACAATCTGATGATGGCTTTTTATGTTTCGCCAGAAAAATGGAAAGGGTTAGGTGTTGGTTCACGAATTCATGGCACTTTTGGTTCGCCATCGAATGGTACAAACAGCAGCCAGTATGTTTTTAATTACTATAATCTTGCTCTAGCTACCAAGTATTTTGTTTTAAGCAGAGAGTTCAACAAAGGTCTATATGTAAATGGAAGCTTTGGATTTGGGCAATTTACCGCCAAACGCCTTAATGAATCAGCAAAAGAATATCAACACCAATATGCAATTGGTACATCCTTAATGGCAGGAATGGGTTACACCTTTCCATTTAAGAAAACTGCTTTGAGTATAGAGGTTCAATACGAAAATGCAAATCGAAGCGGAACAGTTAATGGAATCGGTGACGTAAGTTTCAATAGCGGACAATTGGGTGCAAATATTATTCTATCGTTCTAAAAGTATAGGTCATGAAAAATCAAATTCATACGGTTTTAGGAGCATCGGGTGCAACAGGGCGTGCGGTCGTGAAGGAGTTACAAGCAAAAAACTATCGAATAAGAGTAGTAGAAAGAAATCCAAAAACCAAAAATGTAGAATGTGTGGCGGCTGATTTATTAAAAGCCAATGATACTATAAAAGCCATCAATGGTTCCACATATGTCTATTTATGTATTGGTTTACAATATCAAGCAAAAATTTGGCAAAGAGATTGGCCAATGGTAATGCAAAACGTTATAAATGCATGTGAAAAAGCTAACGCTATTTTGATATTTCTGGATAACATTTATATGTATGAACATCCTTTTCCTGTGCCATTTTCCGAAAACCAACCTCAAAATCCAATAACCGCAAAAGGTAAAGTAAGAAAGCAAACAGCCGATTTATTACTCACTGCCATTGCTAATAAGAGAGTTCAAGCCGTGATTGGACGTTCTGCCGACTTCTATGGTGAAAATGCTAAAAATAGTATGCTTTATCCTTCTTTTTTGGAAAACTTATTGAAAGGGAAATCTGGACAATTTTTAGGTAAAAAAAGGGTGTCACATACCTACTCATTCGTTGGTGACAACGCTAAAGCATTGGTAGTATTGGCAAGCGATTCAACCACTTATGGGCAAGTATGGCATTTGCCCGTTGGCAAACCCATTAGTCCAAATGAAATTAATGAATTAATGAATGCCTCATTAGGTACTAATTTTGATTTAAAGTTTGTGCCAACATTTATGCGAAAACTATTAGGTTTATTTATCAAGCCGATTGCTGAAGTAGAGGAAATGCTTTATCAGTTTGAAACAGATTATGTGATGGATAGTCGTAAATTTATGACTCATTTTCCGAATTTTGAAGTAACACCTTATGAAGTTGGAATTTCAAAAATGATTCAATCATTTAAAGATGAATATCAAAATTAAAAAAAGAAGAGGCAGCAGGTAACATCACCTATACTTAATGCGGGTTTTGGTGCAAAATTTAAAGTAAAGGACTATTAACAAGCATATCGGTAGGTGTTCAATTAAGTGCATTTAATTCCGCACTACGCATAGCCAAAAACGATAAATCAGAGACGTGCGGTGGAGCGTTAATTTTAGGAGAAAATTTGTATTGAACCAAGGCAAACGAGGGTTTTCGAGACAAAATTCTTTCAGAATTTCATTCCATTTGACATTTGTTTATTACATCGAACTAAGGCTTCAAAAAAAAAATCCCGAGTGAAAAAGATCAATCGGGATTTTGAATGTAATAAGCTGTTTATTTATCTACCTACGGTATAAATAGCATCATAACCTAGCTCTGCTTCTTTTAATTTTAAGATAGCCAAGGCTTGTGCCACCGCGCCCATAAGTTCATCTACGCTACATGCTTTTAATAAGGCAGCATCGTTAGTTTTTACCGCATCGGAATTAAACGTGGCGCCTTCGGTGGTAAACACACCCGTAAAGTAACTGCCTCGTTTGTTATTATTGTTTTCATCTCGTCCTGATATTGAAATAGTTAAGCGTGGAATTAAAATCATCTTACCAGCACTATTGCCAGCAACCGTGTATTGCAAGTTCATAGATATTAGGCCATCCACTTCGGCTTCCTTCATCATATTTACCATGGGCACATCCGATGTATTGTTGGAACTGGTGGAGCCTAAAATTTCAAACAATGTGTTTGGCTCGGTGCGCAATGTATTGGCATAGCTAATTTTTATAGCGTATTTATTGTTGGCTTTATCGGTGCCAAAAAGGGTGTTGTATTCACTGGCTCGGGTAATTTTTTCAACCGGCACAGTGTTGATGGAGTATGAATCATTTAGCAACGCGGTAACTTGTTTATACACATTTTCCATTACCATATTCCATTTGGCATCAGGCAATTCAGGAAATTGATAGGTATAGGTAGCCGTGGTAGTGCGGGTGTAGCGCGTGCCTCCATAAGTTATACTACTTTCTGATTCAAACGTTTCTTCCTGAAAAGTTTTCCCATCTAAACTAAAGGAGGCCAAACCGAAACTACTGGCTTGTGATAAGGGGATACCGTACGTTGCGCTTGGTTTATATACATCAAATCCGGCACCATCAGCAGTTTTCCCTGCAATTTTCAACGCTACATTTAAGCCGCCATCTTGCTTCCCTTTTACAATTACAGGCATACTAGAAGACGAAATGGTGGTTAGTTCCATAGAGTGAAGCTGGCCTTTAATTTGCTCAGCACCAAGCTTATCACTTTCAGTAACTTTTATACGCTCTACAATAAGTAGGTTTTCGCCCTTATCAAAATTTCCTGCATTCAACTGGCCAATTACTTCAGGATTTGCCAACGCCTCTTTAGGAATTTTAATTTTGCGCACCCCGGTTGCTCCACTAGGAAAAGTGGTAAAATGATTTAGAAATCTGGCACCCATTGCATTTGAAATAAGCGAAACTTTAATTTGGGTATTTTCCGCTCCTGCGGGATTCATAATTTCAATTTCCAAATCTTCCGCTAAATCTAAAACCGGCAAGCTACTTTGTCCGTTTACGCTTATCAATTCAACGGCAGAAATAGGATGTAGCACCATTTTGGCTTGATCACCCATTTTAGTTTTAATTTCAATTACGGGGTCTGTTTCAAAAGGAGTTGCCGAGCGCATTAAATAAGAGCCCATGCCTACATATTCCATTTCTTGACCATTACAGGTAACATCACCCTTAATTTGCAAAAGACCTACCCCTTCGTTTTTAAAAAAGGTAACCGACACAATATGATCACCTTCCACCGTATTCTCAGGCATATATTTGGTTTCTGATGTTTGTGCAGACATAGGATAAACACCACAATAATAATTGCCTTTGGCTACGGCAGGCGCCAATACATCCGTTTTTTTAGTCATCAGGTTGCCGGCAAGATCGCCTATCATTTCGCCAAAATTTTTCTTTTTTCTTTGGGCATTCATAGGCAAAAGGCATAGCATGGCCAAACCTAGCGCAATAGTTTTAATAGTTTTTGTGTACATGGTGTTGTGATTTTTTAAAGTTGTGGTAAAGGTGCTGCTAGTGTAAAAGGAAGGCAATACGTAGAGTTACGTATATTTTGATGGGGAAGGAGAAGATGTCGTAGCTGACGATAGGAAGCTATACATTCTCATACCTTGTGGGTGCAACGTATTTATTTTTATATCGCAATTCCTACTTTGGACTTCACTGGTTGCCCTTTAACTTTTGCTGGTGTCCATTTAGGCATTGATTCAATAACTCTTTTAATTTCTGGCGACTTTTTATCTTTTTTACTGTAATTAATGGAGATTTCAATGTCACTCAATGAACCGTCTTGATTGATATAAAAATCGATACTAATACTTTGATTATCAGTTTTGTCAATATAGTTTTTCAACTTACTTCTAAAATATTCTATTGTTGATTCTCGACCGTTTCCGTAGTATGGATTACTAAACGATTGAAATGTATTTTCTTCAAAGGATTTAGACAACATTGAGTCAATGGAAAGTTGAGATAAAGGAACTACCAAATAATAATCATCAGGAACAACATGTTCAAATTCGGAAGATTCAATGGGTTCGTCTGATATTGATTTGATTACATATTTGCGGTCGGTTTTTCCTAAAATCTTTAGTTCATATTCCAAAGCAACTTTGTCAAATGTCAAAGGAGTCCAAGGGTAGATTATTCCTGGTTTAATTTTGTCTGTAAGCCAAACTTCAACAGTTACTTGATTTCCATGAGCAATAATTGACTTTTGACATTTGTAGCCCAAAATCTCTTTAAATTCTTGGGTTTTTGTAATTGTTGTATCTCCATAATTACTGGACAAAGCGAGTTTAATTAATTCCTCTGGAGTATGGTAAATGAGATACTGCTCTTTACTAAATCCGAAAATGGCAACATCATCATAAAGCCCTAATATTTCATTTATTGTTTTGTCATAAACGTACTTTCTTCCTGCGCCTTGTGCGTATTTTTCTTTAATAACCGCATTGTCTTGGTTAAAAAGAATTTCTAACTCCCAATTAGAAGTAGTTTCTCCTGAAATTGAAAAAGTCAATGTTCCTTCTTTCAAATCGGAACTCGGGTCTTTAACAGTTGAGACCTGTCCGTTACAGCTTGCCAAAAGTGTTACAGTAAAAAGTAATGATAGTATTCTCACGTTCTATTTTTTATGCAGCCAACGGTTTTAATAAACGCAGGGTGGCTTCGTCCATGGTTTTGTAAAGAAACGGAATGTTTCTCTGTCCACCGCAAAGCCGCTACCGGAGCGGGATTAAAGCCGTCTTGCGTTTATTTTTTTGTTTGGCTCGAGTCACGTTTCATTTCAATGCTGTCGAGAATTGGATATTCCAGAAGTCTAGCAGTGCAGGTGAGCCAAGTGTCAAAGTTGGTAAATTCACTTCTAATTGTTCTTGCAGAGTCAAAGGTTAATTGAGTTATCCAAAACCTGTCTATGTAAGCCTCCTTCCTGCCAAAAGCGAAGGGTTGTTTTTCGAGGGTTCTCATCAAGTCTTATTTGTTGAGAAATAGCTTTGTGCCGTTTATAATATGCTAAGTCTCTCTCGTTCTTGGGCATATCTTTATTGGATGACTCCGAACATGTGGTCAAAAGCAACAATGTTATTAGGTATCCGAGTCGTTTCATTGTTTAATGTAGAATGCGTGTTAATGCTTCTCACATAGTGTTAGCAAATTGTTTTAATCTGATATAATTTCCCATTTTGCATTTTTGAGAAGATATCTACGGCTTGCTTCTTTTAAATCGGTTCCTTCTGGGATAGGTATTCCTGATTTAGGTAAATCCCCTTCTTTTTGTGTAAAAACCGGTAAGTCAAATCTTTCGATAAGAGTTCCAGTAACTTTAAGTTTCTTCCCATCATCATTACCATAGTAATAACCTTCGGGCCAAGTTTCCTTTCCATCAATCCATATTGAACCATTTTTAGCAACTAGTAATGCTCCTAACTTCGTATTGACAGCTATTCCTACAACCTCAACCTGTTTTCCAATTAGTTCCCTCATTTTACTGTCAGTCTCGGAATTCACTTTAATCATTGTTGAACAAGAAGTTAAAGCCACCAATAGTAAAATTATTAATCTACTCATTCTTTAATATAATGTTTGCCAACGGGAGACCACACAATAACCCCCCTTGTTGATTTTCAGTGTTGTTGATTAAGGCCTTGCTCATTTTGTAATAGCACTAAAATAATGCTTTTAGTAGAGTCAAGGATGTTGAGATGCAACATTAACACGGTTCAACCGGGTTCTAAACACCTTACAATAGGATTAAAAACGAGCATGAGGGTGTTTATACAACAGCAAAAACTTATTGATAATCATTTCTTTTTGTCCATTTACCCATAGGTGAAAATTAGCCTGAAGAGACTAACCCTATGTTTAATAACAAACCATTTTCTATTTTTTCACAATCTTAAATGTCGCTTGTTTATTATCGTTTTTATCGTTCAATTTTAAAAGGTATAAACCGCTTGCCAAGAATTCTAAATTAAGCTTTATATTTTTTTTATTATTGAGCTCATGTGATTCAATTAAGTTTCCATTAGAATTAAATATTTGAGCAATTAAATCAAGATTTTCATTGTTAATTTCTATTTCTAAATCAGAGATTATGGGGTTAGGAAATACGTGAATTGAAGATTTTAAATTGACTTGCTCAACTCCTACAGTATTAATTGTTACTGAATGATTAATAGTATCCTTTTTTGAGCAATGCTCAACAATAAGCGAAACTGTATATGTGCGATTAGAAGAATAAGTGTGAGATGGACTTTCTGTATTTGATGTATTACCATCTCCAAAATCCCATAAATAGGTAGCAGGAGATAAAGATTGTGATAGATTAGTAAATTGAACAGAATCAGCAAAAGTATTGAATGAGAAATTTGCTGTTACATTATCAACATCCAGATTCCAATTAGAATAGGAGTGAAAAACTATGCTATCTGCCGTACTCTGAAGATACGTTGCTAAAGAATTCGGCAATGCTCCCGTGAACGTTAATCCAACGGGGCTTTCATTCCAAAAAATTGAATGGAAAACACATGCCGTTAGGTAGCTTCCGTTATAATTTGGATGACTATTATCTCCAGAATGCAATACAATGGTCGTATCTTCTATAATTTTTTTCCAAGCAATACCTACAGGAGAAATATATGCACCCATATCCTCGGCTATTTCAACATATGCACTCTCTAAAGAATCCTGCATATGAGAAAAATCTACAAATACCGGACTACAATTAGTTCCACTTGCATCGCATTGTTGGCCTCCGAATCTTCTTCCCCAAGTCATATACATCATTACCTTAGCACAGGGATTATATTTTTTAATTGTATCGTTTAAATGATGGGCTCCTGGATACATTGAGTTGTATCTAAAATAATCGATTGTTGGAATTTGACTTTGTTCTTGCAACACTATAAAATCCCAATTACGAAGCTTTATTTTATTTAAAGATGCCGGATTCAAGGAATGCTGCTCAAGTGAATGTCCCCCTGGCGTATTATTATCTATGATAAGGGTTTTACTTGCGCCTGATGCTAGGTTTTGAGTGATTTGAGGAAGATTATTCACGCCTGTGTAACTATTACCTAAAAATAACACGCTTAAAGTGTCGTTTTGACTGTAAGAGGCGAGGGTGGTTAGTATTAACCATAGGCTTAAAAGTATTTTTTTGATCATTTTAGTTTCTAATTATTGCCAACGGGGGATTACTCAATAATTCTCCTCAACGTTTATCAGTGTTGTTAACGGAAAGCCTTACGTGATTTGTAATGGCACTAAAATAATACTTTTAGTACAGCAAAGGGTGTGGATTTGTAACTTTAAGACGGTTAAAATGGGATCTAAACACTTTACAATAGCATTAAAACAGAGTAGGAGGGCATTTAAACAACAGCAAAAACCTATTGACAATCATTTCTTTTTGTCCACCTACCCATAGGTGAAGATTAGCCTGAGGAGCCCACCTTTACTTTCAACACTGCATTCTCGCTTGGCACTACGTGCCGCTCGAATGATTAGTTATTGGGCTTTCGTTATTTTATTTTTCGCACTAACTTCATATAGTTTTCAACTATTTGGTTTTCCATTTGCTTTGATTTAAATACCTTATTAAGATAGTCAATCACAATGGTAATATCAGATGATTTAACAATTCTGTTTTTAACTTCGATAAATGGACCATCAGTTTCAGTTAGAATAAATTCTTTGGGTATTCTTTTTATTATTTTTTGACCATTGACAGATTTAATCATTGCAGTATTGATTGAAAAATAATATCCTGAATCAATTATTTCATCAATTAATTTTAAGCCACCAGAATACCAATGAAAAATAGCGTTCTCAATTTTATGCTTTCTGAGCATACCTAAAACTTCTTTTTCAGCAAGTCTAGAATGTATGCTTAATATTTTATTTTTATTAGAAACTGCTTTTAATATTTTTTCAAAGCTATATAGTTGAGTGTTTTTTGTGGTAATACCATCTTTTGAAAAATCCAATCCAACTTCACCTATATATGATGTCATATCGAAGCATTTCATAAAAAGCGGAAATTCTTTGGCGTGACTAGAAGCCATTAGAGGGTGTAATCCTAAGGAAAGCCTAACTTTTTTTAAATTTCTAGTATGAGGATAGCCCATTTTAAAATGGCTAGGTAGGTTTGTCATGCCTATTGTTATTATTTCATTTTTTTCTAATTCATCTATAACCTCTTTGGGGTTTGGATATAAATCAAAATGACAATGAGTATCTACAATCATTAAATTCCTAATTCTGATTTTACAAAAGGATTTCCCTTGTCTCTAAATAAATTTAATACTTCATCCTTTGAACGAAGAACCATTACTGCATATTCTTCTAACTTTTCTAGAGGAATGCTACCATTTATTAATATGTCTCTTTTCATTTGTTCAAGGCTAATATCTTTTTTTAAGTAATTTATTATTGCTGGCATATCTGTAAAGCTATTCCTTGATAAAGGTTTAGTTATATCTCTTCCATAAACTTGATTATCCTTACTTGATTTGTTTAGTGCTGCTCTACGATATATACAAGGCATACAAACCCCACAATGGTTAGATTCTTTATGTATCCATAATTGTTTACGACTTGGCTTACCACAAGACATAGATGTCTCTAAAAGACTATCAAGAAAAATATTATTTAAGCAATTTTCTACCATTTCACCTTTAGTAGAAAAACTGTATGGGTTTTCAAGTTCAACCTTAATGTCGAGGTTATTTAATAATATTTGTAGTTTAGATATTACATAAGGATGAGTTGTCCTTGTACTAAGGGAACTCACTCTAGATGGTGTTAATGGATAATTTATTGAAATAGTACCATTTTCAGGAATAATTAGATTTGATGAAGGTGAAATAAAACAACCCAAACCAATAAAGAAGAAAGAACGACTTCTGTAATTACCCTCTGTATTAAACTTTTCTCCATTTGAATTTATTCTATTCAAAGCTAATTTTGTTTGTATCCAATTATTCTGAATTTTCTCAGGATATTTACTTACTAATGCATCAAACAGTAAATTTTGATCTCTACTTGGTCCTGGTGATTTAAAATCAAAGTGTGATACTAACAATATCTCTTCGTCATTATTTAACTTCTCAAGTTTGTCTATTACTCCTATTAAAGAATCCAAACCACCAGAAAACAAACTAGTTTCTTTTATTTTCGTAGAGTTAAATTGTCTTCTATTTTTATTCCATCTTCCTTTTGTTTCTATGTAACAATTTTTAACAGTATTTAATTCAAAATTAATCGACCAGTAATCGCCTGTTAAAAATTTTAATGCTTCTTGTAAAACTTCTTCTTGACCCTTCCAATTGGTAAGATTATAGACAGGGAAACTAACATCTAATTCTCTTGCCCATCCTTCATTAGAATAGTATTCTCTATCCAATAAGTTATCAATGCCGTAAACAAGAGCTGAGACTAAAAAAAAATCAAATTTTACAGATTTTATGTCTTTTGTTAAATCATAACAATCAACAAAATTAAGAAGAGACAACACTACTTTTTGTTCTTTCCCACTTAAATCATTAAAAACTAAATTTATTTTTGAAAATTGACCATTCGTAGCTTCGTTTATTTCAATTTTTACTTCCATAGTTTATTAAAATACGTTTAAAATATCTTGTTGTATGTTTTTAATTAATCTATCAGCATCATCAGACCCCCAATCAAGTTTTTGCAATGAATTTACACGTTGTACACTTTTTAAACTTTCAAAAATGAAGTTTTTTATCTCCTTAAAAAGGTTATTGCAATCTGATTGATTTTTGTCCTTTATTAATTTTTCATAAAACCATTTATCCAAATGCTCATAGATATAATATCCAAAATATTGGATTATGATATCTTCTGAAGAGGATTCATCAAATCTATTTGATAATATTTCTTCCATCTCATCAATACTCTCTGCGCTTGAAACAAGTTCCTCTAATAGTTTTCTTGTGGCTTCTTTTGCTGCAACTTCATCAATTGTTGAAGCCGTACCAGAACAATATTCAATTAAATGATTTATTACATCTTCAACTGATTTATCTTGTAAATCTGTTAACCCAGTATTCTCTAAAGTTTCACGAAGGTTATTTCCTGAACTTGTGAATGAACCTATAAAGCTTCCTATTTTTTTTGCTGTTTTAATTCCACTCTTACCTGCAATTTTTGAGCCTCCACGACCAGCTTTATTTGCTCCTCCAATTACAGTAACGTAATTCCGTAAAATCTTCTTTTTCTTTTCAGTTGGTATTGGGCCAGAGTAGCAACTTGTAGTTACAGCTATACTCAAGTCGCTCCAATTAGGCATCATAGCGGTTCTTGTACTAGAAAATGATTTTGATGTACCCATTTTTATTTTCTTTTTAAATTATAAGCTTTACTTACCTTATTTATCTTGTCTTTAAAGAATTCATTTAAAAATTCACCCAATAAGTGATGTGAATTATATTTGCTCAAACTAACACCAACGGATGCTTCTATTTCGGACTTATTAAGTGTCTTTATTGTTTCAATGTAATAGGAAGTAACATTGTCAACATTTTCATCTACTAGTAGGTTAAATATGTCAAACCCAATTTTTTCTTTAGGATTCTTTTTAACATTATTTGATAATAGAATTAAGAAAGCATCTTTTTCTAGAGAAGTCAACGAATCAAACTTTGCATTAAACATTTTTTTCCGTGTTCCAGTTGGCATTTCTTGATTTAATTCTTTAAACAAGGATTTTACAACCGGAGGTATTAAGCTAGATGCTGAAATAGATGTAGATATCTTGTCTCTTGAAATCCAAAAGTAATCTCTTAAATCAATTTCAGATAGTTTTGGCTCAATTTGAAGCCATTTAATAATTTTGTCTTTACTCCAGTCTCCAAAACCTGCACTATCTATCTCTTGTAACTCATTACCTAAGTTATCACCATTACAAATTTCTTCTAAACTCTGTATCTCTTTTGATAACCCACCTTGATTTAATTGCCAATCGAATAGTTGTCTAAATAGTCTAATTTCTGAATATTCTAGTAGCATAAGTTTTGCCAGAATAGAAGTGTTGAAATCATTTAGTTTTGCTACATCTGATAATCTTTGCCTTAAAATATATGTATTAAGAAATCTTTTTATTTGTCTAGGGTTACCGTATAAACTTTGGGTTATCAGAGGAACTAATGAGGGAATTGATATAACATTCGATTTTACTTTTTCAAAATCTTCTTGAAGAAGAACTGCTTCCATATTCAACAAACCGTAGGTAGAGTATTTGTCTTTTAGTCTAAATTCCTGAAAGTCAGAATGAATGTTTGTAAATTTTTCATCACCAATTTCTCTTTTGCAAATAAGCATAGATATATAAGTTTCAACTTCTGGCTCTGATAGTTTTGGTAATGAATAAGGAAGTTGTATGAGTTTTTCTAAGTAATCCTCAACTATTCTTGAATTGTCCTCTTGTATAGGATTGGAACTTCCATATTTATATTCAATTGCGTGTCTAACTATTCTAGGATCAGCTCCTATAACAAAAGCCGTTTTTGGAACATTTACAAACAATTTAATTGCTTCTAAATTTTCGATTATTCTCTCAGGTTTACATCTATCTAAATCATCAATTATTACTACTAACCTTTTGAACCCTGTTGTATCTAATAAATCTATAAAATCACTCCTAAATTCAGCTACTGGATTACTAGTTGTCTTTTCTTCTTCACTTTCTTTTTGTAGTGACTTAAAAAAGTCTTCTCCTTCTTCTGAGTTTAGTTTTTCTTTTAACTTCTCTGGACTGTCAACATTCCACTCTGATAATTTTTGCATTGCAAAAGGGGCTAAACTTAGTCCTCCCGTAAAATAGGCAGATACAGCAGGAAGTGCTACATTTTTCAAAACCATACCAGCTCCTCTCATCCAGTTTATTGATTTCCAAAGTTTTTTTGCTTTTTCCTTTACGGTTTCTTTTACTTCATCACTTAAACTTTTATTGTTTTCCAACTCCTTTAATATAGAATCTAATAAAGCTGCTTTTGCATCATCATAACCCTCGAAAGTCCAGCCATTAAAATAGATACAAAGTGTATCATCATCTTTTGGCTCTCCATCCGAGTCTTGAAATTGTTCTTGAATTATTTTAAGTATACTAGATTTTCCACTTCCCCAGTCTCCAAAAACACCTATTGTTATTGGTAATACAGAATCATCTTTAATGACATCAATCAATAAGTCTGCATGTACTTTAAAGCCTAGTAAATCTTCTGAAGTTTCGTTATCTGACCACATATTTTATTCGATTCTTTATTTTTTTTAAATGCACCACAACAATTGTATATACAACACTGTGTTATATATCATCTATATCCAGCGTTCTTTAATGGTTTCATATTTAGTGCATTATTACCCAAAATATCATCTTTTGGGTTTTTAGATTTCCCAAAACTTTGTTGGCCCAAGTAGGCATACAAGGCTATAGTTTTTGGTAATTCATGGCCTAAAAATACTTGAATTATTCGAGTGTCGGTGCCATGATCCATGAAATGTGTGGCAAAACTATGGCGAAGCACATGCGGACTTATTTCTACTAAAACTAAGTATTGTAAAAAATGTCGCATAAAAGTGCACCATGTATGATGCAGAGCGCTATTTTAAAGAGTATTTACGCAACATTGGAAACACAATTTGATGTAAGATACCTAAAAAGCCGAGTAAGACAAAGAGTAGTTCAACACCCATATTATTCACAAAAAAAGCCCGCTAATTTTGCAATCAGCGGGCTTTTTAATTTTTTTTTAAAATCCTAGTTCAAACTTACTTCTACTCTGCGGCCAAAGCTTTGGCTGCCTTGCCCTACCGATTGATCGGGACCTAGGTTTACTGATTTCAACCGTGTAGCTTCAATACCTTTTGAGGTGATATAATCTTCCACCGCCTTTGCTCTTTTCAGTGAAAGCGCGCGGTTAAATTCTACCGAACCCGTTTTGTCCGTAAAGCCTTTTATTAAAAAGCTAACATCCGTGCGTGCTTTGGCAAAGGCTATCATATCATCTAGTTGCTTTTTGCTTGCATTGCTTAAAGCAGAAGAGCTCACATCAAAAAACACGGCAACTTTCCCGGTTGTTTCAAAAGCTGTTTTGGGTTTTTCCGGTGTTGGAGTTGGTGCTACTGCGGGAGCCGGAGTTACCACCGGTGCAGGAGTGGGCTTTACTTTCATTAAGCTATCCATTTGCTGCTGCATTAAACGCAAACGCTGTTTTACTAAATTCAATTCTACTTCGGTAATATCAATCGTGTCCAGGGGCGCACGTGCTTTTACGATAGGGCGTGTAACCGTACTATCTGCAAGGCTATCGTTTTTTATTATGGCCGAAGCCGGAACTAATTCTGTGGAGTCTTTTGCAGCATTTCTGCGGGCCAATTCTTCCTCTAGCTTGTCTATTTGATTTTGCAAGTTAGAAACCTTGGCCCCCAAAGCTCCTGCGGTAGCGGCACCTGCTACTAACGCAGCATCATCACGCCTATTGGTTCCATTATTACTGTTGTTGTTTCGCTCATCAACAATCCGTATTTCAGTAGTAATAGGTTGCGTATTTTGAGGTGTATTTGTGCGCTGTGTATCTGGAGTAGGCGCAGGTTTTTGAGCCTGGGTGGTGTTTGTTTGCGCAGTACTTGTATCTGCCGTAGCTTTTGGCGTAACCGCAGGCGCTATGTTGCTGCGCACCTCGGTAGGCTTTGGCTTGGTAGTATCTATTAACGCAACCATTGGTTTTACTTTGGTAGTGTCTGCTAACCTAACCATAGAGTTTACCTTGGTAGTATCAGCCAATGGTAGTATAGGTTTTGCCACCACGGTGTCTTTTGTTACGGTGTCGCGTACATATACTATGCTATCCGGTTTTACGGGCTGGGCGTACATTGTATCGTTTTTACGTAGTGCATTTAATTCATTTATCAAACGCTGTTTCTTAATCTGATAGCGTAATTCTTCTAACGTAGAATCGCGCACTTCTTGATACGTTTTTTGGGTAGCCAACGTATCCGCTTTAAGCGTATTGGTAGTTTGCGGTACTATAGGAAAACCGTACGCAGGTAATGCCTTTGTGGTAGTATCAATGTTTTGGATGGTAAAAGCAAAAGCTACACTATCTAGTGGTTTTGTAAAGTTGGTGGTATCTAGTTTCTTTGGTTGTATTGAATCTATCAATGGTTCCGTGGCCGGCCTGCTATACTGTATGGTAGGATAAGAAGATACGTAGGGCTTTGGCGCCTTATAACTGTAACTTTTTTTACCAAAATTATAGTGCAGCGAAACAGAAGAATAACCTCTCAATCGGTTTCCAAAATCAAAATTTGCATCACCCCATTGATCGGTGTAGGTACGTGCCGTATAATCTACATTTATATTGATACGACTGTTTAACCTAAACTTTAAGCCACCACCAAAAGGTACGTTTAAAGAGTTTGCTTTTTCACCGTAGGCCAAACCAACATTAAAATAGGGTGCTATAAATGCCTTGCTGCCAAATAAATAGCTGTTATCAAAATAGTAACTAAGCAGTGCGCCAGAATTGGTAAGTGTAAAATCTCCCGGGCGAGTAGAGGTAAAAACTTTTAACCCAAAATCTTGCGAAAGCGAAAGTTCTAAAAAAGCGCTATACGCCAAGTAATTACTATTAAATTCAATTGCCTTATTGCTAAGCGTACTATCGTTAGCGTATGGGTTTCCTGAAATATATTGATTGCCCACACCTATTCCTAAACGCCAGTTGTAGCGATTTTGCTGCGCTTGTACGGCAAAACTTATGGCCAAAACTGCCAATAGTAAATACCCTTTTATCCATATGTGTTTTTCCGTAAATGCTATCATTTGGCAAGTCCTATCCAAAGATTAATATCTGCGGTAAGCGAAATATAAGGCCTTACATACACGCTACTACTTACGGCACGGCCATTTTCCATGCCACTGTTTTCTAAAATGGTGGCTCCGGCAGAAATGCGCAAAAAGCGGTAAAATTTGTACCCTACACCCGCATAATACGGACGATTAATTAATGGCCCGGTAGCCGTTACGCCTTTATTCAAATCAAAATTATTGAAATAAACACCTAGCATTAAGGAGGTTCTGCTCCAAAAAGGCGAGCTAAATTCTTTTTTACCCAACGGAAGCGTTATGCCGGCTATACCACCTTGTCCAAAAGCACCGTCAATTTGATTTTGCCTAAACACGGTGCCTCCGTATCCGCCATGCAGCGTAAACACCGTTTGCGTTTTTTCAGTTTGATAGCTGTCAATTTGTTTTAAATCTCCTAACACTTGTAAGCCTGAGTTTAATAAGTAGGCTACTTCACTATGTATGCGCGTTTTTAAGTCTAACACCAATTGCTTTTTCCGTTCCAGATTTTCTTCTTCTGAAGATTTTCTTCCTAAAATGCGATTTTGGGTGCTTTCCTCTACCAAATTAATATCATCTTTTACCAAATCAGAAAAGCCATCAAACTTGCGGTTTATCTGCGTTCGGTAAAAAGTCATAGAAGAATTTACAATCTGATTCATATCCTCAATCATATTACCGGCACCTTGCAAAAGCTCAATACGCTTGCGTTCAAAGCTTAAGTTTTGATCAATGTAGGCATCTAAATTACCATACAGTTCGGTTTTAAAATTTTCAATTTCTATGCGTGATGCGTTTCTAAAATAAAGTAAAACAACATCGTATTCATCGCCACCGCGTAAGTAATAATTTACCGGAATTACAAAGTTTTCTCCAGTACTATTAAAGGGTCTTTTCCAAGCTTTTATGTAAAGCGCTTCTCTATCCGGGTAAGCATTGTTGCTATAAATTTGAAGTTCCACGCGGTTTACAGCCGTGCTAGCCAATCCGCGCATTTCAAAATACTTTTCTGCCGGTAAAGGTTGGCCATTGTTAAATAAGGACTTCTCGTAATCAAATGAAACGGTTTGATATTGACCTGAAACAAAAAAAGTAAAACTTGCGCATAGGCAAGAAAGTATATATTTAATCATGTAGTAGTGTAAGAATGTACCGTGTAATATTTTATAATAACCTTAATACAAAGCGTTATCTAAATAGTTTAACCTTTAAGGTAATACAGCAGCTTTAGCGGATGACAATACGCTAAAATTGTGGGTGGGATAAGTTAGATATGCGATGGTAAAACCCGAGATAAAGTACACTTCCTTAAAAGAATGTGTGTCAACTTAAACCAAGTATGTGCTAAGGCTTAAGTTTCCCTTGAACCCCATCATCCATTGTTTTTCCGGTAACCACCGAAGCTAACATTTTGGCAAACGCAATCATTTTTCCATGACGGGTGTCCCAATAAAAACCTTCTTGTGGTGTAAATCTCAAAAGCGTTAAGTTCGGATCTTCTGGTCCTTCTTGAAACCAAACTTTAGCCAAAGGCGACCATAATTTTTTTACCATTTCTAGGTCTTCAACAAAATCAACGGTACCAAAAAGACTTATATAATCGCTATTCTTTTGATTGCCACATAAAAACTGTGCGCGGTTATCCGTTTCCAAATACGTGTTTCTATCACTATCACGTGCGCTGAAAAACCAAACTGTTCCATCGTCATCCACTTTTTGGGTAGCCATTGGTGTGGCATTTAATGGTGGGGAGCTTAGGTTGCAACAAAAGAAGCCAATAGTACCTTCTTCTGCTAATTTTTGAATTTTAGCAATAGCGCGTTCGTCAAAAAGTGATTTTACCTTTCCCATAATATTTATTTTTGATAGCAAACATCAAATATTTTGGGTTTGTTTTAAACATTCCAGCTTTTGAAGCTTATTTTAGCAAAAATATCAAGCATTACGCTTAATGCGTTTTTGCATTTAAAATATTCATATTGTGGAAGTTATTATAAATCGTAATGCCTTTTTAGAAGAGCTATATCAATCGGTAATTTCTAGAAAAAATGTACAGCTTTTTGGTGGTGCCGGTGTAGGTAAAAGCTATTTAACCCGACAACTCATCTCAAAGTTACACCAAAGGCGTATTTGTTTCTATTTCTCTTTTAGAGGCTTACGCAGTTTGGAAGATTTTGCTTTTTATTACCAACAAATATTACAGCAAGCATCAAAAGATTACCCTACCGTGGCCTATCATTTAGGCAAGTACTTTAGTGATTTTCCGGTAAATCAACTGCGTAATTGGGAACAATGGTTGGTTTGGCACAATGGCTTGACCCAGGTGTTAGTAAAGCTTTCGCAGGATTTACTTTTTGTATTAGATCATTTGGATGAGTGGGAGGTGGAGGGTGCGGAAAATTTTCCACAAGAAGCTATGGCGCATTTAAACCCTGCACCAAATTGCCAATGGTTGTTTATCCAAAAGGAAGCGCTAGCTAATGAAGAATTTTTATGCATGGAAGTTTTACCACTAGCTATAAATGAAATAGAATACGATGCACTTAAACAAACGGATGCGGAAGCATTGGTGCAATTTACGCGTGGTAACACAAAATTTTTAGTAGAACTCATTGCACTTGAAGGCGAATTTAATACGCGTAAGCAAATTTTTATGAAATCAGTACACGCACGTTTTTATTTTTTTAAAACACGCTTTACCCAACTGCAATGGAATTTATTACGCGCCATTGCATTAGAAGAAAACGTAGAGCAACCCATGGCTTTTGAATTTTTAATGAAATACCGTTTGGGTGCAGCTAGTAGTATTGACCGTGCCCTTACCAATTTGGTACAATCTAAAATAGTACATAAAACTGCCGATGGCTACACGCTTACCAATACAATAATGCTGCGCTGGTTTCAATGGCTCTACACGGCTGCTTAATCCTGACTATCCATGCGCTTTAATTTAAAACTCCATTGTTCAGATTTTAGCGCTTTTACAACGTACGGGTCTAAATAATTGCGTAAAGGATTATTTTTAGCAAAGGAAAAACTGTAATAATCAGTTTTTAAGTTCTTTGGTGATAATATTAAATCTTCGTACTCTCCTGTATTCAGCACATCACGTAACATAGGTCTATCATACACAAAAATATCGAGTTCACCTTTTTGCACCATGCGTAAGCCTTCTTCTGCTGTTGCAAAATCTTTGGCTTCCACATTAAAAATAGCTAAAAAATCGGCACTGCTACTCCCTGTTATGGTTCCTACGCGGTATTTCACCAAGTCTTCTGCTGATTCTATTTTTGCTTCTAAACTTTGCACAGTAAGGGCGCTTGCAATTCCTGCGGTTAAACCGGATATTAAAATAATGGCGGTAAACATCCAAATAATGGCCACTAACCTTCCGCCTCTACTTATAGGAGATTTATCTCCGTAGCCAACGGTAGTCATGGTTACGGCACTCCACCAAAAGCCATCAGCCAAGCCTTTTCTGCCTTTTCTAAATTGCTCGGGATTATGCTTGCGTTCAAAAAACCAAACTAAAGTGCCAAATACTAAAAGAATAAACACCAGCACTAAAAGTGCACTTACAAAGCGCCAAGTAAAAATATTCTTTAATACCGCTAGCCAATTGCTTTCGTACTTCCGCACCATGGCCGTACCGGAAATAAAAAAGGGTTGCGAAAAATCAAGTTTATCCATCCGTTGATCGGTAACCGTAACGGGATTTATAGTTAAATCAACTTCGCCATTGGCCGTAGCTTCCAGCATGTCTGCAATATTATCGTACTGTTTAAATTTGTAAGAAATGCCGGCATCACGCTGTATCAGTTGCCAAAATTCTATACTCAAACCTCCGGGTATTCCCCGTTTGCTAATTTTTATAAAAGGCGAAGCTTCTTTTATGCCAATGGTTAAAACGCTATCCTGCGCAAAGCAGCAAAAAGACAGGGTGAATAGTAAAACGGAAAAATATGCTTTCATTGGCTAAAGATATAAGGCTGTATTGCTATTACCAAATAGGGTAAAAAAAATAAAAGTATCACTTTTTCTACACTTCTTAAAACCATTTTGAAGGGCTTTTCGTACATGAGAAATGAAAGCATTTAACACTACGCTCATGAAAACCTACACTTCACCAAGTTCCCCTTCAGAAGATATTATTGAAAAGATTAACACACAGGAAATTCCGCTAAACTCAGCCTCTAGTGCATTGATAACAATGAAAATGATGCAAGTGCAATATGAGCATCAATCCGATTAAAGTAAATTTTAAGGTGGCCTCATTTATACCTAAGTAATTTAGGTATATTTGCAGCATGTTAAATAATTCCCTTTTAAAAGGCACATTAAATACGCTTATTCTTAAGCTATTGGCCGATAATGGCCAAATGTATGGGTATGAAATTATTCAGCGCATAAAAGAGTCTAGTGATGATGCTTTACTTATTACCGAAGGTGCTTTATACCCGGCTTTGCATCGCTTAGAGCAGCAAGGACTTTTAAATATTGATTTACGCACCGTTTCCGGAAGGCAAAGAAAATACTACGCGCTAAGTGCAAAAGGTAAGCTACGCACTGGTGAGAGTTTGATGGAGCTAGCGCAATTTTTAGGTGCTATCCATAATATTATAAAACCTAAAACCAGCTAAAAAATGTCACCGGAAAGAATTACCGCTATTCGCAGATACCTAAGAATTAACGGTGTAAAATATTACGATGTGCAAGCTGAACTGATTGATCATTTTGCCACCGCTGTAGAAAATGCTGAACGTGAAAACCCTGAAATTTCTTTTAAAGAGGCACTGATAAAAGCACACCGAAGCTTTGGCGGAAAAGAGGGTTTTAGAAAATATATAGAAGCCGCTGAAAGCCGAGTGCTTAAAAAGATTTGGCAATTGGTAGGCGGGGTTTTGCTCCAATTTTTAAAGTGGCCTTATTTCGTTTTTACGGTATGTGCAGGTTTATTTTGGTATTACATTGTTAGCACTACTCCTTTTTATTTAGAAATGTATGTAGCAGGTGTATTAATTCTACTTATTGCAACAGTATATAACACTTGGAAACTGCGCGATTGCGATTTCTTTTTAGCCAAACGCAGCGGTAATGCCATGGGTTGGATATTGTATGTGCTTTTTTATATCCCCGGACAACCTTTTTTGTTTGGAAATAGTCATCCGGCTATTTGGTACCAAACGATACTTTTTACCTTGCTTAGTTTATTATTTATAGCCTCTCTTAAATTACCTACTTTAGTTAAACAAGAAACAAAAAGTTTGTATCCAGAAGTAGCTTAAGTTTTATCGAATTGGCTAGTTTTATATTTTTCAAAAGTCATAAAAGGTACTATGCATATAATATTTATGCTTAAAAAATCTCAATTACACAGTAAGATTGTTATAACTTTGTACTAACACTTAATTTAAAACGAGCTAAACAAAAGATGATCATTACATTAACTAAAATAGGTAACTCTAAAGGGATTATCATACCTGCACGTTTATTAAAACAATTTGGCCTTGAGCGAGAAGTTTCTTTAGAAATAGAGGATAATAAATTGGTTATATCTAATGTACAGAAACCTCGTGACGGTTGGAAAAAAGCATTTATTGAAGCGGGTGCAGGTACTGAAAAAAACCTTATAGATGGCCTGCAAAATGACTTTGACAAGGAAGATTGGACATGGTAAATCAATTTGATGTGTACCTCGTAGCTCTAAATCCTACTTTAGGTGTAGAGATTCAAAAAACCAGACCTTGCCTAGTTGTTTCTCCAAACGAAATGAACCACACCCTCAAAACGGTTATCGTAGCTCCAATGACGAGCAACCAAAGAGCTTTTCCGTCTCGGATAAAAACCGTTTTTCAAAGTAAAAAAGGCGATGTAGCTTTAGATCAAATACGAGCGGTGGATAAAACTAGATTAGTAAAACATTTGGGAATCATTGATGATAAAACAAGCGATAAAGTGCTAGAGCGGTTGCAAGAAATCTTTTCTTAGTTACTTAGAAACGCCTTTAACCATTCATGGATTACTTGCTTTCTAAGTATTAGCATGAGTTCGATTAATACTAAAATAAATCAATCTGATAGCTAGTGGTTTAATAGTTTTAAAAGAGCAACCTAGCCCCCCAATCCCGCCTTGGCGGTGAGTAGCGACACATGCAGCAAACTCCCCCTTCGTTGAAAATGCTGCTTTAGCAGTAGAGGCTGGGGTGCTTTAAGAAGTTTAGATGCTCATATTTAGTTATATAAAAATCGAACTCAGGTTTCTAAGTATTACCAATAGCTGCTTTAAAATTACCCAGGCTAAATAGTCAAAAAACCAAAAACGTACATCCTAAAGTAGCTTAAGTTTTACAGCATTGGCTTTTGCATAATCCTTTTTAAGATATTCGTACTTTTAAATAAAAAGTGATTTGCTTATGAAGTTTCTTAAATTTTTGGCGGTGCTCTTACTTATACTCGGCCTTGCGGTGCTTGCTTTGTTTATTACCGGCAACGAGTTTTTGTTAAAAGGTGTGTGGGCAACCTATTTACATGGCAATACCAGTGGCACTATTGATGACGCTAAATATTTTAGCACCAACACGGTAGAGGCAGGCGCTCCACAGCCGTGGAAAGTAGCTCCTGAAATTGAAACCAAAAAAATAAGTGAACGCTTACAGACTACGCTTGCCGAAAGTGAAAGTGTAGCTTTTTTAGTAGCGAAAAACGGGATTATTCAATACGAGCAATATTGGGACGGTTACAGCGATAGTTCGCGCACTAATTCTTTTTCTATGGCCAAAACCATCACTACTTTATTGGTGCAAATTGCTATACAGGAAGGTTATATTAAAAGTTGGGATGATAAAGTAATTACGTATTTACCCGGTTTGCAAGGCTCATATCGCGATAAGCTTACCCTGCGCCACCTAACTACCATGACGGCTGGCTTACAGTGGAACGAGGATTACAGCAATGCGTTTGATATTACAGCAAAAAGCTATTACGCTACCGATATTAAAAAGCTAATGCTTGAGGAGGTTCCTGTGGTTGTAGAGCCTGATACTGAATATGAATACCAAAGTGGAGCAACGGAACTGTTGGGTATGGTGCTAACTGAAGCAACCGGAACTTCGGTGAGCGATTTTGCAAGTGAAAATTTATGGAAACCCCTTGGTGCCATGCACAGCGCCAAATGGCATACCGATCATAAGGACGGAATGGAAATTACCTACTGCTGCTTTAATAGCAATGCCAGAGATTTTGCTCGGTTTGGAGAAGTATTAACGGATAATGGCAAATGGAAAGGCATGCAATTAATCGATTCTGCTTTTATAGCAATTGCCACCCAGCCGTATAAAGCCACGCATTATGGCCATAGTTTTTGGATAGATCAAAATCAACTAACACCTGTGTTTTATTTTAGAGGCATGCTTGGCCAATATATTATAGTATTACCCGAAAAGGAAATTGTAATTGTGCGCTTAGGGCGAAAGGAACTAGAGGAAGTGAACGGGAAACATACCCGCCTGCAGCAAACAATGGTGGAAGAAGTGCTGAAGTATTTTTAGGTTTTTAAACCTAAAGCATCAGAACGAGTTAAGCATTAAAATAAAACACGAACATGAAAAAAGCAGTATTATTAGTTGCTTTGGCTGCGTTGGCCATTGCTTGTAACTCAAATCCTAAAGAAGAAAAGGACACAGAAGCCCAAGATACTACCCAAACCGAAGAACCCAAAGTGGAAGCTAGCCTTACAATGGCTTGGGAAACCGATACGGTTTTAACTACCAATGAGTCCGTTTTATACAGCCCAAAAGAACGTGTGTTTTTTGTAAGCTGCATTCAAGGTCAACCCTTAGATAAAGATGGCAAGGGCTTTATAGCCAAGCTTTCAACAGATGGCAGCATTAAGGAATTAGACTGGGCAGATGATTTAGACGCGCCTAAGGGTATGGCTATTTTTAATGGTGAATTATACGTAACCAACATTGACGAATTAGTGCGTATTGATTTAGAAGATGGCGATATTGAAGAGCGTTACCGCATTGCGGGTGCACAATTTTTAAACGATGTGGTGGTGGGCGATGAAAAAGTATATTTCAGCGATATGCAAACCGGAAGCTTGCACGTGCTAGATGATAAAGGTGCCCGCTTGGTAGGGCAAAATATTGAGGGTTTAAATGGTTTGGCTTACGCTAATGGAAAGCTATATGGCCTTGGTGCAGCGGGTTTACTAGAGCTTAATAAAGAAGATGGTACCTACAAAGTGGTAAACGCTGACGTAACCGGTGGCGATGGACTTGTGGTTTTAGATGAAAACACGTTTTTAGCTAGCCGCTGGAAAGGTGAAATTTGGATTGTACAAAATGGTGTTGCTAAAAAACTTTTAGATAGCACTGCAGAAGAAATTCAAACCGCTGATATTGGTTATATGCCTGAAGAAAATTTAGTGTTGGTACCACGCTTTTTCAGCAATAAAGTAACGGCCTATAAATTGGTTTATTAAGTGTATTTACACGCAAAACACATTACCCCGAGCAGCAATGCTCGGGTTTTTTTATGCTCTTCAGTTTCAAGCCTCTCCATTCATCTTCCCACTTTTCCCGTTCATCTCCTAAAAATCCCCATTCGGTAGGTTTTAATTTCTAGCGCCCCTTAGTGCCAGTAGGTTTGTGCCATAATTACAAAGTCATGGTACGCACATTTACACTTTTATTTCTTTTTGTTTTCGCTTTCGCAGATGCCCAAACTACGGTAAGCGGAACGGTAAAATCTACTAAAGGAGAAACTATTGTAGGTGCAAACGTTTTTATAGAAAATACGTATGATGGAGCTTCTGCAGATGCCAACGGAAACTTTAGCTTTAAAACGAAAGTAAGTGGCGCGCAAACCTTGGTCGTTTCTAGCCTTGGTTTTGAAGAACAAAAAATTGCAGTTACCCTTTCGGGAGATTATTTAGAACTAGAAATTGCTTTAAAAGAAGCCTTTAATCAGCTTAAAGCGGTAAGCATTACAGCCGGCAGCATAGATGCTACGGACGAAGCACGTTCTTTAATACTTAAACCTTTAGATATTGTAACTACGGCCGGAGCCACCGGAGATATTGTGGGCGCTTTACAAACCTTACCGGGTACCGCTCAAGTAGGCAATGACGGTCGCCTTTTTGTACGCGGTGGTGCAGCTAATGAAACTGCTTTATTTTTTGACGGACTAAAAGTGAATAACGCTTACGGCAGCAGTTTATCCGGTATTCCTACCCGCACCAGGTTTAGCCCACAGCTTTTTACCGGTACATTTTTTAGCACCGGTGGTTACTCAGCAGAATACGGACAAGCACTTTCCTCGGTATTGGTTTTAAATACAGTAGATATGCCGCAACGCACGCAAACCGATCTTAACGCCATGACGGTGGGTGGTGCGGTAAGTCATACGCAAGTATGGGACAAAACATCGGCCACAGCCAGTTTAAACTACTTAAACCTTGCGCCTTACCAAAGCTTGGTGCCTCAAAACATACAGTGGGAAAAAGCGCCTCAAGGCTTAAACAGCGAAATTCTAGTGCGCCACAAATTTGGTAAACGCTCTTTACTTAAAGTATTTTATGCCAATCAGGCTTCTGCGTTAAGCATTTACCAACACAACCCTGGCGAAGAAGAAAATGCATTGGTGCAACTAAAAAACCGCTTCCATTATGCAAACGCCAGTTTTGAGCAAGCGTGGGGTGCAAAATGGTTGCTAAATACGGGTTTTTCATATTCGTTTAACACAGATGCCACCAAGCTAGATACTTTGGACTTGAACCGCAAAGAGAACTTAGCACACGCCAAAGTTGCGGTAAGTTATTTCGCACATCCAAAATTGAGTTTTCGCTTTGGAGCGGAGCATTATGAGCAAAGTTTTTCAGAAAGCATTAGTCAAGGTAGCCGCAGTATTGCGCTTCCGTTGAGCGCTAGCTTTGCTGAAGGCAGTTATTATATAAATGATGCCATTGCTTTAAAAGGTGGATTACGAGGGGAAATTTTTCAAGGTGAACTGTTTGCGATGCCCCGCCTTTCAGCTGCTTTCCGCTTAGCTGAAAAACACCAAATGAGTGCGGCTTACGGAACGTTTGTGCAACAGCAAAATACTACCGTATTGGTTCAAAATGAGCAATTAGCACCAAGCAAAAGCGAACACTTTATTTTAAACTATCAATTTAGTAGCAACCAACGCATATTTAGAGCAGAGGCGTATCTTAAAAACTACAGCAACCTACTTACCAGTGCACAAGGTTTCCAAAGCAACGGACAAGGTGTTGCCAAGGGCTTTGATCTGTTTTTTAGAGACAGCAAAAGCATCAAAAACTTAGATTATTGGGTTACGTATTCATTTGTGGATAGCAAACGTCAGTTTGGGAAATACACCGAGCAAGTACAACCGAGTTTTGCGCCAAAGCACAATGTTTCGGTAGTAGGAAAATATTGGATTAGCAAGTTGCATTCCCAGCTTGGTGCAACTTACTCTATAAACGATGGCTACACTTATGACAATCCAAATATTGAAGGCCAGATGGAGAGCAAAACAAAAATGTTTAATAGTCTAAGCCTGAATTGGAGCTACTTACCTCGCCCAAATTTGATAATTCACGTGGCGGTAAATAATGTATTGGGTGCAAAAAATGTGTTTGGCTATCGCTACAGCGAAACCCCAAACGCGCAAAATCAATACGCTGAAATGGCCTTGGGGCAAGCCGCTGACCGCTTCTTTTTTATAGGTGTGTTTTACACGCTAAGCAGCGATAAAAAAGCCAATCAATTAAATAATTTATAAGCCTTACATAGTCACAAATTCAATTTTAATAAACAAAAACAAGTAAAAACAGAAATCATGAAAAATTCAATTTTAACAATCGCCACTTTTATAACCATCAGCTTTTCAGCTTTAGCTGCACAGCCTTCTGCCGCTTACGTTAGCAGTATGCAACAAACTATTTCGCTTTATGATAGCGTTAAAAAGTTAGCCGATTATCAAGACATTGCCAATCAATTTGAGCGTATAGCCGCTGCTGAAAAAAGTGAGTGGTTGCCGAATTACTATGCAGGACTAACGTACGTGTACATGAGTTTTGTACGCGGATTAGAAGATGATAAGCGCGATGAATATTTAAAAACGGCTACTCAGCACATGGAAGCAGCGCAAGCATTGTCTGCCAATAACGTGGAAATAGTTGTGCTAGAAGGTTATATAAAAATGGCCAAAGTAAGCATAAGCCCCATGTTAAGAGGTCCGCTAATGAGTGGTGGAGTGAGTGCTTTATTCGGAAAGGCGGTAAAAATGGATCCTAAAAACCCACGTGCCAATTTGATGAATGGCCGTTGGAAAATGGGAATGGCCGGTTTTTTTGGTTCTAGCACTGATGAAGCTTGCGCCATGGTGAGCAACAGTATTCCATTATTTGAAAGTGAAGATCAAAATGGAATTGCACCGCATTGGGGTTTAAATCAAGCGCAAGCGGTGAGTAAAAATTGTGGGGAGAAATAGTAGGGTTTGTGTATTGTTTTTTTTGAACTAAGTCTCTTATTTTTTGAGCGAACTCAAAACGGATGGACATTTTTAAATAAAAAAGTTATCTAAACGAAATGTCCTCCTGAGTGATTTTGCAGAGCAAAATTGTATCGAAGGATGAGTTACAAAAACGATCACCTTCAGCATGTTAGAGCCACCCTTCGATACAATTCTCTTTCAGAGAATCACTCAGGATGACCTTCGGATTTCACTAGTTGCTTAAAGAATTAAAGACGTCTAATTTAGAAACACCATCGTGCATCTATCTCCATATATTTTAATAGCAAAAAAGATTTGTTCTCTGCGAAACTTCGTGCACTCTGTTTCTCTGCGGTTCAATTTGAGATTAGTTGGGCTTAGCATTGAAAATGGATTGACATTATTAAAAGAATTATCTAAACGAAATGTCCTCCTGAGTGATTTTGCAGAGCAAAATTGTATCGAAGGGAGGGTTAGAAAAACTATTACCTTTCACTAATCAGCATGTTAGAATCACCCTTCGATACAATTCTCTTTCAGAGAATCACTCAGGATGACCTTCGGTTTTTACTATTTGCTTAAAGAATTAAAGACGTCTAATTTAGAAACTCCATCATGCATCTATCTCCATATATTTTAATAGCAAAAAAGATTTGTTCTCTGCGAAACTCCGTGCACTCTGTTTCTCTGCGGTTCAGTTTGAGATTGGCAGGGCTTAGCATTGAAAACGGATTGACATTTGTAAAAAAGTTATCTAAACGAAATGTCATCCTGAGTGATTTTGCAAAGCAAAATTGTATCGAAGGATGAGTTACAAAAACTATCACCTTCAGCATGTTAGAATCACCCTTCGATACAATTCTCTTTCAGAGAATCACTCAGGATGACTTTCGGTTTTCACTATTTGCTTAAAGAATTAAAGACATCTAATTTAGAAACTCCATCATGCATCTATCTCCATATATTTTAATAGCAAAAAAGATTGGTTCTCTGCGAAACTCCGAGCACTCTGTTTCTCTGCGGTTCAATTTGAGATTGGCAGGGCTTAGCATTGAAAACGGATTGACATTTGTAAAAAGAATTATCTAAACGAAACGTCATCCTGAGTGATTTTGCAAAGCAAAATTGTATCGAAGGATGAGTTACAAAAACTATCACCTTCAGCATGTTAGAATCACCCTTCGATACAATTCTCTTTCAGAGAATCACTCAGGATGACCTTCGGTTTTTACTATTTGCTTAAAGCTGAATAGAGTTAGATTAGAAAATCCACGGTGCAGCTAACCATGGATTATCAATAAGAGACTGCTCCACACCACTCGCAATTAATTTATATTTACCCACAGCATCCAAAAACCCATGATTAAACTAAAAAAAATACAACGCTGGCTAGGCATCAACCTCCTCATAGGAATTATCATACCCTTTACCTATGCTACTGAAAACTATTTTAGTGTAGCAGGTTTGTCCAAAATATGGGATGATGTGTTGTATTCTTTTCTAGTTTCTTGTTCCATTAGCGGAACAGTGGGTTTAATAGAATGGAACTTAAATAAGGTATTACCTTGGTTAAAAACGCCCACCAAACGGGCGGTGGCAGAATTTTTATCTTTTACCGTACTGGGCTTTGTAGCCGTTTTTACCACCAATGTTCTATTTTATACTGCCTTTGGATATTTTGAAAACACTAAAGCGTATTTTTTAGAAATGGTGCAATACAGCTTTTGGCCCATGATGATTGGCTATCTTTTAACCATTTTCTTTTTATGCAAAGCTTTTCTTTTTGGCTGGCGTGAGCAAGCCGTACAAATGGAAAAAATGCGCACCGAACGTTTTAAAGGAGAAGCGCAAGTGCTAAAAGATCAATTGAACCCACATTTTTTATTCAATTCCTTAAATGTGCTTACCAACATGGTGTATGAAGATGCTGATAAAAGTGCCGATTACATTAGAAAACTAAGCAAATTTTACCGCTATGTATTAGAAGTGCAAAACGAAGAGTTGATTTCACTTGAGCGTGAAATTACCTTTTGCAAAAGTTATTTTTTATTGCAGCAAAGTAGGTTTGGTAATGAAGCTTTACAGCTTTCGCTGGATGTAACTAGCGGTTCTGAAAAATACATTCCGCCTATGGCTTTGCAGCTGTTACTAGAAAACTGTGTAAAACACAACCGTATTGAAGAAGGTGCGCCACTAGTCGTTTCCATCAGCGAAAAACAAGATTATTTAGAGGTAAATAACAATTTGCAGAAGCGTGTGCAGCCCGCAGAAAGTAACGGCATTGGCTTAAATAACGTGATTGCACGCTACAAGCACTTAACTGAAAAACAAGTAGAAGTAATGGAAACCGAAAATTCCTTTTGTGTAAAAATTCCTTTGCTAACCCTTCAATCTGCACAAGCATGAACATACTGATTATAGAAGATGAAAAACCAGCCGCAGCACAGCTTACGCGATTGATTTTGCGTGAAGTACCGGAAGCAAATATTCTTGGTCCTTTAGCTAGTATTCGCGAAAGCACAAGCTGGTTTGCCATTAACCCAAAACCAGATTTAATTTTTTTAGATATTCATTTAGCGGATGGCCCAAGCTTTGAAATATTTAAAAACACTCCACTTAGTGCGCCCATTATTTTTTGCACCGCTTTTGACCAATATGCCTTGGACGCTTTTAAGTTAAATAGTATTGATTATTTGCTGAAACCCGTGGAGCCGGAAGATTTGCAACGGGCATTGGCCAAGTATAAAGCACAACATCGGCAAGAGCCAACTATTAGTAAAGAGCTTTTAATGAGTATGTTACAAGCACCTGAAAAAAAGCATAAAAACCGCTTTGTGGTAAAAGTTGGAGAACGCTTAATTGCAGTGGAAACCGAAAACATCCATTTTTTTTATAGCGCAGAAAAAGCCACTTTTTTGCAAACAGATGAGGGTAAAAATTATGTATTAGATGAAAGCTTAGACAAATTAGAGCAATTGATGGATCCTAAAAAATTCTTTAGGATAAGCCGTAAATATTTAATCAGCTATGCTAGTATTAAAGAGGTACGCAGCTATAGCTCTAGCCGATATAAGTTGGTACTAAAAAATTGTACCGATGATGATGTACTGGTGAGCCGCGATAGAACGAGTGGGTTTAAAGATTGGCTGGATGGTTAATGGTTATAAGGCTTGAATGTTTAAGGATGAAGGTTTTAGCTGCATTTCACACAAAGAAGCTGCCAAGTAATAGAACACGGATTTTACGGATGAAGCTGATAAACACAGATTTCATTTTCAATGGGTGCTTTCTGTTTGTTTATGTGTTAAAAAGTGCGGTTGAATTTCATGTAAAGAAGCTGCCAAGTAATAGAACGCGGATTTTACGGGTGGAGCGGATAAACACGGATTTCATTTTCAACGTGTGATTTCTATGTGTTCTATGTTTCTATGTGTTAAAAAGTGCGGTTGAATTTCATGTAAAGAAGCTGCAATAGAACACGGATTTTACGGATGAAGCGGATAAACACAGATTTCATTTTCAACGTGTGATTTCTATGTGTTCTATGTTTCTATGTGTTAAAAAGTGTAGTTGAATTTCATGTAAAGAAAGCTGCCAAGTAATAGAACGCGGATTTTACGGATGAAGCTGATAAACTTAGCTACAGATTACACGGATTACACTGATAAATGCAGGTTTTCTTTGGGAGGCTTTGGGTAGTTTTTCTCGCAAAGACGCAATTCAGCGGCAATAGAGCGCGGATTTTCTTTGTGTTTCCTGCACATTTCTAAAAAGCACTACACCCCAGGTAGCCTATTTTTTACCCTGTGCAGCTGTCTATAGACTGCGGACTACCAACTGCGGACTATTTATTCAAATACCTCCTCAAAACCCCGCCTCTAATGCTATTCACTTCATATTCCACTACAAAAGCTTTTGGATCTACTTCATCTAAAGTGCGCGATACTTTTTTAATGTCAATACGGTTTACAATGGTGTGGATAATCAAAATTTCTTCGTGCGACTCCAGATTTTTCCCGTAAGGTTTGTCGCCTTTGTAAATGGTTAAGCCTAAGCCCGCTTTATCACGCAACGCTTTTTGCACATCTTCGGCTTTTTGCGATACAATCATAATCCCAATAAAATCTTCAAAACCTTTTATTACGGTATCGGTAACCTTGGCGGTAACCAAATAAGTAAGAATGGAATACATGGCTATTTCTACCGAAAGGGTAAGCGCTGCAATACTAAAAAGTACCACATTAAAAGCAAAAATAACCTGACCAACGGGTAAGCCAAAACGCTCGTTGAGATAAACACCCAATATTTCAGTGCCGTCTAAAACAGCTCCGTTACGAATAGCAATACCGATGGCCAAACCCAAAAATAAACCGCCAAATATTGCAATGAGGAGCTTATCATCGGTAAGAGACGGGAAATGAATAAACTGGATAAAACATGCCACGCCAATAATGCCCAATAGTGATTTTAAAAATACACGCTTGGAAATAAAATAATAAGCCAAGCCTAAAAACGGTAAACTGAGTAAAACTAATAATAGTGATAAATCGATATTGAAGCTGGAACTTAAGAGCAGCGCAATACCTGTAACACCGCCATCTAAAAAATGATTGGGCAACAAAAAACCCTTTAAGCCAATGCCCGCTAAAGCGATAGCGAAACCAACTTGACTGATTTCATTGGCGTAGTAGCGTATTTTTTGCGGTGCAAACTTCATTGGTGTTTAATAAGCGTGCAAAAGTCGTGCTTTTAAATGGCTATATTGCTCATATTTGCAAGAATGACAATCAAAAAGCTTTTTCTTTTAGATGCTTTGGGAGCGTTACTCTCCGCGTTTTTTCTTGGCGTTTTATTGCCGCTTTTTCAAGTTTATGTAGGTGTGCCACTTTTCTTACTTTATATTCTTGCTATGCTAGCGGCTGGCTTGGCACTGTATTCTTTCAGTTGTTTTCTTTTGGTTAAGCGTAAGCGGTATTTACATTTGTTAAGTATGTTAAATGCAGCGTATTGTGCTTTCACCCTTTGTTTAGTAATCCTTTACTTTTCCGCGATTACTGGTTTAGGCTTAGCATATTTTTCCATTGAAATACTGCTGATATTAATTTTGATTCGTACCGAGAATAAAGCAGCGAAACAATTGAATATATAATCTACAAGTCATCGTTGTTTGCTTGATTTTATTCTTGCGTTTTTACCTTTCTTTTTTGATAAATAGAATTTCCACCATTGCGCCAAGCATCACGCCAAAAACATAGGCAACCAAATCACTCCATAAAAAGCCACTACCTAAAACAAGTGCGCCTACGCGCGAAGTTCTTATCGCGATAAGCCAATCTGCTTGAATAAGTTGAGCCGTTTCTATTAAAAAACAAAACACCAAAGCAGTTAGTGCAATGGTTAATGTTTTTTGCTTTTGCAAGAGCCAACCAAAAATAAAAAAACTCATGGTGGCGTAAAGCGCATCGCCCAAATAGGGGTAAATAAGATTGGGAATAATGCTAGTTCGGGAAGCCAAACCGCACGCGATAGTTAATAGAATTAAACCAAAATAAACGAAGCGGTTGCGGTGCATAAAATGCTTTACTTTTTGTGATTTTGCAATATGGATAAACATCAGATTTATATAAACTAGAACCTGTTTGAGATAAAAGTTTCAAAATGCCTTTTGTAATATTAAGTGAATTTTTGGAGAAAATTTGTATCAATATATTCCAAAGATTTACGACAGAATTTCTTTGCAACCCAAGTAATCCTAACCTTTCCACTAACAAAGTCGCCAATTTATTTCCGCATCAACTAATCAACTAATCAACCATTCCACCATTTAACTATTTAACAAACCCACCTACTAAAGATCCGCCACACACTTCAGCTCAATGGCAATGGGTGTTGGCAAAGCAGTTATAGCAATGGTGGTTCTGCACGGCTTTGGGTTCACCTCTTTAAAATATTCTGCGTAAAGGGTATTAAACGTTTGAAAATCGCGCTTCATATCTACCAAAAACACTTGAACATCTACCAACTTATCCCAGCTACTGCCATGTTCTTCTAAAATAGCTTTTACATTGGCAAAAACGCTACGCACTTGTGCTTCAAAATCAAAGGCTTTAAAATTACCGTTGTGGTCAAGTTCTAATCCGGGCACACCGGAATCATTGGCATCACTACCGGCTATACGCGGCCCTACACCACTTAAAAAAAGTAAACCGCCTGCTTTGCGGGCTAAGGGATAGGCACCAACAGGTTTGGGGGCTTTGCTCATGTTATATTAATTTTTGCGCTAAGGTAATAATATTGAGTAGCAAGGAGTAGGGATGAAAGTAGTAGGGAGAAGGGATGATGGGAGTAGTGAGGCTGCCTCTCGCATGGATGATAAAGACAAAGGAATAGGGACAAAGGAGTTTGCTAACCTAGTATGATAAAAAATAGAAACAAGTTAGAACAGCGGCTGGTGTGCTTACCTTCAACCTTCAACCGTGCCTGCACCAGTCAAGCTTTCAACATTCTCCTCTCCAACATCTGTATCTAAAGAAAAGTAAAGCACAAACTGAGCACCAATAAACAGCAGCGTACCAAGGGTAATTACCCCGTAAATTTCTAAAACATCAGAAAAATAAATACCGGTAAATAGCTCTGTACTCAAAATTAAACATACTAAGCTGAGGTAAAACAGGGTTTTCATCAACTTGAGGTTTTTATAAGGATTGTTAGCATAAAAGACCAATGCATAAAACACTAAAAACGGGAACCAAAGAAAAACAAAATACGGTTTCCAAGCCACTGGAGATAAAATAGGCACCACCGAAAATAGGATAGACCATTGCAATAACTGCTTTACATTAAAACTGTTTGGTTTTAAGCGTTTTTTAAAAAGGTACATGGGGTATAAGGCAGCCAAAGCCACACAGCCGTAGTAAATACGTTTTACCAAACTAGGCGCTAAGTCTAAAATATTTACAGATAAATCAATACCCGTGGGTACATCAGATAAATAGCGGGTAAGGGTAGCCAGCAAACTTTGATTCATATTGCTAGTGGGCGGCAAGGGCACCACACTTTTTGTAAACCATAATGCGTGATAATCAATTGCTTCGGTAAGGCCAAAAACTAAAGCCGTACTAGCACAAAAAGCTGCCACTAAAAGGAGGGTAAGTAAACTCATTCTGTACGCGCGCTTATATATGAAGTATAAGAGAATAAAAATGGTAAACACCTTAATAGCAATGCTAAAGGCTAACAAACAAGCGGCTAAAACCACCTTGTTTTTATGATAAAAATAAACGCTACCAAGCGCCAACAATAGCATGTACACGTTAATTTGCAAATGGCTGTTGTTATCCATAAAAAAGCGCAGGCAAAACAATAGTGGTAACATTATTATGGGGTGTGTAAACACAATATCATGCTCATTTCTTGCTTTTTGAAATGGCATACGCAAGGTTTTACGTGTAAAAAAGCTTAACCCAAGTTTAAAGCAATAAAACAAAGCTATCCAGCTTCCGCTGAGCCATATAAAGCGTGCTAACACGGGCGAAATAGTGTTTAGCAATGTTAGTGGTACACATACTATACTAAAGAAAGGCGGCCACGTATTTAAATAATCTAGGTAAATATCAGAGCCGGTGAGTACAGAGTTTCCGGCAGTTAAGTAGCCAATAAAATCGCCACTACGCTGCACATCTTTTATAATAAGCGCAGCCACTACAAGCAGCACCAGTACCAATAAAACGGTAAAAATTTTATGCTGTTTTTTTGATGGCGCAGTAACGTTAATTGGATAAAGCATAGTGCGATTTAGGGGTCTAAAATAAAGAATAAAAAAATCCCATAACGACCAAGGCGTTACGGGATTTTATACTATACAAATAATTGGAATTTACACCAATCCTTGATCTAACATACTATCGGCCACTTTTACAAAGCCGGCAACGTTAGCACCTTTTACATAATTAATGTGTCCATCTTCTTCCATACCGTACTCTTTACAAGCAGCGTGTATGTCTTTCATAATGGTGTGTAAGCGGCTATCCACTTCTTCTGCACTCCAGCTAATACGTAAGCTGTTTTGGCTCATTTCTAAGCCTGAAGTAGCTACACCACCAGCGTTACTTGCTTTGCCTGGTGCAAATAAAATTTTCGCTTGGTGAAAAGCTTCTACTGCTTCTGCGGTGCAAGGCATATTTGCTCCTTCTACTACGCACATTACACCGTTTTTAAGAAGTGCATTTGCTTCCTTATCATCTAGTTCATTTTGAGTAGCGCATGGAAAAGCTAAATCACATTTTTCTCCCCATGGGTCTTTACCTTCATGATAAACGCAATCAAAAGCATCAGTACATTCTTTAATTCTTCCGCGCTTTTCGTTTTTCAACGTTTTAATAAACTCTAGGTTTTCCTGAGAAATTCCGTTTTCAGCATAAATGTACCCTGAAGAATCAGAACAGGTAACTACTTTACCGCCTAGTTCAATAAGCTTTTGCATAGCATATTGCGCTACGTTTCCTGAACCGGAAACACATGCCGTTTTACCTAATATTTTTTCACCTTTGGTGTCAAGCATTTCTTGCGCAAAGTAAACCGCTCCATATCCGGTAGCTTCCGGGCGAATTAAAGATCCACCCCAGTTTCTACCTTTTCCGGTAAGCACTCCGGTAAACTCATTGCGCAAGCGTTTGTATTGACCGAACATATAGCCAATTTCACGTCCACCAACACCAATATCACCCGCAGGTACATCGGTATCAGGGCCAATATGGCGCTGAAGTTCAGACATAAAACTTTGGCAAAACTTCATTACTTCGTTGTCAGACTTTCCTTTTGGATCAAAATCAGATCCTCCTTTACCTCCGCCCATAGGCAAAGTGGTAAGTGAGTTTTTAAAAATTTGCTCAAAGCCTAAAAATTTAAGGATAGATAAGTTTACACTTGGGTGAAAACGTAAACCACCTTTGTAAGGTCCTATGGCAGAGTTAAATTCAACACGGTAGCCGCGATTAATTTGAACTTCTCCTTTATCATCTAACCAAGGCACTCTAAACATAATGGTACGCTCCGGCTCAGCTATACGCTCTAAAACCTTAGCAGTTTTGTATTTTGGATTTTCCTCAATGTAAGGAATCACGGTTTCGGCTACCTCATAAACGGCTTGTAAAAATTCCGTTTCGTTAGGATTTTTAGCCTTAACGCCCTCCATAAAGGCGTCAATTTGTTTTTGATACTTTTGAGACATATTGAATTCAATAAGGAATTATCGGGCAAATGTATATCATTTAAAGTGTTGATGTAAACACCTTTTGAAATAATCGAAAACCACCCTTAGTGTATAATTTACGCTTTGTAAACCTAGTCTAACAGAGGTGCTACTTTGTCTTCATAATATTCTAATAGATAATTTGCATCTTGATTTAATGCAGCGGTATTTTTAATATTGTGTAGCACCTTTTTCATGAAGTTTTTAACCTCGTTATGCAGCTCTTTATTTTCAGGATTACTTTGCATCAAGGCTTTGCAACCATTTAAAATAGATAACATTATGTTTTTATCGTTAACAGCATAAATGCGAATTTCATCCAAACATTTTTCAAAAATATCGTGCAGGCTTACTGGGTAAAAATGGATAACTAAATTGCCCTCCGTAGCAATACCATATTTTTTTGGTTGCTTAACAAATTCAGAAATTAAGTCTATCAGTAAATCTAGCGAAATACGGGCGGTGCCAATGTCGTTAACACCGGGGCTCAAGGCCTTGGCGCCAATTTCAGCAAGCTCGCGAAAGCCATAAAAAAAGTTTTTTTCAATATCTTCTACATCATAAAAGTGAAAGCAGCTGTGTATTTTATCATTTAAATCGTCATCAAGTTCTTGCGTTCCTTTAAAGTAAAACAAACACTGGCCGCTTAATACCTGCACGCCTACTTGATGTGCCAGCTTTATTTGAATACCCGCTTCTTTACATAAATCATATAAATCTTGATGATCTAAACCTTGAAAATACCCTGATTGAATGGCGCCTTCTTCTTTCCAACCTGTTTGATCGCTCGGCTCTTTGTAAATATATTCAGCATCATTTTCTAATTTTTGCTCCTTGGTTTCATTTATAAGACGGCTTTGTGAGCGTTTGTAAATATTTCGGCAAATTTGATTTGGCTTAATACTATTAGATATGTAATCAATAAACTCTATAAAAAAGAACATATTAAGCACTGCTAAACTAACCGCTATCAGTATGGCTATGGGCGAAATGGCGCGTTCGTAATCATCACCAATCAACAGCATTTGTGGTAAGCAAAAAACCACCGTACCAATGTAAAACCCAAGAATACGTTGTGGCGTTTTATTTTTGGTAAGCCCGTCTAATATTTTGGGTGAGTAAGTTTGTGATGCTTGACTAAGCACAACCATAACCATAGAAAAACTGAAAACGGAAATAGAAATAGAGCCTCCGGCCACCACATTCATCAAAGATCGGATGCTGTCGGCATCAGAATTTTTAAGAAACGGTACCGCATTTTCTACCCATTTATCAAGAGAATTTTGCCTAAAAGCATAAATGATAAAGCTAAGCACTGCAAGGCTAAGCGAAATAAACACCGGATAAAAAGCAATTGAATTAACGGCTCTTCGGTATCGCGTGAAAAACCATTTTTTTAGCATTAACATCATGCGTAAGCAACGCAAAAGTTAGTATTTAGTTGATAGTATTTAGTTTTTAAGTCGGTAGTCCAAAGTCGGAAGCGAGCTACACAAGAAGTGTTGCTTTGCGCTTACTGCTTATCCTTTTCCAGCTTATGGAAATTGGCGGGTAAATTAAAACTCAAGATGCACTTTACTTGTGTTCGTTTTTGGTTACTCACAAATTAACATTTTAAAGGTGTTCGTGAGCTCGTCATTCTTCCTCGGTTTAAGCAAAAAGAACCAACTGAGCGTAGCGACCTCATAAACACTTTAACAAATGTATGTAGGTGAGTAAAAAACTCAAGACTCCATTTTATGCTCTCGAAAACTGCAGGCTTTCCGGCAATCGAAACTCTAGCCGTTTCGCTTTGCTACACTTTTGGATTTTTCTTTTTGCCTTCTATCCTTTGTTGTCTTATGAGAATGAAATGAGGTCGGTTGTGGTTTCCAATATCCTTTGATCCATAATTTAATTTTCCTCTTCGCGAAACTCTGCGGTGAAGCAATCCCAACGTGCAGCTCTCTTCGGCCTTCCGTATTCACATTACCAAACTTCCTTCTTCGCGATACTCTGCGTTCTCTGCGCCTCTGCGGTGAAGTAACCCCAACGTGCAGCTTTCTTCGGTCTTCCATATTCGCATTTACCAACCTTCCCTCTTCGCGATACTCTGCGTTCTCTGTGCCTCTGCGTTGAAGTAACCCCAACGTGCAGCTTTCTTCGGTCTTCCATATTCGCATTTACCAACCTTCCCTCTTCGCGATACTCTGCGTTCTCTGTGCCTCTGCGTTGAAGCAACCCCAACGTGCAGCTTTCTTGGTATTCCGTATTCGCACTTACCAAACTTCCCTCTTCGCGATACTCTGCGTTCTCTGCGCCTCTGCGATGAAGCAACCCCAACGTGCAGCTCTCTTCGGCCTTCCGTATTCGCACTTACCAAACTTCCCTCTTCGTGATACTCTGCGTTCTCTGCGCCTCTGCGTTGAAGTAACCCCAACGTGCAGCTTTCTTCGGTCTTCCATATTCGCATTTACCAACCTTCCCTCTTCGCGATACTCTGCGTTCTCTGCGCCTCCGCGTTGAAGCAACCCCAACGTGCAGCTTTCTTCGGTCTTCCATATTCGCATTTACCAAACTTCCCTCTTTGCGATACTCTGCGTTCTCTGCGCCTCCGCGGTGAAGTAACCCCAACGTGCAGTTTTCTTCCGACTGCCAACTGCGCTTCCGGCTTTTAGTTGCAAATTACAAGGTATAATTCTTCACGCCTCAACACTATAAAAACTACTTTTGCGCAAATTGGAAATTACCTTATGCATATTTTAATTTTAGGCAGTGGCGGCAGAGAACACGCATTGGCTTGGAAAATAAAACAAAGCACCTTGTGCGATAATCTCTTTGTGGCACCCGGAAATGCGGGCACAAGTGAAGTAGCAACCAACCTTACGGTAGATATAAATAATTTTAACGCGGTGGGTGATGTGTGCATGGCCAATGAAATTTCTTTACTGGTGGTGGGTCCGGAAGACCCTTTGGTGAACGGCATAAAAGATCATTTTAAAAGTGCTCCAGATTTACGGCATATTGCAGTAATTGGGCCGGATGCAGCGGCTGCTCAGCTGGAAGGTAGCAAAGACTTTTGCAAGCGCTTTATGGCCAAGTACAACATTCCTACGGCTGCTTACAATACATTTTCAGGAGAAACTTTGGCTGCAGGAAAACAGTTTTTAGAAACTTTAAAAGCGCCTTATGTGCTTAAAGCCGATGGACTAGCCGCAGGTAAAGGGGTTTTAATTATTGAGGATTTAGCGGAAGCAAAAACTGAGTTGGAAAACATGCTTAACGGTAAGTTTGGCGCGGCTAGCCAGCAAGTGGTAATAGAGGAATTTTTGGCCGGTATTGAGTTCTCAGTTTTTGCCTTAACTGATGGGAAAAATTACAAAATTTTACCCGTAGCCAAAGATTATAAGCGTATTAATGAAGGCGACAAAGGCTTAAACACCGGTGGTATGGGTGCTGTAAGTCCGGTTGCTTTTGCAGATGCTGTTTTAATGCAAAAGGTGGAAGAAAAAATTGTGAAACCAACCATTGCCGGTTTTAGTAAAGAAGGGATGGATTACTCCGGTTTTGTATTTTTTGGACTAATAAAAGTGGGCGAGGAACCGTATGTAATTGAATACAACGTGCGCATGGGAGATCCGGAAACGGAAGTGGTGATGCCACGTATTACCAGCGATTTTGCACAACACCTTTTAGCTGCTGCCGATGGAACACTTGATAAAGAAACCGTAGAAATAACCAATGATTTTGCCACTACTGTAATGGCGGTTTCGGGTGGTTATCCTGAAAAGTATGAAAAACAAAAAATTATTGAGGGATTAGAAAAAGTACAAAATGCACTTACTTTTCATGCGGGTACCATGCAAGCAGATGAAAAAATACTTACTAGTGGTGGGCGTGTATTAGCCTTTACCGGTATGGGTAAAACGAAAGAGGAAGCGTTAGCAAAAAGCTATGCTGCTGCTAAAGAAGTTAATTTTTCGGGTATGTATTACAGAAAAGATATTGGCTTTGACCTGTAATACCAATTTGGTATAAGAGCAATCGTTTACTTTTCTCCGGCTCTGCTAAATTTCACCAATTGGCCCATCCAAAAGAAGAAAAACAAGAAACCTAAGATTATAAAAATAAAATTGGGGATATTACCAAGCCAAGGTAAAATTTGGAAAGTCCACTGAAAAAAATCGCCAATAGCGTAAACTATATCTTTGAATTGCATTTTTGCCTTTTTTAAAGAGCGGTAAAATTATGACAAAAGCACATGCTAACAAAGCTATTTAGCAACAACTCACTTCCATCCTTAATAATGGCACTTTTAGTGTCTATCATTTTAGGTGTTTTTTTAGGAAATCATTTTAGCACTACACCTTGGCTTTGGTTTGGCGCACCAGTACCGCTGGTGCCATGGGTAGGTTTTACCACACTTATTATAGTATTGCCTTTATCTGCTTGGTTTTTTGATTTACAACTAAACCGAGCGGCACTTTTACCACCCAATAATTTTGTAACCGTATGCCTGGCAAGTGTAGCCTGTGTAATGTTGCTTTTAGCAAATCACCCCGAAGCCATTTTACTTTTGTTATTACTAGCCTTGGCTTTTGGCCGCTTACTGCAACTTGCACAAAGCGCCAATTCATATTGGGTACTTACTGATGTTGGTCTTTTTATAGGAGCCGGTTTGTGCCTAAATGGTCATTTTATTTGGCTCATTCTTTTTTGCTGGCTGGCGGCTTTGTTTTTTGGAGTGCTCAGCTTTCGTAGTTTTTTTACTCCATTACTTGGTGCGGGTTTAAGCTACGTACTCATTGCCTCGGCCAATTATTTTATTTATGATAAATTTTTGGTGCTAACGTTTAATTTTCAGTTTACTGATTTTGTTTTCTTTACCGATGCGCTCAACCATTGGTGGATGCTCATACCATTTATCCTCGGAATTTTAGCCACACTTAGCACAGCCTTTGCCTCTGTAAACAAAGGGAAAGTAACCGATAGGCAAACCTTTGGCTTTTTACTGGTTACGTTTATCATAACCGGAATTTTAGCCGTATTCTTAAAAAACTCCATTGCCTTATCCCTAACGCTATGCTTTCCGCTGGCTATTTTTTACGCCAATTTTTTGCAAAAAGCCAAAAGATGGTGGATTAGAGATTTAGTACTTATTTCTCCGTGGGTTACTATCGTGCTTTTATTCCTTATGCGCTGAGGAGGTTTCTTGCTCTTCAGGCAAAAACAACGCTCTAAGTTCAGTAGCTTCTTCAGGTTTCATTTTACCGGCTAGTATTAAAGATAACTGCTTTCTGCGCAAGGCGCCTTCAAACCGTAATTTTTCAGTAGATGTTTCCGGAATTACGGCTGGCACACTTATCGGGTTACCTAACTGATCTACCGCCACAAAAGTGTAAATAGCTTCGTTGGCTTTACTCTTTTTACCGGCCACCGTTTGGTCTTCAATATATACATCTACAAAAATTTCTATACTGCTGGTAAAAGCGCGCGATACTTTTGCTTCAAGCGTTACAATGCTTCCTTGCGGAATAGCTTTATTAAAAGATACATTGTTTACAGATGCTGTTACCACAATGCGCTTGCAATGCCTATGTGCGGCTACGGCTGCGGCTCTGTCCATCCAGCTTAACAAATTTCCGCCAAAAAGATTGTTGAGGTTATTTGTGTCGTTTGGCAACACAATTTCAGTAACTATGGTAAGAGATTCTTTGGCTGTTTTAGCTTTCATTTTTGCGCTTAAAATTTCGCGCAAAAGTAGGGCTTAATTACGGTACACCCAGGCTGCACTATTAATTTGTGCCTTTACCTGAGCCAACATTTTATCGGCTTGTGCTCTGGTTTTAAAACCACCCACCGCTACACGGTAGTAACTAGAAGTGCCTTTTGCAATGTAAGCCTCGTTGGTAACAGCGGCTAAGGAGTTTATGTATTGCTCCGCGTTAGCTTCCTCTTTAAACGAACCTACAATGATATGATACGCACTTTGCTGTTCACCGTTTTTTTTTGACACCTCGTCTAAGGTGTTCATAACTTGGTTTTCAGTAATTTCGGTAGCGCTTTCGGTTTCAATTTCCTCCGGTGCCTCAGTGTTTGTTTCCACTTCAAACAGCGGCCCGGTAATTTCTACAGGGTCTAATTGATAAGGTTCTACAGGCGCAATTTTTTCTGTGCTTGCCTTATTGCCGGAAATAGAAAACAGACTAGAAAAATCTGATTTTTCAAAATCGCCAAACGCAGAAGAAGCGTAAATACCAAGTGCCACAAACGCACCAATGGCTGCGGCCCAGCGTACAATAGGTCGGTAATTTATTTTACCACCATTATCCGTCCTATGCTTTTCTATTACCTGATTTATGCTTTGCTCAATGGCCAATTCACGCGGTGCGCTAGGTGCTCTAAAAATACCTAAGCCAAAAGCATGTACATCGTAATTAATTTCTAATGAAGGATTAAATTGAACCCTTCCTTCTGCATCTAAATAGAGTTTGCCTACCAAGGGTAAGGTTACTTTTTTTCCGCTTCGCAACATTCTTTTCCAACCACGCACCGAAATACTGATGCTTTCTAAAGCTTCATTATAGCTTATTTTTTCTGATTGGCTAATGTGGTTGGCTAGCAAGCCATCATTTTGATTTACCCGCGCATTAAAGCTTACCCGTTTTCCTGCGGGGCGCATCATGTGTGTGCTAGGGTTTACCTCAGCAGAAAAATGTTGTGTTAAAAATGCACCAAAGGTGGGTATTACCACACATTCCTGATGGTAAAGTAAATCACTAATATGTACATCTATTGTACGTTGCATTTTTTAATAGCCTTAGCTTTAGATAAGCCCACAAAGATACAGTTGTGGCTCTTTTTTCAAAGCGTGAAACTAGGTTTTTAATACATATTTTCGATGCTTAAGTTTTTCACATTTACCATAAAATAGTTAATTAAAATTATAGTTAACTTATATACAGAGCGTTAAATGCACAAAAATTTTAATATATTTTTTGGCTTTAATATAAAATGGCTTTTTTGGTATTTAGTAAAAGGGTCAATTTATGAGTCCCCGTCCAACTTCTAATACCAATTGGACATTATAGTACAGCCTTCAAATTTTAATTTTTTCGGTTCAAAAAATTACCTGCTATGTACATGCTATAATTCATCTTCTTTTACAAAGTTCTTCCGAAGCATTTCTCCCTCTGGAGGGAGTGGCCTTTTGGCCGAGGGAGGGATTTGAAATATATTTTTCCTAAAAAAGGTTATTCGTCATTTACCTCAATCCAATCGTAAATAACCTGCCTTACCACATTAATGTGGTTTAAAACTTCTTCATCCTTAAAGCGTAAAACGGTAAACCCCAAATCTTCCAATTTTTGCTGCCGCATAACATCTCGTGCTTCGTTTTCAGGGATTTGATGTGAATAGCCATCTATTTCAATAATGAGTTTAAGAGGTAAACAGGTAAAATCAACAATGTAATTGGCAATTGGTCTTTGTCGTTTAAATCCGTACCCAGCCATTTGTTTTTTACCCAACACATACTTCCACATGCAGGCTTCCGCTTTAGTAAAGCTTTTGCGGTTATCCTTGGCAAAGGATTTTAATTTTTTATTGTAATGATTGTGATTCATTGTATAGCGCTAATTTATAGCGGATTAAATAAATTTACCCATTTCAAATTTAAAAAACATAAAAGAGAAATTTAATTAACCTCCTCCGCCTGTCAGGCATGTTACTGCTAAAGTCAGTATTTGCAACCTCCTCCGCCTTTCAGGCACCTCCTCTAAAGGAGGATAGCCCAACAAGAATCTTTTGAATTTACTAGAAACTTCTTACTAATTAAAGTTGTTCCGAAGCGTCTCTCCCTCTGGAGGGAGTGGCCTTTAGGCCGAGGGAGGGGATATTTTACTGAAGCCAACGCTGAGCTAAAAAAAAGCGTTAGTTTTAAAAACTCGTAAGAATTTTCACAAAACCGTGTCATGAAAAAATACCTAATTATTCTCTTTTCCATTCTCTTTTTTACCGCGTGTGAAAAAGAAGAAGCAAAACCCTGTAGTGATTTTTTAGGAATGTCCTTTGATTATAATGGAAAGAGTTTCCGTTCGGAGGGAAAGAATTTTTGCGCGGGCTTTTCTGGTGATTACACTAGTGCGGAAAATTTATTCTATATCGGTGGCTACGACTGTAACGGAGAAGGTGAAACAATCAGAGGTATGGCTGTATATATTAATGATTTTGTAAACCTCGGTACTTATGATGAAAAATCATTGTCGATAAATATCGCATACCGAAAAAACGGAAGAAGCATTTTTTACCAGAAATTATTAGATGGAACCTGCGATATTAATTCTCACCAAAAAAGAGTCTTAACCGATGCAGGCTATACTAAGGGTTACATTTCGGGTAGTTTCAATTTTGTATTAACTGATTCTGCTTTCACGGATACGTTTAATATTACTAACGGACGTTTTTGCATATCATACTAATTATAAAATGAAAAAACACCTAATTGTCCTCTTTTCCATTCTCTTTTTTACCGCGTGTGAAAAAGAAGAACCAAAACCTTGTAGTGATTTTTTAGGAATGTCCTTTGATTATAATGGGAAGACTTTTCGCTCGGAAGGAAAGAATTTTTGCGCTGGGTTCCAAGGCTTTTTTAATAGGAATAATTCAGAAATGTTAATTGGCTTTGAAGATTGCTACTCTAAACCTAACGAAATAGCTGGATTAGCGGCAAGAATTGTAAATTTTACAGGTATTGGTAAGTATAGTGAAGATAATTTATTTGTTTCCACCGACTTTTCAGGTTCAAATGTTTCATATACACACATAATTAAAAGTAGCTTTTATATAAATTATTTTATTGAGCCCATTCTACAAGATGCAGGCTACACTGATGGCTATATTTCTGGAAGTTTTAACCTCATTGTTGCTGATACAGCATTTACTGATACTATTAAAATTACTAACGGACGTTTTTGTTTATCATACTAATTATAAAATGAAAAAACACCTAATTGTCCTCTTTTCCATTCTCTTCCTTACCGCCTGTGAAAAAGAAGAAGCAAAACCCTGTAGTGATTTTTTAGGAATGTCCTTTGATTATAATGGAAAGAGTTTCCGTTCGGAGGGAGCTAATCAATGTCCAGGGTTTGATGCTAGATATAATTCTACCACTAAATTTCTTTCGTTCACTGGTGAAGACTGCAATTCTGAATCAGATGAAGTTTTACGTATGGTAATTACCATATTCTCATTCTCGGAATCAACAAGCTACAATGAAAAAAACGTAAAAGTGATATGTAGATTCTCTAACGATTTAGTTCTTGATACATTGTTAAAAGGCACCTGTATTATTAGCAATTTTGAAGAACCTGTTCTCACTGATGCAGGCTATACAAAAGGTTACATTTCGGGTAGTTTCAATTTTGTATTAATTGATTCTGCTTTCACGGATACATTTAATATTACTAACGGACGCTTTTGTATATCATACTAATTATAAAATGAAAAAACACCTAATTATTCTCTTTTCCATTCTCTTTTTTACCGCCTGTGAAAAAGAAGAACCAAAACCCTGCAGTGATTTCTTGGGGATGTCCTTTGACTATAATGGGCAGCGTTTTCGCTCGGAGGGAAAGAATTTTTGCGCTGGGTTTGATGGGCGCGAAAATTTAGAACTAAATGAGTTTCTTATAGATGGTGCTGATTGTAACGTCACAGGAAATGCTGTTTTCACTTTGGCTTTTAAGCTAATGAATTTTGAAGGAGTTAATCTCTATTCATCAAATAAGGTAAAATCAATTTCGATTGCTTACATAAATAATGGGTTTTCAGAATATTACACAAAATTACTTAATGGACAATGTCAAATAGATTACTTTAAACAACGTGTGCTAACAGATGCCGGTTATACTAAAGGGTACATTTCTGGCAGTTTTAATTTTGAGTTAACCGATTCCGCTTTTACTGATACATTTAATATTACTAACGGACGTTTTTGTATATCATACTAATTTAAAATCAACCACTCATGAAAATCAAAACCTTTTTAACCACTACTTTTTTTACGTTAATACTTTTCAGTGTTAACGCACAAGAAATATTTGTAGAAGATAGCCTTATGGCTACGCCAAGAGAGATTTCTGACTCGCTTTTAAGTCAATTGGATTTAAGTAGCCTGCAAAAAGGAATTTTGTTGGACAAAGCGTATCCCTTTATAGAAGTTAAAAACTATACGGGTAGCGTAAATACCGATACGTTAAGAAATCAGTATAATTATAATGCGCTTTACGCTGCACTTTATACTGCTCAATTACCAAATATAACTACCTTAAATGATGGTTGGGTAGATGAAGCTATTGGTTACGAAAGCAGCGGCACTATTCCCTTTAGAGGTTTACACATTAATTATGAAGCCTCTATTGAAGATAAGCAACTGCTGCAACAACTCATTACGTTTGATGGTGCTTATTTCCGCGATGTGCCGGGCAGAACACAAAGCCCGTGGGAAGCTAAAGCCTGTTTTGCAGCCTCCTCCGCCTTTCAGGCACCTTACCGCTAAAGTCGGTATTTGCAACCTCTACCGCTAAAGCGGCACGTACCGCAAAGGAGGATAGCCCAACAAGAATCTTTTGAATTTACTAGAAACTTCTAACTAATTAAAGTTCTTCCGAAGCGTCTCTCCCTCTGGAGGGAGTGGCCTTTAGGCCGAGGGAGGGGAATGCGTTACCAAAAGCTAGCATTTGCAGCCTCCTCCGCCTTTTAGGCATCTTACCACTAAAGCTGGTATTTGCAACCTCCTCCGCCTTTCAGGCACCTCCTCTAAAGGAGGATAGCCCAACAAGAATCTTTTGAATTTACTAGAAACTTCTAACTAATTAAAGTTCTTCCGAAGCGTCTCTCCCTCTGGAGGGAGTGGCCTTTAGGCCGAGGGAGGGGGATGCATTACCAAAAGCTAGTATTTGCAACCTCCTCCGCCTTTCAGGCACCTTACCGCTAAAGTCGGTATTTGCAACCTCTACCGCTAAAACGGCACGCACCGCAAAGGAGGATAGCTCAACGAGAATCTTTTTCAAATTCCGTTAAAAACCTTACTTTCCCCTTTTTAATCAGCTAGTGGGCAATACAGATCATTTTTACCAAATCGCGCTAAGCAAAATACCCGGTGTGGGTGCCATTTTAGCCAAACAACTTATTGCACACTGCGGCAGTGCCGAAGCCGTTTTTACAACCCGCCAAAAAGATCTCCAAAAAATATTGGGTATTGGACCTAAAACCATTGCTGCCCTTGGCAACGCCAAAGCTTTACATACTGCCGAGCAAGAAGTAAAATTTGCCGAAAAGCAAAATATAAAGGTGTTTTCTTATTTAGACAAGGAATACCCGAATCGCTTAAAAAATTGCGAAGACGGCCCCATTATTTTGTTTCAAAAAGGTGAAGTAAACCTAAATGCTAAACGCATAATTGCCGTGGTAGGCACGCGCAATGCCACTACTATGGGACTTAATTTTTGCGAAAAGTTTGTGGCTGACTTGGCTCAATTAAACGTGATTGTAATTAGCGGCTTGGCCTATGGTATTGATGCTTGCGCACACAAAGAGGCTTTAAAAAACAACGTGCCCACGGCTGCTGTGTTAGCCCATGGTTTAGATAGAATTTATCCCAGTTTGCACAAGCAAATGGCCAATCAAATGTTAGATCAAGGTGGCGGTTGGCTTACTGAGCATTGCAGTGGCACTAATCCTGATAGAGAAAACTTCCCGAAAAGGAACCGTATTGTAGCCGGAATTTCTGATGCCATAGTGGTGGTAGAAGCAGCCAAAAAAGGTGGTGCCTTAATTACCGCTGAAATTGCCAATGGCTATAACCGTGATGTTTTTGCGGTGCCCGGGCGGCTAGAGGATGTATATTCTGAAGGGTGTAACAAACTTATAAAAGCGCATAAGGCTGCGCTTATTACCGGCATAGAGGATTTAAGCTATTTATTGGGTTGGGAAAAAAATGAACACGTAAAGCAAGAACAAACGTTATTTATTAGCCTTACTGAACCAGAACAGCATATTTTTGACGTACTGAATAAGGCAACAGAAAAACAATTGGGTTTAGATATGCTTTGTTTTACATTAAAAATGCCCGTGGGTAAAGTGCTATCTACCCTTATGGGATTAGAACTCAAGGGAGTGGTTAAAAATTATCCGGGGAAATTATACGCGTTGCAGCGTTAAAAAATGAATAACCAACAAGCAGATTCAAACAGGTTTTTATCCAAACGGATCTTACTCATTTCCGGAGTTATTGTTTTGTTAGTAGTTGGCTTCTCTCTATTTATTTTTAAAAATCAAGAGCGTGATATTTTGCTTAAGGAAGAGGCTAAAATTGAAAGTGCCCTTTCATTGGTTGAGCAATTTGTAGCTGATGAGGTAAATTTAGTAGCGCAAGATTTAGAGTTTTTTAGGCGCAATCCTGCTTACGCAGATTACTTAGATGTTGGAAAATTAAATAATGAAAGAGCCATAGTAGCTACGTTGGAAGCTTATCTGGAAATCCGGCAAATTTATCAGGCGGTAACCTTGGTAGATTTAAACGGTGCCGAGCAGTTGAAAATAGTTTGTGAAAAAGGAAATTCTGAAACATCTAATCAACTCGGTAAAATAAATACAACTTGGCTAAAAACCCTGTATAAGCTAAAGATAGGCGACATTGCCATCAATAATATTGAGTTATACAGCGTAAATGGAAGTTTAACCTTTCCTCCTGAAACTGTAATACAATTTGCCAGTCCTATTTACCGAGACGGTATTAAAAGAGGGTATGTTATCGCCTATTATAAGGCTGATCGCTTGCTGAATAAAATGCGCTATTTGGAGGAAGATAACGACTTGGACATTTGCATGGCCACAGAGGATGGGTTTTGGATAAAAGGATTTAAACCCGAAGATGGTTTTAGTCATGTGCTTACGCCTGAAAATACGGTAACGGCCAAAGCGCAGTTTCCACTAATTTGGGATAGCATTATAGAAAAACCAGAGCAAATGCTCAATTTAAGATATGGTTTGCTTGGTTACAGGTCTATTTCCTTAAAGCACTTTATACTAAATAAAACCAATCGTAAGCTGCTTGATAATAACAACTATTTTATAAGCGTACTTGTGCCAAGGCGCATTTTGGCCGCTCGCTTAAGTGAATTAAAGTTTTCGCTTTTTGCTTATGCCGTGCTTATTCTGCTGCTAGTATTACCTGTTATTTATTTGCTTTCGCGCCAAATAAGAAAAGCGCAATCGGAAATTTTAGATAAAAACACCACGCTTGATAAGAAGAATAAAGAGCTACAATTTAAAACAAAAGAGCTGGAAGATAGCCTTTTGGCACAACAAGTAATTTATAAAGAGCGCGTTAAATACTTAACTAAGTTAGAGAGTAAAGATGCCGACTTAAAAGTGGCGCAGGAAATTGCGCAGTTGGCCTATTATCATAGAAATGTGCTTACCAACACCGCAGAATGGAGTGAAAATTTGCCTTCTATTTTTGGTGTATCTCAGGATTATGATTTTTCCTGTTGGAAAAATTTAAGGGATATAATTCACCCTGATGATTTTGATGCAAGAGAAATTTTATGGGCTGAAGCTTTGCGGGAAGGCAAAGATTTTAAGTATGTATATCGCATAAAAAACAAGAATAGCACATACGACTTTATTCAAGACATTGCCAAGCCTATGTACGAAGGTAAGTTGCTGAAATATATGCATGGCACCGTACAGAACATAACAGAAAGGGTAAAGGTAGAAGAAGAACTTCGCTTAGCTAAAAATAAAGCCGAACAAGCAACTAAAGCAAAATCTAATTTTTTGGCTACCATGAGTCATGAAATTCGTACTCCGCTAAATGCGGTGTTGGGCATGGCAAACTTGTTAAAAATCACGGAGCTAACCGATAAACAAAAAGATTTTGTACGCACCATTGAAAGTAGCGGTGATGCTTTGCTATCCGTAATTAACGATGTGCTTGATTTTTCTAGAATTGAGTCGGGCCGGATGTCTTTTGAGCAAAAATGGTTTGATGTAAATAAGCTGCTAGAAGATGCGCTGCAAGTGGTGGCCATAAATGCCGATAGAAAAAACCTCAGGCTATTTTATAGTTTAGGCGAGGAAGTGCCCAATCAAATTTGTGGTGATGAAAATCGTATTAAACAGGCGTTGATTAACTTTTTAAACAATGCGGTAAAGTTTTCTGAAAAAGGACACGTAAGCATTAACGTGGGTGCGGTAGGAAATAAAGAGGATAAAATTGTACTCAGATTTTCCGTTTCAGATACAGGCATTGGTATATCTGAAGAAAATAGAAAATTGGTTTTTCAAGCGTTTCAGCAGGCTGATAGTAGTGTAGCCCGCTTGTATGGTGGTAGCGGTTTGGGTTTAGCCATTACTAAAAAGTTGGTAGAGGCTATGCAGGGCAGCATTGGTTTAACAAGTACACTTGGCAAAGGCTCTACCTTTTATTTTGAATTGCCGTTTGAGTTTAAAATGAATCCGCATGAAATAGCTTATAAACCACTTACACTAGTGGCTAAAAAAGGGCAGGAGCTTACGGCCATTGGCGGTTTGCTCAAATACCGAAAAATACCGTTTGAAGTAATTGATTACACCGAACAAACCAAATTAGATCCGTTACCGGAAAACACTATTGTTCTATTAATTGGGCAGCCGGTGCATCGTTTACAAATGCTTAGCCTTGCGGCAAATCTTATTGAAAAAGGTAAAACGGTACATTTTCTAAGCAGCATTAAGCGGAAGTCTGAGCAGTTGCAAAAACTTAACGTAATAAACAGGCCGCTGCGCTTAAGTTGGCTAACGAGTATTGCCAGCAATCAACAAGCGGAAATACAGAAGATAGAAATTACTACTAAGGCGAATAAGCACTTAAACATTTTGGTGGCTGAGGATAATCCGGTAAACGAAAAACTTATAAAGTTGATTTTTACCCAAATGGGTTATGAAATAAGCATTGCGCACAATGGTGTGGAGGCGGTAGAAATGTGCGAAAAAATCCATTATGACATCGTATTTATGGATGTGCAAATGCCAGTATTGGATGGTATAGAAGCAACTAAAAAAATTAGAGAAAGCCAAAAAATAAAAAGCCAGCCTATAATTATTGCGCTTACGGCCAATGCCATGCAAGGGCAAAAAGAAACCTATTTAGAAGCCGGAATGGATGATTATTTATCTAAACCGATTGATTTTAAATTGCTTACTAATTTGCTAGATACCTACGGCCAAAAAGATTAGTGGTGCAGCAGAAAATTGTATGCACCATAATAATTCCCACGTTAAACGAAGCCGAAGCGCTAAAAAATTTGTTGCAGCAGCTTTCAACCTTTACTGAGCAGTATTGCATACTAATTGCCGATGGTGGCAGCGTGGATAACACCTTAAAAATAGCGGATAATTTTGGTGCTGAGGTTATTCAGTGCAAGCGCGCACAACGCGCGCATCAGTTAAATAAAGCGGCTAAAAGCGCCACCACGCCCTATCTATTTTTTGCACATGCCGATACTATTTTACCGCCAAATTTTGAGGCCATAATTAACACTGCTATGCAGCAAAAAGTGCCAGCCGCTTGTTTTCGCTTGCGCTTTGATTGGCCGCATTGGTTTTTAAAGTTCAATGCTTGGTTTACACGTTTCAATAATTCTTTTTTTCGCTATGGCGATCAAGGTTTGTTGGTAGAGCGCAACACCTTTTTTTTAGTTGGAGGATATGATGAGCAACTAGATGTGCTGGAAGACCAAGAAATAGCAAGGCGTTTAAAAAGCATGGTTTCTTTTAAAGTTTTTAAAGCCACCATCACTACTTCTGCGCGTAAATATCAAAAATATGGTGTGTACAGATTGCAGCGATTATTCGTAAAACTTACGGTGATGTACTACCTTGGCGCATCGCAAAAACAATTAATGCGCTGGTATCAAAAAGTGCTGGCCAAACCCTTAAAGTAACGTAAAAAGGATGTCTGAAAACAACTGCCTTTTACTCATATTTATTAAAAATCCCCTAGAGGGAAAAGTAAAAACACGCTTAGGTGCAAGCATTGGCCACCCGGCTGCTGTAAAAGTGTATAAAAAATTGCTGGCTAAAACCCGCGAAGCCGCGTTAGCCGTAAACTGTGATAGGCATTTATATTATGGTGATTACATAAACACCGAAGATGAGTGGAAGCCGGAAAATTTTGAGAAATTTTTGCAAGTGCAAGGTGATTTAGGCGACCGTATGCGCCAGGCTTTTACCCATGGTTTCAAAAACGGTTATAAAAAAGTAATGATTATTGGCAGCGATTGTCCTGAAATGAATGCCGAGGTAATTAACAACGCCTTTGCTGCTTTAGATAAAAACGATGCCACCATTGGCCCCGCCCTAGATGGTGGCTATTATTTGTTAGGTATGCGCAAATATGTTGAGCTATTTGAAAACATGGCTTGGAGTACCGAAAGCGTGTTTTCTGATACTACCGAAAAACTTAGAAAACAAAATGCATCTTTAGCCCTTATGCCTGCCATGAGTGATTTGGACACCATTGAAGACCTTAAAAAATATCCCCATTTACAATGATTCATCAATTAGAAGAAGCAACGGCCTTTTTAAAAAAACGCGGATTTGATAACCCTGAAGTAGGCATTGTTTTAGGCACCGGCTTAGGAAAGTTTATTGATAAAATGAACGTGGAAGTAAGTATTGCATACAATCAAATTCCACACTTTCCTGTAGCCACTATGGAGTTTCATGCCGGCAATTTGCTTTGCGGCACCGTAAATGGGAAAAAAGTAATTGCCATGCAAGGCCGCTTTCATTATTATGAAGGTTACTCTATGAAGGAAATCACCTTCCCCATAAGGGTGATGAAAATGCTGGGTATTAAGCACTTGCTACTAAGTAATGCGGCTGGTGGCGTAAATTTAAGTTTTGAAAAAGGTAGTTTAGTGATGCTGGACGACCATATAAATTTACAACCTGAAAACCCGCTTACGGGTCCAAACTTTGAAAATTTAGGCCCCCGTTTTCCGGATATGAGCGCGCCCTACAATAAAGAAATGCAGGGTAAATTAAGTAGCATTGCTAAAAAGAATAAAACCATTTTACATACCGGAGTGTACGCTGCTGTAACTGGGCCAAATTTAGAAACCCGTGCAGAATACCGCTATATAAAAACTATTGGCGCAGATGTGGTGGGCATGAGCACGGTGCCGGAGGTAATTGTGGCCAATCACATGAACGTGCCTTGCTTGGCCGTTTCGGTGGTTACGGATGTGTGCGACCCTGATGATTTACACCCGGTAGATATTGCCTATATTATTTCAATAGCCGGCACTTCCGATGAGACCTTAAGCACCTTATTTGCCGAATTAATTGCGGAGCTTTAATGGCCAAGCCGGATTATGATGTAGTAGTAATCGGAGCCGGCAGCGGAGGTTTAGGCGTAGCCATTGGTATGGCTAAGTTTGGTTTTAACGTGCTTTTAATTGATAAAAAAGCCGAGCATTTTGGTGGTGAATGTTTAAATACCGGTTGTGTGCCAAGCAAAGCGCTTATTCACGTGGCGGAGATTATGCACAATGCAAAAAAGTCAGCGCAGTATGGTTTTACCGTTTCCGGGAAGCCAGATGTAGAAAAAGTTTTTGCGTACGTAAACAAGAAGCAAGCCACCATTCGCGCCCATGAAACGCCCCGGTATTTAGAAGAAAACGAAGGCGTACAAACGCTACTTGGTGAAGCCAAATTTGTGGGTAAGCGCAGCATTTCGGTAAACGGAAAAACCATAACCGCAAAAAAGATATTGGTGGCCACCGGTAGTGCGCCACGCGTAATTCCGTTTAACGGAATGGAAATGCTAAAAGTGTACACCAATGAAAACCTGTTTGACTTAAATGAATTTCCAAAAAACCTTGTAATTATAGGTGCCGGCCCCATTGGTTTAGAAATGGCGCAAGCATTTAGCCGTTTGGGTGTACACGTTTCGGTGGTAGAAAAAGCCGAGCGCATTATGCGCAATGAATTACCACAGGCAGCGGCTTTGCTACAAGAGCGTTTGGAATTAGAAGGCATTAATTTTTACCTGAACGCCAGCGTATTGCGCGCGGAAAGCAGCACTGAAATTATAGTGGAGCAAAATAAAAAAGAAAAATCACTTCCGTGTGATGCGGTACTTTTTGGTGTGGGCCGTACTTTAAATTTTAAGCCTTTACACTTGCAGGCCGCCAATATAAAATGCAATGAAAACGACTTACCCATTTTAGATGATTATCTACGTTCTAAAACCAATAAAAACGTACTGTTTGCGGGTGATGCAGCACATAATTTAATGTTTAGCCACGCTGCTGAATTACACACCAGCATTATACTCACCAACTTTTTTGCTCCTCATCCTTTTAAAAAGAAATGGAACACTAATAACTTTAGTTGGGTAACGTTTACCAAACCGGAAGTGGCCACGTTTGGCTTGTCAGAAACAGAAATTAAAAAGCGAAACATTCCTTATGAATTAATTGATTTTCCCTTTACGGGAGATGATCGCGCCACGGTTTCCGACTATCAATACGGACGGCTGTTTTTATTTTTAAAGAAGAACAAATTAAATCCGCGCAACGGTAAAATTTTAGGCGGCACTATTGTGGCCCCCGAAGCCGGTGAAATGATTCAGGAGTTAATTACCGCCCGAGAAAAAGGATTGGGAGCTGGAGTACTTTTCAATAAAATATATCCCTATCCAACCCAAAGCAGAGTACATAAAATTGCCCTAGTTGAAAAATTTGGCGGTGAAATAGCCGGCTGGATTAAGAAGGGAATGAAAGTGTTGTTTCATTGAAAGTCAGTTTTTAAAGGTGTTTTAAAAGTATTACCTGATTAATCTAAACAGATAAGCCACAAATTTTGTCCGCTTGGCTAAATTTCATGATTTTACTAAATCAAAGATACCTTTATTGATGTAATTTTGCCCCGTAAATGAAAACACGCTTAGCAAAGTTGCTTCCTATTTTTTGCCTTCTGCTATTTGCAGCAAGCTCAAATTTGCATGCTAGTAGTGCAAGCGTGTACGAGGCTTCCAAGGCTTTCCAAAACTTTAAGGAAACAGCAGCTTCAAATGTTGTTGATGGTTTGCTGCAGCCATCTGAGCAAGTTATTCTAACTCCCGCTTTTCCTGTTGGTAAATCTAACTTCTCCATTGATGTTCCAGAAATTGAAGAAGAAGAGGATGATCGCTTAACGGTAAAACGGTTTGTTCAAGGTCATCATTTTCACGCAGGTATTGCAAAATATACTGCTCAAGCACAAGAGCTACATCAGGCTAAAGCGCATACGTTGCTTAGCTTACAACTTCCTGCACATCCAGCTTTCAGCAGATGTATCCTTTTTCAGGTTTTTCGTATCTGATAATTATACTAGGGTAATTCTATTTGCCCGGTTTTCAAAACTTTAGCAATTGGTTTTAACGCGGTGGCGCTATACTCAATCTGCTAATTACGTGTGTTTTTGCGTTTCACACTAGTTCAAAAACAGTATCAACCCGTATCGTTTTTTAAAATTAAAATTGTAATGAAAAGAATTCTCCTTTCGTTAAGTGCTTGTGCCATACTACTAACCAGCAGCTGTGCACATCACGAAGAACACCAAGAAGCCCAAACCAAATTTTTAGTTACCAGTCCTGTGCAAATGGACACTGCTATTACCGAAGAATATGTAGCGCAAATACACTCTATTAGCCACATTGAATTACGCGCGCAAGAGCGTGGTTTTGTACAAAAAATTTATGTAGATGAAGGCCAGTTTGTAAAGGCAGGGCAAATGCTTTTTCAAATTATGCCTAAGCTGTATGAAGCCGAATTTCAAAAAGCTAAAGCTGAAGCTGATTTTGCTGAAGTAGAATACCAAAATACCAAGCGCTTGGCCGATAGTAATGTGGTAGCGCAAACCGAACTTGCTATGGCCAAAGCCAAGTACAATCAGGCTAAAGCCGAATTATCTTTAGCCGAAGTGCATTTGCAGTTTACCCAAATAAAAGCACCTTTTGATGGCTACATCGGTAGGTTTCAAGTACGCTTGGGCAGCTTGGTAGAAGAAGGTGATTTGCTTACCAATTTATCTGACAACAGCCAAATGTGGGTGTATTTTAACGTGCCCGAAGCGGAATACCTAAACTATAAAGTGCAGGTGCAGAAGGACAACATCACGCAAGTGAAATTAATGATGGCCAACAACCGCCTTTTTGACCAAACCGGAAAAGTGGAAGTAATTGAAGCCGATTTTAACAACGAAACCGGAAACATACCATTTAGAGCAACTTTTGCCAACCCAAACGGACTACTGCGCCATGGTGAAACCGGTAACGTATTGCTTGGTGTGCCTTTAAAAAACGCCTTGCTTATTCCACAAAAAGCCACGTTTGAAGTGCTGGATAAAAAGTTTGTGTACATCATTACGGATGACAACAGAATTCAATCGCGCGAAGTAACCATTGAAGCGGAAATGCCACATTTATACGCCATTAGTAAAGGCCTGGAAAAAACCGATAAATTCTTATTGGAAGGCTTGCGTTTGGTGCGCGAAAATGATGAAATAGATTATCGTTTTGAGCGCCCTGATTCGGTAATTACGAATCTTTCGCTGTATGCCGAATAATTAGAAATCACTAAAACATAAAACAGCATGTTTAAAAGATTCATACATAGGCCGGTGTTGGCAATTGTTATTTCCATCATCATTGTATTTGTTGGTTCATTGGCCATCAAGCAGTTGCCTATTTCACAGTTTCCACAAATTGCCCCTACCACGGTAAGTATTTTTATTGCTTATCCCGGTGCTAGTGCCGATGTATTGGTAAAATCTACGCTTATTACGCTAGAAAACTCCATAAACGGTGTGCAGGATATGCGCTATATGGCCACCGATGCCACTAGCGCAGGTGAAGCCACTATCAACATTGTATTTGAGCCGGGCACCGACCCAAACCAAGCGGTAATTCGCGTAAAAACTAGGGTAGATCAGGTAATGCCGCTGTTGCCGGAATTGGTGCAGCGCGAAGGGGTAATTATTACGCCCATTCAGCCTAGCATGTTGATGTATGTAAACCTATACGCCAAGGATGAAAGCATGGATGAAAAATTTCTGTACAACTACGCCAACGTAAATATGATTCCTGAAATAAACAGGATTAAAGGCGTGGCGCGGTCGCAAATTTTGGGTAGCCGCACTTACGCCATGCGTGTTTGGTTAAACCCAGATAGAATGCGTGCGTACAACATCTCGGCAGATGAAGTAATGAAGGCGCTAGAAGAGCAAAATATTGTGGGCCGCCCGGGTAGGCTTGGACAAAGTTCTGGTATTGAAGCACAATCTTTAGAATACGTGCTTACCTACAAAGGCCGTTTTAACAAACCCGAAGAATACGATAATGTAATTATTAGAGCTAATTCTGATGGAGAAAGTATTCACTTAAAAGACATTGCGCGCACCGAGTTGGGCAGTGAGTTTTTTGATATTTATTCCAATTTAGATGGGCATCCTTCTGCGGCTATTGTATTGAAACAGAACTACGGTAGCAACGCCAGTGAAGTAATTAAAAATGTAAAGGAAAAGCTAGAAGAAATGAAAGCTACTTTTCCTCCGGGTATGGATTATAAAATCAGTTATGATGTATCGCAATTCTTGGATGCCTCTATTGAACAGGTAATTCACACTTTGCGTGATGCCTTTATTTTGGTGGCCCTTGTGGTGTTTATTTTCTTGGGCGATTGGCGCTCTACCTTAATTCCAATTTTGGCGGTTCCGGTTTCATTAATTGGTGCGTTTTTCATCATTCAGTTTTTCGGTTTATCCATAAACTTGGTTACTCTTTTTGCCTTGGTTTTGGCCATTGGTATAGTGGTAGATGATGCCATTGTGGTGGTAGAAGCCGTGCACGCTAAGTTTGATGAATTTCCGAATATTACACCTTATAAAGCGGTGCAGCAGGTGTTGGGCGAAATTAGTGGCGCCATCATAGCCATTACAGCGGTAATGGTTTCCGTGTTTTTACCCATCTCTTTTATGAGTGGCCCGGTCGGTACTTTTTACCGTCAGTTTTCCATTACCATGGCTAGTTCCATTGTAATTTCTGCCCTTATCGCGCTTACACTCACGCCTGTTTTGTGTGCCATGTTGCTTAAAAATCACAACGGTCATCCTAAAAAACAAAATTTGCTTACGCGAGGATTGGATAGCTTTAACCGTGGTTTTGAAAAATTAACCGGCCGCTACACCAGCTTATTAAAACGTATGGTAAGCCGCAGGTGGCTAACCTTTGGCATTTTAATTCTCTTTTGTGCAGGTATCTTTTTTGAAAGTCAAATTTTACCATCTGGTTTTATTCCAAGTGAAGATCAAGGCACTATTTACGCCATTATTCAAACGCCTCCTGGAGCAACATTAGAGCGTACCAATAAGGTATCGCAAAAGCTGCAAAAAATTTGTGAAGAGATTGAAGGCGTAGAGTCTGTTTCTTCCTTAGCAGGATATGAAATTATGACGGAAGGTCGTGGTTCTAATGCGGGTACCTGCTTAATTAACCTTAAAAAATGGAGCGACCGTGAGCACACCGTTAAGGAAATTATGGAGGAGTTGGAAGTGGAATCTAAAAACTTGGGTGCGGTGGTAGAATTTTTTGAGCCACCGGCCATTCCGGGTTTTGGTTCGTCAGGCGGATTTTCTATGCGTTTGCTAGATAAAACAACCAATACTGATTATCAAGATTTTGATAAGATAAACAAGCAGTTTATGGATGATTTGGACAAGCGCCCTGAGCTTTCTGGCCTGTTTACTTTTTTTGCCGCCAACTACCCACAATATGAGTTGGTAATGGACAACGAATTGGCCATGCAAAAAGGCGTTTCTATTGGCGAAGCCATGGAAAACCTAAACATTTTAATTGGTAGTACGTACGAGCAAGGCTTTATCCGCTTTGGCCGTTTCTTTAAGGTGTATGTACAATCTGATCCTAAATTTAGGAGACTACCGAGTGATGTTTTAGATCTTTTTGTAAAAAACGAAAGTGGTGAAATGGTGCCGTATTCTGCTTTTATGAAAATGGAGAAAAAACAGGGGCCAAATGAGATTACGCGTTTTAACATGTATAACTCGGCTTCTATTCGCGGACTTCCCGCTAAGGGCTATACCACCGCAGAAGCCATACAGGCTATACGCGAAGTAGCCGCTGAAACGTTGCCAAAGGGCTATGATATTGCGTGGGAAGGCTTGAGCTACGATGAATCAAATCGTGGTAACGAAGCCTTGTACGTTTTTTTAGTGGTGTTGGTGTTTGTTTACTTTGTTTTGGCTGCGCAATATGAAAGCTTTATTATTCCGTTGGCCGTAATTTTCTCCCTTCCGGTGGGTGTATTTGGGTCGTTTTTATTACTCAAATTAATGGGCTTAGATAATGACATTTACGCACAAATCGGCCTTATTATGTTGGTTGGTTTACTGGGTAAAAATGCGGTGTTAATTGTAGAGTTTGCCATCCAAAAAAGGCAAGAAGGTTTTACTATTTTAAACGCTGCTATTGAAGGCGCAAAAGTGCGTTTCCGCCCAATTTTAATGACCTCTTTTGCCTTTATAGCGGGTTTAATTCCGTTGATTATTGCCTCCGGTGCCGGTGCCATTGGTAACCGTACTATTGGTGCTTCTGCCCTTGGCGGGATGTTATTCGGAACCCTATTTGGGGTAATTATCGTTCCCGGTTTATACTACATTTTTGGCACTATGGCCGATGGTAGAAAGCTAATCGATTTTGAGGAATCAACGTCCTTGTCAGAAAGCGTGGTGCACGGGCATGGCAAATCAAAACCTTCTAAAAGCATGAGGCGCACTAAAGTTGCTTTTAAAATGATACGCAGAAGAATGGGGAGAGGGAACAACAAAAAAAGTTAAACCAATTATTTTAATTATCATGTTAAAAAGAATAAATACAAGCTACATAGGTATAGCTCTTTTGGTAATTGCTTTTTCCTCCTGCAAATCACTTGATGTGCCACAAAGAGCAGTAAATACACCCTTGCCGGAAACGTATAACGGTAATACAGATACCCTTACAGCAGCGGATATTAAGTGGGTCGATTATTTTATTGATCCCTATTTAGTCGCTTTGATTGACACGGCTTTAAGCAACAATCAGGAGTTAAACATCACCTTGCAAGAAATAGAAATTGCGCGTAATGAAGTGCGTGCTCGTAGAGGTGAATACCTTCCTTTTGTGGGCGTGCGCGGTGGTGCGGGTGTTGATAAAGTGGGCCGCTACACTAGCCGTGGCAGCAGTGAAGCTACTACAGATATTCGCCCTGGCACGGCTACGCCAGATCCGTTACAGGATTATTTATTGGAGCTGTACGCCAGCTGGGAAGTGGATATTTGGCACAAACTGCGTAATGCAAAGCAGGCGGCTTTTAATCGCTACTTAGGTTCGGTAGAGGGTAAAAACTTTATGATAACCAACTTAGTATCAGAAATTGCCAACTCTTATTACGAGTTGCTAGCATTAGACGCGCAGTTGGATATTCTGCGTAAGAACATTGAAATTCAAAGCAATGCGTTGGAGATTGTGCGCTTACAAAAAGAATCGGCTAGGGTTACCGAGCTTGCCGTGCGTAGGTTTGAAGCAGAAGTATTTGCCACCCGAAGTATGGAGTTTCAAATTCAGCAAAACATTACAGAAACGGAAAACCGACTGAATTTTTTGGTGGGTCGCTACCCGCAACCTGTACAGCGCGCAATGCAAACGTTTATGGATGTTACACCTAAAAATATTATTGCGGGTATTCCATCACAATTGTTGCAAAATCGGCCGGATATTCGTCAAGCGGAATTACAATTAGTAGCCGCTAAGTTGGATGTAAAATCAGCGAAAGCAAACTTTTACCCTTCGTTAGATATTACAGCCGGAGTGGGTTACAACGCATTTAATCCTGCGTTTTTACTTACTACGCCACAATCGCTTTTGTATAACCTTGCGGGAGAACTAACCGCTCCTTTATTAAACCGGAATGCAATAAAAGCCACATACTACACGGCCAATGCTGCACAAGTGCAAACGGTTTTTAAGTACGAGCAAACGGTGCTAAATGCATACATAGAAGTTGCCAATCAGCTAGCCAACATCAATAATTTGGAGCAGAGCTACGCACTAAAATCCAAGCAGGTAGATGCACTTACGGAGTCGATAAAGATTTCTTCCAGTTTGTTTAAATCTGCCCGCGCAGATTACATGGAAGTGCTTTTAACCCAGCGCGATGCTTTGGAAAGTAAGTTTGAATTGGTAGAAACGAAAAAGCAACAAATGAACGCCATGGTAAATATGTATCGCAGTTTGGGTGGTGGCTGGAAATAGTATTTTTTAAAATATACGGTTTGGGTTGAAACCTGCTGGGTATTGCAGCAATGCAGCGGCTCAGCAGGTTTTTTTATGGATTTTAAGGGGCAATGGAACACGGATTTTGCGGGTAATGCGGCTGAACACAGATTTCGTTTTCAACGTGTGATTTCTATGTGTTCCATGTTTCTATATGTTAATAAGTGTGGTTGAATTTCATGTAAAGAAGCTGCCAAGTAATAGAACACGGATTTTACGGATGAAGCTCATAAACGCATATTTCATTTTCAACGTGTGATTTCTATGTGTTCTATGTTTCTATGTGTTAAAAAGTGCGTCTGCATTTCATGTAAAGAAGCTGCAAAAGAACACGGATTTTACGGATGAAGCTGATAAACGCATATTTCATTTTCAACGTGTGATTTATATGTGCTATATGTGGTAAAAAATAAATTCTCAAAACAATCCATCCAAGTGCCGCCAATTACCATCTTTCGCTTCTATTCGTGCCGCTAATTGCCAACTTTTTTCAATTGCCAACTTGCTTTCCTTGCCGCTAATTGCAAACTGCCAATTGATAGTTTTTCTCTTTGCCGCTAGAATTGCCAACCGCCCTCTGCCGCTATTCTCATCTTGCAGCTAACGCACCGCTTCTTACCTTTGCTTTATGCCATCAGAAAAAATTAGCAATCTCTTAAAAACGCTGCCCAACAAACCGGGTATCTATCAGCATTTAGATAAAAATGGCAAAATTATTTACATCGGTAAAGCCATAGACCTAAAAAAAAGAGTAAGCAGTTATTTTACAAAATCGCATGACAATGCGCGCACCTACATGCTAGTAAAACGCATTGAAGACATTAAAATAATTGTAACTGAAACTGAATTTGATGCACTCCTGCTTGAAAACAATTTAATTAAGGAATACCAGCCTAAATACAACGTAAACCTAAAAGACGACAAAACATACCCTTGGATTTGCATTAAAAAAGAACGCTTCCCACGGATATTTCCTACCCGCAATCAAATAAAAGATGGTAGTGAATATTTTGGCCCGTATGCTTCCGTAAAAGTGATGAAAACCGTACTTGAGTTGATACGTCAACTATACCATATTCGTACCTGTAAATTAAACCTGACCGAAGAGAATATTGAAGAGGGAAAATTCAGGATTTGCTTGGAATATCACATTGGAAATTGCCTTGGCCCTTGCGAAGGAAAACAAAGTGAAGAACATTATAATAAGGATATAGATAGTGCCCGTGAGTTGATAAAAGGTAACTTAAGTTTGGTAAAAAAACTGCTGCAAAAGCAAATGGGTGAGTTGGCCGCAGAAATGCGTTTTGAAGAAGCTCAAAAAACCAAAGAAAAGCTTGAAATGGTAGAGCGCTACCAAGCAAAAAGTACGGTGGTGCACCCTGATATTACCAATGTAGATGTATTTTCTGTGATTACAGATGCGGAATATGGCTACGTAAATTACCTTAAAATTATAGATGGAGCCGTGCTACAAAGCCATACCGTAGAACTTAAAAAGAAGCTAGACGAAACTCCCGAAGAGCTGCTAGAGGTTTCCATTTTAGAGATTCGAAATCGCTTTCAAAGTACTAGTAAAGAACTGTATTTGTCGCATGAAATTGAAACCGCAATTCCGGAAACTAAAATAACCGTACCGCAGCGGGGTGATAAAAAGCATTTGGTGGAATTAAGCATGAAAAACGCGCGTTACTTTAGGCTAGAAAAGTTAAAGAGCATTCAAATTGTAGATCCCGATAGACATGTAAACCGCATTATGCAGCAAATGAAAGAGGATTTGCGCTTACGTGAAGAACCGCGCCATATTGAGTGTTTTGATAACTCAAACATACAAGGTACAAACCCTGTGGCAGCTTGCGTAGTGTTTAAAGATGGCAAACCCAGTAAGAAAGATTACCGCCATTTTAATATAAAAACGGTGGAAGGACCTGATGATTTCGCCAGCATGGAAGAGGTGGTTTTTAGGCGTTACCGAAGGCTAAAAGAAGAAGGCGAACCATTACCACAACTCATAATAATTGATGGTGGAAAAGGGCAACTGAGCTCAGCGTTAAAAGCTTTGGAAGACTTAGATTTGCGTGGCAAAATTGCCATTTTAGGTATCGCCAAAAGGCTAGAAGAACTGTATTTTCCAGGTGATAAAATTCCTTTGTATTTAGATAAACGCTCAGAAACCTTACGCATAATTCAACGCTTGCGCGATGAAGCCCACCGCTTTGGAATTACGCATCACCGTAACCGCAGAAGCAAAGGTACCATGCGCAGCGAGTTGGAAGATATTGCCGGTATTGGGCCTGCCACCATTAAGGAATTGTTGCAAAAATTTAAATCTGTAAAACGCGTTAAGGAAGCTACTGAAGCCGACCTTGCAGAGGTTATTGGTAAAGCCAAAGCAAAAACCATGATGGCTTATTTTAGTAAACAAACAACTGCTTAGTGAAGAAATTTTGCGTCCTTATTTTTTGCCAAATGCTACTTTTTAAGGCAAGCGCGCAGCCTGTAATAGACACTACACAAAAAAGTATTGGCTTGGTGTTAAGCGGAGGAGGAGCAAAAGCCATGGCACACATTGGTGCTTTACGCGTAATTGAGCGCACCGGAATTAAAATAGATTACATAGCCGGAACCAGTATGGGTGCTGTTATTGGCGCTATGTATGCACTGGGATATTCGGTAGATGAAATTGAAGCCTACCTGCGTAAAGTAGATTGGGATGCCTTACTTACCAATGAAGTGCCCCGCAACCGGCTTAGTTTTTTTGACCGTAAATCTTCGGATAGGTACATTTTAAGTTTTCCCATTTTAAACGGAAAGCCAGGCTTACCCAATGGCTTAAACTATGGGCAGTATATTTTACGTGAACTTAGTTTTTTAAGTCAGCAAAGCTATAAATACCAGAGTTTTAAGGATTTTCCAATTCCCTTTGTATGTGTGGCCACTAACTTAGAAACCGGCCGCTTACGTGTGTTTGAAGATGGTAAATTGATAGATGCTTTGCGTGCTAGCACTGCCTTTCCATCGCTTTTTACCCCCTATGAACTGAATGATAGCTTGTACGTGGACGGTGGCGTGATTAGCAACTATCCGGTGGCACAGTTAAAAAATCGAGGTGCCAACTATATTATTGGTGTAGATGTGCAGGATATGCTGTACCAAAAAGAGGATTTAAATAGCGTGGTGCGGGTGCTGGAGCAAACGGCAAGTTTTATCCGCGTAAGCGATTATAAAGAGCAACTACGCTACACTGATGTATTGATAAAACCAGATATTGATGAAGCCGGCCTTACCACTTTTGATATTTTTGACGATATAGTAAAAGCGGGCGAAATGGCTGCGCTGGCTCAACTTAGCGGCTTAGAAAAAATGGCGCGGGTAGAAAATGGCGCACCATTAAATCGCGATTCTATTGAAGCTAAACCCTTAAACGAATTTTGTATTTCTAAGATAAATATTACAGGGCTAGATAGAAACACGCGCAACTTTGTGTTGGGAAAACTTAGATTAAAAGAAAGCGAAGATTGCAGTATTTCGCAAATAAATCGTGGTATGGATCGGCTTTACGGTTCGCGCTATTTTAAATATGTAGATTATACTATTAGTGCTACTGAAAATGGTTATGCGTTTAATTTACACCTAACGGAAAGCCCCAGTTTAGCACAATTTCGCTTTGGATTAAATTATAATGATGATTATAAAACGGCTCTGCTTGTAAATTATACAAAGCGTAACTTACTTTTTAAAGGAGATAGACTCAGCGCAGATTTAGCCATTGGCGACAATAGTCGTGCGCTGCTAGATTATTATGTTGACAGAGGCTACATACCAACCTTGGGCGTGCGCTTTAGAACCAATCAGTTTAAATTCAGAAATTATGTGCAAGGCAAACCGGTGGTGCAGCGCGTTTACCGCGATTATTCTCTCGATTTTTTTACCCAAAGCACCATTAGAGATGCCTACGCTTTAGGCGGAGGAATACAATTGGAAAATGTGGACATCAATCAGGATTTAAACTTTGACCAAGCCGAAGGACTGAACAGAAATTACATAAATTATTACGGTTTTATAGATTTTGACTCCTTTAATGATGCCAATTACCCTACTAATGGATTTAAGCTTTTTGGAGATGTACGCATTATTGCACAGCAAGAGGGTTTCACTACTTTTTTTGAACCTATTTCGGTGGTAAATGCTGGTTATAGCAAAGCGGTGGCGCTTTCTAGCCGCGTTAGTCTTACCGCTACACTTTGGGGTGCTACCACACTTGGGCCAAATGCTGACGACCCATATAAAATATACTTAGGCAGCATGGGCGAGAGTTACATAAACTACATTCAACCCTTTATTGGTTACCGCTATATGGAGTTGGTAGGGCGCAATGCCACTACATTTAGAACAGATATTCAGGTGGAAACCTGGAAAAACAATTACCTAACGTTTAAAGCTAACATTGGTGCTTTAGAACCAACTTTTGAAGGGCTTTTTGCCAGCGATATTTTATTGGACGGGTACAGCCTAGGGTATAGTTTTAGAAGTCCTTTTGGACCATTAGAATTTAATGTGCAGGGTAGCAGCAACCATAGTAGAATTTATACTTATTTACGATTGGGCTTTTGGTTTTAAATAAAGCTAGGCGATACTTTTTATAGTAGTTTAAACCCTAAATTTGAATTCTATTTTTTCAATCAATGTCTGAACTTTGGTATTTTAATGATGTAAATCTCTTTGATGTTATGTGCCCGCATAAGTTGGGCAATTTTGGCACACAGCATGGTCATTTTAAGGAGTATAAAAAAGGTGAAACCATATACTTTACAGAAGATGCATCTACCAGCATGTATTTAATTGCGGAGGGAAAAGTGCGCATTTTAAACTATACTGAAAGTGGTGAAGAAGTAGTAAAAGCAATTTTAGGACGTGGTGAAATGTTTGGAGAGCTTGCGCTTTTGGGCGAACAATCGCGCAGTGAAATTGCTGAGGCTATGGATAATAAAACCGTAGTGTGCCCTGTAAAAACTTCTGACATTCAAGAGTTAATGAGAGAAGATCAGGAGTTTAGTTTTAAAATATACAAATGGCTGGGCTGGCGCATGAAAAAAATGGAGCGTAGAATAGACAATCTGATTTTTAAAGATGTGCGCGCGCGCCTAATTGATTTTATTAAAGAAATGGCCGTGGAAAAAGGCAAACGCGAAGGTAAAAAGGTGGAAATAGAGCACTTTTATACACATAAAAATATTGCCAACTTAATAGGAACATCCCGGCAAACCGTTACCACCACTTTAAATGATTTACGCGAGGAAAAGATTCTGGATTTTGATAGAAGACACTTTTACATTACAGATGTAGATGCTTTGGACTAAGAGAAAAGCGCATTTAGTTGTAATAAAATTCTTTCGAGCTTTGTAAAATTATTTTATTTTAGCCGCCAACCATCTGTTTCTTGCGAATGCGCATTTATTACATTTTCTCCATTTTTATACTTTCCCTTTTTGGGGTTTTAGGGCAAAATGCAGCTTGTAAAGCGTTGCCCGCCTTTGTAGATTCTGTGAAAGCGGTAAATAGTGAAGAAAAAGCTTTATTGGTGGTTGACCGCGCTAATCAGTATTTAAAGCAAAAAAATTGCGCTGATTCTTTACACTGGCAGTTGCTTAACAGTTTGTGTGATATTTACTTTAATTTAGGAAACTTCCCTGCCGTAATTGAACTTACCGATAGTTTAAATGAAGAGGCTTTTGCCGCTGCTGACCGTAAATATTTGTTGGAATTATATAGTATTCGTGCTAATGCGCTTTCCAACCAAATGCGCCCCACCCAAGCTATCAAAACTACTGATAAAGCACTTGCACTTTCTTTGGTTTTAGATAGTTTAAGTTATTATAAGCTGCTTATAAATAAAGGAGTAATGCTAAGTAGTGCAGGGCGTTTTAGCCAAGCCTTAGAAGTGTATAGTGAATCGCTTAAGCATTTTAAAAAAACCAAGCAAGATGTACCAGCGGCTATTGCCTACAACAATATTGCAGAAATTTACAGAGAGCGTTTTTCTGACTTTAACAGAGCATTAAAAATTTATAAAAATGCTGCGCGCATCAATCAGATTAACGATAACTCCTTTCACTTGGCCAAAAATTACACCAATATGGGCATTTGCTTTCAGGAGTTAGGCCAGCCAGATAGTGCCCTTTATTATTTTACTTTATCAATAAAAACCAACGAGCGTATAAATAACAGTATGGGCGTAGTTAAAGCTCAGTATAATTTAGGAAGCTATTATCTGGATTTAAAACAACCGGAGAAAGCACTGTATTATTTTAATAAAAATTTGGCAATATGTAAGGAAACCGGCTTTTTGCCCGGCACATTTTTTAATTACCTAGGCTTAGCATCTTTACAGGTTGGTAAAAAAAATTACACTAAAGCGCTAGAATATTTAGAAATGGCAAATATGCTACCCATAGATAATAAGGCTATGGAAATGCAAGAATCTTACACACAGGTAAAAATTGAAAGTTTAAAAGGTCTTGGCCGCTATGAAGAAGCGTTAAATATGTTTGAAGCTTTTAATATTGAGCAGGATAGTGTTAATTCTTTTAAAAATGAGCAAACTACTTTAATGCTTAGAGCAGAGTACGAAGCCGAAATTGATAATATTGAAAAGCAACGTTTGGTAGAAGCACATAATTCTACCAAGCAAGTGTTGGAAAAAGAAAAAAACCGAAACACGCAATATTTATTTTTTGGAACATTGGTAATTGTACTTTTAGTAATTTCCATTGTATTTTATTTTCAAAAACAGAAGGCGTATAACAAGCAGAAAAAATTAGTTAGCACCATAAATCAACAAAATGAAGCTTTGGCAAAAGCACAAGCACAAGTTTCTGCGCAGTTGGAAATGAAGAACAAAATTTTGTCGGTTTTAGGTCATGATTTAAGGGCTCCTTTTGCTTCAATTTCTGGTTTGTTAAGCGCTATGAATAATGATTCACTTACCCTGCAAGAAGCAAAACCACTTACTAAGCAATTGAGTTTGGAGGTAGAGCAAACGCTTACAACCTTAAGCAATATTTTAGCTTGGAGCAGGTTACAGTTAAATGAATCAGGCATATATAAAGAGGATTTTGTGCTGTGTGATTTAATGCAGGCCGCTATTTCTTACGTGCAACCTGCTGCAGATGCTAAAGGTGTTTTAATAACCGGAGAATGTGATAAAAGCATAAAAATTTCTGCTGATCCAAATCAAATACGCAGCATATTAAATAACTTGCTTAATAATGCCATCAAGTTTTCTGAAAATAAAGGATTGGTAAAAATTGAATATACCCACGCAAAAGACATGCATATTATTACGGTTGCCGATACTGGTGTGGGGTTAAACCAAAAAGCGCACGAGTCCTTAAATACGCATCAAAATTACACTTCCCAAGGTACAGCCGGAGAAAAAGGAACGGGTATTGGGCTTTCTTTAGTAAGAGATTTTGTAGCCTTGCACAAAGGTGAGTTGCTATATTACAATAATAAACCCAAAGGCACTATTGTAGAAATTCGTTTGCCGGTTTAATAAAACTTTTTCATTCGGGCTTGCCCAACATTTAAAGGCACTTGGGCTAAGTAAAGCGCTCGTCTGTTTCCATTTTAGTTCCACATTCATCGCAGGTACGCAACGCTTCAGAAGCATAAAACTCGCGGAAACGCGGTAAAAAATCTTGTTCAATGTTGCTAAGCGGAAAATATACTTCGTGTAATTTGTGATTGCAATTATCACAAAACCAAAGCAAACCATCGGTAAAATCAGTGCCTTTACGCACGCGCTCTATTACCAAGCCTATACTTCCTTCTTCTCTGCCTGGGCTATGCGGCACTTTAGCAGGATGCAAATACATATCGCCCGGGCCAAGTTTCATTTCTTTTGCTACACCATCCTCTTGAATTTTTACTGTGATGTTTCCTTCCAATTGATAAAACAACTCTTCCGTTTCATTGTAGTGATAATCCTTTCTGGCGTTAGGCCCAGCCACTATCATTACAATGTAATCGTCTCCTAGTGGGTATAAATTTTTATTGCCCACAGGTGGTTTTAGCTTATCGCGATTTTCTTCTATCCACTTGTTTAAATTGAAAGGAGGGGTTGTGGCCATACTGTTAGATTTTAAAACGAAGATACAATACTTAAGGCGCTGTAAATTCTAGAGAGATCATTAATAAAAGAAACATGTTTTTTTGTTCCTTTACCTAACTAATTAATCTAATTATATGAAATTTTCTTTTTCAATTTTACTCGTGGTTGGTTTTGCACTATCTGCCTTAAAAGCTCAAATTTCACCGCGTATCTCTTTAAAAACTGGTGTTTCGTTTAGCAACCAAAGTTTTTCTCATTCTATTGATTCTTTAAGTTTTGATTCAGGTTTTGATAATTTGATAGGCGTTCCCGCAGTTCTTGAATTTGATTTGTACAGTAAACAAGGCTTCCGCTTGGGTTTTAACGGCATGTATCAACAAAAAGGAACTACCGCAGAAATTATGATAACAGATGAATTTAATCCCAATGGTGGAATAGGTACAAAAAAAGTTGTGTTCCGATATGATTATTTGAGTTTTAGCATACCCCTTGGATATGCCTTCCAAATAGCACCGAAGTTCAATTTGGTTTCAACGGTTGCTCCAAGGGTGGATTTTGATTTAAATGGCAAACCTGATTCAGAATTTGACACACTAAACACAGCTAGAGAAAAAATCATTTTTGGGCTAAATGGAAACTTGGGAGTGGAGTATCAAGTTAAAAATATTGTTTTATCCGCGCAAGCGCAATACCAATATGATATTACACCTTATTTTGAGAATGAAACTAGGAGTGAAACCAATGAATCTATTGGAACTCTTACGGTGAAAAATCAAATGCTTGCTTTATTGGTAGGCGTGGGTTATAGCTTTTAAATAGCTACCTAGCGTTCCGAAAACAAAACTTCACTTAATACTAATTGCCTAATTTTAGTAATGCTTAACCTAGTTCTAAAAGTAACATCAAAGTTACTTTTAGAACTCTTACATCTTCACCAATCTAAAGTGATATTGTTTTTCTTCATCCACTATTTTTAAGGTGTAAAACCCTGATGCACCATCAATAACAATTGAAAAATCCGAACCGTTTTCGTTTTTATAGTACAACATTTTTCCCATAGCATCATACACTTCAAGCTTAATTGGTTTGGCAGCGCCTGAACTTCGTTGAATGTTAAATGTCCCAGATCCAGGGTTCGGGTAAATTGAAAATTCATTGAAGGAATAATTTTCAGGAAGACCTATTCCGTTTACGGTAAAACATACGGATGTGTCTGAACAAAAGTTATTGGATACAATTACAGCGTAGTTTCCGTCACGCAATGGATTAAATACTTGTGCAGTATCATTACTCAAAACTATGGCGTTGGTACAATCATACCACTGGTATTTTTGGCTACTTGAACCTAGTGCCACCAAACTGAAACCAGCTTGATTAACCCGTGCATCAGGTTTTTCATTTATGATTAAATGTAAGGTGTAATTGCTATCACAACCATAAACACTCGTGTATTCCGCATGATAGGTATTTGTGCTGTCATAAGCTAACCCATTCCAAAAGTATGGTTCACAAGATTGTACAGAATCTATAAATGTATAAGTGCTGGGAAGTGTATCGGTAAACGTGTTGGAAACGGTGTTGGTGGTAATTGGCAAATTAAAATCAAAATATATGTTTACGTTATTGGTTAAAATAGTTTCATTGGGAATGCCGTTTTTAGGTTGAATTTCAAATGTTACAAACCCATTGCTACTAATAGGATTACTTGCGCTATCGGGTAGATTAATGTCGCTAAATTTAAAGTGTACCACATTATTTGGTAGTAATTCTGTAACCAGTCCATCATGACTTTTGGATACTATTCTAATGGAACTAGAATCTAGCAACGCGCTCAAACTGTCTCTAATAACAATGTTTACTGCATCAGCTGTTCCTGTATTTTGAAAACGAACTGTGTAGGTAACCACCTCATTATTGAGAATATATTTTGGCGCACAAACGCCTGTAGGAAATACTTGTTTGTCATTAGGGTCGTAGCTGTTTTGAACTGTAAAGCAGTATTCTTTCTGATTATTTATAGTGTCAGCATCATTTAAAAAAGGTGTAATTAAGCTAGTAAAGCAAACTTGGTCATTTATCTGTGCAAACGTATCTACGGTAAATTGAATCTCTGGGAAAAGCGAGTCTTGATTGTAAATTAGGTTGGTAAAATGCCACATTAACGTATCTCCACTAATGGAATCAGGAACGGGAACAATAGAAGTAGGATTGATTAAACTGGAAAGCACCAATTTGTAATGCCCGCTTACGGGAGTGCAACCATCATTATGCGGATTGCACCAAAGCGTGCCGGGAAAACCTGCACGCAAACTGGTGCAAACAAGGTGTGTGTTTAAATCAAAACTAGCTTTTCTTTTAGGCCCGTTTACCAAGATGGTTTTTTCTTTAACACAGCCGCGCGCGTCAGTAGCAGTAAGCGTGTAAGCCCCGTTTGTGTCAATTACCAAAATAGAATCTAAGGTGGGCGGTACGGTGTTCCATTGGTAAGTGTATGGCGCAACGCCAAATTTGCAATAGGTGCTTATGGTTGCACTATCATTACAGGTTAAATCTTCAAAATGATTTACATAAATGGTAAAATAAGAGCAAGTATCGCTAGAATATTTAGCCGCTATGCTCTGTACCCCACCAAAAGTGTTACCTACTACTTGTGGTTGATTAGGATCAATACTCATGTCAACAGCACCCGTTGCTTTACAAATAGTGAAAATATTATTGTTTTGATCCGTAAAAAAGGAAATAAACCTATCGGTGGTAGATCCCGATGAACTAAAGGTATGCACGGCTTGAAAATCACCTAAGCTATCATAGCGCGCCCAAAACATATCGGTATATAAATTACTCGTTTTATTAGCTATACGATAGGAGGGGTCAAAGTCTGCAGTACCATCAAAAAAGCCTGCTACTAAAATGCTACCTAAATTGTCTGTTTCTATTTCATTAATAACATCATCTGATGGCCCTCCAAAAGATTTAGCCCAAATAAAATCAAAGTTTGAGGTGTATTTAGCTATAAAAGCATCTTTGGAGCCCCCCGCATGTGGAAGAGTAAAGGTATTTGGACCAGGATCAAAATCTATTTGAGCACGTGCGCCTCCTGCAAAGTAAATATTGCCATGATGATCAAACGTAACATCCGTTAATTCGTTTTCATTTCCAGAACCCCCTATGGCATGGGCCCATTGAGGGTAGCCACTGGCGCTATATTTTGCTATAAACATATCTCTTGAGCCATTGGAGTATAGAGTGAAAATAGAACTATTGGCAGCTGACTTAATATGTACTAGGTTTTGAAAATTACCGGTTATAACTATTTCATCAAACGGATTAACCGCTATGGACCAAATATTTGCGGAAGAGGTTATGGACCAAAGCAACATACCGGAAGGGTTATATTTAATTAAAGCGCTTGTGCTGCTTAGGGTGCTGTAGTATATATTATTGCTAGCATCAATGGCTATTTTATTGCCTCTTTTGGTAACGTTTCCAAAGCCGGTGTTGCTTTTTACCCAAACAAAGTTTCCGGCAGTGTCTAGTTTTAGCAGAAATTTGTCTGGTGTACTAACTAGGGCAGTTTTGGTATTTGAATTAGGGCCTGGATCGAAATCCACCGTACCGGAAAAACCGCCTGTAATAAGGATGTTGCCTAGCTTATCGGCTTTTATGTCATGCGCTTCGTCTTGGCCCGTGCTGCCAATTGACTTAGCCCATTTAAATGTACCATTGGCATCAAATTTTTGTATAAAAATATCTGAAGAACCTGCACTTGAAAGGGTGGTAACCTGATTAGAATCTGGATTAAAGTCTCTAAATGAACTGAAGTAACCGCAGGTGTAAAAATTACCTTCGGGGTCAACGCAAGAGCTAGTGGTAGTATAAGATCCGGCATTACTCCATTGGAAATTTTGCGCAATGCCCATAAAACTAAAACATAGTAAACTACTGATAAGTAAACTTTTCATATTGAATTTCTTTCAGAATTTCAAAAGTAGAAAAACTCGTGAGATGGGGAAATGTGAAAAGCGTGCGATTATTAACCACACGCTTCTATACAATTGAACTTATCAACTAGTTAACTACTCATCAACTAACCCTTTGTAAACTGTACATTAAAAGTAAGTTTTACTTCATCGCCCACTACTACTCCTCCGGTTTCAGTTACCTGATTCCAAGTTAGTCCAAATTCTTTACGATTAACTTTTCCGGTAATTTCAAATCCTGCTTTGGTTTGTCCGTAACCATCTACCATAGTGCCGCCAAAATCTACATGTAAGCTTACATTTTTGGTAACATCTTTAATGTTCAAAGGGCCTTCAAGTTTCAAATCGTTACCGTGCTTTATAAATTTTCCTTCCATTTTTATATGTGGGTATTTTTCCGCGTCAAAAAAATCACCTGACTTTAAATGTCCGTCTCTATCGGCTACACCAGTGCTTATACTCTGTACTTCGGCACTTAAATGTGCTTGGGCACCTTCAAAATTATCATCATTACTTTCAATAGTTCCGGTATATGCACCAAATGATCCGGTAACGGTACTAATTACTAAGTGACGCACTTTAAAATGTACTTCGCTGTGCATTGGATCTACTTTCCAAATTGTTTTTGTGGCTGTTGCTTCCATAATTTTTTTGTTTTAATTAATAGGTCAAAGTTGCAACATTAATTTAATTGATGTTTAAACATCGAATTTATTTTATTGATGGTGGTATAGAGGATTGCTTCATTGCGGGGGAGGTTAGTTGGCATTTAGTCAGTTAGCAATTGAAGGAAATTAAGTTGGCAGTTGGCAATAGCGGCACAAAGAGAAGCGCAAGTTGGCAATTAGCGGCAGAAACGCAAGTTGGCAATTGAAGAATTCAAATTGGCAATTGGAAAAAGTTGGCAATTAGCGGCACTGAGGGGTTGTTTGAGAATCTATTTTTTACCACATAGAGTACATAGAAAGCACATTATGAGTAGATTAACAGATTTTGGAAAATTTCATTGCCTCGAAAAATCCGGTAATCTGTTGCAACCTTCTTTTGCCGCTTCTTTGCGCTTTTTTTTTGCGCCTTTGCGAGAAATGCCGCTAAATATTTCTTCAACGCAGAGGTGCAAAGTAACATAGAGAAAAATCCGTGTTCATCTGCTTCATCCGCTTCATCCGTCAAATCAGCGTTCCATTCTGCGTTCTAACCTAACTTTGCGCTCATGCCCTACAACAAAGCACATACGTGGTTTAAGTCTCTTGGTTGGAAAGTAGCACACTTCCAAAAAGAAGCATGGCAAGCTTATGCTGATGGTAGAAGTGGCTTGGTAAACGCACCCACCGGCAGTGGCAAAACCTACTCTATGCTGCTACCTATTTTACTTTCAACAGCCCCAAAAGGTAAAGGTGGCCGTGGATTAAAAGCCATTTGGATTACGCCTATTCGCGCTTTGGCCAAAGAAATACACCAAAGTGCTGAGCGTGCCATTGAAGGTTTAGGTTTGGAATATACCGTGGGTGTGCGCACCGGTGATACCAAATCTGCCGAAAGGCAAAAGCAAAAGAAAGCGATGCCCAATTTGTTAATTACCACGCCTGAAAGTTTGCATTTATTATTAGCAAGTAAAGACTATCCTAAAACATTTAAATATTTGCAATGCGTGGTGGTAGATGAGTGGCACGAGCTGATGGGCAGCAAGCGCGCGGTACAAATGGAACTCGGACTTTCACGTTTACGCGGAATGAATCCGTTGCTTAGAACGTGGGGAATTTCGGCCACTATTGGCAATATGGAAGAAGCGCAAGAGGTACTACTTGGAATGGAATTTCCCACAGCGCAAAGCATTATGGTGAAGGCCGATATTGAAAAGGAGATTGAAGTGATTTCTATAATGCCTGACGATGTAGAAACATTACCCTGGGCTGGACATTTGGGCATAAAAATGTTAGAAAAAGTGTTGCCGATTATCTATGAAAATGAAAGTACTTTAATTTTTACCAACACGCGTTCTCAAGCCGAAATTTGGTATCAAAAGCTATTAGAACTTGATCCTAGCTTGGCCGGAGTAATTGCCATGCATCACGGTAGTATTAGTAGAGAACTGCGTTTTTGGGTAGAAGATGCCCTTTATACCGGTCAGCTAAAAGCGGTGGTATGCACGGGTAGTTTAGATTTAGGCGTAGATTTTCGCCCCGTAGAAGCCATCGTGCAAATTGGTTCGCCCAAAGGCATTGCGCGTTTTATGCAGCGCGCAGGCCGCAGTGGTCATCGCCCGGGTGCCGTTAGCCGGATTTATTTTGTACCCACCCATACGTTAGAGTTGGTAGAAGCTGCAGCGTTGCGCCAAGGTATTAAAGAAAAACTGATGGAAGACCGCACACCTTACCTCCGTTCTTTTGATGTATTAATTCAATATTTAGTTACGTTGGCGGTTTCCGAAGGCTTTAAGCCAACTGAAATTTTTGAAGAAGTACGCAAAACGTTTTCTTTTCAAAGCATTTCACCCGAAGAATGGTTTTGGTGTTTAGAATTCATCACCACAGGGGGTAAATCGCTTAGTGGCTATGATGAATACCACAAAGTAGAAATAAACGATGATGGCCTTTATAAAGTAAATAGCCGAAGAGTAGCCCAGCGTCACCGCATGAGTATGGGCACTATTGTGAGCGATGCTATGATAAAAGTTAAGGTGCAGCGCGGAGCTTTTTTAGGCACCATTGAAGAGTATTTTTTCTCTCGGCTAAAGCCAGGTGATGTATTTTGGTTTGCCGGTAGAAATGTAGAACTAGTCCGTTTAAAAAACATGACGGCAGAAGTGCGCGCCTCTAAAAGTAAAAATGGTTTGGTGCCAAGCTGGAAGGGTGGGAGAATGCCTTTATCTGCAAAAATGGGCGCTATGCTGCGCAGTAAAATGGAGGAATCGTTTAAAGGTGATGCGCAAGATCCTGAATTACAATTGATAGAACCCCTTTGGCAATTGCAGCAAGAGCGTAGTGTAATTCCACAAAAGCACGAATTTTTAATTGAAAAATTTAAAAGTAGAGACGGTTATCATGTTTTCTTTTATCCGTTTGAAGGCCGTTTGGTGCATGAAGGTATTGCCACTTTATTGGCATATCGCATTTCACTGTTTAAGCCGCTTACTTTTTCCATTGCCATGAATGATTATGGTTTTGAGTTGTTGGCTGATTCTCCTATTCCTATTGAGGAGGCAATTGACAGTGATGTGTTTACCGAAACCGATTTGCGCGAAGACATTATGCAAAGTGTAAACGCGGTAGAAATGGCCAAAAGGCGCTTTCGCGATATAGCCACCATTGCCGGTATGGTGTTTACGGGTTATCCGGGTGCTGAAGTAAAAGACAGGCATTTGCAAAGCAGCACACAGCTTATTTTCAACGTGTTTCAAGATTATGAACCCGATAATTTATTATTGCAGCAAGCCTTTGAAGAAGCCTTAGATTTTCAATTAGAAGAAGGCCGTTTACGCCTCGCTTTACAGCGGATAGCCCAACAAACTTTAGTAATTAAAGAAATGACAAAACCTTCTCCTTTTTCATTTCCCATTATGGTAGATCGCTTAAATCGTGAAAAGCTAACCAGCGAAACCATGGAAGATAGAGTGAAAAAAATGCGCTTGGAGTTGGAGAGGGGATAGGAGCAGGGTCCTAAGGTTGTAAAGATGTAAGGTTTAAAGTTGAATGAAGGCACACGATGTGGACGATTAACGCGTAACATGAATCCTTCAAGGTTTTTAAACCCTTGGAGGATTTGTTTTTTAGAAAATACAGCTGGAGAAGGAAAGAGGATAAGAGCAGGATTTTAAAGCTTTAAAGTTGTAAAGATGTAAGGATTTAAAGTTGAAGGAAGGCACACGATGCGGACGATTAACGGTCAACGGTCAACGGATAACGTGTCAAGTAATCGATAACAAGTAACAAACAACAATCTCATAAAACTCCTTTAACCAAAGGCTTGTAGTTTATCCAGAAGTTCACATAATTTGCTATTTTGGTGCTTCTTATGCGCATACTAAAACTACAATGTTTAGGGCTTTTGTGTTTGCTGCACTTTTTTGTGCTTGGGCAATCTATTTCTACCGTGCAAAAAATTCAGGCACTTAAAGCAAAGAGTAGAAATCAACCGTTTGCCTGCTTACAGCAATTGCAAAGCATGCAAGATTCTATAAATAAAACACATCCAGCGTATCACGCTTATAATCAAGCGGTAGCGAGTTGTCAAATAGCCTTAGGTAATTACACGGAAGCACTGGGTATTCAAATTATTGGCCAAAAAACTATTGCTAATCAAGTACGTGTAGAACACATAGACTACCTAAAAGGTAAGGCGGTGGCTTATTACTATCTGCGTAAGCGCACAAAAGCACTAGAATATTTGAGTGAAGCCATACGCTATCAAAAACAACACAATTTACCGGAAACTGCTTTGCGCGAGGTATATAATGCCAAAGGAGCTATGTTAACTGAAATCCAAAAATTTGATACTGCCCGATTTTATTTGCATAAAGCCATACAATTTAATGCGCAAAATGAAGCGAATGGCATCCAATTTTCGAGCTTACCCCTACGCTTATTAGGCACCAGCTATTTTCTGGAAGAAAAGTTTGAAAAGTCGAGGGGTTTTTTACGCGAAGCACTGCAAGTGGCTGAACGTACTAAAGACACCATAGAAATTACGGGAGCTATACTTTTTTATGGCGATGTATTGTTAAAACTAAATGAGCCGGATAGTGCGCTGTATTATTATAAGTTAGGCGAAGGTTTTGCTAAAGCCCTGGATTTACCAGATTTAAAATTAGAAGCCGCGCAGCATTCAAAGCTTGGTTATGAGGCTATTGGAGATTATGAAAGTGCGTACAAAGCTACCTTAATGGCGTTGAGTTATCAGAGTGAAGTATATCAAAAAGAAATGGCACAAACGGCTTCGCAAATGGAAGTTACCCTAGAAACGGCCAACCTTAAACAACAAAACTTAACGCAAGAAAAAGAGATTGTACAAGCACAAGCCACCACAAATCAATATATATTAATTTCTGCAATATTGGTTTTGCTACTCTTGTTTAGTGGATTTTTAGGTGCGTTTTATTACAAACGCAAGCAATTAGAATCAAAACAAGCCAAGCAAGAAGCTACCATAAAATTACAAGATGAGCGCTTGCGCATAAGTAAAGATTTACACGATAATATTGGTGCGCAAATTACCGTAGTAACCAACACCATTGATAACCTTGTATGGCGAAAAAACAAAGCCAATGGCTTAGATGTACCAGAGTTAAAAAATTTAGCTGAATTTACACGGCAAACTATGAGTGATTTGCGCGAAACCGTGTGGGCTATGAAGGAAGAAAACATTAGTAGTAAGGAGCTTTGCGAACGTATTGAAAAATTTATAACCAGAATAAAAGAAGTAAATACCAATTTGGATATTCAGCTGCTTTGCCAAGCGCAAACCCAGCGTATTTGGGAGCCTCAAACCAGTTTAAATATTTTAAGAATTTTACAAGAGGCTATTCAAAATGCCATAAAACATGCAGGCCCTACTTGCAGCATTACCGTGCATTTAGATTTTGATGCTCAACCGTGGCAGGTAAAAATTATGGATAATGGAGTAGGGTTTAGCAAGGAAGCGATTTCGCAAAATGGAAACGGGCTTTACCACATGCACGCCAGAGCAGAAGAGAGTAGCATCAGCTTTACCGTAAATAGCAAAATAGGCACAGGCACAGAAGTAATTTTGCAGAGTTTAGGTTAGGTGTAAATTCCTTCAGGGGTTGAGCGTTGCGTTTTTTTTACTATAAAAATTCGTTTTGCATAGAGGCTAGAATCCTTCTCGGTTTGAAGGATTTGTTGTGAAGCACCTTGAAGGTAGTACCAAGTTAACTTTTAAAAGAAGCTAATTTGTAAAGCCTCCTAAATCTCCCGCCATGACTGGAACTTTAGCTACAAAAAAACCTTATTTAAGCTTCTTAAGTGCGCTATTGTGGCTAGTCGCGCCTTGGCGGGATTGGGGGTTCTTAAATTTGAAGCATTAAACATATTTTAACAATCAAGTTGGTATAATTTGACTTTACCATTAAATTTAAAAGGCATTTACCGAAAATAACTAATTCCCTTTTTAGTAGGTAAGTGCAAAAAAAAGCGGCCCCAGGCCGCTTTTCTTATTTCTTGTTTACATCCTTTATATAATGCTCTAAAGCCATCGTCATGCTAGGGAATTTTGGCGAAGGCGTTTTAATATCCAACCTAAGCTTAGCATCTTTTATAGCCTTATGAGTACTACTGCCAAAAGCGGCAATACGTGTTTCTCCTTGCACAAAATCAGGGAAGTTTTCTAATAAAGATTTTATACCTGAAGGCGAGAAAAATACTAAAATATCATACTTTACATCAGAGAGATTAGATAAGTCGCTGCTTACTGTATTGTACATTACCGCTCGGGTATATTCAATTTTAGCCTCTTTTAAAAGCTTCGGTATTTCCGGTTTTAATATATCTGAAGTTGGGAGTAAAAACTTTTCTGTTTTGTGCTTTTTCAATAAAGGCACTAAATCCTGAAAAGTGTTGTTTCCGAAGTAAATTTTACGTTTACGGTACACCACATACTTCTGTAAGTAATAGGCAATGGCCTCAGAAGTACAGAAGTACTTCATTTCATTAGGAACCGTAAAGCGTATTTCTTCAGAAATTCTAAAGAAATTATCTACTGCATTTCGGCTAGTAAGAATAATAGCGGTATGCTGAGGTATGTTCACCTTTTGTTTACGCACCTCTGCGCTTTCCACACCTGCAATATGTATAAACGGGATGAAATCAATTTTCACCTTGTGTTTATTCGCTAGGTCAAAGTAAGGTGAGTTCTCAGTTTGCGGTTCGGGTTGTGAAACGAGAATAGTTTTTACTTTCAAAAGTTGCGCTTTAGGTTAGTAATCCAGTTGCCTATTTTTTCCTTTTAATGCCTTATATAAGCCATTTTACTAAGAATAAAATTGGTGTTATTTCGAGCGCGCAAATGTAAAAAAATTTATAGTAAAATGGTGCAGGTATTTGCCACAGTATCAAATTGCTCTGAAACACAGATAAGATATAGGATACTGCTAAAAAAATACCGATTGCCCACACAAAAAATAGTGTGCCATCATTAAAAAAAATGCAGAAAAACGCTAGCGGTAGTAAAAAAATGGACGACCAAATACGGTATCCTAAACTTAAATTTCCGGCCAACGCTATTTGTGTAGGATGATCATAAATCCACTCTAAAAATGCGTTAATCAATGCTTTGCCTAAGTAAAAGAGCGAAACAAAAAAGCAGATACGCACGTAACTTTCAAAATATCCATAGTTTGGTTTGCTATCTCCTAAATGCTCACTTAGTATAAAAATGCCAAAAGAAATAAGTAAATAAGAATGTAGGCTTAGTAGGGTTTCAAAGCGTTTTATACCGTTAAACGGATTAAACTCGCTAAGCACTTCCATTTTTTTTGTGTGGAAGGGGAGGGTAAGAAAAATATAAAAACGTTTTTCTTCGGCCAGTTTACTTACTAGGAGCATTAGCGCACAGCAAACGAATAGGATTAAAATCCAGTCAGTATAATGTGCAATAGGTAGTGCCTTAATCTCCATTAAAAGTTTAAAAGCCCAAATGTAAAGCATAAAAAATCCGCTTTATCATTAAGTAAAACTCAATTTTAAAGCGGATTATAAATAACGGGTAAAGGTTACTTTACTTGTATTCTAAGTGTTTCAAAACTTTTATTTGGGCTGCTTACAAAATATAAACCCTTGGGCAATTCCTCAACTGAAATTTCCCAAAAACCAAGTTCCAGCGCATTGCTTCTATCAAAACTACGCACCTTTTGCCCTTTTATATTTAATACGTCTATTTGCTGTACCGCGCTAGGCACATTTTCTAAACTAAGGATACTGCTAATAGGATTTGGGTACATTTTTATAACCACATTTTTTGGCTCCGTTAGGGATACTCCATTATTTTTAGTTAACACCAATGTTTCGGTGCCAATGGCATCTCCCGAGTTTCCTTGGTTATTATTGCTAAAGTTTGCTGCTACATAAATGGTAGTTTGGTCGGGTGCTGCTCCACTATTCCACGTAAAGGAATAGGTTTTTTTATTTCCCGCAAAAGCATTCCCAGCGCTGGTATGCGTAACAAAACTACCCGAAACTATGCGTAAGTCGGTAGAAGCACCAATGCTTATAACGCCTTGGGAAGAACCTGCATCTTCTATACTTGCTTCAAATCCACCCTTTGTTACAGGAGTCCCATTACCATCTAATACTATCGTAACGGTATAATCAGTATTTGGCGAAAAACCTAGCGCAGGTATATCTGTAGTAATAGAGATTGTTTGTGTACTAATGGCCGGGCCACCATTATGGCAGCCACCGCCAGCACAAGTTTGATTACCACTAGTGGGCGAACCGCTGCGCCCTGCGGGAGCTCCATTTGAAAAAGTTAAGGCTTCAAATGACAATAAAGTGCAGCTTAAAATTGTGGCTGCTAAAATGTATTTTTTCTTCATAGGGTAAAATTTTGAATATTGGTAAAGTTATAGTTTTCTGCTTAATACATTTGTTAAAAATTACGGATACTATGCAGAGTGATATGTTTCAAGGTGTTGATTACTATAATATCGATGATCTTTTATCAGAAGAGCATCTTTTGGTGCGCAATGCCACACGAGATTGGGTACGGAAAGAAGTTTCGCCCATTATTAATGAATACGCGCAAAAAGCTGAATACCCCACGCAGCTTACCAAAGGTTTGGCAGAGGTAGGGGCATTTGGTCCATACATTCCTGAAGAGTACGGTGGTGCAGGCTTAGATCAAATATCTTATGGATTAATGATGCAGGAAATTGAGCGCGGAGATTCCGGTATTCGCTCTACTTGCTCGGTACAATCTAGCTTAGTAATGTATCCTATTTACGCCTATGGCAATGAGGAGCAAAGAAAAAAATACCTCCCTAAACTTGCGTCAGGTGAGTGGATTGGTTCTTTTGGATTAACCGAACCAAACTCTGGTTCTGACCCCGGTAGTATGATTACCAACTTTAAAGATAAAGGTGATCATTATTTGCTAAATGGTGCTAAGATGTGGATTAGTAACTCGCCTATGGCCGATGTTGCCGTAGTATGGGCTAAAAATGAGGAAGGTAGAATACATGGTTTGGTTGTAGAGCGCGGTATGGAAGGTTTTACAACTCCGGAAACCCACAATAAATGGAGCCTACGCGCTAGCGTTACCGGAGAGTTAGTTTTTGATAACGTAAAGGTTCCGAAAGAAAATCTTTTACCAAATAAATCAGGTTTGGGCGCTCCGTTAGGTTGCTTAGATAGTGCCCGATATGGAATTGCCTGGGGTGCTTTGGGTGCCGCCATGGACTGCTATGATACTGCTTTGCGTTACGCCAAGGAGCGTGTACAGTTTGGAAAACCAATTGCTGCGTATCAGCTACAGCAGAAAAAATTGGCCGAAATGATTACCGAAATTACCAAAGCGCAATTATTAGTTTGGCGATTAGGAACGCTTAAAAATGAAAAGAAAGCTACCTCCGCACAAATTTCTATGGCCAAGCGTAATAATGTGGATATGGCTATAAAAATTGCGCGTGAAGCACGTCAAATATTAGGCGGAATGGGCATTACTGGAGATTACAGCATTATGCGCCACATGATGAATTTGGAAAGTGTAATTACGTACGAAGGCACACATGATATTCATTTGTTAATTACAGGTCTTGATATTACAGGCCACAATGCGTTTAAATAATGCTTGAAAAGCAATTAAAAGAAGTAATAAAAGAAATACCCGACTTTCCGAAGCCGGGTATTTCTTTTAAGGATATTACCCCAATTTTTTTATCTCCCACTTTAGTGGAGGGCATATTGGAGAAAATGGAAATAAACGCTAGAAAAGCCGGTGCAGAAGTAATTGCCGGCATTGATGCACGCGGGTTTTTATTAGGGCCAGCTTTGGCGCTGCGCATGAAAGTACCGTTTGTTCCTATCCGTAAAGCAGGTAAGCTACCGCGTGTTACGGAATCATGTGCTTACGCATTAGAATATGGTGAGGCTACTTTACAAATACACAAAGAAGATATTCCGCAGCAAGCACGTGTTTTTATTCATGATGATTTATTAGCCACGGGCGGAACAGCCTTAGCGGCAGCAGAACTGATAAAGAAATCGGGAGCATTGGTGTGTGGGTTTCAGTTTTTAGTAGCACTAGATTTTTTACATGCGGCTACTGAACTTGAAAAAATTGCTTCTGTAAATAGTTTGGTACACTATTAAAGTGCAGAAGCGTTCCTCAAAATGTCCACAATTTACCTAAACCAAACAGGTGCATACAATAGATAATGCACTATATTTTAAATGCTTAAGCCTTTAGTAGTAAAGGGAATAATTCTAGTTAAGATTAACGAGTAAGGAAATAGGGTAAGTCAAACTTCATTTTCTACTTGTATTGAAAAAGCCCCGTAACACATTGTGCTACGGGGCTTTTCAGTTTAAATATTCAGACCAATATTACGGTGCTTGAAAGATATTTCCTGTTACAATGTTTCCAGGGTTATTTATGTACCAATCAGTATTCTGTGCTCCACCGCTTTGTGCCCATGCAGCAAAATTGCTATACACAGTTACAATATCAACTCTTTCTTTAGGATAATTAAATCCGGTTGCAATGTTTAGTGCCCAAGGTAAATTACCTGTACTCTGATATAATTTGCTGCCACCGTTGGTAGCATCATCAGCAGAACCAAACAATTGCTGGTCAGCTAAAGCCGTTGGTGCATTACCTGGCAAGTGTACTTCTCTACCTCTTGTTTCATTTGCAATTAAGAAAGGATTAAAAGGAGCTGTACCAATAGCAGCAAGTGTTTGAGGTGTACCAAAGTTTATTACAATATTGGTAGTGTCTGGCGTGCTATATGCTTCACCTTGCACTGTGTTGGTAAATTCAGTACCAAAGTTTGGTAAGATGTCAGACGCATCAGTGAAAACAATAACTGTTGCGTTTGTTTGTCCATTTTCAGTTCCGTTAGCACCGTTTGCTACTAAGTTTCCGTTAATAGTTTGTCCGGTTACACTAGCTACAGTTGAGCTAGGCACTTTAAATTCAATACCAAAACCATTTTTGTAAGCTCCACCAATGGCACGTACTACATATTTAGCTTTTACATCAACTACATCATTATTTGCATTTTTCACAATGGTGTAATTGTAATCTACTACTAAGTCATTAAAATCATAATCTCCAAGAGCTGGCCATAAATCTTCGTAAGCTAGCGTACCAAATGTGTTTTTAGATGGGAAATAATCGTTGCTTGCTCTTAATGGGTCAGCTGGATACTCATCTACATTATCAGCAGCACCATCACCATCACCATCAGTAATGGTAGGCGTACCATTACCTTCTGGATTACAAGTAGTAGTGGCTACATAAAGGTTACATCCTTCAGCTGCACCATTAGTAAAGCTACCGTTGTTGGTTTCAATACCGTTTGGATCACAAAACTGAATGTTCCCGTCAAAGCCAGCTCCACCGTTAATGGTAGTATTTAAAGCATTGCTAGAGGTAGGAGCACCTGTAACTTCTAACTTTAACAAAGAAGTGCTTCCTGAACCTTTTATTTTAGTATTAATAGTAGCACGGTTTGCTAATAGCATTGCACCATTTCTTAACGTAATATTAAACCCTCCGTTGGCAATAAACTCATCACCTACAAATGTATAGCTATCGTTAATAAATGTACCGTTTCCATGTAAATCATCCATGATGATTAATTTACAGTTATTCGTACTTGAAGTGCCACCGTTCATCATAAAATCATCACCCACTAAAACATCATTATTGTTGGTAAAGGTTCCATTCTGATTCAAGTCAACACCCACACTCACAAAGCCATTGTTAGTTAAAGAACCTTGAGCGTTTAGATTGTAATTGCTCTGAACCGTAATAGTTCCATAGTTAGTTACTTGTGCTTGAGATGCATAATTGTTAGTTAGCTCTAATGTAGCATTTACGTGTACCAAAATTGTAGCGTTAGAGCTATTTACACCAAGATTGGTAACTCTCAAACTAGCACCTGAAGTAATTTCTAATGAGGAACCTTGATTTAAGTTTAGTGTATTAATTACAGCATTTCCGCATACACGTATTGTAACTCCACCACGATTAATATTGATATCACCTGTGTGATTTCCTTTTAAACAATATACACCACCTGGGTCATTACTGTTTACGTTCAAACTAGAGGAACTATTTGTTAAAGTCTGAGCACAACCTGTGTTGCAATCAGGACTTACTGGAATTGAAGTTTTAGTAGATTTTTTACCAGTAAAAAGATTGGCAGAAGTTGAATTTGATTTACCATCAATTACGTAAAGCGCAGAACTCCCATCAGGAGCATTTACTTGAACGTATAAATTTGTAGTGTAAGAAGGAACGGTGATTTCTCCTGTTGCGGTAGATTGTCCTGCTGCATAAGTAGAAAGAATTAATTCACCACCTGCTTGAGGTAAAAAGGTGTAAAAGTCAACACGATATTTTGCGTTGGTTGGCGCTTCTGCCATGTTTAAGTCATAGCTAATAGTGCGTGTGGTAGAAAAATTAAAAGAGTTTGGTACTTTTAGTTCTTCAAAATTGTCAACATCTGCAAAAGATGGATTAGGTTTTTGTGTTACATCATCTTTACCACATGAAGCTAAAATAGCAACGGTGGCAAGTGCGTAAAATGATTTAGTTATTGTTCTCATGTCTGTTCTTTTATTTAAACGTATAACCGCAAATGTAAAAAACGTGCCTCAATATAACGCATTGTTTTACAGTATTTTAAAAATAAACGAATAAAAAAATATACCAGAAATGAAACAATGTTTCCAATATTGGGAATTGTTTTGATATTATGTTGTTGCAAAGGATTCCTTTCCGGTAAGTAAATCCCAAAATAAAATAAAATCTGAAGCTAAGCTGTAGCCGGGGTATTGAAAGGTTGCGGGTTTGTTTTGCTCAAAAAAGAAATGCCCAACCCAAGCAAACCCATATCCTACCAAGGGAGTGGCGGCTAAAAACCACCAATTTAGCGTTATTAAAAAAGTGCTAAAACTAATAAGCACCAATCCTGTACCTATAAAATGCAACACTCTGCATATTGTATTTTGATGCTCATTTAAATAATAAGGATAAAATGTTTTTAAACTTTGGTATTGTTTTTCAGCCATCGTATTTTAGTTAAGTTCATTGAGGTTACTAAGTAAAGTATAATAAAATTTTACCGCGTTTTGATAATCTTCTACACTAATACGCTCATTAATTCCGTGCAAACGCGGTATATCTTGTGGATGCATTAAAATGGGCATAAAGCGATACACTCTATCGGTAAGTTCATAGTAATATCTACCATCCGTAGCGCCTAGCACCAAATACGGGCTTACCAAAGCATCAGGAAAAACAGCATTTATGCTACGTTGTAAATAGGTGAAATCAGCATGTTTGTAATCACTTACGGGAGACGCTGCCGAGCTAAAATTTTCATGAAGCGTAATACGCACCGCAGTATCTTGAACAATGCGCTTGGCACGCGCTAATATTTCTTTAGGATTATCTCCCGGTAGCAAACGATAATTTACGGTGGCTAATGCTTTAGATGGAATTACATTGTCTTTTATACCGGCACGCAGTATAGTAATGGCCTGTGTGGTATGCACCAAAGCCGCACCACTGCCACTTTTTTCGTACACTGAAAATATAAGTGGACTTAACAACCATTTATTGGCAAAGGCCAACTTTTGCGTAAACGGAAGATTTGGCCCTACTGATTGTATAAAACCTTCCAAAGGTTCGCAAAAGCGGTTGGGCATTGGGTTGTTTTCCAATCGCTGTAAAGCGGCTACCAATTTTGTAATGGCTGTTTCCTTTGCTGGCATACTGCTGTGCCCTCCTTCTACATTTACGTTTAAATCTATACTCATGTAGCCTTTTTCGCTGGTGCCAATTAAAGCCAAGGGAGTGGTAATACCGGGCACTACATCTTGCGTAAGTATGCCGCCTTCATCTAACACAAACTGGGCTTCTATTCCTCTTTTCTTTAAATACGGAACTATGGCTTTTGCTCCTAAATCACCACCTACTTCTTCATCATGCCCAAAGCATAAATAAATATCTCTTTCTGGAGCAAAGCCTTCGGCAAGCAGTGTATTTACGGCACTTAAAATACTTATAAAGCTACCTTTATCATCTAAAGTACCGCGTCCATAAATAAAATCATCTTTAATTTCTCCCGAAAAAGGAGCAACTTCCCATTCATTTTTTGATGCAAATTCTACCGGCACTACGTCTAAGTGAGCCGTTAGAATTACCGGTTTTAATTGGGCGTTTTTTCCTTTCCAATAATAAATTTGTGCATGTGTATTTAAAGTAGTACGCGTTAATAGGCTATCGGTTAAAGGGAAAATGCTATCTGCGTAAGCTTGTAAACCTTCAAAGGCTGCATCGTCTATCATGCCTGCTTTGTGCGAAATAGTTTCAAAGGGAATGGCGCCTGCTAATTCTTGCGGATTGGCTTTTATAGATACCTCTTTAAAGGGAGTAGCGTAAGCAGGAGTTTTAAAAGTGATGGTTTTTATGAGTAAAAAAACAACTAGTAAAACAACTAAGGCCAAAAACGTTAACAGTATCTTTTTTATCATTGGTACTTAAATTTAGGGTAAAGTTAAGCGGATGCCAGCGTATGTATTTGCGAAAATCAATAATTGAAAACCTAGTTGTATTATTTTTAGATACTATTAGTTACATGCTTTTGCGATATTTGTTAAAAATCAAACCAGATGACCGAATCTTTTCAGCAAATCCTTTTCGACCGTATGCGCAATCAGCTTGACCCAAAAATTAGTTTGGTAGATGAGGTTGCCGAGGTGTTACAATTAAGTGCAGATGCTTGCTACCGTAGAATTAGAGGAAACACCCAAATTACTTTTGAAGAAGCGGTAGCACTTGCACAACATGCGCGCATTTCTTTAAACGAAATTGCCGGTCAGGCCGATACCACCGCAGTGTTTGAACAATGGCCCATTATTAAAAACTTTGATGATTGCTACGATTACATGTGTCGCTCTTTAGAAACGCTAGAGCGCTTAAAAACTATAAAAGGGCACATGTTATATTATCAAGCCAAGGATATTCCGGTGTTTTATCATTTTTCGTTTCCCAGATTGGCTAAGTTTAAAATATACGTTTGGATGAAATCTGTGTATGATGTGCAAAAAATTGATGGGAAAAATTATAACATGGATATGATTCCCAAAAAGATTTTAGATGTTGCCAAAAAGCAATGGGAAGTTTTTAGTCAGCTTAACACCATTGAAATTTGGAACGACACCACCGTAACCAGTCTGGTAAAACAAATGGAGTATTATTATGAAGCCGGATTATTGGCATCTAAAGCAGAGGCAACGGAAATATGCGATGATTTTAGAAGTATGATGAAAAATATATACAAGCAAGCATTACAAGGCAATAAAGTACACGCCACTAATCATGATGTTTTTACTGGAGCTAAATATCAAATGTATTACCACGAAATTTTATTAATGGATAACACGGTGCTTGCCGATATGGGCGATGGGCGCATGGCTTACTTTTTACCTTATGCCGGTGTAAATTATGTAAGTACTACAGATCCAAAAGTGGTTTCTGAAATACTTGATTTTGTGCAAGCGCAAGCGCGCAAGTCTGCCTTAATTAGTGATGTGTCAGAAAAAGACCGCAACCGATTTTTTATACGCGTACGAAATCAAATTGATGAAGTGCGCGAGAAAATCAAAAATATGGATCCGTTTTTATAAACTTAAATAACGCCTGAAAAGAATAGAGAACCTGAGAGTATCATGGCTATGATTAAAATTACCAAGGCCATTTGAAATTTTTCTGCGTTTGAACGAGTAACTTTTTCCATGATTTTTCTGTTTGATTGATTACTCTAAGTTAATACAATATTGTAAACCTTTGGTAATAATAATATTACAGAAAAACGAAGAATAAAATAAACGTGTTTAAAACGCAAAGTAGAAAGCGGCACATAAAATTACCATGATTAGTAAAATTACAATCACAATTTGTAAATAACTTTGGGGAGTGGGCTTGGGCTTATTTACTTTTCTAATTCTGCGTGCCCTTTGCTTAATGTGTCTTCTATCGGCTTTGTGCATGTGCTAGTACAATTTATTACTTTAAAGAGAGCTCGGGGTAGTTGTTTAAATGTACCTCCAAGGTAATAAAATTTAACTAACAGCCTACTGCTACGCTATAGGATTTAAAACTACGCTAAAAATGGTAATACCATTGGGATCTCTACCATAGTGTAATTTATCAATAGCTTCCGTAATATCTTTTGCTCTAAAGTAACTGGTGTGCAATTCGTTTTGGCCTTTTACAGACCATTGAAGCGTGTAAGAATTTTTCTTATCTCGGTGCTCTTTTACGTATTCGAGCATTTGTTTTAACGCATCAATTTTATTGAAACTGGTAACCGTATGAAACAAAAATGACTGATTATGTCGTGGATTTACCGTAATTACATCCAAACGAATGCCTGATGTGCCTTCTTGGTAGTCAAAAATCATTTGTGTGCTCTCTAAACTTAGGTAAGATTCTATTTCCTTTTGAATCTTCGCTATCTCTAAATTGTGCTTATCCGCTGACATGTTTCTTTTCGGCTTTTGATTAGAGTTGTAAAGGTAACATTCATTCTTGAGGTGGCGAGTGTGTAAAGAAAACACGTAATCCACCCATTTCTAATGCCATATAATGCGCATCTAAATAAATTATTTGCCACGTTTGCACAGGTTTAAGCACATTGGGTTTTAGTAATTCAATTTGTCCACTGGCCGTTAGTCTGTACAGCGGTCTTGCTTCTACACCGTATTCATTGGTGTTTTTTGGGTTTATAAGCTTTACTAACACGTTTGTTTTAAAAAACTGGTAGTAATCGGGCACCGCTTCTTGCAAATCATCTTTAGTGAGCGATTCCCCTTCTTCTAAGTAGCTTAAAGCTTCCCAAGCACCAAGTTGAATTAAACTATCTGCGTTGCCAGCAATGGCGGGTTTTTGTAACGTTAAAGTGGTAAATACCATGGTCAACGCTTCCTCCTGCTTTTCTGTATCAGTTGGTTGGGCGTTTAGGTAGTATCCGCTTATCGCGATAAGCAAAAGAAAAATTATGCGCATGGTGTAAAACTAAAAAAAGCCAACACGCAAAATACGTGCTGACTTTTTAACTTGACTAAAAAACACTATTGTATATGCTCACCTATGATCCACAGGCTTCGCAATCGTCAGGATTATCAATAGAACAGGCGATAATCTCTTCATCTTTAAATTCAGTAACGGCTTTAGCCATTTCAGTTACGCGTTTTTTACCCGCTTCGTTGGCTTGCTCCAAGTTTTCTTTTGCTTGAATTTTTTCCGTTTGCTTTGCTTCGGTTACTGGTTCCATTTGGCTTTTACCTTGTTTTTGCACGGTAAATTTAATGGCATCACTAGCCGCTTTAGTACGTAAATAATACATACCCGTTTTCAATCCTTTTTCCCAAGCGTAAAAGTGCATACTGGTAAGCTTACCAATGTTGGCACTCTCTACAAATAAGTTTAGCGATTGACTTTGATCGATAAATGCACCACGGTCGGCACTCATATCAATGATGTCTTTCATGCTCATTTCCCACACCGTTTTGTACATTTCTTTAATGTTATCCGGTATTACAGGAATATCTTGAATACTACCGTTTGCACGGATAATATCGTTTTTCAAATCTTCGTTCCACAAACCAAGGTTCACTAAATCAAGTAATAAATGCTTGTTTACCACAATAAATTCACCGCTTAATACTCTGCGTGTGTAAATGTTGCTAGTATAAGGCTCAAAACATTCGTTATTTCCTAAAATTTGAGAAGTAGAGGCCGTTGGCATTGGCGCTAACAACAGGGAGTTACGCACACCGTGTTCCTTAATTTCATTGCGCAAAGCGCTCCAATCCCAATTTCCACTTAGTGCCTCCTCTTTTACACCCCACATGTTAAACTGAAATTCACCTTTACTTATCGGTGAACCCGGATAGGTTTCATAATGCCCATCGGCCTTAGCTTCATCTTTACTAGCACATAAAGAAGCATAGTAAATGGTTTCAAAAATATCCTTGTTTAGCTGCTTGGCTTCATCACTGGTAAAAGGAAGGCGTAGCATTATAAAGGTATCAGCCAAACCTTGTACTCCTAAACCAACTGGACGATGACGCATATTGCTGTTACGCGCTTCAGCTACTGGATAATAATTTCGGTCGATAATACGGTTTAAGTTTTTGGTTACTTTATAAGTAACATCAAACAAACGTTGGTGGTTAAACTTGTTGTCTTCCACATACATAGGCAACGCTAGCGAAGCAAGGTTACATACAGCCACTTCATCGGGCGCGGTGTATTCTATAATTTCTGTACACAAGTTACTAGAGCGGATGGTACCCAAATTCTTTTGGTTACTCTTGCTATTGGCCGCATCTTTATACAGCATGTAAGGCGTACCGGTTTCAATCTGACTCTCAGTTATTTTAGCCCAAAGATCACGAGCTTTTATAGTTTTACGACCTTTACCTTCTTTTTCGTATTTAGTGTATAAGGCGTTAAACTCTTCGCTATGCACATCTGCCAAACCCGGGCATTCGTTCGGATCCATCAAAGTCCATTCTCCATCCGTTTTTACACGTTGCATAAATAAATCTGGTGTCCAAAGCGCGTAAAATAAATCGCGGGCACGCATTTCTTCTTTACCATGGTTTTTTCTTAAATCTAAAAAATCAAAAATATCGGCATGCCATGGCTCTAAGTAAATAGCGAAAGATCCTTTGCGCTTACCACCACCTTGATCTACATAACGCGCGGTATCATTAAACACGCGCAACATGGGTACAATACCGTTTGAAGTTCCGTTAGTACCGCGGATGTAAGACCCTGTAGCGCGTACATTATGAATAGAAAGACCAATACCACCGGCACTTTGAGAAATTTTAGAACATTGCTTTAGCGTATCATAAATTCCATCAATACTATCATCCTTCATGGTTAAAAGGAAGCAGCTGCTCATTTGTGGTTTTGGTGTACCAGAATTAAAAAGGGTAGGTGTGGCGTGTGTAAAGTATTTCTTGCTCATCAAGTCATACGTAGCAATGGCTTCCTCTAAATCATCTTTGTGAATACCAATGGCTACACGCATAAGCATGTGCTGTGGGCGCTCGGCAATTTTGCCGTTTACACGGAGAAGGTAGGAACGCTCTAACGTTTTAAAACCAAAATAATCGTATCCAAAATCACGATCATAAATTAAGGTAGAATCTAAAAGAACCGCATTTTTTTCTATAATCTCAGCTACATCATCTGCGATAAGCGGAGAGTGTAAACCAGTTTTATCATTTACATAAGTATGCAAACCCTTCATGGTTTCAGAAAAGCTTTTTTCTGTGTTTTTATGTAGGTTAGAAACGGCAATACGTGCAGCTAATTGAGCATAATCGGGGTGACGTGTAGTCATGCTTGCCGAAACTTCCGCTGCAAGGCTGTCTAATTCTGAAGTAGTTACACCTTCATAAATGCCTTCAATCACTTTCATTGCTACATTGGTAGGATTTACCAATTCACTAAGGCCATAGCATAGCTTTTGAATACGCGCGGTTATTTTGTCAAATTTTACACTTTCTTTTCTACCGTCTCTTTTTAGTACGTACATGCGCTTTTTTAATTTTTTATTGTTGGAATATATGTGGGGTTGCTTTGGTTCAAAAGGGCAGATAAACTAGAAATCTGCATCAAAAGATATGGCGTTGCTTTGCTGACCTTGTACTACGCCACTTTTTTGATATTCGGCTACGCGTTTTTCAAAAAAGTTGGTTTTGCCTTGCAGGCTAATCATATCCATAAAATCAAACGGATTTTCTACGTTGTATTCTTTTTGGCAGTTCAATTCTACTAAAAGACGGTCGGTTACAAACTCTAAATACTGAGTCATTAAATCACTGTTCATCCCAATAAGTTTGGCTGGAAGCGATTCAGTAATAAATTCACGTTCAATAGTTAAAGCATCTAAAAGAATTTCACGAATACGCTCTTCGCTTACTTTATTTTTTAGGTGATTGTTATGCAAATGCACAGCAAAATCGCAGTGTAAGCCTTCATCACGACTAATAAGCTCGTTAGAAAAAGTTAGTCCTGGCATAATGCCACGCTTCTTTAACCAAAAAATAGAACAGAATGCACCACTAAAGAAAATACCCTCTACCGCTGCAAAGGCAATAAGTCGTTCCGCAAAAGAATCTGACTCAATCCACTTAAGCGCCCAGTCTGCTTTCTTTTTAATGGCAGCAAAAGTTTCAATTGCGTTGAAAAGGCCATCACGCTCTGCACGGTCTTTAACATACGTATCTATTAATAAGGAGTAGGTTTCACTATGAATGTTCTCCATCATAATTTGGAAACCGTAGAAAAACTTCGCTTCTGTGTATTGTACTTCACTTACAAAGTTTTCGGCTAAGTTTTCATTTACGATACCATCACTAGCCGCAAAAAAGGCTAAGATGTGTTTTATAAAATAACGCTCATCGTCATTTAATTTATGCTCCCAATCGCTTAAGTCAGTGTGCAGGTCAATTTCCTCCGCTGTCCAAAAACTTGCTTCCGCTTTTTTATACCATTGCCAAATATCATGGTGTTCAATAGGAAAAAGTACAAAACGGTTTTTGTTTTCGGAAAGAATTGGTTCATTGTTGCTCATCTGCATCATCGTTTATAGTGTTTCAAATTTTCTTACGGTTTGGCAGCGGCTAAGCCTAATGAAAATAACTTAAAATATTAAAAATCAGAATTTTAAGTCTTGTAAATTTTACCTTACGGGGATAGCATTCCAAACTTGCTCTTCAAATGTTACTATAATAATCGGTGGAAGCAAACGGTTCTTTTTAACATTTAGGTGCACTTATTAACACGGCAAAATTTAAAATTTGCCGCAATGGCCACATTTACACAGGTTACAATAAAACCAAACTATTGATACATTATTTACTAAAGTTTAATTCACACCGATTGTTAAAAACTGTTGATGATTATCGCTTAGGCCAATTTTCCGCTACTTCCTCTAATTGATTGTACCACTCTGGGCCGTATTTGGTAATGAGCGCATCCTTAAGAAACTTGTAAACAGGAACTTGCAAAGATTTGCCTAAATCACAAGCAGGAGCGCAGATTTGCCATTTGTGGTAATTAACGGCCTCATAGTGTGGATATTTTTGAATACGCACGGGGTATAAATGGCAACTAATTGGTTTTCTGAATGCTGTGGCGCCTGCTTCCCAAGCTTTTTCAATACCACATTTAGTGGTGCCTTTTTCATCAAAAATTACATAGGCACATTCGGCACCGTTTACTAAAGGTGTTACGGGTTCATTGTCCATAAGATCTAATACCGAAGTGCCTTGTTGCTCAATAGCCAAAACACCTTCTGCACGTAAAAATGGTTTTACCTCTTCAAATACTTTCTCTAGCATTTTCACTTCCTCTTTTTCTAAAGGCGCGCCAGCATCACCTTCTACACAGCAAGCACCTTTGCACTTGCTTAAATCACACACAAATTGTGTTTCTAGTAAATCTTCAGAAATAAGTGTTTCGTCAATAGCAATCATGAGTGCAAAAATAAGTATAATGGAAGAAGGATAAGAGATTGGTTTCTCGCAAAGCCGCAAAGAAGAAAGCGCAAAGAAGCGGCAATAGTACACGGATTTTACGGATAAAGCTGATAAACAAGAATTTTCCTCTGTGGTGAAAACCCAACCAGTGCCACGAATTGCTAACTGCTCAATAGCTAACTTCCTTTACTACCGTTAATTGCAAACCGCCAACTTGCGTTTTTGCCTTTCTCTGCGTTACTCTGCGTACTCTACACCTCTGCGGTGGAAAAATATTTAGCGGCATTTCTCGCAAAGGCGCAAAAAAAAAGCGCAAAGAAGCGGCAATAGAACGCGGATTTTACGGATGAAATGGATAAATACGGATTTTTCTCTGTGTTACTCTGCACCTCTGCGGTGGAGAAATATTTAGCGGCATTTCTCGCAAAGCCGCAAAGAAGAAAGCGCAAAGAAGCGGCAAACGAAGGTTGCCACAGATTACCGGATTTTTGGAGGCAATGAAATTTTCCAAAATATGCTAATCTACTCATAATATGCTTTCTATGTACTCTATATGGTAAAAAATAGATTCTCAAACAACCCCTCAGTGCCGCTAATTACCAACTTTTTCCAATTGCCAACTTCCAGTCCTTCAATTGCCGCTAATTGCCAACCGCCAATTTTTATTCTCTTTGAGTTCCTTTGCGACATTACCTACCCAGTGCCGCTAATTGCCAACTTTTTCCAATTGCCAACTTCCAGTCCTTCAATTGCCGCTAATTGCCAACCGCCAATTGTTATTCTCTTTGAGTTCCTTTGCGACATTACCTACCAAGTGCCGCTAATTGCCAACTTTTTCCAATTGCCAACTTCCAGTCCTTCAATTGCCGCTAATTGCCAACTGCCCAACTGCTAACTTGAGTCCATTAATTGCCGCTAATTACCAACTTGCGCTTCTTCAATTGCCAACTATCCTCCCTGTTTAAACTAAAATCTCCACTAATTGTACTTACAGCATGTCTTTACTTATTTTTAATCAAAACGGTATTTACTGCGCTCAGGCAGATGTATATATCGATCCATGGAAACCAGTTAAACGTGCGTTAATTACCCATGCGCATGCCGATCATAGCAGAATAGGAATGGAGCATTACTTAGCACATCATGATTCTGTGCCGGTTATGAAACATCGCCTAGGAGCCGATATTAACATTACAGGTATTGGTTACGGAAAATTTACCGTCATCAATGGTGTGCAGTTTAGCTTTTATCCAGCGGGACATATCCCTGGGTCTGCGCAAATACGGGTGGAGTATAAAGGAGAAATTTGGGTAGTAAGCGGTGATTATAAAGTAGAAGATGATGGATTATCGGAAGCTTTTCAACCGGTGCCGTGCCATAGTTTTATTACAGAAAGCACCTTTGGGCTACCAATTTATAAATGGCAACCGCAGGTTGAAGTATTTAATGAAGTAAACAGTTGGTGGCAAAAAAATATCAACGAAAATAAGGTGAGTGTAATTGCCGGATATAGTTTGGGTAAGGCACAGCGTATTCTACAAAATTTAGATGCTAGTTTAGGAAAAATATATACGCATGGAGCTGTAGAAGCTACTAATGAGGTGCTAAGAACACAAGGTTTTAGTTTGCCGGAAACGGAGTTGGTAACTATAAATCATAAAAAAACAGATTTCAAAAACTCCATAGTTGTTTGTCCGCCAAGTGCTATAAATACACCATGGATGAAAAAAATGGGCACTGTAAGCACCGCTTTTTGTAGCGGATGGATGGCCTTGCGTGGAGCAAGGCGCAGAAGAGCCATGGATAGAGGTTTTGTATTGTCTGATCATGCAGATTGGCAGGGATTAATTACCGCAGTAGCAGCAACCCAAGCAGAAAATGTATTTGTAACGCACGGATACAAAGATATTTTTGCGCGCTATTTAAGAGAGGAAAAAGGCTTGAATGCAGCTTCCGTAGATACGCTTTACGAAGATGTAGAAACAGATTAATACGGTTAAGGCGCGTGCAGAAATAGTAAAATAGTTACAAATTAAAGTTCTGATTATGTAAGGATTGTATTTTAATTGGTTTTTTTAGTTTACAGAAATTTTACTGCAGTTTAACGAAAAAACTGTTGGAAATATGTTATTTTCGCTACGCAAACAACCAACCAATCACAATGCAAAATAATCTAACTGTCGATCCGCCTAAAATACTTTCGGGTAGGCGCATTGGGAATAAATCACTTAAGGTGATGCAGTATAGCGATTCAGAATTTAAAGTTTTTTACAAAACCTATTTGCTTGGTATTCGCTTACGCAATCGTGTTTACACCTTTGATAAAAAGCGTGATGCAGAGATGTTTTACGATGAATTAGCGTTTAAAAAGTTTAAGGGTTTGATAGGGTAGAGAACAAATTGTGTTTTATAATTCTTCATATTTCTGAACATGAAGTAAAGTATAATTCAAGGCAGTTATTATGATCTAAAGCTGTTAAAGAGTTTTTAAATAACACACTGGTAATTACTAATCTCTAAAATTCTGATGTTACGTTTATAAATTGAAAACAACAGTGCTTCTAACCAAATAACTTTGTTTATTGCAATTGCGCTTATTTTTAAAAAATCAGTTTGGGTTAGGGTTAGCCTAGTAAATTTGAATACCACAATTTATCAATTAGTATAAATTTAACTCTATAGAGCCATCATACATCAATAGTGTTTGTTGATAGTGGTGCATCTTGTTTTAGTATATGTGCGTTTAAATGTAGAGGTAAAAAATTTCATTAGGATAAATGAAAAAAGTTAGAGAATAAAACTGAGAAATACGCTTATCGTATGAACGAATGATTAATTTGTGATTGAATGTATATTTCTTAAATTATACTACCATCACACTTGATGAAAATTTGTTAAAACTAAAAGACAGCAATTGACATTGAATTAGATACATGCTTAATTGATATTGAAAATTAATTAGGTTAAATCTAGCTTTTTATAATAAAGGCAGAAACCAAATTAAACCTTTTTGCTTTACAGCAGTCCAAAGGCATACTTTAAAATTATACAGCATGAAAAAATCAATTCTTTCCTTTAAAGCGCTACTTACTTTGGCGTTATTAGCCACCCTTGCAATAGGTTGTAAAGATGATGAAGAGGAAACTACCACACCAACTACAAATCTTACCGGCTTGCATTTAGCTTTTGCTGAATTTGCTTCAAGTAATGTAACCATTTACGAAGAAGATGGCGAAGTGGTTATCATATCTAATGGTTTACCTGATCATACCTCACCTTATTGGAGTAGCACTACCGCGCGTACCATTCAAGGTCCAATGGGAGCGCAAACTACAGCTGCGGCAGCAACAGATCATCCGCTTTGGGTAGCGCCTACAGTTACCAGCTACGCACAAATGGCACCGGGTAATATTGACGACTTTAATGGTAGTTATACATTACGGGTTCCTGTAAATCCAAGTAAAGCGGCTACTACCACAGCAACTAGTTTAGGCGCTTGCGGTATTGCTAGAAGTGGTTCCATGATTTATAATGATGAAGAAGGTCCAGGTGTAGGCCTTGATGCAGCAATAGGTTCGTTAGATTTTACGGGTGCACATACAGGTCCGCAGAGTTATCATTATCATTTGGAAACCAGAGCATGGTCAAACAATGATGAAAAACTCATTGGCATAATGGCAGATGGCTTTTTTTTATATGGCAGAAAGTGTAATGCCACGGGCGATTATCCAACAGATTTAGACGCTTCTGGTGGGCATAGTAGCACAACCCAACACACTACCACCGGAGAGTATCATTACCATATTCAAAATGAACTTTATTTGAATAGTTACTATATTTTATTTCCTGGAAATTATCAAGGAACACCCGGAAACATCAGATAAATTTGAAAGTAACAAGCAACACATATTTGAGTTTTTTACTATTAGGCTTTGCAGCTTTTATTTTTATGGCGGCTAATGCCGATGATAAACTCACTAATACTAACTGCGACAGAATTATACTTCAGTCGCAGTTGGTATTAAAAGCTAAAAAAGGTATTTATACGCTAAAAAACGTACCGTTTACAGGTACGGCTATTACTTATTTTCAAAACGGAGGTATTGCCGAAGAAGTGCCTTATCGCAACGGTAAAAAGCACGGTATTTTAAAACGGTTTTTTATGGATGGCGCCATTAGTTATTTAGCACATTATACAAATGGTAGGCTTCATGGAGAGAGTTTAACGTGGTGGCGAATTGGTGGTTTGCGCAGTATTTCAACCCACAATATGGGCGTTGTAGATGGTGTTCAGCTTAGCTACTATAATGAGGGGATGCGCTTTAAAAAGCTGTATTTTAAAAACGGTAAGGAGTTTGGCTTACAACAAGCATGGCGCAAAAATGGGGTGCTATATTGCAATTACGAAGCGCGCAACGGACGCCATTACGGCATGGAAAAAGCAAACCTCTGTTATTCAATAAAAAATGAGATTCCTCAATATTAAAATTTATTTGCTTGGTTTGGTGGGTGTATTACAGCTGTCTTGTACAAACAATAAAGCTGCAAAATCGAGCACGGTTAATGCTTCCGCAGAAGCCCTCCCTTATTATAAAGAGGCCAACTTTACACCTCATTGGTTTTCACCAAATAGCGATAGTTTAAAAACCTTTCACACCATTGGCAAATTTTCTTTAATCAATCAAAATGGTGATAGTATTACTGAAAAATCTGTAACGGGTAAAATACATATTGCCAATTTCTTTTTCACCATTTGCCCGGGTATCTGTCCAAAAATGAACGCTAATTTAAAAGTAGTGCAAGATTCTTTTGTAAAAGATGATGATGTGCTTCTGCTTTCTTACAGCGTTACCCCAACCCAAGATTCTGTATCTGTTTTAAAAGCGTACGCACACGAAAAAGGTGTACTCAAAAATAAATGGCATCTCCTTACGGGAGATAAAAAACAGATTTACAACCTTGGCCGAAAACGCTATTTTGTAGAAGAAGATTTGGGCGAAACACCCGTAGAAGATTCATTTTTACATTCAGAAAACTTTGTGCTGGTAGATGAAAACGGCTACATAAGGGGCATTTACAATGGCCTTAATAAAACCGATGTTCAGCAATTGATAAAGGATGTTAAGCTGCTGTGAAAAGTATAAGAAAGCCACACTTCTCAGTGTGGCTTTCTTATAAATAATACTTGGTTAGTTGTTAGTTTAACCTTACGGCTAATCTAAATTTCATATACGGAAGCCAAGCATACCCTTCCATATTTTGTTCTAGCTTTTCTACGTTTGCTTCGGCAGTAGGGGTAAGTGCTCCTGTAGCAGTAATGCTAACATCTGGGCCACCAGCATAATATGTGCCCACCTCTACACCAAAACCTACGCGCTTTTTAGGCACGGCACGGCCAAAACCTAAACCCAAATAAGGCGCTACACCACTGTAGTCAAACCCAATGTTTAAGTCGCCAATTTCCTCTTCGCTTAGTTCAATATCACCGTAGGTAAACGTGCCATCGTAATTTACTAATACGTCAACCTTCGCATTGGTTAAAAAACTTACGCCACCTATAAGTTTAAAGCTACTTTTCTTAAAGGGTAAGTATTCTAATAGCAAATCAAAATTTACAAAATCCATTTTGGCATCTATCAATACTGCGTTTCCGCTAAAGTCATACTTATAATCTTTGTATTCATACGGTAAAAAGTTTACCCTAAACCTACCGTTTAAGTTTGGATGCAAGTTGTAGGCATATTCCAAATCTAAACCTGCTGCACCAAACCCTAAGGCCAAGGCACTTTTACCTTCATACAATTGCTGGGCGGTAGGCGCGGGTGGTTCTATCAATTTTAATTGCCCATCTGCTGTGGTATCCGCTTGGGCAGATACGTAGCCTGCTGATAAGAAAGCAAGTAAAAGGGTGGTTATTTTCTTTTTCATGTATAATGGAGTTAAAATAATTTATCGCAAGCAGCGGTAGGTAGGGTTATTTCATAAAACTTGTTATCAATAACCTGCACGTTGTTGGTATCCACTTGGTATGATTCAAAAAGGGCGCGGAAATCATAGTTTTTGTTGTTTTCTACACCGCCCATTTTCTGCAATTTATCGCTGCCTTCTCCACCACCGGTAAAAGTGTGTAATAAACTGTAACCTTCATTAGAGCCAGCAGCTTTATACATAATTTTTACGCCAGCCGGTGGCGTTACAATGGCGTTTGACCCTTTGCAGTATAATTTATACCCAAGGTTTAAAGCATTTGGGTCGTCCATTTCATCTATTTCAATATCACCGGTAGGTGTAGGAGTTACAGTTATTATTGGATTGTTTGATGTAAGTCTTCTTGACATAAGCCTTGTTATACGACTAGCAGTAGAACTGTTGGACAATCGATTAATTAAAAACCCTCGGCTTGTAACTAATTTCCTTTCAAAAAATATTGGGTTAAATTTTATAATAACCAATCTATTATACCGCTTAGCCGTTTTAGGATTTAGTCTTACTAATTTTCTAGCTAAACTTATAACTCTTGTAGGACGAGTTCTATTATTTGGCAACTTTTTAAGTTTCTTTAAAAAACGTTGAATTTTTCGTTGGCTCTTATTGTCGGCACGGTAATTACTCAAATGTGTAATGTTAGGATTAATAACCAATTGATTGTTTACCAACTCTACTAGCACATCATCTTCACTTTTCCACGTACTGTCCTTATCGCTAAAGCTATAAAAACCTACGAAATCTCCTGCTTGATATTCGCGGTTTTCATCCCAATTGTACATGTGGTCTGGTAATGGAATATTCAATTGCACGCCATTGCCTGTAAAGCCTTTCACCTTTTCACCACCCACGTTCATGTTTATTTCAAAAGTTGGTCCTTCATCAAACATAAAATCGCTTACTTCTCCGTTAATCTCTACGCGCTGCATACTTCCGGTGTTGTTTGGCATAGCTAGTTGCGCTAGTTCCGTGGTATCAGAAAGCCCAATTACTTCTACCGCCAGGCTACCGCCAGATAAGGTTTGTCCGCTTTCGCCTAAAAAAGTAATATCGTTAGGAATAGTCATGGTCATTTGCGAAGTATTTCCTGTGGCACCATCAGTATTTAAAACTAAAGGCTGCGCAAGCTGACCGTTTGCTTGTAACGTACCGCTGGTTTTTACCACATCAATAGTTCCTGCGGGGGCATTGCTCATATCTAGTAAAAACACAGGTTGCGCTATGTAAAACTCACCCTCGTTTACTACCATGTTTATATTTTGACTTTTAAACTTATTAGAAGCAATGTTTACGGTAAATCTAAGGGGCGCTCCAGCGGTTGGTTCGCTTTTCTTATCCGTAATAAGCTCAATAGCTCCAAAATTTGCTTTGAAATTTTTGGTGCCGTCTATGCTGTAAATTTTAGCAGCATCAGGCCCGGTAATTTCAATGGTAATATCGCTGTTGGCAACATCCACATCAGGGTTTAGCAAATCCACGGTTTCCAAATTAATTACATACTTGTAAAAAGTGGGGTTTACGGCTAGTACAAAATCATCTAGCGGATTAGCGCATGAGTTTAAAAGTAAACCTGCGGCTAAAAAATAATAAAAAATGTGCTTTTTCATAGTGAAGTTTTAGTATGCTCAAATGTAGCATAGTTTTTATATAGTTAAATTATTCCTACACTAAATTAAGTATAAACTTTTCTGCAAAAAAGGAGCTAAAAATGAATATTGCTCATAGTTTGGGCGTTGAAATATGCGTAAAACAATAATTGCAGCGCTTTTGTAAATCTAGCACCATGCATACATTTCTTGGCACGGGCGTATTAAACACCTAGTTGTTCGCTATCTATATATGCTAAATCGTAAAATGCATAGCGTTTAGTTAAGTTTCAAAATCGGTATGCACACCACAGGTAATTTTACAGGACTTCTATTATAATTACGTTGATTTTTATATGCGAGAAGTTGTGCAGTGGTTCAAATTAGGGAGGCGTTAAAGCTATGGTAATGTTGAAATTTGTTGCTCACAGCGTTTCATACTCCATAAGTGTAATTCTATATAAATTAATGAAATAAGCCGGTTAAAAATTACCTCACTTAAAAAGCTGGCATCTGTGGCTTGTTATCTAAAATAGCTTCAATTTTTTCCATCACGTCCGCAGTTAGTAGCTCTTTGGCTTCGGCTGCTTTCAGGTTTTCTTTTAATTGATGCGTTTTTGAGGCACCCAATATAACGGTACTTACATTATCATTTTTTAAACACCAAGCCAAAGCCATTTTCACCAAGCTAGTGCCAATTTCATCTGCCAAAGCACCCAGTTTTTTTACTTTTTCAAGATTTTCTTCGCGTACACTTTTGTCTTTTAGCCAGCTTAGTTCCTCCCTATTCAATCTACCGTCTTCCGGAATGCCATCATTGTATTTTCCGGTTAAAATTCCGCTGGCCAATGGGCTCCAAACGGTGGTGCCTAAGCCTACTGTTTTATAAATTTGGCTAAACTCTACCTCTACTTTATCGCGCCAAAGCATGTTGTACTGTGGCTGCTCCATAGTAGGGCCAATTAAGCCGTATTGCTTCGCTACCATGTGCGCTTCCATTATTTCTTGCGCGCTCCATTCGCTAGTGCCCCAGTAAAATACCTTGCCTTGTTCTATTAGCGTATTCATAGTACGCACGGTTTCCTCAATGGGTGTGTTTTTATCTGGCCTGTGGCAATAAAATAAATCTAAATATTCTACTTGCAAGCGCTGTAAAGCTTGGTGGCAAGCTTCGGTTAAATGTTTACGCGTGTTTCCTTTTTGGGTGGGTTTACTTTCTTTAAGACCCCAAATACCAAAATAAGCTTTAGAGGAAAGGATGTAACTGTCGCGCCTCCAGTCCATTTCTTTCAAAATTTTACCCATTACTTCTTCGCTTCGTCCATTAGCATACACTTCGGCATTATCAAAAAAGTTAACGCCTCCATCGTAAGCCATTTTCATGAGTTCACGGCTAGTGTCTCCTTCAATTTGATCGCCAAACGTTATCCATGAGCCAAAACTCAACTCACTTACTCGCAATCCTGATTTTCCTAAATTTCTATATTCCATCTTCTAAAAATATTATTCTATAATTTCTGCTGCTTCGCTTTTCGCGATGGTTTTATTGGCCGGAGCAGGTATATAGGCTAGTCTATCTCCTTTGCTAAAGCCCGGCATTTCACGCAGTATAATTTCTGGCTCACCACCATCATCTAAGATAAAAAGTGGAATGATGCGGTTTCTGTGCTTCTTCAAAATGTTTTCGTAGGCTTCCCTATCAGCGCAAGGCTCCACAATTATTTCTTGCTGTGCACGTATGGCTTGCGCCAAATTTATATAATCTACATGCCCTTCAAACAAAATACCCTTTGGTAGTTCTAGTTCTTTTAACTCCAATTCCTTTTTGGTAGCTATCCTATATACTTTATCCTCTCCAAATTCTGTTTGAAACCATTTGCAAGCCAGGCTATTAATTTCCGAGCTGCTTGTCATGGCCATTAGTTTACCAATACTCGTCAGGTCAATATCTTCAAAAACATTATCGGCCACAATATTGCCTTCATACACATCAAAGCCCATGCGTTTTGCTTCTGCAATGTTTACCCTAGAGGTATCGGCTAACATTACCGTAACTTTTTGCTCACGTAAAAACTGTGCTAAAAAGCGGGAGTTCTCATTGGCTCCGGCAAACAATACACCTTTAGGGTCTGCCCGTTCTACTTTTAATAACTTGGCTAAAGGCTTGGCGGTAGAGCCTTGCAGCACTACCGTGCCCACTATCACTAAAAAAGTAAGTGGTAAAATAAGTTCTGCCTGTTGCGGGTCAATATTAGATGATTCTCCGCTTAATAGCTGAAGTGAAAAAAGTGAAGCTACAGCGGCAGCTACAATTCCCTTTGGCCCTACCCAACTCATAAACACAATTTCTTTCCAGTTAAATTTACTTCCCAAGGTGCTAAACCAAACGTAAAGGGGCCTAATTATAAAAATTACCACGGCAAATAAAGCAATTGCCGGCCAGCCGAGCTTTTCAATTTGCTCCATGTCAATACGTGTACTTAATAAAATAAAGAGTACAGAAATTAAAATCACACTTACATCTTCTTTAAAAGAGAGTATTTTATTGAACTCTTCCACCTTAATATTAGCCAATACAATACCCATAAAAGTAGCAGCCATTAAGCCTGCTTCGGGGTGAATAAGTTCTGAAAAGGTAAAAGCAAAAATTACCAAGCCAAGCGAAAAAATATTACGTAAATAGGATGGAATACGATTTTTGCGGAGCGCCCAGCGTAAGAATAATGCGGCTAATCCGCCTACCACTATTCCACTTGAAATGGTGATGAAAAATTCCTTGAAAACTTCTAGTGTGTCGCTATTTTCAAAATGCGTGGTTTGTATAAACTCATATACCAAAACGGCAATTAAGGCACCTAACGGATCTACAAGAATACCTTCCCATTTTAATACGTTGTTAATTTTTTCATTGGGCCGTGTGTTACGCAAAATGGGTAATACTACGGTGGGCCCTGATACAATGATGAGCGCGCCAAAAAGGAAGGCTAATCTATAATCTAAACCTAAAAAGTAATGCGCGGCAAAACCACCGCCTATTAAGGTAACAAGCGGGCCTACAATTAATAGATTTCTAACGGTGCCTGCTTGATGACGAATTTCTGAAATTTTTAGCGTGAGGCCGCCTTCAAATAAAATTACACCTACCGAAATAGAAACGAAAGAGAAAAGAAAATCACCCGAGAAAATATCATCACCGTTTAGCAGTTTATCTCCGTAAGGGGTTAAAAAAGTAGAGAGCGGGCCAAAGGCCAAACCTATAATAATGAGGGGTAAAATGGCCGGAACCTTTATTTTCCAAGCCAACCATTGTGCTACCACACTCAATACTAAAATACTAGCTAATTCTATCATACGGTTGTTTTTCTGGGGAAAAGATATAGAAACTCTACCATCTTTTTTAAATGCTACTTAAAAACCTGAGTTCGATTAATACTAAAAATGAATTAATCTGATAGCTAGTGGTTTAATAGTTTTAAAAGGGCAACCTAGCCCCCCAACCCCGCCAAGGCGGGGGAGTTGCGACACATGCAGCAAACTCCCCCTTCGGGGGTTGGGGGGCTTTAGAATAGTTTAAATGCTCATATTTAGTTATATAAAAATCGAACTCAGGTTAAAAGCAGACAAACACACTGTTTTGTTCATGCTTCAGTTTTTATTAACCTCCGTTTCATTTATATGCACTACTAATCAAAAATTTAATTCTTTTGAGGCTTCCAAATCATGCCATTACGGGACTCAGCTGCACGGTAGCCAAAGTACCCGCCAAGGCAAGGGTTTAGGGGGCAGTTTGATGTTCAGTAATTCTTAGCCCTAATTATAAACCTAATTGATTTCCATATTAGTTGAACCCTCTTTATTAATTAGGCAGCCGAACATTTTCATATACAATAGTATTACCTCAATAATTTAATGGCAATGAAAGTATATACGAAAACCGGAGATACAGGCGAAACATCTTTGTTTGGCGGCAAGCGTGTAAAAAAGTACAATTTACGGATTGAAAGTTATGGTACCGTGGACGAGCTTAATTCTTACTTAGGTGTAATTCGCGATCAACATAAGCATGAAGGTATTGAAGCTACCTTGGTAAACATTCAAAACCGCTTGTTTACGGTTGGTTCTGAATTGGCGGCAGACCCTGACAAGAAAAATTTAGAAACGCCAAAATTAGATGAAGAGGACATTCTTTTTTTAGAAAAGGAAATTGACGGCATGACGGATGAATTAGAACCTATGCGCTTTTTTATATTACCGGGTGGCGATTTAGTTGCTTCACACTGCCACGTGGCGCGCACCATTTGCAGGCGTGCTGAGCGCAGGGTTATAGAGTTACAAGATGCCGAACAAAATGTAGATATGCGCATTGTGGAATACCTAAATAGATTAAGCGATTACCTATTTACCTTAGCGCGGTATTTTACTAAGCTAAACCATGGTGTAGAAACACCTTGGAAAACAAGAAGTTAAAAAGAATTTTAAGAATTTTTGCCGTACGCTTTGATAAGTGCTGTAAAAATTTACATTTGCAAAAAATTAAGAAGGATTAAATATGTACTGGACACTAGAATTAGCGAGTTACTTAAGTGATGCCCCTTGGCCGGCAACCAAAGATGAGCTTATAGATTTTTCCATCCGTACAGGTGCGCCCTTGGAAGTGGTAGAAAATTTACAAGCCATGGAAGAGGAAGAAGAAGAAGTGTACGAAACTATTGAAGACATTTGGCCGGATTATCCCAGCGAAGAGGATTTTCTCTGGAATGAAGATGAATATTAAAAGCTTTAACCAAGTTTAAAAAAGGAAACACCCCATGCCTTGGCACGGGGTGTTTTTTTATGTGTTTATGCCAAAAAGTCTAGCTGTATTTTATGGAATGCTTTTAGCCTACGGCCTCACTACGTTGCTTACCTTTGGCAACCCTATATTATTATTGAATTACTGATTTTATCAAGATATGATTACCGATTTTATTCAGAAACTGTTTGGCTCTAAGAGCGATAAGGACATAAAAGAAATAAAACCTTACGTAGATAAGGTAAACGCCATTTACCCTGAAATTGCAGCTTTATCGCATGATGGGCTTCGTGCCAAAACGGCTGAATTTAAAGCCAAAATTAAAGAGGGTGTAAAACCTCAGGAGGATAAAATTGCCGCACTTGAGAAGCAAATTGAAACCGAAGAAAACATAGAAACCAAAGAAGGTTTGTATGAAGAAATTGACGCTTTAAACAAAGAAATTTTTGAAGAGAGCGAAAAGGTGTTAATGGAAATTTTACCTGAAGCTTTTGCGGTAATCAAAGAAACTTCTAAACGCTTATCAGAAAACGAAACGCTGGAAGTAACTGCTACCGAATTTGACCGTGAACTTGATAAAACCCTTGATGCCCTTAGTATTGATGGTGATAAAGCCATTTGGAAAAATGAATGGACAGCAGCCGGAAGCCTTATAAAATGGAATATGGTGCACTATGATGTGCAGCTTATTGGTGGTGTTGTTTTACATAGCGGTTCTATTGCAGAAATGGCTACGGGAGAAGGTAAAACCTTGGTGGCTACTTTACCTATGTACTTAAATGCCCTTACGGGAAAAGGGGTACACCTTGTAACGGTAAACGATTATTTGGCGCGTAGAGATAGCGAGTGGATGGGCCCTTTGTTTCAATTTCATGGCCTTTCTATTGATTGTATTGACAAGCACCGCCCAAATTCTGACGAAAGAAGAAAAGCTTACCACGCGGATATAACGTACGGAACAAATAACGAGTTTGGTTTTGATTACTTGCGTGATAACATGAGTCGCAATCCGGAAGATTTAGTGCAGCGTCCGCACAACTACGCCATTGTAGATGAGGTGGATTCTGTATTGATTGATGATGCGCGTACACCGTTAATCATTTCGGGGCCAACCCCTAAAGGAGATTTGCATGAGTTTAATGAGCTAAAGCCACACGTTTCTAAATTGGTAACGGCTCAAAAAGCTTTGGCACAAAAAGAACTTAAAGAAGCTAAAGATTTAATTACAGCCGGAGACACCAAAGAGGGCGGCACCAAATTATTGCGCGCCCACCGTGGTTTTCCAAAAAGCAAAGCACTTATTAAATTTTTAAGTGAAGATGGTATGCGCGTGTTACTCCAAAAAACGGAGAACAATTACATGCAGGAGCAAAGCAAGCACATGCACATTGTAGATGATGAGCTTTACTTTACCATTGATGAAAAAAACAACCAAATTGACCTTACCGATAAGGGTATTGATTTACTGAGCGAAGGTGCGCAAAACCGTGAGTTCTTTTTAATGCCCGATATTGCCGGAGACCTTGCTGACCTTGATAAAAAAGGCTTAGAAGGTATTGAAAGAGCCGAAGCACGTGAAGAATTAATGCGCACGTTTAGCATTCAAAGTGAGCGCATCCATACCATGAACCAGTTGCTAAAAGCATACGCACTTTTTGAAAAGGACGTGGAGTATGTAATAATGGAAAACAAGGTGAAAATTGTGGATGAGCAAACCGGGCGTATTATGGAAGGCCGCAGGTATTCTGATGGATTGCACCAAGCCATTGAAGCGAAAGAAAATGTAAAAATTGAAGCCGCCACACAAACCTATGCTACCGTTACGTTGCAAAATTATTTCCGCATGTACAACAAGCTAAGCGGTATGACGGGTACTGCCGAAACGGAAGCTGGTGAATTTTACGATATTTATAAATTGGAGGTAACGGTAATTCCTACCAACCGCCCAATTGCGCGTGATGACCGTGAGGATATGGTGTACAAAACCAAGCGCGAGAAATATAACGGGATTATTGAAGAAATTAACACCTTGGTAGAGGCCAAGCGTCCGGTGCTAGTGGGTACCACTTCCGTGGAGATTTCCGAACTTTTGAGTAGAGCCTTAAATCTTAGAAAAATTAAGCATAACGTGCTTAACGCAAAGTTGCACCAAAAAGAAGCGGAAATTGTAGCCGAAGCTGGTATTCCCGGAAATGTAACCATTGCCACCAACATGGCGGGTAGGGGTACGGATATTAAATTAAGTAAAGAAGCAAAAGAAGCTGGTGGTTTGGCCATTATTGGCACGGAGCGCCATGACTCTAGGCGTGTAGATAGGCAGTTGCGTGGACGTGCTGGTCGCCAAGGTGACCCGGGTAGCTCACAGTTTTTTGTGAGTTTAGAAGATAACCTTATGCGTTTGTTTAACTCTGAGCGTGTAGCCAAGTTGATGGACAGAATGGGCCTAAAAGAAGGCGAAGTTATTCAGCACAGCATGGTTTCTAAATCTATAGAACGTGCCCAGAAAAAGGTGGAAGAAAACAACTTTGGTGTACGTAAGCGTTTGCTTGAGTATGATGATGTAATGAACGCACAGCGTGAAGTAATTTACAAGCGAAGAAGGCACGCCCTTTACGGAGAGCGTATGCAAGTAGATATTGCCAATAGTTTTTATGATACCTGTGAAAGCATTATTAATGAGCATCATCCCGCTAAGGATTTTGGCGCTTTTCAATTGGATATGGCGCGCATTTTTACGGCTGATAGTCCATTTACCGAAGAGGAATTTGCTAAAGGAAATGGCAACGTTTTAGCAAATGAACTTTACGATAAAATGCTGAAAGCTTACGCAGAGAAAAACAAACGCGTGGCTAAGTTGAGTATGCCGGTTATTAAAAATGTATTCCAAAATCAAGGCGATAAATTTGAAAACATTGTAATACCGTTTACGGATGGCACTAAGGGTTTACAAGTGGTTACCAATCTTAAAAAAGCTTACGAAAGTGAAGGGGTGCAGCTAATTAAAGATTTTGAAAAGAACATTACCCTAGCCATTATTGATGATAGTTGGAAGGAGCACTTGCGTGATATGGACGACCTCCGCCAAAGCGTACAAGGTGCGGTTTATGAGCAAAAAGATCCGCTTTTAATTTACAAGTTTGAAGCCTTTGAGTTGTTTAAAGCTATGATTGATAAGAGTAACCGAGAAATCGTTTCCTTTTTATTTAAAGGTCAGCTACCAAGCCAAGATCCTAACCAAGTGCAGCAAGCCCAAGCACCGCGCAGAAATGAGTTAGATAATTTACAAACTTCACATGATGAGCTGGCCACCGGAGGTGGAGGAAGCGAGCCGCAGCAACCGCGCGAAAAGCCAAAATTACAACCGGTGGTAAACCAAGGTAAAGCGTATGGCAGAAACGATGTGGTAACCATTCAAAACTTAACTACGGGAGAAAAGCAGGAAATTAAATATAAAAAAGCCGAAGCCATGTTAAGCGGAAATCAATGGACGCTTATTGATTGATGAACTATTGCTGGATTGAGGTGGTTGTAGGTATATAACAAAATAACACATAATGAAGATTTTAGGAAAAGTGATTTTAGGAGCGAGCGTTTTGGTGTTGGTTTCATGTAAATCAGGTGTAACCTTACAGCAATTGCAGAAGCAGGAAACGGAAACAAGAGAAGAACTTATTGAGGTTCAGGAAGAGCTGAAAAAGTTGGTGGATATGAAGGAGCAATATTCCGTAGATGGGAAAAAAGCGGCTGTTGCTGACGCTAACGACCGTCTTAATGATATTGATAAGGAAATTGACAACCTTGAATCTGTAAAGAAAAGTGAAAATTCTGGCGCTAGCGGTGCTGCTAAAGAAGGAATTTCTTCTTTAAAAGGTGAACAACAAAAGCTAAAAACGGAAATTTCTAGAATGGAAGCTATGCCAAAAGAAAACTGGGCGGCATCTTTAGAGTCCATAAACCAAAGTATAAAAGCGCTAGAAATGGAAGTAAATAAAATTATGCAGAACGTAAAAAATAAAGAAGCATCTAAATAAGACTTCGCGTTAAAGCTTAATTAGTAAGCGTTTAAAAAATAACCCCGTCCAAATTGGTCGGGGTTTTTTATTTTTATGGTAATCTAAGGCAACCTTAGCTATTTATTACGTCTATCTTTATATCAACAACCCACACAAACTAAATTTTGGCTACTAAACCAGAACATATTATTCACGTAGAAGACCTTGGTGCTTATGTACCAACGCGTGAAGTGTTGCTTGGCAATAGCGAAACCGAGTTGGTGGCTGCTTGCAAAGCTGGTAAGCGTGTAGCGCAAAAAAGAATTTATGAGTTGTTTGCCGGAAAAATGGTAAATGTTTGTCGCAGATATGCGAAAGACAGGGAACAAGCGCAGGATTTTATGCACGATGGATTTATCAAGGTGTTTTTAAACATGGAAAAATTCAGAGAGGAATCAAGCTTAGAAACTTGGATTACCCGCATAATGATAAACAACAGCATTAGCGCAATTAAAAAAGAAGTGCGCAAGGGTATAAAAGTAGATTTAGAAAACGTAAAATTAAAAGCCAGTGATGAACAAGATTTTGATATTGCTCAACCAAAGCAAATTTCAGTTAACCAAGTGGTTACTACCATGGAACAGCTACCAATTGGTTACCGTACCGTGCTAAGCATGTACGTGTTAGATGGATTTACCCACAATGAAATTGCACAGCAATTGGGCATAAAAGAAGGAACGAGTAAAAGTCAATTAGCAAAAGCAAAAAAGATGTTAGCCAACCTTTTAAGAGAGGCTTACTTATAGAATGAGTTCAAAAAACAACATAGAAGATTTTTTAAAGGACAAGTTTACTGAGCTTGACAATGCCCCTATGAATGATTGGGGAGCGTTTGAGAAAAAGCTGAACCGTGCCTTATGGTTTAGCAGAGCACGCAGTATGGCAGCCTTTAGTTTATTTATTTTGGCTTTAGTTGCCGGCTTTAATTCTATTCAAAACATAGGAGAAACTAAGGCACTTGGTGTGCAAGAAGAAAACTATCAATTAGAAGAGCTTAAAGCCAAGCCAACTGAAAACACGCAGGATGTTTTACTGTATCGTAGCCAGCCTGAAGAAACGGATTTAAAGAATTTTAAGAAAAATAATTTATCGAGCAAGTCGAAACCCTTTGCAGGCGAGCAGGCAGCTATTTCTAATAGCACAAAAGTTAAGCATACCGCTGCTAAAACAGATATAAAAGAAGAAAAAGTACGTGCAGTGGCAATCTTAGAAAATAAGCAAGCTACTTATAATGCAGCGATAGTTGCCGCTCCGGTAAAGCAAGCAAAAGCAGTAGTTTTAACCGATGTTTCAGATATAAATACGGAAAATACCATTACTGATGAAGTGGAGCAAATAGAGGTTAGTAACGAAAAACCTGTTGTTAATAATATTCCTGTGCTTCAGCAAAAAGATTTTACACCTGTAGTAGAAATGCAAAGCGCTTCCGAAATATTTATGTTTACCGAACAAGGAGAACTTATACCAAGGCGTAATATGCTTGATTTAGATTTTGCGCGTAATGGAGCCTTCCTTTTGGGAGGTCCGCGTAGTTTAATGGCACCCATTCCGGTAAACGGATATTCTACCAAAAGGAAAAGATATATTAGTCATTTACAGGCGCAAAATCCTTGGAGTTACTCTATAAATGTGTACCCAAATTTTACGTTCAGAAAATTTAGTGTAGATAGAAAGAAGGTGAATTTATTGCATCGTGACTTTGTGGATGCCATTGAAGCGTCTGAAAGCCGAGGTTTTAGTTTTAATGTAGGTTTAGAAGTAAGCCGTAGAATAGGTGATATTACTTACCTAAACGGAGGTTTTGAATTTATTAGCTACAATACCAACGCTAATTTCAATTTTACCAATTTTAGAGATGCCAATATTGATGCCGCCACAGGAGAAATTAAAAGTTATAACATTCGTGAAGAGCCGATAGACATTGCTTTTACAGATGAAAATAATTACCACTATTTAAATTTCCCGCTTTCCATTTCGTATCAACCTTGGGCTACCAGTCACATTCGTTTAAATTTAGAGGCCGGTGGTAGCTTTATGTATTTTTTAGGCGCTAAAGGGCAAACTATTGATTATACAACTTTAGATATTATTGATTTAAGTACAAGAGAATACCGCGAGTATTCAGGTTCTTTCTCCTTAAAAGTGGGTGCCAATTACTACGTTACCGAACGTATAAATTTTGGATTTGAACCAACGCTCATGTATTTCACCAACACAATTTATACCGAGGATATGCCCTTTACTGTAATTCCATATTCCGTTGGGTTAAATGTGCACATGCAGGTTAAGCTAAACTAGTTCAATCGCGCTTCGCACAATTTCGTTATTTATAGGTTAGCTTACGGTACGGTTTTTATCGTACGTAAAGTATAACAAATAAAACATCATGAAAAAGATTTTGATAATGGCCGGTTTTATGCTGGCTTCTTGCGCTGTAAATGCACAAGAGTACGTACAACTTTCGGTAGATTTTTTAGAAGCTATAAAGGCCAATAAAAACACCGATAAATATTTAACTCAATTTGGGGCGATAGACAATAAGAAGTTTATGGAAGAGGTAAACACAGATGCCGAAAAATTGACCTTTTGGATTAATTATTACAATGGGATGATTCAAGATATTTTAAAGAAAAACCCAAAAGCGTATGAAGATAGAGGCGCATTTTTTGCTAAAGAACAAGTGCCGTTTGCCGGAAAAATGTTGAGTTTTGATACCATGGAGCATGGTGTATTACGCAAAGGAGTTTCTAAAAAATCATGGGGATATTTTAGCAACCCGTTTGGTAGTGATTGGCATGAAGAATATGAAGTGAAAGAAACTGATTGGCGCATACACTTTGCACTAAATTGTGGTGCAAAGGATTGTCCTCCTATACGCATTTACAACAGTGAAACCGTTTATGAACAATTAAATGCGAGTGCGCAACAATATATGGATGATCAAGTAAACTATAAGCCAGAAGAAGAGGAAGTATATGTGCCAGCATTAATGAGTTGGTTTAGAGCAGATTTTGGCGGTTTAGATGGTGGTTTAGAAATTTTAAAAGAATATGATCAAGTTCCTAAAGACAAACACCCTGATTTAGAATTTAAAGATTATGATTGGACCCTAGCTTTAGGAACCTTTTATAAAGATTAAAAGCATACGAATAATGCAAACAGCCTTTTTCTAAAAATGAAGATGGCTGTTTGCTTTTTTATATCTGCATAATCTGCTGATTTTCCCTACTTTTGCCGCCCTTAAAAATTTAAATAATTCAAAGCCCGTAAGCTATGAAAATGAAACTTTCGCACTATACCTATAATCTCCCACAGGAGCTAATAGCGGATAGGCCAACGGTACATCGCGATGATAGCCGCCTAATGGTGGTACACCGTGATACCGGAAAATTTGAACACAAAATGTTCAATGAAATTGTAGATTATTTTGAGGATGGCGATTGCCTTGTATTAAATAACACCAAAGTTTTTCCGGCTCGTATGTATGGCAGCAAAGAAAAAACCGGTGCGCGTATCGAAGTTTTTTTGTTGAGAGAATTAAATTCTGAAAGCCGCCTTTGGGACGTATTGGTAGATCCGGCACGGAAAATACGTATTGGCAATAAACTATATTTTGGAGATGATGATAGTCTTGTGGCAGAAGTAATTGACAATACCACTTCACGTGGACGTACATTACGTTTTTTATATGATGGCAGTTATGAGGAGTTTCGTGCAAAACTTAAAGAATTAGGTCAAACACCTTTACCCAAGTACATTACACGTGAGCCAGATGAAGAAGATGATGAGCGTTATCAATCAATTTTTGCCAAGCATGAAGGTGCGGTAGCTGCTCCTGTAGCAAGTTTGCACTTTAGTAAAAACTTGATGAAGCGTTTAGAAATTAAAGGAATTGATTTTGCTGAACTTACCATGCACACCGGCTTAGGAACTTTCCGCCCGGTAGAAGTGGAAGATTTGAGCAAGCATAAAATGGATAGTGAGCAGTTTATGGTATATCCGGACACGGCTAAACGCGTAAATAAAGCGCTTGATAGCCGCAAAAAAGTTTGTGCAGTGGGTACTACTTGCTTACGTACGTTAGAAAGCTCGGTAAGTACAGATAATCATTTGAATGCATCAGAGGGTTGGACAAATAAGTTTATTTTCCCTCCTTATGAGTTTCAAATTCCCAATTGTATGATTACCAATTTGCACGCACCACAAAGTACTTTGTTAATGATGACTTCCGCTTTTGCAGGATATGACTTAACAATGGAAGCGTATAAAGTGGCTATTAAAGAAAAGTATCGCTTTATGAGTTATGGTGATGCCATGCTTATATTATAACAGCTAAAACCTTTTGATATTTTATAAGAACCCTTCAAAGAAATTTGGAGGGTTTTTTACATTAAGTACGTTTCCTAATCTCTATTAAATACCCAATTTTTAAGGCCGCGTTAAAGGAATAAATATTCTCGTTTCTTCCGCTACTTGCTTCAAAGGTGCCGTCAGCCTGCTCAATCGGTCTAGTGTTATTAATATTTATTAAAGATGCTCCACCTTGAAAGTTGAAGTAAAAATTACCATAATTAAAAATTTGAACCCCAATGCCAAGCCCAACCGTTTTATACCTATCGGTTAGTGTAAGTGTATGCGCATTTGCAAAAGTGTACGTACGTTGGTAATTGCGATTTTCCAAAAGAGCAAAGGCAAATATAGAATTGTCCATAATTGATCTTCGCGGAAACACGCGTAATTCGCTTTTGAAGTAAAATTGAGGTTTTATGGCGCCTTCAACATCATTCACAAAAAAAAATTGGTTATCCAAATAATTTAATCCATGGTTAGTAGTGGTAATGCCACTCCAAATTTCCGCACTCCAAATATTACTCAGGGGAATTTCTGCACCAAGGGAATACACTCCAATAAAAGGCTGTAAAACATCTACTTTGAGTGCAAAATCAAAGAAAACAACATCTTTTTGAGATTGGTTAGCCTTATGGCTTAGGGTATTTTTTTTGTCGTTGTTTTTTACCTGAATTTTTCTATGCGTAACACCATTTTGCCCATAGCTAGGGCAAACAATGCCCATGGTTGTAAGAATGAATAATACAATTATTTTAGCCCCTTTCTTCAAAATTCTGATCTTAATTATTTTAAACAAACTTAAATTTAAAATTGCTATGAAATATTTGTTTTTATCATGCTTTATACTCTCTATTAATTTTGCAAGTGCACAGGCAAAAGACATACGCTTTGCATGGGGAGATTTATCAAAGTCATCAGAAGTGTCTTTAAGATCTTTTGCTGGCGTAGATGCTAATTATTTTTATGGAATTGGGTATTCTTCAAAATCTTTTCTAGCTACCCTAAGCAACTCATCCTTAAATGTTCGCAAATTTGATAAAGAAAACTTAAAGCTTGTTTGGAATGCGGAGATTGAGCCTTTTGATTACAAAGGTCACTCCACCCGCTACATAAAATCTTGGATTAATGAGGGTTCAACCCACTTGCTTTTTAATACGTACGATAGAAAAACAGATCAGTTAACCATCCTAACTAGAAATATTTCTGCCACAGGAAAAATTTCAAGCATACAAGAAGTTTTTACCACCAACAGCAAACGATATTCACTAGTTGATATGCAAGTGGAATTTTCTCAAGACTCTACTTACATCTTAATTTTTACCGATGAAACAGAGGAAAAAGGCGAAGAAGAGAATTTTACTATAAGAGTATTTAATCGTGCTTTAGAACCCGTTTGGTCAGAGAATTTTTCGCTTCCTTATACTGGTAAATACTTTTCGTTGGAGCAGAAAACTGTAACCAATACAGGGGAAGTCTTTTTAGTTGGCTATAGTACTCCTGATAAAACCAAAGACGAAAAGAAACAACGGGATGCGCCAAATAAAGATTACAAACTTTATCGTTTTACAAAAAACACTGAGGAAATTGATGAATTTGACTTAAATCTAGACGATAAATACATTTCCCAAATTAAATTAAAATGTGATTTTGGAACAGATATTATGGCTTTGGCAGGATTTTATTCTGAAAAATCAGAGGGGAGAAAAGGAGGTAGCCTTTACCTTACCATTAATCAAAAAAGCTTAAAATTAATTACAAAAAACACGCAGGAGTTTTCCAAAGAATTTCTATTAAACTTTATGACAGAAAGGAGGCAAAAAAGAGGTAATGAAATTGGATCGCTTACTTTTAAGGATTTTATAAGAAGAGAGGATGGTGGTGCTTTAATTATTGCCGAGCCAAATTATGAAGTAACCACCACCATCCAAAACGCCAATGGTGGAGTAACCACCACCACTACTTATTACTCTATGCAAATTGTAGTAATTAAAGTTGATAAAAGGGGGGCTATACAGTGGAGTAGTGTGGTGGATAAAAGTCAGTCTAGCGGTGGTGGCTTTTTCTATTTGTCCTATGCACTAATTGATGATAATGAAAAACTATCTTTTATTTTTTTAGATAACCCTAAAAATCCTAAACGTATAGCGCAAGGAAAGCGGTTAAAAAATATGAGTAGCGTAGGAAAATCAATAGCTACTATAGCAACCGTGGATGAGGATGGTGTGGTTGTAAAAGATGTTCTTTTTTCAAATAGAAAGTCGCAAGCTCTTTTGGTACCCAGCCTGTGCATGCAAATAAGCGAAAGCACCCTTTTAATGTATGGAATAAAAAAATCTAACGTCCGTTTTGGCAAACTAATTGTTGATTAGTTTATTCAATTTGTAAGATGATTAGCGCTGTTTACGGCAACTTTATAGCCTTGTACCTTACAACTTTAAAACTAACCTTACCTTTGCCGTATGGCAGATAAACGCGACATCCGCGCCCTTACCAAAGAGCAGATTCAGGAATTTTTTGTTTCCATAGAGGAGAAATCTTTTAGGGCACAACAAGTGTATGAATGGCTATGGAAAAAAGGTGTAAAGCGTTTTGAAGATATGACCAATATTTCGCTCCCGCTAAGGGAAAAGCTGCAAGAAGCCTTTGTAATAAACCACATACGGGTAGATGAAATGCAGCGCAGTAGTGACGGCACCATTAAAAATGCGGTGCGCCTGCACGATGGAAAAGTGGTAGAATCTGTTTTAATACCAACGCCTAAGCGTATTACCGCTTGTGTGAGCAGCCAAGTAGGGTGCAGTTTAGATTGTCATTTTTGCGCCACAGCACGCTTAAAGCGGATGCGAAATTTGAATGCTGATGAAATTTACGATCAAGTAGTAGCTATAAAAAACGAAGCTGAAAACTTCTACAACCGTCCGCTTACCAATATTGTATTTATGGGCATGGGTGAGCCATTGATGAACTACAAAAACGTGTTAGAAGCCATTAATAAAATAACCTCACCGGAAGGGTTAAACATGTCGCCAAGGCGTATTACTTTAAGCACGGTAGGCTTGGCTAAGCTGATAAAAAAACTGGCAGATGATGAAGTAAAGTTCAATTTAGCCGTTTCCTTACACTCTGCAATTGATGAGGTACGTGATAAAATAATGCCTATCAATCACACCAATAAATTAGCTGATTTACTGGAAGCATTGCAATATTGGAACACCAAAACCGGCAAAATTGTAACCTTGGAATACGTGGTGTGGAAAGGCATAAATGACCGTACAATAGATGTTCAAGCGTTGGTGGAATTTTGTAAAAAAGTACCGAGCAAAGTAAATTTGATTGAATACAACCCTATTGACCAAGAGTCTGGTTTAGCACCTGATGATATTTTATATGATTTTAAGCAGGCCGATAGAAAAGCGGTAGAAGCATATCAATCCGCATTAGAGTCTATTGGCGTAACGGCCACCGTGCGCCACAGCCGTGGCAAAGACATAGATGCCGCTTGCGGGCAATTGGCTAATAAAAATGAATTGGTGTTATAAACTTAATAGGTATGCTTATTCCGTATATAATCGCTTTTATCTTAGTAGCTCTAATTTTTAATATGGCTAACAAAAATGCACGAGGTGGTAAAGTAGGTCGAAATAAAAAGTCTCACCAAGAGGCATTAAAAGATTGGGCAAAATTTGAAGAAGAACACCCTGGTAGCAATAGGAAAAACTCATAAAAAAACCCTGAACAAATTACTATCTGTTCAGGGTTTTATCGTTTCAACCTTAAGTCTTTTAAACCATTTATCCTTTCACCTCAATCGGCACTCTTACGTCAGCCCAATCCAAATAAATCATACCATTTTTACCTTTTGTAAAAGTCATTCTTTCGGTAGCTTTATTTTCAACTGGCTTCGCCATTACGCGCAAAACATCATTTTTTTCATCGTATTTATACGCGCCCCATTGGCCTAATACACTGTTAAAAATTATCGTCCATTCGTTTTCGCTAGGAATAGTAAAAAGAGAATAGGTGCCGGCTGCTAACCTCTGGCCATTTACCATAATATCTTTATCCGTTTTAAATGTGGTGGCATTATTTGCACCGGTGCGCCACACTTTATTGTAAGGCACTAATTCACCATAAATTTCACGGCCTTTTACAGAAGGTTGGCTGTAATTAATAGTTACGGTGGCTTCGCCTACTTTTTGCGTCATTTTTGCAGGCGGACTTTTAGGCGCTTTTTTCGTATCATCTTTTTGCGCACTAAGGCTACCAATGCTTACCATCGCGGCAAGGGCTAAAGCAATTGTTCTAAATTTCATGTTTTGCGTTTTTTGTTATTGATTTTAAATGGTAAAAGTGCTGCAAAGTTTGTGGGTGAAACGTATGAGGGAAGACATTTGGTTGGCAGTTGAAGAACTCAAGTTGGCAATTAGCGGCAATTGAAGGACTGGAAGTTGGCAATTGGAAAAAGTTGGCAATTAGCGGCACTGAGGGGTTGTTTGAGAATTTATTTTTTACCACATAGACACATAGACACATAGAGTACATAGAAAGCACATTATGAGTAGGTTAACAGGTTTTGGAAAATTTCATTGCCTCGAAAAATCCGGTAATCTGTGGCAACCTTCTTTTGCCGCTTCTTTGCGCTTTCTTCTTTGCGCCTTTGCGAGAATTGCCGCTAAATATCTGTGCAATCAGTGTAATCTGTGGCCAAACACTTTTGCAGTTCCTTCGCGTTAAAACTTTGCGTCTTTGCGAGAAATGCAGCTATCTGTTGCTACATTTTTACACAGAGCTACACATAGGTCCACAGAGCAACGCAAAAAGAAAAAGCAAGTTGGCAGTTGGCAATAGCTACACGTTGAATGCGTTTTCACCGCAGAGTATGCATAGTTTACCCGAAGAAAAATCTGCAATTATCCGCTTCATCTGTAAAATCTGTGCAATCAGTGTAATCTGTGGCCAAACACTTTTTGCCGCTACTTTGCGTTAAAACTTTGCGGCTTTGCGAGAAATGCAGCTTAAATCCGCAAAACCCACGTTCCATTGCCGCTAAAATCTACGGCTATCGTTAACTTTACCGCCTTTTGAATACGCTAGACCAAATAAAACGCCCTATTGCGGCAGAAATGGATGCCTTTGAGCCGAAGTTTAGAAACTTTATGGCCAGCAAAGTAGCGTTGCTAGATCGTATTACATATTACATTATTAAGCGCAAGGGCAAGCAGTTACGCCCAATGTTGGTTTTTTTAACAGCCAAAATGTTGGGTGAAATTAACGAAAGTACCTACCGCGGAGCGGCTTTGGTAGAGCTTATGCATACCGCCACTTTGGTGCATGATGATGTGGTGGACGATGCTGACAAGCGCAGGGGTTTTTTTAGCATTAACGCACTTTGGAAAAATAAAATAGCCGTATTGGTAGGTGATTATTTGCTCAGTAAAGTGCTTTTACTTTCTGTGGATAACGAAGAGTTTGAATTGCTTAAAATTGTAAGTACTGCTGTGCGCGAAATGAGCGAAGGTGAATTGTTGCAAATTGAAAAAGCGCGTAGGCTAGACATAAACGAGGATATTTACTTTGAAATTATTCGTCAAAAAACGGCTTCTTTAATTTCTAGCTGTTGTGGTGTTGGCGCGCAAAGTGTGGCTGCATCTCCCGAAAGGGTAAAACTGATGCGCAGCTTTGGCGAAAAACTGGGTATTGCTTTTCAAATAAAAGATGATTTGTTTGATTTTCAGCTCACCAATAAAAGTGGCAAACCAACCGGTATAGATATAAAAGAGCAAAAAATGACGCTGCCGCTTATTTACGCGCTAAACAATGCTTCCCGTAAGGATAAGAAGCACATGATAAATGTGGTAAAACGCCACAATACAGACAGAAATAAGGTGGAAGGGGTAATGAGAATGGTACAGCAAAGTGGCGGTATTGAGTACGCTACCGAGCGGATGAATGGTTTTCACCAAGAAGCACTTACCATGTTGGAGGATTTGCCAAACGGAGAAGCAAAAGAGAGCTTAAAGGAATTATGTAACTATGTAATTGAAAGAAAAAAGTAATTTTTTTTTTCAATTTCTCGCACATTTTTACACCTTAGCGGTACGGGTACATACAAATAATAATAACTAAATAAAATTTATGGACAAAATTGAAGGCTACTTAGAAGGCACTAAAGATCTGATTATTAAATATGGTGCTTCCGTGGTGCTTGCAATTATTACCCTTGTTATTGGCTTGTGGATTATTAAGCGCATTGTAAAAGTAATTGGTAAAGGCATGGATAAAAAAGAAGTAGATCCTTCTTTAAAACCGTTTTTACTTTCCATAATTGGCACTTTATTAAAGGTAATGCTCATAATTTCCGTGGCCGGAATGGTGGGTATTCAAATGACCAGTTTTATAGCTGTATTGGGTGCTGCAGGCTTGGCAATAGGTTTAGCATTGCAGGGTAGCTTAAGTAATTTTGCCGGAGGCGTTTTAATTTTATTGTTAAAACCATTTAAAGTGGGCGACTTTATTGAGGCTAATGGAGCATCAGGTACGGTGCGCGAAATTCAAATTTTTTACACCTACATTACTACCACTCAAAATCAAGAAATTATAGTGCCTAACGGTGAGCTTAGCAACAATGCTATTAAAAATTATAGTTACCACGATACGCGCAGAATGGATTTAACTTTTGGCATTGGATATACTGATGATATGGACAAGGCCAAGGAAATTTTACGTGGCATTGTGGAGTCGGAGCCAAACATTTTGAAAGACCCTGCCTACGATATTTTTATTGAAGAATTGGCTGATAGTTCTGTAAACTACCATATACGTGCTTGGGCTTTGCGCAGTGAATTTTGGCCAATTGTAAACAACTTCCCTGAGAAGGTGAAAAAAGCATTTGATGCAGCCGGTATTGGCATTCCCTTTCCACAAATGGATGTGCATCTTATACCCACCGAACAAGAAAAAGCACAATAGTGGCTAGTGGTAAAATTTTAATTATTGATGACGAAGAGAAGCTGCGTAAGCTTCTCTTTCGCATTATTAGCCTAGAAGGTTACGAAGTGCATGAAGCTAAAGATTTAGCTGAAGGTCGTGATAAATTGGCGCACAACTCATACCATTTGGTACTTTGCGATGTAAAGTTGCCCGATGGAAATGGTGTAGATTTTACTCAAGAATTTAAGAAGCATTATCCTCTAATTGAAATTGTGTTGCTAACCGCTTATGGCACCATTGCGGATGGTGTGCGCGCAATGAAAAACGGTGCGTTTGATTATTTGACCAAAGGCGATGACAACGAAAAAATAATTCCGCTAACGGAAAAAGCCGTTGAAAAAGCACAACAAGCACAAAAGCTGCAAAGGCTGCTTGATAAGCAAAACGAAAAGCACAATTTTGAAAACATCATTGGCGAAAGCCCGCTTTTAAAACACGCGCTAAGTTTAAGCCAACGGGTAGCTAGTAAAAATACCAGTGTACTTTTAATGGGCGAAACGGGCACGGGTAAAGAGGTTTTTGCCAACGCTATTCATCAGGCAAGTGAAAGAGCCAAAGAAAATTTTGTGGCGGTAAATTGTTCTGCTTTTAGCCGAGAGATTTTAGAAAGCGAAATTTTTGGTCATAAAGCAGGTTCGTTTACCGGAGCTACAAAAGATAAACGTGGACTCTTTCATGAAGCTGATGGTGGCACCATTTTTTTAGATGAAATTGGAGAAATGGATATTGAATTGCAAAGTAAATTACTGCGTGTTTTAGAAATAGGTACATTTATGCGCGTAGGCGATAGCAAAGAAACCAAGGTAGATGTGCGAGTAATAGCGGCTACCAACAGGAACTTGGAAGAGGAAAGTGGTAACGGAAATTTTAGGTTAGATTTATTTTATCGCCTTAGTACGTTTACCATTGATTTGCCTCCGCTTAAAGAACGTCCGCAAGATATTTTACTTTTGGCCGATGCATTTGTGGCACAAATTGCGGTAAAATTAAAGCGATCTATTCCCGGTATGTCTGATGATTTTAAAAATGCATTACAAGAACATCCCTGGAAAGGAAACGTGCGCGAATTGCGAAATGTGATAGAACGTGCGTTAATTATTAGTGACGAAGAGGAATTGCAAATACAGGATTTACCTTTTATGGCGCGTAGCAGTGCAGCGGGTTATCAGCCTGATTCTTTGTTGCTTAGCGATATGGAGCGCTTGCACATAAACCGTGTGTTGGCTAAAACTAAGGGCAATAAAACCGAGGCGGCCAAATTGATGGGCATTGGTCTCACCACTTTATATCGTAAAATTGAGGAGTATAATATTGTAGTTTAACCGATTACGCACATGAGGGTAAAAAGTAAAATAACGCTTGGCTTGGTGTTTCTTTTTTCGGTGATTGTGGCGCTCGGTATCATTGCCATCAACTATCTCAGCAGCCTTACGGTAGATAATCAGCAAATTTTACAAGAAAATTATCAGGGTGTAGAGAACATCCATAATTTAAGCCGTGCTTTAGATGAGCTTAGTTTGGCTTACGAGCCAAAACCAGATTCGCGCGTAAGCCTAGAGCGTATTGAATACAAGGCTTTGGCTGCTATGGAAGCCTTTGATAAAAACCTAAATCGCCAGCAAACCAATAATACAGATAGGGCGCAAGCAGAAATATTAAATGCCATTGCGTTAGAATTTACGGAGCTTAAGGAAGTGGCTGATATTACCCGCACGAAGGATTATTTTTTCGAGAAATTTTTACCGCTTAAGCAAGCGTTAAGCTTAAAAATAAACCAAATTTTTCTGCTCAATCAAGCCATTATAACTTCCCGTAATCAACTAGCCGAGCTAACGGCCCAACGGGTAATTTATACCGTGGCCGCCATTGTGGTTTTTTGTATTCTAGTAGCCTTCTCCTTTATGGTAAGCTTTCCGCGATATGTTGCTGAGCCCGTAGAAAAAATTACACAAGTTATAAATGAAGTTAAAGAAGGTGATTACAGTAGAAGAGTAGAGCTAAAATCACAGGACGAATTTAGCATAATGGGCAATGCTTTTAATTTAATGATTGACAGATTACAGGCTTTTGAAAAGCTGAACCTGAATAAAATTATGGTTGAGAAAAAGCGATTAGACACGCTTATTCGTAAAATAAATGAAGGGATTATAGGCTTAGATGCCAATTTCAATTTCATATTTATGAACCCATACGCTAAAAGGGTTTTAGGTGTTGGCACAGCGCCTTTAAAAGGGAAATCTGCTTTGAATAAAGCAGAAAAATATCCACTGTTTACAGGCTTAATTGAAGATTTGGTGGAGTGGCAGCATTCCGGAAAACGGTTTACTCGAAACAAATTGGTAAAGGGAGCGCTAGAGGGGAAAACCTATTACTTTGTGCGCAAACTAATTGTAACCTATGGCAGCGCTGACGACAATGAGGAGCTAAACGGCTACCTAATAATGCTAAAGAATATTACGGAATTTAAGGAGCAGGATGAAGCGCGCAGAAGCTTTATAGCCACGGTTAGTCATGAATTAAAAACACCTATTGCGGCCATAAAAATGAGTTTAAAGCTCTTGCGCGATAAGCGTTTAAGTGTGCTTACGGATGATCAAGAAGAGTTGGTGGAAACCGTAGAAATGGAAGTTGCTAGGCTTTTAAATATTTCGCAAGAGTTGCTGAACGCCAATGAAATGGAGGAAGGGAAGTTAAATTTATATCCGCGCAGATTAAAGCTTAGCGAAGTGGTAGATGAAGCGGTTGACAGCGTGTGGACTTTAGCCGAAGATAGACACATTGAAATTGTAGAGCAGCTGCCAGAAGAAAAAACCTATATGATTGCTGACTTTGATAAGTTAACTTGGGTGTTGGTTAATTTGCTTACTAATGCTATAAAATACTCTAAAACCCACACCACCATTACTATAAAAGTACAGCAACTAGATAATCAAATTTATTTTGATGTGATTGATGCTGGGCAAGGTATTCCGGCAGATGAGGTGGATAAAATTTTTAAACGCTACTACCGTGCTACTACTGTAAATGGTAAAGGTACGGGGCTTGGCTTGTCTATTTCTAAAGGAATTATAGATCAAATGGGCGGTACTATTAAGGTAGTAAGTACGCTTGGTGAAGGTTCTACGTTTACTATTTGTTTGCCGGTGGGCGAGGAGGTTGGTAAGTAGGAGTTGGAAGGCGCAAGTTGACAATTAGCGGCAGTTTAAGAATTCAAATTGGCAATTGGAAAAAGTTGGCAATTAGCGACACGAGGTAGATAATGTTGCAAAGGAGTTCAAAGAGAATAAATATTGGCAGTTGGCAATTAGCGACACTGGGTGAATTATTACTATAGAGCGTGCATAAAAAAATCCGTATTTATACGCTAACATCTGTGAAATCCGCGTTCTATTGCGGCTACTTTGCGGCTTTGCGAGAAATACCGCTAAAATCCATGCAATCCGTGTAATCTGTGGCAACCTTCTTTTGCCGCTTCTTTGCGCTAAACCTTTGCGTCTTTGCGAGAAATACCACTTGTCTTAATTTTTTAATGTATTCCCTTGCCGCTGCTTTACTTTTGTCCTTATGTCCAAACTAGGTTTTACAAAAGGCGAACGTTTAAAAAGCGCTAAGCTCATTTCAAAGCTTTTTAGTAAAGGTAAATCGGTTAAAGGATTTCCTGTATTGGCGGTATTTACTGCTTTGGAAAGCGAGGAGCAGCAACATAAAGTGGGATGCAGCGTGGCTAAAAAGAAATTTAAACGCGCGGTAGATAGAAATTTACTAAAACGCAGAATGCTGGAAGCATATCGTTTAAATAAATCAATTTTAGTAAACGAAGAAACTTCTGCCAAGCTAGCCATAATGTTTATATATATGCCAAAGGAAATACTTGATTTTGAGGAAATTGAAAAAGGCATGAAAAAGGCGTTGAAGCGTTTGACAGAAGCAAATACCACTGCTTAGCACACCGCTTTTTTGCTAAATCATCATTTGCCGCCCGCCCGTATTTATACTACTTTAGTGCCCTAAGCGTTACACTTATATTTGCCTAAAAATAGGTTCACACAATTTTATAGTATGACAAACACCCGCAAGTATTTTTTGGGTGCCCTTGGCGGAATAGCTCTTACAGCCACTCTTGCCTACACGCCAGATTATTTTGAAATTAGCAAACAGCTAGATATTTTCACCACCGTTTTTAAAGAAGTAAATCTCTACTATGTAGATGAAACTGAGCCCGGAGAATTAATGGAAGAAGCCATCACCTCCATGCTTTCTACACTAGATCCTTACACCAATTATATTCCTGAAGAACGGGTAGAAGACTTTAAAATTCAGAACACTGGAAATTACGGTGGCATTGGTGCATCCATAAGGCAGTATGAAGGCAATGTGGTAATTACCTCGGTGTACGAAGGTTTTGCAGCTGATAAAGCCAACATAAAACCGGGAGATATACTCTTAGAAGTTGATGAAAACAAAGTTGAAGGAAAATCTACCGAAGACATCAGCAAAATTTTAAAGGGCGCAGCAGGATCAGAAATTGTATTGAAATTGAAACGTAAGGAGGAAATCTTCATCAAAAAATTAGGCAGAACAGATGTGCAAGTAGCGAGCGTTCCTTACTACGGTATGTTAGATAATAGCGTGGGCTACATTAGTTTAAGTAGCTTTACGGCACAGGCTTCTCGCGAGGTTCAAGCCGCTTTAGACTCCCTAAAAAAGAACAATGATGTAAAAAGTATAGTTTTCGACTTACGCGGAAACCCGGGTGGTTTGCTAAGTGAAGCAGTGAATGTATCTAACATTTTTATCCCGAAAGGAAAAGAAGTGGTGGAAACACGTGGAAAAGTAGAAGAGTGGCGCAAAACTTATAAAACGCTAAATATTCCGGATGACACAGAAATTCCGGTAGCGGTTTTAATAAATAGAGGAAGTGCTTCTGCCAGTGAAATTGTGGCCGGAGTGTTGCAAGACTACGATAGAGGCGTAATTATTGGCCAACGTAGTTTTGGTAAAGGCTTGGTGCAGCAAAGTAGGCCACTATCTTTTGGTGCACAAATGAAGGTGACCATTGCCAAATATTATACGCCAAGCGGGCGTTGCATACAGGCAATAAATTACGCTGAACGCGATGATGATGGTAGTGTAAAGGCTATACCTGATTCTTTACGCAACAACTTTAAAACACTTGCTGGGCGCAGCGTTTTAGATGGTGGTGGTATTGATCCTGATGTATCGGTAGAGCAGGAGGAAATAAATAGTTTGGTAATAGCGCTGTACCAACGCATGTTACTTTTTGATTATGCCACCATGTACGCGCGCGCACACGATAAAATTACCGATGCAAGAAAGTTTACCCTTACGGATGTTGAGTATAAAGCATTTGCTGATTGGGTAAAAACTAAGGGTTTAGAGTATGAAACACCAACAGAACAGGCCTTGGAAAATTTAGAACGTAAAGCAAAATCTGAAAACTATTACACAGCTTTGCAAGATGAGATTAACGACTTACGCAAAAGTTATATAAAGAGCGAGCAGGAAGATTTAGAAAAATACATGTCTATTATTAAAGAGCTTTTAGAAGAGGAAATTGTATCGCGTTATTTTTATGATAAAGGGCGCATTGCCAATGCCATAAAGAAAGATAAAGAGGTATTGAAGGCGGTTGAAATTTTAAACGACAAAGTTAAATATCAAAGTATTTTAACGCTTGCCAAAGGTTAAAAACATATTAAATGTGCGCTGGCAGCAAAGGCTATATTTTTATAGCCTTTTGTTTTTTGTGCTGTTGCTGCCCTTTCAACCCAAAACGCCACCCATAGTATTGGGCGTAATGGTAGCCACCTTATTATGGCTTATTACGTTTAATTTTAAAGAGAAATTTAAGCAGCTTTTTGCACAGCCACCGGCACTATATATTATTGCTTACTTTGTTTGGTGCGTTATTGGTTTGCTGTATTCTAACAATACGCAGGAGGGCACAAAAGATGTCTTTCAAAAGCTTCCGTTTTTACTTTTTGGGTTGATTTTAGGAAGTATGCCTTTGTTTGTAAATCGCGCCAAACCGGCTTTGATTAAAGTATTTCTAATTTCCTGTGGAGCTATTTGTGTTTTTTCGTTTGGCGCAGCTTATGTAAACTTTCAGCAAACCGGAGATGCGTTAAGTTTCAACTTTTCAAAATTAACCATTACGGGAATGGTGCCTCCGCATTACTTGGGTATGTATCTCAATTTTGGATACGGAATTTTGTTGTATAACATTCTTAGGGGAAAAGCAATTACCACTCGTTTTATAGATGTTTTTTTAGCGGTTTTGTTTTTTGTAACCATTATATTTCTATCTGTACGGATGCAATACGCGGTGTTTATAGCCGTAAATATTTTAGTAGTTTGGCGTTATTCGGCACAGCGAAAAGGCAGTTTAGTGGCATGGCTTTCGGTGTTGGTTTTAATCGGTATTTTTTCCAGCATTGTTTTGGCTATTCCCGGTAGTAGAAGAAGGGTAATTGATACTGTGCATGAAGCCATTTCGTTTAAAAAGGTGGTGAACTATCGACAAACTAATCATCGTAAATTTTTGTGGGCTTACGGTTGGGAGGTAGTTCAAGAAAAACCATTGCTAGGTTACGGTACAGGCGCTTCAGATGAAATGTTACACCAATCGCTACAGCAATCTGATGCAAAATTTTGGGATGGTAAAAACACCTATTTTATTAGAGATATTCGGTACAATTATCACAATGAATATTTGCAGCAATTAGCTACGCACGGCACGGTAGGTCTGGTTATACTGTTGGTAATGCTATTGGTACCACTACTAGGGTTTCAATTAAATTACCAAGCAAAAATATTTTTAGTGGTAAGTGCTTTAAGTTTTATTACCGAAAGTATGTTGCAAAGGCAGGCAGGTATTTTGTTTTTCAGCTTTTTTTATGCCTTGTTAATTACGGGTACCGGCAGGCAAAAGGTGGTTTCTTCTATTTCTGAAAGCGAATAGTAGGCCATGCAAATGCACACCTTTTTTAACAAGCGAATAGTGCGCATATTTTACGCATTATTGTTATGCGCTTCAAGTGTGCTTTTTGTAAATCACTACGTTTTTGGCCTGCATGATCATTGGTATATGATACCGTGGATTAAGGATTTTATACAACCGGATTTATACCCAAATGATCCGGTTTTAATGCAGCGCCAGTATCACTATTCCATTCTTTATAAGGCTGTTGCTCACAGTCCGTTTTCTATTGAAACCAGTTTTTTTACCGTTTATCTCGTTTGCTTATTTGCTTTCTTTTACCTAAGCATGAGTGTGCACCGGCTGTTTACAAAAAATTTGGTTTTTTTAACGCCTCTTTTTCTTTTGTTGCCGTGGCATACGCCCGGAGGCACACAAACCATAGCTGCTTTATTGTTAATGCGCTTTTCTGCGATGCCTTTATTGATGGGTGTGTTGTTTTTCTGGTTTAAAAAACAAGCATGGTTGGCTTGGCCACTTTTGGGCATTTCGTTTTTATTTCATCCTACCACGGCACTTTATTTTGCATGCTTTTTAGGTATTCATTTGTTATTAGATGCCTCTCGTAGAAACAAAAAAATAGAATGGCTTTCTATTTTAGGTTTTATTCTTTTTGCTAGTCCCGTTTTCATATCCAAGTTTTCTGCCCAAGGCACGGGCTTTCCTGGCTTTTTGGCCGATGATTATTGGCTGGAAACAATTAGAATCCGCAGTGCCCATCATGCCTTTCCGGATGAATGGAGCAAAAAAGTGCTCCTTACCGGTTTTGGTTTATTAGCTGCGCAATGCACCTTACTATTTATTTCTACGCAAGTAATGGTAAGGCAATTTTTAAAAGCCACTTTGCTGGGCACCGTGCTTATTTTAGGTTTAGGATTTTTATTTACGTACGTATGGCCGTCTTTTTTAGCCATTCAAGTGCAGCCCTTTAGGGTAATGCGTTGGAGTATGCTTTTAACGTTGTTTTTTATTCCTATTTCATTGGCGCATCGTGTTGATAAACCAGTAAAGTGGCCTGTGCTTTTCATTGTTTCAGCAATTTTATGCGCAACCGCTTTTTTGCAATCACGCATGTATTTTCAATGGTATTTCTTTTTAATGGCCAGTTTTGCGGTGTGCACGTATTGGTATAACGGTAGAAAATTTGCTTGGGCTTTTGTGCTTTTGCCTTTACTAGTGTTGTTTAGCAACGCACCTTATAAAAGTTTGCAGCTTAGCGCTGATGTGGCTACTCCTGAAGAAGAACTATACATTTGGGTAAAAGAAAATACAACTACAAAAGCACTGTTTATAACACCCAGCGACCTTAAATTCTTTAGAAATTTTGCCGAGCGTAGTGCTGTAATCACTTGGTGGGATGGCACTTTTGGTTATTTTGATTATAACTTCAACGCAAGTTGGCGACAACGCTATGCGCAGCTGTATGGAAGTTTGGATGTTTCTAAAACAGAGCCGGATGCTTTAGCGGCAAAAAGTATTTTGGAAACCACACTTGAAATAGAAGAAAATGCCTATTTAATTGGCCGAGAAGAAAAGCTAAACGTACACTTTATTCCTTTATGGAATAACGGTGTATTTTGGGTGTATAAATTTAAACGGTAAAAAGGGCAGGTAGTGTTGCTTAAATCCTGTAAAAGATTAATATTCTTGAATTAAAATATCAGTAGGTATATGCAATTCAGCGTTCAGCTTGCGAATCATTTCTAGCGTAAGCCTACGCTTTTTATTCATAATCTCGCTTACACGACCTTTAAACCCCATCATCTTAACTAAGTCTTTTTGCTTTAAACCCTTTTGATCCATTCTAAATTTGATCGCTTCGATAGGGTCGGGCATCCCAATAGGGAAGTTTTTACTCTCGTAATTATCTAATAAAATGGCTAATATTTCTAATTCATCTCCTTGGTCTGTTCCCATTTTTGCATCAAAAATTACTTCTAAGCGGTTTAGCGCATTTTCATAATCTTCTTGCGTACGTATTACTTTTATTTCCATGATTAAATTTCGTTAGCGTTAATTTTATCGTATGCCGCGTGCGTGCCAATAAATCGAATCCAAGCCAATTGATATTCAAAATTAAATTTTACGATTAAACGATAGTCATTGCCCTTAATATCAAAAACTATTCGATTATTTTTTAAAATACTTGCAGAAAAATATTCTTTTTTAAGCTCATTTATTGATGACCATCGAGATTTTTCCGTGTCCTTATACCACATAATTAATTGCTCCTCGCAATCTCCATGTTTTTGCCAAAAATCTCGTAGAGTACCTCTTGAAAATATTTTCAGGCCATTAGATTAGCGACAAGGATAATGAAAAGTTCACTTTTTGGTAACTTTTTTATTTAAAAGTTTTAAGCTTCATTTTCAACGAAAAAAACCAGAAACTTAAACTTCAGGAACTTCTTCTTCCTCTGCTAAATTTTTATACAAAGCGTAATACTTATCCGCTACCATTTTGGCTGTAAAATTCTCTTTGTACTGCTTTAAAGCATCAGCGGTTTTGTTAGCTCCATGCTTTTTACTGCTTTCTATGGCTTTGCTTAAAGCATTTATATTTTCTAACTCAAAATACGTAACCTGCTCTTTACTAAAATACTCCTTAAATACCGGAATGTCAGATAGTATAGCCGGTACTTCTAGTTGCACCGATTCCATAAGTGCCATAGGAAAAGCTTCAGAACGAGCGGGTAAAATAAAGGCATCTGCAAACTGTAAATAAGCATAGGCATTAGGCGTGCTTGATAAAAATAAACAACGGTCTGCCACCTGTAATTTTTCTGCCAGCTTTTTTAAAGATGCAACGTTAGGGCCATCACCAATATGAAAATAAAGCGTTTTAGTGCTTAGCGGTAACAAGCGAATTATTTGATCAAAACCATTGTGCTCAGCCGCATAAGAAAGGCTGCATAAGGTGAAATAATCTGGTCGCTTAAAAGCTTCAATTTTCTCTTTCAATTCTGCTTTAAGTTTTACGCCTTTACGGATGGGTCGCAAACTTGGAATCACCTCAATTTTATTGTCTTCTGTTTCCCATAGCTTTTCGTAGTACTTACGCATGTTTTTGCTAAGGGCTACTAAGGCATTGTTTTCACTGGAAACATGGCGCCATATACGCCAAAAAATGGCCGAAACTACGCAGTTATATTGCTCGGTAAGTTCCTCTTCTACATAGCTGTGTAGTGTGGTAACTTTTTTTGCTTTTATACTTTTAGAGTGATACCAGATATACGCATTTGGCCGCAAACCGTGCGAGTGTACCACATCATATTCTTCAAAGGTGCGTAATTGTGTAAAGAACATTTCTGTTGCTCCTTCAATTTTTTTTGCACCTTTTACAACTTCAAAAAAGAAAAAATCTGTTTGTACCCTATCTTTTAAAGCATGGGCTAAATCATAGGCCATTCTAAAAGGGCCCACCATTTCTAATGACGGTACAATTACCGCTGCTTTAATGATATGTTCTTCGTTTTTATCCATAAAATTGAGGGCGCAAACATACAGTTTAAAAAACGTTGGTTCACCCGGTTTTTGTACTAATATGTACTGCCTTGTTTTGAACTAGCCAATAAAGGAAATAGGCTGGAAAACAGCGTAATAGCCCAAGCTCTTTCCAGCATAGATTCCGTAATTATGCAAAGCGCAAAAAATAGAACGCTTAGTAAGAGTGTATGGTTTTTCATTTTTACAGCTTTATTCACTTGAACAATAAAAATACTGAGTAATATTAAAAGACCAATAAAACCGGTAGCGATGGTGGTTTCTAAATATTGGTTATGGGCGTTGAATTTCCGTTCCACACCTTTACTAAATCCTCTCTTTTTATACACATCAATCAATGCGGTTCGGTTGTCTCCTAACCCAGTGCCTACAATAGGATGCTCTTGTATTACATATTCCGCACTGCTCCACTCGGCCAGCCTATACGTGGCGCTATTAAAATCAGTACCACTAATGTCATAATTAAAATTAGGGAGTTGCAAGTATCTTTCTTTTAAATGCTTAGGCGCAAATACCACAAACAAAAACATCAGCAAAAAAGGAATTATACCCAATGCTGCCATTTTAAAAGCCTTTTGCTTAATAGCATAAAACAGCGCACTACAGCCTAAAACTATAAGCAAAGCCAATACATTAATGCGTCCTTGTAACAAAATCATACCCATAAATAGAACTGCTAAACTCAAATAATAGTACCACTTGCGCCAAGCTATATGTTTAATAGCCTGCACAACTAAAACAATTATGGCAATACCCACATACGTGCAGAGGTATCCCGGATGCATAAAATCTTCACTTAAAGCTTCATAAGAAAAAAGATTTTGCGTGTAGGTGCCTCCTGGCGATACTCTTATAAAAGAGCCAAGTTTAACGGCTTTTATAATGGAAGAAAGAAAGCACGCTGCCAGCACGGCTACATTACCCCAAACAAAGTATTGCAACACTTTTTTCTGTTTTGTAGCCGATAGGAAATTTGCTGAGCTGACCACCACAAAAGGAATAATTAACAAACCTAGCTTTACTTTTAATTGGCCTAAGCCAGATGTTAAGTTAGAGCTCCACAATAAGCTGATGGCGTACCAGCCAAAAAATAAAACGAAGCTTATTACCAAGCCGTTTGATAGTAATTTAATAAAATCTTGTTTTTTACAAAATACTAAAGAGGCTATTAAAAGCGCTAGTAATGAAAGATTTATGAGTAGATGTTTCCCGAAGGGCATAAGAAAAAACACTAGACATAAAAGCCAAGTTAATGTGTTTTCTGCTTTATGATTGGTATTACCTGTTTGCAAGTTTTTTCTTTTTATGTTTAATATAAAAAGGAATTTGTGCCAGCAAAAAAGCTGTTGCCAGCACAATTAGCAAAACATACTTAGCCCTTAAAACCGGATTTAAAAACCAAGCCATTGTAATAATTACCATGTTGGTAAGCAGTAGTGTAAGCGTTGCTTTTATATGATTAAAGCCAATATCAATTAATGCATGGTGAATGTGATTACGGTCTGCCGAAAAGGGAGATTTACGTAGAATAAAAACGCGTAGAAAAACCACGCGCAGGGTATCAGCAATGGGAATAATAAGTACGGCTAAAGAGAATACAACGGCATCTACGTGTTCTAAAACTGCCTCGTTAGTTTTTTCATTGGCTTGTAAAAAATAGATGGAAAGCAACGCGGCAAAAAAGCCAAGAATCATAGAGCCGGAATCGCCCATAAAAATTTTGGCATTAATAAAGTTATAGCGTAAAAAAGCCAACTGCGAACCGGCAATACAAAGTGCTAAAATTAAAAATAAGGGTTCATTTAAAAACCAAAACCAACCAGAATATACCACGCTTACTAAAATGCCGATGCAGGAACCAAGGCCATTAATACCATCAATAAAATTAAAGCTGTTTATAATGCCTAAAAAGAAAACCGCTGTAAGGGCAACGCTTAGGGCGTATGGTAAAGCATAAACCCCAAATAGTCCAAAAAGCTCCTCCAAACGAATATCTCCTTGAAAAATGATAATGGCAATGGCTAGTACTTGTCCAAAAAGCTTTTTGTAAGGCATTAGCGGATATAAATCATCTTTTACACCGGTAATAAAAAGAATGAAAAGACCCACCAATACAGAGTTTAACGCGGTATTAGAAAGATGCGCGGTAAAAAAAACAAAGGAAATTATTAGGCCACCAAAAATGGCAATACCGCCTAATGGTGATATTCGGTTACCGTGTTTTTTACGCGCGTCAGGTAAATCATACAGTTTTTTTACCAAACTTAAACGAATAATGGCGGGTATAGAAAAATAGGTAATTACGAATGCAGTAACAAACGCTAGCAGTGGAATAAATGGAATAATTTTGCCCATGAAGCGGTAAAAATACAATTATGTGGTAAGGTTACATTTGCTTTTGCGCAATAGCTTTTTTATTAACCCTCTTACGGGTTTTATCAAACAACCATCCGTGCTTATTAAAATATTGCCAAGCCGAACGTAAATGGCGCTTTAAATGCACGCCATCTTTATAGGAATCTTTTTGGTATTCATGCACAATTTGCACGTGGGGCCAAAATAAATTTTCAGCAATTTTACCCATTCTTCGTGATAAATCAACATCTTCCAAATATAGAAAAAAGCGTTCGTCAAAACCCTGAATTTGCTGCAATAAACTGTGGCGGCACACCATAAAACAGCCGCTTAACACGGGCACGAACATGGCTTCATCAGGATTTAAATGTGCCAATTGATACTTGTTTTCTCTTGTTTTAAAAAGTGTTCGTAAAGGCTTGGGTAAAAAACGTCTTAGAAATAAATCAGCAGGAGCGGGCAATAACTTACGCAATCCTTGATCTTTCCCATCAGGCCATATTACTTTAGGCATTAGTAATCCAATACGTGGATTGGCATCTAAAAAGTGAACCATTTTAAACAGAATTTCTGGCTTAAAATGCACATCAGGATTGCAAATAATATTATAGCGTGTGCGAAATTTAGGGTTTAAAATAACCTTATTATGTGCAGCACCGTAGCCAATATTTTTACTTAGCGCTATGTAATGTACGTTTGGCGGCAACCGCATTTCACTAAAAAAGCTTGAAGAATTTGGTGCATTATCAATAAAAACCAATTGAACATTGCATTGGTCTGTTACCATGCTTTGCATTAGTTTTTGAACTTGCTGGCGGGTGTTGTGATACAGCACCACGGAAATTACCACATCATGCGGCATACTTAAAAAAGATTGGATTTTTTTGTTTCATCTCCTTAAAATGCTTCCACATTTTAGCTCGATATTTAACGAGCCAAAGGTACACAGGAACTAATCGAAAATTACCTTTAAATGTACTAATTACAGCTCCTCCAAAAGCCTTTAAAAGTAAGAGCCAACTGCTTTTTTCCAAATCATGTCTAAACAGTACAAATAAATAACCATCGGTATAGCTTTTAAATCGCTGCTTTATTTCTTGGGTGCCCATTCCATCATATTTAGCAAAGCGCGAAGGATGAAAATTTCGTAAGCTATGCACAAATGTAAATGTGCCAAGCGCGGTGCAGCGCAGGTAATAATCTAAATCTTCAGAGCTACCATATTCGGCTCCTGCGCCAAGCAATTCATCAAAAAAGCCTACCTGCTTTACTTTTTTGTAGGGTAAAATTAAAGCAACACTCGCCACGTATGGTAGTAACTTTTCTTTTCCTGATACTCTATTTACGGCAGGGTAGCGCTTGTAGTCACTGCCATCTTCTTCGCTGCATACGCGTCCTAAATAAAATTTATTTACCGATATTTCTCGCTGAAAAGCGGTGAAAAAATGATGGTCAAAAGTGGTATCGTCATCCGGGAAAAGCACAAAATCAGTTGCTTCATCTTGGCCAAAAAGATTGCGTAAAGCTACGTTTCTAGCTTTACTAAGACTCAAACGTTCGGCTACTTCAATGGTTGTAATTTGCACATTGGTATGCGTGCTTTTAAACGTGTGCTTTTGTTGTTGCAACACTATTATTATCAAAACTTTAAGTTCCGTATGTTCCGGATTTATAGAATCGCAAAGTTTAGTAAGCAACGGTACACTATTGCCGGTGCAAATCATGGTAATATGCATCAGCTATTTTTTTTTACCATGGTAGAACCTGCAATCGGGCTTAAGCCATTATAAATTAACTTTATGGCAAAGGGTGGTAGCAAACGCGCCATCCATAAGTAAATTTTTGCTTGCGTAACTTCAGAGTTTAGCTTTAAGCATGCCTTTAAATGTTTTATACTAAAAGTGCGGTTATAATTATGAAAAAGATAAGAGCGGCCCATGTATAAATGATACATGCTTTGCTTAAACGCAGGTGTTTTATCCTCTGCTGTTTTTATCCGTTTCATTTCAGCTAAATCTTCCAGCGTCATGTTACCCGAGCGTATGCTGCGTTGCGCAATTTCATCAAAACGGGTGCTGTTGGCTTTGGCCGATAAAGAGGTAGGAACAATGCGGTATTGCATAACTACTTGCGGCAATTGATACACTTTACCGTGCAAAGAAAGTTGATACATAATCATGTAATCTACTATGTATTGTTGTACGGGTTCATAATATCCACCAACTAAATCAAACGCCTTTTTGGTAAACATTACCGCGCTGTGCGACCATGGATTGCGCTTGTCCTGATGTTGCCTTATATCCGCATCAGTAACGGGCTTTTTTTCAGTATAAACGTACGTACCATCTTTATCAATAATATCTACAAAACCACCCACCGCTACATACGCTTTATTTTGCTCTAAGAAGTTAACCTGATGTTCTAATTTGTTATGCACCCAAAGGTCATCGGCATCAATTATAGCAATGTACTTTCCGCTGCTTTGCGCTATGGCGCGATTTTTTGCGGTGGCCACACCCGTGTTTTCTTGTTGGGTAAGCATAATTCGAGGGTCTGAAAACTCTTTAACTTTAGCCACCGTTGCATCCGTAGAACCATCATCTACAATTATAAATTCAAAATCGCCAAACGATTGATTTAAAACAGATTGTATAGTTTCACCTATGTAAGGCAAACCATTTTTCACCGTCATTATTACGCTAATCAGTGGCATTTAGCTTGTTTAAATTTTTATAAAACAAAACTACGGCTCCTATCGCAATTAGTGTTTCAGTGGTAAGTCTTACCCAAGCGGCACCTTCCACACCGTAGGCAGAAATCCACCAAATGTTTAGCAATATACTGAGCACTCCGGTACCTATAATTACATACATATAGCCTTTGTCTTTTCTTAAAATAAGCAAACCTTGCTGCAAGCTCATGTGTGCAAAAGCGCCTACAAATAGCATGGGCGACATAATGACCAAAAGACGCGAGGAACTTTGATAATCGGCACCAAAAAGTATTTTAATGGCCCAAGGAGCTAAAAGCGCTAAACTTAAGGTTACCAAGGCTGTAGCACCGGCTAGTAACCACAAACTTTTAGTATGTGCTTTTTTAAATACGGCCATACCCTGCTTATGCTTTTGCGATAAAAAAGGATAAAGCGCACCGTGCAATGGCTGAAAAAGAAAACTTTGAGCAACGTTTATAAGTTTGGATGCTGCCGCAAATAAACCCAATTGTAACGGTGATAGTAAAAATCCGCCAATTAAAATGGAGCTAAAACCGTAAATACGTGTAAAAAAGTTAGATACAAACACAAAACGACCTTCCCATAAAACAGCTTTTACAGCGCGGGTTTTGGGCTTTATCCAGCGCAAGCCATCTATTTTTTTAAAGGCATACCAAAGGGTTAAAATACCTACACCTACTTGCGTGATGCCGTTAATAAAGGTTACGTAATAGTAATCGGCTTCTTGATTTATAAACACAAACAACAGCAGCGCGGCCAAGCCTTTAATTACCACATTTGCCAAAGCCATTACGCCAACTTTTTGCACTCCGTAAAATAAAAAATTTGGATACAGCGCCCAGCCTAATACTATGGGAAAGGAAAGCCATAGTAAAAGAGCATTTTCTTGAAATTGACCCACCGATACAATTAGAATAACAAAAACAGCCAGAGCAATAGCAAACAGCCATGCTTTGGCCACCATTACGGATGAAAAGATGAGCGAAACTTTTTCACGATTATCAGCAAAAGCGGCAATTTTACGGGTGGCCGTGCTAAAAAAACTGTAATCAACCACCACCACTAAATACAATAAAACAACCCCGGCAAACTCTACCAATCCGTAGTTATTTGGCCCAATGGTACGCGTAATGTACGGTATTGTAATAAGCGGAAAAACGTAATTCGCAAATTGCGAAAGCGTGAGATAGCTTATATTTCTGGTTAGTTTTGCCGCCAACGGAATAATTTGCCGCGAAATTAAGTATTTGGCTGTTGCCGATGCTAAACGTGCTTTTATGATTCTGCTTTAAGCAAGGAAAACAAATGAAAATAGCGTATTTAATTGTTGCGCACCACAACTTTGCGCACCTCAAAAGATTGATACAAAGCTTACAAGATGCCGATGCTCAATTTTTTATTCACATAGATAGCCGAGCTTCTTTCTCCTCAACAGGTTGGCCAAACAACGTGCATTTTATAAAACGCCAGAAAGTATTTTGGGGTACAATTTCTCAAGTAGAAGTAACCTTAAACCTACTAAAAGCGGCTAAACTAAAAAAGGCTGAATACTTCTGTTTGCTGAGCGGTACGGACTATCCGGTAAAACCGTTGAAAGAATTTTATACAAAACTAGCATTTGAAAAAGTGGAGTATATTAATATTTTAGAAGGGGCGCAGCCTTCTAAACCTATGACTAGATTGAGTAGATTTTACCTGCCCAATTTTGATAAGCGCGCAAAGGGTTTTAGAGCAACCTTTATTAAACTTATGGAAAAAGCGGTTACTGTATTTTTACCCAAAGCAAAACCACCATTACCCGTTTTTGTGGGTTCTAATTGGTTTATTTTAAGTGATGGATGTGTGGCATATATGTTAAAATACTTGGAGCAAAACCCAAGCTATTTATCCTATTTTAAATATACGCTTTGCCCAGATGAATCTTTTTTTCAAACGCTCATTGGTAATTCAGAATTTAGAAAAATGTGTTTGCATAATCTTACTTATACTGATTGGGAGGTAGAAAATCCACCGGCAGAAATAGAAAAACGACACGTACAACTATTGCAAACCACTAGCCACTTTACAGATATTTACGGTGCTTATACCCCTTATTTTGCACGAAAATTCGGAGCAAATGGAGCTGAAATCTGTACGCTTATTGATAAGGAACTTCGCTAACCGAAATAGGTTTTAGAGAAGAAACTTAGGCAAAAACATACTGGCTAAATACCAGCGCCAACCGGTTCTATTTTTAGGATTGTAGCGCACTACTTGTCCAAAATGATACATGCACAGCACGCGGTCAAATTTTTTGCGTAAAAAGTAAAACCCTTGTTCTAAATGAAACTGCTCTTTGCTTTGTTGATCTTCTGGCATATTTATATAATCCTATTCAACTTTTTATTGGCTTCGTTTTTCAGCACGGTTAGCTTTTTTAAAAGTTCCATACTTACTTGATAGGCATCGCCTTCTTTTTTAGAAATCTCGTTTTGCAATTCCTTAATCATCCCGCTAAGGTGGCGTTGCTTAAATCGCCAAACCGCTTGCTTAGCATATTTAGGTACGGTAGCTTCCAAACTTGGTGTATGAATGTTTTTCTTTTCCCAATTGTGCAAATCGTACCGCTCAAAAAATAAATCAGCGGCTAACTGTACTAATTTTTGCTCCTCGTGGCGCGTAAAGTATTGATGAGCTGGTACCTGATGCTCCTTATTATAATATGATTTATAGGCATTTAAAAACGTATTAAAAATGGGCTGCTGAAACTCCAATTTATCTTCATCTAATTCTAATAACACAAACTCACCCACGGTTTCCTGAATTTCCTCTTCCTCTTTATCAGGATTTTCACTAGCCTCCATAGACTCAAATTCCTCATCTTTATCCTTTTCATCTTCCATGGGCAAGCTCGGAAAATTGAGCATAAGCCAACAAAGTGCTCGTTCCTGCTCGTAATTAATATGCGTAATTTGATTCAGCATACTGTTGGTTTCAGAAGGAGCTTCTGCCGCTTCAGAAGCTTCATCTTCCTTCACCACTTGCATGGCTTGTCGGTTTTGGGTACGTCTTGCCTGTTTTTCTTCTTCTTGAATTTTCTTTTTACGAAGCTGTGCTAACTCACTAAACAACACGCGTTCATCGTATTTCATAATGCGGGCGCACTCTCGCACGTAAGCATCACGCTCCAATGCATCAGGTATTAGCGCTATACTTTCCACCATTTCTTTGGCGGCTTTTGAGCGCTCTAGCGGACTATCTGCCGCATCGCTTAAAAGCAATTCGGCTTTAAAACTTAAAAAATCTTGGCGCTTTTCAGCGATGTATTCTTTTAGCTCAATTCCAGAGTTTTTCTTAGCGTAAGAATCTGGATCTTCGCCATCAGGAAATAATACTACACGCACATTCATGCCTTCTTGAAGCACCATGTCAATACCGCGCAAAGAAGCTTTTATACCCGCAGCATCGCCATCAAACAGAAAGGTTAAATTCTGAGTGTAGCGCTTTACTAAATTTATTTGGTCGGTAGTAAGCGATGTTCCCGAAGAGGCTACCACGTTTTTTACACCCGCTTGATGCAAACTAATTACATCGGTATAGCCTTCTACCAAAAAGCATTCGTCCTCTCGGCTCAGTTCATTTTTCGCTTGAAAAAGCCCATAAAGCGTTTTGCTTTTATGATAAATTTCACTTTCCGGACTGTTGAGGTATTTGGCGATTTTAGCTTCCCGCTGAAGGGTACGTCCACCAAAGCCTAGCACCCGCCCAGTATGACTTAAGATAGGAAACATTACTCTTCCGCGAAAGCGATCACTTCGTCTGCCGCCATCTACTTTAGTAAGCCCCGTTTTTTCTAAATAAGATAGTTGGTAAGCTTCAGCTAACGCAGCGTTAGTAAAAGCTTCATACTCCTCATGGCTATAGCCAAGGGCAAATTCTTTAATTGTTTCTTCGGTAAAACCTCGCTCTTTAAAATAGGAAAGCCCAATGCTGCGCCCTTTATCACTTTCCCACAGCTGCTGGGCAAAATATTTTAGCGCAAAATCATTAACTAAGTAAAGGCTTTCTTTTTCTGAACGCGCCTTTTTCTCTTCGTCTGATTGCTGCGTTTCTTCCAACTCAATATTGTAACGATTGGCAAGGTAGCGCAAGGCTTCAGGATAAGTGTAGTGTTCATGTTCCATGAGGAAACTCACCACATTACCACCTTTGCCACTACTAAAATCTTTGAAAATTTGCTTGGCAGGAGAAACCATAAACGAAGGTGTTTTTTCGTTCACAAAAGGACTTAGTCCTTTGTAATTACTCCCTGATTTTTTGAGTTGCACAAAATCGCCCACCACCTCTTCAATGATGGTGGTTTCAAAAATTTTATCTATGGTTTCACGGGTAATCACAAGGCTGCAAAAGTAAGAAATGGGTTAGGATGTATAACAGCACAGATTTAAGCGGCATTTCTTGCAAAGCAGCAAAGTAGCCGCAATAGAACGTGGATTTCACAGATTTTAGCGGATAAACACGGATTTTTCTATGCACGCTCTATGGTAATAATTCACACAGTGCCGCTAATTGCCAACTTTTTCCAATTGCCAACTTGCATTCTCCAATTGCCGCTAATTGCTAACTGTCAATTTTTATTCGTTTTGAGTTCCTTTACAACATTATCTACCCCGTGCCGTAAAATTGCCAACTTTTTCCAACTGCCAACTTGCGTTATTGCCGCTAGTTGCCAACTGCCAACTTGAGTTCTTTAATTGCCAACTGCAATATTTATTCGTTTTGAGTTCCTTTGCAATATTATCTACCCCGTGCCGCTAATTGCCAACTTTTTTCCAATTGCCAACTTGAGTCCTACAATTGCCAACTGCCAACTTGAGTTCTTTAATTGCCAACTTTCTCCAAACAACTACTCCTCCAAATCATCCAACCCAAAACGCTGCCTTACTCTGTTCTTAAAACGCATTTCATATTCCTCTTTCTGACGCCAATCGTAATCGGGTTTTACCATGTTTTCCACAAAGTTTTCGGCTTCTTCAAAATCTTCAAACGTATTTAATTGTGAAACTACACGGTTAAAATCATCCATGTTTCCACCAAACAGATTTTTTACAAATGCAATACGGTCGTTTAAACCAAACGCTAACCTGCCTTTGGCAAAACGTGCGTTTATACTGCCTGAATTGTCGAGAGTTGTAGTATTAGCAGCAGCAGGTTTAAAATCATCTAAACCTAAAGCAGCCGGTGTTTCTTCCGCTTCATCAGGCATGGCTTGCAGCGGAGAGATTTCTTTTACAGTCTCCTCTACTTGTATTATTTGGTTCAGGTTTTCGTTTTCTTGCTGTGCCGGTGTTTCCGCTTTTTGTTCGTTGGGAATAGGTTTAGTTTGTACCGGTGTAGGGGTTTGTACAACTGTTTTCGGCTCCTCTTCTTTTGCTGTTGCTGAGGTTTCTGCCGTATTTTTTACCAATCCTTCAGGCCGCGCACTTTCGGTCTTTCTATCCACGTTCTCAACCCTTTCCCTTTCCCGTTTTTCTTCCCCTTCACCGTTCTTAATCAAATAATCTGCTACCAATAATTTTTGCAGAAGTGCTTGGCAATCGTCAATTATAGGTTGCAAGGTATCAGTGTCGTCTTGCTTTAAAATATCTAAACAAAGGTTCTTTAATTCTTTTCTTATGTTTTGCTGCATGGCGCGGACGTATCTTTCTTTAAGTTTGTCTATTCATAATTAAGTAGCGGAAAGTACAAAATGTTTCTAGAAAATCCCGTAGATCACAATAAACATGCAGGCTGGATTGAAGTAATCTGCGGTTCCATGTTTTCCGGTAAAACGGAAGAACTTATCCGTAGGATGAAAAGGGCGCAGTTTGCCAAGCAAAAAGTAGAAATTTTTAAACCCATTATTGACACACGCTATGCCGAGGAGGATGTGGTAAGTCATGATAAAAATGCCATACGCTGCACACCGGTAGAAAGTAGTAGTAACCTGTTGCTTTTGGGTGATAATGTAGATGTGATTGGTATTGATGAAGCGCAGTTTTTTGATGAAGGCATTGTGGAAGTGTGTAATGAGTTGGCCAACAGAGGTTCACGCGTAATTGTGGCTGGTTTGGATATGGATTTTAAAGGAAAGCCTTTTGGCCCGATGCCTAACTTAATGGCCACCGCTGAGTATGTTACCAAAGTACACGCCATCTGTGTTAAAACAGGAAATCTAGCGAATTACTCGCATCGTAAAATTGCTAATGAAAAACAAGTGCTGTTGGGCGAGCAGGAGGAGTATGAGCCGTTAAGCCGCGCTGCTTTTAATGAACTGATGCAAAATAAACCGAGAGGTTAATCTACTTTTTCTTGAATTACACCATTTCAAATATTGGGTTATACGTATCGGCAACAGCAAAATTACCGTGGCCGGATGTAGAGATTAACACCGTGCTGTATGATAGCAGACGCCTAAGCGCCACAGAAGGTGTGCTATTCATAGCCGTGCACGGCACTCGGCATGATGGTCATGAGTATATAGAAACGCTTTTTCAAAAAGGAGTTCGTAATTTTTTGGTGGAGCAAATCCCCGCTAACTTAATCGGAAAAGCTAACTTTTTGAAGGTGGCCAATACGTTGGATGCTTTTCAGCAATTAGCGACTAAAATTAGGCAGCAAAGCCAAGCAAAAATTATAGCCGTTACCGGGAGTAATGGAAAAACCATAGTAAAAGAATGGCTGGCGCAAGTGCTTTCTGAACAAGGCACGGTGGTAAAAACACCCAAGAGTTACAACAGTCAGTTGGGCGTGCCCTTGTCGGTGTTTTCGCTTAAAGCAGATACGCAATTTGGTGTTTTTGAAGCAGGTATTAGTCAGCCGGGAGAAATGCAAAAACTGCAGACGATATTAAAACCTAGTGTTGGTATTTTCACCAATATTGGCTCGGCACATCAAGAGTATTTTGAATCGATAAGTGAAAAGGTACGTGAAAAATTAAAGTTGTTTTCACAAACTGAAACACTGGTGCATTGTGCTGACCAACAGATAGTGCAGCAAGAAATACAAACTTCTGCTTTGCCACAAAAAACACAACTTGTAAGCTGGTCGCAAACGGATAAAAAAGCACCTTTTTATTTCAGCCTAAGCGAAAATCAAGTGGAAGCTTTTTTTAAGGAAACCACCCAAAAGTTTAGGTTAAATTTTACCGATAAAGCTTCCATAGAAAATGCACTGCATGTATTTACAGCAGCGGTTGTTTTGGGAATGCCGCCTGAGAAAGTAGCACTACAGATGGAACAGTTGCACCCCGTTTCTATGCGTTTGGAAATGAAAAAAGGTCATGACGATACTTTGCTTATTAATGACGCGTATAATAATGATATTGAGTCGCTTAGAATTGCTTTAGACTATTTTATGCAACAAGCAGGAATGCGTAAAAAAGTGTTGATTTTAAGTGAAATTGAGCAAAGTGGTTTAGCAAACCAAGAGATTAATTCCTTGCTAGAAAACACCTTAAAAGCCTATCCGCTTGACGTAATTTATTTGGTAGGCGAGGGGTTAAAAACCTTAATGGAAAAGCTACATGCGGTAAAAGAATGGTTTGCTGATACTCCGGCTTTAATGAAAAAAGTTTCGTTGCAGGAGTTGCGCGGAAAGGCCATTCTTTTAAAAGGCGCGCGCAAGCATAAGTTTGAAACGCTTGATGCTTGGTTACAAGAAAAAACCCATGAAACAGTTTTAGAAATTAACCTATCTAAAATGGTGCAAAACCTTAATTATTACCGCGCTCAATTAAAGCCCGGAGTAAAATTAATGGTGATGATAAAAGCAGCGGGCTATGGTGCTGGGGCGTATGAATTGGCCGCCATGCTTCAGTTTTACAAAGTAGATTACCTAAGCGTAGCCTACGCAGATGAGGGTGTTGCGCTACGCAAAGCCGGTATAAACCTACCCATTTTGGTGCTGAATACTGAAATTTCTTCTTTAGATAGTTTAATTGATTACAATTTAGAACCCGAGGTATATAGCTTTAGAGTGTTGCACGCTTTGCTAGAAAATGTACAGAAGTTGGGCATTGAAAAACCGGTGCAAATACACCTGAAGTTAGAAACAGGAATGCACCGATTGGGATTTGAAACAAGTGAACTGCATACACTTGCAGAAACACTGAAAGCTACCAATCTTTTGACCGTAAAAAGTGTGTTTTCACATTTGGCTGCCGCTGATGATGGCAATCAAAAAGCTTTTACCAAGCAACAAATTACTCATTTTACAACAATGTGTGACGTGCTTAGCGAAAAATTAGCGTACGGCTTTCATCGCCATATTCTAAATTCATCCGGCATTGCCCGTTTTAAAGATGCGCAGTTTGATATGGTGCGCTTGGGTATTGGGCTTTACGGTATTTCTGCCTACCCCGAAGAAGCACAATTTTTAAAACCCATTAGTGCTTTAAAAGCCACGGTTTCGCAAATTAAAACCTTAAAAAAAGGTGAAAGCTTAGGTTATGGCCGAAGTTATATCGCTAGTAAAAATGAAACAATTGCCACCATTTCTATTGGGTATGCCGATGGTTTTAGACGCAGCTTGAGCAATGGAGTCGGAGAAGTAGCTATTGGCGAAAAACGCTATCCGGTGGTTGGTAGAGTGTGTATGGATATGTGTATGATTAACGTAACGGGAGGCGATGTAAAAGAAGGCGATACTGTAGAAATCTTTGGCAATACTATCTCCGTGTATGCATTAGCCGAGCGTATGCAAACCATTCCGTATGAAGTGCTTACCGGGGTTTCTGAACGAGTAAAAAGAGTTTATTTGGAGGAGTAGAAATGTAGATTTGTATTTTAGAAAAAATTGGAAATGCGATTTGTTAAAGCGCCCTAGCGGAGATTTAAAAAAAAACTTACATACCATATAATTTGCTAAACACATTTAAAAAATACGGAACGCTGATAATTATGGCTGTAGTACTGGCTATATTTACGTTTCCTAGTACCTATTGGGTTTACGGAGAAGGTATAGATGAAGCGCTGCCTTACGCCTTTAATTTAATTGCTACTCAAAATTTTTCAATCGGCCAACACATCATTTTTCCACATGGGCCGCTTGCATTTTTAACCTATCCGCTTGCGCCAAATGTGGAGGTATATTTAGCCGTTTTGCTACTATTAAAAATTCTTTTGGTGCTGGCTTTGGCCGAGTTAGTGCAAACCTCTAAAGCAAAAAAGTGGCTACTGATTTTTGGGAGTGCATATTTATTATGCGTACTTACTGATTTTGTACATTTAACCTTAGCCGTGTGCTTAGCAGCAGGTTGTGCATATTATAAAACGCAAAAAGTGTTTTATAAAATCGTATTGTTTCTGTTGTCTGCAGTTGCATTTTATGTTAAATCTTACGTAGCGGTTTTGTCAGGTACTTTAGTGGTGGCTTTGCTTCTATATGAGCTTTTTACTGTAAAAAGTGTGAAGCGATTTTTTGTGGAGAGCAGTGCAGTACTACTTGCCATCTTTTGTATATGGATATTATTATACCAGTCACCAAACGGTTTCTTTAGATATGTAGTTGGTGTAAGTCAATTAATTGGCGATAACTCTGCAGCAGCAGCGTTTTATCCAGAAAACAATTGGGCGGCTCTTTTTGGCTGCTTCTTGTGTTTAATTTTTCTGTACTTTAAAAAGGGCTCAAATATGCATGTTTTTTACGCAAGCTTTACCCTTTTTAGTTTGTTTGCAGCTTGGAAGCACGGTATGGCACGTGAGGATATTGTACATATCCAAAGCTTTTTTATTTACTTGATTTCGGTGTTACTCGTTTTTCTTCTTTTGCTAAAGACTCCCACAGCAAAGCAGTTTTTATTGGGCCTCGGTATTTTGTTCTTATTTCAGGTAAGTACAAATTCTGCTAAGCTTTATAACGACCAGCGGTATCAGGTTTTAGGCATAAATAATTTTCTTAGTTTTTTTACAGAGTATCAAAAAACCAACCAAATCAATACTGAGCAATCAAAACGTTTAAGTCAAATTAACAAGCTTTCGCCAGCCTTGCTCCAGCAAATAGGCCAAGCTAAAGTAGATGTGTATCCATGGGACTATTCTGTTTTGGGTGTAAATCAATTAAATTGGCAGCCAAGAGTGGTTTTGCATAGCTATGCGGCCTATACCTCTTGGTTAGATAGGCAAGATTCTGCGCATTTTGCATCGGCCAAAGCACCTAACTACTTACTTTGGCAGCGCTATAGGTTAGGAAAAAACTTAAATCAGGGCACTTTTACCAGCATCGATCAGCGGTATATGTTTAATGATGAACCTCAAACTATTTTATCACTATTAAAACACTATACTTTCTCAAGTAGCGATGAAAATTTTTTATTGTTAAAAAAAAGAAGACAACCGCTTGAGTTAAAGCCTGTAAATTTTAAACAACAAAAAACTACTTGGGGGAAATGGATCCAAACACCTAAGGGAAACTATTCACTACTGCGCGTTAAAGCCATTTTTGAAAAATCGCTTTTGTTGAAACTAAAAAGTTTTTTGTACAAAGATGAGCAGGTGTGGATGTACCTAAAAATGAGCAACGGTTTTACTCATAAATACAAAATTGTACCCAAAAATGCAACTGACGGACTTTGGGTGGCACCTTACTTTTTTGATCAGTCAAATGAGCAAACTGCTCTAAAAGTAACTGCGGTAAGCTTTATAGCATCTAATAAATATTTAGCTAAGCCCGAAATAAAACTTACATGGCAAGCCTTTAATAGTGAAGGAGAAGTGCAAGCTCCACAGCAACTGCTAAATAAATTATGCACTAAAATGGCAACTATTTATATAAATACTGTAAATCATTTTGATCAAAAAGCTAAAGGTTGGAGCACGATAGCACCTGAGCATTTACAAAAAGATGGGGGGATACAAAATAGCGCTTGCCAAATAGTTAATGCAGAAAATTGGAGCACCCAATATACCCAAAGCTTGGATAGCTTACCCACTGGTAATTTACAAATTAAAGCTGAAGCGTGGTTTAAAGGGAAAGGTGAAACTAAGGGTTGGGATAAACCAATTTTAATGGTAATAGAGCATATTGATGGCGCAGGAAATCAGTTAGAATGGTGGTCGGCAGATTTAAATTGGCATATAATAGATGTTGCCTCGTGGAATGCAGCATTTGCTGCGCATAATATAAATCACAAACAACTTGGTGAATTACTTAGAGTAAGCATTTGGAATACAAGTAAAAGGCCGGTATATATAGATGATTTTAGAATTGCCGTGCAAAGTCCTAGTCTTTAAAAATATCACTCGCTGTCGCGCTTTTGTAAAGCATGTCTCATCTGAGCACAACACATATTTGTAAACCGAACCCTTCAATTTTACCTAATTCTTTTTATCGTTAACCCGCGGTAAGCAGTAATTTGTGTTTTGGAAAACAAAAAAATGAATGGCCACAGATTGCAAATCTGCGCCAGATGGGTAGGCAAATTTGAATTTTGGTATGCTACATGAATTAAAAGGTTTTTGAGAAAAAATGATAGATTATTTGAAGGAAAGATCACTAACCATAATTAATTTTATAGAGGATAAAACGCATGAAGGTTCATTGAAAGCTTTTAGAGACGTTATTTTAAAGGCCTATAAAACAACGAATTTGAAAGCTCTAGAATCTATTGCATCAGATATGAATGCATGGGCAATGAGTTTGTCAACAAATGACAGAATAGAGCTAGATAAAATTTTAAAAGAAAAGGGTCAAAAAACCTTAAAAATAGAGACTTTATTTAGCCCGAAGGTAAAGCAAATCATGTTAAAGGGTAAAATATCCACAGAGGATGAGTTTAGAATCATTCATGACTTCATAAATGATTATTTTAATAGAATATCAAAATTGAAGAAGGATAAATTAAATACGCTTTTAACAAGTTATATCAGAAGTAATATTAAATAGTTAACCCTCCCGCCCTCAATTGGTGCACTTTTGCAAAGCTTGTTTCATCTGAGCACAAAACATATTTGTAAACCGAACCCTTCAATTTTACCTATTTTTTTTTATCATTAACATGCGGTAAGCAGTAATTTGTGTTGTGAAAAACAGAAAAATGAGTGGCCATAGATTGCAAATCTGCGCTAGTAGAGAATAATTAAACATGAACGAAAACCTACGCTTTTGACTATTTTCTTTATTGTCAGTTGTGGTCAACACTTCTTTAGGGCATTGTATTGATGACCTCTTAGAAAAAGAGAAACTGCACCAGTTTATTTATTGCATTTTATTAATCTTTATAATACCACATCTCAAAAGTTTACAAAAATTGTTACTAGCCATTGTTCTTCAAGCTTCAGTTGTTCTGTTTTTAAATAATGTAGCAATTGTATCTTTTTTCATTTTGCCGGTAGGCTATTATCTTGACAAGAAAACTTTAAAACATTATGGAAGACACGTTATTATTGCTTTTGGTAGTGATGTTTTTCTTACCAAAGTTTTTTACCCAAACGATAAATATTCTGACATCACTAAATTTGATGTGTACTTTACCATAGGGATTTTCGCTATGATTTTTCTCACAATCTTTGCGAAATTTGGCCAACCCATTTTAGAGTTTGATTTATTTTAAGCAGGGCTAGCGAGGGAAGAATTGTAAACACAGTTTCAAATCCTCCTTTACTTGGTTTTATAAATAATCTTTCAGAAGTTCTTCGATTTCTTTATCAGAAATAGTATCCTTTTCGCCTTTGTTGTAAATAGAGAGTAGAAAAACCGTTTCATCTATAATTTTCACGAAAGAAATGACCCTTGCACCGCCAGACTTTCCTTTGCTTTTAGAAGCAATGGCAAGTCGAATTTTATAAACATTATTGCCTAAAGGCGTGCCAATAGTTGGGTTTTAGGCAAGTTTTCCACCAAGCTCTGCAATTTCCGCGCGAAGCGAAGCATATTTTTTAATCAGTTTTTTAGCCTCTTTTTTAAAGTTATCGGTAAGTTCAATTTATAACTCACTCAAAAAATCATTTAAAGAAGTGGTTTTTAATTTACCTTTTTTGATTAATTGCATTTCCTCAAATCCTCTTTTTAAATTGCTTAAAATCTCCTCTTTTGTAGGTTCATCATCTGTTTCTATTTTTTTTACGTAATGCAGATTTTTAGCCAGTTCTAAGAAGTGGCTGTATTCCTTATCTGTGGTATATACGGTTACATGTCTCATACTATTTTACTGTTTGAATATTTTATTCAAAAACGTTTGAAATTTATTTTTAGTAAGCGTCCTATCATTGATACGATGGACTACATTTTTATCTTCATCTTCCAGTTAAAAAATCCATTGCACTTTTTTATTAGCTGTTTTGCCTTACATTTTTCCAGATGTAGGAGTTTGGGCATCTTAAAAATGGTTAATCTCATACACCGCCACACCAAAAAATTGAGCTACTCTATTCAACGCTTCTATAAAAAAATCTCTTTGCCTACTTTCAATTTTAGATTTTTATAAGCTTGCACGTTAGTCACCGAAAAGAGTTAGCTCTTTCGCCTTCTAATTCTTTTATCTCAACAATATTACTACGTTATCTGTGCCTAAAAGGCAAAATTAATCAAAAAGGAAAATATACTCCGCTTCCGCATCTTACGTTAAAAATCAAGTAAGTTAAAAAAATTACTTGAAAATTGTCTTGAACAAATACCAGTTAGCTACGCTGCTAAAAACAAAGAACCATTTATGGGAGCTGTAAATCGATTAGATAGCGTAGAATTGGTTTTAGTAACTACTAAATGGCGTAAAAATCCAACCTATCAATTTTGTTATTTCCAAAAATCCGAAGCTGTAGATGGTGTGTCGGCTTACGTAACTTCGCCTGAGGACTTTAAAAACAGTACTTCCTATAAGTCTGCACTATTCCTAAAGTACAAGAAAAACAAACATTCTTTCTATAGAGCCAATTGCTTTCGTGAAAAACTTAAAAGGAATGAACGTTTGAGAAATGTTTTAGAACAAGAAATGTAAATAGCTACCCAAAAAATAAAAGCCGCTCATTTTTAATAAGCGGCTTTTTAACAAAGTTTAAATCAAAAATTTATTTCCATTCGGTAACCACCGTGGTAGAACCTTGATTAATAAATACCAATTTATCTCCGGCAACGGTGCGCACGGCATAATTATAAGCGTTCGCCTGAATATAGCCGACACCAGTTTTTAAAGTGCCTAATTCGCTTGCACTAAAAGTTACGCTGTTACTACTTTTAGCCTGGGTTTTTAAAATACTTTTTCCATCGGCATCATATACCGCAAAAAGTAAAGAATCTGCATCACTAATATCAGTGTTTGCTTCGTTTAAATCAATACTAAAGGTAAGTCCTGCGCTACGGGTTACTTCACTATTAGCTCCGGTAAGCTTACCAATGCTTGGCAATTCACGTCCGTAGGTTTCTGTAAAACCTTTTACGTTGGCACCACCTTCTACGCCCCAGCTAATGGCACCGTCAAACTCAATACCCATTGGGTTGGTGGCCGATGGTGTAAATAAATAGTTATTGTTGTTATTAGTAAGTTCTGTTCCTTCGCAAGTTACCATGCCTGCTGCTTTAAAACCTCCGTTTCCATCAGGAAAATTGGCTAAAGCCAAGCCGGTTTGTATGGCAATAGAGCCTATTATTGGGTTTTCTTGAACCGTAGAAACGTTTAACGCAATTAATACCGCATCAGCATTTGCCACTACTGCGGGAGTAGGTGGAGATGGGTTTCCTCCGCCTGTTGTTGGGTTTGTACCTGTGCCTGTTTCTTCTTCACAGCTTACCATTAGTAAAGCCATTAAAGGGAGCATCCATAATTTTTTCATCGTATTGAGTTTTAAAATTTAAGACTACAAATATGTGGCAATTGCTGGGGGGAGGCAATACGTCAAGTGCCGTATATTTTTTTTGCTATGGCGTAATAATGGTACGCACTACAAATCCGCTAAAAGCACCATTCATACTATATAAAAAGCGCTCTGCGGCTAATTTGGTTTTAAAATTGCCGGCTTGCACTTTGTATTCCGGACTTTCATACACCGTTTGCACTTTTATTTGTGGAAATTGACTTACAAAATTGGCTCGTTGTGCTTCACACGCTTTTCGGTCGCCATTATAAATTTGTACGCGATATCCTTGCATTTTTTGCTTAGATGCCTCTTGGCGATAGTCGCTTTTGAGTTTTATTATGCCCGGTTCTTCCTGCAAAGTAAGCTTACCTGCCGGCTGAGATTGAGCATATAGCGTTGCTCCAAAAACCATTAAAAGAGAAGATATAAAGTGCTGTATTTTCATGCCTTGCAAATATTTTGGCGAAGGTACGTATTGCTTTGTAAACCCTAAAAACACTGCAAAATTTATTTAGAACCAATTTAAATTGATTTGTAATCGTGCCTATGCTTCTTTGAGCGGCTTTATATCATAAATTTGCGCCCCAAAGCATACATGGCTATTATTATATAGGTATCAAAACAATGAAAAACCGTTTTATCAAACGATATTCTCAAGCGCTTATTTTACTGCTCTTTGCATTTGCAAGTTCTATGGCATTCGGTCAAGCCGAAATAGATGGAAACGCAGAAAATGGTAAAACGCTTTTTAACGCAAACTGTGCATCTTGTCATAAATTAGACAAAAAAGCTATTGGTCCCGCACTTGGCGATGTTACCGAAAGACGCTCAGTAGAGTGGCTTCAAAAGTGGATTGTGAATAATGCTGAGCTTCGCGCCAGCGGTGATGCAGAAGCTTTAGAAGTTTTTAATGAGTATAATGGTTCCATTATGCCTGCTTTCCCTGGTTTAAGTGAAAGTGATGTAATGGATATCCTTGCTTACACAGTGGCTGGTACTCCTCCACCTCTACCTCCCGAAAATCCAGATGCTCCAGTTGCTGCTGAAGATGACAATACTATTCCTCTTCTAGTTTTAGGTGGCATTTTAGCTTTCTTAGTATATCTTTTAGTAGTAGTTAAAAATACGTTAAAACGTGTGCAGGGTCAGCCTACCTCTAGCTTAGCAGAAGATGCTAATGTGATTACGCGTACTGCATTAAAGAACCCAAAAATTGTTACGTTACTAACTATTTTTATGGCTATCGTGTTTTTCCAACAATTGTACATTGCACTTTCTGCGGTAAATGTTAGCGAAAATTACCAACCGGAGCAACCCATTGCTTTTTCACATAAAATTCACGCAGGTCAAAATCAAATTGATTGTAATTATTGCCACTACGGTGCGCGTAAAGGAAAGCATTCAAACATTCCATCCGCTGGCGTTTGTATGAATTGCCATGCACAAATTCAAGAAGGTGCTGAAACAGGAACGGAAGAAATTGCAAAAATTTACGCAGCCGTTGGTTGGGATCCAGAAACGTTTCAATACATTGAAGACTACAAGGAGAAACCAATTAAATGGATTCGTATTCACAACTTACCTGATTTGGCGTATTTTAACCATTCGCAACACGTTACGGCTGGTCAAATAGCTTGTCAAACATGCCATGGTCCTATACAGGAAATGGAAGAAGTATATCAATACTCTCCTTTAACCATGGGCTGGTGTATAAATTGCCACAGAGAAACACAAGTGCAGGTAAAAACAAACGACTACTACACAGAAATGCACGCAAAGCTGAAAGAGAAGTATGGTGAAGATGCACAAATTACCGTAGAAATGATTGGTGGTTTGGAGTGTGGAAAATGTCACTATTAATCAAGATTTATTCTTACCGAGATAATGGCTGAAACAAAAAAATATTGGAAAGGAATTGCGGAGATTGAGCAACCCGAGCTTACAGCTAAGCTTGCGGCTAATGAATTCTCTGAAGTTTCAACTGAAGATTTTTTAGGAAATAAAGAAGTGCTTTCAGAAACTTCTACCACGCGTAGAGATTTCTTGAAATACATGGGTTTTTCTACCGCTGCGGCTACTTTAGCTGCGTGTGAAGCTCCTATTGTAGAGTCTATTCCTTACGTGGTTGCACCGGAAGAAGTAATTCCGGGTATTCCTGATTACTACGCTACTTCCTTTTTTGATGGACACGATTATGCGTCTATCATAATAAAAACAAGAGAAGGCCGCCCTATTAAGGTGGAAAACAATACCGAAGCAAAAATTAATGGCGGTGCAAATGCACGCGTACACGCTTCTGTATTAAACTTATATGATGCCACCCGTTTGCAAGCGCCTTTAATGAAAGGAGAATTAGCAAATTGGAGTGATTTTGATGCTTCGCTTAAAGCGGATATGGCTAAAGTGGGTGGTAAGCAAGTGGTGTTTTTAACCGCTAGTGTTTTAAGCCCTACACAAAAGAAATTAATTAAAGAATTTGGTGCTAACTACAGCAATTTTAAGCATGTAGTAATGGATCCTTTTTCTTACTCAGGTAAATTAGATGCTATTGCTGCGGCAAAAGGAAAGCGTGCTTTACCGATGTACAATTTTCAAAAGGCTGATGTAATTGTAAGCGTTGGTGCTGACTTTTTAGGCGATTGGATTGGCCAAAGCGTTGGTGGAGATTATGCCAAACGCAGAAAACCGGGTAAGGACATGTCGCGCCACATTCAATTTGAGGCCAATATGTCTTTAACAGGAGCTAGTGCTGATAAGCGTCATAAAATCCGCGCAAGCGATATGGGTGCAACGTTGGTTGCTTTGCACAACGAAATTGCCGGAATGAAAGGCGGTGCAAAATTAGCCGGAGGAAGCAGTACACCACAAATAAAAGCAGCTGCTAAAGAATTAGTAGAAGCAGGTGGTAATGGTTTGGTAGTGAGCGGCTCTAACAATATGGATATTGAAGCTGTAACTATTGCTATCAACGATATGTTGGGTAATAGTTCAGTGGTAGATTACAGCAACAGAACATATTTCCGCCAAGGAAATGATGCAGCGGTAAACCAATTGGTGGCAGATATGAATGCCGGTGCCGTTGGTGCGTTGCTTATTGATAACATAAATCCGGCTTACGTGATGGCCGGGAATGAGAAATTAATGGCCGGCATGAAAAAAGTGCCGACTACCGTTTACTTTTCAGAACGCAATGATGAAACTGCTGCACTTTGTGGCTACGTTTCTGCTAAGCATAATTACTTAGAAAGTTGGGGCGATGCAAAACCGGCTGATGGTATGTACAGTTTGCAACAGCCTGTAATTCGTCCTTTGTTTGATACCCGTCAAATGGAAGAATGCTTATTAATATGGATGGGTAAATCTCCCAATTATTACGACTATTTATCAAACAATTGGAACACTGGCGTATTAGCTACCGGCCGTTGGGATAAAGCGTTGCAAGATGGTGTATATACAGCTTCTGCAATGAGTGCTGCAACAATGACTACCGGAGAAGCTGATGAACCAAATTTTATTGAAAAATTATTTGGTGCAGAGGAAGCTACCGAAACAACTGCTTCCGCAGGTGCTTTTAGTCCTTCTGCTTCCGCAGGAAGATTAATTGGCATGAAGGGTAGTGGTTTTGATTTAAGCTTTTATAGAAAAACCGGTTTAGGTGTAGGTAATTTATCTAACAACCCTTGGTTGCAGGAATTACCTGATCCTATTACGCGTGTTACATGGGATAATTATATTACCATAAGTGCAGCAGATGCACTAGAGAATGATTTAACAAATTGGGCTGAATCTAATGGAGCCTTAAACGGAAGCATGGTAAATGTTACGGTTAATGGCAAAACATTAGAAAATGTACCGGTACTTATACAACCGGGGCAAGCACAAGGTACACTTGGTTTGGCGGTAGGTTATGGTAGAAATAGTGGAGGTAAAGTTTCGGATGCTATTGGTGTAAACGCTTATAAGTTAATGAGCGATGAGCATAGCGTAACGGGCGTGAGCATTTCTAAATCAGAAGGGCATCATGAGTTTGCTTGCTCGCAATTAGCGCACACCATGATGGGGCGTAAAATTGTAAACGAAACTAATTTAGATACCTACCTTAATGGCAATCACGAAAAGTGGAACAAGAAGGTGGTTTTTGAAACATTTCAAGGCCCATTAGGCGCTAAAGAAACCAATCTTTGGGATGATTTTGATCATGAAACCGGTCACATGTGGAATATGTCTATTGACTTAAACCTATGTAATGGTTGTGGTGCTTGTGTTATTGCTTGTCACTCAGAAAATAACGTACCTGTAGTTGGTAAGCAGGAAATGCGTGTGAATAGAAACATGCATTGGTTGCGTATTGACCGCTACTATAGTTCAGATATGAACGAAGAAGTAGCCGAAGAAGAAGGTTATGAAGGACTTGGCTTTATAGGCAAAGGTGTTATTGATAAGTTCCACGAAATGGAAACACCTTCTTCAAGCCCTGAAGTAGTATTTCAACCGGTAATGTGCCAACATTGTAACCACGCACCTTGCGAAACGGTTTGCCCGGTGGCTGCTACTACGCACTCTTCAGAAGGCTTAAACCACATGACGTATAACCGTTGTATTGGTACTAGATATTGTGCAAACAACTGTCCTTATAAAGTACGTAGGTTTAACTGGTTCTTGTATCATGACAATGAAAAGAAATTTGGTGTAAATTATTCTATGAATGATGATTTGGGCCGCATGGTATTAAACCCTGATGTAACCGTGCGTTCACGTGGGGTTATGGAAAAATGTTCTATGTGTATTCAACGTACGCAATCCGGTAAATTAGCAGCCAAACGCAAAGGTGTTATGTTAAAAGATGGCGACATTAAAACCGCTTGCCAACAGGCTTGTGATACTGGTGCCATTGTATTTGGAGATGTAAATGATAAAAAGAGTGATGTTTTTGCGCTTAAGCAAGATACGCGGATGTATCACTTATTAGAAGAAGTAGGCACGCAGCCTTCGGTATTCTATCAAACTAAAGTAAGAAACAACAGAGCTTAATAAATAAACCAGAAAGTAACGCATGCATTACGAAGCTCCCGTTAGAGAACCCTTAATTATTGGCGACAAAAGCTACCACGATATTACCGTGGATGTGGCTCGCCCGGTAGAAACTTTTGCTCCCCGCTCATGGTGGATCGTATTTTCCCTTTCGCTTATAGCCTTTTTATGGGGTATAGGCTGTATTTTATATACAATAGGCACCGGTATTGGTGTGTGGGGACTTAACAATACGGTAGATTGGGCTTGGGATATTACCAACTTTGTATGGTGGGTAGGTATTGGCCACGCTGGTACGCTTATTTCCGCTGTACTTTTATTGTTCCGCCAAAAGTGGCGTATGTCCATCAACCGTTCTGCGGAAGCAATGACAATTTTCTCCGTTATACAAGCCGCCATCTTTCCGGGTATTCACATGGGGCGTATTTGGTTGGCCTATTTTGTGTTTCCTATTCCAAACCAGTTTGGTTCGCTTTGGGTAAATTTCAACTCACCACTCTTGTGGGATGTATTTGCAATTTCAACGTATTTCTCTGTATCCGTAGTTTTTTGGTATGTAGGACTTATTCCTGATTTTGCCATGATTAGAGATAGAGCTATCCGTCCGGTTACTAAGCATATTTATAAAATCTTAAGTTTTGGATGGGGTGGTAAAGCAAAACAATGGCAACGCTTTGAAGAAGTTTCTTTAGTATTAGCCGGTTTAGCAACGCCTTTGGTACTTTCAGTGCACACTATTGTATCTATGGATTTTGCCACTTCCGTAATACCGGGTTGGCACACCACTATTTTTCCTCCATACTTTGTGGCGGGTGCAATTTTCTCAGGCTTTGCCATGGTAAACACTTTGTTGATTATTGTACGTAAGATGTTTAAAATGGAAGATTACATCACCATTCAGCATATAGAAATGATGAACATTATAATTATGCTTACCGGTTCTATTGTAGGGGTAGCGTATATTACAGAATTGTTTATCGCTTGGTATTCTGGAGTGGAGTATGAGCAATATGCGTTTTTAAACAGGGCAACAGGGCCTTATTGGTGGGCATACTTAGGTATGATGACGTGCAACGTATTTAGTCCGCAATTTATGTGGTTTAAAAAGCTGCGTACGAGTTTAATATTTAGTTTCGTTATTTCTATTGTGGTAAACATCGGGATGTGGTTTGAGCGTTTTGTAATTATTGTAACGTCCTTACATCGCGATTACTTACCATCTTCTTGGAGTATGTTTTCCCCAACGTTTGTTGACATTGGTATTTTTATCGGAACCATCGGTTTCTTCTTTGTATTATTCTTACTATATGCACGTACCTTCCCGGTAATTGCACAAGCAGAATTAAAAACAATCTTGAAATCATCTGGCGAGAATTATAAAAAATTACACGAATCGCATGAGCATGGCCACTAATCATAAAGTAATCATCAACGCCCTTTACGATGATGATGATGTGCTGCTAAAGGGCGTAAAGCAGGTAAAAGCAGTCGGATACGAGATTGAGGAAGTTTATACTCCTTTTCCCGTGCACGGACTAGACCATGCTATGGGTTTAAAAAGAACACGTATTGCCATTGCGGCATTTATGTACGGTGTGCTTGGTTTAAGTACCGCTATTGCCATGACATACGGCATGATGATAGTAGATTGGCCAATGAACATTGGGGGTAAACCTAGTTTTACATGGGCAGAGAATATGCCGGCTTTTGTGCCCATCATGTTTGAACTTACCGTTTTCTTTGCCGCGCATTTAATGGTTTGGACGTTCTTTATCCGTAATGATATTTATCCGGGTAGAGCCATTCAAAACCCCGACCCACGCACCACAGACGATAAGTTTTTGATGCAAGTGGAATTGAAAGGAGAAAGAGAAACGTTGATGACTCTGCTTAAAGAAAGTGGAGCAATAGAAATTAGTGAGAAAAAATAATAGCGAAGCAATTACAATGTTAAAGCGTAACCTATTTAATATAAGTTTAGTAGCGGTGTTAATACTGGCGCTATCAGCTTGTGGAGATAAAACCAGCCCGGGGTGGGAGTACATGCCTGACATGTACCGTGGCCCTGCGTTGAGTACGTATCAGGCGTATGATCAATTTCAAGATAGCTTAAGTGCACGTAAGCCGGTGGCAGGAACTATTCCGCGTGGGTTTATGAGCTATCAAAAGTTTGAGAATACTGCAGAAGGGTATGAAAAAGCGAAAGCTGAAATGAAAATGCCGGCTGACTTTCCCACAGACTCCATCACTCTAATGGATGGTGGTAAATTATACGGTATTTACTGTGGACATTGCCATGGTGAGAAAGGCAATGGAATGGGAATTTTAGTTACCAATGAAAAATATGTTGGTGTTCCTTCATACGATACACGTGAAATCAATTTAGGCTCTACTTTTCATGTAATAACGTATGGAAAAGGCGTAATGGGTGCGCATGCTTCGCAGGTTACTCCTGAAGAGCGTTGGAAAGTTGCCCAGTATGTAATGAAATTACGTGGTGAACTTATAAATGGAGAAACACCAAAAAAGGCGGAATCTAAGGGTGATGCATCTGCAGATAGCACCGCAACGGGAGAGCAAGGAGCTGAAGGCGATATGAAAGCCGGTCAGGAAGAGTCGAAAACAGAAACCAAGAAGGGATAAATTCTTAATACGGATAGTTAAACATGTTTGAATTTACCGGAAAATTAAAGACCATAACTTTTGTGCTGATGATAATCGGTGCATTAAGCATAGGCGCTAGTTTTTTATTAGGTGGTGGTGAGCATCACGAAGAAGGACATCATACCGAGCACGCAGAAGGTGGAGAGCATCATCATGCTGACCACGATGCACATGCCGAAACTAATCATAGCGCACACGCGGATGAAGCCGGCCATAAAGCGCATGGAGGAGAAGAAGCACATGATGAAAACGCACACGGTGGTGTAACGCACATTAATGGCGTTCGCCATGAAGATCACACACCTAAAACTTCCGATTTTGATTATCATAAGACAGCCCCACGTGCTAGTCCTGAACATAATCAAGCATATACGCGATTAGATAAAGCGCATCATGATGCTGAACACATACACCATCAGCAGCAAAACAAGCCTTGGAGTAACATCATGATAAATACGTTTTTCTTTTTAGCGGTTTCGCTAGGAGCGTTATTTTTCTTAGCCATACAATATGCTGCACAAGCAGCTTGGGCAATAGTGGTTACTAGAGTAATGGAGGCTATGGCTTCTTTCTTAATTATTCCGGTGGGCATTATGCTATTGCTTATGGTTACAGGAGTGCTTCATATCGGTGGAAACCACCTGTGGCATTGGATGGCGGAAGGTATAATGGTAGAAGGAAGTCCTAATTATGACCCTATTATTGCAGGTAAAGAAGGTTATTTAAATGGCCTATTTTTTATTATACGTTCTGTTATTTACTTAATTGGTTGGATAGGTGGAGCGTACTTATTAAGAAGAATGTCCTTGAAAATGGAAACCAGCGGAGATCCCGCAGCAATCTGGAAAAGGATGCGTAATATATCAGCCGGCTTCTTAGTATTTTTTGCCGTAACCTCTTCTACCAGCGCGTGGGATTGGATTATGAGCATCGATACACATTGGTTTAGTACATTATTTGGATGGTATGTATTTGCCGGAATGTTTGTCACTGCTTTAACAGTGCTTACGCTTTTAGTTATTTACTTAAAGTCGCAAGGTTACTTAGAAGATGTAAACCACAATCACCTACAAGATTTAGCCAAATTTATGTTTGCCTTTAGCGTATTTTGGACATACCTATGGTTCTCTCAGTTCATGTTAATATGGTATTCAAACATCCCTGAAGAAGTAACCTATTATATGGCGCGTTTTGGTGAGTATAAATACTTATTCTTTACTATGGTTGCCATGAACTTCTTGTTCCCTGTACTAGTAATGATGAGTAGAGATTCAAAACGCAACCAAGGTTTTGTGATTACAGCCGGTATTATTATGATTATCGGTCATTGGTTAGATATATTTATAATGATAAGCCCGGGTACTGTGGGTGGGCAATGGAGTATAGGATTAGTGCAGGTGGGTACGTTTCTTGGTTTTGCCGGTATGTTTTTGTTTGTGGTGTTCCGCACCCTTTCTAAAGCACCGCTTTTACCAACCAAAAACCCAATGTACTTGGAGAGTAAGTATTTTCAAATTTAAAATAGCATAAGAGCAGCATGGAAACTCTTTTGATAATAGTTGTAGCAATTTTGGCCATCTTGGCGTTTGCCCAAGCCATTCGAGTATTCGAATTGGCCGGCAAAATGCGTGATGATGATGCCACTAGTGATGATGTTAATGATAAGGATAATAGAAATCAAGGGTACCTACTTATAGGGGCTTTAATTTTCCTTATTGGCGGTTTCTTTTACACCGTAATAGCGTATGATGACATTTTATTACCAAAATCTGCTTCTGAACATGGAGTAGAGATTGATAATTTATGGGCCATTTCAATGGGTTTAATCGTTGTGGTGTTTTTAATTACACAGCCTTTACTTTTTGGTTTTGGTTTTAAATTTAGAGGTAAAAAAGGCAGAAAGGCTTCTTACATGGAGCACAACAACCGCTTAGAATTTATTTGGACTATTGTTCCGGCAGTAGTTTTAGCAGGTTTAATTATTTACGGACTTACTACTTGGAGTGATATAATGAACCCGTCTAACGAGGATGAAGAGCCAATGGTAGTGGAAGTATATGCAAAGCAATTTGGTTGGACAGCCCGCTATGCAGGTGCTGATAATACGCTGGGTTATGCAAGCGTAAGAATGAGTGAAGGTACCAATGCACTTGGTGTGGATGTAAATGATGCAAATTCATTTGATGATGTTATTACCACAGAGTTGCATTTACCGGTAAACCGTCCGGTAATTTTTAAATTTAGAAGTCAGGATGTTATTCACTCCGCATATTTGCCACATTTTAGAGTGCAAATGAACTGCGTGCCTGGTACCAGTACCAACTTTCAGTTTGTGCCATCGGTTACTACCGCAGAAATGAGAAAAGACCAAGAGGTAATTGATAAAGTAAACAACATTAACGAAATTCGCGCAGAGAAAGGAGAGGAGCCTTGGGAGTTTGACTATTTGTTGTTATGTAATAAAATTTGTGGCTCTGCCCACTATAACATGCAGATGAAGGTGGTAGTTGAAACGCAGGAGGAATATGAGAAATGGCTTAGCGAACAGAAAACGTTTGCTGATAATTTGTAACAAAAATTTTAGCTAAAAAGAAAGGATTATGGCTACACAGGATTTACACGCACACGATGCTCACCATCATCACGAGCAATCGTTTATAGAAAAATACGTATTCAGCACCGATCATAAAATGATCGCTAAACAATTCCTAATCACCGGTATGATTATGGGTATTGTGGGTGTTGCTATGTCATTATTATTTCGCTTACAATTAGCATGGCCCGATACAGAATGGCCAATTTTTGAAGCGCTTTTAGGTAAGTGGGGTACCGATGGAGTAATGGATCCTAACATTTATTTGGCTTTAGTTACCATTCACGGTACCATTATGGTATTCTTCGTATTAACGGCTGGTTTAAGTGGTACGTTTTCCAATTTATTAATTCCACTTCAGATTGGTGCACGTGATATGGCTTCGGGTTTTATCAATATGCTTTCTTATTGGTTCTTTTTTGTGTCTTCAGTAGTAATGCTTTCGTCACTATTTGTAGAAAGTGGTCCCGCAGCAGCCGGTTGGACAGTTTATCCACCGCTATCAGCACTACCGCAAGCAATGCCAGGTTCAGGCTTAGGTATGACGCTGTGGTTGGTTTCTATGAGTTTATTCATTGTTTCTTCTCTTTTAGGCGCGCTTAATTACATTGTAACCGTATTAAATTTGCGTACTAAAGGTATGAGCATGACGCGCTTACCACTTACCATTTGGGCATTTTTTGTAACGGCTATTCTTGGGGTACTTTCATTCCCTGTATTATTCTCCGCAGCACTGTTGTTGATTTTTGATAGAAGCATGGGTACTAGTTTTTACCTGTCAGATATTTTAGTAGCAGGAGAATTATTGAGCAACCAAGGCGGTAGTCCGGTGTTGTATCAGCATTTATTTTGGTTTTTAGGTCACCCAGAAGTATATATCATTTTATTACCCGCTTTAGGTATCACTTCAGAAGTAATTTCAACCAACGCCCGTAAGCCAATTTTTGGTTACCGTGCTATGGTAGGTTCTATTTTAGCCATTGCGTTTCTCTCCTTTATTGTTTGGGGGCATCACATGTTTATTACCGGTATGAATCCGTTTCTCGGTTCGGTTTTTACGTTTACTACGTTGCTTATTGCGATACCCTCTGCAGTAAAAGCATTTAACTACATTACAACGCTATGGAAAGGTAATTTACGCTTAACACCTGCCATGTTGTTTTCTATTGGTTTGGTATCTACGTTTATTACGGGTGGGCTTACAGGACTTATTTTAGGTGATAGCGCCTTAGATATTAATGTACATGATACGTATTTTGTTGTAGCGCATTTCCACATTGTAATGGGCTTATCAGCTATCTTCGGATTGTTTGCCGGTGTGTATCATTGGTTTCCAAAATTATTTGGTCGTAGAATGAACAAGCCAATGGGTTATGTGCATTTCTGGGTAACGTTTGTAACGGCTTACGGTGTGTTTTTCCCTATGCACTTTTTGGGTATGGCCGGTTTACCAAGGCGCTATTATACCAACACTAATTTTCCAATGTTTACGGATTTAGCAGATATTAACGTAGTAGTTTCCATTTTCGCAATAGTGGGTGGAGCGGTACAGTTGGTATTCATTTTTAACTTCTTTTATAGTGCCGTAAGAGGTAAGATAAGTTCAAAAAATCCTTGGAAATCAAACACCTTAGAGTGGACAACTCCGGTAGAACATATTCACGGAAACTGGCCGGGAGAAATTCCAGAGGTACACCGCTGGGCGTATGATTATAGCAAACCGGGTATGGAAGATGATTTTGTACCGCAAACGGTACCGCTTAAACCAGATGAAATGGAATCTGGTCACTAAAAGATGAAAAAAACCCGAAGTGAAAGCCTCGGGTTTTTTTGTGGGGTTTAGCCGAATTGTGTTTTAAATTGGTATTATATCAATTTGAATATTAAAGTATAATTAATGCTTTGAGTCTAAGAGCCCCAATTTTTTTCTCTAAAGTGGTACTTAGAACCAAAGTAGCAAACCACAACAGCTTCATTAAGAAGCTTATATAAGGTGTGTTTGTAGCTAGAGTACCCGTCAAGGTGAGGGGGATTTGGAGGCTTTATAAGATAGCTTCCTTTATAAGTTAAATTAGTATTACAGCTGATTGTTGCCTCCTAACGTATCTAATCGGCTTCTTAGCCAAGCAATTTGTGTATCCTTTTCTTTTAACCTCAGATTAAAAGTCTCTCTTTCATTGTCAGCCAATTGGTTATACTTAAATGTACCTTTTAAAATACTAAGAAATACATTTACATCGAAGGTATTTAATTGAGTAGGGCATATATCTAAAGCCGTGCAAATATTTTCAATTTTCTCCTCTGTTAGTTGTGTTTTACCATTTTCACAATTGCTATAAGCCTTTTGCGAAATGTCTAATTTTTCCGCCATATCTGCCTGAGTTAGATTTAATAAAACCCTGACCTGCTTGATTTTTTGATAGGTTTTCATTGGTAATTAGGTATAAATGAGACTGCTAAAATACTGAAATAGAATATATCATGGGTTTTTTAGAATTAAAACTTTGTTTTTATTTATGGTGTAAATAATCCTCTTGGCCAAGAAACTTTATTAACCGTGCTAAACCGAAACGCGACAGGGGTAGGTAAATTTAAATTTTATTAAGATGAAAAATCTAACATGTAAATTTAATTTTTCATGAAAATTTTTGTAAGACATTCGTTTTTTGGATTTTTTATTTTTTTTGGGAGTGTTTTTGGCCAATCAACACCGTTAGGTCTTAGTTTAAAAAGATCTTTACCTCCAAGCAGCAACTTCACTAAAATTTTTAATGCGGATACGGTTTTTCCGGGGCCAAGTTTAGATGGTGCTAGCCAGTTTTCTATCAACTATGCAGACAGCACTAATTTTTATCGTTTTAAAATGCACGTGTATGATAGCGCAGGAAACTTTTTAGGAAGGGTAAGAACTAAATATGATACGATTAGCTACAATCCTAGCGGTGGCTCAGTTCGCCTAAAAAATGTTGGAATATCTACTGTATGCTGGAGCTTACATAATGGTTTTGTAAACCTGATTGATAGCCTTAGTACAGGAGCATTGTATGCCCAACTTACCGTTTACGTTTCTAGTGATAGTGCGCGCTTTGATAGTGTTTCATCCTATTTCCATATTTTTAAGAGAAACCAGTTTAGTTATATTACTTTAAAGGAGGTTCATTCTGCTCAAAAATTACAAGCGTGGCCAAACCCTGTGAGTAATGTTTTAAATATTCAAGTTCCTATTCCCTTGGGATTTAAAAGGGTTCAAATCTTTAACTCCAACGGAGTATTAGTAATTGATGACTTATTGAAAGAGAATAAATCTTATTATTCCATAGATACATCTATGTGGGTAAAGGGACTCTATTATTTGTACCTTATTGGAAATGAAAAATATAAGAATATTTATAAAATCATCAAGTAAAGAGCGAAAACTAGCGCCAAGTTTATTATTTCTTTACATTATTGCGTGTGGGTTAGTTTCACCAAAGACAAGTGCTCAAAAATTTGATAATCTAATACTCAATAGTGGCTTTGAGCAATGCTTAGATGCTAATCAATGGGTACTGACCAACCAAAAAAATAACCCTCCAAGCTGTCCATCATGGTGGAGCCTTAATCATACTGGTGGTATTCACATTGCTACCTGTAATAAGCAAAACTATGCCAACATCTTAAGTTACGGAAATGAGCGTTGGTTTTTCACACCGCATACGGGGGAAGGATTTGTGTTGGCTGCAAGCACTGGTAAGTTTCTAGGTGACCAAAAAGTGGTAAGGCGCTTCATACGAACTGCTTTAAAAAACGTTTTGGAGCCAGGCTGTAAATATAAAATAGAATTGTATGTAAAGCCATTGAGCAGAAGAAGGGCTAGTGCACAAGGTGCTGTAATGCTAATACCATTCTGTAATGATTTTGGTTTGCAATTGAGCGTTTTAGATACAACTACTAACTTATTATCAGGAGCACCACATCTTAAAACTCATTATTTTAAGTTTTTAGAAAGAGATACTTTAAATTATAGAAAATTAACATATACTTTCGAAGCAGATCGAGCCTATCAATATTTAACATTTGGTTCATTTAGGCCTGATGATTCAATATTTTTCTACTTTAATGATACACTTAGTAAACAACCCTTTGGGGGCGCTGGATGGTATATTGATGATGTTTCACTGCAAAAAATTGTTCCAGAAAGTTATAAACTAAGTCTTCCAGAAAATTTATATTTATGCCAAGATAGCGTTATAACTTTGACCGTCCCAGATTATGGTGGTTCGGTACTTTGGAGTTCTGGTAGTACAAGGAAGCATATTGATATCACCCAATCAGGCAAATATTGGGTTGAGGTTAAGGGGCCATGCTTTAATTTGTTCGATACGGTAGTTGTGAACTACTATGAATATCCGATATTTATGTTCACAGACACTTCCATTTGTTCAAACGAGGCTTTGCAAATAACACTGGATAACGATTATTTATACCGATGGTCAGATGTACCTAAGCAAGAGTTTGCGAGCACTCGAAAATTAAAAAAGGCTGGCTATTATTCAGTTGCTGGAATTACAGAATGTGGTGAGGTGCCTTTAGGCAGTTTTAATTTGGAGGTAGAAAGTTGTGAGATTTCAGCAACTTTACCAAATGCATTTACTCCTAATGGTGACAGAAAGAATGAATTGTTTATCGGCTATCTTAAAAACGCTGATTATGTTGAGTTTAAGGTCTTTGATAGATGGGGTACTAATGTTTATACATCTTTCTCTCAACCTGTTTCTTGGGATGGTGTCTTTAGAAATAAGTTCTTACCGCCCGGAGTTTACACGTATCAAATTATGGCCAAAAATAATCATCATTACACCTTTAGGAAAACGGGCTATATAACTATCTTAAAATGAAACACTACCTATTTCTATTTTTTGTCCTCGTTTTTTTCTCAACCCATGCCCAGCCCCTTCAGTTAAACTTACTTTTTAACCGTTCATTGGCTGCCAACAATACCACTAGCCCTAGGGTGGTGCAAGCCGACACTGTTTTTCCGGGTGTTAGTTTGGATGGTTTTACTAATTTTGAGGTAAATCACAACGATAGTATTTATTTTTATAGATATAAAATTGAGTATTACGATAGCTTAGGACTAAAACAAGGAAAACTAAAAACCCAATTTGATACACTAAGTTATAGGGCAGGGGGTAAACCGATTTTTTTAAACAGAGTATTTCTCGGTAGCATAAGTTTTATTCGCTACTACAGAAGTATGGAGGGATTAATGGATAGCATAAATATGCGTTTTCCGTTTTATGGAAAGCTAACGGTGTACGCTGGTAGAGATTCCATTAATCCGCTAGATAGTGTGTACTCCTATTTTTATATTTTAGAGGAAAATACAATCAAATTTATTGGTGTAGAAGAAAGTAGCTTTGATATATCCGCTTTTAAAAGCTATCCAAATCCTGTAAAAGAGGTGCTGCATGTGAGCTTGCCCGGTAAGATGAAAAACGCCACATATACTATTCATACTCAGGAAGGAAAAGTAAAGATGTCCGGATTTTTAAATCAACATACTAGTTTGAACTTAAATCAGCTGCCAAATGGGATGTATTTTCTAAGTGTACAACCAGAAAACGGTAAACAGTTTACCCAAACTTTCATAAAGAAATAAATTTTTTAATCAAGCATTGAGGTTGCAAAAATCAAACTAGTTACGGTGTAATACTTTGTTTAACTATAACCTATGAAATACCTAATAAGCATCCTAATCTCCTTAATCAACGTGTTTTCAGTTTGCGCAATTAGCAATACGGTAAGGCACTTAATCTAATTGACTTAGCTATTATAATTTTTGTTATGCTTCGAATATATACGTTCTCCATCGCTTTCTTTTTGATGTCATCTTGCTTAAATGCACAAAAACTAGAGGAAATTACCTTTGGTACCGTTAATGATGATGTTTGCTATGGTGCAGTAAGATTGGGCTCAAATCTCTACGTTTCCACATACGAGGCATCAGATTATTTGAGACCCTCCATTACTTCAGGCAAGATTTACCAGTTTTCTGATGATTTAATAAAATTGGATTCTATAGATATATCGTCAACCTTAGGACTTTCTTCGAAAACGACTGTAAATAGAATCGAATTAGATTCAGACTCAACTTTTAGATGTTATTCGCGAGAAAATATTAGTGGTAACTATCTCGTATCCTATTTTGATACCTCTCTAGCATTTTTAGATTTTTACAGGGTTACAGTTCCAGATTTAAACATACGAACTATCGATTGTGGAGCTAAGCTCGATGGATTTTTATACGTAGGAGGATCGGCATTTTCAGATTCAACGCGCCCATTTGTATTTTTACCACTCCTTTTAAAAATCAACGAGCAAACAGGTCAAGTCGTTAACTTTAGAATGCTAGACTCTTTGGAGATGGCTCACACAGCATCTATTATAAATTTCAAGCAAAACCTAATAATTGGATTGGGTGATTTTGCTGATCCTAACGCATTCTTCAAAATTTCAACAGATTTACAGTTAGATACAGCTTACAGTCTTACTTCAATTAGATCTATTGCTTCTCCTAGGCAAAATTACCTCATGGCTATTTCTCAGAATAAGGAAGATTTGATTAGCTTGGGGATAGAAATTTTTCCTCCCGCCATTAGCTTGATTACATTTGATTCTACCTTAGTCCCAAAACAACGTAATATTTTCCCATTAGTAGATACAGATTTTTATGAAGGGAATGATAATTTTGCGGTAAACGATTCAGGCGATTTTTTCGTTAGCCTTACGCTTGACCCAGTTGGTAGATCTTGGCAATTACAACCAAATTTAAACCGGCCAATCTTAGTAATGAAAATTGCAGAAGATGGTACCGAGCTTTGGCGCAAAGAGCTTGTGGATAGCAATTTCAGAATGGTTTCACAAATTATTACTTCCTCAACTGGGGGTGTGTACATAATTTCTATTGCTTATGATTTTAACAGTTACGCAACTACAAAAACAGATATTTCCATTATATATTTAAATGCTACGGGAGAAATAAAATACTTACATGATAAACCTGCCAATCCGATAACTACTAGTGCTAGTTTGCAAGTATTTCCTAATCCCGCTAAAGATTATATCATTTTTTCTGGTCTAAATAAGTATAAAACTTATACCTATTTAGTGGTTAGTAATTCTGGGGTTGTAGTGCAGAAAGGTGACTTAACATCTAATGAGATAACATTAAAGGGTGTAAGCAACGGAATATATACAGTGTACATTCTTGACGAAAAATATGATGCTCAGGTGTGCAAAGTATTTGTTGAACGGTAATGTTTAGTATTTAACTTTAAGTTTATGAGAAATTTTACACTAGTAGCATTGGCTTTGTTATCTCTCAATGCTTGTAAACTACCCAAAGATTATCTAAGCAGTGCGAATGCACCCAAACATGGCGATGTGGTGCAAAAGACAAATATTGAAGCTTACCTTGATAGCCTAAGTGTACCAAAGCAAAAACGCTTTTACGCGGTATTAGATTCTATTCCTAACCGTTCTCAATTTAAGCCTGTAGGTTTATTATTTAAAGCGAATGGCACTTTTATAAATTACAGACTTTGTAATGCAGATTACAGAAAACTTACCAGCACAATAAATTTCTTTGACCGCTCTAAAATGTACTACGATGGCTATGGTTTACAAGATGAAGTAGCCGCTATTCAAAATTTTGACGGTAGTCTTTTAAGCAACTCAAATGAAGGCCATTATTTACTTTATTATTGGAGTTTAAGTTGGGACAACATAAATGCTAAACATATCTTAGACTTGCAAGAGGAAATGGCGGAAGGTGAAAACTACACGGTTATTTACATTAATATAGATAATTTGCCAGAGTACAAGATGAATTCAGAGGAGTTTTTGAGCTTTTTAGAAAAGAATAGAACGATTGTACAGAAAAGAGAAGCAGCCACTTGGTTTGACAATGGCACTCAAAAGTTGAAGAAAACATCAAAGGGTTTTTAGCCATTTTGATGATGGTGTCTTTCACGGTTTGGTAATCGAGCACAAAAAAAATCTAATCGTCTTAATCTTCTGTGATAATACTCGCAGATAAATACGCTCTATTCGTATTTTGGCTTTTACCCTAGAAGTCTGATAACAGTAGTGAAGCATGGTGGTGCGGTTATATTCATAAAAATAGCTCCGATATAAAATGTATTTTTACACTGCTAAAACAAACCGAACCTAATTTTGAGCCGCTATTTATTCCTTAATCAATACTGTTTTTTTCACCAACCTAATTCTACCTTTCCTATGAAAATCACTAATTATCTCAAAACTGTACTCTTGTTTTTAATGGTTGGCAACACGTGTTTTGCCCAAGAAACAATTTTTACGACAGGCCAAGAACGAATTTACGGCACCGGAACAACTCGCTATACTACATTAGGCTCGCCCATTGAGCGGGGAGATTCCGTTTATTTTAACATTACTACGCATACCGGTCCTGATGACCCAAAAGGCAGCTTAATTGAATACGCAAGTTTCTTCATGAGCTTTGATCAAAATGGCAAATTGGGAACTGTAATTTTACATCCCGATACAAATAATGTGGAGGCTGATTCAGTGTACCTGAATAAAATGGGAGCGAGCATTAATCCCAATACCGCATTTCTTGCGTACAGGGACGCTGGAAGATTAGAACCAAAGCGTAAGGCCATCACCTTTGGGGTTTACGATATTACCAATAGAAGTGTTGTGCAACAAGTGCCGCTTGACACAGCCGGAAAACTTTGGTTTCACATTGTTACTGACTTTGCTCAAGATAGTTCCCATCTTATCATAGGAGGAGGCGTAATCATTGATCCGTTTTCAACTAGCACTTTGGAAAAATTCTATAGTGTATATTATGCTAACTATAATCTACTTTACACCAAAATTGACTCTAGTTCAGGTGGTGGATTTTATGGTACCATTAAAACGGTAAAAGATAAATTTTTTATCCTGCATCTTAATTCAAGCACAACACAGTTTGAAGTGCTAAATGCTGATTTAACCACTGATACTATTATTGCACGTCCGCCATCATATCCCTTTCCATCGGCACCTCATAGGCGATTTGATTTTAATGTACTTCCAGATGCTAATGGAAAAGGGTTCTACATGCTGTCGTTTTACGGAACTGCCAATTATGCCGTTGTTAAATTTAATGAGGATTACTCGGTGGCGCGTATTGATAGCTTCCCGATAAAAGATGCTAATTTTAGTTATGCCGTGCCATGGAAAAAACCGTTTGACTGGAATACACCCGATACCATTTATGGGATAGCCGGCTTTTATCCTCCGCAAGGATTAAACCCATGGAATGGAGCCGATAGCGTTGGGCGCACAGAGCCTTTTCGAGTGGTGCAATTTGATACAAGTGGCACCGTTCATTGGAGCCGCATTGTTGGGCGTGATAGTGCTGTGTATTTTCCTTACCAAGTGGTGGCTACAAACGATGGAGGTGCATTGATTTTCTCTTGGTTATATGATGCGCACTATTCTACTAGTATTCATTCGCGGCTAAGCGTAATAAAAATAGGCGCAAATGGCGATGTATTGCATCAAAACGAATACGATATACCTACTTCCACACCTTTGGCTTTGTATCCAAATCCCGCAAAGGACAAACTATATATGCCGTTGCCAAAAGATCTCGAAAGTCCGGGTAGTTACCGTATTTTTTCAATAAGCGGAGGTGCTCAAATAAGTGGTCGTTATGCACCTGGCGAGCCTTTGGAAGTAGAACAGCTAAAGCCTGGAAATTATGTTTTGCACCTTCAGTTAGATAATGGATTGGTGCGGGCAGGACGGTTTATAAAAGAGTGAATTTATTCAAATTCATCCGCTCTTCTTTAGGTTTAGCCAGCATCGCTACTTTTTTATGCTGTTTTTTGGCTATGAAATAGGCCAATAACATTTGTACGCTTAAAGTCCTTTTAATATCTTTCCTCAATAAAATAACCAGACACTGCTTGTGAAACATAAACATATCTACATCTATAACTTAACTGGTGAAAGCATCAGGCGTTGGTTATTATATACAATGCTAATCTTATGTTGCTCGCTAGCCGCTCAATCAATAGCACCTTGCCCACCTAATAATATTACTACCAACCCAGCAGAACCTTTAAATCCTGGAAACCCCAATTATATAAACCCGTTTGATTGGACCAGTCCGCTGTATTTTGTGCGTTTTGACGGGGCTCTTGACTCAATCGCCAACCCAAATTCATCTGGCTGGCCTGGCGTGAGTCACTTAAGATCAGCACAAGATTTTAATTCGGTAGATGGCTGGGAATTGTTACGCTATGATACAGGCCTTAAACCTGATGGAACTGTTGATTTAGGCCGAAGTGGGCATCTTTTCTTAATAATGTACAATAAATACCGTTCAATAATTCGGGTATTTGTACTTCTAGATTCACGTTTTGATAATCGTTTTTTAGAGATATCACTAGGCTTTTCAACATCAATTAAACAAACCGCGCTATTCAGTGCCCTGAGCCCTGTACAAGCGCCTTTAAGATATTTTAATGACATACCAAAAGCTACTAACCTTCAAACTTTTTCAAAAGGTTGGCGCTACGCTGATTTCCCAGTGAGTTACGACCCTTGTACTTGTAAAGACCCAAGCAATATTAGTGATTACAGCAAAACATTAACTTTTGAGGTGAATCTTTACAATGAAGGAGCTATAATCTTGGCTAACGAAGAAGGGGAAAACTTAGAAATCCTCAGCTTGCCCTATTACCTCGCTGGTTTGGCCGGTTCAAGAGAATACTTAGCCGCGTCCAAAAGCTTCCACTCCATTCCCGAGTTCAAGTCTTATTCTAAAAAACTGGCTAAGGCAGATTGGAATAGCCCCGTAGATAAAGGTCTTGATGAACTATTTACTTCTAAAAACACAGACCTTACTTTACTAGAAATCTCTGAGCATATTTCAAGTGCCTTGGCTCTATTACACAGTTTTACAAATGGGCAAAAAGGATCGGTAGGTGATACTAAATATGGCACACCTATGGCTTCCCACAGAAATACTAATCATTATGGGAAAATGGGAAACGCTTATTATTATATCAGCACGGGTCTATTTATTCCTGGATCTAACTTTGAACCCGCACCTAGTTCTAGTCCTGTTTTTCCAGATTCAAGGTATCCGTTGTATAATGAAATACTAGGCATTTATAACTTGCTGGATAAACCCAGTGTGGATGTACACATGGGTTTTACCAAAATAAGGGGTAATAGTGGCCAAGCAGTAACCAGAAGATTAATTACTGTAAATAAAGAATCTATAAAATTGGTCATTAATCCAGCTGCTAAATTAGAATTAGTTGAGGCTTATGTACAACTTACGTTGGAAGGTTCTACTACTTTGGATGTGGCTTCATCAAGTGGGGGCAACTTGATTGATGCGCGCACTTGGGTAAGTGATTTGCTGCCTCTAAATTGCATTGATGAATATGCGGTGGTGTTGGATATAAACGAAGCAAATGTAACGGATGTGCAGAATGTGCTGTTTGGATTAGTGCTGCGCTTTAAAACGCCTAATGGTGATTACATGCTCCACAAATCAACGTATGAGGCCAGTTGGAAACATATTGGTTATACATATCCAGCTGATTTTTCTAAAATAAGTAATGATAAGTTACACGAAAAGACTGAGCGCTATCATTGGTTTACCAAACCAGAGTTTTCTAGCTTGGATAGCGGTAACTTAAACGTACCTAAAACCTTGGTTTTTGAAAATGAAACTATTTTAAAAAACTACCGTGTGCGTGACACTATTATTTTAAAAAATTGTATTGTAGGCACACCTGATAAACCAGTTGTATTGACAGCAGGGAAGGCAATATTGCAAGAAGGAGAGGTAAGTATTAATAGTGGCTCTTCCTTAAACATTTTCACTTTTGGAACTAATTGTGATAGGCCGATTCAATTGGCTAATCCTTTGGAGATTACGGGGGCATGCAACAGTGTATCGTACCTACAACGGGCCGAAGGGTTAAGTAATAAACCAGACGATAATTTAGTAGAGCCAGAGTCGATTGGAAATTTTGAAGTAACGGTATATCCTAATCCAACGGCTGCTTTTACCAGAGTATTCATTGAAAACTTACCGAGCAATATAGAAGAATTAAGCTTTACTTTATTTACAGCAACAGGTGAGGTGGTTTTGCAACAATCAGTTCCGTGCAACGAGATTGGCGTGTATTTACTAAATATGACTAAATTTCCCCAAGGCTATTATACCTTGCGTGTTTCATCCGTTGTTGGGATAAAAACCACTAAAATTATTTTGCTTTAGAAATTAAATTTTCCTAATGGAGTACTAATGCTTTTAGAAAAGTAGTTTGGCACCTAATTAAAAAAATCCCCTTGTAATGTTATAGTACAAAGGGATTTTTTTAGTATTCAAAAATCGGAATTTTTCTAATCTTCTGTGGTAACACTCGCAGATAAATACTCCCTATTCATCCTAGCTATATTATCTAAGGATATTTCTTTAGGACATTCAGCAGAGCAAGCACCCGTGTTAGTACAAGCGCCAAAGCCTTCTAAATCCATTTGATGCACCATGTTTAGCACACGGTTTTTGGCCTCTACTTTACCTTGTGGTAGCAAAGCCATTTGGCTCACCTTGGCAGATACAAAAAGCATAGCTGATGCGTTTTTACAAGCCGCTACACAAGCGCCACAACCAATACAGGTAGCCGCATTAAAAGCTAAGTCTGCATTCTTTTTCTCAATAGGAATAGCATTGGCATCCAACGTATTTCCACTGGTGTTTACTGATACGTACCCACCCGCTTGTATTATACGGTCAAACGAACCTCTATCTACCATCAAATCCTTAATCACCGGAAAACCTTGGGCACGGAAAGGTTCAATGTAAATGGTATCACCATCCTTAAACTTCCGCATATGCAACTGACACGTAGTGGTTGCTTTTTCTGGTCCGTGCGGCTCACCATTTATATACATACTACACATCCCACAAATACCTTCACGGCAGTCGTGATCAAACGTTACTGGGTCTTCGCCTTTATCAATTAATTGCTCATTTAAAATGTCAATCATTTCTAAAAACGACATATCGCCATCAATACCGGAAACTTGGTAATCTACCATTTTTCCTTTGGCACTTGCATTGGCTTGACGCCATATTTTTAATGTAAGATTCATTGTATATAGTTTTTTAGTTGATAGTCAATAGTCAATAAATTACGCGCTTTTGTCGCGTCTATCCACTATGGACTGTGAACTATGGTCTTGCGTTATTTATAACTCCTCGTTTTCAATTCTACGTTTTCAAAAATCAATTCCTCTTTGTGCAATACTGCATCCGCAGGCTCTCCGGTATATTCCCAAGCAGAAACAAAAGCAAATTCCTCATCACGTCTTAATGCTTCTCCTTCTTCCGTTTGGTATTCCTCACGGAAGTGCCCACCTGCCGATTCCTCACGCGTAAGTGCATCTTTACACATTAATTCGCCTAATTCTAAAAAGTCGGCCACACGTAACGCTTTATCTAATTCAGGATTCATTTCATTAATGGTTCCCGGTACTTTTACATCTGCCCAAAATTCAGCACGTAGCGCTTTTATTTCTTTAATAGCTTCTTGCAAACCTTGTGCATTCCGCGCCATTCCGCACTTATCCCACATTATTTTACCTAAAATTTTATGGAAATGATCTACTGAATGTTTACCCGAAGCATTCATCAGTTTGTCAATATTGGCGCGCACCTCTTTTTCTGCTTCTTCAAACTCTGGAGTGTCGGTAGCAATAGCACCGGTTCTAATTTCATCGGCCAAGTAATCGCCTACGGTGTAGGGTATTACAAAATAACCATCGGCCAAACCTTGCATTAGTGCGGAAGCTCCAAGGCGGTTGGCGCCATGGTCAGAGAAGTTAGCTTCACCTAACGCATACAATCCGGGAACGGTGGTCATTAAATTATAATCTACCCAAATACCGCCCATAGTGTAATGCACCGCAGGAAAAATCATCATAGGTGTTTTGTATGGATTGTCATCTACAATCTTCTCATACATTTCAAAAAGGTTACCATACTTGGCTTCCACCACCTTGGTTCCCAATTCTTTAATTTGCGTATCAGAAGGATTGTCAACACCTTGCACAGTGGCTTCGGTTTTTCCGTAGCGCATAATAGCGGCAGAAAAATCAAGATACACCGCTTGCCCCGTAGCGTTTACGCCAAAACCTTCATCGCAACGTTCTTTTGCTGCACGTGAGGCCACATCGCGCGGCACTAGGTTTCCAAAACTTGGGTATCTACGCTCTAAGTAATAGTCTCTTTCTTCTTCCTTTAATTCGGTTGGTTTTTTCTTTCCTTCGCGGATGGCTTCTGCATCCTTTCGGTTTTTAGGTACCCAAATACGCCCATCATTACGTAAAGATTCACTCATCAGCGTAAGCTTACTTTGGTGATCTCCAGAAACCGGAATACACGTTGGGTGAATTTGCGTGTAACATGGGTTTGCCATGTAAGCACCTTTTCGGTGTGCACGCCAAGCGGCAGAACCATTAGAACCCATTGCGTTGGTAGAAAGGAAAAATACGTTTCCGTAACCTCCGCTGCACAGTAATACAGCGTGTGCGCCATGGCGTTCAATTTCTCCTGTTACCAAGTTTTTAGCAATTATGCCACGTGCCTTTCCATCTACTTTTACAATGTCCATCATTTCATGACGGTTATACATTTTTACTTTCCCCTTAGAAATTTGGCGGGAAAGTGCGGAATATGCACCTAATAAAAGTTGTTGACCGGTTTGCCCTTTGGCATAAAAAGTACGACTTACTTGTACACCGCCAAAAGACCGGTTGTCAAGTTGCCCACCATAATCACGCGCAAAAGGAACGCCTTGTGCAACGGCTTGATCTATAATATTGGCAGATACTTCTGCTAGCCTATACGTGTTTGCTTCTCGCGAACGGTAATCGCCACCTTTAATAGTATCGTAAAACAAACGATATACGGAGTCACCATCGTTTTGATAATTTTTTGCTGCGTTTATACCTCCTTGCGCGGCAATGGAATGCGCTCTGCGAGGAGAATCTTGAAAGCAAAAAGCCTTAACGCTATAGCCCATTTCTGCTAAGGAAGCAGCGGCTGCACTTCCGGCTAAACCTGTACCAATTACTATTACGTCTATCTGACGCTTGTTAGCCGGATTTACTAATTTAATATTGCTTTTGTGGTTTTTCCACTTTTGCTCTAATGGTCCTTCGGGAATTTTTGAATCCAATCTTGCTGACATAATCTTTCTACTTATAATGAATTAAAATAGTGAAACAACGCAATAAAAATGAAGCCTGCGGGAATCAAAATCGCGTAAGCCGTGCCAATTTTTTTAATGGCAGGTGTATATTTTGGATGCCTTGCACCAATGGATTGAAAAGAAGATTCAAAGCCGTGCAATAAGTGCAGGGATAAAAACACAAACGCCAAACAATACACGCCAATTCTTAGCGGGTTTTCAAACATGTGTAACACCTCACCGTAGTATCTGTTCGCATCAGCAGGATTTTGCTCAATGTATTTGTAATTCATTTCGGGTATCCAAAAATCATAAAAGTGGAAGCCTAAAAAGAATAAGATAAAAAGACCGCTCCAAACCATGTTGCGGCTCATCCAACTAGAATTTGCAGCACCATTAAACTTAATATATTTTACTTTTCTTGCTTTATTATTTCTAACGCTAAGCACAAAACCCATTACAAAATGATAGGTAACGCCAAATATTAGTATTGGTTGTAATACAAATTGCACCAAGGGGTTAGTGCCCATAAAGTGTGAGAGTTCGTTGAATGTTTCTGCGCTAAAAACAGAAGTAACGTTAATGGTAAAATGCTGTACCAAAAAAACGATTAGAAATAAAGCGGAAAGTGCCATGGTAAATTTCATACCTATGGTGGACTTTAGTAAACCGGTTTTGCCTGACATGCTTTTTAAAAGTTATAATTTTTGCAGAGAGCAAAAGTAAGGGCTGAAGCATCTATCATCAAGATTGGGTGCAATTTAGACTGATTATAGGAAGAAACAGAAAATTGAGTGATTAGAGCTTATGCAGAGCCGTTTTTATCTTTATACATTTGCGCTTTACGCAGAAAAATACTTTATGAAATACAATAGCATTAACGCCCAACTTTTTATTGAAAACCGCAAACGATTTATTGAAAAGTTAAAGCCTAACAGCTTGGCTATTTTTAATAGTAATGATATAATGCCCAGTAATGCTGATGGTAATTTGAAGTTTATTCAAAATAAAAATCTGTTTTACTTAAGTGGTGTAGATCAAGAGGAAAGTGTGTTGGTGGTTTTTCCGGATGCTTATTTTGAGAAGCACCGCGAGATTTTATTCTTAAAAGAAACCAACGAACACATTGCGCGCTGGGAAGGTGAAAAATTGAGTAAAGAAGGCGCTACGGCAGTAAGTGGAATTAAAAGTGTTTTTTGGCTTACCGAGTTTGATAAAGTAATGGCTGATTTAATGAGTCAGGTTAGGAATGTGTATTTATCTGGTAACGAGCATTTGCGCAGCACCACCGAGGTAGAAACGCGTGAAGATAGATTTAGAAAGCAATTTATGGCGCGCTATCCGTTGCACGAGTACGAGCGGAGTGAACCGATTATGCATGGATTACGCGCAATAAAATCGCCCATAGAAATTGAGCTTTTGCAAAAGGCAAGCGACATTAACACCAAAGCCTTTAACAGGATTTTGAAAGTGATGAAACCCGGTATGAAGGAGTATGAATTGGAAGCAGAATTTATACATGAATATACACGCCACGGTTCTACCGGTTTTTCTTACGATCCGATAATTGCCGGTGGAAAAAACGCTACCATTTTACATTACGTAGAAAACAATCAGCCCATTAAAGATGGTGATTTGGTGCTTTTTGACTGTGGCTGTTGGTATGCTAATTATGCTAGTGATGTAACGCGTGCCTATCCGGTAAACGGAAAATTTACACAACGCCAAAAAGACGTGTATAATGCGGTATTACGTGTACAAAAAGCTAGTTTAGATATGCTTAGGCCCGGCAATCAATTACATGAATACCACAAAGAAGTAGGAAATTTAATGAGTGATGAATTGCTTCAACTTGGGTTGATTGATAAAACAGATGTAAAAAACCAAGACCCTGATTGGCCGGCTTACAAAAAGTATTTTATGCATGGCACTAGCCATTACATTGGTTTAGATGTGCATGATAGCGGATTATGGACAGAGAAAATGGAAGTAGGTAACGCCTTTACTTGCGAGCCAGGTATTTACATTCCCGAAGAAGGTATAGGCATACGTATAGAAGATGATATTGTAATTGGTGAAAAGGAAAACCTCAATATGACCACCGGTATTCCTAAAGAAGTAGCGGAAATTGAAGAGGCAATGAATGGGTAAAATGCTTATTTTTGAAAGATGACGTTAAAGTTAGAATTAACATTCGCGCAAATTTTGGATTTGGTGCAGCAGTTGCCTAATGATGAGCAAAAGCTTTTGGTTACCCACTTAACCAAGGCGGAAGCATTTCAAGGTCTTAAAGAAATTGCTGTTGCTATTCAGAAAAATGCAAAGGAGAAAGGATACGCGCTACCTAGTGAAGAAGAAATTTTAAATGAGGTAAATGAAGTGCGTCAGGCGTTTTATGAAAAAAAGAAAAAAGTTTGAAGGTTGTAATAGACACAAACATCTGGATTTCTTCGCTTATAAAAGACTTTAGCTTTATTGATTTTCTTGATTCACGCAGAGAAACCGTCATGTTATCTTGGTCTAACGATTTGTTTAAAGAAATAGCTGAAATTTCTAAACGATCGAAATTCAACAAATACTTTGACCAAAAAAAATCTTTTGAACTTTTAACCTTCATTAAAAGCACTGGTTTGGTTTTTAACGATGTGTTTAAAACTTCCACATTTGTAAATCCTAAAGATGAGTATCTGTTAGATTTGTGCCTACACGCAAAAGCTGAATACTTAGTGAGTGGAGACAAAGCACTATTAGCCTTACAGCAGATAGGCATCACCCAAATTATTTCTTTAGCGGAATTTAAACAACTGGTTCAATAATGGTTCGTTTTTTCACCTTCCGAGAAACCCAGTTTGCATTTAATACGCATCATTCTGGTACAGCTATTATTTTTTTACATGGCTTTTTAGAAAGTCAAAACATGTGGCAGCACGTAGTTGAAAAACTACCACGTGCTTGCCGCAAAATTACGCTTGATCTTCCCGGACATGGAGACTCGGAAAACCTAGGTTATGTGCATACCATGGAAGACATGGCAGAAATTGTAAAAGCCTTGGCTGATCACTTAAAATTAAAGCGCTTTTTTCTTTGCGGACATAGCATGGGCGGTTATGTAGCCTTGGCTTTTGCCGAGAAATACCCCGACATGATTAAGGGAATGCTTTTGCTAAACACTACCGCCAGAGTAGATACCGAAGAGCGCAAACGCAATCGTGATAGAGCTATTGCCACTGTTAAAAAACATCATACCTCGTACATCAGAATTGCTATACCTATGCTTTTTCGTGCTAAAAACAGGCGGAATTTAAAGGAGGCTGTAAATGAAGCAAAAAAAGATGGTTTGCGTACCTCTAAGCAAGGCGTAATTGCTGCCCTTGAAGGCATGAAGCTACGGCCAGATAGGGAAGTGCTTTTACATTTTGCACCTTATAATATTCTCTTTGTGGGGGGTAAGCATGATTCTGTAATTAATCAAGAGGATATGTTGGAGCAGATGAAGGCACACCGCGTAACGCCACTTTTATTAGAAAATGGGCACATGAGTTATATAGAAGATTTTGAAGAATTACTAAGCGGAATGAAGGCGTTTTTGAAGAAAAACTCAACTTAACTTTTAGGAGCAATAGTTAACAATTTCACGTTTGTCCTACTCAGTAAAAGCACTCTATCATCAAAACTAAATTGCCATGTAGCAGCGGGCAACGTATTATATTCAGCCAATGGCGTGGCGTTATTAGCGTCTAATATTAATTGGCCTCCAGATTCATTTACCGCAACATAGTGATCACTAACCGAAAAGTTATTAAAGCCAAAGTTACCTCCTTTATAAAACTCTTCCACCATACCTTGTTTTGATATTTTGAAAATAGTAATCAAGCTTTCAATAAAAATATTTTGAGAATTATTCTTAAAACCGAAGTAATCCGATTGGCCTATACCAAAAGTGCTGAAGGAACTTTGCCAAGAGAGATTGCTTTGCTCTGAAACATTTATGCTTGCAACGGAGCCTTTTGAGAAAGCTAAAACAATCTCCTCATCATAGACAATACTACGTAATTTACCACCATACAATTTATCAACGTTTAACACAATTTGCTGTGCAGTAGAAAAACCATTAAGGGGTGCTGTCCAAATTGAAGTGGTTCTTAGGTTTAATTGCTGATCATCTATATGGGTTACCGCAGCTATAAAATTTAAACCATTTGAGGAAACTATTTTAATTAAATCTACTCCGCAAGAATTGTTAGGGCACGGGGCTTTTATCAGCGTGTCATATTTGTTTGTTTGCGGGCTAAAGCTCATTGCAACACTAGCATTATTTACTCTTTTGCCAAAATAAACTTTTTCATTGAACATAATAGGATAACTTTTTTGGGCATTAGTTGATACTAAAATATTTGAGTTCTGAGTCTCATAAGCTAAATTTCCAGTTTCCATATCAATAAATTGAAATTTGGAATTGCTCGAACATAGAGTGATGTGTGTTTTAGAAAAAATCATGTTAAAAGAGGCATTTCTTTCGCCAGCGCTTCCTTGCCATTTCCACAAAATTTCCCCAGAATTTCTATCAATCTTGTATATTTTATTGCCTAAAAAGGAAACATCTCTGGTAAGTAAAAACAAAAATTCGTTTATATACGCTGCATCTGCAATTGCTTCATCTTCATCGGTTAATTGAAAAATGGTTTTGTCGCTTACCGTATGGGTAAAGCTATCCACTTCCATCTCTTCTTTTTTGCAAGTAGAAAATACAAGTAAAAAACTAAGGCTGTAAATAAGTAGGTTTAGGTTTTTCATCTTTTCGGGATTTAATTACATTTTCTTAACCGCCAAAACTTTCCCAGCCTTGGGCTTTTAAAGGAATCACCTGATTATCGCGCGTAAGTAAATTATTACCTTCAGCAAGGTCAGTAGCGTAGCCAATTACGGTCATATTAGGATTTCCTTTTATCTTGTCATGGTCTTTAATGTCTATGGTAAATAAAAGTTCATAATCTTCACCACCGCTTAAGGCTACTGTTGTAGTAGTTAGGTTAAATGCTTCGCACAATTCATACACCTTTGGGTCAAGCGGAATTTTATCTTCCATAAGCCTGAAGCCAACTTTGCTTTGTTTGCTGAGGTGTAAAATCTCAGAACTCAAACCGTCCGAAATATCAATCATAGCCGTTGGTTTTACTTTTAACGCAGCTAAGGTTTCAATTACATCTTTACGCGCTTCTGGTTTTAACTGGCGTTGTAATACATATTCATTGCCGCTTAAATCAGGTTGCATTTGCTTGTTGTCTAAAAACACAGATTTTTCGCGTTCTAAAATTTGAAGACCTAAATAGGCACCACCCAAGTCTCCTGACACTACCAATAAATCGGTTTCTTTTGCGCCACTTCGGTAGGTTACACTCGCTTCATCGGTTACACCAATGGCGGTTACGCTTATCATCAATCCGCTGTAGCTTGAGGTGGTGTCACCACCCACTAAATCTACATCGTACACATCGCAAGCCAAGCGGATGCCGGCATATACTTCTTCTAAAAACTCTACACCAAAGCGGTTGCTTGCCGCAATGCTCACTAAAATTTGAGTAGGCTTGGCATTCATGGCATAAATATCAGAAAGGTTTACCACCACCGCTTTGTAGCCCAAATGTCGCGGTGGTACATAGGTTAAATCAAAGTGTACGCCTTCAATTAAAAAATCAGTAGAAACTACGGTTTGCTCTAAATTAAAATCAAGGTGGGCGGCATCATCACCAATGCCTTTTAAGCTGCTGCTTTGCCTTAACGGGAAGTTTTTAGTGAGTTTTTCAATTAAACCAAATTCACCAATATTTTCTAAAGAAGTAAAATCTTCTTGCGGAGATGCGTTTTCTGTTGCCATTTGGCAAAAGTAAGCAGAGTGCTTTACTTTAAAATGGTAAAGCTTCCGTTTTCGTACCGTGTTTCTGTAAGTTGATACACTTTATATGTGTACTCAATTTTGTAGGTATAAACAGCTTGCGGTAATTTATTTCCCTTATAATAGCCATCCCACGGTGCGTCTATATCGGTAGATTTAAATAGCATAATTCCCCACCGATTATAAATAGTAATGGTAAAGCCAACTAGCGGGCAATTGTGTTTAATTTCAAAAAAATCATTTAAGCCATCACCATTAGGTGTAAATGCATTAGGTATAAAAAACGGGCACTCACAATTTACCTTCTGAATATTATAATTCTTTTGATAAGTACCACACTCATTTGTAATGAATAAAGCAATGGTGTCAGGGTCGTAAAATTGTCTTATAGTTTCCGTAGAACCATCTTCCCATTCAAAAGCATATTTTAAATTAGAAAGATTAATAATTGCTGTATCGGTAAGGCAAACGGTGGTGTCAAAATCAGGCGGATTTAAAACGGGTGTTAGCTCAATGTAAATGGAATCTGTGAAAATGCCACAACTGTTGCGGGCACTAGCATAATACCAACCTGTATTTGTAACAGTTCGCGAGGGGCGTACGCTACCGTCATCCCATTTAATGGGATACTGAATGGGCGTAGGGGTAATAGTGTAGCCTATATTTCTGCACAGGGCAGTATCTTTACCCAAGTTTAAGTCAATAGGAAATTCTTCACGTACCACAATTGTATCCGTGTAAAAGAAGCATTCATTTTCTACCGTTAAAAAGTATTTCCCTGCCTGTTTTACAATTAAATCTTTGGTGGCCGGGCCGTTGCCACCATTCCAACTGTAACTTAAATAACCTTTAGGGCCAACCAATTTTATGCTATCATCAATGGCGCACATTACGGTATCGGGCCCTAGCGTAAATTTAGGTTTACCTAAAACTTCTACATAAATACTGTCAATCCATGAGCCACAAGTATTTGTAACTCTAGCCCAATAAATACCCGTTGCGGTTACATCATAAAAAGTGTCGGTAATTCCACCGTTCCATATATGTTTAGCATCAGGATATTGGGTGGTAAGGCGCAGCGTTTGTCCAAAGCAAATGAGCGTGTCTTTGCCTAGTTCCACATCATTCATAATATTTTCCACTATTACATTTACGGTATCAGTAAGCTGCCCGCAAGGGTTTGTAATTAGCACGTAGTAAATTCCACCAGAGTCGATAGCAATGCTTTGAGATGTTGCACCTGTGCTCCATAAATAGGCTGAGCCGGGGTTTTGCGCATTTAAAGTAAAGGTGGAGCCAAAACAAAACCGTGTTTCTGATCCTAAAATTAAGCGCGGAGGCCCAGTAATTAAAACGTTAATTGTATCGGTAACGGAATTACAACTGTTAGAAACAGTTACATAATACTTACCACTAGTAGTTACTGTAAAGGTTTGGTTTCTGCTGCCGTCTTGCCAGCGGTATTTTGCTCCATCTAAAAATCCAGCATCAAGTTGTAGGGTGCCCGCGCAAAAAATGGTATCTCTACCAATATTTATCGGTGGTATAATAGCATCTTTGCGTACAAAAGCGCTGTCGCGGATAATCGCACAATCGTTACTAATATCTACATAATAAAAACCCTGCTGATTTACCGTTATAGAAGGTGTGGTGGCTCCAGTATTCCAAAGATACGTAGCAGGAATATTTCCTTGATTAGCATTTAAAACAACCGATGTTCCATCACAAAAGGCTGTATCTACAAGCTTAGGGCGCGGTAATTTTTTCACGGTAATTTGCACGGTATCGCTAAATACACCGCAAGCATTATATGCTTTTGCCCAATAAGTTCCTGATTGGGTTATGGGTAGTCCTGCAGTTCTAGAGCCAGTGCTCCATACTATACTATCGGCAGAAAGATCTCTTAAGTTATAAAAGACAAGTCCGGGTTCACAAAAAGTAGTATCCAGACCAAGATTTACACTGAGCGGATCGTCAAAAATTACCTCGATAGTGTCATTAAGGGTATCGCATTTGTTGTATTGGTACAGCCAATATAATCCTGGGGTACTTATATATACAGAGTTAGTGGTATCACCTGTGCTCCACAAATAAGTAATACTTGTATCAAATGGGACAGTAAGCGAATCTCCACCATAGGCGGAACAAATGTACTTTTTTCTCATACCTAACGGTTTTGGAACGGGCCGTAAAAACACTTCAATTGTATCCGTGTAAACCCCACAATCGTTAGTTACTTCTACCCAATGTACTCCATTTGAAATAATTCCATTTTTACGAGTGATAGATCTGTTATTCGACCATCTAAAGGTGTTATATTTTGGACTTAAATCTACTAAATCAATAGTATATTGGTCTGAACACACGACAGTGTCTGGACCCAAATCTACTATAATATTAGGTATATGTTTCAAATAAATTGTGTCAAAAACAGTGTCGCACTCGTTTCTAACTTCTACATAATAATTTCCTTGGGCGCTCAACGAAACGCTTCGTGTAGTTGCACCATTACTCCATAAATAAGTAGAAAAGGGACCCCAATATCCGGCATCTACCATTTTAAAACTGTTTACACATGAAAAAATCGTGTCATCTAAATTGGGTTTTGGAGGTTTTATTACTGAAATATTTACAGTATCATACTTAAATCCACAGCCATTATCAACGCCAACAAAGTATTTGCCTAAAGTATTTATAAATATGGTTTGAGAGTTTGCTCCGGTGCTCCATTGAAAAATACTGCCAGGATTTCCAGCATCTAAGGTTAGTCCTTTGTTGGTGCATAAACTTCTATCCGGACCTAAATTTACAACTGCTGGACCTCCGTTTACCACATTTACAGTATCTCTAAAAACGCCACATTGATCTGTAAACTGCACCCAATAGGTACCCATGGTGTTTACGGTTATAGATTTTGTAGTGGCTCCGGTGCTCCAGAGATAATTACCCCTATTCACGTTAGCAGTCAATTGCGCTGTTCCGCTTCCGCAAATTGTGGTTGTGCCTCCTAAATTTAAAGCAGCACCTTGGCTGTACCAAACATCCACAGTATCTCTTACTTTTCCACATACATTAGTTACCTCTACATAGTATTTACCTGAAGAATTTACCGTAATGGAGCTGGTGCTTTTATTTAAACTACCAGAACCGATTTTAAACCATGCATAAGTGCCCAAATTGGCAGCAGCGCTAAGTGTAACATTTTGAGGAGAACATAAAAATTTATCGGCACCTAAATTAGGATTGGCAGGGTTTTCAGCGGTAAGGGTAACGCTGGCATTAAATTGCCCACAAGCATTGGTTAGGTTTAGGCTATAAGTGCCAGATTGTGTTACAAACAATTTGTGCCCAAAGGGCGTGCCTCCGCCCATCCAGGCATAGGTTGCACCTCTTATGTAGGGTGCAAAAAGCGTGTCACCCCGTGCGCATATTTTCCGGTTGGTACCAAGGTTTAAATTTAGAGGTACATCCACTTGCACCACCACAGTGTCGTAAGTAATGCCACACACGTTACTGGCTCTTACCCAATAAGTGCCACTGGTTGATACTGTAATGCTTGGTGTAGTTACGTTAGTGCTCCACACAAAAGTGGCACTAGGATTACCCGCTCCCGCATTTAGTGTAATGCTATTGCCTTGACAAAATGCAATAAACCCACCCAAATTTACCTGAGGCTTGCATGCAAAAGCTTGTTGACCCAAGCAAAGCAAAAAGGCCAAAAAATACCAAAATTGTTGAGGTTTAAAACGAAGCGTCAAAGTGAGTAATAAAATGTTTTCACTACAAACCTAAATAAAACAAACAACGTTTAAGGAGTAAACGGATAAAAGTTGCATTACTAATTAGTTAAGGGCGTTTGGCAAGAATAATACGCACATAGATTGCTCCAATCCAAAATAGGCTGTGCCACCTTTAGTTAGTACCTTTGTGGCTTCTATTAAAACTAATTCTAAATAATAATGATTAAAGTTTCAGATACTGCTCTTACAAAGCTTCATCAGCTTATAGCTGAAGAGGGTAAAGCCATTGAGCAATCATACGTTAGGGTTGGCGTAACCAGTGGCGGTTGCAGCGGGTTGTCTTATAACCTAAAGTTAGATGACCAAATGAAAGAAGAAGATAAACTTTTTGAAGACAATGGTGTACGCATAGTGGTAGATAAGAAGAGCTTTTTCTACCTGATTGGTACCACGTTAGAATACAGTGGAGGCTTAAACGGAAAGGGTTTTAGTTTTAACAATCCTAATGCGCAACGTACCTGCGGCTGTGGCGAAAGTTTTGCTGTTTAATTGGCCAATAGCGTTGGAGAAGGAAGTTGAAGATTGAAGAAAAAATTATGAGTACAGAAGAACAATTATTAGAGGAAGTAACGGGTAGTGAGTATAAGTATGGGTTTTACACCGATATTGAATCAGATAAAGCACCAAACGGTTTAAACGAAGATATTATTCGGTTTATTTCTGCCAAAAAGAATGAGCCGGAGTGGATGTTGGAATGGCGCTTGGATGCCTTTGAAAAATTCATGAAAATGGAGGAACCCGATTGGGCAAATATCCATTACAAAAAACCCGATTTACAAGCTATTTCCTTTTATTCTGCTCCAAAGCAAAAAGTAACTTTGGATAGTTTAGATGAGGTTGATCCTGAGCTTTTAAAAACGTTTGAAAAGTTGGGTATTTCGCTTGACGAGCAAAAGCGCCTTAGTGGAGTGGCCATGGATGTGGTGGTAGATTCCGTATCAGTAAAAACTACTTTTACCAAAGTGCTTAAAGAAAAAGGCATTATTTTTTGTTCTATTTCAGATGCTATCAAGGAGCATCCGGAGCTTATTAAAAAATACATGGGAACTGTAGTTCCAAAATCTGATAATTATTACGCTGCTTTAAATTCTGCCGTTTTCACGGATGGTTCATTTTGTTATATTCCAAAAGGTGTAAAATGCCCGATGGAGTTAAGTACTTACTTTCGTATAAATGAAGCAGGTACGGGTCAATTTGAGCGTACGTTGTTAATAGCCGATCAAGGAAGTTACGTGAGTTATTTAGAAGGTTGCACCGCGCCAATGCGTGATGAAAACCAATTGCACGCTGCAGTAGTAGAGCTTGTAGCTTTAGACGATGCGGAAATAAAATATTCAACGGTTCAGAATTGGTATCCGGGAGATAAAAATGGTGTTGGTGGTGTATTCAACTTTGTAACTAAGCGTGGCATTTGTGAGCGCAACGCCAAAATTTCTTGGACACAAGTGGAAACAGGTTCGGCCGTTACATGGAAATACCCAAGCTGCATCCTTAAAGGAGAAAATTCTATTGGTGAGTTTTATAGCGTAGCGGTTACCAACAATTATCAGCAGGCAGATACGGGCACCAAAATGATTCACTTAGGTAAAAACACTAAAAGCACCATTATAAGCAAAGGCATTTGTGCCGGAAAATCAAACGGAAGTTATAGAGGTTTAGTAAAAATCGGCCCACGAGCCGAAAATGCAAGAAACTTTTCACAGTGCGATAGTTTGTTGATGGGCAGTAGCTGTGGCTCACATACTTTTCCTTACATAGAAACACAAAATAAAAGCGCTAAAGTGGAGCATGAAGCCACTACGAGTAAAATTGGTGAAGACCAGATTTTTTATTGCAATCAGCGTGGTATTGGTGAAGAGGAAGCCATTGCACTTATTGTAAATGGTTATTGTAAAGATGTACTCAATCAACTACCAATGGAGTTTGCCGTGGAAGCACAAAAACTGCTGGCCATAAGTTTGGAAGGCTCGGTGGGGTAGATAGTTGTAAAGTTTCAATGCGATAAAGTTTTAAGGATGGCCAAGATTGAGCAGTTTGAAGATTTAAGAATTTGGCAGAAAGCTAGAGAATTGTCACGGTGGTTTTATGAAGTAATTAACACTACTAATCTAAAAGTTGATTACAAACTAAGAAATCAAGCAGATGCATCAATAGGTTCGGTAATGGATAATGTTGCTGAAGGTTATGAAAGAAATGGAAAGAAGGAGTTTATAAACTTTCTTTCTATAGCAAAAGGTTCAGCTGGTGAGTTTCGGTCGCAATTGTATAGAATTAGAGATCGCAATTATATAAGTGATGAAATTTTCTTAGAAAAGAAAGCTGAATTGATTCAGCTGAGTAAAAGTATAAGCTCTTTTATGAATTACTTAAGTACAACCGCTTTGAAGGGTTGGAAATTTAAAGAAGAGCAAACGGAATATTTAAGTGAAAACGATGAAGGGTTTCCTTAGAACTTTATCGCTTAGTCGTTTCTTTTGAGGAAGGAATTCACGAAATAAAAGTCTAAAGAAAGAAAAATAGGTAAAGCATTTAGGTGCGAACGCGTGATTAGGTTCTTTAAAACCTTATTGCTTTAAAACATTAAAACCATAACATGTTAAAAATATCAAACTTACACGCCTCAATTGATGGCACAGAAATATTGAAAGGGATTAACCTTGAAATAAAATCGGGTGAAGTACACGCCATAATGGGCCCAAATGGTTCAGGAAAGAGTACGCTGAGTAATGTAATTGCGGGCAGAGAAGACTACGAAGTTACACAGGGACATATTGATTTTGAAAATGAAGATTTATTGGATTTGGCGGCAGAAGAGCGTGCGCACAAAGGTGTATTCTTAAGTTTTCAATATCCAATAGAAATACCAGGAGTAACGGTTACCAATTTTTTGAAAACATCGATAAACGAAACGCGCAAAGCCCAAGGTTTAGATCCAATGCCCGCCAACGTGATGTTAAAAAAAATGCGTGATAAAATGACGCTGTTAGAAATGGATAAAGGCTTTTTGAGTCGCTCTTTAAACGATGGCTTTTCGGGCGGAGAGAAAAAGCGTAATGAGATTTTTCAAATGGCCATGCTGGAACCTAAGTTGGCTATTTTAGATGAAACCGATTCAGGACTAGATATTGATGCGCTACGCGTGGTAGCCAATGGCGTAAATAAACTGAAAAGCCAGGATAATGCAGTGTTGTTAATTACGCATTATCAGCGTTTGCTAGATTACATAGTTCCTGATTTTGTGCACGTTTTGCACAAGGGAAAAATTGTAAAATCTGGCGACAAAAATCTTGCTTTGGAATTAGAAGAACGAGGCTATGATTGGCTAAAAGAAGAACAAGCGGTATAACTTGTACATCTTTCAACCTTCATCTTTACACCATTAAAACTATCCACTTTGGAAGCATTAAAAGATAAATTAGAGTCCTCCTTCATCGTTTTTGAAAACGAATTAAATGGACAATCTAAAACGAAAATTCACAAGATTAGACAGGAAGCCTTTAAGGTTTTTGAAGAGAAAGGGTTTCCTACCAAACGAGACGAGGAGTATAAATATACCAACCTCAAACCTATCTTAAAACATGATTTTCGCATTTTTAACAAAAGCGAAAATGCCGTTGATTTTAAAGATGTTAAGCCATATTTTATTAGCGATGTGGACTCCTACAAATTGGTGTTTGTAGATGGTGTATTTAGCTCTTGGCTGAGTGAAACTACGCATGAAAATTTTGACATTTGCACCTTTAGTAGCATGTTAAATAAGTATCAAGATGTAGCCAATAAATACTTTAATCAGGCAATGCCTGCGGGCGATGCTATAAGCTCTGTAAACACAGCGTTTGCGCGTGAAGGAGCTTTTATTCGCGTTAAGAAAAGCAAAACCGTTGACAAACCGGTGCAGGTGCTTTTCCTAACTACCAATCATGGTTATGAAATTATGAACCAGCCGCGCAACCTTGTGGTGGTGGAAGAAAATGCAGAAGTTACCATAGTAGAGCGTCATCAATCCCTTAGCGGGAAGGAAGTTTTGACCAATAGCGTAACGGAAATTTTTGCGGAGGAAAACTGTAGGTTACATTACTATAAAATTCAAAATGATGCGGTAAATGCTTCATTAATTGACAATACATCTGTAAAACAAGAAAAAGGTAGCTCGGTGCATTTGGGTACGTTTACGTTTGGAAATAAGTTTGTGCGCAACAACCTTAATATTTTCTTAAATGGAGAACATACCGACACGTTTATGGACGGTATTACCGTAATTGGCGATGGTCAATTTGTAGATCATCATACGTTAGCAGATCATAAAATTCCCAATTGCCACACCAATCAAATGTATAAAGGCATTTACGATGGTAACGCAAAAGGTGTGTTTAATGGTAAAGTAATGGTGCATCCTGATGCGCAAAAAACCAATGCTTTTCAGCAAAATAATAACATTTTACTAACGGATAAAGCGAGTATAGATACCAAGCCGCAGTTAGAAATTTATGCAGATGATGTGCAATGCTCACACGGTTGTACCATTGGCCAAATTAATGAAGATGCTTTGTTTTATATGCAAGCGAGAGGTATTCCTAAAAAGGAAGCTAAAGCACTTTTATTATATGCTTTTGCTAGCGATGGTTTGAGAAACGTTACAATCCCCGAACTTCGTAAAAAGCTAAACAAGCAAATTGCCAATAAGCTTTCCGTTGATTTAGACTTTGAATTGTAGCAATCAAAATGTTTGAGCACACCTCATATAAGCGTTGAAATAGAATATGAAGAAAAATGGAAGTAGCAGAAAGAAGTAAATTTAACGTTCAAAAAATTCGTGAAGATTTTCCTATTCTTCACCAAAATATTAATGGGAGGCCATTGGTGTATTTTGATAATGCCGCTAGCACGCAAAAACCAAAAGTGGTAATTGACGCCATTACAGAGTATTACAGTACCATAAACAGCAACATTCACCGTGGTGTGCATACGCTTAGTCAAAAAGCTACGGATGCTTACGAACTAAGTAGAGAGAAAGTACGAGCGCACCTAAACGCTGAAAAAGTACATGAAATTATTTTTACTAGAGGTGTTACAGAAAGTATAAATCTTGTTGCTTCATCTCTAGGAAAAGAAAAAATTAAAGCAGAAGATGAAATAATTATTTCTGCTCTAGAGCACCATAGTAACATTGTGCCATGGCAAATGCTATGTGCACAAACAGGCGCTAAGCTTAAGGTTATCCCAATGAATGAAAAGGGTGAACTCCGCTTGGATGCATATAAAAAATTACTTTCTGCCAAAACTAAATTTGTTGCTTTCAATCACGTTTCTAATGCTTTGGGAAGTATAAATCCTGCTAAAGAAATGATTGCTTTGGCTCATGAAGTTGGTGCTTGGGTGTTAATTGATGGCGCCCAATCGGTGCCGCACATGAAAGTAGATGTGCAAGATTTAGATGCTGATTTTTACACTTTTAGTGCGCATAAAATATATGGGCCAACCGGAATTGGTGTGTTGTACGGAAAAGAAAACCTCTTAAACGAACTGCCGCCTTACCAAGGTGGTGGGGAAATGATTGCAACCGTTACGTTTGAAAAAACTACGTATGCAGAACTACCACACAAGTTTGAAGCTGGTACACCAAACATTGAAGCTGGCGTAGTTTTAGGCACTGCCATTGATTATATGAATGAGATTGGTTTGGAAAATATTGCGGCTTATGAGCAAGAACTTTTAGAATATGGCCATCAAGAGTTAGGCAAAATAGAAAGCATGGAATTCATAGGCACAGCCAAAGAAAAAGCCAGTGTTATTTCTTTTAACCTTAAAGGTATTCACCCTTACGATGCAGGTGTAATTTTAGATAAGCTGGGCATTGCCGTGCGCACCGGGCACCATTGCACGCAGCCCATAATGGACTTTTATAGCATACCGGGTACCATTAGAGCCTCTTTTGCTTTTTACAATACCAAACAGGAAATTGATTTGTTGGTTGATGGAATTAAGAAAGTGCAAAGCATGTTGCTGTAAATTTCTGAAGGTTGTAATCTTGCAACATATTTAAAATATACCCCTAAAATGGCAATATCTAGTTTACAAGAAATTAATGAACAGTTGTTTGTGCCTAGTGAAGACTCTACTACTCCGGTTAGAGAAGAAGAAGCTAAAGCCATTTACGATTTTTTAAAGTCAAAAAAAATTTCCAAAACGCTTGAAATTGGTTTGGCCTACGGACGTTCAGCAAGCCATATTTTGTACGCTACAGGTAGCAAGCATATTGCCATGGATCCATTTCAGGATAAGTACGGAAATCATGGTGTGGAAAATATTAAAAAGCTAGGTTTAGCTGAAAACTTTGAACTTATTCGTGATTTTTCTCACGCTGTACTGCCCCAACTAGTAAATGAAGGGAAGACCTTTGAATTTATTTTTATTGATGGCGACCATAAATTTGATGGAATTTTTATTGACTTTTACTATTCTGATTTTCTTATAAAGAAGGGTGGAGTTTTACTTTTTCATGATACATGGATGCGCAGTACCGAATTGGTTTTACAATTTATACGTAAAAACAGGAAGGATTACCGACAAATACCACTGCCAAATAGAAATATGGCGTTGTTTGAAAAAACAAGTAATTCAGATGAGCGGGATGGAATGCATTTCAGAGAATTTTATAATACCAAAACGATGATTCGACACCATGCAACCATGGAAGTATATGAAAAACCAAACGGTATTTTAGCCAAATTGAAGCGCCTAATAAAATAATACCTGCTCCTTAAGTTCTTTTTTAACCACCAATTTAGGTTGTAGCCTGCAGTTTAAAAAGATGCGGCATATAGAAAAGGCCATGCTCACTAAATTTTTATGCTTGTTTTTGGATTATAAAAGTACCATAAGGAATATCTATTGTTTCTAATCCTTGCCAATCCGGATGTAGTTTTATTTTATCAATTTCTTCGGGCTCAGAAGGATGAAAAATTCTATCTAAAATTTTAAAACTGTTGTTTTCAAAAAGCTTTTCAAAATAGGCTAAACGTAACCTATTTTGAGGCTGAATGGCATTGTCGATAATTTTCCATTGATTGGAAGAGTATTTTAAGTAATTAAATTTTGAAATACTTTTATCTACGTGTACAAAGTGATCGTAAACACCAATAGCGTGATATCCAAGTCCATTTACTTTACAAATTCTACTTATTTCAGCGGTAATTGCCGGTAATACGGCTTCGTTTATATGCTCATAAACATTCACTGAATAACATAAGTCAAAATGATTTTCTTCAAAATTAGTTTTAGATGCATCCATGATGTGTTGTTCTATATTCAGCTTAATCAATATATCATTTACCGAAAGCGTGTTAATTTCCTGCAAAACTTGCTCAAGAAGTTTCAGCCTTTCAGACTTTGCCTTTACATAAAGCCAAAGTTTACCAGAAGTGTGATATTGAAGTGTTTTTTCTAAAAGTACTTTCAGATTTTCTTTTCTTAAATGTCCATTTAAATCTAAGGTAGTTATGTGTGCTGCACCACTTAAAAAACAAGCTAATGGCACCACAGGATGCCAGCCCGTGCCAATCTCAAAAATCTTTTTGTTATCTAAAGAAAAATTATTTTTACGGGCATAAGTTTCCAGTTCGTTGAAATGAGTGAGCATAGTTTCAAAGAAATCATCAGAAAGACGAACCGCCTTGGTTACATATTTTTGTAATACATAATTAAGTTTGAAGCCTCCTGGAACAAGTGTGAAGAACTTTTGCAGCACTGCTTTTAACCACCATTTTTTCATAAAGCAAGAATTTTTTTTAAATATAATTTCTTTTGTCTATAAACCTTATTTTATTTCCGAAACTTCATTTTTTAAATTGGGCTTATTAGCATGCTTTAACTAGTATTTACTTCCGACCTTTGCAGCATGACGATAAAAGAAATTCAAAACGAAATTGTAGAGGAGTTTTCCATGTTTGACGATTGGATGCAGCGTTATGAATACCTTATAGAATTAGGTAAATCGCTTCCGCTGATTGATGAGCAGCACAAAACTGATGATAACATTATTAAAGGTTGTCAAAGTAGAGTTTGGCTAAATGCCGAAACTAACGGCAAGGAGATTACCTATACCGCTGATAGCGATGCTATTCTTACTAAAGGACTTATTGCGCTTATGGTTAGGGTGTTATCTAATCAAAAACCAGAGGATATTGTAAAGGCCGAAATGGATTTTGTAGATGAAATTGGGTTGAAAGAACACCTTTCGCCCACCCGGGCCAACGGCCTTTTGAGTATGATAAAACAAATGAAATTTTATGCACTTGCCTTTGGAGCAAAATAGTTTTAAGGTTGAAAGTTTAATGTTCAACGTTAACCTTCAACCTTTAACCTTCAACTTTAAACAAAAATGACAGACGCAGAATTACAAGTAATAGGAGAAAAAGCGGTGGATGTACTCCGCTCTATTTATGACCCTGAAATACCCGTAGATATTTACGAACTTGGGTTAATTTATGATGTGCAAGTAAGCACCGATGTGGACATTAAAATATTAATGACCCTTACTTCTCCTAACTGCCCAGTGGCCGAAAGTTTACCCGAAGAGGTAAAGGAAAAAGTAAAATCTATTGACGAAGTAAAAGAGGTGGAGGTAGAAATAACCTTTGACCCGCCTTGGACAAAAGATATGATGAGCGAAGAAGCAAAACTTGAGTTAGGATTTTTGTAAATGGAATATGCTTACCTTTAAGAGTTATGAAAATAGTTTTAGAAACACCTGACAGTAAAGTAATGCAGCGTATTGTAGCATTGGCAAAGCAACTTGGCGTTCATAAGATAACTCAGATTAAAACAGAAGCGAGTGCGCCTGCTGAGAATAGGAATGCCTTGAAAGCGCTAACCGAAGCAAATTTGTTTCAAAAAATTTCAGATCCAGTGAAGTGGCAAAGGTCTGTTCGTCAAGACAGGGAATTATTTACTGATGAGCAATAAGCTATTATTAGACTCGAACATTATTATTTATTTGGGAAAGGGAAATTTAACCTCAGATTTCTTAAAGGATAAACAAATTTTTTGCTCTCAAATAATGCGTTTAGAAGTTTTGGGCTACACACAACTTGCAAATAATGAGGAGGCTATACTCACCAATTTTTTTAAAGCGGTAACTTTGGTTGATGTTACAGAGGAAGTTATTAATCAAGCAATTGATTTAAGGAAAAAACGGAGTATTTCAGTGGGTGATGCAATTATTGCTTCCACAGCAATGGTGATGGAAATACCTTTAGTTACTAGAAACGTCAGAGATTTCAAAAGTCTTGAAATGGAAATAATCAATCCTTTTTAGAGGGTAAGTGTTTTTCTGTATTCAATAATAATTTAAAGTTAACATGCAGAGTAAGCTGGAAAAAGTAAAATCTGTTGACAAGGTAAAAGAGGTGGAGGTAGAAATAACAATTGACCCGCCTTGGACAAAAGGTATGATGAACGAAGAAACAAAACTTGAGTTAGGATTTTTATAAATGGAAAATGAAATTGTAAATAAAATTGCCAATAGCGCGCTTATTACTTTAAGCTTTGAAGATTTTTATCGCCAAGGAAAGCGCATGGAAATAGATATTGCCCCTTGGCTTTTTCAAGGGGTTATGCTAAAGGAAAAAGACTTTCGTACGAGCTTAAAAAACCACGATTGGGCACAATATAAAGATGCCTTTGTAGCGGTTTTTTGTAGTGCTGATGCGATTATTCCGCAATGGGCGTATATGCTTTTAGGAACGTATCTGCATGAAAATGCGAGCAAATTGGTATTTGGCAACCGCGAAGCACTAGAAAGTCAATTGATGGAAGAAGTGTTTAAAGAAACAGATTTTTCGGTGTATCGAAATGAGCGTATTATTTTAAAAGGGTGTAGCGATTTACCTATACCACCTCAAGCATATTTAAATTTTGCGGCTTTATTAGCACCTCACGCTAAGAGTATTATGTTTGGCGAAGCGTGCAGCACCGTGCCTATTTTTAAGAAAAAATAGTAAATTTGAACGTATGAAAACAGCAATTAATCGCATTGAAATAAATCCCGAAATAAGGAGTGGGAAACCAAACATAAGAGGTACTAGAATAACCGTACAAGATGTATTGGGCTATTTAGCCGCAGGTGAAACTAAGGATTCTGTCCTAGAAATCTTTGGGATTTTAGAATCGGAGGATATTGATGCTTGCTTTGCTTATGCAAATTATATCATGGATACAATCATAATTGAAGAAACAGCTTCTTAACTGTGTTAAAATACATCGTTGATGCCAACCTACCAATAAAATTCAGTCTTTGGAGTTCTAATGAGTTTTCTCATGTTTTAGAGTTAAACTCTTCATGGTCTGACCAAACAATCTATAAAAGGCAGTTAAAGAGAACTTAACAATCATTACAAAAGATAAGGACTTTGTGAGATTAGCAAACACTGCCGATGTGAGAGCGAAAATAATTTTATTAAGTTGTGGAAACACAACCATTAAGGCTTTGCATTCCTTTTTAGAGGGGCGATGGGAAAGAGTTTTGGAGCTATCCAAGAATCATGACCTAGTGCGCATCCTACCAAATCGTTTAGTATCATTTTAATGAATCAAGATTTCAACATCTTAGCCATACAAAACCGCATTGCACCTTTGCGGGAAAAACTCCTAAAACACGAGTTGTACAAGCACCTAAATGATTTAAATGACTTGCGTGGTTTTATGGAAAACCATGTGTTTGCGGTGTGGGATTTTATGGTGCTGCTAAAGGCTTTGCAAATTAGATTAACCAGTACTTCTGAAGCTTGGGTGCCTAGCAAAAGTCCTGTGGCACGCAGACTTATAAATGACATTGTGCTTTGTGAAGAAAGCGATTTAGACTTAAACGGAAACCCGAGCAGCCACTACGAAATGTATTTGGCCGGTATGAAACAGTGTGGCGCAAACACACAAAAAGTTACCCGAATGATTAGCTTTTTGCAAAAAGGCTATTCACACAAAAGCTTGGTAAAGTATAATGTAGCAGAATTAGAGCCGCATGTATTAGATTTTTTACGCACCACTTTAAATATCGTGAAAACAGATGAAGTGCATCGTATTGCTGCCGCTTTTACTTTTGGTAGGGAAGATTTAATACCCGATTTGTTTACTGAAATAGTGCGCGATTTAGATGCTAAAATGCCTAATCAACTTACTGCGTTTATCTATTATTTAGAGCGCCATATAGAAGTAGATGCCGATGAACACGGCCCTATGGCCAACAAAATGATAGCCGATTTATGTGGAAACGATGAGCAAAAGTGGCAAGAAGCGGCTGATGCTGCGTACCAAGCGCTAGAAGCCCGGCTAAAATTTTGGGATGCTATTAGTAATCAGCTAAGCGTGTTAGCTTAGTTTTTCTCTACACTCACTTTTTTTTCTGCGGCAGCTATAGCTTCAAACGTGCGTTTTTCAATGTCTAGCATTTTCACCTTTTCATCTTTTAAGTACACTACTTTATCTTCAGTTTTCATAGTCATGTTATCCGGATTCTCAAAATCAGCCATCCATTGCATCATTGCATCATTGGCTTGCTCTAAATCGCGATATAATTCTTTTAATACCAAAGTATCAGTAGCCGTGCTATCTGTAGCAGCATCTTTTAATTGTTTGCGCAAGCGTGCCATGTAATTCATTTGCGCCATTGTAGTGTCATGGCTCGCCATTATCTCCTTTTTTATTTCTTGCTCCTCTGTTTGTGCTTCCGTTTTAGGCGTGGTATTGCAAGCCATTAAAAACAAGGTTGCCGCGTATAAATACATGAGCTTTTTCATATCCAAAAATTTTAACAAAAGTAGTTAACTCTAAAGTAAATAAATTGCTTTTGCCAATAGCTTTTGTTGAACCTACGCCCGAAATTTGCTGTATGAAAATGAGAAAGGCAGATTGGTTTAAAGTACTTGGAATTGCATTGATTTTTACGGTGGGTTTGGTATGGAGTTACAACATTATGAAGCCTGAAAGGCAGTTGCCTATTTACAACCCTAGTGAGTTGGATGAACGCTTGGTAGATTCTGTCGTTCAAAAGGTAGGGAGAAACCACAAAGTATTGCCTTTTAGTTTATTAAACCAATTTGGAGATACCCTAACCGAAAATAATCTAAAAGGAAAAATACGTGTGGTAGATTTCTTTTTTACCACTTGCCCGGGTATTTGTAAAGATATGGCCAAGGAAATGCGTAGGCTGCAGGAAGTGTTTAAAGCTGATGATGAAATGGTGTTCTTATCGCACAGCGTAATGCCTAATACAGATACGCTGGAAGTAATTGCCGCTTACGCAGAGTTGCAGGGTGCTATAAAAGGCAAGTGGTATATCCTTACGGGAGATAAAAAACAGATTTACAAACTGGCGCGCCAGAGTTATTTTGCCGTGCTAGATGAAGGCGGCACAGGCGATGAAGATGATTTTATACACACCGAGAATTTTGTATTGGTAGATAAACAGGATAGAATTAGGGGGTTTTATGACGGTACTTCTACGGAAGATGTAAACCGATTGATAGAGGATGTTACTTTACTGAAATCAAAAAACCCATCCCGCTAGAGCGAAATGGGTTTTTTAAAATATTTAATACTACTGATTATTCAGTAAGTGTATATAAAATACCCAGGTTTAAGCCTAAATAGCTGGTATTACCGGTTGCAGCAGTTTCGGTTGTAAAGGTAAAACCATTAGAAGTTATCGTTTCGGTTGTAGCCTCTTGAGCGTCAAATACAAGCCCGTATCTTATACTAGCGTCAAAAAATAATCGGTTACCTAGTTCAATGGCAATACCAATTCTTGGAGAAATACCAAAGTTGGTAGATATTTCATCATCTAAAGGATTGGTTCCTAAAAATGCTCCGGCTCCCAACTCTCCATAAAAGTCTATTTCATTTCCATAATCGGTATGGTAGCCGCCAGTTACTAGAATAGGAATTAAACCAAATGAACCATCAATGCCAGCAGCATCTACGGGAAATGCTAAGAATTCTGCTTCCAATCCTAAGTCAAATTTATCATTAAAATAGTAATCATAACTGATACCTCCCCCAACGCCAAAATTTGTGAAATCAGAAAAATCGCCAATAGGCAATGCAGTTGATAAATTTACACCAATGTTTGATTGAGCATTGGCTTGAAAAGTAAAAGCCGTTAAGGCAATACTTAACGTAAAAAGTAATTTTTTCATAATTATTTGATTGTGTTTTGGTGTGCCTACTCTTTTAGCTTTTCGGCTTTCGCTAATCAATAAAAGAAAAAACAAGCGTATTTGTTTAAGTTTTAGCACAAATTATTTCTTACACCTATTTAAAAATTAGAAATTAAAATGATGATACTATCGAAAAATAGCTGTGCCAATGGCATAACCTACAGCAAAACCAAGAATATATCCTAAAATGGTGAATAAAGGGTTAGTTTGCTCTTCATTCATCATGTCAACTCCCATTTCTTTAGCATCCTGCTGTAAGTTGGCTGGGGCTTCTTTGCTATTATAAAATCTTGCGCGGCAACGGTAGCAGGTACTGGCTAAATCAGAAAATCGCTCATCTGTAACTACAATTAAATCTGCGTTCAAACTACATGCTTCTTCCGAAAGAATTTGCAAAGCATCGGCCTTACTGCATTTTGTAGAAAATCCTTTGTCACTAAGTTTTACTTCACCTAAAAAATTGTCGGGTAATTCAAGGTTTTCTGAAGGAAACACGAATTTAGGATTGCATTTTTTTATAACGTAAGCATCATCATACGTTTGATTATACCCTTGGCGCACCACTCTATGCGAACAAGCAGAAAACAGCATGAGGGTGGCAAGTAAAAAGCAAGCAATAGGAAACGATTTTTTTAGCATGAGCTGGTAAAATAAGTTTACAGGCACAATATTAATAATACTTTGCCTATTATTGAACCCAATCAAAGGCAAAGCGTTGCCCGACTAATGAAAAGAAAAAACAAAGTAAAGAGCTTGATAGAAAATCTGTGCGCAGGTTTGTATGAAAGAGAAGAAGTAATGAAATTAGCCTTGCTTTCCGCTGTGGCGGGAGAAAGTATTTTTCTGCTGGGCCCTCCCGGAGTTGGTAAAAGTTTGGTAGCGCGTAGGTTAAAATTTGCTTTTGCAGATGCCCAATCGTTTGAATATTTAATGACCCGTTTTTCTACACCCGAAGAAGTTTTTGGCCCAGTTTCTATTAAAAAACTAAAGGAAGAAGATAAATACGAGCGTCAAACGGAAAAGTATATGCCGGGCGCAAACCTTGTATTTTTAGATGAAATTTGGAAAGCTAGTTCTTCCATACAAAATGCCTTGCTCACCATTATTAATGAGAAGGTGTATAGAAATGGTGAACAAGAAATTAAGGTAGATTTAAAAAGTTTGATTACCGCTAGTAATGAACTGCCACCCGAAGGAGAAAACTTTGGACCGCTGTATGACCGACTTTTGGTGCGCTACCACTTAAATGGCATAAAAAATCAGCGCAGCTTTTTGAAAATGATTACGGGTTCTGATCCGGTATATAAGGATGGTGTTTCCAAAGAATTTAAAATTTCAAATGCTGAGTTAGAAGCTTGGCACACAGAAATTGACGCCATTACTATTAACGATGAGGTTTTAAGCGTAGTTCAAATTACCCGCGAAAAAATTGAGCAGTACAATCAAAAACAAGAGAACCCAAGGTTACAGATAAAGGTGTACGATAGGCGTTGGAAAAAATTGATTCGCTTATTGCGCACTTCAGCCTTTTTAAATGAACGCCAGCAGGTAGATTTAATGGATTGTTTCTTAATGACGCATACCCTTTGGAATCAGCCGGAGCAAATAGAACCTATTCAAGAAATGGTGAGCGAAACTATTCGTAAGCACGGCTATTCGGTAAGTTTAGGCTTGAGTATGCTGCGTAAAGAAATTAATGGTTTTGAAGAAGAAGTAGAGCAGGAGGTGAAAATTAAAAACACCAAAAGCGAAGAGGTATTGCGCCCTATTGAAGATGAATACTACGGCTTACGCAAAAATGGGGAACAGTTTAGTGGCAAATACATTATGGTGAAAGATTACAATAAATTGAAATTAAGCGATTTAGAAGTAATTAATGTGTATGATGATGATTTTAAATTGGTAAATCGATTGGGTGCCGAAAAAACCCAGGAGCAGTTTGGTGTGCGTTTGCGCCACAATTCTGTAATGCACCCCATGAAGTTAGAAACCTATCAACGTGAAAAAATTGAATACCTTTTTAAAAAGCCACACGCCTTAGTAAAACAGTTTTGGGATGAGCGCTATGAAAAAATAGAAACGTATTTAAACACACAAAAACAAAAGCTTAAAGCAGAATCGCCTAATGAGTTAAATGACATTAATGCCAATTTATTTGTAGATCAGCGTTTAGCCGAAGTGGTAAAAGCAAACCATCAGGAAGTAAGTAAAGAGCTAGATGATTTGACTTTGAAGTTAGAAAAGGCTAGACACATGTATGAAAGTTTGGAATAGGTAAGGTGCCGAAATAGGTGTGTTTTATGGCGCAAAAACATACGACCCCTTCGGGGTCGAAATTTCGTGTTAGGTTGTTTTTATAAACATGTGACCCTTTCAGGGTCAAGGATGTACAATGCATCGTGTTTTAAAAAAATCATTTTGAAGCGTTTGACCCCGAATTGGACGGGACGTTTATATCCACATGGTATATGTGTTTCACATGACCCCAAAGAGGTCTTACGTTTATAGCAATTTCGTTTATATATGTTTCGCCCTACCTCGAATTTGACGGTACGTTTATATCCAAATGGTATATGTGTTTCACATGACCCCAAAGGGGTCATATCTTTATAGAGATTTCGATTATATATGTTTCGCCCAACCTCGAATTTGACGGGACGTTTATATCCACATGGTATATGTGTTTCATATGACCCCAAAGGGGTCATATGTTTATAGCGATTTCGATTATATATGTTTCGCCCGACCCCAAAGGGGTCGAATGTTTCTAGCAATTGTATTGCAACATATATGCGACCCCTTCGGGGTCGAAATTTCGTGTTAGGTTGTTTTTATAATCATGTGACCCTTTCAGGGTCAAGGATGTACAACGCATCGTATTTTAAAAAAAATCATTTTTATCTATCGCTCCGCGAACCACTGCAGCCTGCCCTCCTGAAATATTTGGGGGCGGGCGCTGTGCATTGCTGCGGTAAACACACTACAAATTAGGTAAATAAAACTCCAAAAACACTTCCAATCCACAAACCGTTAATGTTTCGCTTTTGCGATAATCTTGCACGCCCGGTATCACAATAAAATTATTTTCTGTTCCCAAATCATTGATGCTACTGGTGTTTCCTCTGGAAAGCGAAGGAGATTCTGAAAATTTTATTTCAATGGAAGCCACCGGATTCTGACCTTTTACCAAAACTAAATCCATTTCTGCGCCACTGTACGTTCTGTAAAAGTAGAGTTGAGTATCGTCATTTTTTAAGCCAATAATTTGAGTGATTACATAGCCTTCCCAACTGTTTCCTAAAAAGGGAGTACCCAACAACTCGTTGTAATTGATTAGCCTTAATAGCCTGTGCAGCAAACCGCTATCAGTAAAATAAAATTTAGAACTTTTGGTTAAACGCTTTTTTATATTAGGATGAAAAGGTTTCAATTCAAACAGCATAAAAGCACCTTCTAAAAAATCCAAATACGCTTTTAAAGTATTATGACTTACTCCTAATGATTTTCCTAAAGAGGAATAATTAAGCAAAGTTCCCGCATTCCAAGCCATCATTTCTACTAATCTACGGGTTTGATTTTGAGAGGCTTGTAAGCCGTACAGCGGTAAATCTCTTTGAATATATGTATTGATAAATTGATCTAGCCAATCTCTGCGTTGTTGCACATCGTCATCTAAAATAACTTCGGGAAAACCACCATAAAAAAAGTGATCGTTTACGCTGGTTTTGGTTTTATCAAGTTCAAATAAATTGAAGGGTTGTAGTTCAATATAGGTAATACGCCCGGCTAAACTTTCTGCGCTGCTGCGAATTAAATTAGGATGAGCCGAGCCTAAAAGTAAAAAACGCAGCGGTTTTCGGTTTTGATCAATGGCGGAGCGTAAGCTGCTAAACAGTTGTGGCATAAGCTGTATTTCATCTAAAATCAGGGTTTTATCTTCATTATCACCAAAAAATAATTCGGCATTTTCCAGCTTAGCACGGTCGCTTGTTTTTTCTAAGTCAAGATAAAGAAAGGGTGTATTTGCTTTTTCTGCATATACCTTTGCTAGTGTAGTTTTACCGCATTGGCGCGGACCAATAATGGCCACTGCGGGAAACTTTTTTGCAAAGCGCGCTAATTTTTTATGTTGCAGTCTATCTTGCATATCCTTGAAAATTGTAATACAAAATTACAAAATTCAAGTTTAATCATAAATAAACTTGAAAATTGTAAGTAATATTTACAAAATTCAAGTTTAATGTGATTCTAAGAAAGAATAGAACTTTCAAAACTTAGCGTTTTAAATTCAGTTAAGGAGTAGTGGAAAAACAACTAACAAAAATAGAAGAGGAGTTTCAGCGGTTTATTGAATTTGGAAATGTGCTGGATAAGCAAGGGCGTAAATATTTTATAGCCTATTTACAGGATAAACTTGGTGCTGAAAAAACGGAACTAGCTGAATTAAAGGAGGGATATTTTAAATATTTCAGAAGTGCGCTTGATGATTTATTCGATGATGAGGAGTTAAAAAATATCGCGAAAAGCAACCAAATGCTAAGCGCACAAATTGTAGCTGATACAGTACAATGGTTTAGAAAAGCCTATAAGGAGGTAAGCGAAAAACACCCGTATGAAGATGAACAGCAAGAACTAGGCAGCTGGGGCGTAAGGCACATGCGGCAGTTTGTAAAGTCGTGGCAATTTCTAATTCAAAAAGTAGGCAGTTTTTATATTAAGGAGGAAATTGATGCGAGCTTTCATCAGCAGAAATTTAAAGCACTTGTAAAAGATAAAAGTTTAGAAGAACTTACTGAACAGGAAATAGCAGATATTGAACGTGTGTATCACGATTTACTAGCACAATGGGATGCTCGCCTAGAAGCCAAAATCTTAAATTTTCAACTAAAAAAACTAACGCAGCAAAAACAAGATTTTAAAGACAAACTGGCCGCTAAAGCCGAGGAGTATAAAAAAATTACTTCATTGGTTTCTCCATTTACTGATTACATAGGTAGGTATTGGGATATGAGCCGTGCGCTTTGGCAAGATGCCACGTTTGATATTATTGAAAAATATGACCAGCTTTTAGAGGATGAGGAGCAACTTAGAAAACTAGCGGAACTTTTAGGCCGATTGCGACAAGCGGAAATAGAAACGCAAGAGGAAACACTGGAAAAAGTGATTGTGCGCAAAGAATGGGTGAAAGACCCCAATTTGAAATCTGAAATAGTAGGCGTGCGCAGTGGTGATGATTTGAATAATGTATTGCCTAGTGAAGTGGCGCTTTTTGGTGAAGATACCGAATGGCAATTTTTAAAGCGTTTTGCTGACCAGCAGTTGATGGTAAATCGCTATGAAGATCGCAAGTTGATTAGTAGCAATAAAATATTTAGTGAAACTTTTCAACGGGTAAAGCAAAAGGAAAAAGGGCCTTTTATAGTGTGTGTGGACACCAGCGGAAGTATGGAAGGGGAGCCGGAACGTATTGCCAAGGTGCTTTGCTTTGCTATTTTAAAAATGGCAGCAGAAGACAAACGTCAAGCGTTTCTTATAAATTTTAGTTCGGGTATTCACACTATTGATTTATACAATTTAGTAGACAGTATAGATGAAGTTGCTGCCTTTTTGCAAAAATCTTTTTTAGGAGGTACGGATATTAGTTTGGCGTTAAGTGAAGCATTAATGCAACTAGAAACACATCGCTACCGAGATGCTGATGTTTTAATTATTTCTGATTTTATTATGTATAAAATTAGTGATGATTTGCTGCAACGCATGGAAAAGCAACAGCATAACCATGCTACGCAGTTTCATAGTTTAATAATTACCGACCAAGCAAACGAGGAAGTAATTTCTCAATTTGATAATGTGTGGAGCTACAATCCTGATGAAAAAGGTATTGTAAAAGAGCTATACGGTAAGCTTGATCAACTGAGTAAACGAAAATTGTAGGCATAAAAAAAGCGGTTCGTAAATAACGTGCCGCTTTAAGTAGTTAACAGAGAAACCAGTATTTGTAGATTACTAACCCTATTTCCCTATAAAATGGAGTAACGCTGCTAACATGAGGGGAAGATAAACAAATTTAGTTTACAACAAAATACTTTAGACAAAAAAGGTTAGGTACACCAGTTTTTTTTTATCGAAAAATGGTTTTGAGCAACTAAATATGCATAAAAGGGCAATTGCGGCAACGCTCAGTTGGTATTACACTAGCTTAATAAAGTAGTAGATTTTTAAGTTATAAACTTAAAAGTGTTGATAACGTAGGTTTTACAAGGTTGAGCAGCAATTTCATTTGGATGTAGAGAAATCCTGTACTATATTTATACCATATTTAGGTGTTAGCGACAAAAATCCTAGAACAGAAAGTAAAATTTTGTCTTAGGTGTTATTTGGTTAGTAATCTTGAAAAGGTCTTGTGTAAAACAAGGCCTTTTCTGTTTTATACAATGTTCAAACATGCATCTTACGCTTATACAAACTAGCTTACATTGGCAAAATGCCGATGCAAATTTTGCTATGCTTGCCGAAAAAATTAAGCAGGCCGGGCCAACGGACTTGATTTTGTTGCCAGAAATGTTTACCACCGGTTTTAGTATGCAGCCGCAGGAATATGCTAGCAACCCGCAGGAAATAGTGGATTGGTTAGTGAAGCAAGCTTTCTTGCATAATACCGCCATCTGCGGAAGCACCATGGTAAAAGAACATGGAAAATTTTACAATCGTTTATTTTTTGTGCAGCCGGATGCCACCGTTATTACGTACAATAAAAAACATCTTTTTACCCTTGCAGGAGAACAAAAGGTGTATACCGCAGGCGACCGTCAAGTATTAATTAAATACAAAGGTTGGCGCATAAAACCACTTATTTGTTATGATTTACGCTTTCCGGTTTGGAGCAGAAATACCGAAGATTACGATCTATTAATTTACGTGGCCAATTGGCCGGCAAAACGTAGCGAGGCTTGGCAAAGTTTGCTGAAGTCAAGGGCAATTGAAAACATGTGCTACGTTGCCGGTTTGAATAGGGTGGGGGCTGATGGAAATGGAATTGCACATTCCGGTAACTCGGTGGTGCATGATTGTTTAGGGAAACCAGTATTGGAATTTGATCCTGAAAAGGAAGCAATAAAATCCATATTTTTAAATAAAGAGCATCTTATAGAAAATCGTCAACGGTTTGGTTTTCTGGGTGATAGAGATTCATTTAAACTTTTGGACTGACCCGTTTTTTCCTGATTAGTATTTTTTGCAGGAGGAGTATCAGCACTTTCTTTTTCATTAATTTCCGTAACTTTCCATTCTATTTCCAAATCCCAATTGGCTCTTATTTCTAATGCCTCCTTGTACATTATAATGCGTTCCGGCTGTTTGTTTTCTAAATAATTTCCACTGCTCCAGCGGCCATTTGTATCTTCATCTACAATAAGTTTAGCACTGTATTTTTCAGGGAAAAGGTTTTTTAAGTAAAGTTTTGTGCTACCCGTACATACGCTGCTTGCCACCAGCGCACCTTTGCTATCTAACACCTGCACCACGTATTGATTTGCGCTATCTGCCATCACCGTAAATATAGCGGTGCCCACGTCTTCTTTAGTAAGCGAGGTGTACGTTAGTAAAACGGAATCTTGCATATCACCGGTGTACGGTATTACTGCTTCTTTTAAAATTAAAAGCTCGGTTTTTTTCGCTTTAGGCGGATTTGTAAAGACCAAAATACGCTTGTTTGTATCGCTAACGGTAGGTGTTAAAGAGCTGAGCGTATCCTTATCTGTAAAAATAAAAAAGCCGGTGTTGTTTAGCGTAAGTATGGGTGTGTTGGCTTTTACGTACAAATTACCCATGGGCAATACTTGAGTTTTTGGCAAAGAAAAACGTACCGTTTTAGCAGGAAACTCTCGTAATATTACGGTAGCCGTATCAGCATAGTAACCTTCATTTTCCACTAAAAGGGTTAGTGAATCCTGTGCGTTATTAAACCAATAAAAAAGTGTGTCTGATTTTGCAAACTCCAAGTAATCTTCTACTTCTTTTTTATTCTCAACCTCTTCTAATCGGCTTACTTTAGTGCCTTTGGCCAAACCATTAAATGCAAGGCGTATTTTATTGGCCGCTACATGGCGGGCGTTTACAAAGCGCGGTGTACCATCGGGAATAAATGCTTTTAGTGCAATAGGTTTTGTTAAAGTATCTAGCGTAAGCGTATCATTTAAAAAGGCGGTGGTTTGATTGTTGGTTAGCATTTTAAATTTTCCTCCTTTATCTTCAAAAGCTACTACGCCAAATTTCCCATATTTTAGGTTTTGCATGTTAAAATTACCGGTTTCATCGCTATATGCATAGTAGGTGGGCAATGCTTTAAAGGGTAAGCTATCCTGCGTTTTTACTGTGCTGTAATCATACAAGGCTATTAATAAACCTTCAGCAGCGGTGCCATCGGTATTGGTAATTGAGCCTTTTACGGAAAGACTATCAATGTAATCTCCGGTGCTAAATACGTAATTAAATTTCCCGTTTACATTGCCTTCGGTAAAATCTGTAATAGCTGTGCCAAACGTTATAGTATAGGTGGTGTTTTCCAAAAGTGAATCAGCCGATAGTTTAATTAGTACACTTTTTAAACCTGGTTTTATTTCAAGTTTTTCGCTTAAAGGAGGTGTAATGCGTATTTGTTGAGAAGCGCCTTTAAGGGTAATGTACTCATCAAAAATTATTTCAATTTCACTACTATTAAAACGTGTGCTAAAGTTTGGAGGAAAGGTAGTATCTATTTTTGGAGCAAGAGTGTCTTGAGGTCCACCGCTGGGGTTTCCGCGACTGGCACAACCGGCCAATAGAAAATCGGCCATTAGGCCAACTAAAAAAAGAAGCACCACAAAGCGGGCTGCCCAAACTATTTTCATAAGATTTTATTCTGTTGCTGTGCGCTGCTAAATTAATGCCAAAGGTCAAATTAATCTGCCGTAGCTAAAGTAAGCATAGATAAACGTACGCCATTTACTGCAAGTAGTTTAGTGGCAGCCGCTTCAATGGTGCTTCCGGTGGTTAAAACATCATCTACCAGTAAAATATGTTTGTTTTCTAATTCGGTTGGGTATTGCACTTCAAATACCGTTTCTACATTCAGCCATCTGTCAAAGCGGCCCTTACGTGTTTGTGTAGCATTATTTTCCGTACGAATTAGGTTGGTAGCTATGGGCACACCGGTTATTTTACTTACGCCTTTTACAATTTCTTCACTTTGATTATAGCCTCTTTTATCCATTTTTTTAGGGTGTAAAGGAATAGGAGCCAAAAAATCTACCGTTTTAAAAAACCCAACCGGTTGGTAATTCTGTGCAGCCATTTCACCTAAATACACGCCCAATTCCGGCTGATTGTTATATTTTAAATGATGCAACAATTGCTGCACACGCCCGCCTTTATAAAAGTGCAGCAAGGCCGCAGCCCGCTGAAAAGGAACTCTACCCATAAAAACATTGGCCACTTTATTATCATTAAAATTATGGTAATCAGTAAAAGGCAAAGCCGCCAAGCAAGGAATACAAAGCATGTGCTCACCACCCAATAATGGGGCCCCACAACCAAAGCAAGTTTTTGGGTAAAAAAGGTTTACAAAATCATCTAGCGCATTTACATTCATAGCAAGTAAATTTGATGCTGTAAAATACAAATAATGGAGAAGCCAACTAAAACGCTTAAAGCGGTGCTGTTTATTTTAATGATGATGCTCCTTACCTTGGGTATCACTTCTTTTTTTCTATACAAAAAGCAGCAAGATGTGATTGGCCTCAATGCTCAAAAATCTGCTTTAATTACCCGCTTGGCCGATATGATTGGCGAATACAATAGTGTAGAAGCGGAAAACGATAGTATTAAACTAATTTTAGATGCCAACAAAAACGAAATGGTGAGCATGATTGATACCATTGCGCGTATGACTGAATTAAAAGGGGTAAGGCTGCAGCAATTTGAAAGCAGCGTTACACGGTTAAAAAATCAAAATAGTAAATTGGTTGCTTACGCAGATTCACTTAAACAAACCAATACACAACTGAAGCAGGAGAATGCTATCGCCTTATTTTCGCTAAAACGCGAGCAAAATATAAATGATAGTTTAAATGTAGCCGTAAAACAAGCGAGTGCTTTAGGAATAATAAATTTAAACACCTTGGCGCTTAATGTAAAACGCAGTGGAGAAACACCTACTACGAGTGCTTGGCGCGCGGAAAAGCTGAAAGCATGTTTTGATTTACCGGCCAATAATTTGGCGGAAAAAGGATTACACACCTTATATCTACGCATTATAAATCCTGACAAGGAAATTTTAAGACCAAATGGTAGCAGTTTGGCTGATACTTCTAACACCAGTATTTTTTACAGTGCTAAGCAAATTTTGAATTACAACGGAACAAAGCTAAGTAGCTGTATGGAATACGATTATGATGATTTTGACGATGGCCAATACCAAATAGAATTGTATTTAGATGGCGAATTGAAAGCTACACAAACGCTGTTGATGGATTAAAAAAACGCCTTTACTTGTACGTTGGCAATTTGAATTACAGGATTATCTTCACTAATTCTTCCGCTGTAGTTTATACTTAGCAGAATATTTTTCTTAATGGTTTTTTGCAGCACTACGTTCCACGTTCCGTTTTGGCCGGGTTGCAAACCCTTTAGCATTTCAAACGCTGCCGGGTTGTTGCTACTGCCCTCAAACCGATTTATAATATAGTTGAGTTGTGTTTGTAAACTTATGCTGTTGGCCAGATTGTAGGTTAGGTTCAAACCTGCATCAGTGGCATTTAAACTAATATCCGTATCAGCCATTCCCGTTTGATTATCAAAAGCAAAACTCCCGGTAAAAATCAGTTTATCACTAGGTTGGTAAGCCAAGCTGTAACTGTTTATGATTTGCGAAATGCTAAAATTTCGGCTCACAAAATTGTCTGAAGTATTTTGCTTTTCAATGTTAGATAGTCCTACTCTAAATTGCAAAGGCTCAATTAATTGCCAACGTAAATTCACCGTATTTTCCAATACCGTGCGCTGTTCTACACCAAAGCTTAAAAGGTTTCTATTGTCAGCCGTTCTATACGTGTAATCCATCCCAAACTTGGTTTTGGTTCTATTAAAGTACAGTGTATTTCTAAAGCTGTTGTTTAAGGCAACAATTACGCTATCGTCCACCACTTCGGCAAACGGATTTAAGGTGTTGGTGTTGCCGGTAAGCAAGGTTTTTCTATCTAATTGATAGTTGCTTAAAATGGAAAAACGGGCGGCTGTTTTTTGCAGGGTATTTCCATTTTGCCAGCTAAAAGGAGCGTTTATGTTTACTATTTCACTAAACTTATTTAAGTTGGTACGGATGTACTCATTAGTAGGTAAAAATACGCGCACGTATTGCGCTCTATCGGGCGTAGGTGCTACTTCAAATTCATCTAATTCTTTTATACCATTGTTGTTGTAATCGGTATGCGTGTAAATACCTGTTCCAACCGGCACTTCTACGTAGTTAAAAATTCTACGTGCTTCCGTGCCTGAGCCACTTTCATAAAAAGTAGTGCTGGTAATGGCGTTTTTAAAAAAGCGTTGAACATAATTCAAACGGGCGGTAATGGTACGCTCTAACTCACGTTCAATAGGCTCAAAAACTTTTAAAGAGCGGTTGAAAATCTTCGCGCTAAGCGTACTATTGAAGTTAGTTTTAGCCTGTGCATTTATACCAGTGGCTTGCACTTGGCTAAAGTTTGCGTATTCACCAAAGCGGGCGGTATCATCAAAACGCTGACTGTAAAATACTTCTGCAAAATTTTTGGCGGTATCACCTACTCCTGTAAAAGCACCAAGGTCTAAAAAGCGGTAACTAGCGGATGTTAAGGTGTCTGTATTACTCAAATTGCGGCTGTTCCATTCGCCTTCGCTAAATGTACCTACCCAAAGTTTGGGTGCGTAATAATAGCCAAACCGTGCTTTTTCACGTAAAAAACTGCTGTTGCCTAAACTGTCATTGGCGGTAAGCCAAGAAGCTCTGGCATTTCCAAAAGTTTTAGGGCTTTTTAGCCTGCCGTTCACTTCTTGCCGAACCCCTTGATAGCCATTAATATTTAAAAATTGCAATCCATAAGAAACGGCAGAAGTATCTAATTGATAGCCAATTTCTGTGCTAGCTAGCTGAATTCCAGAATTGTAGTTTAGCGGTAAATTCCAGTCGCGCGCAAATTCTACATTGCGCACGCGCTCAATGGTGGTAAAATTATTATCGTTAAACTCTACGCCTAGGTTGGTAAATAGCGTTCCGTTTTCAAGCCTTTTTTTACCATTGTATTTCACTCTTCCCGCAAAACCTTGGTCGTTGGCTTTAGCCACGTCAGAAAACAAGTTTATGTCGTTTCTACTCGTAGCCAAATCAATTTCTAAGCGACTGTTTTTATTAATTTGATACAGTGTTTGGCTGTTTAAAATCTGCAGTAAATTGGGTGCAGCCAGTTGCCTAATAGGCGCATAATTTCCTTGCGGGATGCCGTTAACGGGAGCAACCCATCTAAAAACTCTACCATTTGCAGAGTTCTGTGTAATTACATAATCGCCCAAACCTTGCCCTACAAATGTGAAACTAGCCTGATACAACGTTTGTGTAGAATCTACCGAGTACACCAAAATAGAATCAAAACCCAAGCTGTCGCGCAATTCATAAAAAACTTGGTCGTCTAAAAAAGTACTTTGCCTTATAGTGCTCACCGTGGCGTTTTGTAAATCATCTCCCGAGTTAGCAAGTAAGCGTTTGTCATCATCACTTAAAGACGTAGTTAGCGGTTGGTTTTTACTGTCCTGCTCGCTGTAAAATTGAATTTGAGTTTGCACCTTTTTATTGCTAAATCCGGTGGCACCAAAAGCTACGGAGCGTAAGTAGTTTTGCTCGGTATATTGAAATTCTACCACCACGCGGCTTTCTTTGGTAATGGGGCGCAAGGCGGTAAAGGTTATTTCACCCGCATTATAGTCAATCACATAGTCATTTTGCTGGCCACGTGTAAGCAAGTTTCCATCAATATACACGCGCTCGCTTCCGCTGATGATGATGATAAATTGTTCATTATTATTACCCACCAATTTATACGGGCCTTGGTTTCCTTCTTGCCCTTGAAAGCGGTTTCGTGCAAAGCGGCCACGCGCCAAGCCACCTTCTACCCTTAGCGGGATGAGGTTAGAATCGCCAAATTCAATATCAGTAAACACACTAGCACCGCTAATGCGCTTATCAAAATTTAACAGGTATGATTGATTTTGCATGTTGTAATCTCCGGCACGGATCAATCCAAAATCAGGGTTTTCGAGTTCAATATACACGCGGTCAAATTCACGCAATTGCTGCGTGTAGCCATCGGATTGCACCGGAATATTATTGTCGGTAATACTGGCGCGGATTTCGGTTTGCTTGCCTAAGTTTCCGCTCAGTTGCAGGTTTAAAGAACTGTTTAGCACCGCATCTTGGTTATTGCCCACACTTACGCTTCGGCTAATACTACCTTTACTATCCAATCCCGAAAAGGGTGAAAACGCACTATTATCACTGCTTTGATACAATTGATTGGGCGTTGGTTTTGCTTCGGGCGGTAGTAATAAAGAACGCGGCTTGTTATATACTTTTTGGCTGAGGTTTATGCCCAATGTTTTGTATTGTACTTGTAAGGTATCTTGCAAAGGCGGACTAAAAATGAGTAATGCAACCGTGTCATTTTTTAGTGAAAAAACGGGTGTTATTTCAGTAGAATCGGTAGAGAAAAACTGAAGGCTGGCTGGTCTTACGTAAAAACTATCAAGCACTAGGGTATCGGTACCCGGTGACAAATCGCGCGAAAGCGTGCCGCCCCATTGCAAAGTTTGCTGCGCAAAACTGCCGGTGCAAAAAAGCAAAGCAAATGCCAGTAGTTTGTTTTTCAAACGTTTATAATCCTTTTTTTCGATACCTATACGCCTATAACGCCTAAGCCCCGCCTAGTGTATATTTTAGCCCAAAATACGCATAGATGTTAGTTCTCTCTTACAACGTAAACGGAATACGCGCGGCCATCAAAAAAGGTTTTATGGAGTGGTTGCAACAAGCAAATCCGGATGTGGTGTGCTTGCAAGAAACCAAAGCCCAACCCGAACAATTGGATGTTTCTCTTTTTGAAGCAGCCGGTTATCACCATTATTGGCATAGCGCGCAAAAGAAGGGCTATAGTGGTGTGGCTATTTTAAGCAAGCACAAACCAAAGCTGGTAACCTTTGGCTGCGGCATTGAATACATTGATTTTGAAGGACGCATTATCCGTGCAGATTTTGAAAATTTTAGTGTGGTAAGTGCTTATTTTCCAAGTGGCACCACTGAGGTACGCCAAGCTATAAAAATGCGTTTTTTGGCAGATATAAAACCGTATTTTAATAGATTGCGCGTTGAGCATCCTAACCTGATTGTGGCTGGAGATTATAACATTTGCCATAAGGCGATAGACATTCACAACCCCGTACAAAATGCAAACTCAAGCGGCTTTTTACCGGAAGAGCGCCAGTGGATTACCGACTTTTTAGAAACAGGCTGGGTAGATACCTTTCGGGAGTTTAACCAGCAACCCGATAATTACAGTTGGTGGAGCTACCGTGCCAATGCGCGAAACAACAACAAAGGCTGGCGCATAGATTACAATATGTGTACAGCATCTATGCGTGCTAAACTTACCCGAGCTGCTATTTTACCCAACGCCAAGCATTCCGATCATTGTCCGGTATTGGTAGAGATTAGGGAGGATTTACAGTTGAAAGAAGGAAAGTTGAAGGTTTAAGGAGTGAAAGAGCATCCAGTTCTTGCCTTGGCGGGGGAGTAGCGACACATGCAGCTAAACTCCCCCTTGGGTGCAAATGCTGCTTTAGCATAGGGCTTGCAGTTTAGCCTCCATTTCTAACGGCAGGCAGGTTTGCGGAAAATCCTTCATCCATCTTATCAACATTCGGCTTTTGCTAACTTCTTACCTGTTAAAACGCAACAGTGCTTCCTCTATTTATTTTTGATGTTGGATATAATCCATTTTCAACACATATTCTATGAAAAAAATATTGGCTATTTGCGCTTTGGCACTTACCGTAAGTTCTTGCGTATCAAGTAAAATACATAAGGAATTACAAGCGCGTTTTGATGATTTAGAAACGGAGAACGCAGCGGTGCGCAGGCAAAATGACAAACTGAAAGGTGAATTGGAAATTACTTCCAACGAGTTAAAATCGTTAAGAGAAAAGTATGCCCAATTGCAAGCAGATACCATGCAGTTGCGGGACAAGTATAACAGCTTAAACGATAAGTATGTAGCCCTAAATAAAAGCTATGAATTTTTGTTGGAGAGCAACAATACGTTAATGGCCAGCAATCAGTTGGAAAACAAAAAGTTGCTAGAAAAACTCAATAATTTGCAAAAGGAATTGCAGCTAAAAGAAGATAGCCTTAATTCAGAACAAAGCCGCTTGGGTACGTTAAGTGCGGCTTTGCAACAGCGTGAAGCAAGGGTATATGAATTGGAAAACATGATTGCGAAAAAAGACTCATCGGTAAATTACCTAAGAAAAAGAGTGGCAGATGCTTTGCTAAACTTTGAAGGAAAAGGGCTTACGGTGGAGAAACGCAACGGAAAAGTGTACGTTTCTTTAGAAAATAGTTTGTTGTTTAAAAGCGCTAGCTGGGATGTGGATAGTAAGGGACAAAAAGCTTTGGAGCAACTAGCCGTGGTGCTTGCTGAAAACAAAGAATTAAACGTGGTGGTAGAAGGGCATACCGATAGTGATGATTATAACGGAAGAACCGCTGTGAAAGACAATTGGGATTTATCAGTTATGCGCGCTACCTCCATTGTAAAAATATTAACCAACAACAAAGGTGTTGATCCTAAAAAAATTACGGCTGCCGGGCGCAGTGAATTTGCACCGTTGGCTAGTAACGATACCGACACGGGCAAGGCTAAAAACCGCAGAACGGAAATTATTATCACACCTAATCTTAGCGGACTAGAAGATATTTTGAAGGAATAAGTTTTTTACACCAAAAATGCCGAAGGGTAACAACTGCCTTTTGCAGTACTTACCTTTGTTGAAATCCTTTTTTACATGAGCAGAATGCTAGACGGAGAGTTGGAAGATCCTAACGCTTCGGAAGAACAAGATTTTGAAAAAAAACTGCGGCCCATAAGTTTTAACGACTTTGCCGGGCAGGAGAAGGTGCTGGAAAATCTTCAAATTTTTGTAGAAGCGGCAAATCAGCGTAACGAAGCATTAGACCATGTTTTATTACATGGCCCTCCCGGATTAGGGAAAACTACATTAGCACATGTGCTTGCAAACGAGCTAGGTAGCGGTATTAAAATTACGAGCGGCCCGGTAATTGACAAACCCGGAGATTTGGCCGGATTACTTACCAATTTAGAGGAGCGTGATGTTTTGTTTATTGATGAAATTCATCGCTTAAGCCCCATTGTAGAAGAGTATTTATATTCTGCTATGGAGGACTATCGTATTGATATTATGATAGAAACGGGCCCAGCAGCCCGTAGTGTGCAAATTAATTTGAATCCTTTTACGCTCATAGGTGCTACCACACGCTCAGGTTTGCTTACAGCGCCTTTGCGCGCTAGGTTTGGTATAAACAGTAGGCTTCAATATTACAGCACCGAATTACTTTCTACTATAATTGAACGATCTGCAGAAATATTGGAAGTACCGATTAAAGAAGATGCAGCCATTGAAATTGCAAGGAGAAGCAGAGGAACGCCTCGAATTGCCAATGCACTTTTGCGTAGAATGCGCGATTTTGCACAAGTAAAAGGAGCGGGGCTTATTGATATGAAAATTGCCCGCTATGGCTTGGAGGCTCTTAACGTAGATGAATATGGTTTGGATGAAATGGATAATAAAATCCTAACCACTATTATAGATAAATTTAAGGGTGGGCCGGTGGGCGTAGGCACCATTGCCACTGCCGTGGGAGAACAAGCCGGAACCATAGAAGAAGTGTACGAGCCTTTTTTAATTCAAGAAGGCTTTATGGCACGTACGCAAAGAGGCAGAGTGGTTACCGATAAAGCCTACACACATTTAGACAGAACCCGTCCGCAAGGGCAAGCAGGATTGTTTGGCTAAAAAATATTTATTTTGAAAACCGCACAAGCGCAAAACGCTGAGTTGATTAAAGCAGAAGCAAAGCGCTTGGGTTTTATGGGTTGTGGTATATCCAAAGCCGGATTTTTAGAAGCAGAAGCTCCACGCTTAGAACAATGGTTAAAACGAGACTATCATGGTGAAATGAAGTGGATGGAAAATCACTTTGATAAACGCTTAGACCCAACCAAACTTGTTCCCGGAGCAAAATCGGTGGTTTCTGTACTGTTAAACTATTTTCCTCAAAAAGAACAAAAGGCGGGGGTACCTAAAATTTCTAAATACGCGTATGGAGAGGATTATCATTTTGTACTAAAACAAAAGCTAAAGGAATTGATGCGCTTTATCCAAACTGAAATAGGGGAGGTAGGAGGGCGCGCTTTTGTAGATTCTGCACCTGTAATGGATAGAGTTTGGGCAGCAAAAGCAGGATTGGGCTGGACGGGTAAGCACTCCTTGTTGCTAACGAAAGGTGCGGGTTCCTTTTATTTTATTGGCGAGCTTATTTTGGATATCGATTTAGCTGAAGATCATCCCGTAGAAAATTACTGTGGCACTTGCACTAAATGCATAGATGCGTGCCCAACTGATGCTATTGTAGCACCAGAAGTGGTGGACGCTAACAAATGTATTTCTTACTTAACTATTGAATTAAAAGATGCTATTCCCACTCAGTTTAAAAATCAAATGGAAGGTTGGGCATTTGGTTGTGATATATGTCAAGATGTTTGTCCGTGGAACCGTTTTTCACAACCTACCAAAGAAGAAGCTTTCAGTCCACATCCAGAATTATTAGATATGAATACGCAAGATTGGATGGAAATTACAGAGGATGTTTTTAAGAAGGTTTTTAAAAAATCTGCCGTAAAGCGTACTAAGTTATCTGGTTTAAAAAGAAATATTGAATTTTTGAAGCGCGATGAATTTTCATCTATTTGATATATCAATAGAAATTAGTTGAGCTATAGAAATGTGCTAAAATTGATAATAAAGCGCAGTGCTTAAAGCAAGGTTTCTGTGCCCGGCACCACCGGCTTGAATGATGTATGGTGCGCCACCAGCACGCGTGTTTTTTCGTGTAGGGGTTATAGAAATAGAACTTCTAAAACAGATCCAAAAGTTATCACTAATGTGGTACACAATTCCTCCAACACCCGCAAGATTAACTGGATAAAAAGGGTAAGGGTTATTTTGGCGTTCGCCCGCAATATCTTCTTCTGTAAAATTTACAAAGAGATCGGCTTGTGGCCCAACTTCAAAAGATAATTGTTTATTTAAACGATAGGTGTATAATAAAGGTATGCTTACGTAATTTATACGCAAGCGATAAAAATTACTTGTGGAGCTATCTCGTTCTTGCGCTCCTTTTTGCGATAAGCCAATTTCAAATTGCAGATGGCCTCTCTCAGAGAGGTTTAAGGTGGTAAATGCCCCTGCGTGTATTCCAAATATGTCAAACCCAGAAAGATTATCTCCGTTTACTTGGCTAGAAATTAATCCGCCAAAAAGGCCACCTTTAAATTTTTGAGCGTTTAAAGAATGATTTCCGCAGAAGTACAATAAAAGTGCGAAAACTAAAGATGAAAATAGTTTATTGGATTTGTGGTGCATGGAGCTATGCTTTTTCGAAGCTATTTTAATTTAGTTCCGTTCGCTTGAATCACTTCAAAGGTATTCTTGTCATATACAAAAACCACTACTTCACTGTTGCTAATTACCCAACCTGCTTGCAGATTTAAGGTTCCTGCAACTTGTGTGGTAGCGTCAATAGATGTTCCTAAATTTAAATTTGTTCCAAAGGCTCCATTGGCAGCGCTGCGTAAAACATGATTATGTTCGTAGTCGCTCTTTTTTGTATTGTCTGGCTGTTTTTGTGGGGCAATAATCTTGCTTTCCGTTAGGTACGCTACCCAAAATAAATCAGGATTATTAGATAAAGCTTTTTGATTTGTAAAGGTGATATCTAAGCTAATGGTTCCGGCAGTTTCATCTACTACTGCATTGGTTGTAATGCTAATATCCGCAGTATCTTTTATTAAAATTTCTTGAACTTCAGAGCCAAAATTAGAAAAGGGTTTTGCAAAAGCTCCACCACCCTGATCTTTTCGGTCTATTAAACCACTAGGCACGCCAAAAGGATTGGCAAAGTCATAAAGTGCTTTACCTGCCACCGTTCTAAAGTCATCAGGGTAACTACTCGTGGGAACGGCAAAATTACTGGCATGTATGCCTACGGCCACCACCCTACCGGGGTATAATCCTTCAATAGCTTTAATTTCATCGGCAGCCTTTGGGCAATTATTGCAGGTTACTCCCGTAAATTCTTCAATTAAAACTTTTTTTTGTTGATATCCCAAATTGTTAGTAGTATCAGTATTTTGCAATCCTACGGTATCAATTGCAGGTAAATTTCTTTCACCAATAGGCGGCACTTTTTCACAGGCTATAAAAACTGTCAAAAAGAAAGTGAATGTAGAAAGTTTGAGAACAAGTTTCATGTGATTAAAAATTTGTAGTTAAGCTCATGGTAAAACCATTGCTGGCGGGTACAACTCGGCAAATACCACCTACACAAAACACACCTTCCTGTTGGCGGCCATATCCTGCCTGCAATTTAGTAGTACCTAGCGTATAACCTGCGTTTACGCTAAAATAATGAATTTGCAGTTCTTCTAATCCATTACCATAGTTGTATGCATCTTGTACCGCAAAAAACCAATGTGGAGCAATGCTATACTCTAAAAGTAACAATGCCCAATCACCACCAAAACGGTCATCTTGACCATCAGTAAAAAGGCCTTGGATTTCTGTACGCAACGAGTGGCTTGATTTAATTTTCCAAAGTATATCAAGCACCACAGCATTTACCTCAAAAGCATTTGGCTCAAGGCCGCGTGGATTATCATTGTTTGGATATAGCTGGTAGTCAGCTACACCAGCGGTTCCTTTACGGATAGCATCACTGTTAAAGAAAAAGTTGTAATAGGTTCCGGTAACGCTTACGCTTTTGTTAATTTTCTTCTTTAATTGTATATGAAAATCTTGAAAGTATCGGATTGGTCCCATTCCTAATCTAGTAGTATAGCCATCTGTACCGCTTACCGTACTATCTAAAATATTTCCAAGAGTATCTACTTGTGTTGTCCTGTATTCATATTCTTTATCTAAGCTAAAGCTTTGCGCAAAACTTGCTTCAACCTTTAAACCATATTTTCCTCCAAGGGGTGTGCCGCGCTTAAAAATATAAGAGGCTCCTACCTGATAACCTTGCTCTCCTGTTAATGCGGTGTTGTAAGAGTACAATGCTGGCAGCGCATAAGTATGTAAGGTAGTGGCTGAAGGTAAATATCCTATTAGTAATTGCTGCGGTTGAGTGTTCGGCTCTGATCTAAAAGAAAAATTGTCGTAATATTTTAATTCGCCAGTAAGGCCAAAACTACCTTCAGTATAAGAACTGCTTATATAAAGTGCATGGCCAGGTTTGTAAATAATTTCGTTATCGGTGCTTGGGTCACTGCCTTTAAAAGCATATTCTCCGCTTACGTTTATTTTATCGGTAATTACGCTTGCGCGAAAGGCTGCTGCACCTACATTTTGTGGATAATAATATAAGGGGCTGCTAAAATCTTGAAATTTACTAGTAAAGCTAGCTCCTAAAATTACGTTAGTTGAACTTTCCCATTTCAAGCTATTTCTCAAACTCCACTCACCATCAAAACCACGAACAATGGTATTACTTTTCTCAAAGAAGTTACGTTGTCTTCCTATAATGCCCTTAAACGTTAAGCCCTCTATGGGCGTAAAAATCATTCGCAAGCCATCCAAGTTATTATCTAAACCTAATCCGCGTTCTTCATAAGCACGCAATACCAAACCGCTGCCAAATTGCTCGTAAAAGTTTCCCGCAGTAATGTCAAATTTATCTTTAATAAACCTTGCGTATCGGTAGGTTATACCTTCACCTTTATAATCAGGTGGTAGGCCAATTCTATTATTCTGATAGTTTTCGTAGCGCACACCAGCAATAAAATTATCACGCTGGTAGGTAAGGTTTAAAAAGCCAGTTCCCAATAAACGTTCGTCAGGATAAGCTGCTCCGGTAGGATCAATAAGTGTGTCTCTCAAATAATATTGAAAATCGCTTTGAAAATTACCGCTAATACGACCATAATTTTGAGCGAACAGAAAAGTGCTATTGCTAATAATAAACACAAGAAGTAACAGTTTTTTCATGCGCAAATCGCTTGATGCTTTTTTTTGATTAAAAGGATGGAAAAACAAAAAAACCCGACAGGAATATCGGGTTTTTAGCTGTTTTATTTTTCTTCTTCAATAGACTCTCCTTTGGCTAGTTTTTGAACTAGTTCATAAAGATGATCTTCGTCTCCTGGGAAATAACCATTATGCTGCCATACTATGTTTCCGGCACCATCTAAGAGAAAAGTATGTGGTATGTTATTTACATTTAAAGCTCTACGCAACTCGCTGTTTTCATCTAAGTAAATATCATATTCCCAACCTTGGCTAGCCACAAATGGGCGTACCCGTGCACTTTGGCGACTATCATCAATGGAGATAGCCACAATTTTCACTCCGGTTTCTTCCTCCCAATCTACAATTTGATCGTTAATAGCGTTTAGCTCGCGTACACAAGGTTTACACCAGGTTGCCCAAAAACTCACTACCATGGGTTTACCATCATTAGTCAAAGTGCTTGCGCTGATGAGATTTCCGCTTAAATCTTTAATTTTAATATCGGGCAAACCTTCATTGTTGCTACTAGACATACAAATGAAGCCTAAAACGATAAATGCTACTATTTTTTTCATGGGTGTGAAAGTATTGAAATTATGTTAAAGAAAGAAGCCACGACAAGCGTGGCTTCTAAAAAAACTAGTTGCTATAAGTATGCCACTAATAATTAGTGACTAACTGTAATGCGCTCTGTTTTCACTTCATTGTTTGCTTTAACGTTGATTAAATAAACACCACTGTCAAAAGACTTAGTGCTAATTGTTAAGTTTTCTTGTGTACTATCAAAAGACTGAACAAACACTTTTTTACCTACAACGCTAAAGATTTCAACTTCAACATTTTTCACATCTTTATTCTCAATACTAACGTTTACTACATCATTAGCAGGATTTGGGAATAGACTCAAGGAAGATAGCGCAGAAGATTCATCAAGAGAAATAATAGCTTTGCCTGACTTGTTAAAGTTGTCAAAATATAATGCGTTTCCACCACCAGAAGTACCTTCAAGTTTGAAAATAACTTCAGACTCACCGTTCAGCGCAGGAATTAAAATCTCCGCGAAAGTCCAATCCGTTGATTACTGAGGATAAAAACGAGTATTAGCAGCTGTTGCTGGAGCAGTAGCTAAATCTGCGCTTCCTTTCATCCAAACTTGTACCCAATTTGCTCCACAGTCGATAGAGTAATATACGGCAAACTCATCCCCTAACGTGCTTCCACGTAAAGCGTAGGCATAATCAAATTCAATTTCTGCAGCGGTTGCAGCGCTAAAGTCAAATTTTTCAGTAACATAAGATACCACAGGTCCAGCAGGCATGCCGGCAAAATCAAATCTTAAGGCAGTTTCTGAGCTACCCCATCCTCCAATGGGGTTAGGAAGATTAGCAATAGCCTTAGTAACAGCGAAAAGACGACCAGTTTGATCTTTAGAAATTCCCTTTGTTATAGGTTGACCATTGGCTAAGTTTTCAAAACCTTCACCGTCAAATACTGGATTTACGGTTGCTGGCAATACCGATATAGTTTCAATATTTAAAGAATTATTTGCTGTGGTAATATCCGCTAGCTTGCCAACATTGTTGAAAGATACATTGTATTCAACTTCATTATTTCCGGCAACTAGGGTAGCTTGTGGAAAAGTAACGGTTGTTTTACCATTTGCGGCTAAGTTTCCGGTAAACCATTTTGAAACCGCAGCTTGACCATTAAGTTTATAGGTTACTTCTGCACTATCTACAGCTGTGGTAGAATTGTTTATAAGCTCTACTTGTGGAGTAAATTTATTGTCGCATAAGCTTGTAGGTAAAATGGATTTATCACTCACACCACAATCAACCAGCGTAAGGCCAGCAGGTACTGTGTAAGTTACTGGGCCATTAGCTCCTGTAACCACATTTTGTTGTCCTTCTACAATAAAAGCTGCCACTTCTAAATCAGCAATATTTACTGGAATACCATTAATATTAGCGGGTACATTATATATATACTGTTTTGTAATAGTAGTTCCAGCGCCAGTAGTGACAATAACCTCACCCCATTGGCCTGTAAAAAAATTACGTAACATATGCTGGTGATTGTAGCGTCCGTCAGGCAAAACTTGAGAAGGATTAGCAGCAGCACCAGTTTGAGGGCCGGCAATGTTATCTTGCAATAGAGCTACGTTTAAATTAAATTGAGCTGGAGCAGTGCCAGTAAAGTACATTTCTACATCTATGGTCATTACATTCGTCCTCAAATTTACATCCGCCTCTAAGGCTACATTAACATAGGATTGTTCTGCTAAAACGGTAGCTCCGGTAGTAGCCCAAGAACCTCTACTTTGGGCTGTTCCACCGGTAGGGTTCTGTGAATTTCCAGCAAAAACTCGCCTATTAATTGTTCCAGCAGGATAGCCGGTTAAATTAGACTGTCCTTCTAAAGCAGCGCCAAATGGTGTTCTGTAATCAGGGTCTCCAGGGCCAGGATTAGCAAAGCCTCCAGTATGCACGTTAATTAAAACAACGTCTCCAGGATTAGCTGCTTTCAAATTAGCAGCACGCAAATGTCCATCAGGGCAAAACGTGCAATAGATACCCGTGAATTCTTCAAGAACTACGTTTTTATTTTCAACTGAAGTGCTCACTGGTAATTGCGCGAAAGCGCTAACACTAGAAAGACCTAAAGCTGCTGAGAATAAAAGTTTTTTCATTGTATTAAAATTTTAAATTGGGGTCTAAATTAACACTAACTTTCTATTAAGCAATGCTCTTTTTAAAATATTAAACTATGCACGCCTAGTAAAATTTAACTTAATAGATAACAACTTGATTAAAATAGAATTTGTAAAGTAGCTTATCGTTTATTATTTTTGGGGATTATTGAAAACACACTTAACATGAAAAAACTTTATATTCTAACTTTTTTATTAATGAGTTTTGTGCTGTACACTAGCGGCCAATCTTTATCTGTTACCTTCCAAGATACTTTGGTAGTGGGAGATTCTAAGAAAAATGCTGAATTAGTTGGTTATGCGCATTTGAAAAACAATAGTACAAAGTCAATTGATGTAATTGTCAAGCGTATTGACAAGAATTATAATTCGCTTACCGATAGTAATGCTATTTGTTGGGCAGGAGGTTGTTATGTAACTTCGGTTTCACAGTCTCCTTTTGCGCTATCGCTTGCGGCAGGTGCTACCGTTACAGATTTTAGTGCGCACATTTACCCTGATGGAGATGGAATAGCTGTAAGGGGACCTATACGATACGTGTTTTTTGATCAAAATAATCCTGCAGATAGCGTGTCGTTTATAATTAAATATTCTGTAATACCTAATATAGGTTTAAATGAAAAATCCCTACCTTCTGTTAATGTGTTTCCAAATCCTGCTAAAGATTATTTAAAAGTAGAATTGAAGAACGTAAAAAGTTCTAATGCCCAATTTGAACTCATAGATATGCTAGGTAACCGAGTGTTTTCTAAAAAACTAGAAGGTCAAAGTAGTTTTGAGTTAGATCTTTCTAACGTAGCACGCGGTATTTACTTTTATGCTTTAAAGCAGGATAATGTAACCATTGCTACTAAAAAATTGGTGGTTAGATAGCCGAAAACGATATTGAATGAAAAAGCCCAAGTGAAATACTTGGGCTTTTTTTTATATACGTATATGAAAGTTCTATTTTTGCCGTTCTTTTGTCTGCATGGCGAATTTAGCATACAAACCCTAGGCCCTAACGCTTAATGATTCATCACCTAAACGGTACACTACAAGAGGTAAATCCCACTCAAGCCATTATTGAATGTAATGGGGTGGGTTATTTAGTAAGTATAAGCTTGCAAACCTACACGGCAATTGCCAGTAAAAAACAGCTTAGTCTTTTTATTCTTCCCATATATAAGGAGGATAGTCAAACTTTGTTCGGCTTTTTTCAAAAAGACGAACGCGCCTTATTTGCACTTTTAATTTCTGTTTCTGGAGTGGGTGGAAATACTGCCCGCGTAATTTTAAGCAGCTTATCTAGCGATGAGCTAACCAACGCTATTGCCAGTGAAAATGTAAAACTCTTGCAATCAGTAAAAGGTATTGGTGCAAAAACAGCCCAACGTATTATTATAGATTTAAAAGATAAAGTAAGCGGTATAGCCGTTTCTAACAGCTCTATTGGCGGGCCCAATGCTAACGCAAATGAAGCTATTGCCGCATTAGAAGTGCTGGGTTATCAGCCGCGCCAAACAGAAAAGGTGATTTTAAATCTGCTTAAAGATGATAACACCATGGCCGTAGAAACATTAATAAAAGCCGCACTCAAAAAGTTGTAGATGAAGTTAAAGCACCTACGCATATTTGGCTTTTTGGCCTTCGCACTTGGTATTTTATCCTTATCCGGTTTTACCAGAACACGCCCCGTAAGAGTGCGCTTAACTGAAGCGGATGCACGCTTGGCTGTGTTAGATACCGGTGATAAAGATTCGCTTATTTATCCATTTGATAAAGAAAGTGGAGGCTTATACCTAAAAGACCCTGATAATTATAAAGAAGAGGTAGAGTATGATCCGGTTACGGATCAATACGTGGTAACGCAAAAAATTGGTAATTTAAATGCCAAGCCTCCCATGTTTATGACGCCTGAAGAGTATAAAACTTATGTAGAGCGCAAGCAAGCGGATGAATATTGGCGCACAAAAACATTGAGTGATGAAGCTGCTGCCGCAGAAGGTAGGGAGCCCGGAAGTTCCTTAATACCACAAATACAGGTTAATAGTCAACTTTTTGAGAAAATTTTTGGTAGCAATACCATTGATATTCGCCCACAAGGGTATGCCGAGTTACGCTTTGGCGGAAGATTACAATCCATAGACAATCCTATAATCCCCGAAAGGAATAGAACGGTTTTTAGCCCCGATTTTCAGCAGCGTATTCAAATGAACGTTACTGGTAATATTGGTACTAAACTAAAGGTTACCACTAATTATGATACCGAAGCTACCTTCAGTTTTGAAAACCAAATGAAGGTGGAATTTACGGGCGATGAGGATGATATTGTAAAAAAAGTAGAAGTTGGTAATGTTAGCCTTCCGCTTAATAGTAGTTTAATATCTGGCGCGCAAAGTTTGTTTGGTGTAAAAGGGCAGTTTCAATTTGGTAAACTTACCCTTACCGGTGTTTTGTCTGAGCAGCAAAGTCAGGCTAGTTCTGTAAATATTCAAGGTGGTGCTACTACTACCGACTTTGAAATTTGGGGTGATCAATATGAAGCCAATCGTCACTTTTTCTTATCACATTACTTTAGAGATAATTACGAAACGTTTTTAGAGGATATGCCTTTAATTACTTCTCCGGTGCAAATTACCAAAGTAGAAGTGTGGGTAACCAACACGCGCCAAGAAACAGAAAACACGCGTAACCTTGTTGCCTTTATGGATTTAGGAGAACGCGACACGGAGAATGCTTACCGAAGCACCGTTAAAAACCGACCAGGGCCGGCTATTTTTACAAGATTTTTTAGAGATCAAGGTTTTCCGGATAACGAAAATAATGCCCTTGCGCCTGACGCTTTGGAGCAAAAATATGCCGGTGTACGTGATATTGGGCAGGTAAATAATGTGCTAAATCAAGCGGGTTTTGAAGAAGCAACCGAGTATCAAGAATTGGCTAATGCACGTTTACTGCGTCCGTCTGAATATACCTATAACCCTCAATTGGGTTACGTTTCTTTAAGTACTTCTCTTAATCAAGACGAAGTGTTGGCCGTGGCTTTTCAATTTACAGCCGGAGGAAAAACCTATCAAGTGGGTGAGTTTAGTAATGATGGTGTTACGCCCCCGCAAAACTTGGTGTTAAAAATGCTTAAAAGCACCATTTTAAATGTGCGTGTGCCTATGTGGGATTTGATGATGAAAAACATCTACTCACTAAATGCATATCAGGTAAACCGTGAGGATTTTCAGTTAGAAGTGCTATACCAAAATGATGAAACGGGTGCGCCCATTCCTTTTTATCCTGATGGAATTTTAAAAGATAACCGAGATAATGACCAACTTTTAATACGGGTAACAGAATTAGATAGGCTTAACGTAAATAACGATGCGCAGCCGGATGGCTTTTTTGATTTTGTGCCGGGTGTAACTATTAATCCGCAAAACGGACGAATTATATTTCCGGTTTTGGAGCCTTTTGGGAGCAACTTAGAAGGTAAGTTACCCATAGATGCACAAGATGAATATGTGTATCAAGAGTTGTATGACAGTACTCGCTTTAAAGCACAAAACGAAACACGTAAAAATAAATATTTAATGCGTGGGCAGTTCAAATCTGCATCGGGCAGTAGAATTCAATTAAACGCATTCAATATTCCGCAAGGTTCGGTAACGGTTACTGCCGGTGGCGCTACGCTTGTAGAAGGGCAAGATTATCGTGTAGATTACAATGCCGGTTCCATCCAAATTTTAAACGAAGGGTTATTAGAATCTGGCACACCTATAAAAGTTGATTTTGAGAATAATGCCCTCTTTAATACGCAAACCAGACTTTTTACAGGCTTAAATGCTGACTATCGTGTAAACGACCATTTAAACTTGGGTGGAACTATGGTAAGGCTAACGGAAAGGCCACTTACGCAAAAAGTGAATATAGGCGAAGAGCCTATTGCCAATACTATTTTAGGTGTAAATGGTAATTATTCTGATGATGCTCCGTATTTAACCAGATTGGTAGATAAAATTCCGTTTATAGATACCAAAGCAAAATCTAACCTAACCGTTTCCGGAGAAGCAGCACGCTTAATTCCGGGTTCACCCAGCGGTATAGAAATTAATGGAGAAGAAACTACCTATTTAGATGATTTTGAAAGTAGCCAAACTACCATTGATATAAAAAACCCTGCACGTTGGGTGTTAGCTAGCGTTCCGGGTGGTCAGCCCAACCTTTTTCCAGAAGCTAGCAATAGCGATCGTACATCCGGTTACAACCGTGGTAAGTTGGCTTGGTACAGTATTGATCCACTTTTTCATGCAGCGGAAGCGCGCACACCGGATAATATTCGAGATGAGCCGGAGCTGCAATCGGAAAATTATACGCGACAGGTGTTAATAGAAGAGGTTTTTGAAAATTTAGACCGTTCCAACGCTCAAGCGCCAAACATTGCAACGTTGGATATGGCTTTTTATCCAGATGAAAGAGGCCCGTATAATTATGATGTTGAGCCAACTGCATTTTCTGCGGGTGTTGCTCAAACAGGAGAATTAAATGCACCCTCTTCTCGTTGGGGTGGTATTATGACTGATTTATCCAGCACCAATTTTGAAGAGCAAAATATCGAGTTTATTCAGTTTTGGATGTTAGACCCCAACCTAAATGAACGTGCAGATGATAATGGTGATGTTGTAAATAGAGGCGCAGGTGGGTTTCTTTACTTTAACTTGGGTAGCGTTAGTGAAGATATTTTAAAAGATGGACAACAAGCCATTGAAAATGCACGCCCAACCAACGGTTCGGTTCAAGAGCTAAATGAAACTCCATGGGGTTATGTAGGCAAGGTACGCCCTCCGGTTATTGCTTTTGATAATGATGCAACCACCCGTAATATTCAAGATATTGGATACGATATGTTGAATGATGCAGAAGAAGCAACGTACAATCAAGGTGGAGGACAAACGTATTTACAGCGCTTAGAAAATGCGGTAGGTATTGGTTCGCCTGCGTATCAAAGAGCTGCTTCAGATCCTGCTGCTGACAACTTTCAATATTACCGAGGCACTGATTTAGATCAGGCTAATGCTGATATTGCGCAACGTTATAAGAACTGGAACAATCCGGAAGGGAACAGTATTCCGAATCAAATAGACGGTGTTACCGCCTTTGCTACCAACAACCCAGATATTGAAGATGTAAACCGCGACCAAACCCTTAGTAAAACTGAAAGTTACTATCAGTATAGAATTTCTTTAGATGCACGTGATTTACAAGTAGAGGATATTGGTACAAATTACATAACGGACATTTTAGAAACTAAAAGTGAAACCCTACCCAACGATAAGGAAATTAATGCCCGTTGGATTCAATTTAAAATTCCAATTTTTAATCCTGATGATAAAGTGGGGCCTATTAATGATTTTAGATCCATTCGCTTTATCCGTTCTTTTATTAAAGGTGTAGAAGTGCCTATTATTTTAAGGTTTGCCACCTTAGAGTTTATTAGAGGAGAGTGGAGACGTTATCAATTTGACCTTGGCGAAACTAGCGATGGTTTAAACATTGAGGAAGATGATAATACACTGTTTGAAGTAAATGCGGTAAACATTGAGCAAAACGGAAATAGAGAACCTATTCCGTATAAATTACCTCCAGGTATTCAGCGTGAAGTGCTGTTTGCCGCCACCGCCAACCGTCAGCAAAATGAGCAAGCACTTTCTTTAAGGGTTACTAATTTAGAAGATGGAGATGCACGCGCTGTTTTTAGAAATTTAGATTTTGATATGCGCTTGTATAAAGAACTAAAAATGTTTGTACATGCAGAAGATTTCTTAACCGATGCACGTGCCAGCAATTTAGCGCTGCAAGATGATGAGGTAAGTGTATTCCTGCGCATGGGTAGTGATTATAATTTAAACTACTACGAGTACGAATTACCCTTAAAAACCACGCAGTGGGAGGAAAGCGAACCAAGTGCAATTTGGCCGGCAGAAAATAGTATTGATTTAACCTTAGAGCAATTAAAGGAAGTAAAGCTAGAACGAAACTCGGTATATAGAGGAAGCGGTACTTCAACTTCTGAACGCTATACGGCACAAAAAGGTAGAGCCAAAATTTCGGTGGTAGGTTCTCCTAATTTAAGTAACGTGCGCACCATATTAATAGGTGTAAGAAATCCGCGCAAGCAAAATGCAAACAGCCCCGACCCGGGACGCCCTGTAAATGCTGAAATTTGGGTAAATGAACTTAGGCTTACCGAATTTGACCAAGATGGTGGCTATGCAGCAAATGCCAGAGTAGCAGCGCAATTAGCTGATTTTGCTAACGTGAGTTTAAGCGGACGAATGAGCACCGTGGGTTTTGGTAGTTTAGATCAAAGTGTAACGGAGCGCCAGCAGGAGCAGGTATATGCTTACGATTTACAAACCAGCGTGAATTTAGATAAGTTTTTTCCGCAGGACTACGGTTTGCGCATACCAATGTTTTTTAGCCGTGGTGAAGAATGGCGTACGCCTCGTTTTAACCCGTTAGATCCGGATATTGAGTTTGATAAATCGTTGGAGAATATTGAGGACGAAGCTGATAAAGAAGAACTTAAAAGAAACGTGCAGGATTACACTTCGCGTAAAGCGCTAAACTTTACCAATGTGCGTAAGGATAGAGTTACCAAACCGGGTGAGCAACCAAAAGCAGCCATGCCTTGGGATATAGAAAATTTTAGCGTAAGTTATTCCTTTAACCAATTGTATCGCAGTAATATAAGCACGGTAAGAAACGATAGAGTGGACCACACAGGAAGTTTAAATTACAGCTGGCAAACCAGACCAAAGCCGGTGGAGCCTTTTAAAAATGTAGGCTTTTTAAACAACCAATATTTAAAGTTAATTAAAGATTTTAATTTTTATTATTTGCCTAAAAACATTACGGTAATTGGTACTTTAAATAGATCGCTTACGGTAATGGAAATGCGTAATACCGCAAATTTTGACTTAGAATTACCGGAAACCTACAACCGTAATTTTAATTTTAATAGGCAATATACGTTGTTATATGATTTAACAAAATCACTTACCTTAGATTTTAACGCCCGTATGATGGCACGTATAGACGAGCTTTCTGATACAGGCCGCGTATTTACCAAAGAGGAACGAAACGCTGAAATTTGGAGAAATATTCAGAATTTGGGGCGGCCAACCAATTATCACCAAACCACTAACATAAACTGGCAGGTACCCATAAATAAACTTCCGTTTTTAGATTTTATAACGGTGCAAGCACGCTACCAAGCTGATTATGATTGGAACACAAACTCATTACTTGCGTTAGATGAAGACCCGAACGACCCGAAAAGTAAAAACTTTGGGAACACTATTCAGAACAACCGACAAATACAATTGAACAACAACTTCAATTTTATGGGGCTTTATAATAAAGTTCCTTATTTGAAAAAGGTAAATCAGGGCAACCGAAAACAAAGACCGGAAACTAGAGATAGAAGAAACGCACGCGGGCCGGGTAGAGATATATCTCCGGGTGATGATAAAGGGGAAGAGGAGGAGGAAGAGGAAGAAACTGCTTTTGATAAAATTTTGGCCGGTGCTGCACGTACGTTAATGATGGTAAAAAACGGTTCTGTTAACTACAGCAAAGGAGAGGGAACAATTTTACCGGGTTTTATACCAACGCCTAATGTAGTGGGTATGGATAACAGCCGCACTTTTGCACCGGGGCCTGGCTTTGTGTTTGGAGACCAGCGTGATATCAGAAGTATGGCGGTGGAAAATGGATGGCTTACTAAATCGGCATTATTGCCTACGCAATACACAAAAACCCTTACCGAATCTATTACCGCAAGGGCTTCTGTAGAGCCGCTAAGTAGCTTGCGCATTACACTTACAGCAAATTTAAACACCACCTCAAATCAACAGGAATTTTATAGGTTTGATACGTTGGCCAATAATGGTGTGGGCGATTTTGTGTCGCAAAACCCATTTGCTACCGAAACATTTAGCATGAGTTACTTGAGTATTCGTACCGCTTTTGATGGCCCTGTTAATGATCTTAGGCCATATTCATCAAGAGCGTATGATGAATTTTTAGGCAATCGATTTGCAGTTTCATCGGCTTTAAGCCAAATTTATGCTGATACTTCTACGCAAGTAGCATACTCGAGAGAAGTGGTTGGAGAAGGTGATTCAGCCGCCTACCGATTTTTTGGCTTAAACTCGCAAAGTGTAATGATACCAGCGTTTTTAGCCGCTTATACCGGTCAAAATATTGAGGGCTATAATTTAGATTACAAACGCAATATTCCTTTACCAAACTGGAACATTACGTATGATGGTCTTTCAAAATTAAAGGCGGTAAAGAAATTGTTTTCAAGCGTTGTATTAACCCATAATTACCGAAGTACATACACTGTAAGCAATATTACCACTAACCTATTACGAGAGCAACAAAAACAAGATAGGCCGGAGCGCGCACCGTTAGATAATGCAGGAAACTTGTTGCCGGAAAAGTTAATTGGTGCCATAGTTATTTCAGAACAATTTGCGCCTTTCATCGGCTTCAATGTAAAGCTGAAAAACAGTATGACCATTCGTTTGGAATACAAGAAAGATAGAAACGTAACACTAAGTTTGGCAAATGCTCAGGTAACAGAAACTAAAGGTTTTGAGTGGGTAATTGGTACCGGATATATTATTAAAGATGTGCGTTTGCGCTTTGTCCGTTTGGGTAAGCAGCGTACAAATCCGGTTTCTAATTTAGAGTTAAAATTAGATTTAGGTATTCGCGATAATGTAACAGTGATAAGAAGAATTAATGAAAATACGGAAACGCCTACTGCCGGTCAGCGGGTAATTAACGGTAAGTTTTCGGCTGATTATCAAATGAGCAAAAGGGTAAACACCAAATTGTTTTATGATTTAAACCTTAGCACCTTTAAAACCTCCAATGCCTATCCAATTTCTACACATTTGTTTGGAATTAGTGTAAGATTAAACTTAGGAGCTTAGGCAGTTTGAATAATAAAATTAAATTTGCCCAAAATTTAAGCATATGAAGTATCCGGCAGAATTAAAATATACCAAAGATCACGAGTGGATTAAAATTGAAGGCGACATTGCAACCGTAGGGGTTACTGATTTTGCACAAGGTGAGTTGGGAGACATTGTGTTTATAGAGGTTGACACCGTTGGTGAAACCTTAGAAGCAGAAGAAGTTTTTGGCTCTATTGAAGCGGTAAAAACCGTTTCTGATTTGTATATGCCCCTGGAAGGAGAGCTCTTAGAACTCAATGAAAAAATTGAGGAATCTCCAGAGTTGGTAAATACTGATCCTTACGGTGAAGGCTGGATGGTGAAAATTAAAATTGCTGAAGGCAGTGATTTAAGTCACTTGCTAGATGCTGACGCCTACAAAGAGCTAATTGGAGCATAGCCTCAAAAATAGAATTATACCTTTTACCCCGGCCATTGGTTGGGGTATTTTGGTTATATACCTAAGCCTTACGCCTGGCGATGAACTGCCAAAAGCTTTGGTGGCGCTCAATGATAAAATTCTGCACGGCTTTATTTATTTCTTCTCTGCGTTTTTAATTTACTTAGCTTTTATAAAATACCGTTTTCAAAATGTGCTTACGCGTAAGCAAATGGTTATAATTTTAATTATTTGTGTGGTGTTTGGTGGCCTAATAGAATTGGCGCAAGCCTATTTGGTAACCAACCGCAAAGGAGATTGGTATGACTTTGCAGCAAATACCTGTGGAGCTATTTTAAGCATCGTTTTAATGAGGCTTACGCATCGCTTTATGAAAAGCAGAATTGAGGCATGATTTTTTCTTAATGCAACAAAGTTTATTGCATTATTCATCTAAAAATCAGTATCATGGAAGCTAAAAAAAACAAAAAGTTTGACCTTGAGAGTAAAAGAGGGGTCTTTTTTTTAACCGGATTAACCCTCGCTCTGCTTGCAGCCATTTACATTATTCAAATAGAATCAGGCTATTATTCTTTAAAACCTGATTGTCAATTTCCTATTGCAACCATTAATGCCTCTGATGCCATACCGATAACTTTTGCCCCTGAACCCGAAAAGCCCAAAGCTGAGCCTACGGTGGAGGAAAAGAAATCGGAAACGCAAAAGTTTTTAAATGATTTTATTGAAACGCAAAATGATACGGAGGAAAAACCAACTGAAAATAAAGGAGCGGAAGCTAAAGTGGATAAACCCGTAGAAGATATTCGTCCGGCTAGTGAATTAGATGACGTAGAGGTAATTACTGGCAATATTGGAAATTTATCTTGGGTGGCTGTGCCAAAAGAATGTGCCGGTTTGCGCACCAATGAAGCACGCAAACAATGTTTAAATAACTGGATGATTACCTATGTAAATAAAAATGCTAGGTATCCAGAAATTCCAAAGAGAATGGGTGATGAAGAAAGAGTATATATATCTTTTGTAATTGATGAATTTGGAAAAGTGCAAGAGGTAAAAAGTGTACGTGGAGAAAACCAGATGCTTGTAAACGAGGCCTTACGTGTAGTGCAGGGTATGCCGGAATTTGAACCCGCTAGTCAAGGAGCAAAAAAAGCTCGCATGACTATGACTGTACCTGTATCGTTTAAATTGCATTAAAAATTTAATACGCGGTATTTTTTGCACCTCACCTTTGTATTTATGTATATTTACCCCTGTTTAAAAACACACTAAATGGAGCCAAAGAAAAATCCCGGAGCCGACTTAGAGAACCAACGTTTCTTGTTTTGGCAAATCGGTTTTGTATTAGCATTATTACTCGTAATCTTTCTTATTGAAAGAAAAAGCTACGATGAATCAATTTCAAATTTAGGGGAATTAGAAGTAGCGGTTGATGATGAGGTAATTCCAATTACACAACGTGAACTAGCGCCCCCGCCCCCGCCACCCCCGCCACCACCCGAAGTTATTGAGGTAGTAGAAGATGATGTGGAGCTGGATGAAGAACTAGAAATGGAATCTACTGAAACAGATGAAACCGAAGAGGTGGAAGTGATTGAAGTAGAAGAAGAAGTTTCTGATGAGGTTTTAAACTTTGCTGTGGTTGAGTCCGTACCTGTTTTTCCGGGCTGTGAGGATGCGGTAACCAATGATGAGAAAAAAGCTTGTTTGCAAAGAGAAATTATTCGTTTTGTTAGCAACAACTTTAAATTCCCTGAAATGGCGCGCCAAATGGGATCAGGAGGAAAAGTTTACGTAAACTTCGTTTTTGAAAAAGATGGCTCTGTTTCTAACGTTGTTATTGCACGTGGAGTAGAAGAAACAATAGATGCGGAAGCACTTAGAGTGGTAAAAAAATTACCAAAAGTGCAACCTGCCAAGCAGCGTGGTAAGCCTGTAAGAATGAGTTTTACCTTACCGATTAACGCCAAGGTTCAATAATTATAGTTTTTATTATATCTAAAATCCCCGATCATTTTGATTGGGGATTTTTTATTTTCAACCCTTATTAAAAATATTATGAGCGATATAGAAAGTAAAGAACTTTTGCTAAGCGCTATACACGCGGCTCTTGGTGGAGGTGCCGAGATTTTAGAAGTGTACGAACAAAAAGTGGTGGTAGAATATAAGGCAGATAATAGTCCGCTTACCGAGGCCGACAAACGTGCGCACAATAAAATTGTGGAAATGATAGCACCTTTGGGCATTCCTATACTTAGTGAAGAAGGCAAGCATTTACCTTTTGATGAGCGTAGTAAATGGAATCAACTTTGGATAGTAGATCCGCTTGACGGAACCAAGGAATTTGTAAAGCAGAATGGTGAGTTTACCGTGAATATTGCGTTAATACAAAAAAATGTGCCGCAATTGGGTGTAATTTATGTGCCGGTAGAACACATGCTTTATTTTGCTGGGCCGGGTGTTGGAGCGTATAGAATAAAAGTAAAACCAACGGAACGGTTTGTAAGTTTTGATACGTTAGCACAATCGGCTGTAAAGCTTCCTGAAGTGCAGAAACGCGCTTTTACAATGGTGGGTTCAAGGTCGCACATGTCAACCGAAACAGCAGAATATTTTGAAGGTGTAAGAATGCAGCATCCTGATGCTGAAATTATTAGTAAAGGCAGTAGCTTAAAAATATGTATGATTGCAGAAGGTTCCGCAGATGTATATCCACGCTTTGCGCCTACCATGGAGTGGGACACCGCAGCCGGACATGCCATAGTAAAAGAAGCGGGCTTTGAAATTATAGATCCTAAAACAAATGCTCCATTAAAATACAATAAGGAAGATTTGTTAAATCCTTGGTTTATTGTAAAATAAGTGTTTAAAATATACCTAAGATTAGAATCATTCTTGTTTGGCTTAAATAGCTGCTCAATGTACCTTTGCCACGTTAAAGAAATAGGCAACTTTGTATAATTCCAACACAGAAATCATTTCGGAAGAAATTTCTATTCAAGCTAAGCTTAAAGGAGTACTTGCGCTTACCAAAGCACGTTTAAATTTAAGTGTGGTGTATTCCGCCATAGCGGGATATTTGCTTGGCGTTACTGTATTTAGTTGGTTAGAGGTTTTGTATTTAAGCGTTGGCGGATATTTAGTGGTGGGTGCTGCCAATGGTTTTAATCAATGTTTGGAGCGCGAGAAGGATGCATTGATGGATCGGACTAAAAACCGACCACTACCTACGGGTGTTTTAAGTTTAATGGAAGGCATGGTGGCCTCTACCATAATGGCCGCAGCCGGCATGTGGATGTTGTTTATAATTAATCCGCTTACCGCTGCTTTCGGAGCCTTTGCATTGTTTTTATATGTTTTGGTATATACGCCACTAAAAAGTGTAGGGCCGGTGGCTGTTTTTGTAGGTGCCTTGCCGGGTGCTATTCCCGCCTTGCTAGGTTGGGTAGCGGCTACTAACGATTTTGATATTGAGCCGGGAACGTTGTTTGCCATTCAGTTTTTATGGCAGTTTGCGCACTTCTGGGCTATTGCGTGGATAGTGGATGATGATTACAAAAAAGCCGGTTATGTTTTATTACCAAGCCGCAAGCGCGATAAAAAAAGCGCTACACAAATAGTATTATACACGGTTTTTACTATTCCAGTTTCCCTGCTTCCCTTTTTTGGTATTACCGGAAGTTTGCATTTATCTTTAGTGGCTGCGGTATTAATTTTAATATTAGGCTTGTGGTTTTTAAGCAAAGCAATAAAATTGTATCGTACACATGAAATTAAAGATGCTAAAAAACTTATGCTTACTAGTGTGGTGTACTTGCCTGTTGTGCAATTGATTTATGTTGTAGATAAATTTCTGTAGAATTAATAGTGGAAAAGTTAACAGAGGCAGAAAGAAGAAAGGTACGTAAACCCATGTTGTGGATTGGCTTAGCCAGTATCACCATGACGTTTGCTGGGCTTACTAGCGGCTACGTAGTAAGTAGATCTTCTTTATTGCCCGATAATAGATGGTTGCAATTTGAATTGCCCATTGAGTTTTATTATGCTACCGGTGTAATTTTACTTACAAGTATTTTTTTAATTTTAGCAAAGCGTAGTGTTAAAGCAGGTGCTAACCCTAGCATTTGGTTGTGGATGGCCTTATTTGGCGGATTTGCTTTTGTTTTTTTACAATTATTTGGTGCCAAAGCAATGGTAAATAGTGGTTTGTTTTTTGCCGGCATCAGCACTTCGGTTTCCTGGGTTTACGCTATAGCCGGTTTACACTGGTTACACATAGTTTCAGGAATAATAGTTTTAATGGTTACAGTTCATCAAGCCCAAAAAGGGAAATATACATCCGGCAGCCACTATGGTTTGGATTTGTCAGCAATATTCTGGCATTTCTTAGATGCGCTTTGGATTTATTTGTTCTGCTTTTTGGCATTTATTCGTTAAACTTGCAAAAAATTTAAGCAATGGCTGAAGAAGCTTCTATTAAACACACAACAGGGCCTGTTTGGGGCGGTGGAAGACAACCTTTTGGCGCCAGTTATGGCAAGCTAATGATGTGGTTTTTCCTCCTATCAGATGCATTAACGTTTACCGGTTTTCTTACAGCCGTAGGGCTTTTCCGCTTCAAGTTTGAAGATACCTGGCCGGTTGCTGAAGATGTATTTACACACTTTCCATTTATTCATGGCGACAACCCATTGTTGTTTGTGGCCTTAATGACCTTCATCCTTATCTTATCATCCGTTACCATGGTAATGGCGGTAAATGAAGGACATAAAATGAACCGTAAAGGCGTAATTTTATGGTTAGGTCTTACCATTATTGGCGGTTTTATGTTCTTAGGTTCTCAAGCTTGGGAGTGGTATCATTTTATTTCTGGAGATAAAGGAGCCGTGCAACTGGAAGACAATACCGTGGTTTACGTAAGTACTATGGACGGTGAAATTGTAACCTTGCATCAACTTATTGAAGGTTCTGCGGCACCGCACGGTGAGCATTATCATTTTACCACCGAAGAAATGCGCGCTTCTTTAGCCGCAAATAAAGAATATACACTGCGCTATCCGGGTAAAACTAAAATAGTAATACCACGTGAAGAAGCCTTAGAGCTTGCGGAAAAAGCAGCCGTAATACAAGGAGCCGGCCTTAGAGAAAATGAATATGGAAATGTACTATTTGCCGATTTCTTTTTCTTCGTAACTGGTTTTCATGGAACACACGTTTTTTCTGGTGTTTTAATAAATATTATCATTTTTATAAATGTGGTAATGGGTACCTATGATAAGCGTGGCCATTATGAAATGATAGAAAAAGTAGGTTTGTATTGGCACTTTGTAGATTTAGTTTGGGTATTTGTATTTACCTTTTTCTACCTCGTGTAATTCATAAAATTTAAAATTAAAGAATAGTAATATGTCACATAACCCTAACTTACCCAGTGAACATCACGAAAGCCCAGCGGGCACATGGTGGATTTGGAAAGTATTTTGGATTCTTTTAATTGTAACAGCAGTAGAGGTTGCCTTGGGTATAATTAAGCCAGCTTTTTTGTTGCATGAATTATTAGGAACATCAATCCTGAACATCATATTTATTTTGCTAACGCTTTTTAAAGCATTTTATATTGTTGCTGAGTTTATGCACTTAAAGTTTGAGCGCACAAATCTTATTTGGACAATAGCGTTGCCCATTTTGATTTTGATTCCTTATTTAGCCTTTATTGTACTTACTGAAGGTGGCTATATGAACGTGTTGGCGCAGTAATGAAGAGTAATAAAATTGCCAAAGGGGCGGTGCTAATAGGTTTATTAGTACTGCCCTTTTTAGTTTACTTTTTTTTGGTATATAGTGCAGAAGAGAATTTCTTTGTAACCCTTAAGTACGTAGGGCCTAAGGAAACGGTGCGTAAAACAGATGGTTCTTATGATACCGTAGCGTACACAATTCCCAAGTTTGGTTTTACTACCCAAGATGATACCCTTTTAACGGATAAGGATTTAAAAAATAAAATTACGCTGGTAAATTTCTTTTTTACCACATGCCCAAGTATTTGTCCGGCTATGAATTACAACGTTTCGCAAATTCAAGAACGTTTTAAAGGGTATGAAAATTTTCAAGTTGTGTCCTTTTCTGTAAACCCTAATTACGATTCTGTAGAGGTTCTAAAAAACTATGAATCGGAAATAGGCGCAATACCCGGGCGTTGGTTTTTTCTTACGGGAGATCAAGACTCTATCTATAATACAGCGCGTGGAATGTTTTTAAGCGCTATGCAAGATGATTTAGCGGATGGAGGTTTTTTACATTCAGAAAACCTAGTTTTAATAGATTGGAAAAATCGCATACGCAGTGGTACTGATGAGCAGGGCAATTTAAAAGGGGTGTATAACGGTTTAGAAACCGTTGCTGTAAACGAGTTAAAAGACGATATAAAAGTGCTTATTGCTGAATTTGAGAAGGAAAAATCGGTGAATGAATACCGCGCGGAGAAGGAAAAGATGAAAAAAGAGCAATTGGAAAGATGAACGATTTAAGTAAAAAAGCCAAGCAAAATAAAGCGGCCACCATTGTAATAGCCACCCTATCTACCGTAGTGCCTATTGCGGTAGCAGCTTTAATTATGTTTCCTGATACTTTTAGTAGCGATTTAGGAATAGACCGAGGAACTTTGCCACTGTTTCATGCGGTAATAAACGGTACTACCGCCATATTACTATTGCTGGGTTTGTGGTTTATTCGTTTAAAAAAAATAGCTGCGCATCGCACCGCAATGGTTACAGCTTTTGGCTTATCAGCGCTTTTTTTGGTAAGCTATGTTATTAGTAAAATTAACGCAGATCCTATTCCTTTTGGTGGTGAAGGTTTTTCTCGATATTTATATTTTTTCATTTTAGTTACACATATTTTGTTAAGTGTACCGGTGCTGCCATTGGCTATGTTTGCTATTTACCGTGGCTTTACGGGTGAGTTTGCTAAGCATAGAAAAATTGTACGCTATACATTTCCAATTTGGCTTTATGTAGCTATTACTGGGGTGTTGGTGTATTTATTTATGCAGCCATACTATTAACTCAAGAGCTATAAGTGTTTCTTAACATTGAGTTATTTCAACAAATATTTTTTTCGTGTTTAATGCTAGCAATAATACGCGCGTATTTAAGTTAGCCTAACGTGAAGTTACACATGAATTTTTACGGAAAGAAAAATCTTTGGAAGTTTATTCTATTTATGCTGGCAGCCATTATAGGCGCGGCTACGCTTTGGTACACCGAGACTTTTTTGAATGTAATGCGTGCGGAGGAAATTCAAAAAGTGGAACGGTTTGGAGAGGCTTTGCGCTCAATGCTTCGTGCCGATGATGCGGAAAATATAACATGTGAGGTGCTACTAATTAGTTCTAACAAAAGCATTCCGATTATAGTAGAGGATGAGTTTGGTAAAATTACCACCTATAATAACATTGATGAGCGTAAGGTAAATGATTCAGTTTGGTTGAATAAGCGAATAAATGAAATGGCATTGGCGAATGATCCCATTTTGGTGGACGATGGGTATAATTGCTTCTTTATTTATTACGAAAACTCCCTATTGCTGAGTAAATTAAGGATGTATCCATTAATACTTTTATTAGTTATTTCACTCTTTGTAATTATAGCGTATATAGCTTTTAGTAACTCGCGCAAAGCGGAGCAAAACCAAGTGTGGAATGGATTAGCGAAAGAAACGGCACATCAAATAGGTACACCTTTAACCTCTTTAATGGGTTGGATGGAATTACTGCGTGATAAGCATACGGAACCCATGATGGTGGCCGAAATGGAGAAAGATATTGCTCGCCTAAACACCATAACGGATAGGTTTTCAAAAATTGGTTCCAAACCCTCTCTAACTAAGCAGTCTTTGAATAATGTATGCAGAGAGGCAGTAGAATATTTAAAAGATAGAAGTCCGAGTAAAATTGAGGTTACCTATTTTGAAGAAGAAAGCTTGCCGGAGATAATGCTTGAACTGAACAAACCTTTGTTTGAATGGACGGTAGAAAACTTAATCCGCAATGCCATAGATGCCATTGAAGGTAAGGGACGAATAGATGTAACGCTTTACGCAGTAGGTAAATTTGTACGACTTGATGTTGTAGATACGGGTAAAGGTATTTCAGGAAACATGCAACGCACTATTTTTAGGCCGGGATTTACAACTAAGAGCAGAGGCTGGGGTTTGGGTTTGAGTTTAGCACAACGCATTATTGAAGAATATCACGGAGGCCGCATATTTGTAGCAAAGTCTGAGTTAGGAAAAGGTAGCACCTTTCGTATTCAGCTTAAGAAATAATGGCCGGTCTTTATTTACACATTCCTTTTTGCAGCAAGGCCTGCGTGTATTGCGATTTCCATTTTTCCACTAATCTATCGCGTAAAGCAGAAATGGTAGGCGCTATTCAAAAAGAAATAGCCTTGCAGCAACATTATCTTGAAGGAAAAACGCTCGATAGCATTTATTTTGGTGGAGGCACCCCTTCATTATTATCAGAAAGCGAGTTGAACGATTTGTTAAAAACTACCTACCGTGCTTTTAAGGTGGCGCCCAATGCAGAAATAACGCTAGAAGCTAATCCTGATGATTTAACAAAAGACAAGTTGCAAACATTGGCAGATGCCGGAATTAATCGTCTTTCTATTGGCGTGCAATCTTTTAGAGATGAAGATTTACGCTTTATGAACCGCAGCCATAAAGCAGCGGAAATAGAAATGGCCGTAAAAGCGGCTCAAGATTTAGGTTTAACCAATTTGAGTATCGATCTAATTTACGCCATTCCTAATCTTGATAACAACGCATGGGTGCAGAATATGGAAAAAGCGTTGCAACTAAATGTTGCGCATATTTCGGCTTATAGCCTTACGGTAGAAGAAAAAACAGTGCTACACCACAAGATTGAGAAGGGAGAAATTGCCGCCCCAAGTGATAAACAGGCAGAAGAGCAATTTAACTTGTTGCACACCTTTACGGATGCAGGTTTTGAGCATTATGAAATTTCTAATTTAGCAAAAGCTAAGCATCGCGCTAAGCATAATAGTAGTTATTGGATGGGCGCCAATTACTTGGGCGTAGGGCCTTCTGCACATTCTTTTAATGGCACAAGCAGGCAATGGAATGTTTCAAATAATTTTACCTATTTAAAAGCATTGCAAGCGAATAAAATTCCACAAGAAAAGGAATTACTTAGCCGAGCAGATCAGTATAATGAATATGTAATGACCAACTTACGCAGGTTGGAAGGCGTGAATAGTGCTGTGGTGAAAGAACTGTTTGGCTCTGAGTTTTATGCGTATTTAAAAACGGAAGCAAAAGCTGAAATGGTGAAAGGAAATATTCTAGAGCAAAATGAAATGTTTGTGATTCCTCAAGAAAAACGCTTTTTTAGTGATGGAATAGCCGCTGCCCTTTTTTATATTTAACCAATGAAAATTACAGTAAAGCATTTTTCTAAAACCTATTCGGTAGATTTAAAACAGGGTATAGATATTAGTTCGCGCTATGGTTTAAAAGCCTTGGAACCCAAAGCTTGGCAAACACCTGACGTTAAAATTGAACCTTTTAAAGAGGATAATTGGATTGCTGAAGTGAAACAAGGCTCGCCTGTAAACTTCTTTAACATTTTTTTTAACCCTCACGGAAATGGTACGCATACCGAAAGTATTGGCCATATTAGAGCAGATCAAGTTAGCATAAGCGATGTGCTTACAGAGTTTCATTTTATGGCACGTTTGGTAAAAATGGAAAGCCGAAAAGTGGATGATGATAAAGTAATTACTAAAGATGATTTTTTAGCTTTAGACATTCCGCTTGACGTGGAAGCGCTCATTTTGAATGTAGATTATTTTGTGCCTGATCATGATTTTAGCAATACAAATCCGCCTTATTTTGAAGCTACGCTTTTAAATTTTTTAGCCGAAAATGGTGTAAAGCATTTTATAACTAATTTACCTAGTGTAGATAGGGAGCAGGATGCAGGTGCTTTGGCCGGGCATAAAGCCTTTTGGAATTTGGGTGGTGCAGCGCGCGTTGAACACACTATTTCAGAACTTGCACATGTGCCGGCAACGGTAGCGCCTGGGTTGTATTTTCTTAATTTACAAGTTGCGCCCTTTCACAATGATGCAGCGCCAAGTAGAATGGTGTTGTTTCAGTTGAACGCTTAAACCTATTGGCAAATTAATTACCGAACTAAATATTTACTTTTAAAATTTTAATCCTTAACACTTATGCAAATGCGTAACAAAACAAAATGTCTGTTTCTTTTTGGAGTTATTCTGTTTAACACCACTCTTCCTGCACAATCTATGGAAGATATTGACCCCGAACTGGTAAATTGGTATAACAAAGATTATGAAGAGGATAATGTGGTGGGTGTAAGTGTGGATAAGGCCTACCGTGAACTTTTAGCAAATAAAAAACCTAAAAAAGTAATCATTGTAGCGGTGCTAGATAGTGGAGTAGATACGGCTCATGTTGACTTAGACGGTAGGTATTGGATAAATGAAAATGAAATTCCCTACAATGGTATTGATGATGATAACAATGGCTATGTGGATGATAAATACGGATGGAATTATTTAGGAAATGCCGATGGTGAAAACATTGAGGATGAAACGCTGGAAATGACCCGAATTGTAGGTAAATACGAGGATCAATTTGAATCTAAAGAGATGGATACAATTGCTCTGGAAGGGTTGGAGCTGCAAGAATACAACGATTACAAACGTGCGAAAGCGGCTTACGATGAGATGCTTGATAAACGGAAGAAAACTAGAGAAAATCTAGATAGATTTAATGCATATTACAACAAGTGTAAAAGCGTATTACAGCAAAAAACAGGTATCATTGTAAAGAATAAAGATGATTTGAAGCCTTTGAGCAAATCAACAGATCAAGATGTCAACAGAGCTGCCCGCTTTTTATATTCAATTTATGATGACGGCTTTTCTGATGAAGAATTGAAAGAAGAAATCGATCGTTCTGATTTATTTCTGAAAAAACATTTGAATGTAAAATACAACCCGCGTGCAGAGATTATAAAAGACAATCCTGAAAGCGCTGTATATACAGGATATGGAAATCCAAATGTTCAAGGTCCTAAAGCTGATCACGGAACTCCTATCTCCGGGATAATTGCAGGACTCCGAAATAATGATGAAGGAATTAATGGTATCGCGGAAAGCGTAAAAATAATGGCCTTGCGTACTACGCCTAATGGTGATGAGCGCGATAAAGATGTGGCATTGGCAATACGATACGCTGCTGATAATGGTGCTAATATTATAAATATGAGTTTTGGGAAAGATTTTTCTCCTCAAAAACAAATGGTAGATGACGCAATGAAATACGCTTTAAGTAAGGGCGTCCTGTTCATTCACAGTGCCGGAAACGATGGTAAAGATTTAGACGAAAACCCTAGTTTTCCAAGTAATCATTATTTAAGTGGCGAGGTTATTCCCGCTTATATAACAGTGGGTGCAAATAATAAAGATCGTAATAAATATTTACCTTCTGTTTTTTCTAACTACGGTGAAAAAGAGGTGCATATTTTTGCTCCGGGTGAACGGGTGGTTTCTACTGAAACAGGAAATGCGTACAAGGTAATTGATGGTACAAGCTTTAGCGGCCCCGTGGTAACAGGCGTGGCGGCTTTGGTTTGGAGTTATTATCCTGAATTAACAGCAGCGGAATTAACCCAAGTGTTAATAAGCACCGCAGAAGTAATTACCAAGCCACGAAAAGTGCGTCAACCCTTACTAACGGGAGAGAAAAGACCGAAAACTAAATTCTCTGAGTTAAGTGTTTCGGGTGGAGTTGTGAATGCATACAATGCGTTATTTGCTTTACAACAAGAGGAGAATAAAGCAATAGATACTCAGAGTGTTGATGAGTAAAAATAAAAAAAGGTGATACAATTTAATTAAATTGTACCACCTTTTTTTTACAGTTTATTTAAAAAAGCCCATTCAACTCCGCGTCAATCCTAGTAATTATTTTACCCAAATGCTCGGGGTCGTTGGCAAATTTATTTTCGTCAACATTTATAATCAACAGTTTACCTTTATCATAGCCGCTAATCCAAGCTTCATAACGCTCGTTTAGCCTGTTTAAATAATCAAGTCTAATATTGTTTTCATATTCTCTTCCCCGTTTCTGAATTTGATCTACCAAAGTGGGAATAGAAGCGCGGAGATAAATCAGTAAATCTGGTGGTTGTACTAAGCTCTCCATTAATCCAAAAAGTGACTGATAATTTTCATAATCACGGCTGGGCATTAAACCCATAGCATGAAGGTTGGGCGCAAAAATGTGCGCATCTTCATATATCGTTCTATCTTGAATTACATCGGCTCCGCTGTCGCGAATTTCTTTTACTTGCCTAAAGCGTGAGTTCAAGAAAAAGATTTGTAGGTTAAAACTCCAACGTTGCATTTCACTGTAAAAATCATCCAAATAAGGATTTCCATCCACCTCTTCATACTCAGGGTTCCACTTATAATGTTTTGATAAAAGGGTGGTAAGGGTAGTTTTACCGGAGCCAATATTTCCTGAAACTGCAATGTGCATATACTATTTTTTATAATCCGAATACTTCCTGAAATGAAACAGGTGTTGCGCAAAACTACTATTAAAAAGTACACCAAACGGCTTTAACGAGCCGTGGTTTGCTTGTAAGCTAAAATAGTTTTTGCTTGCTTTAAATACAGCTTTTTAGCGCTAAATTTAAAAGATTCAAACCCGTTTTCGGGTACTGAAAGCGAAAGCTCAGAAAACAGGGAAGTTTGCATATTAAAGCTTTGAATATTGGCCGTGCTGTCTTGGGTAAAATACAATTCCTGTCCGGATACATCAAAGTAGGTGATGTTTTTTAAAGGAATAACTTTATCAAAAGCACCCGTTGCGGTAAAGCGTAAAATACCCTTTTCAGGAATGTTTACATACGTGTAATTAAAGGTGCTAAGTAATTGCGTGGGTTTATTCTCAATACCCGTTAATTGGGTAATGTTTAAAGTAGTAACCTCTATTTTATTCTGTAAAATATTGTAGTTAAAAAGCTTGTCTTGTGCCTGATCGTATAGCCAAACGCGCTCTTCATCGCCTTGGCATACTAAGGTTACATCATAAAAACCGGCTTCTAAAAAATTGGTTATCAAGCTTTCATTTAGTCGGTTATCTAAACTTATTAAGGTGTATGTTTCTTGGTAAAAAAGTAAAGGGTTTAAAGCATCTTGTGCGGTTAGCGAAGTAGGTGTTCCAAAACTCGGATTGCTGTAGGCGGCAATTTTATCTCCTTTAGGGTTAAGCTTTACCAAATTATCGCCTTGAATAGCCAAAATATTTCCAAACTGATCCGGAGCAAAAGCAATAAGTGTTTCTTTGCTTTTTATGGTGTGCTCAAGCTCAAAGCTTACGCTAGATACCAGCGTGAAGAAATATAAAAGAATAACAGCTATACGCATGTTTAAGAGGCTAGTAGAGATTCGTTTAAGGCTAAAAACTCATCCATATATTGACGGTTGTTTGCCAAACGTGGTACCTTATGTTGGCCACCTAATTTTCCTTTATTGCTTAGCCATTCATAAAAAAGATTTTTACGTGCAATGGTAATGATAGGAGGGTTTAGCGCCATGTTTTTATGACGTTTAGCCTCATAATCACTATTTACCATTTTCAACTTTTCATCTAATGCTTCGCAAAAGCCGTTGATGTTATGTGGTTCTTTTTCAAATTCTATAAGCCATTGGTGTGCGCCCTGCTTACCATCTTTATCCATAAACACGGGGGCCGCGCTGTATTCGCTAATAATAGCTTCATGTTTTTCACAGGCGTATTTTAGCGCTTGTTCAGCATTTTCAATAATTACTTCCTCGCCAAAAGCATTAATAAAATGCTTGGTGCGGCCGGTAATTTTAACACGATAAGGAGCAATGCTGGAAAATTTTACGGTATCACCAATAATGTAGCGCCATAGCCCAGCATTGCTGCTAATTACCACTCCGTAATTTTTATCTAACTCCACTTCGCTCAAGGGGATGGTAGGTGAGTCGGTTTCTGCGTATTTATCCATAGGAATAAATTCATAGAAAATGCCGTAGTCCAGCATTAGTAAAAGAGCGTTGTCATCCGATTGATCTTGAATGCCAAAAAAGCCTTCAGAGGCATTATATGTTTCTAAAAAACGAAATTTTTTATCCGGTAAAAGTGCTTCAAACTGCGAGCGGTATGGCGAAAAATTTACCCCTCCGTGCATGTATAATTCTAAATTTGGCCAAACTTCGTGTAAATCGTTTTTACCTGTTTTTTCTAACACACGCTTGGCTAAAACCAGCATCCAGCTTGGCACACCGGCCATGCTTCTTACGTCCTCTTTTATAGTGGCGGTGGCAATAGCTTCAATTTTTTCTTCCCACTCATCCATCAAAGCAATTTTATTATTGGGCGTACTTTTCATCTCTACCCAAAAAGGTAAATTATCAATAAGAATGGCCGAAAGATCTCCGTAATAGGATTGCTTATCGTTATTATTTATTGATTTACTTCCGCCTAAGCGTAAAGTCATTCCTGAAAAAATGGAGGTGTCAGGATTATTTCTACAAAAAATGCTTAATAAATCTTTACCGCCTTTAAAATGGCAATCTTCCAAACTTTGCTGGCTTATAGGTATAAATTTACTCTTGCTAGAAGTGGTTCCGCTTGATTTTGCAAACCATTTTATTTCTCCCGGCCAAGTAATGTTAGACGCGCCTTTACGGAGTCGGTTTACATCATTTTCAATATTTTCATAAAAGCTTAAAGGTATCCTTTCTTGAAAATCCTTGTAAGTTTCAATACTTTGGAAGTCATATTTCTTTCCCCATTCCGTATTTTTGGCCATGTTCAGCAGTTCAAATAAAAGTTCCTGCTGTACTTCGCCTGGGTACTTCATAAACAACTCTATCTGATGAAAACGTTTTTTCATCGTCCAGTTAAATAAGGAGTTCAATAGGTCGAATTTCATCATAAAATTATACCACTTTTAGTATGGAAATACTGTGTACGTTACGCAAAATGACCACCATAGCCAGCGCATCTGTTAAGTATTTGCTGTTAGCCGATGATGATTTTGTAAAGGTAAACCCATTTATTGGTAAAGAAATAGGAATATCCTTTCAAGGTGAAAAATATTGTGCAAGTTGTGGCAATCAATTTAAAGAATTGTACCGGATGGGTTTTTGTAGAAACTGTTTTTTTACAAAACCCGAAGCAGGTGAGAGTATTATTCGTCCGGAATTGAGCCGTGCGCATGAAGGTATTGCCGATAGAGATTTGTCTTTTGAAAAAGGCTATCAGCTGCAACCACACGTGGTGTATTTGGCTAATAGCGGAGGTTTAAAAGTGGGCGTAACGCGCAAGGTGCAAAAGCAGCACCGGTGGATGGATCAAGGGGCGAGCAGCGCTATTGTGTTGGCCGAAACGAGTAATCGCTTTGAAGCCGGACAAATTGAGGTTGCTTTAAAAGCGCACTTATCAGATAAAACAGTGTGGCAAAGAATGCTTAAAAACGAAGAAGAAACATTGGATATGGTGTCTGAAAAACAAAAAGCAGCGGAATTACTACAAGGAGCTTTCACCAATTTTGTATCAGATAATAACGAGGTGTATAATTTTAACTACCCGATTGCTAGTTACCCTACCAAAGTAAAAAGCATTAATTTAGATAAGCAAAAAGAAATTTCGGCTGTGTTGCAAGGTATAAGAGGCCAATATTTAATTTTTGAAGGCGGTGCCGTAATCAATTTACGCGGACATACGGGCTATAGGGTGGCTTTTAGGTTTTAATTCAAACCACTTTTCTACGTACAAAAATTCCTGATAAGGCAGGGAGCGCCCAATTCATGGCCCAAAGCAATGTGGTAGCGGCAAGTAGCACATCCGGAATATCGTCAAAATATCGAAAAGCGGCCAAGCCTACCGCGCCTTTTACTAAAAAATCAAAAGCCGGTAAAGCCGGTATTAAGGTGCTGGTAAAGAAAAAAGCGGGAACATTTATAGCCATTTCCATAGATGGGGCCACGCCAAATACAATTAGCAATAGCATAAATTGTAGGTTAAAAACCGAAAATCGCAGACAGGCCAAATAGAATAGCGCGCTCTTAAAATTATTGCCTTTGGTAGGTTTTGGTATTACTTTTTTAAGCCAAGTAAACTTTCGCAACTGCTTGATGCGTACAAATTTCCCTAAATTTAGGATTACTAAAAAACTACCAACGGCAAAAAGTAGAGCGACCAGAGCAGATAATAAAAGAGATATATAAAAAGCGCAAATTAAAAAAACAGTAAGTGAGCCACCAATAGTAATGCGCGCCATGTAACGTGCAGTGCCAAGTTGAGCGCTTGCAATAAGGGCAAAAGCTTTGTCCTTTTTACGTTTATAACGACCTACACGGGCAATTAACCCCCCGCTGTTGGCGGGGCTAATAAAAGCGTAAGCGTAAAATTTTAGGTTATCTACCAAAGTGGAAATAAAGCTGCTTTTGTGAAAACCTTCCACCGCTTTTTGCCAAAGTTTTACATCTAAAAATAAGTTTAAAAACCAGCTAAATACAATGGCTCCTACTAAAAAGGGGTTTTGGTTTAGCGGTAAATTTCGCATTGATTGCCAAAATTGCTCGTTAGACAGCCGCTGTGAAATTACATAGCCGGCTAAAACAAGTACCAATATATTGACACCAATTTTAAAATACGTGCTCTTAATGATTTTTTTAAATCGTAAGCTCTTCATCGTGCTTTAGCCTAAAATGCTTTTTAATTAAAAACACAATTAAATAGATGATAAGTGTATCTGCCAAAGCACACAGTACTTTAAAAACCCATCCATCTAACACTAAATCAGTAATGTACCCAAGCTCTTCTTTACCATAAAAAATTACGGCTGTAACCATTATGGTATCCATTAATTGAGAAAAAATGGTTGAAAAATTATTGCGCAGCCAAAGGTGTTTTCCTTTAGTTTGTTTTTTCCAAAAGTGATAAATACGTACGTCAACAAATTGTGCAACTAAATAAGCAAGCATGGATGCAAGAATAATGCGCCCACTGTTTTGAAAAACGGCACCATATTGTAAATCATTAACCGGACTAACATCAATGGCTGGAAAAGTAGCGCCTAACCATAAAATGAGCAACACAAATAGCGATGCGAAAAAACCGGAAAAAACCACTTGATTGGTTTTTCTGCGCCCATAAATTTCTGAAAGTATGTCGGTAATTAAAAAAGTAATAGGGTAGGGCAGCACACCCGCAGAAATTACAAATACTTTAAAGCCGAGGTTAACCTCAATAAATTTATTGGCAATAAGGTTGCAGCTTACTAAGGCAGTAATAAAAAGAGCGGCCAAAATCAAATACATGAATTTGGCCTGCTCTGGTTTATGTGCGTGTACGTTCAAATTAGTTTAATCAATTTTCAAATCGTATTCCATGCGTGTTTGCATACCCTCACGGTTTTTCACATCTTTAAGCAGTTCAAAATACTTTGCATAGCTGCCAAGTTCTTGTTCCAATATGTTGGTACGCACGCTGCCGCCAAACTGTTTTACCAACTGTATAAAAGGATCTTCTAGTTCAGGATAAACACTTACGCTATACTCATCGGCAATACCCGCTTTGTTTGCAGCAATAGCAATGGCATCATCTAGGCCGCCTAGTAAATCTACCAAGCCAAGTTTTAAAGCATCCGTGCCACTCCAAACACGCCCTTGACCAACGCTATCCACATATTCCATGGTCATATTACGGCCGGTTGCCACACGCTGTTTAAACGTTCCGTAAATTCTATCTACTTGATTTACAAGCATGGCACGTTCACCATCAGTTAAGGCACGGTCAAACGTTCCTAAATCAGAATACTTATTGGTGGGCACGGTTTCTATGTTAAGCCCAAGCTTATCACGCATAAGTTCTTCTCCTGTAAAGAATAAACCAAAGGCTCCAATGCTTCCGGTAATGGTATTTGGCTGTGCTAAAATAGTATCTGCATAAGCTGCAATATAATAACCACCACTTGCCGCTACATCGCCCATAGAAGCAATTACAGGTTTTGCTTGACGTGCTAAATCAACTTCACGCCAAATTACTTCTGATGCTAAAGCACTTCCACCAGGGCTATTAATGCGCAATACAATAGCTTTTACTTTTTTATCTAAACGTGCTTTTCTAATGGCTTCTGAAATTCGGATGGAACCAATTATATACTCGCTACCCTCTCCGTCTCTAATTTCTCCTTGCGCAATAATTACCGCTACACGGTTAGACGTTAAGCTTTTAGTGCCACCCAATTTTTTACCCTCACTATATTTTTGTAGGCTTACATAATTTATATCATCAATTTTTTCAGCATTGGTTTTTACACGAAGTTTTTCCAACACTTCATCATAATATCCGGTTGCGCCAATTAAACCTTCGGTAACTGCGTTTTTAGGGTTTACCATAGAAAAGTCATCTGCTAGGGCATTCAGTTTTTCTTTGGAAATATTTTTCTCGGCACCAATATCAGTTAAATAGGTATCCCATACAGAAAATAGTAAAGTTGACAGTTGGGTGCGGTTTGCTTCGCTCATTTCCTGCAGTAAATAAGGTTCTACCGCACTTTTAAATTTATTGTTGGTAGCACGTAATACTTCTGGCTGTAGCCCGATTTTAGCTAATGCTTCCTTATAATATGTTACGGAAGCATTTAGCCCGTTCCACTCAATAGCACCCTCGGGGTTTACATAAAAAGTATCGGCAGCGGTTGATAGATAAAGCCCTTTTTGAGTTAAAACATCAGAGAAACCAATAACAAATTTCCCCGAAGCTTTAAATTCTTTCAATGCCTTGTGAATTTCTTTTAGTGTGGCACCTCCCGTAAGTGGAATTCCTCCGTTTAAATAAACTCCGGCAATATTATCGTCTTCGGCAGCAGCTTTTAATCCGCCAATTACTTGATTCAAACCAAGCGCAGCTTCGGGCGTAAATCTAAAGGGATCAAAACCAGCCAAAGGATTGTTATCTGCACGGTCGTAAATAATTGTGTTTAAATCAAATTTAAGTACTGTATTTTCAGCTATTTCAGTTTTGGTTTCGGCTAAAGAAGCAATGGAAACGATAAAAATAAAGGCCAAAAACAATAAAATTAAACCGCCAAGTATGGAGGCCAATAACATTTTTAGAAAAGTCTTCATAGAGTATATTTACAATATTAGTTTTGCGATTGAATTGGCAATATTAATTAAGAAATCTGGAGCACAGTATTTAAATCTTTGAAAGAAACGGAAGTATATATATTATTGGGTGGAAATTTGGGTGATGTAATGGCCAATTTTGATTTTGCGCTCCAAAAAATACAGAAATTAGGCGAGATAATGCAACGCAGTAGTGTATATAAAACTGAACCCTGGGGTATGCAAAGCGAAAATGTATTTTTAAACCAAGCAATACTTTTAAAAACGGATAAGCCGCCAACGGATTTATTGGAACAACTGCAGCGTATTGAACAAAATTTTGCTCGTGAAACCTCACGTAATGGGAATATATATTTGGATAGGTACTTAGACTTAGATATTCTGTTTTATGGAAATCAGGTGATTAATACAAAAACACTGATGGTGCCGCACCCTAAACTTCATTTAAGAAAATTTACCCTTCAGCCTTTAGGCGAGATTATCGAAAATTTTGCGCACCCAATAATGCATAAAACCATACAGGAGTTACTACAAATTTGTGATGATAATTCTGAAGTAACCATTTATGAAGGTTGAGTTTTTGGCCATTGAAGGCTGCATAGGATCCGGTAAAACAACCTTGGCCAATATGCTGTCGGAAGCATTTAACGCCCGATTATTGTCGGAAAGATTTGCCGAAAATCCATTTCTTGAAAAGTTTTATGAGAACAAGGAGCAATTTGGTTTTGCCACGGAAATGAGTTTCTTAGCAGATCGCTATCAACAAATAAATGAGTTCTTTAAACCAGATTTGTTTAAGCCAAAAGTAATTTCTGATTATGCTTCTTTTAAAAGTTTGCTTTTTGCCAAGCAGAATTTAAGTGAGGCGGAATTTATTTTATACCGTCAATTTTATGAGCTGAGTTTGGGAAAGCTAAATCAACCACAGCTGATACTTCACTTAAACAGGCCAACCGATGTGCTTTTTACTTTGATAGAAAAGCGTGGTAGGGAATATGAAAAAACTATAACCGAAGATTATTTAGTGGGCCTAAAGAATGCGTATAACAGTTATTACAATTCCAGACCTAAACAAAATGTTATTTTTTTAGAATTAGGCGATGTAGATTTTGTACACAGTAAAAAGCACTATTTAAACATTAAAAACCTAATTGAAACCTATGATTATAAAGAGGCTAGAAAAAAAAATCACCTTGACGTAAACAAAATTTAACGTAGGAATGTAATGATAATGCTTTGTAAGACCAACGGTATTTATATTTTTGCCGTGGAAATCTAAGAAAGTTCTTACATTTGCCGAATAAATAATACCTAAATAGTTACTAAAACAACAACTTATGAAAAAAGTTACACTCATGTTAGCCCTTGTGTTTGGCGCGGTCGCAGCGCAAGCGCAAGCAGTTTACACGAAAGCTCACCCTAAAAATTATAGAAGCTGGGGCTTAGGCATTCAATTAAATAACACCATATTCTTTGGTGATTTAACTTCTTTTGAAAGAATTATCGATGATTTAGATCCAGGTCTTGATGACTATGGAGGCATCGAAATAGGTGGTGGTATTCACTTAACAAAATGGGTTGCTCCATCGGTAGGACTTAGAGGTTCTGTAAGCTATTATAGTTTTTCTGGTACCAATAAAACTATTGGTTTTGAAGGAAATGGTATCAATGGAGGACTTGACGTATTATTTAACTTGAGTAATGTTTTTTTACAAGGTTTAACTCAAGATAGAAGAAGTACCCTTATTGCTGGTGCTGGTTTTAACTGGATGAACTCGGAAAGTTTTTTATATGATGTAAATGGTGTTCAATTAGCACGTACAGGAACAGTTGATATTGCTGGTGATCCAAGAAATCCACCAGGACGTTCTAATCAACCATATTTAAGCTTAATGGCTGAGTACAAATATCGTCTCTCCAACGCATTTGACTTAGATTTAGGTCTAAGAATGAATTATTTCGGTCAAGATTGGTTGGATGCGTCTAGCGGGGGTGCTTTTGATGACCAATTCGCACAAGCCTACGTTGGTGTAACTTACAACTTTAAAGGAGGAGAAGATGATAGAGATATTTCTGTTATCTACACAAACCCATTTGACGAAATTTATGCAACAGTAGAGCAAGTGCAAGAAGACTTTAGTAAATTAACTACTGATGATGACCAAGATGGTGTAAACAATTACTTTGATAAAGAAGGTAATACCCCAGAAGGTGCTACTGTTGATGGTGGTGGTAAGGCTATGGATATTGATCAAGATGGTATTCCTGATTATATGGACGAAGACCCGTACACAGCCAAAGGCGCGCAAGTAGATGCTAAAGGTCGTGCTATTGATACTGATGGTGATGGTGTTCCAGATTTTATGGACGAAGAAGCAAATACACCTAAAGGAACAATGGTAAACTTTAAGGGTAAAACAATCACTGCTAGTGGTGGTGGTGGAAATGCTTACGTTCCTTCTGTATTCTTTGCTTTTAACAGTGCAACTATTACTGCTGCTAACTATGAAAGACTTGCGGTTATTGCTAAAGTTATGAAAGCTAATCCTTCATTAAACCTAAAAGTGGTTGGATATGCTGACAAACGTGGTAGTGAGGAGTATAATAAGAACTTAGCAATGCGTAGAGCAAAATCGGTTGTAAAAGCTTTAAATCAAACTTTCGGAATTGCTGAAAGTAGATTTACTACTGCTTCTGAAGGTGAGTCTGATCCACTTGCTGAAGGTAGATATGATGTAAACAGAAGAGCTGATTTGATGCCTAACTAGGCACTCAGTTTTTAATTAAATAAGAAAAGCCGTCATGCGTAATGCATGACGGCTTTTTTATTTTACTTACCACTCTTAAATTTAAATAAGAAATGTTATTCTGTGCCAAAGCACCACTCCTAAACTCACGGAAATATTTAAGGAGTGCTTTGTTCCAAATTGTGGTATTTCCAGCACACATTTGCAATAGGATAAAGCTTCATCACTTACACCGCTTACTTCGTTTCCGAAAATTAAAACTGTTTTTTCTAGGTTAGTAGGTTTCCAATCGTTTAAGCGAATAGCCTGTTCAGTTTGTTCAATACCGTAAACGCGGTAATTGGCTGCATACGGTTGTAGTGCAGCATCTATTGTCTCGCAATGCATCCATGCCACACTGTTGGTGCCGCCTAGTGCAGTTTTGCCCATTTCCTTATTTTCATCTGGCGTAGGCGTTTTTCCTACTAACACAATTTTTTCCACGTTAAATGCATCCGCAGTTCTAAAAGCGGAGCCTACGTTAAGTGCACTTCTTACATTGTCAAGCACCAAAACAATGGGAAATTTTTCTTGCTTTTTAAATGTTTCTACGCTCACTCTATTTAGCTCGCTCATTCTTAATTTTCTATCCATCGGCTTTATCTTAGCTGTTTATTAAAATTTTCAAAAGTTTGGCTACCAAAAAAACTGAAACGCCTTTAATGAGGCAATATAATCAGATAAAGCAGAAACATCCTGATGCACTTTTATTATTTAGGGTAGGAGATTTTTATGAAACTTTTGGTGAAGATGCCATCCACGCAAGTAAAATATTAGGCATTATTTTAACCAAGCGTGCTAATGGTTCTGCATCACATATTGAGCTTGCCGGTTTTCCGCATCATTCTTTAGATACTTATCTCCCAAAACTTATTAGAGCTGGCCAACGGGTGGCTATTTGCGATCAGTTAGAAGATCCTAAGTTGACGAAAACCATAGTTAAGCGTGGAGTTACTGAGTTGGTAACTCCCGGTTTAACTACGCATGATAATGTACTTTCAGCAGTTAAGAATAATTTTCTAGCTTCTGTATTTTTTGGCAAAACCTTTGTTGGCATTGCATTCTGCGATTTATCTACCGGTGAATTTATGTGCGCAGAAGGTGATTTAGAGTACGTAGATAAGCTCATCCAGTCGTTTGATCCATCGGAAGTGCTCTTTAGTAAATCTCACGCCAAGCAATTTGCTGAAAGCTTTCAACGGGGCTTGTACACGTTTCAATTAGATGATTGGATTTTTAAAGACTCCTATGCTTCAGATCAACTAAAAGATCATTTTCAAACAAAAAATTTAAAAGGTTTTGGTGTTGAAGATTTAAAATTAGGCGTGATTGCCGCAGGTAGTATTTTGCATTATTTAAAAGATACTAGGCATACCGACTTGTCTCATATTACTGCTATTCAAAGGATTAATAGAGATGAATATATGTGGATGGATAGATTTACCGTTCGTAATCTTGAGTTGTTTCAAGCCAATTCGTTAAACGGTATTCCGCTAATTCATATCCTAGATCATACTTCTACACCAATGGGTGCGCGTTTATTAAAGCGTTGGTTGGCCATGCCTTTGTTAGATAAATCTAAAATTGAGCTACGGCAAAACTCAGTAGCTTATTTTATAAAGGAGGAGATTTTTTCGGAGCAAGTACTGCGTAAGCTAAAAGAAATACATGATTTAGAACGATTATCTGCTAAATTAAGTGCCTATAAAATTGGTCCTAAAGAATTACTAACACTTATGAATGGTAGTTTTTTGGCGATTGAGCTTAAAATGATTTGCGAAGAAAATGAACCAACACTTTTTAAGAATTTTAAAAATGTTTCTGATTTAACACCTTTGGTAAAGCTTATTGAAGCGCACATAAATGCAGATGCGCCTGCGGTACTAAGCAAGGGAGAAGTTATAAAAGCCGGTATTGATGCGCAACTAGATGATTACCGAGGCCTGCTTAAAAATGGTAAGCAAAAACTACTTGAAATTCAGCAACGGGAAACAGAGAAAACCGGAATTAGCAGTTTAAAAATTGCTTTTAATAATGTGTTTGGATACTACTTGGAGGTTAAAAATACACATAAAGACAAAGTGCCGGAGGAGTGGATGCGCAAGCAAACGTTGGTGAATGCGGAGCGGTACATTACACCCGAACTTAAGGAATATGAGCAGAAAATTTTAGAGGCGCAAGATCAGGTTGGAAAGTTAGAAAGTGATCTTTACCAACAGCTGCTGTTAGATTTACAGGGAAATATATCGGCTATTCAGCAAAATGCCGGTATGGTAGCCTATTTAGACTGTATTGCGGGTTTTTCACTTTTGGCTACCAAACAAAATTATGTAAAACCCGAAGTAGATAATTCTGATGCATTAGAAATAGAAGATGGTCGTCATCCGGTAATTGAAACAGCTTTACCCATTGGAGAGCGTTACATTGGCAATTCTATTTCGCTGGCGCGCGATGCTAATCAAATACTTATGATTACCGGGCCAAACATGAGTGGTAAATCTGCTTTACTTAGGCAAACCGCTTTAATTTCTATAATGGCTCAAATTGGCAGTTTTGTGCCGGCTAAAAGTGCAGTGTTAGGTTTGGTGGATAAGGTATTTGTTAGGGTGGGGGCGAGCGATAATATTAGCCAAGGAGAATCTACATTTATGGTAGAGATGAGTGAAACAGCAAGTATATTAAACAACCTTTCTGAAAACAGCTTGGTTTTACTTGATGAAATAGGTAGAGGAACCAGCACGTATGATGGAATTTCTATTGCTTGGGCTATTGCTGAGTATTTACATCAACATCCTGCAAAGGCTAAAACTCTTTTTGCAACGCATTACCATGAATTAAATGAAATGGAAGTGTTGTTTGAACGTATTAAAAACTTCAACGTAAGTGTAAAAGAAGCTAATGGTAGCATTATTTTTATGCGAAAGCTAAAGGCGGGAGGAAGTAATCATAGTTTTGGAATACACGTGGCAAAAATGGCCGGCATGCCTCAATTAATGATTAATAGAGCGCAAAAAATGCTAGCTGAGCTAGAAAAAAGCCGAACAAAAGCTAAACCAGACCTCAAAAACGTGGCAGATGATTTACAATTAAGCTTTTTTAAGTTAGATGATCCAATTTTAGAGGATGTACGTGATGATATTAAAAACCTAGATATTAATACGTTAACACCGGTGGAAGCACTGATGAAATTAAATGAAATTAAAAAGAAACTAGGGGCGCCATAAATTTCTTGGTTGGTTTAAAATTTTATTTAAATTTGCCATCCCAATTGCGAGAGTAGCTCAGCTGGTAGAGCACGACCTTGCCAAGGTCGGGGTCGCGGGTTCGAATCCCGTCTCCCGCTCAAGGATAAAGCCCCTCCAAAAAAGAGGGGTTTTTAATTTATCTTTTTGCATTCGCCCTGGTGGTGGAATTGGTAGACACGCAGGACTTAAAATCCTGTGAGCAGCAATGTTCGTGCGGGTTCAAGTCCCGCCCGGGGCACAAAAAAAGCCGACTCAGAAATGAGTCGGCTTTTTTATTTACGCAAATTCATAATTTTCGGGCAGCTTATATACTAATCGCTCAATATGGTGCATTATTTTGGCCGTACCTCCCGTTTTGCCCTTTGGAAAATTGGCTGCCTTTTCACATAACTGCTGATAATAATGGGGGTTGGCCTGCATTTTTTTTAATAACGCTGTTACACCATCTTTTTTGTTTATTTCAAACGCAAAGCCTGCATCCAACATTTCTTGTGGCTCTACAAAATTTTGGTGCTTAGGACCAAAAAATAGTGGAATACCATATACAACCGCCTCAATAGTATTATGAAGACCGTGCTGAAATCCGCCACCTATAAATGCAGCACTTCCATAACGATATGCTTTGCTTAGGATGCCAATTTTGTCGATGATTAAAACACGTGTTTTTCTAAAATTTATGGGTGGTACAGAATACAGTGCGCAATTGCTTTTTCCAAACAGTTTTCTAATACGGTCAATATTTTCATCATTTACTTTATGAGGAGCTAATATTAATCGGATGTCTCTATTTTCTTTCAAACACTCCAGCAAAATTTCTTCATCTTCTTGCCAAGTACTGCCGCCAATTAAGGTAAATTTTTCAGAGGAAAAATCATTTAATACACTATCTTCAAAAGGTTGGTTGGAGATTTCAAGGGCGCGGTCGTATCTGCTATCACCGGCAACCTCTACATTTTGAAAATCATGCTCTTCTAATAAATCTTTGCTTTTTTGATCTTGAACTAAAATACGGTCGATATTTTTTAAAACCGGCAAAAATGTATTTTTAGCATACCCTTTAAAATAAATTTGATTTTCTCTAAAAACTGCGGGTGCTAAAATGGTGGGTACTTTTGCTTTTTGTAAATTTTTGAGATAGTTAAGCCAAATTTCATACTTAATAAAAAAGGCTAAGTCAGGAGCGGTAGTTGAAACAAATAACTCTGCATTGTGCGCAGTATCCACCGGCAAATAACGCACTACATCTACGGTGCCATCGTTTTCAAAATGCTCCAAACCACTAGGCGAACTAAAGGTTAATAGTATTAGATGACTCGGGTATCCGCTTCTAATTTTTTTTATAATAGGCCATCCTTGTTCTAATTCTCCTAAAGAGGCAGCGTGCACCCAAACAACATCTGCGGTTGGTGGTATAGCGCTTTCCAAACTGCTCCAATACCGTTGTAAACCACTTACTTTTTGTTTTGCTTTTTTATGAAAAGGAACGGCTAAATGCATTACAGCATTGTAACCCAACATAGCTATATTGTATAAAATTTTCATTAATCGATATAATAATTACTTTGCGCTTTTTTGTAAATTGGGAGGTACCAATTTAGTCTAATACTATAAAAAGTATCAATATTTGTTTTGGTATCTGCTTTTCCGGTATCGTAATTAAAGCCTCTGTAATTTGTAGTAAAAGCTTGAATTAAATCAAAAGACACCTTAAAATTAATACCTTCAAGCTTTGATAAGTATAAGTATCCTAATGATTCTTTAAGTGAAAAGCCACCGGAAAGTCGATCATAGCCTTTCTCATATTCATCTAAAACTTGGGGAGCATCGTTACCAACATTGTTAAAACTAATCCAATGCGCTAAGTAACCGGTGCCAACTCCTAGTATAGGACCTGAATTTTTATTTACTTGTATTACCGGAATAATTTTCTCTACACTTCCATAAAAATTAACACCTCTTTGAAGCAAATTTAATTGAGCATAATTACCGGCCTGGTTAAAAATGCGCTCCTGCTCACCTATAAGCTCAGTTAAAATATTTCTGTAGGGTTTTACTTTGCTGCCAAACATAAAATTGCCTTCAAAAGTGTATATCCAATTTTTATCAGTTTTATATCCAAAGCCAGCTCCGGCACTTAAATTATAACCAAACCGATTACTAATTTCACCGTACGAGTTTTGAAATGCCACATTTACAGTTACCAACCAAGCGGGGCGTATGGAGTTGAGCTGTGCGTGAAGATTTTTACTACCTATTAAAACAAACAGTGCTAAAAGCACACGGAAGCCTATGGATTTAAAATTTTGGTAAAACAAGCGTTACTATATTTGTTGAATAAAATACGAAGAAATGAAAGAAATTCAGATGGTTGATTTAAATAGCCAATATAAGCATATAAAGCATGATGTAGATCAAGCAATAATGAGTGTTATTGAATCATCTGCATACATAAATGGGCCGGAAGTAAAACACTTTCAAACAGAGCTTGAAACGTATTTAGATGTTAAAAATGTAATACCATGTGCTAATGGTACAGACGCGCTTCAAATTGCTATGATGGCGCTAAACCTAAAGCCGGGAGATGAAATTATTACCGCCACATTTACCTATGTGGCCACGGCTGAAGTTATTGCTCTTTTACAGTTAGTTCCTGTATTGGTTGACGTTAACCCTGATACTTTTCAAATTGACACCGAACAAATTAAAGCGGCCATTACGCCCAAAACTAAAGCAATTGTACCTGTGCATCTTTTTGGGCAGTGTGCTCCCATGGAAGAGGTTTTGGCCATTGCCAAGCAGCATAACCTTTACGTAATTGAAGATACGGCACAAGCTATTGGAGCCGAATATACCTTTAATGATGGAAAAACGATGAAAGCCGGAACCATGGGAGATATTGGCGCAACGTCTTTTTTTCCAAGTAAAAATTTAGGTTGTTTTGGTGATGGAGGTGCAATTTTTACCAATGATGATGCCTTGGCCAAAAAAATTAGAATGGTTGCTAATCACGGACAAACCGTTCGATACTATCATGATGAAGTGGGTGTAAACAGCAGATTGGATAGCTTGCAGGCAGCAGTTTTACGTAAAAAACTTCCGCACTTAGATACTTACAATGCAGCTAGATTAAAAGCTGCGGAATTTTATAACACGGCATTTGCGCATCAGCCAGAATTAAAAACACCTGTGTTGGCGCCAAATTCAACCCATGTTTTTCATCAATATACATTACAACTAAATGGTGATAGAGCAGGATTAATAGCGCATTTGAACGCTAAAAATATTCCTGCCATGATTTATTACCCCGTAGCTTTACACATGCAAAAAGCGTATCAAGATGATAGATACAAGCCGGGTCATTTCCCGGTAACGGAGAAACTTGTGGATAGTGTTTTTTCCTTACCGATGCATACTGAACTAGAAGATGACCAATTAATATATATAACCAATTCAGTTTTAGAATTTTTTAACTCATAAGAATGAAAATAGCAGTGGTAGGCACAGGATACGTAGGTTTAGTAACCGGTACTTGCTTGGCCGAAGTAGGTATAGATGTAGTTTGCGTAGATGTTGACAAGAAAAAAATTGAAAATCTAAAAGAAGGAATTCTCCCCATATATGAGCCTGGTTTAGATAAACTTGTGCACCGGAATTTCAATAAAGGCCGCCTAAAATTTAGCACCAATTTAGCGGAAGCCATTAAAGATGCCGATGTAGCCTTTATTGCCGTGGGTACACCTCCGGGAGAAGACGGTAGCGCTGATCTTCAATACGTATTGATGGTGGCCAGAGAAATAGGTGAGAACATGAACAGCTACGGAGTTATTGTTACAAAAAGTACCGTGCCGGTGGGTACTGCTGCTAAGGTAAATGCGGAAATACAAAACGCCCTTAACAAGCGCGGTGCTACTATTGAGTATGATGTAGCTTCAAATCCTGAGTTTTTAAAAGAAGGTGCCGCGGTTAATGATTTTATGAAACCCGATAGAATTGTGGTTGGCGTAAATAGCGAGAAAGCAAAATCAACGTTAGAAAAATTATACCGACCGTTTACATTAAATGGCCATCCGGTTATTTTTATGGATGTTCCTTCTGCAGAAATGACCAAATATGCAGCAAACGCTATGCTTGCAACTAAAATTAGTTTTATGAATGACATTGCTAATTTATGCGAGATTATGGGTGCTGATGTTAATCAAGTACGCAACGGAATTGGCTCTGACCCTCGTATTGGGAACAAATTTATATACCCGGGTATTGGTTATGGAGGAAGTTGTTTTCCTAAAGATGTAAAAGCGTTGATAAGAACGGCTCGTGAAAACGGCCATGAAATGCGCATTTTACAATCAGTAGAGGATGTAAACGAAGACCAAAAAAGCGTGCTTTTTAATAAAGTAAAAAAGCGATTTGGAGATTTAAAAGGTAAGCATTTTGCCATGTGGGGCCTAAGTTTTAAACCAAATACAGATGATATGCGCGAAGCACCTTCCGTGGTAATTATTAACCAACTATTAGATGCTGGCGCTACGGTTTCTGCTTATGATCCTGTGGCTATGAAAGAAGCTAAACACATGGTTGGAGATAAAATTACCTATGCAGAAACTGAATTTGACGCTTTAAATGGAGCTGATGCTTTGCTAATAGTAACTGAATGGAGTGAATTTAAAGTGCCTGATTTTAAGGAAATGAAAGCGAAACTTAAGAATAATTTGATTTTTGATGGTAGAAACATTTTTGATAAAGAGGAAATGGATCGCTTAGGTTTTGAATATCATTGCATAGGATTACAAACAACAGCATAATGCCAAGAATATTAATAACAGGTGCAGCCGGATTTTTAGGTTCTCACCTTTGCGATAGATTTATAAAAGAAGGTTACGAAGTTGTAGCCATGGATAACCTTATAACCGGTGATCTCAAAAATATTGAGCATCTTTTTGGTAAAAAGGAATTTACGTTTTACAACCATGATGTAAGTAATTTTATACACGTGCCGGGCGCGTTAGACTACATTTTACACTTTGCATCTCCCGCTAGCCCCATTGATTACTTAAAAATTCCTATTCAAACATTAAAGGTAGGTAGTTTAGGTACGCACAATTGTTTGGGTTTAGCTAAGGCTAAAGGTGCTAGGGTATTGGTAGCCAGCACTTCAGAGGTTTATGGTGACCCTGCCGTGCATCCGCAAACAGAAGAATACTGGGGCAATGTAAATCCTGTGGGCCCGCGTGGTGTGTATGATGAAGCAAAACGCTTTCAAGAAGCTATGACTATGGCCTATCATACCTATCATGGGGTTGAAACACGCATTATCAGAATTTTTAATACCTACGGACCAAGAATGCGCTTAAATGATGGTCGTGTATTACCTGCATTTATCGGTCAGGCTTTGCGTGGCGAAGATTTAACCGTGTTTGGAGATGGTTCACAAACCCGTTCCTTTTGTTATGTTGATGATTTAGTAGAAGGAATTTATAGATTGCTGCTAAGTGATTATGCACAACCTGTAAATATTGGTAACCCCGATGAAATTACCATTGGTGATTTTGCGGAAGAAATTATAAAACTTACCGGTACTGATCAAAAGGTTGTTTATAAAGACTTACCAACGGATGATCCTACGCAACGCAGACCGGATATTACTAAAGCCAGAAAATTATTGGGTTGGGAGCCGAAGGTAAATAGAGCAGAAGGTTTAAAAATTACCTACGCTTACTTTAAAAGTTTGCCTGATGAAGAATTATACAAAAAAGAACACAAGGATTTTGACGCATACGTGCGCAAGTAAATCAGTGTAAAACATAGTTATGAAGAAAATTTTGGTAACCGGAGGCTTAGGCTTTATTGGCTCGCATACGGTGGTAGAGCTACAAAGCAACGGTTTTGAGGTGATAGCAGTAGATAATTTGAGTAATTCAAGTGAAGATGTAGTAGATGGAATTTCCTCAATTTCTGGTAAAAAACCAATTTTTGAAAAAGTAGATTTACGTAAACGGGATGAAATAAAAGCCTTACTGGCAAAGCATTCAGATGTGCACGGTGTAATTCATTTTGCAGCTTATAAAGCGGTGGGTGAATCAGTGCAAAAGCCTTTAGCGTATTATGAAAACAACATTGCGGCTTTAGTAATTTTATTGCAGGAGTTGCGTGCTGTAAAAATCACAAACTTTATTTTTAGCAGTAGCTGCACGGTTTACGGTCAAGCTGAAAAATTACCTATTACCGAAGACGCACCGGTAGTGCCGGCAAACTCACCTTATGGCAATACCAAACAGGTGGGCGAAGAAATTTTACAGCAATCGGTAGTTGCAGATGCTTTTAAAGTAATTTCACTCCGTTATTTCAATCCGATTGGTGCGCATCCTACTGCCAATATTGGTGAATTACCCTTAGGTGTTCCTTTAAACTTGGTGCCTTTTGTAACACAAACTGCTGCGGGCGTGCGTGAGCAGCTCTCCGTTTTTGGTGATGATTACGCTACTAAAGATGGCACTTGCGTACGCGATTATATTCATGTGGTAGATTTAGCCAAAGCACACGTAATTGCCATACAGCGACTGTTAGAAGCCAAAAATGAAACCTCTTTTGAAGTGTTCAATTTAGGAACAGGTACTGGAAGTTCTGTACTTGAGGTGATAAAAAGTTTTGAAAAAGTATCGGGCGAAAGCCTGAATTATAAAATAGTAGCCCGCAGGCCCGGTGATGTTACTGCCGCTTACGCAGATACTGAAAAAGCTAATAAGGTACTAGGTTGGAAGGCCAATAAAACATTAGATGAAGCGATGCAAGACGCTTGGCGCTGGGAAAAGAAAATTAGAAATATTTAAAAGCTAACGCCCACTTTAAGCATAGGAACAAAATCTTCTGCTCTATAAGTGATACCTCCGTTTTCAATAAAGTTTGGGTAGCGAGAAATCAATGAAATAACCCCTGCACCAAAGGAATAAATAACTTTATTTTTCTTTAGTTTATAATCTAATCCGCTGTACCATAGATAGCTGCCACGGTTGGTTGAAATAAACAAATTTTTATTAGAAGTTCCCGCAAAAGGTGAGTCAAATAAAACATTCATGCTGGTGGTAAAAGCGAGTCCTTGCTTTTCATCAAACCAATAACCTACGTCAAATCCACCTTCTACCATCATGGCAAAATCCCACACAAGAGCATGGCCCACACCTAGTTTAGGAGCTATGTAAATGGGCGTAGTTTTGCTGAGGTTAATTTGATATTGACTAATAAAGGATAAGCCCATAAAATTAGATCCGCCAAATTCCACACCGTGTGTCCATTGTGCTTGCGTTAACGTAGCGAAGCAAAAAGCAACTATTAGCAGTATTTTTTTCATAGTAACCTGTGTTTATGTAATAAATCCTATTTCAAAGATATTGCAAACAGTCTATTTAGTTTCTTTGCGGTATAAAATTTTTATATGTCGCGCAAAATATTAATTACAGGTGGAGCAGGTTTTATCGGTTCTCACGTAGTTCGCTTGTTTATCAATTCCTATCCTGAGTACCAAATCTATAATTTAGATGCTTTAACGTATGCCGGTAATTTAGAAAACTTAAAGGATATTGATAAAGCCGACAATTATCATTTTATAAAGGCAGATATAGTTGATGGTGAAGCGATGAACACACTTTTTGCAGAGCATAAGTTTACAGATGTGTTGCATTTAGCAGCGGAAAGTCATGTGGATAGGTCTATTACTGACCCCTTATCTTTTGTGCGCACAAACGTATTTGGCACCGTTAATTTATTAAACGCTTTTCGCGATACTTGGAAGGGTAATTTTGAAGGCAAGCGGTTTTACCATATTAGTACGGATGAAGTTTATGGTACGCTTGGCGCGGAAGGGCTTTTTGAAGAAACTACCGCATATGACCCAAACTCACCTTACTCTGCTTCTAAAGCAAGTAGCGATCATTTTGTAAGGGCTTACGGAGAAACATACGGGTTGCCTTATGTAATTACCAACTGCTCAAATAATTACGGGCAAAATCAGTTTCCAGAAAAGTTGATTCCTTTGTTTATACACAATGTGAAAAATAACAAACCATTGCCCGTGTATGGCGATGGAAAATATACACGTGATTGGTTATACGTGGTAGATCACGCCAGAGCGATTGATTTAGTTTTTCATGAAGGTAAAAATGCAGAAACCTACAATATTGGTGGCTTTAATGAGTGGCAAAATATTGAACTTATAAAGGTTTTAATTGCGCAAATGGATGAAAAACTAGGCCGACCAAAGGGCGCATCTGAAAAATTAATTACCTATGTAACAGATAGGCCGGGGCACGACAGACGCTACGCTATTGATGCTACTAAAATTAACAAGGAACTAGGCTGGAAGCCTTCCGTAACCTTTGAAGAAGGTTTGTCCATTACCATTGATTGGTTTTTACAAAACGAAGAATGGCTAAACAATGTTACTTCCGGAATGTACCAAAAGTATTATAGTGAAATGTACAGTAATCGTTAATGGTATTTTTATTCCTCTTTACTTAAATGATGTTTTTTTAATATGAAAAAAGTTCTTTTAATAATCCTAACCGCTTCTATTGTTGCACCAGTAATGGCTCAGCGCGGTAAAAACGATGCGCGCGCTTATTTTAAAGATTTCCAAAGTGAAACGCGTAGAATAAGCCGCAAAAATTATATTTATTTAGAAGCTTCTGTAAAAGGTACTGATCCCGCAAGGGTGCAGCGCTACCGCGAAATGGTGGTAGAGCAACTAAATGATTCGAAAAACGCGCTAGATCGTATAACTATTTACGAAGGAGATGATGTGCTAAAAAGAGAATATATGGACGCTTTGGACATGTATTTAAAAGCTTTTGGCGAGCAATTTAAGGTAGCCGATTCGCTAAATACATTTAAGTTTAATTCGTTTAAAGACTTAATGCTGTATAATAAAAAGCTTACTGAAGCAGAACAGAATATGATTGACGCCTCTTACAAAATAAAGAAAGCTGAAGAATATTTTGCTAAAAAATATGATGTAGAGCTAAGGAGAGATGAAGAAACGGAAGAAGAATACCGCATGTTAGACGAAATTACCTTGTATGCACGTGATATGACCGAAGCATTTTTTAGGGTAGATGATCAATCGCAACGCTTTATAAATGTAGCGGCCAGAAACCATACTGATAGCTTAGAGCAAATTGTAGATGCTATGCGTGATGCCATAAACACAAGCCAAAATACGGTGGATACTTATGGTGATGATTTAGAAAATGATAAATTAAAACGAGACGTAAAATTTTACTTAGAAGATGTGAAGGAAGATTTAAGCGTTCAGTTGATGCCGCTAGCCGAAAAGCTTGATAACCCTTACATGGAGGAAAAGGAATACAAAAAAGCCAAAAAAGAATTAGAGAACTTTATCTATCAAACCAAAAAATATAGAGAAGACTTTTTTGATGCCCGTGCAGATTTGATTGAAGATTACTTGCCATCTAAGTAAACCTATGTTTCGCAAGCTGTTAAAAGCATTTTTATACGCTGTGTTAGCGGTATTTATGGTAGTGATTTTTATCTATCACTTCACTTCTTGGGTTACGGCAAATAAGCATTCAGCGGAAATAAACGACTTGCCAAAAGCTAAGGTTGCCTTGGTATTGGGCACCAGTAATTTATTGAGCAACGGGCAACCTAATTTATATTTTAAGTATCGCATACAAGCTGCTGTTGATTTATTTGAGAAGAATAAGGTTAAATTTATTTTGGTAAGTGGCGATAACCGAAAAACAAATTACAACGAACCAAAGCGGATGCGCGAGGCCTTAATTAAAAAAGGCATTCCCCACGATCGTATTTTTTTAGATTATGCAGGGTTCAGAACCTTAGCCTCGGTAGTGCGTGCAAAAGAAGTTTTTGGTCAAAACGCTTTTATTGTGGTATCGCAACCTTTTCATAATGAGCGCGCTATATACATTGCGCAAAATAAAAACCTTACTGTGTATGGTTATGATGCGCAGAAAGTTAGTGCGTATTCCGGTTTCAAAACCATAGTAAGAGAGCATTTGGCTCGCGTAAAAATGATGCTTGATTTATACATATTACGCACAGAGCCTAAATTTTTGGGTGAGGAGATAAGGATAGAGTAAGTGTTTTATTTCAGCGTTCTTAGTCTATGCGTGCTTTTTTTTCGTAAAATTATAGTCGTCAACTCAACTCTAGTGTATTGTGATAAAATTTTTACGGATTTCAATTTTTTTGGCTGTGTGTATCGCGCCCATTTTTACGCAAGCACAAAATTTAGATAGCTTAATAAAAGTAACTCCCACTTTATCAAATAAGGAGCAAGCTTTCAATTATGGAGAGTTGTGCTACTATTATGCTTCTTTTGATACCGATAGCGCAGCGTTATTTGGAAAAAAGGGATTGCAACTGGCTATCAAAATTGGTGATAGTGCGGGGGTGGCTTTAGCTGCAAACGATTACAGTTTTGCTTTTATAAATAATGGTGAATATGCAAAGGCATTGCCACTCAATGAGCGAGCTTATCGAATTCGAAAAAGCCTAAAAGACACCGTTGGAATACTTTCTTCGCTTTCAAAAATTGCTGTAAGTCAAAGGGAGTTGGGAAATACGGATAAAGCCTTAGAGGGTTTTTTTGAAAGTTTGCACATTGCTATTTTGCTTAAAGATGAATTGAAGCAGGCAGTTATGTACGATAATATTGGTACACTTTACAAAATGAAATCGCTATTTGATAAAGCAATTGAGTATCATAAAAAGGGATTGAAAATTTTAAAAAAATATCCTGAATCTTTGGAAATTAGTCATACTTACGCGAATATTGGAGCAGTTTATTTGAAAAGCAATGCTCCCAAAAAAGCTCTCCCTTATTTAAAAAAGGCTGAGGTAATATTGGAAGAAACGGATAACAAGCAAGCAATGGCTTCTATTTATCTGAATTTTGGAGCTGCGTATGCTGCCTTAAATAATCAAGGAAAAAGATTGTATTACGCTACAAAGGCATTGAAAACTTTTGAAAGTTTGGGTGATGTTTCAGGAATTTCTACCGTCTATCACAACTTACATCTGTATTATTTAGAGAATGATGACCTAAAGAAAAGTAAAGAAAACGCTGAAAAGTGTTTGCAATTCGCAAATCAAAGCGGAAGTCAGCAAGTATTGCTTGATGCATATAAAGCATTAGCAAGAGTATATTTGGTGGAAAGGAATAACGATTCTAGTTCTTATTATGAAGGCTTAAGAGATAGTACTATTAATAAGATGTCATCATTAGAAATGTCAAAGAGTTTGGCTGATTCTGAGATACGGTATCAAACAGCTGAAAAAGAAGCCCAAATTTTAAAACAAGAAGTGGCTTTGTCTAAAGCCGATTTAGCGGTAAAAACACGTACAAATTGGATTTTGGGGCTCTCCGTTTTAGTGTTACTTGTTGCGTTTATAGCCTTTACGGTGTATAGACAGCAGACACTTAAACAAGAACGTTTACAGGCCGAAGCAAAATTGCAAGAGGAGGTGGCTAAGGCCGAAATGCGCGCTAGAGTACAAGAAGAGCGCGTGCGTATTTCGCGTGATTTACACGATCATATTGGAGCCCAACTTACCGTAATTACTTCTTCTATTGATAATATGGCTTTCCGCGAAAGCGATACCGATAAAAAGCAACGCTTTGATGTGATTAGCGACCAAACACGTGATACCATTGCACAACTACGGGAAACTATTTGGGCCATGAACAACGAGGCAATTGAAGTGGAAATGTTGGTTTCTAAACTTAGAGAATACACCGGTAAAATAAATGCCTTAAGCGAAGGTTCAGAAGCACATATAGAAATCAATACTGCTTCTGAACACTATAATAAACTAGGGCCGGCACAAACGATTGCCTTATTTAGGGTGTGCCAAGAAGCGATTAATAATGCTTTAAAATATGCGCAGTTTAAGCATTTGCAAGTAAGCTTTAGCAAAACCATTGATGGTAAAGATTTGCGTGTAGAGATAAGTGATGATGGAGCGGGCTTTAATGTAGAAGAAGCACTAGCCCGCGGCTACGGTTTGGCCAACATGCAGCAGCGTATAAAGGATGTAAACGGAACTATTCGGTTTGCATCTGAGCCAAGTAAAGGCACTACCATAAGTATTGAAATTCCGGTGCATACTGCTTTAGATAAAATATAAGCCATTTGCCGTATGGCAGATGTTTTTAATACCGTGTAGTTTAGTGGCTCTAATAAAACCCAAACTAATCCATGTCCGTCAAAATTTTAATAGCAGAAGATAATCGACAACTAGCCCGTACTTTAATAGAAAAGTTAGAGCTTTTTGATGATTTGCAGGTGAAAGGTTGGGAGCCAAACGGACAGGCATTATTGGATAGAATGGCGGGTGAAAAAACGGTGGATTTGGTATTGATGGATATTAATATGCCGGTGCGCGATGGTATTTCTGCCACCGAAGAATTGAAGCGCCTAAACCCAAAAGTAAAGGTGATTATGAGCACCGTTTTTGATGAGGAGCATTATATTTTTCAAGCCATTTTAGCTGGAGCCAACGGCTATTTGCTTAAAGATGAAAAGCCACAAAAACTCTATGATGCAATACAAGAAGTGATGGACGGTGGTGCCCCAATGAGTGCAACGGTGGCACGCAAAGCCTTAAATCTTATTCGTTTTAGCGGAAAGGAAGTGCCAGAATTAGAAGAAAAAACTGAGTATAATTTAACTACCCGCGAAACTGAAATTTTGGAACAATTAAGCACCGGGCGTAATTACAATGAAATTTCAGAAAACCTTTTCATCAGCACCGGAACGGTGCGCAAACACATTGAGAATATTTACAGAAAATTGCAAGTGCATAATAAGGTAGAGGCTGTGCAACTAGCAGTTAAAAATAGGTTGATTTAAAGCCTCGGGTTTTAACCCAAGGCTTTAAAATTTCTTTACTTCAACAATTCTTTAACCTTTCCGGAAATTGTTTTACCATCGGCTTTGCCAGCTAGTTCCTTGTTGGCGGTGCCCATTAGTTTACCCATATCCTGTGGGCCTTTTACATCTAAACGGATAATCAATTCTTTTAGGTAGGCTTCCAAATCAGCTTCACTCATTTGCTTTGGCAGGAAGCGTTCAATTACTTCTAATTGTGCTTGTTCATCAGCGGCCAACTCGGTACGGTTTTGCTGTTCATAAATTTCTAAAGAATCTTTACGTTGCTTTTGAAGTTTTTGCAAGATTTTTAATTCTTCAGCTTCTGATAGTTCTCCGCCACCACCAACTTCTGTATTGGCCATAAGGATGGCACTTTTAATGGCGCGTAAGCTTTCCAAAGCAACTTTGTCTTTGGCACGCATGGCGGTTTTAATTTCTTCGTTTATGGTATTTGCTAAACTCATGGTATTGGTTTTTATAGTTTCCGGAGTTTTTTTACCTCTTCCGGTTTTATTTTTTGCTTTACATCAGCAAAAGTAATCCTTACGTAGTTTATTATTTCTGCAATTTCCGCATCGCTTAATCCCTCCACCTTTGGCATTTCTTTGTCGTAGGTTTTTCCATTTACTTCAATTTTGCCTTTTAGTCCGTTTACAATGTTAGAAACAATTAAAGTGTCATTTCCAACCCACTTTGCATCCGTTAGTGGAGGGTAAAAATTGAACAAGCCACCATCACCATTTTTACCGTGGCAGCTTTTGCAATGTTTGGTGTAAAGGGCTTCGCCTTTGGTTTCACCTTTTGGCAATCTAAAACTGACTATTAGCGTGGTAAAAATCGAAAAACCAAGGAGAACTACTACTTTTTTCATACTTGAATAAGATGGCTGCACACGTGTTTGTTTTGAAATGATTAAAAACCTTGTAGAATTGTCCTCGCGAGGTTCCATTCTGCAATACGTTTAAGTGTACAAAAAAAGCTCAGCCTGAAATCACTTTCTGGCCAAGCCTTATTTTTACGTTAATGCAAAAAACTTAATCTACGTTATCGTGCAAAAAACTATTATTGCCCTTAATGTCATTGCCATCTACACTTTCATCAATTGAAAAACGGCTCACGTTGCTTTGTGCGCTAGGTTTGCTCCCATCTAAATCTAAACCTTGGCGCTTGTATGCCGGTATATGCTCCACCTTATCAATGCTGTTACGCGTTTGAGCCTGAAACGTATGATTAAATTTCTTTAACTGCTCTCTTCTTTCCTCGTGGCGTAAACGGTGGCTTTGCTCAATGGTCATATCTACATAAGAATGACTTTGGGCGTGGCTTTGCTCTTTGTTTTCGCTGGGAACCTCCTTCGTTTTTACCTTAAACTGAAGCGCTTCATCCTCTTCTTCCTCCACCTTAGCGGCTTTTATTTCGGGTTTTACCTCTGGCTTGTATTTGCTTTCAGATAAGCTTTTTTCTAAAGCTAAATAATCTTCAAGCGTGTGCTTTACCACATTTTCCTGTTGCTGGTTTTTAGGAGGCTCAACTTCTTTTGGCGTTTCTGCTTTTATCGGTTCCTCTTTCGGTTTAGGCGCTTCTTGCAACGGCTCTTCTTCATGAATAAAAAAGGACATTTCTACCTCGTCATCCTCTTCTTTTTCACTTACCGAGGTAATTTTAATAGTAGGTTCTTCCAATTCTTCTGCCACTTCCTGCGTGGCTTCTACATTAGGAATTTCTTCTTCTTGTTCATCCTCGTCCTCTAGCGTAAGCGCATGTTTTATTACCTCCGCAGGTTTATTTTCTATTTTAGGCTGTTCTGAAACGGGTGTGGGTTTTGGCTCTGATGCAACCTGCTTTTCATCCTCTAGCTTTTCATCCAAACTAAACAAATTGGGCTGCGGTTCTTGTTTGGCTGTAGGCTTAGCCAATTTGGCTAACTCACGCGCTATCATATCCTCCTCGCCCTCATCATGCGCGGCAAGCGGCTTGTTATATAAGGAAGTGCTCACCTCTTGCTCATCTTCCAACGTATGCACTACTTTTTGTGGCTCACGACCAATTACTTGCACTTGTTGATCAGCTGCAAAACCGGTAGCAACAATTGTTACCGCAATTTCATCTTCCAACGTTTCATCTTCACCAATACCCATAATGATGTTGGCGCCACCGCCCGCCTCATTTTGAATAAAATCATTGATTTCACCAATTTCATCAATGGTTATTTCCTCCTTACCACTTACTATTAATAGCAATACGTTTTTTGCTCCGCGTATGTGGTTATCGTTCAACAAAGGTGAATCCATAGCTGCACTAATAGCAATGTGTGCACGGTTTTCACCAGATGATTTACCCGAACCCATAATGGCGGTTCCGCTATTGGCTAGTACCGTTTTGGCATCACGTAAATCAATGTTAGTGGTATAGTGATGCGTAATTACCTCTGCAATACCTCTGGCGGCAATGGCTAACACTTCATCAGCTTTGTTAAATCCGGCTTTAAAACCAAGGTTTCCATATACCTCGCGTAGCTTGTTATTGTTTATTACAATTAAAGAATCAACATTTCTACGCAAGGCTTCAATACCCTGCTCTGCTTGAAGTTTTCGGTTGTTTCCTTCAAAAAGGAAGGGCATGGTAACAATGCCTACCGTTAAAATATCTTGTTCCTTAGCTGCTTTAGCAATCACGGGTGCCGCTCCTGTGCCTGTGCCACCGCCCATACCGGCTGTAATAAATACCATTTTGGTATTAGAATTAAGCACGGCTTTTATTTCCTCCAAATTTTCAATAGCGGCTTGCTGACCTACTTCCGGATTTGCTCCGGCACCTAAACCTTCGGTAAGGTTTACGCCTAATTGAATTTTATTGGGTACAGGGCTGCTTGCCAAGGCTTGTGAGTCGGTATTGCAAATGGCAAAATCAACCCCTTTTATGCCTGCCTTGTACATGTGGTTTACAGCATTGCTACCGCCTCCACCTACGCCAATCACCTTAATTACAGAGGATTGGTTTTTAGGTAGATCAAAGTTAAACGTATCGTTTTGGTTCAAATCTTCCATATTGCTCATTTATAGGTCGTCATTTAAAAAATTCCTGAATTTATCGGCCCAGTTTTCCAAAAACCCTTTGCGGGGTTTAGGTTTGGCCATTTCGTTTTCTTGTTCGTTGTTTTCTTCTTCCGTTTCCGGGATGTTGGCTGCATCTGTTGCTACCGGAGTTTCAGTAGGTGCAGCAATTTCTTGTTCTTGCTCCATTTCTTCTTCCTCAAATAAGCGCTGCTTTTCTAGCCCTTTCATTACCAAGCCCACCGCTGTGGCGTAAAGTGGAGAGCTATATTCATCATCACTTTCACTTGCCAAATGCTCGTTTGGGTAACCAATGCGCGTATCCATACCTGTTACAAATTCTACTAATTGCTTAATGTGTTTCAGCTGACTTCCGCCACCGGTAAGTACTATACCTGCAATTAATTTCTTTTTGTTTTCATCGTATCCGTAATTCTTAATTTCTTGATACACCTGCTCAATAATTTCTACTACGCGTGCATGAATTATTTTGCTGAGGTTTTTCAACGAAATCTCTTTTGGTTCGCGGCCACGCAATCCAGGAATACTTACAATTTCATTCTCTTTATTTTCTCCCGGCCAAGCGCTACCAAATTTAATTTTAAGCAGTTCGGCTTGCTTTTCAATAATAGAACAGCCTTCCTTTATATCTTCGGTAATTACATTGCCACCAAAGGGAATTACAGCTGTATGGCGAATAATTCCGTCTTTAAAAATGGCCACATCCGTAGTGCCACCACCAATATCTACTAATACCACACCGGCTTCTTTTTCTTCTTGCGAAAGCACTGCTTCGGCACTAGCTAATGGTTCTAGCGTAATATCAGCCACGCTTAAATTGGTGTTTTTTACACAACGCCCAATATTTTTTATGGAAGCCATTTGCCCAACTACTATATGAAAGTTAGCTTCTAAACGGCTGCCGTACATACCGCGCGGTTCGCGTATTTCGCTTTGTGCATCTACTTTATATTCCTGCGGAAGCACGTGTATAATTTCTTCTCCGGGCAGCATTACAAGGTTATGCACGTTTTTAATCAACATGTCAATGTCCTTATCGTCAATTACTTCATCGCTATTTTGGCGAATAATGTAATCGCTGTGTTGTAAGCTGCGAATATGCTGTCCTGCAATGCCTACCACTACACTTTTAATTTGAATACCAGCTTGGTTTTCAGCGTCTTCTGTGGCTAATTTTATACTTTCAATCGTTTGGGTAATATTAGTTACCACGCCACGGTGAACACCTAAAGATTTTGCTTTGCCATTACCTAAAATCTCCAATTTGCCGTATTCGTTTTTACGGCCAATCATGGCTACAATTTTGGTTGTACCGATATCTAAACCAACGGCTATTTTATTGTCGCTCATTGTGTTTTGTGTTTTTGGCAAATCACCTGGTTGGTATATTGCAGGTTTATGCTCTGTATCTCGTTTATACTTTTATCACTTACCACTGCTTGATAAAAGGTTTTTAGTTTCTTCAATTTTCCGTTAACATTATTATAAGCACCAAGTAAAACCTTGTGGTTACCTGCTTCGGGGTATAGCACCCAACTTTTATTTTCCTGTATTTCTATGCCCGACCAAAAATCTTTATAAAATAAATCACGGTCTTTATTCGCTAGTAAATCAAAAACCTCTTTTTGCGTTTTTACCGTTATTCTGCCTGTAACAAGCGGAACTTTAGCGGAAAAATTACTGCTCAATTTCATGCTATCACCTTTGTTTGTTAAGTAATAGCTTGTGCGTCCGTTTATTATCCTAGCTATTGGTTCTTTTTGCTTTACGCGAATTTCCAGTGTTCCCTTTAGGGTCGAATATACCTCGGCTTTGGCTATAGAAGGGTGATTATCAAGGCTTTCTTCTAACAGCGCAATGTTAATTTCATTTACCTGCAGGCTGTCTAATATTGGATAATCTTTTAGTACTAATGCACGTACCTCTTCGGCTTTCACAAAATACAATCCACTGCTGTGATCTACAGCTATGTTTAAATCTGTAAACCGTAGATTTTTAGACTTTTGACTACTAAAAGCCATCATGATAAAAATGCAACCTACGCCTAAAAGCCAGCTTAATATTTTAGCAATTTTACCCATTTAGCAAACTCATTTTTAAGGGTGAAATCAATAAATCAATATCTCCGGCACCTATGGTTAGGATTATTTCTGGGCGGTTTTGCTTGAAGTGCTCTATTATTTCAGCTTGCGATAAACGCTGTTTTGAAGTAATGCTTATTTTTTCTAAAAGGGCGCCACTGTGTACACCAGTAATTGGTTTTTCCCTTGCGGGATAAATTTCCATCAACATTAATTCGTCCAACATACTTAAGCTTTCAGCAAAACCATCCATAAAGTCGCGTGTACGGGAGAATAAGTGTGGCTGAAATATGCCACTTATTTTCTTCTTAGGGTATAGTTCACGTACCGAGCCAATCAACGCTTTAATTTCTGATGGATGATGCGCGTAGTCATCTATATACACCAAATTTTCTTGTTTTATGTGGTATTCAAAACGTCTTTTTACGCCTCTAAAACTTTCAATACCAGCTTTAATTTCTGCTTCGTTCAGTCCATATTCATAGGCTAACCCGGCAGCCGCAATGGCGTTTTCAATGTTATGCCTTCCGGGCAAACCGGTGGTAATCTTTTCAATTACCGTATTTTTGTTAAGTACCAAATCAAAAACATAGTTGTGGTTTTCAATGGCCACATTTTTAGCTTGTATGGAATTGGAAGCTTCAAAACCATAGCTTTTCCCTTTAATGCTAACCTTTTCGTTTACCAATAAATTCTCCTGCACGCTATCGGCAAAAGCCTGAAAAGTTTCTGATAAAGTTTCGGCATTTCCGTAAATGTCCAAATGATCCGCATCGGTAGAAGTTATTACCGCTGCATTAGGCTTTAAGGTTAAAAAGCTTCGATCAAATTCATCGGCTTCGGCAATGAGTAATTCATCATCGGCACCAGCCAAATAATTGGTGTTGTAGTTGGTAGCAATGCCACCTAAAAAGGCGTGTACTTTACGCCCGGCTTGGGTAAACAAATGCGCAAGTAGGGCAGAAGTGGTGGTTTTTCCGTGGGTGCCGGCAATAGCTAAGCAAGTATGATTTTGGGCTAAAATGCCTAACACAGCCGCTCGTTTTAATAGCGGAAAATCTTTCTGCTTAAAGTGTTGAAAAAGTGCATTTTCTTCCGCAATAGCTGGCGTATAAATAATTTGGGTGTTGCTTGGTTTTAAGTCTTTTGGAAAGGCCGCGATGTCTTCTGCAAAACTAATTTTTATGCCTAAAGCCATTAAAGCTTCGCATTGCGCGTTTTTTACTTTATCGTAACCAAAAACATTTTTACCACTTTGCACAAAGTATCGCGCCAAGGCACTCATGCCAATGCCACCAATGCCTAAAAAGTAAATATTGGGTTGGTTAAGCATCTTCTCTAATTAATTTAATTACTTCATCCGCAATAGTTTCAGCGGCATTTGGTAAGGCTAGTTTGGCAATATTTTGTTCTAGCCTTTTGGCGGAATGCGGTGTAAAAAGCAATTGCAGTTTAGGCATAAAATCGGGTTCCGATTCTTTGTGCATTAAGGCCGCATCAACTTCAGCCAAAGCTTGCGCATTTTTGGTTTGATGATCTTCTGCTACGTTTGGCGAAGGAATCAGCAAGGCGGCTTTCTTAACAACAGCCAACTCTGAAAGCGTACCTGCACCGGCTCTACTAATCACAAAATCAGCGGCTTGGTAAGCGGCTGGCATATCTTGAATAAAAGCACTTATTTTAAACTGATCATTTTGCTTGGCGCCAAATTGCTGTAATAAGGCATTTTCATAAAGCTTTCCGCATTGCCAAAATACGTTTATGTTCATTGCTAAAATTTCTTCTAAATGCTGGGCAATCAGTTGGTTTATTTTTCGTGCGCCTAGGCTACCGCCCAAAATTAAAAGGGTTTGCCTTTCGGTAGATAAACCAAGACTTTTAACGGCATCGGCTTTAGTCACGCTAATGTCACGTAAAGTATCACGAATAGGATTGCCCGTTTTTAGGATTTTATCTTTTGCAAAAAAGCGTTCCATGCCATCATACGCCACGCAAATCTTTTGCACTTTAGGTGCTAATATTTTATTAGTAATGCCCGGGAAGGAATTTTGCTCTTGAATAACGCAAGGAATTTTTCTGTTGGCAGCGGCAAACAATAAGGGACCACTAGCAAAACCACCGGTGCCAATTACTACATCCGGTTTAAATTTTCTAATAAGCTTACGCGATTTCACCAAGCTGGAAAACAACTTAAACGGAAACGATAAATTGCCCGGAGTAAGCTTACGCTGAATACCACTAATCCACAGTCCTTCAATATTATATCCAGCACTAGGTACGCGTTGCATTTCCATGCGATCTTTGGCTCCCACAAACAGAAACTCGGCATCAGGGAAGCGCTTTTTTAGTGCATCGGCAATAGCAATGGCCGGAAAAATATGTCCGCCTGTGCCACCACCACTTAGCATAAATTTATACTTAGGCATGGGCAATGGCGTTTGGTTCTACATCAGTTTCTGCGTCTGAAATTTCCTCCAATTCACTTATTGCCTCATCTTTTCCTTTGCTTACGCTAAGGATAATGCCAATGGAAATACAGGTCATCCAAATGGAAGATCCACCTGCACTAATTAAGGGTAATGTTTGTCCGGTTACCGGCAATAAATTTACCGCTACACCTAAGTTAATAAGCGCTTGCACAATAATTATTAGTCCTGCTCCAAAAGCAGCGAGCTTGCCAAAGTTTGTTTGCGCTTTAGTAGAAATTATGAGCACGCGCACAAAAAACAGCACATAAAATGCTATTAGAAAGAAACCACCTATTAACCCAAATTCTTCCACAATTACCGCGTAAATAAAATCGGAATTAGATTGTGGTAAGAAGTTTTTTTGCACACTTTTACCCGGCCCTTTCCCAATTATTTCGCCTTGGGCGATGGCCATTTTAGCCTTATGCACTTGGTAATTATCACCTTCTTGCGGATTGGTAAACGCTTCAATTCTCGATTTCCAGGTAGAAACACGGTTGCTAATATTTGGAAAAGCCATCACCACTGTAATAAAAAGCGCAAGTGCCACAATGCCGCCACCCAATAAATAAAGCAAGTTTTTAAGTGCATAGCCGCCAATAAAAAGCATTAACATACTCATGCCAAAAAGCAAGGCTGCCGTACTGAAGTTGCTGGGTAGTATTAAACCACAAATCAGGAAAATGGGGAGTAGTAATTTGGCAAAAGATTTTTTAAAACTTTTGAGCTCTTCCAGTTCGCTTTTAGCGAGATTTCGCGCTAAGTAAAGCATGAGCACTACACTAGCTAAAGCTGAGGTTTGAAACGTGAAACCTAAGAACGGAACGCGGATCCAACGGGTGGCGTTAGAAGTATTTACGCCTCCAAAGTAGGTGTAAATAAGCAGCACCACAGCAATAGGAAGCATCACCACCGCAGTGGCACCAAAATGTTTGTAATTCATACTATGCACCGCAAACATTAGCAGCAAACCAAGCAAAACATGCACACCGTGTTTGGCCAACATACTGAACGTATCGCCACTTCCGTAAGTATAAGCAATGTTGCTACTAGCACTGTACACCGGCAATAGACTAAACAAGGCCAATAGCACAGCTATTACCCAAAGGGCGCGGTCTCCTTGTATTCTATTGAAAATGTTGCTCATAGTTTAGTTAGTAGTTGTGAGTCCGTAGTCGGAAGTCCATAGTCCATAGTCGATAGACGGAAGAAGCTACGCGGATCTTTGAAGGGAACGTTTGGTTTTTTATAAATGAATAGATGTTTTTGTTAATTCTCATTCGTTATACTTTTCTGATTTCTATCGTAAACGATTGCTTATTCTCATTTTTAGAAAAGTAAGTGGGTAGCGCGTATTTTTGAGTAATTGAAATTGAACACTTTTTTATTTGCCATATGATGCTATAATATTCATGTGCTTCTTCTAGTATAAAATCAGTGTTATTTTTGTTAGACTTCTTTATTTCTACAGAAATCATAAGGTCAGCATCATCAGATTTTTCCACTTCTTGTGAAGTGATTTGATTAAGTTTTATGGCAATAGGTTTGCCAAATCTCTTAGTTAGTTCTGTACAAATACTATAAATATTTTCTTTCGGAAATGCTGTTTTTATTTCGGTAGGATTTAACAAATCAGGTCTAATTTGTAAAGCTTCCACTTCAATTCCTCCAATGGTAAATTGATGAGTTGTATAAAGGCTCAAGTAAATTATAGCTAAACTGTCCTCTTCTGTTACTGGTTTTTCAATTAGTGAAAAATCAGTGTCCGTAAGCTGATCTAATATTTCCGTTTGATTCGTGTCGTTCATGATCTCAAAAGAGTTCAATTGATTAAGTACTACAAGGGAATTTTGATTGCACAAGTCGTTATTTCCATTTAAGGAAATAAGAAGATTCACTAATATGAAAACAACATGTTGCATTTTTTATTTAAAAATCATCTCAAATCATCCCTCTTCGTCTTCTCCTTAAGCTGGCCTTTTAAACCCCTGCTTCGATACACCTCGTCCCTCGGCACTCAGCATGACATTGGTTTTTGCAAATTCCACTAATCCACTAATCCACTAATCCACTAATCCACTAATCCACTAATCCACTAATCCACTAATCCACTAATCCACTAATCCACTAATCCACTAATCCACTAATCCACTAATCCACTAATCCACTATTCTACAATCCCCTCACAGCCTCCTTAAATTGTCTTCCTCTGTCTTCATAGTTTTCAAATAAATCAAAGCTGGCACAGGCAGGGCTTAGCAATACTGTATCGCCTTTTTCACCAAGTTTATAGGCAATACGCACTGCTTCATTCATATCTGCTGCATCAATCATAAACGGTACTTTGTCTTCAAACGCAGCATGAATTTTTGCGTTGTCCACACCAAGGCATACAATGGCTTTTACATTTTTTTCTACAAGGGCATGCAGTTCGCTATAATCGTTACCTTTATCTACACCACCCACAATCCACACCGTAGGTTTTTGCATACTGTCCAACGCATACCACGTACTGTTGATGTTGGTTGCCTTACTGTCGTTGATAAATTCAATACCAAAAATGTTAAGTACATGCTCCAAACGGTGCTCAATACTTTCAAATCCGGCCAAACTTTCACGTACGCTTTCCTTACGAATGTTGAGCATACGAGCGGCTAGTCCTGCGGCCATACTGTTGTACACGTTGTGTTTGCCTTGTAGGGCCAATTCGTTAATGCTCATATTTTTTTGGTTTTGAAGTTTAATTTGTATTTCCTTGTCGCTGTTTAGGCATGCGCCTACTGTTAAATCTTTGTTTAAGCTAAAGCCGATTTTTTGGGCTGCTATGTTGTTCTTTTCCATCCAATTTTGGGTTTCTGCGTCATCGCTGTTGTAAATAAAAAACTGATCTTGGGATTGGTATTTCACCAAGTTGAATTTCGCTGCTACATAATTTTCCATTTTGTAGTTATAGCGGTCTAGATGGTCGGGACTAAAGTTTAAGATTAGGCTTACATCAGGTGCAAAGCTGTTGATGTCATCTAACTGAAAGCTACTGATTTCAAGCACATAGTAATCTTTGGGTTCTTGCAACAAAAGCGAAGCGAAACTCACACCTATGTTACCGCCCAGCGCTACGGATTGTCCATCACGCTTAAAAATGTCGTAAATAAGACTGGCCGTAGTGGTTTTTCCATTGCTGCCGGTTATGGCAATTACTTTTCCTTGGCAGTAGCGACTAGCAAATTCAATTTCTGAAATCAGCTCAATGCCTTTGGCTCTAATAGCTTGTATTATTTCTGCCTTTTCGGGAATTCCAGGGCTTTTGATAATCAAGTTAGCAGCTAAAATTTTAGCGGTGCTATGCGTGCCACTTTCGTGTGCTATATCCGCGGAAGCAAGCTGCTGCTGATATTTTTCTTTTAGGTTGCCGCCATCACTTAAAAACACAGCATGGCCTTTGGCTTTTGCCAACAAAGCAGCGCCCACGCCACTTTCGCCACCGCCCAACACTACTATGTTTTTGGGTGCGCGCATTAGCGTAATTTTAAAGTTACAAAGGTGATGATGGCCAAAAAGATGCCTACAATCCAAAAACGTGTTACAATTTTACTTTCGTTATATCCTGCTTTTTGGTAGTGATGATGTAGGGGAGACATTAAAAATATTCTGCGGCCTTCACCAAATTTCTTTTTGGTGTATTTAAAGTAGCTCACTTGAAGTACCACCGAAAGGTTTTCAACCACAAAAATTCCGCACAAAATGGGTATTAGTAATTCTTTGCGAATGGCAATGGCAAACACGGCAATTATTCCGCCAATGGCCAAGCTTCCTGTATCGCCCATAAAAACTTGTGCGGGATAACTGTTGTACCACAAAAATCCGATGCAAGCACCCACAAATGCGGCAATAAATACCACCATTTCCCCCGTGTTCGGGATGTACATAATGTTGAGGTAATCGGCAAAAATGATACTACCAGAAACGTAGGCAAAAATGCCGAGTGTAATGCCAATAATAGCTGATGTTCCTGTGGCGAGCCCATCAATACCATCGGTTAGGTTAGCGCCATTACTCACTGCCGTGATGATAAAAATTACAATTGGAATAAACACCAACCACGCGTATTCTTGGGCTTTAGGGCCAATCCAACTGATTAAAGCTGAGTAGTCAAATTCATTGTCTTTAAAAAACGGAATAGTGGTGGTGGTAGATTTATGCGCTTCGCCATATACCGGTAAATCTCTGCGTTGGTCGGTGCGTAACTCATCTACTGGTGTAGGGTCTATCTCTATATTTTTAATGGTTACACTTTCGTTGAAATACAAAATTGAACCTACTATCACACCCAATCCTACTTGACCAATTACTTTAAATTTACCCGCTAAACCTTTTTTATTTTTCCTAAATACTTTTATATAATCATCTAAAAAGCCAATGGCGCCCATCCATAAAGTGGTGATGATGAGTAAGATGATGTAGATATTCTCCAGCTTCGCGAAAAGCAAGGTGGGTACTAAAATGCCGGCTAAAATCATTAAGCCGCCCATGGTAGGTGTACCCGCTTTTTCCGCTTGTCCATCCAAACCTAAATCGCGAATAGTTTCACCCACTTGCTTTTTATGCAAGGCGTTAATAATGCGCTTACCAAAGAGTAAGCAAATAATTAACGAAGTAATCACTGACATGGCCGCCCTAAACGTGATGTACTGAAACACACCCGCTCCCGGTATATCGTAGGTTCTTTCTAAAAAATCAAAAAGATAGTATAACATTAGCTGGTGGTGGGATTTAAGTACTGATTAGCAATTGCGAAATCGTCAAAAGGATTTTTTTCGCCTTGAATGTCCTGGTATTTTTCGTGCCCTTTACCGGCTATTAATATGATGTCGCCAGCTTCGCTTAGTTGCACAGCCGTTTTTATAGCTTGCTCTCTGTTTACAATACTTACGTAGCGATTTTGCAAATGCATTTCCACACCAGCTTCCATTTCCGTAATAATGGTTTGAGCATCTTCATTACGTGGATTATCAGAAGTAAAAATCACCTGATCGCTTAGGTTGGTAGCAATTTTAGCCATTTCTGGCCGCTTGGTTTTATCACGGTTTCCGCCACAGCCTACTACGGTAATTACTTTTTTAGCGCCACCTCTTATGGTTTTAATAGTCTCTAATACATTTTTCAGAGCATCAGGCGTGTGGGCATAATCAATAATGGCGGTGGTGCCGTTTTTTGATTTCACATATTCAAACCTGCCTTCTACTGATTTTAAGTTGCTAAGAGCCGTAACCGTTTGCAATTCATCTTGCTTTAGCAAAATGGCCACAGCATACACCGCTAGTAAATTATAGGCGTTAAAAGTGCCAATTAGCTTGCTCCACAATTCATGCGCGCCAATTTTCACCAACATCCCATCAAGCTGATGTTCTAAAATTTTGGCTTTAAAATCAGCTTCGTTTTTTAAGGCAAAGCCATATTTTTTTGCTTTGGTGTGGTGCAACATTGTTTTACCATGGCGGTCGTCCACATTTACTAGCGCAAAGGCTTGCGCATCTAAACCATCAAACAATAGTTTTTTGGCCAATATGTAATCATCAAAAGTCTTATGGTAATCCAGATGGTCATGCGAAATATTAGTAAAAACGCCACCTGCCACTTTTAAACCCGCCATTCGTTTTTGCGCCAAGCCGTGGCTGCTAGCTTCCATAAAGCAATATTTACAGCCGGCCTCCACCATTTTTTTTAGGTGAATGTTTAAGCTAATTGGGTCTGGAGTGGTATGCGTTGCAACAACCGTTTCTTTGCCAATTTTAATGTTTACAGTACTTAGTAAGCCGCTTTTTAAACCTAAGCTTTGAAACAAATTATACAACAGCGTAGCTGTGGTCGTTTTTCCGTTGGTTCCGGTAACGGCTACTAATTTTAATTTCTCAGAAGGATTATCGTAAAAATTACTACTCAGTTTACCGAGTGTTTCATGGCTATCTTTTACCTGTACGTAAGTAACTTTTTCGTGTTGCGTTGTGGGTAAAACTTCACATACAATAGAACGTGCACCCGCTTTTATGGCGGTTTCTATATATTCATGCCCGTTGCTCTCCGTGCCGTTTATAGCCACAAAAAGGCTTTCTTTCATCACTTTGCGAGAATCAAAAGTTAGCGAGGCTACCGCCACATTGGTGCTGCCAATTACATCAAGTAAAGAAGCTCCGTACAAAATATCTTTTAGCAACTTCATATTAACTTGATTTCTACCAGTTGATTTTTAGAAATAGGTGTACCTGCTGCCGGATACTGCCAGCCTACTTTTCCGTTTCCTTTTACGTTTACTGAAATACCCCTGTTTTCTAGCGTACTTATTACCACCGCTCCAGAAAGTCCTTTTAAATCAGGCATCACACTTAAATTATTTGGAATAGGTTTGCTTGCTGCGAAACTTTTTTCGTTGGGCGTAAACGGCATTTCGCGAGGTGTATCTAAATAAATATTCTCGGCAATGGCTTTAAATACTGGTGCAGCCACAGCAGAACCATAGTAACCCACATGGTAGTTTGGCTCGTTGATTACTACAATGCAACTGTATTTTGGATTGTCAGCCGGAAAATATCCTGCAAAAGATGCTTGATAGTCAGCCGTTTCTTGTTTCCAATAATTGGTTTGACAAGTGCCTGTTTTTCCCGCTAAGGGCACCAAAGAATTTTTTAAATTTTGTGCAGTGCCGTTTTGTACAACGCCTACCAACATGGCGTGTAGCTTGCCAAGTGTTTCTTTACTGCAAATTGCTGGATTTAAAACCGTTACAGGGTTTTCTTCTACAATGCGCCCGTGTTTTTTAATGGATTCTACAAAGCGCGGTTTTACCATTACGCCATTGTTCGCCACGGCATTATACAGGCTAAGCAATTGCAAAGGCGTCATGCTTACGGTGTAACCAAAACTCATCCACGGTAACGTAATTCCGCTCCATTGCGAATCTCCCTTACGGGGAATTACAGGTGTGCCTTCACCTTGTATGGGCAAGCCCAGTTTCCGGTCTAGCCCGATGGTGTAAAGTCTGTCCACAAAACGCTCTTCATCATGGCGGTAGTTATCATAAATCATTTTTACGATACCCACGTTGCTGGAAAGTTCAAAGGCGCGTTTTAGAGTAATTTTTCCGTAGCCGCCAACGCCATTTTTATAGTTGCTGTCTTTTACTTTGGTGTTGTAAATTTCCCAAAGCCCATTTTGTGTATCCACAATGGTATTGGTGTCGGCCACGCCATCTTCTAACGCTACCATTACCGAAGCTAGTTTAAACGTAGAGCCTGGCTCAGTGCTTTCCCACACGGCATAGTTGCGTTTTTCAAAATAAGTGCCTTGTTCTGTGCGGCCCAAGTTAGCGATGGCTTTTATAGCTCCTGTGGCTACTTCCATTACTACAATGCAGCCTCTATCTGCTTCAAAGCGCTCTAATGATTTTAGTAACTCATGGTGGGCAATGTCTTGAATGCGTGCATCAATGGTGGTAATGATATCCAAGCCATCTTCCGGTTCAATATCAAAACTTCCGTTGAGTGGTTTCCAGTTTCCATTGCTTACTTTTTGCTTTAAGCGGAGGCCGTCTCTTCCCGTAAGGTAGCTGCTAAATGCGCCTTCAATGCCTGTTTGCGCACGCAGTTTATCATAGCCAATAGTGCGTTCCGCAATTTTACCCAAAGGCATTTTTCTGTAATTCTGTTGCTCATATACCAAACCACCTTTAAAGCGACCAAGGTTGAAAATAGGCAAAGCCTTTATGCGCTGTAAATTGGTGTAGCTTACATCTTTGCCAATTAATACATATCGATTTCCCTCTTGGCGTTTTTCACGTAAATAAGTTTGCCATTCTTTGCGGTTGCGCTCCGTAAAAAAGGTTGAAAGCCCCGCTGAAAGCTGTGAAACACTGTCGTTAAATATGGTAGCATCTACTGAAAGGGGGTCAAAATAAAGATTGTAAACGGGCATGGAGGTAGCCAATAATTTACCATCGCTACTGTAAATATTACCACGACTTGCTTGTATGGTAATTTCTTTTACCACTTCATTTTCCGCTTCCGCGCGAAGCTGTGGCCCTTCGCTATATTGTATAAAAAGTAGCTTACCAAAAATGGCCAAAGCCATTATAAAAAATGGTACGGCAATGAGGTAAATGCGGTTTAATATTTTTTTATTCTGCTCCATTATTTAGCCTTTTTGGTTAGTTTAATGGGCGGTTGCTTAGATTCTATTAAGCCAATTTCTTCCCCGCGTTCTACTACTTTGGTTTCAAGCGCTTGCAACATTAAAGTGCTACGCGTTTCAATAAATTCGCTGTTTAGTTCTTTCATGTGATTGCGTAAGCGCGCAATTTCATGTACTTTTTTATCGGCACTGTGGCTGCTGTAAATCATAAGCAGCGCCAAAAAGCTGAGGTATATAATGAAGGGCCAGTTCTTTTCCCAGCGTTGGCTCACCAAAAATTTACCTGTAAAAAGGCTGCCGATGGGGTTGCTTTTTGCACGCGCTTTATCTTCCATCTTTTGGTGATATTTTTTTTGCCGTGCGCAATTTTGCACTGCGGGCGCGTGGGTTTTCATTTATTTCTTCGGCACGAGCTACAAGAGGTTTTCTTGTAACCGGTTCCATCGGGCGGATGAGGTTTCCGTAAAAATCTTTTTCCAGTGCTCCGGCAATGTTGCCGCTGCGCATAAAATTTTTCACCGGGCGATCTTCCAAACTGTGGTAGCTCATTACCACTAACCTTCCTTCTGGTTTAAGCACCTCACAGGCTTGCGCTAATAAATCGTGCAGCGCACCCATTTCATCGTTTACCTCAATGCGCAGGGCCTGAAAAACGCGCGCCCAAAACTGTGAAGGTTTGTGCTGTGGGGCAAAGTGGGAGAGTGCTTTTTTTAAATCTTCGGTAGTGTTAATTGGTGCAGAAACCCGAGCGTTTACAACAGCGCCCGCCATGTGCCAGCTTTTAGGAAATTCCCCGTATTCTTTTAATACACGGTTTAATGCTTCTTGACTGTACTCATTTACTAAATTTTTGGCACTGAAAGGTTTAGCGGTATTCATGCGCATGTCAAGCTCCGCATCATAGCGAATGCTAAAGCCACGCTCAGCAGCATCTATTTGGTGCGAAGAAATACCTAAATCGGCTAAAATGCCATCTACACTTTTTACGCCAAATACGCGTAAGTTCCGCTGTAAGTGCCTAAAATTCGCTTCTATTAAAGTAAAGTTTTCGTCCGTTGGTTTGTTAGCAATAGCGTCAACATCTTGGTCAAAACCATATAGTTTGCCGCCATCTAGGTGTTTTAGAATTTCGCGTGCGTGGCCGCCTCCGCCAAAGGTTACATCTACGTATGTGCCTTGTGGGTTTATGTTAAGTTGCTCAATGCATTCTTGCAGCATTACGGGTTTATGATACTCCATTATCCTCGTCTTTTAGGCTGCCCATTACGTCTTCGGCCAACGAGCCAAAATCTACCGCAGGGTTGTTAATGGTATCCTCGTAGGCTTGCTTGTCCCACACCTCAATAATGCCAACCGTTGCCGAAAGCACCAACTCAGATGATAGTCCGGCAAAATTCATTAAGTCTTTAGGGATGTTTAAGCGGCCATTGGCATCCACTTCTATGGTTTTTACACCGGCCGTAAACATGCGTATGAAATCGTTATTCTTTTTTACAAAGCGGTTTAGGCGGTTTACTTTGTTCATTACCGCATCCCATTCCCGCATGGGGTAAAGCTCTAAGCTTTTTTGAAATACGCTGCGCTTAATCACAAAACCTTCTTCAAGCATAGGCAATAGTTGCTTCTTAAGCGCGGATGGAATCATCACCCGGCCTTTGGCATCCATCTTACATTCATGTACTCCTATTAAATTCAGCATTTTAGCTTTTCTGTGCTTGTGGATTCAAAAATAGAAATATCTTCCCACCTTTTCCCACCAACATAACATTTGTTGATAAGTTTTATCCAAATACAAACTTTATAGCAATTCTTTTTATTGCTATTTTGGCTTGAAAGCATTGCTATAGTGTAATTAGGTGCTATAAATAAAAAGGTGGGAAAAAGTGGAGGGTGATTTTTGGTTTCCCGTAAAGGGAAGGATGACTTTCCTTTTTTTTTACGTGAAGCAACCCTTTATATTTTTAAAGTGTCTTGAGGATATAATCTAAAACTTACCTTATGAAATCAATTTTTATGCTATTGCTTCTTGCTACATTTTCCACTTTGATGCAGGGGCAAGATTTACCTGTGGAAGCGAGAACAGTATATTTACCTTCTTGCACCTCTTTTCAGTTTCCCCAAGAAACCTTAGAGAATGATGCTCTCTATATTGAGCATTTTAAATCGGACTCCATCTTGCAAAAGGCTGTTTACAACATAATTGATGGTGAAAGGGTAGGGCAATTTGAACTTTATAGTGACGCTGAAACACCCATTGCGAAAGGAATTTTTGAGAAGGGTAAGTTGCAGGAGATAAATCTTTGGAAAGAAAATAAATGGGTTTTACAAAAACTGAAATATGATGCGCCATTTTGGTTTTTTAACCGAAATGTATTGCGCGCCACGGGCAAAACTGAACAGGATGGTAAGAAAAATTTTATTTGGTTGGCGGGGCAGCGGTATAAAATTTTGAAATGATAGAGGTTTTGAAATTAACTGAAAATTTCAATTATGTAGAGCGTTGTTTTGGTTAGGGCACCCAAACTTTTAAGATTTTAATAAAGGTTGCTTGCCTATCAATAAAAACGCTGTGAGAACAGTTTTCCAAATACAATACGTTCTCTGTGCCTATAATTGCACGCAAATCCTCAATTTGTTCGGGTGCGTATAGGCCGTCTTCTTTGCCGTACATTCCGTAAACATCCACCTTTAATTGTGTTACCTTTTTTAAATTTTCAGCTAAATTCATGGTGGTGTATTGCTCATTTTTCCAAAAACCTTGGGGCGCCTCATGGGTCATTTTTGACCCGTATTTTGCTAAAACCGTATCGGTTTTAAAACCTTGATATATCTCTTGCGCTCTGCCGTTAGGCGTGTGTGTGGAATAAAATCCATTTTGCATGGCGTGCATAAAACTGTATGAAGCGTAGGGCATGGTAGTGGTATCCATATTTTCCAAAAGGTTTATGTATCCTAAGCTGCTTTTATCTCCTTTCTCCATATAAATTTGCTTAGCACTACTGATAATAGTTTTAAAACTTTTCTGTAACTCTATAGGTGCGCCTACCAACACCAAAGCTTCTACCTTATCGGGATGTTTTTCGCTGAAAAGGGTACCTACCATGCCGCCAAAACTGTGGCCAATGAGTGTGGCTTTCTCAAGCCCGAAGCGTTTATAAATAGTCAATAAATCTTCATGGGTTTGAGGGAAGGTAAAAGCGGCATTTTCCTTGGTGCTTCTACCTTCACCGCGCCTATCATATACCAATACAAAAAAGCCTGAATCGGCTAAAGTTTGCGCAGTAGATTGCTCAAAAGAAGCGCTATTATACCCTGGGCCACCATGTAAAAAAATAATGGGTGGGTTAGCCTTATTGCCAAAACTTTTGGCGTAAAGTGTTTGTGCAACCAAACCTATACTGAAAAAGCATAGAATGGTTGAAAGGATAATTTTAGAGCAACGCATATGTAGTTGTTGTGAATACTGTTTGTAAATAATACGCACAAAGTAAGCAATGCTTTTAAACCATCATGTACAAAGTGCTAGCCATTCACCGCATGCACCGCTTTTACCTGGCCGGGCAGCATTTGTTGCAATAAATTGTTAATGCCTTGTTGTAAGGTTTGTGTGCTACTGGGGCAACCAGAGCAAGCACCTTGCAGTAAAACATTTACAGAACCATCGGCTTCATTGTAGTTCATAAACTTAATGTTACCGCCATCTTGTGCTACGGCAGGGGTAACGTATTCTTCTAATAATTCTACAATGCGTTTTTCAATGGGGTCGTAATCTTCAGGAGATTTTTCCTCTGGATGCGCTTGGCTAGATACTGGCTTAGGTGTCTCGTTGTTGGTTACTGCCTCAGCAGGAGCGTTAAGCAAATCTTCGTTTACAACTTGGCCACCTTCGGCTACAAAATCGCGAATAAGTTCGCGTAGCTCTAGCGTAATTTCTTCCCATTCTACAATATCATATTTGGTTACAGCCAAATAGTTACCTGTAATAAAAACCTCTTTTACAAAAGGAAAATGAAAAAGCTTGGTAGCTAAAGGGGAAGGTTTTGCTTGCTCAATGTTTTTAAACTCCACGTGATCTATTTCAATCAAACGCTTGTTGGCCACAAATTTTAAAACAGACGGATTAGGCGTCATTTCCGCATACACACTTACCGGCACTTTCTTTTCCATAATAATAAAACTTTGCAGCAAAGATAAGGCGCGTTTAAGGCTTAGCGATTAACTTAATCTGAACTTGATTAGCATATAGTCGGATTTTATACCAATCAGAAAAAACAAAAAGGAACCATAGCATTAAACTGCCGCTACTCTTACCTTTACGCTAAACGAAGTACATTAAAAATGATAGTAAGAGAAGTAAACGGCAAGCATCCGGAAATGGGTAAAAACTGTTTTATAGCCGAGAATGCAACCATAGTGGGCGATGTAGAAATGGGTGATGAATGTAGTATTTGGTATGGAGCGGTGTTGCGCGGGGATGTACATTCCATAAAAATGGGCAATAAAGTAAACGTACAAGACAATGCCACATTACACGCTACTTATAAAAAACATGCATTAACTATTGGAAATAACGTGAGTATTGGTCATAATGCCATAGCGCATGGTTGCACTATACATGATAATGTATTGATTGGAATGGGCGCCATTGTAATGGATGGCTGCGTAGTAGAAAGCAACAGTATAGTGGCTGCGGGCGCAGTGGTGTTAGAAGGAACGCACATTCCTTCTGGCTGTATTTATGCCGGTGTGCCGGCCAAAAAAGTAAAAGACATTACTGAAGAATTAATAAGTGGTGAAATTAATAGAATAGCCGATAGCTACGTGATGTATAGCGGGTGGTATAAGAAGCATTAGAGTGGGGTAATATATTTACTTGATAGTCTTAGCGGTTATTGACGAGTACTTAATAAAAAAGATTGTTACTCAAAGAGAATAGGGCCTTAATGTAGAAAAGTATAAAAAAATGAAAGAACAAATATTGTTTGAATTGAAGTTAACGGACGCTCATTTTACTGAAGGGGGATCTAACAGAATTATTTTTGGACAAGAGTCCAAATTGAGACCGGAATATCTAAAAATCATACGTTTTGATGACGATGAAAGCCTATATTTGATTGAGTATGATACCGAGGGAAATGAGATAATAGACACTTTTCATGAGGCACTGGAAAGTGCGCAAAGACAAGCTAAGCATGATTGGGGTGTAAAATTTTCGGAATGGAGAAAAAGCTTGATTGAATAGAGAAAGATTGGGATATTTAGTTTTCATTAAAGCGGGAATGTTTAGTATAAAAATGCTGATTAAAAGAGAATACTGACGATTGTTTATTTAGTGTTAAGAATAGTATCAAAGATTTTTTTTTGAGACTTAAAGCGCCATAAGCTTCCATTTCTATCTCCTACGCTGACGCAGATTTGTAATCTGTGTCTATTAACCACTCAATCTATCTCTAAAAGTTGCCACCACGCTAGCTGGGATTACTTAGTATCGTATATTATGTCGCTAAACGTAAGCTGCTCAAATGTCTTTCCGTAAACGCGTGCTATACGTGCTCTGCCCGAGCGTCCCTCTTCGCTCAGGGAAAGTACACTGCTATATCTAGCCCTTAGCTTCTCACATTGCCATCTTCTCCCTTCTTTAATCATCTCATAGAGCATCAACGTGCTCATAAGCGTTATTGGAACTAACCTTTTTATCCACCGTGTTTGTGCATGAGTAGATTGATAAAGTAAAAAGGATTGATATTATTTTCTTCATGAATATTTCTATTATTCAGTTAATTTCTTTGGGGTAGTTTAATAGCCCCAAGTCTGTTAGAAGCTTATAAAGGTAAATTTACACAACTAATGGAAGTATTTTCTCAAAACCCATGCTGATCCACACTTTTCGCAGATTTGTAATCTGTGTCCGTTCAATTACCACTCAACCAATTTCCCTTAAGCCACCCCTCCACCATTATTTACCGTCTTATCAGGCTGCATAAAGCTGAGGTTTCCCTCCGCATCTTCGGCCATTAAAATCATGCCTTTGCTTTCCACACCGCGAATTTTTCTAGGTGCTAAGTTGGTTAATACCATAACTTGTTGGCCAATGATGTTCTCAGGTTGGTAATGCTTGGCTATACCGCTCACCACCGTGCGTTTTTCTACGCCAATATCAACCAATAGTTGCAGAAGTTTATCGGTTTTAGGTACCAACTGCGCTTCTAAAATAGTACCAATGCGCATGTCCATTTTAGTGAAATCTTCAAAGCTAACTTCTGGTTTTAGAGCCGCTATTTTTGGTTGTTCGGGTTCTTTTGGCTTGCTGTCTTCCAACTTTTTAAGCTGTAATTCCATTTCTTCATCTTCCACTTTTTGAAACAGTAAATCGCCCTTTTCAATCACCGCTTTTGGAGAAAGGAATTCTCGTGTTGCCAAAGCATCCCAAGGTTGTAACTCTAAACCCAAATAGCCACGTAGCGTATGGGAGGTAAACGGTAAAAAGGGTTCGCCCAATTGCGAAAGTTGCGCTACTACCTGAGCCGCCACATACATAATGGTTGCCGTACGTTCGGTATCGGTTTTAACTTTTTTCCAAGGCTCTTCATCTGCCAAATATTTGTTTCCCGCCCTTGCTACACTCATGTAACGGGTAAGTGCTTCTCTAAATTTAAATTTATCCAAGGCCTCGCTTAAATGAGCCGGTGCTTCTGCTACCAAAGTGAGCATGGCTTCATCTTCTGCGGTTAAAGCGTTTGGAGTGGGCACGACACCCTCGTAGTATTTTTGCATCAACACTAAAACACGGTTTACCAAATTGCCAAATATGGCTACTAACTCACTATTATTGCGTGTTTGAAAATCTTTCCAAGTAAAGTCATTGTCTTTGGTTTCCGGAGCATTCGCGCAAAGCGTATAACGCAAGGCATCTTCCTTGCCGGGAAAGTCGTGCAAATACTCATGCAACCAAACCGCCCAATTTCTACTGGTACTTATTTTTTTGCCTTCTAGGTTTAAAAACTCATTGGCAGGCACTTGGGTAGGTAAAATGTACTCTCCGTGCTCCATGAGCATAGCAGGGAAAATTATGCAATGGAACACAATGTTGTCTTTTCCAATAAAGTGAATCAGTTCCGTATCCACGTCTTTCCAATACTTTTCCCAATCGTTGCCCAATAATTTTTGGGTGGCAGATATATAGCCAATGGGAGCATCAAACCAAACATAAAGCACTTTACCGTCAGCGCCTTCAATAGGCACTTTTATACCCCAATCAAGGTCGCGCGTCATGCTCCTAGCTTGCAAGCCACCGGCATCATCCAGCCAGCTCATACATTGGCCATATACATTGGGTTTCCACTCGGGGTGACTTTGAATGTAGGTTTTAATTTTACCGCTAAGGTGATCTAAGGGTAAAAACCAGTGGGTGGTTTTCTTCAAAATAGGTGCAGCACCAGATAGACGCGAACGTGGATTTTTTAAATCGGTTGGGTTAAGTGAGGAGCCGCAGTTTTCGCATTGATCGCCATAAGCGCCATCAAAACCACAATTGGGGCAAGTGCCTTCTATGTATCTATCGGCAAGAAATTGCTGTGCTTCCTCATCAAAATATTGCTCCGTTTCTTTTTCTTCAAAGCACCCTTTTTCATAAAGCTTCAAAAAGAAATCAGAGGCTGTTTTATGATGTTCTTCATCGCTGGTGCGCCCATACGTGTCAAAGCTAATTCCGAAACCGGCAAAAGCTTCCTGCATAATACCGTGGTATTTATCCACAATCTCCTGTGGTGAAATACCTTCGGCTTTAGCCTTCATTATTATAGCCACACCGTGTTCATCGCTTCCGCAGATAAATTTTACATCTTTACCCCGCTGGCGCAAATAGCGTACGTAAATATCAGCGGGTAAATAACATCCCGCAAGGTGACCAATATGCACGGGGCCATTGGCGTAAGGTAAAGCAGCGGTAACGGTATATCTTTTTGGTGCGGACATGGGCAATTTTTAAGTCTGCAAAAGTAGAAATTTAACGGGAGGTTCTCTCTTGATAAACGGTTTTAATAAGCTAAAAGCGGCTTCATCCAAGGTATTTTTAAGAAAAGAAAGGTTCTTCCGTCCTACATAAAACTTTTGTTAAAAAGCAACTAAAGCTTGTTTGTATTTATTTGTTTTTAGGACACGTTTTTATCTCGTAAGTCATTCATGAGTATCCGAATTCTTCTTCAGCTAAATCCAGCCTCAATTCTTCTTCAAAGTGATCGTTCTTGCGTTGAAATCTTGAATTCTCCAAAATTGCTTGTAGAACTTCTTTCTGACAAAGAAGATCGTATTTTTTCAAACTATCAATTACCCGAATTATAGTTTCCCTGTCATGCGCGGCTAATGCAAAAATTGTCACTACGGAGAATTGAGTGATTTCATTTTTATTGGTCACAATTGAAAGGCAAGGTAAGGTTACTTGGTCGTCAAATTTGAAATATGGTTGATCACGGTTTTCGAAATATTCTACTCCTGTTGTATCAGGTAGCCCATTTTTTGAATTCATATGATCCCATTTCCAGTCAATCCGTGAATTTGATTCGGTTATAGTAGAGTTCAAGAATAGATAAAGATTGTCAAAGTCATAGTTGATTTTGATTCGCTTGGAATTAATGGCTGTCGCGGCTTCAGTATCATGCTGACAACTGGTCGGTATCGTCAATAGTCCGAATAACAGTATTATTGTAATGTAAATTGTCTTCATTTTAAAGGTGCTCGCAACATATTGTTATAACAACTCTACCAAAATCCCTTGAACCATGAATTACTCTGAAAATAAGTATTTCTTTATAAAATACTCGGTAAAAATTAGATACCTCTTGTAAGGAAATTGATGTAGATTTTCTCCATATTCGCTTTTAAGTAATCCAATAGCAGGTTTTTTTGCCAACTTATGAAAGACTTCCAATTGATTTATAAAATCACCTGCTTTTTGTGGATTGTGATTTTCTATGGCGATGAAGTAGAAAATGTCAAAAAGGTCATCATTTGCAAGTGGAGATACTTTAAGTATGCGACTATTCATTTTATTGTTTCTTCCAACCCAAATTTCTTGTGTGCTTCTTCTAAAAAACTTTTTGCATCCCGTTCCTTAAAAGGCCCTTGCATTCCTTTTTCAATTTCCTTCTTCATAAAAGCGGTATAGGCTTTTTCTCTGGCTTCTTTTTCCTCAAGTAAGCGTAGCGCTTCTCTAATAACTTCACTGGCAGAGTTATAATTACCTGATTTTACTTTTTCGGCAATAAGTTTATCAAAATGTGGAGAAAGTGAAACGTTCATGATTTTGTGCATTTGAATTTCAAAGATAGCCTAAATTTGAATGGAATAACAATTATTGTTATTGCTAAAGAAGCTAAACAAATAGGTGTTTTCTGCTTTATTGCTGAGGTTTGTAAAGCGTTAAAATAGTTCGGTTAAATCTCTTGACCCATGGATGATTCTAAAAATCTCAATTCCGGTTGTGAAGCTTTTGTAAAAGATTAAATATGCTCCAAAAGGATATTGCAATAAATTAAGTGCATACTCATTTTTGGAAACACCTAAACCAGGCGTCTTGGCTAGACTTTCAAAGCAAATTTGTAATCTGCCCAAAAATCGCTCAGCATTTTCAGGATTTTGATTTTCAACTGCTATATATGTCCAAATGTTAAAAAGATCCTCTTCAGCATACTCCGTTATGCTAATTTTAGAAGAAATCATTTAACAGTATTAACTTGTATTCTTCTGCGAGCTTCCTCCAGAAATTCTTGAAGATTCCAAGGTTTTAGGGGGCTTGCCATACCTTTTTCAATTTCCTTCTTCATAAAAGTGGTATAGGCTTTTTCTCTGGCTTCTTTTTCCTCAAGTAAGCGTAGCGCTTCTCTAATAACTTCACTGGCAGAGTTATAATTACCTGATTTTACTTTTTCGGCAATGAGTTTATCAAAATGTGGAGAAAGTGAAACGTTCATGATTTTGTGCATTTGAATTTCAAAGATAGCCTAAATTTGAATGGAATAACAATTATTGTTATTGCGAAAGAAGCTAAACAAATAGGCGTTTTCTGCTTTATTGCAGAAGTTTGTTCAACATACAATTTGGTAATTTATGAAGTTATTCTCTAAAATAATTGGTGCCGGTGAACCGCTCTTAATTCTACACGGAGTATTTGGCAGTGGCGATAATTGGGGAACTCTTGGTAAGCAATGGTCAGAAACGTATGAAGTACACTTAATTGACGCACGTAATCACGGGCACAGTCCACATAGCGATGCTTTTAGTTACGATTTAATGGCGGATGATTTGCTGGAATATATGGACACTCATAAACTGGAAAAAGCGAGGATAATTGGACATAGTATGGGTGGTAAAGTAGCCATGCTTTTTGCGGTGTATAATCCGGAGCGTATCACAAAATTATTGATAGCGGATATTGCTCCTAAAGCATATAAACCGCATCATCAGAATATTTTATCCGCTTTAAGCGAATTAGATTTAGAGCGCATTGATAACCGTAGTGATGCTCAAGATGCGTTTGCCATTAAGGATGAAGGCACACGTCAGTTTTTACTTAAAAGTTTGTATTGGAAAGAAAAGGGAAAGTTGGCTTGGCGTTTTAATTTACCAATAATTGCTAAGGAAATAGAAAATGTAGGAGAAGCATTGCCGAACCAAGCGGTGTTTTATGGAGCTACTCTTTTTGCGCGTGGAGGTAAAAGCAATTACATTGAAGATGAGGATATGGAGCTTATTTTACGCCACTTTCCTGAAGCTAGTTTAAAAACTATTGAAGGTGCCGGACATTGGCTACACGCTGAAAAGCCTAAAGAGTTTTTTGAAATCGCTAATGCGTTTTTGGAATCATAGAAATATACGGAAGGTGAAATAATTATGCTGGTTTAAAAGCGCTATGCACATTATTCCAACCGTTTAGGATTGTATGATTCGTGCGTCCATCTTTTAAAAGTAGATACGTTTTTATGACCTGCAAAAGTTTAAAACCTTACGAGGGCATATAAGTATAAATCAAACATACACATTGCCGTGATAACGCTGAAGAAATCACATGTTTATAGAAAATTTATATCCCGATGGTAGTAACCCTGAAGGGGTCAAATTTTCAAGGCAACTTACACCGGCAATCGCTCCACCAAATCAATATGTTTCCCAAAAAACATTTTAGCCGTGCGTTCAAAAGCAGGCGTGTGTTCTGATACAAAAAAACGATGCTCGGCAACCACATCATTTGCATTGAGTAAATTATGCTTGCGCAAAAGGCTTACTAAATTGCGTGCAACTAATTCCGGAGAATCTACTACCTCGGCTCTACCGCCAAAAAACTGTTCAATTTCTTTTTGCAATAGTGGAAAATGGGTGCAGCCTAAAATTAGCGTGCTTATGTCGCTAAATTTTTTGCTGCCCAAGTAGGCTTCAATGGCACCGGCACTTACTTTGGTGTTCATAAATGCCTCTTCAATTATACCCACTAAAAGTGGAGTAGGGGCGCTTACAACATTAAGCTTAGGGTTCATTTTACGTAGTTTTTTACGATACACACCACTTTTTATGGTGGCGCGCGTAGCAATTACACCAACTTTGTTATTTATGTTGCTGCCAACATAATCTACCACAGGATCTACCACATTTAAAATAGGGAGATTGGGAAATAGCTCTACCAAGTGTTTATACGCCAAAGCACTAGCGGTATTGCAAGCTATCACAACTGCTTTGCAGTTTTCTTTTACCAAAAATTTAGCAATCTGCTCTGCATAAAAAACAATGGTTTCTTCACTCTTATTTCCGTAAGGGCTATTTATAGTATCGCCAAAATATACCAAAGATTCATTTGGCAGCACACGTTTAATGGCCGAAGCCACCGTAAGGCCGCCAACGCCAGAATCAAAAATACCGATGGGTTTATTCAAAATTGTAAAAATAAAAAGTCCCGCTACGAAATACGCAGCGGGACAAATGTAAAACTTAAAATACGTTGGCTATTGTAAGCCTAATTTTTTCTTTACTAAAGGCATTATATCAATGCCATTTTCAGCAAAAATTACTACCGCTTTACTTTCAGAGCTATCTAAAATGTAGGTGAAATTATTTTCTTTGGCTACTTCCTTCACCGCTTTGGTAGCTTTTTCAATAATTGGGGTAATCAATTCCATTTGCTTGTTTTGCAAATCTTGTCCGGCTTTTTGTTGATATTCTTGAATGCGCACTTGCAGTTCTTGAATTTCTTTAGCCTTAGTTTCTTTGCTGAGCTGCGTCATCATTTGCTCATTTTTACGATAGCCGGCAATTTTGGTTTCAAGCTCTTTTTCCATTTCTTCCAAATCTTTCTCCAACTGATCGCGGTAACCTTCTAATTCTGTTTGTACCGTAGTAATTTCCGGCATCAATTGTAAAAGATTGTCGGCATTTATGTAACCAATTTTTTGGTTTTGTGCCGCAAGGTTTGCGCTAAACAAAATACCCAAACTAAGGGCTATGGTAGTTATCGCTTTTTTCATTCTATTTGTGTTCAATTTATCTAATTATTCTTATTTATCTACTACTTCTAATTCTCGAAGTACATCATCCGTTATATCCGCCTTACCGTTGTTAAAAAGGGTAATTAGGTCGCTTCCCTTGTCAAAAACTACGTCTAATCTTTTTTTACGCGCAATGCTTTGCACCGCGTTATATACTTTATCCTGTATTGGCCTCACCAATGCTTGTCTCTTTTTATACACTTGGCCATCAGGGCCAAAATAATTACGCTGCAACGTTTTTGCCTCTTCGTCTTTCTTTTTTATTTCTGCTAAGCGCGATTGTTGCATTTCTTCCGTAAGCAAAATCTTTTCTGCATCATACGCTTTTTGCAAAGCATCGGCTTCTGAACGTAATGCTTCTACTTCTCCTTGCCATGTTTTACTTAGTTGATCTAATTGCTTTTGCGCCTGATTGTACTCTGGCAATTTTGCAAGTATTAAATCAGTATCAACCAAAGCAAAACGTTGTGCTTGCAAGCTGTAGGTTGAAAAACCAAATATCAGGCCAAAAAATAAAAGGGTAAACAAACGTTTCATAAGGCGTGCGAAAATAAATAAATTAAAACTGCTGACCAATGATGAAGTGAATGTTGCCACCTGAAGGAACTGTACTATTTGGAACAGGATCAAATCCATATCCCCAATCAACTCCTAATAAACCAAACATGGGCATAAAAATACGTACCCCTGCACCAGCGGATCGCTTCAATTTAAACGGCTCGTAATTACTAAAATTGTCAAACGTATTACCACCCTCTAAAAAGGAAAGTACAAATATTTGTGCGCTTGGGTTTTCAGTAATTAAGTAGCGAAGCTCTAGCGTAAACTTGTTATACAAAGCACCTCCTAACGCATTGGTTCTTTGACCCCCGGGCACTAAACTGTTGTTTGGATATCCGCGTAAGCCAATAATTTCTCTACCATCCAGCACAAAGTTTTGTAGCCCATCTCCACCTAAAAAGAAACGCTCAAAAGGAGGAAGACCTATTTCTTTATTGTACGCTCCTAAAAAGCCAAATTCACCGGCTGTTTTAATTACGGTTTTTGGTAAAATTTCGGTAAACCAGCTGCTGTTTACTTTCACTTTATGATATTCCAAAAATTTAAATTTTTCCTGAATACTTTCTGCGGAAATATCTCGGTTAGAAAGTAAGGAATAGGGTGGGGTTAACTCTAACGTAATATTAAAAAGCGAACCTTTGCGTGGATAAATTGGATAATCAGTACTGTTTCTACCCAGCGTTACTTTATACGCAATGTTGTTTACTTGGCCATCGTTAAAGGTGATACCGCCCAATGGATAATTCTCCAAATTAAATAATTGAAAATCAACCGCTTGGTATAAAGTAAAATAATCGTCTGGCCATTTTAAGCGTTTACCTAAACCAACTGTAACACCCGTTATACTTAAGCGTTGTCTTTCAGGATCTCCCTTTGGACGCCCTTGTGGGTTTTGAATATTGTGGTAAATTGAAACGGTAAGCGAGTTTGGTTTTTTACCTCCCAGCCATGGTTCTGTAAAAGAGGCACTGTATGATTGAAATTGCAAACCATTACTCTGCGCTCTTAAGTTAATGGTTTGCCCATCACCGGAAGGTAGCGGTTTCCATGATGTTTTATCAAAAATGCTACCTGCGGAAAAGTTATTGAAATTTAAACCCAATGTACCCACTATACGTCCTGCGCCATAGCCACCTTGCAGTTCTAATTGGCTGGTGCTACGTTCTACCACCGAGTATTCAATATCTACCGTGCCGGTTTCTGCATTAGGCGTTGGTATTACGTTCAATTCACTAGGTTCAAAAAAGCCAAGCTGCTGCAGCTCGCGCATACTTCTTTGTATATCGCTTCTGCGGAATAACTCACCCGGTTTAGTACGTAATTCACGCATTATTACATGGTCGTTAGTTCGGTCATTTCCTATTACGGTTACTTTGCTTATAGTGGCTTGTCGTCCTTCACGCATACGCATTTCTATGTCAATAGAATCGTTTTCTACCAATGCTTCCACCGGATTTAAGTCAAAAAACAAATACCCATTATCTAAGTACAAAGAGCTTACATCACCACCATTAGGGTCTAAGAAAAGGCGTTCTTGCAAAAAGCCTGCATCATACGTATCACCTTTTTTAATTTGCAATACCTTGTTTAATGTTTCATTGCTGTATTTGGTATTTCCTAGCCACGTAATTTTTCTAAAGTAATATTTGTCGCCTTCTTCCACCGTAATGTGAATTGCCACGCGGTCATCTTCTACCTGAAATATAGAGTCTTCTATAATGCGCGCATCACGGTAACCGTTCTTATTATACTCTTCAATAATCAGTTTTTTGTCATCCTGATATTCATCGCGCAAAAACTTAGATGACTTAAAGATGGTCCAAATACGCTTACGCGTGGTTTCCTTCATGGCTTTACGCAACTTCTTGTCGGCCAAATTTTTATTACCGAAAAACTCAATGTCCTTAATTTTTATTTTTTCACCCAGCTCCACTTTAATTTCCACTATTACCGCGTTGCTAGTGGTGGTATCAATGCGTTTAGCAACATCAACGTTTACATTTAAGTAACCTTTTTCAATAAAGTGTTTTTCAGAAATATTTTTGGTGGTAACTAGCAGGTTTTCTGTTACAATTGCGCCTCTGGTAAGGTTAATGGCTTCGCGTAAATCGTTCTTTTTAGTTTTAGATAAATCGCCACGAATACCGTAAAAACTAAGCTTTGGTAGTTCCGTCAAGCGGATTTCTAGATAAGCCACGTTGCCCCGTATTTCGTTTACAAAAATGCCAATATCGTCAAACAAGCGCTGACGCCACAAATTTTTAATAGCATCGGTGGTTTCTGTTCCTGGAAGGGTAATCTTTTCACCAATTTTTAAGCCTGAAATAAGCAGAATTACTTGTCTGTCTAAGTTATCAGCACCTACAATATCAATGGCGCCAATTTCATACTTCACATCGGGTAATATGTCTATACTGTAATCTACGGCTACGGCTACAGCTGAATCTTTAAAAACCGGATTGGCAGTAGTATCAGCGTATATTTGCGCTTTAAGACCGGTAACAAAAAAAAGTGCCGGTATAAGGCACCAAAAATACTTACGCATTCGCGATTAAGGGTTTAGTTGCTCGCTGATTTTACCGTATCGTCTCTCACGATTTTGGTAACTCAACAAGGCTTTATAAAAATCTTCTTCTTTAAAATCAGGCCAAAGCGTATCAGTAAAATACAACTCGGCATAGGCAATTTGCCACAGCAGGTAGTTACTTATGCGGTGCTCACCGCTGGTACGTATAAGCAAATCAGGGTTAGGCATACCTTTGGTTAGCAGGCCGTTATCTACATGTGCTTCCGTAATATTTTCTGGCGCCAAAGTACCCTGTTGTACTTGTTGTGCAATTTGTTGTACAGCTCCTATAATTTCTGCTTTACTTCCATAGCTCAAGGCTAACGTTAAGCGCATCCGCTTATTGTTGGCCGTAAGTTTCTTTACTTCTTCCAACTCTCTTTGGCATTTTGCCGGCAAACTGTTTAAATCACCAATGGCAAAAAGGCTTATTTCATTGTTTTGTAACGTACCCAATTCTTTCTTTAAGCTGCTTACTAATAGCGACATAAGCGCATTAACCTCTGCTTTTGGCCTAAGCCAATTTTCACTGCTAAAGGCGTACACCGTTAAGTATTGGACACCAATTTCGGCTGCAGAGGTTGCCACGTTGCGCAAAGCTTCTACACCACTTTTATGACCACGCGCTCTTAAAAACCCTTGCTTTTTTGCCCATCTCCCGTTGCCATCCATTATTATAGCTACGTGTGCAGGAATTTTATCGGTATGAAGTTGCTCTTTAATACTCATAAATTACTGAACGAATTTTGAACATTTTTCATAAAATTCGCCAAACTTCACTTGCAGCGTTATTCCGGTAAAAAAGTACCAATCGGTAGTATTTGGGTTGCCTCTAAAAACGTTGGTTTTATCAAATTGAGATAAACTTCTATCAGCCAAAGCTGCAGCTAATTCTCCACGCTCTTCAATAAGTACGGTAGGGTCAACGTACTGTCCGCTTACATCATCTAAATAATCCGTGCTGCTGCGGTGTACCATCATTTCTACACCTATACTGGTAAAATTTCCGATAGCCCATTTATAACCTCCGCCAAAAGCGAAAAAAGACGCTGCTTCAGGGTAAAAGCCAACATTGCTGGCAGAAGTGCCCTGACCTTCCGTGCCAAGCGGACGTAATTCTATAAGATTGCCTTCAAACTCAGTTTTTGGATTGAAAGAGAAGATACCAATACCCGCAAAAATATAGGGAGTGTGGTTTTTTTTAGTACCCGGCCTGAATTCAAAAAAGTTAAATTCCAGCAAAGCACTTGCTTCTAAAATTTGTGATTGAAAAGATAAATTGCGCTCGATTCTATTTTCAAAACTACTTTCAGCATCATCGTTTTGTATAAATCCGTAATTAACAGATGCACGTAAAGCGTAGTGCTCATTTATGTTGTAGCGATAAAATCCGCCAAAAGCGTAACCCTTTGGAATGTGTAAACCATATTGACCAACATCTCCAATAACATTAGTTGCGCCACCATATACACCTATTTCAGAGTATTGGGCGCTTCCCGCGAAAGCGAAAAAAAGTATTAATATTTGGGAAATGAGTAATTTACGCATCCTAGTTGAAAAATGAGGGCAAATATAGGTATTTAGCCAAAGGGCGCTAAACATTAAAGAATCAATTTCGCCTATCTAAACCCCAAAGTAATTTGTTTCTCAGGGTACTACTAAAGTTTTGAATATCCGTTTTGATCAGTTTTATTTTAAAGCGCTCTAAGTTTAAGGTTAATTCAGAACCTGATTCAACCGAATAAATTCTAGAATCTAACGAAACCAAAAACTGGCGTTCTCTACCTTCTACCTTTAAGCGTATTTCATATTTGTTGGGTATAACGAGTGGCCGCACGTTTAGATTGTGAGGCGCAATAGGTGTTAACACAAAATTATCACTTCCGGGCATTATAATTGGGCCTCCACAACTTAAGCTATAGCCGGTGCTTCCGGTGGGTGTAGAAACAATTAAGCCATCCGCCCAATAACTATTTACATACTCATTATTTACATACGCATGCACGGTTATCATGGCGGTAGTATCCTTGCGGCTCACCGCTACTTCGTTTAAAGCAAAGTTCATGTCCAAATCTATTGAGTCCGATTGCATGTTTATTAAAAAACGTTCATCAATGGTAAAGGCGTTATTGGCAAGCGCATCTAAGGCATCGTTTACTTTTTCTTTACTCACGTTACTTAAAAAACCAAGGCGGCCAAGGTTTACGCCTAAAATAGGAATACCGCTATCTCGCACCACCGTTACGGCATCTAAAATAGTTCCGTCTCCACCCAAGGTCATCACAAAATCAGGTTTTAAAGCAACCAATTCTTCACAGGTGGTGTATTCTTCAAATTTGATATCCAAGTTACAGTTTTCACGTAAAAACCTACCGAACCTTCGGTTTACCGCAATATGAGCGGACATGCTTATGAGCTTTTTGTGTAGTTGTTCCACAAAAGGCTTGGAATCTTTGCTAATATTTTTACCGTAAATGGCTACGCGCATACCGCTAAACGTTTAGGTAATTCATAAACGATTCGTAACGATCGGCAAGTTTATCATCAAACAAACTTTCGTGAAAAACCATAGAAATTTTATAATTGTAACGTTCAAAGCTTTTCATAATAGAACCTAAATCTTTTTGGTTTATTTTTAAAGATAGGTGTAGTAAATCAGTTTGCTCAGAAGTGGTAAGATGAAAACCAATGATGCGTGCATCTTCAGATTCTACAATTTGTGCAATTTGTGATAATTGATAATCGCGGGTGGGTATTTCAAGCACCAACACACTACCCGGCTCGGTAAATGTTAACTGCCTACCCATATCTTGTATAAGCTCTAGGGGAGATAAATAACCCAAGTAATTTCCCTTCAAATCTACCACCGGTAGTAAACTAAGGTTGCCTAAACCAACCACTTTTAGCGCTTCAAAAAGGTTTGCATTTTCTGGAATAGAGTAGGCCCGTAAAAAATATTTGTGTTTTTGAAGGGTGGTGCCTTCGCTATCGGCCTCCAAAAGATCATCTTCACATACAATTCCTAAAAACAAATTATCGGTATCAACTACCGGTAAATGGCTGAATTTCAATTCTTCCATTATATCTAATACCTCGGTAATCCCATCCTGCACGTGCAGTGGATTTATATCATTTAATATGTTGTCTTTTACCTTCATGCTTATGAAGCAAACTTAAGATTTATCTTTGCCAAATGACAAAATTGAGTGTAAACATTAATAAAATAGCTACGCTCCGTAACGCCCGCGGAAGTAATGTGCCAAACCTTTTACAAGCAGCAAAATTTTGCGAGCAATATGGCGCGCAGGGAATTACGGTGCATCCACGTCCTGATGAGCGCCACATTCGGTATCAAGATGTGCGCGACCTTTTACCAGTAGTAACTACAGAATTTAATATAGAAGGTTACCCCACGCCTGATTTTATAGCGCTGGTTTTACAAAATAAACCTGCCCAGGTAACCTTAGTGCCAGATGCGCCTGACGCCATTACTTCAAATGCCGGTTGGGATACTATTGAAAACGCATCGTTTTTAAAAGATTGTATTGCACAGTTTAAGGAAAATGGCATCCGCACCAGCGTGTTTATGGAGTGTAATGAAGATTTTATTGAAGGTGCCAAAGAAATTGGTGCCGATAGAATAGAATTATATACAGAGGATTATGCAACGGGTTTTCAAAAAGATCCGGATAACGCGGTGGCGCCTTATGTATATGCTGCGGAGTTTGCCCAAAAACTAGGTTTGGGTATAAACGCTGGGCATGATTTAAACCTTTTAAACCTGCAGTTTTTTGCAGAACAAGTGCCCGGTTTACTAGAAGTTTCCATTGGCCATGCCTTAATTTCAGATGCATTATATTTAGGACTGGAAAATGCCATTCAATTATATAGACGGAAATTAGAATTAGCCACACTTGAAAACACCCCCAGCACTTAAAAAAGGAGATAAAATTGGATTAGTAAGCACCGCGCGAAAGATTTCTGAAAAGGAGCTAAAAAAGGCGGTGGAAATTTTTACCGAATGGGGTTTGCAACCTGTTTTCGCACCCAATCTTTTTGAAGAACAGCATCAGTTTGCCGGCACTGTAGAGCAGCGTCTTGCTGATTTACAGGGTTTTATAGACGACCCTGCTATTAAAGCAATTATGTGTGTGCGTGGTGGCTACGGTACGGTGCAAATTATTGATAATGTAAATTTTCTATCCTTAGCCGAAAGTTCAAAATGGATTTGCGGGTACAGTGATATTACCGTGCTTTTAAATAAGTTGTTTAATGTAGGTATGGAAAGCGTGCATAGTACCATGCCAATAGATTTTAAACGCATTACTGCGGAAGGATTAGATACCCTAAAAAAAGTATTGTTTGGAAAGCCCTTGAGTTATAAGATAAAACCGCATCGCTTTAATAGAAAGGGAGAAGCACACGCCAGAATAGTGGGCGGAAATTTATCGGTGCTGTATAGTCAGTTGGGCTCTCCTACTGCGCTAAATACCGAAAGGCGTATTTTATTTTTTGAAGATTTAGATGAGTATTTATATCATATAGATCGGATGATGCAGAACCTAAATAGAAACGGATATTTTGATAAAGTAGCTGGTGTAATAATTGGCAGCTTCACCGATATGCGCGACAATACGGTGCCTTTTGGTAAATCTGCCAAAGAAATTGTTTTTGATACGCTTGCACCTTATGCATTTCCGGTATGTTTTAATTTTCCGGCCGGCCATTTAAATGACAACCGAGCTATAATTTTTGGTAGAAGAGCTACCTTAAAAGTAACCGGCCAAGGAGTAACTTTAAAGTTTGAAGATGGCCCAGCATAATGAACTTGGTGTGCAAGGAGAAGCGGATGCCTTGGCTTATTTAATAAAACAAGGCTACGTTATTAAAGCTAAAAACTGGCGGTTTGGCAAAGAAGAAATTGATCTAATTGCAGAAAATGATGCTTGCGTAGCCATAGTGGAGGTAAAAGCACGCACCACCGATACCTTCGGAAATCCGGAAGATTTTATTAATAAAGGAAAACAGCGGCATCTTATAAAAGCGGCTAATGCTTATGCTGAGGAGTTTAACGTGCAAAAAGACATTCATTTTGACGTGATTGCCATTACGTATAAACCTGAATTTTTACTAGAGCACATAAAAGAAGCCTTTTATCCGTAAACAGTTAGGAATGATTAGTTTTGCGCCAAATTTTGCAAAGTGAATAATCAAAGAAAGCCATTTAGAAAAAAGCCTGTAAAAAGTGCTCCAAAACCATCCGTAGATGATGGTACCATGCGCCTTAACAAATACATTGCTCACGCAGGAATTGCCAGCAGAAGAGAAGCTGATAATTTAATAAAAGCGGGTGTTGTAGAAGTTAATGGTACGGTAATTACAGAAATGGGTTATAAAGTAGGTGAGGATGACATTGTAAAATTTAATGGTGCCTTAATTAAAGGAGAGGAGAAAGTTTACATTGTGCTAAATAAACCGAAAGGATTTATTACCACTACTGACGACCCAAAAGCAAGAAAAACCGTAATGGAACTTGTGGCAAACGCAGTAAAAGAACGCATATATCCGGTGGGAAGATTGGATAGAAAAACTACCGGTATTTTATTGTTTACCAATGATGGTGATATGGCCAAAAAGCTTACGCATCCTAGCGCAGGAGCACGTAAAATTTATGAAGTAAGCTTAGATAAACCTTTGAGCAAAGCGCATCTGGCTGCTATAAAAGATGGTTTAGAGTTAGAAGATGGGCCAATTAAAGTAGATGATATAGCGTACATTGAAGGTAAAAGCAAAAACAACATTGGTGTGGTGTTGCACAGCGGAAAAAACAGAATTGTGAGACGCATTTTCGCGCATTTTGAATATGAGGTTACCAAACTTGACAGAACCTTTTTTGCCGGAATTACTAAAAAGAATTTGCCGCGCGGAAAATGGAGAAGATTAGATAGTAAAGAAGTAAGTTTTTTAAAGACTAGATAAACATTTATTTGATATTTGAATTAAGTATTTGTCCTATAATAACACAATACATAAACACATGTCAGATAAGAAAATAACTCCTGGCGTTTTTCTTAGCTATTTGCGAGAAAATCAGAACAGTAACAAATCGTTAAAAGCCATTTTCACCAATCAGTTTTTCACCCGTATGGATTTGGAAGAATTGGAAGGAATGAAAAAAGCCATTGATAAAGAAATTGATCGTAGAGCTAAAGAAGTAATTGACGATAGAATTGCATTTTTAGAAAAGCACGGCTACAAAGTGGAAAAAGAGTAATAAATGCCGTACTAACCTATTATAAGCCCTGCGCCTTTTGGTGTGGGGCTTTGTTGTATTTAAAATTTTAGAAGCTCTGTTTCGTTATTCATTTGAAAGTATAAAAGCCACGTGCGTCTCTTAAAAAAAATATCTTTTTATTTCATTATATCACTAGTCCTTTTGATAAGTATTGGGGTACTATTATTATATATAAATAAAGATGCTGTAAAGCAGCGCGCTGTTGCCGAGCTAAATAAAACACTGGCAGTGCCCGTAGGTATTGGAAGTGTAGATATAAGCTTAAAGAAATTCCCTAAAGCTGCCGTTGTTTTTAATACCGTGTATTGCCAAGGAGCAAATAGCATAAAGGGAGACACGCTTTTGTATGCCAAAAAAGCCTATTTAGAATTTGATATTTGGAAGATTATGCAAAGCCCTTTAACTATTGATGCTATAAGTGTGGAAGAGGGCTTGTTGTCTATAAAGCGCTTTAAAAACGCTAAACACAATTATTTAATTTGGAAAGAAACCGATACCGCCAAGGAAAGTAGCCTGTTTAGTTTGGAGGGTGTGTATCTAACCGATATGCGTGTAAATTACTTTCAAGAAGATATTAATTTGGACGTGGTAAGCTTTCAAAAAACAGCCGAGTTAAACGGAAATTTTGAGGCAGATGGATTTGACTTTTTTATAAAACACAGCGGTATTGTACAATATTTAAAATATGATGGTGCGGTTTATTTAAAAAATGAAGCACTTAAAAATGAACTAAAACTCGTAAGCAAAGCGGATAATGTTTTTATAGAAAATGGTATGGCTGAGGCCGATTTTTTACAAGCCAAATATCAACTGCAGTATAATGAAACTAGCACCTTTTTTGAGGCAAGCAGCAAGGCAGATGTAAAATTAAAAACGCTAATGGCCAAAGCAAAACAGCAAGATTGGGTACGCAACGATTTTGGCGATTTAACAGGCAATGCTTCTGCAAAGTTTACCTATAAAAGTACAGAAAATAGCACGCAATATTCGGTGGTAGGTATGTTAAAAGAAGGTGGCTATAAAGGGGCAAACATAGGCGTGCAAAAAATTAGTGGCCCGTATGAATACACTGTAATTAATGGTGTAGCCGGAATTAACGCTCCTAATTTTACAGTGAAGTATCCTAGCGGAGATGTAACGGGGAGTATGCGTATCCAAAACTTAGATAGGCCTAGCGTAATGGCAAGCTTAAACGCAGATTTAGATTTAAAAGATTGGAAGGAGCTTTTAATGTTAGATACCTTACAAAATGTAAGTGGAAGGCTTAAGGTAACGGTTGATTTCAAAAATCAGTTTAATAGTTTTAAGTCAGTTACGCCTAAAGACTTGTTAAATGCCGAAGTAAACGGTGCCATTCAATTTTCTGAAGCAGGTTTTGGTTTTAAAAACAGTAAGCTCAATATTAAAAAATTACGTGGTTCGGTGGAATTACAAGGTAAAAATGTACGCTTACGTGAATTGTATTTTGTTGCCGGCAGTAGTGATGTTTTTATAGATGGAAATCTTACCAACGCTATAAATTGGGCTTATTTTAAAGGCGAGAAAATGCGGGTAGATGGACGCTTAGTTGCGCAAGAAATACAATTAGAAGACTTTATACAGCCGGGTAGCAGCGCATCTGCGAAAGCTGAACCCTACGATTTAACTTTTGTAAACAACCTAGAAACAAATTTAACTTTAGATGTAATGGCCTTTAGCTTTTACACATTTAGTGCTTCTAACATTAGTGGAGTGCTGGTGGGCCGCGATGGACTTTTTAAAGGCTCTAACATAAAACTAAATACGTGCAACGGTAGCTTAAACGGGAGTTTTAGTTTATACACCGCCAGCCTGCCTTATACCGGTAGCACTGCGTTTACAGCTACTGAAGTAAATATTCCCCAGTTGTTTAGCAGCTTTAATAATTTTGGGCAAAGTACACTTACTATTACCCACTTAAAAGGTACGGGTAGTGCGGTGGTAAAGGCGCGTGCAAAAATGAACGACCGACTTGAAATTGACCTTAATACCATAGAAGCCACCGCAGATATTCGTATTACAGATGGGGAGTTAAATGATTTTGAGCCTATGCTTGCCTTATCTGATTATGCTGCCATTGATGCACTTAAAAAGGTGCGCTTTAGCACGTTGCAAAACAACATCAGTATTGCTCAAGGGGTAATAAACATTCCAAAAATGGAAATTAAAAATAGTGTGCTTGATTTACAATTAGTAGGTACGCATACGTTAGAAAATAAAATTGATTACACCATTCGTTTGCAATTAGCCGATGTGCTTTTTAATAAACGCAAGCCCGGTAAAGGGGAGTTTGATGATTTTATTCAAGAGCAAAACCCAGGTGATGACCCTGCTATTTATGTAAAAATGAAAGGTGATGTGGGCAGCCCAACTATAAGCCTAGACAAAAAAGCAATAGGTGCATCTATAAAGCAAGATATGAAAGATCAAAAACAGGAATTAAAGGATATTTTTAAAAAGGAGGAGGAAAAACCCGTAAAAAATAAAACGGGTATTCAATATAAATGGCCCGATGAAGATGGCGGGTAAAATTCTTTTTGCTTAAAGGCGGTAACCGGCTGCTACGCCAAAAGTAAAGCGGCCATTATCGCTATCATAAAAGTTGTTTCCAAGCTTCAAAAAAACACGCAGATTAATTTTCTCTACATTTTGGCTAAAGCCAAGCCCTCCGTTCAATCCCGCTTGATTGCTGGCTCTAAAGGCAGGTGGTATAACTTCATTAGGATTATCGGGGTTGGTGGTTAATCTGCCGAAAAATGCACCACTGCTTAAATAAAATCCTTGTAAGCCTCTAATAAAATAAAAATTCACATCTGCGTCAAAGCCAATTTGGGTGCGGTTTACAACTACATCTCCAATATTATCGTTGGTAATTCCACCCACGTGAAAATCTCCACTAACGGAAAAACGTTCTTTAGAACTCACTTCTAACCCGGCTAAAAAAACCGGTGCTCCCACGCCTTCTACTTGGGCTATGTATCCTGCGCCAACTCTTGGAACGATGGCTTGTGCAAGTGCACTAAAAGTGATAATCGAAAAAGCGAGAATTGAAAATAATTGTTTCATAGTAGGAAATTTTAAAAACGAAAGTAATCTTTTTAAGCAATACCATTAATTGAAAATTGCAATTAGGTTAAATTTTAAAACTGACATTTTTTATCGGACATACTACTCTCTATTAAGAATCAAAAATCTTCAATCCAAGGGATAAACACTTCTGCTTTACTTAATTTTAAAGGCTAAATACCTAACTAGATAAACTTAACCTTGGCTTAACATTAGCCTGCTAAAAGTTTAGTGATATCAGGTACTTTTGCAGCGAATTTCAAAACGACTATGCGAAAGATTTACTTACTGCTACTTTGTGTTTTATGCTTGGCTTCAGTAGCTCAAAACCAGAAGGTTACATTTATGACCTACAATCTGATGTACTTTCGCGCATCAAGCAGACCTTGCACTCCAACCGAAGCTCCGTCTGCTCGCGCTACCCGTTTAGAGAATATTATAAAATTTGTGCAGCCTGATATTTTACTGGTAAATGAATTGGGTTCTACTCCTACCAATGGAGATTTTGTATTAAGCAGTATTATAAACACGGGTGGTACTACTAAATACAACAAAGCGGCTTATAGCAACAACAGCCGAAGTAGCATTGTAAACATGTTGTTTTTTGATACCACTAAGGTTGATTTGGCTCGTCAAGATATGATTGATAAGGATTTGAATGGTGATGATATTGTACGGGTTTTAGACGTTTATACCTTGTATTATAAAGATCCTAAACTGAAGTTGGGTGCTGATACGGTTTTTTTAACCATAGTGGGTGCTCATTTAAAAGCCAGTTCGGGTACTTCAGATCAGTTAGAAAGAAATGGTGCAGCCGAGGCATTAATGGATTACTTAGAAAATAATTTTCCATCAAGCAGTGTGCTGTTTGCCGGTGATTTTAATATATACCGCAGTACGGAGCCGGCCTACCAAACCCTTACCGTTACATCTGATACAAACGTGCGATTCTTTGATCCAATCAATCAGCCGGGTACCTGGAATAATGCCAGTTTTAGTGCCATTCATACCCAAAGTACGCACAGTAGTTCTAGCGGTTGCCATGCGGGTGGCGGTTGCGATGATCGATTTGATTTCATTTTAGCCAACAAAGCGGTAATGCAAGGAAATAAAGGCGTTAAGTACGTTTTAAACTCTTACAAAACGGTTGGTCAAGATGGAAATCATTACAACCAAAGTATAAATGCCGGTACTAACAGCAGTGCACCGGCTAGTATTATTACAGATTTATATGAGTTAAGCGATCACTTGCCAGTAAAGGCTGAGTTTGAATTTAAAGGTTCAAACATTTCATTAAAAGAAGCCACGCTAAAATCAGATATTACGTTTAACAATCCTGTTCAAGATGTGCTTACCATTAAAATGGGAAACCCGCTTAAAAATAATGTAACCATAGAAGTTTTTGATTTAAGCGGAAAGCGCATCACTACTTCTAGGGTAATGGCTGGAGAACGCCAAGTGGTATTGAATAGTGGTAATTGGAATAATGGGCTTTACTTGCTTAGGTTTAGTGATGTAAACGGCAGTATAACCACCAGAAAACTTATTAAACGTTGAGGTATTTTTTAAGTACATGTTTGGCATTTTTTGCACTAGGTATTTTTGGTCAAAATCAAAGTTTTGATGAGAAAATTACCACCGCTAGCAATACCAGATTAACGGTAACTAATTACGGAACTTTTGGAAATGCAGGCCGTGGGTATAGAGACGGTAGCGGTGACCCAAGTTGCGAATACCCTGCCGGTTCTGGTGTAGAGCATCTTTTTGAAGGTGGTATTTGGGTAGGAGGAAAACTAAATGGAGGCCAGCAAGTAGTATCTACTTCTGCTTATGATGCACCGCAAGGCTACGCGCCCGGTAGATCAGGGTTTGAATTTACCGCTCCGGTTGGTTCTGTATTAAACGAAAGAAGCTCATTATTTGATAGCCGCTTTTTCGATCCTAAAGCAACGAGTCATCAGGATTTTGTGGCGAGTTTTTCAGACTCAGCTCAAACTGTTCCGGGCACTGGTATTCAAATTACTGACCATACTAACCCGATGAAGATTCAGATAAATATGGAAACCTATAATTGGAATTTCACTTTTTCTGATTATTTGGTGATTGTAAATCTGGAAATAATTAACAAAAGCGATAATTTTTACGATGAGTTTTACGCAGCGCTTTGGAATAATACCGTGGTGCGCAATGTAAATATTACTCCTTTTGCTAGCGGTGGCGCAGGGTTTTTTAATAAAGGTGCCAACGGCTATATGGATTCTTTAGACCTTGCTTATTGCTATGACAATGCCGGTGATGTTGGTTTTACCGATAGCTACATTGCTCAAAAGTTTTTAGGAGCGGAAGATAAATATGGTTTTCACCACGGAAGTTTGGATAGCAGCTTTAACCCTCGTACCGGTTTGTGGGAAAGTGAAACGTTAAAAGATCATTACAACGCATGGACGTTTCAGGGAACTGGTGATCCAATATTCTTTTTTCCTCAAAACGATCAAGCGCGGTATCAAAAAATGCAACGTGGCTTAAATGACAATCCTTGCTGGAGCGACCCTAACGGTGCGGCTTGCCAAGGCGGAATTGGCGTGGATTTACAAGCCTCTTTAAATGCAGCCGGCAATAGGTCCGACCTTTTATCGGTAGGGCCGTTTAGAAGATTTGAAGCAGGAGATACCATTAAAGTTGCCTTTGCCTATGTAATGGCGCGTAAAAATGAAGATGGCCAACCAAACAGCGAAAACAGCTTAACACAACGAGCCAATTTAATAACCAATGCCGTTTATGCACAACAAGCGTATAATGGCGAAGATCAAAATTTTAACGGGATTTTAGATGCGGATGAAGATAGAGACGGTAACGGAAAAATTACTCGTTTTATCTTACCAAGTCCACCCAATATTCCTCGTACCAAAGTAGTGCCTTCAGAAAATAGTATTGACATCTACTGGTCTAATAATGCTGAAAGTAGTATTGACCCTATTAGCAACGAAAAGGATTTTGAAGGCTACCGTGTATATCTTTCTGCACTTGGTTTTGATGTTACCAAAACGCCAGATTTAGCGCGTGATTTTAAACTTGTAGCGGAATACGATATTGCCGGAAATAACTTGTTTAATGAAACCGATTTAGCTAGCATCCGCTTAAGCGAACCTGCAAAATTTGAAGGTGATACCGTGGTGTATCAGTATAAATACTCTATTTCTAACATACCAAACGGTTGGCAATATGCCTTGGCCGTTACCGCTTTTGATCGGGGAAATCCTGAAACGAATTTAGAGCCTTTGGAAAGTAGCTTTTTAGCAAACAACAGACGAGCTTTTCCGGGTGCCGTGCCCAACGAAAATATGGAAGAAAGCGCTCCTTTTGCGTATCCAAACCCATATTACTATGGTGCTGCTTGGGAAGGTCGTTCAAACTTTCAAGAAGAAAGCCGTAAACTCATTTTTGCCAATTTGCCAAAGCGTTGTGTTATACGCGTGTACACCGTGGCCGGAGATTTTATTGATGAAATTATTCACGATGAAAATTACAATGGCACGGACATTCGCTGGTTCAGAACATTTGCTGCTGAAGATGGCATAAACAATACTTTTTCAGGAGGCGAACACGCTTGGGATTTACTTTCAATTGATAGTCAAATCATAAGCAGAGGGCTGTACATGTTTACTGTTGAAGACATGGAAAGCGGGAAAAGCCAAACCGGAAAATTTATAATAATTAAGTAAGTTCTAAAAACACCCTAAATATTCAATAAAATGAAAATGCAAAAATTACTTTTTAGTATAGTAGCGTTAGTAGCTATTACACTTAGCGCAGCCGGGCAAACGTATCCGTTTCGTTCGCTTAGTGCTATTAATCAGCGTGTAGATCTTGCCGCTTGTAATGATTCTTCCATCTTTCACAATGATACCGTAAATACCGTGGGTATTGTGCAGTACAGTGGTGGTTTATCTGAAGTTGCTTCTAGTTCAGTATTAGGCGGTTACCGTCCTTTTATTCATATTGTAGATACCACAAATGGTGGTGTAGGTACGTTTAACGCCATTGAAGTAATGGGTATTTACCAAAATGCTACCGGCTCTTTTCAAGCATACACACAGTTTACCAACTTATTAGCGGGTGATGTTGTGCGCATTAAAGGGTATGTAAATAGTTTTAACAATGGTTTACAAATTACTACGCTAGATGCTAATTCACTTACCATCTTAAGCAGTGCTACGCCTCCGGCAGCTGATACTATTCCTGTTGGAGTTTTAAATGATCCTAGTCGTATAAACTTACCGCAAACCGGTGAGCAGTGGGAAGGCAAGCGAGTAACCTTTACCAACGTAACGGTTTCTGAAGTGGTGCCTTTCGGCAACGGTCGTATTAGTTTTAACGTAATTGATGGTGCCGGAAATAAAATCAACGTTTCTGATCGTTATTTAGCTATTAAAACTTCATCGCACCAAGTGGTAAACCCAAACAGCCCAAGCACTACCGGAACCGGAAGTTTTGTAGCGCCTGTACCGGGAACATTTTACACATCTATGACAGGTGTTATTCGCCACGATGGTAACGGATGCTTTACCGGAGGTGGAAGCCGTGGATATGAAATAAACCCAACCGCAGTAAGTGATTTAGTTATTGGGTTTGCTCCTCCCTTTATTACTGATGTAGATCGTGATCCTAAAGTACCAACCCCAACGCAAGACGTGGAAATTTCTGCAACTATTACTGATTTTGACGGAAGCGTAGATAGCGTTGCCATTGCTTGGACAGCAGATCCAACGCTTGCACCTTCTCAATTTCCAAAGTTTAAAATGACGTTGGCTATTGGTTCAAGTGATGAATATGAGTACGATATTCCTAAGCAACCAAACGGAACGTTGGTACGCTACTATATTTATGCAGAAGATAATGCTGCAAATCCATCATACATTCCTAGTAAGCCAACCGTGCAGGTAGAACCAAATTTCTTGTTTTACAACGTACGTTTAAACGGATTAACCATTCCTGATGTACAGTTTTCTTTGGCTCCAAACGGTGATTCACCCTACCTAGGTGCAACTGTAAAAGTAAGAGGTGTGGTTACGGCATCTGCCAAAGCCCAAGATTTAGGATACGTATATATTCAAGATCCTAATTACACAGAATATGCAGGTGTAGCCGTGGTAGGTAACCCAGATTTAGCTGCACTTTACCGTAATCAGTGGGTAGAAATTGAAGGACAAGTAGAAGAGAGTTTTGGCTTTACCCGCATTATTGCTAATAGCGTTTTGGGTTTAGGTAGAACAGACACGATTCAGCCAATAGCTTTAAACCCATCTGATAGCAGTGCAAAAGCAAATGCTGGTTGGGAAAAGTATGAAGGTATGTTGGTGAAGTATGAAAACCCTACCGGTGGCAAGCTATTTATCAATAACGCAAACGTTGGGTTTGGTGATTATAGCATCGCTACAGATAAAGCTTTTGGTCGCAATAAATCTTCTTTAGTTTTAGCGGGTCGTCAAAGCAATTCAGCTTTCTCTAGTCTTTACGTTCAGTTAGTTACTGATTCAGTTTATGAAACTCAAGACGGAATTATGTTTGTGGGCCCTATTGAAACCAGCGATACCATGACTATGGATGCAGTAGTTGGTTTAATGGCGTATGGTTTTAACAACTACCGTATTCTTCCTCGTGCTAATGATGACTTTATCGGTTTAAACGTAACGTTAGATCCTGTTGTTGGTCGCCCAAATAACGTAAGCATTGAGGAAGTTAGCAGCAACTTGGCGGTAAGCATTTTTCCAAATCCTGCTAAAGAATATATTATAATTGAAGCTTTAGGTGAAGCCAACTTTACCGCCACGCTTTATGATTTAAACGGGCGCGTGGTAGTATCGGCTAAAAGCCAAAATGCTAACCGTACTAGCTTGAAATTAAGTAGTTTGGCACAAGGTGTTTACGTACTAAATATTGCCAATGCAAATGGCAGTAAAGTGCACACCGCCAAAGTGATGGTTACAAAATAATAAAACTAAAAGCATACAGCGCGTTAATAAAATTAGCGTGTTGTATGCTTTAAACATTGCAAATGGGGCGTAAAAAAATTGTACAGTTTTTTGCTTTCGCAAGTTTAGTGTTGCTGTTGGCTGCTTGCCGTAAAGGAGAGTTGTCGGCTAGTAAAGAGCCGGATACTAAAATTTCTGTAGAAGCCATAAATTTAGAGGGTGAAAACCGCTTGCGCTCTCGGGTGCGTTTAAGTTGGTTTGGCACTGATGTAGATGGTTATATTGTGGGCTATGAGGTTTCCCTTGATAATCAAAATTGGAAATACACCACGCAGCAAGATTCTACTTTTCTTTTTGATTTACCCAACGGACAAATTGAAGCCGATGTAAATTTGTACGTGCGCGCCATTGATAATGATGGACTTACCGATGCTACTCCGGCCTTTTTAAAGGTGCCGATAAAAAACTCACCGCCCATGGCTAATTTTATAAACGAAAGAGGCCCGCAGGATACAGCGTACAGTGCGGCTACTTTTTTTTGGACAGCAGCAGATCAAGATGGAAATTCTAGCATTAGCGAAGTGCAGTTAAAATTCAACCAAGGAGATTGGTTTACGGTTAGTAATTCACAAAGCTTGGTTTCTTTTCTTTTAGATAGTGCTGTGCAAAATGGTACTGCCAATGCACAATTGTATTATGGCACACAAACTACTCCGCAACCTATAACGGTAAACGGTTTAAATGCCAACGGTAGTAATCAATTATACATTCGTGCTATTGATTTAGCCGGTGCCGAAAGTAAAATTGATACAGCCAATGCCTTTTATTTTAAGAATAAAACACCGGGCGTTTCTTTGCTATGGATAAATGGCCACTCGCAAAACATTGCAGTGGAGTATAAAAATTACCTTGATACTAATAATTTGCAATACGATGCTTTAAATTATGGAATTGAGCAAGGTAAGCGTCAGCCTTTGTATTGGAATCCAACTTTTAGGCTTACGCTAAGCCAGTATAAAAAAGTGTTTATCAATGCTTCTTCTGCGGAATACACCAATCCGGTAACGGGGCAAACCAGCACACTTTTAAGTTCAATAGCTCCGGTTATTCAAAATTTTACCACCGGTGGCGGTAAAGTTTTTGTAACCACATCTTTTACCAAAACTAATGTGGTAGATGTGCTTTCTGGCCCTTTTCCTATTGAAGGTTTAGTGATTAGTGCTAGCGGGCAAGCGCGTATTTCTAATGATAGCAGTGTGGTAGTAGAACCTGCCTTTGCACGTTTGCCTAATTTAAAACCACAAACAGTGCAGTTTGGCATTGTGCCCATTAAAGCTTCCGCTGATGCAGTAACGCTTTACCGAGGTCAGTTATCAAGATTAATTGGCTGGACGGGTGATAACCTAATGGGAACCGGTAGGGTTGGAAACGATAATAAATTGAAAGAGGTTTTTTTAGCCATAGAACTTCATAATTACAATAAAGACAGAGCGGCAGTAGCTAGCTTGGTATCTAAAATTTTGAAAGATGAATTTTAAACCTTTAGCTTTATTGCTACTGTTAATAGGTGGTTGGTCCGTGCAAGCACAAACCGCAGGAATATCAGGTTCTGTAAGAGATGAAAATACCGGTGAACCCTTAATTGGTGCTACCATCCTGTTAGTAGGTACGTATAAAGGAACTTCCGCAGATTTTAATGGTCAGTATGTAATTAATGATGTAAAGCCTGGAGACTACCAAGTTAAAGTGCAATTTATCGGTTATGAAACCAAGCTGTATAACGGTATATCCTTAATTGCTGGGCAAACCAAAACCTTAAATATTACGCTAAGGCCACAAACAGAATCTTTACAAGAAGTAACGGTGGTAGGTAGAAAAAGCCAGGTAAACCTTGAGCTTGCCGCCAGTGAGGTAACTATAAAGGCAGATGATATTGAGGACATGAATGCCCGCGATGTAAAGGAAGTATTGGAAATGCAAGCTGGTGTTATAAAAACGCAGGATGGTTTGCAAATACGGGGCGCACGAGTGTATGAAACCGAATACATTGTAGATGGAATTAGCGCACAAGATCCGCTTGCCGGCACCGGTTTTGGTGTAGATGTAAGTAGCGGAGCGGTATCTAGTGTAGATTTAATTACCGGTGGGGTGGGTGCCGAATACGGTGGTGGTTCTTCTGGTGTTGTAAACACAAAAATTAGAGAAGGTGGCGATAAATTTCAGTTTTCGGGAAGTTGGCAGCGTGATAATTTGGGTAATGTAAATGCAGCCACTTCGTTTAATACTGATAGGGTAGAGATAAGCATTGGCACACCGCTTACCAAGAATAAGAAACTCACGCTTTTTACCAACTTAAGTACCTTACATACGGATGAGTATTTTGGTGCTACGGCCAGCCAATTAAACAGTTCCTTATTTACAGATAACCCGGAATTTTGGGCGCCACGCCAAACCAACAGCTACACCAACACTATAAAACTGGCGTATAAAATTGCGGGTGGTACTAAAGTTACTGTCACCAATCAGCATTCTCTAAACATTAATCAAAATACTAGAACCTTACAAATTGTAGGTTTTGATGCCATTTTAACGCCCGGTTTTCAATACAACCGTTCGTTGAATTTAGATAATGCTACCACGTACACGCATCATTCTAATTTAACCGCGCTTAACGTTAACCATATTATAAACAAAAATTGGGGGCTTAATTTTTCTGCCGGTCGTTTGTTTACCAACCTTAGAGCCGATGCCAATGGCCGCCCGTTTAGAACAGAAACGGTAGATCAAATTTTAGATGAAGATAATATTGTAACAGATCCGGTTGGTGTGTTTAATCCAAACGATCCTTCGGGGATTTATTTTGTGCTACCCGGAGATGGTTTGGTAAACAACGGTGGTATTTCCTCTACGTGGCATGATCACTATGCTAGCGAATACACACTAAAAGCAAAAGCTACCTACATATCCGGTAAAGTGCATGAAATGAGTTTTGGTTGGCAACATGCTTTTAAAGAATACCAATGGGTAGATGTAACCCGTCCGTGGGTTGGTGCACCCATCCGAATAGATGAAAACACTACTACACCAAGCATAAGTATTGGCAGCAGCAATGATATTTGGAAAGTGAAACCACAAGATGGTGGCATTTTTTATCAAGATAAAATTACCTACAAAGGAATTATTGCCACTTTAGGTTTTCGCTTTAATTATTGGGCTCCGGGTGCTTTTGCAGATAATGCGGTGGCCACGCCACAGGCACCTGTTATTGACCAAGTACGTAAAGATTACACAAGTAAAACCACTGAAATTGCCGGCTTACGTTGGAAAGCACGTTTACTACCAAAAATCAACGTTTCGTTTCCCGTTACGGAGAATAATGTATTGTACTTTAATTACGGACATAGTATGCGCTTGCCGCACCCACGCTTTCTTTACGCGGGTTTAGATTCTAAGTTTCAAGATCAATCGTTTTTGTCTAGTTTAGGTAACCCTGATTTAGACCCTGAAGTAAATGTATCGTACGAGATTGGTTTAAAATCGTTAATAACCAAAGATTTAGGCCTAACGTTTACCGGATACAACAACAATCGTTTTGACTATATCGTGTCGCGGTCTGTTTTGGTTAAAGATCAAACGGGTCGCACGGTTACTAAAACGTTTTATATTAATCAGGATTACGCAAAAATTTATGGGGTAGAGTTAGGCGTAAATTATAGAATAGGTAAATACCTGCGCACCTTTAGCAATGTGGGTTATCAGGTGGCACGTGGTAAATCAAACTCGGCCAGAGAAAGTGCTTTACAAATTGAGCAAAATGGTGAAGTAAGTCTTACCTCCGAGCAGTTTTTAGCGTTTGACCGTCCTTGGAATATTAACTCAGGAATCATCTTTGAACCGGATAGCACCTTGCCGATTGCGGGTTTAAATTTAACTGGTTTAAACGTGTATTTAAGTTATCAATACACCAGCGGGTTTAGATATACCCCTCAAAAGCAAATTAGCGTAAATGAACTTGGCCGTCCGGAATATGAACCGCAACCCGATTTATTCTTGAGCGAAAACGCGGTGGGTTGGCATCGCTTTGATTTGAAATTAGGGTACCGCATTCCTGTAAACTTAGGTAGGGGAAGAGGTATTTCACTATCAATGGAAATAAGAAACATTTTGAACAACCAAAATGCGCAAATTATAAATCCGGTAACTGGGCGTGCGTATGAGTATGGAGATGATGTGCCTAATACATGGCGCGACCCTCGTCCTGAGTTTAACGGCCCGCAAGAAACAGGTGTAGATCCGCGCAATCCGGCTCGCTACGAAGCTCCTCGTCAAATTTTATATGGCATTGCTTTTAAATTTTAATAATGAAGCACGGCAAATACATAGTATCAGTTCTTTTGGTATCGTTTATAAGCGTATCGGCTTTGGCGCAAGTACTACCTAATTTTGGTGGCGAGCGTGCGGGTTTATCGGCTTTAAGCTTTTTGAAAAATGATATGAGCACCCGTTCTTTGGGTATGGCAGGCACCAGCGTAGCCCTAGATGGCGATGCGTACAGTATTATAAATAATCCGGCAGCCCTTACTGATTTAAAAAGTCAGAGCTACGCACTTTCATCCTTGTTTTTAGGTGGTGGAGTAAATCAATCTTTTGTAGGCGCTTCGTTTCCGCTAAAAAATGAGGTAAGCGTTTTGTCCTTTAGCGTAAATGCGCTTAACTCAGGAGAAATGGAGGAGCGCACAGAGTTTCAACCGCTTGGCACGGGACGCACGGTTTCAGTGGCTAACATGGCTTTTGGCGCAACATATAGCCGTCAGCTTTCAGCTTTATTTAGTGCAGGCGTTACGTTAAAATATATTTATGAAGGCATTGCCGGTTACACCAATCACACGGCCACGGTAGATGTTGCCTTTATATATAAAACCGATTTCAAAGATTTAAAATTTGCGGTTATGTTGCAAAATTTTGGGGGTAACTCGGCCTTGGGTTCAGAAACAGATATTCCGGTGGTGTTTAACAGAAGCACAGGAATGGCGCTTGAAAGCAATACCGTGCCTACCGTTTTTAGCTTGGGCGCCAGCTTTGTGCCTTGGAAGGTAGAAGACCATAGTATATTGGCAGCTATTCAATTAAATCATCCAAATGATAATGCAGAAAACTTCCGCTTGGGTGTAGAATATGAATACCACGATTTATTTTTTGCAAGAGCCGGTTATAAAATTAGCGTGCAAGATCAGAATTACCCAACGGTGGGTTTTGGTCTTAGAAGTCGCTTGGGCGGACATCCGTTTTATATTGATTACGGTATGAATCCTACCAACCACATGGGCTTGCAGCATAATTTAGGTTTACGTTTTACCATTAACAATGAGTCGCGCTAGTATGAACATCCAAAAATATTTTACGCTGCTTTTATTGTGCACATTAGGTTTTACCTTTACTTCTTGTGAAGATTATTTTGGTGAAAAAACAGATTTAGGCTTTATAGAAATCCCTGAATTTAGTAACCGAGAAGTAGCTTATGTGCCAATTTTACCTGTATTAAATCAATTTGAGCGGCCTACGGATATTTGCATTGGTTTTGACCAGTTAATTTATGTAGTAGATTCTGCCAACGAAGCGGTAATTGCCCTAGATGAAGCCGGTAGAGAAATAGGGCGTACCACCATTCCCGGTGCACGCAGCGTAACACAAGATAGGCGGTTCGATTTATTGGTTATCGGTACGTTTGATACTACTATTGTAACCGGTGGAAGTCCTAACAATCTAACATTCAGTGCTATTTACAGGGTGCGTTTACAAACGGCTAATGGCTACGGAATTAATAATGCACGTATTATCCGTAAAATAGTACATCCCTTTTTTGAGAAAAATAGTTTTAGTGGTAATGATAGATTGGTCACGTTTAACCGTATAGGCGTTTTAGGTGATGACTTAAACCCACTAAGAAACAATCAATATTACGTAAGCCGTAGTGGCCCCGGTAGCAATGCTTTTGGCCCTAATGATGCTGTGTTTTTATTTGGTAATGATGATAAACTTGTAACGCGCGTTTCAGTAAACACCAGCAGCGGCTTGTTTAATGACTATTTTCAAATGCCCAATGGTATAGGTACGCTTACGCAGCCACCACAGTTTACAGCCAGTAATAGCCGCGATTTCATTTACACCTCTTTAGATGCTAGCAATGCTTTACAAGTACAATACATTGAATTTTTAGAAGCGGAATTTGGTGCTGAGTGGCGGCCACGCATTTTAGCAAGTGGAGATACTTCTAAGGCGGATGGCTTTATAAACAGTCCTAATAAATTTAGTATGCCGTATGATGTTACCATTGCCGGTGATGCTACCAAATTTATTTTTGTTGTAGATGCCGCTAGCGATTCCCTTCATCAGTTTACTATAAACGGATTAGAGGGTGTTTTACCACCCGCTGCTACCGGTATTAAAAAATATAAAAAAGCCAGTTTTGGCGGTACAGGCAGCGGAGTTACACAATTCAATCATCCGCAGGCAGTGGCGTATTACAATGAGATTTTATACGTAGCCGATACGCGCAACGGTAGAATATTACGCTTTAAGCTTACGCTTGATTTTGATTAAATCAAAAGTCTAAACACTCCTAAAAATGCTGTTTTTATCTTTTGTGCAAACCGTTAATTTGTTCAGAGGTATCTATAAATAAATGGAAAGCTTGTAAGAAGTTGGCGGGTGTGCAAGCTCAATAGTTTAGCCTATATTTGTTTGAAATGGCGATAAGACAAAAATTTTTAAGCGTTTTCTTTCTAGTGGTAATCTTTACCATAAATGCTACTGCACAAGTAATAAAAGAAAATGAAACAAACCCAACGGCTACCTTTAAAGGTTGCCAAGTGTTTGTGCCTAATGCCTTTACACCTAATGGCGATGATCTCAACGATAAATTTACTATAAAGTACAATCCGGATTGTGAAGTGCGTGAATACGCTATTCGCATTTTTGACCGTTGGGGGCGTTTGGTTTTTGAAACCAATGCGTATGAAGAAAATCAAGCTTGGGACGGTAAAAGTCAAGGCCGTGATTTAGGTGCCGGTGTTTATATGTGGAGGCTCACCATGAAAATGGTAAACCCAAATGGAAATGGAGAGCCAATTGCTGTAAACAAACAAGGCTCTTTAGTGCTTATCCGATAAACGCATTGTTTTACAATGCATAATTTTTTCAATATGCATTTTCTACTCTCTTTATTGCTCACACTTTCTTCTTTTAATACAATGGTTACAAAAGAAACCAAAACGTTAAACATCACCTTTACGGGATACACTGAGGTAGAAGGAAACTTCATGTTTAAAGTGGTAGATGAAAACAACAAAGAAGTTGCAGCCAAGGTGGTAGAGGTAAGCAAAACCAATCAAACTGTTTCTTTAATGTTACCAAAAGGAAAGTATGCCGTAAGCGCTTTTCATGATGCTAACGGCAATAAAAAATTAGACAAAAACATGATGGGGTTACCTACCGAAAAGTATGGTTTTAGTAATGATGCTCGCGGTACTTTTGGTCCTCCTTCACTTTCTAGCCAGCTTTTTGAAGTAAGCGCAGATACAGATATTAGCATTACGCTTAAATAGGTAATGAGAAAATTATTAGTTTTTGCCGTACTTATTTTCGCTTCCTGTGGTGGAAATAAATACCAAAAATTACAAGAAGCTTCCACCGTTGCCAAGGGAAATTTTGATGCAACCATTCCCTTTGTGTATGAAGATAATGTGATGATTATTGAAGTAATCATCAAGCATAAAACGTGCAGATTAATTTTTGATACAGGTGCCTCCTCTACTTTGTTAAGTAAGCAAGTTGCCGATGCACTTGGCCTAAAGCCCGCCTTTTATTTAGATATAACAGATTCACGAGAGCAAACCGAAAAGTTGCCTTTTTCATCCGTAGATACTTTGCAATTGGGAGGGGTAAACTTTTTAAACCAAGCAGTGGTAATTGCAGAGTGGCCGCCAAATTCAATTTTTGCTTGCGAAAAAATTGATGGCCTTTTAGGTATTACCGCTATAAAAAATGCCCATTGGGTAATTGATTACAAAAAGCGGGAAATGCGTTTGAGCAGTAAACCACTACCCGATACTTCGGGCTATGTATTTTCACCATTAAAATACGCCAATACCAGACCAAGCTTTGATATAGTGGTAGATGCAGTTCCCATAAAAGATGTTTTAATGGATTTAGGTAGCGGAGGGTTTATTGATTTAGATAAGCGCAGCACCTTGGTTTCGTTTGAATATCGCCTAAGCGAAATAATGCACGGCAAGCACTATGATGGAGCTACACAGGGCATATTTGGCAGTTTAATGGACACCGTTTTAGAAATAAAACCCAACGAAGTAAGGGTAGGAGAAGCAATTGTTTACAATCCTATTATTACGTTAGAAACTGATAAAACAGCCAAATTTGGCAACCGATTTTATCAGAATTATACCCTTTATTTAGATTTTCAGAACAAACGTTTTGGCTTAAAGCCGAACCAAGATTTTACGGTATATAAAGGAGAACGAAGTTTTGGCTTTGTTCCTTTTTTAGAAGACAGTGTTTTTTCCATAGTTTCTATTCATAGTAATTCCAAAGCTTTTGCCGATGGGTTTAGAGCCGGTGATGAGGTGGTAGCTTTAAACGGTACTACCGCCCAAATGCTGAAGTATGATTTTTGCGATGGATTAGAGTTTTTAAACTCCATGAAAAATATTGATACAACCACCATTATTTTTGCCAAGCAACCAGAAGTAACATACACGTATTACCGCGCCATACATTGAGAAAATTAGTATTTTTAATTGGCCTTTTTTGCTGCGCGCTATTTGGCTCCGCTCAAATTCCAAAGGGCTATTATTTGCCGTTTGAAATACAGTACAGCAATCAAATTGTGAAAGATGCAAGTCTTGCACCCGTAAGCTATTCAGGCAGTGCTGGTAGCTTGTCAACTGGCTTCGTTCACCAAGGTAAGCGTTTTTTTGAACAGTTAGAAATACGCGCAACCAGCGGTTTACTGTTTTCTGATATAAGCAAAGAACAAGCTTCTACTGCACTTTTATTAGGTGCAAGAACTAATTATAAAATTGGCTACAAGGTTTGGAGCAAAAATAGCTATGTATTTTATGTTGGTTTAGCCGCTTTAAACAGTTTTGATTATCGCGAAATCAATCAATATTCCAACAACAGTTTTAACTTTCAGGCCGCTTTTGGTGTTGGTCCGTTTCTTACTACGCAAAAATCTTTTGCGCTTTTCAGGCAATCTTTTAATGTTAATTATCAGTTAAGCATTCCTGTTGTAGCCTATGTTTTACGTCCGGGTTATGTAAAGCCAAGCATTGCTAATCAATTAGGATATATGGCTTTAGAAGGTTGGAAAAATTATGTTCAGCTAGATAGTAAGGTTTCTTTACAATGGTTAATTAGTACAGAAAATTACTTGTGTTTGAATTATCAATGGGAGTATTTTCAATTAGATAGACCCAATAAAATTCAATTGGCGCAACACTCCGTGGGTGTATCACTTTTAACACATTTGTAAATGCAGTATTCAAAATCAGTACTTTTTCTTGGGTTTCTGTTTTTCCTTGCGGGATGTGAGCGTGCGTTCATAGATGAAAACCCTGAAAATACACCGCTTGGTAATTTTGAATCATTGCACCAAACCGTGCGCGACAAGTACAGCTTTTTTGAGTTGAAGGGTATTAATTGGGATTCGGTACGCACGCATTATAGGCCGTTTATAAAAGAGGAAATGACTGAACAAGCCCTCTTTGATGTGTTGGATTCTATGTTATATGATTTACGTGATGGGCATGTAAACTTAATTTCTCCTTTTGATTTAAACCGAAATTGGAATTGGTATTTGCCTTTTCCCGTAAATTTTAATTACGATGTGGTTGAGCGCAATTACTTAAAAGAAGGCTATCAGGTTGCCGGAGGATTGCGCTACACTATCATTGATTCTATTGGATACGTGTATTACGGAAGCTTTTCTAGCAGCATAAGTAATGAAGGCTTAGATAAAATGCTGGCTGATTTTAGTGCTACCAAGGGTTTAATTATAGACGTGCGTGATAATGGTGGAGGATTTTTGAATAATGCATTGTTTTTAGCAACAGCATTGGTGCAAGAAGAAAGAAAGGGTGTGTTAACTACGTTTGAAAAAACTGGCCCGGCTCCTAATGATTTTGGAAATGGATTAAGCTATACCATAAAACCACGCCCAGAAGGAAATTATAATGGCAGGGTAGTAGTGCTCACTAATAGAAAGTGTTACTCTGCCACCAATTTTTTTGCCGCTATTATGAGCAACTTTCCAAATGTTACACTTATTGGAGATCAAACTGGTGGCGGTGGTGGAATTCCTATTGACTTTCAGCTACCGAATGGCTGGCGTTATCGTTTTTCGGGCACTACCAGCTTGCTTAGCAATGGTTATAATATTGAATTAGGTATTCCACCAAACATTTCTGTTAACAACAATCCTGCACTCAATGCGCTTGGTACTGACGAAATTTTAGAAAGAGGCTTGCAGGAGTTGCGGTAGGTTTTACTTTCTGAAGTTCATTTCCCCAACCCATTTTTTTCAAGCTTTTAAACTCGCAATGTGCTTTCCTTCCATCTTGAACCGAGCCTCCTGATGGCAAGCCTTCAACTTTACAAACAGCGACTTTCAACTTTCAATTTTACAACCACTTTGTAGCCCCGGCAGGAATCGAACCTGCATCCTAGGTACCGGAAACCTATATACTATCCATTGTACTACGGAGCCAAATAAACCACACATCACCTGCCTACAGCAATTAACCTATATCTAGGGTTAACTACTATGTCCTACCTCAAACATTTTTAACATTAACCTAAAAACTTACCTCAAGCAAACTATTCTTTCACTATCAATTTCCACTTCCGCTAGGCAAGTTTTACCTTTCCATTTGTTGTAGCCTCGGAAGGAATCGAACCTTCATCTAAAGTTTAGGAAACTTCTATTCTATCCATTGAACTACGAGGCCTTACTGAAAAGTAGCAAACGGCAAAAGTAACCTACATTCCACAATTCAAAAATTTTAATGTTACAAACCTGCCGCAATAGTATCTTAGCAAAAAACTAAACCATGAAAAAAATCTACACCCTAATTTGTGTAATTTTTACCGCATATTTTGCGCAAGCACAACCCTATTTTGTGTCTAGCACAGATTTAGGTATTACCAGTTCAGCCATATTTAATGCTTTGGCCGGCAAAGGTAAATATGACGTTCGCGCATACAAAATCATTTACAACACCACTGATATTGATGGTTCTGCAACCACTGCCAGTGGATTACTATGCGTGCCAGAAAATAGTAACTGTAATAATTTTCCTTTAGGTGCCTACAACCACGGTACAGTTTTACAAAGAGAAAGTGTTCCTTCACGGAATAACTCGGAGGCATTTCTGGTAAAAGCCGTTGCTTCCGTTGGTTTGGTTTCGGTATCTCCAGATTATTTAGGTTTGGGCGATAATCCCGGTTTACACCCTTATTTACATGCAGAAAGTCAGGCAACCGCTACTTTAGATTTAATGCGCGCTGTACGCGAGTTTTTACCAGACAGCTTGGGCATAACCTTAAATGGGGAGTGCTTTTTTACCGGTTATTCGCAAGGCGGTCATGCCGCTATGGGTACCGTAAAATATATTCAAGACAATAATTTAGATAGTGAGTTCAACATAGTAGCAGCCGGGCCTGCCAGTGGTCCTTACAACCTTAGCGGGAGTCAATCTCAAGTATTAATTTCTAACCAACCCTACAGCAATCCGGGCTATGTATGTTACCTACTTTTTGGTTTAAACAGGGTATATGGAAATATTTATAATTCATACAGCGATATCCTTAAAGCACCGTATGATACGCTTATACCTCCTTATTTTGATGGAACCTATCCTATGGATTCAGTAAACGCAAAGTTACCTAACCGCTTAGGGGATTTTTTACAGGATACCGTTTTAGCAAACTTTGTGGCTGACTCCGTTGGTAAAACACACCCTATTTGGCAAGCACTTACCAAACAAGATAACTTTGATTGGAAACCAAACTTTACCTTAAGAATGTACTATTGCACACAAGATGAGCAGGTAAGTTTTCAAAATTCTTTAGATGCGGAACTTGCTATGAACGCTAATGGAGCGGCAAACGTTACAGCTATTAACAAAGGAGCCCTTAACCACGGTGGTTGTGTTACACCATCTTTATATGATGCGCGCGATTTTTTTACTAGCGTAGCCACTTCCTGTCAAGGTATTGGTTTGGCAGAAAGTAACGGATTGGAAGGCATTGAGTTATTTCCAAATCCTGCAAAAAATAATTTATACCTAAAAGGTTTTGCTGAGCAAGATGAAGTGGAAGTGCAAATTATAAGTTTAAACGGTGCTGTATTAGTAAGAAAGCAACAACCTGCTAATCAACCCATTTCAATAAGTGCATTAAAGCCCAGTATGTATTTAATTAGCCTACATTCCGAAACAGGAATAAGGGTGTTTAAATTCAATAAAAATTAAAGATTTAATCTAAAACTGCACGCTCTTTATTTGCTTTTTCTAAGGCACGTGTAGTTTTTTCCCACTTTTTCATGAGGTCATCAAGCGAAAGCTTTTTGGCCTCATATTTTTGATAGAAATCAGGATCATCAGCAATTAAGCTTTTATAGCCTTCCGGGTCTTTCATTTTATCGTCAAGAGTGGCTATTGCAGCTTCTAAGCGTTCAATTTTCTCCTCTAAGTCTTCTACATCACGCTCCTGCTTACGCACTTTTCTATCAAGCTCCTTTTTCTCTTTGTAGTTATTTGAGTTGTTAGAAGAATCCTTTTCTTTAATTTGCTCCAGCTCTTTTTTGGCTTCTACTTGTCTAAAGTCTTCAAACTTTCTTGCCTCCAAATACTCTTCAATAGAACCTAAAAATGGTTTTACCACTCCATTTCTAAACTCATATATTTTATCGGTAAGGCCTTGTAAAAAATATCGGTCGTGGCTTACTACCACCAATGTGCCATCATAAGCAAGCAATGCTTTCTTCAGCATTTCTTTACTCTTCATATCTAAGTGATTGGTTGGCTCATCCATCACCAAAAGATTATACGGCCTTAGTAATAGCTTACACAACGCCAAGCGTCCTTTTTCACCACCACTAAGCACCTTCACTTTTTTATCTACATCTTCACCTGTAAATAAAAATGAACCCAAAAAATCACGGGCTCTTTTGCGCAATTCTTCCGGTGAAGCGTCTTCAATGGTTTGGAGTAAGGTTTTGTTGCCATCAAGCGTTTTGGCCTGCTCTTGTGCGTAGTATCCAATGTTTACATTATGGCCAAGTTCTAGCTTACCGCGATGGGATAAGTTCTCGGCCATTAACTTTACCAAAGTAGATTTTCCCATTCCGTTTTGTCCAAGAAAAGCTACGCGTTGGTGGCGCTCTACCTCCAGCGTTACATTGTCAAAAATCTTTTTGTCATCGTAATACTTACCTACGTTTTCCGCTTTTATAACCACTTTGCCTGAACGTGGTGCCGGTGGAAATCTGAAACTGATTTTTCGGCTATCGTCATCATCAATTTCAATGCGATCCATTTTATCCAACTTCTTTATTAAGCTTTGCGCAAAAGAAGCTTTGGAAGCCTTGGCTCTAAATTTTGTAATAAGCTGTTCCGTCTGTTTAATTTCTTTTTCTTGATTGCGCTGCGCCTGTGCCTGCTGATCCATACGTTCCTTGCGCAATTCCATAAAACGTGTGTACGATGCAGGGTAATCATACATTGTTCCCAAAACTACTTCTACCGTGCGGCTTGTAATGTGGTCAAGAAATAATCTATCGTGCGAAACCATTAAAATAGCGCCTTCATACTCTTTCAAAAACTCCTCTAGCCATACAATAGAATTAATATCTAAGTGGTTAGTAGGCTCATCTAAAAGCAACAAATCGTTAGGATATAAAAGCAATTTGGCTAATTCAATGCGCATCCGCCAACCACCACTAAATTCTGTAGTTTGGCGGGTAAAGTCTTCACTAGTAAAGCCAAGTCCTGTTAAAATGCGTTCTAGCTGACCGTGATACGTATATCCACCAATTAAATTGAAGCGTTCTGTATAATCGTTTAAATCTTCTATTAATTTAAGGTAACCGTCTGATTCATAGTCGGTACGTGTAACCAATGCTTCATTAATGGCATCAATTTCTGCTTGTATGTGCTTTACCTCAGAAAGTGCCGTTTCGGCTTCTTCCCAAACGGTATTGCCATCATACAGGGGTAATTCCTGTGGAAGGTAACCGAGTTTAAAATCTTTGGGTTTACTAATATCTCCTTGATCAGGAGTAATGCTACCGTTTATAATTTTTAGCAGCGTTGATTTTCCGGCTCCGTTAGAACCCACTAAACCAATCTTTTCGCTAGGATTAATCAAAAATGAAATCCCTCTAAATAGCTGCCTATCGTTATATTGTAACTGAATGTTGTTTATGCCTATCATACTTTTGCAAAAGTAATCGTAAGCAATCAACTAAATGAAAAAAGGCAACAAACTATATAGCATCTTATTTATGAAGTGTCCGCGTTGTCATAAAGGGGAAGTGTTTAAAAGTAAAAATCCGTACAATCTTAAGCGAATGTTTGAAATGCATGAAAAATGCGCCAACTGTGGATTGCGTTATGAAATTGAACCAGGCTTTTTTTATGGGGCTATGTACGTAAGCTACGGTTTTGGTGTAGCTTTTTTTGTGGCCACCTACCTTATAATGGAAATAATATACGACCCTTCTGTATGGGAAATTGTAATTGCTTTAGGTACGGTAGTACTCTTAGGTTCACCGTTTATTTTTCGCTTAGCGCGAATGACTTATTTGAATTTATTTGTAAAGTATGATCCAAGCAAAACCGGTAATACGTCTAAGTAACGCTGCATCTGAAGTAATCTCTTAAGCATTTTACAAATAGCGGGCAGCTTCATATTGTATAGGAATGGCTTTTCCTGCTTCAACATGCTCAATAAGCAATTGGGCTAAGTGCGGAGCCATTAAAACGCCACGTGATCCCATTCCATTGAAAGTATAAAAGCTATTGTTTAAGTTCCCTATAAGCGGTTTTCTATCATTTACAGTAGGTCTTACCCCTGCTAACTGATTTACAACGGTGTAGGTTCCTTTGAATATTTTATGAAATTCTTCTATTAATTTGGCTTTACCATCTTCTGTTGGTACATCGGTAAAATCATCCCAAACATAGGTAGCGCCTACTTTAAAAAGTTGGTTACCCAAAGGAAGAATAAATACTCCCGCGTGCAAAACAATATTTTCGGGTAGGGTGGAGGAATGTACGACTAATATTTCCCCTTTGGTAGGACTAAAAGCTGCTGAAATTTCCGGAAAAGTGTTTCTGGACAAGTGCCCTGAGCAATCAATTAAATGCTTAAACGTGCAGCTGAAGTTTGGTAAGTGCAACGTATTATTAGCAAAATCAATGTGAGATAAATTAATTTTTTCTTGAAGAATGCTGGCCGCATTGTGCTTTTTATGGGCGGCCAACATACCTTTACTATCTACCCAAAAAGAATCTTTCACTTCACCTAATCCGAAAGGAGCGTTTAGTTCAGGATATGGGTTTTTAATTAATACATCTTTTAAGAAAGGTCTTAAAGCAGGATGCTCACTTTTTTCCAGCCATTGGTTTTGTTCTTCCTGATTATTTAGAATATGCCAAATAGGAGTGCGATGTAAAAATTTAGCTTGTAGGCTTACTTCCAAATTTTTATAAAAGGGTAGGGCAACATCCATAAAACTTTTGGCATCTGCTACTATTTTTAGGCGCTTTAGCACAATAGGGTTTACCAAACCAGCCGCAATTTTAGACGAAGCACTTAAATGTGCAGCATCTATTATTAGATGTGGAATACCTGCGGAGGTGAGTTTAGTACTTAGGACTACACCCGCAATTCCTCTACCTATTAGTATATATGGGTAATGATTGTTGTATTGCATAAAAAAATCCCTTGCAGCAAAACTACAAGGGATTGAAATTTTAGAAACATTAATTTAGTACTCCCACAAATCGTGTTCGTAATTTCTTAATTCTTCTTTTATATCAGCTGCTTTAAGTAATTGCTCTAAAGGCTGATTTCTTTTGTATTCCGCTATGGTTCTGTCATAAACGTTATCCTGCTTATAAATTACAGCGTTAAAATAACGGATGTGAAAAATCTGATCAAAAGTTAAACGAGCGGAATTATTTTGTGGATTAAAAGCCACGTGTGTAGCTAGAGCATAGCGTGCATCTGGAAACCATACCCAAAACAAAGGATATACGTTTTGATCTTCCGGATCACGCACTACCGGTGCAATACCAATAATTCGGTTTTTCATTTCACCACGCTGTTTATCAAAAAACCAATCAGATTTTATATTGTAAGCAACTACATCGGAAGATTTTAACTCAATCTTATTTATACCTAAAACAATACGATTGTCATCCGGATCAGTTAAGGTATCTACACGGGTTAAATATCCTTCTATTTGCTCGGTAGTTAAAGGAATTTCAAATCGATCATCCGCATAAACTTCTACAATAGTACCTTCCGTTAGAATACCATCTTTTAACACATCAAAAAGACTTTTTCTATCCGGAATAGCCTTAATTGGATAGTATAAATGATGATTTATTTTTTCTCTTAAATCAATGCGCTCCCAATGACGGGTGCTGTACATCATATCCGCTTCACGTAAGTAAGGATAAGGAAATACTTGATTATTGTGGTAAAATTTTGGCTGATCAGCAATCAAGCCATCATCTTGCGGAGTAAGTACCTGTGCATTTGCACTAGCAAAACTCAACAATAAAAAGGTTACCGATAAAAGTTTAAATAAATTCTTCATTTCAAAAATTCTTTTAGTTAACGTCAATAGGAATTGCACTAACATCTTTTACTACTAGTCCGCCTGGGCCAGAAGCTTTAATATCTCTAATTACAATAGTAGCGTTAGGCTTTAATGTTTGCAAACGTTGTGCAATTGAAGCTGTCATTCTATTTCCACGTACTTGCTCTGGAGGAAAGCCAGGTATAGCTACTTCAAAAGAAGTAACGGTAAGTGGTAAGTCAAAAGGAAAATCTTTGTACTCTGCTTCAATGGTTGCGTTTTCCACCAAGTTTCGTGCAAATTTACCTCCAGGTCTTTTATATACCGTTCCTTGTGCTGGTGGCAATCCCTTAATTCTAAAAGGTTTGCTTCCCATGTTACGTACGGTTTTCTTTCCATCTTTGTCAGTTTCTTCTACTGATACACTAATAGTTACATCCGTACCAGAAACATTAGTTACATTGGCCATATACTGACCATTAGAACCACTAACACCTGGGCCACTTACGCGCAGTTTGGATGGATCAACACCTGGAACACTTATTTCCAACGGATTTTGTACACTGCGGTACAGTACGTTCATTTTAGTAGGAGAAATTACCACCGATGGAGGAGCTACTGTATAAGTGTGGGTAAACGTCTCCACTTTATCTTCACCGCTCAATTGTGGTAAGCGAATTTCACCAGAAATAGTCTTAAGACCGTTACCAGTGGCGGTAGTAGAGTATAAGCCTTGACCGTTTGCAATATTTTCCTCACTTAATTCCGTATCACCTATCATAATAATTGGCTTTTGAGTATCATCAAAAGCTGCCAAATAAATTTTAGCTTCAAATTTAGAATTTTGGGTAACGTAAGAAGGAGCTTCTACAATCGCACGTATTTTATTTACCTTAATATCATCACCACCAATTTTACTACGAAATTCAGTAATCATGTCAGATTCTGTATTTCTAATCTTAGCTTCAATATCAGTAAGAAAAGGAAGAATTGCTGCCAAAGGATAGTGCTCAAAATTAGCATGTTCCCATTCAGCAGGAACACTGCTATTTTCCATTACAACTGGCTGTGTATTAAATCTAGATTCTATTGCAGCTTTAGTACCAGGATCTTCAGTTAAACCAGCAGTAAGCGTTCGGTAACCATCTATTTTTTTTCTTAGTTCCTCACCTTTCTTTTGTACTAACAAATAATTTGCCGGTACTTCCTTATTGTCCAATCCTATTGGTACTTCATTTCCACTTTCATCTATTTCAGTTGATCCAGTTTCTTCAATTAAGTGTTTTTTTATAGCTTCAATTTCCTTCACTAAAGCATCACTCTCTTTTTTTACCTGTTGAGCTTTCTTGTTCCATTCGCCAGCTTTTGCTGGGTTCTTATCCGCTAAAGCTGTTATTGAAGAGTACACCAACTGATTTTTCTTATCAACCGTACTTACGGTTTGATCTAAACTAGTATCAATTTTGGTAAGCGCTTTTAAAATATCTTTTGATATGTTAAGTGCTAAAAGAGCGGTTAACACGAGGTACATCATGTTAATCATCTTCTGCCTAGGGCTTTGTTTTCCACCTGCCATTTACTGTTGCTTTTTCGGTTTGTTAATTGTTTGTTGTTGTGTAACGTTTGTTACTTAATTACGATTTGGATTCATCGCGCTAAGCATACCACCGTACACATTATTTAGCTGGCTCATATTATTAGCTAAAGCAGAAACTTCAGTAGCCAATTTTTCAGAATCAGCAATAGTACCATTAATTTTTTCCATCAAGTTGTTCTGTGCTTCCATGTGGTTTGCAGAACCTTCTAACTGAACCGCGTATAAGGCGTTCAAAGACTCCATGTTTTTGGAAGCTAAGGAAATTTGCTCACCGTATTGAGCCGTGGCAGAAGCTGCATCCACAGTGGTACTCAAACCACGGGCGGCATCACCAAACTTACGCAAACCATCGCCTAAGCTTTCTATTAAGGCTCCATCAATTTTTGCTTCCTCAAGCATATTATCTAATTCTTGAGTAGTAGATAAACCTCTTTGACCTCTACCCGCTTCTAATTCATTATCAGGATCTTCCATACCTGCTAATTCAGGATATACTAATGTCCAATCTACTTCTTCATGTGGCTTTTCAAACGCGGAAAAAAAGAAAATAACTGCTTCTGTTGTAAGACCTACTACAAGCATTGGATCTGCACCCGGCAAGTGAAGGATTTTAAACATCGCTCCTAAAATTACCACGGCTGCACCCCATCCGTATAATTTAGACATGAAATTTTTGAATCTGCTACTGTTTACATCAATTAAAGCCATAGTGAAATAATTAAAATTAAATTGTTAGTTTATTAAAAAAAAATGCTGTTTAAAAATCAGCTACGTCACGCCCCATAAAGCTTTGTACGGTTCTAAACCCAACGTAGCTCTTAGAAGTATCTTGATATTCATAATCACGCGTACTTACCTGAAGGAAATAAGCAACATCCTTCCAGCTACCACCGCGAATTACTTTTCTTTTTAGTGTTTCATCGTCACTATCATAGGAGTTATACTCAAAGTTTGGACTAATATCACTTACATAGTAATAACTACCTGCATCAAAAGCAGTGCTTGTCCACTCCGATACGTTACCTGCCATGCAGTATAAGTTAAAATCATTAGGCGCATAAGCGGTAGCCTTTACAGGATAAAATCCACCATCTTTTACTAAATCACCACGTTGTGGTTTAAAGTTGGCTAAGTAACAACCACTACTGTTGGTTGAGTAAGGCCCACCCCAAGGGTACGTTGCGTTAGCATTTCCACCGCGTGAGGCATATTCCCATTCCCCTTCGGTAGGTAATCTAAATTCTTGCTCAATAAAATCGCCATTGTTCGCTAAGAAATCATTTCTGTATTTGGTTCTCCAATTACAAAATGCACGTGCTTGTTCCCAATTAACGCCAACCACGGGATAATCATCATAGGCAGGATGCCAAAAATATTTATCGTGCATTGGGTCGTTATAACTATATGTAAAATCATGTACCCAAACCAATGTATCAGGATATATATTAATTACACCACCTTCAAAGAAAGAGCTACGGTCAGAAATTTCTTTGTTTTCTTTTACGTAATCTCTGTAAGAGAAATATTGTCCATCACCATCTGCATCATTGTAATCATAAATTACACGATTACTCTTACGCGCTGCCTTTTGTTTATTTAAAAAGAAGTACACGTAATTTAATTGACGCGCATCAATCATTGGGCGTCCCATAAACATTTCTTCAGGAGGAAGATACATGCTGCGGATAATTTCCGTGTATTCTAATGATGGATAATTATTAGTTTCCCACTCAAGGTAGGGTTCCCAATTAATTCTACGCTGCATACTATCAGGGTAGTTTAAAGAAACATATTCCTCAAAAAACGTGGGTTCATCTAAATTGGCGGGATCTATTAATTCATATTCTTCCACCAAACCATCTTCTCCTAAGCGATACCTTAATATAGAATCACGTACCCAATAAACAAATTGGCGGTACTCATTATTAGTAATTTCAGTTTGATCCATGTAAAATGGTGGTACTGAAACAGTTTTAGTTGGTGAAATCAGTCCATTAGGCACATCCTGGTCTGCATTACCCATGTTGTATGAACCTTGTGGAATATATACCATACCATAAGGTTCAAACGGGTACCATTCAGGTCTGTCCTGAACGCCAACCAATTCCCCGTGGTCGTTGCTATTACATGCGCCTAAAAAAGCGATGCCTAACACCATGATTATCAGTTTTTTCATATCCTTCCGTGTTTAATTGGAGCGTTAATCCAATGTGTTTTAGTCAAGTCTGCTATATTACAAAAATCTTGGGTTTCTATAAATTGCTTTTTCCCGTTCAGGAATTTCAATTTTAAAACAATACCTAGCCATAATCTCGTGGCTACCAGAACTACCTCCAGAAATACTCGATGTTGTAAAATCATACGAGTATCCCGCTCTAAATCCTTCAAAAAATTCGAAGCCTAAATTTACCGCTATTGCGTCTTCAAGCCTGTATGTAACGCCACCCCATATCTTATTATTATACATTGCCGTAACATTAACGTCCACCGTGGGTGAGGCAAGGAAGTCTGTTTTGAGTAAAAGACTTGGTTGTAATTCTAAATTTGTTCCTACCACACTATAATTGTAGCCACCCATTGCATAATAGTGACGCGCATTTGTTAAAAAAGTGGAACCTGAACCTGTATTTCCTAAAAATGGTTGTCTATCAAACTCCGATTGAGCTTCTATTACTCGAGTAGTAGAAATACCACCCCAAACTTTATTTGAAGAATAATAAATTCCAAAGTTGGCATCAATACCTACACCATTGGTAGAATTTGCTAAAAGTGCGGGGTCAAACCCTCCAATAGTGGGATCTGGTTGATCTGATGGTATCCAAAGCCCACTTACCGCTCTAGTACCAATCATCAAACTGGCGCCAATACCTAATTTACCTGCACCAACATTCATTTGGTACGCGTAGCCTACGTTAAAATTAGTGTTTTGATAATTTCCAATTACATCATTAACAATTCCTAAATGCACACCACCGTGCAAAAATTTAATTGGTGCAGTAATGTTTATATTTTGCGTTACAGGTGCTCCATCAAAGCCTACCCATTGCGTTCTATATACTCCATTTACACAAATTGCATCAGTACTTCCCGGTACACCAGCATTATAAAAAACGCGATTATGCATAAATTGTGTAAACTGTACATCTTGCTGAGCCCACGTTATCAGCGGGATTGAGAGTAAAAGTAACGAATAAATTTTCTTCATAAATAAGCTGTAAGCTTTGTTTTTGACTCTAATTGGAAACACCAAATATAAAATTTTGAACACAAAGATGTTAACATGATGCAAAAAATTAACATTGAAAGTTATATTATAGTGCTTTTTTCACCGCTTGCCACCATCTAAAAGGAACTTCATTTTTTAAAGCTTCTTGATAATCTTCATGGCTGCAAGGAATTAATTTTGGGCGACTTAAGTCGGTAGTTCCGGTGTTTCCGGGAATTTCAATCCACCAGCGATCACTTAAGTGGCTACGATAAAAAATTAATTCGTGCTCTCCTTCATTAATTAGTACGGTAAATTTTTGATATTGTTCCTTTGAAGTAAAAGGGTAATCGCCTTTGCGCATGTTGTAACCCTCAGTAAAATACCAAATCATTTGGGCTAAAAGATGCGCGGTACGTCCATCAGTATCCTTTAAAGGATTGTACTCATAAAGCCCAAAACTACTTAGCTTATCGCTGATACCAGCATATCGCGCTAAGGCGCAAGCTTCTTCACCACTAAAACCGTTTGGAGAATGAAAACTGTTACCCGGTGCATCACTTTGCCTTATGGCCGATAAATCAAAACTGACCAAGTCTGCATCGCGCAAAACGGGTTCTGCATGTTGAATTTTGTGGCGCATACTACCCAAACGGTTTATGTCAAAATACATACGATCCATTAAATCAAGCTCTTCTTGATTGGCAAAATATGTTTGGTGTCCTAAGTTAGCGTAGTTAAATAAGATGTAAGGTTTTTGAAGGATTACATGACTTAAATAATTAGATGCGTTGATAGCGTCCTCTTGTTTTCCTAAATCCAAACGCGCATCAATAGTTACCAAGTTTACCGTTTGCTCCATTTTATCATAGGCACGATAGGTTGCGTAGGTAATATCTTGTCCGCCACCAATTATAATGGGTATGATGCCTTGTTTGTATAGCTGATAACACACTTCTTTTACCGCCACGTAACTGTCTTTAAGCGTTTCTCCCATATAAATATTGCCCAAATCAACCATAGGCGCATTCCAGCGGCCACAAAAAAGTGGGTATAAATACTCACGCACGGCATCTGCAGCACCTTCCGCACCTGTATTGTTAATGCTTCCTCTATCTTCTAGTACCCCAAGTATAGCTAGTTTTACGCCTTCTAAATCTGGTAAGCCGTCAATTTCATCGTGAATAAGCAAATTTTTGAAGAAGGTTTGCGGGTGTGCATCTTCAAATTCTGACAGTAAACTATCTGCAATGGGTGATAAAAAATCGCTTAATATCATTTTTTACGCGCTCCTCTTTTTTTAGGTTCCGGAGCTTCAGCAATTATTTTTTCACAATCTTTTCGGCTTAATTTTTCCGGTTTTATATCTTTAGGCAGTTTATAGTTTTTCTTTTCAGATTTTATATACGGCCCAAAACGTCCGTTTAAAACTTCAATTTTTGGCTCTTCCTTATCAAAAACGGCAATAAATTTATTTTTATCCGCTTCTTTTTTTGCTTCAATAAGTTCAATAGCCCTATCTAAAGTAATGCTCATTGGGTCATCTCCCTCCTTAGGTTTCATAGAAACAAAGGTGCTTCCATACTTTACATACGGTCCAAAACGGCCAACATTAGCTATTACCTTTTTATCTTCATAAGCACCAATCTCTCGCGGAAGCTTAAATAAATCTAAGGCTTGCTCTAAGGTAATATCAGTAATACTTTGGCCCTTTTGCAAACTTGCAAATTGAGGTTTATCGGCTTCGTCTTCGGTAGCGCCACCAAGCTGCACCATAGGGCCATAGCGGCCAATACGTGCAATAATAGGTTTGCCGGTTTTGGGGTCTTCGCCCAAAGCACGTTCACCACTGGCACGTTCAGAATTTTCTTCTACATCTAAAATAGTTGGGTGAAAATCCTTGTAAAAGCCGTCAATCATTTCATTCCAGCGCTCTTGTCCTCTGGCAATTTCATCAAACTGCTCTTCTACCTTAGCGGTAAAATTATAACTAAGAATTTCCTCAAAATGCTCTACTAAAAAGTCGTTCACAACGGTACCAATATCCGTTGGTATCAACTTATTTTTATCTGCACCGGTGGTTTCTGAAAGCTTGGTTTCATTCAAATCATTCTGCTTAAGCACCATTTGTAAATACTTACGCTCGGTACCGTCTAAATCAGATTTCTCTACATATTTTCTATTGATAATGGTAGAAATGGTAGGTGCGTAAGTAGAGGGACGACCGATACCAAGTTCTTCTAATTTTTTAACTAAACTAGCCTCTGTAAACCTTGGTGGATGTTTAGTGAAACGTTGCGTAGCAGTGATAGATTCCGCATCTACGGTATCACCTTTACTTACCATCGGTAACATTCCTTCTTGTTCCTCCTGCTCATCATCATCATTACCCTCTAGGTACACTTTTAAAAACCCCTCAAAGGTGATTACTTCGCCACGTGCAACAAATTCTAAATCATTGTTAGGGGTTTTCATACGCAAAACAGTACGCTCTAATTCCGCTTCACTCATTTGCGAAGCCACCGTACGCTTCCAAATTAAATCGTATAATTTCTTTTGATTGGCATCTCCGGCTACACTGTGCTTGCTCATATCCGTTGGCCGTATGGCTTCATGAGCTTCTTGAGCGCCTTTATTTTTTGTAGTAAAATTTCGTGGCTTACTATATTCCTTACCATACTGTGTGGTAATTTCTTGTTGTGCTGCTTTTCGTGCATCCTCAGAAAGATTCACACTATCCGTTCTCATATAAGAAATATGCCCGGCTTCGTATAATTTTTGAGCAACACTCATCGTTTGTGCTACCGAAAAATAAAGCTTTCGCGATGCTTCTTGCTGTAGAGTAGAAGTGGTAAAAGGCCCTGCCGGAGATTTTTTGGCCGGTTTCGTTTCTTTATCTGCAATAGAAAAATTATGATTTTTACAGCTTTGCAAAAATTCACGTGCTTCTTTTTCGGTATCGAAGCGTTTGCTTAATTCGGCCTTAAAAGATTTTCCTTCTTTATTTAAAAATAGGGCTGCAACACGATAATAATCTTTAGAAGTAAAACCGATAATTTCTTTTTCACGCTCTACAATTAACCGTACGGCTACTGATTGTACTCTACCCGCAGATAATCCTGCTTGCACTTTTTTCCAAAGCACCGGGCTTAATTCAAAGCCCACCAATCTATCTAAAATTCTACGTGCCTGCTGCGCATCCACCAAGTTTTGATCAATTCTGCGCGGGTTTTCAATAGCTTTTAAAATGGCCGTTTTAGTAATTTCATGAAAAACAATGCGGTTGGTTGTAACCGGATTTAAGCCTAACGCTTCGGCTAAATGCCACGCAATGGCTTCTCCTTCACGGTCCTCATCCGAAGCCAACCAAACGGTTTCGGCATCTTTGGTTAATTTTTTTAACTTCTTAACCACTTCTTTTTTATCAGCGGAAACGCTATACGTAGGAGCAAACTTATTGGCGATATCAATGCCCATATTTTTTTTCTCCAAGTCTCGAATGTGGCCGTAGCTACTTTCCACTTGGTAGTCTTTACCCAAGTATTTGGCGATGGTTTTTGCCTTGGCGGGTGACTCTACAATTACAAGATTTTTGGGCATGGGTTAGTTTATTAGTAATGCTTTCAACGGCCAAAATAAGTCAATTGTTTGCTTACCAACCAAATGTGCCTATCATGGGTTTGCTTACAAAAAGCACCTTAAAGTTCTGATATTATTAGGATTGGAGCCTTGTTATTTTTTTATAAAATCTTAAAATAGTAAGTTCAGCACCGGTAAAAGCTGGTAATTACACCTATTTATGGTTGCTAAGTCCTCTGCCAAACTGGCGGTTTACGCGCTGTTTTTTGGTACATTTGCCGCTAAATTTTTTAAGGCATGACTGAGGTGCAAACTCAAGTGAAGGAAATAAACGAAGCAAGGCAAGGTGAAGCAATACTCATTGAAGATGGCAATGAAGGCAAAAAGCTTTATATAGAAAGCTATGGTTGTCAAATGAATTTTTCTGATAGCGAAATTGTTGCGTCCATCCTTACCAAAGAGGGATATACTACTACTAGAAATATGGAAGAGGCAGATTTAGTTTTGCTAAATACCTGCTCCATTCGCGATAAAGCGGAACAAACCGTACGCAAGCGCCTAACTAATTTTAATGCAATAAAAGAAAACCGTCCGGAAATGAAAATTGGCGTGCTGGGCTGTATGGCCGAACGCTTAAAAAGTAAATTACTGGATGAGGAGAAGTTGGTAGATATGGTGGTGGGCCCAGATGCTTACCGCGATTTACCCAACTTAGTGAAAGAATTGGATGAAGGTCGTAAAGCCGTGAACGTAATTTTAAGCAAGGAAGAAACGTACGCAGATTTAACACCGGTGCGTTTGGGTTCTAACGGAATTACGGCTTTTATTTCTATTACTAGAGGTTGTGATAATATGTGTACTTTTTGCGTGGTGCCGTTTACTAGAGGTAGAGAGCGCAGTAGAAACCCACAAACAATAGTAGAAGAAGCACTTAATTTGGCAGGGCGCGGATTTAAGGAAATTACGCTTTTAGGTCAAAATGTAGATTCTTATTTATGGTATGGAGGCGGCTTAAAGAAAGACTTTGATAAAGCCAGTGATGCTGCAAAAGCTACGGCTGTGCACTTTGCAGATTTATTAGCCTTGGTGGCCGAAGCGGTGCCCGGTATGCGTATTCGTTTTAGCACTAGTAATCCGCAGGACATGCATGATGAAGTGCTGCACACCATTGCTAAATATCCAAATATTTGCAATTATATTCACTTGCCTGTACAATCAGGCAGTAGCCGAATTTTAAAAGAAATGAACCGTGGGCATAACCGTGAGGAGTATTTTGATTTAATTGCTCGTGTGCGCAAAATAATTCCCGATTGCGGTATTTCACATGATATGATTTCGGGATTTCCAACGGAAACAGAAGAAGATCATCAAGATACGTTGAGTTTAATGGAGCATGTGCAATATGATTTTGGTTATATGTTTTACTATTCAGAACGCCCTAACACGTTTGCCGCCAGAAAATTGGTAGATGATGTGCCTGAAGAAGTTAAAAAACGGAGGTTAAGTGAAATCATAGCGGTACAGCGCAAACACAGCGCACTTATTCATCAATCTAAAGTTGGTAAAATTTTTGAAGTGCTTATTGAAGGCACTTCAAAGCGAAGTGAAAACGATTGGTTTGGCCGTACTACTCAAAACACGGTGGTTGTTTTCCCACGAAGCAATGAAAAGGCAGGTGATTTCGTTAACGTAAAAATAACCGATTGCACCGGTGGGACCCTTTTGGGCGAAAGCGTGCAATAGCAACACAATACATGAAGTACTTAGTAATATTTGCCTGCGTATGCAGTTTCGCGCTAAGCGCACAAACCAAAGTTGGAGACGAATGGGTGGACAATAATTTGGAGCTACAGGTAGAGTATGACGATATAAAAAAAACCGGAGTTTTTGCGGTTTGCATCTACAATACCGAACGCAAGCAATGCATAGAAAATCTATCTACCGGTTTTGAAATAGAACTACTTACGGGCGGTGGCGAAGTGCTTTGGAAAGGTACAAGCATGGGGCGTAAAAAAAAGCTGAAACTTCCGCAAGCGTATGCCGGAGCAGCTGTGCTAAAGCTTACGGCCTTTAAGCCTTACGTAGTAAATAAAAACACCGGCACCCGTATTCATCAAGATAAAAAATTACAAGTAACCTATACTATAAAGTGAGTTTACAGGATATAAAACAACGCTTTGGCATTATTGGCCAATCGCCTTTGTTAGAAAGGGCTTTAACCAAAGCTTCGCAGGTTTCCGGTACTGATATTTCAGTGTTGGTAACCGGAGAAAGTGGCGTAGGAAAAGAATCTATTCCACGCATTATTCACAGCCTTTCGCACCGAAAGCACAACCCTTACATAGCAGTAAACTGCGGTGCTATACCGGAGGGAACTATTGATAGTGAACTCTTTGGGCACGAAAAAGGTGCTTTTACAGGAGCTACAGGATCCCGCAAAGGGTATTTTGAAGAGGCTGATGGCGGCACTATTTTTTTAGATGAAGTGGGAGAATTGCCTTTGGCTACGCAGGTGCGTTTGCTGCGTACCCTAGAAACGGGTGAGTTTATAAAAGTAGGTTCGTCTAAAATAATGAAAACGGATGTGCGCATAGTGGCGGCCACTAATGTGGATATGTTGGAAGCTATTAAAAAAGGAAAGTTTAGAGAGGATTTATATTACAGATTAAATACAGTTGAAATTAGAATCCCTTCTTTACGTGAGCGTAAGGATGATATTCATTTGATTTTCAGAAAGTTTGTATCGGATTTTAGTGATAAGTATCACGTGCCTCCCGTAAGGCTAATGCCCGATGCGGTAGAACTTTTGAAGAATTTTAGATGGCCGGGAAACATTAGGCAGTTGCGTAATTTAGCTGAGCAAATTAGTGTGGTGGAGCAGAGTAGAGAAATTGATACCGCTATTTTAATGAACTATTTGCCGGCTATTGGTAAGAGTGAATTACCCGCTCTTTACCAAAAAGAAGAAAAAACGGGTGGCGATTTTTCTAACGAGCGTGAGATTTTATATAAGGTGTTGTTTGATATGAAAAACGACCTTAATGATTTAAAAAAGCTTACGCTGGAGTTAATGAAAGATGGTGGTGGAGACGATTTTGAAGAAGAAAACAGCCAACTGATTCATAAAATTTATGGAGAAGAAAATGAAGCGGAAGAAGCAAAAAACAAGGAAATAGAGCGTAAGTTTTTACCTATATATAAAGAAGGAGATACGGAAGTGCATTCTGAAACCTATGAAGCAGACCATGAAACGGTAGAAGAGGAAAACCTTAGTTTACAAGATAAAGAACTTGAATTAATTGAAAAAGCTTTGGAGCGAAATGCCGGTAAGCGTAAAGATGCCGCCACCGAGTTGGGTATTAGTGAGCGCACCTTGTATAGAAAAATTAAGCAGTATAATTTATGAACGCCTTAAAGCATTTTTTTTACGTAACGCTTTTTGTATTTTTAACTGCCTGTGGTAGTGGTGGTTATTCCTTTACGGGAGGAGATATTGGTGATGCAAAAACTATTTCGATTGCCTTTTTTGCGAATAATGCTGATTTAGTACAACCGCAATTGAGTCAGATTTTTACCGAAAAACTACGTGATATTTATTTACAGCAAACCCGATTAGAGTTGGTGAAGAATAGCGGTGATATGGAAATTGAAGGCTCTATTGTGGGATATGATATACAGCCTTTAAATGCTCAGGCGGCTGATCCTAATAGTTTTACTCAGCAAGTTGCACAAACGCGTATTTCGGTAACTGTAAATGTTATATTTACCAATCAGAAAGAGCCTGAAAAAAGTTTTGAGCAGCGTTTTAACCGTTTTGCAGATTTTAATGCCGACCAAGAAATCTCTGCTGTGGAGGTGGAATTGTTAAATCAAATATCGCAAGAGCTTTCTGAAAATATTTTAAATCAATCAATAGGAAACTGGTAATGTGGAGGCACAAGAATTTATAGAATTAGTAGAAGCACCTGAAAAGGCAAAAGAAAAGGGTATTGATGAGCTTAAAAAATTAGCGCATGATTTTCCCTATAGTCAACCTATTCAACTGATGTACGCTATACGCTTGCGAAAATCAAGCGAGCATTTGTTTAATCAACAATTGGGGCGCGCTTCTATTTTAACCAACGACCGTTCGGTACTTTTTGACCTTTTTGAACAAGGAGGAAAAAGCACTTTAACAGAACAGGAGGAAAGCGAAATTCTGCATCCTAAACCTGATTTACCCAAACATTTTACACCTACCGCCAGTCCTGTGTTTTCTCCTGAACCTGAAGAGGAAGAAAATGTAACGGAAACTTTTGAGCAACAGCAGGAAGTTGAAAAACCGGCAACACCTATTAAAAAGTTTGAAGTTGTAAATGAGCGAGAAGATGCTGCTGATGAGGACGAGCAAGAAGATGCCCCTGTAAAAATTCCACAAGCGGAAGAAGCTGAGCCAGAGGAAGCGCCAAAAAAAGAAACGCCACGCAAAGAAAAAGATATTGAAGCCCTTCCGGCAGATCAGCGTATTCGTGCTATTTTAGAAAAAAACAGACAGTTACGTGAAGATTTTGAATCTAAAAAGCAAAAAGACGAATCGCCACTTTCTGAGATGGATTTGCGTTTACAAAAAATAAGGGAAAAACTAAGCGAGCTAAAGCAACCGTATGAAAAATCAGCGGAAGCAAATGTAGAAAAAGATTGGTCGGAGAAATTACCCGCAGTACCGGAGCCAACTCCTTTAGAAGCAGCCGAAGCTGATGAACAAACGGAAGAAATAGCGGAGAAGCTTACTGCCGATGTGAGCGCTGAAGCAGAGCAAAAGGCAGTAGTAGAGGAGGAGATTCAACCGGTGAATATGGACGAAGAAGCATCCATACGATCTATTGATTTTAGAATAGAAGCAGATGAAACGGAGGAGCCTGCGTTCAATCAAGAGCACAAGGATATATCCAAAAAGTTGTCATCAGCGGCAGCTGAGTTTGCTGAAGAGCCCTTGCTAGAAGAGGAGGCGTTGGTGCAGGAGCATCAGCAAGAGCCAGATTACAATGTTTTGGTTGATGGTGCATTTAATCAAAAATCTCCTGTAAAGGAAGAGGAAGATGAAACATCGGATGCGGATATAGCGGACTATAAATTTGCTGCCGAGTTTGAAACAAAAGAGGATGAAGTTTTAGAGGAAGCGGCACAGTTGGAAGAGCGTAATCGCTACGAAGATGACACTATACGATTGGTGGAGCGCGCAGATGCAGAGGAAGAAAGCCAAGAAAAAGAAACGCATGAAGAGGAGCCTGATGCGCCAAACTTACAAGAAGTATTGGAGAAAGAAAGTCACGTTGCTTTTTCAGTAGAGGAAGATGTGGAAAATGCGGGTGAGTTAGAAAGAGAGGTAATTCTGCAAGAAAAACGTAGTTCAGAAGAAGCTGAACTAATGTTGGTAGAATTAGCTGATGAGGCAGAGGATAATGTTGAAGAAAACGCTGGTGATGATGAGGTTGAAACTGATCAGCAAGAAGAGGAAGAGGAAAATTATGATGGTGACGAGGAAGAAGAATTTGACCCATTACGTGATAAGTATCGATTAACACCTTTAGATTTAGATGAAGATTTAATAAAAGAGGTGTCAGAGCGCAGAACGGAGGAAAAAATGTCTTTTGGTGATTGGCTTAAAAAGCTAAACAAAGGAGGAGGCTCATCTGTGGAGCGGGTTAAGGGAAAGTTAATTAGTAATGAGGAAGTGGAAAAGCCCGCAGCGTTTGAAGAAAAAGTGCAGCTACTGGATTCATTTGTAGAAAAACTACCCACTTTAAAAAAGAAAAAAATAGAAGCCGGTCCGCCTACTACGCCTGCGGCTATTGGTAAGTTGGTAAATAAAGGTGAAACAGCCAGTTTGGTAACAGAAACCTTAGCGGGAGTTTATACGGAGCAGCGTCATTACGACAAGGCAATAAAAGCGTATGAAATTTTGAAGTTGAAATATCCCGAAAAAAGTAGTTTCTTTGCCGCCCGAATTTCGGACGTAAAGAAGTTGAAAAATAACAAATAGAATATAGCGATGGTCTTATTAATATCTGCCCTTATTATACTTACTTGCATTTTGCTTGTAATTATTGTTTTAATCCAAAATCCCAAAGGTGGTGGCTTAAGTTCATCTTTTGGTGGCAGCGGAACACAAATGTTTGGTGGGGTTAAAAAAACCACTGACTTTTTAGATAAAGGCACTTGGACGTTGAGCATTGTATTAGTGGTATTGGTACTTTCTGCCAACATACTTTTTACTCCGGCAGATGGAGCAGCTGAGCAACAAGCTTCTGAAGTTTTAGATGCTGACGTAGCTCCGGCTCCAGCCATTAATAATTTCCCTCAAGGTGGAGAATTAAATGAAGAAATTCCTCAAAATGTTGAAGAGGAGGAGGAATAAATAGAAGTTTTACAACGACAATAAAAGCCTTTCATGTAAAATGAGAGGCTTTTTTTATGCGCGTTTTTTTATATATGACTGTTGTAAACAATTGAATATTAGCAGTTTTCGTTTTTAATATAAAATAATAGTTTCTTTGCAAATAAAATTATACACTATGATTAAGCAACTTAGTACTCTTTTTATGTTTTTGGGTTTTGCCGGTTTTATACATGCTCAAAGCATACTAGAACGGGTAAAATCTAAAACTACGCAGAAGGTAGAACAGCAAGCCGATGAAGCGCTGGATGAAAGTTTAGATGAGGGCTTAGAAAAGTTGCACGGGTTATTTGGCAGGAGGCAAGCTGAACCAGAAGAGGAATACAATGGGTATGCGGACACCACTTATGGAGATAATGAAGAAGAGGCAAATGAGTATATGGCAGCAATGCTGGGTCTAGGTGAAAAAGGCACCGAAGATTTTAACTTTTTGCATCAGCTTACTTACAACATGAAAAATTATACGGATGGAGAACTAGACAGCAAAATGCAGCTAACGATGCACTTTGGGGGTACAAATGTTATTGCTATGGAAATTCCTTATGAAGAAGAAGAGAAAACGGATGCTTTAATAATTTTTGATGCAGATAAGAAAAGAAGTTTGATTTTAATTGACCAGCCGGGTATGAAAATGGGTATGGAATATACCTACGAAACATTACCTACTGAGGCGGACTTCAATGCTGACACCGATGAAACATCGGATAATAAAATTAGCTTTAAAAAAACCGGTAGAACAAAAACCATTGCGGGCTATACGTGTGATGAATATATAACCAAACAAGGCGATACGGATGGTTTAATTTGGACGTGTAGCAATACTGATTTACCCAATAATATGTTTCAAGCATTTAGCGTAATTGCCAGTGGTGGAACGCACTTGCCTAATACAATACCCAATGGTTTTATGATGGAAGCAGAAAGCTGGCCAGATGGAAAAAATGGAGAGGAGTACACGCACATGATTGTTACTAAGGTTGAATTAAATAAAGCGACTGTCTTTAGCACAAAGCCTTACAGTATAATAAAAGGATAGCCTGTTTTTTACTGCACAATGTTTTATAAAATAAAAGATTATGTAGTATTATAGCACACTATTAAAAATTTAATAAACCCTATGAAAAAATCTTTTAAACTAATCGCACTAGTATGCTTAAGTGTTTTAATGGTCACATCTTGTGGTAAGGATAAGGAAGAGGAAAAAAATGAAGAAAATCCGACAGCAACGGTTACTTCAGAAATGACCTATTCCGGAACAACCTATGCATTAAAAAGCGGTTTCTTTTTCAATTATGGTAAGGATGATGACCCTAATGATGGGTTTGATTATGATGGAACCAACTTTGACTTTGTGGCTTTTACAGATGGCGTAAATGCTGACGTTCAGAACGATTCAATTTCCGGTAACGGATTTTATTTATACATGGAATTGTTTTCCACCGGAGAAATTACACCTGCACAAGGCGTATATCAATTAAACCAAACCTTTGCTGTAAATACGTTTGATCAAGCAAGTATTACGGTTGTTACCAATGGAGAAGATGGTGTGGAAATTACCTTTGTATCAGGCAGTATTACAATAGAAAAAAGCGCGAGCAATTATAAAGTTACCGGCACGCTTACTAATGCAAACGGCAATAAATTAGAAATAAAATATTCTGGCCCAACGCCAATTTTATAGGCGGCTAAAATATTAAGCTTTATAAAAACCCCTTTTTGTGAAAATGAAAAGGGGTTTTAACGTTAGATACATTATCAATGTATATTAGCCTTTTGAATTATTTTGATTTTAATTAACCCTAATTTTTATATCATGCATACAGGCTTAAAATTCATTTATTTAGCAGCGTTTTGCTCTGTACTTTTAGTATCGTGCAAAAAATTTGACAATGAAGGCGAAGGGAAGCCTAATAAAAATAAAATTACTTTTTTAGGCAAAGAGTATAAGCTTACCGGAGCAGTAGCTATAAATTTTGGTAAAGATGATGATACTACCTCCGGCTTTAATTACCAAGGCTATAATTTAGATTTATTTCTTTTTACCGAGGGTATTACCAATGTTAATGCGTTTTCACAAGCTACAGGCTCCGGACAATTGCTAAACATGGATTTATACGCTTCCGCTGATACACTAACCGAAGGAGCTTTCACCGTTAATCAAAGTTTAAAAGTAGGCACCACAGACGAAACCTATTTAATACCGGTGTTAAATGGAAAGTATGATTACAATGCCGCCCCTGAATTTAATCAGGGTGATTTTACAGTAAAGCAATCGGGCACTACTTATACCATAGAGGGTATTTTGGAAAATTCATCGGGAGAAAAGTTAGAATTTTTCTATCAAGGTGAGGTTACTTTTAGGCGTAAATAAATTTTTTAAACAAAAACTACACTTTTACAAATTGAATATTAAATGGTTAGTTTTTGTGTTACTATGGTGCTTAGCACTGCTGGCACAGTTCTATTATGTAAATGCCGACCCACTGCCCAACATTAGCCAAAGCGTAGGCACTTATGTAGATGAAGGCTTAAATACCTGCCAAGCACGTAACTATGTAAATCATGGAAAATGGGGTTTTACTGAATGTGATAATTTGGCAAAAAGTCCGCTCTACAATGCTTACTTAGCAACAGTTTTCCACATTTTTGGCACTACGCGCACCGTTGCACGTCTTGCTATTTTACTTCCTGCTTATCTTTTAATTTTATTGCTAATAGGCTTAATGCGTAAACCACTGTTTGGTATAGCCTTTATGCTTATTTGCGCTTTACAAATGCACGTTTTTCAATATCAGCATTTAGCGTTAGTAGAAAGTTTGGTCAATGCTTCTACACTAGTTTTAGTTTACTTTCTTTGGAAAAGTTGTATTTCTAATTCAAAGCAATCTGCTTATTTTTTCATCTTTTCGGTGTTGTTTGCTTTTCTGCTTTTTTTATTTAAAGTGCAATATGCCTATCTCTTAGCACTACCTTTTATGGTTTGCTTTTTCCAAATTTTAGTGTTGCGCAAAAGCCGTGTGTTTTGGATTAAAACCATTCTTTCTGGCGCAGGTGTTTTGGTGATTTTGTTACTATTGTTCTATAACTTTTGGATACTCCCGCATAAGGAATTTATTGAAATGCTACGCGTGCAGCAGGGTAGTAATCGGTTTGCAGAGTTACAGTACGCTTTTATCACTTTTAAGGAAAATGGTAAGCTGTTGCTTTGGAAAAAGCACTTAATCTTTTTTCAGCTTGCTTTTGTACTAGCACTTTTAATGATACCCTTTGCTTTAAGAGGAGCTAAAAAAACATTCAAAATTTTGGTTTTAGTAAGTGCCGCTTGGCTGTTGCTAGAATTACACAAAGTATTTATTTTATGGTTGCCAACCCGCTATGCGTTAAGTTTATTAGCTGCTCAGGGATGGTTTACAGCTTTGGTGCTATCCCGTTTACTTCAAGTAAAAAGAAAAATGCTTGGCGGCCTTGCCTTAGCTACAATCCTGTTGCTTGGCGGCATAAATATGTTTGATTTTTACAGTTTTTTTAAAAAGGCAACCTGGCAATCGCAAACCATAATTGATGATGTGGCTGCTATTGATTTTAAAGGTAGAAAAGCGATTGGTGTTTGGAGTACCGCCTTGGTTTGGAACGAAACTGCGTACCTACTGCCGGTTTGGAAAGAATTTTTAAATGACGCGCTTAATCCGCTTGAAACGTATAATCCAAAAATTTTGATGGGGCACCAACCTGATATTTCAGCGGAAGGAGTTTTCCCTGCAAAGGCTTTACAATTAGAAAGTGCGGCCACCTCGGTAAAAAAGTATCCGTACCAAGAGTTTGAAATTACCGTATTTAAATTTCCATAAAGGCTATTATGCTTAATAATGTTACTTTAATCATCTAATTAAAAACATTTTAAGCTGTTAAAATATATGTTTTTTGAATGTATTATTAAATTACTTTCGCGCCACTTTAATTTAAAATAAACAAATTATGAAAAAAGTAATGTTTGCTTTTCTAGCAACACTATTTGTTGTAGGAGTTTCTTCTTGTGAAAAGGATAAAACTGAAGAGAATGATGGTACTACTACTCCAACCATTAAGAATGAAGTAGTGCTAGAGGGAAAAACGAGTGTTTTAAAAGGAGGCTTTATTGAAGATTATGGTCAAGCAGATCCTAATGATTCATTATTTTTCTATGAAGGGACTAATTACGATTTGTATTTGTACACTGAAAATGTTTCTCTAAATACCACAGATTTAGAATTTGAAGGAACTGGCTTAATAATATATTTTGAGAGTTTTTCAAAGAACGGAAATGGCATTGCCACCGGTAAATACACTTTTGACGAAAATTCATTAGCTGTAAATACATTTGATCTGGGACTAATATTAGAAGCAAAAGCTGGAGAACAGTTTGATGATGCTGATTATGCCGTTACAAGTGGTAGTTATGATGTAACGAATAACGGAAATAATAATTACGAGATAAAAGGCACTTTGTCTTTAATTAAAGTAGCCGGTGGTAATGCTACCGTTACATTTAGTTATAAAGGCGCAATTCCTATTATGTAAATATTTAAAGCGTTTATTCTAAATCCTCTTTTTAACAGAAGAGGATTTTTTTTGCCCTGATTTGTTTTTCAAAACAAATATTACAAATTGTGTAAAGTAATAGGTATTAAAAGTTTGGGATTGTTTTTAGGCATAAAAAGCTCATGCTTTTTGAATGTATTATTAAATTACATTCGCGCCACTTTAATTTAAAATAAAAATCATGAAAAAAGTATTGTTTGCTTTCTTGGCAATAGTTTTAGTTCTGAGTGCTTCTTCCTGCCAAAAGGATAAAACCGATGATAAAAATGAACCAGTTGTTTTTAAAAATGAAATAGTACAAGATGGTAAGTCATCAGGTTTGCAAGGTGGCCTTATTGAAGATTATGGTCAAGCAGACCCTAACGATTCTTCTTTTTTATATGCCGGTACCAATTATGATATTTTCTTTTACACCGATAATATTATTTTAAATGCCGGTTCTGAAACGTTTTCAGGAGAAGGTTTGGTTTTATACTTTGAGAGTTTTTCAATTAACGGAAGTGGAATAGCCACCGGCAAGTACACCTATGACGCTACTTCTTTAAACGTAAATACTTTTGATCATGCTCTAATATATGAAGTAAAAAGTGGAGTGGAGTTTGAAGAACCATCTTACGAAGTGATTAGCGGTAGTTATGAAGTGGTAAACAACGGCAGTAGAAATTATGAAATAAAAGGCGCTTTATCTTTTGTGAAAATAGGCACAAATACCGCCTCTGCTGTTACCTTTAGTTATAAAGGTAAACTTGCAGAGTTTTAGTAATACAACATAATTTTTCTAAAAATCCTCTTTTTAATCAAAGGGAATTTTTTTTGTCTGCCATTTTTTCCTGTTCACACCCGTGGCACATTTTCTGACTACTGCACATCATCCGCAGATAGCGGAATAAAATGTAATGTTAAACCAAATAAAATAAAATCAAAAATGGCTAAAATGAATCTTCGCCCTTTGGCAGATAGAGTGCTTGTAGAGCCTAGCGCTGCTGAAACAAAAACCGCATCAGGCATTATTATTCCTGATAACGCACAAGAAAAACCACAGCAAGGAAAAGTGGTGGCCGTAGGAAATGGAAAAGTAGATGAGCCAATGACGGTGAAAGTTGGCGATACAGTGCTATACGGTAAATACGGTGGTACAGAAATTAAGCATGACGGTAAAGACATGTTGATTATGCGCGAGTCTGACATTTACGCAGTAATCGGTTAATAAAAATAAACAAGAATTTAAAAAACCATAAAAATGGCAAAAGAGATAAAATTTAATTTAGAGGCACGTGATGCCCTAAAAAGAGGTGTTGATCAATTAGCAGATGCTGTAAAAGTAACCCTAGGGCCAAAAGGAAGAAACGTAGTTATTGAAAAGTCTTTTGGAGCACCAATGGTAACTAAAGATGGTGTTTCTGTGGCTAAAGAAATTGAGCTGGAAAACAAGGTGGAAAACCTTGGCGCTCAAATGGTAAAAGAAGTAGCTAGTAAAACTGCAGATGTGGCCGGAGACGGAACTACTACTGCAACTGTATTAGCTCAAGCTATTTACAACCAAGGTATGCGCAACGTTACTGCCGGTGCTTCGCCAATGGATTTGAAGCGTGGTATTGAAAAAGCGGTTGCTAAAATTATAGAAAACTTACGCGAGCAGTCGCAAGAAGTAGGCACTAGCTATGATAAAATTGAGCAAGTAGCTACTATTTCTGCCAATAATGATAATACCATTGGTAAGCTTATCGCAGAAGCGATGAAAAAAGTAACCAAAGAAGGTGTAATTACGGTTGAAGAAGCAAAAGGTACTGATACTTACGTAGATGTGGTTGAAGGTATGCAGTTTGATCGCGGTTATTTATCTCCATATTTTGTAACAGATACCGAGAAAATGATTGTTGAGATGGAATCTCCGTACATTCTTATTTACGATAAGAAAATCAGCAGCATGAAAGAATTACTTCCGGTATTAGAGCCGGTGGCGCAAAGCGGTAAGCCATTATTAATTATTTCTGAAGATTTAGATGGCGAAGCACTAACCACTTTGGTAGTAAATAAAATTCGCGGAAGCTTAAAAATAGCTGCTGTAAAAGCACCGGGTTTTGGCGATAGAAGAAAAGCAATGCTAGAAGACATAGCTGTATTAACCGGAGGAACAGTAATTTCTGAAGAAAGAGGTTATACGCTTGAAAATGCAACAATTGATATGTTGGGTACTGCTGAAAAAGTAAGTATTGATAAAGACAACACTACAATTGTAAATGGCGCAGGCGCTGCAAAAGATATTAAAGCACGCGTAAGTCAGATTAAAGCACAAATTGAATCTACCACTTCAGATTACGATAAAGAAAAGCTACAAGAGCGCTTGGCTAAATTGGCCGGTGGTGTAGCGGTACTTTACGTAGGTGCTGCCAGTGAAATAGAAATGAAAGAAAAGAAAGACCGTGTGGACGATGCACTTGCGGCAACCCGCGCTGCTATTGAAGAGGGTATTGTACCTGGTGGTGGTGTAGCTTTAGTGCGCGCAGCTGCCGCATTGGTAGGTTTAAAAGGTGAAAACTTAGATGAAACTACCGGTATCAGCATTATTGCACGTGCTATTGAGGAGCCATTGCGTCAAATTGTAATCAACGCTGGTTTAGAAGGTTCAGTAGTGGTAAATAAAGTAAAAGAAGGTAAAAAAGATTTTGGTTTCAACGCTAAAACAGAAGTGTATGAAGGCATGTTGAAAGCCGGAATTATTGATCCTACCAAAGTAACCCGCGTAGCTTTAGAAAATGCTGCATCTGTAGCCGGTATGTTATTAACTACCGAGGCTACAATTACCGAAATACCTAAAGAAGAAGGTGCCGGTGGCGGTATGCCTCCTATGGGTGGCGGTATGGGCGGTATGATGTAATACCCAATTTTTTAATTAATATGAAAGTCCCTTTTTAGCGCAAGCTTTAAGGGACTTTTTGTTGATGGCCAAAAATTTAAAAAGTGAAAGAAAGGCCCTAACTTATCCAATCATAAAATTTACTTTTCGCTGTTTCTTCTTCGCGCCTTCGCGTCTTTGCGAGAAAATCACTTCCACTGCTTTTTCTTTGCGCCTTTGCGAGAAACCCAGTTCCTTTTATTTCAATGCCTCAAACCTAAACCCACGCGCACTTAGCTTATCCAATACTTCCGGTAAACAGTCTTTTAACCGTGGCCAAGCTTTTTCACTATCATGAAATACGATTATACTGCCATTTTTAACTTTACGCAAGGTGTTTTTTACACAATCATCAGCGCTTAAGGAAGTGTCAAAATCTGTACTTAGTACATCCCACATTACAATAGTATATCCTTGTTTTTTAAGCGCTTTTATATGGTTTCGCTTAATTTTCCCGTAAGGCGGCCTAAATAAAGTGTTGGATGTAGCATTTTCTGCAGCTTGTATATTTTGCAAATAAGTAGCCGTTTTATGTTCCCACCCATTAAAATGATTTTGGGTGTGATTGCCAATGGAATGCCCTTTCACCTTAATGGTTTCCGTTAAAAGCGGATATGCCTCTGCGTTTTTTCCAATTAAAAAAAAGGTGGCCTTGGCATGATGTTTTTCTAGCATTTCCAAAACTGCTTCTGTAATAGATGGCGTAGGGCCATCATCAAAAGTTAAATAAACCGTTTTTTCTTTGGCAGGAGCTAAGCGCCAAACCAAACCCGGGTAAAGCATTTGCAGCCAAAACGGACTATTTATTAAGTAAGATTTCACGGCACAAAGATGCTATTTAGAATCAAACTATATGCGTGATTAGCGCAGAAATACACCTGTGTGAGTAATACTGGCTTTGTGATGCATACTTTATACAATATATTTGCCCAATGAAAAAATGGAGCGTACTAATTATTTTGTTGCTGTTATTTGTGCCTACTTTGGCAGATGCGCAATGCGCTATGTGTAAGGCTGTAGCTGAAACAGATGCTAATCAAGGTGGTAATGCAGCCGCTGGATTAAATGAAGGTATCGTGTATTTAATGGCCTTTCCATATCTACTTTTAGGGGCAGTGGCTTATGCTATTTATCGCCATAAAAAGCAGGCAAACGCCTAAACGATTTCTTATATATTTGTGCGCCAACGGTAACGGTAATTTCTTTCCATGAAGTCGTACTCTCTTTTTATATTTTCCTTATTCTTTTTTTGCAATTACGCTTGGGCTCAGCTACCCGCTGAAACCATTTGGACTATAGATAAATGTGTTTCTTATGCGGTAGAAAACAATTTACAAGTGCAGCAAAGTAAGCTGCAAACGGAGTTAAGCAAAAACAATCAGCAAACCGCAAAACTTGATTACGCCCCAAACCTGAATTTTAATTCAAGCTATGGGTTTAATTTTGGTTTGAACATTGACCCTGTAACCAACCAAATTAGTCAGGCTAACCGACAAACTGCAAACTTTAATTTGAGTAGTAATTGGGTATTGTATGATGGTGGACGAAAATATAATACCATTGCTCAACGTAACTTTCAATATGTAAGTGCCCTATATTCTTTAGAAGCAGTAAAAAATGATATTAAGTTAAGTGTGGCAAGTGGCTTTTTGCAAATTCTTTTAAATAGAGAGATTTTAACGGTAGCGATTGAGCAGGAGCGTATTACGCAGTTGCAAATGGACAGAATGCAGGTGTTGGTAGATGCTGGAGCCCGCCCTAAAGGGGATGCCTTACAGCTTAAAGCACAGCTTGCGCGTGACAAGCAAAACCGCATTGCGGCTGAAAATGCTGTTACTATTAGCAGACTTTCACTGGCCAATATCTTACAATTAGAAAAACCGGATGAGTTTAGAATTTCTTCACCTGAATTAGAAGTTCCTAATGCTACCACCATAGCACGTAATCCTGATGGAATTTACAGCACGGCAAAAGAAAACCAACCGGCTATTAAAGCCGCTGAAACAACGGTTAAAAGTAGTGAAGAACAAGCGCAAGCAGCATATAGCGGCTATCTGCCAACGTTGAGTTTAGTAGGTCAAATAGGTACTAGTTATTCTAATTTAATTCAGCAGCCAACCGGCACAGTAGAAGCACCTGTGCAAGTGGGTGTGGTACAAGGTAGTGGGCAGCCTGTTTTTACGGAGCAACCTCGGATTATTCCTTTAGGTTTTGAAGACAAACCTTTTGTAAATCAAGCTACTGATAACTTAAATGAGTTTGTTGGGATACAATTACAAGTACCAATTTTCAATCGTTTTTCGGTAAGAAATAACTATCAAAATGCGCGAATAAATAAGCAAATTAGTGAGCTGCAACTAGCGCAAGAAGAGTTAAATCTTAGGCAAACAATATATCAGGCACATGCAGATGCTAAGGCTTCTTATAACTCTTATTTAGCTTCAGAAATTGCCGTGGAAAGTACGGAAGAGGCTTTTAAATATGCACAAGAGCGTTTTAATGTTGGGGCACTTAATCAATTTGATTTTGAGAATGCTAAAAATAGTTTGGCGCAATCTCAAAGTGAAATGCTACGTGCCAAGTATGACTATATATTTAAGGTGAAGGTGCTTGAATTTTATTTAACCAACCAAGTAAATCTGTAGTATGAACAAAAAATTACTCATCGGTATAATTATAGCAGTGGTACTTATGGCAGTTTTGGTAGGTGCTAAAAAAGCCGGCTGGATAGGTGGAAAAAAGGGTACTGAAGTAACTCTTGCTACTGTTAAAACAGCTACCATAACCGAAACGGTGATTGCTAGTGGTAAAATTCAACCCGAAGTAGAGGTTAAAATTAGTTCTGAGGTTTCGGGCGAAATAATAGAACTTCCTATTGAAGAGGGACAAGAAGTAAAAAAAGGAGATTTGTTGGTTAAGATAAATCCGGATATTTATTTAGCCGCGGTAAATCGTGTGCGTGCTGCTGTAAATAGTGCACGTGCTGCGCTGCAAAGTTCTAAAGCACAAGTAGTAGAAGCAGAAAAAATTTATAATAGAAACAAATCGCTAAAGGATAAAAATGTAATTAGTGCTGCCGAATTTGATGCTATTCAACGTGCTTATGATGTGGCCAAGTTGGGTGAAGAAAATGCTAGTTTTCAATTGGTAAGTGCGCAAGCCAGTTTAAAAGAAGCACAAGATAATTTAGCTAGAACTACCATTTATGCTCCGCAAGATGGAACAATTAGTGCCCTTAATGTAGAAGTTGGGGAGCGTGTGGTGGGTACTGCACAAATGACTGGTACGGAGATTTTGCGTTTGGCTAATCTTGGAGCTATGGAAGTTCTAGTGGAGGTAAATGAAAATGATATTATCCGCGTAAGCGAGCGTGATACAGCGGAAATTGAGGTAGATGCCTATTTAGATAAGAAATTTATTGGGGTGGTTACGGAAATCGCTAATTCGGCAAAACTGCTGGGTACAAGTGCCGATCAAGTAACCAATTTTGAAGTGAAGGTGCGTATTTTAAAAAGCAGCTATACGGAATTAATGAAGGATAATACCACGGCACAATCACCATTTCGCCCAGGTATGACGGCTAGTGTTGAAATTATTACAGAGCGTTTAAAAGATGTTTTAGCGGTGCCGATTGAAGCCGTAACTACTAGAAACGATACGGTAAGTGGTAAAAATAAACGTGCAAAAGTGGGCGAAGATGCAAAGGAAACTTTTGAAGTGGTTTTTGTAAATGATGGCGGAAAAAGTAAGTTGCGTTTAGTAAAAACAGGTATTCAAGACGAAGAACTGATTAGAATTGTAAGCGGCTTACAACAAGGAGAGGAAATTGTAAAAGGGCCTTATTCCGTAGTATCTAAAACCCTTAAAAATGGAGAAGAATTAGATACAAAAGCTAAAAAAGAATCATCTGTAGCAGAAGATGAAGACGAAGATTAATGGCACTGATTTTAAGTTTAGAAACTTCCACTAATTTATGCTCAGTAGCGCTTTCGCGCGATGGAGAAACGTTTGCTGTAAAAGAGGAGTCAAGCGAAAAGTATATACATTCCGAAAAACTACATGTTTTTATTGACGCCTTAATGCGGGAGCAAAAGCTTGCTTATGCAGATTTGGATGCCATAGCTGTGGGCAAAGGCCCCGGTTCATATACAGGACTGCGCATTGGTGTTTCCGCTGCCAAAGGTTTTGCATTTGCTCTAAACATTCCTTTAATAGCTGTAAATGGCTTGCAAAATTTAGCGGATCAACTAATTAATACAAAGAATTTAGGAATAGATGATATGTTAATACCTATGCTAGATGCTAGAAGGATGGAAGTATATTGTGCGTCTTTTTCTGCAATAGGAGAGCAGATGCAGCCGGTTGAGGCTAAAATAATTGATACATCAAGTTTTGGCAATTTGGAAGTTGAACGCATTCACTTGTTTGGTGATGGAGCGGAGAAATGTAAATCGGTTTTAACGGATGAAAAATTTACGTATCACGCACTTGAGTTTCCAAATGCTCGTTCATTAGGCGCCATTGCGTTTAAAAAATTTCAGGAAAAAACATTTGAAGATGTAGCTTATTTTGAACCTTTTTACCTTAAAGATTTTGTTGCAGGTAAGCCTAAGAAGTTGTTGTAAGGAGAAGGTGGTAAAAATTTTGAATCTCTATAAAGTTTTAACCTTACCCGCGTTTTAATTCCAGTGGTTTAGTAACCAGTTTAATGCTGGTGGTAATTTGATGTCTGACTAATAAAGCATCCAAGTACTCTAAATGACCATAATAAACTTCAGATGTATTCAAATCTAGAAATTGCACAACGCCTTCATAAACTTCAAAACGACTAGCTTTAAAATTAGGAGGATGAATTGTTTCGGTAAGTTTTTTAGAAATTTTATTGAGCACTATGGAATCCTGTGAAAAAAAATCGCTGAATTTAATTGCCGTACTATCAAATATTACTTCAACATAAACTCCAAGCTGAACACATTCATTTATATCTAAATTTCCACTAGGATGCACACTCCATTGCCATACTCCTGCTTTTTCAAAATTGCTGTATTGCCCTGTTAACACTTTAAAACTACGCATTATTTGGGAAGAATAGTAATAGGTTTTTAGATACGTAAACTGTATTGGCTTAAGCGTGTCATAATGCATTTTTATGGTGTCATTACCAATAACAGTGTAGTAAATTGTAGAATCTAAGGTTACTTCATAGGGAGCGTTCAAACGGACTTGGCCAATGCAGTTGCCACTAAACACAATGGAAAGTATAATCAACAAATAATCGTTTGAGAATTTCAGTAAAGCTAAGGTAGTAGTATTTTTAAAGCAAAATTTCACTAAATACAAATGTCTTATATTTACAGACAAATGTATTTTTATGATTATTGAAAACGAAAAAAATCGCTTGGCTAATTTAGCTGCTGTCAACAAAGCAATAAGATTGTACATGCGAGATTTAGATAAATCTACTCCCTTTAAAATTGCCAGCGAAGAGTTGACTTATGCTGGGTTTTTAGAAAATAAAATGCTTTTAATATATTCTATTAGGCAAGGTTTACCCTATAAATTGTTTAATAAAATAAAGAAAATAACACCTTTTACGGAAGATGATTGGGCGGAATATTTAAACGTTTCCAAAAAAACATTACATCGACATAGTTTTGAAGAAAATTATTCTTTTAAGCCAATTCATTCAGAAAAAATAATAGAATTAGCGGAGGTAACCAATTTTGGAAAGGAAGTGTTTGATTCCATAGAGCAGTTTTACTCATGGCTAAATACACCATGTTTAGCAGTAGGTAATTTAAAGCCTGCTGAACTTCTAAAAGATTCTTATGGCAAAGAATTGGTAATGGGAGAATTGAATAGAATTGAACATGGAATTTTTGCTTGATGCGTGTATTTAGATTGTGTAAGCAAAAATATGCGGAGGTATTAAATGGAAAAGGTGCTGCTAAATCAGGTAACAGATGGAATACAAAAGGAACCGAAATTATTTATACCGCAGAAAGTAGAGCATTAGCTATGGCTGAGGTGGCAGTGCATTTAACTATTGCTAGTTTGCCAAAAAACTATGTGATGATGGAAATTGAAGTTCCTGAAAATATTGCTATAAAAAGCATTAGTGTTACCGAGCTTAATTCAAATTGGACTAATCACCCACCTAACGTAACAACACAAAAAATTGGGGATAATTTTATAGATAGCTCAGCGTATTGTTTGTTAAAAGTTCCATCAGCTGTGGTGCAGGGTGATTTTAATTATTTGATAAATCCACACCACGAGGATTTTAAGCAAATTAAAGTGTTTGAAATCACTAGGTTTCCCTTTGATCAAAGAATGTTTAAATAAAACAAATCACCTAAAAATACTGCCCCAATCCTATAACCAAACCTTGTGCATTGTTCTGTAAAAGTCCGAAGCCATAATCAATTCTTAAAGTGGCGCTATACACTTTTTTTAGAATAAGCCGCGTGCCAATTCCACTGTTTAAATACAGGTTCTCAGCAGTAACGTAATTTTCAATATTTGCCCCCGGAAGTCTAAACGATGCAAAATCGGTGAAGCCAACCCCTTGCCAAGCCAACCAATTATTTTCCCATAGTGTATGCCGGTATTCTGCTGAAAGGCCAATTTGACTACTTGCGCGTTTTACACGATCACCTACCCCACGTAAATTTGTTTGATTATCTACCGCGTAAGCAGCAAAAGGGGTAAAATTATTGGTGGAAACCCCCGCTAAAAATCTACTTGCAAAGTTTCCTTCTCTTCCTATGCGCTTGTAATAGGTAAGATTAAAATCTAAAATGTTAAAGGGTAAAAAATTGGTATTTATAGCTTGTACATGCTGAAACTGCGTACTTGCAATATAGCCATCTAAATATTGATAATACTGCTTTACCCGATAGTATTGATGAAAAGCTTTCAGTAAATATTTGTCTAATTGCACAAAATTAGGCTTAAACAAAATGTCTTCTGCACCCTCAAGATACGTATAGGTTTCTCTAAAAAAAGAACCGCCTATTTCTATTCTATTGTAAAAATCTATTTGGTACAAGCCTAGTAATTCAGCTGAGCGATTTCGGTATTCATATATGGCTACAGTTTCGCCAAAATACACTGGTTCATCAGAAACATATTCTTTAAAACTGGCGGCTACCCCATACTTTGCTTTAGCCAAAAATGGTGCGCGGTACGTTACACCAAAACTATTTTTGCCATTATATCTATAAAAAACATCCAGCATCATATTGCACCCAAAAAGATTGTGTTCGCTAGCCCCAGCAGTCCACCAAAGTTGCTCGCCACGCGTAATAAAATTCAAATATGGAATAAGAGTGAAGTTCTCTTCAACTGTAATAAATACATTGTAAAGACTATCATAAGAAGGAAAAACTTGATAGTAAGCATGGGCTACAGAAGGCAAACGAATTAACATTTGTACATCTTCTTCCAGTTGGGTAGAGTCAAGCGTATTACCTGCTTTTGTCTTTACCAGATTTTGTAAAAAACGAGTGTTGGTTTTGGTATTACCGCGTATTGTTACGTATTCTATTGTTTCGGTTTGAGCCAACAAACCTGCAAATGACCAAAGTAAAAGAGGGAAAAGCCATAAGCAATGCTTCATGCTACAAACTAAAGTCTTTTTGGATAACCATATTTACCCAATTATCGGCACTTACGGCCATCAACGTAAAGTTGTAGGTTTTTCCTGTTTCTAAAGCAGGTGGCGTGTCACGCGTTACATTTAGCACCACATTGCCGGTATTATAATATTTGAATGTTTTCTCCGTAGTGTAGGTGCCGCTTAGCAAATTGCCGTTTGCATCACTTATCACTTGAAAATAAATTACATTGTCCGTTGTACCATTATCTGTCCAAGTAAAAGCGGGCTGCAAAGGTTCGGTAAAATCTATCTCCACAGAATCAGTCCAAAGGGTAGGGGTAGTTTTTTGCTTAAAGCGAATGGGATTTGCCATGTAAAGTGTGTCGGCCCTTATATAGGTTACGGTAGCAAAAGTTTCGCTTCCGCTGTTGCGGATGTATCTACCTAAATAGCCATTAAATACATCCTCTTTTGGTAAGTCTAATTTTGTGTAATTGGCAAAAGCTGAATCGCCATTGCTTAACGCGCCCAACTCATAATAGCGAATATCTTTTGCGCCAGGTAAGGGATAGTAAAAGGTATATACAACAGCAGGGTTGTTTTTATCACTAGCGGAGCAGGCAATCACAAAATCTTTTTTTGCACATGTATTTGCGCTTAAATAGGTTTCAAGCGAACTACTCATTGGCTCAAAGGATGCAGGCTCATTTTTAGAGCATCCAGAAAGCAATATAATTGCAATTAACAATACACTCAGGTTTTTAAAAAGATGGTTTTGCATAAAAAAGTTTGTAACAAAAATAGGTGCTTACAACACCAAATACTTAATTCCCAAATTATAGGTTTCGCCCAAGCCGTTGTTTTTGGCACCCCAAAAGTTAGTGTACAAAAGTTCTACGTTTAAATTATCTGCAAACTGATACTTAAAACCAGCACCACTTGCTGCATAATAACCACCCAAAACAAAGTCGTTGGTTATGTCCATTCTGGCATCATCATACACGGGTGAGCCGGCCAAACGTGAAACATATTGAGTAATAGCGTACACCGTAATTTGCTTTGTGGGGAAGTAGCTTAAAATTACACTTACCGGCAAATCCATGTGGTTAATTTGGGTTTTTTCTCGTTTAAAGCGAAAAAGTAAATCTAGCTCAGCAAAAAGCTGAAATTTATCTCCCGCAAAAGTGTAGGTATAAAAAAATTGATTCCACCAAATGTAGCGGTTCCACTCAATCCAAATGCGTCCTTCTTGAGTAGCTGTGGCGCTTCGGCCTTCTGGCGCTTCACTTGGGCTTACTGCAAAACTACTTTGAATAGAAAAATTGTTTACGCCTTTAAATGGCAAGAACTTTATACGTGGTCCAAAACTGGCAATACCAAACCTAGTGCTATCGCTATTGGTAAACTGAAAAGCTCGGTTTACAGCGGATAAAGAGGTTTCTTGTGAAGCAGCTCCGGTTCCTCTTAAGGCAATATCAAATCCTAGGTTGAAACGTGCTTTTTTATCTACGCCAATCGTCCATTGTAGCAAACTAGTAGCAAATGTAGTGCGGCCTCCACTGTATTCGCCACCGCCAAAGTCTCCTTTGGTTTCAGTGTATATGGTATTGAACAGGGTAAAGTCCATTTGCCCTTTTTTCAAAAGTGTTCCTGCGGTATATGTTTGTAAACTCAGCGTTGGCTCTACACTGCTTGGCCTTTCGGCAGATGGGTTTGCCGCAGGATTATTTACATCGTTTAGCAACCAATTATACTCGTAGTAATCTATCTGATAATCAGTGGGAATTTCATCCCTACGGTACTGATTTAAAAATTCAATCTCACTTTGCTGCGCTGTAAAATCTTCTTTATACCATTTAAAAATCTGGCTTAAAGCCACGGTTTTCATGTCGGGTTTTACTCTTACAAAGTCATTATTATTAAGAGCTAAAGTTGCTTGTTGCTCTAACTGCACATTCAGTAATTGCGGGGTATAAGCAAAATTAACAATGGGCGGACAGCTCAATGCACCACAAACTAAAACGAAATGAAAACGAGGTTCATCAAAGTTTTTTCTCAGCAATTCATTCTCTAAATAATTTAAGGTGATTTTTTGGCCGGCAATAGGATGTTCAATTCGTTCAAAAAATCCACCAACCTGTTGAGGTGAGTTTATTGGATATTCCTTTATTATCGTATTTATTACCGCTAAATTGTACGCATTAATATAAAAAGCTTGATATTTAAGCGGTTCACTTAGCTTAGGTTTTATCTCATTTAGTTGCGTATATAATGCGTTAAGCATTTCGGGGTTTTGTTTAATGTCGGCATAGCGCACTTGTCCGTTAGTTACATACGTTTTAAAAAAAGTGTTTGCATCTTTAAAAAAATCATCACTTTGTGCGAGAAGCGATACGTTTGAAAACAAAAGAATAGTGAAAACAAAAAGGGTGCGCATAAGATTATTGTAAACAGCTAAAATATTTAAAGCACAAATAAAGAAAAGCTTTAATATTGGAAGTGTAAGCTAATTTACATTTTCAACATTAGCGTAAGCCTACTTTAGGCCTTAGAAAAATTCTAGATTTAAATGGAGAAACAACATATAGTAATTATTGGTAACGGTATTTCTGGCGTTACTACCGCCCGCCATGTGCGCAAGTTAAGTGATGCGCGTATAACCATTATTTCTAAAGAAAGTGAACACTTTTGGTCGCGCACTGCACTAATGTACATTTACATGGGGCACATGAAATACGAACACACCAAACCGTATGAAGATTTCTTTTGGGCTAAAAACCGTATTGATTTGGTGCAGGATACGGTAAATTCAATAAATACTGCTAACAAAGATATTAGTCTTCAATTAGGTGGTACTTTAAAGTACGATAAGCTAGTGTTAGCCACAGGCAGTGTGCCAAACAAATTTGATTGGCCGGGTCAAGATGCAGATGGTGTGCAAGGTTTATATTCTTTACAAGATTTACAATTGTTAGAAAATAATACAAAGGATATTAAACACGCTGTAATTGTGGGTGGTGGTTTAATTGGTATTGAATTGGCTGAAATGCTTAAAACGCGCAATATTGGTGTAACCATGCTGGTGCGTGAAAAAAACTTTTGGGGAGGTGTTTTGCCAGAAAAAGAAGCCCAATTAGTAGCACGTCATATAAAAGAACATCATATTGATTTACGCTTAGAAGCGGAGTTAGAAGAAGTGCTTACGGATGATAATAACCGCGCGATTGGTGTAAAAACCAAAAGTGGAGAAACGATAGATTGCCAAGTAGTAGGACTATGCGTAGGGGTGCATCCCAATATAAAATTTTTAGATGGTAGCGGTATAGAAACCGACAAAGGGATTTTGGTAAACCGTACTTTAGAAACCAATAAAAAAGATGTGTATGCGCTAGGCGATTGTGCTCAGCAACACGAGGCTATTGGCGAGCGTAAACCATTGGAGCAAGTGTGGTACACTGGCCGTATGATGGGCGAAACCTTAGCGCAAACCCTTTGTGGTAATACAATGGAATATAACCCTGGACCATGGTTTAATAGTGCCAAGTTTTTAGATATAGAATATCAAACCTATGGCTGGGTATGGAATAGCTTAAAAGACAATGAAGCTGACTTATACTGGGAACATAGCGATGGTAAAAAATGCTTGCATCTGGTTTTTGATAAAAACTCCATGAAGTTTTTGGGCTTAAATACGTTTGGCATTCGGTTAAGGCACGAAATTGCTGACCAATGGCTTCGCAATGACGCAACCATTCAACAGGTAATTAAAGATTTACCAAAAGCCAATTTTGACCCCGAATTTTATAAAACACACGAAAAAGATATGATGACACAATTTTCTGAAACCCTTAATACAAAAACAGTAGCATGAGCAAAATTGACAATAATTTAGCCCTTACGGGAGATGCTCCTGCGGCATTAAACGCTGGGCAAAAGGGAGCCTCTATACTAGGAATGGCCGGATTTTTTATCATGCTCATAGCCCTATTTAATGTTGGCTTTACTAATAAAGTTATTTGGCTAGCCAGCTCTTTATCGGCAATTCTTGCTGGTATTATATGGTTTTCTCACGCTAGTTATGCAGGTAAATCTGAAGGAATTAAAAATGATGGAGTTTGGTTTAAGAGTTTGAGTAGTAGAGGCTTTTGGGGATGGTTTTTAGGTTTGTTTATCACGGGGTTTTATGTAGTGCTATATTTTTATCCTCAATATCTGGGGTTAGTTAAAGAAGGCGATAATGTGGGGGTAATTGCACTATTTGACCCTTTAAGTTACGCCTTAAGTGATAATCCCGCTAGTCAATGGTTTGTATATGGCACGCTATATACTTTAGCAATTTTTGCATTTGGAATCAAGTTTATTTACAAATATCGCCATAACCGTTATGAGGTAATAAGAACGTGTTCGGTAATGTTTTTTCAAACAGCCTTCGCTTTTTTAATTCCAGAATTAATGGCACGTTTAAATAGTGATAGTTGGTCATTACCCTACTATGATTTAAAGAATATTTGGCCGTTAAACTATGGTAATTTTGAGCAGTATAGGGTAAATAGCTTTATTGATGCGGGTACCATTGGTACAGCTTTGCTAATTTTTGGCATTGTTTCTATTTTGGTTATCACGCCAATTTTAACCTATCGCTACGGAAAGCGTTGGTATTGCTCGTGGGTATGTGGCTGTGGTGGTTTAGCGGAAACAGCGGGAGATCCATTTCGTCACTTAAGTGATAAGAGCATGAAGGCGTGGAAGATAGAACGCTGGTTAATTCATGCTGTGGTAGTGTTTGTTACTATTATGACAACAGCCGTTGTATATTCCTACCTAGGCGATGATAGCAGAGAATATTGGCTGACTAAGAATATCTTTTTAGGTGGTGTAGCAGCGTTGTTAACAGCAATATTTTTGTATGCCATTATTTTTAAAAGAGATAAATTACAAAAGGATGCTCAGTATGGAGCGATTGGTTTTTTTGTAATCATTATTGGGCTATTTGGAATTCACTTTTTCAGCGGAACCCAAGATATTTTCTTTTTGCCAGCAGAAACGCTGCGTTCAACGTATGGTTTTGCTATTGGGGCTGTGTTTTCTGGAGTGATTGGGGTTGGTTTTTATCCCTTAATGGGCAGTAGGGTTTGGTGTCGTTTTGGTTGTCCAATGGCTGCAATTTTAGGCTTTCAGCAAAAGTTATTTAGTAAGTTTAAAATTACAACTAATGGTGGGCAATGTATTAGTTGTGGTAACTGTTCCACCTATTGCGAAATGGGTATTGATGTTCGCGCTTATGCTCAAAAAGGTCAGAATATAGTGCGTTCTAGTTGTGTAGGTTGTGGTATTTGCTCAGCTGTTTGTCCGCGAGGTGTTTTAAAGTTAGAGAATGATAGTCATAAAAATCGTGTTGATGAAAATCCGATTTTAATTGGTAATTCAGATGATTTAATGGCGTTGTTGAAAAGGTAGCCTATGCGAATGTTTATTGTGATGGTTTTAGCCACAGTTTGTTGGCAGAATAAAACTGAATTAAACTACCAAAAAACCTATTTCAAAAACAAACAACTTTCCAGCGAAGGCTGGCTTATAAACGGACAAAAAACCAAATATTGGAAATTTTATAATCCTTATGGAGTGCTCACTTCTAAAGGACACTTTGATACGAATGAAAAAGATAAGTATTGGTTTTATTATCATGCCAATGGAAACTTAAAGAGTGAAGGGCACTATGTAGATGGTAAAAAAACCGGTTGGTGGAATTTTTACACTACTGAAAATCAGCTTATCGAAAAATGTCAGTACAAAGACAACCAAAGGCACGGTTACCGCGTACTTTTGAGCAATGAAAAACCCTATAAAGTAGAGCAATACAAGGATGGAAAGAAAATGGATGAATGGAATAGTTACACATCCTTTATCCTAGATCATCCGGAGCTACTCGGCCAATGAGCAAAGTTGTAAAAGTTATTATTCCCGCTTTTAATGAGCAAGATTCCATTAAACATGTAATTGATGACATCCCCAAAAATTTGGTGGAAGAAATTATTGTGGTAAATAATAACAGTAGTGACCTTACCGCAAAAATTGCCGAAGAAACTGGTGTTACAGTTTTATGTGAAAAGCAAAAAGGTTACGGGTTTGCCTGTTTAAAGGGTTTGGAGTACGTTGATAGTCAAGCGATAAAACCCGATGCCCTTGTTTTTTTAGATGCAGATTATTCTGATTTCCCTACCGAAATGCCCAAATTGCTAGACGCACTTTTTGTAGATAAGAACGACTTAGTAATTGGCGCCCGCGTGCAAAAATGGCGAGAAAAAGGGAGCATGACGCCTCCCCAAGTTTTTGGAAATTGGCTTGCCACTTTTCTTATGAAGCTTTTGTATGGAGCAAGATTTACGGATTTAGGGCCTTTTAGAGCTATAAAATATACGGCTTTGCAACAAATGAAAATGAAAGATCAAACGTTTGGCTGGACGGTAGAAATGCAGATAAAAGCGTTGAAAATGAAAATGCCTTATGCAGAAGTCCCTGTGCATTATCGAAATCGTATTGGGGTATCTAAAATTTCAGGAACCGTAAAGGGAACTATCTTAGCCGGCTATAAAATACTTTCGCTTATTTTTAAACACAGCCTTTCGTAATGCAGATAGCACTAATGATAATTTACGTGCTTGCTTTAGCGCTCATATTCTTTTACAGTTTGGGTCAGCTCAATTTGTTACTCAATTATATATCAGCACAAAAGCTAACCGATAGCGCCCCACAATTTAATTTTGATGTAGCTGATGAAATACCTCATGTAACCCTTCAGTTACCTTTGTATAATGAGTTGTATGTGTTAGAACGACTCTTTGAATCGGTGAGTAAAATGGATTACCCAAAAGATAAATTGGATATTCAAGTGTTAGATGATTCTACCGATGAGTCTGTAAGTCTTACTGCAAAATATGTGGCAGAATTAAGAGCTAAAGGCTTTGATATAAATCAGATAAGGCGTGTAGATAGGAAGGGCTTTAAAGCGGGAGCCCTAAAGGAAGGATTGAAGGAATGTAAAGGGGAATTTATAGCCATATTTGACGCGGATTTTATGCCCCAGCCTAGCTTTCTTAAGGAAACAGTGCCTTATTTTAAGGATAAAAAAATAGGTGTGGTGCAAACACGCTGGGGGCACACCAATCGTAATTATTCGGCTTTAACAAAAAGCCAAGCTTTTGCCTTAGATGCGCATTTTACCATTGAGCAAGTTGGGCGTAACAGTAAAAATCACTTTATAAATTTTAATGGTACAGCTGGTGTTTGGCGCAAAGCCTGCATTATGGATGCTGGTAATTGGCAAAGCGACACCCTTACCGAAGACTTGGATTTAAGTTACCGTTCGCAGCTTAAGGGTTGGGAATTTAAGTATTTGGAAGATGTAGAAACCCCCGCTGAATTACCAATTATTATCAGCGCAGCACGGTCGCAGCAATTTAGGTGGAACAAAGGTGGAGCCGAGAACTTTAGAAAAATGAAATGGCGAATTATTTTTGATAAAACCATGCCGCTCAAAACTAAAATACATGGCTTGCTCCACTTGCTTAACAGTACCATGTTTTTAAGTGTGTTTACCGTAGCGGTGCTCAGCATCCCAATGTTGTACATCAAATTTCATAGTCCGGAGTATAAAATTTTCTTTCAAGCTTCAGGAGTTTTTGTATTAAGCACGGTTATTTTTTACGTGTATTATTGGTTTGCTTACCGCAAGATGCACGGTAACAATTTCACCACATTTATGTGTTATACCAGAGATTTTTTTACCTTTTTTACCATTGCCATGGGATTATCGCTGCACAATTCGGTAGCCGTTTTAGAAGGACACTTGGGTAAGAAAAGTGCTTTTATTAGGACTCCAAAATTTAATATAGACAAGCTTTCTGATGGCTGGAAAAACAACAAATACGTAGTTAACAACCTTACATTTATTAATTGGATGGAAGGCTTGCTAATGCTCTATTTCCTTTTTGGAATTTACAGTGCTTTCAGGTTGATGGATTATGGCTTACTGCCCTTTCACCTAATGTTGTTTTTAGGTTTTGGTTTTGTGTTTTATAAATCCTTACGATGCAAAGTGTAAATGTGCATCAACGAGGCGTGGCAGCCCTTGGCGTACTGCTTTCTTTTGTTGGGTATGGCTGCTTTGCTCGCTTTGTAGAGCGCACGGATTTTACCAGCGTTTTTGGCTTGTACGCTTTACTTTTTGCCGCTTTTTATGGCATATACAAAAGTGGTTTCACATTTAGGCAGCTGGTAGTTTTATCCGTTTTGTTTCGTTTACTTTTTATTGTTTCTATCCCTGCTTTAAGTAATGATTATTACCGCTTTGTGTGGGATGGACGGATGCTTGCCGCTGGTTTTAATCCGTATTTATACATTCCGCAAGAGTTTTTGCAAACCAACCCAAATGCTATTACACATGGCGCTGCTTTGGTAAGTGGCATGGGTAATTTAAGCGCCACGCATTTCACGGTGTATCCCCCTTTAAATCAACTTTGTTATTGGGTGGCCGGCTGGCTTTTTCCTAACGATGTTGCATCGGCCATAGCCACCATGCGCGTAATTATACTAGCAGCCGACTTAGCCGTAATATATGTGGGTGTGAAAGTATTGAACCTTTTAGGGAAGGCACCACGCAAAATATTCCTGTACGTGCTAAACCCTTTTGTAATTCTTGAATTTACCGGTAACCTGCACTGGGAAGGCGTGATGGCGTTGTTACTATTGGTAGGAGTATATTTTGTGCTTACCAAAAAATGGTTTAATGGAGCCTTATTTTGGGGCTTATCGGTATCAATAAAATTAATTCCACTTCTTTTTTTACCACTACTTTTTTCAAAACTAGGATTCAAAAAAACTATACTTTTTGGCGCAGTTACCGTAGGCGTTTTGGCGCTATTGTTTGCGCCATTTTTATCAGCAACACTACTTGCTAATTTTGGCAGCAGCATTGAGTTGTACTTTCAAAGTTTTGAGTTTAACGCAAGTGTGTATTATGTTTTTAGAGAAATAGGCTACATAATAAATGGGTTTAACAACATTGCTTTAATTGGTAAAATACTTCCAGTTTTAGTTCTTATTTATGTTGTGGTGCTAAGCGTTATCTCCCGAAAAGGAAACCAAAATGAATTGCCTAAATGGATGCTTTTTGCTATTTGCGGATACTATGTATTGAGCACTACCGTACATCCTTGGTATTTGGGCGTGCCGCTATTATTAAGTGTTTTTACACGTTACCGTTTTATGCAAGTGTGGACGTTTGTAATCATTACAACCTATTGGGCGTATGCTTTTCCGGAGTGGCAAGAACAACTTTGGGTGGTAGCTTTGGAGTATATTTCGGTAATGCTTTTCTTTTTAGCAGAGCACTTCAATTGGTTTGGCTTAGCCGATAAAAATCTATTAAAATGGCAAAAAACAGAATGAACATACTTTGGATATTACTCAATTTGTTTACCGCCATAGCTTGTAGAAAAGCAGCGGTGGAAGCTGATGCACCTAAAGAATACGGCACAATAAAAGGCATTAGTTATGAAAGCCCGAGTAGTGCAGTAAGTGCTGAAACTTTTACTTCAATGACGCAGATAAACGGCAATTACGTAGCCATTATTCCTTTTGGCTTTGTGCGTCCAAGCGACCCAACCGTTCAGTTTGATTTGGAATGGCAATGGTGGGGAGAACGGAGTGAAGGCGTGCAAAAGTTAACGCAGTATGCGCACCAAAAAGGGATGGAAGTAATGATAAAACCACAAGTTTGGATTGGTGGAGGCGGCTTTACGGGCACTTATGAACCGGAAAATGAAGCGGGCTGGATTAGTTTAGAAAAAAGTTACCGTGCTTATATTATGCGCTTTGCGCGAGTGGCAGAAAAAGAAAACGCCAAATTATTTTGTGTGGGTACCGAATTTAAAGCGTTTATGAAGGCACGGCCAAAATTTTGGGGTGCGTTAATTGATTCCGTTCGGATGGTTTATTCAGGTGAGTTAACTTATGCCGGCAATTGGGATTCTTATAAAGATTTTCCGCATTGGGCAAAATTAGATTACATAGGTGTAGATGCTTATTTTCCATTGAGTGATGCGCAAACCCCTACGGTGGCGCAACTGCGTAACGGCTGGCAAGGACCAAAAGCAGAAATTTTAGCCTTGCAGAAAGCGTATAACAAGCCGGTAATTTTTACAGAATACGGATATAGAAGCATTGATTATTGTGCAAAAACGCCTTGGGAAAGCGGTGCTTCTGATCATGTAAACTTGCAATCTCAAAAAAATGGTTACCAAGCGTTTTATGAAGAATTTTGGGGAGAACCTTGGTTTGCTGGTGCTTTTTTATGGAAATGGCATCCCGAACATGCTACTGCCGGTGGCTTAAATAACAATCGCTTTACCCCACAAAACAAACCGGTAGAAGCCACTATTAAAGAGTGGTATGGGAAATAACATAGTTTTTAAGCTTGCCTCCAAAAGAGATGGATCGAAGTTACCTAGTTCGAAAACTAAAAAAGCGAACCGTAGAAGGAAGTAGATAGCGCGTGAAGCTGAAAAGCATAAGCCCAAAACTAAAATTGGAAGATTGCAGCTTGCCAAGGAAAGACATTCTACCATGCTCATAGCGTTGCAATAAGGCTAAATTGATTTGATTAATCTACCGAAAATAGTACGCAATTTTCATTTAGTTTTTTTTGTATGTTTACCTTCAAAACCTGTAAAAAATTAAACCCATGCGAGTAAAAGTTATTTTCTTCTGTCTTTTTTGTAACACACTATTATTAGCTCAAAATTATCATCCTTTTCCGGTTGCTACCGATACTTTTAGCTTTGCAAACACGGAGGGTGAAGTGCGTTTCATAACCTTTGATTCAGTAGCTACCAATGCTAATGCAACTGTGTATTACCCGCATAAAGAGATACGATTTATTGATGATCCCAATAGTACTTGTCAAGGTCATTTATTTGATACTGCTTGGGCGGGTTATTCTATAGAGCTTATTGGCACGCAAACAACCTTTAATCACCCTGATTATACCTTGTTTTTTGATGCAACAAATCAAAGCTCATCAGCAATACCCGCGGGTGAATTGATGTATTTGGATAGAAAATTTGATTTAACCGTTAGCTTTCAACAAAAATCCTATAAACCAATATTCAACGGGCAATCTGATACAGTTCTCACCTACATACTTAGTGGTACAGATTCTTTAGGCAATGCGCTTGCTCCTGCTGGAAATGGAGGAGGTGTTATAGAAATTTCAAGAAACCATGGACTTCTTTCGCTTCCTTATTATTTTCATACGTATGATATTTTTCAAAAAAATCAATATAACCGAATAGCATATACTTTTTTAACCAGAAAAGCTGTTTTCAATTATGAGGTTGGTGACGTATATCAATACCTAACAAGTGGTTTTAAATTCGCTTCTAGCCCTCCCGTAAATTTTTTGCCTACCTATACCCAACATGAAATTATGGCCAAAACTATGGTAACGAATGATAGTGTAGTATATCAAATTAAACGAAAGAAAAGCTTTTACCAAATTAATTTCACCACCGGTATCAATGAATTTAAAGTTACAAATGATACTATTGTCCAAAGTTTTGGAAGGCTTAATCAGCGCATGAGTACTAAACTTTCACACCAAGCAGATACTATTTCCAGCTTTCCATTTGAACATCCGGTTTGGTTGAAAAATGGCTTTTGGAGCAGAGACGGCATTGTGTTTTTAGACAACTTTTTTGAAAACAACGCTACTTGCTTGCGTTATGCATTTGAGGCTGCAAACAATATGACGTATTACCATCAAGGGCTAGGGCTTACGTATCAAGAGGGCTATGCCTACGCTTTTGCAACATTTAATGCCTACGAAATGATTTATTTTAGCAAAGCCGGTGGACAAACAGGAGGCTCTTATAAAAACATTGGTTTGGAAGAAAATGCTGAAGTTTTACCTATTTCTTTCTACCCAAATCCTGTAAGTAAAATGCTTAATGTAGTGCTGCCAAAAAATACATTGACCCAGGAAGTAAAAGTTTACAATAGCACCGGACAGTTGCTTATTAATACCGTTGTAAATGAAAGCAACACTTTATTAAATGTAGAAAACTTGCCTTCCGGGATTTATATTTTAACGTATAAAAGTGAGCAGGCTAAATTTATAAAGTTGTAAGCAACGCTTCTGAGCAGCTCGTTTGGTTTCAATATATCTTTTCTTTTCTATTAATGTTGCAATTTCTATTTTGCATGAAGATTGTTTAATTGCGTTACTCAGCTCCGTCAAAGTGGTAATACTTTTATTAATAAAAAAGTCGTACGCTGAAACATCAAACACCGAAGGAACGAAATGGTAGCAAATGGTATTTCTAGATAAAGGGCCAGAAGCAGTGCGGAGGTAGCAATACGTACCATGCTCTTTTTGAACCACCAATACGCCAAATATTTTACCTTTTTGCAAGCTAAAATTATACAACTAATTATTAGATTCAGCGATTATAAATACTTGAAATTCGAGTGTATCTATTTTTACAATTTCGGGAATAACTTCGCCAAATGGATTGTTTAGTTTTTGGGGTAGTTCAACAGGGAAAGATTTGTTTGGAAGTTGAAAATGAATTGTTTTGAGCATGAATAATTTTACTTACGTATTATAAATATTTGGATATTAATGTCTTATCATGTGGAATCAAGATGACAGGATTAATATATTTCTAAGGTTTTCCGCACGTTCATATAACTCTACGTAGCCGTCAGACCACGCAAAAACTCACGTTAAATTGTGTGTAACTTTAAAGAATATTCTATGGCTGTTTTTACTTGTGTTTTATCTTGAACACAAGTTCTAAAAACAGTAGTATGCATCATTTAGACAGTGAGTTACCCAGAGATCAGATTAGCATGGTAGCCTTAGAAGAATTGGTAGGCAAAGACTCTTATGCTAGGCTAGTGGATTTGTTTGTAGAAGCCTTGCCCATGGAGCAATTAGGCTTTAAACATAGCAAGCATGAAAAAGAAGGCCGACCACCATATCATCCTAAAGTTTTATTAAAACTATACATGTATGGCTACCGCCATGGTTTGCGCTCTTCTAGTAAATTGCACCAAGCGTGCCTTGTAAATGTAGAGCTTTGGTGGCTTTTAAAAGGACTAAAGCCTAGCCCTAGAACCATTTTATACTTTAGAAAAAATAATCCCAAAGCATTTAAAAAAGCCTTTCAGCATTTTGTGCTGCTCCTAAAAGACTGGAAGCTTATTGATGGTGAAACCATTGCTATAGATAGTTTTAAAATACGCGCTCAAAACAGTCTTAAAAATAATTTTAATCAAAAAAAAGTCGATCGGCACCTGGAGTATATTGATGGTAAAATACAACAGTACAATCAGCAATTAGAACAAGCCGAAGCACCCGAAACTAAGCAAGAGATACAAGCTAAAATAGCCCATCAAAAAACCAAGAAACTAAAATATAAGGCTATAGAGCAAGAGCTTAAAGATACGGGCGAAAGCCAACTCTCTAAAATAGATCCAGACGCTAAAAGCGTAGTGCTACACCGCAACATTGTAAACGTAGGTTACAACATACAGGCGGGTTGTGATAGTAAACACAAGCTGTTTGTAAATACTCAAACGGGTGATGTTAACGATACGCATGCCCTTGGCCCTATGGCTTTAGAAGCCAAAACATTATTGGGCTTAAGTAAGATGCAAACACTTACCGATAAGGGCTATACTACGGGTGCAGAAATAGCTTTATGTGATGAAAATGATATTACTACTTACTCTTCGCCTAAAGAACATTCCTCTCAAAAAAACGGCTTGTATCCCATGCAAGATTTTGTATACAACAAGCCAAAAGATACGTATCAATGTCCTGCTGGTAACATTTTACACACCAATGGCAGCGTATATCAAAAAGGTAATCATCGTGTAAAACACTATAAAACAAAAGCGTGTAAAACATGCTTAGTACGAGACCGCTGTACCACCAATAAAAACGGGCGTTTTATAGAACGTGGCATGCACCAAGAGGCCTTGGAAAACAATGCACAGCGAGTAAATGAAAACCCTGAGTATTATCGTTTGCGGCAACAAATTACCGAGCATCAGTTTGGTACATTAAAACGGCAATGGGGATTTACATATACCCTAATGAAACGCAAAGAACACGTACTTTCTGAGGTATACTTATGCTTTAGTGTGTATAATTTATTGCGCTCCTTTAGCATATTAGGCCCTGACAAGTTAAAAGCAAGGTTAAAAAGCCTTGGTCTTGTTTTTAAAACTTATTTTAAGCTGTTTAAAGCTCATTTAAGACATCTTAATTATTACTATCAATATCCGTTGCTGTACTAAAAGCATTATTTTAGTGCCCTTACAAACCACGTAAGGCCTTGCTCAAAAACAATGAAAAACTAGATGAGGGTTATTGCGTGGACTCCCGTTATAATCCTTAGTAATTTCTTCATTATGCTTATGCATAATATCTTTTAAATTATATCGGTTATTTAAATCCGCATGCTCGTAAATTAGTTCAAATCGTGCTTTAGTAAGTGCTTTTATATTTTCTTCTAAACTTTCAATCAGTTTTTCTCGGTACTCTTTACCTGTATATTCTAGACTAAATAAAAGTCGGCATGCTCCAATTATATCTTCGTTAAAGTTAGAATGAATTGCTAGGTTTATAAGTTCAATGGTTTTTGGGTTTGGAAATACACGATACCCATAACCTCTTCTTCGAAGATGCTCAACTTTGTCGTACCAGTATCGCTCCCAAATTTTATGAGTCCATAAATTCTTAAATAGTGGATTACCTAATGGAGAGCGTTTTCCAGTGTTAATTAACGCAATGCGGAAAAATGACCAAGGTTTCTTATTTTCAAAGAATTGCTGATGCATTTCACTTTTATCAACTTCTTTATTCAATTTAAGATTGCTCCTTAATTACACACATTACGTTTATTTTGAACTGCCATGCAGTTATTGTGATACAGGCGTGAGCTTTCAAATATACCTTTTCTGTTCAATAACTTCGCCCATAAAAATAATGATTTAGAACACAAATAGGGAAATTGGCTAAGTGATTAGCCATAATTACCAAAGCTAATACTTTAATTGCAATTTCATAAATGGCTTACAACCAAACTACCCTAAAATAGTGTCTATTCTTAAAATCACTATTTAATGAAAACACTTTTGTGTAGCTTTTTACTTACCATATCAGTACTAACGTTTGGGCAATATCAACCCACAGCGCCATCTTTAGCAAAATCAATGGTAAAGATCAATTTTTTATCTCCGGGCGTGGAGTGGGAAAGGCGATTAACCAATAAGCTTAGTTTAAATGTACATGCGGGTGTTGCTCCAGGCTTTATGTATAGTTCGGCAACAGAAGGTAAGCCATTTCAGTTTACAGTTATCCCCACAACGGATATTCAGTTGCGCTACTATTATAATTTAAACACCCGTCAACAATTAGGTCGGTCAATTACTGGCAACTCTGGAAATTTTTTCGCGCTGCATGCTGGAGCTGCTGGTTCTGATTTAATTTCTGGAACTCCTCAGCAACTTACTACCAGCCTAGGTTTGGTGTGGGGTGCGCAACGAACATACACCAGTGGCTTCAATCTTTCAGGCTTTATAGGGCCTGGTGTGCAAATAGGTGTTGATGGTAAACCGAGATTTACCGTTGTAAGCGGGCTTCGCGTGGGTTGGGCGCTTAACAACAAACGTTTGAAACAAGAAGCGGCTGTTCAAAAATTAATGCTCAACGAGTAATTAAAATATCTCTCTTTATTTCTTCTTAGCCTTTAAAATTTCAATTCCCTCTTGTATAAAAGTGGATAAAAGGTCGATTGGTAAGTCAGCATTCGGGTCAATTAGGAGTATTTTCATGCGCTTGCGGTCTTCTTGTAAGAGGAGCGGATGTTCCATTAAATGGCCATCTGCGAAAGCGATATAAGGTTGCTTAAATGTTTTGTGCTGCCACAAATAACAAAGCATTTTACCTTTAAAATAAAAGAAGGGTAGCTTGTATTTCCACTCAGCGGTGATGTGCTCATTTTGTGTCAAAATAAAATCACGTAAGGCCATAAAGCAACTCTGTTCTGGTTCAGGGAGGTTTAAGTAAAATTGTGTTAATGCTGAAGTGGACATGTTAAGTTTGATTAAAAACACAAAAAACGCAGATCTAGGCGTCATAAATCAGAGAGCATAACAATTTCAATTTCTTCAATTCGCTTTAATTCTCTATCATTTGTAAAAAATAAGGAGGCATTTTTTTCAAGTGATGTTGCAAGCTGAAGAGCATCGGGAGTTTTAAAATTATACTCCGCTCGTAGTCTGGCAGCGGTTTTTGCTATGGGGACGTCTAGCTCAAAGAGATCTAGATTAGGAGCTGAGGTTAGAATTTGTTGATATTGCTCTGCTAGCCTTGTATTTTTCATTCTAAAAGGTTGCACAAGCAGTTCAGTAAGCGTAAGTGAGGAGGTTTGAAATTTAAACAATCCCTCGTCATTTGACTTAAAAAGTTCAAATAGAATTTTTTGATAACGTGAATTACCTTCGATGAAATAAATAAGCGGTGCTGTATCTATAAAAACAGTTTGATTTTCAAATTTTTCAATTACTCCCATTCTCGTTGTTCCTTCAAATATTTATCTGGCTGCACATTATGCCAAATGTCTGAGCTTAATTTACTTAAATCTGATAAGTTTTGGCTTGGAAGTTTATCCTCAGTCTTAGAAAACCTAAGTTGTTTCGCTAAACGTTCCATTAGGTATAGTCGGTTTTCATAATTAAGTAATTTTACTTGACTAAGAATGTTTTGAAGTAAGCTAGCGTTTTCCATTTGTGTTATAATCTACAGTCAAAGATATGCAATACTATGCTTTTCCACTGTTTGCGTTGCAATTGTCTAAAAGCCTGAGTTCGATTTTAAATAACTAATTATGAGTGCCTAAGCTTTTTTAAAGCCTCCAAACCCCGCCATGGCGGGGCTTTGTTACACAGGCAGTTAAAGTACCCTTTGGAGCATTTAGGGGGCTAAATTCTTGGTTTAAAACTAGCAAACTACTAATTATCAGATTAATTTATTTTAGTACGGATCGAACTCAAGTTAAACCGGTTTTCTCCAAACAAAGCTTTCAATTTAGCGTGCCGCTTTTTCCGTCTTCGGTCTTCCAACTAGAGACTTCCGTCTTCCAACTAAACTTCCACATCCATCAAATCGGTTGCTACGTGGTAGCGTGGGTCTTCAATAGAACGCTCAATAATTGTCTCAAACTCAGGGTTGCGTTTCAATAGAAGGTTTATACACTCGGGACTAAGATGCGTTAGGCGAATGTTTTTCTTTAAATCTAAATATTTATTAGCTAGGTTGCGTAAGGCTTCCACACCACTATGATCGCTTACGCGCGATTCCATAAAATCAATTTCAATTTTATCGGGATCTGTTTTCGGGTCGAACTTGCTTGAAAAAGCCTGCACTGAACCAAAAAACAACGGCCCCCAGATTTCGTAAATCTTTACGCCATTTTCGTCAATAGTTTTACGTGCACGTATGCGCGTGGCGTTTTCCCAAGCAAATACCAAGGCTGAAATAATTACCCCGGCAATCACGGCAATGGCCAAATCTTGCCACACGGTAATAGCCGAAACAGCAATGAGCACAATGGCGTCAGAAATGGGCATTTTGTTTAGCACTCTAAAGCTACTCCAAGCAAAGGTGCCTATCACCACCATAAACATAACCCCAACTAAAGCAGCTATGGGAATTTGCTCAATTAGCGGTGCGCCAAAAAGAATAAAAGCCAATAAAGCCAAGGCTGCGGTTAAACCAGATAAACGTCCTCGCCCACCAGAATTTACATTGATAATAGATTGGCCAATCATTGCGCAACCGCCCATGCCGCCAAACAAACCGTTTACCATATTGGCTCCACCTTGTGCAATGCACTCACGGTTTCCGCTACCGCGCGTTTCGGTAATATCATCAACTAAATTCAGTGTCATTAATGATTCAATTAAACCAACGGCTGCTAGTAGAAAGGCAGTAGAAATTAGTGTTCCCCAATGTCCATCTAATGTGTTGAAGAGTCCAAAAATTTGAGTTTGAAAGCTTGGTAAAGAACCTTGCAGTCCATCGCCACCACCATCTTTAATAAAAGAGCCTACGGTGCTAACATCTAGGTTACCAAAAATAGTAATACAAGCTACCACAATTATCGCTACAAGCGCAGATGGCACTTTTTTAGTAAGCCTAGGCAGTAAAAACATAATGGCCATAGTGAGCCCAACCAAGCCAAGCATTATGTACAGTTCCATGCCTTGAATATACTGCATAGCGCCACCTACATTTTCTTTAAACATACCAAGCTGCGAAAGAAAAATTACGATGGCTAATCCGTTTACAAAGCCCATCATTACAGGGTGTGGAATAAGGCGCACGAATTTGCCTAGTTTAAAAACACCCGCTAAAATTTGAATAACACCCACCAATAAAAGGCAAATGAAAAGCCATTGTAGGCCTAAAAATTCAATAGGCGTAGCAAAGCTTTGGCCTACTTCATTTCCTAAAAGAATTAACGAAACCATCACCACCGCCATAGCTCCGGTAGCACCAGAAATCATACCTGGGCGGCCACCGAATAGAGCCGTGATTAAACCCATCATAAAAGCACCGTATAGCCCAACCAAAGGTGGAATACCTGCCACAAAAGCAAAGGCAACGGCTTCGGGGATTAATGCCAACGCAACGGTTAACCCGCTGAGTATATCATTTTTAGGGTTGAAGGTGAAGTTCCTGAAAATCTGTTTCATAGCCGCTTATAAAAAGGCGGCAAAGGTAGGGGTTTAAATGGCTTTGAAAGCTGTTGCGTACATTATGCTTTTTCGATGGCTTTTGTGAGTTTTTTAAAGTCGTATTTATCTAATTTAAACTCCCAAGTTTGAAGCCTTTTGTACAATAAATCTCCAGTAGTAGTATTCCAAACGTTAATAAATTTAAACTCCAGACTTTGTGTATAAAGCAATATATACAAATCTTTGTCAGTGCTCATTATTTTATCTGACAGGCCTTTTGCCGAAATTACTTTTATTTCAAAACCATATTTAGACAAAAGTTTTTTCGAATCCACGCATTGATCTTTTTGGTCCAACCCAATATCACAGCTAAAAGAGTATTCCGGAATGTATAAGGTTTCGTTTTTAAGCTGGGCTAGTTGTTTTTTAGGATTAAGTTTTAGAAAGAAATTTTCTGGTTGTTCATTTTTCAAAGAAGTACTTACTTGGCTTAATAAGCCTAAGAGTAAGCCTGGATACCAATTATTGAATTGAGCATCAGTGTATAAGTAGGCTGTATTTCCTCCCAGTTCTGCTACTCCATCTTTGGCAAGGTATTTTGCTGTTGCTGCATTTGGGAATAATTCAATTCTGCCATAAGACTCTAAACTGCCATCCTTGTTTATAATGCACAAATTAAGAAAAGCAAGACGTTAACCTCCTCTTTTAGGAAAGCCATTGAGTTCACGATTACTCATGTCCTTTTTTATAAGATAGGAATTTCCATCATGATTTTTTTTCAAAGCAAATTCTTCAAAACTCATCATTTTAAATGATGTGATTTTCCACGATTTTTTTAACGCTTTCTCCCAGCTTTTTAGTTCTCTAATATCTGTTTTACCATAGATAAAATAGGTTGTGGTTTTCTTTAAACGCTTTAGAGCATTGTCACTGACCTCTGCAAAAGAGAACCCATTTCCCCGTAAATCTGGTCCTAAATATACTTGCCCATCAATACCTTGAACTATTAAAGTGATAAAGAAGGTTGTAAATAAAAGTTTTTTCATTGATCAAAACGTGCTTAAAGTTCCATTGGAAATTTTTGGTTCATTGAATTTGAAAAAAATTATTTCTTTACTAAAGGTTAGGAATTAAGCCTCCTCTACTGCTTTGTTTAATTTTTTAAAGTCTTTTTTCTTCATTTCTCTACTCATAGCTTTGTAATCTTTATACAGTAGTTTTTGCGTTTTAGTGTTCCACACATTTATAAATTTATCTACCATACTATGCGTATAAAGCAGCAAATACAGGTCTTCGTCACTTTTTAAAATCAACTTTGAAAGTTTTTCTGAAGACATGATTTTGGTTTCAAAATCATACTTCTCTAAAAGTTTATCTACATCCACATAAGGTTTGCTAGCGCGCGAGCCAAGCGAATTTACAAATACGTAATCAGGCATATAAACTGTTTTTGTTTTTAGTTTACTCAATTCTGGTTCCACATCAATTTCTTTAAAGATATTAAAAGGCTCTTCATTTTGCAGAGCATTGCTTACCATTCCTAAAGGAGCCATAAGCAAACCAGGATGCCAATTGTAAAACTCTGCTTTTTCGTAGAGAAACTGTACTTTTTCACCTTCTTCCATCTTCATCAGAACGCTAATATGTTTCATGGTCTCAAAATCTGGTGCTAACTCAATTCTGCAATGATTTATAAACTCGTCCTCTTTATTTAAGGTTACCAAGGTTAAATACCCCCAGTAATACTCACCAAAAGGTTGCCCGTTTCTATATTCAATTCGACCATTTTGATTTTTCATCAAAAATGACTTCCCCTTATAGCTTTTAAGTTCGAGAAATTCTTTTAAGGAAATGAAATCAAAAGGCGTGACCTTCCAAGCTCTATTTAAAGCTGTTTCCCATTCTTCAAGATTATCCTCATCGCGTTCACCATAAATGAAATAAGTGGTTGTCTTTTTAAGCCTTTTAAGCGCTCCAGGTTCAAAGCTATCGGCCGACCTGCCCACGACTTTAATTTCAGGACCAACATTTATTTGAGCATTGAGGCATATTGACATAAATAGCGCAGCCGTGGTGTAAAATAGATTTTTTTGCATGTACTGATTTAGTATGATGAATTGTGTGGCAATTTACTAAACCAAATGATTTTTGGTACTGCTTATTTTTTGTAAAATCCTGGGTACTTTGACCTTAAACTTATCGATTCTGTGCGCCTCAATGCGTCATTTGTAACTCGTCCCCCGAAATTAAATACTCACCATTCTACATTCGTCATTTAAAAGCCCTAAACCTCATACACCCTAACTTTCCTCTTTTTAATTTTTTGATTGTTAAGCTTTTGAAGTAAATCATTTACTTTTTTGCCATGTACCGCTACAAACGCGCAATCGTTTTTTAATTCTATAAGGCCAAGTTGCTGCTGGTTTAAACCACCTTCTTTTAAAAAGAAACCGGCTAAATCTCCTTTAGAAATTTTATCACGCCTGCCACCGGAAACAAACAGCGTTTTCCAAGGCGATGGCTTTGGCGCATCTCTTTTGGTTAAAATTTCTTCTCCTTCGGGCTGTATAAATTCCGGTAATTTTTCCTTTTCCCATTGTATTACATAGGCCGTTCCCTCTTTATGCATACGTGCAGTACGGCCGTTTCTATGCGTAAATTCTTCGCTTTTTAGCGGAAGTTGATAGTGAATTATAAATTTAATTTCCGGTACATCAATACCACGTGCAGCCAAATCGGTAGCTAGCAAAACTTGATAGGTGCCATTTCTAAATTTTATAAGCGCGCGTTCCCGATCATGCTGTTCCAAGCCTCCGTAAAAACTACCGTGTGAAATGTCGTGCTGCTCTAAATAATCACTTATACGCTGAATGCTATCTTTAAAGTTGGCGAAAATAATCCCTGCTTCGCCACCCAAATGTTTAATGGTTTTTACCAGCGTTTCTAGTTTATCCTTATCGGGAGAGGAAATTACTTTTACCGTAAGTCCTTCTAGTTTTTCCGAAAGGAAATCAACGCGTTTTGGCTTTTTAAGACCTACAAATGGCGGCACTTGCACACCCTCTGTAGCTGAGGTAAGCACGCGCTTTTTAAGGTTTGGCAAGCGCTCAATAATCTCACTCATATCATCTTCAAAACCTATTTCTAGCGATTTATCAAACTCATCTAAAACGATGGTTTTAATGTGTTGAGCATCAAAGGTTTTACGCCTTAAATGATCGGCAATGCGGCCAGGAGTGCCAATGAGCAAAGGAGGGGGTGTTTCAAGTTCTTCTCTGTCTTTAGCAATTGGGCGGCCACCGTAAGCCGCGTTTATTTTAAAACCGGCACCCATTTCGCGCGCTACTTGTTCTATTTGCAAAGTCAACTCCCGCGAAGGCGTAATAATTAATGTTTGCACGGCTTCCAATTCTGGATTCAATTCCGCGAAAATCGGCAATAGAAACGCCAACGTTTTTCCACTTCCGGTGGGCGATAGTAGAATAACATCATGGTAAGTACGGATGGCTGAATGCGCTGCCAACTGCATCGCGTTAAGCTCGGTAATACCTAATTTATCTAAAATTTCTTGTTTGGTTTTGTTAGCTGTTTCCATGAGGGTAAAGGTAGTGTGAAGTAAAAGATGTTTGTACAGTAATAGAATATCATTAAACCTATTTTTATTAATGCAAATTGAAGAACAGGTTCGCTAATGCATTTAAAATTACTGATAAATTAAAAGCTTCTTTTGTGAACGATTACAAATATATGAGCTTTAAAAAAACTGGTTTTTTCAATAAATAAGGCACGGATAACTCGTATAAGCAGCAGATTGTATTTAACAAATACGATACTCTACGTATTTCCATTCTCTATTTATCCAAGTAGTTTTGAGCTCGTTAAAAACATCACCATGAAAACAACTTTAGGAACGCTTTTGATTTTTCTTACATTACTAACTCAGGCACAACCAAGTTTAAAGTCGCCCTATAACTTAGTTCCTGGCTACGGCTATACCTACAGGGAAATTACCAACTCTGTTAATTATCAGAATATAGCTACCACAGGTGCAAATATAGTTTGGGATTTTACCGGTATTCAATTGGCTACAACACTACGTACGGATACTATTTTAACCTTGCAACAATCTTTGTTTCCTACATCTTTTCCTACCGCTAGCTATGTGTTGCAAGAGTCAAATGGCTTACAGCAATTTTATGAAGTTAAGCAAGACACCGTATTTTATTTAGGGAACACCTTTAATAATCAGCCAAGTGTTTTTGATTCAGGGTTACCCGTTTTCCTTTTGCCAATTCCTTTTCAAGCAGTGTTACCAGATCAATTTTCACAAAACACCGCGCCCGGTTATAGCGCACAATGGAAAGCTTCCTTTCGCTATGAAGCATACGGCACGTTAAACTTACCAAATGGCAAAAGCTACAATAACGTTGGTTTATATGTAGGTAAATCCGGTGAAGCGAATGGAGGAGTTTCTTATATAAATTACTCCTTTTTTAGAGAGGATGATCGTATTCCGTTGTTACGCATACAGTTGCAGCAAAGCGGCTCTGCATTAACCGTACAAACAGCTTTTTTAACGGAAAACTTTCCAAGCATTGGTTTAGAAGAATTGAAGGCAAAGGTCATTCTTTCAGTATATCCTAACCCAGCGCAAACCGAAGTGCATGTTCAGCTTGATGAAACAGTTTTTGCCGAGGTTTCGTTGATAGATGTAAGCGGAAAAAAACTGCTTGAACTCCAGCCTGTAAGTAGGTACTTTACATTAGATGTTTCTACGTTTCCTAAAGGCATATATTATTTGGAAGTAAAGAATAAGCTAGGGGTTTATAGACAAGCGATGATGCTTAAATAGTAACCTTAAATTTGATTTCTCGTGATAACATGCTTTAACAATAACCTGGTTTGAAATGGTTTCATTTGAAGGCTATAAAGTAAAAGAACATATAGAACGACTAGTGCTTCAAATATTTTTCTATACAGATACCTAGGTGAGGTGTCCGTAATGTTTAATCTTAGAGAGTGTATCTTTTTATGGCATATTTAACCAATCAGCATCCGCAGGAGATTAATGGACAAGCCTACATTATTACGTGCGATTTTATTTTTACCAACAACTTTGGACAAGGCTGCACCGTAACCGATATAGATTTAACTTTAGACTAAGACGAGACCATGTTAAGCATCACTTAAACTCGGTTTCACAAACTTTACAGCGATACACGGTTTTCCAATAAAAAGGAATAATAGTAAGGAGCAAGGCAGCAGCTGCGTATAAAAATCCCGATAAGCCTTTGAACGAACGAAAATTTTGATATAATTTATTAGAACCGCAGCTAGGGCATACCAGGGGTTCATTCTGCTCATTCAATAAATCAGTCATTTCATTCTGGTCAACTATTTCAAGAGCAACCTTTGCGTCTTTCTGGTCAATCTTTAGTTTTATTCCGCCAAGTGTAACGTTGTAAAATGGAATTAAACCCATAGTATGCTCATCAAATAAAAAGCAATTAATGCCCTCACTTTCTAATTGTGATTTCAGCAAGTGCGCCTCTACTGGGTTTTCAAATGTTTTGAGGGTAATTAAGGGCATGAATAAAATTTCTAACTCTATTTACCTTCCAAAAAGTACTAAACCAAAAATACCAGCAATAATCAACAACCTATATAAGTTATTAATTTGCACGTACGCTTTTTTTGATTGCGCTTTCCAAACAAGTAATACAGATAAAAATACACCCAAACCTCCGGCAAAAAGATAGTAGCTAATACCCATAAAATTGGTTACATAAAATATAGCGGAAGCCGGTATCGCGCCAAGCAAAGCAAAACCAGTGATTAATATTTTAGTGCGGTTTACACCTAGCCTTACGGGAAGTGTGGGGTAACCAATAATTACGTCTCCTTTAAGGGCTTCCAAATCTTTTATAATTTCTCTTATAAAAATAATGAGTAGTACAAAACTTACGTAGGTAAGAATGAGTAAATCTTCTAAGCGGTAATAAATAAACGTGGCAAAAAAGGGGGTGATGGCCAACAGAGCTGCGTTCACGTTTCCCACAAAAGTTATTTTTTTAAGCTTGTGACTGTAAAACCACAAGGCAAAAATAAAGCCGCTCATAAAGGCAAAAACGTTAAAACTTACCATTAAACCTAGCAATGCGCCAATAAAATTAAATAGAAAATAAAGTCGAAGGGTGGTACTTTGCTTTATAATTTTCTCATAAATTGTTTTATTAGGGCGGTTGATTAAGTCTTTTTCTAAATCGTAAAAATTGTTAATAATGTACCCACCGGCCACACAAAAGAGCGTTGCGAAAACTATGTAATGTAAATCTGGATTTTTAAGCGTACGCCACCACGTTTGGGCATCGTTTAAAATAAAAACGGCTGCCAAATATTGTGCTAGAGCTAAGAAAAAAATATTGTACCAACGCACCAAAGAAAGTAAGGCAGAAAGCTTAAAAATATTGAGCCGTTGCCTTCTATTGAGTGCCAATTAAAATCGGTGTATTAATTCAGGATTATGCCCTTTCAAAATTTCGCGCGCTTTATCATAATCACGTGTAAAACCTAGTACAAAACCACCACCGCCTGAGCCACAAAGCTTTAAGTAAAAAGCGTTGGTTTCAATACCTTGCTTCCATACATCTTGTACACTGGCGGGTATCATCGGTAAAAAATATTCAAGTGCTAAGTGGCTAAGCTTCTTTAAGTTGCTAAATAGAGGTTTAGAATCACCTTTAAGAAAAGCTTGAATACAGGCATCGTTATATTTGGTAAACTGCTCTTTCATTACATTACGGAAACCTTCACTTTTCATTTTTTCCATAAAAATGTTTACCATGGGTTGCGTTTCACCTGGCTGGCCGCTGTTTAAAAGAAAAATAGCGCCTTTACTGCTGCCTGATTCTGGGATGCTTACCGTACCTAAATTTTCTTTTCCGCTTATTAAAACCGGTAAGCGTAAATAACAAATTAATGGATCTAAACCGCTGCTTTTACCATGAAAGTATGATTCCATTTGGCCGAAGATATTCTTCAGTTTTAAAATGGAATCCTTATCAATATCCTTGTCCTGATCAATTTTGTGTTGCGCGTACTTATCGTAAATAGCGGCTACTAGCGCTCCGCTACTGCCTACACCATAACCTTCCGGAATACTACTGTCAAAATAATAGCCACCTTCAATATCCGCACGCAATGCTTTCAAATCCAATGCAGCCAAAGCATCACCTTCCTGTTGCAATTGCTCTAAATGTGCTAAAAATTTTAAGAGATGTTGGTTAGATGCTTTCGCCTTCCCGCTAAGGGATGTGCTTTTTTTAAACGCACCACGATAATAGTTGTATGGAATAGAAAGACCCTGTGAATCATTGATGATTCCGTACTCTCCAAAAAGTAAAATTTTAGCGTAATACAGTGGGTTCTTTGTCATAATAATTGCTTTGGGCCTTGGCCTACGCGGTCGCAAATATACTGTTGGCCGCTTAAATATGTACTAAGTTCTGATTTAACGAATTGTGCAACAGCTTGTTCATGTACTGCCGGGCAAAGCAAATGCACGTTGGCGCCCGCATCTAGCGTAAAGTAAGCCGGTATGCCGGTGTTTTGCCTAAACTGCCAAATCAAATCTATTATACTTACGGTATTTGCCTTCATTAAGATGAAGTAGGGGTCGCTCGTCATCATCATAGCGTGTAGCGTAAGTGCTTCTTGCTCAATTAATTTACCAACTTCGTGAACGTTTGGCTTTTGCATTAAAATTAACAGTTTGCTTAAATTTTCATGTGCTTGCTCAAAACGTTTTTTGGCAAAAGGATGGTCGTTCATTAAGCCATGGCCCACCGTGCTGCTTACGCTTTTAGACCCTACTTCTACCAAAAGCACAAAATCGAGGTAACTCAAAAAATCCTTGTGAATATTTTCAGTTACGGCCAATGCGAATTCATTACTGCTGCCGGCTAAATCTTTATGTGTCCCCCAATTTACCAAACCGCCATACACGCTGCGGCTGGCACTACCACTGCCTAAGCGCGCCCATTCGCTAGCTTTGGTGTAAAATTCAGCTTCGTTTTGCTTTGGGTCTTTGCCCGATACACTTAAAAGGCACAAAGCCAACGCACTTAATCCCGATGCGCTGCTGGCAATTCCGCTACTGTGCGGAAAGCTATTGGTGGTATGTATTTCCAATCGGTATTTTTCTAGCAGTGGCGCTTCATGTGCAATCTTGCTAAAAAACTGTTCTATTTTTGGTTTAAAAGCATCGGTTTTTTCACCATCTAGCCAAATATCAAAATCAAATTTATCCGTGCTAGTTTTTTTTAACAACCGCACTTCGGTTTCGGTATGGCAAGCATCAAGCGTAAAGCTAATGCTTGGGTTGGCCGGAATTTGGTTTGGTAATTTTCCCCAATATTTTACTAAGGCAATATTACTAGGGCTGCGCCACTTACTTGCTGTTATCACGTGTTGCAAATTTTGTTTTAAAAATGTTTTGCAATTGATCGCCTTCCTTTTTTAAATCAATAGCTTGTAATTTTATAGAAGATCTCGAAACATCTAAAACGCCCAGCCCTTCGCGCGTTGCCATGGTTAAAGTGCCTTGTTCAAAGTAATAGGTAGAGGTGTCTCGGTTTTGAGTATCATTTAAATGAGTGCCATAAAAACGACTGAAAATTAATGCGCCATTTTTGTAGTAAAACCACTCTTTCCGCACCTGTGCGCCATCGTTATTATATAATTCGCAACGCACCAATTCGTTATTGCGTGCGCTAAAATCCGCTTGTTCCCAAAAGGGAAACTCAGATTCTAAATCGCTTTCCAAAATTTTTGTTAAAGAAAATTGCTCAAGCTCATTTTGCAAATTGTCAATAGATGTTACAAAAACATCAATTGCCTTTATGCGCGCTTCTTTTGCGCTATTTTCCGTGGCTACCGCTGTTGGTTTAGCATCTGCGGCAATAGTATTGCAACTTGTATTGGTTAGGCTAAAAGCTGCAATTAAAAGTAGAAATGTTTTTTTAAGCACTAGCGGTTTGTACGTCTATATTAATTTTCATTACCAAGCCTTGTAATACTTTACCGGGGCCAACTTCTATAAATTCCGTAGCGCCATCAGCAATCATATTTTCTACACTTTGTGTCCATTTTACAGGTGCTGTAAGTTGCTTAATTAAATTACTTTGTATTTGAATAGGATCTACCACGCCCGTGGTTGGTACATTTTGATACACCGGGCAAATAGGCATATTAAAAGTTACACTTTTTATGGCTTGTGCTAATTCATCTTCGGCCGGCTTCATTAATGGCGAGTGAAAAGCACCACCTACGGGAAGCATTAAAGCCCTGCGCGCACCCGCTTCTTTTAGTTTTTCGCAAGCCAAGGTTACCGCGCCTGTACTACCACTAATTACCAACTGCCCGGGGCAATTGTAGTTGGCGGCTACCACTATTCCGTCTATTTCTTTACAAACTTGCTCTACCACATTATCGGCCAAAGCCAACACCGCAGCCATGGTACTTGGTTCTAACTCACAGGCTTTTTGCATGGCTTGTGCGCGTTTGCTCACCAATTGTAAGCCATCTTCAAAAGAAAGTGTTTTGTTGGCAACCAATGCGGAAATTTCTCCTAAAGAATGCCCGGCTACCATGTTTGGTTTAAAGTTTTCTAAGGTTTGCGCCAAAATTACCGAGTGTAAAAAAACAGCGGGTTGCGTTACTTTGGTTTCCTTTAAATCTTCAGCGCTACCTTCAAACATTATGTCGGTAATTCTAAAGCCTAAAATATCATTGGCTTTTTCAAATTGAGCTTTCGCAAATGCGTTGCTTTCGTATAACTCTTTACCCATACCGGTAAATTGCGCGCCTTGTCCCGGAAAAATGTATGCCTTCATATTTTTTAAAATTTGTAAAGCACCTTACATTGTACATTATGCTTGTGCCTTTATTTTGTGCAAACTTAATTTTTCAATTATAGTTCATCGTAAAAAAACACAACTCTTTAAAATAAATTAACGTATGCGCACATACCTATCAATAATTAGTATAGCCTTGCTTTTAAGCGGATGCAACTCAGGTGCACCTACCAGCAAAAAAACTGAAGCTATTGCTAAGAAAGAAAACCAAGTAAAAACGGTTGGTTTCGGAGAAATTATAGAAGCTGCGCATGGTAAAGATGGTTTTATGCAAAAGGAAGCCGTACAATTTAATATGATTTTAATGTTTGGTGGCAAGCAGCGTTTAAACGGAACATTAACACTCTTAACAAATTCTACGGCCGGTAAAATTGCTTACGCAGATGGCCGCACATTGGTCTATAATAACGGAGAAGTATATTATAGCGAGGGCTTTACAAGTGATGAAGCCAGCTTTGCTGCTTACACTTGGAGTTACTTTTTTATGCTTCCCTATAAAATTACCGATGCGGGAACTGAACTTGTTTCATCGGAACACAAAATGCTGCAAGGGGAAAAGTATGATACAAAAAAATTAATTTTTAAACCTGAAACGGGCGCAAGTCCTAATGATTGGTATTTGCTTTACGCAGATAAATTAACACACCAATTACGGGCTGCTGCTTACATAGTTACGGCCAAAGGCAAACCAATAGAAGAGGCTGAAAAAGATCCGCACGCCATAGAGTATTTAGAATACAAAATGGTGGATAGTATTCCTGTGGCTACGGAGTGGAAGTTTTGGGGTTGGCAACCTGATTCCGGTTTTACAAATCAACTTGGTGAAGCTAGTTTAAGTAATTTTAAGTTTTTAAATGTTGAAGCCGGTTTTTTCTCTAAATCTGATGGCTTAATGCAGTTAAAAAGTTTTTGAACCTACAATTAGAAACTGACAATGTTTTAGTTTTTTTATTACAAGGTTTTATTTGGTTAAAATTAGCCGCATAAAAACTATTTCAGTAAGGCAAAAATGAACCTAATAATGTAGTTTTATTGGCTTGCTTTTAAAGCTAACGTACTGTGAGCCTTTGTTTAGGTATTTTAAATTTGTTAATACAGGCTTAACATTGAAGCTGAAATTTCTTATCAGTTTTAAAATACTTTTGCTGCTTAAATAAAACCCTTATGAAGTTAAGAATATTTTTACTCGCAGCCCTCATCGGTTGCTTTTCATTAGCACAGGCAACGGTGCATAATGTAAGTGTTGGCAGTAACTTTTTTATGCCAAACAGCCTTACAATTAATGCCGGAGATACCGTGCTTTGGACTAATACAGGTGGTTTTCACAATGTAGATGGTACTGATGCTACAAATCCTGTGACTTTTATAAATGGTCCTGCATCTAGCGCTAGCTGGACTTATCAACGTCAGTTTAATCAAACAGGAACCTACAATTACGTATGTACGCCACATGCTCCTGGCATGAGCGGAACGATTACAGTAAATGCGGTAGTGCTACCTGCTTCAAATGATATAATTATTACCGGAGCTTTTGACGGTCCTCTACCAGGAGGAAACCCTAAGGGAGTTGAGTTATATGTGGTAAACAGCATTTCAGACTTAAGCACTTTTGGTTTGGGTTCTGCAAATAATGGTGGTGGTACAGATGGTCAAGAATTTACTTTTCCAGCCGTTTCAGCCGCAGCAGGATCTTACATTTACGTAACTACCGATACTGCTCAATTCAGAACTTTCTTCGGTTTTGGAGCAGGTTACCAAGATGGATCAATGGCTATAAATGGTGATGACGCTGTTGAGTTATTTAGCAATGGTTCTGTGGCTGATGTGTTTGGAGATATCAATGTAGATGGTACAGGCCAACCATGGGAATATTTAGATTCTTGGGCATATCGCAACAACGGTACAGGGCCTGATGATTCTACTTTTGTATTGGGTAGTTGGAGTTTTGGCGGTATAAACACCTATGACCCTGTAACCACCAACGCAGCCGCAAGTGCTCCAATGCCTATCGGAACCTATTCTACTACCGTAGTTAATCCCCCTGCTTCCGGTATTCCAACCTATACTATTGCGCAAGCTACTACCATAGATGCTGCCACTGGTGTGGCAGATAGTATTGGTGTAGAATGTAAATTAGTAGGTTTAGTAAGTACGCCTAATTTCAGAAGTTCAGGAGTGGAATTTACCTTTACTGACATGATGAATACTGCTGGAATAATAGTGCGAAACACCTCTTTAAGCGGCTATACAGTAGCCATGGGAGACCAACTAAGAGTGATAGGAACAATCGGTCAGTTTAGAGGACTTACACAATTAAATGTAGATTCAATTGTAGTAATCAGCAGCGGAAATACGTTGCCCGCACCTAACACACAAACTACATTAAGTGAGGTTGCCGAAGGTAGAATTATCCGTTTAAACGGAGTGCAGCTTGTAACTACTACCAACTGGGGAAATGGTAACAATGATATATATTTTCCTAATGGAGGCGATACCGTAACCATGCGTTTTGATACAGATTTTGGAACTGCTTGGGGTACTGCTCCTACCGGTACCTTTGATGTGATTGGTGTAGGGGGTCAGTTTAGTTTTGCTACTAACTTAGATGATGGTTACCAAATTTTCCCACGTATTGCTAGTGATATTATCACCTCTACTACAGTTCCTAATTTTGGTGGCGTTAATACCTATACTATTGACACGGTTACCCGCGTAAATGCTAGTGGTGTGGTAGATTCACTTAATGTAAATTGTAGATTGGTAGGATTTGTTTCTACACCAAGTTACCGCGCAGCAGGTTCAGGAGTAGAATTTACCTTTACCAATGCAGGAAATACAGCCGGTATTTTAGTGCGCAATACTACTTTTAATTCTTATGTACCTACCATGGGTGATGAGTTGAGAGTAATGGGTACGGTAAATCAGTTTAGAGGTTTAGCACAATTTGTTCCTGACTCTATTGTAGTGGTAAGTACCGGTAATGTTTTACCAACACCAACTATTGAAACTACCTTAGATGAAAATGACGAAAGTAGAATTGTACGTTTTAACGGAATGCGCACAGTTACTGGAGGTGGAACATGGGGTAGTGGAAACGTAGATGTTTATTCTGCCACTACCAATGATACAATAACCATGCGTTTTGATACAGATTTTGGAACAGCTTGGGGTACGGCTCCCACAACTGCTTTTGATGTAATTGGTGTAGGTGGTCAATTTAGCTTTGCTGCTAACTTGGATGATGGTTACCAACTTTTCCCACGTATTGCTAGTGATATTATTCCTGTGGTAGCTACTACTCCCACTATTAATTTCCCTGCTGCTGCACAAAATCAATTAGAAAATGCGGGTACGGTAACCATTAGCTTACCCATCGCGCCAAGCGCAACTGCTGCCCAAACGGTAAAACTTTACGTTACCAATGGCGCAAGCGTTACCGCTGGTGATTATACCACTACACCGGCTGCTGTTGCCGATACCATTACACTAACCGCTGCTGCCAATGCTGCAACCGTTAGTTTTGATGTAACTGTTACCGATGATATGTTGCAAGAAGCTAGCGAGAACATCACGTTTACGATTGCTAAAGTTGGAACTGCCTTAACTATTGGTGCAATAAACACACACGTATTTACCATAGATGATAATGACACGCCAATACCAACGTATGACATCGCGCAAATTACAGGTGTTGACCCAGTTACAGGTGCTGCCGATAGCACTGGTACTTATTGTAAAATAATAGCCACGGTAACTAGCCCTCAGCTGCATGCTTCTCGTACAGATTTTTTTATTACCAATAGTGTGAATACGGCTGGAATTAAAGTTAGTAAATCCAGCCTAACTGCCTATAGTGCTAATATTGGAGATGTAATAAGAGTAGTTGGTACTATTGGCCAATTCCGTGGAGGTATTCAAATTGATCCAGACTCTATTCAGTTAGTAAGCAGCGGAAATCCTATTCAACCAGTGGTGTTTAATCAAAATTTAGGTGAAGCAACAGAAGGTCGTGTTTTACGCCTTAATGGTGTAGAATTGGTAGATACTACGGGTTGGCCAAGCTCAAACTTTGGTAACTTTGATATAGTGCTTAGCACCGGTGATACCGTAATTTTAAGAATAGATTCTGATATACCAACCGTTTGGGGGCCAGCTCCATTAGGTAAATTTGATGTTATTGGTGTTGCTGGTCAATTTGCTTCTTCAGGAAATAACCCTCCTTATTCAGCTGATGGTTACCAAATACTACCTCGTGTTAATTCTGAAATTATAGTGAAGCTTCCTAAGTTAGCCATTACCGAAATAATGTCTGGTAGCAACCTTAGCAGCCCAATTGGTGGCGATTGGTTTGAGTTGACTAACTACGGAACCACACCTATTAATTTAAACAATTTTAGCTGGGATGATGATTCTAGAACGGCAGGTACACATACCATTGCATCTTTAATTACGCAAACTATTGATGCCGGTGAGTCTGTTATTTTTTATGATGGATTAGCTACTGAAGCCGTTGCTTGGTCTCAAGAGTGGAGCCAGCAAGGCAACAACATTGTAATTTATGCTGCTGATGAGTTTGGCCCAATGGGTTTCTCTGGTTTAAGTACTGGTGGTGATGAGGTAAACTTTTATGATGATAAAGGCCAACTAGTAGCACGTGCAACCTATGGGGCAAGCTTGGTTACTGCTGGTGTTTCCATAGAATTTGATACTACTTCAAGCGTGATTGGCCTATCTACGGTAGGTGTAAGAAATGCATACACTTCGGCAAATGGAGATATTGGTAGCCCAAGTAACTTAAACCCAATATCTATTGCTGAGTTTTTAGTAAACAACATGGAAATTTATCCTAATCCGGCTACTAGCATTGTAAAACTTACTAGCACTAATAATGCTAAAAAACTTGTAAAAATTACAGATGTAGCGGGTAGTGTGGTACGCACACTTAACAGTACGAATACTAATTTGGAAATAAATGTAAGCAACTTGCCAAAAGGTGTTTATTTAATTCAAGTTACTGTTGATGATGCTTCGGCAACGCATAAGTTAATCGTTCAGTAGGTTATTCAACACAGTAAATAATTGTATAAAAAAAGAGGGGTACATCTAGTGGTAGTTGTACCCCTTTTTTTTAAAACTATATCACATTAATTAATCCATTTACCTAAGTATGAGCTTCGGATTTATCGATTTTTTAACCTTAATTGGTGCACTTGGTCTCTTTATTTATGGAATGAAGGTGATGAGTGATGCCATACAAAAAGTAGCAGGCTCTAAGCTTCGCGAAATTTTAGGCGCCATGACTTCGAATAAATATTTTGGAATTTTCACCGGTTTGCTTATCACCGTTCTAGTTCAGTCATCATCGGCCACTACGGTTATGGTGGTTTCTTTTGTTAATGCAGGGTTGTTAACTTTAGTGCAATCCATAGGTGTAATTATGGGAGCAAATATTGGTACCACAGTTACCGGTTGGCTCATTTCAGAGTTAGGTTTAGGTTCAGTAAGTATAAGTATGCTTTGCTTGCCAATTATAGCCGTGGGTTTCCCCATGATGTTTACAAAACGTGAAAAAGTAAAGCTTTGGGGAGAAGTGTTAATTGGTTTTGCGATTCTGTTTTTAGGCTTAGCTTTTATGAAAGATGCTGTTTCAGGAGTTTCTGAAAATGCTGAAATGTTAAGTTTTTTAAAGGAGATTGATTATGATGGACAAACCTTTATAGGCAAGTTTGGTATCAGTATTTTATTTGTATTAATTGGCACCATCTTAACCATTGTAGTGCAGTCTTCAAGTGCTGCCATGGCGCTAACATTAGTATTGTGCAATGCAGGTTGGATATCATTTCCTTTGGCCGCAGCCATTATTTTAGGAGAAAATATAGGTACCACCGTTACCGCAAACTTGGCCGCAACGATTGCCAATGTGCACGCAAAAAGAGCAGCTCGGGCACATTTTATATTTAACGTATTTGGTGTTGTTTGGCTACTATTGGTATTTCCGTTTTTCTTAGATGGAGTAAGGTCTGCAAGCATTAGTTTTTGGGGGCAAGACCCTTTTGTAGTTGCCACCGCCATACCCAAAGCATTGGCGCTATTTCACACTTCTTTTAACATATTAAATGTACTGCTACTGGTGAGCTTTACAGGAGTTATTGCCCGTATAGTTGTGCGTATGGTGCCTTCTAAAGGTGTAGAAGATGAAGTGTTTAATTTAGATTACATAGGTGGCGGTATGATGGCCACACCCGAATTATCCATCTTAGAAGCTAAAAAGGAATTAGTAAAATTTGGCGATTTAATGCGCAGAGCATTTCATTTTGTACCACAATTGGTAATGGAAATGGATGAAAAAAAATTAAAGCAAGCGCACGATCAGCTTTATAAATATGAAGACATTAGCGACCGTATGGAGGTGGAGATTGCCACATATCTTACCAAAGCTTCAGAATCTGAATTAAGTAGCGAAGCTAGCCGAAACGTGCGTGGAATGTTAGAAGTGGCTAATTACTTAGAGAGAATTGGAGATATTTATTTAGAAATAAGTAAAAATTTACAAAGTAGAAAGGAGAAAAAAGCATACTTCACGCAGGATATGCGCGATAATATTACAGAGCTTTCGGTATTAATAAGTGAATCACTAGACTTAATGGTGAAAAACATTGAAGCTTCTAATGAAAGTAAAATTTTAGTAACAGAAGTTCAAGAGTTAGAGAAAACTATTGACAAGTGTTATAGACGACTTAGAAAGGATTACATAAAAAGAGTAGAAAAGGGTAAAATACGCGTACAAAGCGGTGTTTATTACATTGATATGATTTCGGAATTAGAACGTATTGGCGACCACGTTTGTAGTATTACCGAAAGCATGGTACAGCGTCCTGCACCTTTAGCTACTGAACAGGTATAACTTCACTTTCAACTGGTTTGCTGCGCTTGCCACTTCTATCAATTAGTACAAATTCAAACTTTATACTGTCGGTAGCATTTATCGGGAAACCGGCATAAGGAAAAGTGGCGATTATATCTCCTTCCAGCGTTTTGTTTTGGCCTATATCCGTAAGATTCGGTAAGATATTATGAAAGGGTAGGCAGCTATCACGCGGCTGTATTTCTTTAAAATCTTCGCCTACTTTTTCAAAGTATCGTATTAAAAAATTGTAGCCACTTTCACTGCACGTATCAAATGATTGCCCTTCTAACTTACCCACATCACCGTCTCCATCGGTAAAAAAAATGGTAAGCAAATAACTGTCGCGCCCATTAGATGCATCTTCTGTAAATTCATACGATTTGTATTTTAAAAACGGAGTGTCATCAAAGGTTCCTGATTTACGGCAGCCAACAAACATGAGTGCCAAACAAAGCGCAAAGCTTATTTTTGAAAGAAGTTTCATAGCATAAAATTTTACTACGCCTAGCGTGTGGTAATTCATAAGCGTTATACTTTTATAAACGCAATAAATAGAAAAACGTTGGGCGCTAAGCAATATTTCAAAAATAGGATTTTTAACATTGGCACCGATAAGGAGTTTGCACTACTTGCTTTAGAATTATTTCAATTTCAAGCGCAGCATAATTCTGTTTACAATAGGTATTTGCAAATGCTTAAAATTAATCCGCTAAACATTAAGTGCTTAAAGGATATTCCATTTTTACCCATTCAGTTTTTCAAAAATTTTGAAGTGAGAACGGAAACGTTTACCCCTAAAATTACCTTTACAAGTAGTGCTACTAGTGGCCAAGGTAGCAGTAAACATGCAGTAGAGGATGTAAGTATTTATGAAAGTGCTTATTTAAAAGGCTTTCACGCTTTTTACGGAAATCCTAAAGCCTATTGTATTGTAGCGTTATTGCCAAGTTATTTAGAGCGCACCGGTAGTTCGCTTATTTATATGTGCGCGGGTTTAATAAAGCTTTCTGCAGATACGGATAGCGGATTTTATTTAAATGAGTTTGCTGCTTTAGCAAAATTACTGGCGCAAAAAAGAGCGCAAAACAAAAAAGTGCTTTTAATAGGAGTGAGCTTTGGTTTGTTAGATTTTGCAGAAGCGTACCCAATGGATTTATCGCATGTAACCGTAATGGAAACGGGCGGCATGAAGGGTAGAAGAAAGGAGCTGGTACGGAATGAGCTGCATCAACAACTTAAGCAGGCGTTTAACGTAACTAATGTACACAGCGAATATGGTATGACCGAACTTTTGTCTCAAGCGTATAGCGTTGAACAAGGAATTTTTGCCACGCCATGCTGGATGAAAATATATATTCGCCAAACGGATGATCCTTTTACGGCTGCTCCTTTTGGGAAAACCGGGGGTATAAATGTGATTGATTTGGCTAATTTGGATAGTTGTGCGTTTATTGAAACGATGGATATGGGTAGGAAAGTAACTGCAACAACTTTTGAGGTGCTTGGTCGTTTTGATCATGCAGAAGTACGAGGTTGTAACCTAATGATACATTAATAATTATGAAGAAATATTTAGTAGGAATAGCGTTGGTTTTTGGCTCAACTTTATTTGGACAAGTTACCGAAGAAGAAAAAACCAAGGTGTTAGATAAAATACAAGGTGAACCCATATTTGTATTGCAAGAAGGCGAAAAACTGTTTAGTTATGAACCTGAAGAAGGCTGGTATAAAGTGCGAAAAATGGTGCGCTTAGAGCTAAGTGATGTAGAAGGGAAATTAGTAAATCCCAGTGCGGTTTTAAGAAATACTAATGGCGATAGTATAGGCTATTCCATAACTGAATTACGTGTAAAGGAAATAAAAAAGATAGATGAATTTAGAGGTGATGGATGGTACGAAGCTATTTTAGAAGGCTATCTTTTTAAAACAAAAATTAAGGAAAATAGTATTCAAGAAAAGGAGCTAAGCAAGGTTTTGGCTATTAGAAATCGTACCGAACAACCAGATGCTTTTAGAGCATTAGCACAAGCAAATAATATGGAAGAACGCAAGTTTGGAGATTTGACCGCTTATGTATCGCGCGAAGAAAATAAAACGTTGGGAGAAGAAAAGGACTTTAGGCTTATAATGATTTTTAGAAATGGCTCCATGCCTTTTGCCGTTTTAACAAACAAACATACTGTAGAAATTGAAAAAATTAAAACAGAATGGGAGGATGGGGATTATAAAGTACAGTATATTTCTAAGCCCAATAAAGACCAACAAGAAACAATACAAAATACAATATTATACACCTTTTTAGCGCTCTAAGCTTGCGCTAGAGGTGTACCATATACAAACATTTGATCCATGGTTGGAGATGGAACTCCACCGCGTTTTTCTAAGGTAACCGCAAAAGCATCTGCTCCGGGTATTTTCTGCATACGTTGCAAGCCTTTGTTCACTTCCGTAATGTCAAACACACCCATATCTACTGGCTTGCCATTAACCAAAGCCCAAAGTTGATATTGCTTATCACTTGGTGGCTGCGGTAAATTTTTAACATCTACATACACCATTTCAGTTTCGGCATTCCAAAGTACATCTGCTCTTAAATTGGCTGCACGCCCTTCTACTGGGTTCATTATAAATTTGGCCGTAGCCGGATTGCGATAAATTTCCAAATCATTTTCAAGTGATTGGTAATTTGCAACCACACTATTATTTTGAGTTTCTAAATACGCTATACGCATATTAGCGCTCAACAGCGCGTCATCAAACTGATTTAACTTGGTAAACTGAAACACATTAAAACCAACACTAATAAAAAGTGCTACGGTAGCCGCTATGGCTAAGGCACTTTTACCAGAGCTTGATTTTGAATTTTGTGCATCCTGTACACTGGTTACTTTAGGCTGATTTAATGTAAATACTTTTGAAGTATCTTCTTGCATATCTGCCGCTAAGGCATTGGCAATAATATCATTTCGCCATTCAGGCTTAGGAACAATGCTATACGCTTGAGAAAAATTACCCATGGTTTCTTCGGCTTCTCGCACAGCGTCCGCAATTTCTTGGTGGCGCATCATTTCAGCTTCTACCTCGGCACGCTCATCTTTGTTGAGCATTCCCAAGGCATACGCCTCAATTATTCCACTTTCTATGTATGCTATTACGTTCACTGTTAATTAAAAACTTTTCTTAATTTAGTGAGAGCTGCCTTTGCCCTGCTTTTTACCGTTCCCAAAGGAATATCAAACTCTTCACTTATTTCTTTTTGGGTATAACCCTGAAAATAAGAGTATTCTATTACCTGTTTTTGATCTGCGGGAAGCTTATTTATGAGCTCATTTAATCCGATATGCTGCGGGTCAAAAGAGTTACTGCTCTCAAGGGCATATACGTGATTATCGAGTTCGCGGTTTTGTTGATTGTTTTTGTGTCGCTTAGAACGTAAGTAATCTATACAATGATTTCGAGTTACATTGAGCATCCAAGTGTACAATGCCCCTTTGGCAGGATCAAAGTTTTTTCTGTAACGCCATATTTTTACAAACGCTTCTTGCAGCATGTCGTGCCCCACTTCTTCTTCGCGCATCATCTTAAAAATTACTCCATACAAAGCGCCAGAGTAGGCATCATAAATATATGCTAAGGCATTTTCATTGCCCTTAGCAAATTCATCTTTATGATTATCTGATGTAACTTTTGTACTAATGTGAGTATATCTTTAAACCGCTGCCAATGTAGTGCAAAAAAGAAAGTTTAACCAAACGTGAGTAAAAAGTAATTCTTTTTTCCTTTTTGCACCAATAAAAACCTATCAGCAATCAAATCGTTCACACCAACCACCTTATTTAGGTCAACTTTTGTTTTGTTTACACTTAACCCATTGCCTTGTATTAGCTTACGTGCCTCTCCATTTGAACTAAAAATATCCGTTTGCTGTGCAGTAAGTTCAATAATTTCTATTCCATTACTTAAGTCAGCTTTATTTAAAGCAAATTGGGGCACACCATCAAAAATTTCTAAAAGCGTTTCCGCATCTAAATTTTTAAGATTGCTTTCAGTAGCCCTACCAAAAAGAATGTTACTAGCCTCCTTGGCTTTTTCTAAAGCTTCTGCACCATGCACCATGGTGGTAACTTCTTCGGCCAATTTATTTTGCAATATTCTTACGTGTGGCGCTTCCTTATGATTTGCTACCAAACCTTCCACTTCCGCTTTAGCTAAAAGGGTGAAAATTTTTATATACTTAGCTGCATCTTCATCTGACGTGTTTAACCAAAATTGGTAAAACTTGTAAGGACTGGTCAGTTTTGCATCTAACCAAACATTGCCCTCTTCGGTTTTTCCAAATTTGCCGCCATCCGCTTTGGTAATTAGCGGGCAAGTAATAGCGTACGCTTCACCACCGGCTATGCGTCTAATCATTTCGGTACCAGTGGTAATATTTCCCCATTGGTCAGAACCACCCATTTGTATTTTGCAGTTTTTGCTTTTATACAGGTGTAAAAAATCATAACCTTGCACCAATTGGTAGGTAAATTCAGTGAAAGACATACCTTCAATATCATTGCCTGCAATCCGTTTTTTAACCGAATCTTTGGCCATCATGTAATTTACGGTAATGTGCTTACCTACATCACGAATAAAATCTAAAAAGGAAAAATCCTTCATCCAATCGTAGTTGTTTACCAATTCCGCACGATTTTTATTGGTAGTTTCAAAATCTAAAAAACGTGACAACTGATTTTTTATAGCCTCTTGATTGTGCCTTAAAGTAGGTTCATCCAACAGGTTTCGTTCTTTAGATTTTCCGGAAGGATCACCAATCATACCCGTAGCACCACCCACTAAAGCAAGCGGTTTGTGGCCGGCTAACTGAAAATGCTTTAACATCATTATGGCAACTAAATGACCAATGTGTAAGGAGTCTGCCGTTGGGTCAATACCCACATACGCTACGCCCATTTCTTTTTTCAACATTTCTACCGTGCCGGGCATGCTATCGTGCAACATGCCTCTCCATTTAATTTCCTCTATAAAATTTATCATGATGATTGTAAACTACCCAAATTGGGCAAAGTGGTGCAAAACTTATTAATAAGTGCGCTTGAGCGCGATAGGCAAAAGTATAATTTAGCGCACGGCTTAGCAACGCCATAATCAAGCTATTTTTTGTATGATTTTAGTTACCGGAGGTACAGGTTTAGTAGGGAGTCATTTACTTTATTCTTTATTGCTTGAAAATGAACAAGTAGTAGCACTTTGCAGAAGTACTTCTGATAAAGAGGGCGTAAAAAAAACCTTTGGTTATTACGCACAAAATGCACAGGAACTTTTTGCGCGCATTATCTGGCGTGAAGCTGACTTATTGGATGTAGCCGCTTTAGCCGAGGCTTTTGAAGGCATTACACAAGTGTATCATTGTGCAGCTTTAGTCTCATTTTATCCCGCAGAAGCGAAAAAGATGCTACAGCAAAACCCAGAAAGCACTGCCAATGTGGTGAATATGTGTATTGACCATAGCATAAAAAAGCTAGTATATGTAAGCAGTGTAGCGGCTTTAGGTAGAAGTGATGCCAGCGGATTTATTACGGAAAAAACGGATTGGATAGATAGTAAGCATAATAGTGCCTACGCAAAAAGTAAATACAAAGCAGAGTTAGAAGTATGGCGTGGGCAGCAAGAAGGAGTGCACGTAGCTATGGTAAATCCAGGAATTATTGTAGGGCCCGGAGATTGGAATACAGGTAGCCCTGCTTTGATTAAAAAAATTGCTGATGGCTTTAACTTTTACACACTAGGCACTAACGGTTTTGTAGATGTACGAGATGTGGTAAAAATTATGCTGTTGCTGATGGCTAGTAATAAACAGGCCGAGCGATATATTGTGGTAAGTGAAAATTTATCTTACCGAAAAGTGTTTGATTTTATTGCTCAAGGTTTAGATATAAAGCCACCTCAAAAAGAAGCACAACCTTGGCAAGCAAGTGTTTTGTGGAGAGTAGAAGCCCTTCGTTCTAAGTTGTTTGGCTCTAAGCCTTTAATTACAAAAGAAACTGCACAATCTGCCATGTCCACCTATTATTATGATAATAGTAAAGTAAAAGAAGCTTTCGATTTTACTTTTCAACCAATGGAACATTCTTTAAAAGAAATAACAGCCTTTTATGTGCAAGATACCAAGGCGGATAGTTAGCGCGGGGCACTTTTGTTTGAGTCAACATTAATACGAATAGAATCGCCCAGCAATTTAAATTTACGCTGCTTAAGCTTTGATAATTGATTACTGTCTAGCGCTGCGGCAGCTTCTTTTTCCCATTTAGGTACGCGTACTTCAATACGGTTTAAACTTTCAATAACCTGCTCGTAAATACTATTCATTTCGGTAGGATGCTTGGTGTAATAAGCATAACTCTTATTAAACTGCGCAAGGGTAGTTCCGTATTTATTAAAAACTTTTTGATAGTAGGTTTCCACGCGTAATGTATCGCCCATTATTTGGCGGCCGGTTTTAGCACCTTCCGTTAAATGTACATCGGTTAGCACCAGCACCATTTTATCGGGGTCAATTATATCCGAAGGTCTTTCCGTAGGACTGTTACAAGAAATACCCACCAGTATGCAAAGTGCTATGTTACCTATCAAACGCAAGTGGCATGGCGGTTTTAGTGTTTATAATCTTTCCGTTTTCATACACCAATTGTCCGTTTACAAAAGTTTGTAATACACGTGCTTTAAAGGTAAAATCTTCAAAAGGCGACCAGCCGCAGTGGTATAAAATATTACTTTTATTTACTGTCCAAGGTTGAGAAGCATCCAATAAAACCAAATCAGCATAGTAGCCTTCGCGTAAAAAACCACGCTCTTTAATGTTAAATAAAATAGCTGGATTGTGGCACATTTTTTCTACCAATTGCTCAATCGTCATAGATTCATTGCGCACATATTCCATCATAGCCGGTAGCGCGTGCTGCACCAATGGCCCACCGCTGGGCGCTTTTGTGTACACCTGATTTTTTTCTTCTAAAGTATGTGGGGCATGATCGGTGGCAATTACATCAATGGTTCCGTTTAGCACAGCCTCAAAAATGGCTTTTTTATCATCAGCGGTTTTTACCGCAGGGTTCCATTTTATTAAAGTGCCTTTGCTTGCGTAATCACTATCATCAAACCAAAGGTGGTGTATGCAGGCTTCAGCGGTAATCTTTTTATCGGCCAAAGGCAATTTATTGCTAAAAAGCCCAACTTCTTCTTTAGTACTAATATGATATACATGCAGGCGGGCGTTGTGCTTTTTTGCTAACTCCACGGCCATACTGCTAGATTTAAAACACGCTTCGCGGCTGCGTATTTGCGGATGCAATTCCATGGGAATATCATCACCATAAGTTTTTTGCATTTCTGCTAAATTGTAAAGAATGGTTTTTTCATCTTCACAGTGCGTAATCACTGGCACGGGGCTATGGGCAAAAATACCTTCCAAAGCTTTTAACTCATCTACCAACATATTACCGGTGCTGCTGCCCATAAAAACTTTTACACCCGGAATTTTTGCAGGGTCTATTTTCTTTATTTCCTCCAAATTGTTGTTAGTAGCACCAAAATTGAAAGCATAATTTACCAAAGAATTTTCTTCGGCTATTTTATATTTATCTTGTAAAGTAGGTAAGTCAGTAGCTTGCGGTATAGTGTTGGGTTGCTCTATATAAGAAGTAATACCTCCGGCAGCGGCAGCTCTGCTTTCTGAATAAATGTTGCCTTTATGCGTTAAGCCGGGTTCTCTAAAATGCACTTGATCATCAATAACGCCTGGTAGTAAAAATCTACCCGCAGCATCAATTACTTGCGTATTATTATCGGGCTGGCTTAGGTGTGTGTCAATCTTTGTAATACGGCCACCTTCAATCATCAAATCGCCTTGCATCACTTTGCCTTCGTTTACCATCCTGGCATTTTTTATCAGGATTTTTTGTTTCATAACACTACTCTAAAAAAGATGATATTATTTGTAACGCTTTAAAATGTTCCGCATTTTTAATTGAAGTACACCTACAATGGCTTCTTTTATAATTCCACCGCTCATTTTAGAAGTGCCGGCTGTTCTATCGGTAAATATTACCGGAATTTCTTTTATAGAAAATCCTAATCGGTATGCAACGTACTTCATTTCTATTTGAAAAGCATACCCTACAAATTTAATTTTATTTAGGCTTATACGTTTTAGCACTTCACGTTTATAACACATAAATCCTGCGGTAGTATCTTCCACAGGAATACCCAGGATTACCCGCACATAGCGTGATGCAAAATAGCTTAGTAACACACGGCTCATAGGCCAGTTTACAACATTTACACCTCTTATATATCGGCTGCCCACCACCACATCTGCACCGGCTTCTGCCTCCGCGTATAAGCGTAATAAGTCTTCCGGGTTATGACTAAAATCTGCATCCATTTCAAAGAAATAGGCGTAATCGCGTTTTAGTCCCCAATCAAAACCGGCCAAGTAAGCCGTGCCCAACCCTTGCTTTCCTTTGCGCTCTAAAATATGCAACTTGGGTTCGGTAGTTTGCATTTTTTTAATAACGTCAGCGGTGCCATCGGGTGAGCCATCGTCAACCACCAACACATCAAAAGCACGCGAAAGTGAGAACACTTTCTCCAATATTTTGGATATGTTCTCAATTTCGTTGTACGTTGGAATTACTACTAGCGCTTCAGACAAGTGATTGGTTTGTTTTTATGGCACAAAGGCCTGCAAAAATAAGTAAACAAATGTTTTGAGCGCTTAGTGTTTTGGAGAGAAATATTTAACGTTTTATTATATTTTTTTAAAGTGGAAAAAAGTTAAAAGAGTAAGAAATACGGCTTGTTGCACGCTTTCAAAAAATAGATTTAATTGCAACCAAAGAAATCGGGAAGGCATTACATTTGTGACATCCATCAAAATTAAACTTGCTAAAAAAAATCTTATTTAAACCTTATTTAAGTGTTTCCGAAATCGGTAAAAACCGTTTTTGGTTGGGTTTATTTTGCGGTTTGGGTTTGGCGCTAAGCCTGTTTTTCTTTTTTGAAAATTTAAGAGAAATAGTGCGCTTGCCTTTCGGCACTTTTCAGCCTATTATAAAACTTACCAAGGTAGAAGCTTTTTATTACAGCTTGTTTAACGCTGCAATGGCATACACATTTGGCTTTTGCTTTACCATTTTTGTGTGGCTGGGTAATTTTGGTTACAAAAGCTCAAGGCAAAAGCTTTTCAAAATAGCGGGGCAGGGGTTTTCATTTGCTCCATTTTGGCTTTATACGTTTTTATACATTAAGTTGGCTTTACTTTACGCAATTTGCTCGTGGTCAGTTTTTTTAGATCAGGAAGTGTTTACCCTTATTCATAACTATCCAATCTTCTTGGTTCTTAGCCCAATAGTAATATTTCAGCAAAGTTTACTTTTTGTAAAATTAGCCTATCGCTTAGGTTGGTTTAAATATTGGTTCGCTTTAAGCGGAATAGCCTTTAGTGCTTTATTGGCTTTTGGTTTTGGTAAAAATCCTGAATTGATAAACAACATTTATAAACAAAAGTATGCGCAGGAGGCCACCATATTAAGTCAACAGCTAAGCTTTGCCGATAGTGCTTATGGAATTGTGTTTTCCGAAAATACCATTAACATTTTAAGAGACTGGAACAGCCTAGAGCGAAAGTTAAATGAGGAGGTTATAATCCAGAGATTTGAATCAAATAATAACCTGAGTGCCGATAGTTTAATGCTTTTGTCTATCTTCTTAAAAACGGAAAAAGAGGCAGAAGTCTATCATTTTTCGCACCGAGGTGAGGAAGATTTTATTAATCCGCTAGGGTTGTATGAGCGCTTTTTAGTGCATAAATATGACACTGTAAAAGCGCAAATTTATATTCAGTTGTTAGAGCATCAAATTTATTTACAGCAGTTAGAAGTTCGCGATAAGCAAGTGAATAAGGATGTTGAAATCTGGTGGCGCTATTATCCGCACCGCTATTATCCGCACCGCTATTTTGAAACCTTATTTAACACAATTTACTTGCTGAAGTTAGACTCAGTATATCTAAAAAATGCTCCAATTTCACCGCATAGGTCTGGCATACCGCCACCACCAGTATATAAGGATTATGAGGAATACATGAAACCAATTTATACATTTTGGAAACTAAGAGCCGACAGCATAAGAGCTAGTTTTTAGAGGTTTTGGAGTTGAGGTTTAGTACGCCAGCTTAGCTTTTTGGAAGGGTTAGGTCATGCATATAACTAAAATTTAAGAAAATACGGGCGGAGCTTTAAACAGTTTTTGATAATTGTAAATTTGATTTTCAAAAAAACCTAAATTCAGTGAAAAACTTTTGATAACTATGGTATAGAAAAGCCGTAATTAAAGGCAATTCTCATCCTACACTATTTCAATATTTAGATTTTTGCCAAGCCCTAATTCAATCAGCTTGCGATAAGTAGAAACTTGAATATCGCTTAATCCTCGTTCAATTCGTGAGATATAACTTTTTTTTGTACCAGTTATTTTTGCAAGTTGATCTTGTGTTAAGTTTGCTTCTTTACGTGCATCTTTTAAAAGAGCGCCCAATCGAAATGCGAGAGAATCAGCGTCATATTTATCACGTTTTTCCGTTCCTTTTTTTCCATAACTATCCGTTAGGATTTTCTCAAAATCGGTTGTGTTTTTCATATCAGTTATGTTTATCTATTAGGTATTCTGTTTTTAGTTTCTCTGCAAGTCTGATTTCTGTTTTGGGTGTTTTTTGTGTTTTCTTCACAAAGCAATTTGCTAGTACAACCAAGTTTCCATCATCAAAAAAGCATAAAATTCTAATGCTCTTAAAAGTTGTGATTACACGCACTTCATAGATTCCTTCACTGTTCTCTAAATACTTTAAGAATTTTTTTGGCACTTGTTTTTCAAAACGTACTAAGTCTAAAACATACCCAATCTTTTCTCTAACTTTTTCATCCTGAGATTTAAAGAAGTCGATGAAATGCTCTTTGTATGCAATTATTTTTCTCACCACTCAGCAAAGTTAACTAATTAGTGTACCTGATTTTAATCTTATTACAATTTTTTAGAAAATGGTAGATGTACAGTATTGCAGGCAATGCTGCGGGTAAGAGATGAAACGGTTAAGTAAGTTGATTTTCCGAAAGCAAATCCAATGATAAGTGGTATTAAGCTATTACAAAAACCTTGGAGTATGGTTGTTTGTAAATTTCCTTATACAGCATTTTTTATGTGGTGTCCATTTTATTTGAACCACTTTTCTATTTCTTTTTCAAGGTCACTTTCAGAAATTAATTCCTTGTTTAAGGATTGTTTATTCGCGTGTTCAATTTTATCGAGCAGCATTACTTTGTCCATAAATTCCTCAAGCGTAAAGTATTCTGGAAATCCGTTAAGCGTTCCCTGAAGTCGGTTTTTAGTCAACATAAAAAAGGCTTTTACTAAAGTGATATAATTTTGGTAAAAAGGCTTTTAGTAGTTGGTAAACCAATGCTACTCCTTTTTAAAAACGAGTATATCATCCTAAAAATACTTTCCAAATAACCCTGCTTAGTTCCTCAACACCTTAATTGCCGTTTTACCTCCATCTTTAAAGTGCAACACCAATAAGTACATACCTGACTGCTTGGGTAATTCAACACTTCCTGAAAAGGCTTCTTTACGAATTTGTTTGCCGTCAATGGTTAAAAGTTCTACGTGGGTAATTTCATTCTTAGCATCTATGTAAATAAAATCATTGCTTGGGTTCGGAAATATTTTGAAGTCAGAAACAGTAGTTTCTGCCAAAGAAATGTAAGCCCAACTGTTGCAAGCGCCAGAGGTTAGGTTTATAGAAATATCATCATTACTAAAGCAGCGTAGGGTATGGTTGCTAAGCTGCATTACTTTAAAAGAGGTGCCATCACAGGTGTTGGGTGATGGTGCAAACAACACATTATACCAAATATCTCCAAAAGCTTTGTAAATTTTATAACCAATGGTGGCCGAACTGTTAATTTGATAGTTAGATGTTCCATTCACATCAATGGTATCCCTAGGAAAATCTACATTTATCACATCCAATATTTGATTGTCTAGTGTTTCGGTTCCAAAACTTGTAACGGTGGCCACCGGTTTTGCAAAGCAGTTAAAAAGTGAATCATGCACCGCAATTTGCCAACTTTCACCTACTTGCGCGTTAAAATCATATAATAATTGTGCGTCTCCATTTTCAGAAACGTTAAACACAGAATCATTTCTAGTAGCTAAATAAATACTTTTAAAAATTGCGTTTTTATCCTGAACCAAGTCATTTGGGTTTGGCCCGGTTCTGAGATCACGAACCCCGGTAACGGAGAATTTTAAGCAATCCATACCTTGTATCACGGTGTCTTTTACGTGTTCAATTTTCTTAAATCCGGTATAACCAAATTCAGAATAGGAGTAATGCCACGTAGCATGATAACCGAATTCGGCTTGTGCAAATAAAAATGTGGGTGCGCAAAGGGCTAGGAGTAATAGCTTTTTCATGGGTTAATTTTTTTATAAAAATAATAGTATTTACAATACGGTAAACGAGTTATAAAAAAATGTTTTCCCTTTCCCCTACTTGCACATTAATACTTAAACAAAAATGCCTCACTAAAAAGCGAGGCATTTTTGTATAGGAGCACTAAACTTTTATCTTAAATTAAAAGATTGCGCATAATTATTAAACTGCACAAAAATTTCACTTTGCTGAAAATCGTTAGGATTAGAAGCATATTCATACTGCTGACTCATACGTGCCAATAATTGCATATAACTTAAAGCCGTGCGTATTTCTTGGTCTATAAACTTACGCTCTTTAGTGTTAAATTTTTCATAGTATTCCAATTGTTCTACTAACCTAGTTTGGAAAAGGGAAACAATGGCCTGCGCCTTTTCAGTAGCTCCGGCTTGATAATATGCTTCAATAATACCGGTAATAAAGTAGTTGAACTCAAATTTATCCTCGGGCATTATTTCCATGGCTCTATCTAAAACTTTAATGGCTTTTTCATTTTTGCCTTCTACCGCCAATTGACTAGCCAAACGCCCAAAGGTGTTGCGCAAGTTGTAGGATAATCTAAGATTGGTTTCATCAAGATAAACGCCCGGTTTCTCCATGTTACCATACTCAAATTTGTTCATCACATTATCATACATCACATCGGTATCTACCTTTCCATAATCAGCGGTACCAGCTGCTGCCGGCCCATGATTGATAGGAACAAAGCGATACGCCAAACCTTCAAGTTCAAAATACTCCTGCAACCAAAAGAATGATTTAGCACTATTTCCCACCGTTACACTAAAGTAAATAGGACGCGTCCAGTCGTTGTTTGCAATTAAATCAACCACCATAATGTCGCGCTTAGAAAGCAGCTGTGCATTTAAATCCCAATCAATGTAATCCACAATTTTATCAGCATCCTTAGCCTCTACAGCGCCATTGGCAAGTGCAGCTTGCTTATCAATTTGCACACGCACTTTTTTAGTAGGGTAGTATTGTAATTTTTTACCATTGCCCACTTCAAATTTTGTGGCAGGATCATCACTTTTAATCCATTTAATTAAATCCTCAACACGCCAGCGTGCGTCACCCACACGTGGGTCCGGACGATGATACACCACATCACGCGTGCCTTGTTGATATTGCTCTTCAGTAAAACTAAAAGGTACCGGAGCTGCATCATAAGCAGCACGTTTCATTTGATCTATATACCAATCTGTGTTTAGTAAAGAGAGGTTTACAATGCGCACATCGGTACGATAATGCTCCACTTCTTGTACATACCAAAGCGGAAAGGTGTCATTATCTCCGTTGGTAAATAAAATAGCATTAGGCGCACAAGAATCTAAATATGCTTTCGCGATGTCTCGTGCGGTATAGCGGTCAGAACGATCATGATCATCCCAGTTTTTAGTGGCCATAATACCCGGAACAAGTACTAATAAAGCTCCGGAAATAACGCCTGCAAACGTGGAGTTTTTCATTTTACTGCTTAGTAACTCATAAACAGCTTGCACGCCAAGGCCAATCCATATCGCGTAAGCATAAAAACTACCCACAAATGCGTAATCCCTTTCACGGGGTTCAAAAGGCTTATGGTTGGTATAAATTACCACCGCTATTCCTGTAAAGAGGAAGAATAGCAGCACAGACCATGCATCTTTATTAGCGCGTTTAAAGTGAAAAAACAATCCGACTACACCCAATAAAAAGGGTAAAAAGTAATAGGTGTTTCTAGCGGGGTTGTTTTTTAAGTGATAAGGCAAATCATCTTGCGGGCCAAGGCGAATAGCGTCAATCGGGCCAATGCCACTCAGCCAGTTTCCCTTGGTAAGTTCATAGCGATGCTGCTCATCATTTTGGCGGCCAGCAAAGTTCCACATAAAGTAGCGCCAATACATGTGCCCTATTTGATAGTTGAGGAAAAAGCCAATATTCTGTCCGAAACTCGGACGTTTTTTGTCATTTTTAATGTCGGCAATCTCTTTATAGTTGCGGATGTGCCCGGGGTCATCACTCCACATACGTGGAAAAAATCCTTCAAAACGACTATCAAAAACACGCACACTTCCGGCACGGTCATCGGTAACAACATATTCTTTTTTCTCGTCATCACGCTTATACACAGGGCTTCCATCTGCAAAATCGGTTACCGGAGCATTAAAATACTGACCATACATTACCGGCCAATCTCCATACTGCTCACGCTTGTAATAGGCTAAAAGTGAAAGTGCATCTTCAGGATTATTTTCATCAATAGGCGTGTTTGCATTACTGCGGATAGCTAAGGTTACAAAAGTAGAATAGCCTAAAACAATAAAGAGTACGGATAAGATAGCGGTGTTTAAAAGCGGTTGCTCTTTTTTTCGCGTAAAAATTAAACCAAAAGCAATGGCAGTAATCAATAGCACTAAGGCCATCATGGTGCCGCTATTAAACGGTAGGCCTAAATTATTCACAAAGAATATTTCTAGTTTACCAAAAGAATTTAAGATTAACGGAATAATACCGGCAAACACTACTCCTAGTATTATTACGGCTATTACATTATACATAATAAATTTTCTGGTGGTGATGTCTTTATCCTTTTTAAAGAAGTAAATCATCGCAATAGCGGGAATAGTAAGGAATACCAAGATGTGCACACCTATGGAAAGCCCCGTCATGTAAGCAATAAAAATTAGCCAACGGCTAGCACGCGGACTGTGATCTACCTCATTTTCCCATTTAAAAATAGCCCAAAAAGCGATGGCGGTAAAAAGGCTACTCATAGCATACACTTCACCTTCGGTAGCACTAAACCAAAAACTATCGCTAAAGGTGTAGGCTAATGCACCTACGGCACCACTTCCTAAAATAGAAATAATACGTCCATCATTCAATTCACCATATTTAATAGCGAATTTTTTACCCAATGCAGTGATTGTCCAAAATAAAAATAGGATGGTAAAGGCAGAACTTAGCGCAGAAACAAGGTTTACCATGTATGCTTCGCGCATAGAATCGCCAAAAGCAAATTGAGAAAACACGTTACCCACCAACTGAAAGAAAGGAGCACCGGGAGGGTGACCCACTTGAAGTTTTACGGAGGTAGCAATGTATTCACCACAATCCCAGAAACTTACAGTAGGTTCTACGGTGGTTAAATAAGTAAAGGCAGCAATGGCAAAAACCAGCCAGCCTATAATGTTGTTCAGTTTCGAATAGTTCGATAGCATTCGTACGCATTTTTATATAACGGTGGCGAAAATAGCAAAATAAGCCACTTACAAGTCTGAAAGTATTGTTAAAGAAGTGGAAAAGAAATCCTAAAACTTTTGTGAAGCTTAATAATGACGTTTCCATAAATTTTTTTTCAAATATGCTTTTGCGTTTTGTTGATATGATTATCTTTGCAGCCCCTTTAGAAAAATGTCCCATCGTCTAATTGGCAGGACAGCGGTTTTTGGTACCGTCAGTCAAGGTTCGAGTCCTTGTGGGACAACTATACATAAAGATAAAGCCCTCATTCCTAATTGATTGAGGGCTTTTTTTATGCGCATTATAATAGTTTTATAATAGCGGGTGTTGTGTTAGCAATATTTACGCGGGTTCGCCTAATTTGCTCATGTACACGTTAAAATCGCTTTCTTTTACCTTTTTATACCCTCTTTTACCAGTTGGATATATCACTTTTAGCCCGTTTTGCATGTGTTTATTATAGACCGTTGGTCTGCTGCAACCTAACATTTTGGCTACTTGCGGAATGCTTAAAAGTTGATCCGGTACAATTGTTTTGCCGCTAGAGTGTACAATTTTGAGATTATTGGCAGATGAATTTATTGTAAACTCATTCTTTTTGTGCTGAACATAGTGCCTCAAAGCCTCAAGATTGCTTAACGGTTTAACTAGTTTAGTTAAAATATAATTACAACCTTCTAAGCTATTGCTTTCTTTTTCCACGCTTTCAGAAAGGTGTGTAATTTCCGCATTCATAAACTCAAAATTCTCTTTTAGCACAGTTTGTTTTGCTTCCTGTTTCATACTGTACCGCTTGCCATGTTCATAAAAACTTGCTCCATTTCGGCAACTTCAAAAGCTGTTTTTTCTGTCTCTAATGTTTTAACAAACCAGCTAAATCGTCTTTCTAGCTCGGCTTGATCCTTCATGTTTCGGATGTTGAAAAGTTGGCTAAATACGTACATTTTTGGGTGAATTTCCATACTTAATTTTTTAATGATTGAGGTGGCATTAGTTCTATGAGACCAGTTAAGTTATTCAAGCGATTATTAATTACTTTCAACTCGGCAACCGTCTCATCTACCATCTGTTTTTCATCTGTTTTCATATTCTCCAAGTCTTCCTCCAACTCTTCTTTTGCAACGATTAACTGGTAATGCTCATCATGCAAAAGATATAAGGCAAATCTGTGATTTAGTTCGTCAGATTTTTCAAACAAATCAAAGCCGCATACTTGTAGAAATTCATTCATTTTTGGATGTACTAACATAGTCATAAATTGTATTTAATTATTAAGGTGCAAAGTTAGATTGAATTTTATATATGAGCAATAAATATTTGAAATTAAGATAGTTATACAAAAGTTTTAAAAAAGTTTGTAGAAAATATATGGCCAATAGATATTATAGCAAAAGTTTTAAAAAAGTTTGTTTTTTATATAGAAGTATGACCATTAAATATTCACTAATCGTTGAGCTGTTATATGCAATTTTAATTGAACTATCTTTGTAATAATTAAAATATTATCACATGATAGCAACCAAAGAAGAACTAGAAAGAATTGCTTTAATAAAGGACGGAATTTGTGGTAGTGAAAATTTATTTACAGATGAAGAGCTGCTAAAATTTGCAAAGAAAGAACTGGAAGAGGTGAAGAAACATAATGCCAAGTTTGGGCAACCAAATCCTCCAAAACCTATTTGGTAGGTCAGCCAATAAGTTAAAGGTATGGCTAAAGATGTTTAAAGACTTTTTAAGCCGGTCAAAAGCTTTAGTTATGGTATTCGCTAATTGCCATTATGTGCTGCATTAGGCACTTTTTGCCCTTAAAATTTAGGTAGTCTGTTTTAAATATTCTAAGGGTTTTGAAAACCTGCATGAAACTCTTTAGAATATTGGCTTAAGGCTAATTTGGTTCAAGATTTAAACCAATATTCCTCCTATGGTTCAAACTTAGTTAACCTATATTAACCCTTTAGTTAAAAGGTTGTTAACCCTAGAAGGGAGTAAAGGAGGGAAAAAGCAACCCCCTTACCCCCTAAGCAAAAAGTTTGATGTTTAATCAAAACCCTATCGGTCGCTCAGTCGGTTTAACGGCACAATTAACCCTTATCTCAGTGCCTTCGCTTAATTCTGGGTAAAGACATAAACCCTACTCAAAAAGAGTAACGTTGAATTTAAGTTAGTAGCTGGGAGCTACAAGTCTGTTCACTTTTAAGTATAGTAATATAAAAATCTAAAAGTTTTTTTTCTATCAATTTTTTTGAAAAATTGAAAGTCTTGAGCCAACGTTTTAAAAGTTTTTTAAAGAATAAAAAACTTTTAATATTCTGTTTTACTATACTTACACGAAGCCTGAGCTACTACTCACTTCAATTTTTAATGTGAAAAGGGGCGGCTTTCTTCCCGCCCCTTTTTTTAAATAAAATCAAAATGAAAGATAATTTTTTAAAGGCCATTATTCACTCTCAAGTGTTTGAGGGATTGACAATTGCAAAGGCTTATGAGTTGGCCGCAACTAAAAGCCGCAGCAAAAATTTACCAACTAGAAAGGAGGTTTACGCGTTGCTTAAAGAATTTGATGCGGCCAGCTATAAACAATCCCTTTTAGATGGGATCAATCAGTACAAAACCGAAATTTTAAAAGCAGCCTAACCGATGGAAAATCAAATAATAGTTGAAAGAAAATCCTTTCAAATTGAGATGGAAACTCAGAGGTACGTATCTTTTGCAGATACTTTAAATTTAGCCTTGGCCGCTATTAAAACAGATTTGCCAAAACTTCATTTTGAAGTTGATGCCGCGTTTTTGCTGGAAATGATAGAGGGAAAAGTGCCGACCAAATCTTTAGCCGGTGGAGGGCTAAAATATGCTCAAATGCTTGCGGAAAGCGAGATTAAGGCGGTTTACGGTAATGCTGGCTTAGAACTGGATATGGTAACAGCTTTAAAGCTTTATCGTTTACCTGTAATTAGTCCACAACTTGAAAATGCTTTTGCTTCAATCTATACCGTGCTTGACGGTGAAGGGTTGAATCTTGAATTTTTTAGTGTTGAAAACAATCAGTTTAGTTTTAATCGTGCCGGCAAAAATTACATTGAACGCACTTACAGTTTAGTTTTAAGCGATGAAGATGCACAGCTTTGGCGGGAATACGCAAAAATTGCCGACCAATTAAACGAATTAGCCGCAAAATATTGGGATGGTCGCACTGTGCCGATTGAGTATATTTTTGACAAAAACAACGCGGGTTACAGCCCTTCAAAAACTAGCGTACCTTCAATATTTGCAGATTTTCAGAATGCCCGTGTAGCAACGCAAAGTATGGTCGGTGCGCCAAATGGAGGCTATGTAAATGCGCCTGAAGGTGCGGTATCATTTTAGGAGGTGGCCAAGGTAAAAGGCTATAATAAGCTGACTTGCAAGATTGTATTTACCCGCAAAAAAACGGGCGAAACGCTTTCACTTTTTGAGGTAAACGAATTAAACGTTTTTAAGAGTTTTCGTGATTTAACCGATACGTGCAAAATCACAATCCCAAAATCAAACCGATGGATCCGGAATAATAAAGGCGGGTTTAATGAGATAAAAATAGTTGGTGCGCAAAATGGTAGCCTAATAACAACCGGATCAGAAACTCTTTTGAAAATAGGTGATAAAGTCGAGGTTTTCATGGGGTACGACTACCAAAACCCTTTAGTTTTTTCGGGCTATATTACAGGGTTTACACCTAATTCGCCCTTTGTTATTCATTGTGAAGATGAGATGTGGCTTCTAAAGCAAAATAACGTAAACCAATCATTTAGGGGGCAATCAACACTAAATGACCTCAAGGAATTACTGTTCACAAGTGCCGGAGTAGAATTACACCCATCTGTTTCAATGGATGAAATAACCTTTTATAAATTAAGGTTTTCCAACCAAAGCACGGCTCAAATTTTGGATAACTGGAAGACTGAATACGGCCTTTTAAGTTTCATAAAAGAGGGTAAATTGGTGGTTGGTAGAACACATTATGCGGAAGCTAACAGGGTAACCAGCACGAGCAAAGATGATGGCTTTGAGCCTCCTACAATTGATGTACAAAAAGATGTGCCGCTGGGTGGAGATAGCTTAGAAATTACCACCACAACCGCAAATCAAATAGCTTTAAAATCAACCAGCACTAATGCTAATAATTCAAGCCTAACAATTACAGTTGCAATAAGTCCAACGGATGTTAATCAGCTAATAATATTAGAGGAGAATGATACAAGGTGGACTACTATCGAAAGGCAAAGAAACGTACAGCAACTAAATGCCACGGTACAGGCTTTAGGGCTGGATGTAGATAATTACCAAACGCGCTCATTGCATTTGTACAACAAATCAAAAGATGAGGTTTTAAAAGCTGCAAAAGATTATTTTGCCTCGTTTGTTAGTACTGGGTGTGAGGGTTCTTTAATGCTTTTTGGAGATCGTAATTTTCAACCTGCCACCAGTATAAATTTAGTTGATAGCCGAAATTCAGAGAAAAATGGAGAGTATTTAATTCAATCTGTGAGCCACAGTTTTGGCCAAGGGGGATATAGAGTAACAATAGAAATACCTCATAAAATTCGGGACTATGAGCCAAAGTAATAAGCCAATAATGGGAAACTTAGCCAAGGAATATAAAGCACGAAAAGAGCTAAAAAAGCTAATCGAACTAAACCCGAAGGAGTGGCGGGATTTTCACGCAAACTTGCCCAAAGACGAAAAACCAATATCAGTATTCGGAAATCTTGCCTACGAATTTTACGCTAAAAAAGCAATAGGCCAAGTTTTGGTAAATGTGCCAAAATCGGATGAGTGGGGCGAAGCAATCACACCAAATGGAGTAATCCTAACAAAAAAAAAATTAAGACAATGAAAACAAAAGAAAAAGCTTTTTTGCAGTACTACGTTAGTACAGGACAAAATACACAGAGAAAGGTAGAATGTTATAAGTTGGCTTTTGGCAAGGATGCGGAGGGTGTGAAGGATAGCAGTATCAACACTTACGCAAAAAGGCTTTTGGCCACTTCAGAGGCTAAAGAGTGGTTAAACGCGCATAGGCCATCTAGTGAAATGCGAGGCGAACAGCTACTTGATGCAATAGAAGACCTAAACGGGCTATTGCTGGACAATCCAAAGGTTTCCGACCAGCTTAGTATAAGGCGTGAAATACGCCTGCATTTAAGCGATTTGGCAAAATGTGTTGAACCAATTAATAAAAGTGGTGAAAGTGAATTTATCGTGCATGAAGATTTTTTCACCATTACCAGCTTAATTAAAACTACCGATAAGGTTGGAATGCTTGACCTATTGAGTACCGTTGCCGATAGGCCACATACAACCATACTTTTATGCAATAATGGTCAGGTGCAAGAACTGTTACCGATATTCAGAAATGAATCAAAAGACAATGCTTTTGCGCTAAAAGAAGGACTGGCAGCTGGTGAATTTGGCTTAGCCGTTAGAAAGTAATTTGTGGTAAGTAGAGTAATGCTATTGTAAACGCTTGTCAGGCTTACCAGCATTAGGCACAACATGGAAGGCTATATATTTACCACATTGCAATTTAAAGCAATATTTACCAGTACAGGCGGCAACAGCTGGCAACTAATAAAAAGCGGAAACGCTGGATGTTATCACAGGCTACAAAGCTTAAAATTCTGGTTATCAGTTCACATGTTTCTACAAATGGGAATTTAGGGCAAAGGCACAGAACGAGCGTATGTGATTATTTCAGTTTCTTCAAATATTATTGATGGCCTTTGGTTCACCCTTGGCCGATTGTCCACCCTCAAAAACTTGCTTTACATTAATGCGTTTTTTGCTACAATTCTCAGAAAATGAGCAGGGTAGGGGAGGAGGCAAGTTGTCATGTTTGAAGGGTGCTATATTTTCTATTTTACATAATGATTATTATCGGTGCGTTTGGCAGTCAGTAAATTTTGGCTGTCAGGTTAAGGATAGAAGGAGGGAAGTCCATTAAAAAAGCTGCATCGTAAGAAGTGGCAATACTACTTGTTTTCATTGTGCCACGCTTTTAAATTTGTCAACATGGTGCGCACATGGCATCAAATTAACCAGCTTAAGTTTTTTCTGAAAAAAATTGACCCCCGCCACCCCTTCGACCGTAGAGCTGTGTATATGAAAATTACCTTTTTTAACTTTCTATAAAATAGGATTGATGGCAAACCATCTTAATGATGATGGTTTATATTAAACTTTTTTAGCTAAAGCCTCCCTGAGCCTGCAAATAGATCAATATTTGGAATGATTTTGACGAGTTAGTTGCGTATTAGTTGCATATAATTTGCATATAATTTGCAATTGTAGAGTGAAAGAGACGATTTATTACATATGTTTGCGTAAGCCATTTACATTAGATTTACGCGCTATATATAAATGAAAAACGGGAAGAAGGTGCAACTTCTCCCCGTCTTGGATTGAATTAAGCTAATGAAACTTTTCAATCATATTGCCCTAAATGGAGGGACTTTAGTATTTTAAAAAGACATCACTTAGATGTCTTTTTTTCTTTACGATGGTCAAATATAGCTCCAATACCGTTAAAAAAGGCGTTGTTTTATTTGTTAAGATTTTCAATCAGGTCAAAGTTTCGATTATTTTTAATACCCCTCCTTATAAAATGGTGGTTTTGGTGTAATTTATTCTGATAATCAGTGTTTTAATATAAATTTTATGCTGTAATTTGAACATTAAAGTAACAATTAGGACGCTTCTAAGACCGATTTGTATGCGAAAATGCAAACAAAATGCACCTAAATTGATACTATTTAGCTGCATATCATACAGTGCATAAACTGGCTAATTGTTAATAAATGCATCAAATTTGTTAAAAACTAGGATGTTTTTGGATTGCCTTAAATGCTCATTGGTCAATTATATTAATTAATGTGTACGTTATTTTATCTTTTAAAATTATATATCACTCTTTATTTTGCAAAACTTTTGATAAATGTGGGCAGTTTGACCAACCTCCATTATAGATAAAGTATCAATTAGATTGGCTTGGTGCAAAACCTTCAATTGCCGTCCGCTTTGTGTGCTGGTGCAACTGTATATAGTCGTTTATTATCTGTTCGTCCTCGTGTCCGGTAAAACTCTTTATAACCTCCTTAGAATAGCCCAACTCAACCAACATTGAGATAAAGCTTTTACGCATAAACCGCGTACTTACCAAGTCTTTAATTGCAATTTTAAATATGGCTGGATGCTTTGCTGCACCTCTATATTCATGGATTAACTCAGTTCTATCCCATTTTAGAATGTTACCGATAGCCTTCAGCCTCAAGTTAAATTCTTGCTCTGTTGGTAAGTGGTGTAAGTTTTCAAGAAAAAAGTTGAGGTGTGGCTTTATATAGGCTTCGGCTAGTGGGTTGAATACTTCACCGTTTGTTTTCCGTTGCGTAAATGAAATTGTAAAATTTTCAAGGTCAAAATTTTCAGCCGACAAAGCATACAAATCGCTTACCCGAATACCACCCGAAGCCGTACCAATTATGAAGGCACTTTTGATTAAATTTAACTGAAAATTGTCGGACAAATCGAGGTAAAAAAGCTGGTCAAATTCCTCCTTCGTCAGGGCAATTGGTTTTGCCCGTGGCGCGCCCTTAATCCCACTTTTAAAGTCCCTAAAATTTTGGTCAATTGGTAAGCGTAAATCGGTCAAGTAAGTGCCTAAATACTTGAAGTGTTTAGTACATTTTTTTATGTAGGATTGCTTAAAATACTCTTCCTTATCACCATCAGTTTTTTTTGCATTTGCAAGGTATCGCTCAAATTCCTGCAATAACGTTTTACCGTATTCGTCAACTAAAAGATGACCGCCCCGCGCCTCTTTAAAATTGACCAGTTGCCCGTAAGTTGACTTGTAAACCTTGCTACCATTTATATTATTTATCCAGTACCCATAAAGCTGCACTAAGCATTTCATTTTATTGGCTGTGGTGATTTGGTCGACTTCAAACAGTTTTTGAAAAAAAAGCTTTGGTTCAGGATTACCATAATTCAATAATATATCGTTGCCCTTGGCTTTAACATCATTAATTTTTGTTTGAAAAGTCTTCAGGGTTACAGCATCTTCATTTTTAACCGTATTTTTGAATTGTTGTAAATCAAAATCAAAATTGGTTTTGCTTCCAAGCATATTTTTAATGGGCTGGGTAAAATGGTGGCCGTTATATGTATATCTTACAATGATTTGGGATTGACCATCAGAACGCTTGTAGGGGCGAAGGGTAATAACAAAATGAGCCATAAAATTATAATAGATTTGCAATAGTTTATAGTGCAAAGTTAAGGAATAGCTGTAAAGCCATATAATACATTTATCACGTTTACAGTCGTTTAACGTAAATAAATTGTTGAAAAGTAAACAATAACCCTCCTTGTGGGACAACTTGAGTAAAAGCTTTTTCATTAATTTGAAGAAGCTTTTTTCGTTTTAATTCTATTGCAAAAGATATTTTTCTAGTTGTTCCAAGTTTTTTAAATAGGATTGTTTTGCATAGTGAATACCCTCTAAGTTTAGGCTTTTTGCAATTTGATCAGTAAATTCAATTAAATATGGAAACGCTAAGATTCCGTTTTAAGTAGGGTTGATACATCTTAAAACTAAATATCCATTTTGTAGCTCACCGAATAAGTCAACTATGAGAATGGCTGAATTTGACACGATAGTATGATAAATTGTACAGCTAAAATTTGTTTGGAGGATAGGTAAGTGAACGCCCCAGCTAGGTCTAATTCTTGTCATGATAATGTAATGTTGATTCTAGACAAAGATAAATTTGGGGTGAATGAATATTTAATTATTTGACTTTCATTGGATTAGAACTATTCACGCTTTTTAAGCATGGACAATATTTAAAAATTCCAACCTTGCCAACTTTCCATCTGTCTAACCCACAGAACAAGCAATTGAAATTGAGCAACCAAACACTTCCATCGCTTATTGAAGCATGTAAACAAGGTAATGCCTTAGCGCAGCACCATGTTTTTCACATGCATATAAAGCAGGCTTACAATGCGGTTTTCCGGATTGTAAATGAAAGCTATGCGGCAGAAGATGTGGTGCAAGAGGGTTTTGTGAAAGCGTTTAAGCACATTAAAAAATTTAAAGGTGAAGCGCAGTTTAGCACTTGGCTTATGCGGATTATGATTAATACCGCTTTGAACAAATTGCAGCTTAAAAAGCAAGAATGGTTGTCCATAACTGCTGATGAAGAAAAACTGCCCGATCCGGTAAGTCTGCAAAATTCTTTGGAAGAAGGCAGCCTAACAATGGCAGTAATTAATAAACATATTGCCAATTTACCAAAGGGTTGCAGAGTGGTTTTTACGCTTTATTTATTAGAAGGATATGACCAAACGGAAATTGCAGAGATTTTAGATATATCCCTTTCTACGGTAAAAAGTCAATACCAAAGGGCGCGCAGAATATTACAACAAAGTTTAACGGAAGAAAAAAATGGAAAACGAATTTAACAAGTTCTTTCGCGACAATCGTGAAGCATTAGATACAGAACAGCCAAACGCTAATTTTTTATGGAAGGGCGTAGAAGCAGATTTAGCGCATACCAAATACCGAAGAAAAATTACGTGGTGGCGGGCGGTAGCGGTGATTTTAGCCTTTGTGGCGCTCGGTCAGGGGATATTGCAATTTATCGGTGCAAGCTATCGTACAAACGAAAAACAGGATGCCATTACTATGGAAAACAATGGTTTTCAAAATTTGGCAGACGCTTATGAAACGGATATTCAAAACTTAGAAAATCGCGTAAAGCAAAAAAATATTAACCATGCAGAATATACCACGCTGTATGAGCAACTTGCTTATATAGATGCCATGAAAGAGGATGTAAATGCGAATATTCCTTTAACAAATGACAAAGAAAGATTGGCAGAAATGCTGGCCGATACTTATGAAAAGAAAATTCTACTGCTAGAGCGTTTGCTGCAACAAATAGAACGAGAGGAAAATGCTAAACGTGCTTTTAAGGAATTATAAATATTTAGAAATGAAAAACTTAACTTTTTTAAAATCGTTAGTGTCGTTGCTTTTCTGCATAGTGAGTTTCAGTTTGCACGCTGCTAAAAGCAAAAATGTATTAGTGGAAACTTCTGTAGTTACCAGCAATTTTGATGTAAACGCCAATGCAAATGTGCTGATAAATATGCGTGAAGCAGATGTGAGCATTAGCACTTGGAATCAAAATAGGGTAGAGGTAAAAGTTACCTTAACGGTGGAGGCTTTAGATAAAGAGGATATTGATAAATTTTTTAAGGAGGTAAAGATTAAAATCAATGGAAATGCAGAAAGCGTAAGCGTTGGCGTAGAGCAGCAATTTTCCGGCTATTTAGTCTTAGGTACCAAAATGCGGTTGAGAACTAAAAATCAAGGATTACTCAATATAAAAAGCTATCGCTACAAAGTGGAGGTGAAGATGCCTGAAACCAATAACTTGAATTTGAAAAATAAATTTGGAAAAGTGCTTTTGGATAAGCATCGGGCCAACCTTAATTTAGAATTGTATGAATGTGAGATTCTGGCTTCAGAGATAGATGCCAAGGAAGCATTAATGACCCTAAAGTTTAGTAAAGGAGTTATTGGTAATGCACAAAATTTAAAACTCGAAGCTTATGAAGTTGAAGCCAATTTAGGAGCCTCAAACAATGTATTTATGAATGCCAAGTTTTCAAAACTCACTTTTCCCGATGTTTCTAATCTTACTTTCATAAATTATGAATCAACCTTACGTTTTGCTAATGTTACCATGTTGAGCGGCCAGCAAAATTTTGGCGCTTTAAGTTTTAGTCGTGTTAAAAAAAGCAATCTAAAACTATACGAGGTAAAGTTAAATGCTGAGCGTATAGACTCATTAATTTTTAGCAGTGTAAAGTTTTCTAAAATTAGTGTAAACCGCGTGGTATATCTATATGCGGTAGAAGCCTACGAGAGTAAATTTAGTTTTGAAGCGGTAAAATCATTACAGTCCAACGATAAATTTGGACACTATAACATTGGGTCATTAGAGAATGAATTTGTGCTTGCCGGCTACGAATCAAACTGCAACTTGATAAAGGTAAGTCCTAAGTTTAAAGAGGTAAAAATTACCGGGAAGTTTAACAAGGTAAAAATTGGGGTGCCTGAGGAGTCCGCATTTAATTTATCGGCTAACTTAAAGTTTAGCAGCGTCACCTACGATGCCTTAAAAATGCAGGTGTTGAGTAAGAAAGACGATACGAATGGGTATAAACTACAAGCAAAGTCTAACGGTACTAGCGGAACAGGTGTAATAGTATTAGAGGGTTATGAAGGGAGAAATGAAATTATTCATTATCGATAATCAAGTCAAAACCGCTTTCATAGCTTCCACATTCTTTTTGCTATTTCCTATAAAAGCAGCAGTTTTGGTTAGCAAAACAGGGCGTTTTAAAAAAGTGTATTCTTCTAAAATTAATTTTTTATAATCGGATTCAGTTAGGTCTTTTTTATCCAAACCCATGCTGCGGTATTTCATAGCTCTGCGGCTAAAAAGTGCTTCATAACTCCCTGCTAGTTTCGCCATTTGGATTAGTTGCTTATCCGTAATTGGTTCTGTTTTAATGTCTTGCAACACCATTGTTTCTTGCGGTAAGTCTTTTAAAATACGTGCGCAGGTAGAGCAGGTGGAGAGATAGAAAAAAGTGGGTTTCATTTTTGCGAATAATATAAATTTTGCCAAAGTTACTTCCGCAATTCTTTTTTTATTAGCGGCACAAAAAATATCTTAAACTCTAAACTCTAAACTCTAAACTCTAAACTCCAAACTCCAAACTCCAAACTCCAAACTCCAAACTCCACTTTTCCTTTTCCCCTTCATACCTTTACCGCTTCAAAAAATTGGCATGGAATATAACTTCAAAGAAATTGAAGCACGCTGGCAAAAATATTGGCAGCAAAACAGCACTTTTAAAGCTGAAAATCAATCGGATAAAGAAAAATTTTACGTGTTAGATATGTTCCCGTATCCTTCCGGAGCGGGCTTGCACGTAGGGCATCCATTGGGTTATATTGCATCAGATATTGTGGCGCGCTACAAGCGGCACAAGGGTTTTAATGTGTTGCACCCAATGGGGTATGATAGCTTTGGACTTCCGGCTGAGCAATACGCCATACAAACTGGCCAGCACCCTGCCATTACTACCGAAGAAAATATTGCACGCTACCGCCAGCAGCTAGATAAAATTGGTTTTGCCTTTGATTGGGAGCGTGAAGTACGTACCAGTAAACCCGAATTTTACAAGTTTACCCAACAGATTTTTCTGAAATTATTTGATGCGTGGTACAATACAAAAACGGATAAAGCGGAGCCCATTGCAGATTTAATTGCTTCGTTTTCCTTTTCGGGAACAGAAGGCGTAGAAGCGGCTTGCGCAGAACCAACCAGCTTTACAGCGGAGGATTGGAATACCTTCAGCGAAAGCGAACAAGAGGAGATTTTACAGAAATATAGATTAGCCTACCGTGCGGAAAGCACTGTAAATTGGTGTCCTGCGTTGGGTACCGTTTTGGCCAATGATGAGGTGAAAGATGGCCGCAGCGAAAGAGGTGGCCACCCGGTGGTGCAAAAGAAAATGTTGCAATGGAGTATGCGTATTTCTGCGTTTGCCCAACGTTTGTTAAAAGGCTTGGAAGAAATAGATTGGAGTGATTCTATAAAGGAAACGCAACGCAATTGGATTGGCAGATCAGAAGGAGCAAAGGTTTCCTTTAAACTGCAAAAATATGAGCAGCCCATCGAAGTTTTTACTACACGGCCTGATACTATTTTTGGGGTGAGTTTTATGACCTTGGCTCCAGAAAACCCATTGGTAGATAAGATTACAACGGTTGATTATAAAGAAGCTGTTGCGCGCTATAAAGCATTGTCAGCTAAAAAAACAGAGCGCGATCGCATGGCCGATGTAAAAACCGTAAGTGGCCAATTTACAGGTGCTTACGCCTTGCATCCGTTTACCCAAAAACCCATTCCGGTTTGGATTGGTGATTACGTGTTGGCATCTTACGGAACAGGCGCGGTGATGGCCGTACCAGCGCATGATAGTAGAGATTACGCTTTTGCGAAACAATTTGAATTACCAATACTACCGGTAGTTGAAGGTGGTGAAATTGAAAAAGAAGCCTTTGAAGCCAAAGAAGGAATAATTATAAATTCTGATTTTTTAAACGGACTTGAAGTTAAAGAGGCAATTACTGCTGCGGTAACTAAAATTGAAGAAAAGGAGTTGGGTAAAGGCTTAATAAATTACCGCTTACGCGATGCTATTTTTGGTCGTCAGCGCTACTGGGGAGAACCAATTCCTATCTATTATAAAGAGGGTATTCCTTTGCCGGTAGAGCAAAAACACTTGCCTTTAAATTTACCCGAGGTGGATGCGTATTTACCTACGGAAGACGGTGAGCCACCGTTAGCTAGAGCCACTAATTGGTATTATCATCCTGAAAAAGGAATGACCACCAAGGAAGATGGCTACCCACTGGAAACCACAACCATGCCTGGTTGGGCGGGAAGTAGCTGGTATTATTTACGCTATATGAGCCCAACTGTTGATAACGCAATTGTAGATGAAAGCGCGGTGGACTATTGGCAAAATGTAGATTTATACATGGGTGGCAGCGAACATGCTACCGGCCATTTATTATACAGCCGCTTTTGGCATAAATTTTTGCATGATTTCAACATCGTGCCAACGGCTGAGCCTTTTAAAAAGCTGATTAACCAAGGGATGATTTTAGGTAATTCTGCCGTGGTTTATAGGGTAGAAGGTGCTAATAAATTTGTGAGCCTGGGTTTGCGTAAAGAGTATAAAACCACTAAAATTCATGCAGATGTGAGTTTGGTAGATTCTTCGGATGAATTGGATGTTGAAGGATTTAAGGCTTGGCGTGGTGATCTGGCTAAGGCTGAATTTGTGTTAGAAAACGGAGTGTTTAAAGTTGGTCGGGAGGTAGAAAAAATGAGCAAGCGTTGGTACAATGTGGTTAATCCTGATGACATTTGTGAGCAATACGGAGCGGATACCTTGCGCATGTATGAAATGTTTTTAGGGCCGCTTGAGCAATCTAAACCTTGGAATACAGCAGGTATTTCTGGAGTTCACAATTTCTTGAAAAGGTTGGTTCGATTGTTTAACAATGAAGATGAGTTTAGCGTTTCTGAGGATGCGGCTACCAAAAAAGAATTGAAAAGTCTACACACACTTATTAAAAAAGTAAATGAAGATGTTGAGGCTTTTTCATTTAATACGAGTATTAGCGCTTTTATGATCTGTGTAAACGAGCTTACCGAACAAAAATGTAGTAAGCGACAAATCTTAGAACCTTTAACAATTTTACTTTCACCATTTGCACCGCATTTAGCGGAAGAACTTTGGGGTAAATTAGGCCATGAGAACGGTATTTCTGCCGAGCCATTTCCTACGTATAGAGAAGAATTGCTAACTGAAAGTAGTTTTGAATATCCGGTAGCCTTTAATGGTAAAATGAGGTTTAAGCATGAAATGCCGCGCACGGCAAGCAAAAATGAAGTGCAGGAAGCAGTAATGGCTTTGCCAAAAACTGCTGAATATTTGGAAGGAAAAGAAGCTAAAAAAGTAATTGTAGTGCCCAATAAAATTGTAAACATTGTAATGTAAACTTAGCTACCGTAAAAATTTCGTGTTCAAAACGTATTTTAAAATAGTATGCCGAAAGATGTAGCTAGTATTTGTGCGCACTTTTTAAAACACAATTCGGTATAAGTCTAATTTTTCGGTATTTATAATTAATCCTTTGATTACGTGTGGTTTAATAGAAATAAAAATCACCAAGGCTTTACGGTAATGTAAAATAGACTTCCTTTTGAATTAGGATAACAACGTTTTCAATTGCATTTTTGATTTTTAAATGTTCTTATAGCTCGTGGCTTTTCCCAATATAAAATTGTTGAAATTTACTTCTACTACCCTTCAAAAGAGCGTGGTTCAAAAAAAAACAACCATATCTTTTTGGTTTGTTGTGCGCGAAAATATTGGAGTGGCGTTCAAAACTTCCAGTCTTTTTATTTGGTTTATACTATTTGTTTTGGCGTTACTTGAAGTAAAGCGTTATTATAATATTGATGTAATACCCGGATACGATTCTTCCGTTGATGATGTTTACGGTTTTGTGCGCGGCAGTATTTCCGAGTTTTTTAAATAGACCAACTTTTTGGCATCTGTTTTGTCTTATAGCTTATACATTTTATATAGGTTATGAAAAAGCACTTTCTCCTCCTTTTACTTTTTATAGGGTTTACCCATTTTTCTTTTGCTCCGGCTAACGAAAAAACAGCTTTACGCACGGTTGAAAATACTGCGTTTGGTGTGGGAGAATTTTTGAAATACAGAATTCATTATGGTATTATTGATGCCGGTATTGCCGAATTACGCGTAACCGAAATGGTTACAAAAAAAGGCAGACCTACTTTTCACATGGTTGGTACGGGGCGCTCTACTGGTATGGCCGAATGGTTTTTTAAAACTAGAGATCGCTATGAAACCTTTATAGATCAAGAAAGTATTTTGCCTTGGGAGTTTATTAGAGACGTAAACGAAGGAGGCCATATTATTAAGCGTCATTTGCTTTTTGATCATTACAGCAACAAGGCTAGGGCATTGGAGCAGCAAGGAAAAGAGTATGATATTCCGGTATTTGCACAGGATATGTTAAGTGCTTTTTATTACGCTCGCACGTTTGATCAAAGTTTATTGAAAGTGGGCGATCAATTGCCCATCACCATGTTTTTAGATTATGAAGAGTTTCCTTTCTTTTTGAAATACGAGGGAAAAGAATGGATGAGTACCAAATGGGGGAAAGTAAAATGTTTAAAATTTACACCGGTGGTGCAAGCGGGCAGGGTGTTTAAAGATCAAGAAGGTGTAACCCTTTGGGTGAGTGATGATGCAGGGAAAGTTCCGGTTAGATTACAGGCTGACCTACAAGTAGGTAGTGTAAAAATGGATTTGGAAGCATACAGCGGATTATTGCGTCCTTTAACATTTAAATAATTTTACCAATACCTTTGGCGGATAAAATTAGTATTACATGGATATTACGCCTGAGTTAAAAGAACGTATAGATGCGCTTGCGCTTAAATATAAAGCTAGTGGTCAGGAATTATTAGCGTATTTAGATGGTTTACTTTACGCAGATTATAATACCTATTGGGATTATGTGCACTTAGATACGCTCTTAAGTTTACAAACGCCTAAAACCAGCATCCCTGATGAAGAAATCTTCATCATGTATCATCAAATTACAGAACTTTATTTTAAATTGAGCCTGCATGAAATTAAGCAATTAGCAGATGCAGAAAACCTTTCGGTAGAGTTGCTTACCAATAAATTGCTACGTTTAAACCGATATTTTGGAGCGCTCACACATTCCTTTGCGGTGATGGAGAAAGGCATGGATCGTAAACAATTCTTAGATTTCCGTATGTCTTTAATTCCGGCTAGCGGATTTCAGTCTGCTCAATACAGAATGATAGAGATTGGCGCAACGGATTTTATCCGTTTGGTTGATAAAGATTATCGCAAGGAAATGGAGGGGAGCAACCCAACTTTTGATGAAATGTACGAGCGTATTTATTGGAAAAAGGGCGCAACCTTAGAAGCTACGGGAGCTAAAACGCTAACCTTAAAACAGTTTGAGCTTAAATACACCGAAGAGCTAAAACGCATGGCGCTTAGGTATGAGAACAAAAACCTTTGGAAACTTTATAAAGGGTTATCAGAAAAAGATCAAGCGAATGCAGAGTTAAAAGCCGCATATAAGTTGTTTGATCAAAATGTAAATATAAATTGGCCACTTCAGCATTATAAAACCTCCGTACGTTATTTAGCTATGCGGCCTGATGATATATCAAGTACAGGAGGCACCAATTGGCAGAAATATTTACCTCCACGTTTTCAAAAACGTATTTTTTACCCTGAATTATATACTGCTGAGGAAATTGAAAATTGGGGAAAAGGATGGGTAGAAGAGGCACTTAGTGAAATTTAATAGGAAAGTTCTTACAGGAATTTACACATGAATAGGCTTGTCTTAATGTCTTGTTAATGTGTTTGTTGCATTGAAAAATTACTGTTATGTTTGTGCTTTATTTTTTTAATTAAAAGCTTCCTAAAATACATGAACAAACGTCTCAAAATTTTTACCACACTAGCAGCAGCCGTATTATTAGTTGTAATTGTAGTTAAGATTAGTTTAAGTACTCAAACGCAAAATTTTGAGGAACAGGAGACAATAGAGGTCAGTATAAAGGAAAAACAACCTGCCATCATTAAATTTGGATTACCGGTTGATTCTTTTATGGTAGATGAGCACGTGGTAGAAGCCGGTGAGAGTTTCGGAAACATCTTGCTTTCTTACGGTATTGAATACAGTATCATCAATCAAATAGCAGAAAATTTTAGAGAAGTTTTTGATGTTCGTCAGTTACGCTCGGGGAAACCTTACACGCTTTTCTGCGAAAATCAAAACGATAACAAAGTGGCGCGTTACATGGTGTATGAGCCTTCTGCAACCAATTATATAGTATTTGATTTACAGGATTCTGTGAAGGTATATCGTGGTGAAAAGGAAATTACCATCCGTACCACAGCGGTAAGCGGGCAAATTAATTCTTCTCTATATGAATCTTTGCGTGCTAAGAATGTTTCGCCCGCACTTACCATGCGCTTAGCCGATGTGTATGCTTGGTCTATCGATTTTTTCAGAATCCAAAAAGGAGATTTTTACAAAGTAATTTATGAGGAGAATTTTATTGATGATACCGTTTCGGTAGGTATTGGTAAAATTGTAGCCGCTGATTTTAATCATGGTGGTAAAGATTTTTATTCTTTCTTTTATGAAAAAGGAGAAGAGTATGCAGATTATTTTAATGAAGATGGCGGCACTCTTAAAAAAGCATTTTTAAAGGCTCCGTTAAATTTTTCACGTATTAGCAGCAGATATACGCCTAAACGATTTCATCCGGTTTTAAAAAGATGGAAATCGCATTTAGGAACTGATTATGCAGCTCCCCACGGTACACCAATTATGAGCACTGCTAACGGAACTGTAATTGCTGCGTCATACACCGGTGGTAATGGAAATTATGTAAAAATTCAACATAATAGCACCTACACAACGCAGTATTTACACATGAGTAAATTTGCTGCCGGCATGAAAAAAGGCAAAGTTGTAAAGCAAGGTGATGTAATTGGCTACGTTGGTAGCACTGGTTTGGCTACAGGCCCGCATGTATGTTACAGATTTTGGAAACACGGCAAGCAGGTAGATCCGTACCAGCAAGATTTACCTGATAGTGAGCCGATAAAAGCCGAGTATAAAGCGGAATATACCAAGTTTATGCTTGAATTAAAAGCGCAACTTGACGATATGAACGTGCCAAATAAAGTGAAAGAAGCGGATAAAGTATTGGTTGCTTCTGCCGGTTAAATTCTATTTTCGGTAAGGTCTAAATCTTTTATTTTTAGCTGTAAGCTTATATTTCCTTTAAAGTTGTTTTCTTCTAAATGGTATAAAACGGAAACAGGTTTTCCGCTTTTTAACAATTGAATTTTATCACCCATACCAAAGCCAATTCCTGATATTTCTAAATTGCTTTCTGGGTCTTTTACTACAATACGCAAGTGTGCTTCTTCTTCACCTACCGCTTTGCTAAATCCCGTGTCCATTAAATTATCGCTCCTAAATATGGGCGACAAATTTTGAGGGCCAAAAGGAGCAAACTGTTTTAATATTCTGTTAAAACTTTGATTTTCCATACCTAAAAAATCGGAAAGCAGCAGCGTGGCGTCCACGCTTATTTCAGGTGTTTTTAATGCTTCAGGCATTGTTTCTTGCACCACCTTTTCAAATTGAGCCATAAATGCGGGTAACTTTTTTTCTTCCATGGTCATTCCTGCCGCATACATATGTCCTCCAAACTGAATAAGTTCATCCGCGCAAGCTTCTAACGCATGATACACATCAAAACCCATAACACTGCGTGCAGATCCGGCTAAAATTCCATCACCACTTTTTGTGAAAACTACGGTGGGGCGGTAAAAAGTTTCTACCAAGCGAGAAGCCACAATACCAATAACTCCTTTATGCCATTCTGAAGAATATGCTACGGTGCTGCATCGGTCGCCAAGCTGTTCAATTTGATCCATTGCTTCAACCGTAATTTCCTTATCCAGCGTTTTCCGATTTTCATTGTGCAAATTTATTTGAGTGCTTAACTCGGAAATCTCCGCCTCATCGCTACTCGTTAAAAGCTTAACCGCCAGCTCTCCATGTGCAACTCTACCCGCAGCATTTATGCGTGGACCAAGGGTAAAAACCACATCATTAATGTCCATTATTTTTTCCTCGCGTTGGGCTAGTTTCTTTAAATATTTAAATCCGGTTCTAGGGTTTTCATTTATCAACTTTAAGCCGTAGAAGGCCAATACTCTGTTTTCACCCACTATGGGTACAATATCTGCACCAATGCTTACGGCTAGTAAATCTAATAGGGGGTGCCATGTTTCATCTGCTAAATTCCAATCTTTACATAAGGCTTGTACCAATTTAAAGCCAACGCCACAGCCGCTTAATTCATCAAACGGATAGGCGCAATCTTTTCGCTTAGGATCTAAAACGGCTACGGCTTTAGGTATTTCTGCCCCCGGACGGTGGTGGTCGCAAATAATAAAATCAATACCTTTTTCAGTGGCGTATGCTACTTTGTCAATAGCTTTTATCCCGCAGTCTAAGGCAATAATTAAGGAAAAGTCATTGTCTGCAGCGTAATCAATTCCGATGGTAGATATTCCATATCCTTCCTTGTATCTATCAGGAATGTAAGTACTTATGTTTTGATAATGATTAATTAAAAAGGAATAAACCAAGGAAACAGCAGTGGTGCCATCTACATCATAATCACCATAAATTAAAATCTGTTGGTTGTTTTGAATAGACGCATTAATTCTCTCAACGGCTTTGTCCATATCTCGCATTAAAAACGGATTATGGAGCGTACTTAAATTGGGTCTAAAAAACTCTTTAGCTTCATTAAAAGAACTAACGCCACGCTGCACCAATAAGCTGCACAACTTTGGTTGAATATTAAGGGCTTGCTGTAAGGTGCTTACTAGTTGAGGTTCAGCAGGAGTAACAAAAGGCCAGCGGTTTTTCATATACACCACAAGGTATAAAAACTATACTTACCTATTTTTTTGTTGCTGCTTTATTTGGGTATCTATAGAGTATTTATGTATAAGCTGAAAAAGTTCGTGTACTATTTCTTCGTCCAAACCTTCGGCATTGCCTGTGGCTTTGCGTTGTTCCAAAATTTTGAACCAGCGCTTCATTTGAAAAATAGTAATCTGATGCGTTTCTTTAACTCGCCCAATTTCTTCAACCGTACTAATTCTATCCTTCAACAAATGCAGAATTCCTTCGTCTATGGTGTCAATTTTAGCGCGCAGTTCCTCCAAGCTATCTACAAATTTTTCATCATCTATAAACTCTTTTCTTGTTTCTAAATGATTTAGTAAATCAGCTAAAGCTGATGGCGTAAGCTGTTGTGCAGCATCACTTAAGGCTTTCTCTGGTGCGCGATGCGCTTCAATCATAAAACCACCAATACCCAAATCTAAAGCTGCTTGGCACACTTCTTCAATTAACGCACGCTTACCTGCAATATGACTAGGATCGCAAATTATGGGTAAATCAGGCGCTAATCTTCTCAGCTCAAACATCAACTCCCACTTTGGCTCATTTCTAAACGGTTGGCTTTGATAGGCGTAAAACCCTCTGTGCACTGCGGCTAGCTGTGTAATGCCTGATTTTTCTAATCGCTCTAAAGCACCCATCCATAAACTTAATTCAGGGTGAATAGGATTTTTTACCATTACCGGAATGTTGGTGCCTCTTAAAGCATCGGCAATTTCTTGCACATAAAAAGGATTAACCGTTGTACGTGCGCCAATCCATAAAAAATCAATATTGGCTTCCAGCGCTTTTTCTACGTGATACGCGTTGGCCACTTCTGTAGTTACCGGTAAATTATTTGCTTCTCCGGCTTTTTTTAACCACTGCAGCGCTGGTTCACCTATTCCTTCAAAGCTACCCGGCTTGGTTCTAGGTTTCCAAACGCCTCCGCGCAAAGCGCTAGGCTTTAAATATTTAGATATTAAACTAGCGGTTTCCAACATTTGCTCCTCGCTTTCTACAGAGCAAGGTCCGGCAATTAACATTGGGTGAGCATCGGCTTTAAGCCAAGAGGGTAACGGTGCGCTCATGCTTTATTTTTGATGTAAGGCAAGCAAAGGCATGGTGGTATGAAAAGCCAATTGTTTCGTTAAACTAGAATGAAATAAGCCTTCAAAAAAACCATACTTTTTAGTCATTGAAGCAATAATGTCTGCTTTGGTATCTATTGCATGTTGCAATATCGCTTCTTCTTTTTCTTGCTCTTTTACAATGGTATAGGAGTGCGAAACACCTGTAAGTGCTTCCTCAATAATGGCTCTGCCATTAGCTTCAGCGCTTTCGCCCTGTATATGCATAATGTCTATATGCAAACCATAAATTTGAGCAAAGCTTGCCAAGTGTTGTAAGGTTTTGGTTGATTCGCTCGCCTTTAACTCAGAGCAATAAAGCATCTTTTTTAAGGTGCCAAAAGTTGCTTGTGGCGGTATTACTAACACAGGTACTTCGGTAGCTTCAATAACGGATGCCGCGTTGCTACCAATTAAAATTTCTTCTATGCCACTAGAGCCTTTTGTGCCCATTACCACGTAAGCAATTTTAGATTCTTTTGCCTTTTCTTTAATAATGCGCACGGGGTTGCCCATTAAAACTTTTGTGCTAAACGGAACATCTAAGTTCACCAAATCCTTTTCAAAATGCTTCATATTATGTTCAGCATTTTTATGTACAGATTCTAAAAGCTTAGTAGCGTTGAAACTGTTTTCAGAATACGGTAAATCATACGTATTAATCACCTTTAATGTACCTTTTATCCTTTTGCAAAGGTCAATGGCAAAGGGTAATGCGTTTTTGCTTTCTTCAGAAAAATCTGTGGGGAATAAAACTTCCATAGCGTTATTTTTTAATTCGTGTTTGTGCATCAACAGATGCAAGGGTTACCATGTTTACAATTTCGCGCATACTTGCACCAAGCTGCAGTACGTGAGCCGGTTTATTTAAGCCTAACAAAAAAGGTCCTAACGCTTCGGCAGCGCCAAAACTTTGCAGCATTTTATAAGCAATATTACCGGCTGCCAAATTTGGGAAAATAAATACGTTAGCCTTGTGCTTTACCAAATCGCTAAAAGGGAAAGATTCTTCTAAAAGCTCTGTGTTTAAAGCAAAATTGGCTTGCATTTCACCATCAACTACTAGCTCAGGGTAATCTTTACGTAAAATGGCCGTGGCTTTTTGCATTTTTCGGCTGGTAGCGGTACGGCTACTTCCAAAATTACTGTAGCTTAAAAGAGCTATTCTTGGTGTAATATTTATACGCTGCACCAATTTTGAAGTTTGCACCGTTATTTCCACAATTTCTTCAACGGTGGGATCTTCAATTAAAGTAGTATCGCTAAAAAAGATAGGGCCACGTGCGGTAAGTAAAATGTACATTCCGGCAACTCTTCTTACGTTTGGTTCTGTGCCTATAAGTTCAAATAGAGGCTGTATAACTTCAGCGTATTTTCTAGTTACTCCGCTAATAAAGGCGTCTGCATCATTGGCTTCCAGCATGGCTGCGCCAAAATAATTTCTATCGCGTACCTTTTTATGTGCATCAAAAAGCGTTACACCTTTGCGCTTCATTTTATTATGTAAAATCTCGGCATACTTTTCAGAAAGTTCCGGATTTTCCATAGTATCTAAAATTGGTAAATCTTCAATCCCTAAATGGTGTTCTTCAATAAGCGCTAAAATCTTTTCGCGCTTACCAAGCAAAATTGGTTTTGCTAAACCTTCATCTACTACAATTTGCGCGGCTTTTAACATTTTAAAATTATCGGCCTCGGCAAACACTACACGCTGCGGGTTACTACGTGCTTTCTCTTGCGCCAAACGAATAAATTTATCATCTCGGCCAAGGCGTTTTACCAATTCTTCTTTATACGCTTTCCAATTAGTAATTGGTGTACGCGCTACGCCTGATTCCATGGCAGCTTTGGCTACAGCTGGAGCCACGGTAGTTATTAAGCGCGGATCAAACGGCTTAGGAATGATGTACTTACGGCCAAACTGTAAGTTGGTTTCATTGTATGCAAGGTTTACCATTTCTGGTACAGTTTCCTTGGCTAGTGCAGCAATAGAGTTTACCGCAGCTAACTTCATGGCTTCATTAATTTTTTTTGCGCGCACATCAAGAGCACCTCTAAAAATAAATGGAAAGCCCAATACATTATTTACTTGATTAGGATGGTCTGAACGTCCGGTGGCCATAATAATGTCATCACGCACGGAAATAGCATCGTTGTACGTAATCTCCGGATCAGGGTTGGCCAAGGCGAAAACAACCGGATTGTCGGCCATGGATTTCACCATTTTTTTTGAAACCACTCCTCCTTTACTTAAACCTACAAAAACGTCTGCATTTTTAAGTGCTTCGGCCAGCGTATTGCAATCCGTGGTGCTTTTAAATTCTCTCTTTTCAGGATTTAAATCTTCATCTTTCCTATCTTGGTTTATCACGCCTTTGCTATCCAACATTAGCAGGTTTTCTGGCTTTACACCGCAGCTTATATACAATCTGGCACAGCTAACGGCACTAGCACCGGCACCGTTAAAAACCACTTTTACTTCATCAATTTTCTTATTGATAAGTTCTAGTGCATTCAGTAAAGCTGCAGCGGTAATAATGGCTGTTCCGTGCTGATCGTCATGCATTACCGGAATATCCATTTCTTCCTTTAGTCTTTTCTCTATATAAAAACATTCCGGAGCTTTTATATCTTCTAAATTGATACCGCCAAAAGTTGGCTCAAGCGCTTTTACAGTTTGGATAAATAGTTCAGGATCATCCGCATCAAGCTCTAAATCAAAAACATCAATATCTGCGAAAATTTTAAAGAGCACACCTTTACCTTCCATTACTGGTTTGCTAGCAGCAGGGCCAATATTTCCTAAACCTAACACAGCGGTTCCGTTACTTATTACGGCTACTAAATTTCCACGGGCTGTGTACTTAAATACCGCTTCTGGGTTTTCATGAATTTCTTTACAAGGCTCAGCAACACCAGGGGAATAGGCGATGGCTAAATCTCGCTGACTATTACTGGGTTTGCTTGGTATAACTTCTATCTTACCAGGACGTCCTTCGCTGTGATAGTCGAGTATATCCTGCCTTTTACTCTTTTTAGGCATCTAAAATGGAATTTTGTTAAAGGTAAAAACTGACTTTGAGCTGTACTATTTTTAGTACAAAAAGTTATTGTATGGAAAACGAATAGCATGGATATCGCGCGCCATTTCGTACAATTTACTTTTTAGCTCTTCTATATTTTCTTTGTTTTGAGCACTTATAAAAACACTCTCGGTATTTTTATTACCCATCCAAGTTTTTCGCCAATCGGTAAGGCTATAGTTCTCCTTTGTTTTTGGTTGGATATCATCTTCCTCCAATTCCTTAAACTGATACGCATCAATTTTATTGAAACCCATTAAGGTGGGTTTCACGGTTTTGTCAATTTCAGCAATGGTTTTATTTACAGATTCAATTTGCTCCTCAAAATTTGAGTGCGAAATATCTACCACGTGCACCAAAATATCGCTTTCCCTTACTTCATCTAACGTAGATTTAAAGGATTCTACCAATTGTGTAGGTAACTTTCTTATAAAACCAACGGTATCGGTAAGCAAAAAAGGGAGGTTGTCAATCACTACTTTTCTTACAGTAGTATCTAGCGTTGCAAATAATTTATCTTCTGCAAACACTTCAGATTTACTAAGTAAATTCATTAGTGTGCTTTTGCCCACATTGGTGTAACCTACAAGGGCTACCCGTACCATTTGCCCACGGTTGCCACGCTGGGTGGCCATTTGCTTATCAATTTTTTTTAGTTGCTCTTTTAGGCGAGAAATTTTATCACGAATAATTCGTCTATCCGTTTCAATTTCAGTTTCTCCTGGGCCTTTCATACCAATACCACCTTTTTGTTTGCTCAAGTGTGTCCACATGTTGGTAAGGCGTGGCAGTAAATATTGATATTGTGCTAATTCTACTTGCGTGCGTGCGTAGGATGTTTCAGCTCTTCCGGCAAAAATATCAAGAATGAGATTGGTACGATCTAGCACTTTACACTCTAATATTTTTTCAATATTTTTTAATTGAGAAGGACTTAACTCATCATCAAAAATGGCTAAGTCAATTTGATTTTGCTTTATATATAGTGCGATTTCTGCAATTTTACCGGTACCTAAAAAGGTTTTAGGATTAGGTGTATCAATTTTTTGCGTAAATCTTGCGGCAACACTTGCACCAGCAGTATCTGCTAAAAAAGCTAATTCATCTAAATATTCCTGTGATTGTTCTTCGTTCTGAAATTGGCTTATGATGCCAATAAGCACCGCTTTTTCAGAAACTTTAAGGGTTGGTCGTTTTTCTATCATACATTTAAGTTGGGCCACGCATTCCACGGTATTCGGGAAAACATTAGCACCAAGGCCAACAAGAAAAGTAGAGCAAGTGTTCGATGCTTATGAATAGGATTACGCATGCGCTTAGCCTTACTGTAACCAATGGTAATTAATATTACCGCAATTATCATTACGCTAATGTGCTCTACTGCGTATAGCCTATCCTGCGCATTTTTCATCATATTTGGGTTGCTGCGTGCTGCGGCTACCACCGGACTTATAAAATAAAGAATTAAGCCAAATACAAATTGTAGGTGAGCTGCTATTAAAGTAAAAAGAGCAAGTTTTTTATTCCCTTTGGTAAAAGGGCGTTTGCTTAACCAACTTACCAGAAAAATTCCGGATGCTATAAGTAATAAGCTAAGTAAGATATAGGGCCAAAAGGAATGGAGATGCTTTAAACCTGAATACATGCTAAATATTTTGAGCGAATGTACTACAAAACAGTTTTTACTTAAGCTTCCTTATTTAAGGTGCTTAAATTTTGAGTTTTAATGCGCTCTAATGATTCTAGCACATAAGTTAATTTTTTAAGCGGCACAAAACTCAAATCGAACTTACGGATGCGTTTTGCACCATTTTGTGATTCTAAATAAATAACCAGCTTTTTTTGAAAAAGTCCATCTTTATACTTAAAATCCGTAATAAGTCTTTTTGGAAACTCATAACGTGTATTGGCCATAGACTCAAAGCGGCCAAATAGCAATGATTTAGCGGTGATATGCACAATTTCATACTCATCTTCATACTTGAAATAGTTTACACGTACAAAGGCTAAAAACACAATGATGGCTCCCGCTACCATAGCCGGAATATGATTTTCAAAATAGCTACTAATACTTCCGGGAAGCGTTGAAAGACTTAAATCTAGTACAATGATTAATAATAGAACAGCGAGGACAATTCTGAAAATTAGAAAAAGTTTTTTATTGCTTACAGGCATTACGGAACAAATAATAGGGTGTTAGTGGCGCAAATGTAAGACTATACTTACTAAAAAACCAAAAACTCCAAAAGTTTAATTAAAATTAACATGCATTAGAATTACTCTTTTTTCTATTTATCCAAACGCTGTTCTTAATTCTTAGATAATTAGAGTGGTGAAATTACAACAAAAAAAAATCCCTTTCAGTTTTCACTAAAAGGGATCTGCGCTTTGGTTAGCCAAACTAATCAACCAAAACCACGAGATATTTAGATGTTTTCCAGAAAGCTTTTGGATCAATAATCTCCAATGCGCTTATTTTATCATCTTTCTTCACAAAACCGTAAGATCCGGTTGGGTGATTACTTATCAATTTAGCATCGTCATCATCAAGATTTAATGGAATGGTGGTCATTTTCATAATATCAATCTTGGTAAAATAGTCTTTGTTAAAATCAGTAGCTAATGTTTTAGTACTACCCAAACCTATAACTCCACCTTTTTTTACCACTACATCATTTTCTTTTAAATCACCGTAAGTACCTACAGCGTAATAAGCGGTATTTAAGTTTTCAGTTTGCTCTTCAATGGTATTCATTTGTGCTTTGTTGGTAGAGTCAACGTAAGTCATACGTGCATTTAATCTACTCATCTCAAAATTCATAGAAGCCAAATCTTCTTTAAGCACAATTACTTGCTGATCTTTTGCATCAATATCAGCATTTAAATTTGCCACCATTCTTTTGAATTTACCAACTTCTATGCTGTAACGATTTACCTTATCGTTCAAATTTGCAATAGTTGATTTATTTTCAGAAAGCAACTCGTTAATTGCCTCTACATCCATCATTACCTGCTCACGCGCAGATGATGAAGTTTCAAAACCTTGACCATCTTTTGCTGCTTGAATAGATTCTTCACGCTGTCTGATAGTTGCAAGATTTTCTTGAATTGTTGAAAAAGAAGCCACAAAATCATTAATTAAGGAATCCTTTTGGGCATTCTCCATGCTCAATTCCTCGTTTTCTGATTTAAGTTCTGCATTCTCTTTTTTTACGCCTTGGTTACACGCAATAGCTAATGGAATAGCTAGAAGTCCTAAAATTACCTTTCTCATGGTTTTATGTTTAATTTGTGAGAAAAGTAACACAAAACTTTGACCACAGTAAATAAATTAATTATCAATAAATTAAGCGTCTGTTTTACAAAGAGTTAAATCAAGCTTAATTTCAAATGATTTGTATCTAATGCATCATTTTGAAACATAATGGGTAAGCACTACCCACCAATTTGAAAATTTACAATTGTTGTTTGTGGAATACTTCTAATAAACCCAAGGTGCTTCCATCGTGTCCTTGGTTTCTTAGTGTTTTATCTTTAACCTTTGGTAATAAGGCTGTTGCCAATTGCTTTCCTAATTCCACTCCCCACTGGTCAAAAGAGTAGATATTCCAAACTACGCCTTGTACAAAAATTTTATGCTCATAGGCTGCAATTAATTGCCCTAATATATAAGGAGTAAGCAAAGGCGCAAGAATAGTAGTGCTTGGTTTATTGCCTTCAAATACTTTAAAAGGTGCCAGTTTTTTAATTTCTTCTTGTGCAAATCCTTGTTCTTTCAATTCAGCCACTACTTCGTTTTTTGTTTTTCCACGCATCAATGCTTCCGTTTGCGCAAAAAAGTTTGCCATTAATTTAGCATGATGATCGCCTGTTTTGCTATGTGCATTGCTAAACCCAATAAAATCGCATGGAACTAATTTAGTACCTTGGTGAATTAGCTGATAAAAAGCATGTTGCCCATTAGTACCCGGCTCTCCCCATACTATGGGGCCGGTTTGATAGTCAATATCTTCACCATTTCGGCTCACACTTTTGCCGTTGCTTTCCATATTTGCTTGTTGAAAATAGGCCGCAAACTGATTCATATTTTGGTTATACGGTAAAATGGCTTCACTTTCTGCACCTAAAAAGTTACAATTCCAAATACCAATGGCCGCCATTAGCATAGGAATATTCGCGTTAAAAGGAGTCTCCTTAAAATGCACATCCATACTGTGTGCACCTTGCAAAAGCTTTTGGTAATGCTCAAAGCCTAACCCTACGGCCAAGCTTAAACCAATAGCCGACCACAAAGAGTAACGACCACCTACCCAATCCCAAAACTCAAACATATTTTTAGTGTCTATGCCAAAGGCTGCAACTTTTTCGACATTAGTAGAAACAGCCACAAAGTGCTTAGCTACATCCTCGTGGTTTGCTCCACTTGCCAAAAACCATTCACGTGCTGTTAGAGCGTTGGTTATGGTTTCTTGTGTGGTAAAAGTTTTAGAAGCAATTATAAACAGCGTTTCCTCAGGATTTAGCCCCTCTAAAGTTTGGGTAATATCAGCGCCATCTACATTGCTTACAAAATAGCAAGCAACCTGCTTTTTGTGATAGGGCTTCAACGCTTCATACACCATTTTGGGCCCCAAATCACTACCTCCAATACCTATGTTTATTATGTTTTTAATTGCGCTACCGGTATATCCTTGCCAACTTCCATTTAAAATGGAGTCAGAAAAAGTATGCATTTGCTTAAGCACACTTTTTATTTTAGGTAAAACATTTTCGCCATCTAACATGAATGTTTCATCCGTAAAATTTCTCAGTGCCGTGTGTAACACCGCTCTATGCTCAGTTTTATTAATGGTTTGTCCGCTAAATTGAGCTGAAATGGCCTCTTTTACTTTGGTTTCTTCAAACAAAGTTTTAAATAATTCTAGGGTTTCATTTTGTATTCTATTTTTGGAAAAATCGAACAGTAATTCTTCAAACCGCAAGCTATATTGCTTAAACCGCAGCGAATCTTCTAAGAACCAATCACGCATGTGCTGCTTTTCTAAATCCTTCGCGTGAAGCTTTAATTCCTGCCAAGGCCTAGTTTTTGTTGGGTTTATGTTGAATAACATAGCTTGTATTTATAAAAGGCTAAAATAACCAAGGCACTTAATTTGCTGGTATGTATTTTAGCCGACTTTATGGATAGAAAGAAAAAACATTAGTTTTCAACGATATATGACAAAGAATCCAACAGCTTCAGTACGTTTTGCAAGGCCAACGAAGGAATCATTCAGAAATACGCTTACTAAAAGAGTAAAAGAGTACTTTGAAGAAAATAATAAAAGCAATAAAGCCAATGCGCTAATGGTGCTTAAAACTATAAGTATGCTGGCACTTTATTTTGTGCCTTATGGCTTACTATTTACACTTGGCACTAGTGGTTGGGCGGTAGTAGGTTTATATGTAATTATGGGTTTTGGTATGAGCGGTATTGGTATGAGTGTAATGCACGATGCCATACACGGAGCATATAGTAAAAGCCGTAGGTTAAACAAAATTTTAGGCTCCACTATTTATTTAATAAGTGGAAACGCAGCAAATTGGAGAGTGCAACACAACGTTTTGCACCACACCTTCACTAATATTGAGGGATTAGACGAAGATATGGAATCTTCCGGTTTGTTAAGATTACATCCATCTCAGCCATATAAACCAAAATATAAGCACCAAAAGTGGTATGCACCATTAGTATATGGTTTGCTTACCATTAATTGGGTAACTGCTAAAGATTTTAAGCAGTTAATTAAGTATTATAGAGCTGGGCATACACCAAGTAGTGAGGCTACCATTAAAAAAGAATGGACAGTGCTAATTTTTACCAAAGCTTTATATTTTTCGCTTTTTATTGTATTGCCTTTAATTTTTGTGCCGGCAGCTTGGTATTGGGTAATTTTAGGTTTTGCAGCTATGCACTTTTTGGCCGGTATTATTTTAAGCTACGTGTTTCAATTGGCACACATGGTTGATAATGTGGAAACACACGATGTGCCAACCACAGGTATGATGGAAGATGAGTGGATGGAACATCAGTTAAATACAACGGCTAATTTTGCACGTAAAAACTTGTTGGTAAACTGGTACGTAGGAGGTTTAAATTTTCAAGTAGAACATCATTTGTTTCCAACTATTTGCCATATTCATTATCCTGCTTTGGCAGAGATTGTGCGTAAAACTGCCAATGAGTTTGGACTACCTTATCGCGAATACAAACACTTACGTCAGGCTTTGGCTGCGCACAACAGGCACTTGGATGCTATGGGTATGGGTTAATACATCTTTTTTAGCTTTGCCGATATGCACATAAAACAAGCCGAGTTTGTAAAAAGCAGCTCAGAATTAAAGCAATGCCCTACGGATAAAAAGCAAGAATATGCTTTTATTGGTAGAAGTAATGTAGGTAAGAGTAGCTTAATTAATATGCTGGTAAACAACAGCAAGCTAGCCAAAATATCGGGTAGGCCCGGAAAAACACAGCTGATTAATCACTTTTTAATTAATGAGACTTGGTACTTGGTAGATTTACCGGGATACGGATACGCCAAGGTTAGTAAAAAGAGTAGAGAGAAATTTGGTGTGTTAATTTCTGATTACGTAGAAAAACGTGAGGAACTTACCAATCTGTTTGTATTGATAGATTCGCGCTTAGAACCGCAGGCAATTGACTTAGAGTTTATGGAATTTTTGGGTGTAAAAGGTATTCCGTTTAGCATGGTTTTTACCAAAATTGATAAACTAACCGGTAATCAAATAAACAAGAATATTAAGGCTTACCGAAAAAAAATGCTAGAGCAATGGGAGGAGGTTCCTATGCATTTTGCAACATCAGCGGAAATAGGAACGGGAAGAGATGAGTTACTTGGATACATTGCCACCATTAATAAGCAGATGGAAGCTATTGATAGGTAAGCCGCAATGCTGATGTACTAATTTTGCTAAATTTAGGTGTCAAATTGTTTCTTGTGTGAACTTCTATTTGTTTAAAACAACTTCATTTTCTCTCCAATCATTTTCCCAAACACGCGCATTTCTTTTGCAACCTCTTTTTCGTCCGTTGCGCGCTCTAAAGTATCGGTCATGGCCATAAATGTTTGATGAATAAATTTTTTCATTTCATCGGTGGTCATATCCTTACTCCACAAATCTACTTTTAAAGTGTCCTGCGTTTTTTTATCAAAAACAGAAAGTAAAATTGCTTTTGCCGGTGCGTGATTTACGCCTCCATCGGTAGCCGTCCAATCAATATGTTCTGGTACTCGGTTGCCATCTAAGCCAACGTTTATTTTAATTTCTGAATTGTGTTCTGACATGCTTCGTTTTTTGAGGCTCCAAAAATAAAGCCGTTAAGGTTTGTAATTGCTTTTCCGTAAAATTTTATCTGCATCTGTTTCCTGCATTAATTCATGTAGGGTAGCTTCTGAATTTTCCATATAGCCTTTTACAATTTGATAACCCACCCACTTGCCAATCATACCCGGACTTTCATTATCTAATTTTGTGTAAAATTTACTGAAGGGAGCCAAAGCTATAAATCTGCGCTTAGTCTCCATGCTCGTATCAAAAAGTAAGTTATTTTCTATAAAGTAAGACCAGATACTTTTTTCATTAGTGGCGGCAAATTTTAAATGCTTGTCGGAGTATTTTGTTATGATTTCTACTGGTGCGTCAGGCATCATTTGTGCTACAAAGTACATGAGTTTTCCGTTAAAAACCATGTCGTCTAATAGGCGTTCTTTTTCAGATTTTTTTATATGCGATAAAGCCAATGCCTCCATTATATCGCGCACCATAAATGCCGGCTGGCGATAAGATGCTTGATAATTTGGAATGCTTTGGTAAAAAGGATTAGTAGCACCTAAATACATATCTGAGGCAACAAAAATAACCGTGTCTGCCAAAATTATAGGATAATCAAAATCAAGATTAGAGATATAGGTATAGGGCGTTATTGTTTTTTCTGTACCGTAATAATAGTAGTAAAACTTAAAGGCGGTGTTTAAATTTTCATTCAGTAAATCCATTTCGCCTAGCTTCCCTTTTACTTCTGCATATAATTTTTGGGGTAATTCTGAATTTCGTTGCAAGTAAAAAAAGCGATCTGTTTCGTTACTCATAAAAAAGTGTGGATAGTTTTTTTTCAAAGCATCCAACTGCTTATAAAATTTTATTTCTGAAGTATCTGTAGTGAAAAAGGCTTCGTCAAATCTTTTAAACTTTGTGTTTACTTTTACGTTCGTAGTGTCAGGAAAAGAAGACAGATTGCAGCCAACTACTAATAAGGTAATTAAGATAAACCTTAGTTTTTTGAAAAGAATTTGTTGCACGCAAAGTAATTTTAACATTAAAGTCAAATAAATTTATATGAAGAATACGTACGCAAAGATTGTTATTTTATTACTAATTAGCTGTGCATCCTTACAGGCTCAAAATTTTAGATTTGGAGTACATTTTTCTCCCACCCTTAATTGGATAAATAGCGATCAGCCAAATACGGATAACAACGTTAGCCTAAAATATGGATTTGGATTAATTGGTGAATATGCGTTTGCAGAAAATTACTCTATATTAAGCGGAATAGACATTATAAGAAGAGGTGGAGATTTTCGCGTAAGCGATACTACTGGCAGCTACAGCGCTGGTTTTGTGCAAATACCCATCGCTTTAAAGTTAAGAACTAGAGAATTTGGATACCTCACATATTTTGCAAAATTTGGGGGAGCCGTTGGTATTAAAACAGGAGAGGATGTAGAATTTCAGCCAATAAGGCCAAATGGTTCAGGTTTAGATAAATATGTAAATTCACTTACCACCAATTTTGTGTTTGGCGCAGGTGCTGAATACAGTTTAGGCGCAAGATCAGCAATTGTTGTGGGCATTGATTACAACCGCTCGTTGTTTGATAATTTAATTGATTCAGATATACGCTTATCCGACAAAAACAATTACAGATTTGACTACATAAATTTAACTTTAGGATTTTTATTTTAAAGGATGGAGCACGAAAAGGTGGTTTCGCACATTGTAAATTGGATGCTAGCCTATGCCAATTCAGCTAAAAGTTCAGGATTTGTGGTAGGTGTATCTGGTGGTATTGATTCTGCACTCACAAGTACGCTAGCCGCAAAAACAGGGTTAAAAACTGTGTTGGTAGAAATGCCCATACATCAGGATGCAAAGCAAGTTACGCGCGCTCAAAATCACATTGCTTTGTTAAAAAAGCGTTTTTCCAACGTTACGGATGTAGCGGTAAACCTTACTTCTGTTTACGATAGGCTTGTAGATGTGCTTCCGGCCAATGAGGAAACCGCGGCTAAAACGATGGCCTTGGTAAATTCTAGAGCCCGCCTACGTATGACAACCTTATATTATTTTGCCGGGCTACACGGTTTGTTAGTGGCTGGTACTGGTAATAAAGTGGAGGATTTTGGTGTTGGTTTTTATACCAAATATGGCGATGGAGGTGTAGATTTAAGCCCAATAGCTGATCTATTAAAAACAGAAGTTCAAGCATTAGCGAAGCATTTAGGCGTACTTCCGGAAATTTTAGAAGCACCACCAACGGATGGGTTATGGGGTGATGATAGGACGGACGAAGACCAAATTGGTGCAACATATCCGGAATTAGAATGGGCAATGGCGCAACAAGAACTAGGTAAAACTGAAGCTGATTTTAAAGAGAGAGAAGCGGAGGTTATGAAAATATATCTGCGTTTGAATCGTGCAAATCAACATAAAATGCAGCCAATTCCTATTTGTGTAATTCCAACATATCTTAAAACAAAAGATTGATTTTAAGTATATTAAAACAGAACATAACTATGCAAAAGTTTTTTGTCTACTTTTGCTTTTAAGAAATTTCCTACAAACGAACAAACAATGATAAGAATATTACTTGCAGATGACCACGCAGTAGTTAGAAAAGGCTTGCAGCTTTTTATTGGCTACGAGGATAATCTAAAGTTGATGGGGGAGGCCTCAGACGGTGAAGAATTATTAGAAATGGTCAAGAATCATGAAGCCGATGTATTATTGCTTGATTTGGATATGCCCAAGATGAATGGTATTACTGCCATTAGAAAAATTAAGGAATTGGCACCTGATTTAAAAATTATTGTGTTAACCATGCATCCGGAGGATATTTACGGAAAAACAGCCATGCAAATGGGTGCTAGCGGGTATATGATTAAAGATGAAGAGCCTAAAAAATTGGTAGCTGCTATAAATGCAGTATTTGAAGGAGAGCAGATTTTTAGTGAAGATCTGATGAACAACAAAAGAAAAAACAAGCCAATAAAATTGAGTCAGCGAGAAATAGAAGTGCTTAAACTACTTTCTACCGGCAAGTCTAATAAAGATATTTCTGAAGAACTTGAGATTAGCGATAAAACCGTAAGTACCTATAAGCTGCGTTTATTGAATAAGATTGGAGCAAAATCAGTTGTAGATTTAATAAATTTTTCTACTAATTATCCTCAAATTTTGCAAGGTCGCAGGTAGTGTATTTTCTTATATACCTAAGTTCGATTAATACTAAAATAAACTAATCTGATAATTAGTGGCTTAATAGCTTAAAAGCAACAAGCGAGCCCCCCAACCCCCGAAGGGGGAGTAGCGACACATGCAGCAAACTCCCCCTTCGGGGGTAGGGGGGCTTTAGAATAGTTTAAATGCTCATATTTAGTTATATAAAAATCGAACTCAGGTTATATAGCATTTTATAAAAGCCTCATCTATAAACGATGAGGCTTTTGCTTTGTATCTCTGTGCTTTATGTACTTTTGCACCCTTCAAAAAAAAGTAAAAGTGCCAAATATTGTAGCCATAGTAGGTCGTCCTAACGTAGGTAAATCCACACTCTTCAATCGTCTTACCCAAAAGCGAGATGCTATTGTAGATAGTGTATCGGGGGTAACCCGAGACCGTATTTACGGACAGTTTGAATGGATTGGTCGTGATTTTTCAGTAATAGATACCGGTGGTTATATACAAGGTAGCGATGATATATTTGAAGGAGAAATTCGTAAGCAGGTAGAAATTGCTGTAGAAGAGGCGGGCTTAATAATGTTTGTAGTAGATGCCGAAGCCGGAATTACCGGTATGGATCAAGAGGTTGCTGGATTATTGAGAAAAGCTAAAAAACCTGTTTTATTGGTTGCCAATAAGGTAGATAATGCCATGCGCCAAACCATGAGTGCTGAGTTTTATAGCTTGGGTTTAGGAGATCCATACGATATTTCGGCTATAAACGGTAGTGGTACGGGCGAATTATTAGACGAATTGGTAAAGCAATTACCAGAAGATAATGAAATTGAAGATTTAAATTTACCGTGCATTGCCGTGGTAGGTCGCCCAAATGTGGGTAAGTCTTCTTTTATAAACGCACTCACCAATCAAGAGCGCAATATTGTAACGGATATAGCAGGAACCACCAGAGATAGTATTCACACGCATTATAACATGTACAACAAAGATTTTTTGTTGATAGATACAGCTGGAGTGCGTAAAAAAACCAAGGTGCATGAAAACCTTGAGTTTTATTCTGTGATGCGTTCCATCAGAACTATTGAAAATTCTGATGTTTGTCTGTTGTTAATTGATGCTGTACGTGGCATAGAATCTCAAGATTTAGCGATTTTCAATTTGGCCAATAAAAACCGTAAGGGAATTGTAATATTGGTAAATAAGTGGGATTTAATTGAGAAGGAAACCAATACGGCAGACCAGTTTAAAAAGGTGATTTTAAAAAGATTGGAGCCTTTTACGGATATTCCAATCATATTTATGAGTGCTTTAAATAAGCAACGTATTTTCCAAGCTATTGAAGAAGCAATAGCGGTGCATGATAGACGCGTGAGCCGTATAAGCACTTCTAGGTTAAATGAAATTATGCTACCAATTATTCAGAATTTTCCTCCACCGGCCAGCAAAGGCAAGTACGTAAAAATTAAATTTTGCACGCAACTGCCAACCAAAACACCCACATTTGCCTTTTTTGCCAATCTTCCACAATACGTAAAAGAGCCTTATAAGCGCTTTTTAGAGAATAAAATGCGAGAAGAATTTGACTTCACAGGTGTACCACTTCAAATTTTTATTCGGAAGAAGTAAACGTATATTTTTTATTTTTTTTTAGCATTATACGTATTTCTGCGTATTTCAGCATTCCATTTCCTATCGGTATTTAGCTAAAAATATAACAATATGAAAAACGGAATTAAACTTACCTTATGTGCACTTGCCATATGCGCAATAGTATTTGCTTGCAGCAAAGAGGATGACGAAAAGAAAGACGAAAATACAGCTACCACCGGTTGCGTAAGCGGAGCAAGTTTTTGCATGACCTATGATGGAACAGTAAAATCAGGAACAGCTAAATTATTTGTAGCCAATAATACACGTTTCCGAATTTTTTGGGAGAATACAACCGCCAACGGTTTTGAGCAGGTAGAAATGGACATCTATGGAAATGCAGCAGGCACTTTTACTGTGGACACTACTAAACTTGCCGGCACAGCAGAATTTGAATATTTCTCTACAAATCCACAAGCGTTAGAAGAAGGCGTTACAGGAACAGTAAATGTGAGTAGCTTTGACCCAACTGCTGGTGCCTCAGGTACTTTTACGCTTACTACTGCTAATGGTGTAAAAATTACCAACGGTAATTTTATTAATGCCAAGCCGTAGGTTATTAGCAAAGATTTGATTTAAAAAATGCTTGATACTCTGGAATTTTCAGGGTATCAAGCATTTTGAATTGTACCCATGTGCATTTACATTTATACATGCGTGTAATTTTGTTAAAATCTAATTCGGGTCTTTTGGTTTGCAGAGTACACTCACCACACCACCTTTAGACTTTCACCCACGCAGTACATTCTAAAACTTACTTACTTTTCTCCGTTAGCTTTTGAAAATATTGCTCTAGGCTCTGTTCTTTTTGCTTCAATTCTAGCACCACCATTTGGGCATTTACGGCAAACTGAAAAACCGAAGTGCGCACATCTAAATCTGTAGCAGTAGTTATTTCCCATCGGTTATTACCTAAATCTTTCACTGCTTTTACGTCCAGTGCTTTTTTAAGCGCAGCGGCTGTGGTGGGTACATCAAACTCTACGGTAAAGTGTTTTTCTTTAGATAAGTTTTTTAAAGAAGCCACCGGTTGGTCGGCCACTACTTCTCCCTTATTAATAATAATTACACGGTCGCACAAAACTTCCACTTCCTGCATAATATGCGTAGAAAGCATTACCGTTTTTTCCTTACCTATCTCTTTAATCAAATTTCGTATTTCCACCAATTGATTTGGGTCTAAGCCCGTGGTGGGTTCATCTAAAATTAAAACTTCCGGATTGTGTAAAAGTGCTGCCGCCAAGCCTGCACGTTGGCGATACCCTTTACTCAACTGACCAAGTTTTTTATGTTGCTCAGGCGTAAGCCCAACTTTATCTATCATTTCTTGCACGGTAGCTTTGCTAATATTGCCGTGCATACTACCCATAAAATGCAAATATTCTTTCACGTACATTTCTAAATACAGTGGATTGTGCTCGGGTAAATAGCCAACTTTTTGCCTTACTGCAAGTCCATCTTCATCAACTTTTATATCACAAATTTTTGCTGTCCCTTCACTTTGAGGAATATAGCAGGTTAAAATTTTCATCATGGTTGACTTTCCCGCGCCATTGGGCCCTAAAAATCCAACAATCTCTCCGCTCTTAATCTCAAAGCTTACATTGTTTAGTGCTCTTTGAGTTCCGTAAAGTTTACTTATTCCGCTTACGCTGATTGACATATATAAGGTTTCCGCTTTTGTGTTTTACAAAGAAACGAAAAGAAGTGTCGCGCGGTTAATGTTTAGCAGTCGTCCAAATTATTGCTGTTTGTAAGAATAAAAGTACTGCCATTATATTTTATTAATCCTCCACGTAAGGTGCCAATCCAAAGTGTACCATCGGTAGCTTTAGTAATGCTTTGCAAGGTGTTAGTGGGCAAACCATTGTCCATGTTAAACACCTTAATTTCATTTCCATTATACATTAACGCTCCTTTAAACATGGTGGCAAACCAAATATTTCCTTCTGCATCCTCCTCAATATTCCAAATCCCGGTGGGTGAATAATCAGGGTTTGTTAAGTTAAGATTTTGCTGTGCTGCAAAATCAGTAAGCACCTTATTTTCATACGTATATAGGCCTCCTTTGTTGGTTCCTATCCAAAGCTTTTCATTACGATCGTTAAAAATACTAACCACCACACCGCTTGATGCAGGTATTTTTATTTGATTAAATTTTGTGCCATCATAGTGTAGTACGCCTGAACTAATGGTGCCAAACCACACATGGTTGTTTTTACCTTTTAAGGTGCTAAATACCCAATTAGGATTGTAATTCAAACTTTTTTCATCCGTTTGCTTAGGCAATTTCAATAGGTCAATACTGCTGTTTCTTACTCTTGCCACAGTACCATCAGCACCTGCTCTAAACCATAAATCATTTGGTTTAACATCCCAATTTTCAGTAATCGTGTAGTTTATTTTTGCTTCTTCCTGTGAGTTAACTCCGTTTTCAAGTGGAAACCGTTTGATTTCGGTACCATCAATTTTGTTTAAGCTTGCGGTGGTTTGTATCCAAATCGTTCCAAAGGCATCTTCTTGAATATCTAGAACTTCCATTTCATTTTTGCCATCTAACTGTAAAAAGTTCGTGTAGCTGCTTTTTCCATCGTAAAGCGTTACACCATTTCTTTTACTACCTATCCAAATTAAACTGCGGCTGTCTTCAAAAATTACCGTTACTGCACTATAAAAGTGAAAGCTTGTATCGGGATATACGTAAGGCTGAGCCATAAATTTCCCCGTGGCATTTTCTTCATATTCTAAATCAACTGCATTATTACCACCACATTGCGTGGCACCGTTTAATGTAACCAACAGAAGGGCACTGTTTAAAATCGCGATAAATTTTCCCATGAGTTATATTTTTAGTTCTACAGCAACGAATGTAGATGTATTGGACTGCTACAAGCGTTAAACAATGTAAATTAACGTAAAACACCTTGTAAAATAAGGTTTTACGAAAGTTATTGAAATAGATTTGCAGCATGTATTTATCAAAATATTTAGTGGTGCTTTTTGCAATAATGCTTAGCCTTTCGGCAGATGCACAACCGTATCCTGAAACGGAAACAGCTATAAGCAAAGCTGCGCTGCGTGCTGTGGGGCATCAATTACTTTTAGAGTCTGGAGATTCTACTTCTCGCGTTTTACCCATTACCGAGCTTGGCGGAGTGTATAAAATCACTTTTGAAAAAGAGTTTAGCTTTAATCCTGATTGGCTGGTTTCCATTTTTGACAAAGTTGTAAAAACTACTGAGCTACCTAACAGCTACTTGGTAGAAGTGAAAAAATGCGGCACTGATACAGTAATGTATAGCTACAGTGTAAATAAAAATAAATTTTCTGATGCTATTGTTTCCTGCTCTGGGCGCCTACAACCCCAAGGCTGTTATGTACTTTATTTTACTTCTTTAGCCTCTAATGAAGCTATTGTGCAAACAGAATCTAGCACTTCAAATACCAAAAAACCATCTTATCTTATTTTTTATGTTTTAGTGAGTGTTCTGCTGGTGTTTCTATTTTTTATTTTTTGGAGAAAGTACGCGCATAGAAAAACAGATGCCGAAGTTTTGCCTCAAAATTACTTGTCCATAGGCATTTATCTTTTCAATCATGCAAGCATGAAGTTGAAGTTACCAGAGTCAGAAACAGAACTATCTGGCAAGGAAGCTGATTTACTGTTGCTTTTACATACATCGGTAAACAAAACGTTGGCACGCGACTATATTTTACAGGAAGTATGGGGCGATGAAGGCGCGTACGTAGGTAGAACGTTGGACGTGTTTATCTCTAAACTAAGAAAAAAGCTAGAACTAGATAAAAACGTAAAAATTATAAACGTGCGGGGTGTGGGATATAAGCTTTTAGTAGAAAGTGAGTAGGACTTCAGGAGTAAGGACTAAAGAATGGTAAGGAGTAGAAAATTGAGCTTACCAAAATTTCCACATTACCAAAAGGAGCGTTTTAAAAGGTAAAGTAGGTTAATTTAGCGTACTTCTGGCGGATAAATCTTCATTAGTAAAATTACCTTAAACCTGTATGGAATAGCTCAAATTAAGACGACCCGATTTTTAGCCGATATTTTAATACCAAGCAACGGTAGTTTCAAATATTCTAAATGGAAACAGCTCAATCCAAACATTTACCGATATTTTTGCAGCTATGCAGGGTACGGTTATTAAATCTACAGGAAGTTGGTATCGAGTAAAAACCCAAGATGGTACTATATACGCGTGCCGCGTAAAAGGCAAGCTGCGTATAAGTGGAATTACCAGTACTAATCCTGTTTCGGTAGGCGATGCAGTTACCTTTGAGGAGGACCCAAATGTGGAAGGAGAAGGGGTAATAAGCGCCATAAAACCGCGTGCAAATTATATGGTGCGCAAATCTGTAAACCTTAGTAAGCGCACACATATTATTGGTGCTAATTTAGATTTAGCGGTGCTGATTGCTACTTTAGATTTTCCTAAAACATTTCCGCGCTTTATTGATAGGTTTTTGGCTACAGCCGAGGCTTACGACATACCCGCAGCGGTGGTTTTTAATAAGGTGGATTTATACTCAGACGAAACCATGGCTGATTTAGCTTTTTTTACAGCGGTATATCAAACTGCCGGCTATGAAGTACTACACGTTTCGGCTACCGAAAATATTGGTTTAGAGGATTTTAAAAGTTTGTTGCAAAACAAAAGAAGTTTATTAAGTGGCCATAGTGGTGTGGGTAAATCTACCTTGGTGAACAAGGTGGAGCCAACTTTAGATTTGAATACAAAAAAGATTAGTGATAGCCATCAGCAAGGGCAGCACACCACTACTTTTGCAGAAATGTTTGATTTAAGTTTTGGAGGTGAAATAATTGATTCACCCGGCATTAAAGGGTTTGGATTATTTGATATGGAACCTTCTGAAATTGGTGATTATTTTCCTGAAATTTTTGCTTTAAAGCAAAATTGTAAATACCATAATTGCTTGCATTTAGAAGAACCCGGCTGTGCCGTAAAAGTCGCGGTTGAAGCAAATGAATTAGCCTATACCAGATATGAAAGTTATATAAGTTTTATAAAAAATGATGAAGATGAAACACAATACCGTACCGATGCTTACGCGGAATAAAATGGTGGCTTTAGCTGCAGTAATGGTAGTTGCTTTTGCCTGTGCTCCTAAACAGCAAGTGGTGGAAACCCCACCGGCTAATACTAGTGAACAGTTGTCTAATCAATTAGTGCAAAGCGTATTATGGTATCAAAATAGCGTGGAGCGTAAAATGATTTATGCAATGGCTTTTAAGCGAGCAGAGCAATTAGTTAAGCAAAACGCCCAGAAATATAGTAAGTCAAAAAAGCGACTTGCGGTGGTGGTAGATATTGATGAAACCATATTAGATAATAGTCCTTATGAAGGTTATTTAATAAAAAATCAGATGTCGTTTACACCAGAAACGTGGCAGCAATGGGTAAATAAAGCCAAAGCTGATTTATTGCCCGGATCAAGAGATTTTTTAACTAAAGTGGCGCAAGCAGGCGTAGAGGTGTTTTATGTAAGTAACAGAAGTATGGAAGATTTAGAACCCACCATGCAAAATTTACAGATGCATGAACTGCCATTTTTAGATCCGGGACATATTATGCTTAAAATGGATAACAGCAGTAAAACAGATCGTAAAAAAATAATAGAGGGTAGTTTTAAAATTATATTAACCGTTGGCGATCAGTTTAGTGATTTTGACAGTGAAGGTTACGCCTTAAATTTTGAAGCAGGAATGGATCAGGCTAATTATCAATTGGCTGATTCAATTTACAATCATTTTGTGCTGTTGCCAAACCCCATGTATGGAGAATTTGAAAAGATGTTAATTCCCAACCGAGATGATGTTTCTGCCGAGCGTAAATTAGAAATGCGTGCGCAAGCGATAAAAGGAACTAATTAAACAGTGCGGGTTTTATTGCAACGTGTTTCAAAAGCATCTGTGGAAGTACAAGAACGCTCTATTGCTTCTATTAAAAAGGGTTTACTTCTTTTTTTAGGCGTGGAAGAGGCCGATGAAAAACAGGATGCGGATTGGTTGGTAAGAAAAATAATTAATGCTAGAATTTTTGAAGATACAGAAGGTAAAGTGAACTTTTCTTTGCAAGAGGTAACGGGAGAAATTTTGGTGGTAAGCCAGTTTACCTTACATGCGAGTATTAAGAAAGGTAACAGACCATCTTTTATTAACGCTGCAAATCCTGAAAAGGCGGAAGAACTATATATTTATTTTGTGCAAGAAATGGAAAAAATGTGCATTGCTAGAGTTAAAACCGGAGCGTTTGGCGCCAATATGCAGGTAAGTTTAATAAATAGCGGGCCGTTTACGTTATGGTATGATTCAAAGAATAGACTGTGAAACAGCTTTTTTTCCTTTTTTTCCTTTTTGGAGTTTGTCATGCACAAGCTCAAGATGATAAGTACTACTACCGGTTTCCAAAAGCCTCCTTAAAAGTATCTTTATTTACACCAGAAATATGTTTGGAAACGGCTAGTAACAAAGGCTCTACGTTTGTTTTGGGTGTAGGTTCGCTAGCAGAAAAAGATAGCAACGACAGCTATGTGCCGTTATTTTATGTGTATGCACAGTATCGCTATTACTTTAAAACACCAAAATTTGCGTTTTTAAACGACAGTAAACGAGCCGAAGGATTTTACGTGCACGGAGGTGGTTACACCTACCAATCTCAAGTAAATCCAGCGGCAGGTTCTTTAATTGTGGGAGGCGGTGGAGGCTTTCAAGTGTATTACGGAAAGTATTTTTTTACGGATATTTTCATCGCTCCGGGTATAGCATTGTTAAGCGATGGTAGGGGCATTAGCTTTAGACCAACCATTACCGGTGGTTTAAAAATAGGCGTTGATATTACCGCATTTGAAGATAAGTAGGGTGCTACTTTTACTTAAGTGAAAACCATAAAATTTTTAAGCAGATGAACAGCAGTATAAAATCGCTTCAAACCGAAGTTGACTATTGGATAAAAAATCATGGCGTTCGCTATTTTAATGAGCTTACCAATATGGCACAACTTACGGAGGAAGTGGGTGAGGTAGCGCGTATTATAGCCCGCAGGTATGGAGAACAAAGCGAGAAGGAAAGCGATAAAACCAAAGATTTAGGCGAAGAATTAGCCGATGTACTTTTTGTGGTGTTGTGCCTTGCCAACCAAACCAACACCGATTTACAAGCTGCTTTTGACAAGAAAATGGAGATTAAAGCCAAGCGTGATCACGATAGGCATCATGAAAATGAGAAGCTGAAGTAATTTAATTTGCAGATTATAACGCTCCGTTTTCCCAAAATTTTTTAATGGTTAAAATAGCTAAACCTGTTTTTGAAGGTAAGTTTCTGGCGCGTAATTAATGAGTACATAAAGTCACAAGAGTGTATTAATTGTTATTTCGTAAAAACTAAAACTTTATTTGTTTTCTATTGGCTATCAAGATTACTTTCGCGGCTTCTCACGGGGTGCTTTTGTTTTATGCAAAGGCTGAGATTATACCCAGGTTTTTCTTCTTTTGAAAAACCAAACCTGATCCAGATAATGCTGGCGTAGGGATATTTGCAAACTTCGGTTTGCCTATTAATTTATTTTTAACGGATTAGTTAAAGTGCCCCGCTTTTTCTGTAAAAACTTTTTTTATGAAAAGGCATACTCATTTTCTTAAAGTCGCTTTGTTTTTTGCTGCTTTATGTATTGGAAATCAAATAAAAGCACAAGTTTCAGATACCACCAAGAGTACTGAATTAAGCGAGGTTACGGTGGTTTCTACCCGAGCGGCTCAAGATGCTGCCGTTTCTCAAGTAACCATTCAGCGAAAGGAAATTGAAAAAATATACTTTGGTCAGGATGGAGCTTTTTTATTAGAGCGTCTTTCACCGTCCATTATCTCGTATTCCGAGTCGGGTACGGGTTTAAGCAATTACGGCCAAATGCGCTTGCGCGGAATAGATCAAACCCGTATAAACATTACCTTAAACGGTGTTCCGTTAAATGACATGATTGATCAAGGCGTGTTTTTCTCCAACTTTGTAGATTTTGGAAATAGTGTGCAATCCGTTCAAATTCAGCGTGGTGTAGGTACCAGTACAAACGGTGTTGCCTCTTATGCCGGTTCTATTGATTTTGAGAGTATTTCCCTTTTGCAACAAAAGCCTTCCGCTGAATTACAGTTTACTGGTGGCTCCTTTGGCACCGCAAGAACTAGTGCTGAGGTAAACACAGGACTGCTTGAAAACAGAACGGCCTTCTACGTAAAATATAATTATTTACAATCAAACGGTTACAAGTATAACACCGGAACAAGGGCTAATTCAATTTTTTTATCTGGCGGTTATTTCGGCAAAAAAAATGTTTTAAAATTTACCGCATTTGCAGGTAGATCACAAAATGGTTTGGCTTATTTGGCTATTGATTCTACTGACGTGGCCAATGATCCTAGAACAAATTATGTATCTGCTAATGACGTGGATAATTTTGGGCAATATCTGCTGCAGCTGCAGCATACGTATAAGTTTAACAACCGCTTGGCTCTTACGAGTACGCTATATAATGGAGGTGCAGGTGGTGATTTTCCGGCAGGTTTTATTGATACTACAAACGTAACAACAGGTTTTACTCAGATTAACTTCCCGCTTTACAACAATCACGTGGGTGCAATGAGTAATTTACGGTATGACTTCAATAATAATAAAACCGTTTTAAATACTGGTGTTCATGCCTATACGTTTCAAAGGCGTAATATTGAATACATAATTCCCCTGCGCGAATCTCCATATTATGAAGACAGTTCAGAGAAAAATGAATTAGCAGCTTTCGCTAAAATTGAACATAAAATTGGCCGTTTAGCACTTTTTGGCGATGTGCAGTTTAGATTGGTAAATCTTGCTTTTAATGCTGACCCCGATAATTTGAGCACCACGCCAAATATCCCCGTAAGGCAATATGTTTTCATAAACCCAAAAGTGGGTGCTACCTATCAATTAAATCCTAGTAATCAAGTATATGTTTCGGCTGGAAGAAGTGGCAGGGAACCAACACGTGTAGATGTATTAAGTGCTTTTCAGATAAACGATTTTAACATTGCCAAAGTGCAAGATGTAAATAGTGTGAAGGCTGAATACGTAAATGACTTAGAACTTGGATATCGCTTAAACAAAAAGAAATTTAACCTTACGGTGAACGGATTTTACATGCAATTTGAAAATGAAATTGCGCCTATTGGTGCCTTTGTTCCTGAAAATTTTGCACAAATAAGAGTAAATCAGCAAAGTAGTTACCGAGCAGGAGTGGAGTTGGTTGGTACGTATAATATATTGAAAAATGTAGCTTTTGACGCTCAGGCCACCTATCTAAATGCTAAAATCAGTGCTTATTCACCGGCAGATTCAAACATAACGTTCACCAACATTACCCCAATTTTAAGTCCTGAATTTGACTTAATGGGCACGTTACGCTACGCACCTATTCCTAAAGTATCCTTTTCCCTTAGCGGGAGATTTTTAAGTAAATCTTACTTGGAAATTACTAATAATGAACGCCTAACGATTCCGCAATCTTTGGTTTTTAATAGCGCAGTAAATTGGAATTTTTATAAAGAACACGTTTTAAGTGTGCAAGTAAATAACATTACCAATCAGCTTTATTACACATCAGGAGCGGTGGGTTCTGATGGACTTCAACCGGCTTATTATGTGCAGGCCCCTGCGCACGTTTATGCTACTTTATTTTTAAGATTTTAACTATTTCAGTATGAAGAATTTTAACTTTTTAGGCTTCGGAATTTTATTGAGTATTTTTAGTTGCAACAATGCGAATGAACCTGAAATGGTGCAGAAAGAAACCGAAGAAACTTCTATGGATACATTAACCATAGCTTTAGATTGGCGACCAAATGTGTTGCACTCCGGTATTTTTTATGCACAAGCCAAAGGCTTTTATGAGAATGAGGGTATTTATGTAAAATGGTTTACACCGGAGGTTGACAATTATACCGTAAAACCGTTGAAGAAATTATTGGCCGGAGAAGTGGATATGTCGGTTGGCCCTTCTGAACATTTATTTCACTATGCCATAGATTCGGTTACTAAAAAACCAAAGGCGCAGGCCGTTGCTACACTTTTGCAGCAGGATATGAGCGCTTTTGTGGTAAAGGAAACGAGTACCATAAAACGCCCCGCTGATTTTGAGGGAAAAACGTATCTCGGTTATGAAACACCTTTGGAGAATGAAATTTTAAAAAGTATGATGCGCTTTGATGGCGGCAATCCTGAATTTAAAGTGGAGCACCCGGGCAGGTTGGCGGTATGGAAAGGTTTTGAAAATAATACTGGTGATTTTGCTTGGGTATTTATGCATTGGGAAGCTGCGCTTGCTAATAAAAATGGTGTGGCTACTCGGGCTTTTAAACCTACCGATTACGGTGTGCCTTACGGATATTCTTCGGTAATAATGACGCAAAAAGAATTATCTCCCGAAAAGGAAGCTGCGGTAAAACGCTTTTTAAAGGCGACAAAAAAAGGCTACGCAGCAATGGTAGCAAACCCAAATGAAAGTCTTGGGAAGGTATTTGATTTTATAGAGCACCAAAATTTTGACGATACACTTTTTATAAAACAAGCGCAAGCTATAATAAACCCTGCCTATTTTAATGACGCTGTGCCTTGGGGAAAAATGGACTTGAGCAAATGGACTGATTATTTAGCTTGGATGAAAGAAAATAAATTGCTGGACTATGAAAAGGTAAAGGGTATTGAAGCGGAAGCGTTTTTTACAAATGCCTTTTTGCCACGCAAATAAGCATTAATCGTTTATTCTGTGTAGCATAGTACTTGGGTGGTCATCCTGTGCAGGGCTTAGCTCTATAAGGTTATTTTTAGTAAAATACGTGCCTATGCTTATGGGTAATTACACTAAATCCCATGCTTCAATCGCTCGTATGGCATTATTTATTCGAGCTTGGCCAATGCCGGAAATTATAGCAAACGGTTGGTTTTTCTGTTTCACTTCTGCTAAATGCAATTCAAACAGTTCCTCTCGGTTAGTAGGGTTTTCTCTTAAAGAATCCTCTTCCCAAGGCAAATCAGGGAAAGTAAGCAAGTAAATATGGTCTGTTTCCTTATCTGCTTCTTGAGCTATCCAGGGGTTGGTTTTACCAAAAACTTGCTGGCTCCATACTTTGTAATTAATCAAGTCCGTATCTAAAAACACAAGTTTAGTAGCCGTTTTTAAGTGCATCTGCTGAAAAGCTTGATGTTTTTTTGCAAGCTTTAAGAGTAAATCATAGTCATATTTTGTGCCATGCTTTTCTAAATAAATCCTAGCATATTCGGGTATCCAAGTGTAACCAAAATGCTGGGCTAAAGCTCGGCATAAGGCAGATTTCCCTGTGCTTTCAGGGCCGGTAATTACTATTTTTTTTAACGCAGCCATTGAACTGTTCCATAAATGGCCATAGCCGTATAAAGCACAAATAGGCCGGTAGTAATATAAAGTCCGCGTTTAGCATATAAATAAATAGAAACCGCGTCAATCACTATCCAATACAGCCAATTTTCGGGAATTAAATAAATCATTAAAAGCGTAGCAAAAATGCTAAAGATGGTGGTAAAGGAATCTACCAATGGGGTAGCGGCATTAGTAAGGTTTTTTAGTAAAAATCCGGTGGTGAAGGTTAGTCCGGCTGCAGCTGCAATAATGCCTACGTGATAGATTGCAGGTAACGAGTTTTGCACGATGCCATTTGTTTCTCCCCAATTTAAATAGCCTAAAATAGCCGTGGCTACGTAAAAAATCTGAAGGGCACTTTCAGCAAAAAGTCTTTTAATGGCGCAGAGGATAAGAAAGCCAATACCACTTAAAAAGCCAAACAACCAGCACCAAATACTACCTTCTATAATTAAAAGCGTGTAAGCTAAACCACTTATTACGGAAAATATTTCTAATGCCAGTAACCGGTATTTCAAGAATAATTTTTTATAGTTTTATCAGAAACATCCTCTTTTAAAAACTTTACAACAAACGGACATTGAGTTACTTCCGTATTTGTATAAACACCAAGTATTGCTTTTTGCAAGGTGTGCATCACTAAAGTTGCTTCACCAAAAACCTGCGTGCTCATGTTGTTGGTTATCACTTTTAAGCCTTTGGTTTGATGCAATTCGCTTAAAAAATTATCAATGGGTTCTATGTATTCCGGAGTAAGTGGATACATAGATATTTCAACAGAAATGTTCATACTTTAATGAATAGCCTTAGCTATTTGACTTATTATAAGTGGGTTGTGTTCTGTGGCGTTGCCAACTACAATTACATCGGCACCGGCATCACAAATTTCTTTGGCTGTTTGTGCATCTTTTATACCACCACCAATTATTATAGGTGCCTGCACATGTTTTCTTACCGCTGCTACCATGTTAGGGTCTATAGATTTATACGCACCACTGCCGCCATCCATATAAATTAAACCTAAGCCCAGCATTTCACCGGCCATAGCCGTGCAAGCTGCAATCTCACTCTTATTATGAGGAATAGGATTTGTACCGCTCATATAACTTGCAGTAGTTGGTCTGCCACTATCAATAAGCATATAGCCGGTTGGCAATACTTCTAAACCGCTTTGCTTTATATAGGGAGCAGCTATTACTTGGCTACCTATTAAAAGATCAGGGTTTCTGCCAGAAATTAAAGAAAGGAATAAAATAGCATCTGCTTTCTCAGAAATTTGAAGCACACTACCCGGAAAAAGGATGGTGGGAATATTTGTTTTCGCCTTAATCTTTTCAATACAGTTGTCTAGAGCATCCTTAACCAGCAAACTTCCACCCACAAAAATAAGATCAGCCTTGGCAGCATTTATTTGCTCTACTATTACTTCCAATTGCCCGTCAGTAGGGGTGTCTGGGTCTATTAGTACAGCCAAAAGCTTGCGGTTTTCCGCGCGTGCTTGGGTTATTTTTTGTAGGACATTGCTCATGCAGCTAATTAAAATGCAAACCTAAAAAATACATCTTTAATGAAAGCAAAATATTACAGGCTTTGTTGCCAGCCAAAGGTGAGAAATAAATTGTCGTATTTCTTAAAATAGAAGGTGTGATTTAAATAGGCGTTATCACTGTTTAGCAAGGCACTGGTGCAACCATTTGGAGTATAAGAAAAAGGAGCAATGCGTATATTATTTTTAAAGCTTAACTTTTTATTTCCGGTAATCTTCACCACACATTCCTTAATTCCCCACATAAAAAGTAAATGCTCTATATTATTTTGTGCTTCAATCACGGCAAGTTCTTCCTTTCTTAAAAATTTTGCGCTAATGCGTTCTATGTTTTTTCTAGGATGCTCAAGATCTACACCTACGTTTAAATTTTCACTAAAAGCTACGGCTGCATATCCAGTAGTGTGGCTAAAAGAAATATTCCAATTGTTTTTAAGATATGGCTTACCACTAGGTTCATAAAAAACTGCAGGGTTTGTACCTAAAAAGTGTTTCAAACAACAGCGTAAAGCTAAAAATTCACGCTTTTTTTCTTCATGATGTATGATAGCATATTTAGTTTGATCGGAGGTTTTCCAAACTATTTGATTTTCTAAGGCTTGCAGCGGCTCGCTAATTTGCCAGACTACTACATGTATATGGTTGTTAACTTTTATCTGTGTAAACAGTGGCATAACTTATATTAAAACTTTTGATTCCGAGGCTCGTGCGGTATCTTTGTAATTAAATCTTAAAAGAATTTTATGAGTACAGCAGTGCAGCAATACATTCCGTACAAAGTTAAGGATATAGCTTTGGCTGATTATGGAAGAAAAGAAATGGAACTAGCCGAGGCCGAAATGCCGGGCTTAATGGCGTTAAGAGAAGAGTATGGGGCAGAGCAACCCTTAAAGGGAGCACGTATTGCGGGCTGTTTACACATGACTATTCAAACGGCCGTATTAATAGAAACGCTAACCGCGCTAGGTGCAGATGTTACTTGGTCTTCTTGCAATATTTTTTCAACGCAAGATCATGCTGCCGCAGCAATTGCAGCCGCAGGTATTCCGGTTTACGCATGGAAAGGTTTAACCGAAGAAGAGTTTGATTGGTGTATTGAGCAAACCTTGTTTTTTGGTGAAAAGCGTGAGCCGTTAAACATGATTTTAGATGATGGCGGTGATTTAACCAATTTGGTATTAGATCGTTATCCGGAAATGGCTAAAGGTATTAGAGGTCTTTCTGAAGAAACAACTACCGGAGTGCATCGCTTGTATGAGCGCATGAAAAAAGGTACATTACCTATGCCGGCTATCAACGTAAATGATTCGGTTACCAAATCTAAGTTTGACAATAAATACGGTTGTAAAGAATCTGCAGTAGATGCTATACGTAGAGCTACCGATGTAATGATTGCCGGTAAAGTAGCCGTAGTGGGTGGTTATGGAGATGTTGGTAAGGGAACTGCTGCTTCTTTAAGAGGTGCCGGAGCTCGTGTAATTGTTACTGAAATTGACCCTATTTGTGCGTTGCAAGCTGCTATGGATGGATATGCGGTTAAGAAAATGGACAATGCCGTAAAAGAAGCTGATATTATTGTAACCGCCACCGGAAACAAAGATATTTTAGTAGGTCGTCATTTTGAGGCAATGAAAGACAAAGCGATTGTTTGTAACATTGGTCATTTTGACAATGAAATTGATGTGGCTTGGTTAAAAACAAATCACGGTAGTACGCATGTAGAAATTAAACCACAAGTAGATAAATATACTATTAACGGAAAAGATATTATTCTTTTAGCAGAAGGTAGATTGGTAAATTTAGGCTGCGCTACGGGGCACCCAAGTTTTGTAATGAGTAACTCATTTACCAATCAGGTATTAGCGCAAATTGAACTTTGGAAGAATAGCGACAAGTATGACAATGTTGTATTTACGTTACCAAAGCACTTAGATGAAAAAGTTGCGGAACTGCATCTTGCTAAAATTGGGGTTGAATTAGAAACTTTAAGTAAAGACCAAGCTGATTACATTGGCGTAGAGCAAAAAGGGCCTTTTAAACCAGAATATTACAGATATTAATTTGTAGAAAAAGTTAGATAACTTAGCCGCCACGCAGACAATGTGTGGCGGTTTTTTTGTTTTGGATTGATTAAAAGTATTACCTTTCACAAACTAGTAAATAGCCGTTTTTCAACACTTTATAGTTATTAAATACTTGTTAGTAGTCAATTAGAAGTTTCTTAAATATGGTTGCAAGTATGCATCTTTATGAGTTGATAGCCGATAACACCACAGATTTGGTGTGCCTGCATGATACCTCTAATACAATACGCTACGCCACGCCAAGTGCAAAAACAATATTAGGGTACCATGCCAAAAATATAGTTGGCAGGAGATTAACAGATTATTTAAGCGAAGATTTTTTAACGGAAATGGATTTTGAAACGCTCAAGCGTTTTTTTGACAATCCCGGTGCACGTATTCGCTATCAAGTAAGGCACGCTGACGGAAGATTGCGTTGGCTTGAAACCACCTTTACAAGCATTAGTAAGCCACACATTAAAGAAGTAAATATTTTAAGTAGTACACGCGATATTACCGAAAGTGTGCACCTTACCGAAGATTTAATGGAAGCTTTAAGCAACGAGCAGGAAATATCTGCTTTTAAAAGCAATTTATATTCAGTAGCCAGCCACGAGTTTAAAACACCCTTAGCTGTAATACAAGCAAATATTGAAATGCTAAAGGTAAAGAGCAGTGAAAAGCTTTTAAAAATTGCGCTGGGTAGCATGGAAGAGGAAATTGACAAATTGAATAGCATGATTGCCGATATGCTTCAATTAAAAAAACTGGCCACCAACGAAACGCCTTTTTTTCCTACTGATGTGGATATGGTGCAACTTTTAACAGAAATAATTGAGCACGATGTAGCCAAAGCGTTTCCTGATATTAAGGTGAAATTAGATTTTGAGCCAAAGAATAATCCAATAATTATTACTGCAGATTACTCCTTAATACGATATGTATTTGGCAATTTATTATCTAACGCTTGCAAATACAGCAACAAAAATTCAAGAGTGGTGGTTAAGCTTAAAAAGTTTGACGGCCATTTAACGGTGGGGGTAATAGATAAAGGAATAGGAATTCCTGAAAAAGAACAAGCTACCATATTTACATCATTTTTTAGAGCAAGCAATGCCGTAAATATTGCGGGTACAGGCGTAGGCCTCTCCATAGTTAAAGAGTTTGTAAAAAAACATGAAGGCACTATTACATTTATAAGCGAAGAAAAAAAAGGATCAACATTTACAGTAACATTACCAACTAAACAGTAGAAACATGAAAAAGAAAATTCTAATAGTAGAAGACAATGAGAAGTTATTAGCCTCCATGTGCACTTTACTAGAAGACCATTTTGAAGTTAGCGAAGCCAAAGACGGACGAGAAGGTATTGACAAGGCTAAGCTGCACAAACCTGATTTAATAATTAGCGATATTATGATGCCCGTAGCCAGCGGATATGATTTGGTAGAAGAATTAAAAGAGAATGACAGAACCAAGCACATCCCTATTATTTTGCTTACCGCTTTGGGTGAAGATGAAAAAAAGATTGAGGGCTATAATTATGGCGCTGACGATTACATTGTAAAGCCATTTAAGTTTGATGTGCTTTTATCAAGAATAAAAAATTTGCTACGCTCAAGAGAAAACTTACGTCAGATTTACGATAAATCTGCACCTATTGACCACGAGTTTGGCGTGAAAGACCCTATGCTTAGCCACATGGAGGCTTTGCTAGTAAACCACTTCAGATTTAGAAATTTCAGTATTCCGGAAATAGCTGAATTAATGAACATTACACCCTCTAAATTAGAGCGTGATATTAAAAAGCTTACCGGCATGACGCCCATAAAATATCTAAACGACTTTAGATTAAATAAAGCGAAACACATGATTGAAACTACCGAGCGAAGTATTTTTGAGGTGAGCTACGCTTTAGGTTTTAAGAGTATGAGTTACTTCGGAAAAGCATATAAAGAAAAGTTTGGAATAGCACCATCTAAAACCAAAACTACTTAAACAATGGCACTTACGCTAATGATTGTGGATAATGATCAAGTAAACAGTTTTGTACTCAAAAACATCATAAAGAGAAATTATTCCGATGCAAAAATTGAAATGTTTGCCGATGGGGAACAAGCAATAAATCATTTAAATGAGTTGGAAGGTGAAGGAGCAGATTTTCCTGATGTGCTTTTGTTAGATTTATATATGCCGGTAATGGATGGGTTTACCTTCCTAGAATTATACAGCAACAAATATTCTCATAAAAAAATGGTGATTTTTGCAATGAGTAATTCTTTAGGCAAAGAAGATCAACAAAGAGCCAATGATTTTCAGGTTGTTAAAGGCTTTATTACTAAGCCGTTAATGTATAACAATCTTCAATTTATTATTGAAACGCACGTAAATGGTAAATCACAAAATCTGTAAAAAAGCAGTAATTAAAATTAACCAAACAAGGCTGTAAGCTGCAATTTCCCCAAACGCTTTTAAAACTCTTAATTCATTCATTATATATCTGTTTTGAGTAATAACGTAGGAAAATTCCTAATGGTTTGGTCGAAACTATTTTTTTTTTGAAAGTTTACTAAGCCGTAATCTTGCTACATGAAATGGACAAGTTGTTTTACCAATGAAAGATTTGGATTAGAAAATCAGGAAGTGAGCGTGCGCTCTGCTTTTGAGCGCGATTACGATAGAATAATTTTCTCTTCGGCCTTTAGACGTTTACAAGATAAAACGCAGGTTTTTCCCTTGCCGGAATCCATTTTTGTGCACAATCGGCTTACGCATTCTTTAGAAGTTACCAGCGTAGGACGATCTTTAGGAACCATGGTGGGCGAGTTTTTAGCCAATCATACGTTGGTAAAGCACGATGCCGTGGCGGTTGATTTTTACAACAACCAGTTAAAACATGTAATTTCTGCCGCTTGCCTAGCGCATGATTTAGGTAACCCTGCTTTTGGCCATAGCGGTGAAGAGGCTATCTCAAAATATTTTATTGATAAGCAAAAGGATACCACTTTTAAAAAACGTTTTTCGGCAGCTGAATGGGAAGATTTAATACGTTTTGAAGGAAATGCAAATGCCTTGCGCATTCTTACAAATCAATTTAATGGTCGCTTAAAGGGCGGCTATAGGTTAACGTACACTACACTTGCCTCCATATTAAAATACCCTTGTGCTAGTAAGGCTACGGTAAAAGGCGGAGCTAAACATTTGAGTAAATATGGCTACTTTCAAAGTGAGCAACAAACATTTAATACGCTTGCTCAAAAATTAGGCTTATTGCCGGATGTTAATAGTATTGGTGGGTTTTTCCGACATCCTTTTGTGTATTTGGTAGAAGCCGCTGATGATATTTGCTATTCTATTATTGACTTTGAAGATGCACATAGGTTGGGTATTTTGAGCTATGCGGAAGTGGAAAAAATATTGTTGGAAGTAATTCAATTACGCCAAGGTGAGAATATGGATAGGATTGCGAAAAACCTAACACAGCTTAAAGCAGATCCTAATGAGGCTGTAGCTTACTTACGCGCAAAATCCATCAATTATTTAACAGAAAGTTGCGCATTAGCTTTTCAAGAAAATGCCGATAAAATATTGGCAGGCACGTTTGAAGGTTCTTTGATTAAACATTTTGCACCTTTAAAAGAGGTATTGGCTAATATTGGCTCCGTTTCAGTTGATAAAATTTACGGCTATCAAAGTGTACTTAAAATAGAATTGGCAGGTTTTAAAATTATGAGTGGTTTAGTGCAAGATTTTGTAGAAGCAGCACTTACAACAATAGATAACCGACAAGGGCGGCACAAGAAGATTTTAATGCTCTTGCCATATCAGCATCGTTTTAATGAGCAGGATAGTGATTACCAAAAGGTAATGTGTATTTTAGATCACATTTCGGCCATGACCGATAACTATGCTCTAGAAACTTACCGAAATTTACGCGGCATTAGTATGCCCTCGTTTTAAAAAAGAAAAGCCGCCTCACAAATTTGTGTGGCGGCTTTTTTAAAATTTAAACGCTTGCTTAACTTATTCTACTACTAATTTATTAGAGAAAACAGTATTAGCATTATACACTTTAATGGTATATAATCCTTTGCTTAAGCCAGTTAAATCTAAACTGTGCTTCTGGTTTCCGTTGCTTACAAAACTTTTGCTCATTATGGTTTTACCGGTAACATCGGTTAATTCCAACGTGTATTTTCCTCCTTCACTTAGCTCATAATTAACTTGCTCTTTAGCCGGATTAGGGAAAAGCGTAAGCTGTTGAAAAGGATTTTCGTCTAGCCCGATAGTTGTAGCCTTAGTGATAACTCTAATCCACGGTGCATTAAAAGTTGTTGAATTTGAGAAGCCGGAAAACCAACGGCTATCACCTACATTATACATGGCTGCATGGCTGCCTAACGGTGAGGAAAAGCTTGCATCGTTGGCTAAGCGTATTTCGTTGGCATTGTTATTAGAAAACATATACACAGCAAAAAAGTATTGGTCTGCATCTAAAAGTATCGGATTTCCGGTTCCGTTAGTTAGGTCATATCGAATTAGGTTTCCTGAACTACCAGGAGCTACGGTAAATTGCTGAGACACTAATGCCGGTGCTCCAAAACCAGTAGTGAAAACAAAACCTGCCGTATCATACACTTCAAATTGAATATCGCCTCCATCTACCGTTAATGTGGAATAGCGTAATTCAAAGCCGGTAATACCAACTTTACCGTTGGCAGAATTTGGATTAGATAAATTTAATTGCACAGCCATTCCTCCACCATCAGAGCCTAATGCGTTGGTTCCAAAACTGTTGCTAAAAACACTGTAGTCATGGCTGTTACTTTCACCAGCTGCGTAACCTTTACTTGGTTCAGCAGTTACAAAAAAGTTAAAGCTATCGCGTGGAGCCGTGGTAGTAATTGAATCAGACTGTAAGGTGTACACTATGGTGTAGGCATTAGCCACTGTTGGAGTCCAATTAGGTGTGAAAAAACTACTGAAATCTACCGTATCAGCATTAGCCATTGAGGCTACCGGAGGGCTAGAAATTAAGGTGTTTACCAGCGTATTGGTAGAATCGTAAATTTCAACCTTTAAGGTAACATTGGTTTGTGTTTGAGAACCGTGATTTAGAATGTTACTATCAAAATTTACAGGTACTACTTGATTTAAGGAAATATGCCCCTGCTTAGGATGCGGTGCACCACCTGGGTCAAAAATCATATCATGCACGGGAGCACTGCCTGATGAGGTAAAGCGTAATTCGTTTTTTGGTAAATCACGAATTTCGATATCATCCATCATCCAGTAATAAGAACCACGGTTATTACCATCATATATAAAAGCAATACGTACCAAGGCTTCATTACCAATTGATTGGGATAAGTTTACAGAAAGTTCGGCATTTCTTGGAATTGTAGTATTTGCAGAAAGATTTGGGTATAAGTTGATGGTGTCTTTATAGGTAACACCGCCATCTGTGCTCACAGCTAATAAAAAATCTGAGTCTAACCTTCTTACTGAGGCATTAAATTTAATTTCCACAAATGGATGCCCCGTTAAATCTATTGTATCCGTAATTAATATACCAACGTGAGGAGCAGGAGCGATGCCCATTCCAGCGTTTGCTGAAATACCTCCATCATCTAAATAGTCGCCATCAAAAATTACATAACCATTGCTGGCGGTAATAGATTGCAAGGGCGTACCAGCACCCGCTGATCCACCTCTAGAACCTGTGGTGTTATCTGGTAATGTTGTTGTTCCGCGATATTCCCAACTACCGTTTGGTAACAATATACCTCCCGAAGTTTTGCAGAAATTCTCCCAATTTGCCGGAATACCATTTGCAAAATCTTGCGACCATAGAACGGCTTCAGAACCATTAGAACCTGAATTCTTTTGAATGTATGCGATTTTCAAATCATCCGCAGTTTCAACCGTTGGACCTTCGGTTTTTAGAGAAGTGCCCATTTGTGCTTTTATTAATAAGCTAGAGCATACTAAGAGGGTAAGTAATAGTTTTTTCATATCAATTATTTGTTTTAAAAAGAATATAAATGTAAGTAAAAGATAACCTGAAAAAACAAGGGCGTAAATATTACTGATTCAGTGATTTAGCGCTTTCTATTACTTTGTTGCCTAGGTTTTTTTTGTAGGTTATTATATTGTGTTGCACCTCTTTGCTATGCACCCCTATTATTTGCGCAGCTAATATGCCGGCATTTTTAGCGCCATCTAGTGCAACGGTAGCCACGGGAACCCCCGCAGGCATTTGCAAAATACTTAAAATTGAATCCCAGCCATCAATAGAATTACGCGATTTTACGGGAACACCAATTACGGGTAGCGGACTTAAAGAGGCCACCATGCCCGGTAAGTGCGCAGCACCACCAGCTCCGGCAATAATTACTGATATACCTCTTGTGTGCGCATTTTTAGCGTAGTCAAACATTTTTTCTGGAGTTCGGTGGGCCGATACGATATCAACTTCATACGCAACTTTCAATTCATCTAATACTTCTGCGGCTAACTGCATAATTAGCATATCTGAAGTTGAGCCCATAATTATTCCTACTTTCATGTATTTGTGTTTTATAATTATTTGGTTTGCACTACCAATGTATCCTTTATCAACTTCGCTTTATTTTTAGCATCTTGTAAGCTTTCTCCTAACACGGTAACGTGCCCCATTTTTCTAAATGGCCTAGTTTCAGCTTTGCCATATAAATGCACGTAAAGCGACTCAATTTTAAGTGCTTCCTCCATACCCTTGTAATACACAGGGCCTTCAAATCCTTCAGCCCCATTTAGGTTTACCATAGCAGAGGGTTTAATAATGGAGGTATCTCCCAATGGTAAGTTTAAAATAGCGCGTAAATGCTGTTCAAACTGAGATGTTATGTTCCCTTCAATGGTTAAATGTCCACTATTATGTACACGCGGAGCTACTTCATTTACTAAAATTCCATGCTCACCATAGGTAAACATTTCTACCGCTAATAATCCTACATGATTTAATTCTTCGGCAACTTTAACAGCAATTTGCTGGGCTTGATGTTGCTTATGCTCAGTAAGTTGCCCGGGTGAAAATACGTACTCTACCATGTTTGCTTCTGGGTGAAACTCCATTTCTACGGTAGGGAAACAACATGTTTTACCGTCAGGCGTACGCGCTACAATAATGGCTATTTCTTTTTCAAATTGAATTAAATCTTCCACCAAGCCTGGTACATCCGGTACATTAGCTAAATCAGTTTTAGTGCGTACTATTTGTACACCACGCCCATCATAGCCGCCTTCGGCAGCTTTCCAAACAAAAGGTAGTTGCATTTCTTGCTCTACCATTGTTTCCTCTAATTCTTTCCGGCTATTAAAACTTATAAATTTAGAAGTGGGTATTTTATGGTTTCGGTAAAATTCTTTTTGGCGAATCTTGTTTTTTATGGTGTGAAGCGTTTCTGGTTTTGGATATACTTTTACACCTTCCATTTGAAGTTTTGCAAGCGCTTCTACGTTTACATTTTCAATTTCTATGGTAAGTAAATCTACACCTTTTCCGAAATTGTAAACCGTGTCAAAATCTTGCAAAGAGCCCACGGTAAAGTGATTGCAGCCAATGCGTGCCGGTGCATTTTCATTGGGATCTAGCACCGCTGTTTGAATATCCCAATCTTGGGTTTTACTTAACAGCATTTTGCCAAGTTGCCCTCCGCCTAGTATGCCAAGTTTAAAATCTGAAGAAAAATATGTTTTATCCATTGTCTGGTAATTTATGGGTAAGTGTTTCGGCTAGCGGGTGTACCATGTACTCCCGTCCGGTTTTTAAATCAGTGCATTTATATCGCTTGCGCGATTTTAGACCTTTCTTAAAAATCATTTTATCGTTTACCGAAAAAATAGCGCCTAAAGGTAAATCCTCTACAAAAACTTTATCCTGCTTTTGCGCATCATAAGCATTTAAAGCTCTGTAAAGTTGCGTATCAGTGCAACTGCTTGCCGCACCACGGTTTAGGCTTTTAATAAAACTTTGATGTAACAGAGTAGGGAAGATGTTTGCTTCTAAAAAAGGATAAGCCATTTCTCTGAAGGTTTGCTGCCACTCGCTACCGTGCGGTTTTATGCGCTTGCCGTATTTAAGAAATGCTTCTAAATGCGCAAGTTCATGTATTAAAGTAATTAAAAAAGCAAACGGGTTTAAATTGTGATTTATGCTTATCCTATGCCGCCCGTTTGTAGTGGGGAAGCGGTAGTCGCCAAATTTAGTTTTACGGGGTTTACTTATTTTTAAATGCAGCGGATGTTTACGTATCAAGGGTAAAAGAAGCGGTAAAGACGCCTCCGGAACATACTGTTGCAACACTTTTGCGGTACTATTTACTTCCTCCACTATTTTATAAACGACTTAAAAGTGGGACAATTACATTTTTCACGTGCGCCACAAGCCTGAACGCCAAGTAATAAGAAAAATAAAAAGACTATATATAAAATAGGTGAAAACTTGCGCATGAAGTCAGCGTTTAATCTCGTTAACAGTACAAAATTACTTCTATTTTTGCGAAATGTTTTTAACCGAAGGAATTCGTTCATTTGGGCAATATATGTTGTTGCTCGCACAAACTTTCAGTAAGCCTGAAAACTGGAAGGAATACTACAAATCATTAATGCGTGAGTTTGAATTACTCGGTATTAACAGCTTGGGTATTGTAGCCGTAATATCCATTTTTGTGGGTGCGGTTGTTACCATCCAAACCGCCTATAACCTTGATGATCCGTTAATCCCTGATTATTACGTAGCCATTGCTACGCGAGAATCCATTATTTTAGAATTTTCACCTACCATGGTAAGTTTAATCTTAGCCGGTAAAGTAGGTTCCAATATTGCATCTACCTTAGGTAGTATGCGCGTTTCCGAGCAAATAGATGCCTTAGAAGTAATGGGTGTTAACCCCGCTAGTTATTTAATTTTACCAAAGGTGGTTTCCTTAGTATTTTTTAATCCTATTCTTATTACGTTAAGTATGTTTTTGGGTGTTTTAGGAGGCTATTTGGCGGCCACTATTGGCGGTGTTGTTTCTCCTGTAGATTTTGCTTCTGGCTTACAAAACAGCTTTGTGCCTTTTTATATTTATTACGCACTTATAAAAACAGTGGTATTCGCCTTTTTAATTGGTACTATTTCCTCTTTTTATGGTTTTTACGTAAAAGGAGGCGCTGTGCAAGTGGGTACAAATGCCACAAAAGCGGTAGTAAGTAGTAGTGTTGCCATTATTATTGCCAATTATGTACTTACTCAATTACTATTAATATGATTGAGGTAAATAATTTAAGGAAAAGCTTTGGTGATACGGAGGTTTTAAAAGGAATTTCTACCGTATGCCACGAAGGGAAAACCAATTTGATAATTGGAAAATCTGGTGCCGGTAAAACGGTGTTTTTAAAAAGTATGGTAGGGCTACATCAAATAAATGGTGGAGAAATTATTTATGATGATAGGAGGTTAGGTTCAATGGACGATGATGAAAGAAAGGCGCTGCGCATGGAAATGGGAATGGTATTTCAGGGTAATGCACTTTTTGACTCGCTAACCATTGAAGATAACGTAACTTTTGCGCTAAGTATGTTTAGCGGAATGAGCAATAGCGATAGATTGGATAGAGCCAATTTTTGCTTGAAACGAGTAAACCTAGAAAATCAGAATAAAAAATTACCCGCAGAGTTAAGTGGAGGTATGCAGAAAAGGGTGGCCATTGCGCGTGCCATTTCCATGAATCCAAAATATTTGTTTTGTGATGAACCAAACTCAGGGTTAGACCCATACACCGCTATTGTAATTGATAATTTATTGCAAGAAATTACACAAGAGTTTAACATTACCACCGTAATTAATACGCATGATATGAACTCTGTAATGGAAATAGGTGATCATATTATTTACATAAAAGACGGTAAAAAAGAATGGGAAGGTAGTAGTGATGATTTACTTAGCACCGATCATGAAGCCATCGTAGATTTTGTGTATAGTTCAGAATTATTTAAGAAAATACGGGCTAAACTATAAAGGTTGTGCTTATCTCTTAGCCTTAATGTTTCCGTTTCCTTTATCATTAGGCAAATTGCTACTTATATTTAAGCAGTAATAAATTTTGTTTACATCCCTTCTTTCAGCTTTTTGTTTAACGCATCTTTGTGGCGATTTCAAATCAACAATATGTTAGAAACTACACTAAGCGAAATACAAAATGTGGTAGTGCATTTTGTGGGAAATAAAGTAAAAGAGGAAGAATTACAATTGAGCAATAGTCCTTCAGGGATGGATAACCCAACCCTAAAAGTGCTTTGGAAATATATTACTTCGGCTTTTACAGCACCTGATTTTTTTCAATTTACCCACCCTGTGGAATTAGAAATGAATCCGGTATTTGAATTGGCTAAAAAGTGTTTCGCTAATCCCGAAAACTTTATGGAGCACTCCAAATCTTTTGCCAAATTACTGTACTCGGTTTCCAATCATCCAAAAGTAAAATCAGGTGAGTTTTTTGTGATTTACTTTAAACGCTTAGGCACTTCTAAAATAGAAGCGGATGCCATTGGCTTATTTAAATCGGAAAAAAAGCAACCTTTTTTACTTACCGAAGAAGCCAATAATATTATTGATGTATATAGCCACAAAGGAATAAATCCCGGTAAGGTAGATAAGGCTTGCTTAATTTTTAATAGTGATGCGGAGAGTGGTTACCAGGTATTGGCGGTGGATAATGTAAACAAAGGCGAAGAGGCAAAATTTTGGTTTGAGGATTTTCTAAAAATCAAAACTAGAAGTACCGAATACAGTAAAACTACCGCTATGATTGGTTTAACTAAAAGTTTTATTGAACACGAACCTATTATTCAGGAAACTTTTGACAGGGCGGATAACATTAATATGCTTAATCGTTCTTTAGACTATTTCAAAGGAAATGAAGCCTTTGATCAAAATACGTTTAGTGATGAAGTGTTTAACGATGAAGCTATTAAAAACCGTTTTTTAGAATTTACGAAAGAGCGCGAGTCAGAAGATTTAAGTTTTGCAGATGCATTCCCAATTTCAGCGGAAGCGGTAAAGAAAAAGCAACGGGTTTTTAAAAGTGTTTTGAAATTAGATAAAAATTTCCATGTATATATTCATGGTAATAGAGAGTTGATAGAACAAGGCACGGACGAAAATGGGAAGAAATTTTACAAGCTGTATTACGAGGAGGAGAGTTAGAGGCAGTTGGCAAGAAAGCAGTTGGCAAGAAAGTAGTTGGCAATAGGGCATTTGGCAATAGGGCAATTAGGCAGATGGCAAGAGGGGAGTTGGCAAAAAAGCAATTGGCAAGAAAGCAAAAGCAGTTAGCAAGTAGGCACGAAAGCGGTTGATAAAAGGGTAGTTAGGAATTTACAAACAGGCGAAAAAAGCGATTGACAAACAAAAAAATGGTTTGAGATAAATATTTAAATTTTTATTGACGTATGTTGTAGAAAACTACATTAGCAACTTAAATCAACATACTTAATTCATGCCTTGTAAAAACCTGTTCCTCACCGTTGTTAGCACCATATTTTGTATTTCCTTAAACGCTCAAGAAAGCAAATGGGCTTTTTCATTTGCGCCTAGTTTTGGCATTGAAGCTTTTGACGAGCAAAAAACCAACAAGAATATTATTTCACAAAAGGCTTTTGGTGATTTTGATAGTAGGTTTTATACTAGTCAAAGCAGATATTCGGTAAGAGGAAAGGTGGATTATTTTTTAACAAATCACTTTAAGGCTTCAGCTGCATTTACCTACGGCAATACAATTAATGAAGGAGTTGTAAACGTTAAGGAGTATGCTATTTTACCGAGTTTCAGTTTTGATTTTTTGGAGAATCCAAATAAAGGGCTTCTTATTTCTGCTGGAGTTAACATTGGTGTGCGCTCAATATCAGAATATTACGCAAAATATTCAGACACGCTTACTAATAGGACTTTTAAACAATTAGAACTTAACCGAACGGGAGTAGCATTTCAGGGAATGGTTGGCTTGGAATGGGAACATTACATAGATGATCATTTTGGATACCATATTGGATTACAGTATTTCTTACCTACCACTTTTACACCTAATTCATTTGAAGTAAAACAGTACTTCTACAATAATGAAAAGCAAACAAGTCAAGTTGGTACTTATTCATACCGTGATGATCAAGAAAAGGATATCATAAATCGATCAGTAAAGCAAGAGCGTTTTTACTATTTCAGTGTGTATTTCAGCGCTGGAATCAACTACAGATTGTGATAAACTCTTTACGTGTTATGCTGTGTTCAACCCATAGATGCAACGCATCTGTTATTTCGAGTTTGTAAGGGGTTGAGATAATTGAACTTTTTAGTACGCTTTTCTTTTTCCGACTTCAGTCTAATTAAATCCTCATCCCACGAGGGGCGAGTAGCCAACTCCTTACTCCCCACTCACCATTTTCTCCCGCTCAAAATACGCATGATCTTTCTGCAACGTATGTAAAAAACGAATGGGTAAATCCCTGCTTTCAATCATATATTTCTTGCTAATTTTTTCTTGCATGCTTTCCATAGGTCCTCTTGCGCCACTTCGGTTAAATGCTTTTAAAGCCTTGTCCATTAAACGTATTTCCTCGTCAGAAATAAAGGCAGCTTGTGGATAAATAGGAGTATAACCTTCTTCCAGCTGCACCAAGGAGCGTCTTTTTTGTAAATTTTGCACGCTGTCAGCCTTTAATTTCACTACCGTAGTACCCGCCAAAATATCGCCTAAGCGCTGACCGTTTTCTGTAATTACAATGCTTACAATGGCTATGGCGCCACTAAATAGTTGTGTATCTATGGGTAATAAAATCCAACGTAAAATGTAGGCACCAATAGAAGGCTTACTACCATCTAATTTTACTACTTTTATATGTACGGCTCGTTTACCAATGGTTTGTCCGTTCATCAATATTTCTGAAATTAAAAAATACGAGAAGGTAAAAAGGGCTATTAAAATAAAAAACCACATACTAGTAATGCGCAAGCTGCCTAAAATGAGTATAGAGAAAATAAGTACCGCCATTATAATGAGGTAATCAATTAAAAAAGCTCCAATGCGCGTGCCTACTCCCGCTAAGGGGTATTGTAAGGAAACATTTTGCGTGGTGTTAATTCCTACACTATTCATATTTATTTATTGTATAATTTAGGCGTTTCCACAGGAAACAATGCATGACCGAAACAGCCTTTGTAAATAAAAATGCCGACCGCTGGGCACGCTTCGAAGATATTATAAAAGCAAAAACTAAGCGCGACCCAGATGCGCTTGCCGAAGTGTTTTTGCAACTTACTGATGATCTTGCCTTTGCACGTACACATTACCCTAAATCTGAAGTTGCACAGTATTTAAATACGTTGGCAACTAACTTTTATAACCTTATTTATAAAAATAAAAAGGAGAAGAAAAACCGATTTGCTCGCTTTTGGTTGGTAGAAGCGCCTTTACTTTATTATAAAAACAGACGTTTTGTGGCCTATTCACTCATCATTTTTTTGCTGGGTACCCTCATCGGCTGCGTTTCTGCCGCAAATGATGCTACATATTTACGCTTAATTTTAGGTGATAATTATGTAAATATGACTTTAAATAATATTGAGAATGGCGATCCTATGGGCGTGTACAAAGCGCAGGAAAGTGCAAAGATGTTTTTTGGCATAACGTTTAATAATGTGCGCGTTAGCTTTTTTGCATTTATTGCAGGTTTAATTTTTTCTTTTGGTACCGCATTTATTATGCTCAATAATGCAATCATGCTAGGAGCTTTTCAATATTTCTTTTATCAAAAAGGCTTGTTGCTTACTTCCTTTCTTACCATTTGGATACACGGAACCTTGGAAATTTCTGCCATTATTTTAGCCGGAGGAGCGGGTTTTGTTATGGGTCATGCCTTACTTTTCCCAAAAACATATAGTAGGTTAACGGCTTTAAAACAAGGCGCGCGCGATGGCGTAAAAATGGTGTTGGCGTTAGTGCCAATTTTTATTGTAGCTGGTTTTTTGGAGTCTTACGTTACACGCCTTACTGAAATGCCAGCCTTTATAAAGATTGCAATCATTAGTACTTCAGCCTTTTTTATCCTTTTTTATTTTGTGTATTATCCCCGTGTAATAAATAAACACCATGCAGTTTTCAAAGATTAATTTATACAAGCAGCGTGAATTAGGTGATTTAATCAATATCACATTTGCGTTTATTAGACAAAATGCAAAACCACTTTTTAAAGCACACGTAGCTATCAATTTACCCATAATGTTGGGGCTTGTATTTCTTACGTTGGTGATGCAATATTTTACCGGATTTGGTTTTGAAAAACAAATAAGTGTAAGTGCAGCCGAAGGTTTTTTATGGAGTGTTCCCTACATCTCCAATCTTTCTTTCATCTCCCTATCAGCTTTGCTTTTTTATATTACGCTTGGTTTAGTTAATACCGTTTATATGCACTTGTATGCGCAGCAGGGTATTGAAAATGCTGCACAAATAAAACCTGCCCAAGTTTGGCAGGGCGTAAAAAGTAACTTTGCAGCAAGTTTTGGTGGTATTTTGCTCTTTACCATCGCCATGGTGGTGGGTTTTGTCTTATGTATAGTACCCGGTATTTTTGTGGTAGTTGCCTTTTGGTTGTTTCAAAGTTCCATTGTTTTTGAAAAAACAGATGGCGTAAGTTCCCTTAGCCGCTCTTACAATTTAGTAAAAGGCAATTGGTGGTTCTCCTTTGGTTTGTTACTAATAGTAAGCATATTAGGTGGTATTTTGGCCGCTATCATAAATTTACCCTCCATTATATTTACCTTTTTTGCTACGTATCATGTTGTGGAAGAAGGTAATATGGAGGCAGTCCAATTTGCGCCATACATTTGGTTTGTAATAAGCCTACTCTCCGCTATTTTAGGGTATGTAGGCAATTTTGTTACTTACACCGTTACCCAAATTGCGGCCAACTTTCACTTCGGTAATTTGGTGGAACAGAAAGAAGCTAGAGGGCTTACACAAGTGATTAACCAAACTATGGATGACACTAATACTGAAGAAACATTCAAATGAATACCTCCAATCAGATCGAAATTTTTAAGCAACGTGATTTTGGTGAATTAATCAATATAACGTTTGCGTTTGTACGTCAAAACGCGAAACCTTTATTACGTGCACAATTTTTTATAAACGGCCCGCTATTGCTCGTTTGCATTTTGCTGCTTGGGGCTGCTCAATATTTTACCATTACTCAAATTAGTAATACACCAGCAAATCTGGAAAGTATGAACCAACTTAATCTTGGTTTTAGCGGTTTTTTAAATGTTTTGTTTCTAATTGGGGTAATAGTGTACCTTATTATGGTAAGCTTGGTGCCGCTTGCCTATATAAAGTTATATCAAAATAAAACCACTGATTTTAAGGACAAAATAGAACCTGCTGCGGTATGGAAAATAATTAAAACCTACTTTGCAAAAGGATTTGGCGCTGCGGTTTTAGTGTACATAATGATTGTAGTTGGTATGTTTTTATGCGTTGCTCCAGGAATATGGTTGGCTATATCTTTCTCTGTTTTCATGCCTGTTTTGGTATTAGAAAATGCATCGGCTATAGATAGTATAAAGCGCAGTTTTGCGTTGGTAAAAGAACATTGGTGGGAAACATTTGGGTTTATTTTAGTGATTGCTATTATACTTTCTGTATTGATGGGATTAGTTTATATACCCGTTTACATCGTAATGGGTGTTACCGTTTTCCACGAGTTAAGCGCAAATCCACAGGGAGGAGTGGGGTTTTTCCAAAATAATCTCATTTGGTTTGTAGTGTCGCTTTATGGCATGTCTTTATTAGTTTCATTAATAAGCACTACTATTCAGCAAATAGCTTTTGCATTTAAATACGGACAATTGGTGGAAGTAAAAGAGGGTAAAGGATTGCTATCAGAAATTGATACAATTGTAGATGGTTCTGAAAATGAGACACTATAAAATGGTGTACACGCACTTTTCCGCCCGCTTGCTTTTTTTTATAGCGTGCTTTGTAAGTATCGCTTTCAGCGGATTTGCCCAGCAAGACAGTACTAAGCAATTTGGTGAGGTGCAACCACACTATCAAGCTTTTGAAAAAGAAGCCATTGCCGATTTAAAAGCGGATGAAACGTATGCATATCCCTTGCGTAATGCGCCAAAACAATTAAGCCTGTGGGAGAGATTTATGCGCTGGCTGCGTAGTTTTTTTGATGTAGATCCAAGTTCTGCATGGTGGGAATATGGCTTGTATATCGCCATTTTTATTATTTTAATTTTTGCGATAATTCGCTTGCTTGGTATGCGCTTTAGCGGAGTATTTGGTAGTCCTAAAAAAGCAACGCCTCTGCATTTTGCTGCCGGTGAAGAAGACTTAAATACATTAGATTTTGAAGCACAAATAAGCGATGCTTTGGCCAATAAAAATTACGCGCTAGTAATTCGTTTGCGCTATTTAAATGCGTTGCATATTTTGGCTAAGGCCGATTTGGTGCAAGTAAAAAGTGGCAAAACCAATTTCGATTATCTGTACGAACTCAAAAGTGGCGCTGTAAAAGATAATTTTAGCGCGCTAGCCCGTTTATTTGATTATATATGGTACGGTCAATTTGAAGCAAATCAAAAACATATCGCGCAAAGCGAAACCTTACTGAGCAGTGTAAAGGAAACCCAAAAAAACCTGAACCATGCGTAAACAGTATTGGCTGTATGGCCTAATTTTAATAGGTTTTTTGGTATTAAGCTACTTGGGTAAAGCTCCGGTAAATTGGACAATCACTTATGATTTAGATGATAAAAACCCTTTTGGTACACATGCTTTACAGCAAATTTTACCTGATTATGTGCAACAAAAGGATGCGGAAGTAAACACCGTTTATGTAAGTTTTGAGGAGTTATTAGCTCAAAATTATAGCGGCAATATGTTGGTGGTTTGCGGTCAGTTTAATGCGGGTACTCGCGATGTACAAGCGCTTTTTGATTATGTAGCCAAAGGCAATAAAGTAGTTATTGCCGCTAATGTGTTTAGAGGATACTTAGAGGATAGCTTGGGCTTAGAAAATCGAGATTATAATATTGAGCATTCTTTAGAGGCGCAACAGGCAGGTGCAGCGGCTATGGGCACTAATAAAGTGGACATTGATTTTGCTAAAGTGGGTGGCTATCCAAAACGTACCTACACATTTTCTACCGGTGCAGCTAGTATGTTTTTGGTAGATACCAATAAGCAGCTAAGCCGCTTGGCCTATACGTTTAACGATGAATTGATGTTTGGCGGAATGGCCATCGGTAAAGGGGAGTTATACCTGAGTACCACACCCATGCTTTTTACTAATTACTATTTATTGCGCGATAGAGGTGATGAGTTTGTAGCCGGCTTACTTTCGCCCTTAGCGGGAAGCAAAAGCCTTATATACAATCAGTTTTACCAGTTTGGTAGAGCTGAAGCACGCACGCCCTTACGCTATATTTTAAGTGCACCGGCATTGCGCAACGCATATATTTTGGCTATAATAGGTGTACTGTTATTCATCATTTTTTACGGTAAACGTGTGCAGCGTATAATCCCAGTTATTGAGCCTTTAAAAAATAGTTCACTTGAATTTGCTAACACATTAGGACAGTTATATTATCAACAAAAGAACCATGTAAATTTGGCTAATAAGCGTTTACGCTATTGGTTAAATTTTGTGCACAACCATTATTTATTAGAAACAAAAGTGCTAGATGCTGATTTTGAAGAAGAGCTTATCGCAAAAAGCGGTGCACCGCCTAAAAGTGTAAAATTTTTGGTGCACATGGCCGCTAATGCAGATAAAGCCACAAATTACACCGCACAGGATATGCTACATTTAGAAGAGCATCTCAATAATTTTTATAAAACAACTTATACCCAAACCAATGGAAGAAGAGCAAAGCTCCGCTGATTTTGAAAGTAGAATTGATTTAACTCAACTGAATGAGGCGGTAGAAAAACTACGTGCAGAATTTGGTAAATACGTAATTGGACAGCCCAAAATGTTAGATTTACTTTTGGTAAGCCTGTTGGCAGATGGCCATGCGCTTATTGAAGGGGTGCCGGGTGTGGCAAAAACACGCAGTGCAAAATTATTGGCCAAATTGCTTAAGGTTGATTTTGCGCGAGTGCAGTTTACACCAGATTTAATGCCGAGTGATGTTTTGGGAACTTCGGTGTATAATCAAAAAACCAATGCTTTTGAGTATCAAAAAGGGCCGGTGTTTTCAAACATTGTGTTAATTGATGAAATAAATCGTGCACCGGCAAAAACCCAAGCGGCACTTTTTGAGGTGATGGAAGAAAGGCAAATTACCGCTGATGGACACACGTTTAAAATGAACGCTCCGTATTTGGTGTTGGCTACGCAAAACCCAATTGAACAGGAAGGTACCTATCGTTTGCCGGAGGCACAACTAGACCGCTTTTTGGTAAAAATTGAAGTGGAATATCCCTCTTTAGAAGATGAAGAGTTAATTTTGGAACTACATCATGCTTCGGGCTTTATGGACATTAACGAAGCAGAAGCAGTGCTAGATGCGGAGCAGATTTTAAAAATACGCAAGCAAGTGCAGCAAATACAAGCAAGTGTAGAAATGCGCAAGTACATTGCTGCTTTGGTGCATCAAACCAGAAAGGATAAAAACTTGTATTTAGGAGCTTCGCCACGGGCTACGGTTGCCTTATTAAACGCTTCTAAAGCATTAGCTGCTATGCAGGGGCGTGATTTTATTAGCCCTGATGATGTACAGTTTTTACTTCAACCTGTGTTAGGTCACCGCATCATTTTATCTCCCGAAAGGGAAATGGAAGGTTTGAGCATTGCGCAAGCGCTAAAGCAAGTGGTGGGTAAGGTGGAAGTGCCAAGGTAGGGTGGTTAGTAAGTTGAATAGTGAATTGGTTAATTAGTGAGTTGGGTTTAAGAGGAATGGTGGAAAGTTGAAGGTTGAAAGTTTACCTGCGGAGAAAAGATGGAAGCACTAGACTTTATCTATTTTGGCTTCAACGTTTCGTGTAGCTTATCCCCCTTTAAACAGCCTGTGCTGAGTTTGACGAAGTAGGCGAAGGGGGATGAATAATATTTGAATAGGTTATACCACATGCAACTTTTTCCCGCATTAAGCGAGATGCCCAAAGAGCGGAAGTGGATTTTTTAAAGATTAGTTGAATGATAAGCGTTAAGAAAACAATGAAAACAAATAAACCGCATTTTTTGAATTGAAACGGATAAAACAATTGTATTTACGTCCACTTTTTTTTAAAGTGCTTATAGCAGTAATTGTGCTGTACGCTTTTGGCTACGCTTTTTATCCATTGTTCCGTTTGGCGCAATTTGCTACGGTGCTTTTGGTTATTGTTTTGGCCTATGAAATAGGGGAAGTATTTGCTTTAAAAGAAGGCCTTTTTGCAAGGCGAACCTTAGGTAATAAACTCAGCAACGGAGACGATAACCCCATTTTAATTTATCTGGAAAATCGTTACAAGCGGGAAGTAAAGTTAGAAGTGATTGATGAAATTCCACACCAATTTCAGCGTAGAGATATTTTGTTTGATCTGGCTTTAAGCGCTCGAAGCGAAAGCCAATTGGAATATCATTTACACCCAACTAAGCGGGGTGTATATGCTTTTGGTGCGGTGCGTGTGTTTGCAATTAGTCGCTTTGGCTTTTGTGCCAAGCGTTATAGTTTTGATGCAGATCAAGAAGTAGCGGTGTATCCTTCTATCATTCAAATGCGGAAATATGAATTGCTTGCGCTAAGCAATAAATTAACTATGCCCGGCCTAAAAAAAGTTAGACGCGTAGGGCAAAACCGCGAGTTTGAGCAAATAAACAATTACGTTTGGGGAGACGATTACAGGCGCATTAATTGGAAAGCAACCGCTCGCAAAGCGGAGCTTATGGTAAACCATTATCAGGATGAACGCAGTCAACAAGTGTACGCGGTTATTGATAAAGGGCGCACCATGCAAATGCCTTTTAATGGTCTTAGCCTGTTAGATTATTCTATAAATGCAGCTCTGGCTTTGTGCAATGTAGCCTTAAAAAAATATGATAAAGCAGGTTTACTTTCTTTTCAAGAAAAGCCCAATACCTTGCTAAAAGCCAGTAGTAGAAATACGCAGCTTTCAAAAATTATGGAAAGGCTGTATGCTGAAAAAACTGAGTTTAAAGAAAGTGATTTTGGAAGGCTGTACATTGCCATAAAGCGTAGAATAAATCAACGTAGCTTACTATTGTTGTTTACCAATTTTGAAACGGTACACGCTATGGAGCGCCAACTAAAATATTTACGGTTAATCAATCAAAGTCATTTGCTAGTAGTAGTGCTTTTCAAAAACACAGAATTAGAAGCGGCACACAAAAATGAAGCACCAGATTTAGAAACTATTTACCAAAAAGGCATAACTGAAAATCTGTTGTATGAAAAACAATTGATAGCCCAAAAGCTACGTGCCAACGGTATTTACACCCTGCTTACCGAGCCGGAAAATCTTACGCCCAATAGTATAAATGCGTATTTGGAGCTGAAGCAGAAGGGGATTAGTTAGGGTTGATAAACCTTTCTATTCATTATCACTAACACAATCAAAATTATACTTGAAAAAAGCGTTCCAATAGGTAAGTACCAAAGTGTTAAAATGGATAGGAGTATCCCAAAAATACGTGCCTTATTGGTATTCTTACAAACACTAAAAACCCATGCTAGCCAAAGTAAGCCGTAAAGTATAAAGAGCGGCCCGAGTGTAAAAACATCGATGCCCATACTAGAGAAAATACTCGACCATGGGCCAGGTTTATCAGGGCCAATGTATTTGCCAATTATCAAAACGTAAATACCATCCACCAGCATAAAAGCACCGTTTATGAAGCCTAGTATTGTGATTAAAATTTTCATGTGATATAAGCTCTTGGTAGGGTTCAGACTGAAATTTCTATTCCTTTTTCAATAATTTCAAACGGCTCTCATACCCTTGCCAGTAGTTTCTTTTTGTTTTTTCGTTTAAAAACGAAGCCTTTACCATCTTCTCCACCATAGTTGATTTTGCTATCATATCGCTTAAAATATTGGTAAAAATTTTCTCCTTAATACCAGCAGTTTTCGCAAGTACAGCAAACTGCTGACTGATTTTACCGCGTGTTAAATTTCGCGGAAGCAAACCATCCTCCAATGCAAAATCTTTATCATCTATATGTATTCGGCTGTTTAACAAATCGTAAGCAGGGCTCAACCTGTAATCTCCCATCGTGGTTTCCAATAAGGAAAAATTTTTAAAATGTGCATCTCCATTTGAGAAGAGATAGTTAAAAATCAATAGTTTTAAGAGCTTAACGGATTCCACTTTATAAGCCGGTAAATAGGTTTCCATTAATTGAAAAATTTCTAAATAATTACCTTCATATTTATAATGTGCTCCGTGCGTTTGCGGTGTTCTTTGCGCCAAACAGGCAAAATCCTCTTGAGCCTGTTTTGTATCATTTTCCTTTACATCAAAGCGTTTGGTAATGTATGCAGGTGAACCATTTTTAAAAAATATTAAAGCATTTTCAGCAGTTTCAATGCCATAAACTTGCTTAGCTATTTGCATAGTTAAATGCTCGTTAGCCGGCATTTGTTCCTTGTTTTTACCAAAACTGGGAATGGGTTTTAATATGTACGCGCCCTTTTCGCCTTCTTTAACTAGCCGTAGTTTATTCTTTTCTAGTAACACAGAAAATTTTTCCTGAACTCCGGAAATGGAAATTCGTTTTCGGTTTTCATCAAAAAGCATGTCCGTTTCTACGTTTGAAGCTGGTGCATCATAGGGTAAAATATGACTCACCTTCTGTTTTTGAAAAACTTTATTTAAGCAAGTTCTGCTATATGTGTTAAACCCTTCGGCTAAAGTGCCCGGACAATAATTTATAGTTGGGACACTCATGGAGTATCCATTTTAAGAACCGTAACAGCGCCAATTGTATCACATTTAGCCGTTATTATTAATAATCCAAAATAATCGTCTTCATCAATTCTGTTGTAGTTACAAACTACTTGCTTATTTGAGCCTTCCGGTAGCATGTTGAAAAAAAATGGGAACAAATGTTTTGAATAATGTACTAGTTGCGATTTTGGTAGGGTAAGGCTAATACTGGGTTTGTGAAAGTTTTCTACCCATTTAGGAAAGTAGGAAAATACAAAGGAGCCGTCATCTTGTTGATTAAGCGTGGCTGCTGCTTCATCTTTATAAAAAACCTTTGCTTTTCTCATTAGCTAGCTACTTTTTTAAGTTTTAAAGAAATTTCCAAACCCAAAACATCTACCAATTTTTGAATAGTTCGAAGCGTAGGGTTTCCCTTTCCACTTTCAAATTGCTTCAACGTTCTTAAACCTACACCAGATAGTTCAGCCAGTGTTTCTTGATTTACGCGTAAAATTTCTCTTCGCTCTTTTACAAGTTTAACTAATTCTTGATAGTGCATTTTATGGCTCTTTTTTGTGCAAATTTAAGGATAATCTTTGATAAAACATTAAATAGTGCGCTTTAAAGCACTATTGAGCAACGGTAGTTCATTTAAGTATAATTTTCAATCAGAACTTAACACTCTAAAACTCCAAGTATGACTTTTGCTACATATATAAAAAATGCCACCGACAAGCTGAGTGTATTGCTTGTTTGGTGTTTTAAATTATTGAGTATAAACATCTATTAACCTGAGTTCGATTAATACTCAAATAAAATCAATCTGATAGTTAGTGGTTTAATAGCTTTAAAACAACCACCTAGCCCCTCAGCCCCGTCTTGGTGGGGGAGTAGCGACACATGCAGCAAACTCCCACTTCGTTGAAAATGCTGTTTTAGCAGTAGGGGTTGGGGGGCTTTAGAGAAGTTTAAATGCTCATATTTTTTATATAAAAATCGAACTCAGGTTTTTTTATAAAAACGTTAATTCGTCATTCGTAATTCCACATTCGTATTTGTCCTACTGCCACCAAGTGCCTTAATTCGTCATTCGTCATTCGTCATTCGTCATTTGTCCTACTGCCTCCAAGTGCCTTAATTCGTCATTCGTCATTCGTCATTTGTCCTACTTCCACCAAGTGTGCCTCAATTCGTCATTCGTCATTCTACATTCGTCATTTTTCCTACTTCCACCAAGTGCCTTAATTCGTCATTCGTCATTCTGCATTCGTAATTCCTCTACAATTTCACTCTCAAACTCACTTTAATTTCACTTTGAAAGTTTCCTGCAATAGCTCCTGTGCCGCTGCTAATAACGTTTCGGTCAAAAAAGCGGAAGAAGCCGTAGCGTAATTGCAGCGTTATACCATCTGCGAAAGCGTAAGAACCCATAAGATAAAAACGAGTGCTTTGGCCATAATAGGGAGGAATGCTAAAAGCATAAAGCACATCATTTTCGTAGGCATAAATGCGCGTATCAAAACTAGGGGTTTCGGTAAGCGCCACCCGGCCAATAAGTTTTAAGGGTAAGCGGCTAAAGGTGTATTTCACATCTTGAAACACCATAAACCCACGTTCATTTTTTTCAGGAGAAGTAAAAAAAGTATATTCCACACGATTGGCTAATTGCCAGTTAGCGTTGGCGCTATACGCAATATGCAAGCGGGCACTTTCTCGCCTACGATCTTGCAACAAAGGAGTTTGCACGGCATCGGCATTGGTTTGTTGCGTTTCATTTCGGTAGCGTAAATAATAGCTGAAATAGCGGCTAAACGGATGTTCCCATTGCAGCAAATAATCTCGGCCTTTACTAGGAGCGCCTACCCCAAAGCGCAACCAGTCAAAATAGTAATGATCAGCATACGCTTTAATTTTAATTCTTCCATAAACCTCCCAATCTATACCTGCATAAAATCCACGCTCGCCACTACCGCCATTTTCGGCAAAAGGAGCGTTGTAAACAGTGGTGTATTTTGTGTCAAAGTTGCGGTATAACATGCTCAAAGTTAGGTTGTCGGCCAATTTGGTTTCTAACCCAATACTCAGCGCGTGTTTTAAAGAATCGTTAATGGCTATTTCTCCAAACAGGTTGAAATTGCGCCAAAGTCGATTAAAATCAAGGGCGTAATTGGTAAATCTTTCTCCGCGTAAGCGAAATTTTTGATACAATTGCTCACCACTATTTAGTGGTTTTTCTAATATATTTTGAATAGCCGTGGCGCCAACGCTAAAGCCTTGGCCGCGGTAATTTACATTACCTCCGTACGTGATTAATCTGTTGGCATCTTTATCTGCAAATTCATTGGCGGTGCGGTGCAGCCCTGTGGTTTGTAAGCTGCTTACGGCTGGCACTTCCTCTAGCAAAAAAGTATCTGATTCTACTTCGTTGGCGTCAATACTATTGTTGCTGTAAAAGGTGGTAACATCAAAATTGCCTAAGCGTATTTTACTGGCAGCACCGCGCATAAAACGATTTTCTTCGGCACCGGCATAGCCACGCACGCCTCTTGCATAGCGTTTTATTTGTGTGGTTTGGGCACCTTTTCCAAAAGCCAAACCTGTCCAAGCGGCTAAGCCTTGGCCAAATTCCAACTGATAATCGCCAATAATCAATTCCTTTACTTTTCCATAATTACTCAAAGCTACATGTCCGGAAATAAAATCAATACCCAAGCGCTGCTGGCCACCAAAGGGTTCACCCGCATCTTGCTGCCCAACCAAACCAATGGTAATATTATCTCGATAGGTACCTCGATAACGTAAATAATGATTGCCCTGCGGCCCTAAAAAATCACCATCGGTAAAACCTGCACGTTTTTCTAAATCAAAATCGGTGCGGTAAATAAATTCATGTCGGCTGTATTTTAAAACGTTACGAAGTTTTAGGTTTGGCACTTCTAATTGTGTGCTAAAATCTAAGTAGGGCGCTAGATCCAGTGCCGTTACTTGATCAAAACCTTCCACTTGGGCAAGCTCGTAAAGTGAATACAACATTCCGGAGCGCTTGCGGTAGCGCAATAGGTTATTAATCTGAAAATCATTAAGGTTAGGAATGCGCTCCAAGCCACTGGCATCTGTAAAATTTATTTTTATAGGATTGTCTAAAATCTGCCCAATGCTTTCTGCCAATTGTACTAAGTCGGTTTCGTTTTCTTCGTTGCCATCGGCTATGCTTTCCAGTTGTGGTTCTAATATTTCGGTGGGCGTGGTCTGTGCCATTCCGCTTATCGCGAAAAGCAACACGGCCAAAAAATAGAAGTATGAAAACTTAAAAGACATATTGCAGGCTTAGGTTGGCATTGCTGCCCAAAACGGCTGCATAGCTGTAACTGGCATCTGCCTGAAAATTACCAAAGCGCATACCAAGGCCAAAACTGTTGCTTACTTCTGGAAATCGAATACCGGTGCGCAAGATAATTTGCTCTAGTAACTTGTATTCAAAGGCTGCGGCAAAAGTTTCTGGTGTGCCAATGGCTTTATTAACTTCGGCTAAAATGGCCAAATCAGGATTTATGTCAAAGGCAGCGCCAAAATCTAATTCGGTGGGTAGCGTTTCATACACTGCATCGCCTATGGTAGCTCCGTTTAAATTATATACGTTTAAGCCAATACGAAGCCTATCAAAAGGAATGGCAAGTACGCCAAAACCTAAAGTGAAAAATTGATTTTGAGTGGTGGCTTCTTGTGCAAAATTGCTGTGATATTGTGCTTTTAATCCTGCACTAAATCTTTTGCCAAAAGTACGTGCAAAGCCAATGCCTACGGTAGTTTCATTATATAAATCAAAACCAAAATAACTGGCCGTAGCACTAAAACTACCCACTTTGGTAGGCACGGTAAGCGCGGTGTGGCTTAAAGCAAATTCTTGCACCAAAAAACGGTTTTGATGGCTCAAGCCAATTTGAATATCTTCTAAAAAACCAGAGCCGGCTATGTTGTTTTGGGCACTCCAGGCATCCCGAAAGGTTACGCTTGCGCGCGATAATCCTTCTGAGCGACCACCCGCAAAGCGGCCAAGATTTTGAGCTTGAGCCACCGTGGTAAAAGCACAGCAAATAATGCTAAGTTTTACTGATAGCTTAAGAAATGTAGTTATATTCCGCACGTCAAGGATTTAAGCGCGATGAAAGTACAAAAAACGTTTTTACTGCTCTTGTTTTGGGGATTTCTAAACGTAAATTTAACGTTTGGGCAACAGTATGCGTTTTCAGAAGTTGGCTTGTCGGAAGGTTTGCCTACCACCGAAGTAAACGCACTATTGCAGGATAAGCGTGGGTTTTATTGGCTGGCTACAGAGGGTGCCGGCTTAGTGCGCTACGATGGTTATGAGTTTGTGCCGCTTACGCGAGATTTACCAAACCCCTATCTTTTTATTTATAGTTTGGCGCAAGATGCAGCCGGAAATTTGTGGATGGGCGTAGAAAATGGCGTGGTTCGGTTTGATGGTCAGTCATTTTTAGAAATGTCCGCACCCAGCCAAAATAGCCCTACACAGTCCATCGCTTTTTTGCAGGATACCACCATTATAGCCACCAGAAATGGACAGCTTTTTTATCGCACCACTTCTGATAGTCTTATTCCTTATAAAAGTGAGCGAAACGTTACTTTATTACTGGCAACCAACGGAAAAATAGCGAGAGGCGGACCAAAAGGTTTCTTTTATGGAGCTAAAAAAATAACCGACAAACCGATTAATAGTGTAGGCGCCAATAAGAAAATGCTGTTTGCCGCTACTGATAGCGGCCTGTTTAAATTTAACGGTGCAGGAGGATTAAAAGAAACGTATTTAACAGGGAAAAGCATTAAAGCATTTGCGGTAAAAGGTGGTGTAATAACTGCCACCAACGGAAATGAATTGTATTTAATTACCAAGGCCGGAGTAAAAACTATCAGTAAAAAAAACGGGCTGCCGGTTCAAAATTATACTGCTTTATACTTTGATAATTATGGAACGCTTTGGGCCATTGGCGATAAAAGTTTGGTACAACTTGGCAACCCTAAATCTTTGTTTTGGACAACTCCTGATAAAGTAAACCTTTCTGCAGCCGGCTTTTTTAATGCAACTGCTTATGCTGCAAGTCCTAATAAATTGTGGCAGGTAAATGCACAGGTAGATTCTTTAATACCCTTAGTTTCTCCAAATTTTGGCACGGTGCAAGCGTTAAAAACGTATCAAAACAATTTATATCTCGCCACCGAGCGTGGTTTGTACAGTTATAATGGCCAAGCGTTTAGTAGAGTTCCTTTAAAAGGATTATACAGCAACTTTATATTTTCTTTAGAAACCACTGAAAAGGGACTGTACGTAGGCACGGGACAAGGTTTGTATAGATTAACAAATGGCGTGGTTTACAATGAACAAGCGCTGGAAAATTTACCAATTTCTACGGTGTATGCAATTTCTGCTGCCGCTGATGGTAGCCTTTGGTGTGCCACTTATTTTGATGGCTTTTACCGATACCATAAGGATAAATGGACGCTGCGTGCCGATAGAGATTTGAATTTAAAGGTAGATAGTTTGCAGATAAACACTTTTGTAGCAGAAAATGCAAATACCCTATGGGTTGCCACCGCCACGCAAGGCTTAATGCGCATTACAAGCGCTGGAAAAATTCAACTGAAAAGTAACCGATTAAATTTTGCTAATATTACCACCTTACGCTTTAAAAATAATAAAATATGGGCTGGCAGCAGTAAAGGTGTTTTTGAAATTTATGAAGATAAACTGCATCCTAAAGATTTTTTTATAAAGCAGCTTAGCTTGGCAGAAGGTATGCTGGCAAAGCAAATTAGCAGCGGAGCATTAGTAATTAAAGATTCGGTTTTATTTGCGGCCACCAACCAAGGTTTACAAAAAATTGCGCTGGCAAAAACCAATTTGCAACGCTTGCACCTGCAACTTACCGAGGTGGAATTATTTTTTGGAGATGTAAAAAATCTGGATGAATATGCAGCAGCCAAACTTCCTTTTTCAGAATTACCGGCTGATCTAAATTTACCTTACAATCTAAATTTCATCAACTTTAAGTTGTCGGGTTTACAGCCGCTTTATGGCAATCAATTACAGTATCGCTACCGTTTGCGTAATCGCGATGTTGGCGAGTGGACCAATGCCGGCACAAGGCGAGAGGCGATTTTTAGTAACTTAAAACCAAATGATTACACCTTTGAGGCGCAAACAAGTGTAGATGGAATTACTTGGAGTAGTCCTTTACTAACCTACCGCTTTTCTATAAAGCCACCGTATTATCTTACTTGGTGGTTTATTACAGTGCTTATTTTGGCTACAGCCGGATTGGTGTATGTTTTTGTAAACGAAAGGGTGAAAAGAATTAATCAAAAGTTGATTCTTGAAAATCGCTTAATAAATATGGAGCGTAAAGCCTTGCGTTTACAAATGAACCCGCATTTTATTTTTAATGCCTTAGATAGTATTAGCAGCTTCATCTTTAAGAAAGATCCTAAGATGGCCGTTCGTTACCTAAATAACTTCGCTAAATTAATGCGCCTAACGCTGGAATCTAGCATGGAGCATTTGCATCCCGTAGAAACGGAAGTAAGCATTTTAAAGAATTATTTGGAGTTAGAGCAGCTACGGTTTCAGCGTAAATTTGAATACGAAATAGAGCTTGATGATGAAATTGACTATGACATTGGCATACCTCCTATGCTGATACAACCCCATGTGGAAAATGCTATTTTACACGGTATTAAGCCAAAAAAGGGTAATGGAAATATTGTAATTCGGTTTATTTTAGAAGATGATTTTTTACTGTGTGAAATTGAAGATGATGGCATTGGGCGGGCGGCAGCAAAAGAGATTGGCAATAGAAAAGCGCACCGCAGCATGGCCACTCAAATTAATAAAGACAGAATTCGTTTACTAAAAGACGCCATGAATGATGCGATAGCTATTGATATTATTGATAAGTTTGATAACGGAAAAGTAGCCACCGGCACGCTGGTGCGGATAAGGTTACTCGCTGAAAGTATTTAATAACCATTCAAGAAAACCACATGTTAAAGGCTGTACTTATTGATGATGAAGACAATTCTCGCGAAACGCTAAAAGGAAAATTAGATCTTTTTTGTCCGGAGGTGGAAATAGTAGGAGAGGCATCAACCGTAGCGGAAGGTGTGGAGCTTTTAAAAGCGCAAAAGCCAGATGTTTTGTTTTTAGATATTCAGCTATCCGGAGAAAGTGGTTTTGATGTGCTGGAAGCATTAAAAGGCGAGCAAGACATTAACCCTGAAATTATTTTTATTACCGCTCATGATGAGTTTGCCGTGCGTGCCATTAAATTTAGTGCGCTTGATTATTTACTAAAACCTATTGATCCCGAAGAATTGGTAAAGGCCATTCGTAAAGCTGAAGACCAAAGAGGAATGCCTAAAAATGCCACCAACCTAAACGTTTTGGTTGAAAATATTCGTCAGGCTTCAGATTCACCTAAAAAAATTGTGATACCAACTTCTGACGGTATGCACGTAATTAAAATTTCAGAAATCATTCGTTTGGAAAGTAGTAGCAATTACACCACATTTTTTATTCGTGACCAAAAATCATTATTAGCCAGCAAAACGCTAAAGGAGTTTGATAATATGTTGGCCAACTATAATTTTAACCGTATTCATAAAAGCCATTTGGTAAATATGAATTACCTAAAACGCTATGTACAAACCGATGGTGGTTACCTTATTTTAGAAGATGGTAGCCGCATACCTGTTGCCAATCGTAAAAAAGAGCAATTGCTTAGCACGTTAAAGAATTTGTAGAAGGTTTGGTTACTCGTTATTTGTTGTCCGTTATCCGTTACTCGTTATTTGTTACCTGTTGACCTTCCCTAAATAGCGTTGACCGCTTTGGTTACTAATTTACTTTATCATTTTTCATTACCATCGGACAATTATGAGCCAGAGGGTGCTTTCTTGGGTTAAAGTTAAGCTGGCTAGATGCCAGCTTAACTTTAGTGTTACCTTCGGCATAAATAATCACCATCGGTCTTTCTTGGGTAGTCAAATTTATTAAAGTTTGCTTAAACCCAAGTGGAGTTTGCTCATTATTAAAAGCTAGGTGTAGCCTCTGCTTGTTATAATGGTTAACCGCTTTCTTCGTTTTTATTTTCAGTGTTTTAAAATTAGGGATGTGCCAGCGTTTTAAATATTCATTCTTAATGGTGCCATTTATTCTTTCTGCGTAGGCATTGTCTTGCGCCTTTTCACCCATGCTTATTGATATTTTCGCCCTATTTAGCATATCGGTATATTGCTTGCTGCTATACTGTGATCCCCTGTCTGAATGATGTATTGCCTTGTTTTGTTGGGATAGGGGTATTTTTCCTAATGCCATCTTTAAGGCTTTTGTATTGCTTTGGGCTCGCATATTGTCCGCTAGGTTGTACCCTAGTATTTCCTTGGTATATACATCTATGATAAATACCAAATAATAAAACCTACCGTTGAGTTCAAAGTAAGTAATATCGCTCTGCAATACCTGATGTGGGCGGCTCACCATCATCCCTTCTATTAAGTTGGGGTAGTTAAACCAGCCTGGCAGGGTGGTTTTGGTGTAGTTTTTAATTGCCTTTACTCTGTAGCCTAGCCCTATAAATAGCTCGCAAAACTTATCTCGCCCCATAGTTTTGGGCTTTAGTGTTTTGTACATTTTTTCTACCCCACAGCCCGGATGTGCCTCCCGTAGTATGTCCACTTGTTGTGTTATCTCCATAAGTTCTTGGTCAAATGCCTGTTGCCTGTTCTTGGCTTGATGCACCGCTTGCTTGCTTACCCCAAGCAGGAGAAACAGACGGTTCAGGCTATATCCTACTTGTTCTTTATGTTCTTGGAACCACCAGAGTGTGGGGTGTTTGAGTTTTTTTTGATATCGATATCATAGTGTTCCTTGGCAAGGTCTATCATCTTTTCTAGATAGTCTATGTTCATTTGCTTTTTACCCACAGCCTGTTCTAGCTCACGTACTTTTTTTTCTAATGCCTGTATTTTGTGTTGTTCACTGTCTTTCATCTCTACTATCTGAACAGATTTTTTGTTGTACTCAGAATATTTATATATCCAACGGTAAACCGTAACACTCTTTAGGCCATAATCCTTGGTAAGCTCCTGTACCGTTCGTTCACCGCTCTCATAGAGCTTTACCATCCGCAATTTAAAGGCTTCTGCGTAAAGTCGCTTGTGCCTGATCCTTTTTCCGTTTTTTAACATCTAACTTCTGTTTAAAAACGGTCAACTTATATTAGGGAATGACATGTTTACCCGCAACTCTTAACTCTTAACTTATAACCAATAACCGATAACCGATAACCGATAACCGATAACCAATCCAACAATATAATTTTTTCCATTCTAAATAATTCCGGTTGAGCGGTTCTACACACATCAACCGTACTTTTGCCGCATGAAATTGCTTAGAAGGCTTACACGGATAGAATTGGTACTTATTTACTTGGTAATTATTGCCGGTAGTGTGGTGCGTATGACAGGTTCTGGTATGGGTTGTCCGGATTGGCCGAAATGTTTTGGCTATTTAATTCCGCCAACCGAAAGAAGTCAGATTGAGTGGCAACCTAACAAAGCGTATGAGGCAGGGCAAATTGTAATTGTATATGAAAATTTGCGTGTGGCTAAAGCAGATTTCAGTACAAAAGATTTTTATGAAGAGGCAAATTGGAGTGTTTACACCAAGCATGATTACGCGCTTTTTAATCCTTATCATACATGGATAGAATATATTAATCGTCTTTTTGGTGCTTTGGCCGGCATACCCATGTTTTTATTGTTTGTAATTTCTGTTTTTCATGCTAAACGGAAGCCTTTTTTGATGCTATTATCCGCAGCCGGTCTTTTTATGCTCGGTTTTGAAGCTTGGCTGGGTAAATTGGTGGTAGATGGTAATTTAATTCCGGGTAGCATTACCATTCACATGATGGGCGCATTGCTTATTGTGGCTATTTTATTGTTTTTGTTGAGGTTGCTAAATGGTGAAAAGCATCAGATAACCTTACCTAAAAAAATGAAACCATGGCTTTTAGTTGCTTTAGTTTTAGGTTTAGTGCAAATAGTAATAGGCACCCAAGTGCGTGAGCAAATAGATCATTTAAACGAAGCCGGAATTAGTAGAATAGGTTGGATAGAGCAGTTAGATTGGGAATTTTACGTGCATCGATCTTTTTCTATTTTAGTTTTATTTACCAATGGCATGGTGTTTTATTTTGGTAAAAACGTTTTAACTTTTAAAAACCCCGTTTGGTTATTGATGCTAATTGTTGCGTTAGAAATTGTTTTTGGAATAATCCTTAGTTATTTTGATTTTCCAAAATTTGCACAACCAGTGCATTTGCTCTTAGCTACCATTATGTTTGGCGTGCACGTTTATTTAGTAACCTATATGGTTAAGCGTAAAGTTGGTAAAGTTGGCGTGTAGTTACTCTTCATAAAGCACATCCATCGCTCTAAAACTGTCTTTAAAAAGTACTTTGAGTTTTACCTGAGCAAAGCCACCAAAACCAAGTACGCTGTTTAAATTTTCATTTTCTAAAAAAACTTTAATGCCCTCAGCTTCCAAGCGCGATTTTAAAACGTAAGCATCGTTTACATTGTTAAATTCTGCTATGGTTACAAATTCTGCTGCCACTGTAAAGTTTCTATCAAATGAAGAATTTCATTTTGCATAAAGGTAGTAACCGGTTTTAAGGAATCTGCATTTGGTGCAGAATAAAAGTATAAAACACCACGCATAAAATGATTGGTACTATCAGTAGCAATAAATTGCGTGCTAGAAGCTGCATCACCTGCAATGGTGTAATAAATTCCATGCACCTCTTTTTCAGGATAGCTAAACAACTGCTCGCGAATACCTTCTGCTTTTACTACATGCTTATAGGCCAAATCACGCCCATCTTCTAAAAAAATTGGTAAGTCAGTAGAATTGCGGAGCGGTTTGTAAGTTAATTGTAAACGCGCTCTAATACTCGGGTAATACACATCTCCCCAACAAGGTGCTTTGCTAGATTTTTGCCATTCGGCTGCCGTGTTTAAATCAAACGTATAAGGGCAATTTGATTCTAAAAAAGCGTAGTCCGTATCCGGAGGGGTTAGTCTGAAATAACCTTGAGGTTTTGGGCTGGCAGCATCTTCTTTACATTGTGTAAAAAGTAAAAGGACACTGATACAATAAAAAAGTGCTTTAATTTTCATTATTCTCGGCATCAGTTTCGTTTTCAAGTAACGTTACTTTAATACGCTTTAAACGTCTTTCTTCCATACTTTCCACTCTAAATAAAAAGTGGCTAAAGGTTATTTCCTCTTTTACTTCAGGAAATTTACCCGCCACCTCCAATAAAAATCCGGCAAGGGTATCTGCTTCGCCACGCTCTTCGGTAAAAATGTCAATGTCTTCGCCAACTACACGCACAAAATCAGTTAGGTGAATTTTACCTTCAAATATGTAGTTTTTATCATCAAGCTTACTGTACACTAGTTCGTCATCATCAAATTCATCACTAATTTCACCTACAATTTCTTCAATAATATCCTCTAAGGTAATTATTCCACTAGATCCTCCGTACTCATCTACCACTACCGCCATGTGGATTTTTTTTTCTTGAAACTCGGTCAGTAAATCATCAATTTTTTTATTCTCTGGCACAAAAAAACAATCGCGCATTAGTGCAAACCAGTCAAACTCGTCAGGTGCCTCAATGTGCGGTATTAAGTCCTTAATATATAATACACCAAGTACCGTGTCAAAATTATCCTCATAAATAGGAATTCTGGAATAACCACTATCTAAAATTAGAGCCATCACTTTAGTGTAGCTCCATGTTTTATCTACACAAACTACATCCAGCCGTGGTTTCATTATCTGCTTTACCGTGGTGTTTCCAAATTTTACAATACCTTCTAAAATTTTCTGCTCTTCATCCGTAGTATCTTCATTAGCTAATTCTAGGGCTTGCGATAAATCATCAACACTTAAATTTTCTGAAGAACTTTGCAGCCGTTTTTCAATAAAATTTGTGCTGCGCACCAAAACTTTGCTAAGTGGTCTAAAAATAGTACGCATCATCATCATAGGGCCACTCATAAATACTGCGAATTTTCCTGGTTCTTTGTTCGCATATACTTTTGGTAAAACTTCACCAAATAAAAGTATTAAAAAGGTTATCCCGATAATTTGCACCACAAAGCCAACGGTGGGATATAGGCTAAAATCAAACGCTTGGGTGGTAATAAATGTGGAGAGTATTACAATACCTACGTTTATAAAATTATTGCTGATTAATATGGTGGCTAACAGTGTTTTAGGGTGATCTAAAAGAGCGCTAACTTTCTCAAAGCCAAGTTTGTTATTGTTTTTAATAACATCTAAATCCTGCGCTTTAAGCGAAAAATAAGCTACCTCGCTACCACTTACCAAAGCTGAACCGATAAGCAAAATAATGAGCACCAAAAAAGGCACTATTAAACTGCCGTTTAACGGTTGAAGTATGGCAAGAAGTTGAAGTGTCGATTCAGGATCAGGATCCAAATGGAGGGTTTTTAGTTAATGTTTAAAAAGGTAAATCATCCTCTTCTTCAGCCGGCTCATTAAAGGTTTTATTGTCCTTTTTTGGTTGAGCATTATCCGCATTTCCCGCTTCATCTTGCGCTCCTCCACCTTTCGGGCTGCCTAACATGGTCATGTTTTCAGCAATAATTTCTGTGGTATATTTTTTCTCACCAGAATTATCTTCCCAACTACGGGTTTTTAAACGGCCTTCAATAAAAACTGAATCGCCTTTTTTCAAATACTTGTCGGCTATTTCACCTAATTTATTGCGCAAAACAATGTTGTGCCATTCTGTATTTTCAACTTTTTGATTGGTTTGTTTACTCACGTACGTTTCAGAGGTAGCTATTGGAAATCGCGTAAGCGAACCGCCACCTTCAAAGGCTCTAAACTCAGGGTCTTTACCCAAATTACCAATTAACATCACTTTATTTAACGAACCTGCCATTGTATAAACTTTATAGTCAAACTTAATATAAACCTAACGTAAATCAAAGCCCCAAAGGTAGTTGATTTTCGTCAAGGTAATTGCGTAATAATACGGGCATTGGTAATTCTAAAAGCCTCGTTTTGTTTACCCATTCTCCTTCAATTATCGGTGGGTGTTTAGTATCCTCCAATTTAACTTTCACCACGGTTGCCCATAATTTTTGATGACTAAGTAAATGAGGGTGAAGGGTTTTGTTAAACTCTACCGTAAAATTATCTGAAAGAACTCCTTGCTTTTGAGCTTCGGTAAGTATGTGTTCAATTTCTTGAGGACTATCAAATTCAAGTAAAGGAAATTGATACAAGCCTTGCCAAATATCATTTTCTCCACGCTGCTGTACTGCTGTATGTTGATTATGCATTACGTGTAAATAATAGAAATACCTGTTTCGTTTTGCTGCCGCTTTTTTTTTCACCGGCAAATCGCCTACCGAATTATGTTTATTAGCTAAACACATATCCTTTAAAGGGCACGCTGCACAGTGCGGTTTATTTGGAATACACTGTAAAGCACCAAATTCCATAATGGCCTGATTATATTCAGCAGGATTATTTTTATCAAGTAACTCCATTGCCAAAGCGCTAAATTCCTTTTGTGCTTTTGGTGTGTTAATAGGCGTATTTATGTTAAAAAGGCGCGCTAATACTCGATAAACATTACCATCTAAAACAGCGTTTGGAAGATTAAAGGCAAAGCTGGCAATAGCAGCGGCTGTATAAGTACCCACGCCTTTTAAGGTTAGCAAAGTTTTGTAATCATTTGGAAAAGAGCTATTAAAATTATCTACAACTTGATTTGCAGCAAAATGCATATTTCTGGCGCGACTATAATAGCCCAAGCCTTCCCAAAGTTTTAAAACTTGTTCTTGAGGAGCATTGGCTAAATCCTGAACGCTAGGAAAAGCCTCTACAAATTTGAGATAATAGGGCAGGCCTTGCGCCACCCTTGTTTGTTGTAAAATAATTTCTGACAACCAAATGTGATATGCATTTGAGTTTTCGCGCCACGGCAACGTTCGTTGGTGTTGTTGGTACCACTTAATTAAACTCTGCTGAAAGTTTTGTTTCTGCAACTTATTTGTTTTTGAAGCAATTAGCACAAAAAAAAATCGCGCTTATGCTAATTTTTGTACATGATAATATCATATATTTGCACCCCTCAAAAATACAGAGTTTAATAATTAATAATAGATATCAATGACTAAAGCTGATATTGTTACCAGAATTTCAGATAAAACTGGTATGGAAAAAGCTGACGTACAGGCAACTGTAGAGTCTTTTATGAAAGAAGTACGTAATTCTTTAGAATCAGGAGAAAACGTTTACCTACGTGGTTTCGGTAGCTTCATAATTAAGAGAAGAGCTGAAAAAACAGGAAGAAATATTTCCAAAAACACAACTATCATCATACCGGCTCACAACATTCCTTCATTTAAGCCAGCAAAAACTTTTGTTGACTCTGTGAAGAAAAAGGTAAAAGCGTAGTATTTTGAAAAAGGGGCCGGTTATATTGGTTTTAATAGGAATTGCTATTGTTATAGCCATTTTTTTACTGCCAGTAACCCCTAAAGTTGATAAGTCTGATTTGGTGGAGCAGGTTGATACCACTTTGGGTGAAGAAAATCACGTGCATACGGAAGATGTAGATGCTGAGGTAAGGGCAGCGGTAGAAAGTTTAAGTGATACTACTAAGCCACCAATGCAAGCCATACTTAAGTTAAGGAAGTTGGCAGAAGAGCATCCTGAAAATGTAAGTGCTAATTTCACGCTTGGTATGTTATCTATGCGCACCGCGCAATACGAAAATGCTTTAATGCGTTTTGATAATGTATTGGCTATTGCACCCAATAATACAGATGCTTACGCCATGAAAGCGCAGGCTTATCAGGCTCTTGGCAAAAACCAAGATGCTAAAGAAATATTAGAAAAAGCATTAAGCATTGCAACTGAAGATGAAAAACCTCAGTTACAACAAGCTTTAAACGAGTTAAATAATAATTAAAACATTACAGCATTATGCCTAGTGGAAAGAAGAGAAAAAGACATAAGATGGCTACCCACAAACGTAAAAAGCGTTTGAGAAAAAACCGTCACAAGAAAAAGTAAGTTTTGAGGTACAATTGCTACCTCGGCTTTTAAATTGAGCAATGCCAAGCACCCATTATGCGGTGCTTTTGGTGTTTCTATTCTAATTTTTTTTTTGATGCGCCATTTTTGTCATCAAAAAAAGTAAAACATATTAAAGGTGAGTACAGAATTAGTTATAAATTCTAGTACTGCCGATCAGGTAGCCATTGCGCTACTGAAAGATGGAAGGTTATCGGAGTTGCATTACGACAATTCTGAAGAGTTTGCAGTAGGCGATATTTACATGGGTAAAATTAAAAAAGTAGTACCCGGATTGAATGCTGCATTTGTTGACGTGGGCTATGAAAAGGATGCTTTTTTGCATTATCATGATTTGGGGCCTCAGGTAAATTCATTAACCAAGTACACAAAAAGAGTACTTACCGGTAAACAGCGATGGTCATTAATTGATTTTGAAACTGAAACCGACATCAATAAAAACGGCAGTATAGATCAGGTACTTAAAACTGGTCAAATTATTCCGGTGCAAATAGCTAAAGAACCTATAAGCACCAAAGGTCCGCGTATCACTTCAGAATTATCCTTAGCGGGAAGATTCATTGTATTGGTGCCATTTTCTGACCGCATAAGCGTAAGCTCCAAACTGCGAGATAAGGAAGAAAAAGACCGATTACGTATTTTAATACAAAGCATTCGCCCAAAAGGGTTTGGTGTAATTGTGCGTACCGCAGCGCAAGATTGCAGTGTAGCAGAATTAGATGCTGACCTAAGAGGTTTGGTAGATAAGTGGAAGCAATTACATAAGCAGATGCAACGGGTAAAGGCTCCGGCTCGCGCCTTACGTGAGTTAAATCGTGTGTCTTCACTTTTACGCGATGTACTAAACGATAGCTTTAACGCCATACATACGGATGATGACGATTTGCATAATGAACTACGGGCGTACGTAAAAAGCATTGAGCCTACTAAAGAAAAAATGGTGATGCGCTACGATGGTCGCCTACCTATATTTGAGCATTTTGGTATTGAAAGACAGATTAAATCAGCCTTTGGCCGCTCCGTAAGTATGGGTAAAGGTGCTTATTTAATTATTGAGCATACCGAGGCCATGCACGTAATTGATGTGAATAGTGGTAACCGTACCAACAGTAACGATAATCAAGAAGCCAATGCATTAACGGTAAATATGGCTGCGGCAGAAGAAGTTGCTCGTCAGTTGCGCTTGCGCGATATGGGAGGCATTATTGTAGTAGATTTTATTGATTTACACCGTAGTGAAAACCGTAAAAAGCTGTTTGAAAAGCTTAAGGAGGAAATGGCTACCGATCGTGCTAAACATAAAATTTTACCCCCTTCTAGGTTTGGACTTATAGAAATTACGCGCCAGCGTGTTCGTCCGGAAATGGATATTCAAACAAGGGAAGAAAACCCAGATGGATCTGGTGAAGTAGAAGCCCCTATTTTAATTGTGGATGAGATTGAAAACAAGCTTCAACTTATAGCCACTCAAGAAAAAGATAAAAACATTACACTGCATTTGCACCCATTTATTGCAGCCTACTTAACTAAAGGTATGTTCAATAGCTTGCGCAGAAGATGGAGTAAGAAATACAAGAAAAACTTAAAGGTGATTCCACGAGAAAGCTATAAGTTTTTGGAGTATAATTTTTACAACAGTAAAGAAGAGGTGTTTAAGTTTACTTAAGCATAGTAAAAAAAGAAAGCCCGTTTTGTAAAAAGCGGGCTTCTTTATTATGCAAAGTGCTTAAAATAGTAAGGGCTAAAGGCTATTGAAACGCCTACATTTGCACCTTATATACTTACATGGAGAAAGCTAAAAAGTCGGGTATTATTGCGTGGCTGTTGTTTATAAGTTTGGCCATTATTTGGGGCAGTAGTTTCATTTTAATGAAACGCGGACTTACAAGTTTTGATTATAGCCAAATTGGAGCGTTACGTATTTCACTTGCATTTCTGTTTACGTTACTCATTGCTTTTCCACATTTTAAATATCTCAGTAAATCTAATTGGTTTCCACTATTTTTAGTTGGGATATTTGGAAATGGATTGCCGTATGTGCTCTTTCCTTTAGCTGTAACTAAGTTAGATAGCTCAGTTGTAGGAATCTTAAATTCTATGGTTCCGCTTTTTACTTTAATTATAGGTTTAGTATGGTTTAAACTAACAGTAAAGTGGATGAGCGTATTAGGCATAGTATTGGGCTTTTTAGGTGCGCTTTGGTTGCTTGTGCCTGACTTAAAATTTGAGAGTGAAAAACTGATTTACGGAGCGTACCCCATTATTGCAACGGTATGTTACGCAATTTCCATAAACGTAATTAACAGTAAGCTTAAAGCATTAAAACCGCTAACCATCACCCTTTTAAGTTTAGTTTTTGTTGGTGTGCCGGCTATTATCTACCTAAGTTTTACTGATTTTTATACCGTAATGCAAACAGATGATTTAGCGTGGCGTAACTTCGGATATGTGGCAATTTTAGGTGTAGTCAGTTCTAGTTTGGCCATCATTATTTTCAACTATTTAATTAAAAACACTGGTTCTTTATTTGCTGCCAGCACTACTTATGCTATTCCGGTGGTGGCTTTAATGTGGGGTATTTTTGATGGTGAAGCGATTGGTTTACAGCACGCCATTGGTATGGCTACAATTTTGGCTGGTGTTTATTTGGTAAATAAGCGCGGAAGTTTAAGAGAACGGATTGCGCGGGAAAACACAAGGCAAGGAGAAGTAAAAACCAATTAATTTTGTAGCAAATTCTTTTAGATTATGAATTCTTTTTTATCTGAATTAGATAGACTTATAAACGAATACCGCCAAGTGCTTCCACTTGTTAACGGAGCTAAAAAAAAGTTTGAGGAAAAAATTCGGCTTGAGTTTAACTATAACTCTAATCACATAGAGGGGAACACTTTAACTTACGGAGAAACTAAGTTGCTTTTAATTTTTGATGAAACCAACGGAAATCACTCCATGCGGGAGTACGAAGAAATGAAGGCGCACGATGCTGCCTTTAATTATATAGTACAGATATCGCAAGATGCAACTCGCCCCTTAACGGAAAAAGAAATAAAAAATCTGAACGAGTTAATTTTGGTACGCCCTTTTTGGAAGGAAGCTATTACGGAAAGTGGTAAAGCGACTAGAAGGAAGATAAAAGTTGGCAGTTATAAAGAATTTCCTAATTCCGTGCGACTTAGCAACGGGGAAATATTTGAATACCCAAGTCCAACTGACACACCCTTCTTAATGAGTAAATTATTAGATTGGTACAATGCAGAACTCGGAAAAATGCACCCTGTAATATTAGCGGCCATTTTGCATTATCGATTTGTGAGCATTCATCCTTTTGATGATGGTAATGGTAGAGTTGCTCGTTTGTTATTAAATTATGTCTTAAGTAAGCACAATTTACCACCAGTGGTAATTAAATCTACCGATAAAGCAAATTACTTAAGGGCTTTGCGTCAAGCGGATGCGGGAAATTTAGAGCCATTCATTCAATATATTGTAAATGAACTAAAGTGGTCTATTAACTTAGCTATGAGTTCAGCCAAAGGAGAAAGCTTAGATGAAGAGGACGATTTGGATAAAAAATTACAGTTGCTAGCCAACAAAGCAACTGCAAATAAAACGGAGGAGATACAGCAACTTAGAAATGATACATCCGTATTGTGGGTATGGCAAAATGTTATGTTTCCTTTTTGTGAAATCACCGTGCCACGAGTTGAAAATGTTGCAAAACTCTTTTTTAAAAGTACTATCGAGTTCACTTTGGATTATAGTCTAAAAGACCAACCTTTAGAAAATTGGAAAATAATTGATCACCACAAAGAAATTTGGTTTGAACAAAATAAAAGTGCTCAAAGGTTGGATATGCGGATTTACTTCAATCACTTCAAAAAAGCTGGTATAGAAACCTTTTCTATTCAAATAAATCAACCTTTTGTGTTATTACAGCCTGGATCTTACAAAGTTCAATTTCAAGAGGGTAATAAAAATGTATATCTTAAATGGTTATATCACCAAAAACCAAGCAAACAAGAAATAAAAAGAATAAGTGATGCTGTGGTGGAGGATGTTACCCATCAACTCGAAATAAATTTAAACAGGCTGGATAAGTAAAAAAAAGCGACCAAGTGGTCGCTTTTTTTTATTCTAAAATCTCGACTCTACTTTACGTAAGCAACACCTTTTACAGCTTCAATAATACGCTTGGCGTTTGGTAAATATTCTTCTACCAAAGTAGGCGAGTAAGCCATTGGCGTATCAGCAGAAGTTACACGTCTAATAGGTGCATCTAAATAATCAAAAGCTTCGCGTTGCACTACGTAGGTCATTTCTGTAGCAATAGCGCCTAAAGGCCAAGCTTCTTCTACAAACACCATACGGTTAGTTTTCTTTACAGATTTTAGAACCGTAGCATAATCAAGCGGACGAACGGTGCGTAAATCTATAATTTCACACTCAATGCCATCCTTAGCCAATTCTTCTGCGGCTTTATCACATTCTTTTATAATCTTACCAAAAGAAACAATGGTTACATCGCTACCTTTTCTGCGGATGTCAGCTTTGCCAATTTCAATTAAGTATTCTTCTTCCGGCACTTCGCCTTTATCACCATACATCTGCTCACTTTCCATAAATATAACTGGGTCATTATCGCGGATTGCAGATTTTAAAAGTCCTTTTGCATCATACGGATTAGAAGGAACAATAACTTTTAAACCAGGACAGTTTGCAAACCAACTTTCAAAAGCTTGCGAATGCGTAGCAGCTAATTGCCCGGCAGAGGCAGTAGGGCCTCTAAAAACAATGGGTATGTTTAGCTGCCCACCGCTCATTTGATACATTTTTGCAGCATTGTTTATAATCTGGTCAATAGCTACCATGGAAAAATTGAACGTCATAAACTCAATGATAGGTCGCAAACCATTCATGGCACTACCCACACCAATTCCGGAAAAACCAAGCTCGGAAATAGGGGTGTCAATTATGCGTTTTGCGCCAAATTCATCTAGCATTCCCTTAGAAGCTTTGTAGGCACCATTGTATTCGGCCACCTCTTCACCCATCAGGTAAATCTTTTCATCTCTTCTCATTTCTTCACTCATAGCTTCGGCTATAGCCTCGCGAAACTGAATAGTACGACTCATCTATTTATTTTTATGGTGCACAAAAATAGGAATTAAAGGCTAAGCAACACATCTTGTAAAAATGTATAAAACAAAAGGTGGTTTTAATAATTATAGAAAATGATATGCGCTGCACTACTAAATTTATTAGGTTAAATTTAATATGCATGCATAATATTTTTAAACAAACATTTTGTGCTTTAAATTCGCGAAAGCTTAAATAAATAAAATTCAACTAGATATATGAAGGTTTTAGTATGTATTAGCCACGTGCCTGATACCACCGCCAAAATCAATTTTACAGCTGATAATTCAGCGTTTGATAAAAACGGGGTACAATTTGTAATTAATCCTTACGATGAATTTGGCCTTACACGCGCCATGTGGATTAAAGAAAAACAGGGCGGAACGGTAACGGTAATAAATGTAGGTAAAGCCGAAACGGAACCTACGTTAAGAAAAGCATTGGCTATTGGTGCTGATGATGCTATCCGCATAGACGCTGACCCTACTGATAGTTATTTTGTAGCAAGCCAAATAGCGGCAGTAGCCAAAGAAAATAAGTATGATATTATTATAGCCGGACGCGAAAGCATTGATTATAACGGTGGTATGGTACCCGGTATGCTTGCCGCGATGTTAAAACAACCTTTTATTAATGCTTGTGTAAGCTTAGAAATTGAAGGAACTACGGCCAAAATGATTCGTGAAATTGATGGCGGTAAAGAAAAATTAGAAGCAGAACTTCCGGTTGTTTTAGGCGGGCAAAAAGGATTGGTGGAAGAAAAAGATTTGCGCATACCTAACATGCGTGGCATTATGAGCGCACGTTCTAAGCCGTTAAATGTGCGTGAGGCTACAGATGGCGAGCATAAAACCAAAGTTGGTACTTTTAGTAAACCGGCACCTAAAGGAAATGTAAAAATGATTGATGCAGATAATGTAGCCGAATTGGTGCGTTTGCTACATGATGAAGCCAAAGTAATATAATCTAAAAAAGAATTAAGATGTCAATATTAGTATATATAGAAAGCTGGGAAGGTAAGTTTAAGAAAAACAGTTTTGAAGCTGCGCAGTATGCCGCCAAGGTTGCAGAAATGAAAGGAACGGAGGCAATTGGCGTAACAGTGGGCGCAACTGCCGAGCATGATGTTTTAGGCAAATATGGCCTTAAAAAGGTTATAAAATTAAGCGGAGGCGCTTTTGAAAAGTTTAATAACTATAGCTATGCCGAAGCTATGCAAAAGCTTGCAGAGCAAGAAGGTGCTGATACCTTTATTATTAGCGGAACGTTTAATGGAAAGGCCATTGCGCCAATTTTATCGGTAAATACAGGAGCGGGTTTAATTACTAATGTTACAGAATTACCATCTTCTACAGCACCACTTACGGTAAAGCGTAGTGTGTTTTCAAGCAAAGGTTTTGTAAATTATAGTACAGACCAAGCGCACAGCATTATCTTATTTATACCAAATGCAGTGGGTGTTACAGAAGGTAGCGGCACCGTAGAAGTAGTAGATGGGAATGTGGAAATAGGCGAGTCGCCTAAATCAACGGTTACAGAAGTAGATCGTGTAAAGGGAAAAATTCCACTTCCGGAAGCCGAGCGCGTAGTTTCTGGTGGTAGAGGATTAAAAGGCCCTGAAAACTGGGGTATGGTAGAGGAACTTGCCGAAGCTTTAGATGCGGGAACCGCTTGTAGTAAGCCGGTTAGTGATATGGATTGGAGACCACACAGCGAGCACGTTGGTCAAACAGGAATTGCCATAAACCCTGATTTATATATTGCTATTGGCATTTCAGGTGCTATTCAGCATTTGGCAGGTGTAAGCAATTCAAAAACGATTGTTGCCATAAACAATGATCCCGAAGCTCCGTTCTTTAAAGCCGCAGATTATGGTATAGTTGGTGACGCCTTTGAGGTGGTGCCAAAATTTACCGCAGCTGTAAAAGCTTTTAAGGAACAAAACTAATGGCTAAAAAACTTAGATTATATATTAAGGGATTATCCTATAGCCAAACCCAAACCGGTGCTTATGCACTGGTTTTGGGGGAGGAAAATGGGGAACGCAGATTACCAATTATTATAGGTGGATTTGAGGCACAATCTATTGCTATTGCCTTAGAAAAAGACGTAAACCCACCAAGGCCGCTTACCCATGATTTATTTAAAAACTTTGCTGACGGCTTTAAAATTACGCTTGCCGAAGTAGTGATACACAAACTGCAAGATGGAGTGTTCTTTTCTATTTTGGTGTGTAACCAAAATGGCAATGAAATAGTATTAGATGCGCGAACCTCGGATGCAGTGGCGCTTGCCATTCGTTTTGAAACACCTATTTACACCTATTCTGAAATATTAGAAAAGGCCGGTGTAATATTAAAAGAAAGCGGTTCTAAAACTTCTACCACGGCAAGTGGTGTGCGAAGTACTTCCTCTTTAACCAAAAGTACAGGTAGCTTAAAAGATAAAAGTACCGATGAACTTCATAAATTAATGGATGAAGCCGTTAAAAATGAAGATTATGAAAAGGCAGCACGCTTACGCGATGAAATTGATAAGCGTAGTGCTAATTAATTATTCTGTCAACTAAATTCACAATCCTTACTTTCGCGCTTTTACCATGTAAATGAGGAATTTTCTACGCGTAGGATTTGTGTTTATCGCCTGTTGGTTTACGTTTTCTGTGCAAGCGCAAGAAGGGTTAAAATACCGCTGGCAATTTCAGCAAATTACCGACACAGCGGGGGTTAGCTTAATATCAATTGATCCTGCTGACTATTTTGACTTGAGCAGTGGCGATACTTTCACCTATGGTTTACGCGCTAAAAACAACCTTGTTGCCAAAGGTATTTATCAACGAAAGGGCGACACTCTTTCTTTTAAATATCAGTCACCTAACGATACCATTCGCCAATATTTTATTGCAGAAGAAACAGATTCTACTTTAATAATTACCGAAGGGCCGGTTAGTTTTTCTTTTAATAGAACAAGTTCATCCAATTTAAAAAGCGCAGTACTTAATTACGATTTTACAAAAACTAGCATATCTACTACCTCCGTTTTTAGGGGATTATTGGGCTTATTCGTGTTAGTAGCCATCAGTTTTTTATTCTCTTCGCACAAGCGAAAAATAAATTGGAAGCAAGTAGGCATTGGCTTAGCCATACAATTGGTTTTTGCTTACGCGATATTAAAGGTAAGTTGGGTAGCCTCCATATTTGATTTTTTAAGCGGTTTGTTTGTTACGCTTTTAAGTTTTACACGAGCAGGTGCTGAGTTTCTGTTCGGCTCCCTTATTTCTGATACCACCAGCTTGGGTTACATCTTTGCTTTTCAGGTATTACCTACCGTAATTTTCTTTTCAGCAATCACTAGTTTGTTGTTTTATTGGGGTATTCTTCAAAAAATTGTGTACGCTTTTGCTTGGATCATGAAGCGTACGATGAAGCTTAGCGGAGCCGAAAGTTTGGCTGCAGCGGGCAACATCTTTTTAGGTCAAACGGAATCGCCACTTTTGGTAAAACCATACATTAATAAAATGACTAAAAGTGAGTTACTGTGCCTTATGAGTGGCGGTATGGCCACAATTGCTGGAGGTGTTTTGGCCGCTTATATTGGGTTTTTAGGAGGTACAGATGAGGCACAGCAAATATTCTTTGCCAAACAACTTTTAGCTGCTTCGGTAATGAGTGCTCCGGCAGCCATTGTAGCCGCTAAATTATTATTACCGGAAACAGAAAAATACAATACCTCTATGAAAATAGAGCAATCTAAAATTGGAAGCAACGCGTTAGAAGCGTTGAGTAACGGAACCACAGATGGATTGAAATTAGCCGTAAATGTGGGTGCAATGCTATTGGTGTTTTTAGCCGTAATTGCGTTGGTAAATAGTGTATTTGGTTGGATAGGTGCACCGCATGAATTGGTGATTTCCGGTAAAAGTTTAGTGGCGTATCCTGGTTTTAACGAATGGGTGGCTACTATCTCAAATGGTAGATATCAGGAATTTTCTTTACAGTTTATATTAGGGTATGGCTTGGCGCCAATTACTTGGTTAATGGGCGTAGATAAGCAAGATATGGTTTTGGTAGGTCAGCTGTTAGGTGAAAAAACTATTTTGAATGAGTTTGTGGCTTATGTTTCTTTGGGAGATATGAAAGCAGCGGGAGATTTTTCAAGTGCTAAATCAATAGTAATTGCTACCTATATATTATGTGGTTTTTCCAATTTCGCCAGTATCGGTATTCAAATCGGAGGTATCGGCTCCTTAGCACCTTCGCGTAAGGGAGATTTGAGTAAACTGGGTTTTAGAGCATTACTAGGAGGTACTTTGGCAAGTTTATTTACAGCGGTTATTGTAGGTATGTTGATATAGGAACGCCTGTACAATGTACATTGATCGCTGTACAGTTTTACAAAAATCAACTTTCTAAATACAATTTCTCTCCCAACTTCTTTCAAGTGAAATTATTACGTGTATATTTGCACCCCTTTAAAAATAAGTATAAATCATGTACGCAATAGTAGAAATAGCAGGGCATCAGTACAAAGTACGTAAAGATCAGCAGATTTATGTGAACCGTTTGGCCGGTAATGAAGGTGATACCATGTCGTTTGACAAAGTATTACTTACCGATGATAACGGAACCATAGCAGTTGGCGCCCCGGTTATAAAAGGTACGCAAGTAGATGCGAAAATTGTATCTCACCTTAAGGCCGATAAAGAAATCGTTTTCAAAAAGAAAAGAAGAAAAGGTTACGCCAAGAAAAATGGTCACCGTCAATCAATTTCTTTAATTGAAATTATTGGTATTGGAGCAGGAAGCACCAAACCAGCGGCTAAAGCAGAAAGCAAGCCCGTAGAAAAAAAGGAAGAAACTAAAGCGGCAGCTCCCGTAGCTACTGAATCTGATGCTTCTGACTTAAGTTCTAAAACGGTTGCTGAATTGAAAGAAATGGCTAAAGAAAGAGAACTTACAGGCTATTCTTCCATGAAAAAAGATGAATTAATTGCAGCGTTAAGCTAAATTACTAACGAATAAAAATTATTTGCCATGGCGCATAAAAAAGGAGTAGGTAGTTCTAAAAACGGTAGAGAATCAGAAAGTAAGCGCTTGGGCGTTAAAATTTTTGGTGGTCAAAAAGCAATTGCCGGTAATATTATCGTGCGTCAGCGCGGAACCCGTCATAACCCTGGTGTAAATGTAGGTATTGGCAAAGACCATACGTTATTTGCAATGGTGGATGGTACCGTTGTTTTTAGAAAGAAAAGAGACAATAAATCTTTTGTATCAGTAGATCCGGCTTAAGCCGATTTACCTGAAATATTTAAAAGCCTTTTAAGTACCTTTTGTACTTAAAAGGCTTTTGGCGTTTTACTAATTAATGACGCTTTTAGCCCCTTGCTAATACTTTGCCGTGCTTTACTTTTACCACATAGTAATATTTATAGTAGTAACATTATATGCTTGAGCTTTCCTACTTAAGAAACAACACAAAAGAGGCTGTAGAGCGCCTAAACAAACGCAATATAAAAGCTGCCCAAAAGGTAGATGAGGTATTAACCCTAGATGAAAAACGTAGAACTGCCCAGCAAGCTCTTGATGATAAACTAGCAGAAAGTAATAGGTTGAGCAAGGAAATTGGTAGGCTTTTTCAAACCGGTAAAGCCCAAGAAGCTAATGCGGCTAAGGAAAAAACGGGTACGCTTAAAGCAGAGATAAAAACCTTGCAAGAGGAGGAAACGCACTTGCAAAAGGAGCTAAACGATTTACTTTATACCTTACCCAATGCACCCCACGCTAGCGTACCTAAGGGCAAAACTCCCGAAGAAAATCAAGAAATTAAAAAGTTTGGAGAAATTCCGATTTTGTATAAAGGTGCTGTTCCACATTGGGAGTTAGCGGAAAAATATAGTCTAATTGATTTTGAACTGGGTGTAAAAATTACCGGTGCAGGATTTCCGGTTTATAAAGATAAAGGCGCGCGTTTGCAACGGGCGCTTATAAACTTTTTTTTAGATGAAAACCGTGCTGCCGGATATATTGAGTATCAACCACCCTATTTTGTAAACAGTGCTTCCGGTTTTGGTACAGGCCAACTTCCCGATAAGGAAGGGCAGATGTACCACATGCAAAACGATGATTTGTACGCCATACCCACGGCTGAAGTTCCGGTAACCAACTTTTTTAGAGATGAAATTGTGGAGACTAAAGATTTTCCGATACGCTGCACCGCCTATACGCCATGTTTTAGAAGAGAAGCAGGTAGCTATGGTAAAGATGTGCGTGGCTTAAACCGTTTGCATCAGTTTGATAAAGTGGAAATAGTAAACGTAACCAGCCCTGAAAATAGCTATGGCATTTTAGATGAAATGGTTTTACATGTAGAAAGTTTGCTTAAAAAATTGGAATTGCCCTATCGTATTTTGCGCTTATGCGGAGGAGATATGGGTTTCACTTCAGCTCTAACCTATGATTTTGAAGTGTATAGCGCAGCGCAGGAAAAGTGGCTGGAGGTAAGTTCCGTTTCCAACTTTGAAACCTATCAAGCCAACCGTTTAAAACTGCGTTACCGCGATGAGGAAGGTAAAACGCAACTCTGTCATACATTAAACGGTAGTGCGCTAGCCTTACCGCGCATTGTTGCTTCATTGTTAGAAAACCACCAAACAGCAGAGGGTGTTTTGATCCCCAGTGCACTTCAATCTTATACAGGATTTAACATAATAGACTAAAAATGAAAAGAATTTTTTTGTTTGCTGCGGCATATATGGCAATGGTAGCTTGCAGTAGCCCGCTTAGTAGAGAAAATGAAACTAGAGTAGAAAAAATTGATTCTTTGAAAAGTGTGCTTACTACGGTAGAAAATGAGTTACAACCTTGGCAGGATAGCACGTTGGATGATGATGCCGAGCAAGCCCAGCAACTTTACGTGTATTTAGAAAAAACGTATCCTGATAAAGAGAACCGAGTATTTTGGATAACGCAGATGAATGCGCTTAAAAAAGTGTATAAGGCATTTGGTAAGTTTCATAAAGCTAAAACGGTAGTAACGGAAAAAATTCCATTGTCGCGCAAGCAACTGCAGACCTTAGAAAACAGCATAAGAGAGGATGCTTTAGAGGAAAAGCAAATTGAAGAATACATGGTTATTGAAACCCAAGAGGTAAATAAAATTTATGATTTATACTTTCGGATTTCACCGGAGGTTGAGGCCTCTGCAAGTATTTGGGACACGTTAAGAGTTAGTATGAATCAAATAAAAATGGATTTAGATACGTTGAAATAAACTATGTTCAATAACTTTTTCTATGTTCAATAAGCTATTAGTTGTATTTACTTTTATTCTATTCTCCTTGTGCTGCGGGGCGCAGTCAGGAAACGACTTTGCCCTAGCACAAAATTATTACCAGCAAGAAGAATATGATAAAGCTTTAAGCTATTTAGCGGAAGCCGAAAAGAACGGAATAAACAAACCTATTTATGATTTAAAAAAGGATTGTTATTTGGCCCTAATCGACTATAAAGCAGCAGAAAACTGGATAGAAAGTAACCTTAAAGCTGCGCGGTTTAATCCAGTGGAATTGTACATAGATTTAATGATGGTGCAGATATCGGCTAAAAACCCTAAAAAGCAAGCAGATGCTTTTGACGGATTAAAATCTGTAGTTGCTAAAAATCCTAATTATGCCTACTCAGCCGGTAATGAGTTGCAGCGCAAGGGTTTGCCCCAAGAAGCTCTTACTATTTATGAATTAGCCGAAAAAAAGCAGCAAAGTCTGAATTTTGATTATCAAAAAGCGCAGCTGTATGGCGAGTTGGGAAACATTAAAAAAATGTACGAGATGTACGTTGATTTATTGGAGCGTGCACCCAACTATTTGAGTTCTATTCAACAAATTTTAGGGAGAAATTTTCAAACTACGGAGCAATTACCGGAAGGAGAATATTTAAAAGAATTGCTAATTACGCGTATTCAATCAGGTGCGCCTAACTCATTGAATCAATTATTAGTTTTTCTGTTTATTCAGGAAGAAGCGTATAGTCAAGCTTTTGTGCAACTGAGAAGTTTAGATAAGCGCGGCTTAATAGGTCAAAGCGAGCTGTATGGCTTAGCACGCATTACCGCTGAAAATGGTGAGTATTTTACCGCTACCCGAATTTTAGATTATCTAATTGAAAAAGGACGTGATTTTCCTTTTTATGAAGATGCTCGCGCCTTAAATCTTACCGTAAAAAATAAGGCGTTGATGGCTAAGGAAGCCAACTTTGCAGAGTGGGCAGCGCTTGATGCTGAATATGCGGCAGTAAGAACGGAGCTTCGTGGCTGGCCGGAAGCCGGAAAAATTGCCGTTGAAGAAAGTTTTATTCTGGCCTTTAAATTGAACGAAATTGAAAAGGCCAAAACCTTACTGAAAGAAACGATTAACAACACCACTACCAACCCTGAAGATGTGGCTTTGGCAAAAATTCAATTAGCGGATATTTTGTTGTATTCAGGAAATCGCTGGGACGCCATTTTATACTACGGGCAAGCTGAAAAAGCATTTGAATTTAGTCCTATTGGGCAAGAAGCAAAATTTAAACGTGCTAAAGCTGCTTATTATGTTGGCGATTTTGCTTGGGCACAAGGAATTTTTGGAGCGTTGAAGGAGTCCACTAGTAAGTTAATTGCCAATGATGCCATGCAGTATTCCTTATTAATAACGGATAACTTGGCTTTGGATACCAATACCGAAGCAATGGAAATGTATGCGAAAGCAGATTTATTGCAGTATCAAAATAAAATTGATAGTAGTTTACGGATTCTAAATCTCATGGAAATAGCGTTTATTGACCATGTTATACAAGATGATGTTTTGATGCTAAAGGGTAAATTACTAACACAGAAAAAAGATTTTGTGGGTGCTGAAAAGCAATATAGAGCGGTGGTAGATGAACCGCGCGAAAGTATTTTAATTGACGATGCTTTGTACGCATTGGCTCAATTATATGAAGGCCCGCTTCCCGATAAGGAAAAAGCAATGAAATGCTATGAGCGAATTTTTACCAAACACCAAGATGGCTTTTTTGCGGCTGATGCCCGTAAACGATACCGTGAATTGCGTGGTGATGTGGTAAACTAAACGGCATTTTCAAACCTACATTTATCCGCATTACCTTTGTACACCTAACAATACAGCATGTATATATACAACGTAACCGTAAACGTAGAACTCCCCATTTTAAAAGATTGGCTTAACTGGATGAAGCAGGAACATATACCTGCTGTAATGGAAACAGGGTTGTTTTTACACAATACTATTTTTGAAGTAATGGTAAATGAAGAGCAGGGCCGCACGTTTTCCATACAATACGGTGTAAAAGATTTAGAAACCTTAGAGCTTTATAATCAGGTGTATGCAGAGAAACTAAAAGCTGAAAGTTTTCAAAAGTTTGGAAACCAAGCCGTTGCTTTTAGGACCATATTGAGGCTAGAGCACGAGCATAAGCCCTAGTGGATTCCAGTAAAAAAATATACGATCTTAATATAGCGCGCGAAAAAATAGCCGCTTATTGTGCTTATCAGGAGCGCAGCCAAAGGCAGGTGGAGGAAAAACTATACACGTATGGTTTGCAGGAAGAAGCACGAGGGCTGCTAATGATGGAATTGATTCAACAAAATTTTTTGAACGAGGAGCGCTTTGCCCGCGCTTTTGCCCGTGGTAAATTCAGAATAAAAAAGTGGGGTAAAAATAAAATTAGGCAACACCTAAAACACCATCGAATATCAGACTATGCTTTAAAAAAAGCCTATTTAGAAATTGATGGGGACGAATATTGGGAAACGCTAAAGAACATTGCTGAGAAGAAGTGGGCCGCTAGCAAACTCACCAAAACCTATCAAAAAAAAGGTAAAGTAGCTCAATATTTAATTTCTCGGGGCTACGAAAATGATTTGGTGTGGGAGTGCCTGAATGGTGATGATTTTAAATAAGGCGCTAAGAGTAGCTTATTCCTTAATAAACACTTTTCTTGCTGCCGTATTTTCTCTCTGTATTTCTAACAGATACAAACCAGACTTTAGCGCATTTACGTTAAGCTCAACGAGTAAATTTCCTTGTGTTATTAATTTGGTAACAATTGGTTTTCCTACACTGTTGTACACGGTAAGCTTTATTTGTTTGCCAAAAAATGCATCACCTAATTGTATGTTTAACTGATTAGTTGTTGGGTTCGGATAAAGCGAAAATTCGGTTGTTTTTTGCTCTGTTAAATTTACGCCATCGTTACAAACTAAAGCCGCTGCCTCTTGCGCTATTCCATAAAATTTACGGTATAATGAATCACCGGGACATAACGTTCCTTTAGGGCAAGCGTTTGGTGCCGTAGAAATATTTGCATCGCGGTGTGATGACACATGCGGTAACATCAGTTGAGAAGAACCATGAAAACTAGTATCACTGAGTACAATATTTTTATCACAGCTTTCCCAAGCCAAAAGTTGTTTTAAACTACTAAGTGCGGTATCACTAGGTTCGGTAAGCATAAAGTTACCTATTAAACAAATACCGGTGGTGTTTTGATTGGCACAGCTAAAATGGGCGCCAAGTGCACCGCTTCCTCGGCCTTCATACACAATTCCGTTTGGGTCAATTAGCCAATTGTAACCAATGTCGTCCCAGCCATTAGTGTTCACATGTAAATCCCAATAAGAAGCAACTACAGCGGCAAAGTCAGTAGCGCTATTGCCGCCAGCACTATGATGCACAATTAAATGACTAACCTGTGTGGTAGTAGGTGAGGAGTCTTTTGGGCAGCTTCCATCGGGGCACCAGCAGTTTCTTTTGCAAATTAAAGGTTGGGCGCATGCACAAGCAGCTATAACTGAAAGGTTTTTGATTGAACTATCTTCTAGTTTTTCAGCATCCTTTTTTACTCCGGCCAAATACAGTCTAAAAATTACTTCCTTATCCAAGCCACCGGAGCTTGCAAATTGAATAGAGTCAAAAGCACCATAAATAAATTGCCCTTCAAATGCTTGCCTTGCTTGAGTTTCCATGCCGTGTGCATTTTCAAAACCTGTCCATTGCAGCCATTGGTTATCGCGCTTTAAGCGGAAATAAATAGTTGCATGTTGGGTAGCAAAAGAATAGGCAGAAAGCATGTAAAAATCGGCTACATCGTTTGGTGCCGCTTTAACTTCGGATGTTTGCAAATAATCTCCAATACTATTATCAAACACTACAGGTATTTGCACACTTTTTTGCGCAGAGGCAAGTAGCGTAGCATTTATAAACAAAAAGAACAATAGCTTTTTCATGAGTTCAAAACCTTTAAATGGTTGTTTTAGTTTAGCTGCTTTAGGGTTTTTGCAACTTTTTCAATTTGCGGGTCAGACACATCATAATGCGTTACAAAACGTAATTTACCTTGGCCCATCCCAATCAATAAAATATTGTTTTCTTTCATTTTAGTTAAAAAAGCCTCCTGACTTTGGTTTTCGTGTAAATAGAAAATCACAATATTAGTTTCTACAGGATCTACGGATTTTACCCATGCACAGTTTTCTAATGCAACTTTTAATACCTGCGCTTTTGCATGATCTTCCGCCAATCTACTTACGTGATGTTTAAGTGCGTAGCTTCCGGCTGCAGCCAACATTCCCGCTTGGCGCATACCACCACCAAATTTTTTACGCACACGTAAGGCTTTAGAAATAAATGCTTTATCACCTAAAAGTAAACTACCTACCGGGCAACCCAAACCTTTTGAAAGGCATATAGAAATACTGTCAAAAATTTCTCCGTATTGCTTTGGTGATTCGTTATTTACTACCATAGCATTCCATAAACGGGCGCCATCAATATGAAATTTTAATTGGTGTTTTTTGCAAACAGCGGCAATTTTTTCAAGTTCTTTAATATCATAACAACTCCCACCACCCTTATTGCAAGTGTTCTCTACAGAAACCAAACTAGTGGTTGCCGCATGAATATCCTGCTTATTATTTATTAATCCCTCAACTTGTTCAGATTGAATTAAACCATGATTTCCTGAGATAAAGCGCATTTGACACGCACTATTAAAGGCAACGCCACCGCCTTCATAATTATAAATGTGACTGTATTCGTGGCAAATAATTTCATCACCCGGATTGGTGTGCACCTTCACCGCAATTTGATTAGTCATGGTACCGCTTGGGCAAAAAAGGGCTGCTTCCATGCCAAAAAGTTCCGCTGCTTCTTGCTGCAATTTATTTATGCTCGGGTCTTCACCAAAAACGTCATCGCCCAAAGGCGCACTAAACATGGCCTCGCGCATGGCGGGTGTGGGTAGGGTAAAAGTGTCGCTACGTAAATCTATCATGTGTACAATGTAGAAATGAAATTAATATATCGAAATTTTACAAAGTAAGGCATACAAATGTTGCTGAACTACGTATATGGAAAACCAAGGAAACAATTTTAAAAAAATGTTTCTTCCATAGTATCTTCGCACAAACAAGTAAATAGCAGCTTTTGATTTGAACGCTTACCGAAATCATTTTTTATCTTATCTACATAAAGTAGCAGCCGCTTTTCTTTTAATGGCTTATTTTCTTTTGCCGCTTACCAGCACTTTTATGCACGGCTTACACATGGGTTCTCATAAGTTGCAGCAGGTTGCAGAATTTATTTTTGCAAAAGAAAAAGCACATACACACCAACATCATCACAACTTTAAAGAACACCAACATGAGAGCCATCATCACCCTATATTAACCGCTATAAAACGTTTTAACGAAGAAGATAAAGCTCCGAATAACGGAAAACATAACACTATTCAATTTAAGCTGGATAAGCATTTTGCTTTAGATATGCCTATTCCTAAACCTAATTGGTTTCCGCTTGAACTAAACTATTGTATAGATGCTATTGTGTATAAAAATCCTTATCTAACAAAAGATACTCCACCTCCGCGAGTAGCATAAATTTCCTAGGCTTCCACAGGTTTTTAGCTGTGCGAAGCTTTTTTTTTAATTTATAACATAACAGTGCTTCTTTGCAGTAAGAAGTACGTGTGCCTCATGTTAGGCACTTTAATTTTTAATTTATGCAACTATTTATAACAAGCTTTCAATGGAAAGCAATTGGGCTTATTCTCCTGAGCCTATGGATTATTCCGCAAGGATTTTCACAAAACACAGGGAGTATCAACGGAAAAATAACCACACAAGAAGGTGCACCGTTGGCCAATGTAAATGTGGTTTTACTCACTACTAATAAAGGGGCAATTTCCGATAAAAATGGTGCCTTTACCATCGCTAAGGTGGCTCCCGGTAATTACATCTTGCAAGCTACTTCTATGGGTTTTGAAACGCTGGACAAAACAGTTACGGTAACTAATGGAGCGGTAACGTCTGTAGAGTTAAGTATAAAGCCGCAAGACATAATGCTTAGTGAAATTGTAATTAAAGGCGATGCCTTTGCCAAAGCAAACGAAACAGGTACGGTAAATGAGCTGGCACTTAAGCAAATTAAAATGCTAAATATTACAGAGCCTGCGCGCATGGTAGAGCAAATTCCGGGAGTTGATTTAGGTGCGTACAAACAAGGTGGCGTAGCCGATGTGTTTTCCATAAGAGGCTTTGGGGGCGGTGGCCACGAGGGACAAGCCGGTGTGCAATTAGACGGTATTTCACTCAACGAAGCCGAAGGACATTCAGATGGATATGCCGATATGAATATTCTAATTCCGCTTAACATTCAAAAAGTGAAAGTTTATAAAGGCCCTTCATCTGTATTGTACGGACGCTTTGCTGAAGGAGGCACACTAGCTTTTGAAACGCGTAAGGGCGGAGATTATCAAGATGTGCAACTTACCGGAGGTTCGTTTAACACTTTTGACGCGCAAGCGGCTTTTGGAAAAACGTTTTTGGCTGCTGATAAAAAACTTACCACCAACTTTGCCGTGCAGCTGTTCAACACTTCTGGCTATGCCGCTAATTCTGATTATTTGAAAGGAAATGTTTCGGGTAGAATTGGTTACCAGCTTACCAGAAAAACCGATGTAGCACTTACACTACAAGGCCATAGCAGCAATTGGGATGCACCGGGGTATATTCCAGAAGTACAGTTTAACAACCCTGATTTGCGCAACCAACAAGGGCCAAATGCTGAAAACGATGGCGGTAGCAAACGCTTTACTTCACAGCGCATCGATGTAAATCATAACTTGAATGAAAACGTAAAATTATTGGTGTTTGGCTATTCTGTTCAGCAAGACTTTACACGCTTCGCTAAGTTTGGTTTTACCCCAGGAGGTCAGTCAGAGCGCTTTAATACGCGCGAAGTGTATTCAACCGGTGCTAGCTTAAACGGAAAAAGTAAGTTGGTAGGTTTAGATTTTGATTGGGTGGGAGGTGCTGAGTATTACGATGAAACTACTTTCCGCCAGCGTTGGAGTTCTGATAATCGTGTGCGCCAAGCACAAACCCAAGAGCGGACGTTTACCGTGCAATCGGTTTCGGCTTTTGCAAAAGGAGAGCTAAACGTTTCAAAGTATTTCAGGCCATCCGTAGGACTACGTTACGATACTTATTTAGGCGAATTCAACAATGCTGATCCGGGTACCGAGGGATTTACACGTGAGCTAAACGCCTTATCTAACGTTGCTCCAAAATTAGGTGTGCGCTCTACACTTTTTACAGGTTTTGATTTGCGCGCCAATGTTTCCAACGGATTTTCATTGCCAAATAGCACTACCAAGTATGATCCTGATTTGAATTTAGAACCCGTTCAAATTTGGCAATATGAAGTTGGTGCAAACTATCAATACAAAGAATGGCTTACGCTAGATGTGGCGGGTTATGTACTAAATACTTCGCGCGAAATTTTAGAAAATCCACCCGGTAGTGGTGATTTAGTAAATGCAGGGCTTACCCAAAGACGCGGTATAGAAACAGAATTGAACTTAATACCTATTTCTGGGCTTTCAATTTTAGGCTCTTTTACCTATATGGAAACGGAAATTTTAGAAAACCCGGATGTTACCTTAGTGGGTAACGAATTAACCAACATACCCGCAACTATATTTTTTACCAACGTGGTATATACACTTAAAAATGGTTTGGGTACAATGGTGCGTGTGCGCGATGTGGGTGCATATACTACCAACGCTACTAATACTGCAAGTTATGAGGGTTATACAGTGGCGCACTTAATGTTGTTTTACAACTTTGATGGAAGATTAGGCCGTAGAGGTCGTGTGTTCATTGAAGCTAATAACATCACTAATGTAGCTTACGCAGAAACTGTTTTTGGCGATGCTGGTAGTCAGTCTTTTGCACCGGCACCGCTTACTAATTTTACCGTGGGTGTAAGCTATAGTTTCTAAAAAAAAATAAAACAATGAAAAATAAAACAATGAAAATAAAAGGATTAATACTTGGTGGATTGTGCGCAACACTAGTGGCCTGTAATACCAATAAACCAATGGATGAGGAGCCACATACGCACAATGGAACGGAACACACGCATGATCATGACGCTAGTGAAAATACGCATTCAGCAGAACATGACCATACACATGAAGCTGTGTTTTCTTATTTGCGCATGAATGGAGAATTTAAAATGGATCCGGTAGATAAATCGGTGCGTGACGATTCGCGAAACCCAAGCCGCATCGTGCTAAGCACTACCGAAGAAGCTGGAACGCTGACTAAAATGGAGTTTTACGAGCATAGTACGCAAAGTAACTTGTGGGCATCTTGCGGTTATGAATACATTGGTAGCCGCCCAGATCCGCACTATTATCCGGCACAATCTAAATCATCTATTTGGGATGTATTTATGCAGAAAGAAGCTTTTGAAGGAGATTGTCCACGCTTTAAATATGTAATTTCTCGTTCACCACACGGAGAGCCCATACACATGCACTTGCGCTATGGACAAAATGTTGATGAATTGCTAGCCATGAGCAACATGGAAGAAGATAGCGTAAACTTTAACCCTTGGTGGAGTTTGTATTGCGATGTAAATAGAAATACGAGTTGCGCGGAGTAATGCAAGTCGCTTAAATTTTTTAGAAGAGAAATACAGCGTTTTTAGATAAAATAAAAGGGGTTCAACCAAAGAATTGGTTGAACCCCTTTGTTATTTTTCTGGTATTTGATGCAAGTACTTTTAAAGTAGATTTATTTCAGTTGAGCTTTTTCAAATCGCTTTTTAAATTGAGGAAGCATTTCTTTAACTGTTTCTTCATTTTTTGCAGCACTTAAAAATACCACGGCATTGTCAAAATCTGCCTGACTTTTACTTTTATTGGCTTTGCTAAATTTACCATAAGTAAACATCGTAAGTGCAATTTCCACATCTTGGCTGCCATATAAATCTTCATAGGCTTTTTTATTTGCCAAAAAGCTGTCAGCGGTTTTATCAGGTACTTCCATTGCAAAGTACATTACGGTTGAAAAGTAAGTTTCTGAAAACATGTTGGTTGGTTTTTTCCAGTACGTTTTAAAATCATCTCTGTTTTCCACTTTTAAATCCACTCGGTTTACATAATCAATATAAAATTGAGGGTATGCACTCACATCTATGTTTTTAGAGTAACCTTTTATAAACTTGTTTTCTTTGTTTAAAGAAACAGACTCGTTAGTAAAATTATAAACTTCTTGCCTTAGTTCCTTTCTTGTTTCACCTCCAAAACCATATTGCCTATTTACTACTAGGCCATCTTTATTTAGTACCAGCGCTGTGGGATAACTATTTACATGATATTTTTTTGAAAGGTGAAATATAGTGTCCTTTTCGGCATCGTATTTTAGTAATACTACGTTTGTGCTAAGCTGCTGGCTTGCTGTATCATTTTTAAATACCCAAGCATCAAGCTCCTTACAGGGTATGCACCAAGAGGTATAAAAATCAATAAATAATAATTTATTTCCAGCTTTTGCAAGTTGTAAAGCCTTTTCAAAATCTTGATTTACAATGGTTAACTGTTGCGAATAGCCTGTAGCCATTGCTAAAAATAATACGAAACTAAATACATTCTTCATCTACTCTTTTTTAAAATTTTTAACATCATGTAACCCAATTAAATTGTTGTTGAGCGTACATCACAAAAGTAAAAGACGGATTTAGCAAAGTTCTTGACCTATGTCAGTTAATGCTGCCCAAGCGTTACTTCCTTTCTTATTCTGCTTAGTGAGGTATCGGCAATGCCTAAATAAGAAGCGATGAGTTTAATAGGTGCTTTCTGAATAATTGTGGGACGCTCAGCCATCAAAGCCCAATACCGTTCGGTAGCGGTTTTAGTAATAATATCAACCGCACGCTGTTTGGCGATAAATAGTTGATTAGACATCCACGATCTACCCCATTCTCTAAAACCTTCAGAGCGCTCGAATAAGGATTGAAAAACCGCAAAATCAATTTTATAGGCGTTGCCACTTGTTACGGCTATTATATTTTCTTGGGTGGCAATTCTTTGAAAAAAAGAAGATATTTCAATCGAAATTTCGTTTGGCGAGAAAAATGCCGTTGTAATTTCATTTCCGCTATAGTCGGTTACAAAGGCACGCAGCAAACCGGTTTCCACCAAATAGTAAGCGTTTGCGGTTTGTCCATATTTTAAAAACACATCGCCTTTAGTAAATTTTACTTTTTCATGCGCTTGCATAATACTATTAAAATCAGCCGTACTAATAAGCGGGTGATTGTAAATTGCTTGGAAGAAGGTGTGATCCATATTTTAGATACGTTTAGGATTGAATGCTATGTGTTGCGCCTTTGTAAGCGCTCTTTCTAAATAAGGTTTTAAAGTAGATTATTTTTCTTTCATCCAAATATAACCCACCAAAAACTTCAAGTGTATTTTACCTTAAAACCTTAAAACCTTAAAACCTTAAAACCTTAAAACCTTAAAACCTTAAAACCTTAAAACTTCTACCCCTTCTTAAAAGCAGCAATATCAAACTTCACGGAAAATATATTGGAGTACAATGCTCCGGTAGCGCTACCAATGTTGGTAAGCGCATAATCTATGGCAATGCCTTTGTATAAAAAGCCAATGCCTAAGTTGGGTTGCACAGCTAGGCTCATGTTGTTGTTAAAATCTCGCTGGCGCACGGTGTTTCCTGCACCGGCACGTAAAAACACAAAATTGCGATAGCCAAATTCAATGCCTACTGAAGGATCAATATTTCCAAAATTGGCACTTACCAGTGTATTGCGTTGTCCGTCAAAGGTTATATCAGTGCCTAACTCCGCGTGTAAGGTGTATTTTTCGTTTAATCTAAAGGTTCTACCGGCTCCTAAAAGCAACCGAGGAATGGTTAATTCTAAATTTTCAGAAGGCAATTCATTTCTACCGTCAGTAAAAGCTGCGGCAATTTTTTCATCATTATAACTCCATGCATTAAAGGTGGAAGTAACATCACGTAAGTTGGCGCCAAAACGCCATTTTTTAATTTGATATTGGGCGCCTACATCAAAACCAAAACCAATGGCATTGGCATAATCTCCTATTTGGCGGTAAATTATTTTAGCGTTTACACCGTAGCTTAGCCCTTTTAATTTAGTTGATTTACGGGCGTAACTCGCTAACAAGGCGTAATCTGCAGCAGAAAATTTGCTAATACGGTCGTAATCTACATTGCCATCTTTATCAATAAGCTCGGTAGTATCTAAAATATCATCAACACCAAACCGAATAATGGTAACACCCACTGTGCTAGTGGCATCTATAGGCGCTGCAAAACCAGCATAATCGTATTGGGCAATGCTGGCAAAATACTCGGCATGCATTGCCGCAGCTTGCCAACCATCAGTTATAGCTGTTAATCCTGCTGGATTCCAATACGCAGAAGTTACATCTTGGCTGCTGGCAATTACAGATTTACTCATGCCTAAGGCACGGGCATCTACACCTATGTTTAAAAATTCGTTGCTGTATTTACGGCCTTGGGCTAAGCCAAGTAAAGGTAATAGAGCGAGTATGCTGAGGTATTGTTTCAAGAAAAAAGCTTTTGGCAAATAAATTAAATTTCACGGTTAAAACTTCATATTTGCCGTATTATTGCGCGTAAACAGTCAATCTTTTGTGAAATCAATTATTCCCAATTTATTAACCCTTGCCAATTTAGGCGCTGGGTGCATTGCCATACTAAGTGTTATTAAGGGCGACTTTACCATAGCCGCCATATTGCTGGTAATAGCATTGGCCTGCGATTTTTTAGACGGCTTTGTAGCGCGTTTGCTGAAAGTACATTCTGAGTTAGGTAAGCAATTAGATAGCTTGGCCGACATGGTTACTTTTGGTGTATTGCCTGGCTTTGTGTTATTTAAGCTTTTTGAAACAGCCAAATTTGGTGCGGAGCCCATAGCAGAATGGTTGCCCTACTTAGCATTTTTGGTGCCGTTGTTTTCGGCCTTGCGCTTAGCTAAATTTAACATAGATACACGCCAAAGTGATTTTTTTATTGGCTTGCCCACACCCGCCCACGCACTATTTATTTTTTCAATAGCCTTGATTATTCAGCAAACGGAAAATGAAAATATCAAGCAATTATTATTACATCCGTTTTTTTTATCGGCTATCACCATAGTTGGATCGTTACTTTTAGTAGCAGAGCTTCCGCTGATAGCTTTAAAGTTTAAGAATTATAGCTTTAAAGAAAATGCAGGACGCTTTATTTTAATAATAGCGAGCATTGCATTATTGCTAATATTAAGGGTGCGTGCTTTGGCCTTTATTATTCCTTTATACTTAGTTTTGTCACTGATATTTAAACCCACACGAAAATGAAATTTAGAGCCGAAATAGATGTAATGCCACATAAAGCTTTGCTTGATCCTCAAGGAAAAGCGGTAACGCAAAGCATGAGTAATTTAGGTTTATCAGAAATTAAAGATGTTCGCATCGGCAAGCATATTAGTATAGAAATAGAGGCTGCTTCAAAAGAGATGGCCTCAGAAAAGGTAGAAATGGCTTGTAAAAAATTGTTGGTAAATCAAATTACAGAAAGTTATATATTTGAAGTCATTGAGAATTAAGGTTTTTAATCGGAACTGTAATCCCGTTTTGGCTTGCCAAAGCGGGATTTTTAATTTTTTAACCGTATAAAATTTAAATCTACCTTTCACTAATTGTGTGCTTATTGTTGCAACCCAAAGTTGGTTTCTCATGTATTTTTGTAACATGTACAGAGGCTTAACCGCAATATTTTTGTGTTTTGTTTTAGCATTTCCTTGGGTTTGCAAGGTTGCTGTCACTACCAATTTTGTTTTAAATCAAGCTGAAATCGCCTCAGAGCAATGCGAAAATAAAAATCGCCCTGAGTTACGTTGTAATGGTAAGTGTGTGTTAATGCAAAAGCTACAACTCACCAAAAACTCAAGTAACAATTCAGCACCGGTGCCTAGTTTATTACGTATTGAAATTTCCACATTTTTAGTTTCCGATTTTCAGTTTAGTCTTTTAAATCTTGAAACCTATTTAACTAGTCAAATTTTTAGATACCCTAACCCAAGTGTTCAAGCAGCTTCTTTGGCTGAAGTTTTTCACCCTCCTCAGTATAGTTAAATTTTTCTTGTAAAAGTGCAAAGTATGGTGGTAATAACACCTACAAACGGCACTAGGACTTAAAGTATTAATGCTTTAAGTTAATCGCTTACGCGAAATTTTAATTCAAATAATTTAATTAGAGAGATGAAAAACTTAAGATGTTTTACAATGGCTGCATTGGCCATAATTACCCTAGCTTCCTGTGAAAAAACAGAGGATACTATAAAAACAGTTGATGAAACAAATCAGAAAGGCGCTTTTACCATAGAATTTGAGCATCGCTTTGATGGTAGTAATTTGATGTTAAATCAAAACTATACCAACGGCTCAGGGGAAGACCTTACGTTTAATAAAGTGCGTTATTACGTAAGTAATATAATATTGGAAAAAATGGACGGCACGGTGTGGACTCAAGAAAATAGTTACTACTTGGTAGATGCTGGTGACCTGGCTTCTTTAGAAATAAAAGTGGAAGATGTACCAGCCGGAGAATACCATAAATTGAGTTACTTGGTAGGTGTAGATAGTTTAAGAAATGTTTCGGGAGCCCAAGATGGTGCTTTAAGCCCTAATAACGATATGTTTTGGAGTTGGAATAGCGGATATATTTTTGCTAAGTTTGAAGGAACTTCCACCGCTTCAAGCAGTGGTTTATTCACCTATCATATTGGTGGTTTTAAAGGAGAAAATAAAGCAATGATTTCTAAAACATTTGATTTACATAACCAAATGTTGAAGATTAATCCAACCGCAAGCCCGCAAGTACACATGCTTGTAGATCTTAAAAAAGTGTTTGACGGTATGCACAAAGTAAGTATTGCTTCTATGCCTAACATGACAATGCCAGGAATGATGGCGCTACACTTAGCACACAATTTTGGCGCAGGTATAGCACTTGATCACATCCATGAGTAATCATTGGTTTTTCTAAAAAACATAATTTATAATAAAATAAGCCACACCTATTTTTTAGGTGTTGGCTTTTTAGTGCTTTTATCTTGCACTCCAGAAGTAGCTACTACCGAAGCATTAGCTCCGTTTGAATTGGAAATTCCAAGTCATTTTCCTGAACCCAATTATGGCGTTGGTCAAAAAAGATTAATTGAAAAACGCGTTGAGTTAGGCAGAAAGCTTTTTTATGACCCAATACTTTCGGTTGATGGTACCGTAAGCTGCGGTAGTTGTCATCATCAAACATCGGGCTTTTCTGATGAGGGAAAACCATTTAGTGCAGGTGTAAAAGGAAGAGTAGGTTTACGCAATTCGCCTGCTTTATCAAATTTAGCTTGGTTTCCAGCATTTCTAGCAGATGGAGGTGTAAATCATATTGAAGTAATGCCTTTGGCGCCACTTACTGATAGTTTAGAAATGGCAGATGACTTGAATAATATTTTGTTGAAGCTAAAAAATAATCAAGCTTATAAGGCACAATTTAACGCAGCGTTTTCAGATTCTAACCTTACATCTAAACAGTTATTAATAGCACTAGCGCAATTTATGAGTAGCATGGTTTCATCTGCAAGCAAATATGATGCAATGATAAAAGGTGAAGCAGCTTTTACGGTAGATGAAAAAGCGGGACTAAAGCTTTTTGAATTGAATTGTGCTACCTGCCATAAGCCGCCTTTATTTACCGACTTTAGTTATAGAAATAACGGTTTAGTAGAACATTACGAAGATAATGGCAGAGCAAGAATTACCGGAAAGCAGCAGGATGAAGCAACCTTTAAAGTGCCAAGTTTGCGTAACATAAATGTGTCAAAACCATATATGCACAATGGTAGTATTGCAACATTAAAAGAAGTTGTAGAACATTACAATTCAGGAATTATTCAGCACCAAAATTTAGATCCATCTCTTCAAAACGGAATTTCGCTTAGCACCATAGAAAAGCAACAGTTACTTAGTTTTTTAGAAACACTTACAGATTATAAATTTCTTTCAAATCCAAATTTTTCAAACCCCAAGGAAAAGTAAGATGAAACCTTTTACCATATTTATATTTGTGTTACTTACTACCGCACAGGTATATGCATGTGATATTTGTGGTTGCGCACCCGGTGCAAATTACTTAGGGGTGTTGCCACAATTCAATCAAAATATAGTAGGCGTTAGGTTTAATTATAGCAATATGCTACACCCTAATTCTAATTTTAATATCAATGATAAGAGTAGCCGAGTTTTAGAGGATCGCTTTTACACTACAGAAGCATGGTTACGATTTTATCCTACCCAGCGGCTTCAGGTGTTCACGTTTATTCCATATAAAATGCATCAACGCTTAGAAACAGAGCGTAATACTATAATTGAAGGAGTTGGCGATATTAGAATACATGCGAATTACACCTTAGTAGATTTTGGGGATAGCATTACTAGCGATTGGAAAAATTTACTTTTAATTGGTGCCGGTATTACCTTACCCACTGGTAAATATCAACAACGAGATGAAACAAAACTTTTGCTTCCCGCAGCTTTTCAAACTGGGCAGGGTAGCTTTAATTATGCACTTAGTGTAAATCACACCATTCGCTGGCGTACTTGGGGTGTAAATACGAGTGCTCAATACACTTTTCGTGGAGAAAATGAATTGAGTTACAACTATGGAAATCAAATTAGCGCAGCATCAGCCTTATTTTATTGGGGTGAAACAAAGTCCTTTGCTTATTTGCCTAATGTTGGTTTAAATTTCAACCATTTTGAGCAAGATTATCAGTACGATGTTTTGAAACCTTACACGGGAGGTAGTTTGCTTCAATTTACTGCCGGTATAGATCTTTATGTTAAGCAGTATTTGATAAATACGTTTGTACAAGCACCAATATATCAAGCAATTCCTTCGGAGCAGCCAAACACTCAACTTTCATTTGGTGTAGGTTTTAGTATGTTTTTTGGTGGGGAAGAGCAATAATGTTATTCACTCGAGAATAAATATAGATTTCACCTGTACCTAAATTTTTACCAATCTTAAAATGTGCTTTATTCCTGTAGCTTTGGAGCATGAATTTTCTTGCACACCTTTATTTATCGGGTAACAACCAAAAAATAGCCATTGGTAATTTTATTGCCGATGCTGTGCGGAAAAAACAATGGCCTCAATTTGATAAAGAGATAGTAAATGGTATAGTGTTGCATCACAAAATTGATGCTTTTACAGATGCCCATCCCTTAGTTTTAGAAACTAAAAAACGCCTGCGCCCAACGCAAGGAAAATATAGTCCGGTGGTGGCAGATATTTTATACGATCACTTTTTATCCCAACATTTTTCGCGTTACAGCGAAATTTCAATACAAACATTTGCAAAAAATACTTACACGTTTTTATTGAAAAATAACGCAATTTTGCCGGCAGCCATTCAGCGTATGTTACCTTATATGATTGAGTTTAATTGGCTTGTTGCTTACGGGCAAAAAGAAGGTTTGCAGCAGGTTTTTAACGGAATGAGCAGGCGTGCCAAGTTTAAAAATAACATGGCTAATTCGGTAAATGATTTATTTAAAAACTATACGCTTTATCAAAAAGAATTTGAAGTGTTTTTCGCAGAGCTTCAAAAATACGTACATACACAATTACTAAACATTAAGGCCTAAGGGTACTTACTTATAAATATGGATAAAACACAAGATTTAAAAATAGAATTACGCATTTTAAAGCTCGAAGATTTTTTAAGCTTAAAAGATGCTATGGAGCATAGCTATCGCGAAGCAGAGATGGGTGTTTGGCAAAAAAGTCACATCAAAAAATTAATTAATCTTTTCCCTGATGGGCAATTGTGCATACTGGCAAATGATAAAATTGTAGCCGTTGCATTATCCGTAATTGTCGATTTTACCAAAATTGAGGAAAATCATACTTACGATGAAATTATAGACAATGGTGATTTTAGCACCCATAGTAATCATGGAGATACCTTATATGGTATTGATGTGTTTGTACATCCCGAATTTAGAGGTATGCGCTTGGCGCGAAGATTATACGATGCGCGCAAAGTGCTTTGCGAAAATTTAAATCTTAAAGCCATTGTTTTTGGTGGGCGTATGAGTAAGTACGGCACGTATGCCAAAGAGCTTTCTCCTAAGGAATATTTAGAACAAGTGAAGGATAAAATTATCCATGATCCGGTACTTCATTTCCAATTGTCAAATGATTTTCACGTGCGTAAAGTAATGCGTAGTTACTTACCCGGTGATGCGCAAAGCATGGAGTTTGCCGCTTTAATGGAGTGGAATAACATTTATTATGAGCGCCACGAAAAGCATATTAATCAAACAAAATCTATTGTGCGCATTGGTTTGGTACAATGGCAAATGCGCGAACTTCCAAATTTTGACGCACTCGTAAATCAAATTGATTATTTTATTGATGCCATAAGTGCGTATCAAAGTGATTTTATATTGTTTCCAGAATTGTTTAATGCACCGCTTATGCAAGCGTATAATGATTTAGGAGAATCGCAAGCTATTCGTCAATTGGCCGGCTTTACTGAGCGCTTGCGCGATGTGTTTATTGAAAAAGCGGTGAGTTACAACATCAACATCATTACCGGTTCTATGCCTTATTTGCGTGATGATGTGTTAGTAAACATTTCTTACTTGTGCCGCAGAGATGGTACTTGGGATTTTTACGAAAAAGTACACATCACGCCTTCCGAAAAAGATAGTTGGGGTATGAAGGGTGGGAGCAAAGTGAAAGTATTTGATACGGATGCAGGTAAAATTGGAATTCTTATTTGTTACGATGTAGAGTTTCCTGAACTTTCTAGAATTTACGCGGAGCAAGGCATGCAAATTTTATTTGTGCCTTTTCTTACTGATACACAAAATGGCTACATGCGCGTACGCACCTGCGGTATGGCGCGCGCCATAGAAAATGAATGTTATGTTGCCCTTGCTGGTTCGGTAGGTAATTTACCTAAGGTGAGTAATATGGATATTCAGTACGCACAATCAGGAATTTTTACACCAAGTGATTTTGCTTTTCCCACCAACTGTATAAAAGCAGAGGCTACGCCCAATTCTGAAATGACTATTGTAGCAGATGTGGATTTAGATTTATTGAAAGAGTTACACAATCACGGAAGTGTAAAAACCCTTTCAGATAGACGTAAGGATTTGTATGACATTAATTGGGGCGGTATGTAAGCCAAACGCGCTATTAGTGAAAATAAAAACGCCCGTATTGCTATGCAGTACGGGCGTTTTTATTAATAAGCAAAAGTATTACTCTTTATGCCCAATCATTTTGTGCGCCAACTTGGGGCTTATTTTTTCTACACTAAGTAATGTTATCCAATAACCTACAAATAAACCTAGAAAAATAAGCATACTAAAACCCATTCCAAAAATGAAAAGAAAAATGAAAAAGCCTAAAACTTTGGTAAACATAGTTATTGTTATTTCCTGCAAAAGTAAATGAAAATGCCTTGCGGAAAAAAGCCCAAACTAATTTTTATTTACGTTGAAAAATGGTTTACTGTGTTTTTTTGACAACATTACGGCTAAGCCTTAAATTCGCTTGCGCTAGATTTATTGTAGAAGCATCAACAAAACTTGATTAAAATACTTTTAGTGTAAACTATATCAACAAGAATAATAAGCTTTATGAACTACCGTATAGAAAAAGATACCATGGGCGAGGTAAAAGTACCTGCCGAAAAATATTGGGGCGCACAAACCGAACGCAGCCGAAATAATTTTAAAATTGGCGCTGAAGCAAGTATGCCTTTAGAAATTGTAAAAGGGTTTGCCTATTTAAAAAAAGCCGCGGCTTATACCAATTGTGATGCTGGTGTGCTTAGCGCAGAAAAACGCGATGCAATTGCCAGCGTTTGTGATGAAATTTTAACCGGAATGCATGATGACCAATTTCCCTTGGTTATTTGGCAAACAGGTAGTGGCACGCAAAGTAACATGAATGTAAACGAAGTGGTTTCTAACCGAGCGCATGTGCTTGCCGGCAATAAATTAGGCGAGGGGAACCCCACCATTCATCCTAATGATGATGTGAATAAAAGCCAAAGCAGCAACGATACTTTCCCAACCGGTATGCATATTGCCGCCTATAAAATGATAATGGAAACCACTATTCCGGGTGTAGAAGCTTTACGCGATACGCTAGCTAAAAAATCTAAAGACTTTTGGGAAGTAGTAAAAATTGGTCGTACCCATTTAATGGATGCCACACCATTAACGTTAGGTCAGGAATTTAGCGGATACGTATCTCAATTAAACCATGGTTTAAAAGCACTTAACAACACGTTAGATCATTTAAGTGAACTTGCTTTGGGTGGCACAGCCGTAGGAACGGGAATTAATACGCCAGAAAATTACGCGGTAAATGTAGCTAAGCACATCGCCAACTTTACCGAACTACCTTTTAAAACTGCTGAAAATAAATTTGAAGCATTGGCAGCGCATGATGCTTTAGTAGAAGCGCATGGAGCGTTAAAACAGTTGGCGGTTTCTTTAATGAAAATTGCTAATGATATTCGTATGCTGGCTTCTGGGCCACGCTCGGGTATTGGCGAAATTATTATTCCGGCTAACGAGCCAGGCTCTTCCATTATGCCGGGTAAAGTAAACCCCACCCAATGTGAAGCACTTACTATGGTTGCCGCGCAGGTAATGGGCAATGATGTGGCTATCACCGTTGGTGGATGCACAGGGCAATATGAACTTAATGTTTTTAAACCGGTAATGGCGGCTAATTTTTTGCAATCGGCCAGATTAATTGGTGATGCTTGCCAAAGTTTTAATGAGCATTGTGCCATCGGCATTGAGCCAAACCATGAAGTTATTAAAAGACATTTGGATAATAGCCTAATGTTAGTAACCGCTTTAAACACCAAAATTGGTTACGAAAAAGCGGCTAAAATTGCCAAAACTGCACATGAGAATGGCACTACCTTAAAAGAAGAAGCGGTAAACTTAGGTTACCTTACGGCAGATGAATTTGACGAATGGGTGAATCCTAAAGACATGGTTGGTAAGCTTTAAAACATATAATGAGTAAATCTATTTGGTGGCTGTTTGTAATGGCCTTTACATTTTCTGCTTGTCGCGAGCATATTGAAGCCGATGTAATTCTTTATAACGGAAACATTTATACTGTTGATTCGCTTTTTAGTAAACACGAAGCTATTGCCATAAAAGATGGTAAAATTTTAGAAGTGGGTACCACGCATGATGTGCGTTACAACTATCGTGCAGCTAAAAATATCGACTTAGTGGGCGCCTATGTTTATCCCGGTTTAATTGATGCACACTGTCATTTTTTTGGTTATGCGCAAAGTTTACGCACGGTAAATCTGTTTGGTACTAAATCGTGGGAAGAAGTTTTAGAAAAAGTATCCGCTTTTCAAGAGGAGCATCAGCTTGATTATATAGAAGGTAGAGGTTGGGATCAAAACGATTGGCAACAAAAAGCTTTTCCTACCAATGCACAATTAAATACGCTTTTTCCAAATATTCCGGTGGTGCTAACTCGGGTAGATGGCCACGCAGTAATTGCTAATCATGCGGCTTTAATGCGCGATACTATTATTGCGTCCACTGCGGTGGAAGGTGGTATGATGCTAAAAGATGGAAGTGGAAATTTGAGTGGTGTATTGATTGATAAAGCTGTTGAATTGCTGCGTCCGCCAAAGTTGACTTATACAGAGTGGAAAGCACTTTTGCGCCAAGCGGAAGATAGTGTGGTAAAATATGGACTTACCACGTTAGATGATGCAGGTTTAGATATGGAGCAAATAAAAATACTTCAAAAGTTATATGAAAAAGATAGTTTGGCCATTAAGCTTTACGCGATGGTAGCCGATGAAGAAGCATCTAAAGCATATTTCTTAAACACCGGAAAAATAAAAACGGATCGATTAAATGTGCAAAGCGTAAAATTTTATGCGGACGGTGCGTTGGGTTCGCGTGGCGCCTGTCTGCGCTATCCATACCATGATGATGCCGGAAATTTTGGGCTTTTACAGAGTTCAGTTTCGTATTTCAAATCTGCCGCAAGGCAAATGGCCAATGCTGGTTGGCAAATGAATACCCACGCTATTGGAGATTCTGCCAATCGCTTAATGCTGCAAATTTATGGTACTATTGATTCCAACGGACGAGAAAGGCGTTGGCGTATAGAACATGCACAAGTGCTTGATAGTGCTGATTTTAAATTATTTGCGCAGTATTCGGTGCTGCCGAGTGTGCAACCCACCCATGCTACTTCTGATATGTATTGGGCAAAAGATAGACTGGGCAGTCAGCGGGTAAAAGATGCGTATGCCTACAAAAAACTACTGGAGCAATATGGTAAAATAGCGTTAGGTACTGATTTTCCGGTAGAGCATATCTCCCCCATAAAAACCTTTTATGCTGCAGTTGCGCGTAAAGATGCCAGCGGTTATCCCGATGCTGGTTTTCAAATGGAAAATGCGCTTTCGCGAGAGGAGGCATTAAAGGGGATGACCATTTGGGCTGCCTTTGCTAATTTTGAAGAGACAGAGAAGGGTAGTATAGAAAAAGGAAAGTGGGCTGATTTAACCATTATGGATAAAGATTGGTTGAATTGTCCTGATTCCTTACTTTTAGAAACCAAAATTTTGAGAACTTATATTAATGGCGAGGAGTTGTATATACAGCCATCCACAAAGAAAATAGTACCACGTCACTAACACATTTATACAATGAGCACTAAAAATAAATCTACCCGAATCTTTGATTTTTTAGCCTACCAGCTTGAAAATTACAATATGAAAGATGCGCTTTCTAATAAAATTAATGGCGAATGGATATCCATTTCAACGCAGCAGTTTGAAGATGATTCTCAAAAAATAGCACGCGCTTTAATTGAAATGGGTGTTGAGCAAGATGATAAAATTGCGCTTATAAGTTCTACCAATCGTTTTGAGTGGAACATAATGGACATGGGGATTTTAAAAATTGGCGCGGTAAACGTGCCCATGTACCCAACCATATCTTCAGAAGATTATAAATTTATATTTAATGATTGTGGAGCAAAATATTGCTTTGTTTCAGATAGGGAATTGTATGATAAAGTAAAAGCGGTGTGGTCTGAAATTCCTTCTTTAAAGGAGATTTATATTTTTAATGAAGATGAAGGTATTAAAAACTGGAAGGAAGTTTTAAAATTAGGAGAAGATAAAAAGCAAGAAGAGGCAGTTCAAAAAAGAATGAAGGCGGTAAAAGCAGAAGATTTGGCCACCTTAATTTATACATCAGGTACCACCGGTAGGCCAAAAGGCGTAATGCTTTCGCATAGAAATTTAGTGAGTAATGTTTTAGATAGTGAAGATCGTATTCCCGTGGTAGCCGGAGCAAAGGCATTGAGCTTTTTACCCGTTTGTCATGTTTTTGAGCGGATGCTTACTTATTTATACATTACCAACGGTATTCCTATTTATTTTGCGGAAAGCATTGATAAAATTGGTGATAACATACGAGAAACCAAGCCGGAAATATTTGCTTTAGTACCACGCTTGCTAGAAAAAGTATATGATAAAATCGTGGCAAAAGGCACCGATTTAACCGGTTTAAAAAAGAAGCTTTTCTTTTGGGCCGTTGAGTTGGGCGAGCAGTTTGACCCTAAAACAAATTCCGGTTGGTATAATTTTAAGTTGGGCATAGCGCGTAAACTTATATTTAGCAAATGGCAAGAAGCCCTTGGCGGTAATGTACGCGCAATGGTAAGTGGCGGTGCAGCTCTTAATCCAAGGTTAAATCGTGTGTTTAGCGCAGCCGGCTTTAATATTCAAGAGGGTTACGGGCTTACCGAAACTTCACCTGTTATTTCAGTAAATTCTCCCGAATGGGGCGGTAAAGAAATTGGTACGGTGGGCAGACCAATTAACAACGTAGAAGTTAAAATTGCCGAGGATGGCGAGGTGCTTTGTAAGGGGCCAAATGTTATGATGGGATATTATCAGAACCCTGAAAAAACGGCTGAGGTTTTAGAAAAAGATGGCTGGTTTCATACCGGTGATATTGGAGAGCTAACGTCTAATGGTTTATTAAAAATTACCGATCGTAAAAAGGAAATGTTTAAAACGAGTGGAGGTAAATATATTGCCCCACAAATTATTGAAAACAAGCTTAAAGAGTCGCGCTTTATAGAGCAAGTAATGGTAATTGGTGAAGGTGAAAAAATGGCCGCAGCATTGGTGCAACCTGATTTCGAGTATTTAAAAGCATGGTGTAGCCGAAAAGGAATAAAAGCCACAAACAACCAAGAAATGGCTGAAAATGAGCAGGTATTAAAACGAATAATGGAAGATGTAGAAACCATTAATCAAAATTTTGGACATTGGGAGCAAGTAAAACAAATTAGGCTTACGCAAGATGTTTGGAGTGTAGATGGAGATCACCTTACACCTAAAATGAGCTTGAAAAGAAGAAATATAATGGCAAAATATCCTGAGTTATACAAAGATATTTTTGGCCATATTAAGGAATGATGAAGTACTTTTTTTTCTTACTATTATGTAATAGCCTTTTTTCGCTACAAGCGCAAAGCAAGGGGGATTTAAGAGTGGAAATAGAAAGACTCAAAGCGCAGAATGCAGAACTTAAAGAAGAAATTTCTGCATTAAAAGGCAAAATTGTAAACAAAGAAATTATTGAACGTACGCTTAAGGCCGAGGTAAGTTTAATTTCTGATAGCTTAGAGATAGTCAGAAATTCAGTTTTGTCAAATAGTAAAATTCAACGTTCTGAAAGCTCAAAAAAAGATTCATTACAGTTGGCTTCTTTAGAGGAGTTAGCAAAGTTGTACCAAGCCAAATTGGGTAAAAATGCAGTGGAGGAAAATTTAGGAGACAAGCAGCGGGTTTTTGATAGGCCGGGTTGTTCACACTGCGTGAAGTTTCAAAATTTTCAAAGTTTATTTATTGAAGTAGCTTTTATTGAATACGAAATTTTTCCGGCTACAAATACCTTCACAGGGTTTTACAAATACAAATATGTGCCGGAGTTTGGTGAACTTGATTTTAAGGTGAAAAGAATTGCCGGAACATACGTAATAAGCAAAAATACCAGAATCTTAAACCTTAATAAAATTGATGATGAATTAGTGGCATTAACGCTTGAGCACAATTTAGAAAAGCCTAAAAATAGCAGCATTTCTGGTAACGGACTGCAAGTGCATAAGTTGTACACCAAAGAAGCATCCTTACTTAAAATGGATATGCTGGAATGTTATTGATAATACTATGCGCGCATAGTATTATTAGCTATATTTGATAAAAATCTATCATAAATAATTTTCATTGAAGCAGGAAGAAACCATTGATTTCCACATTAAGCGTACCTGGCAAAACATTGCAAAAATGTATAACGAAGTTGCCGGAGGTTATGGCGCAACCATGGCCACCGGTTTTGTTTTGTTAAATATTGATAGGCAAAATGGTACCCCTAGCACTGCTCTTGGCCCTAAAATGGGTATGGAAGCTACCAGTCTTTCACGCATTTTAAAATCTATGGATCAAAAAGGTTTGATAGAGCGCAGGCCAAACCCTGATGATGGAAGAGGAGTGCTTATTTTCTTAACCGAGTTTGGAATAGAAAAGCGTGGTGATGCAAAAAAGGCAGTAATGGAATTTAATCAAGCTATTTTTTCGGAAATCTCTGAACAAAAAATCAATGTTTTTTTTGATGTATTAACAACTATCAACGAACTGATAAATAGAAAAAAAATATACCAACAAGAAGTATGAATAAAATAATAAAACAAGTAGCCGTATTAGGCTCAGGTGTAATGGGTAGCAGAATTGCTTGCCATTTTGCAAATATTGGGGTAAAAGTGCTTTTATTAGATATTGTGCCTAGCGAGCTGAGCGATAAAGAAAAAGCCAAAGGACTAACCTTAGAGGATAAGCCGGTGCGCAATCGTATAGTTAATGAGGCTTTGCAAAGCACGTTGAAAAGCAATCCTTCCCCTATTTATGATACCGATTTTGCTAGCCGTATTTCTACAGGGAACTTTGATGATGACTTAGAAAAAATTAAAAATGTTGATTGGATAATTGAAGTTGTGGTGGAGCGCTTGGATATAAAACAACAAGTATTTGAAAAAGTAGAAAAACACCGCAAAAAAGGCACGTTCATTTCTTCTAACACCTCCGGTATTCCTATTCACTTAATGACAGAAGGTAGGAGCGAAGATTTCAACGATTATTTTTTAGGTACCCATTTTTTTAACCCACCGCGCTATTTAGAATTATTAGAAGTAATTCCTACCAAGCACACCAAGCAAGAAGTGGTAGATTTTATGATGCACTACGGTGATGTGTTTTTAGGAAAAACCACTGTGCTGGCTAAGGATACACCGGCTTTTATTGCCAACCGTGTGGGCATTTTTGGTATTATGGATTTATTTAATTCTGTGCAAGAATTAGGTCTTTCGGTAGAAGATGTAGATAAACTAACGGGGCCAGTAATTGGCCGACCAAAATCTGCCACGTTTAGAACGGCTGATGTGGTGGGTTTAGATACACTTATTCACGTTGCCAATGGCTTGCACAAGTCGGCCAAAAATAATGAGCGCAACGCCACATTTGCTTTGCCGGAATTTTTGCAGAAAATGCAAGAGAAGGAATGGCTAGGTTCTAAATCAGGACAAGGGTTTTACAAAAAAGTAAAAAATGACGATGGTTCTTCCGAAATCCTTTCTTTAAATTTAGATACCTTAGAGTACACTGAGCAAAGCAAATCAAAGTTTGACACCTTAGAGCAAACTAAAAGTATAAGTAAAGTATCCGATCGCTTTAAAGTGTTAGTAAAAGGAAAAGATAAAGCGGGTGATTTTTATCGTAAAAGCTTCTCAGGTTTATTCGCGTATGTTTCCAATCGTATTCCTGAAATTTCTGATGAATTATATAGAATTGATGAAGGTATGCGTGCCGGCTTTGGCTGGAAACACGGTCCTTTTGAAATTTGGGATGCCATAGGCGTGGAAAAAGCCTTGGAAATGATGAAGGCTGAAGGTCATGAAGCAGCCAAGTGGGTGCATGAAATGTTGGCCAGCGGCTGTAAATCTTTTTACTCAGTTAAAAATGGCTTGTTACACTATTATTCTATTCCCGATAAGGAAATGAAGGAAGTGCCGGGTACGCGTGAAATTATTACGCTTGATCATATCCGTGAAAGCAATAAGGTGTGGGCAAACGATGATTGCTCTGTAATTGACCTTGGTGATGGCATTTTATGCATTGAGTTTCACTCAAAAATGAACACCTTAGGCAGTGGTGTTTTAGCAGGAATTAACAAAGGAATTGAGCTGGCAGAAAAAGACTACAAAGGAGTGATTATTGCCAATCAAGGCGATAATTTTACCGTGGGGGCCAACTTAGCCATGATTTTTATGATGGCGGTGGAGCAGGAGTTTGACGAATTGAACTTTGCTATAAAGTATTTTCAAGATACCATTATGCGCATCCGCTACAGCAGCATACCTGTGGTGGTAGCCCCTTTCGGGAGAACGTTGGGTGGTGGTTGCGAGGCTTCGCTACATGCAGATGCTGTTCAGGCACATGCTGAAACATATATGGGATTAGTGGAATTTGGCGTAGGTGTGATTCCCGGTGGCGGTGGTTCTAAAGAAATGACCAAACGCGCCTCCGACCGCTACATTAAAGATGATGTAGAAATGAATGCCTACCGCGAAAACCTTATAAAAATAGGTCAGGCTAAAGTTTCAACTTCCGCAGTTGAAGCCTTTAACTTAGGCTTTTTAACGGAAGGTAAAGATCGGATTACCATGAATAAGCGTAGGCTTATTGCCGATGCAAAAGAGCGTTGTATTGCCTTATCAGAAACAGGTTATGTAGCTCCAGTACGAGAGAAAAATGTAAAGGTTTTAGGCAAACAAGCCTTGGGTGCATTTATAACAGGCGCACACCAATTTTGGGAAGGCGGCTACAGCACGGAGTATGAAAAAATGATGGTAAGCAAGCTTGGTGAAGTAATGGCCGGTGGTGATTTAAGCGAAGCCACCATGGTAAGTGAACAATATCTATTAGACTTAGAGCGAAAAGTATTCTTAGAACTTTGCACCAAAAAACCAACCATGGAGCGCATACAGCACATGTTGAAGACAGGGAAACCATTGCGTAACTAAAAAACACTGTACATTGATGGCTGTACATTGTACGATGACGAATTGAGAAGTTTAAATGAATAATTTTAAAAAATTAGAGGTTTGGCTTAAAGCGATGGAAATTGCTAAAGGTGCCTATGAGTTAACTTCTGGTTTTCCTAGTGAGGAGAAGTACGGATTAACAAGTCAATTAAGAAGATCTGCCGTTTCAATTCCTAGTAATGTAGCAGAAGGTGCCGGTAGAAACTCTAAAAAAGAGTTCGTTCAGTTTTTAGCAATAGCTAGAGGCTCTGCAGCTGAACTTAATACGCAGTTACTTTTAGCGGAAAGCTTCAAATATATTTCAAACGAAAGTTTAAACGAAATAGAAGCCGATATAACATACTGTATAAATATGATTAACAAACTTCAAGAAAAAATAAAAAGCCAGCTGTAGTGTAGCTATATACAATCAGTCAATGTACATAGTACAGCTATCAATACTTAAAAAAAAACAAAATGAAAGAAGCATATATAGTAGCGGCAAAACGTACCGCAGTAGGAAAAGCCAACAAAGGCGGATTTAGATTTACCCGTCCGGATGATTTAGCGGCAGCGGTGATTAAAGAATTAATGAAAGAAGTACCAAGTTTAGATAAAAACCGAATTGATGACGTGATAGTGGGTAACGCTATGCCCGAAGCAGAGCAGGGATTAAACATGGGTAGATTAATTTCATTAATGGGTTTAGATACCGAAAAGGTGCCGGGTGTAACGGTAAACCGATATTGTGCATCGGGTTTAGAAACCATTGCCATAGCCACAGCAAAAATTAAAGCGGGTATGGCTGATTGTATTATTGCCGGTGGTGCAGAAAGCATGAGTTTTATACCCATGGGTGGTTTTAAAGTAACCCCTAATTATGAAACAGCTATCACTAATCCTGATTGGTATAACAATATGGGCCTTACGGCAGAAGCGGTAGCCGATAAATACAACGTAAGCCGTGAAGATCAAGATGCTTTCTCATATCGTTCGCATCAACGTGCCGTTGCCGCTATAAAAGACGGTAAGTTTAAAGAAGAAATTGTGCCGTATGAAATTGAAGAAGTGTATCTGGATGCTAATGAAAAGCGCCAAACAAAAAAATACGTGATTGATACCGATGAAGGGCCGCGTGCAGATACGTCTAAAGAAGTGTTGGCAAAACTGCGCCCGGTGTTTCAGGTAAAAGGAGATGTTACAGCGGGTAACTCTAGCCAAACGAGTGATGGGGCAGCTTTTACCATAGTAATGAGTGGCGAAATGGTAGAAGAATTAGGCTTAAAGCCGATTGCAAAATTGATAAGCTTTGCAGCAGCCGGTGTAGAGCCACGCATTATGGGTATTGGACCTGTAGATGCCGTGCCAAAAGCTTTAAAACAAGCCAACCTTAAATTAGAAGACATCAACATTATTGAATTGAACGAAGCGTTTGCTTCACAATCATTAGCCGTTATCAGAGAATTAGGTTTAAACGAAGAAATAACCAATGTAAACGGAGGAGCTATTTCTATGGGGCATCCATTAGGCTGCACCGGTGCAAAACTTACCGTGCAAGCACTACACGAATTAAAGCGTAGAAAGCAGAAATACGGTATGGTTACCATGTGTGTAGGTACAGGGCAAGGTGCAGCGGGTATTTTTGAAATGATGTAATTATCTTATTTTTAGTAAGTTATAAAAAAGCGGTAAATTATTACCGCTTTTTTTATGCGGTAGGTGTCCCTTTTATCTTACCAGCTGCGTAGTAAGTAGTGTAGGCTTTACTAATCATTCATTAAAAATTAACAAAATGAAAAAATTACTATTTACAATTGGAGCGGCAATCCTCACGCTGGTTGGCTCCGCACAGCTATCAGGAACTATAACTGGGACGATAAGAGACAGCATCAATGTTGGTGTACCGGGCATCGCGGTATTAATTTTAGATGACACAGATGGTGTTGATGTTTATCTGAAGGAGCCAACTGACTTAAAGGATATTGTTTATACTGATTTTCAAGGTAATTATCAATACAGCTACAGTAATTTTCCTAGTGGAGATACGCTTGGTATTGGCGTAGTTGATTGTAACGGAAACTTTAAGAAGCTTTACCAACAGGTCTATAGCAGTGGGCCAACTAATCAAAACTTAAATTTAAACAACATTTGCAGACCAAATGAATGTGATGTTATTTTAAGAAAATTTACTACTAATCCATGGCCAAATGGTCAGTACGAGCATTATTTTGAAGCTTTTAGCTTGGTTGACAGCAACTACATTTCACCCGCTATGCAAAATATTCACGAATGGACGTTTTCTACAAAGACTGTTAGCAGACAGGGTTTTAATCCTTACGGTCCAAATTACGACACGGTAAGTATTCGTACATTGGATAGTATAGCCCCCACGGTATGCTATAAAAGAACTACTTCTTGTTCAAACACATGCTTACAGGGCTCAACACTTCCACCACCTGCTTTAAATTGCAATGCAAGCTTTTTTGTAGATACCATTAACTCTATCAACTTTCAAGGACAAGTAGTGCTTTGGAATAACAGTACTACTGATACAAGTGCTACCTATTTGAATTATATATGGGATTTTGGAGACGGAAATTTCTCTTCTCAACAATATCCTAGTCATACTTATGCAGACACTGGCATATACTACGTTTGCCTTACTATCGTGTCTTTTCGTGGAAATGATTCGTGTATGAGTACGTATTGCACAAACGTAGGTTTTGACGCAAATGGGAATTTAATATTCAAAACAAATGCAAAAGGTTTTACCATCAATGTAATTAATCCGGCTACGGTAGGTCTCTTAGAAAAAGATGTGTTTACTTCTGTAAATCTTTATCCTAACCCAAGCCGTGGTGTAGCTAATTTAAAATGGGATGACAACCTTGATGTGCAAGGAGTAAAAATAATTAGCCTAAGTGGAAAAATTCTGCAAGAGCTTAACCCTACTGACAATAAATTGGAAATCAATAATTTAGATGCAGGTATTTACATTATTCAGATTGCTACCCCTGATGCTGCTAAAACCATGCGCTTAGTAGTAGAGTAAAATATACTTTCTTGCGTAAGCCATTGATTTAGTAAAAATGCTGCTCCTAGCGTGTATAGCTGGGAGCAGTGTTTAATTGTTTTATGGAAAAGCAGTTCAAAACCATTATTAAGGAGTGTAGAAGTAACAATCGTAAAGCTCAATCTGAGTTGTACAAGCTTTGCTATGCACCATTAATGAAAATATGTTGGCGTTATAATAAAAATAGAGATGACGCTCTAACGCTGCTAAACGATGGGTTTTTAAAAATTTTGTTAAATCTTACTACGTATAATGATACACAAGAGTTTATTCCTTGGGTCAACACTATCATGATTCGCACGGCTATTGACGCATTTAGGAGAGATAAAAATTACAAGGCCGACACCGAGCTTACCGATGATTATGATAGTTTTCAAGAAGTGCATGCGCCCACAGATGCTTTAGTGCAAGCTTTAAGTGCAGAGGATATAAGAGAAATGGTTTTTGAACTACCGGCAGTAGAGCGTTTAGTGTTTAATTTATATGAGTTGGAAGGTTTTCGGCATAAAGAAATTGCGGAACAAATGAACGTAACAGAAAGAACCACCAAACGCTACTTACAAGCAGCTAAGTTGAAATTAAGAGAAAAAATTGCAAAGCACACCAATGTAAAAAAGGTAAGTTGATGGCAGATAACTGGAAACATATTAAGAACAAGATGGAAAGTGGAACACCTCCGGCTTTTGAAGCAGGAGATTGGGAAGCTATGCAACAAAAAATTGACGCTACTCCAAGCCTAGCTGTTAGCAAAAGTAAAGGCGGCATTTGGTTTTGGGGTGCAGGTATATTGCTTATCGCGATGGTTTCCACGTTTTTATGGTTCACTTCAGCTGAAACAAGTGCTGATGCAGATAGCGATACCACTCTTTCTAACACCTACAATAAAAATGAAAAAGGCAACAGCTCAAACATAGAAAATGATGTTCAAAACCAAGTTGGTGTGAATGAAAACCCGAACACTACAAATAGTACCCGCACAGAAACTGAAAATATAGAACCGCTACGAGAGGAAACTAACCTACAAGGTGAGGTAGAGATGCAAAATACTGTAAGCCAAGCTTCAAATATTAATGCAGTAAAATCGCTAGGCAGCCAAAAAAGTGAAATAGCAGCAAGGGTAAAAAGAGGTGAAAGTAAACGGGAAAGTGAAAGTAAAAGTAAAAGTAAACGGGAGGGTGATGATGAAAATAGTTTTGAAAAACCTAGGTTGACGCAAAGTAGTAATAATCAGCGCTCCAATCGGGTGTTTCAAAATTCGCTACAAGCCGAGGAAAGTGAAATAGATGAAGCAATAGAAGGTGAAAGTTCGTTGGGAAATATAGCCGAGCCGATTGTTTTTACTAGTCCACCAAGAGTTTTATCACCCAAAGAAATATCTTTTGGAAATATTGAAAGTTTTCAAAATAGCCCTTTACCGCAGCTTAATGTAGCGTCAAATATCAAAAACAACAAAAGCTTTAACGCGCGTTTTGGTGTTCGTATTAGTGGTGTTAATGTTGGTGCGGCTATGCTTACTGATTTCACAGAATATCACTTCGGCTATGGCTTAGGTGTGGATGTACAAAAGAAAAATTGGTTATTTCAAACCGGACTTTATAATTATCAAATTACCAAGAATTTAGTGGAAATTAACCTAAGTAATAACTTAGTTTTTGATACCATTATCACACAGACAGTTCGGACGGATAGTATTACAAGAGTAGATAGCGCGTATGTAATTACCGGCCCTTTTATGGGTGGTTATGTGTTTGATACCACCATCACTATAACACAAGACACTATTGTAAATCAATCTGTTGATAGTACTATGGAGCGCAAAGCGGATGTGCTGCAAAAGCAGCAGCGCTTTTCTTATACAGAACTACCGTTGCTTTTTGGTTACCGTTTTATAAACAGGCATATTGGTGTAGATCTTGTAGGTGGGGTAATTGTGGGCAAGGCTACATACCAAAATGCAGATGCTACACTTGAAGATAATTACGATATGAAACTAAGCTTTCAGCCCACGGTACGTTATTTTATTAGGCCGGAATGGTCAGTTTACTCAAGTGTAGGAGTGCGTTATCAGGTGCAAAATTCTCCGATATTAAAACCTTTAAATTATAGTTTTCAAGTAGGGGTTAGTTACCATTGGTAAAATTTCATTTTTTTTATGTTGTAAGTTCAAGTGATAGAAAAGCGGCCTTTTGGTCGTTTTATTTATGAAAACTTAGACAGGTCTAGTGGCAATAGAAAACCTATAAAAGCTACAAATTATTTAATAAATTGAGTTCAATTTAAAAGATTGATTGTCAGGTTGAATGAAATTCTGGCTGCAAAGTTTGGGGATGTAGGTAAACCTATTCATTTGATGTATTTTCATCCTCCAATTCTATTGAGAACAAACACAAATTTTCGAAGAAAATTCGCTTAGTACAACAAAATGTAGCGTACAGTTCTTAAATCGAACTTACGTTAAGAGGTAAACTAAAATTTACTATGCGTGCATAGTTTATTTTAGTATCTTTGAACTGCTGATGTAAGATAATACGTGCAGTAATAATTTGATAAATACCTAAAAACTAGATATAATGGCAGACGTAGCAACCCAAAAAGACCAATTTTTAAAAGGCGGAGAATTCATCATCCGCGAAAGCAAAGCACAGGATATTTTTATTCCTGAAGATTTTACAGAGGAACAAATGATGATGGGGCAAGCCACCACCGATTTTGTGGACAAGGAAATTGCACCACAACGTGAACGCTTTGAAAAAAAGGATTATGCTTTTACCGAAGAGTTAATGAAGAAGGCCGGAGACTTGGGTTTGCTTGGTATTTCTGTGGCTGAAGAATACGGTGGTTTAGGTATGGATTTTAACACCAGCATGTTGGTGTGTGATAAAATTTCTGGGGTAAGTGGTTCTATTTCTACTGCTTATGGTGCACATACGGGTATTGGTACCTTACCCATATCCCTTTATGGAAATGAAGAGCAAAAGAAAAAATACTTGCCAAAATTAGCCGTAGGCGAGTGGATGGGTGCTTATTGCTTAACCGAGCCGGGTGCCGGTAGTGATGCAAACTCAGGTAAAACCAAGGCAGAACTTACTGACGATGGAAAAAATTATAAAATTAACGGCCAAAAAATCTGGATTTCAAATGCCGGTTTTGCCGATTTGTTTATTGTTTTTGCCCGTATTGAAGATGACAAATATTTAACCGGATTTATTGTAGAGCGCACGTATGAAGGTATCAGCTTTGGTGAAGAAGAAAACAAATTAGGTATCAAAGCTTCTTCTACCCGTCAAGTGTTTTTTAACGATTGTATGGTGCCAGCAGGAAATTTATTAGGAGAAAGAAATGGCGGTTTTAAAATTGCCATGAATGCCTTAAACTACGGTAGAATTAAATTAGCCGTAGCTTGTTTAGATGCAGGTAGAAGAGTAATTACACACTCTGTTAAATACGCAAACGAACGCAAACAGTTTGGCACTGCCATTGCCAATTTTGGCGCAATTAAATCTAAATTGGCAGAAATGACTACCCGTATTTGGGTTTCAGAAAGTGCTACTTACCGCGCTGGCCAAGATGTTGAAAATCATATCGCACGCTTAAAAGCACAAGGAGCAGGCATATCTGAATCTAAATTAAAAGGGATTGAAGAGTATGCTATTGAATGTGCTTTGTTAAAAGTATTAGGTTCAGAGGCAGGGAGTTATGTTGCTGATGAAGGTGTGCAAATTTATGGAGGGATGGGCTATAGTGCTGATACTCCCATGGAAGCTGCTTACCGCGATGTACGTATTGCACGTATTTATGAAGGTACTAATGAAATAAACAGAATGCATAGTGTGGGTATGATGCTTAAAAAAGCGTTGAAGGGTGAGTTAGACATAATGGAGCCAGCCATGAAAGTAGGTAGTTCTTTAATGGAAATTCCATCTTTTGATACACCAGATTATTCTGAACTTTTTGCAGAAGAGAAAGAAGTGTTGCAAAACATGAAAAAATCCTTTTTGATGGTGGCCGGTAAAGCGGTTGAAAAATTTACCAACGAAATTGAAAATGAGCAAGAGCTTTTAATGAATGCTGCTGATATGCTTATTGAAATTTACGCGGTGGAAAGTGCCATTTTACGAGCAGAAAAATTAGCTGACCGTCAAGGAGAAGAAGCTACCGGGGTACAAATTGATATGACACGCTTGTATTTGTATATGGCTTTAGAAAAAGTAGGCAAAGCAGGAAGAGAAGCTATTTACAGTTTTACCGAAGGTGATGAGCAACGCATGATGCTTATGGGCTTAAAACGCTTTAGCAAAATGACGAATATGATTAACGTTACCGAGCTGAAAAGACGCATTGCGGACAGGGTAATTGCCGATAATAAATACGGGGTGTAAGTGCGATAAAACATCCATTATTCTAAAATAAAAACGCCCTTTGAAATTATAATTTCAAAGGGCGTTTTTTTATGCTAAAAATAACAAAACCACTACTACACAACAGCTCTTCTAGGCTTTGCTTTAATATTTGATCCATCTAAAAAATGATACATCCATGGGGTAAATTTGTGCAATATTGCTATTCCACCCATGGTTAGTGTAAAGCAAATTATTGGGTTAAACCTTTCTATTTCTGCAAATAGTGTTTGCGGAAGCAGATTATTGCCGGCTACTTTCATTAAATAGAGTACAAATGGGTGATATAAATAAACCAACAAACTGTATTGAGCACCCATTTTGGAAAACAAGTTTGGCTTTACCTTAATTTGCAAGCTTAGCGCAAAAATTCCGTAAGCCATTATTACAGAGCCAATGGTTAGTTGAGGTTCCCACCAATCTAAACCATAGTATTGATTTAAATGATATACTTCTAGTAAAGTAATGGCAAAACTTGCTGCAACCAACAGCAGATAAAAAATCCAACTACGTTGCACAAAGCGAAGCTTTGCTAATAAAATTCCACCAAACATAAATGGAATAGAAAGTAAAAAACGAAAAAGCTCATACGGTTGCGTTTGTCCTAATACTACATCATAAATATCAGTATATAAGGCTATTATTAAAATTGTAATACTTATAATATACATGTACTTACCCTTATTTAAGCGGTAAATAAACCAGATAGATAAAAATCCAAAAATTAATGAGCCTAAAAACCAAAGGTGAAAGTTTGTGCCAGTAAGAAATTGCTCAATGCTAAAGGATAATGCTTTAGTAAAATAGGTATTGAGTAAAAAGTAAAAAACACTACTTACCAGCAATATCCATATCATACGCATTAAACTGTTTTCTATTTTAGCTAAGGGCAAATCTCTGTTTTGCATTTTTGGCGCAAGAAAATAACCACTTACTATAAAAAAGAAAGGAACAGCCCAGCGGGCTGATAAGCGAATTACATTTTCAAAAGAGGTGCTTAAATCACCATATTCGGAATGCAGTAAAACAATAAAAAATGCACCTATAAATCTGAATAAATCAATACCCGCAGAACGAGTTGGAACATTAGTAGTCAACTGTGAAGTGTTATTTTGTAAGATGTGTAGTGCAAAATTACGTATTTGAATTAGAGCCGACCATTATTTATTGCATTACCCTTTTTTAATAGCTTCAGAAATGGGTTTTGTTAGCGTAATGTTTTTCATTTTATGAAAGTGTGCGGGCTTATTTGTATTAAAGAAATTTACCTCGGGTAAAGGCACGTTTAAGAAATTGCACAGCGGTTCCCAGCCTTCACGTACGTTATATACCAACAATTGATTGCTAGGTACAAAGTTGATAACCGCCTTATTATGTGCTTCATAGCGTTTTATAGCTTCGGCTTTATTAAACATTTTGTAGCCAAAAGTGCGTTGGTATATGGTTTTTTGAATAATCCAACCCACGCGCATAAGCAAGCGTACTCTTTTTGAAACAAAATAACTTTTAAGGATGGTGAATAGCTGTTTGCCCGTTGGATAACTTTTAAAAATAGTGGCTTTGGCACTTTCATACCAATCTTCAGAATCTCTAACGCTTAAAATAACCTTGGCGTTAGGGTAGGCTACCAATAATTCTTTATAATAAAGGCACCCAGGAAAATCCATAATACTATGATAGCCTGCTAGCAACTTTTCCCAATCAGGTGTTTTACCGTTTACTATTTGTTCCCAATATGTTACCCGTTCCGGATTATTGGTAAGTTCAATCATGTGATAGCACGGACCAAAACCCAAATGTTCCAAAGCATGTTTAATACTCATTGTTCCTGTTCTGCCAAAGCCGGCTCCAATAACCTTTATATTAGTGCGTTTCATGATTTTTTTTGCTTACGCCAAACGTGCAAGCCATTGGTTTTAAGCATTTCATACTTGTTAAATTGACCAATTACCAATGCAGATGTACTTGCTATTTGTACGCTGTCGGTAGGATATTTAAAAGGATTTGGAAAATACCATGCATCTTTTTGCAATGATATGCTATCAGAGGTAATTTCTTCAACAAGGCTTTGGTGTATAAAGGCGCTACGGTTATTCGGCAATACTATCAAACGCCAATCATCCGCAGCTCCTCCCACAAAAAATAGTGTACGGGGCGTTAAGGTTTCAGTAATATCAAAGCGAGTACTCGGTCCTTTTCTAATATTTGCTTGCTGGCTTGTTTGGTTAAAACCTATTTCTTTTTTATTAACGGTAACGGGAGTGGCAGGCTTTGCGTAATTATTTTTAACAAAAGGTAAAGGATCAATGGCTCCAGTAAAAGAAGCGTAAATACCAAAATGTAAATGTGGTTTAGTGTTGCGCGCATTCCCTGTATTTCCAACGGTTCCAATAGTGTCACCGGCATTTAAGGCAGTGCCAAGTTTTACATATTGACTATCTAAGTGCGCAAAGTATAAGTTATGTCTGCGTTTACTATCTCTAAAAAAAACTGATTTACCACCCAATCCACCATTTCGTACTGAAGTTACTCGGCCATTAACCGGTGCCACCACAGGTGTGCCTCTATCTGCAAAAATATCAATTCCTTCATGTGAGCGCTTGCCACCATCGCGTTGATCGCCAAAAACACTCCAAACTGCTTTTGCATCTTTTCCTTGTACAGGAAAGTAGGTGAAAGAATTTGTAAAACTTACCGAAAGTGTAAAGAAGCCAGAAGCTAAAAGCTCGGGCTGCAGCCTAATAATATAAGCGCCAGTTTCCTCTACCTCAAAGCTTAGTATTGAATCTTTAGCATCCATACTTGCAAGTATATCCGCTGAGTTTGTTTCAAAAACGTCTATAAAAAGTTGACTACTATCCAGTGCATTCCAACTGGTTTTAATATTTATTACAACGCCTTGTTTGGCTGCTAATTCAAAACCATAGGCCTGCACCTTGTTATTAGTAAATACACCACTTAGTGCAAAGGGAATATCTATTTGTAGCGGTTGGGTTATCGCATTTGTACTTTCCGCAAACCATAGTTTTCCGGCCACGGCTTTATTTAAACCGCTTTGTTTAAGCGTATTTTCATATTGCTTATACGCACTTTTAGCCTTAAATGGAAATATTTGGTTGGTGCACTGTTCAAAAATTAGCACTATTGTAAATAATGCAAGGCAAGTGCTGATGTATGCTTTTGCTTTCACATTATACTAAAAGCAAAAGAGCAAAAATTGTTGTTGAAGCGGTAAAAAATTAAACTGAATCTAAGATGCGTGCTAGTTCCTCCGCATCAAATGGTTTCACAAAAAAGTCAATCACGTTTAAATAGTTGCCCGATTCTTTTAAATCCTCGTGACTGGTGCTAGAGGTAAGTATGGCTACTTTGTTATTAAAGTTTGCTTTTTTCATGGCTTTTAAAAATTGCCAACCATCCATTAAAGGCATGTTTAAGTCAAGAAAAATTACATCAGGGTTAAGCTCAGAAACCTTAGAAAACGCAAATTCCGCATCTACAAATTCATACACTTTATGGTTTGAAGCCTTAATTTCAAAGTACTTCTTCATTATAAAGTTAGACATATTCTTGTCGTCAATCAGCATAATCTTCTTCATCATCATCCTAAAATTTTATTTTTACTAATGCAACACTTTAAAGGCTCACTTATTTACTTACCAACTTTTGCCATTGGCGCATGTTTACAGTGTTTTCAAAGGATTGAGCCAAAATACGCGTAAAAAGTTTACCGGCTGTTCTGGCTATTTGTTTTATAAAAATTTTTAACACCTTTTTAAGGAGCACACTATTTTTAAAGGGCAAAATTTGCTTCAAGTATGCTGGTAGAAAAACTTGCATTTCATCTTCTATTAGTGGATTTTCAAAAGATAAAGGGGGTGATTAATGTTCACTCAATTGCGCCAATCACCGGCAATTTATTAAGTGTAGAAAGGGTATTTAATTTTCATTTTATGCATTCTGCAAGCGGTTTATTATCTATTTGCCTCCAAGCATTCTTATCCTACTAAACTGTATTTTTTTAGAAACACTATTTGTTACTTTCGTTATATGATTAAGATAAAACCGTTTAAGGCCATTCGTCCGCCAAGAGATAAAGCCTATTTAGTGGCAACGCGTTCATATTTAAGCTATAACGATGAAGAGCTTGATGAAAAATTGGTTAATAATCCTTACACATTTTTACATGTAATTAATCCTACGGAAGGCAGGAAATTACCTTTTGGAAAAGAAAAATATAAGTTAGTAAAGCAAGCGTTTGCAGATTTTCAAGCGCAGCAAATATTCTTGACTGACCCTTCTCCGGCTTATTATATGTATCGTCAAGTAAAAGAAGGAAACGAGTATATAGGACTTATAGCCGCGGTTTGTGTGGAGGATTATAAAGCTGGGAAAATAAAAAAACACGAAAAAACGCTTACGCAGAGAGAGCGGATGTTTACCGATTATTTGCAAGAAACGGCTTTTAATGCAGAGCCGGTTTTACTTACTTATAAAGACGATTTTAGGTTAAGTGCCTTGTTTGCAGATTACATACGTTTGCGCGCAGAATATGAGTTTACTAGCACCGATAAAGTGTTGCATCAAATGTGGCTCATAGAAAGTAAAGAACATCATGCGTTAATCAAAAAGGTGTTTGATGGTCAAGAGGCCTTGTACATTGCCGATGGGCATCACCGTAGCTCTAGCTCTACAGCGCTTGCCAAGCGAAACATAGCAGAGGGGTTAGGATTAAAAGGTGCTGATCATTTTATGGCTTTTTTAATAGGTGAGGATCAAATGAAAATTTATGAGTTTAACCGTTTGGTAAAAGGGCTAAATGGATTAACAATACCAGAATTATTACAAAATTTGGCGCCAAAATTTTTGATAGAACCTATACATGATTCGGTTTACAAGCCCGACCATTTGCATGAAATAGGGATGTATGTAGATAAGAAGTGGTATAAATTAGTGCCTAGAACTGGTACGTTTGACCCTCAACATCCTGTAAAGCATTTGGATGCAGACATACTTTCTGAAAATATTTTAAAGCCAATATTGGGTATTGTAAATTTAAAAACAGATACACGGGTTGGCTTTTTACCGGGAACAGAAGGAGTGGAGGCGCTAAAAGAGAAGGTACATTCTAAAGCGTATGACATCGCTTTTACACTAGCTCCGGCAAATATTGCTCAAATTAAACAAGTGGCCGATGCTAAAAAAACCATGCCGCCCAAGAGCACTTACGTAGAGCCAAAATTACGCAGCGGGTTAATTGTGTATCCTATTGATATTGATTAAAACAATTTGTGTAAAAACTTTTTAGCTACGTATGGAGCAATCAATAGCACAAAACTTAAAAGCAATTTTAAGTGATTTACCTAAGGAAGTAACCTTAGTGGCGGTAAGTAAAACTAAACCAAATGCAGCTTTAGAAGAAGCGTATGAAGCTGGTCAACGCATTTTTGGAGAAAACCGTGTTCAGGAAATGGTAGATAAATATGAGGCCCTACCAAAAGATATTCAGTGGCACATGATAGGCCATGTGCAGAGTAACAAAATAAAATACATGGCACCCTTTGTAAATATGGTGCATGGTATGGATAAGCCCAAAAGGCTAAAAGAGTTAAACAAAGAAGCAGAGAAAAATGACCGCGTAATTGATTGCTTAATTCAGATGCACATTGCAAAAGAAGAAAGTAAATTTGGTTTTGATTACGCAGAAGCAACCACCCTTTTTGACCAAGATTTGCGGAAGAAATATCCTAATGTAAACATAAGGGGACTTATGGGTATGGCTACTAATACGGATGATGAAGCCGTGGTGCGCGAAGAATTTAAAGAGCTACACGCCTTTTTCAAAAAAATAAAACAGACAGTACAACTGCCTGCTTTTAATATTTTATCTACCGGTATGAGTGGTGATTACACTATTGCTATTGAAGAGGGTAGCTCAATGGTGCGTATTGGTTCGGCTATTTTTGGTAGTCGCTAGCATACCCTTTTCCATCAAAATAAATTCCGAATTTCACTTGTATGCTTGGTCTTATTCCTGAAAAAGTAATGCCCTGCACCAAACCATCCGTATTCCAATTGGCAGGTTTGTTTTCTTCGCTCAGCACGCCTCTGTACGAAAACCCAAACCCACATTCCACAAAAAAGAAGTTGTCAATATATTCGTATTGCACCCGTGCATCATAAACGAAGCGGTTTACTCTAAACTGCAATTCGGTATTTTCAGGTCTGTAATAGGTAATGCCATCTTCAATAAAAGGCTGAAATACCTCCCCCTCGTAGTCAATATTATATTGCTGAAAAGCAGGGCCGTGTACCACTGAAAAAAACACTCTTTCACTTTGGCGACCTATGTAATACTTATGATTTCCTTTAATTTGAAAACCGGTAATGGGTAAGTTTTCGGTTTCAAAATCATCACCACTTACGTCATATAAACCTAAGCCTGAGCTCAGTCCAAAAATAAACGCATTTCTATTTAGGCGATATTGCCCTTCCAAAGAAAAAAAGTTTGCAACTGCATCACTGGCTACCCAAGAAACATTAATCTTTTGTTCAGGGTAAAGCCTTAAAGCAAGTTTTTGCTCCGTAGTATCTCTTAAAAATGTGGTTTGCGCCCTTAACGGTGATACGCTAAAAATGACCAATGCTAGTAATAAAAAGCGTTTTATCATATTCTGCTTAAGAAATTTAAGTTGCCTGATTTATAGCGATATTGCTCAATACCGGTGCGGGTAGAAACAATCATTAAACTACTGCGCGGAATAATGTCTATCGCTTCAATATTTCTTTTGTGGTTAATTTGAATTGGATTTCTACCGTCTGAAATATCAAATATTTTAAGCCCATTGTCGCATACAAAAAGAGTGTCGCCATACAATCCTAAACCTTTAGGAGAAGTCATGGGCATGGTATTGATTACCTGTATATTGTTTAGGTTAGAAATATCTACAACATCCAATTGGTTTTGCCCTCTAAAACAACGTCCACCACTATTTAAATCAGTGTGTAAGGTTACATAAGCATAGTTTTGATTTGCCACTACAGGGTCGCAAGAAACTACGTGCTCATAGTCACTTAGGTAATCTAATTTTGGGGCATTACTTACATTATATATAAACATACCTTGCTGTGTGCCAATAAAAATAGTGTTGGCATCTCTAGCAAAAATGGTTTCCACATTTACATTTAAGTCTGTTTCTGTTTTAAACACTGGGTTTTTTCTATCACTTATATCAAAGGCTTTAAGCTTAGTGCCGTTTACAGCAAACAAATGTCCATTGGCAATGGTAAATCTGGCTAAAGAGCCTCCTTGGCCTGTACTAACGTTTCCGGTTTCACTAGAGTCAAAGGAACCGTCTGACTGACAAGCACCTAAAAAAACAAGGGCAAAAGCTGCAACGAGTAATTGTATTTTTTTCATGATTAATATATTGTAAGTGATTAATTGATTTCTTCCCAACGAATAATCACCGTATTTTCAGGGCGATTTTGAGGTAAGTATTGATCCGGAACGGCACCAAAGTCTGGCGCTACTACTTCTGGAAACACGTTACGCTGGCGGCTAAGTTCCGTTACTTTTGTGCCATCAAATTCAAGGGCAACTAAATCTACCGAGTTGTCCGCATAAATCACGTCATCTTTAATTGAGATGTCAATATTCCCCGGAATATTTATATACCCGATGTCCGTTGGGTTGGTAGGGTCACTATTATTAAATATGTGAATACCGTTAAAGCGTTCGTTTATAAAAAGCAAATCGTTGTAAACGTAAATTTTTCCGGCATTTTTTATAGGTGTTGGAGCTTTTACCTCAATAGATTTTTCAAGGTCTGAGCGCAGCATTAAAATAGGACGGTAATTTGTGGTAGCAATAGGTTCTTCAACCGGGCCAAAGCAAGCAGCTAGGGAGAAAAGTACTGCAAAAGCGAAAAGTTTTTTCATGGTTTTAATATTTGGGGCTTATAAAAGATATCACGCACAAAGTGTGGAAACGGTTGGGTGGGTACTTAAAATTTTACCCGATTTTTTCGATAATACAAATAATCAAAATCTACACCTATTCTTACGGAGGGGTTAAACTTCGCAAAATTTTCAATGCCCCCGGCAAACTCAATACGCACGGCATGAAATACGTTATCTATACCAATAAAAAACTCTAAAAAAGGGTCTTGTACGTAGTTATTTAAATAGTTAAAGCCCACCAAGCTGTGAATATTAGAATAGCGTAAATAGCGTGATTTTGAAAATAGAAACCCGTCAAAATCATGCTCGTAATGAAATTCAAAAAAAGCATTATTACTACTAAAATCATAATAGGGTAGTGTGCTAAACTGCTTAATGCGTGCCGAGCGATTTATAATGGGTTGTAGAAAAAACGTTTGTACTCCGTTAAAATGCTTGTAATCTACAAACGGTAAGTTGTTGGTGTTAAAAAACTTACCGCCACTAATATCAAAACTAGAAAAACCAATGTTGCCAACTCTAAAACCAAAGGCTGTTCCGGTAGATAAAAAATCATAATTGGTGCTGCTAATAGCCGTTGAAAATCCTTTACGGTAATTAAAATATAGCTGCGGGGTACGCACCTTTATATTTGTTTTTCTGCCATTTATAATTTGATACAATTGGTGAAATTTATAAAAAACCAAAAGCTCTCCCGTAAGGGCTTGATGCCTTGCAAAACCATTGCTAAAAATTACCGGTGGGTAAGCAGGATTGTTAGGTGTATAATTATCAGGATCTCCTGTAATGGTAAACCTAGTAATATCGCGTAATGGCATTCTGTTGGCAAATTCAAAACTTCCGGTAATGTCAAAGCCACTAAAAAGCTCCCACTTGTGGCCAATTTTTACATAGTCTTTTTGGTAAAGCTTTAAAAAATTTATTCCTAAAAATAGCGAGTAAAAACTATTAATAGAAGGCAATATGGGTTGGTCGTCATTAAACTGATTGTACACGTGGCCAATTTCAAAATCAAGCTCATTAGGTTCTTTAAAATCATAAAACCAGTTTACGCTTAAGCGATATTTCAAGCGGTCGTCTCCCAAGCCATAACGTAATTCAGGTATAAACGTAATGTTACTTTTTTCGCGGTACAGAGTTATTGGTACATCATATTTTAGGTAAGCGCCTTCCACGGTATTAAAGCCCAATGCGTAGTAAAGAGGCTTCATGAAAATACCGTAGTTTCTAAATCTACGGTAGTATTTCCTATAAAACATTTTGTACGTTTTCCAACGAAACTCGCTAAAAAGGCCAAGTTCATTTTCTGGATATAGGTTTTTTAATTGCTCGTTGTTATTGTGCTGCGTTAATAAAAAATATTCGTCTGCTATTAAAGGCACTGTACGCAAGGTATCCCAAATAGCCTGATTTTTAAAAACATCAATTTTTTGGCGCTGTTTGTTTGGCCCTTTTTGTACCGTAACTTCTGAATTGGGTAGGTACTCAAAATCTTTATAGTACATATCAATTTCATATAAGCCTACAAAATTTAGTAAATCCACACGGTAATCTAAACGCTGATTGAGCTGTGTATAGCTATTGTTGATATATCCATAATTCTGTTTAATATGGATACTATCGGTAAATTCTAGTTGCGTTTCCGGAGAAATTGTAAAATCAGAATAGGCAACTTTATAGGTGGAGTCGTAAAGCGCTATAAAGCCCTGAATTACGGCCTCATAAGTGCGCTGAGGTGCAAAGGCTATGAGATACACTTTGCGCTTACCTTCATAATAAACGCCTAATGGGGTGTAATTGTAATACGTAAAAGCGGAGCTGCCAATGGGCGAATAATAACCTCGGTAGGATATTTTTCTCAGGAATATTTTATTTTGATAAAGATTTAAATGGAAGTCAGGCATGTCATTCCAATCTCTTACGCTCAAGTATCCTCCTTCCTGCTGTGCGGTTACTTCTTCCGTAAAATGAAAACGATCTTTATAAACAAATTCAGAAACCCGTTCGCTAGTGTACACCAAACCGGTATCTACTTTTTTAGGCACATATAAACCACTGATCACCGGTATTTCAAACGGAACTTTTTCTATAAAACCCCTGTTTTTTTTATAGAATTTCCCTTTGTAGGCACTGGTTTCTATTTCATTTAAACGCCTTTGGGCTATGGCTTTGGTAATAATGCTATCAGCGTCAAATGTTTCAGGAACAATAGGGCTTAGGGTTATTTCTATATACTCATTATAGTTGTATTCTAATGAAAAGAATTTAGGTTCAAAGCCTTGCGCTTTTATTAAAATGTTTTTTGGTTGCTGAGAAAGCTTTAGTGAAAAGGCACCATTTTCATTGGTGTAAAATACCGTTTGTGGTTCGCCAATAATTAGTAAAGCATTAAGTATGGGTTGCTTATCTACATCTACCACACGTCCGTTTACCACCAAATTTTGCCCTTGGCTAAAATTAGGTAGCAAATAAAAAAGGGTTACTAGTATGAGCCAAAAACGTGGGGATATAGTCACTGAACTTTAAGGTATCTATTTTACCGTACAACAAAGAAAAGCAAAAGGGTACTAATTAATGCATAAATAAAGTTTTTGCAATTGAGGCAATATATTCTGTACTTATATTCGCTGCTTGTTTTGCATACTAGACATAGAATCATCAGGCGGTGCCTTTGGCAAAGAAAGCATCATAGAAATTGCACTTTTTAAGTACGATGGGGAAGAAGTTATAGACCAACTGATTAGTTTAGTACATACCACACAGGCTATTCAGCCTTACGTTTCAAAAATTACCGGTATTACCAATAAAATGCTGGTGCGTGCGCCCCGCTTTCACGAAATAGCCAAGCGCATTGTGCACTTAACTGAAGGTTGCATTTTGGTGGGCCATAATGTACCTTTTGATTATAGAATGCTGCGCCAAGAATATAGCCAATTGGGGTATGAATTTGAGCGTAAAACACTAGATACTATAAAATTAGCGGAAGAGTTAATTCCCGGACTACCCGCCTATGGTTTAGATAAAATAACCAAAGAGCTCGGCATTTTTAACAGCGCAAAGCATAGAGCTGAAGGAGACGCACGCGCCACCTTAGAATTATTTAAAATTTTACAAGAAAAAGACCGTAAAAAGCAAATAGGTGTTTTAGGTCAAAGCGTGGTTGCTAACGATTATACTGATGATAAGGTAAATGATTTGCTGCGCAGCGTAAAGAAAAACCAAGGCGTTTTGTATTTGCATAATGCTGATGGAAAGCTTTTATACATAACTGCTACCGACAATGCCAAAGGAAGTTTAAACACCCTTTTGGTTGCAGATAATGAAAAAGCGAAACAATTACGAGCCGAAATAAGCAGCGTACGTTTAGAGGAAACAGGGAATTTGCTACTGGCAGATATTAAAAAACAGGAGGAGTTAAAACATGCAAAACCTGCGTTTAATAGTAAAACTAAAATTGATTTTCCTTTCGGGATATACGTAGATGCACGTAAAGAAAATCCATCTTTTACCGTAAAATTATTAACGGAAATGGGGAGTAAACGCCCGTTGTGTAAAGTAGAAAGTTTTAAAAAGGGCTTACGTATTTGCAGAAAGTTTAAGCGCTATTATACTACGCCTGAAAAACGTAATGAAATATTGACTCTGTTAAAGCAACTACCTGCCGAAGCAATTTTTACTAGCAAGGGTAGAACTGCCGGAGAGTATTGCGCTTTTGTGTTGTTCGATAAGAAATTTAAAGGCTATTTATACTACAATCTCAACCAACAGTTAAGTTCAGAAAGTATTCTTAAAGCTTCGGTAGCACCCATTACCGACCAAAAAACGGCTATTCAATGGCTAAAGCAAGCCATAATGCAGGGAGAAGTGAAGGTATTTGGTGCATTTAAGGCACAGAAGTAACGATGCTTTTAATTTCCAATACGCTGTAAATTAAAAAACACTTTTTATTTAGGTAGATGTACATTGCCTAATTACACCGAATGGTGTTTTTAATCTCGCATAAATGCTCCTTAAATATCTATCAGCATAATGCATGGTGCATTTTTAATGCGGCATTTTCACCGTAATTGATATTATTGTTGAATGCCGGTTTCGGTTAAATAAACATCCAAAACGCGACTATCAATTTTCAGTTTTATCCATCCTAGCTTGTTGCTGCTTTTAAGCCTTACGCCTACGTATAGGTTCTCGTCAAGCGGAAGTACATCACAATCAATCACATGTGGGCTAAATAGTGAAAATAACGTGTCGCCAGCAGCATTATAATTTTGCCAAAAAGTATGGGTGAAATTTCTGTTTTTAATTAAAAAAGTATCTGTACTGAAATTGGAAGTAGGTTTAAGTACCTCTTGCGCGTAAAAAGGTTTTGGTAATAAACTTTTAGTTGTTTCAATTAATGTATCCAAATTAGATTTTTGGGTACAACGTATGGTTCGGGTAACAAATCGTTCCCAAACATTATTGATGGAGTCAAATTTAAATACTACGTTAGAATTACGGTACAGGGATTGTTCTATTTCGCGCACCGCAATTTCTGTATCATTATTTAAAGTACTAAGTAAAACACTTAAACGGCCTCCACCGCCCATGCTGGAGTAAAATGTGTTTTCTAATTTTATATCCGCCACCCCGTTGTTGTCTATATCTAAAAGTATAGAGCCTCCAAAGCTCATGGAGTTTTTAATAATGGTGTCGTAAGAGGTGATTTTTACAGAAGCATCGTTGCCTAGAGTTACATCATTTGCCGTGTTCGTTGCAGCAGTGTCTTGCGTTGTTTCCTTTTTACAACCTATGGTTATGGTAAGAAATAGTAGCGATGTTAAAAATGCAAAGTGCTTCATAAGGCTAATCTTTAAAACTATTTTTTTTTAAAAGTGCAACACACACATACACATTTAATTCTATTGGTTATGGGTTCTTAATTCCAAACGATTTACCAAAGTAAAACTATACTTTTTAACTAAAACAACTCTATACCCAAGCCTAGCATAAACATGGTCGTTCGGCTGTCAGCCTGATAACTTTGACCATCAATAGTAACAGATTCTGCGTATTTGCTAAGCGCACCTTCATAGCGCACGTCTATACTAAAGCCTGCTAAATCTACTCCAAGGCTGGCTTGGTAGCCGAAAGTAGCATCTTTTAAACTCTTATTAAAGGCACCATCCGGTTTGCTAATGGCAAATGAAGCAACAGGGCCTACACCTAAACGAATGGGTCCAAGTTTAGCGCCAACAATAATCGGCACATCAAACCTGCTGTAATCAATTTCTAAGGTTTTTTCTGCTCCGCCATTATCAGTGTATTGCACTTCACTATTTTGAAAGGTATATAATAATTCCGGCCTTATAAAAAATGTAGCAATAGAAACCTGACCATAAATACCGGCATGATACCCTAATTTGCGGTCGCCACTTTCAATAGATTGTACAGTGCCATTTGAGTTTTTAAACTCACTTACGGCTATATCAAATAAGTTGGCACCAAGGCGTAATCCAAAATCTACTCCCTGTGCTTTTACCGTTAGGGTTACAAGAAATAAAGCGGTACCTAAAATTAATTTTCTCATTTTTAAAAAAGATTATAGTGATAAATATTCGAGGATGTTTTTTTCAATACGTGTTTCAGATGCTTCTATGGATGCTTTTTCAAATGCTTTACCGGTAATTTTTTCGTACAATTCAATATAACGCTCGCTAATTTCTTCAATTAACGCGTCATTCATTTCCGGTATTTGCTGACCGTCTTTTCCTTGAAAATCATGCTCAATTAACCATTGGCGCACAAATTCTTTGCTCAGCTGCTTTTGTGGTAATCCATGTTCTACATTTTCATGATAGCCTTCTGCATAAAAATAGCGGCTGCTGTCCGGTGTATGAATTTCATCAATAAGTACAATGGAACCATCGGCTGTTTTTCCAAATTCATATTTGGTATCCACCAAAAGAAGTCCTTGCTTTAACGCAAACTCCTGTCCGCGTGCAAAAAGTGCTTTAGTGTATTTTTCTAAAGCTAAGTAATCTGCTTCCTGCACAATTTGTTGCGCCAAAATTTCCTCCCTACTAATGTCTTCATCGTGCAAACCCATTTCTGCTTTTGTGGTGGGCGTAATTATAGGCTCAGTAAATGCTTCATTTTCACGCATTCCTTCCGGTAAAGTTATCCCGCAAAGGGTGCGTTTACCGCTTTTATACGTGCGCCAAGCGTGGCCGGTTAAAAAACCCCTGATAACCATTTCAACCTTAAACGGTTCTGCTTTCTGGCCAATAGTTACTTGTGGGTCAGGCGTTGCAATTTTCCAATTGGGTACAATATCTTCGGTAAGATTTAAAAACTGATTGGCTATTTGATTGAGCACTTGCCCTTTAAAAGGAATGGCTTTTGGTAAAACCACATCAAAAGCTGAAAGCCTGTCGCTGGCCACCATTACAAGCAAATCATTTTTTAACGTATAAACATCACGCACCTTGCCACGGTAAAAATGTGTTTGACCGGGCAGTTTCAAGTTTGTTTCTTTAAGCGCTTTCATAATTTTCGTTTTTATCATAAGCTCTTATAATTTCCTTTACCAAACGGTGGCGCATTACATCTTCTTCCTTTAAATGAATAAAAGCAATGCCTTTAATATTTTTCAAATAATTTACCGCTGAAAGTAGTCCACTGGCTTGCTTACGCGGAAGGTCAATCTGGCTTTGATCACCAGTTATAATAAATTTTGCATCGCCACCCATACGCGTTAAAAACATTTTCATTTGCGCGTTTGTGGTGTTTTGGGCTTCATCTAAAATTACAAAAGCACGGTCAAGCGTTCGGCCACGCATAAAGGCTAAAGGCGCAATTTGGATAGTACCACTTTCCAAATAAAAACTCAATTTTTCGGGTGGTATCATATCACGTAAAGCATCATAAAGAGGTTGCATATACGGGTCTAGTTTTTCTTTTAAATCTCCCGGAAGGAAACCCAAATTTTCACCTGCCTCCACCGCTGGGCGCGTAAGTATAATGCGCCTTATTTCTTTGTTTTTTAAAGCACGCACGGCCAAAGCTACCGCTGTATATGTTTTACCCGTACCGGCAGGGCCAATAGCAAAAATCAAATCATTATCATCTACAGAATCTAATAATTTACGCTGATTTTTGGTGCGTGCTTTTATTGCATTTCCGTTGGTGCCAAAAAGAATTACATCTTTTTTAGCGGCTTCAGAAGTGGGTTCATTCATTTCATCCTTTAAAATCCGCTCAAGCTGATTTATGCTTAATGAATTGTACTTAGCCAAATGCGCTACAATTTCTTCAATTTTAATTTCAAAGTCAGCTATAAGTTGTTCCGGGCCATTTACTTTTACATTATGCCCTCGCGCTGTAATTTTCAGCTCGGGGAAATATGTTTTTATTAAGTTTAGGTAAGTATTGTTGCTCCCATAAATCTCGCGTGGGTCAACGTTTTCTAGTAATAGTGTTTTTTCTGTCAAGCTATTGTTATAAGATTTTTTTTACATGGCTTAAATGCACTTCAAAAGCCATAATTTTGGCACAAAGTAACAAATTTTTAAAGCCTACTTACATATAGTTATGAGTAAGTATAGCCTTTTATGCAAATAATTACACTTACATCTGATTTTGGTTTAAAAGACTTTTATGCGGCAGCATTAAAAGGGCGCTTGTATAGTTTTGATGCTCAGGTGCGTTTGGTAGATATATCGCACCAAGTAACGGCTGCTAGCCCTTTAGAAGCTGCCTTTACTTTGCGTTATGCCTACCCAAATTTCCCAAAAGGAACGGTGCATTTAATAGCCGTGCAAGAGGTGGTAGCCAATGGAGTTTTGCTTGCCGCAGAAATGGATGGACACTATTTTTTGTGTGCTGATAATGGAATTTTAAGTTTGATAAACCCCGACCTTAAAATAAATAAGGTGGTGGCCATTGATTTTAGAGAAGATATTGAGAGCAAACTTTTTCCTAGTAGAGATGTGCTAGCTAAGGCTGCGGTGCATTTAGCCAAAGGTGGCGCCATAGGTTTGTTGGGTAGGGAGGTTAAAAATATGCAACAAAATACTTCTTTCAAGCCACGTTTTACAGATGATAAGTCTAAAATTTTGGGCAGAGTAATTTATGTAGATAATTTTGGCAATTTGATTACCAACGTTAACAAGCCTTACTTTGCAGAATGCTGTGGCGATAGAACTTTTGAGATAACCTTGCCGCGCAGAAATAAAATTCACAAATTGGTACAGCAATATGCTGATGTGGAAGAAGGTGGCGTGTTAGCTCTTTTTAACGCGCACGGCTTATTAGAAATAGCAGTAAGTGGAGCAGGTAATTATACGTTTAACGGAGCCAATACGCTTTTGGGCGTTGGTTTAATGGATGATATAACGGTAACTTTTACATGATAATACGCATAGTAAAAATGAGTTTTAATACAGAAAAGGTGCATGCCTTTTTAGAAAAATTTGAACAGCATAAAAATGATATTCGCAATTTTGAGGGTTGTGAATATTTAGAATTGTTGCATCAAATAGATAACCCAAACGTGTATTTTACACACAGTAAATGGCAAAGTGATGCCCATTTGCAAGCTTATAGAAATTCTGAATTATTTGCTAAAGTATGGGCGTTTACCAAAACAGGGTTTAATGATAAACCGCAAGCCTGGAGTTTAAGCACCTTAAAAGCGCTTACCTAATATGTGGGCACTTACCCTTAAAGAATTACGCGGCTTTTTTGGCAACCTTACGGGATACGTGGTTATTGCCGTATATCTGCTTATAAACAGTTGTGTGCTGTGGCTGCTGCCCGGCACGTTTAATATTTTAGATGGTGGCTATGCTAGTATCGATAATCTTTTTATTATTTCTCCGTGGGTATTTATGTTTCTTATTCCTGCGCTTACCATGCGGCTTTTTGCCGATGAAAAAAAAGCGGGCACCATGGAATTACTTTTTACCAAACCCATTACCGATTTTCAAATTGTGTGGGCCAAATATTTAGCAGGCCTCGTTTTAGTACTTTTTTCCGTGCTACCCACTATTGTATATTATATATCTGTGTATCAATTAGGAAATCCAGCCGGTAATATTGATGCTGGCGGAACCGCAGGAAGTTACATTGGCCTATTTTTATTGGGAAGCAGTTATGTGGCCATAGGCGTATTTTCAAGCTCATTAACAGATAATCAAATTATTTCATTTTTACTAGCAGTGTTTCTTTGCTTTGTTTTTTACATTGGTTTTGAGCAAGTTGCTGATTTGTTACCCACTTCAGATTTTAATCTGTTAATTTTAAACTTAGGGATAAACGAACATTACAACTCGCTAAGCCGTGGCGTAATTGACACGCGCGATGTGCTTTATTTTGTTTCACTGATTGTATTATTTGCACTGGCCACGCGCTTGGTGCTGCAAAGCAGAAAGTGGTAATGAAAAATCAAAAATCAAAAGATATTTTTAGGTTTTTAGTAATAGTGGCTATACTGTTGCTCCTAAATGTAATTGTAAGCCTTAAGTTTTTTCGCTTCGATTTAACCTCCGAAGGGCGTTACAGTCTTTCTGACGCCACGGTTACTTTACTAAAAAATTTAGATGAGCGCATTTATGTAAAAGTGTATTTAGAAGGTGAAGATTTGCCTTCCGGGTTTCAGCGTTTGCAGCGTGAAACACAGCAAATGCTCAATGAATTGCGTGCGTTTCATTCTGATTTAGAATTTGAATTTATCAATCCGGCTGCTTCTGATGATGAAAAAACTAACAAGGAAGTAGCACAGCAATTACAGTTTAAAGGTCTGCGTCCAACCCGCGTAGAAGTTGGTGAAAAAACAGGAACCTCCACGCTTACCGTATATCCTGGTGCAATTATGACGTTGGGTGATGATGAAGTAGCCATTCCACTTTTGGTGGAGCAAATGGGAACATCCGCGCAAGCGCAAATTAATGCTTCTGTGCAAAATTTGGAGTATGCTTTGGCTAACGGTATAAAACGACTTACCGCTACCTTAAAACCAAACGTTGCTTTTTTACAGGGGCATGGTGAGTTACCACCCAAATATGTAGGTGATTTTGCCCGCACGTTATCGGAAAATTACCAGATTAATAAGTTTGATTTGAGAAGTTTTAAGGTAGATAGCCTTACAGAGCAAATTAGTATTACCGATCAGCAGGTTCGTTTAAACCGCTTTGATTTGTTGATTTTGGCCAAACCTACCCAAGCTTTTTCTGATTTAGATAAGTATTTGCTAGACCAATATATAATGAATGGCGGTAAGGTAATTTGGTGTATTGATGCCGTAAATGCAGAAATTGACAGTTTAAGTAAAGCGCCACAATTTTTGGCTTTTCCAAGGATGGATCAATTGCGCTTAGATGATATGTTGTTTAAATATGGCACGCGTATTAATACCGATTTGGTGATGGATATGGTGGCAGCCGGTTTAAATGATCAAAAACAAGTAAAGCCTTGGTTTTATTGGCCATTGGTAATGTCGCAAGTAAATCATCCTATTGCTAAAGATATAAACGCGGTTAAGTTGGAGTTTGCCTCTTCTTTAGATACCATTATTGCGCCTGGCGTTAAAAAAACATTTTTGTTGCGCAGTTCGCCTTACGCACGTATTGCCCAAACCCCACACATGGTTTCTTTAAATGAATATTATAAAGAGCCGGATCCACGTCAGTACACCAAAAGCAATATTCCTATGGCGGTGCTTTTGGAAGGTACATTTCAATCGGTTTTTACCAATAGAATACAACCAACCGGTAGCGATGGAGCGCCAATAAAATTGAAAGAAAAAAGTACACCTACCCAAATGCTGGTGGTGGCCGATGGTGATATCATTAAAAATCAATTAAACATTATAAACCCAAATATTGAAAAAGGGATGCCTTTACCTTTGGGTTATGATCAATTTACCGGCACGCAATATGGCAATGGCGATTTTTTAATTAACGCGGTTGATTATATGTTAGACGATTCAGAATTAATTTCTATCCGTTCGCGTGAGTTGAAAATTCGTTTGCTTGATGGCAATAAGTTGAAAGATGGAAAATTCTTTTGGCAATTAATAAACACCTTAATTCCTGTGCTGGCACTTTTGCTGTTTGCATTGGTGTACACCTTTTTAAGAAAGAGAAAATATACATGAAAAAGAATTTAATTTACTTATTGGTATTTGCTGTTTTACTGGCCGTTACAGGTTATTTAGTAATGCAGCGCGAAGGGAAATCTACCATTGAACGTAGCCAAAAATATGATTTTACCATTAGTGATACCGCAGCGGTAGATAAGATTATAATTTCCGATAAACGTCCTTCTAAAGTTACCCTTACCAGAGGTGAAAACGGATGGCTGGTAAATGGGGAAGGCAACGCCCGAAAGGATGCCATGGAAACGTTGCTGATGACTTTTTATCATATGGAAATGCGCAATTTTTTACCTGAGCGCATGAAACAAACGGCTATAAAAAGAATGGCGGTGTATGGCAAAAAAGTAGAGGTTTACCAAAATGGAGCGCTTTTTAAAACATTTTTTGTGGGCACAGAATCGCAAGATGAAATGGCCACGTATATGATGATTGAAGGTTCTGATGCTCCTTATGCAGTTTCAATTCCCGGATTTAACGGTTATTTAAGTACTCGTTTTTTTACTGATGCTAGCCTTTGGCGCAGCCGTACCATATTTGGCTTACCGGTAAACCGCATACGCTCAGTAGAAATTTTATACCCGCGAGACCCAGCCAATAGTTTTTCTGTAGTTCGTTTTTCGGACGATAGCACGTACGTAAAAAAAGTAGCTAGCGGAAACGTGTTGCGTAATGTAAACATGGTAAACGTAAAGCTTTTTTTAAGCGGTTTTGAAAAGTTGAGTTATGAAGGCGCCATAGTGCCAACTGACCCAATTTATGCAAGGCGCGATTCATTGTTGGCCAGCACCCCCGCTTTTGTTATTAGCGCTACCGATACAGAAGGAAACAGTAAAAAATTAAGTGCCTACTACATAAAAGCAGATGAAGAAATGACGAATGAAGCCGGTGTTCCGCTGCAATTTGACCCAGATCGTTTGCACGCTTTTATTGATAATGACCGCATGGTGTTGGTGCAGTATTTCGGTTTACAGAATGTTTTATTACGTCCTGAGTTTTTTCAGCAGTAAACGAAACCACATTTTGTTAAAAAATTGGCCAATTTGAGGAACTTAGCCCAACTAAAAGCCGCTATATTTGTGCCTTAAGAAAATAAAAAATTAGGGCAGGCCAAAGTTTATTCCAGCTCATAAATTTATAAAACCAATACATCGCATGAAGTTTATAGTATCAAGCGGAAGCTTATTGAAACAATTGCAAATTGCCGGAGGCGTGTTGAATAACAACAATACCTTGGCTATTTTAGATAACTTTCTGTTTGATTTAAAGGATGGTGTGCTCACCATTTCTGCTTCTGATTTAGAAAGCACTATCAGCTCTACCATTTCGGTAGATAGTGAAGATGAAGGTTTAGCCGCTATTCCGGCTCGTTTACTTTTAGATAGTTTAAAATCGCTGCCCGAGCAACCAATCACATTTATTATTGATGCCAAAAATAGTAGTGTTGAGTTGAGTTCTGATTACGGAAAATACTCTTTGGCTTATGTTGATGGTGAAGAATTTCCCCGTTTGCCGGATATGGAAGACACTAGCAAAACGGTGCTTCCCGGAGAAATTTTAGCCACCGCTATTAATAAAACTTTATTTGCAGCCGGCAATGACGAACTGCGCCCGGTAATGAGTGGCGTATTTTTTCAGTTTAATAGCAGTAACCTAACGTTTGTAGCTACTGATGCGCATAAATTAGTGCGTTACCGCAGAAACGATTTTAAAAGTGACCATACCGCAGAATTTATAATGCCGCGTAAACCGCTTAATATTTTAAAATCTGTATTGGTGAGTGCGGGTGATGAGGTGCAAATTATTTACAATGAAACTAACGTCCGCTTTGAGTTTGAAAATATCATTCTTACCTGCCGTTTAATTGATGGTAAATATCCAAATTACGAAGCGGTAATTCCTAAAGAAAACCCAAACGTAATGGAAATTGAACGCAATGCTTTTCATAATTCCGTAAAGCGTGTTTCTATATTTTCTAATAAAACTACCCATCAGGTACGTTTAAAAATTGCCGGTTCTGAATTACAGGTTTCGGCTGAAGATTTAGACTTTAGCAACAAAGCACATGAGCGTTTAAACTGTAATTACAGTGGTGATGATATGGAAATTGGGTTTAACAGCCGTTTCTTATTAGAAATGCTAAATAACCTTGATTCTGATATTGTAAATCTAGAAATGTCGGCACCAAACCGCGCTGGAATTATTATTCCTGTTGATAGCCTTGAAGAGGGTGAAGACGTATTAATGCTGGTGATGCCGGTGATGTTAAACGCATAAAAATCCCGCAGTATTTTGCAGGTATTGGTAATTGGAGACGTACACGCTTGCTACCATACACTAAAAGCATTGGTGGAAACCTATTGGAATCCTCAAGAAATGGTGTTGGTGCAATTGGGCGACCTTATTAATAAGGGGCGGCATAATGCGTGGACAATAAATTACTATTGGGAGTTGCAACGCAAACATCCCGGTAAGGTAATTTGGCTAAGAGGAAACCATGAGCATGCACTTGTAAAAAAAATCCAAAATAGACCGTGGAGTGAAAATTTACAACGCTTAGACACCAATTTATCTAAACACGCAAAAAGCTTATTTCAATTAAGCATTCATCTTAAAAATCAACCTTTGGTTTGGGAGAACGACCATGTTTTAATTACCCATGCCGGCTACCATAAAAAGCCTGAAAAAAATACAGATTTAGAACACCCGCGCAGCATTATTAATAATAGGGAAGAGCTTAAAAGTTTACCTAAAATGCAAATCGTAGGTCACAATGTAGTGGAAGGTAATAAGCCCATTTTTTCTCCTAAAGAAAATGCGTGGCGTATAGATACGGGTGCTTACGCTAAAAAATATCTTTCTGCACTTTTGATAGATGAAAATGGAAAAACCAGCGTAATTCGCCAGGCGGTAAACCCAGCGGATCAGATTGCTTCAAATTAAATAATCATTTCCGGTTAGGATAATTCTTTGATTTAATTAGGCCATTATATTCACTTTGTCTTAAAAATTACGCAATTCTGCGTATTGTCTGCATTTGGTCGCTTGCCGTGCTTTGTTTCAACAAAAAGCGGTAGCCGAAAAGCATAAATAGAGTAGGCAATTTTTAAACTTTTACATCATGAGAAAATTAGGAACTGTGTTAGCGGCATGTGCTTTAATGCTTGGATTTTGTAATCAGGCGAGCGCACAAATTGAAGAAGGTCAGATTGATCTTAACTTAGGATTAGGTTTGGGCGTAAGAGGCGTAACGGGAGATATTGGTATTCCGCCTATTAGCATTAGTGGTGATTATGCAATTACCGATGAGTTTACCGCAGGTGGCTACTTAGGTTATTACAGCTCTAGCACCGAAAGTTTTGGCTACACCTTTAATTATAGTTACACCATTATTGGTGTTAGAGGAACGTATCACCGCGAATTTGTAGAAAATTTAGATACCTACGGTGGCGCAATGTTGGGCTACAATGTAGGTACAAGTAGTGTGGATGAACCAGCTGGTGCAAATCCTGCTTTTTCTCCTCAGGCGCAAAGTGTGGGCGGTATTGCCTATAGCTTTTTAATAGGCGCGCGTTATCATTTTACTGATAATATTGGCGCTTTTGCAGAGCTAGGTTACGGTATTTCGTATTTATCACTAGGGCTTACTTACAGAATAAACTAAGCTGTACTAACCATATATTTTATTAAAAACCCTCAAAGCAAAATGCTTTGGGGGTTTCTTTTTGCCCTTCACTTGCATTGCCTTAGCTTTGCGAACAAGCATATTTCAACTAAAAAAAACAAACATGATAAGAGGTTTTTACCAAGTGCCGTTGGCTATAAATGAACCAGTATTGAGTTACGGAGCTGGTTCTCCCGAAAGGAAAGCGTTATACGCAGCTTATGATAAGATGTGGAATGAGCAAATAGAAATTCCTATGATTATTGGTGGCGAAAAAATTACCACCGGTAAAATGGAGCGTGTAATGCCTCCGCATGATCATCAGCGTAATGTTGGTAGCTACCATTTTGGTGAAGCCAAACACGTACACCAAGCTATTGACGCGGCTTTGGCGGCTAAAGAAGATTGGGAGAAATTAAGTTGGGAAAATAAAGCAGCCATCTTTTTAAAAGCGGCTGACCTTATTGCCGGCCCTTATCGCTACAAGTTGAACGCTGCAACCATGATTAGCCAAGGTAAAAATGCCATGCAAGCAGAAATTGATGCCGCCTGCGAAACGATTGACTTTTTGCGCTTTAACGTGCAATACATGAGCGAAATTTATAGCGAGCAGCCCGATAGTAACGAAGGACTTTGGAACCGTGTAGATTACCGCCCGTTAGAAGGATTTACTTTTGCTATTACTCCATTTAACTTTACGGCTATTGCCGGAAACTTGCCCAGTTGTATGGCTATGATGGGCAATACCGTAGTTTGGAAGCCGAGCTTAAATCAAATATATAGTGCTAAGGTTTTGATGGATATTTTTGAAGAAGCGGGCGTACCTCCGGGAGTAATTAATATGATTGTAACCGACCCGGCTGAAACAGCAGACATCGTATTTGCACATAAAGATTTTGCCGGATTGCATTATACAGGATCTACGGAAGTGTTTAAGAATATTTGGCAAACCATAGGGAATAATATTCATAAATATCGCACCTATCCGCGTATAGTGGGCGAAACAGGTGGTAAAGATTTTATAATGGTTCACAAATCTTCCATTGCACAGCAAGTAGCTACTGCCATGACGCGTGGTGCTTTTGAATATCAGGGTCAAAAATGTAGTGCAGCTTCAAGAGCCTATATTCCAGATAATTTGTGGAATGATGTGAAGAAAATTTTATTGGAGCAGATTTCAACCATTAAAATGGGTACTCCGCGTGAAGCGAAAAACTTTGTAAACGCTGTAATTCATGAACGTAGCTTTGATAAAATTGCCAAGTACATTGATGGAGCAAAAGCCGATAGCGATGCTGAAATTATTGCTGGTGGTGGCTACGATAAAAGTAAAGGCTACTTTATTGAGCCTACTGTAATTGTAACCACCAATCCTAAATATACTACCATAGAAACTGAATTATTTGGGCCAGTACTTACGGTGTATGTGTATGATGCTGATAAATATGAAGAAACACTTGAGTTGGTAGATGGTACTTCTGAATACGCATTAACGGGTGCTTTATTTTCTCAAGATAGATACGCTTTGCAGTTGGGAATGGAAAAGCTGCGCAACGCAGCCGGTAATTTTTACATTAACGATAAACCAACCGGAGCAGTTGTTGGTCAGCAGCCTTTTGGTGGTGCGCGCGCGTCCGGTACTAATGATAAAGCCGGCTCGGCTCAAAACTTATATCGCTGGGTAAGCCCAAGGTTAATTAAAGAAACTTTTAATCCTCCTACCGATTATAAATATCCATTTTTAGAGCAAGAATAGATTTTTAAAAGCGAGCCGAAAGGCTCGCTTTTTTTTGATGTAACCAGTTAGTATTAACACGCACCAAACCAAAAAAAAACAAAGTGAAAATATTTCATATTTGCACTTATGTATTTTACCGCGTTTAAAAAATTTGTCTCCACACCTTTTACCTTGCTGCTTTTTGGCTTGGTAATTTGTTTGTTGGCTTTTTCTACGCAAACGCTTGATGCCACCTTGGCGCCTAGGTTTACTTTATTTGGAGCATTGCTCTTTTTACTAGCGCTAGTAAGCTTATTTTTAAACAGTAGCCTAAAAAAAACAAGAGGTGCAATTGTACCATTTCTGCTGTTTCTAGTTGTGGAAGCATTCAGCCTTTTATACGCAACTAACTACAGCGAAGGAATTTTTATTTGGCTTAGAGATGCCGGCTTGTTCCTATTCCTGTTGTATTTTATTGCCTGGTTTAAAAGTGATTTTTCAGTTTTAAACCTTGCCAAAGTACTATTACTTGTAAATACTGTTATTACATTTTTAGGTTTATTTCAATACGTTCAAGCCGATGTTTTTTATAACCAAACCAAAAGCTACGAAGTAGTTTCATTACTCGGCCACCGAAATCTGTTTGCTTCAGCCTTAGTTTTATGTTTACCCTTTGCTCTTTATACGCTTTTATATAGCGGCAAGTTTTGGCGGTTTTTTGCAGTGGTTATTGTTGCGCTTAACCTGTTTTTGATTTTTGCTTTACAATCGCGAACCGCGTGGCTTGCTTTGCTGGTTTTTTTAATGAGTTTGCTACTATGGAAATTAATAGCAGTACGGATTAAAAATGTTAGAATAGCTGTTTTGCGCAACGTGCTTTTAACTTTAGGAGCGCTGGCTTTACTTACGTTTAGCATAGCTTATAGTGTGCACAAAAGCGAAGATCAAAAAGGTAAAAAACTAACGTCACAATTAGGTTTCAATGGTTCTGATCAGCAGGATTTTACGGTAAAAGAACGCTTGCAATTGTGGCAAGGTACTTTTAGAATGATTTGGGAAGAAGGGTACGGTGGAGTAGGAGCCGGCAATTGGAAAATTTTGTTTCCTGCGTATGGCTCAGATATGTGGCGGGCAAGGCAAGGTTTGGTGCAGTTTCAGCGGCCGCATAATGATTATTTGTGGGTATTGGCAGAAACAGGAATTATAGGTTTACTTACTTATTTGGGTGGTTTTATTTGGGTGCTCGTTTTAAGCATACAGGTTATTACCAAGCTCCAAAAACAGGAAAAAATTTTAGTTGGATTATTACTTTCGGGGTTGGTGAGCTATTTCGTAATAGCATTTTTTAGCTTTCCGCGAGAGCGTATGTTTCATCAATTAATGCTCTATACTTACCTTGGAATCCTACTGTCGTTACAACCAAATTCTAAAACCGGTGTTTCAAATTTAACTTCTCGGATTGTGCATTTTTTCGGTTTGCTTATCAGCTTAGCTATTTTTTGTTTGGGTTTGGCGTGGTATAAGGGTGAGCGGGCGGTGCGTAAAATAAATGATGCGCGTGTAAAAGGAAATTGGCAGCAATTGCAAAATGAGTACAAAACAGTTGCTCAAAACAAGTGGTATAAAATGGATGCTACCGCTACACCTTTAAGTTTTTATAGCGGATTGGCGTATCTCAACCTTGGTGAATATCAGAAAGCACAAAATGCGTTTGTAGCGGCTAGCCTTTTGCATCCTAATAATATTAATGTGCTTAACAATTGTGCTAATGTGTATTTTTTGCAGGGCAAACAAGACACTGCCCTAATATTTTACAAACGAGCGCTTGAGGTTTCACCTAAGTATTTAGATGGAGCGCTTAATTTGATGGCTGCCTATTATAATAGTGGTGATATAAACAATGCTTACGCGATATTGCGCAAATATGAAGCAGTATTTTTAGAAGAACTTCCTAATTTTAATAGTTTGCAGGAGTACCGATTAGCAATTCTAAAGACGAAGTTCAGCTTGTTATTAGCAAATCAAAAGCAAGATAGTATAGATTTTACCTTCCAAAATATAAATGCTGAACAGATGGAAAAAGCACACTTTCAATCCATTGAAAAAGAGGTGTCTTTAGAAGCATACTTAAAAAAAAAGGGCCGATAACTAAATGAATCCTGTTTAATTGTGAAACATCAAATTTTATTTTGCAACTTTCACGCTTTATTATCCTCTTTATTAAATTATGAAAAAATTATTATTCTTAACATTACTGAGTTTTGGAGCTCCATCTCTTTTTGCACAATCTATTACGGGTATTTCTCCTGATAAAGGCGAAGCGGGACAAACATTACCCATTATTATTTCCGGTCAAAATACTTCCTTTACCGGTGGAAACAATACTTTTTTACAGTTAAGACAAGGGCCAAGTGTAATTGGTCAAAGTGGTAACAGCGGTTTTACAAATATATCGGTAGTGAATAGTAGCAGCATTTCTGCCAATTTAAGTTTACCCGGCAGCAGCACACTAGGCTTTTATGATTTGTGGGTTTCTTCAGGTTCATCCACGCTTCAAAAATTAATGGCATTTGAAGTAATTTCACCGAGCCCTACACCTAAAGTAACTATAAGTCCCGTGGGCGCACAACCAAATAGAACGATAAATGCCACCTTTACGGTTACAGGGTCAAGCTTTAAAACTACCGCTCAAAAAATTGAAAAAGTTTGGTTAAGCTTGGGTACTCAAGTAATTGAAGTTGTAAATAATGTGCAAGTGCTAAGCGCCAATAGCTTTTCGGCTAACGTTGTAATTCCGGCAAACAGCGCGCAAGGAAATTGGGATGTGAGTGTGTACACTGATGATAAAAAACTATACACTAGCAAGGCGGCTTTTCAAATAACCAATACGTTTAGCCGAAACGAGTATAACAACGCGGCTTTTGAATTGTATCCTAATCCGGCTAGCGAAAAGGTTTTAGTTACGTTTGAAGGCACATATCCACAAATGGAAGTGAAAATTTTTGATTTAACCGGTAAGTCTATTTCCAATTTTACCTACAAGCGTAATTTTGAAGAAAATAAAATGGAAGTACTTACGGAAACTTTGCCAACCGGTGTGTATATGATGCAGTTTATTGCTAATAATCAGATTATAGCAGTTAAGAAATTGGTGCGCAAATAAGATATAGATGCGTTTAATAGCGAAAAATTTTACTGAGGAAAATGAGCCGAAAGGCTCGTTTTTTATACAGTTAAAAGTGCAAAAAAACTAGAACTATGCAGATACAGAAATGGACATTAAGCATTTTTGCTTTATTATTTTTCTATTTGATTTCATGTAAAAAGGATACAGAACAACAAAACCCAGTGGTTATAAATCAAAAGCAGCGTTTAAGTGGGGTGTGGAGGGTAGATTCAACAATTGAAGAGACCGGTATGTTTTTTATACATTATCAAAGTTCTTTCCACCTATTAGATTTTAAGCAGGAGAATAAGATGATTGAAACAGAATTCTCTAAGGTAACTACCTATGATTTCAATTATTTACCAAATTTCTCCATAGTATCTGATATTAACGAGGATGGAGATTTAGATACGAGTAAGGTTTTATTTTATAGTGATACTAGAGCTGACTTAGTAACGGAAATTGCGGTTAATGACACCGGTTCCGGAGGAAATTATTGGAAGAAAACCTATGTGATTACCAAGAAGGAGTGAGTACAAACGTTAGAATTACGCTATTTTACGGAACCCCAAATAAACCTTTGGCAGCATTTATTCCACATTTTTATACTTGTTAAATGCTTTTGCAGCGCTAAGTTTTACAGCTCACCAGAAGCTTCATTATTTATGTAAGCGCATCATGTAAAACATATACTTCAAGTGCCTTTTAGGTATTAGATTTACCGATGTACACGTCCTTGAAAAGCCAGCACTTATTTGCCAACGGGCACCAAACTACTCAATAAGCTTTCAAAAAATAGTTTACCGTCTGTATTGCCCAAATTTTCATCTGCAGCGCGTTCTGGGTGTGGCATCATACCAAATACATTTCTGTTATGATTGGTAACTCCGGCAATGTTTAGCACGCTTCCGTTTGGGTTATGCGCTTCTGAAACTTCGCCCTCGGCATTGCTATAGTAGAATAAAATTTGGTCTTTAGCTTCAAGTTCAGCCAAGGTGCTTTCATCTGCATAGTATCGACCTTCACCATGCGCAATAGGAATTTTGTATCCTTTTTCTATATCTAAAGTAGCGTTAATGGCACTCTCGTTATTAGCCGGTTTTATGTGTACATTTTTGCAAATATATTTCTGTGTGTTGTTGTGCAGCAAGGCTCCGGGTAATAAACCTGTTTCACATAGCACTTGAAAACCATTGCAAATACCCATTACAAAACCACCCTCCTGAGCAAATTCAATCACCTTTTCCATAATGGGAGAAAAACGGGCAATAGCACCACTGCGTAAATAATCGCCATAGCTAAAACCACCGGGTAGCACCACAAAATCTACACCTTGTAAATCAGTGTCTTTATGCCAAAGTTCCACTACTTCTTGTTGCATGGTTTCGCGCAAGGTGTAAATCATATCTTGATCACAATTGCTACCGGGAAAAATTACTACGCCAAATTTCATCAGTTGTATTTTTTGAGATAATTGCAGCGCAAAAGTAAGGGTTTATTCAAAAGGTAAGTGGCTTAAATCTACATTACCACCGGTAATTATTATTCCCACTTTTTTACCTGAAAAAAAACTTCGTTGCGCGCGCATTGCAGCTAATGGCACTGCACAGCTAGGTTCAATAATCATTTTCATGCGTTCCCATGTATCGCGCATAGCGTAAATAATTTCATCTTCCGTAGCCAATAAAATATCCTGCACATGCTGTTGAATTATAGGAAAAGTAAGCATACCTAAAGAAGTTCGCAGTCCATCTGCAACAGTTTGTGTGCCGGTTTGTGGTATTAACTTTCCGGCCATCAACGAGCGTTTTGCATCATCAGCTGCTACAGGTTCTGCACCAAGCACTATAGTTTTTGATGAAAAGTAATGAGCACTTAAAGCTGAGCCGCTCAACAAACCACCACCGCCCACGGGCGTAATTAAATAATCTAAATCGGGTACAGTATTTATTAATTCTTTAGCCGCAGAAGCTTGGCCTTCAATAACATTTATATGATTGTAGGGCGGAATAAAGGTAGCACCTGTTTCTTCTTGAATAGCTTTTAATCCTGACTCACGAGCCTCTAAAGTAGGTTTGCACAGCGTAATCTCGGCACCATACCCACGCATGGCGCGTAATTTTACAGAAGGTGCATTTTCAGGCACTACTACATAGCACTTTGCACCAATACTTTTTGCCGCCCAAGCTAAGGCAGCGCCATGGTTTCCGCTGCTATGTGTGCAAACACCTTTTTGTTTTTCAGCATCCGTTAGGGTAAGCACGGCATTGGTAGCACCACGCGCTTTAAAACTTCCGGTTTTTTGAAAATTTTCACATTTAAAATAAAGTGTCGCGTTAAATTCACTGTTAAAATGAGCGGATTGCCATACGGGTGTTTCATGTAAATAAGGAATTATACGTTTATGAGCCGCTTCAATTTCTAGTTTGGTTGGTTGCTTCATTACACTATTTTTCTTTCTTCAAAAGGTTGCTCTGTATCAAATAATTCAGTGAATAATCCTGATAAATAACGTTCAAATTCAGGAATGAAATCACGCGTTAAGGTGGTTTTACCCTTCCACTTTACAGGAATAATCCATAAATGAGTTTTACGTAAACTTACAATTCCGGCACTAACCTCTTGTTCTTTAGGGTTCTGTTGCAAATACATATAGGCGTATAAGCAAAGTTGAAAGGCTTTTCCATATTCAGGATCGTCAAATTTTTCCACGTCCGTGATATGCATTTTTTGTTCGTTTACCGAGCCCGTTTTATAATCAATAATACGTACCACGCCTGCTTGATCTCGTTCCACCCTATCTGCAACTCCTTGAAAGTTAATGATCTTGTTTTCTTCAAAAGCAAAAGAAGCGGTTAATTCCATTTCCAAATCTTCAAGTTCTATGCGCCCTTTATTTTTTATGGCTAAAAGTTCGGCTTCAAAAAAGTGCTTTAGCATGCTTATAAGCATTTCTTTTATTAAAAGATTTTTGCCTGAATGCAACACGGTTACACCATTAGCTTCCAACTTATTGGTTACAGTTTGCCTTATATCAAAGGTTTGCAAAGCGCCCTCTAACTGTGCCTCATCAATAAAAGCCCACGGTTTTCCTGATTCGCTATGCGTATAAAATGCTTCCAAAATTTCATGAATTACCGTGCCTTGCACATCAAAACCAATTACATCAGCAAGCACATCCATTTCTTTTACACCTAACACGCGTTGGTAATAAAATGCTAAAGGGTTTTTAATGTATTGACTTAAAGCTGTTGGTGAAAACCCACGCTGCGCCATTTCTGTAAGTCGCGCTATTACATCAGGTGTTTTTTGAACCGTTTTATCTTGCTTTTTTAAATTTACCGTGGGCTGCATATTGCGTTTAGAAAAAACAACATTGGGATTTACACGCGGAAGTTCATATTCCAATTGCGCTATAAACCGGCTTGCTTCGCCACCACCTAAACCATCACTTTGATTGTTATATACCAAACTTATACGCTCGGCATCTTGCAACAATCTGTAAAAGTGATAAGCATAAACGGAATCTTTATCTAAATACGTTGGTAGGCCATATTTCTGTTTAATATCAAATGGTATTAGGCTGTTTTGTGACCTGCCTGCCGGTAAAATATCTTCATTTAAAGAAACCAAAATAACTCTTTTAAAAGATAGCGTTCTGGTTTCTAACATACCCATTAACTGTAAGCCTTTTAAAGGTTCTCCATATAAGTCTAACGACTCGGTTTGTAATAATTGTCGGTAAAATTGCAAGGCCGTTTTATGATCTTCCACATACGTATGCGACACAAAAAGGGCGTGTAAAGCATCAAATAATTTGTAAAAACTATATAAGGCTTGTATGAATTGCTCTTGCGGAGAAAACAATGGTTTTAGCGATAAGCAAAAGGCTTGCATGGCCGCAACGTTTTGGGCGGGTGCTTGCACCTGTGCTAAAATGGGCGCCAATATTTCTGTTACACCTTTTGGTAATTTTAAATCGTGTAATGAGCTGTAAACTAATCGGTCGGCAATCATTTGTTCACGAGCCGTTTCTAGGTTTTGCATTTCCGGGTACACCCTTTTTAAGATAGGATGGGTAAGTAAACCATTCCATAATTTGTGGTAAAAAGTAGCGCTGCCACGCTGTTCGCTCTGCACCAACATTTGCCAAATTAAATCAAAGAAACTTGTTAAAGAACTGTTTTGCAAGGGTAAACCCATGGTAATGTTCAAATGCTCTACTTCAGCATTTAAGTTGTTCAACACAGGTGTTAGCAACGCTTCATCGGCTAGCACTAATGCGGTTTCTTGATATTCGGCAGTTGGTATTTCGCTGAGCAACGCATTGGCCACCGCAGCTTGCGCATTGTTGCCCGGTGCAGCTATAATTTCAATATGCTTAGCATCTTCACTTAAATTGCTACTCAGCCAAAGCATTTTTCCATCAGCTTCTAGTTTTTTTACGAGGGAACTATTACGTAAAAATTTTCCTGCCTCATGTAAATTATCCTTGTAGTAATAGCTATCAATATCCCACAAAAACTCAGCTTTACCACTTGTATATAAATGCATCAAAAGCATTTCTTCTGCTTTATTTAAAGCGTTAAAACCTATAAAATAAAGCTTGTTATTTTTTATCAGGTTATTAGTTCCAATGTGCTCCAATTGCTTTATTACTTCGCGATAAGCAAGCCCTTGATACACTTTTTTATTGGCCAATAAAATTTCTGAAAATAACTGATGTAGTTCGGGTAGCTTTTCCCAAAAGGCTAGGTAGCCCGATAACATTTCGGTATGTTGCTCCGGTTTTAAATTCCAACTTTCAATGCGTTTTACATCGCTTAAATAGCCAAAAATCTCTTTTGGATCTACTAAATACCGGTCAAGTTCATTAAAATCGGCTAGCAACAATGCGCCCCATTTCATAAAGCCTTTAAAGTCTTCTTTTTCGGGAATACTACTTAGTTGATACGCTTCAAAAAGCTTGAAAAGTAGCACCGCCTGTTCTTCTTGTTCTAAGCCTAAGGAATCTAATACAAAATCTTCTATGGTGGTGATATGAGGCGCAAATTGAGGCGTGGTAAGCTGCCGTGCCAATTCCTTTTTTAAGAATAAACTGGCACGTTTGCTGGGCAGCACCAAGGCAAAATCTTTTAAAGGAATATTTTGCTGTAGCAGATGGGCGGCTACGCGTTGTAAAAATTGAGACATGAATTTGAATAAGAAGGTAGTTGGCTAAGGTAGAAAATGCATGAGTAAAAAAAAGTAAGCGCACATATTAGAACCTAACTTTTTAAATGAGCCTAACTATTAGAGAAACGATGTGCTACATACACGCTACCATGGTTTAAGAAAATATCAACAATAAAAGACCTTGCCTCTAAAGTATTTGCGAATAAGCATTAAACCTTAATTGAAGTACAACATCAAATACCATCGTTTTAATGATTAAAGTGTAGCATGAAAAATATTGGTTTAGTAGTTGGGATGATGTTTTGGAGCGCCTTAATTTATGCTCAAACTTATAGTATTGCGGGTAATGTAGTTGATGCAACTACTCAAGAAACGTTACCCAACGCCAACGTATTGCTGTATGAGGCAAGTGGTTTAAAGGCGGGCATTAGTTCATCCACCAATGGGAATTTTGCGTTTACCAATTTACTGGCAGGTACTTATACCCTTAAAATTAGCTTTATTGGGTACAAGGTTTTAGAGAAAACCGTACAGCTTACGGAAAACACAAACCTTGGCATGCTTACCTTGGAAGCAGACCCACAACTATTAGATGAAGCGGAAGTACGTAGCAATTTTGCACGGGTAATAGTAAGTGGAGATACGGTTGCCTTTAACGCAGATGCGTATAAAGTAAATGCAGATGCTAATGCCCAAAATTTACTTGCAAAAATGCCGGGTGTGGTGATTCAAAATGGAACAGTTACGGCACAAGGCGAAGAAGTAAAAAGGGTGCTGGTAGATGGAAAGGAGTTTTTTAGTAGCGATCCAAATGTCGCTTTACAGAGTCTTCCGGCCGAAATAATTTCGCAAATAAAAGTGTTTGATGATCAAAGTGATCAAAGCAAATTTACCGGCTTTGATGATGGGAATAGTATTAAAACCATTAACATCATCACCAAAACTGGTAAAAATAATGGGCAGTTTGGAAAAGTATATGGTGGCTTGGGCACCGATGGGCGCTACATTGGCGGTGGTAACATGAACTTTTTTAAGGGTACACAGCGCTGGACAATTCTCGGCTTAACCAATAATATAAACGTACAGAACTTTAGCACTCAGGACATTGTAGGTGCGATTGGTAGCAGCAACGGTTCAAGAGGTAGAAGAAGAGGACCTCCCGGAGGTGGTGGAAACGGAGCGTCATCTGATGCGTCTGATTTTTTGGTGAATAGCCTAGGAGGTATAAGTGCAACTAATGCTGTTGGCCTAAACTATAGTGATGAATGGGGTAAAAAAGTAAAAGTTAGCGGCAGCTATTTTTTTAATGAAAGCGATAATACCAACCAACAGTTTTTTAATCGTACTTATTTGGGCGTGGAGCAGGCTAATTTAGCGTATCAAGAAAATGATTTAAGCACTTCCAACAACCAAAATCATCGCTTTAACTTACGCATGGAGTACACTATAGATGATAAAAACTCCATCCTATTTAGACCAAGTTTTTCCACGCAACAGTATGTAGGAACAAGTTTGGCAACTGCTTCAAATGTATTTTCAAATGGAACGATTCAAAGTAGTAATAATACGGATTTTCAGACCTCACTTACCGGATTTACGTACGGGAGCAGCGTCCTTTTTAGGCATAAATTTGAAAAACAGTCAAGAACCTTATCCTTAAACTTAAACACAACAGGAACGCAGCAAAAAGGCAATAACAGCTTGGTGGCTCAAAACTATTTTGCGTTGAACGACAGTAGTTTTTTTACCGACCAAGCGGCTTCTTTAAATAATTACACGCGCACGTATGAAGCGGGTTTAGTTTATACGGAACCTATTGGGAAAAATATGTTGCTATTTAAATACGAGCCAAGCATTCAAATTTCTGATGCAGCGCAACGTACCAACGCTTTTGATAGTATAAGCGATACGTATTCCGATTTGCAAACGTCTTTAAGCAGTGAGTTTACTAGCCAATATCAAACCCAAGCAGGTGGTGTAGCTTTTATGAAGCGCGGAAAAGGGGAAAGTTTTATTCTGGAACTTAAGGGGCAATATGCTCTGCTTACGGCAAATCAAATGCTCCCGGAAACGGAGAACGTTAGTAGAAGTTTCCTAAATGTTTTGCCCCATGCGCGGTACCGCAAAACGTTTGAAAATAAAAGTAACCTTAGTCTTTTTTATAGATCAAACACCATTGCACCTACTTTTAGCCAATTGCAAACAGTAGTTGATAATAGCAATACCTTACAATTGAGTACAGGTAACCCTGAACTAGACCAACAATACGCCCATAATTTTGGAAGCAGATATAGAGCCACGTTTAAAGAGGGAACACACAGCTTGTTCTTAGGTGTTTTTGGTGAGGCACGGCAAGATTATATTGCAAACGCAGCCTTCATACTGCAAAACGACAGCGCAATTACCAATACGTATATTTTGCCAACGGGGGCGCAATTAATCAAACCAGTAAATTTAAATGGCTACTATAATGTAAACTCCTTTGCCAGTTATGGATTTCCGATAAATAAAATTAAAAGCAACTTAAATTTAAGCGCCAATCTTGGCTATCAAAGGGCACCGGGCTTAATAAATAATGTAGAAAACATTAGCACTACCGTAAGTAATGGTATAGGTGTAGTATTAGGTAGTAATATTAGTGAAAAAGTAGATTTTACCTTGAGTTACAATGGAACATACAACAATGTAAACAGCAGCTTACAGGCTAATTTGAATAATAATTACTATCAACAAACAGCCGGGGTAAAATTTAATTGGCTTTTTGGTAATGGGTTTGTGTTTAATACAGATGTTAGTCAAACACTTTACAGCGGATTAGATGCAGATATAAATCAAAATTTTACTTTATGGAATGCAGGTTTTGGCTATAAGTTTTTGAAAGACGATAGAGGAGAACTAAAACTTTCCATTTTTGATATTTTAGGTGAAAATAACAGCATTAGCCGCACCATTACCGAGACGTACGTGGAAGATCAGCAAACAACTGTATTACAACAATATATAATGCTAAGCTTTACCTACACTTTTAGAAACTTTGGTGAAGCTCCAAGCAAAACAAATGATGAAGAGGGTGATAGACCTTCCTTTGGTGGTACAAATGGAGGTGGGAGACCAGATGACGCACCGCCTACCTTTTAACCTGAGTTCGATCAATACTAAAATAAAATCAATCTGATAGTTAGTGGTTTAATTGTTTTAAAACAACAATCTAGCCCCAACCTCGCCTTGGCGGGCGAGTTTAGCTGCATGTGTCGCTACTCCCCCTTCGGGGGTTGGGGGGCTTTAGAATAGTTTAAGTGCTCATATTTAGTTACATAAAAATCGAACTCAGGTTTTTAGTGATAATTTAGCGGAGTTAAAAAAACTACTTTTCAAACATCTTTTTTCACCACAGTGCTAGCCGCTTGGGCAGCCGGTAAAATCAAAACATCCGCTAAGTTAACATGCGCAGGTCGTGATAAGATAAACGCAATAAGTTCTGCTAAATCATTTGGCTGAAGGGCTTTATACCCATGGTAAACCTTCTCTGACTTTTGTACGTCACCTTTAAAACGTACTTCCGAAAACTCAGTTTCAACTAAGCCTGGCGCTATTTGAGAAACTTTTATTTGATGCTGATTTAAATCCAAGCGCATGGCATCATTTAGCGCATGTACGGCAAATTTACTGGCGTTATATACATTGCCATTGGCGTACACTTCGCGCCCCGCAATGCTTCCTATGTTTATAACGTGTCCGCTTTTACGTGCAACCATTTTGGGTAAAATAGCGCGAGAAACATGTAATAAACCTTTCACATTAATGTCTAGCATAGCATCCCAGTCTTCCATACTGCCTTCGTGAATGGGCGATAATCCGTGTGCGTTACCGGCATTGTTAATCAATACGTCAATTTCTACATCAGCCGGAAGGCTTGCAATTGCTTTTTTAACAGCTTCATTATCTCGCACATCAAAAGATAAGGTGTAAACGGAGCAAGCATCTTTTAAGGTAGCTTTTATTTCTTCCAAACGTTCCGTTCTTCGCCCACAGGCTATAATGGTGTTGCCTTGTTTGCCTAAAAGTAGGGCGGTGGCTTTGCCAATACCTGAAGTGGCGCCCGTAATAAAAATGGTTTTTTGCATAAAGCTAATGTAGGTTAACCAATGGCAAAAGCACAAATGAAAAAGGCGGAATGCAAATAATCTGCATTCCGCCTTTTGGATTAAAATTAAAATCTAGTTACTTCCAACTTTTCTTTCTGTATCTAACGACTGCGCTAACTGCGCCAATCGAATAAATTCACCTCTATAACCGTAAACATCTTTTCCCTTACTGGCTTTGGCCAATTCAATTACTTTAACGTAATCGCTGTTTCCCACATATTCTGAATGTTTTAGCAACATTCCGAGCTGCAAAACAGCACATGTAAAGTCAAAATCTACTTTTTCTTTTACCTGCGCAGTAGATGATACTATATGCACTTGCAGTTTACTTTTTCTAGCTTCTGGCTCTTTGTAGCGCAGTTTTACAGTTGCAATTTCACCACTATCAGCCATGGGCAGAGCAACAGTTTCTTGGTATTTTAAGTCATCTACCTTTAAAATTTCTGAATCATTCTGCTTATTTTTAAAAGGAATAATTTCGTACAAGGCAGTAACACTATGTCCGCTACCAATATCACCGGCATCTTTACTATCATCATTAAAATCCTCATCGGCTAGCAACCTATTTTCATACCCAATTAAGCGGTACGCCAATACTGTTTTAGGATTAAATTCTATTTGAAACTTAGCATCTTTTGCAACGGTATAAAGGCTTGCGCCCATTTCGGTAACGAGTACTTTTTGCGCTTCCATCAAGTTATCAATATAGGCGTAGTTTCCATTACCGTGGTTCGCCAATTGCTCCATTTTCCCATCTTGATAGTTACCTGTTCCAAAACCCAAAACTGTTAAGAAAATGCCGCTAGCTCTTTTTTCTTCAATAAGTTTTATAAGATCAGATTGGCTGCTAACCCCAACGTTGAAATCACCATCCGTAGCTAATATTACACGATTATTCGCTTCTTTGTCAAAATGCTTTTGTGCGGTATTGTAAGCTAGTGTAATTCCCGCGCCTCCCGCAGTGCTGCCCCCAGCTTGTAATTGGTCAATGGCCGATAAAATTTCGGATTTGTCTTTACCACTGGTTGGTTTTAAAACCAATCCGCTTGCAGAGGCATATACTACAATGCTAATTCTATCTTCATTACGCATATTCTTTACCAAAAGGCGTAAGGACTTTTTCAATAATGGAAGTTTATTTGCATCGTTCATGCTACCTGAAACATCAATTAGAAAAACCAGATTATTGGGCGGTAGTGCATCAAGCTCAAGCTTTTCTGTTTGAATACCTACGCGTAACAATTGATGCTCCGGTTTCCAAGGGCAAGGAGCAATTTCTGTAAGCACTCCAAACTTTTCATCACCTTTAGGTTGAGGGTAGTTATAGCTAAAGTAATTGACCATTTCTTCAATACGAACAGCATCTTTTGGAGGTAAATAACCATCAGTTAAAAACCGTCTAACATTAGCATAACCTGCCACATCTACATCACTTGAAAAAGTGCTTAAGGGTGTTTTGTTTACCATTTTAAAAGGCATCTCGGTAGTGCTGTTGTATTGTTCACCATCGGCTGTGGCACGAGTTTCTACAGAATAACCTAGTTGTAAAAGCATTGCTTTATCAAGATTACCACGCACTTTTACGCCATCAATAAAATATACAGTGCCTTCTTCACGAGCTCCTCTAATTTTAGTAGTACCATTTGCATTGTTGGTTACACCGGCAGCCTGTGCAGCAACCGAACCAACATTGCGCACTGCCATATTTTGAATATCGTTTGCGGAAATAACAGTACTAGTTCTACCACTTTCAATTAATGGACGCTCATACGTAACGACAACTTCTTGTAATGTTGAAGTCTCTTCCTGTAACGTAAAGTTTATAATAGTAGGAGCGTTAGGTGATACTACAACCCCGGTTTTTACCGCTTTGGCAAACCCAATAGAAGTTACTTCAATTCTCCACATTCCTGCAGGAACAGGGTTTATATTGTAGTTTCCATCAAAGTCGGTTACACCTTGGGCTATTTGCGCGCTAGCGGAATCTAAAATTACAACGTTGGCGCTTAAGGCAGGTAAGCCGGAACTTTTTTCTAAGACTTGTCCTTTAATACTGCCCGGTCTTGTTTGGGCTTGGATGGCAAACGCAAGGCAACATGCGGATACCAGCATAATTTTGAATAGTGATTTCATAACGATAGCTTTAACATTAAACATGAATGACAAAGGGCTATCCAATAGAATCTGCGCAGAAAATAGAGGGGAATGCTCTTATGGTTATAGAATAGAATTTATGAAAATGGTTGCCTGATGAAAAAAGAAAATCGCTGTTTACAGAAATTATAAACCTTGTAAAGCTCTAAATTAAAATCTGTTATTGAAAAGAAATTAGGAAGGGACATAGTTTAAAAAAAAACTAATCTTGACTAAAATTGCTAAAGCGTAACTTTATTAATCTCATGAATTATTTCTGAAAAATTTTTGCTTAAGCTAATTGAGGTGGTTTCTACCAATATGGCATTTAATGAGGATACTGATTTAAAGTAAGGTACTTTTATGCCAAGTTTTTCAAAATTGGTAACGGGTGCATTTCCTATGGTGCTGCCACTATTCAAAATATCACCTAAGCGATTAGTCATTTTATAATTCACAATAGTGGTTGCTTCGCCACCTAAAATATCGTTTCCATGATTAGATACTACCACGACATAAACCAAAATTGGTATGGCATAAATTTGTGTCCAATCTTTAAAATTAGCAGCACAATCTATCTCTTCTAAATGAAGCGCAAGAAAGATATCGGCTGAATCAGGATTTTGGGTTAAGGTGTAATTACACTTATACTGTGCTTCTCGTGCAAAGCCGTCAATCAAAAACTTATTTGGGCTTTCGGTGGCACCGGCAGAGTCGTAAGCAGCACTAAAATTGCTACTGTGATATGTATAAAACAAAAGTGGCAAGAGCATAGAACTTTGCTTAAACGTTTTTTTAGGAAAGCTGGTGGGGGAAGCAACAGAATCTTGAAAGACAAAAAGTTTTAAAGGCTGCTTACTTACATAGCCATTATTCTCAATTAAATAATTGTGCGTTGCGCGCTCAGAAACTAACTGTTTTTTAAAAGCTTTGGAACTGCTGCAACTGTATAAAGTGAAAAATAGCGCTAGTAGTGCTAAATATTTAGTATAAGTGATGTCGTACATATTGGTAGCGGATTTTTATTAGATCACAAATAAGTACATCAGTACAGGAGTTAAGTAAATCTTGGTAAGCACTGTAATAATCTTTTTCGTCTTTTAACTCCAAAGCGCAATCAAGCATCAGTAATTTGGCCTGGATAAAATTACGATCCGCTTCATAGGCTAATTGAAAATGTAATTTTGCAGTGCTGTAATCCCTTTCTTTAAAATAATAAAGTCCCTTAAATAAGTGATTTTCTTGCGGTAGTGTTAGTTGCGCTGCATATTTTTGAATGGGCTCAGGTCTGTAAGCATGCAAATCACGGATAGCCAATTTTAAACTTGTACTAAACGTTTCTTCAATAATAATGTATTTGGCAAAATTTTTATCCTCTAGCTTACCTTCGTATTCATGATACTCTATAATTTCATGAAAATCAGGCATAAGTGGCGCGCATCCTGTAAAAAAACATAAGCACACCACAAGCTTAAAACCATGTTTTATGCGTTTCATTTTATAATTTTTTACTTTACAAAAACATACTACTATTGAACAAATAACTTGGCTTGCGCAATAACCTGTTCGTTTTCGGAAATAAGTATTTGGTGCATTCCTTTCGGAAGATCACTAAGATTAAATTTTAGTTTATCTCCAATAAATGGAGTTTTAAAAATTAAACCTCCGATAGTATTGTAAATGGAAAGTACACCGTTATGCACATATTTTCCATTAGGTAAAGTAATGGTAGCGTATGTATTGCTTGGATTTGGAAAAATAACTGCTTTTAGTATGTTTTGCTCCGTTAAGTTGCTACACGCACCGCTGTTATCTACAATTATTTCATCAATCATCCAACCATCTTTGCTGTTTTGTACACTATCTGAAACAAAGGTGAACCTAAGGTAATATTCAAAAGGTTTCTTAATGGCAAAGCACGGAAATAGTATGGAGGAGGTTTTCCAACCGCTTGAGTTTCCGCTGAAGCCCACATTACTATTGGTCAGCGAGTCTGCTGTGCTGTAAAACCCAGAGGTACTGATGCCATAAGGATTGCTAGTGCCAAAAAAGGTGGTATTTCCTGCGCTCATTTGCCCAGTAGTGTCGATAAGCAACAGCCATGTTTTTCCGCTATCTGCGGATGCTTCTACATAACCGCCATCAAAAAGACTATCTGTGTTAAAGCGATGTTTAAAAGTAATGGATGGGCCACCACCAAAAAGTTCAAAACCAAGGGTAAAGCTTGATTTATTGTTAATTGGATATACATTGATGGTGTCGGTTACCATCGCTCTATTGCCCGCAAAAGCTGAATCAAAAATAGCTTTACTAGGCATGCCTATTTGCCAAATGTTACTAGGATTAGCGGTATCAATAAAAATTACGGTGTCGGGTTTATTAAAAACTAAGGTATCACGCACTAATTGCGCTTGTAAGCCAAAACTAATTATAAAAAGCAGGACGGTAATTTTACGTTTCATTGGGTTAAATTAAGATTGAAAGTTGAACGGTTTAATATACTAATTCAGGAGGTATTAAAAACGGTTGCTTAACAAAAGCATATTTTTAGAAATTACCCAAGTACTGCACCTAATCCCAATAAAGCTATTAGCGCAATAAAGAGACCAATGAAAATTCCACTACCCAAGCCTCCCCTTGCTTTGGCAGGAGCAGCGCGCATGGAGGAAAACTCTTTTTCAATGGCTAAAAGCATATCCAAATCAAAGTTACCTGGTGCTTTGTTATAAAAACTTACGGTATATGTGCAAAACTGTGGATTGGTTTCCAAATCTAAAAGTGCAATGTTAGCACCAAGATTACACGCTTCTTGGCGTATTTCGGTTTTTACCGTTTCGTAGCCACAGTTGTTCGCTCTAGTTTTAATCACCAGCTTACCCAGATACAAACTGTCGGGTAATACCTCATTACTTGTCTTCTTATCTAGCAACACCATATAACAAGATCTTAAATCCTTGTCGAAACTGGCTTGATCGTACCCAAGGCGCTCACTCGTATAGGTGCTAGCACAAGCTGTTATAAGCAAGATTGTAAATAATGAGCAGGTTAATTTTAGGTAGTTCATTGGTAATTTATGCTTTATATTTTGCCATAAATTCTTCCGCTTTTTCTACCATTTTTTTGCTTCCACAGAAAAACGGAACCCGCTGATGCAGTTCTTCAGGTTTTATTTCCATAATACGCATAAAGCCGTCCGTTGCCTTTCCCCCCGCTTGTTCTATTAAAAAAGCCATCGGGTTGCACTCATATAATAAACGTAACTTTCCTTTAGGAGCTTTCGTTCCGGTAGGATAAATGTAAATACCACCTTTTGTTAAATTTCTATGAAAATCGGCCACTAAAGAACCAATGTAGCGCGAAGTTAATGGGCGGTTGGTGCTTTCATCTAATTCCTGTACCCACTTAATATATTGTTTTACACCCTCCGGAAAGTGAATGTAATTACCTTCATTTATACTATAAATTTTACCATCGGCAGGGGCTTTCATGTTTGGGTGCGATAGAAAGAAAGAACCAATACCCGGATCGTACGTAAAGCCATTTACACCATTTCCGGTGGTATATACGAGCATGGTTGAAGTTCCATAAATTAAATAACCTGCGGCTACTTGTTTGTCGCCCGGCTGTAAAAAATCTTCTAAAACTGCGGGGCTTCCAGAGGGACTAATCCTTCTATAAATACTAAAAATAGTACCTACAGAAACATTTACATCAATATTACTACTCCCGTCAAGCGGATCAATTAATACTACATATTTGGCATCCTTATGCATCGGTTCATTAAAGCTTACAAAATCTTCCATTTCTTCACTTCCTATTCCACAAATTTCGCCACGGTTGCGTAAGGTGCTAATAAACATGTCATTAGCTAGTACATCTAATTTCATTTGGTCTTCGCCCTGCACATTTTCCTGACCCATAGCACCGGTAATTTCTGCTAAACCTGCTTTATTAATTTCTTGGTTTACCATTTTTCCCGCTAAGCGGATAGAACTTAAAAGGGCAGATAATTCACCTTTGGCGTATGGAAAGTCTTTTTGATTTCCAATAATAAATTCGCCTAACGTGGTGTGTCTTTTCATCATAATGATTGAGATATGTGTGGCAAATGTAAGATAACGGAGGTTTTATCTTCATTAAAATACCGATAACCTGAGTTCGATTTAGATATTTACACACCAGTCTGTAAACTCCTTTGAAACCAACTTATACCGTAGCATTATCAAGCTACACATGCAGCCAAAAACTTCTTTCATCAAAAATGCCATTTTAGCGGTAGAGATTTAGGGGGCTTGTTTAATGTTTTTAATTCTTAAAATGCTGAGTATAAATGTGTTTTATTTTGGCATAAATAGAAGTCAGTTTAAATGTTTCATCATTTTGCTTGGCTAACCGTTTCAGTTAATATTTTTACCGCATGAAATTAAATTCTGCATTAGGCATACTTCGCATGTTAGCTATTTTAGAAGGGATTAGTTATTTGCTTTTCGCCATAACGATGCCCATGAAGTACATGTACGGCATTTTAGGTCCTAATATGATAGTAGGCATGGCACATGGTTTTTTATTTTTAGCGTATGTTTTAATGTGTTTAGTGTGTGCTTACAAACTTAAATGGCGCTTTACTATTACATTTTTGGCTTTACTTGCTTCGCTTATTCCTTTTGGAACATTTGTAGCCGATGCTAAGATTTTTAAAAAGATGCAGCGTTAATAAACGTTACGCTTAGCAATGCTAAAAACTATAGCCAACGCCCACAGTAGGTATTAGAAGTAGTTGGAGTGTTGTAAATGGAAATGTAGTCATACGAAATCGAATCCTTACAGGCCTGCCTAAAATTCTATAATTTACGGTAATTGGAAGTGCGATGTTAAATCCAACTTTAGACCAAGTTGCGGTGCGAAAACCAAAACCTATTTGTCCGGAAAACGGGTTTGAAACATAAAATAACCTAAACTGACGTGAGTTCGACCTAAGGAAGAGTTATTGAAGGGAGCATATCTTGGATTATCACCGAAGGCTTAGATTCAAGAAAACTATATGCAGTGAGTCCTGCCACTAGATTTCCTATGAAGTTATCAAATGACCGATGCCTAGAGTGCTCTATTTGGCAGATGTTCTTGAGTACATCGTTTATGGATTCTATTACCGCTCTTTTGCGTAGGATTACGCGATCCATAAACTCCATTGGTTTTCGCTTCATGTTCTTCCTTACTTTGGTTATCAGGTGTATACCGTCTACAAACAATTTATCAAAGAGGTCTTTTCCCAAGTAGCCCTTATCCCCGTATATCTTACCAAAAACCTTGTCGTGAAAGGATTTATCTCTGAGTGGCTGCCTGTCGTCCACGTTTGCCTTGGTTATCAAAAACTCTATGATTTCTCCTTTATCATTGGTTATTAAGTGAAGTTTAAACCCATAGAACCAGCCCATCGTGCCAAAGCTTTTCTGGGCAATGCCCTTAAAGACCCTATGCTGTTTTTCACGTTTAATATGGCTTACCTTTAGGGACGTGGAGTCTATGAAAGAAATGCCGGTGCATTTTCCCAGCGCCCTTAGCTTAAGGTAAACGGCCAGTGGTTGTATGACTTTTTTTTGCAACTCCACAAAACGGTTATAGGAGACCGTATCGGGAAAGAAATCGGCCATGTGCCTGCAAACATGGGTAATATAAAAGTGTTTTAGATTACGGTAGGACTTTAGGTGGAACAGAATCATGATGGTCATCACCTCACTGTCGGACATCCTGAACTTACGCTTTCGCAATTTGACGGTTTGCGGGGCTGGAATGCCATAAGTTTCCAACACGTTATCATATTCTTTCATGAAATCATCGATTTGACAGAAGATTTCAATAACTTTATCATCAGTAATCATAAGAGAGGTTTTGTAGTATTTTGTTGTTTTTCAGACCTTTAAGATACGAAAAACCTCTCTTTTCTTTCAACCTTTTTGAAGTTTTTTACATCGAACTCACGTTAAACTGATACAGTCCTTCAAATTGATATGTTTTAGAACTATCTAAGTTGAAAAAGCCTCCTTCATCTTTATCTATAACAATAAAGCCTAATTCAAACGTATGCTTAGCACTGCTTTTGTACAGCAGCTCATAATCTAAAGCAAATACCTGCGGCCAAGCGCTAAAGATTAGGGTAGATTGCGCGTTTTTAGATTGTGCTGTGCAGCCTAAACTAATAGGTATTTAAAGACTAAGGAGTATTTTTTTTAATGTGCAACTGGTAAAGAGATTTTTAATGTGCCTTAAAACTTTATAAGATACGGCACTGATAAAGAAAAATTAAAAGCCGGCTTTAAAAATTGTATCCAATACCGATAGAAGGAATAATTTGATAACCAAAGGAGCCAAAAAATAGATTGGTAAGCCTTAAGCGGGATGTAAAAGTGCCGTTGCCCATCAGATTATATTGAAGGGTAAAAGGTAAAGAAATATAGCCCCCATCTTGAGTGTAGCCAAATTCATTTCCTGCAGATCTATATCCAATACCCACTTGCGTTGTAATGCCCCGGGCATTGCTTAAAAAGGTGTAATGGTATAATAGTTCTATTTGATAAATGGTATTAGTACCAAAATCTGGAATAATATCATATTCATACCTACTGTTTACAAATAATCCAGCCTCAAAACTGTGAATCATTTTTGAATCTACAAACCGTTGATAATCTAAAGAAAATAATCTAGGCGCATAGCTAGCGGTAAGTACATTGTTTTGTGCATCGATTTGGTTCATGCCGCCTAACAATAAAATGGCAAGCAGCGCACCGACACGTAGGTTTTTCATAGTAATTTGGTATATAAAGGAAACACAAAAGTATAGTGTACCATTAAAAATTAAAGCACCAGCCTATATCATTCTAAAGATATTTTTCCCACAAATCCAATTTCAACTTCTCCACCTTATTGTCGCTCCTTTGCGCCTCAGCGTCTTAGCGAGATATAATTTTCACTATTCACTTTCAAGTTCCCTACCTTATTAATCGTATTCACTCCTGCCGTTCCTTTGCGGTTTCTCAGCGTCTTAGCGAGATCCAATTTTCACTATTCACTTTCAACTTCTCCACCTTATTGTCGCTCCTTTGCGCCTCAGCGTCTTAGCGAGATATAATTTTCACTATTCACTTTCAAGTTCCCCACCTTATTGAGCGCATGCACTCCTGCCGCTCCGTTGCGGTTTCTCTGTGTTTTAGCGAGATCCAATTTTCACAAATCCACTTTCAACTTCTCCACCTTATTGCCGCTCCTTTGCGCCTCAGCGTCTTAGCGAGATATAATTTTCACTATTCACTTTCAAGTTCCCTACCTTATTAATCGTATTCACTCCTGCCGTTCCTTTGCGGTTTCTCTGTGTCTTAGCGAGAACTTCTATCTTTTATCCTTCGCAATTCCCGCCAGTGTGCCTCCATTCGTCATTCGTCATTCATCATTCGTCATTCAAAATTCAACATTCATCATTCGTCCTCCGCCATCTCTTTTCACAATTTAAAATTCATTTGCCTCCTACCTTTTTTACTCGGTTCTTTGTGCATCCTAAAGGCGTTAAAGTTCTATGCAAGAAATTCTAGCTCAATTAAATCCAGAACAGCGCGAAGCTGTTGAAGCCACCGAAGGTGCCGTAATGGTAATTGCCGGTGCAGGCTCAGGAAAAACAAGGGTGCTTACCTATCGTATTGCCTACCTTATTCATCAAAAAGGGGTTGACTCTTTTAATATTTTATCCTTAACCTTTACGAATAAGGCGGCCCGTGAAATGAAAGACCGTATTGGTAAAATTGTAGGAGGTAGCGAGGCCAAGAATATTTGGATGGGTACGTTTCACTCGGTGTTTGCGCGCATACTGCGTATTGAAGGCGATAAACTAGGTTACCCAAGCAATTTTACTATTTACGATAGCGAAGATCAAACGAAGGTGATTAATAACGTAATAAAGGAGTTAAATCTTGATAAAGAAATATATAAAACTCGTAATGTTCAGCGTAGAATTTCATCGTTTAAAAATGGACTAATTACGCCCAAGGAGTATTTTACAATGCCCGAGTTGCAAGAGCAAGACAATGCCGCGCGTATGCCACTTTTAGGCGATATTTTTAAAGCGTATAACGAACGTTGCTTCCGCTCTGGCGCTATGGATTTTGATGATATCTTACTGAATACCTATATGTTATTGCGCTATCATCCAGAAACATTAAAGAAATATCAGGATAGGTTTAGATATATTATGGTAGATGAGTACCAAGATACCAACCATGCACAATATTTAATTGTAAAAGCATTGGCCAATCGTCATGGAAACATTTGTGTAGTGGGTGACGATGCGCAGAGTATTTACGCTTTTCGCGGAGCAAACATTCAAAATATTTTAAACTATCAGCGTGATTACGATGAGGTAAAGGTGTTTAAACTAGAGCAAAATTACCGTAGTACAAAAAATATAGTGGGTGCTGCAAATAGTTTGATAAAGAAAAATCGCGACCAGCTGCACAAAGAGGTGTGGACGAGTAATGACGAAGGTGAGCAAATTTATATGCACAAATTGGTGAGTGATAATGACGAAGGAAACTTTGTAGCACGCACCATTTGGGAAAAACAAATGAACCATCATTTACCCTTGAGTGATTTTGCCATTTTATATCGTACCAATGCGCAATCGCGAGCTATGGAAGATGCGTTGCGCAGAAAAAACATAGCGTACCGAATTTTTGGAGGTTTAAGTTTTTATCAACGTAAGGAAGTAAAAGATGTATTGGCGTACGTTAGACTTACCATCAACCAAAATGATGAGGAGGCGTTTAGGAGAGTTATTAATTATCCCGCAAGGGGTATTGGTAATACAACTTTGGAGCGCTTAACGGTAGCCGCTAGTCAAAATGGTGTAAGCATTTGGGAAGTTTGTAAAAATATTAGTCAGTTAAGCATTAATATAAATAGGCCAACCACCGTTAAAATTCAAGATTTTGTAACAAAGATTGAAAGTTTTCAAACAATGCTTGAAACGCATGATGCGTTTGATTTGGCTAGTCATATTGTAAAATCCTCTGGGCTTGTAAGGCAGTTGAATGAAGATAAAACTCCGGAAGGCGTAAGCCGCATGGAAAACATTCAAGAACTTTTAAACTCGGTAAAAGAATTTGCCGAAGATCAAAAAGAACTAGAAGATGGGAACGCCACTTTGGGTGCTTTTATGGAAGATATTGCTCTAATAACCGATAGTGATAGGAAAGATAAAAGTGATGAACCAAAAGTGAGTTTAATGACTATACACTTGGCGAAAGGTTTGGAATTTCCAGTGGTGTTTATTGTGGGTATGGAAGAAAATCTTTTTCCGAGTATGATGAGCGTAAACAGTCGTGCTGATTTGGAAGAAGAGAGACGCTTATTCTATGTAGCACTTACACGAGCAGAGAAAGAAGCATACTTAACGTACACACAAATGCGTTACCGCTGGGGTAAGTTGGTAGATAATGAGCCAAGCCGCTTTTTGGAGGAAATTGACGAAGAATTTTTGAATATTAATGTAAGTGATTTCAGTCCGTTTAGCGGGCCGGAAGATGTATTAATGGCTCAAAGTGGAAGCGTAAGACGAGCACCTTCAGGCTTAGCAAAACGCAGGCCGCAAACCTCTCAACGCCCGGTGAACAGAGCACCGTCTAATTTAAAAAAGGTGAACCCTAATGAGCAAATACACGAAGGAAATTTTGAAGCATTAACCGAAGTAGAGATAGGTCAGCGCGTAAAACATCAACGCTTTGGTTTTGGTGAAATAAGGGAGGTAGAAGGTACCGGCCCAAACAAAAAAGCAGTAATTAACTTTGAGAACATGGGGGATAAGAAATTATTGCTCAAATTTGCGAAGCTTGAAAAAGTAGAGTAGTTGTTTCAAACAGGCACTAAGCGGTGATTTTTTTGCTTCCCAGCCTACCGGTAGATGGGTTTTGTTTTTAGGCAAGAATGAAACGAGAACGATAGAAAAAAATAGAATGATAGATACAGATCAAATAATAGATATGGAATACAACAGCGACAGACCTCGCTTGATTATTCCTGAATACGGACGAAATGTGCAGAAAATGGTGGAATACCTTTCTACCATTGAAAATCCTGAAAAACGCAATCAACAAGCGCATAATTTAATTGATATAATTGGGAATTTAAACCCACAAGTGCGTGATGTTGAGGATTTTAAACATAAGCTTTGGGATCACCTTTTTATTATGTCTGATTTTAGTTTAGATGTAGAAAGTCCCTACCCAAAACCAACGCCTGAAACATTTTTAGAAAAGCCCGAACTAATACAATATCCTGAAAATAGCCGCACCTATCGCCACTATGGTAATATCATAAAAAGTATGATAAAGTATGCGGTTAAGTTAGAGGAGGGAGAGGAAAAGGAGGCATTAATTAATGCCATTGCTAATCAAATGAAAAAAACATATCTGCTTTGGAATAAGGATTCTGTGGAAGATGATGTAATTCTTAAGGAACTTAGTCGTTTATCAGAAAACAAGCTGAAGGTAGATGGGGTTAGTTTACAAGACAAACATGAGTTGGTGCCTAAAACTAACAACAACAATAAGCGTAAGCAAAGACCTAAACGTAAAAATTACAAAAAGAAATAAAATAATTTATCCTTGGGAACTTTTCAAATTACAGGCGGTAAAAAATTAAGTGGCAGCATTACTCCACAAGGAGCTAAAAATGAGGCGCTACAAATAATTTGTGCGGTGCTTCTAACTTCAGAAAAAGTACGGATTACCAACGTTCCAAATATTATTGATGTAAATAAACTCATCGATTTATTGGCAGATCTTGGTGTTTCAGTACGTAAAAATGGTAAAGGTGACTTTACGTTTCAGGCGGATGACTTAAACCTTGATTATCTAGAATCTGATAAGTTTAAAGAAAAAGGTGGTGCCTTACGCGGTAGTATTATGATTGTTGGGCCAATGTTAGCGCGCTTTGGTAAAGGATATATTCCAAAACCAGGTGGTGATAAAATTGGCCGTAGAAGGCTAGATACTCACTTTATAGGTTTTCAAAAGTTAGGGGCAAAGTTTAGATACAATGAAGGTGAAAGTTTTTATGGTGTAGAAGCCGAAGAACTGAACGGAACATACATGTTATTAGATGAAGCTTCCGTTACCGGAACGGCCAATATTGTGATGGCTGCTACCTTAGCCAAAGGGACTACTACTATATACAATGCCGCCTGCGAGCCATATTTACAACAACTTTGTAAAATGCTAAACAGCATGGGCGCTAAAATTTCTGGCGTAGGTTCTAATTTGTTAAGTATAGAGGGTGTAGAGGAATTAGGTGGATGTAACCATCGTGTACTGCCTGACATGATTGAAATTGGCAGTTGGATAGGCATGGCTGCTATGACACGCTCTGCCATTACCATTAAAGATGTTAGTTATGATAACCTAGGTGTAATTCCAAGCGTTTTCAAAAAGATGGGCATTAAATTAGAACGAAAAGGTGACGATATTTTTGTTCCTGCGCAAGACTCGTATGAGATTGAAAGCTATATAGATGGTAGCATATTAACCATTGCTGATGCTCCATGGCCTGGTTTTACACCAGATTTATTAAGCATAGCCTTAGTTACCGCTACGCAAGCAAAAGGCAGCGTACTTATTCATCAAAAAATGTTTGAAAGCCGCTTGTTTTTTGTAGATAAGATTATAGATATGGGTGCTCAAATTATTTTATGCGATCCACACCGTGCCACGGTTATTGGTAATAATCATCAAAGTCCTTTAAAATCAACTACCATGACGAGTCCTGATATTCGTGCCGGTATTTCGCTTTTAATTGCCGCGCTTAGTGCAGATGGGGTAAGTACCATACATAACATAGAGCAAATAGACCGTGGATATGAAAATATTGACGAACGCTTGCGAGCAGTTGGTGCAGAAATTGTAAGATTAGATTAGACTACTTTAAAATATTTAAAAATGATACTGAAAAAACGTCCTTTATTAATTGTAGCTATTGCAGCTTTAAGCTTTGTAGCACTAAGTTTTGTGGAAGAAAAGCACGAGTTAGAAAATCAAAGTATGGTTTCCATAGGTGATAAAGCACCTGAATTGGCTTACAATAGTCCTGATGGAAAGCAAATAAAACTCAGCGATTTAAAAGGAAAGCTGGTGCTTATTGATTTTTGGGCCAGTTGGTGTCGTCCTTGCCGTAGTGCAAACCCCGGTGTAGTAGAGGTTTTTAATAAGTATAAAGATGAAAGTTTTTCCGGTGGTGAAGGTTTTACCGTTTACAGCGTATCGCTTGATAGAAATAAAACGGATTGGGAAAAAGCCATAAAAGATGATGGTTTAGTTTGGGCAAATCACGTAAGTGAACTTAATTACTGGAAATCAGAAGCAGCAAAAACGTATAATGTAAATGGCATACCCGCTACTTTTTTAGTGGATGGAGAAGGCACCATAATTGCTAAAAACGTTAGCGCTAGTGCTTTGGGTAGAATGTTAGAGAAGTTGAAAAAGTAATTCAGACGTATTTTATAAGGTTAAAATTGCCGGGCAAATGCTCGGCAATTTTTTTTGTGCCAAGCTGGCAGCCAAATATGCGTGGCAAGGCTTTTGACCTTGCGCTTGCGCAAAAAATAACATAAATAAGCAGATAATATATCATGAGCGAGAAGGAACAAGAAGCGCAAATGAACAACAACGAAACGCAAACATCGCAAGAGGAACATGCTGAAAGGATGGATCAACAAGAAACAGCAACAGCGGAATCGGAAGTAGAAGAAATTTCTGAAGTTGATAAGCTACGCCAAGAAGTAAATGGGTTAAAAGACCAACATTTGCGCTTGTATGCTGAGTTTGAAAATCATCGTAAGCGTACCGCCAAAGAGCGTTTAGAACTTTTTGGCACCGCTAATCAGGAATTAATGGGCGCTATGCTGCCAATAATGGATGATTTTGAGCGGGCACTTAAAAACTTGCAAGGAGAAGCCGCAGATGGTGTGCGTTTGATTTACAATAAGTTTGAAAGCACCCTAAAAAATAAAGGCTTAAAACCAATGGATGATACCACCGGTGAACCTTTTGATGTAGAAACAATGGAAGCCATAACCCGCATTCCTGCTCCCAATAAAAAAATGAAGGGAAAAGTGGTTGATCAATTAGAAAAGGGGTATAGGTTAGGAAATAAAATTATACGCTACGCAAAAGTAGTAGTAGGAGAATAATATATGGCAAAGAGAGATTATTACGATGTATTAGGTGTTAGCAAAAGCGCATCTGCTGATGAAATTAAGAAAGCGTACCGAAAACTAGCAATCAAATTTCACCCGGATAAAAATCCTGATGATAAAGAGGCTGAAACAAAATTTAAGGAAGGCGCTGAGGCTTATGAGGTGTTGAGCAATGCTGATAAAAAAGCAAAGTATGATCGCTTTGGTCACGCAGGAATGGGTGGTGCCGGCCAGGGAGGATTTGGCGGTGGCGGTATGAATATGGATGACATTTTCAGTCAGTTTGGCGATATTTTTGGCGGTGGCTTTGGTGGCGGAGGCGGCTTCAGCGGTTTCGGTGGCCAGCAAAGTGGTGGCAGGAGAGTTTTTAAAGGCAGTAATCTACGTGTGCGTGTAAAGCTTACGCTTGAGGAAATTGTGAATGGTACTGAAAAGAAAATCAAAATCAAACGTCAAGTGCCGGCTGATGGTGTAACGTTTAAAACGTGCACTACTTGTGGCGGTAGCGGACAAGTTTCACGCGTTACTAATACTATTTTAGGCCAAATGCGCTCTTCAAGTGCATGCCCTACTTGCAACGGATTGGGTAAGCAAATAGACCAAAAACCTAGTGGTGCGGATAATATGGGCATGACGCGGAAAGAGGATACGGTTTCTATAAAAATTCCCGCAGGTGTGGTTGATGGTATGCAACTTAAAATGGCAGGTAAAGGAAATGCCGGCCCTATGGATGGTGTTAATGGCGATTTGATAGTGGTAATTGAAGAAATTCAAAGTGAAACGCTGGTGCGTGATGGCAATAATCTTCATTATGACTTATACATAAGTTTACCCGAAGCAGTATTAGGAACTAAAGTAGATATTCCAACGGTTTCCGGTAAAGCACGTATTTCTTTAGATGCAGGAGTGCAAAGCGGAAAAACCTTACGCCTTAGAAATAAAGGTGTACCTAGTGTAGAAGGTTACGGGCAAGGAGATTTGCTAGTACATATAAATGTTTGGACTCCTCAAACCATCAATAAAGAACAGAAAGAGTTTTTTGAAAAGTTGGTAGATGATGATAATTTTAAACCGCATCCGGGTCGTGGAGATAAATCTTTTTTTGATAAAGTAAAAGAGATGTTCAGTTAAATATCGTATCAAATTATAGGAAAGCCGCTTTTACAATAACGTGAAAAGCGGCTTTTTTTCATTTAGAGATATACTCAATTTTTATATTGATATTTATCCCCTCAAAAATGCATCATCCATATAATCATGGCTCAAAATAATCATCGTACCAAACAGAGTTTACTTTTTCTTGTATTGGTGCCACTTGTAGTGCTGGCTGCATATTGTGGCTATCAGGTTTACCATATTTCAAATGATCGGGCGGACGTTAAAGACGATTATATGGAAGCCAATAGTATTATGAATGGTATTCTTAACATGAACAATTGGCGCGAAGATTTAAAGGAAATTGTGGTGCGCGAAGTGGAGGAATTTGAACTTAACGAAAAGCAGGATAGCCTATTAAGAGTACAGATTTCAGAACTACTGCACGGTATGTTAGACGAGGCAAAGAAGCAGGTGCAGAGCAAAGATGGTTTGTTTGATAGTAGAATAAAACGATTTTTAGTAAGCTCCGTTGCCAATTGGGACAATCTCCACGAAAGTGTACCTGCTTTTACCGAAACTATTATTACCGAAATAACTAAAGAAGAAAGTAAAGAAAGACTTAAAGCGATAGCTACTAGTAAGTTTGAGGAAGTAGCTAACACTATTTATGATGATACATTAGATGTTTATTTAGAGAATATTTATACGAGTTATGGCAAGGATGATTTAATTAGTTTTAATAAAGAAGTTAAAGTTCAAACGGATGCCATGGCGCAGCAAGCTTGGACATATACTTACATTTTGTTAGGATTGGTAGGATTGTTTTTACTGTTGTGGTTTCCGGCAAAAAGAGCCAGTTATCTGAAAAAACCGCTCTTTGTACTTTCGGTAGCTTTAGCCCTAATTGTGCTTGGCACAGGTTTAAGCAGCCCTATGATTGAGATTGATGTGCGCATCTCAAAAATTGATTTCACATTATTGGAGCAAAAAATCGAGTACGAAGATCAAATGATTTTTTATAGGAGTAAGAGTATTCTTCAGGTAGTGCATCTTATGCTTGAGTCAAAAGCGGTAGATTCTTTATTAGTAGGCTTTTTAATTTTAGCCTTCAGCGTTATTCTACCCATTAGCAAACTCCTCTCTACCCAAGTTTATTTACTCGGTAAGCCTAGTTGGCGAAATAACAAGATTATAAATTGGTTGGTGTACAAAAGCGGTAAATGGAGTATGGCCGATGTAATGGTGGTTGCCATTTTCATGAGCTTTGTAGCCTTTGATGGTATTTTAGACGCTCAACTACAATTTGTAGAGTACGATACCGAACAAATGACTTCAATCGGTACAAATATGACATCTTTAAGACCTGGCTTTATTCTTTTTGTGGTATATGTGCTATACGGTCTCGTTTTGGCCACCATTTTAAAGACAATGCTTAGTTTAAAGGAAAAGTAAGGTCGTGCGGAATTGCAGATTTAGGATTTTTATGTTTATTTAAATGATTTTAATATTGTTTTAAGGAAGCTTAACCCACGTATAGTGCTGCATTCAGATGTTTTTCTTCTTTTAACTTTAATTTCTCTAAAACATTTTTTATTAACCTATTGCCAGTGTTGCAAATAGTTTTACATTTGCAGTCCCCTAAAAATAGGGTAACCGCTGATTTTTAATAGCTTATATAGTTAGATATATGCCAACGATACAACAATTAGTACGAAAGGGTAGAACCAAGCTTACCAAAAAGAGTAAGTCTGCTGCTTTAGAATCGTCTCCACAAAAGAGAGGTGTATGTACACGTGTGTACACTACCACTCCTAAAAAACCAAACTCGGCCATGCGTAAAGTAGCGCGTGTACGTCTTTCTAATCAAAAGGAAGTGAACGCGTATATCCCGGGTGAAGGTCATAATCTACAAGAACACAGCATTGTATTGGTGCGTGGCGGTAGAGTAAAAGATTTACCAGGTGTTCGTTACCACATCGTGCGTGGTGCGTTAGATACATCAGGTGTAAGTGGTCGCACGCAGCGCAGGTCTAAGTATGGTGCTAAGCGTCCTAAGGATAAAAAATAATTTTTGAGATAGCGAAATGAGAAAAGTTAGAGCTAAAAAACGTCCTTTATTACCAGATCCAAGGTTTAATGACCAATTGGTAACAAGGTTTGTAAACAACATGATGGTTGATGGTAAAAAAAGCACCGCATACCGCGTGTTTTATGATGCTATTGATATGGTATCTCAAAAAACAGGAGAAGCCAATGGTTTAGAGCTTTGGAAAGAGGCACTTAATAACGTAATGCCACACGTAGAAGTACGTAGTCGTAGAGTTGGTGGTGCTACCTTCCAAATTCCAATGCAAATCCGTCCAGATCGTAAAGTATTTATGGCCATGAAATGGCTTATTCTTTATACTAGAAAGCGTAATGAAAAATCTATGGCAGCCCGTTTGGCAGCTGAGGTTTTAGCAGCTAGTAAAGAAGAAGGAGCAGCGGTTAAGAAAAGAATGGATACACACAAAATGGCTGAAGCGAATAAAGCTTTTGCTCACTTTGGTAGATTCAAATAATAAAAGATAGCAATTACCCTACATAAGCGAAATGGCTAAAAGAGATTTAAAATATACAAGAAACATCGGTATTGCTGCGCACATTGATGCGGGTAAAACAACAACAACCGAGCGTATTTTATATTACGGTGGTGTAAGTCACAAAATTGGTGAGGTACATGATGGTGCTGCTACCATGGACTGGATGGAGCAAGAGCAAGAACGTGGTATTACCATTACTTCTGCTGCTACAACTTTAAAGTGGCCTTACCGTGATACTGAATATCACGTAAACATTATTGATACTCCGGGACACGTTGATTTTACCGTTGAGGTAAACCGTTCTTTGCGTGTATTAGATGGTTTGGTTTTCTTGTTTAGCGCAGTTGATGGTGTTGAGCCGCAATCTGAAACTAACTGGAGGTTGGCCAATAATTACAACGTGCCTCGTATTGGTTTCGTGAATAAAATGGATCGCCAAGGAGCCGATTTTTTGAAGGTTTGCGCTCAGGTTAAGGAAATGTTGGGTAGTCATGCACTTCCACTTCAAATTCCTATTGGTGCTGAGTCGGATTTTGTTGGGGTGGTTGATTTAATTAACTTCCGCGGTATTACATGGAATGATGAGGATCAAGGCATGACGTTTCAGGAAATTGATATTCCTGCTGATGTTATGGAGGAAGCAACAGAATATCGCGAGAAATTGCTAGAGGCTGTTGCTGAGTTTAACGATACGTTGATGGAAAAGTATTTTGAAGATCCAGAATCGTTAACAGAAAGAGAAATTCTTGATGCTTTGCGTGAGGCTACTATTGCTGGTACCGTTGTTCCTATGATGTGTGGTTCTGCTTTTAAAAATAAAGGAGTACAGGCTATGCTTGATATGGTAATGGAAATTCTTCCTTCACCATTAGATGTGGATGCCATTGTAGGTACAAATCCTGATACAGAGGAAGAAGAGAAAAGAAAGCCATCGTTTGATGCGCCATTTTCTGCCTTGGCTTTTAAAATTGCTACTGATCCTTTTGTAGGTCGTTTGTGCTTTACCCGTGCCTACTCAGGTGTATTAGAGTCTGGTTCTTATGTGTTAAACACTAGAACCGGTAGAAAAGAGCGTATTTCACGTATCTTCCAAATGCACGCCAACAAACAAAATCAAATTGATTCTTTAGGTGCCGGAGATATTGGTGCACTTGTAGGATTTAAAGATATTAAAACCGGTGATACACTTTGTGCTGAAAATAGCCCAATCGTATTGGAGTCTATGGATTTTCCAGAGCCGGTTATTGGTTTAGCTATTGAGCCAAAAACAAAAGCTGACGTTGACAAACTTGGACTTGCCTTAGGTAAGTTAGTAGAGGAAGATCCAACGTTTGTGGTAAAAACAGATGAAGAAACTGGTCAAACTATTATTAGTGGTATGGGCGAGCTTCACTTAGATATTATTATGGATCGCTTAAAGCGTGAGTTCAAAGTTGAGGTTAGCCAAGGTGCTCCTCAGGTAGCTTACAAAGAAGCTATTCGTGGTTCTATTGATCACCGCGAGGTGTACAAAAAACAATCTGGTGGTAGAGGTAAATTTGCTGATATCGTTATTCGTATTGAGCCTTCTGACTCTGAATTACCAGGTTTAGTGTTTGAAAATGTAATCAAAGGTGGTAACGTTCCTAAAGAATTTATTCCATCCGTGGAGAAAGGCTTTAAAGAAGCTATGAAAAATGGCGTACTTGCAGGTTTCCCAATGGATAGTATGAAAGTAACAATCTCTGATGGTTCTTTTCACGCAGTAGATTCAGATCAACTATCGTTTGAAATTGCCGCTAAAATGGCCTATCGCGAAGCTGTGCCTAGAGCTAATCCTGTATTATTAGAGCCAATTATGAAACTTGAGGTGCTTACACCTGAAGAAAATATGGGTGATATTGTAGGAGACCTAAACAGACGTAGAGGTATTGTGGAAGGTATGGGTGATAGAAGTGGTTCTAAGGTAATTAAGGCGAAGGTGCCATTATCTGAAATGTTCGGTTACGTAACATCGTTACGTACAATTTCATCAGGGAGAGCAACTTCAACTATGGAATTTTCTCACTACGATGATGCACCAAAAGGTGTGGCAGAGGAAGTAATTGCAAAAATTAAAGGGGCTAAAGCCTAAGATAAGTTAAGATGAGCCAAAAAATTAGGATAAAATTAAAGTCTTATGATTTTAACTTAGTTGATAAATCAGCTGAGAAAATTGTAAAAACGGTAAAAAGTACGGGTGCTATTGTAAACGGCCCAATTCCTTTACCAACCAATAAGAGGATTTATACTGTATTACGTTCTCCGCACGTAAACAAGAAAGCACGTGAGCAATTTGAGCTTTCTTCTTATAAGCGTTTAATGGACATTTACAGTTCATCATCTAAAACCATTGATGCACTTATGAAGCTTGAGCTTCCAAGTGGTGTTGAAGTGGAAATTAAGGTTTAAGTAGTATTAATTTATAAATAAGTTCAAATGCCTGGATTGATCGGTAAGAAGATCGGGATGACAAGCCTCTTTGACGAAAACGGTAGAAATTTACCGTGTACCGTTATCGAAGCTGGTCCCTGTGTTGTAACACAAGTAAAGTCAATGGAAGTTGATGGATACGAAGCGGTGCAAATTGCTTTTGGAGACAAGAGCGAAAAGAATGTGGCAAACCAACAAGTTGGTCACTATAAGAAAGCGGGAACTTCGCCTAAGAGAAAAATGGTGGAAGTAGATGCTATCTCTAACGAAACTAAACTTGGTGATATCGTGTCTGTAGATATCTTCTTAGAAGGAGAGTTTGTAGATGTTTCTGGAATATCAAAAGGAAAAGGTTTTCAAGGTGTTGTAAAACGCCATGGTTTTGGTGGTGTGGGTCAAAGCACTCACGGTCAGCATAACCGACTACGTGCACCGGGTTCTATTGGTGCAGGTTCAGATCCTTCAAGAGTTTTCAAAGGAATGCGTATGGCGGGCCGTATGGGTGGTGCCAAAACCATGATTGAAAACCTTAAGGTTATAAAGGTAGATGCAGCGAATAATCTTTTAGTAGTAAAAGGTTCAGTTCCTGGTCCAAAGAATTCAATTGTAATCATTTCAAAATAGGGTGATGGAAGTATCAGTATTAAATTTAGAAGGAAAAGAAACCGGACGTAAGGTTACTTTGTCTGATGATTTGTTTGCCACTGAGCCAAACCATCACGCAATATATCTTGACGTAAAGCAATACTTGGCTAATCAACGCCAAGGTACGCACAAAGCAAAAGAACGTGCAGAGGTTGCTCGTACTACCAAAAAGTATTTCCGTCAAAAGGGAACAGGCGGTGCGCGTAGAGGTTCATTAAAGTCTCCAATACAAAAAGGTGGTGGTACCGTTTTTGGTCCACGTCCGCGTAGTTATAGCTTTAAGCTTAATAAAAAGTTGAAGGTTGTTGCGCGTAAATCAGCACTTTCCTTAAAGGCTACAGAGAACAGTATTAAGGTTATTGAGAGCTTAAGTTTTGATGCGCCAAGAACAAAAGATTTCTTGCAGTTTATCGAAGCTTTAGGCCTTTCAGATAAAAAATCTTTAGTTGTGCTTGGTGAGTCAAATAAAAGTGTATATTTGTCGTCCCGAAATTTTAAGGGGTCTAGCGTAGTAACCGCTTCAGATATAAACACTTACAGCATTATGAAGGCTCAAAGTGTTGTTTTGACAGAGGATGCGTTGGGAAAATTGGAAACCGTTTTAAGTAAATAGGATCATGGGTATTTTAATTCGTCCAGTAATTACGGAAAAAGCTACAGCAGATAGTGAGGATAAAAATCGCTTCGCATTTGTTGTTGACCGTAAGGCAAATAAGATTCAGATAAGAACTGCCATTGAGGAGGTTTATGGAGTGCACGTTGAAAAGGTACGCACCATGGTTATTCCTGGAAAGAAAAAGTCGCGCTATACTAAAACTGGTGTTGTAACCGGTAGTACTAACACGTACAAAAAGGCGATAGTAGAAGTACAAAGCGGTGAAACCATTGATCTATATAGCAATATTTAAGCGACATGGGAGTAAGAAAACTAAAACCGGTAACACCGGGACAGAGATTTAAAATACTAAATGACTTTAGTAATGTAACTGCTGCTAAGCCTGAAAAGAGTTTAGTTAAAGGTCGTTCTAAGTCTGGAGGTAGAAATAATACAGGTAAAATGACCATGCGCTATATTGGTGGTGGTCATAAGCAAAAGTATCGGGAAATTGATTTTAAGCGCAACAAGGATGGTATTCCTGCCCGTGTAGCGTCTATTGAATATGATCCTAACCGCACTGCGCGTATTGCACTTTTAGTGTATGCTGATGGTGAAAAAAGATATATGATTGCGCCAAATGGATTGCAAGTAGATCAAACGGTTATAAGTGGATCGGATGCAACGCCTGAAATCGGTAACTGTATGTTACTTTCAGATATTCCGATGGGTACTGTAATTAGTTGTATTGAAATGCGTCCGGCACAAGGAGCGGTACTTGCTCGTTCTGCTGGTTCTTTTGGGCAGCTTTCGGCACGTGATGGTAAATATGCCATTGTAAAAATGCCGAGTGGTGAAACAAGAATGATCTTAACTACTTGCAAAGCCATGATAGGTGCTGTAAGTAATTCAGATAATGCATTGGAAATATCAGGTAAAGCTGGTAAGAACAGGTGGTTGGGTCGTAGGCCTCGTACAAGAGGTGTGGCGATGAACCCTGTAGATCACCCAATGGGTGGTGGTGAAGGTCGTGCTTCTGGTGGACACCCGCGTTCAAGAAATAGTATTCCTGCTAAAGGGTACAAAACGCGTACACCTAAGAAGGAGTCGAATAAGTATATTGTTGAAAGAAGGAAAAAATAGTAGAATATGTCTAGGTCATTAAAAAAAGGTCCTTTTATACATTATAAGCTGGAGAAAAAGGTGCTCGCTAATGTGGACGGAGGTAAAAAGTCCGTTATAAAAACATATTCTCGTCCATCAGTAATATCACCAGATTTTGTAGGACAAACGGTTGCAGTGCATAATGGAAGAACATTTGTTCCAGTATTTGTAACAGAAAACATGGTAGGTCATAAGTTGGGTGAATTTTCACCAACACGCACGTATCGCGGTCATGGAGGTAATAAGAAAGATAAAGGAAAGCGCTAATAACAATAGTATGGGTGCCAGAAAAAAACTTAGAGCAGATGCAATGAAGGAGGCCAGAAAGAGTGTGGCCTTTGCAAAGCTGAACAACTGTCCAACTTCTCCTCGAAAGATGAGATTAGTTGCTGATATGGTAAGAGGTTTAGAGGTTGAAAAAGCCTTATTCCTCTTAAAGCACAGCGCTAAAGAAGCAAGTGGTAGGTTGGAAAAATTGTTGTTAAGTGCGCTTAACAATTGGGAACAGAAAAATGAAGGAGAGCGCATGGAAGATGCTAGCCTAATTGTGAAAGAAATTTCTGTTGACAGTGGTAGAATGCTTAAACGTATTCAGCCGGCTCCTCAAGGTAGAGCGCACCGCGTACGTAAGAGAAGTAATCATGTTACTGTGATTGTTGATTCAAAGGTTATGAAGCAAGAAGAAAAAGCTAACGAAACTAACGCATAGGTTAAATGGGACAAAAAACAAACCCTATAGGTAATAGATTAGGATTTATCAGAGGATGGGATAGCAATTGGTTTGGTGGCCGTGATTACGGAGACAAAATCGCTGAAGATGATAAAATCCGAAAGTATTTATACGCTCGTTTATCCAAAGCTAGTGTTAGCCGTATTATAATTGAGCGAACGCTTAAGTTAGTTACTGTAACAATTACCACCAGTCGCCCGGGTATTATTATCGGTAAAGGTGGTCAAGAGGTTGATAAGTTGAAAGAAGAGCTTAAGAAGCTAACAGGTAAGGATGTTCAGATAAATATCTTTGAAATTAAACGTCCTGAGTTAGATGCTAAGCTTGTAGGAGATAGTATTGCTCGTCAGATTGAAGGCAGAATTAGTTTTAGAAGAGCTATTAAAATGGCAATTGCTGCTACCATGAGAATGGGTGCAGAAGGTATTAAGGTGCAAATCTCTGGCAGATTGAATGGAGCAGAAATGGCTCGTTCTGAAATGTACAAAGATGGTCGTACTCCACTACACACTTTTAGAGCTGATATTGATTATAACATTTCAGAAGCACACACTACTTATGGCCGTATCGGTATTAAGGTGTGGATTATGAAAGGTGAGGTATATGGAAAGCGTGATTTAAGTAATTTACTTGGTACGGTTAAAGGTACGGGTAAAGGAAGTAGTGCCCCACGTTCAGCGGGTGGAAACGATCGTAACCGCGGTGGTGCGGCACGAGGAAGAAGAAAGTAATAGAAGATACTGTATAAAGAGCTAATAGCATGTTACAGCCAAAAAAGACTAAACACAGAAAGACTTTTAAAGGAAGAATGAAGGGAAACGCACTACGTGGTTCTCAAATTGCTTTCGGAAGTTTTGGTATAAAGGCAATGGACGAAGTTTTTATCACTTCGCGTCAAATAGAAGCCGCGCGTATTGCAGCCACTCGCTTTATGAAAAGAGAGGGTCAGCTTTGGATTAGAATTTTCCCAGACAAACCGATTACCAGTAAGCCAGCCGAAGTAAGGATGGGTAAAGGTAAAGGGGCGTTAGACCATTGGGTAGCGGTTGTAAAACCGGGACGCATTATTTTTGAACTTGACGGTGTAAGCCAAGAGGTTGCTGCTGAAGCTTTAAGGCTTGCGGCTCAAAAGTTACCGGTAAAAACGAAATTTATTGTACGTAGAGATTACGTAGGAGCATAATAAGAGTATAGGCAATGAAAGCATCAGAAATAAAGGAAATGACCACCCAAGAACTTCAGGATAAAATCCAAGTAGAGAAGGTAGGTTATGCCAAAACTAAAATGGCGCATAGTATTTCACCCCTTGAAAATCCGGTGATACTTAAGGCCAGTAGAAGAGATATAGCGCGCATGAGTACAGAGTTACGTGCACGTAAAAATAGTGAGAATAAGTAATTGCTTGTCTAAAGAAGATGGAAAACACTAGAAACTTAAGAAAAGAACGCGTTGGTTTAGTTACCAGTAACAAAATGGATAAATCCATTGTAGTAAGCGTTGAACGTAAGAAGAAGCATGAGATGTACGGTAAGTTTATTAAGCTTACTAAAAAGTTTCACGCCCATGATGAGCAAAACGATTGTAACATTGGTGACACCGTGCGCATTATGGAAACGCGTCCGCTTAGTAAAACTAAGAATTGGCGTTTAGTAGAAATTTTAGAAAGAGCTAAGTAAGATGTTACAACAAGAATCAAGACTAAGAGTAGCTGATAATACTGGTGCAAAGGAAGTTCTTTGTATTCGTGTATTAGGAGGTACTAAACGCAGATACGCATCTGTAGGCGATAAGATTGTAGTTTCTGTAAAAGAATCTACTCCTTCTGGTACGGTAAAAAAAGGTCAGGTTTCTACTGCAGTAGTAGTACGCACCAAAAAAGAAGTACGCAGAGCAGACGGATCGTATATCAGATTTGATGATAACGCTTGTGTTTTATTAAATGCACAAGGAGAAATGAGAGGTACACGTGTTTTTGGTCCGGTATCAAGAGAATTACGTGACAGACAGTTTATGAAAATTGTTTCTCTGGCACCAGAGGTACTTTAAAAGAGAAATTGATAATGGCAAAGTTTCATATCAAAAAAGGCGATACAGTAACGGTTTTAAGTGGCACCTATAAGGGTAAAACGGGTACGGTTATTAAGATGATGCCTAATGAAAAGAAAGCGTTGGTAGAAGGTATCAACGTAGTTAAAAAACATAAGAAGCCTGACGCAACTAATCCGCAAGGAGGTATTGTTGAAATGGAAGCTCCTATGCACTTAAGTAAGCTTATGTACACCGATGCTGGTGGACAGGCTAGCCGAGTGGGTAGAAAGCTTGATGACAACGGTAAGTTGGTAAGGTATTCTAAAAAAACTCAAGAAATAATTAAGTAATGAGTTACGAACCTACATTAAAGAAAAAGTATAGGGATGAAGTTGTTCCTGCACTAAAAGAGGAGTTTGGTTACAAGAACGTAATGGAAATTCCGCGTCTTCAAAAAATTTGTCTTGCACAAGGAGTTGGTGAAGCTACGGCTGATAAAAAGCTTATTGAATATGCAGTTGATGAAATGACACGTATTGCTGGCCAAAAGGCGGTTGCAACCATGTCTAAGAAAGATATTTCTAATTTCAAATTACGTAAGGGAATGCCGGTTGGCGCTCGTGTAACTTTGAGAGGAGAACGTATGTATGAGTTTTTGGAGCGTTTAATTTGGAGTTCATTACCACGTATCCGTGATTTTAACGGAATTAAGGGTAGTGGCTTTGATGGCAGAGGAAATTATAACCTTGGTATTACTGAGCAAATTATTTTCCCTGAAATTGATATTGACAAGACAAACCGTATAACCGGTATGGATATATCTTTTGTTACATCGGCTAATACCGATAAGGAAGCAAAAGCACTTTTAAAGAATTTTGGAATACCTTTTAAGAAGTAAGAATGGCTAAAGAATCAATGAAGGCGCGTGAGGTAAAGCGTCAAGCAGTGGTAGAAAAGTATGCTGAAAAGCGTGCTGCGTTAAAGGCAGCAGGTGATTATGAAGCATTACAAAAATTACCTAAGAATGCATCACCGATTCGTTTACACAACAGATGTAAACTAACCGGACGTCCTCGTGGCTACATGAGACAATTTGGTCTTTCAAGGGTAACATTTAGAGAAATGGCCCTTAATGGGCTAATCCCAGGAGTGAAAAAAGCTAGCTGGTAATTTAAGAAGATTATGGTAACAGATCCAATAGCAGATTTTTTGACCCGTGTGCGCAATGCAATACTTGCCGGTCATAAAGTAGTAGAAATACCTGCATCAGGCATAAAGCGTGATATGACGCGTATTTTACATGAGCAAGGTTATATACTTAATTATAAGTATGAAGAAAAGGGGCCTCAGGGTTCTATTAAGATTGCTCTAAAATATGATCGTATCACCAGCGAGCCTGCCATTCGTTCATTAGAACGTGTAAGCAAGCCGGGTTTAAGAAAATATAGTGGAAGCAGCACACTGCCACGCGTAATTAACGGTTTAGGTATCGCTATCATTTCAACCTCTCAAGGGTTAATGACGGACAAAATGGCGCGTAAGGAAAACATAGGTGGTGAAGTACTGTGCTACATTTATTAATAGCATTTAAGATTAGTTAAAATGTCTAGAGTAGGAAAAGCAATTATTAATGTACCAGATGGCGTTAACATCACCATAAAAGGTTCAGATGTTACCGTAAAAGGTAAACTTGGTGAGTTATCAGAAACACTTTCTGATAGTTTAGAAGTTACTCTTGATGGTAGTGTTCTTACGGTTAGTCGTAAGAATGAGGAGAAACAAACAAAGGCAGACCACGGATTATATCGTGCTTTGTTAAATAATATGGTGTTGGGCGTAAGTACCGGCTGGACTAAGAAGTTAGAACTTATTGGTGTGGGCTATAGAGTACAGGGTCAAGGTCAAAAATTGGATTTGGCTTTAGGTTATTCGCATAACATCCTTTTTGAAGTTCCTTCAGAAGTTAAGGTGGAAGCGATTGCCGAAAAAGGTAAGAATCCAACTATTATCTTAACTAGTCATGACAAGCAATTAATTGGCATGGTAGCTGCTAAAATCAGGTCGCTAAGAAAACCGGAACCTTACAAAGGAAAAGGTGTGCGTTTTGTGGGAGAATACATTAGAAGAAAAGCTGGTAAAACAGCAGGTAAATAATAAGATATGGCACTTACTAAAACAGAAAGAAGGTCACGTATCAGAAAAAGGGTTAGAAAATCTATCACTGGTACAGCTGAAAGTCCAAGGTTTGCGGTATATCGCAGCAACAATGAAATTTACGGACAAATCATTAACGACCTTACCGGAGTTACAATTACTTCAGCTTCATCGCTAGATAAAGGTATGGATAAATCAGGGTCAAAAACTGATGTAGCCAAAACAGTAGGTTCGGCTTTAGCTAAAAAAGCTAAGGAAGCTGGTATAGAGGTTGTTGCTTTTGATCGTGGTGGTTATTTGTATCATGGTCGTGTAAAAGCTTTCGCTGAAGGTGCACGAGAAGGTGGATTAAAATTTTAAGAAGTCATGATTAAAGGACACAAAAACGTAACAAGAGTAAAGCCAAGCGGTTTGGAACTTACTGATAAATTAGTAGGAGTAAACCGTGTAACTAAAGTGACAAAGGGTGGTAGAACATTTGGTTTTTCTGCAATCGTTGTTGTAGGTGATGAAAAAGGTGTTGTGGGGCATGGTTTAGGTAAATCTAAAGAGGTTTCTGAGGCCATTCAAAAAGGAATTGAAGATGCTAAGAAAAACTTAGTACGTATTCCACTTGTAAAGAGTTCTATTCCGCATCCTGAAAGCGGTAAGTTTGGTGGAGCAAGAGTATTTTTGCGCCCAGCTGCAAATGGTACGGGTGTTATAGCTGGTGGTGCAATGCGTGCAGTATTGGAAAGTTTAGGTGTGCATGATGTTTTGGCAAAATCTAAAGGTTCTAGTAACCCTCACAACGTGGTAAAAGCTACATTTGATTGCTTATTGAAAATGCGTGATGCAGGCGCAATTGCTAAAACACGTGGAATTACAGTGGATAAAGTTTTTAACGGATAATACATTAGTCTGATGGCTACATTAAGAATAAAGCAGGTTCGCAGCAAGATTAAGCGTCCAGAAAATCAAAAAAGAACCTTACAAGCGTTGGGTCTTAGAAAAATTAATCATGTTGTAGAACATGAGGATACTCCTCAAATTAAAGGTATGGTAAGAACAGTTGCCCACCTTATTGAGGTTGAAGAAGTAAAATAATACACCTGTTTAAAAAAGATTTAGAAGATGGGCTTACATAATATTAAACCGGCAGAAGGATCCACAGGCACTAGCAAACGTGTTGGTCGTGGCCAAGGTTCGGGTAAAGGCGGAACTGCTACACGTGGTCATAAAGGGGCAAAGTCACGTAGTGGTTATAAGTCAAAAATTGGTTTTGAAGGTGGTCAAATGCCTTTGCAGCGTAGAGTACCGAAGTTTGGTTTTACTAATATCAATCGTGTAGAATATACAGGGATTAATATTGATTCAATTCAGGCATTGGTTGACGGTGGAAAAATTAAAGATACTGTATCAGTAGAGGATTTACGTAACAACGGTTTGGTTGGAAGAAAAGACCTTGTTAAAGTATTAGGTAGAGGTGAATTAAAAGCTAAACTTAGTATTGAGGCACACAAATTTTCAAAAACAGCACAGGCAGCTATTGAGGCGGCAGGTGGTGAGGTAAAAACTCTCTAAGAAACTATAGATGAAGCGTTTTATTGAAACGATTAAGAATATTTGGAAGATTGAAGAGTTAAGAGAAAAAATTCTCTTGACGCTAGGTCTTCTTTTTGTATATCGCCTTGGTTCTAACGTAGTGTTACCGGGTATTGATACTACTAGTTTAACTGATTTACGGAATCAGGCAGACGGTGGTATTTTAGGTATTCTTAATGCCTTTACGGGAGGTGCTTTTGCAAATGCTTCCATCTTAGCCTTAGGTATTATGCCTTACATATCTGCTTCCATTGTGATTCAGTTATTGGGTATGGCTGTTCCTAGTATTCAAAAAATGCAGAAGGAAGGCGAAAGTGGTAGAAGGAAAGTAAATCAAATTACACGCTTTCTTACTATTGCCATTACTGCGGCACAGGCTCCTGGTTATATTGCTAACTTGTTTCAGCAAAATGTGGCCATTACTATGGATCCAGGTTTGTTTTGGGTTACAAGTATTGTGGTTTTAGTAGCAGGTACAATTTTCGCTATGTGGTTGGGAGAGCGTATTACTGATAAAGGAATTGGTAATGGTATTTCACTCTTAATTATGGTGGGTATTATTGCTAGTTTACCGCAGGCGTTCTTACAAGAATTGGCGTCTAAAGTTGGTGAAGGTGGCGGTATTGTTTTATTTATTATTGAAATAGCGGTGCTGTACATTGTTATATTGCTTTCAGTAGCTTTAGTACAAGCAGTAAGAAAAATACCAGTACAGTATGCAAAGCGTACTACTGGAGGCAGAACTTTTGCAGGAGGTAGTGCACGTCAATATATTCCTTTAAAGGTTAATGCTGCTGGAGTTATGCCTATTATCTTTGCGCAAGCAATAATGTTAATTCCAGTAACGGTACTTTCTTATTCAGGTTTGCAAGACGGTAGTGCAGGTTTTATTGCGGCTGCTTTTAGTGATATTCAAGGTTGGGCGTATAATTTGGTTTTTGCAATTCTAATTATACTTTTCACCTATTTTTATACAGCTATACAGGTGAATACAAACCAAATGGCTGAAGATTTGAAGAGAAATGGAGGTTTTGTCCCAGGTATTAAACCGGGTAAATCAACCGCTGAGTTTTTAGATACAGTTTTAAGTAGAATAACTTTACCGGGTTCCATATTCTTAGCATTGTTGGCTATTTTACCTGCCTTTGCTATGATAGCAGGTGTAAATACAGCCTTTGCTTACTTTTATGGAGGTACTAGTTTGTTGATTATGGTAGGGGTGGTATTAGATACACTACAACAAATAGAGAGCTACTTGTTAAACAGGCATTATGATGGTTTAATGAAAAGTGGCAAGTTGAAGGGACGTGCAACAAGTGCAATTTAAAAAAGAGATTTAGTTTATATAAATGGCGAAACAATCGGCAATAGAACAAGATGGTTCAATAACAGAAGCTTTGTCAAACGCAATGTTTAGGGTTGAGTTAGAGAACGGTCATACTATCACAGCGCATATTTCAGGTAAAATGAGAATGAATTACATTAAGTTGTTACCTGGTGATAAGGTAAAGTTGGAAATGTCGCCTTATGATTTAACAAAAGGAAGAATAACCTATAGATACTAATAGATATGAAGGTAAGAGCTTCAATTAAGAAGAGGAGCGCAGATTGTAAAATCGTGCGTAGAAATGGGAAACTTTATGTGATAAACAAAAAGAACCCAAAGTTTAAACAAAGACAAGGATAATATTATAATAGATTTTTTATGGCGAGGATTGCTGGTGTAGATCTACCTAAGAATAAGCGAGGCGTAATTGCACTTACTTACGTTTTCGGTATCGGGAGAAGTCGCTCAGAGGAGATTTTAGGTCGTGCTGAAGTAAGTCAGGATACTAAAGTTGATGACTGGAGTGACGATGAGGTTTCTAAAATTCGTGAGCTTATTGGTGAAGACTATAAAGTAGAGGGTGAGTTACGCTCTGAAGTTTCAACTAATATTAAGCGTTTGATGGATATTGGTTGTTACCGAGGCATTCGTCATCGTAGTGGGCTTCCCTTGCGAGGACAACGTACTAAGAACAATTCACGTACACGTAAAGGAAAACGTAAAACTGTTGCTAACAAGAAAAAAGCAACTAAGTAATTTAGCTAAGTAATGGCAAAGAAAGCATCAGGTAAAGCAACCAAAAAGAGAAAAGTAATCGTTGAGGCTGTCGGAGAGGCACACATCAACGCCACTTTTAACAACATCATAATCTCGTTAACCAACACTAAAGGGCAGGTGGTATCTTGGTCTTCAGCCGGTAAAATGGGTTTTAGAGGCTCAAAGAAAAACACACCTTACGCTGCTCAAATGGCAGCTGAAGATTGTGCTACAAAAGCAAGCGAGTTAGGTCTTAGAAAAGTTAAGGTTTACGTAAAAGGTCCCGGAAACGGTCGTGAGTCTGCTATTAGATCTATTCACAATACAGGAGTAGAGGTTACAGAAATAGTTGATGTAACGCCAATGCCACACAATGGCTGTCGTCCTCCTAAGAGAAGAAGAGTATAATTTAGAATATTAGAAAGCTAACGCAATGGCAAGATATACAGGACCAAAGTCCAAAATAGCTAGAAAGTTTGGAGATCCGATTTTTGGACCGGACAAAGCTTTTGAAAAGAAGAACTATCCTCCGGGAATGCACGGTACTTCGCGCAGAAGAGGAAAAAAATCGGAGTACGCTATCCAACTTGCTGAGAAGCAAAAGGCAAAATATACTTACGGTATATTAGAGCGTCAGTTTGCTAACATGTTTGATAAAGCATCACGCGCTAAGGGTATTACTGGTGAAGTGTTACTTCAATTATGTGAAGCTCGTTTAGATAATGTGGTATTTCGTTTAGGTATTGCTCCTACACGCAGCGGTGCACGCCAATTAGTAGGACACCGCCATGTTACTGTTAATGGTGATGTGTTAAACATTCCTTCTTACACAGTTAAAGAAGGTGATGTTATAGGAGTACGTGAAAAATCGAAATCAATAGAGGCTGTTACAAATTCGTTAGCAGCCAGAAAAGATCAGTATGAATGGTTGGAATGGAATGATTCATCTAAAAGTGGAAAATTTCTAAGCAATCCTTTGAGAGGACAAATCCCAGAGAATATCAAGGAACAGTTAATCGTGGAATTGTACTCTAAGTAATAATTTAACAAACTTTAATTTTTGCTATGGCAATATTAAACTTCCAAAAGCCGGATCAAGTGATCATGAATCACGCCAATGAGACTGAGGGTCAATTTGAGTTTAGACCTCTTGAACCTGGTTATGGTCTTACCGTTGGAAATGCGTTACGTAGAGTGTTACTTTCCTCTTTAGAGGGATTTGCCTTTACTTCCGTTAAAATAGAAGGTGTGGAACATGAATTTTCTACCATCAAAGGTGTGGTAGAAGATGTAACTGAAATAATTCTCAACCTAAAACAAGTTCGTTTTAAAAGACAAATTGAAGAGCAGGATGAAGAGCGTATTAATGTAAGCATTAGCGGTACTGATAAAGTTACTGCTGCTGATTTAGGTCAATATGTTTCCGGCTTTCAGGTTTTGAATCCCGATTTAGTAATCTGCAACATGGATAGCTCAGTAAAGCTTGAGATGGAATTGGTTATTGAAAAAGGTCGTGGTTATGTAGCTGCAGACGAAAACAAGAAAAGCGGTGCAAGCATAGGAACTATTTCTATAGACTCTATTTACACACCAATCAAAAACGTAAAGTATAGCATAGAAAACTATCGTGTTGAACAAAAGACTGACTACGAAAAGTTAATCTTAGATATTCAAACCGATGGTAGCGTGCATCCTAAGAAAGCGTTAACCGAAGCAGCAAAAATCTTAATTCACCACTTTATGTTGGTGAGTGATGAAAAAATTGCTTTGGAAGACAGCAAGACTACGGAAACGGACAATTATGATGAAGAAATTCTTCACATGCGTCAGTTGCTTAAAACTAAGTTGGTAGATATGGATTTATCTGTACGTGCTTTAAATTGTTTGAAAGCAGCAGAAGTAGATACCTTAGGAGATTTAGTAACATTTACTAAAAGTGATTTAATGAAGTTTAGAAACTTTGGAAAAAAATCGCTTACAGAGTTAGACGAACTAGTTGAGAATAAAGGTCTGCACTTCGGTATGGACATCGCGAAATATAAATTGGACAAGGAATAATATAGATGAGACACGGAAAGAAATTTAATCACCTAGGTCGTACAGCATCTCACCGTAAGGCCATGCTTTCCAATATGGCATGTTCACTTATTGAGCATAAGCGTATTAACACTACGGTTGCTAAAGCTAAAGCTTTAAAAAACTTTGTGGAGCCGCTTATTACCAAGAGTAAAGATGATACTACGCATAGTAGAAGAATTGTATTTAGCCATTTGAAGAATAAATATGCAGTAACAGAACTTTTTAGAGAAGTTTCTGCAAAGGTGGCAGATAGACCAGGTGGATACACGCGAATCATTAAAACGGGAAATCGTTTAGGTGATAACGCAGAAATGGCAATGATTGAATTGGTTGACTTCAATGAAGTGTACACCAATGATAAAGATGCAGCTAAAACTAAAACGAGAAGAAGCCGCAGAGGTGGTAGCTCAAAATCTGCTGATGCAGATAATACTAAAACTACGGCTGAAGCTAAAGCAACCCAAGCGGAAGCAAAGGCCGCTGATGAAGCACCTAAGGAAGGTAATGATGAAGCTAAGAAAGAGGGTGAAGCATAGAAATTTAGTATAATATTTTTTTATAAAGGATAAGAGCTTTTGGTTCTTATCCTTTTTTTTTGCAAAAAGTTAACGAAAATAAAAATGGTATATACATCAAAAAAACCAGCCGTATTAATTTTAGAAGACGGCACTTTGTTTTGGGGTAAAAGTGTGGGATTAGAAGGAACGGCCACCGGAGAAATTTGCTTTAATACAGGAATGACCGGATATCAAGAAATTTTTACTGACCCAAGTTACTATGGTCAAATGATGGTAACCACCACCGCTCACATTGGTAATTATGGAGTAAAGGACGAAGAGGTAGAATCTGAATCAATAAAAATTGCGGGACTAATATGCCGTAATTTTAGTCAAGTAGCTAGCCGCTATGGTGGCGATGGTACTTTGTTAAGTTACTTTAAAGAGCAGCATAAAGTAGCAATATCTGATGTAGATACCAGAGCCGTGGTGATGCACATAAGAGATAAAGGTGCCATGAATGCTATTGTAAGTACTGAAACTGCGGATATTGATTTATTGAGAAAAAAGTTATCTGAGGTACCATCCATGGAAGGGTTGGAATTGTCATCTAAGGTTTCTACCAAAGATGCCTATCATGTAGGAGAAGAAAAGGAAGGCGGAATGCGCATTGCTGTTTTAGATTTAGGTATAAAACGTAATATTTTAAGAAATTTTGAGGAAAGGGGCGCTTTTATGAAAGTGTTTCCTATGACGAGCTCGTTAAAAGAAATGCTAGCATGGAAACCTGATGGAATATTTATTTCTAACGGCCCTGGTGATCCTGCTGCGATGACCGAAACAATTAAGCTGGTAAAAGAAATAATTGATAGTGGTAAACCTGTTTTTGGTATTTGCATGGGGCATCAGCTTATAGCATTGGCAGAGGGGCTTAAAACGTATAAAATGTTTAATGGCCACCGTGGTATTAATCATCCTGTAAAAAATTTACTTACCGGTAAGGGAGAAATTACTACGCAAAATCATGGTTTTGTGGTGCGTAAAGAGGATGTTGAGGCAGCTAAAGGAATAGAATTAACACATGAGCATATTAATGACGGTACTGTAGCAGGTATAAAGCTCAAAAATAAACCGGTATTTTGTGTGCAGTATCATCCGGAAGCATATCCGGGACCACATGATTCAGCATACCTTTTTGACGATTTTATCCAACTAATGAAAAACAATAAGTAATGGCAATTATTTCAGGCGTACACGCACGCCAAATTTTAGACAGTAGGGGAAACCCAACCATAGAAGTAGATATTTTTACAAACACAGGGCACATGGGCAGGGCGGCTGTTCCTAGCGGAGCTTCTACCGGAGCTTATGAAGCAGTGGAATTGCGTGATAACGATGCGGCTTCCTTTTTAGGCAAAGGTGTTTTACGTGCCGTAAATAATGTAAATGAAGTGCTGGCCGAAGAAATTGTTGGCTTTGATGTTACCGACCAAGTAGGTATTGATCAACACATGATTAATCTTGATGGATCTTCTAACAAAGCAAACTTAGGTGCAAATGCAATTTTAGGTGTTTCTTTGGCAGTAGCTCGTGCCGCAGCAGCAAGCACTGGGCAAAGTATTTACAACTACATTGGTGGTGTAAATGCACGCACGCTTCCTGTGCCTATGATGAATATTTTAAATGGTGGTTCACATGCGGATAATTCTATTGATTTTCAGGAATTTATGGTGATGCCTTTTGGAGCAAAGTCTTTCGGTGAAGGCTTGCGTATGGGCACTGAAATTTTTCACCACTTAAAAAAGGTGCTAAAAGACAAAGGATATAGCACCAATGTAGGCGATGAAGGCGGTTTTGCTCCCAACATAAAATCAAATGAAGAAGCTATTGAAATAGTGATAATGGCTATTGAGAAGGCTGGTTATAAAGCCGGTAAAGATGTATTTATTGCCATGGATGCCGCAGCTTCAGAATTTTATAACAAAGAAGAGAAAGTTTATGAGTTTCGTAAGTCGGATGGTCGTAAATTAACCTCCGATGAAATGGTGGCCTATTGGAAGGATTGGAGCGAAAAATATCCAATTATTTCTATTGAAGACGGACTGGATGAAGATGATTGGGATGGGTGGAAAAAACTAACCGAAGCCATTGGTAATAAAGTACAATTGGTAGGTGATGATTTATTTGTAACAAATGTAGAAAGAGTTGGACGTGGCATTGAACAAGGCATTGCAAATTCGGTTCTTATTAAAGTAAATCAAATTGGTACTTTAACAGAAACAATTAATACGGTACAAATGGCGCAAAATGCAGGATATACCTGCGTAATGAGTCATAGAAGTGGTGAAACAGAAGACAGTACAATTGCAGATTTAGCGGTAGCGCTAAACACTGGGCAAATAAAAACGGGTTCTGCATCACGTAGTGATAGAATGGCTAAGTATAACCAACTTTTAAGAATAGAAGAAGAACTTCAAGATACTTCAAAATATATAGGACTAGATTTTAAGTATTTAAAATAACAACCAAGAAAAAGACAAGAGGAAAAATGGAAAGATTAAGAGATCATTTTGCAACTAAAGTAGATCCAACCAGAAAAGAGGTAAAGGATTTTATTGCCGCTCATGGCGATGAAGTATTAGGCGAAATTAAAGTGAGTCAACTATACGGAGGTATGCGCGGCATGCTTGCACTTATTTGCGAAACATCAAAGTTAGATCCGGCAGAAGGCATTCGTTTTAGAGGTTATAGCATACCGGAATTACAGGAAAAATTACCAAAATACCCAGGGGGTGATCAACCATTACCTGAGGGTATATTTTACTTAATGTTATATAATGAATTGCCAGATGATGATACGGTAAGAAGAGTAAGTAATAACTGGATTCGTAGATCTGCTATACCACCACACGTATTTAAAGTTATTGATGCTTTGCCAATGACCACGCATCCTATGACGCAGTTTGTATCAGCAATAATGGCCTTGCGTACTGAAAGTGAGTTTCAAAAAGCATACAGAAGCGGTATAAGTAAGGAAGAATATTGGGTGCCAACGTATGAAGATGCGATGAACCTGATTGCGCGTTTACCGCGCATTGCTGCCTATATTTATCGTAGAATGTACCATAATGGTGTACATATTGAGCCAGATAGCAAACTTGATTGGGCAGGTAACTTTGCGCACATGTTAGGTTTTGAAAACGAAGAGTTTAGAGAACTTTTACGTTTGTATATGACCATTCATGCGGATCATGAAGGAGGAAATGTTTCTGCACACACCGTGCATTTAGTAGGTTCTGCATTAAGCGATAGTTACCAAGCTTTTGCAGCAGGTATGAATGGTTTAGCAGGCCCACTGCATGGTTTAGCAAATCAAGAAGTAATACGCTGGACATTGGGTATGCGTGATGAATTGGGTGGAGGCTTGCCAAGTAAAGAGCAAATTGCTACCTACGTAAAGAAGACTTTAAACGATGGAAAAGTGGTACCGGGTTTCGGTCATGCAGTATTGCGCAAAACCGATCCTCGTTATACTGCACAGCGCGAATTTGCTTTAAAGCACATGCCGCATGATGATTTATTTCAAATTATTAGCCGTGTGTATGAAGTAGTGCCAGAAATATTACAATCTACCGGAAAAGTGAAAAACCCATGGCCAAACGTAGATGCGCACAGTGGGCAATTGCTTATGCATTACGGACTTACCCAATATGATTTTTACACCGTGTTATTTGGTGTTTCGCGTGCCTTGGGTACCCTTTCGGGATTAATTTGGGATAGAGCTTTAGGCTTCCCATTAGAAAGACCGGGCAGTACTACTACCGAATTGTTAAAAGAAAAATTTGCTGGTAAGAAGTAATATTTTTTTAGTAAATGTTTTAAACCCTGAGCATTTGCTCGGGGTTTTGTTTTTAAATAGACCTGTTTAGTTTACTTAGTTTTATCAGTACATTTGTTTCAATCTTTTAAAAACTAATTACCTTGAAAACCGCTAAACTGCTATTCGCTTTGATTTTGTTTTGCAATTTGGTTTCGGCTCAATTTCCCTATACGTTAAAACGCTTTAAAAGTCCAGATATACGCTTTCAAGGACTTAATTTAAGCACTACTTTATCAGGTTCCAACACAAGTTCATTAAAGCAAACTTCAGTTAATTCTCGTAATAGTATTAGTCTTAACGCATCGTACTTCAGCTTTAAAAATATCGATAACTATATAGGTAATCAACGGATTAGAGGGATTTTTGCAGGCGGTTTTAATAAGGGTAAGGGTGAAGGATTTCAAGGGGTAGCTACATCAAATAGTATGAATGGTAATTTACTTTTGGAAGGCAGTTCAGAAAATAGATTTTATTATGCTAACCGTTACGGCAGTTTTTTGGGTATTCATTCTAATGTGTTTCAGGATACGCGGTATAATACATTCAATGCTACTAACAATGGGCAGGAAGGTGATGGAAAGATTAATGACCATACTACTAACGCGCAGCTTTATCTAACTTATGGAAAAGGTAGGGTAGAACCTGTGCGCTACGCTAGGTTGGCGTATGATACTTACAATTTACTGTATCGAAAAGATAGAATAGCCACCATACCAAATCAAGCTAATATTGATAGTTTGGCTACCAAAATGATGGAAATTGCTAATACGCGGTTCTTTGATTCACGTTTTAGAACTATTTTTCAGCTAGAGCAAATAGATTCGGTTTTACGTAGTAGTAATACTATTTCAGAAACAGATATGGTGTACTTTGCTCAACTTGCGGATGTATGGTTATTTGCCAATTCTTTCACGCGTGGTAACGGTTCTAGGTGGGAAACCGGATTAAATACTGTTTATAGCAGATCTTTTCAATCCTCTAAACGTACCTTTAACGATAGTGTAACAGAAGATATAAGAGCATTTGAAAGTCATACTGCATCTGCGCATATTTTTGTTTCTTATATTAATCAAAACCCAGTAAGTGTGGTATGGCAAAAAGATTGGGGTGCAGCAGTTTATGTAGGCGCAAATGGAAATTTAGATACCTCTTTCAATGCTCAAAATAATGCACCTATTACCCCAACTACCGGTTTAAATTCATTTTACACTTTCGGATGGTTTCCTAATACCAGAACGGCTTTGGAAACTGAATTTTATGGGGCATTAGGTTTAGAAACCTCAAATTTTGAAGAAAGCATATTTACAGGTGCGTACCAAACGGGAGTATCTTTAAACTTTGAATATTGGATATCAGCACGCTTTAGACTTAGCGTAAATGCACTTGTGGTTTATGGTAATTCGGTTCAAGCGGTCACCTTTTTACAATCTGAGTTCGATCCCTTGTTAAATGTCCCTAGCGGTATTTACTCCAGCGGCTCTGCGTTAGGCACTAACTATAATATCCGGCTTTCATACGCGCTTTTTTAAATTTGGCTATCTAGAACTACAGATAGTATAAAAATTTTAGTACAGGTTGATATTACATTTCGTAAAATGGACGGAGAGAGGGGAATTAAAGTTGTTTAAGTATAGTATAAACTTCATTTTTAATTCTTTTTTCTCTTTTGTTATTTGAGCAAATAATCTTACTTTTGCGCCCCCTTAAATGTGAAGCGTAAGGCGCGCCTAAGGGTTTTGAAAATCAGTTATTTAAATATCTTTCAATTCTTACTTTCTTAAAGTCCTTACGGGAGTTGAAATACAAACGAGTTCTGCATGTCAGAAGAAACAAAAAAACCGGCTGAAGAAAAGGTTGAAAAAACCACCGAAGCCACCACAAATACTTCTAAAGAAGTAAAAGAAGAAGCCACAGAAATTGCTGAAGCAGCAAAAACTAAAGCTGAAAAATCTAGCGCTGGTGAATTAGCCAATGAAAAATCGGCCACTCAAGCTAAGCGTGATGAAGGTGAAACTACGGAAGTAGCCACCGAAGCCACTAAAGCAGATGTAAGCCCAGAGCCTGCAGCTGAAGTGAAAGCGGAAGAAGTGCCGCAAGAAGGTGAAAAAACCAACCCAACAGAAGTACAGGTAAACGAGAAAGCCGAAGCAGCAACAGCTGAGCCGGTAGAAGTTGCACCCGTTACAGAAGAAGAGGAAAGCTTAGAGTTTGATTGGGAAGAATTTGAGCACGGATTGAAAAGTCGCTCAAAAGCACAACGTGCCGAACTTACCAAACTTTATGAAGAAACCATCACCACTATTGATGAGCATAGCATTATTGAAGGTACGGTAATCAACCTTACTGATCGTGAAGCTATTGTTGACATCGACTACAAATCAGAAGGCGTTATTTCGTTAAACGAATTTCGTTACAACCCTGATTTAGCCGTTGGTGATAAGGTAGAAGTGTTGGTAGATAAACAAGAAGACAAAGATGGTCAACTTGTGCTTAGCCACCGTAAAGCCCGCGCTATTAAGGCATGGGATAGAGTGAATGAAGCACACGAAACCGAAGAAATCGTAAAAGGACATGTAAAATGTCGTACCAAAGGAGGTATGATTGTAGATGTGTTTGGAATTGAGGCATTCTTGCCTGGTTCACAAATTGACGTGAAGCCAATTCGCGATTACGATGCTTATGTAGATAAGAAAATGGAATTTAAGGTTGTGAAAATTAACCACGAGTTTAAAAACGTGGTAGTATCGCACAAAGCACTTATTGAGGCTGACCTTGAAGAACAGAAAAAAGAAATCATTGGCAAGCTAGAGAAAGGACAAGTGTTAGAAGGCGTTGTGAAAAACGTAACTTCTTACGGTGTGTTTATTGATCTTGGAGGTGTTGATGGTCTTGTACACATTACAGACCTTAGTTGGAGCCGTATAAATCACCCAAGTGAGGTGGTGGAGCTTGATCAGAAATTAAACGTAGTAATTCTTGATTTTGATGAGGATAAAACACGTATTCAATTAGGTCTTAAGCAATTGGAAGCGCATCCTTGGGATGCACTTGATGAAAACTTAAGCGTAGGCGATAAAGTAAAAGGTAAAGTAGTAGTTATTGCTGACTACGGTGCTTTTGTAGAAGTAATCCCTGGTGTTGAAGGTCTTATTCACGTAAGTGAAATGAGCTGGAGTACACACTTACGCAGTGCGCAAGATTTTGTAAACGTAGGAGATGAAGTAGAAGCTATGGTACTTACGCTAGATCGTGAAGATCGTAAGATGAGCTTAGGAATTAAACAACTTTCTCCTGATCCATGGACGGATATTACCAGTAAATACCCAGCAGAATCTAAACATAAAGGAACTGTGCGCAACTTCACCAACTTTGGTGTATTTGTAGAGCTTGAAGAAGGTATTGATGGTTTAATTCATATTTCTGACCTAAGCTGGACTAAGAAAGTGAAGCACCCAAGTGAGTTTACCTCAATTGGAGCCGTACTTGAAACAGTAGTATTGGAAATTGACGTGGAAAACCGCAGATTAAGCCTTGGACACAAGCAAGTAGAAGAGAATCCTTGGGATACTTATGCTACGCTAATGGAAGAAGGTAGTGTGTTGGAAGGTAAAGTAGCGCGTATTGTAGATAAAGGTGCAGAAGTACTTTTTGAAAACATAGGTGTTGAAGCGTATATGCCGGGTCGCCACATGCAAAAAGAAGACGGTACTGAACTTAAAGCCGGTGATGTTGCTGACTTTAAAGTAATTGAGTTTAACAAAGAAGGTCGCAGAGTGGTAGTATCTCACACTGAGTTGCACCGTGCGGTAGCTGCTGAAAAGCAAAAAGCTGAGAAGAAAGCTACAGCCAAAGCGGTTAAAACTATCCAAAGTAATAACTCTGAGCGCAGTACGCTTGGTGATTTGGATGCCTTGAGTAAGTTGAAACAACAAATGGAAGAAGACGAGAAAAACTAAGTTTTTTCAAGTTTAAGTATAGAAACCCCTTTCGGAAACGGAAGGGGTTTTTTTATGGCTTACATTTGGGCTTATATTTTTGTTTAAAGTTATCTTGAACAGAAACAATTAATGGACTTATGAAACCCTACTTTTCCTGCACTTCTATATTGTTTTCAGTTTTGTTTAGTGCTATTTGCTCATTGTCTATGGCGTAAACATACTCCATTAGCGCGCGCCAAATAATTTCGTTTAGTGTGCCTGATGATGTAGTAAATACTACCGTGGGGCTGCCACCCAATTTAGTTCATATACAGCTGGAGCGCGAGCAGAAATCAAGAAGCTTGGCTTTTGGTGTGGAACTATTACGTAACAATTATCATCATAATCTTCCATCATATTACGAGAAGGTAATCACCGATAAAAATGATTATTACGACCGCACCTTAAGTGTAGGGGTATTTGCTAGAGGGTATAAGGATTGGGGTATTGTTCGATTTTACGTTCAGTTATCTGTTTATTACAACGATTTAAAAGTGCGCCAACCCATTGTAATCCCGTATATATATGGAACTTATATTGATGAAATTAATGCGGATTATCAGCTATTTAGTGGAGCGGTAGCCTTTGGTTACTCCATAGGAACGGAGCATTGGCGCTTTGAACCCTATTTTCAAATTGGAATTTCAGAGCTTCCTTCCACTTACAGAGAACCTTTTGTAATGGTAGGCAGCGTGGGAGCTATGAGGGCCAGACCCTCAAACATAGGCATTATACTTACGCCAATATCTATAAAGTATCAATTTGCTGTAAACAGAAAATAATTACGCTAATCAAATGTTTTATGTTGTTAAATTTAAAAAGAGTAAAACCTTACGCTTTCTTGCTTTTAGCAATGGGTAGCTATTTAGTTTTATCTTCCTGCAATTACTGTCGTCCCGAGCTTTGCAATGCTATTCGTTTTGAAATTTTGGCTTTTTCACCCAATCCTTTCGACTCTATATTGGTGGTGGGTAAGGGAAAATACTTTGATTTAGTAAACAAAACTATAGATACCGACTCCTTACCTTATTCCTTTAAAAGTGCGTTTTTCTTTGACCCCACACTTACCGAAACTACCTTTTTAGTGTGTTACCCCAATGATGTAGATACCCTCACGATACGTTATGAATATGAAATATACTACAATGATTGCAATGATTATTACTTTGCGCTGCAAGATTATAAGGTAGAAAAAAACACGTTTGAAGATGCTGTTCTGCGTGATTTACCTTGCGGTAGCTTAATAGTAAACTTAAGGGAATAGACAGGAATTTTTGATGGAAAATTTAAACTGTAGTAGTCAATACTTTGTACAAAATAGCTGTATTTGCCATAGGCATACAATAGACTTCCACGCCAAAATTTTTTTCTGGCGTGGTAATGAATGGCCAAAGTAGGGTGTGCGGTTGGAATTTTTAAGGAAGATTTAGCGCTATTTTTAAGTTTATTTATACTCCAGATACCTGCCCCACCTAATAGCCTGAGTTCGATTAATACCAAAATAAATCAATCTGATAGCTAGTGGTTAAATAGCTCAAAAACAACAAGCGAGCCCCCCAACCCCGCCAAGGCGGGGGAGTTTAGCTGCATGTGTCGCTACTCCCCCTTCGTTGAAAATGCTGCTTTAGCAGTAGGGGCTGGGGGGCTTTAAGAAGTTTAGATGCTCCTATTCAGTTATATAAAAATCGAACTCAGGTTAATAGCCAGCCTGTTTATTACGTACGTTTTACGCCTCTTCGTTTTGGTGAGATAACCCCATCCAATTTTATGTCTGTACCGTTTCATTCGTTCTTCCCTATTCGTAATTTTAAATTCCCCATTCCCGCTTACCTTAGCCTTATGAAAATTTCAGATATCACTAATTATTTAGAAACGTTAGCGCCAAAATCTCTACAAGAAAGTTATGATAATAGCGGGCTTTTAGTTGGCGATAGCAGGGTGGAAGTTACCAATGTACTTATTGCTTTAGATATGACGGAAGCAGTGGTGGAAGAAGCGGTGAAAAAAAACTGTGAACTTATTATTGCGCATCATCCTATTATTTTTGGAGGTTTAAAATCACTAACCGGAAAAACACATGTAGAGCGCACGGTAATTTCAGCTATAAAAAATAATGTGGCGCTTTACGCGATACATACCAATTTAGATAATATTCAAGCAGGGGTAAATGATAAAATAGCGCAAAAGTTGGGCATTGAAAATCCACAAGTATTAGCACCAAAAAAAGGAGTATTAAATAAATTAGTGGTGTTTGCGCCAACAGATAATGCTCAAGAAGTTTTGGAGGTAATGTATTCAGCCGGTGCAGGTTCCATTGCTGAATACTCTGAATGTAGCTTTGCGTTGGCAGGTGAGGGTAGCTTTAGAGGAAGCGAAAAAAGTAACCCTACGGTTGGTAAAAAAGGTGAGCGTACCATTGCGCAAGAAACACGATTAGAAGTTTTAGTTCCAAATTATGCGCTGCAAAAAGTGTTAAAGGAAATGCAAGAAGCACATAGGTATGAGGAAGTAGCCTATGATATTTATAAGCTAGAAAATGAACATCAAAATATAGGCTCGGGAATGGTGGGAAGGTTGAAGGAACCTGTTTATACGCTAGATTTTTTAAAATTTATTAAAGATACGTTTGGTGGAGTGGTGCGGCATACGGCTATTACGCATGACTATGTAGATAAAGTAGCTTGGTGCGGTGGCTCGGGTAGTTTCTTACTGCCACAAGCTAAAGCTTCTGGCGCACAAGTGTTTGTAACTTCAGATTATAAGTATCATCAATTTTTTGATGCCGAAAATGATTTGATTATAGCGGATATTGGGCACTATGAAAATGAGCAATACACAAAAGAATTATTAGCCGAAATGCTAAAGGAAAAATTCACTACTTTTGCCGTTCTTTTGGCGGAAACAAATACGAACCCGATAAATTACTTATAAGCTATATGGCTAAGGAAGTTACAGTTGAAGACAAGCTACGTGCACTCTACGATCTTCAACTTATTGATTCAAGAATTGATAAAATTAGAAATATTAGAGGCGAGTTGCCTTTAGAAGTGGAAGATTTGGAAGATGAAATTGCAGGCTTGGAAACAAGAGCAGCAAAGTTTACCGGAGAAATCGAAGAATTGGATGCAGAAATCAAGAGCAAAAAGAACTTGATTAAAGATGCTGAAGAAAAAATAATTCGCTACGAGGAGCAGCAGAAAAACGTGCGTAACAACCGCGAGTTTGACGCACTTTCTAAGGAAGTGGAGTTTCAGCAATTGGAAATCGAATTATCTGAAAAACGTATTAAAGAATACAAATCTAAGATTGATAGCAAAAAAGAAGTAATCAACGCTTCAAGCGGAAGGTTATCTGAGCGCAAAAATCACCTTGATTTTAAAAAGAAAGAATTAGATAGCATTTTATCTGAAACCCAAAAGGAAGAAGAAGAGTTGCTGAAAAAATCTGATGAATACGCAAAAGATATTGAAGATAGATTATTAAACGGATACAGACGTATTCGCAATAGTGCAAAAAATGGACTTGGTGTGGTAGCAGTAGAACGTGGTGCCTCTGGTGGCTCGTTTTTTACTATTCCACCGCAACGTCAATTAGAAATTGCCGGCAGAAAAAAAGTAATTACTGATGAGCATTCTGGCAGAATTTTGGTAGATGCTGAATTGGCAAAAGAAGAAGAAGAAAAAATGCAAAAGCTTTTTGAGAAAATAGCAAAATCATAAGCGCATTTTAGAAATATTTGAAAGGGGACATACTGTCCCCTTTTTTATGACCCCTCTATGAAAAAAATCTTTTTAGTACTCCTTTTGCACCTTGCAGCTATGCCAAGTTTTGGGCAAGTAGTAAAGTTTACAACACCTTTAAAACAGGTGCCTGATTTAATTATTCAAAACCGTTTTACAAAAGCTAATGAAGTGCTGCGGCAAGAAGCTTTGGCTAATCCGGAGAACCGTGCAGTAGATTATTTTCAAGCCGCTACGTGGGCCATGGAATTGTTTGTAGATTCTGATGATGAGAGTTTTGAACGTGGTTTAGAAAAAATTGAAGCGCGCTTAGCTAAGATTGAAGATTTACCTAAAACAGAACCTTGGCGCAATGTTTTTTTAGGAGAGTTACGCGTTGCTTTAGCAATACTTCACGCTAAATTTAAAAATAACCTTAAGGGATTTTGGCAGTTTAATCAAGCTTATGGCTTGTTAGAAGATAATGATGAAGCCTTTCCTGATTTCCCACCCAACAACTTATCTTTCGGTGTATTACAAGCAGCATTAGGAAGCCTGCCAGAAGAGTATCAATCAATAACATCTTTAATTGGACTTTCGGGTGATTTAGATAAGGGTATGAATATGCTCAAAAGTGCCTATTGGCGCACCACGGCAAATGAAGACACTAAGTTTTTAAGAAATTACTACGGTTTTATTTACAGTTTTGTAAATTTTCAATTATTTAGTAGTCAGGAAGTTAGTCCTAAAAGTTTAGGTTTAAATTTTGGTAAAGATGGGTTTTTAATATACCTACAAGCTTTAATGAATTATGCTGATGGAAAAGGCATAGATGCGGTTGAATTACTACAAAATCGAAAAATGTATCCCAATGAAAAACCTTTTTATTATTTAGATTATCTGCAGGGCAAGTATGCACTAGCGTATAAACCTGATGTTGCAAAAGCCAGCCTACTTAAGTTTTTAGGTAGAGCAAATAATCAACCTTATAAAAAATCGGCCTACCGGTATTTATGTTGGTATTACATTTTAACAGAAAATCCTACGGAAGTAGAACGGTATAGAATTAAAATTTTAAACGAAGGAAATACCTCGCTTGGCGCGGATAAGCAAGCTTTTTTAGAAGCGAAGGAAGGTTTTAATTTTACTTTGGTAAAGGGGAGGCTATATTTTGATGCGGCTATGTACACCAAGGCTTTGGCAGTATTAAATGAAAAGTCGGTGCAGCAATGTTGCCCTAGCGAAAATGAAAAGGTAGAATTGTATTATCGCAAGGGTAGAGTATATCAGGAAATGGATAAAAAACTGGAAGCCATAAAAGCTTTTGAAAGTGCAGTTTCCTTTAGTAATGCCGAGAGTAGCTATGCTTTAGCCAACGGATATTTGCAGTTGGGCACCTTGTATAAAGAAACGGGAGAGAAGCAGAAAGCAAAAACGGCCTTAAATAAAGTAGGAAAATTGAAAGGGTTTCCATTTTATGAAAGTTTGCACCAAAAGGCCAAAGCGCTTTTATCTACTTTAAAATAGCAATACTTATTTTTTTTAAACGGGTACAGCGCTTTCTCGTCAAAAAATAAAATAAGAGCGCTTTAAAACATGAGAACTTATTAAATTCACCGCTTAATTAAAAGTATGCACCAATTATTTACCATTACGTGGGATATGAGCAAAGGCCTAGACCTTGGCTTTATTACGCTACGCTTTTATAGTTTATTATTTGCTAGCGGCTTTGTAATTGGATATTTTATAATGAAGCGCTTTTTTGAAAAGGAAGGCGTAGCGCAAGAAAAACTAGATAGCTTGGTTACCTACACGGTTTTAGGTACTATTATTGGCGCGCGTTTAGGTCATGTATTTTTTTATCAGTGGGATTATTACTCGCAACATCCTATTGAAATACTAAAGGTTTGGGAAGGTGGTTTGGCAAGTCATGGTGCGGCTATAGCCATTATTTTATCTATTATTTATTATAGTAAAAAGGTGTTGAAAAAGTCTCCTTTATGGATGCTTGATAGATTGGTAATTACCGTGGCGCTGGCAGCCTGTTTAATCCGTATTGGAAATTATTTTAATAGTGAGATTTATGGCGATATGGGTAATTCTGCCATGCAAACAGTTTTTACAGATCCTACACGGGGTTATATTTTAGATAATTTTGAAAACATTGAAACTATCGATTATCAATTAACGGAAGAAGTTTTGGAAACAGATAGTTTGGGTTTACCGGTGTATAATATGCTGTTGCAATTTACACCTGAAACTAAACAATCTCAAGCAGAAGGGCTTTTGGTAACCCGAGTGGCACCTTATATTAATAGCTTTAGTAAGGAGAATACGAACATACTATTCCCAGCAAACTTTCAGGTAAATTGGAGCGAAGCGCAAGAAAACCTTGCCACGGTAAAAGTATTAGGTGTGCCTAGGGCGCCTACACAATTGTATGAAGCATTAGGGTACTTGTTAATCTTCATTATATTATTTAAAATCTATACAATTAGAAAATTTGCACTTAGCCAAGGTTTAATCTTTGGTTTGTTTTTAATGTTGCTTTTCGGATTTAGGTTTGCTATAGAGTTTGCCAAGGAAAATCAAGTATCAGGAGAGCAGGGGCAAGCATTAAATATTGGCCAAATGTTAAGTATTCCGTTAGTTTTAATTGGATTATATTTTGTGTTAACAGCCCATAAAAGAAGATTACATGAATAAAAAAACGCGCAGCATACTAGCTATTGTATTGCTTATTGCTTTTAGTATTTGGCTGCTTTTTACCTTTTTACCAAGTGCCAATGAAGATATTAAAACCACGCCTACATCAAATGGAGATAACACATCGGGCTACGAACCAAAGTTTAAAGATGAGGGTGACTTGTATTTTATTGGAGCAGAAGGTGATACGCTAAAACGTATGGACATTGAACTAGCCGAAACGGATGAAGAAATAAATTATGGGATGATGTTTCGCAAGCGTATGGATGAAAACACGGGAATGCTTTTTCTGCGGAAAGAAGAGCGTGCACAAAGCTTTTGGATGAAAAATACGTATGTTTCTTTGGATATTATTTTTATTAATAAGCACAACGAAATTGTGAGCATTCAGAAAAATGCTGAACCACTAAGCGAACGCAGCTTACCTTCTACTGGTCCAGCAGATAAAATTTTAGAAGTGAAAGGTGGCTATACAGATACTTATAGCATTAACCCAGGAACTACAATAGTTTGGAACAGGAATTAGCTTGAAGCCTACTTATATAGTCCATAATGTGTTCAAATATTGAATCTCAGTTTTTTATTTTTAACCAATAACCAATAACCAATAACCAATAACCAATAACCAATAACCAATAACCAATAACCAATAACCAATAACCAATAACCAATAACCAATAACCAATAACCAATAACCAATAACCAATAACCAATAACCAATAACTCCTAACTCTCCTTCCTCCCGCCTTTGTGAAATCTTTTTAGGTAATAATCCTCGTTTAAGTTGCTAACCATTACACCTTTAGAGGAGCTGGTGTGCGCGAATTTTCCATCGTTTAGGTAAACGCCTACATGGTCAATTCTACGGCCATTAATCTTAAAAAAAACCAAATCACCCTCCTGTAAATTAGCTTTGCTAATTGGTTTTACTTCCTTAAACATATCTTCCGCACGCCTGCTTATAAAAGGTAAATTATATACTTCGGTGTATGCTTGGCACACAAATCCGGAGCAATCAACACCTTCTTGAGAATTACCACCATAGCGATAAGGAGTGCCTTCCCAATCTTTTACAAAAGTGTAAAGCGTTTTATTACGTATAGCATAGCCGTAAATAGGTGCTTGGTTTGGTATATTTTTAACCGCTTGTTCTTCCGCCTTTTTCTTTTTACTGTCTTCATGTTCAAATACAACGCCTCGTTTTTTAAGCTCGCGGTGTTGCTCTGTTGCAGTCAACTCTTTTTTTGGCCCGCAAGCGCTTAGCGCGATAAGTGCGAAACTGAAGTATAAAATACGTTTTACCATATAAGTAAAAATAGTATTTTGATGATTATACTAAAATTTCTGTATTAAAATTTATTAACGCACGTTGTGAACGGAATTTTTATATCGTCCATACTTCTATTCAAATTATTATGAGAAACCGTATTACCCTATGCTACTCTTATTTGCTGGTTGTGTATTGGCGCAAACCAACGCTGATGTGGAAAACAGTAAATGGGTGAATGCCCGCTTTAAAATAATAATCCGTCAAGGAACACCTCATCATCAGGAACAATTGGAGAAAACTACTAAATACTGCACGAGTGTTTCTGATACATTTTTAGGAGGAAAGACTTACGTAAGTTTAATGGATTGTAGCACAATTCTTTTTGTGTATAGAGGTGGGTTAAGAGTTGATTCTGACCGTTGGTATTTTATTGATAAAGATTCTGCCTCAGAAATGCTCTTATACGATTTTGGTTTATCTGAAGGTGATACGCTTAAAGAGCAATTTTACACAGAAACAGCTGTTGGGTTTAATCCTTGGGGGAATAATTATCATTATGTTAGTCAGGTAGATACACAAATGTATAATGGAATGCAACGCAGAGCACTGTATTTAGACAATGGAGGAGCACCTTGGATTGAAGGCATTGGCTGCGCACAAGGATTACTTTGGGATTCTTATCCTAATATCTCAGAATTTTACATTACGCTAGAGTGTTACAGTAATAATGATTCTGTAGGATATAATCAATTTAATAGCACAGGTGCAGAAGTTAATGGCGATTGCAACCTAAGCTTTAGCTTAAAACCTGAGTTCGATTAATACCAAAATAAATCAATCTGATAGCTAGTGGTTTAATAGCTCAAAAACAACAAGCGAGCCCCCCAACCCCCGAAGGGGGGAGTTTAGCTGCATGTGTCGCTACTCCCCCTTCGGGGGCTGGGGGGCTTTAAGAAGTTTAGATGCTCATATTCAGCTATATAAAAATCGAACTCAGGTTTAAATGAAAACCTGATGCATAATCAAGTAGAGGTATATCCAAATCCATCTAACGGAAGTTTTACTTTTTTAGTAAATGGATGTAACGGAATGGGGGTTTTGAGTGTGTACAATAGCACGGGTAAAAAACGGTATAAACAAAAGGTTGTGCAAGCTAAAACTAAAATTGACCTTGATTTAAAGCCAGAAGCCTATCTATTAAACTACAAAGGCGACAATACTTTTGTATCATCGCCTTTGGTTATTCAGTAACAGAGTAGGGTTTATTCTACCCAGTCTGCAATAAACAGATTTGTATTGCGGTTACCACCATTAAAGCGGTTGCTGCTAAAAATTAGTTTGGTGCCATCAGGGCTAAACATTGGGAAACTGTCAAACGCTTCATCAAAAGTGATTTGCTCTAAGCCTGTTCCGTCCGTATTTATCATATAAAGATTAAAAGGAAAACCACGCTGCGAAGTATGATTACTACTAAAAATCACTTTATTTCCATTAGGGTGAAAAAACGGTGCCCAATTCGCATTGCCCAACATGGTAATTTGCTTTAAATCAGAACCATCTACATTACACACGTAAAGCTCCATATTGGTTGGTTTTACCAAACCTTTAGCCAGTAAAACTTTGTACTCAGTTTGTTCTTCTTCCGTTTGTGGACGCGAAGCTCTAAAAATCAATTTAGTTCCGTCCGGTGAAAAGAAGGCACCGCCATCATATCCCAAACCATTGGTAACTTGCTTTTGATCTGTACCATCAATATTCATGGTCCATAATTCTAAATCTCCCGAGCGGGTAGAAGTAAAAACAATTAAATCGCCTTTTGGGGAAACCGTTGCCTCCGCATCATAGCCAGGAGTGTTGGTTAGTTGCATTTTTACGTTTCCGTTGAGGCCAGCCACAAAAATGTCAAAGCTTTCATAAATAGGCCATACATAACCTTCTTCGCGGCTGGGTTCAGGCGGACACGCATCACCACCTAAATGCGTACTTGCATACACAATAGTTGTATCTCCCTTTAAGAAATAACTGCAAGTGGTGCGGCCTTTCCCCGTGCTCAACATCTTAGGCGCTTTACTCATCAAGTTATCTTCTTGTAAGTTAAAATAAAAGATTTGATCGCACTCCACATCCCAGCCATTAAAATTGCTTTGAAAAACAGCCATACTGCCGTCAAAACTAAAATAGGCTTCAGCATTATCACCACCGTTGGTTAGCATACGCACATTTTTTAAGTGCTTTTCGTTTGGCAAACGCAGGCTATCAGCTTTCCAAGCAGTCAAACTATCTTGTTGGGTGGTATTGCTTTCGCTGGTTGTAGGGTTTGAGTTGCAACTTACTATAGCTGTTGCGCATAGCATCGCGCTCAATGAAAAAGAGAAAAATTTATTCATGTGATTTGTTTTTATTTTTGGTAGGTACGGGGTCATATCCATGGGTGCCCCAAGGGTGACATTTACTTAATCTTTTTATTCCTAACCACATACCTTTTAAGAGTCCCCAAATTTTAATGGCCTCTATTGCATATTGCGAGCAAGTAGGAGCGTGCCTACAACTACCGGGCAATAGCGGGGATATTGTAAATTGATACACCCTAATTAGAAAGATAAATGGCGCTGCAAAAATACGTTTCACCACGCTGTTTTTACAGGATATTTTGGGATAATAGCGTCTTGGGTTAGTAGAGTTAAGTCGTTTTCAATAGCTTGTGCAATTAAAATACGGTCAAAAGGATCTTTGTGATGCTCGGGTAGTTCGTTAGCTGTTGAAAACTGACTTATTTTAAGATTAAGTAGAGTAAAAGAAGGTTGCACTAAACTATTTAGATACTCTTCGGCAGAAAGACTTGTAGCTAGTTTGTTTTTTTGTAAAAGCAAGGCAACTTCCCATAGCGAAACCATACTCACGTAAATATCGTTATTTTCAATAAGCTGCCTGTGAACTGCTTTAAAGGCCTTATTCCCTACTCGGTACCATATAAGAGCGTGCGTATCTAGCAGATATTTACTCATAAGTACTCTTCAAAATCTTCCGCAACCGATAGTAGATGAAGATCTTCGGCAACGTATGTGGTAACACCTTTCATTCCACCAAACCCAGGTTTAGACTTGGGCTCAGAAGTTTTTTCGTTGTTTTTCGCTTTCAACTTTTTAATATATGCCAAAACCTTCTCCTGTGTTTCTTTAGAAAGTGAAGTGAGTTCTATTAAAATATTGGGGTTTACTGCTTCCATAGTTTCAAAAGTACAAAATCAACTTACACTGTAACTCGTACCATCTTTACCATCTTTTAGCACAATGCCACTGGCGGCTAGTTGGTCTCTAATTTTATCAGAAAGTGCCCAGTCTTTATCATTTCTGGCTGCATTGCGCATTTCAATGAGCACTTGCATAGCTGCGTCTAATTTATTTTCTGTTCCGCTTTCGCTCGATGAAGTGGCGGTTTCTAAACCTAATACGTCAAAAACAAATGCATTGAAAGTAGTTTGAAAATCAGCTAATTCTTCTGAGCTTAATCCACAACCTGCAACATCAGATGCATTCATAAACCGCACGGCATCAAACAATTTGGCAATTAAAACAGGTGTGTTAAAATCATCGTTCATGGCGGCATAGCAATCTTTTTTCCAATTGCTAAAATCCCAATCTGTTTTACCTCCGGCTTTTAGTGTTTCTAACTTTTTTACACCATCCATCAAGCGGTTAAATCCTTTTTCTGCTGCAAGCAAAGCATCGTTACTAAAATCTAGTTGACTACCATAATGCGCTTGCATCATAAAAAAGCGAGCGACACTTGGCGCAAAACCCTTTTCTAGTTTATCGGTTTCGCCACTAAATAATTCACCAGGATTTAAGGTGTTGCCCGTGCTTTTACTCATGCGCTGTCCATTCAGCGTAAGCATGTTAGTGTGCATCCAAAAACGTACGGCTTCACTACCATTGCAAGCGTTGTTCTGTGCAATCTCACACTCGTGATGCGGAAATTTTAAATCCATACCACCTCCGTGAATATCAAACTGTTCGCCTAAATATTTGGTGCTCATTACAGAGCATTCTAAATGCCAACCGGGGAAACCTTCACCCCAAGGGCTATTCCAACGCATTATGTGGCTAGGCGAAGCTTTTTTCCAAATGGCAAAATCAAGCGGACTGCGTTTTTCACTTTGTCCATCTAAGTCGCGTGTGCCACTAATTAATTCATCAATTTTTCTTCCGCTTAGTTTTCCATAGTCGTTTTGCTTATCGTATTTTTGCACATCAAAATATACAGAACCGTTTACCTCATAAGCCAAACCGGTTTTTAGTATTTTTTTTACCGCATCTATTTGCTCAACAATGTGCCCTGTGGCGGTAGGTTCTATGCTGGGTGGAATGGTATTAAATTTGGCCATTACATCGCGAAAGCCCAAGGTATAGCGCTGAACAATTTCCATAGGTTCTAAAGATTCTAAGCGCGCTTTTTTACCAATTTTATCTTCGCCTTCATCTGCATCATTTTCCAAGTGACCGGCATCGGTAATGTTACGCACATAGCGCACTTTATAGCCTAAATGGGTTAAATAGCGATATACCATATCAAACGAAATGAAGGTACGGCAATTACCCAAATGCACATCGCTATAAACGGTAGGGCCGCATACATACATACCCACATTTGGTGCATTCAGTGCTTCAAATTTTTCCTTTTTTCGCGTAAGCGAATTATTTATATAAAGGTTTTGATTTTCGTAAAGGGGCATGCTTAATTGTTATGCGTCAAAACTTGTTTTCATGTTTATGTAGTCTAAAAAATCACGCTTCACGCTGTCTTCTTTAAACTTCCCGCCAAACTCTGCGGTTACGGTGCTGCTCTCAATATCACGTATGCCTCGTGAATTTACGCAAAGGTGTTTGGCGTCAATTACACACGCCACATCATCGGTGCCTAAGGCTTTTTGCATGGCTTGCACCACTTGTTTAGTCATACGCTCCTGCACCTGCGGGCGTTTGGCAAAATAATCTACAATGCGATTCATTTTGCTGAGGCCAATTACTCGGCCATTTGAGATGTAGGCCACGTGCGCTCTGCCTACAATAGGTAAAAAATGATGCTCACAGGTAGAATATACTATTATGTTTTTCTCCACCAACATCTCTCCATATTGGTATTTATTTTCAAAAGTACTGGCCTTGGGTGCTCTATCAGGGTGTAAACCACCAAAAAGTTCTTTCACAAACATTTTGGCCACACGGGCTGGTGTTCCTTTTAAACTATCATCTGTTAAATCTAAGCCCAAAGTGTCCATTATTTTTTCAAAATGCTGGCGTATAGTTTCAATCTTATCTTCATCAGAAACCGTAAAGGCATCATCTCTTAAGGGAGTTTCTGCGTTTCCGGCTATATGGTCAAGTCCAAAATCTTCTTGTTCTTGCGTAAGGTTTTTGTTCTGTTCTGCGTTCATATTTTCTTGTATGCAGCATTTAAATATTTTACAAAATTGTGCTTTTGTAAATGGGTTGCGAAGGTAATGAATGAAAGAGTTTTAAGTCTTACGCTAAAAACATAATGTTTAAACATTAAAACCCGTGAGTTTATCAATTTATTTTTGGTGGACAAAAAGATTTAAAGCATGAGAAAACTGAAATTAGGTTTTTAAATGTGAAAGCTTTTCATCTTGCTCATTTAATTTTTTGTTTCTAACCGCACAAGACCCACCGTAGTCGCTCTCAAGGGTAAACAAACTTATATCTTTAGGTAGCGAGTAAACCTTGTTTTTTGCTTTCTCTTGCGTTAAAATCCAATCTATGAAACTTTGAAAATACGGTTGGTTTGAATAAGATCTATGACCCTGTCCCTGTTTCACAATAGGTAATAAATACTCGGGAAGAAGTTCTGGTTTATCTCCAAAATAGTAAAAGTGATCCGAAAGCAAAGCGAACTTTCCTCCTAAGTCTGTTTCGCGATTAATTTCACTATGCACACTTTTCATAATCTTGGGAGGACTAGTTGAAAAATCATAGATACAATCACCAACTCTTTCTTCCGAACTACGTCCACGCCAATTTGGAATTTTTTTTGGAATCTCTGCCTTGCAATAGATGTCATACTCCTCCATGGTTAAAACTTCGGTTACTTCCATTGCATAAACAACTTTATTTTCAAAGGAAAAACGTTTTGAACCTGTGCCAACAATCCAATCACCTTTTTTTGCATTTCTGCGAATAACAGGTTTACAAATGTTTAGTGTACAAACACCCCAAAAAGGATTTGGAGCTGCTCCATCGTCAAATGGTATGCAGTACGAAAACAATCTAGGCATCCGTATAAATTTAGTTAATCCAACTTACTCCGGCAATTGCCCTTCCAAATAAGGTGCGCCTGCTTTATTCAATTCTTTTTCAATCAGCGCTACTTGTCTAGCAAGCTCTTTCAATTCTACGGTTAATTCGGGCAGTGAAAGGTTTACTATTTCTAAGTTTCTTTTTTGATCACCGGTAGGGGCACTGGTAGAAGAATAGGAGTGATACACCGCGCTGCCAATGCGGTTCATTAAACTAGGGCCGGTATTAAAATCACGTTTGCTTAAACTTTCATCACCGTTTAGGCTCAATTCAATTTTATAAATGGCATACTCCAAAGTTCTTAAATCAGTTAACGCATTTAAGGGCGCTCCCGGTGTATTTCTGGCTGCTGCTTTAGCCTTTTCAATACGCTGCGCCAAGTTCTTTTTAAACGCATTTACGGCCCATAATTTTCTTCTAGCGGCTTCCAACTCTTGCTGAAAAGCAACTAAAGCAGCTCTGTCTTTGGCTGGTAAAGTTGTGTTATTGAGTGTTGTTAATTCAAATTGACTTTCCATATTTAAACTAGAAACTTTACCATCAATACTCTGATATGCCGAAACTGTGTAAATGCCGGGTAAGGCTAAGTTTGCACTATTTGCATTGGTAAGTGGTTCATCCTTGGTATTTAAAGCACTTGTACTGCTCATTTTTCCATCCCACACCACTTTATTTATGCCTGTGCTAAGTGTAGTAGTAAATCGGCTCACTTCAGTGCCGGTCGCGTTTTTTACAACTAACAACATGTAGTTTTTCTCTTCTTGGTCTTCCGCGCGCAGTGCTTCCGCAGATGGGTATTGTATGGTGCCACTTGCTTTGGTTACCTTTTTTTCTACTTCTTGCCTTTTAACCTTTATACTTTTAGGCACTTCTTTTAAATTGTAGTAGATATGCGCGCCTTGCTTGGGGTTTTCAGTATAAAAATAACTAGCCCCTTGGAAGCCTGCTTTTCCATATCCATTTGGTGAAGCTTCCACATACAATGGCGCATCTTTTATAGGAAAAAAGTGGTTCTTATCCATACTTTCTTTTTTCACTTCTCTAAGGGGCGCGTAGTTATCCAACACGTAAAATCCTCTACCCATAGTAGCTATTACCAAATCATTTTCTCTTTCTTGTATTGCAATATCACGCACGTTTATCGTTGGTAAACCGCTTGCTAGCTTTTCCCAATGCGCGCCTCCATCCAAACTAGTGTAGGCACTAAACTCTGTACCTACAAACAGTAAATTTTTATTCACATGATCTTGCGCAATACAGTAAGCAGTGCCACGTTCGGGTAAATTTCCACTAATATTTGTCCAGCTGCCACCTCTGTTAGAACTTTTTAACACGTAGGGTTTAAAGTCGCCATTTTTATGATTGTTAAATACGGCAAATACGGTGTTTGCATCATGCTTATCAGCCACCAGCATATTTACATACGTGTTTTTTGGCACATTAGGAAAACTACCGTATTTCTTCCAACTTTCACCATCATTTTCACTTACGTGGATAAGTCCATCATCCGTACCTGCATACAAAAGCCCTTCTTGTAAAGGCGATTCATCTAACGTTACAATGTTGCCATAAGGCGTGGTAGATTTATCATACGCTATGGCATCTACACTCCAAACTTTACCCATTACGGGTAGGGTATGCCGGTCAATATTTTGAGTTAAATTTGGGCTAATCACTTCCCAATTATCACCACGATCATTACTTTTAAACACCTTATCCGCAGCAAAGTATAAGCGTCTAGGGTTGTGCGGACTTATTAATAAAGGTGCATCCCAATTGTAATTATACGCAACTTCATCCTTACCGGGAGATGGTTGTATGCCCAAAGATTCACCACTCTTTTTATCAAAACGTACCAAACCACCGTACTGACTTTGCGCATATACAATGTTAGGGTCGGTTGGGTCAATAGCGCTTTCAAAACCATCGCCCGTGTTGGTAATTATCCAATCTGCGTTGGTAATGCCGCGGTCGTTTATGGTTTGTGATGGGCCACCCAAACTGAAATTATCTTGTGTGCCGCCATAAATGTTGTAAAAAGGTTCCGCGTTATCGGTAGTAACTTTATAAAATTGTGTTACCGGCAAATTAGGTTTGTATTGCCAATTTTCCATTCCATCAAAAGTTTCATACAGACCGCCATCGCAACCAACCAATATGTTTTCAGGGTTTTTAGGATTTATCCACATGCAGTGGTTATCTACATGCTTGTTTTTTTCGGGTGCCTTTTCCCAAGTTTTTCCACCATCATTACTTACGTGTAGCCAAGTATCCATACTGTATAAAGTTTCCACTTTCGTGGGATGAGGTACTAGTTCTACATAATAATTTCCGCTTGTGCTGTAAGCATTCATAAAAGCAAAAGAAGCGCCACGGTCGGTAGATTTATACACGCCACTTTCTTCTACCATAGCGTAAACCACATCCGGATTTACCGGAGAAATAGCTAAAGCAATACGTCCTTTATCGCCTTTTGGTAAACCGTTCTCGAGTTTCAGCCAATTTTTTCCGCCATCGGTACTTTTATACAAAGCCGTCTCTGGGCCACCGGAAATATAAGTCCAAACATGTCTTCTGCGTTGGTGTGCTGCGGCATACAATACATCTGGGTTTCTTGGATCCATGTGTATTTCATTAAACCCAGTATTTTCAGAAACTTCTAAAATTTTTGTCCAGTTTAAGCCACCATCTTCGGTTTTGTAAATACCACGGTCGCCACCTGCGCTCCAAAGCGGGCCATAAGCCGCTACAAAAACTACTTTCGGGTTTTTAGGATGGATTGCAATCATGCCAATGTGTTCTGAGTTTTTTAAACCCATGTTTTTCCAGCTTTTTCCGCCATCCAAACTTTTATACACGCCATCACCATAGGCTACGCTGCGCTGGTTATTATTTTCACCAGAACCTACCCACACAATGTGTTGGTTGCTTGGCGCGATGCTTACACAGCCAATGGAAAAAGAACCTTGGTCGTCAAAAAGCGGCTCAAACGTGATGCCTTTGTTAGTGGTTTTCCATACGCCACCTGCGGCAGAGGCAATATAATATTCTGAAAAATTATTTGGATTTACCGCTATGTCGGCAATTCTACCGCTGGTTAAAGCCGGTCCTACGCTGCGCCATTTAAAAGCAGATAAATCAAGGGCTTCTTTTTTTTCCTCTTGTGCGCCAAGCCAAAGGGCAAATACACTCAAAAGCGCTGTTGTAAAAATTCTAAATTGCATGTATGGATTTTTATGGGATGGCTAAAGTAAGGTGCAAGCAATAAAAAAAGGGTTTTGCTAGTATCGCAAAACCCTTTTTAATTTTTAAATAATTTTCTTTTTAAAACATCACGTTTAATCCTAATACTATATTAGTTTTAGAAAGTGTTTCCGTAAGTGTATTAGCATCACCAAAATAGGTGGGAATATTTCTGTCAATATTAGTATTGGTAACGGTCAAATCAAGTGTATAATGCTTAGTTCTGTAGCCAAATCCACCAGAAAACATTTGAGAAGTACTATATTGTGTATTCATGTCCACTAAAGGATCCGTAAGTGGATCGGTAGTTTGAGCGAACCCACCGCGTAAAAAATAGTTATTTAGCTTAATTTCCAAGCCTGCGCGGTACGTATTGGTGCGCTGTAAAAAATCTTCAATAGCTAATTGACTAGCACGAAATTCATTTCCGGTAATTGTACTATTACCGCTGTTAGATGTTTCGTATCCTAAAGACAATAGTCCATATTTGCTGATTACAAAGGCCAACCCTGTTCTTATAACGCCCGGAGTGTATAAGGAACCATCCGCCTCACTTACCACTGTATGATCGGTGCTAAATCCATCGGCAAAAGCGCTGACCACTGTTACTTCATAATTATTATAAAAACGATAGGCAGTAGGGGTTTGATAACTTGCAGCTACTCTAATCCATTGCGCTGGTTTCAAAATCACCCCAAAATTGGCATTAAATCCGGTGGCCGAAAAATCTTCAATACGTGTGGTAGTATGGTTAGCTAGTCCGTTAGTACTTGGAGGAAAACGGTTTTCTGTAAACGTTTGTGTGGTAAATGTTCTAGTATTAGGTATGTTTAATGAAATACCCCAATTTAAATATGATGCGTAGGAGCCCCCAAAGGTGATAGCAAATTCATTGTTGCCGCCAGTTTTTATAATCTCATAATCTTGACTTGGGCTTGCATTTGCAGGAAAACTGGCTCCATCAACAACATTAGAATTTACTGTGTCAAGTATAAAGGTTTGAAAAGCTGCGAATTCTTCAAGCAACCCTTCATTTATTAGGGCTTGTGGTGTTTTCCCCTCTGCTCTTTGAAACCAACTTTCTGCTAAACTAGCGCCAGGACTACTGGTATTAAACACCGATAAATTTTGATAGAAATCGGCTTTTTTAACATAACTGATGCCTAAGCCAAAAGTGCTTTTACCTCTTGTTTTAAACTTTTTTACATAACCTAAACTTTCAAATAGTAAAGTTCCAGCAGAGGCATTGTTTGCATCAGAACCATACGTTGCGTTGCTATATGCATTGGCAATTCCTAAGGTTAAGTTGAAGTTATCTCTTCTAAAAACACCTATCCCTGCGGGGTTATAATGCAGTCCGCTTATGTCATTTCCCAAGGCTGTAAAAGATCCGCCTAATGCGGTAAACCGTGCAGTGCCATGTGTTTGTGCAGCTGTTATATCTAAAATATTGTCAACTGTTTGGGCGTGCGCTACTGCGCACAACCCTAAAAACAGTGCTATTAAAATCTTCTTCATGGTAAACGTATGTATTATGAATTATCGGCCTCTGCTGCTACTGCGGCTAGAACCTGAACTTCTGCTAGAACTTCCGCTGCTGCTTCTGCTAGAGCCAGAGCTTCTAGTTGAAGAACCGCTACTTCTAGAGGATGATCCACTACTGCGAGAGGAAGAACTACTTGGTGTGTAACTTCTACCGCTACTTCTTGAACTGCGGCTTGGCGATGTAGTAGTTCTTGTGGAACCAGAATTTGTAGAAGGTGTGTAATTTCTGCTTCTGCTTTGCGTAGTTCTGGTGCTTCTGTTGGTGGAAGAATTGCTGCCACTACTTGGCTCAGAGTACGTTCTAGTTCGGGTATCATTACTTCTGCTATTAGTGTTGCTTCTACTACCGTTATTAAAGTTAGAATTTTCCTTACTTCTACTTGTTTGGCTATAAGCATTTCTACTTTGGCTAGAAGTGTTTCTGGCTGGGCTATTGGTGGTTCTTGTAGCGTTTCTAGACTGATTATTTGTTGTTCTGCTAGCACTTGAAGCGGTACGCTGTCTTACTACATCATAATTATTATTAGAACGTAAAGCTGTTGAGTTACTTCTTGTGCCAGTAGTTCTTTGCACATCTCTTGTGCTTCTAGTACCTCTATCTAAAGATGCGGTACTAAATCTGCTTGTTTCAGAACGGGTTGCACGTGTGGCATTACGATTATCAGCAACTCTAGTATTAGTAGTTCCTCTTGAACTTACTGTGCGTGCGGTTCTGTTGCTACCTTGTGTTCTTGTGCCATTTGCATTCACACTTCTTCTAGTTACAGGGCTATTTCCTCTTGAGTTCGGTCTGCCTTGCACACCTACATTGTTTACGTACGTAATGTTTCTATTGTTAAAATTCACATCATTATAATAAAATCCGTTATAACGCCCGTTCCAATAACTTCCGTAGTATGGGTTACCCCATCCATTTCTAAAACCACCACCCCAACCCCATGGGCCACCGCAATAAGCGTATCCCCAAGGTTGATAAAAAAATGGATCGTAAAAACCACCGAAGCCACCGAATCCACCAAAATTTCCGTAACCAAATCCAAAACCAAAGCTTGGCCCAAAAAATGGATCGTAAAAGCCGTTGTTAAAACCAACATTCCAGCCGCCACCCCAATTGTTGAAACCTACGTTTGCACCAGGGTTTCTAAAAGATGGACCGTAATAGTTATTTACTACCGTAGCTCCAGAAGTTGTGTTATTAGGATCATAGTAATCGTTGTTCGCATTATTATTTGCGTAGTCGTCCAATGAAGTTGATCTCGCTGATTCGTTTTGAACAGGGGCAGGTTCATCCTTAATATCATTTAAGCTAAAATCGGATGTTCCGTAAGATGGATCATGATAAATACCGTCATCATAATAATTGTTGGCCACATTAGATGTACTGCTGCATGCAGCCATAAAAAGGGCTAAAATTGCTGTTAGGGGAAAGATATTTGTTTTCATAATGCTTGTCATTTGTGGTGAGACGTAAATATTATAGCTTTGTTCGCTGTAAATTACAAAATCTATACCAAGAAAAAAATAATGGCGAAAAATCTTACGAAACGCGCGGATGATTACTCAAGATGGTACAACGAATTGGTGGTGCAGGCTGACCTAGCGGAGAACAGCGGAGTAAGGGGTAGTATGGTTATTAAACCGTATGGGTACGCTATTTGGGAAAAAATGCAGGCGGAGCTAGACAGGATGTTTAAGGCAACCGGACACGTAAATGCCTATTTCCCGCTTTTTATTCCAAAATCATACTTTAGTAAAGAGGCATCTCACGTAGATGGCTTTGCAAAAGAATGTGCCGTAGTAACTCACTACCGATTAAAAAATGCTGAGGATGGCAGCGGAATAGTAGTGGATGAAACAGCTAAACTTGAGGAGGAACTTATTGTAAGACCAACTTCAGAAACAATAATTTGGGATACGTATCGCGGTTGGGTACAGAGTTACCGAGATTTACCGCTTTTGATAAATCAGTGGGCCAATGTGGTGCGCTGGGAAATGCGCACTCGGTTGTTTTTACGTACATCAGAATTTCTTTGGCAAGAAGGGCATACCGCGCACGCAACACAAAAAGAGGCTGTGGCTGAGGCGGAACAAATGCTGGAAGTATATGCTGATTTTGCAGAGCGCTTTATGGCCATGCCGGTGGTAAAAGGTATAAAAACGGCTAATGAACGGTTTGCAGGAGCGTTAGAAACCTATTGTATTGAAGCATTAATGCAAGATGGAAAGGCTTTACAAGCGGGAACCTCTCACTTTTTAGGTCAAAATTTCGCAAAGGCTTTTGATGTAAAATTTACCACTAAAGAAGGAACAATCGAACACGTTTGGGCCACCAGTTGGGGAGTAAGCACGCGCTTAATGGGTGCGTTAATAATGACGCATTCTGACGATAATGGTTTGGTGTTACCCCCAAACTTAGCACCTCACCAAGTAGTAATTGTACCTATTTATAGAAGCGAAGAGCAGCTTGAGGAGATTTCTGAAAAGGTAAGTGCAATTAAGAAAGCTTTGGAAGAGGTTGGCGTAAGTGTAAAATATGACAATCGTGATACACACAAACCAGGTTGGAAATTTAATGAATACGAATTGAAAGGTGTGCCTTTACGCATAGCTATTGGCCCGCGTGATTTGGAAAATGGGACGGTAGAACTTGCTAGGCGCGATACGTTAAGCAAAGAAGTGGTGCCTATTGAAGGACTGCAACATTTAATTAAAGATTTGTTAGCGGAAATTCAAGATAATTTACTAGCTAAAGCTATGACTTATCGTAATGAAAATACCTACGAAGTGCAGACTTGGGATGAGTTTAAAGACGTGATTAAAAACAAAGGTGGTTTTGTAAGCGCCCATTGGGATGGTACTTCTGAAACCGAAGAAAAAATAAAGGAGCTTACCAAAGCCACCATTAGGTGCATACCGATAGATGCCAAGGAAGAAGCAGGAAATTGTGTGCTTACCGGCAATGCTAGCACCAAGCGCGTAATATTTGCCAAAGCCTACTAAAATGGAAAAAGACAATTGTAACCCCCGTATTCTTGAGCTTTTAAATGAGAAAGCGAGTACTAAGCAAAAGGTATTTAGAAAAACAACTAAGGTTTTTGAAACTTTAAAAAACACGTTAATGGAGGTTTCATCAGAATTGATGGACAGCTATTGTAAAGTAGATGAAACAGTGCCGATAGCCTTTAAGGATAACGGAAAGCATGAAGCGCAAATTACTTTTGGAGGTGATTTGGTGATGTTTAACATGCACACCAATGTATTTACGTTTGAAGAAAATCATCATTTATGGAAAAGTGGCTACATCCGTGAGGATAAGCGTAGAGCCTTTTTTGGAATGATAAATATGTATAATTTTTTAGCCGATAGTTTTCGCTTTGATAGAAAAAATGATTTAGGTATTTTATTGGGTAGAATATTTGTAAATCACGAAGGGCATTTTTTTTTAGAAGGAAAACGCCAGTTTGGATTTCTGTTTAATAACGTGCCGGTGGATGTTTTAGGTAAAGATGAGTTGAGAAAAATTATTGAAACTGCTATTATATACGGTTTGGAGTTTGACCTTACTGCACCGGATTTTAAAAACGTAAGGGTAGTAAAAGTAGGGCAATTGCAGAGTTTTAATAATGAGTTGAAAATTAAAACAAGCAAGCAATTAGGGTTCAGGTTTCATACACAAATGAAAAATATTACTTGAATAAAAAAAAGATTTGGAGATATTGATATTTGATTTACATTTGCAGTCCGAAAAAAACGGGTAACCGTTTAAACGGCCCCTTCGTCTATCGGTTAGGACGCTAGGTTTTCATCCTAGAAAGAGGAGTTCGATTCTCCTAGGGGCTGCAACTTTTTTAAAGAAACTAAATTATGGCAAACCATAAATCGGCATTAAAGAGACAACGTTCAGACGCAAAAAAACGCGACTTGAACCGTTACCAACACAAAACAGCACGTAACGCTATCCGTGCTGCTCGCGCTAGTGAAGATAAAAAAGAAGTAGAAGGTCAGCTTCCTACTTTGTTTTCTATGATTGATAAATTAGCTAAGAAAAATATTATACACAGCAATAAAGCGGCTAATCTTAAAAGTAGCCTTACAAGGCACGCTGCTGCTTTATAAAAATTAATTAGTTTTACAATAGAAGAAAAGCTCTGCAGAAATGTGGGGCTTTTTTTGTGGGTGTTATTGACTATAAGAATAGGATGGGGGGGAGGTTGGGTATAAGCTTTCTATTGGGAAACTCTGGTGAACCAAAAGAAAATATAATCCACCAAAAACTAAATTGTAAAAACGAGTTTCCCCGAGCGGTAGTCGAGGGGCGCAATATTGGTGAGCACCTTACTTACGTGGTCTTCGACTACCGCTCGGACAGCCACACTTCTATATACAACTGGTTGTTTTTTTAGCGCTTTTATTAGGTAACTAAAACACTATTTCAATACCTCAAACTAAATTATAACAACAGGTTTCTCCGAGCGGTAGTCGAGGGGCGCAATATTGGTAATCACTTTACTTATGTAGTCCTCGACTACCGCTCGGACAGGCATCCGTTTTTTTAAGGAATAGTAGCGTAAACCTAGAGCCTTAATTTACTAACTGAATTGTCAATTATCACTAACGGTAGCCTTTTCGAGTGGTACTCGAAGGGTGTAATGTGCTTTTTTACTTTATATTTTTATTTTTACCGTGTGTCTCATTTTGGCAAGTAGCAAATTTTCTAAGTTCATCCCAATCTTCTTCAATTAAAGCTTTTTTCTTTTTTGCAGACCATCCTTTGAGTTTCTTCTCCCAAGCATAACCAAGTTTATAATCTGTAAATTCTTCTGCGTATTGAAGTTCCACAGGCCTTCTTTTAAAGGTATAAGCATCAGTATTAAAACCCTCTTGATGTTCTGTAAATCTTCTATCCAGGTTATTAGTAATACCTGTATAGTAAGTGCTATCTGAACATTTTAATATGTAAACCCAAAGAGACATATTGTAAACATAGTGATTTTAATGTCTATTTATTTAGAGCCAAAATTTTAATAGATAATTTCGAAACTAAATTATAACAACGGGTTTCCCCGAGCGGTAGTCGAGGGGCGCAATATTGGTAATCACTTTGCTTACGTGGTCCTCGACTACCGCTCGGACAGGCATCCGTTTTTTTAAGGAATAGTAGCGTAAACCTAGAGCCTTAATTTACTTACTGAATTTTCAATAATCACTAACGGTAGCCTTTTCGAGTGGTACTCGAAGGGTGTAATGTGCTTTTTTACTGTTTGGGTTAGCTCTAGTTTTTGAATTTCAGCGCGGTGCTTCTGATCAGCGGCAGCAATATCTTCTAATTCTTTCGCTAGCTTTTTATGGTTGGCTGCTGGATTATTAGTGCAGCTAAGCATAAGGAGCAAGATAAATATGGTTAGATTTCGCATAAATTTTCTTGTTTTTTTTTGATATGTTATAATTCAAACATCAGTTGGCAGATTCCACACTGTTCAATTTTAGGTCTTTTATTTAATCTAATGGCTTCGTAAACTGCACTCATTTCAGCCGTAGAAAGTTTTCTCTTGCATTTTAAAAGTGGCCGTAAATCACCATTTTGACTTCCGACTAGCGTTATTTTTTTTAGAACTTGATTCGATTGAAAATAAAACAATACCGTATCCTGTTTTAGATCATTTTCAAACGAGATATACATGGTTTTAGGAGGTAGTTTTAACAATATCGAATCAAACAACGTATTATTTTCATAGGTTTCAATTACTTCCTTGTTGCTATCCAAAAAGATTAGGTTGGAGAAAAAGACACGTTCCTTAGAGCCATTAAGTACGTTAAACATTATATCATATTGAACAGTATCTAAATACTTGGAAGTTGAAGTGTTGGTATCAACCCAGCTTATTCTTTCAAATTCCATATACATGAAAGCTTTAGAAGAGGTAAATTGTAAACGATACAAAAATGGATAAGTATGATTTATTTCTACCTGAGCAACTATATTAAAGCAATTGAGTAGTAAAAAATAAAACAAGTATTTCATTTTAGTTAAATTTAAAATTTCAACCAAGCAAATCCTTCAACGCGTCCTCCAGCTTTTCAAACTGATAATTAAAACCAACTGAACTTAACTTTTTATTCAACACTTTATTACTACTAAGGGCAGTTTCGGCCATTTCGCCCAAGGCTAACTTTAAAGCAAACGCAGGTACTTTTGGTAAGAATAATGGTTTCTTGAGTACATCTGCTGCCGCCTTGGTAAGTTGCTTGTTGGTTACATTATAAGGCCCCACTGCATTAACGGCTCCTTTTAAATCCTTATTTTCCATTGCTTCAATAAACGCTTTTGCTACATCTTTTACGTGTATCCAAGGCATCCATTGTTCACCGCTTGCTAAAGGTGCACCCAAGCCAAATTTTATAGGCTTCACAATAGCCGGTAGTGCTCCGGAGTTACTCGCTAACACAATACCCACACGGCAAATAGCTGTGCGTACATCAAGTTTTTCAAAGAGCTTAGCTTCACGTTCCCACGCAATACATACTTCGCTTAAAAAATCATTTCCAGGTTTTGATTTTTCGGTGTATTCATCCGTTAAGCTGCTGGGATAATAGCCTACCGCAGAGGTAGAAACAAATGCTTTAGGTGTATATCCTTGTGCGTGTACACCTTCAAAAAGTAAACGTATAGCATCAATACGGCTTTGTAAAATTTCACTTTTATACTCGGGTGTCCACCGCTTATTTATGGGCGCTCCGGCTAAATTGATTAGATAGTCTGGTTGTTTGGCAAAGGCTTCACTGTCATAAGTCCCTTTATCTACATCCCATACAAAGGTGTTTATACGAGTATCTTTCTTTTTGCTTCGGCTAAAGTGACTTACTTCATAACCCTTCTCTAAAAGCTGCTTTGTGATTTCTGTTCCTATTAAGCCAGAACCTCCACTTATTAATACATGTTTTTGCATATCAATAAAAAGCGTTTTTCATAAAACTTTGTTTAGCCTAATGCGTACTTATTGCCCATGTTTTTATGAAATAGGGTAACACCGAAAAATGAAATTGATTTATGCATAATATAGAACCCCATTTTATGTGGCGTAATTTATACATCGCTCAAGCTGATCCACATTCTCCGTTTTACGGTTATGAAAATAGCGAGGTGTATTTTACAGATAAAATTTATAATCATCTTATTCATCCTCAGTGGGATAATATTGGTGCAGAAACGCTTTTTATGAAGCAGCTTTACGCGGATTACAATGAGGGTTTCACCATTTTGGAATTCTTAGGCGAGTGGAATGATGTATTGCACAATGACATTATGGTGCTTAAGCGTGATGTGTTGGAGCCAATGGTGTATGCTGGTATTAATAAATTTATTTTAATAGGAGAGGGTATTTTAAATTTCCATGCAGATATTTCTGACTATTACGAGGAATGGTTTGATGAGGTAGAAGATGGCTGGATTGCAGGCGTAAATTTTAGGCAACATGTATTGGATGAATTAAAACAGTACCATTTAGATTATTACATAAATGTTGGTGGGGGATTAGATGACTTGGAATGGCGAAGATTGAGTCCTAGAAAAGTGTATGAAAAAGTGAATGGATTATTGGTGAAAAGGTTGGGGTAAGAAAGTACGAATAACGATTGAAGAGTTACGAATTTAGCTACATTGGATGGAATAATGTTGGTTTGATTTTTTCTCGCAAAGACGCGGAGGCGCAAAGGAGCGGCAGGAAGACAGTTGGCAATAGAGGGCAAGTTTGCAATAGGGCAAAGGAGCGGCAGGAGGGTAGGTTTGTAAGAAGAGAGCTAGTGATTAACCGTTATTGCTTTAAATGAATATCGTTTGGGTGAAAAATGTGCTGGGCGGGTAATTGTTTTTTGAGCGACCAGCAACGCTTTGCTTCTATCAAACTTTTGTTTGGATAATGTTTACTGAACTCGCGTAAGTAGCGGTTGTATTGATTGCTTGGCGGAATTTTGGACTCAAAGCCTTTCGTGTTTCTAACTTCTTCTAAGCGTTTGTATTCTTCCAGCGCATCGGCTAAGGTTTTCCCAATATTGGCTTTCATCCAATCCATAAAAGGAATGTGAAAATGAAAATTTTTACCCAAATGTTACCTAAAAAACCTACGTGAATTTGGGCCATTGGTATAGCTATCTGTAATTATGGTTTGAGGTTTTAAATCGGCTTTAGCCCAATTAAATTTAGAGGTGGTTTTTACTTTTTTACGTATAGGAGCTACTTTATTTGGATTATCTAATTTAAAGGCTAGGCATTCTGTAAGTTCAGTCTTACTTCCGCCATAAGGTAATTTTGCCGTTTTGCAAAATGTTACCAATTCGGCTTTAAGCCAATACCACTGCGTAAAATCTTTACTTGTTTTTATTGCTTCAAAAGGAGGTCTGGTTTTAAGCTGAGGCATTTTCTAAAGCATTTTTAATATTCACTAAATGCTGGTGACTTCTACCCATATTAAACAAGTTTAGTTTAAAAGCCGGTTTTACTTTTAGTGTAATTTTAGCAATCTGCGGCAGCAATACAAAGCGTAACGATGGTTCACGCAGTTTCCAAGGAGTTTTGAATTTAATAGCATGGCTTGAACTGCTTACCATAGTATATCCTGCTTTTAAAAGTATTGCTTCAATTTCTTGAATAGATAGGTTGGTGTTATTATCAAGTGTAAGCTGCTGATTACTTAATAGTTGCGTAAAAGTGAAATTTGGATTAATACTAAAACTTTCGTAGAAAACCAGCGCGGCTGAAATTCCTGCAATGCTCAAGGATTTCCATTTAGGAACGGTTTCATCACTAAAATAATTGAACCCAATCTCAATGCCAAAGTACACGAAGGTGAAAACTATGAGTGTTATAACCAAGAATAAAAAACGTTTTAATGCCATCGGGTAAAAGTAGGGTAGCTGGTATCTAATTCAGTGCGTTTTTTATACAGTTAAATTGGAAAAATGTAATTCGTTGGCTTAATAATTAGCGTAAAAATGCCTTAAAAATCTAACCGCATCCTCATATAAAGGCTCACTTGTGGCTTGAAAAAGAAAATCTGGCGTTGGTTGTGGCTGGGGTCGTTTATCCACAAGCGCTTTTACCTCTTTAGTAAGTGCACGCTCATCTCCACGAAAAGTTGCCCAATGATCTCCCCAAATAAAACCATTGCTCAATACCTCTGTACGCAACGGGTTTGATTGATTATCAGCCCGAATAAAAATCGCCAAGTTGGCATTGCTACTATACTCAACAAAATGTTCTACCACCGTAGCCTCTGCATTTATATATCTTATTTTTCCGTTGCGCGAGCTTTCTACAGGAATACTATCTAACTTAAGTGTGTAGGTTTCATTGTTGGTGTTCCGTGCGGGACTAAAATACGTTACGCCCAATTCTATTTCATGGTCAATTATGGAAAGGTTGAGGTTTCTAGCTTCCTGCGGAGTATAAAAGCGTACAAAGCGATTGATATTTGTGTTATGTAAATAATTTACCAAACGTTGATTCATCACTTCCATGTAACCAAAACTTAAATTATTTCTGCCGTAAAGTGGTTGCACTACCACGCGTAAGGTAGCATAATCAAGCGCTTCGCTTTTTAAGCTTAATATCTCCTGATTATTTGGCGCGTAGCTTTCGGCAATCTCTAAATCTTGATAAGCCGCAATAGCCGTATTTCGATTTTCTTTATCGTTCAGTTTTGCTTTAGCAGAAACGACCCTAAAAGCGGCTGCTTCTCGTTTTGCATTCGTTATTTCAGCGTCATAACGCACTGGTTTTATAAGCCGTAAGCAGGCAGGGCAGCGTTGCATATTATTCGCTAAATTATTTAATAAAGCATATTCTTCTGTAAGTCCTTCAAAGCGGTAGGGATCTAAACTGCTTTTTAAATTTTGGATGGTTGCTTGGTGTGTTTCAAGGCTCAATTTGTAAGCAACGGGCAAAATGCGTGAGGCATCTTCATTGTCGGTATCGTCACGTAAACGTTCTACGGCTTGCAATACGGCCTTTTCATAATCACCTTTTTCAAAAGCGCGTTTGCCTGTTTTGCAACTAAGGGCAACCAAAAGTAGAACGCTAAAAAGTAATAATTTTTTCATGTTGGTGGTTTTGCCGAAGCTAAGTCAAAAGTTGAGCCAAAGGAAAAAAGTTTTTATAGCGACATTTTTTGGCGGAGTGGGTAGGTACGTTTGCTTAAATTATTAAGGAAAAATGCAAGAAATAGGTTCCATAAAAAAATTGAAGAGAAGGTTAGATGCAAGGTTTCTTGTGCAGGAAACCACCAAATCAGCCCAAATGGTAATGGCAGATAAACGAGGAAGTTATATCAGTTCTATGCATTTGTTTGATTATCACTTTAATTGCATTCCTAACCTAATTGAAGAAACTAATATTGATGTACCAAAGGCACACGGCTGGTTTTTAGAGCAATTTGAGGTTGAAATTAAAGAACAGCATTACAGTAAAATGTGCTACCATAAAAGCAAAACCGCACAATTGGATGATTGTCTTTACGCATTAAAAGAAGACTTTTTGGTGTATTTTGATTTCAATCAATCCGAGGTTTCATTTTTATTTAAAAAAACAGAAAACAGTTTAGTAGAACAAGTTGTGAACAAGATAAATACGTTCAAAAAGCGCAAGGTAAATAGGAAGGCGCAGGTTGAAGTGCTAGTAAACAGTATGCAAGGTTTAGAATCTAAAGCCTTTCCCTTAAAAAAACCAAAATTGGCTATTGCTGATAATTACAACGCTGATTTTTTGCCCATACACCAAAGCATTTTAACAAGGCTACGGAAAAAGAATGATAAAGGGCTGGTATTGTTGCATGGGAAATCTGGAACTGGCAAAACCACCTATTTGCGCTACTTGGCGGGCTTAATAAATAAGCCTATAATTTTTATGCCGCCAAATATGGCAGCCAACATTACAGGACCCGATCTTCTTGCGTATTTAGTAGAATACCCTGGCTCTGTTTTAATAATAGAGGATGCGGAGAATATTGTAACGGATAGAGAGCAGCGCGGAAATTCTCCTGTTTCGGCACTTCTAAATTTAAGCGATGGACTGCTTTCCGACTGCTTAAACATTCAAATAATTTGCTCCTTCAATACGGATATATCTAAAGTGGATAGAGCCTTACTGCGCAAAGGAAGGTTGATTGCCAAATACGAGTTTAAGGCTTTAGAAATAAATAAGGCTCAAGCATTATCAGATAGTTTGGGATATAAAAACACTATCAAAGCGCCAACCAAACTAAGCGATATCTACAATCAAAATGATGCGAGTTTTGAAGAACAGCCTAGCGTAAAAATTGGATTTGAAAATAAAATGAACCATAAATAAGTTTATCATGCCTATAATTATTCCGCAAAAAACAAGAGCTGTACTAACCTCTAACAAGCTAATTGAAAACTTGAAAGAAAATCTACATTTGTTAGATACCTTAAAAGCAGATTTAACGCATTTGCAAGCATACGAGGAAGTTGCAGAGGTGAGAGTACATCAAAAAGATTGTGAAAAGTTCGTAGTGAAATTAGAAAAGTACATTTTAAAATACACTGAAAATGGAAGAAGTAAATAACGTGCTTGAGCAGTTTTTGGAGTTTGTAAAAAAGCAAGAAATTGTTAATTCTTGCACCAGTCATTTGTTTAATCCGCTGGTAAAATTTGCGTCAATTCGTGAAACTACGCATAGCCGCATATTGGCTTTTTTGCTAAATAAGCATGAAAGCCATGGACAAGGAGATTTGTTTTTAAAAACGTTTTTAGCAGAGCTTAATATAGATTATTATGAGGGCGAAACGTGGTACATAAGCGCTGAACAAGATAGAGTAGATGTGTTGCTGCGTACTGAAGACAACAGTAAAGTAATTGTTATAGAAAACAAATCGCACAACGCGGTAGATCAGCAAAGTCAACTTTACAGGAATTGGGCTAAGCATATTTATCCACACTGTAAAGATGCTAATGATAAAGAACGTTTCAGGTTGCTTTACCTATCAAGAAACGATTGGAAAAAGCCTAGCCCTAATAGTTTGAAAAAGCCAGAGGATGCTCATTATACGCTTCATCCCGAGGAGATTCCAAATGACATTTTAACACATTGGAGTTTTGATAATCAATTGGCTAAGTGGCTTGCAGAATTTAAGAGGCATGTGCCCGAAGAAAACTTGAATTTACATTTGTTTTTAAAGAATTACATCAACTTAATAAAGCCAAAATATTACTTGATGGAAATGGCTAACAAAATTTTTAGTGGTGAAAACGGACTTGAGAAATGGCGCAGTTTTATGGCGTTAATCGATGTTAGGCTAAACTTAGAAAACGAATGGATGACTTTTTTTAGAGTTCGTATGGATAATTATTTTAAAAAGGAGCCTAATTTTATGTTTGTTGAAGATGAGGTACGTACTTACGATTCCAATGGCTGGTTTCAGTTTTACTGGATGCTTAACGAGCCAGAAAAAGAAGACGTTAACCATGAATATATAATATTTGTTGCTTTTGAACTGGTTAATATGCGTTATAGTGTTTTTGTTCCAATCAAGGTTTACGGGGTTGAATTTCCAGAAGTCAAAGCAGTTTCTACATTCAGAAAAAATCATAGGCAACACAACTATCCTTACATACGTACTTTTGAAATGAATGGAGTAAATAATCATTCTGATTTGTTATGGTATTGCGCTCATGAACCGGAAAGGATAATGAAAAAAGTGCAGGAGGATGTTAATAAAATTATGGAAGAGAAATGGGTTAACGAGTTGCGAAACCTTAAAAAGGTGTGTAAATTTAATGATTACCTCTTTTCCTAATAGCTTAAGATCGTACTAGTTTGCTCTTTTAATACAGTCATACTTAAAAGGGATAAGGCTATTTTGAGAAAAGGCAAGTTAATTCACGTGTTAATTTAGAGTAATGCAAGTATTTAACTATGAGGGTTTAAAAAAAATGTTAAAAAAAATTAGATTAGCCACCTGCTGGTTTTTTCAAATGTTTACAATTAATAAGAAGCGGATTTTGTAGAGCAGAGAAAGGATCGGGATGGGTTCTGAAGATTAGAATGTATAAAATTAAACTTTTAGAATGGATGAAAATTTCAGTGTCGTTAGGCAGCTTTTTAATCAAGCCAATGTATTACTGAAATCCTATGAAAGGGTTGCAGAGGCTACTGGAGAAAATTTTAACGTTTTTAGTGTATTACGTTTGGAAACAAAAGAAGAGCAAACGCACTCCAGATTTATTGCCGAACTACTAAATCCAAAAGGGAAGCATGGCAAAGGAGATGTTTTTTTGAGGCTCTTTTTTGAGATGTTAAATGAGAAGTCATTTGCTATTTTAACCGTGGAAAATTCAATAAAAAATAGAAAGCAAGGAGAAAACTCTGTGTCATCTAAAACGGAGCAATTACCCATTCTTGAGGGCGAGATTAAAACCGAAAGTGCCAAAGTATCAACAGAGTATTACTTAGGGAAAATATCGAGTGATTTATTAAATGGTGGGAGAATAGATGTTTTGGTAGATAATTCAGAACATACTCTTGTTATAGAGAATAAGATATACGCTGCTAATCAAAAAAAACAGCTTGAACGATATTGTAATGCGTTTCCTGCTGGAATAATTATATATCTGACTTTGGACGGTAGGGCGAGTCCAGAGGAAGGTACTTTGAGAAAAATGGGTAAGAATTACATACGTGTTTCTTATCAAGATGATATAACAACTTGGTTGGAGAAGTGCTTAATGCAAGTTTCAACGGTCCCTATTTTAAGAGAGACAATAGTGCAATATCAAAATTTAATTAAAAAATTAACAGGACAAAATGCATATAAGGAAATGAGCAAAGAGCTAAGAAAATTAATCGTCAGTAATAAGGAAAATTTTGAGGCGTTCAAAAGTCTTTCAAGGGCAGGAACACAAATGATGAAAACCACTATTGACTTAAAACTTGACCCAATGATCAAAGAAATTGCTAAAAATTTTAGACTTAGTTCCAATCATAATGACTGGGAGAACAGGAATAAAAAATATAAGAAGTTTTGGTTTTGGACTGAGAAAATGGAGGAAAATAATCTTAAAATACAATTTGAATGGAGTACACTATCTGGTTACAACACCTTTATTTATGGTGTAGCTGGTATGGTCGATAACAAAAATGGTGAGAATATTGAATTATCAAAGAAGAGAAACATCATTAAAGCAGAAATGGAAAAATCTTCATTAGGTGATACTTTTAAGCAATCTAAGGCTTGGATTGGTTTTAATTTTTTTGAAGGATATGAAAATTGGGAAAATTTAGACGTCATTGAAAACGTGTTTTTTGGTGATTTTAAAAACCAATTAGAAATAAAAGTTAAAACGATAAAGGATATTTTAGACTCTTTTTTGGCAAAATTCCATGAAAAGAAATAAAGAACATATGCCCAACTCCACCCCCTTATTTCGGCAAACCGCCATCATAAAAGCCATTCAAGAATTAACCGCTCCAAGCTTTTTACAGATACAGAAAAAAGTAGAGGCAGAGTTAATTAGGCAAAATGATGTGGTGGGCAATGTAAAAACAAGCTTTGGCAAGCGCACGTTTGAGCGCGACTTAAAGGATATTTACACTTTGTACCATGCAGAAATAAGGTATAGCACAAGTAAAAAAGGTTATGTTTTGGAAGGGCAGGAGGAAGTACAAACTGAAGCGTTTACCAAAATGCTACAGGCTTTTGATGTGGTAAATGCTTTTAGACTTTCGCAAACTATTGCGCCTTTTGTGGCTATGCAAACGCGCACGCCAAAGGGTACAGAGCATTTACACGGAATGCTGCACTGCATACAGCAGCGTTTTAAAATAGGATTTTCTCATCAAAAGTTTTGGGAAACCGAAGTAACTCAGCGTTTGGTAAATCCACTGGGTTTAAAGGAATACCGCGAGCGTTGGTACCTCATTGCGGAAGATAACAAAGACGGTAAAGTAAAAGCATTTGGTTTGGATAGAATTAGCGCTTTAGATGTTACCAGTAAAAAATTCACTCCGCCCAAGGATTACAATGCGTTAGAAAAGTTTAAAAATTGCTTTGGCATTATTTCTCCTGATACAGGTGAGCCGGAAAATATTATACTTTCCTTTAGTGCTTTTCAAGCCAAGTATATAAAATCTTTGCCCCTGCACGCTTCACAACAAGTGATTTTAGAAAATAAAAATGAAGTGCGCATCAGCTTAAAGCTATACCCAACCCATGATTTTTTAATGGAACTGCTCTCTTTTGGCGCGGAAGTAAAAGTGCTAGAACCCAAAAGTTTGGCAAGGGAAATAAAAGCGAGGTACCAAAAAGCCCTTGAGCAATACACAAAAAAATAAACAAGCATGCATTTTAAGGGTGATAGAATAGGGTAAAAAAGCTGCGCACGAGAAGCGGTTGCTACATTCTATGGAAATGCTACGTGAAAACTGGGAAACTTCGGCTGCATTTTACACATAGTTCAGCGTTTTGAAAATGCAGCGCACGTTAGTGTATTTATAAATCCCTCTGCGAAACTCTGTGTCCTCTGCTCCTCTGCGTTGAAGTAATGTAAGACTGTTATAGTTTTTAAATTAACCAATTAACAAGTTCACCATTTCACAAACCTATGGTATCCACTTAATATCCTTAAAGTCGGGCTTGCGTTTTTCTAAAAAGGCATTGCGCCCTTCTTTAGCTTCATCGGTCATGTATGCAAGGCGTGTGGCTTCACCCGCAAACACCTGCTGACCAACCATGCCATCATCCGTAAGGTTAAAAGCAAATTTTAGCATTTTAATAGAAGTAGGCGATTTCGCCAAAATTTCTTGTGCCCATTCATAAGCCGTGTCTTCCAAATCATCATGTGGAATAGCTGCGTTTACCATGCCCATGTCCACCGCATCTTGTGCAGAATAGTTTCTACCTAAAAAGAAAATTTCTCGCGCTTTTTTCTGTCCTACCATTTTCGCCAAGTAAGCTGAACCATAGCCACCATCAAAGCTGGTAACATCGGCATCGGTTTGTTTAAAAATGGCGTGTTCTTTACTGGCAAGGGTTAAATCACAAACGGTGTGCAGGCTGTGGCCGCCACCTACTGCCCAGCCGGGTACTACGGCAATTACTACTTTAGGCATAAAGCGAATAAGGCGTTGTACTTCTAAAATATTTAAACGCGGCATTCCATCATCATCTACATAGCCTTGGTGGCCGCGTGCGTTTTGATCGCCTCCACTACAAAAGCTATACACACCATCTTTAGGCGAAGGCCCTTCCGCGCTAAGCAACACTACGCCAATGCTGGTATCTTCACGCGCATTTAGCAAAGCTTGGTACAATTCACCAACGGTTTTTGGCCTAAAGGCATTGCGTACTTCAGGTCTGTTAAACGCTATGCGCGCCACACCATCACCAGATTTTTTATAAGTAATGTCCGTGTATTCTTTTACGGTAGTCCAGTTGGCTTTTTTCATAAAATTTATAATGCTTGCTTAAAGCAGATAAAAGGGTGTTAATACCCTATTTGTTTAAGAGTTCGTTGAGTTTTTCGGGGTTTTGACGGTTGTCCCAAAATGCTAAAACTTCAATATGTTGAGCAGTGGGCAAATAGTACAGACTATAATTTCCAAAAACAAAAACTCTAACGTTTTCGCTTCCAAGCATTATTTTGCCAGCGTTAGGTTTCTCAAGCAGTAAGTCTGTGTGTTCTTTTATTTCAACCTTTAGCTTTGTGGAATATGAAATACTTTTATTTCGATTATTCCAGTATTTTAAAATATGATTTCTTTGTTCAAGAGCGAGTTTAGTCCAGCGAACCTTTAGAACATCCATTCTTCATCCATTTTATCGACTTCTTCTTGAGTATAAACTTTTCCAGCTTTTACATCTTCTAATCCTTTTGCAATCATGTTTTTCTCAGCTTCACTAGGCTCAATGAAGTTTTCATCCTTGTTAGATTTCTGCATAAGATTGTTTATAGTGTGCAACAGTTTTTTATTATAGGTATGTGCTAGCTGTTGAATAATGCTTTTGCGAAGAATTTCAATTTCGCTCATTGGTATAAATTTTAAACGTAGTTAAAGGTAGGGTAAATAGTTATTTTAACAAATTGCATAAAAAAAACTCCCGCTAAATTTTACCTTAACGGGAGCTTTCACTTTATCTTAAAAAAGACTATTTTTTGTTGTCTTCTTTTATCTTGTTAAGTGCACTACCCGCTCTAAACCACTCAATTTGGTTTTCGTTGTACGTATGGTTACACTTAATGGTATCACTGCTGCCATCGGCATGGGTAAACTTTAAGTGAATAGGCTTGTCTGCCGCAAATTCATTTAAGTCTAGCGTTTCAATGGTATCGTCTTCTTTTACTTTATCGTAATCGTCTTCGTTGGCAAATGTTAAACCCAACATACCTTGTTTTTTAAGGTTTGTTTCGTGGATACGTGCAAAAGATTTTACCAAAACAATGCGCATTCCTAAATGGCGTGGCTGCATGGCCGCGTGTTCTCTAGAAGAACCTTCACCATAATTATGATCGCCAATTACCACCGTTTGGATACCTTCTTTCTTATACTCACGCTGCACATCAGGCACCTTACCGTACTCACCCGTCATTTGATTTTTCACAGAATCCGTTTTTTCGTTAAACGCATTTACTGCTCCTGTTAGGGTGTTGTCGCTAATGTTATCCAAATGGCCACGGAAACGCAACCACGGTCCAGCCATAGAAATATGGTCGGTAGTACATTTTCCTTTTGCTTTAATAATCAACTTCATGTCTTTGAAGTTTTCACCATCCCAACCGCTAAAAGGCTCAAGTAATTCCAATCGGTCACTATCTTCAGCAACTTGCACATCTACATTACTACCATCTTCGGCAGGCTCTTGGTAGCCAGCATCTTCTACTGCAAACCCTTTGGTTGGTAATTCAATACCCATTGGCTCGTCTAACAGTACATCTTCTCCCTTTTCGTTTTTAAGCGTGTCTTTTAAAGGATTAAAATCCAAGCGTCCGCTTATCGCGATGGCGGCTACCATTTCTGGAGAGGCTACAAAGGCGTGTGTATTTGGATTACCATCGGCACGTTTGCTAAAGTTTCTATTAAAACTGTGGATGATGGTATTTTTCTGTTCCTTATCTGCATCTTTTCTAGCCCATTGACCAATGCATGGCCCGCAAGCGTTAGTAAATATGGTGGCATCTAAATCTTCAAAAGTTTTTAAAATACCATCACGCTCTGCAGTATAGCGTACCTGCTCAGAACCAGGGTTGATACCAAAATCCGATTTGGTTTTCAAATGCTTGTCAACCGCTTGTTGTGCAATAGATTGCGCACGAGTTAAATCTTCATAAGAAGAGTTGGTACAAGAACCAATTAAGCCCCATTCTACATCTAAAGGCCAACCGTTTTCTTTAGCTACTGCGCCCATTTTAGAAATAGGCGTAGCTAAATCTGGCGTAAAAGGCCCGTTAATGTGCGGCTCTAAAGTGCTTAAGTCAATTTCAATTACTTGATCAAAATACTTTTCAGGATTAGCATATACTTCATCATCTCCTGTAAGGTGTTCTTTTATTTTATTGGCTTCTTCGGCCACTTCATCACGGCCTGTGGCACGTAAATAACGCTCCATAGCTTCATCATAACCAAAGGTGGAGCAAGTTGCGCCTATTTCAGCACCCATATTACAAATGGTACCTTTTCCTGTGCCGGATAAAGACTTAGCACCTTCGCCAAAATATTCAACAATAGCTCCTGTACCGCCTTTTACAGTGAGGATACCGGCTACCTTTAGAATCACATCTTTAGAAGCTGTCCAGCCGCTTAATTTACCGGTAAGTTTTACCCCAATTAATTTTGGAAATTTCAATTCCCAAGCCATTCCAGCCATTACATCTACGGCATCAGCACCACCAACACCAATGGCCACCATGCCTAGTCCACCTGCGTTTACTGTGTGGCTATCCGTACCAATCATCATTCCGCCAGGGAAAGCGTAATTTTCTAAAACTACTTGATGAATAATACCTGCTCCTGGTTTCCAGAAACCAATGCCATATTTGTTTGAAACCGAAGAAAGAAAATTAAATACTTCACTACTTTTATTTATGGCTTCTTGCAAATCTTTGTCTGCGCCTAGCTTAGCTTGAATGAGGTGATCACAATGCACAGTACTTGGCACTGCCGCTTGTTTTCTACCACTTTGCATAAACTGCAAAAGCGCCATTTGTGCCGTAGCATCTTGCATAGCAATGCGATCGGGAGCAAAATCAACGTAACTTTTTCCTCTTTCGTAAGGTTTTTCCGCTTTTCCATCCCACAAGTGGGCATATAAGATTTTTTCAGAAAGGGTTAATGGAGTTCCGGTAAGTTTACGGGCTGCTTCTACACGTTCAGGAAACTTTTTGTAAACCTCCTTTATCATTGCTATATCAAATATCATAAATAATTGGTTTTTAGAGTGTTAAATTTATTCGGCAGCACGAAAGTACAAAATGCTTTTTCTATAAAAAAACTAGTATTGCTTGGTTTATAATTAATACGATTTCTAAATAGATACAAAGTCATTAAATGTTATTCTTTACTATGCGAAATGTATGGCTATGTTAAGTTTAACACGAACACATTTGTAAAATAAAGATTGAATTTTCCCTATTTGCCTTATAGGGATTAACTTAAAAAATGCGATTTGGTTTATTTATTTTCTAATTCTTTTGATGCTACTTCTCCAATATGGAAAAGTGCATCACCTTTATGGATTAATGGAAAGTTGTTATGCCCAATTATATAGCCATCATACGGGCATTTTACCTTTACGGAGTAATCATTCGTTGGGCTAGATATGTATCCTAGGGTTTGACCTACTTTTACTTTGTTTCCACTTTCTTTTTTATGACGAAATAAACCAGAAACTTCTGCGCGAATCCAGTGCGAATCGTTAAAGAAACGGGTTTTCTTTTTTGGAAAAGTTTTTTCCATCATACCAAAATGATGCAGCACTCTAGCAATACCTTTTAAACCCTCTTCTACCGTTTTAGGATCTATGCGTAAGGTTTCGCCACCTTCAAATACTACTACGGTTTTACCCAAATTTTTAGCTGTTTCTCTAAAAGAACCTTCAATTACCTTGCTGTTTAAGGTAAATGGAGCTGCAAAGGCATCCGAAATTTCTTTGGCCAATTCATCACCATTTTCATATCGCATTTGTGGGAAGTTAGTACGGCTGCTACCACCAGTATGAAAATCCATCCCAAAATCTATTTGTGGTAAAATTTCGGTAGTAAGTACGTGCGCCACCATACTGGCTAAAGAGCCATCTTCTTTACCCGGAAAACTGCGGTTAACATCTTTACCATCAGGCACGTAACGTGCAAAGTTTATAAACCCATATACGTTAATAATGGGCATGGCAATAATGCTTCCGCACAATAGCTTTTCGCTTAAATCACGGTTGAGGTAGCGTCTAACTATCTCAATTCCATTTACTTCATCACCATGCATACCTCCACTCAAAAGTACCGTAGGGCCATCAGTTTTGCTGCGTATAATATGTACGGGTAACGTAATGGGTGTGCCCGATGGAAGGCGTGCTACTTCAATTTCTAACGAAGTGCTTTCTCCTAGCTTAATTTCCGTATCGCGTATGGTGATAATCTTGCTCAAATTCCGGTGTAATTTTGTGGCGTAATTCGTTTAAGTTCCTCTTTTACAGTATCTGAAACGGTAAGTTCATCTATAAAATCGGCAATGCTTTGTTTGGTAATAGCGGTGTTGGTTCTAGTAAGATTTTTTAACGCTTCATAAGGGTTTGGGTAATGCTCACGTCTCAAAATATTCTGAATACCTTCTGCCACCACGGCCCAATTGCTTTCTAAATCTTTAGCAATTTTAGCTTCGTTTATAAGCAATTTATCCAACCCTTTAATGGTAGAATTTATCGCGATAAGCGTGTGCCCAATGGGAACACCAACGTTGCGCAGTACGGTGCTATCCGTTAAATCGCGCTGCAAACGTGAGAGGGGAAGTTTAGACGATAAATGCTCAAAAATGGCGTTGGCAATGCCCAAATTACCTTCACTATTTTCAAAGTCTATCGGGTTTACTTTATGTGGCATGGCTGATGAACCAATTTCACCTTCTTTTATGCGTTGCTTAAAGTAATCCATGGAAATGTAAGTCCACAAATCACGGTTCATATCCAACACAATAGTATTAATGCGCTTTAAGCAATCAAAAAGAGCTGCCATATTATCATAATGCTCAATTTGAGTGGTAGGCCAAGATTGCTGTAAACCCAAGTTTTCGTTTACAAACTCTTCTGAAAAAGCACGCCAATCCACATCAGGGTAAGAAACATGGTGCGCATTAAAATTACCGGTGGCACCACCAAATTTGGCCGAAAATGGAATGTGGCGCATTTGCCTAAGTTGTTGATCAATACGCTCGGCATACACCATTATTTCTTTACCTAAGCGGGTAGGAGAGGCGGGTTGTCCGTGGGTGCGTGCCAACATGGGGATTTCTTCCCATTGCTCGGCTAAATTGTTGAGCGTAATTACTAACTCCCCCATCATAGGCACATATTCTGCATCTATGTACTCTTTTATAGAAAGCGGAACAGCGGTGTTATTAATGTCTTGAGAGGTAAGGCCAAAGTGCACAAATTCTCTAAACTTCTCAAGACCCAACTCGTCTAAATGATCTTTTATAAAATACTCAACTGCTTTTACATCGTGGTTGGTAGTTTTTTCAATTTCTTTAATGCGAATGGCATCTTTGATAGAAAAATCAAGATAAATATCGCGCAGTTCAATGTATTTACTACGGTCAAAACCTTTGAGTTGCGGCAGGGGCAATTCGCATAAAGCGATGTAATATTCAATTTCTACTTGCACGCGGTATTGCATCAATGCGTATTCCGAAAAGTAGTTGCTAAGCGGTTTGGTTTGCTTGCTGTATCGCCCATCAATGGGGCTAATGGCCAAAAGCTGATTTTCCATAGAATTTTTATACTAAGGCGGCAAAAGTAGGGATTACAAGGCGTAAAGTTTTAAAGATGTAAGGTTTTAAAGCAAGCAAATAGGTATGTGATTTAATTTGTGGTTTTGATTTGTTTTTAAACTTTAGGTATGCATTTAGTGCAGATTGAAACATTTGCTGGAACGATTGTATTACCCTGAAAAATTGAAACTTAGGCTTGTCGTAAGGCCATTTGCATTTTAACCACTAATGGAAAGGGTGACGAAATGCTCTTGAAAGAGTTTCTGAAATTAGAAAAAACAAACGTTGAAGTAAGACAAAACTTTTCGCTAACCGCCTATATAATTTAATGACCGCAGCTTGACAGAGATTTAAGTTTTGACTGTTTTTTGAATAATTGGATTAGGTCAAGTTAATTTTTATTTCCATCAATTATTTTATACACCGTAGCATTTCCCTTGCCTATACGGGAAAACATTTTTTCTTGCACACCAAATTTTAAATCTCTGCTGGCCGTTGCTGATGAAATTGTTTTAAAAATTTGCATGTACTCTTTTCTGCTAAAAGAAGTTTCCATGGTTGAAATAAAATAGGCCAACCGTCCGGCTTGGTTAAGCGGTTTGTTTTGTACATCTAAAAAGGCTGCCAATGCGGTATCAATTACGTTTAGCATAAAGCTAATAAACGCGCTGGCGTTACCCGCCTTGTCACTATCTGCAAGAGCTTGATAATAAGCATTTTGATTTTCAGAAATTAATGTATCAAAGGGTAAAAAATCAAATAAAGGATGGTAGGTGCTTAATATTAACGTCTGCCAAAATCTGCCCATTCTACCGTTTCCATCTAAAAAAGGATGAATAAATTCTAGTTCATAATGAAACACACAGCTTTTAATTAAATAATGCGCATCATCGTTTTTTAGGTAAGTAAAGAGGTTGGTCATCAAAAAATTGATTCTATCAGCTGGTGGTGCCAAATGTTTTACTTTACTCCCATCTACCACACCAACGCCTTGTGTTCTATAAAACCCAGATTTGTTCACTAAGTTTTTCATTAAAATGCTGTGTGCCTTTAAAAAATCTTTTTCGCTTTTATAATTGTAAGAATGAATGGTGGCATAAAGCGAAAGCGCATTTTTAACTTCTGTTATATCTTTTGCAGGGCCCACAATTGTTTTTCCCTCTAATAAGGCGGTAATCTGATTTTCATTCAGCGTATTTCCTTCAATTTGTAAAGAAGCTTGAATGGTTTTTATTTTGTTTTGTTTGCGTAGCTGAGGATTGGGCTTATCTAAGTGTGTTGCCGATATTCGTCCCATTTTTTCAGAAATACTAGCTATGGTATGTAAAATACCCGAAGTAAGTGCATAAGGTGGTTTCATGATACTATCAAATGATACTATCAAAGGTACTATTACACCTTTATATTCAAATGCTTTCTTGCAAGTATTTCAAAACTATGTTTAATTCCGGGGCTAAAACTCTCCGTATAATGTTCTTCGGTAAGATGCCTCAATTCCCCTTTAAGTTCTGGATAATTGTTGGCAATTTTTATGAGTGTGCTAAAGGCGGTAATTCTTACAGAACCTTGCTTGCCAATATTTTCATAGATGGTTAAGCAATGGTCAAATAGTTTACTTTCTTGTGTTTCGGTAAGGGAAACGCCTTCTATCAATTTTAATAAAGTGCGCTGATGCCCTTCTTCCCGAAAGGGTAAAATTTTAACAATAGTGTTAACGTAACGATTTATTTTTGATGGTTGAAAATCATCTAATTTCGTAATAAGCCAAGCTGCACGCCAAGCCTGTGGTTTTAAATCGCTTAACGCGATTTCCATAGCTTCTTCAAAAAGGGCAGGATTGTCATTTAAATGTTTCAACCATTCCGTCTGGTTAAAACGTGTGTTTAATATTTCTTTCATAGGTAGTGTAAATGCCCCCAAGTGCGTAATTTAAAACTCAAAATTAAGTGTGCGCACATTAAAAATGGTAAGGTAGCAACAAGTTTAGCGGTAAATCTTTGTACCAACGTTTAAGCCAATTTAGTATTAACTATTTATAAATTAAATGCTTATCTATGCAAGTAATTTAATATCCCATTACATTTATGAAAAAAATATACGCATTAATAATAGCTGCACTTTTGGTTAACCTTGGCCAAGCGCAGTTTTCAGAAAATTTTGATAGTTACACTGCTGGTAGCTACATAGGCGTGCTTAATGCCAACTTTACCACTTGGAGTGGCACAACTGGTGGCACCGAAGATGCTCAAATTAATACCGTACAATCAAAAAGCGGTAGTAATTCTATCTATTTCAAATCTACAGCTGTGGCAGGAGGACCTCAAGATGTTGTACTTACGTTAGGTGGTTTACGAAGCTTGGGTCAATTTTCCTACGGTCATTCCATGTATATTTCTAGTGGACAAGGTGCTTATTTTAACTTTCAAGGAGATGTGGTAGTAGGAACAACATGGGTTTTAAACGTTCAATTTTTGCAAAACAACACTTTTACGGTAACCGATGGTGATAATGTGGTGCGTTTTACAGGCACATACACATCCGATACTTGGTTTGATTTTGATGTGAACGTAAATTTAAATACCAATACTTGGGAAGTTTTAAAAGATGGAGTTTCAATAGGTTCTTTTGTTAACCCTACTAACCGTGTGGCTTCGGTGAACTTTTATCCAACCAACCAAACAAGCGGTGGAGGTAATAATCTTGCTGAGTTTTGGATTGATGATGTAAGTTTTAATCATACTCCTTATACACTTACTGCTAGAAATGCAGCTGTAAATAACATCACATTTGAAACTCCGGCAATCAGCACAACTAGCGTGCAATCTATGGTATCCGTAAGAAATTTAGGTATTCAACCTATCACCGCTTTTGATGTAGCATTAACGTATAATGGACAAACGGTAAATCAATCGGTTACTGGTGTTTCCATTGCATCTTTAGGTACGTATGAAGTTGCTTTATCGCAAGCTACCACTATTGCTGCAAGTGCTACTAGCATTACGGCTACTGTAAGCAATGTAAACGGTATGGGTGCAGATTTAGACCCTGCAGATGATTCTAAAACGGTAGGTTTTACGCCAATTGTACCCGCAGCCGGAAAAATTGTAATTGTAGAAGAAGGTACTGGTACCTGGTGCGGTTGGTGCCCAAGAGGAACTGTGGCTATGGATAAACTGGCTAAAGAATATGCCGGATTTGCAGCAGGTATTGCTATACATAATGGTGACCCTATGGTGGTAAGCGCGTATGATGCAGGTATTGGAAACTTAATTTCTGGCTACCCTAGTGCATTAGTAAATAGAAATGGTGATATTGACCCTGCGGATATATTTAACCCGGTATTAGCATCCATGGAAATTGCCCCAAGTGCTATTTTGAAAAACGGAGCTAAATTCGATGCCGCCTCTAACACTTTGGATGTTTCTGTAACCGTAGATTTTAAAAAGGCCCTTACGGGAGATTGGCGTTTGGTTGTAGTGCTTACCGAAGATAGTGTTACGGGAACAGCAGCTGGTTATGCACAAGCAAATTATTACAGCAGTAGCAGTAGTAATAGAGATTTAATTGGATTGGACGGTGTAAACTGGCGCAACTTAAGTAATCCGGTACCGGCAAATCAAAGCAAATACGATCATGTAGCACGCGCCATTGCTCCTAGTTTTGGAGGCGATGCAAATAGCTTTCCCGCCACTATCGGTATCAATACTCAGTTTGCTTTAAACTACAGTTTTACTATGGATGCAGGGTGGAAGTCAGAAGATATGCATATTGTGAGTATGTTAATAGCGCCTGATGGAAAAATTGATAATGGTGGTAACGCTAGTTTTAATAAGGCTATTTCTAACGGATTTGTGCCAGCAGGTAGTGTATCTCTAGCCGAATACTTAGAAGGCCCGGATGAGGTTTTAACCATTTTTCCTAACCCAAGTGCAGCAGGTTATGCCGATGTATTTGTAAATAACGTAGCGCATAATGCCAACGTTCAAGTATTAGATATACAAGGGAAAGTGATTTTTGAAACGGAAGTGAAAACTGCTGTAAACGGTCAAGTAATACGTGTAGCAACTGATACCTATGCCAAAGGAATTTATTTAGTGAAAGCCACATTTGGTGCAATTACTAAAACAAAAAAGTTAGTAGTTGAATAACTAGCTTTTCACTATTTTAAAGAAAATCCGCTTAGGCTTTACGCTTAAGCGGATTTTTTTTGCAGTGTTTGCAAACGTTTTAATTAACTTCTAAAATGGCGCCTTTTAAATACTCCCCTTCCGGAAAAAACAAATTAATGGGGTGGTCAGCGGGTTGTACTAGCTTTTCCATAACCCGCACGGATTTACCACTTTCAATGCCCGCTGCTCTTAGCGTGTCCATAAAAAGCTGAGGTGAAACATGTTGTGAGCAACTAAAGGTAAAAATTAGTCCGCCTGGTTTTACCTTTTTTAGGGCGGCAAGGTTTAGTCTCTTATACGCCTGCACTGCATTGTGTACCGTTCTTCTGCTTTTGCTAAAGGCCGGTGGGTCTAAAATAATCAAATCAAAAAGTTCCTCTTCCGCTTTTAAATATTCCAAAACATCAGAAGCTACACCGGTGTGTTTTGCACCATATCCATTTATCTCAGCATTTTTATTGGCCAAGGCAATGGCTGGCTCTGAAAGGTCAACTGACACCACTTTTTTAGCTTCACCGGCCAGTGCATAAACCGAAAATCCACCGGTATAGGCGTAGGTGTTTAAAACGGTTTTACCTTTTACCAAATCACCCAAACGCTTACGGTTGTTACGCTGATCTAAAAAGAAACCCGTTTTTTGCCCACCTTCCCAATCAATTATAAAGCGGTTTCCATTTTCTAGCACTTCGCTTTTGCGGATGTTGGCATCAATAATATAGCGGGGTAAAATGCCTGTTTTTTCGGTGGGCTTGCTATATACTTGTTTTACATCGGCATTAGCCACCAATGTTTCCGCCAGCATATCCTGTAAGGGCAACCACCCGCGTTGGTGCATTTGTATTACGGCTGTTTCTGCATATTTGTCAATAATTAATCCCGGCAAACCGTCTCCTTCACCAAAGGCTAATCTAAAACTGTTGGTTTCAGCATTATCAAAAAAGCCAATTGTTCTGCGGTAAGCCAAAGCCTTTTTTAGTTTTTCTTGCAAAAAAGTAGAAATATCTTCCACCGCTTCAAAAGAAAAAAGCATTACACGAATGCTACCGGGTCTGTAAAAACCCATGCCGCAGCAACTGCCGCCAGCCGTGTTTACTTGCACAATTTCGCCTTCCTCAGCATCGCTTGGCAAAGCTTTAAATGCGCCTGAAAAAACCCACGGGTGCTTGCGTCCTAAGGCTTTTTCCTTTCCTTTTATTAAAGTTAAAATTCTATAATTCCGCATACTTGGGTAGTTGATTTAAAAATGTAAAGGAGGCTTTATCTAAATGGGTTTTAGCACAATAATGCACCAAACCATTGCTTATAAAAAGGTAGTGGGCTTTGTAATGTAAATTATAGCGAGAAGCTTGATCTAAAGCGCTTTGGGTTAATTTTACTTGTGGTGCTTTACACTCTACTAAAACGGTTGGTTTACCATTTTTATACACCAAAATGTCCGTACGCTTGGTGGTTTGGTTTTGCTGAAAGCCACCTTCTAAAGCCATGTTGCTAGTAGGATATCCCAAACCTTGCAAATAAAAAATTAAATGCTGGCGCACCCATTCTTCGGGCGTAAGCACCAGATGTTTTTTACGGATGGCGTCCCACACATAAGGCTGTGTGCCACGTTTTGCAAGTTGCAATGGAGCTTCGGGTAAATTTAATTTCACCAAATGTTCATACATCTTGCAAATGTACCAAAGGAGGGTGCCACTTATTGCGCTTGATTTTGTTGTTTTGCATTTGAAATCACTATGACGTACGCTAGCCTTTATAAAGATTTGCAAGCAGGTAAATATGCTCCTGTTTATTTCCTTTTTGGAGAGGAGCCTTTTTACATAGATTCCATCATCAAACACATTGAAAAAAATGCCTTGCCTGAAGATCAGCAAAGTTTTAATCAAACCGTTTTATATGGTGGTGATACGGAAATGCTTACCATAATTGGTGAAGCAAAACGCTACCCAATGATGGCCGACAGAGTGGTGATAATTGTTAAAGAAGCACAGCATATTAAAGACTGGGAACCTTTAGAGCGCTACTTAGATCAGCCGCAGCCTAGCACTATTTTAGTTTTTGGCTACAAGTATAAAAAGCCGGACAAGCGAAAAAAAACTTTTAAAAAGTTAAGCAACGCTTCGGTTTACTTTGAGTCTGCTAAAGTGAAGGAGTGGCATTTGGTAGAGTGGGTGATGAACCATATTAAAACAAAAGGTTACGATGTTACTACCAAAGCTGCAAATTTAATTGCTGAAAGTTTGGGTGCTGATTTAGGTAGAATAGACAGTGAATTGGAGAAACTTAGGCTTGTTTTAAAGCCGGGCGGTAAAATTGATGAGCAAGTAGTAGAGGATAATATTGGTATTAGTAAAGATTATAACAACTTTGAATTGCTAAAGGCGCTTGCCAGTAAAGATGCAGAAAAAGCCTTGCGTATTCAGCAGTACTTTTCGGCAAACCCAAAAGACAATCCTTTGGTACTAACCATTGGTTTAATGTTTAATTTTTACAGTAAAATGTTGGTGCTGGCACAGTCGGGCGAACAAACGGAGCAAGGTGTTGCCCGCGCTTTAGGTATGAGCCCTTATGTAATTAAAGATTATGTAACGGCTTTGCGCCACTACCAAGGTGTTAAAAATTTTGCGCGTATTATCAGTTATTTACGCGAATGTGATTTACGCTCAAAAGGAAAGAATAATGGGCAAACTTCTGACAACGAGCTATTAAGAGAGTTGCTTTTTAAAATTATGTATCAATAGGTTTAAAGCCGATATTTGGCCAACTTAAAAAACCCTTCCGTAATATTACTATGAATAGTATAAAAAACGTTTTAGTTCTTCTGTTAGTTACAATTTTTTCGGCCTCTTCGTTTGCTCAAGAGTTGGGTAAGGTTAGAGGTTTTATATATGATAAATCTACTAGTGAACCCATTCCTTTTAGCAATATTGTGGTAAAAGGCACCACAATAGGTGCTGCTGCAAATGAAGATGGTTATTTTGTGCTGAACGATGTTCCAGTGGGTCAACAGGTGCTTACCATTAGTTTTTTGGGATATGAAAGCCAAGAAGAACAGGTTAGAATTACGCCAAACGGTGTTGCAGCTGTTAAGGTATATTTAAGTCAAAATTCAGAAATGCTAGCTGATGTAGTGGTAAATGCGGAACGCCAAGCAAGAGATACAAAGGTTTTAACGAGCGTGGTTTCACTTAGTCCTAAAGAAATTCAACAATTTAGTGTAGGTGGTGATGCGGATATTGTAAAAGCTTTACAAGTGTTGCCAGGCGTGGTTACCACCGGAGATCAAGGTGGGCAGCTATACATTAGAGGAGGCGCGCCTATTCAAAACCTTATTTTATTAGATGGTATGATTTTGTACAATCCATTTCATAGCATTGGTTTTTTCTCTGTTTTTGATGCTGATATTATTCGTTCAGCCGATGTATATTCAGGAGGTTTTAGTGCCGAATACGGTAGCCGAAACAGCGCGGTGGTGGATATTCAAACCCGCGATGGAAATCGTAAAAAACTAAGTGGAAAATTTACCGCCAGTACGTATAGCGCCAAAGCACTTATTGAAACCCCCATTGGCAAACCAAATGATAACGGACTTTCAGCCAGTTCTTTTTTAGTTTCAGCCAAAACATCTTATTTAGATCAAACCAGCTCCATTTTTTATCCTTACGTAGAAACCGAATATGATGGTTTGCCTTTTAGCTTTACTGATGTATATGCCAAGCTTTCTAGTCAAAGTGATAATGGCAGCCGTATTAGCGTTTTTGGTTTTTCTTTTGATGATGCAGTGCGTTTTGGAGGTAACAACAGTATTAATTGGACAAACGTAGGGGCAGGAGCAGATTTCACCGTAATTCCACCCAGTAGTGCCGTTTTATTAGAGGGCGACATATCCTACAGCAGATACGAAATTACGTCTATTGAAAATGGCGAAGCTCCAAAAGTATCTTCTATTGCTAGTTTTAATGGAGGTTTAGATTTCACTTACTTCTTGCGAAAAAATAATGAACTGAAATATGGTTTGGAAGCAATAGGTTATACAACCTTTTTTAATCCAGGTGTAGGTATTATATCTGATGCACCAGAGCAAAGCACTACGGAGTTAGCCGGTTACGGAAAATATAAATATACCTATAGTAATCGCTTAATTATAGAGCCTAGCTTGCGTTTACACTACTACAGTAGCCTTAGTGAATTATCTTTTGAACCACGCATTGGTTTAAAATATAACATTACCCCAGAAATAAGATTTAAAGGCTCAGCCGGTTTGTATAGTCAAAACTTGGTTGCGGCCAATTCTGATAGAGATGTGGTAAATTTGTTTTATGGCTTTTTGAGCGGACCGGAGGAGGTAAATAACAGTTTTAGAGGAGAAGAATTAAACAGCAGATTGCAAAAAGCTGCGCATTATGTACTAGGATTTGAATTTGAGTTAACCAAAAACTTAACGGCCAATGTGGAGGCTTACCTCAAAGATTTTTCGCAAATAACCAATGCAAACCGTAATAAGTTATATGCAGATAGAGGAAATGCTCCGGATGGTACTGACCCTATTTTGTATGAAGATTTTATTGTAGAGCGTGGTGACGCCAGAGGCATTGATTTCTTAATAAATTATAGAAAAAACGGACTGAGTTTATGGGCGGTTTATTCGCTAAGTAAAGTAAGTAGAGACGATGGAATTATTGTGTATGCACCACAGTTTGACAGACGCCACAACGTAAATTTTGTAGGTAGCTATACATTTGGCAAGGATGATACTTGGGAGGCTAGCACGCGCTACAACTTTGGTTCAGGATTTCCATTTACACCAACTCAATTATTTTACAGTGAGCAGTTATTTATAGATGACAACGGAACAGCTGATTTGGAATACGATTACACAAGAGAGAATGGTACGTTAGGCGTAGCCTTTGGTGATTTAAATAGCAACAGGTTACCAAATTACCATAGAGTAGATATTAGTATTTCTAAAAAATACCTTATTGGTGAGTATCAAAAATTAGAAATTAGTTTGGGCGCAACCAATATTTTCAACTATCAAAACATTTTTTACTACGATAGAATTGAAAACAAGCGTGTAGATCAATTACCTATTATGCCTACGCTTAGTTTAGCCTATAGCTTTTAAAAATTGATTATTTAGTGGTATTAAAAAAAGCGTAAACTCTTTATAAAGTGCTTACGCTTTTTTTAGTTTAGAGATGTTTCTTTAACGAAACAAATTGTATTTCACGATGCAGTATATTGCTCTAAAACCGTCTTTCCAGTTAATTTTTTTACCTTCTTCAAACGTACGTCCATAGTAGCTAATGCCCACTTCATAAATCCTTATGTTAGGAATACGCGATATTTTGGCAGTAACTTCGGGCTCAAAACCAAAACGATTTTCTTGTAAGCGCAAGCTTTGGATATGATCTGTTCTAAATAACTTATAGCAAGTTTCCATATCCGTAAGGTTTAGGTTGCTAAGCATATTGCTTAAAAAGGTTAATACCTTATTTCCTATACTGTGCCAAAAGAATAAAATGCGGTGTGGGTTTCCGCCCATAAAGCGAGAACCATATACTACATCAGCGCTTCCATTTAAAATAGGCTTTAGTAAAATATTGTATTCCTCCGGGTCGTATTCTAAATCAGCATCTTGTATAATAGTGTACTCACCTTTGGCTTTTGCAATACCGGTGTGTAATGCTGCGCCCTTCCCTTTATTTATTTCGTGCTTGTAATAGCTAATGGTTAAATCAGGGTTATTTTTTTGATATGATAAAATGGCTTCTTCCGTGTTGTCGGTAGAACAGTCATTTACCAAAATAACTTCTTTTTGAATATTGTTTTTTAGCGATACTGCCTTTACTCTGTCTAAAATTAGGTGAATGGTTCCACCTTCGTTATAGGCTGGTATTACAATAGAAAGGGTAGTAAATGTCATTGCTTAAATCGGTAAAAGGCGGCAAATATACTATTCTCCCTTTTTAATAGAAGGGTCATACAGTATGTCTATTAATTTACCTTTTTCATATCGGGCTACCATAGAATCTCCATTATCATAATAAGTGGTTGCTAAGCCTTGTAGTTGATTGTTACTCCAAGTACCTTTTATGGTTCTATCAGAAAGCACAAATTCACCTTTTCCTTCTTTTAAGCTGCTTTGGTTTTCCATTACACGCCATTCGCCTGTGTACCCAATAGCACTATTGTAGGTAAGCAAATAGGTATCAGGGGCAGGATAATTTAAAAGCGTTTTAAAACGTTCAGGATTATTTTGCACTACGGGCACCAAGTAGCGTCCGGTGCTGCTGTAACCAAGCCCATCTATTACCACATGAGTTACATTGTCATCTGCAAAGCCTTCTAATACAGCTTCTTGGTCAAAAGTGCTGGCGTAGCGTGTAGTTTTTCTGTTGGCAAACAGATAAAATAAGGTTGGCTTTCGGCAGCAAATAACTGCGTCTTCCGTGGTGTTTTTACCCACCCATTCGGCAATGTCAAAGTAATTTTTAAAACGAGCTTCATAACGCGCTTTAGACACTGTGTTTAACGCTTTAAGCTGAGGGAATAAAAATAGAAGTAAGATTAAAGGAATAAAAGGGCTAACGTTTACTTCCATTTTTGTAGCCATTGTTTTTATAATATTATACACGCCAAACAGCATAAAAAACGTAAAAATGGGAATAAGAGGCAACACAAAGCGCACGCCAAACCATACTTCAGGCCACAGTAATAAAATTCCAAACGTTCCTACACAGTACCAAATAAATAAATCGCGGTAACGTGGTAATTTTATAATTCCGAAAATAATTATACCGAGTAGGAGCAATCCAAAAAACACTGCGCTGGTTTCTAAATCTCCTTGATAATCAATTTTAAAACCGGGAAAAAGCCCACTAGGCATTTCTTTACCTAAATACCTTCCAAGGTTTTCAAAAAAGCGAGAAAAAAGACTGCTAATGGTTAAAGTGCCTTCTTCTGGGCGGTACGGATTTACCATAAAAAGTTGATTTATATAACCATTGCCTCCAATGCTTCGGCCACGTAAAAACCAAGGAATAGCCAAGCCAACAAAGCCGATTACATAAGCACCTAAATAAGCAAACCGCTTACGAAATAAGAGGTATAAAATAATACCACCAATTAAAGCTAAGCCGGCTGTGCGGATATGATAGCCAAAAGAACTGAGTAATATTACAAAGTACAATTGTGGGTGCAGAAAAGGATTTTCCTGTTCTAGCGATTTTATAAACAGGTAAATTATGAGTAGAGAGAAAAACATATATGGTATTTCACTCATCATAATAGTGCTGTAAGAAAGTAAGTGCATGTTAAACAACATAAAAACAGCACCAACAAAAGCAATCTTTTCATTTCCTACAATATGCTTTATTAAAAAAAACATAATCCAAGAAGAACCAAGCAGGAAAAATCCATTTATCACCTTCAAAAAATTAATGCTATCAGAAAGTTGCATAAAAAATGCTAAAATAGCAGGGTAGCCCGGAGGGAAATGATTATGAGCAGGATTTCCGGGCATGTGAATATTAGAATAACCTTGCCCTGAGCTTATGGATTTTCCAAGGATATAATAGCCGGCATTATCGCCCCCTAAATTGATTTTAGAGTCGAAAATGAAACTATATATTACCAAAAAAACAAGGGCTAAAAGCGCAGGATAAAGTATAGTAGCAAGTGTAACTTTCTTTTTACCCTTTGCATTCGTTTTAGGTTTTACTGCGCTTTTTGTCATATAAATGTTACAAATAGAATATTGCAAACTTAGTTTTTACTTACCACGCATCAAAACAAAATTTTTTGGTGTTAAATAAGTATAAAATAATTTATATCAGATAGTTAGAGTGGAAATAAAAAAAGTAGCTCTACTTTATGCAGAGCTACTTTCATCTAGTGTAAAAAAAACCTATTGAATAGAGAGTTTCAATGTTTGGTCTTTTAACATGACTAAGTAAATGCCACTTCTTAGCTGGCTAATATCTATTTGTGTGCGCGTGTTATCTCCAAATTCTGTGGTGCATTTTAATACTACGTGTCCAACCAAATCATAAATACGAATAACTTGAGGATTACTAAACATAGGATGTGTAAGCACCAAAACATCTTTTGCAGGATTAGGGGACATGCTAAAGGAAATTGCTTGGCGCTTTTTTAATTCCAATAATTGTGGAGGTATTTTAAAATCTTCGTCTTTAGGTTCTTTGTCGTAGCTTATTTTAGTTTCAGCCATTGTATTAGCCCGACTGGTTTGACCAAATGATATGGTTGAGAGTAAAAATACGCCAGCAAGAAAAGGAAGCGCTTTTTTTAAAATTTTCATTTGAATTGATTTTTAGTTTTTCACATTGTAAAGCTATCTTTTAGACAGGGTGGATATTCCCAAAGGTTGCCTAACACATGTTAAAATCTTGTTAAGCATACATAAAAGGCCTATTTGGTCGTTTACATTTGTGCTAAGCATGAAATTAAAAAACACCAAAAACTCAAAGAGAATAAGCTGGCTTATCGCGTTGATGAGCCTTTCGCTATTAGGGGTAAGCGGCATTCAAGCCTATTGGATGGTAAATGCCTATTCTATTAAACAAGAAAAGTTTGATAAGGAGGTAGCCGAAGCTTTAGGCGATGTATCTAAACGCTTGGGCACGTTAGAAACCATGAGTATGCTTATGAACACCCTAAATTTAGAACCTCTTTTTAGAGGGTCTTCTAACCCTTCAGATTTTTCACGCAGCATTACTGACTCCTCGGTGCGAATTAACGCCAGCAATGTAAAGGGCAATATGTTAAATTTTTCATTTCAGGTAAATGGAGACACACTTTTTAAACTGAATAGCGGTGGCGGCCTTACATCAACCGACACTAATATGGTGGGTGAAGGAGTGAGCTATTTAACCTTAAGGCAAAAAGCGAGACAAATGGACTCCGTTTTTAAGGAGATGATTTTAATGAATCTTAAAAAAGGGTATGGCTTACAAAACCAACTGCTAAATGAACACTTGGATAGCTTGATTGCCTTTGAACTTAAAGCCAGAGGAATTTATTTGAATTACAAGTATGCGGTAAAAACAAACGATGATTACACGCATGGCAGCGCTGATGGCATAAATGAAGCTAAAGCTTATAAATCAGCCTTGTTTTCAGAAAATGTATTAGCACCTAGTTTACTAATGGTTACGTTTCCGCACAAAGCTAATTATTTGCTTAGCAGTATGTGGATTACCTTTTTAGTAAGCGTGCTTTTTACCATTGCTATGATGGTAACCTTTTACAAAACACTTAATTACTCTCTTCAGCAAAAACGTATAAATGAAATAAAATCTGATTTTATTAATAACATGACGCATGAGTTTAAAACGCCCATTGCTACTATTAATTTAGCTATTGATGCCCTTAACAATCCGAAAGTAATTCATTCTCCCGAAAAAATTAAGCATTATAGTGGCGTAATAAAGCAGGAAAACGCACGCATGAATATGCAGGTAGAAAGCGTGCTACGCATGGCGTTGATGGATAAAAAGGAACTTGAATTAAATTTTGAACCTGTACATATTACGGAATTGTTAGATGGCTGTGCCGATCATATAAAATTGAGTTTAGAAAACAGGGGTGGGCAGCTTCTAAAGTTTTACAACGATAGCGGGCTGACCATTAAAGCGGATAAAAATCATTTAGCCAATACGGTAATTAATTTGTTAGATAATGCTATAAAATATTCTTCTGAACCTCCGGTAATACGCTTAGTAACAGAAAGTAGCGATAGAATGCTCACCATAATAGTGGCAGATAAAGGGATTGGCATGAGCAAAGAAGAGCAAGTGAGAATTTTTGATCGTTTTTATCGCGTAAGCGGAGGAAATGTACACAATATAAAAGGGCACGGCTTGGGCTTAAGCTATGCACGCGGAATAGTAGAGGCGCATGGTGGTAAAATAATTGTAGAAAGCGAAAAAGGCCACGGTAGCAAATTTTTAATTCAATTACCCGTTGTTCATTAACTAAAACTAACCAAATGGAACACACCCATAAAATTTTATTAGCCGAAGATGATACCAACTTTGGTGCTGTATTAAAAGACTATTTAGAACTGCATGATTTTGATGTAACCTTAGCTAAAGATGGCGTACAGGGCATTATGGAGTTTAAAAAAATGGAGCCTGCTTTGTGTATTTTAGATGTAATGATGCCGCATAAAGATGGTTTTACTTTGGCTAAAGAAATTAGGGAAATAGATATGGAAGTGCCCGTAATTTTTTTAACGGCAAAATCTATGAAACAGGATATTTTAAATGGTTATCAAATAGGTGCAGATGATTATTTAACTAAGCCTTTTGACAGTGAAGTGTTGCTGTATAAAATTAAGGCGCTGTTATCGCGCAGTCAAAGTTTGGCAGAAGCCGATGAACCAACGGTTATAAATATAGGGGTGTATAAGTTTGACATGGAAATGCGCAGGTTGCAAACCGGTAAAAAAGAAATAAAACTTTCGCCTAAAGAAAATGCCTTGCTAAAATTACTGATTAAGAATAAAAATCAATTGGTAAGCCGCTCAGAAGCTTTAAAGAAAATTTGGAAGGACGATAATTACTTTACAGGCCGCAGTATGGATGTGTACGTAGCAAAATTACGCAAGCATTTTAAAGATGATGAAAACTTAGCTATTGTAAATGTGCACAGCGAAGGATTTAGATTGGTAGATAGAACTTAATCTGTTGCTAACACCTGCCAAGTGTGATCGGCTAATAAAGTTACTGTTGCCAAAAAATTTTTAAACGTTTTACTGTTACCCCATTCTTCGGGAGCAATCATAGATAGAATATATTCTTCTTTATGATTTTCATATAGATGGTATGTGTGGCTAATTTGCGGTGTAAAACTCATGCGTGCACTGTAAATAATCTCCGAAATGCGCCTGCGTTCGCTCAGTTCATTCGCTTGCTCTGCCAATAAATCTATTTGTTTTTTTATTTGCGCCAATTGCATATCCGTTTGCTGCTCCATGGCTGCAAGCGCTTTACTTCTTATAACGCCCTGTTTGGTTGGTTTTATAACCGCACCACCTACCGTATGTGCATAGGGTAGGGTGCTTGGGTTTTGGGCAATTTTATCTACATCAATAGGATTTACAAAATCCTTCATATCCTTTGGTTCCTTCTTCATTTCTATACCACAATTACACCTTCTTCATTTATACCATAGGTTACACTTTTGCCCTGCACATACCTTATGGCAGATAATAACGCGAGCAACGCATCAAAGTGGTGCCATGTTCCAATATCGTTTAAATTGATTTTATAATCATCTTTAAGCTGTTTAGAAATGGCTTTTTTACAATCGGTTAAGCCCAAGCCACTGCCTTTGTAGCCACGTATTTTAAGCTTAAGCTGATGGGCTAATACCTTCGGATACGTTTCTACCACTTCGCAATTTAAAGCCGTTAACTTATCCTTTAATTCCATTGCCCGTGCTACCATACCACCCAAAAACATGGGGCTCATTGCTGTTAACTCCTTATCCGCTTGCCTAAAGTGATAATTATTACAACCTACAATTTTAGTGTAAATGCCGGGTAACGATAATGGGCAATCTAAAAAGATAAGATGCGGTTTAAAGTGTTTGGCAGCGTTTAATATAAATTCGTCAGCATCTACATTTTTATCTACCTGCATAAAAAGGATATCCTCTTCATCCTGCAAAATGGAAATAACCGTGTTACCGGTGTATTTGCTGCCATAATCAATTCCAAATATTACGCTCATAAAATTTTTTCTACCTACAGTTTTCCAAATTTTTGCTCAATAGCATTTTTTCTAAAAGCAAAAATTTCCTTTAACTTATTCTTAACCAATATTGGGTGTGCTAATCGGCCTAAAATACCCAAGGGTAATTGGTAATGTACAATGTCAATCAATTCAGTGCCACCTTCAATTTCTTTAAAAAAATGTTGGTGGTGCCATATTGAATAAGGGCCGGTTAATTGATGATCTACAAAATACGCTCCATGCTCAATTGCTGTAATCTCTGTACTCCAATTTAATTTAATACCCAAAAGAGGCGCCACCGTATAACTAATTACCAAACCTTCATACATTTTTTCTGGTAACGTTCCTTTAAAGGAAAAGCCAATATCATCTGGCGTTACAGCCTGCAAGTTGGCAGGGTTACTAAAAAAGTTCCACGCTTCATTTTTTGAGATGGGCACACGCTGTGCTTGCTCAATCTTATACATACTTTTTTCTATTTATTATAGGTGCAACGCGCTTAAACCGACCAATGTTTATTTTATGGCTAATTCATATAAGGAGCTATTTAGGTATGGTAAATCAACTTAATAAGAGCAGCAAAAGTTGCGGTGAAGTACCTTTGGGCGTATGAAAAATATCTATCTACTCCTTGCGTGCTTTTCAGTATCCATTTTACAAGCTCAAAATTTTATTGAAAACGAAACACCTACGTATGCCCAATTAATCTCTTTTTATAAAACATTGGCGAGCACTTATACTGATGCTACACTTTTTGAAATGGGCAGTACTGATAGCGGTGAAAAACTGCATCTATTTATTTTAAAGAAAAACGGGGCATTAACCATAAATGAGGTGAAACTTGCGGTAAAGCAAAACGCGGTACTCTTTATAAACAATGGTATTCATCCCGGAGAATCTTGCGGAATTGATGCTAGCTTGGCTTTTGCCAAAAAATTATTAGAAAATAATGCCGTGCCCAATAATGTGCTCATCGCAATAATACCTGTGTATAATATTGGGGGTATGCTAAATAGAGGTAGCTACTCACGTGCGAACCAGCTTGGCCCTAAAGCACACGGTTTTAGAGGAAATTCCAAGCATCTGGATTTGAATAGAGATTTCATAAAAGCAGATGCACTAAATACTTTTAGCTTTTACAGCATTTTTCAACTATTGCAGCCGCACATATTTGTAGATACACATACAAGTAATGGTGCAGATTATCAATACACTATGACCCTAATAAGCACGCAAAAGAATAAATTAAATCCGGTGTTAGCCGATTTTTTGATTAAAGATTTGGAGCCAAAGTTATACCAACAAATGAAGCTTGAAAATTGGGAAATGACGCCTTACGTAAATGTTTTTGGCACTACACCCAATGATGGTATGACGGCCTTTTTAGAAACGCCTCGCTACGCAAGCGGATATACCACCTTATTTAATACCATTGGTTTTATTACAGAAACGCACATGCTAAAGCCTTATAAAGACCGTGTACTTTCTACCTTAAGTTTTTTAGAAATTATTACGAAAGAGATTTCCCGCGAAAGCGAAACATTAAAACAACTAAAAGATAGGGCGATGGCCTATGATAATACGCTAGCGCAAATGCCTATTGCCTGGGAGCTGGATAGTACGGAACATAAAACCTTAGCCTTTAAAGGATATGATTTTAGGATAACGGAAAGCAAAGTGCATAACAACAAACGCCTTAAATATTTACGGGATAAACCACTTACGTTTGATGTAACATATTATGAAAATTATAGTGCTACAGAGGTGGCCGCCATACCAACGTTTTACGTGTTACCGGCCGCTTGGCGCGATGTTGCTTTGCGTTTGCAATACAATGGCGTGGCATTAACTTCGCTAAAGCGAGATACCACTTTTGAAGTGAGTAGCACGTATGTTACCAACGTAATTTTCCCTAAAATGCCGTATGAAGGTCATTTTTTAATTAAGGATTTGGCAACAGAACAACATGCGCAAAAGCGTATTTTTTTAAAAGGTGATTATCTCATTTATACCAATCAGCCCGCACGTAGGTTTATTGTAAATACGTTGGAAGCAGAAGCTACCGACAGCTATTTGCGTTGGAACTTTTTTGACCCAATTTTTCAGCAAAAGGAATGGTTTAGCAGCTACGTGTTTGAAGATACAGCGGAAGAATTGCTAAAAAGAGATGCAGTTTTACGCAAAAAATATGAAGCTTGGCAAAAGGAAAACCTAAATGCAGATGGTTTTAGTAGCTTATATTTTATTTATAAAAACTCTCCTTACTATGAAAAAGAGCATTTACGGTATCCGGTGGCCAAAAGTTTAAACTAAAAAAAATCCCGCTAAAGCAATGCCTTAGCGGGATTTTTATATTGTTTATGGAGCGTTTAAAAATTCTCCCACATCGCTTCGTATTTCACTTCGCTAGGCGTAATACACATTACCGGAATTTCAGAATGATACACCATGGCCTGTACATCGTTTCCTAAAAAGAAATCAGTTACATCACGATCGTGATTACTTTCTGTAATCATAATTAAGTCTCCATCATTTTCATAGGCATAATTAAGGGTATTGCGCACAACGCCTTTGTCAGATGGAGTTATTAATTCGCTTGTACACTCAATGCCGGCATCGTTAATAAACTTTTCTACTTGCATTAAATTGGCGTTAAGCAATTTCCTTTCGCTTTGCTCATTAAGCACAGAAACCACTTTAATTTTAGCGTTAAACAAACGGGCGTATTGCAAGGCAGGGCCAACTTTTTCTTTAGAGCGCCTGTCTAAAACCAATGGGAAGATGATGGTTTTAATTTTATCAATACTACGCACTCCTTTTACAGTAATTACCGGTGGTTTTACCAAAGTAACGGTGCGGTAGGCATTACTGCCAATAAATCTTTTACGTAAATTTTGCGGCTTTCCATTGGTGCCCATTATTACTAAATCAGCCTCAACTTCTTCTACTACGCGCGCAATTTGCTCATAAACAGTTCCTTCTGCAACTTTGGTGTAAAAGGTAAGTCCTGTTTTTTTACGGTATTCATCGGCAAGTTCATTCTGTTTTTGCTCGGCAATTTCTTCCAAAGCTTTACCACGAGCATCGGTGTTTAAAGCTTTTGCTAAACTACCATCGCCAAAAATGGTAAGCATGGTAATGGAAGCATTCATTGCTTTTGCAAAAACAATAGCTTCTTCTAACGCAAGTAATGATTGCTCAGAAAAACCTATTGGAACTAAAATTTTAGATTGTGTAACGGCCATTGTATTTGTTTTGCGCAAATATAATATTGCCGAACTAAAAAATGGTTTTACTTATTGGTTGGGTCTATTTTTTCGACTTTAAACTAAATAGGTATAATTTTTCATCAGGATAAACCAAAAGGGTGTCTTTAATTTTGTTGCTTAAAGATTGGGCAGACTGCCAATAACCCACGTGTGCTAATGCTCTATCATAAAATAAATAGTGCGTAGCCTTTGGGTGTATGCTATCTCGGCTGTTGTACAAATCAAGCACTTCAAAGTTTTTGTGTATATCTAATTGCGCATAATATTCTAGTGAGCGCTGTATGGGCCAAGAGGCATCTAAAAATATTTGTTCCTGTGTTTGATTTGCTTTTTTCTTTAGTAGTGTTGCCACTTCTGAGCTTCTTGAATCATGCTGCCATTCAATTGTTTTGTACAAGTTAAATTGAAGAAAAAAATTGGTGGCAAAAAGTGAAATCAGTATTACTGAAAAGGCTCTTTTAACCTTGGTTTCTCTAATTGTAGCATCTTGCAAAAAAGTGCCAAAAGAAATAATAAACAAAGGGTATAAAAAAAGTGCGGTACGATCAATTAACCAAAGTGTATGTAAAATGTAGTGTTGCGCAACAATTGAAACAATACAGGACACTAAAATTAGATGAGGAATAGCATATAAATGCTTTGCTTTTTTGCTTTGTGTAAAACCAATTATAGCAAAGCTGAAGTACAGTACTAAAGCAATAATTAAAACGGGCCAAGCGCTATTATGCTCAAAAGCAAATCCGCTAGAGTAGGCTGCTACACTAAGTAAGGTGTTGCTTATAAAGCCAATTTGCCCTCCATAATATAAGTGACCTTGTGCTAGCAAGCTTGCAATAGGCGGATAAAATAACGCAAGGAAAACTAGGCTAATAAAAAGCATAATTACAATGTGCAATAGCTTATCAACTTTACGGTTTAAAATCCATTTTAAAACCACAATAAAAAAAATAGATGCTGTAAAATGTAACGTACTAAAATTTCCGTAAGCTGTAAAACAGGCAGCTGTTAAAGCAAGTAAAAGATTTAGTGTTTTAGGGTTTTTCCAGTACTCAATAGTTTTATAATAACTAAAAAGTAACAAGGCAAAGCTGATTCCATAACCGCGTGACAAAGAAAAAAACTCTATGAGAAATGGATTAAATAATAATGCAACTAAAACAAAAAGACCAATTAGGTAACTTTTAAATTGATGACAAATTTTAACAGCGGAAAAGGCGTATAATATTGCGAATAGAAAATTGGGTAGCCTTGCAATCCAAATACTATCGCCAAATACTAGCGTAAAATATTTTACCAAAACTGTATTTAGAATATGATGATTAGCATCACAAGGTTTGCACAATACTAAATCTTTAAAACTATTTGGTACGAATGACGTCAGCGTAAAATGCTCATCATACGTGATTCCTATGTTTAAGCGAAACGCGATGTACAGCAAAAACAAAAAGCATAACAAGAAATTTATTTTCTCTGGAAAAACGATTTCCGTTTGAAACTTTTTAAGCATTGGGGTAGCAAATTTTCTTGGTTTAGCTTTGCAATGTTACAAACTGCGGCAAATGTAATATTTCACCAGAAAAGGGTTTTATTGTCTATGTAATTCCTAAAAATCTATTGATTGAAATGAAAAGTTCAGAATTAATTTTAAATGAAGATGGCAGCATATATCACTTGGCTTTAAAACCTACTGAAGTAGCCAACACTATTATTACCGTTGGCGACCAAGATAGAGTGGGGCAGGTGAGTAAGCATTTTGATACGATAGAATGTACAAAGCAAAGCAGAGAATTTGTAACGCACACCGGCACCCTTGGCGGTAAAAGGCTTACGGTACTTAGCACGGGCATTGGTACCGATAATATAGATATTGTATTAAACGAATTGCACGCGCTTAAAAACATTGATTTTGAAACGCTTGAAAAAAAGGAAAAGCATCAAACTTTACAAATTATTAGAATAGGTACCAGCGGAGCGGTGCAGCCAACTATTGAACTAGGTAGCACAGTAGTAAGCGGCTTAGCCATTGGTTTTGATGGACTCATGCACTTTTATAATGTGACTGAAAAATTAAATTTACAATCAGAATTTCAGCAAAATTTACCTGCCTTGCAAGAGTTACCTAAACCTTATTTCGCTTTTGCTTCTGAAGACTTGTTGCTTCGGTTTAAAACGCATTTCCCACAAATAGGCTGCACTATTACGGCACCGGGTTTTTATGCGCCTCAAGGGCGAAATGTAAATCACCCACCAAAAGTTTTAGATTTTATAGGAAGCTTGGGCGGCAAAGCGTTGGGCGGTTTACCCATTACCAACATTGAAATGGAAACAGCCGGCATTTATGGTTTGGCGGAAGCTTTGGGGCATCAGGCCATTTCAATTTCCGCGCTATTAGCCAATAGAAGTACAGGAGAATTTGCTAAAAATCCTAAAAAAGTGGTAGAGGAGTTGATAGAAAAGGTGTTGGGTGTTTTGGTTAAATAGAATTACATCAACCCGATGTGTTTTGAGCCCCAGAGGGGCGACATGTCAATAGCCCCAGGGGGGCGTTGTGTCTAAAAAAGTGGTAGAGGAGTTGATAGAAAAGGTGTTGGGTATTTTGGTTAAATAGAATTATATCAACCCGATGTGTTTTGAGCCCCAGAGGGGCGACATGTCAATAGCCCCGCAGGGGCGTTGTGTCTAAAAAAGTGGTAGAGGAGTTGATAGAAAAGGTGTTGGGTGTTTTGGTTAAATAGAATTATATCAACCCGATGTATTTTGAGCCCCAGAGGGGCGACATGTCAATAGCCCCGCAGGGGCGTTGTGGCAATTGTCCTGTTTGAAAGTGTATTATTCTACGGTGATAAATAAAATCACAAGCAAACCAATAAGAACCGCTGTTATTAAAATAGTAATCAGTACATTACGCATAATCCGTTGATTGTCTTGTCTTTTAAACTCAAGTCCTAAAGTTTTCAATTCTTTTGTACTCATTTTTCCTTTTTCAGAAAAATTAAGCTTCACATTTTTGGTGTCACTACCTCTACCATTAAAAGAACTTTTACGTGTGTGCCTCCTTGAATTATTTTTTGCCGATCGGTGTACGTCCATACCAAAACCGCTGCCCATACTGTTGAGTTCAAAAAAGTTCAAAATTCATAACCTCCCAGAAGTTTAAGTTATACCAAGCATAATGCGCAAATATGAGAAGCAACACAAATAATACTATACTTAATAGGAAAGCTTTTATAAAACGTATGCGTTGATGTCGCTTTACTTTTTGCGCCAATCTTTTTAACTGTTCCTCGTTTAAGGCATTTTCATTTTTAAAGCGTAATGGTGTAAAGCCATTCAGTTTTTCCCCCCTTCCATCAAAAGCACTTTTACCCTTGTGCCTCCTAGAGTTATTTTTTAAAGATGTAATCATGGCAGCTACAGCGCCTCCAAAACTCATAGTAAAATTTTAAACAGGTTCAAAAATGAATATAAATGTAAGTTGTAAACTTTTATTTCCATTCCTGAAAACAAAAAAGCCCTTTCAAATTTCTCAATTTAAAAGGGCTTTTTTAAAAATTAGTAATTGCTAACGCGCCACATTCACGGCTCTTGTTTCTCTAATCACCGTAATTCTTACTTGGCCGGGGTAGGTCATTTCGGTTTGTATTTTTTGACTGATGTCAAAAGAAAGTTTAGCGGCTTCTGCATCGTTTATCTTTTCGCAATCTACCAGTACGCGTAATTCACGTCCGGCTTGTACTGCATACGCTTTTGTAACACCATGTTGGGTTACCGCTAATTCTTCTAAATCGCGCAGGCGTTGTATATAACTTTCAGCAATTTGCTTACGTGCACCAGGTCGCGCGCCACTTATACCGTCACACACTTGCACAATAGGCGAGATGAGGTTGGTCATTTCAATTTCATCGTGATGCGCACCAATTGCGTTGCATACATCAGGTTTTTCGCCATATTTCTCCGCCCATTTCATGCCTAAAATAGCGTGTGGCAATTCACTTTCTTCTTGTGGTACCTTACCAATATCATGCAGCAAGCCGGCACGTTTGGCAATTTTTACGTTTAGGCCAAGTTCTGCTGCCATTACACCGCAAAGGTTGGCTACTTCGCGAGAGTGTTGCAACAAATTTTGTCCGTAACTGCTGCGGTATTTCATGCGGCCAATACATTTCACCAATTCCGGATGTAAACCATGTATCCCTAAATCTATGGTGGTGCGTTTTCCCGTTTCAAAAATTTCTTCGGTAAGTTGTTTTTCCGTTTTGTTTACTACTTCTTCAATTCTGGCGGGGTGAATACGACCATCCGAAACTAATTTGTGTAAAGATAATCGCGCTATTTCTCTACGAACAGGGTCAAAGCAAGAAAGAATAATGGCTTCGGGTGTATCATCTACAATAATTTCTACACCGGTGGCTGCTTCTAAGGCACGAATGTTTCTACCTTCTCTTCCAATAATTCTACCTTTTACATCGTCATTTTCAATGTTAAAAACAGAAACACTGTTTTCAATGGCTTGCTCAGTGGCAACACGCTGTATAGTTTGAATTACAATTTTTCGCGCCTCTTGATTAGCGGTTAATTTTGCTTCTTCTACACTGGTTTGAATAAAGGCGGCTGCATCGGTTTTAGCCTCATCGCGCAAAGCTTTAAGCATTTGGTTTTTAGCTTCTTCAGGCGAAAGTCCACTCAACACTTCTAGTTGTTCCACTTGACGGTGGTGCATTTTTTCTAGCTCTTCGTTTTTCTTACTGTTAATTTCCAGCAATCTATCTAAATCAGCTTCCTTGGTGCTAAGTTCACGCGTACTACGCTTAATGTCTTCAAAGGTTTTGCTGTTTTTAGTTTCACGGTCTTTCAGTTTATCAAAACGTTCCTGCAATTTTGCTTCACGCTTTACAATTACTTTTTCGTGTTCTGCTTTAAGCTCAATAAATTTCTCTTTGGCTTGCAGCATTTTATCCCTCTTAATGTTTTCACCCTCTTTTTCAGCTTCTTTTATAATGCCAGAAGCCTTTTTCTTATCAAGCGATTTTAATATTAAAAAAGCTAAAGCAAAGCCTAAAGCAAGGCCTGCTATACAATACATAATTATTTCCATACTACATTTATATGTTTACTATCCGGTTGGTTAAAAAATAAAAACCCGCATCAATTCACGTCATGTTTTGTCTAAACTCCAGTTAGACAAGTTCGGAGCTTACCAAGCAATTTCGGTTTTCCTGCGCAAAGGCGGGCCTAACCTAAAAAACTTGAGCTAAACTCCTATTTTTAGTAAGCGTTGAGTTTAGCAAAAATCAATGAATCAATGCGGGAAAAAAATCTATATAAGAACGCTACTGCGTAAGCCTGTTTACAAGTTGTTGCATTTCGCTTAATTTTTCACTTACCATATTACCATCCACAAGATTTTTGTTGCGGTTTTTTTCTTCACGCGAGGCAATTTGCAGCGCGCACATGGCTAAAAGATCTTGTTTATCTCTAACGGCATAATTCTCCTCATATTTTTTGAGGATGCCATCAATTTTTTTTGCAGCGGCTCGTATGCTTTCTTCTTCGCTACGTTTTATGGTAAGCGGATACACACGATCGGCAATAGATACTTTTATTTTTAATAGTTCGTCCAAAAGAAATCAGCGATTTATAAAACTACTCATTTAACATTGCTATACAGCGGTCAATTTCCCGCACTAAAGTGCTAATTTTAGCTTTCGCCAAGCCTACTTCTTCCTTATTTTGCACCATACCATGGGCTACTTTAAGGCTGCTTAGCTCCGCTTCCATCAGCATTAGCTTATGTTCATATTGCTTTTCAGTGTTTTGCGATAGTGATATTTGCTTGCTTAACATTTCGTTTTCTTGCAACACATCATTATAGCGCCTTGCCAGCTTTTGCAAGCTTTTTTCCAAATCTTCTAACTGGGCATAAACGTTGAGCATACATCATAAGCTAATGCACAAAAATACTACGGTGAATGGGTTAAACAAACATTATAATTTTTTAAACTAACAAACGTGTTTGCACAAGCTCTTGCTTACCTTTGCAAAAGGCTTAAAACCCGATTTTTATATGATAAAACGCATCGCGTCTTTCTTTTTTTTCTTAACGTTTTTTGTTGCAGTAGCTCAAAAAAACTATCCGCAAAATTATTTCGCTTCTCCATTAACGGTTCCGCTATACTTATCGGGCACCTTTGGTGAGCTTAGAGGTAACCACTTTCATAGTGGTATAGATATTAAAACACAAGGTAGGGAGGGGCTACCGGTATTAGCTGCTGCTGATGGTGACGTATATCGTGTAAAAATTTCCCCGTACGGATTTGGTAATGCCTTGTACATTAGTCATGCAAATGGCTATAACAGTGTATATGCGCATTTACAAGGTTTTCATCCTAAAATAGAGGCTTATATACGCAAGGCACAATATGAGCAGGAACGTTTTGATGTTGAGGTTTTTCCTAGCCGTGGCGTATTTGCTTTTAAACAAGGAGACACCATTGCTTTTTCTGGAAACAGTGGCGGCAGTGGCGGCCCGCATTTACATTTTGAAATAAGAAATGCCCGCAATGAAAATATTATAAATCCGCTGCTTTTTGGTTTGGAGGTAGCGGATAATATTCCGCCTAAGCTTAACTATTTGCAAGTGTACACCTTTACCGGCAAGGAATTAGAAAGTAGTGAGCAACGTAGAGTTTTAAAGCAAAGTGATGGTACTTATTCTTTAAGTGGTGATAACCTTGTGGAATTTACCGATGGAATAGCCTTTGGCGTAAATACTTATGATAATTTAAATGGAGCGCCCAATAACAATGGGCCGTTTAAAATTGCACTTGCCATAGATGATGTTCCTGAGTATCAATTTACAACGGAAACGTTTGCTTTTGATGAAACACGTTATATAAACAGTCATATAGATTATCCGCGTAAGCAGTGTTGTAGGCAGGTAATTAACCGATTGTATATAGAACCGGGAAATCAACTTAGCATGTATGGCAAAACGGATAAAATGAATGTATTTACTGATGCAGGAGATAGCGCGCACCCTGTAAGTATTGAAATTTCTGACGTTGCCGGTAATGTTACAAAACTCAAGTTTTTAATAAAAAAGGTGAAAGGCTTTGAAAGTACCGAAAAAATGGAAACAGCCGTATTGGCGGGTAATATGTCTAAATTTTTATACGCTCAAAACAACTTTTTTAAAAACGATGATGTGCAGTTTGCCTTGCCAGAAGGCGCTTTATATAACGATGTGTTGTTTGAATATAGCGAAGAAAATAATTGCTCGGAGTGTGTAACCCAAACGTATGTGTTGGGCGACATTGGTATTCCGGTTCAAAAATATTACACCTTAAAAATAAAAATTCCTGAACGCTTAAGAGGGAATACCGAAAAGCTTTGCTTGGTAAGCGTAAGAAGCAACGGTAACATTGCAGATTTTGAAGGTTCGCGTTGGGAGGATGGGTACATTACAGCACGCACGCGTCAATTGGGTGGTTTTGCTTTGGCAAGAGATACTAAACCGCCAACTTTAAAAGCTATAAATGTGTACGAAGGAAAAGATGTTTCGCGCCAAGCGAATATTAAATGCAGCATAAGCGATAACTTGAGCGGGGTGGAGGAGTATAGAGCTACCGTAGATGGAAAATGGGTGCTGATGAACTATGATGCAAAGAACAATGTATTAATCTTAGATTTAGAAAAAGAGCAAATTTCGGAAGGTTCCAAAGAGTTTTTATTGATAGCAAAAGACAAATTGGGGAATGAAAGCCGACTGCGTTTATCTTTGACTTTTTAAAGCGTATATAAAATACTAAACCTTTGCGTGCGTTACGTATTGCAGTTTTTATTATGATGAAACACAATTATTCCCTTCTTTTACTTGTGCTGTTTGCATTTGCCTATAATGTAAATGCTCAAAAACGTACCGTTAAAGACAGTTTAAAACCGGTGCAAATTTCTGCAGTAGTATTTGCTAATGATACGTTACCGCAAAGCATACCCTATGCTAATGTGATTGTAAAAAACAGAAATCGTGGAACCATGAGCAACGCGCAAGGTTTCTTTTCTTTTGCCACCCTTCCGGGAGATACATTGCGCATTACCTGCCTTGGTTTTAAACCGGAAACATTGGTAATACCCGATACTTTAAGCCAAAAAGAATATTTAGCTAGAGTAATTATGTTTAGAGATACCACGATGCTAGAGGAAGTAACTCTTTACCCGTGGCCAACACCAGACCGCTTTAAAGAAGAATTTTTAGCCACCCGTGTGCCTACCACACAAAATGATATAGCTATGAAAAATTTAGCCATACAAGAATTAAAAGCCCGTGCTGCCGCTATGGGGTATAGTGCAGAAGAAATGCAAGACTTTATGATTCAATCTAGGCAACAGGGCATTTATGACTTTGGCCGCTATGGTGGTTTTTCTAATGGGGGTACCGCTATTTTAGGTTCACTTACCAACCCATTTGCTTGGCAAGAATTTTTTAAAGCAGTTAAGCGCGGTGATTTCAAATCTAAGTAACGCTTATTTTAGTGCCATACATTTTTACAACAATAGCCAATATTTTAGCAGAATAGAAGTTTAAAAAAAGCAAAAGCACTGCGCACGGCATTGCTGTATTTTTCTATTGTTTAAATCAAACAAATTTTTGCGTACTCTCCTATTATTTTTACTTGTATTCCTTAGTATAACTGCATTTGCGCAGCGCACCGCCATTAGTGGTGTTGTAAAAGATACTGATGGGCAGCCCTTAGATGGTGTAACCGTTACCGTTGGTTCTTTTTATACCCTTACCGAAAAAAATGGCACCTATGATTTAAAAATTGACGATGGCACCAACCTAACCGTATTTTTTACCAGCTTTGGATATATACCGGACACCACCGTAATTACTATTGAAAAAAATGAACAGAAGGTTGTAAATAAGCAACTTAAATTGTTAGATAACGTGCTTCAAGGCGTAGAAATTACGGATAAGCGCGCGCGTTTTGACAATCAAATAAACATTGCTACTAAAGATGTAGAAATGTTTGTAGGGCCGGGTTCATCAGTAGAAGGCATTATAAAAACCTTGCCGGGAGTAAGTAGTTATAGCGAGCTAAGTAGCCAGTACAACGTGCGCGGAGGTAATTTTGATGAAAACTTAGTGTATGTAAATGGCATTGAAATTTACCGTCCATTTCTGGTACGTAATGGCCAGCAAGAAGGTTTGAGCTTTATAAACTCAAGTATGGTAAATGACATTCGCTTTTCAGCCGGTGGTTTTGAAGCGCGCTATGGCGATAAAATGAGTAGTGTTTTAGACATTACTTATCGTCAACCGCGTGAATTTGCTTTAACCACCGAGGCTTCTTTTTTAGGTGGCAGCCTTACCTACGAAGACTTTTTGCTTAACAAACGCCTTTCGGTAATGGTGGGCGGGCGCTACCGTACTAATCAACTTTTACTAGGTTCTTTAGATACCGATGCTGATTTTAGACCTCAGTTTACGGATATTCAAACCTATATGACCTATTACTTAAATGATGAATGGGAAATTAGCTTTTTAGGAAACTACTCGCGTAATCTGTACCAAGTAGTGCCTAGTGTGCGCACCACAGATTTTGGAACTTTTCAAGAAGCACTGCGCCTTACCGTGTTTTTTGATGGCCAGGAAGATTATGATTTTACCACCCGCTTTGGTGCACTTACCACCTCCTACAAGCCAAGTGATAAACTACGTTTGCAGTTTACGGCTTCCGCTTTTCAAACTACAGAGCAGGAGTATTTTGACGTGATTGGCGCGTATCGCTTAGGTGAATTAAACAATAATTTAGGTAGTGATGATTTTGGTGAAGTAGCGTTTATACGCGGCACTGGCGGCTTTCAGAATTATGCGCGCAATAATTTAGATGCAATTGTGGCTAACCTTGGCCATAACGGATTGTATGATAATGGAAACGTAACCTGGCGCTGGGGCGCAAAAGTGCAGTATGAAGATATAATTGATCAATACAAAGAGTGGGAGCGCATTGATTCAGCAGGATATTCTGTTCCGCACAGTCCTACCACCACGTTTACTTTTTCTGATACCCTTACAGATGCAGATGGGAATAGATTTGGAGAAATAATAATTAACGAAAATCCAGATGATTCTCTAGAATTATTTGAGTCTTTTAATAGCGCTACCACGTTGAGCTCTTTACGCCTTACGGGATTTGTGGAACGGGCGCAAATATTTGAAACCAGCAAAGGCGATTTGTATTTAAACACCGGTATTCGCACGCATTATTGGACGTTCACCAATCAAAATGTGATTAGTCCGCGCGCAAGCATTAGCTTTAAGCCTAATTGGCAAACCGATATGGTTTTTAGGTTTTCATCAGGGTTTTATTATCAACCACCCTTTTATCGTGAAATGCGTAATTTGGAAGGAGGTTTAAATGAAGACATTGTAGCGCAGCGCTCCATACACTTTGTGTTAGGTAATGACTATCAGCTAAAAATTTGGGACAGACCTTTTAAGATGGTAACCGAACTTTATTATAAAGATTATAGCAGCTTAATACCGTATGATTTAGATAACGTGCGCTTGCGTTACCGTGCAGTAAACAACGCCACCGGCTACGCTGCTGGGTTTGATTATAGAATAAACGGTGAGTTTGTAAAAGGTATTGACAGTTGGGCAAGTGTGAGTATAATGACGGTGCAAGAAGACATTGAAAATGATGGTGCTGGTTTTTTGCCACGCCCTACGGATCAACGTTTTAGTGCAAAAATTTTCTTTCAAGATTATTTACCCAGCGATCCTTCCTTCCGCGTAAGCTTAACCTTAAGCTATGGTACAGGATTACCCTTTGGCCCGCCACAAGCTACTGCTGAAGAACGTATTTACCGCCTGCCGGATTACCGTAGAGTTGACATTGGGTTTACCAAAGTATTTAAGCAGGAGGGAAAGGTGTATAAAACCAAATTCCTTAATAAATTTAAAACCATGTGGGTAAGTTTAGAGGTATTTAACTTGCTGCAAACCAATAATACGGTAAGCTATTTATGGATAAAGGATATAAGTACTGCGCGTGAGTATGCCGTGCCAAATTTCCTTACCGGAAGGTTGTTAAATTTAAAGGTAGTAGCGAAATTTTAAAGGAATTCCCTGAAATTCTCGCACTAAACTAAATGCTTTAAACGTTAGGTATTGAACTAACAAACAAAGCATTATGAAATTCAATTTTTTCTGCATCTCCATTTTTTTACTGCTCAATTTACCCTTGTTTTCGCAAAATGAAACTGATGTAAAACAGCACTTAAAAAAGCAAAAGTGGGGTTTAAGTCTAGAGTCAGGTGCTTTGATTAAAAATCACAATCAGCTCAGTACTATTTTATATGGGAATAATAACACATTGGAAACGGGTATTTATTTTCAAAGTAGTGCGGGAATTATTGTGGATTGGCAGCGCTTTTATTTTCTTTTTTCCGGCACACGCGCTTTTTATGATACTCGCATTAATGCAGCGGATAATTTGCGTGTACGCGAAAGTCAAGGTGGATTTAATATGGGTTATAATGTTGTAAAAAATAAAAAGATAGGACTCGTTCCTTACCTAGGCATTTTAGAAAGTGTAACTGAAATCACCTTAAGTAAATCAACCAATACCAAAAGTGTAAGCAGCTATTTAGCGGGGGCAGCTGATACTTATTTTTTACAAGCAAATAATTATTACGGTAGTGCCGGATTGCTATTCACGTATGAGGTAAATCCACTAGATGGTGCCTTCATGGCGCCTTTTACCATTGGTTTACGTATGGAATATCAGCAAAGAATAAGTGATACGGATTGGAGTGATGCAAGTGGAAATGAATTGAATAGTACAAATGTATTTGACCAAAGCGTTTTACTGGCCTTTAGTATGGGTTTTTGGCTGTAACATTTACATTATTTTTTTTTATTTTTAGCACTTTCAAAATATCTAAACCATGCTGAAAAAAATAATTTTGCTTTCCACTATAATGCTGTTTTGTGCTGCCTGCGAAGGGGGCCTTTTTAAAGATAGAAATGTGGATTATAAAGTATCTACGAATGGAGGGTCAGTAATCATAAAATATGAAGACAAAGACGGTGAAACGGTAATTGAGCAAATGAACGGGATCAACTGGAGGCAAAACTTTGAGGCAAAAAAAGATGCTTTTCTTTATCTGAAGGCTACCGGTAGGGATACGGCTCAAATTATCAAGGTATCCATTGAAAATAACGGCAGCGTTTTAAAGACAAACACCGCTGATGGAGATTCTGTAACAGTGGTAGTTAGTACAAATATTGATTAATGAAAGGGGAATGCTTTGTCGGGTTTTTAAAAATAGCTACCACTTAAAAAGCGTAAAACGATATATCAACCTTTACTTCTTCAATGATGGTGATGGTGAAGTGGTTACAAATGACAATAGAGGTAAGAGCTGTAAAGTCAGGCTCATAAATATAGAATTCTACCTGAAATTAAAAAGTTAAATGTTTTCAATTAACTTCTGCACATAAACGTTAGTACCAAAGTACTCACATTCAATTAAGTAGATTGCCTTAGGAATGGCCTACACAGCAATTTTACGTTCCTCTCTTAGTTCAATTTCTTTTATAGATTGCTTCACCTGAGTTTTAATGGTTTTGTACGTTCCAAACATTTGTTCCATTAATACACCGTATAAAAGCGCTTTTTCAGTATATTTTGGTTTGTTCCAAATCGTCCACCATAACAAATTCCAAAAATAAGGACGCACTTTTGAGGTAACTGCAACTCGGTAAAGAGTTTTATAGAGTACGTTTACTTCTTTCCAAGAGTATTTGGTAGGGATTTTAAGATTATTGCTAGGATAAGAATACGTTCTGAAGAATTGTTTAATACGCTTTAAGGCATTTTTAGGTTGATAAACCGCATCAATAACCTGAAGGTAACCTTCAAACAACGCTTTTTCACCCATTATTGGAATCAGGTTGGTGTCTCCCTCTGCAAAAGCAAAATCTTTACTTAGTCGATTTTCTTTCTTCATCCTTTCATAAAGTTCGGTTCCAGGAGGTGCCTTCAACACATTTACTATAGGCAAAGGGATTCCACTTGCCTGTAGAAAGTTGATTTGTCTTTGAAAAGTACTCTCGTCATCTGTGTCAAATCCCACAATAAAGCCTCCCCAAATAATAAAACCTTTAGTATGTAGTAAGTTAATGTTATCCATAATGTTACGTTTAAGATTTTGGTTTTTACGCGAAACCTTAAGACTTGCTTCATCTGGCGTTTCAATGCCCACAAAAATGTGCCTAAAACCAGCATCAATCATCATTTGCATAAGTTCCTCATCATCAGCTAAATTTATAGTGAGTTGAGTAGCAAAAAAGGAGGCAGGTTTTCTTTCCTTACGCCATTTAATTAGCGCAGGTAAAAGCTCAGTTTTTAAGAGTTTTTTGTTTCCAATTAGATTGTCGTCTGCAAAAAGCACTAAAGTACCACCGCTCACTTGCGCTTCAATCAACTCTAGCTCAGCTATTACTTGCTCAGTTGTTTTAACGCGCGGTCTTCTTCCAAATAAGGCGGTTACATCACAAAAGTCGCACATGTAGGGGCAACCACGAGAGTATTGAATTATGGAGTAACTATAATCATCCATGTTTACCAAATCAAAGGCAGGTATAGGAGACTGCTCCATGTCTGCAAATAACTTAGTTTGATACGTATGTTGCGCTTTATTATCCTCAAAGTCTTTTAAAAACAGAGGTAAAGTAATTTCCGCCTCGTTTAAAACGAAATAATCAATTTCTGGAAATCTTTCATATTCGTGTGTGAAAAGTGATCCACCACCCACAATAGGCACTTTAGCTTGGTTACATAATTTTGCTATTTCCCTTACTGACTCTTCCTGCACGTTCATGGCCGAAAGAAAAACAAGATCTGCCCAAGCTAAAGCAGCTTTATCAAGGGGTTGTACATTAACGTCTAGCACTTTTTTACCCCAACTATTTGGCAACATTGAAGCTACCGTAAGCAAACCTAAGGGTGGATATGAACCTTTTTACCCATTAATTTAAGCGCATGCCGCATAGCATAAATGGTGTCGGGCATTTCTGGGTAAACTAAAAGGATGTTCATGCTAAAAGTATTTAAGCGTTAAAAATAGAATAAAAGTTCACCAATCGTAAAGCGCGAAGAATTTATCTTTTTAGTTTTATAAACGGCAACAGTCTTCAACCTTCCCGCTGTGGCGGGATGCGCTGTTTATTACCGGCATGAAGCATAAAAAAATCCCTATCGCTATGCACGAAAGGGATTTTTTAGTGACCTCGGAAAGATTCAAACTTTCAACCTTCCCGCTGTAGCGGGATGCGCTGTTTATTACCGGCATGAAGCATAAAAAAATCCCTATCGCTATGCACGAAAGGGATTTTTTAGTGACCTCGGAAAGATTCAAACTTTCAACCTTCCCGCTGTGGCGGGATGCGCTGTTTATTACCGGCATGAAGCATAAAAAAATCCCTATCGCTATGCACGAAAGGGATTTTTTAGTGACCTCGGAAAGATTCAAACTTTCAACCTTCCCGCTGTAGCGGGATGCGCTGTTTATTACCGGCATGAAGCATAAAAAAATCCCTATCGCTATGCACGAAAGGGATTTTTTAGTGACCTCGGAAAGATTCAAACTTTCAACCTTCCCGCTGTAGCGGGATGCGCTGTTTATTGCCGGCATGAAGCATAAAAAAATCCCTATCGCTATGCACGAAAGGGATTTTTTAGTGACCTCGGAAAGATTCAAACTTTCAACCTTCCCGCTGTAGCGGGATGCGCTGTTTATTACCGGCATGAAGCATAAAAAAATCCCTATCGCTATGCACGAAAGGGATTTTTTAGTGACCTCGGAAAGATTCAAACTTTCAACCTTCCCGCTGTGGCGGGATGCGCTGTTTATTACCGGCATGAAGCATAAAAAAATCCCTATCGCTATGCACGAAAGGGATTTTTTAGTGACCTCGGAAAGATTCAAACTTTCAACCTTCCCGCTGTAGCGGGATGCGCTGTTTATTACCGGCATGAAGCATAAAAAAATCCCTATCGCTATGCACGAAAGGGATTTTTTAGTGACCTCGGAAAGATTCAAACTTTCAACCTTCCCGCTGTAGCGGGATGCGCTATTTATTGCCGCCATGAAGCATAAAAAAATCCCTATCGCTATGCACGAAAGGGATTTTAGTTTTAGTGACCTCGGAAAGATTCAAACTTTCAACCTTCCCGCTGTAGCGGGATGCGCTGTTTATTGCCGCTATGAAGCATAAAAAAATCCCTATCGTAATGCACGAAAGGGATTTTAGTTTTAGTGACCTCGGAAAGATTCAAACTTTCAACCTTCCCGCTGTAGCGGGATGCGCTGTTTATTACCGCCATGAAGCATAAAAAAATCCCTATCGTAATGCACGAAAGGGATTTTTTAGTGACCTCGGAAGGATTCAAACCTTCAACCTTCCCGCTGTAGCGGGATGCGCTATTTATTGCCGCCATGAAGCATAAAAAAATCCCTATCGTAATGCACGAAAGGGATTTTAGTTTTAGTGACCTCGGAAAGATTCAAACTTTCAACCTTCCCGCTGTAGCGGGATGCGCTATTTATTGCCGCCATGAAGCATAAAAAAATCCCTATCGTAATGCACGAAAGGGATTTTAGTTTTAGTGACCTCGGAAAGATTCAAACTTTCAACCTCCTGAGCCGTAATCAGGTGCGCTATTCAGTTGCGCCACGAGGCCATTATTTAGATATTTTAAAACTTCTCAGTTTGAAACAAAATCTTCAACCTTCCCGCTGCAAGCGGGATGCGCCATTTTAAATGCGCCACGAGGCCTTTTCTTTTGGGGTTGCAAATATAAAAGCTTTTCTTTTAAATAATCAACAAATTTCTGCACTTAATCCGCGGTGTAAAAGCTCCGTGCACATAGGCTCTAACTCCTTGTAAGTGCCTGTTTTAACACCACATTTTCCTTTGTAATGTACAATTATGCTGCATTGTTCCGCTTGTTCCATAGTATGTTCGCACACATTTACTAGGCTTTCAATCACCCAATCAAACGTGTTTACTTCATCGTTAAACAAAATTATTTCGTTTAAACTTTCCGTTTTAAAGGCAACTTTCCGTTCTTCTAATGTTTCCGTTTGTTCAAATCTCATACATCATCCTTACTTTGAAAGGAGCAAAAGTACAATTACGCCATTTCTTTTTCAATAGCCGTATCATACAATTCTTTATACTCTGATACATCGCCCCAAGCTACATCATCAATTCTAATTGAGCCCTTTGTTACGTGGCCTAGTAAATCAAACTCAACACCATTAAGCATCATCAAATCAATAAATGCATCTTCCTTTTCAGGATTTACGGTTACTACCACACGGCTTTGGCATTCGCCAAATAAATAAGCATCTGGCCGAATAGCCGAATCAGAAGTGATATCAAAACCTAAATCGCTACTCATGGCTTTCTCCATAAGGGCTACAAATAATCCGCCTTCGCTTACATCATGGGCGGAAGCAAGTAAGTCTTTGCGAATAGTCATTTTTATTTGCTCTTGCAGCGTGTACTCTTCCTCTAAACTAAAGAAAGGAGTAGAGCTGGCTTCTACACCATGAATGTGCACTAAATACTGAGAGGAAGAAATATCGTTGCGGTTCTCGCCTAACATATAAATTAAGTCACCTTTTTGTTTAAACGGTATGGTGGTAATGTGTTTTTTATCTTCCACAATACCAATCATGCCAATGGTAGGCGTTGGGAAAACAGGTTCTGCTTTGTCTTTTAAAACCGTATGGTTGTAAAAACTTACGTTACCACCGGTTACCGGGGTTTCAAAACGCTCACAGGCCTTGCCCATTCCTTTTATGGCGTTTACAAATTGCCAATATACTTCCTTGTTGTATGGGTTTCCGAAGTTTAAGCAATTAGTAATAGCACTTGGCATACCGCCTGAAACCACAATATTTCTAGCTGCTTCAGATACGGCAATCATAGCGCCTACTTCGGGGTTTGCATGCACATAACGCGCGTTGCAATCTACTGTCATCGCTAAAGCGCGATTGGTTCCTTTTAGGTTTACAATGGCGGCATCGGTATAACCGTTCGTACTCATGTTGGCCGTGCCTACCATACTATCATACTGCTCATAAACAAAACGCTTACTTGCAATATTAGGGTGCGACAATAATTGCTTTGCTATCGCTTGTAAGTCATCTGGCACTTTGATGCTGTTTATATCAAACGCTTGATATTCTTTAAAATAAGTAGGTTCACGATGCTCTCTGTAATAAACCGGAGCGCCACCGCCTAACACTAATGGGCTAGCTGGAGTTTGTGCTATTAACTCCCCGTGCCAGTAATACGATAAATCATCAGCCTCAGTTACCTCCCCAATCTGCTCGCAAGGCAAATCCCACTTGTTAAAAATGGCTTTTACTTCTGCTTCGCGGCCTTTATGCACCACGGCTAGCATACGCTCCTGGCTTTCAGAAAGCAATATTTCCCACGGTTGCATATCCGCTTGACGCACGGGTACTTTATCTAAATCTATACGCATACCTAAACCACCACCAGCACTCATTTCTGAAGTAGAGCAGGTGATCCCCGCTGCGCCCATATCTTGCATGCCAACAATAGCACCTGTTTTGGCTAATTCTAAAGTGGCTTCTAACAATAATTTTTCTTGAAAAGGATCACCCACTTGCACCGATGGAATATCATCCATGCTGGCTTCGGTTAAATCTTTACTGGCAAAAGCTGCTCCTGCAATACCATCTTTACCGGTGTAAGATCCAATAATAAAAACAGGGTTTCCGGGTCCTCCGCTTTTTGCAGAAATCATTTTGTCGGTTTTGGTATTTAAAATACCCGCTGAAAAGGCGTTTACCAATGGGTTCTGCTCGTAGCATTTATCAAAATACACTTCACCACCCACGGTGGGGATACCAAAGGAATTTCCATAATCGCCAATACCTTTGGTTACACCTTTTAATAACCATTTAGTACGTTCGGTTTTTAAATCGCCAAAACGTAAAGAATTTAGTTGCGCAATAGGGCGGGCACCCATGGTAAAAATATCACGGTTAATACCGCCAACGCCTGTTGCTGCGCCTTGGTAAGGCTCTAATGCACTTGGGTGATTGTGCGATTCTATTTTAAAAGCACAGGCCAAACCATCACCAATGTCCACCAAACCGGCATTTTCTTCACCGGCTTTCACCAACATGTGCGGGCCATCTTTTGGTAAGGTTTTTAGCCACACAATGGAGTTTTTGTATGAGCAGTGTTCGCTCCACATTACCGAGTAAATGCTTAACTCATTAAAATTTGGTTTACGACCAAGAATTTCTACAATCTTATCGTATTCTTCGGCTAATAAGCCTAAACCTGTTGCTACATCTACTTCTGCGGGTGCCGTGGTGTTTTCTAAACTCATGTTGAATTTGCTATAAAAGGCAAAGATAAAATTTAGGCTAAGAGCCTGTACATGGTAATCATAATTCTATAAAAAGATTTGAACGGTGCGGAGAAAGTGTTCTCCGCAGGCCGCAATGAGTTGCATTAGACACAGATTACACTAATTACACGGATTTTAGCTCCATATAACGTGAATTTTAGAGATAGAGCGGATAAGCACGGATTTTCTTTGTGTTGCTTTGTGAAACTTTGTGTACATCTGTGAAAAAACGATTTAACAAGCCTACGAACATACAGAGCCAAAAAGCTGCTATGAGCTGCCCAAGGGTGCATATTATTCAAAAAGAAAAATTAAATTTCAATATTCAGCTATGCCTTCTGCAGGCAAGTCTTTAATCAATTTCTCCACTACAATCCTATCTATTGGCAATTCAAAATCCTGCGGATGTAAGGTGCTTACGTCTTGCCAATACACAAGTTGATCTTCGTGATTTTGCAATTTTTCCACTTCCGTGGGATGGCTGAGGTTTATCTTATCTAGTTCATTAGTTTCAACAAAATAATAGATACTCATAACTTGAAAAGCTTCGCCAAACTCAGATTGAAAATAAGGTTCGGTAGTATAAAAGTGTTGTTTGGTAATAATGCTAATGTCTAGCTCTTCTCTAAACTCACGGTGCAAACAATCTAAAGTACCCTCACCAAATTCTAATCCACCACCCGGAAATTTTAGGTATAGCTTACCGCGAATATTTTCACGCGAAAGCAAAAGTTTGTTTTGATTTATTAATAAGCCGTAAACACGAATGGTAAAGTTTGTGGGTAGTTTCATCTGATAACTGTTACAAAGCCTTTTTTAGGTTTGGGGTTGTTCTCCCAATATAAAAGGTAAAAGTAAACTCCACTCGCTACCGTTTTAGCATTTTTTGTTTTACCATCCCAACCTTGATTTATGTTATTGCTAACTAACGTACCATTTCGATTGTATATGTTAAGCGTATAATGTGCGCCAAATGATTGAAAAGGAGTGAAGCGGTCATTTACACCATCATTATTTGGTGTAAAAACATTGGGCATTTCAGGTATTTCCGGCCTAACTCTAAATGTTTTATTAGCGAAAAACGAACAGCCATTTTCATCAATAAAAATCAAAGTCATTTCAAAAACACCGTTTGAATCACATGTAAAACTTAAGGTTCTTCCTGAGTCTACTAAATTTTCATTTATATACCAATAGTATGTGCCAAATGTACCTCCAAAACCTTCCGCGTTTAAGGTGTCATCTAAAAAGTAACTTTCCTTTATTCCATCCATAATTAAATTTAGGTTTGTACTATAAGCTACGTAAATACTATCCGAAGCACTTGTGTTACCACACTTAAGAGAGGTTGTAAGTCGATACCAGCCCTCCTCACTCACGGTAATATTTCTAGTTTCCTCCCCAGTACTCCAATTGTATTGGTGTAGTGCAGGGCCACTTAGGACTATTGACTCTCCTGGGCATAGTACTGTATCATTACCTAATGAAAAACTACTTGTTTCAGGTACATTGGAGCACCACTGATTTAATGTGCTTGTTTGTAGAACAATGATGTTAGCAGCTAGATTATTTATAGTAAAGTTAAGATCTAAGGCATTTATGGTTGGTAAACTTTGTACTGTGTAGGTTGAGGTATCAGCAGGCGGAAAATCATATTTTTCAAGGCAGGAAATACTGTCCAAATTAGCAGGCAGCTTGGTAAGAGATGTTTGATGTTTTCCTAAAGAGTTAATTTTCTTTTCAACTAGAAAGTCTTGGTTGTTGGCAGCTGTCAAAAAATCAAACCCATACCCATACAGCGATTCAGCCTGCCTGAAAACCCCTTTATGCTTTACAATATTTCCCGCCAAAGTGTTTACTTTAAGATAAGCAACGCTGCGAATGTTAGGGGAGCTAGGATGATTGGAAGAGCCTTCTCCTACTACTAAAGCTTGGGTTGGACTTAGCCTTTTTAAGAATATTCCGTTAAAATGATTTAAGTCTTTAGATACCCAACGTAAGGAACCATTTAGGTTTAACATTAATAAGCGATTTACTCGGCTAGAACCAGGGTATCCTTGATAAAATAGGTAGCCGCCATCTATTTCCAAAGGGGTTGACATGGTATGGGCACCTTGCACATATGTGCGCCATTGCATATTTCCAAAAGCATCTGTTTTAAACGAAGTACTGCCCGTGCTATGTAAAAAACCACCATCAGAAGTAGGCCCACCTCTACCCCAAGAACCAGTAAAACCAAAAGATTTAGCCCAAATAACAGCACCTTTTTGGTCTATTTTCAAAAGTGAATTTCCAAAAGGTTGATTTAAGGTGTTGAACATTACAAAAACTTCATCCTGAGTATTTACTGCAAATGAGTATGGATAAATACGCATATTAAAATCAAATGTCTTCAACCAAGACACTTGCAACTGAGGAGTTATTTTTAGGATGAATAAAGTTCCATGCGGCATAATACTATCCATCAATCCTGCTATATAAAGATTTCCTTTTGAATCGCGTGCGGTGCCGCATAACCATTTGGGATTTATGTCTAATCCACTAACAGTAGATTTTTCGATGTTTAGCCCACATTGGTCAATTTTATTTATGGTAAGCGCTGCTTTGTTTTGATTTGTACTTTCTAGCCACACACTCAGCAAGGTGTTGTTTAGTCCTTCTTCTATAAAAACACCATCATCATAATGCTCTTCAGTATGGTAAATACTAGTGTGCCACTGTGTGCTTAGCTGGCCAATAAGAGAAGTGGCAATGAATAAGCATAATATGGTGGATAAGCTGCGCATATTTATATCACGTAGAAATTAGAATTTAAGTTTATCAGAATGAGTGAAGGGTAAAGGAAGCGCTATCATAGATGAAAATTAGTGTTTAAAAGCCCGTGCCATTTCTCGTTTACCAATGGGGCCGGGAATTTTTTCTACCCTAAACCCCGCTGTAACCATATTTCTACGTACCTCACCTTTTACGCAATAGGTTACCAAAATACCATCCGGTTTTAAAGCTGCATACATGCGTTTAAAAACTTCTATTGTCCATAAATCCGCTTGTGCAGAAGGTGCAAAAGCATCGTAGTAAATAACATCAAAGGCATTTTTATTTTCAAGGGTTTTAAAATCCTGCTGACGTTTTGTTAAGGTGAGGTTTGGTGTAATTCGTTCCGGTTGCTCCCACGCAACTTCATGTAACTTGTTGAAAATATCCTGTGTATTTTCTAGGTTATTTTCATAGGCTTCCGGTAATGCTTGTGCATATTCCAATTTCGTCCATTCTTCCTGCTGTACCGGATATTTTTCTAAGCCGTGATAGTTAATTTCAAGTGTATGAATATCTGCCGAAAGGCAAGTAAGTAGCGCATTTAAACCGGTGCCAAAGCCAATTTCAAGTACCGAAATTTCTTTAACAGTCTCCGCTTTTTTAAGCAAGCCAGCTTGTATAAATACATGCTCACCTTCTTGCATAGCACCGTGTATAGAGTGGTAGTGTTCATCTAACTCCGGTACAAAAAGTGTGTATGAGTTATCTTTAGTTTTTACTAAATGTCTGTTCATAGGCTAAAAATAAAAAAGCTGCTCCAAAATGCATCGGAGCAGCTTTCACTAATGTTGTGTACTATTATTTTTTAATAATTACACCGGTAGCTACATACGCAATGCTGGTTTTTGGTTCGGTGTATTTTGCTTCAGCCTCAGCTTCAGTCATGCCACCATCCACTGCATAATGTCTTAAATCATCTACGCTGGTAGTTTCCACAGACGCATATCCATCAAGAATTGCTGTTTCGCCATTTAAATCGGTAGGTACAAAAAAGCCGTAATCTTTAAACGTTACGCGCATTTCTTTGCCATTTCCCATGTCCATTTGCATCCAGCAACCTTTCTTTTTGCAAGATTGATTTACTACGCCAACCACTTTAGTGGCCACGCTGTCAGAATTTTCTAGCATTGCAACTAACTGAGTAGCAGGTATAGCGCCTTCTGCATTAATGGAGTCACCGTAATAAGCAACATTTGCTTGTTGTTCCATTTGTACTTCGGCCATTTCTGTTTTATCTTCAACGGCTGTTGTAGTATTATTGCAAGAAATAAGCGCGGCAAAGGAAAAAGCAGTTAAAAGAACTTTTTTCATTGTAAAAGAGTATGGTAATTAAGGCGCAAAGATACAATTTGCTCAATAGTAGCGTTAGGCCACTCAAATAGAAAAAAAAGACCAACTGATATACATGAAAATAACAAAAGCCAATACGACCAGAATAACTGAGGTGGACTTTGATAAATTAGTGTTCGGAACAGAATTTACAGATCACATGCTGGTGTGCACCTTTAAAAATGGTAAATGGCAAGAGCCCGAAATTAAGCCTTATGGCACTTTTACAGTAACTCCTGCCTTACATACTTTGCATTATGGACAAGCATTATTTGAAGGTCAAAAAGCGTACTATATGGCTGATGGTGAGATAGGTATATTTCGTCCGGAAGCAAATGCACAACGTTTAAATCACTCAGCTGATAGGATGTTGATGCCTACTTATCCTGAAGATTGGTTTGTAGAAGGATTAAAAGCACTCGTAGATATTGATAGAGCTTGGGTGCCGAAAGAAAATGGACACTCGTTATACTTACGCCCCTTTATGTTTGGGAGTTCAGAGTTTGTAGCCGCCCGGCCAAGTGAAGAATTTACCTTTTGCATTATTTGTAGTCCGGTGGGGCCCTATTATTCAGGAGATGTAAAAGTGAAAATAGAAGAACGTTATACGCGTGCAGCTTCTGGTGGAGTAGGCTCTACAAAGTGTGCCGGTAATTATGGAGGAGCATTTTATGCTACAGATCAGGCAAAAAAACAAGGATATACGCAGGTAATTTGGACGGATCATAAAGAGCATAAGTATATTGAGGAATCTGGTACCATGAATGTTGGCTTTGTGGTAGGTGATAAATTTTTAACACCTCCTTTAAGTGATCGAATTTTAGGAGGAATTACCCGTGATTCTATTTTAACGCTTTTGCGAAATAATAAAATATTGAAGGTAGAAGAGCGACCCATTAGTGTAGCGGAAATTATTGAAGCAGCTGAGCAAGGAAACTTAAAAGAAGCTTTCGGAATGGGAACCGCAGCGGTGGTAAGTCAAATAAGTGTAATTGGTTTTAGAGGTAAAGATTATAATATTCCTGTACCTAAAAATGGCTACGCTAGCAAAATTAAAAAGGAGTTAACCGATATACGTATGGGTATTACGCCTGATGAGCATGATTGGATGACCGTAATTTAAACTACTATAATTTTCGTAAAATAAACAAAAGCCTCCCATGAGAGGCTTTTTTTATGGGTTAAGGTATCGGCTCTTGTACGTATGTAGGTTTATTCTTTCTTTTGAGGTCTAATCTAAAATTAACAAGCCATGAAAAAGATACTCTCATTACTTATTCTTTCATTTTTATCTCTAAACGTATCTGCACAAGCAAAATATAATGCTTGGTTTATTGAGTATACAGACTCAAACTCCGTATCTACTTTTTTAATGTCATGGCCAATGGAAACCTTTAACCTAACGGCTTATGCAAAAGTCAATTTTGGCGATGGAACTTCTGAATCGTTCTATGGCAGGCAGAAAAAAGTACAACACCAATATACCACATCAGGTTGGTACAATGTTGAAAGATATACATACTTAATTGATTATAAAGATGATACTGTATATAGAGATACTGCTGTCCAAAATATTCCTGTGCAATTGGTACATAATGCTATTTATCCTGTGAGCGTAGATGTGCCAGATACTATACATACGTTTAATTGTCATGCGGTTAACCAAACACCAACCTACACATCTAACGTGCCATTGTCCTCAACCACGTTAATGATAAATGATGAGGGGGCCTATATTCTTAGTGGGGATAGTCCTTCCACTAATCTTACCAAAGGTTTGGGGGGCGCTGGTCAACTGTTTAAAACTGGAGGTCTTCATTACGTGCAATTGATAAAGCAGTATAGCGATACAGCTGGGAATTTAGTAGCGGAAAGTTTTGATAAGAAAGAAATATACGTAATTCCACCTATGCAACCTACTGTAGCTATTAGCAAAAACCAGCTAACCAATGCACAGGTACGCTTTAATGCTTTGGTTAGTGCACCAGGTTTAGATACTAACATTCATGACGAAGCGGTTGAATGGAGGTTTTTAGAGAACAACAACGTAGAATATAATAACTCAACATCTTTAGTAAGAAATTTTACGCTTCCTGGTAAGTACCCCGTAACCTTAACGTACTATGTAAAGCTTAAATCAACGGGCGATTATGTGGGAGTAGCCACGGTAAACGATACGATAGATGTTGTTGCAAACTCTACATGCTCAGTGGATTTTGATTTCTCAGTAGGTGTTGCTTCTGGAGCTATTCAGTTTACGAATAACTCAAATGCTTTATATGCTCAGCCCGTCAACTTATCTTATACTTGGATTTATGGAGATGGCAACACCAGTGCAAGTTTTGATGATACGCATACCTATCAAGCCAATGGAAATTATAGTGTTTCACTTATTCAAAATGTGGAGGATGCCAGCGGTGCTATTTTATGTGCCGATACCATTACCAAGGTAGTTTCCGTAACGTCAGCAAGTCAAGGGGCATTTTCATGCTCGGCATTATTTACGGTTGATACATTAAATATTGGGCAAAACATTTTAACTATTCTAAATAGAAGTACGCCAAGCATAGTAGATTCATCTGTGGCAAATGTGAGTTACCGCTGGGATTTTGGCGATGGAGATAGCTCTCACTTACCTTATCCTTCACATACATACTCAGTAAGTGGTGTTTATAATTTATGTTTATCTATTAATGTAACTTTTAAAAACGGCCAAACATGTTACGGCAGCTATTGTAGAAATGTAGGTGTGGATAGCCTAGGTAATTTTATTTATAAGAATGGGTCAGCAGGATTCACAATCAACGTAATTAATCCGGCCACAATTGGCTTAAAAGAGGTTGTAAAGAAGGCGCTAGAAATATATCCAAATCCTGCTTTAGATATCATTCAGATTTCAGGGTTAAGTCATGCATCAACTGAATTTCAACTGTTTGATTTGTCAGGGAGAAAATTATTGAATGGAAGATTAACCTTAGAGCAGTCGGAAATTAATATTTCAACTTTGCCAATAGGAGTATATCTGATCCGCTTTGAAAATAATGGTTCTGTGCAAACACAAAAGATTATAAAGCAATAACACTAAGCTTTACTTTAATGCTTATGTAAAAATAAACCCCGAATTTTCGGGGTTTATTTTTATGTGATATCGAATTAAAATTAAAAGGAGCTAATTTATAAAGCAAACTAAATCTCTTAACGGAGTACTTTAGCTGCAAACACAACTAATTTAAGCTTCTTATGTATGCCGTTGCTAGCCTCCTTTGTTTTAAATGCTGCTTTAGCGGTAGGGGTTGGGGTTGGGAACTTTTAAACCTGAAGCATTAAACGTATTCTAGTAATCAAATTGGTATGATGTGTAGAAAACAATCTTTGAAGGTTTATCCTAGAATGAAATATTGATGCTTTTCCTTAACGGATGCAGGTGTCTGCCGTGGTATAGATCGAAAATTATTTTAGAATTGTATTATCGTCAGTTGTGTTTTTTACCCGCTCCCTTGCGGTTCTTCAACTTTGCGTCTTCGCGAGAAACCTTACGACTAACCCACTATTACTAAACCCCAAAAGCTGTCTTCACTTTATCTACAAAGTCTAATTTTTCCCATGTAAATAATTCTACATTGGTGCGAATTTCTTTTCCGTTACCATCATGAAATACTTTTTCCACCTGTTTTGGTTCTCTACCCATGTGTCCGTAGGCTGCGGTTTCACTGTATATCGGATTACGCAATTTTAAGCGTTGCTCAATAATGCCTGGGCGCATATCAAAAATTTCAGAAACCTTTTTGGCAATCTCGCCATCAGTCATATTAACTTTTGATGTACCATAGGTCTCTACAAAAATACCCATTGGCTTTACTACACCAATAGCATAAGACACTTGAACCAACATTTGATCTGCAATACCAGCAGCCACCATATTTTTAGCAATATGCCGCGTAGCATAAGCTGCAGAACGATCTACTTTGCTTGGATCTTTACCCGAAAAAGCACCACCACCGTGGGCGCCTTTACCACCGTAGGTATCTACAATAATTTTTCTCCCTGTAAGCCCGGCATCTCCATGTGGACCGCCAATTACAAATTTGCCGGTAGGGTTTATATGGTATTCAATATCCTCGGTAAACAAGGCTTGTAATTCTGGTTTTAAAACCGCTTTTACACGAGGAATTAAAATCTGAATAATGTCATCGTTTATCTTTTTTAGCATAGTGGGCTCATCGGCAAATTCATCATGCTGCGTAGAAACTACAATAGCAGTTATTTTTTGCGGTACGTTGTCATCAGAATACTCAATGGTTACTTGCGATTTGGCGTCCGGACGTAAGTAGGTAATTTCTTTATGCTCTCTGCGTAACTTGGCAAGTTCAATTAATATACGATGACTTAAATCCAAAGCCAAAGGCATATAATTATCCGTTTCATTGGTAGCGTAGCCAAACATCATTCCTTGGTCTCCAGCACCTTGCTCTTCTGCACCTCCTCTGTCCACACCTTGATTAATATCAGGACTTTGCTCGTGTAAGGCGGATAATACACCACAGCTATCAGCACTAAACATATACTCACCCTTGGTGTAACCAATCCGTTTTATTACATCACGCGCTACGGTTTGCACATCTACGTATGCAGAAGATTTTATTTCTCCCGCCAGAACTACTTGTCCGGTGGTAACCAAGGTTTCACAAGCCACTTTAGAATTTGGGTCTAACGCCAAAAAGTGATCGATGATAGCATCGGAAATTTGATCAGAAATTTTATCAGGATGTCCTTCAGAAACAGATTCAGAAGTAAATAAATAAGCCATTTACGTATTACATTTTAAGTTGAGGTGAAAAAATGTACTGATTGCAAAAAGCCGGAAGCACTGTTTTTAGCATTTTTTTCGAGTGGTTGCAATCAGACAAATTTTTCCACAGGTGGCAAATGTATTAAAAGAAGTGAATTGAAAAGCCGAACTTTTGATTTTTTCACTTTACAATTACCGCTCCTTGCACATTCCACACACTTGCTTTACATTCGCTTCAACTTATCAAGAAAGATCGAGGGGTTGGGCCCTATGACATCTTAGCAACCCTGAGCTTTAAGCAGGGTGCTACCTCCCACCACGCCAAAAGCGTGGGAAGATGAGCGAATCACATTGCCTTGCGGCAATATTCCCATTTTTACATACGGTACTTGGTGAGTTATAGAAATTAAAAAACTATGACAAAACTTACGTTGGTACAAGCCGCTCAAAAACGCATTTTGGTACTAGATGGCGCCATGGGTACCATGATACAAGGTTATAAGTTTACCGAAGCCGATTATCGAGGTGCACGCTTTGCCGATTTCCCACATGATTTAAAAGGCAACAACGATTTACTTTCACTAACCCAACCGGAGGTGATTAAAGAAATTCACGCCAAGTATTTTGCAGCTGGAGCCGACATTATTGAAACCAACACCTTTAATGGCACACGTATTTCAATGGCTGATTACCAAATGGAAGATTTAGTACCAGAACTCAATGAGCAATCTGCCAAACTTGCCAGGTCCGTAGCCGATGAATTTACCGCCAAAGAACCAAACAAGCCACGCTACGTAATTGGATCTATCGGGCCAACCAACAAAACGGCTAGTCTTTCGCCTGACGTAAACAACCCGGGCTACCGTGCTATAGATTTTGACACATTGAAAGAAAACTACTACCAGCAAGCTAAATACCTTATAAAAGGCGGGGTAGATGGCCTTTTGGTAGAAACTGTGTTTGACACACTTAACGCTAAAGCCGCCCTTTTCGGGATAATGGAATTGTATGATGCTTTGGGCTATGAGCTTCCTATTATGGTTTCAGGCACCATTACCGATGCAAGCGGGCGTACTCTTTCTGGACAAACAGCAGAAGCATTTTTAACAAGTATAGAACACATGCCGCTGTTTTCTGTAGGGTTGAATTGTGCGTTGGGAGCCGATCAATTACGTCCATATTTACAGGTGCTTTCCCGCAAAAGCAGATTTAGTATAAGCGCGCACCCCAATGCGGGTTTACCCAACGCTTTTGGTGAATATGATGAAACACCAAAACAAATGGCTGCACACATAAAAGAATATTTAGACCTAGGCTTAATAAACGTAATAGGTGGCTGTTGTGGTACAGGACCTGAGCATATACGGGCAATAGCGGAATTGGCGAAAGAGTATGAGCCGAGGAAGGCGGTAGTTGCTAGCGGCAAGTCTAGAGTCCACGGTTAATAGCCAGAAGAGATTACCGCGCAATAGTTGCGTTTGGTATTCTTTTAGGATCATGCTGTAGCTTGACCCTAAGAAAAATGATGAACGAAAGAGATTGGAATACGTGAATGTCATACTGAGTGTCCCGCTGCAAGGCGGGATGTATCGAAGTATGATAGTAAAGATTGAAAAATGCAAATAAGAACGATTAACGTTTCAAACAGAATAACTAGATTATGATACGCACCCTTCGATACACCTTCCTTTGGTCGGCACTCAGGATGACTACTTTTAGTTTTATCAAAAAACTTTTTGTGCAGCTAATCTTACTTTTCAGGGTTAGGAACTTCTATTATGCAGTTTCTTTGAGCTTTTGCAAGGAAAAAAGCCTTAATAAACTAAACCAATGAAACTCTCAGGACTAGAAGTACTTCAAATTTCCAATACTACCAATTTCGTAAACATTGGCGAACGCACTAACGTAACGGGTTCGCGTAAGTTTTTGCGTCTTATTAAAGATGATAAATATGATGAAGCCCTTGAAGTAGCGCGAGAGCAAGTGGAAGGAGGCGCTCAGATTATTGACGTGAACATGGATGAAGGCATGTTGGATGGTAAAGAAGCGATGGTAAAGTTTTTAAACCTTATTGCGGCTGAGCCTGATATTTCACGTGTGCCTGTAATGATTGACTCTAGCAAATGGGAAATCATTGAAGCCGGATTGAAGTGCGTGCAAGGGAAATCGGTGGTAAATAGCATTAGCCTTAAAGGTGGAGAGGAAGAATTTTTGCGTCAGGCGAAATTAGTACAACGCTATGGCGCAGCCGTAATTGTGATGGCTTTTGATGAAGATGGTCAGGCTGATACGTACAAAAGACGTATTGACATTTGCAAACGCAGTTATGATTTATTGATAAAAAAAATTGGGTTCAATAAGGAGGACATCATTTTTGATCCAAACATATTTCCCGTGGCAACGGGCATTGAAGAACACAGGAAAAATGCGATTGACTTCTTTAATGCCACTAAATGGATTAAAGAAAATTTACCAGATGCAAAAGTAAGTGGGGGTGTAAGCAATGTATCGTTCAGCTTTCGCGGAAACCAACCGGTACGCGAAGCGATGCACTCCGCATTTTTATATCATGCCATTAAAAATGGTATGACCATGGGGATTGTAAACCCTAGTATGCTGGAAGTGTATGAGGAAATTCCAAAGGATTTATTGGAGCGGGTAGAAGACGTGCTGCTTGACAGAAGAGACGATGCTACCGAAAGGCTACTTGAATTTGCGGAAAGTTTTAAAGGTGAAACCAAAAGTTTGGTAAAGGATGAACGTTGGCGAGAAGAACCTGTAAATAAGCGTATTGAACATGCTTTGGTAAAAGGTATTGCTGATTTTATTGTGGAGGATGTAGAAGAAGCGCGTCAAACGGTTTCTAAAACCTTAGAAGTTATTGAAGGGCCTTTGATGGACGGGATGAACGTAGTGGGTGATTTATTTGGTTCGGGAAAAATGTTTTTACCGCAGGTAGTAAAGTCGGCCCGTGTAATGAAAAAAGCAGTAGCGCATTTAGAACCTTACATGGACGCAGAAAAGGCATCTGCGGGAAGCGTACAAAAGAAGGGTAAAATATTGATGGCTACGGTAAAAGGTGATGTGCACGACATTGGGAAAAACATAGTAGGCGTGGTGTTGGCCTGTAATAACTTTGATATTGTTGACCTTGGTGTAATGGTGCCGCTAGATAAAATTTTAGCTAAAGCGGAAGAGGAAGAAGTGGATGTAATTGGCTTAAGTGGTTTAATTACACCTTCGCTTGATGAAATGATTTACGTAGCACAAGAAATGGAAAGGCGTAAAATGAATATTCCGTTGATGATTGGTGGAGCTACCACTTCGCGGGCGCACACGGCTGTTAAAATTTTTCCAGAATACTCGGGCATAGTGGTACATGTAAACGATGCCAGCCGCAGTGTGCCTGTGGCGCAAACGCTTAGTGGAAAAGAAAATAGTGCGATTTTTAAAGAGAAATTGATACAAGAATATACCGCTTTGCGCGAAGGCTATTTGAATAGAGGGATTACAAAGCAATATTTAAAAATAGCGGAGGCACGCAGCAATAAACTCCAACTTACGTTTGATGAAAATACCGTTTATAGACCAAATTTTTTAGGCGTTAAAGTGTTGGAGGATTTAGATTTAAACGTACTTCGGGAATATATTGATTGGACGCCCTTCTTTATTACATGGGAGTTACACGGCAAATATCCACGTATTTTAAAGGATGAAATAGTTGGCGAGGCAGCAACCAAACTATTTGCTGATGCACAAGAAATGTTGCAGCAAATTGTACAACATAAGCAACTTCAAGCTAAGGCAGTATTTGGTTTGTTTGAAGCCAATACGCTGGAAGATGATATTGAATTTACCGCGGCTAATGGTAAGAAGGAGGTGTTTAGAACGCTTCGTCAGCAAAGTAAAAAAGCGAAAGATGCGCCTAATATGGCTTTGAGTGATTTCATTGCGCCAAGCGAAACCAACGTGCAAGATTACGTTGGCTGCTTTGCCGTAACTGCAGGTTTGGGTATAGAAAAATTAGTAGCACAATACGAAGCGGACCACGATGATTATAAGTCTATAATGGTAAAGGCTTTGGCCGATAGATTGGCAGAGGCGGCAGCGGAATGGTTGCATAAAGAAGTGCGAACCAATTATTGGGGTTATGCAGCAAACGAAAACTTGGAAAACGAATTGTTGATTAAAGAAAAGTACCAAGGTATTCGTCCTGCACCCGGCTATCCTGCATGTCCAGATCACTTGGAAAAAATCACCATTTTTAAAGTATTAGAGGCAGAGCACATTGGCATGAGCCTAACCGAAAGCTTGGCTATGAATCCCGCCTCAGCGGTGAGTGGTTATTACTTTGCACATTCTGGCTCTAAGTATTTTGGTTTAGGGAAAATTGATACCGACCAAGTGGCAGATTTTGCTGAAAGAAAGAATATTAAAGTAGAACTAGCAGAGAAGTGGCTGAGACCAAATATAATATAGAAAAAAATTAAGAAATGAATCAGTTGAGCAAGACGTTAGTTTCTTGTCCATAGGATTTATATTTGACCGAATAATTTAATCAAGTATTTTTTTATGCCTAACATTACCAAGCAAGATGTTGTAAAATACTACGACCTTACCGAAGGCCATATGCGCATGTTTTGGAAATTAAACGAAGCTATGGGCTTGCATTACGGTATTTGGGATGAAAGTACCAAATCGCTAGCCAATTCAATCATAAATACTAATAAAATTATGGCTGAAATGGCTGGAATTGGAGCGGGACATAAGGTGATGGATGCTGGTTGTGGTGTAGGAGGAAGTAGTATTTATTTAGCCAAGAATAAAGGTGCAAGCTGTACGGGTATTACATTAAGTGCTAAACAAGTAGAGTCGGCACAACGATATGCCAAAAAAAATGGAGTGGAAGATAAAGTCGTTTTTGAGGTTAAGGATTATACCGAAACGGGATACGATGATAATAGCTTTGACTTTTGCTGGGCTTTAGAGAGTATGGGTACAGCCTCAGATAAAAGTCTAGTTTTAAAAGAATTATACAGAGTGTTAAGGCCAGGTGGAAAATTGGTAATTTGTGATTGGTACAAAGCTTTTGACTATCCTGTAGATGAATTTAAATGTATGCGTGATATGCTATATCATTGGATGATTCCCGATTTGTTAACTCCAAATGAGCAGGAAGCATTGGCGATTAAGCAAGGTTTTGAATTAGCGGAGCACAAAAATTTCACTTCCGATATTAGGAAAAGTGTAAATAGAATTTATTTACTTTCCTTACTGGGTATGTTGGGAACTAAGTTGTATCAGCTCTTGCATCGCAATGTAACGCGATATTCTAAAAACCATTATAAAACTGGTCTTGGGCAGTACCATGGATACAGAAAGAAGCTTTGGGAGCATCACATTTGGGTCTTTGAAAAACCAATTGACCTTAAATAATATAGTATGTTTAATACAAGAGATGTAGCAGATTATTACAATACTACCCAAAATCACTACGAAAGATGGTGGAATTTGCATAAAAGTCGTGCCTTGCATTATGGTATTTGGGAGCCCGATACTCGTAGTTTTCAAGAGGCCTTAGAGAATACGAATAAGGTTTTATTGAACTTGGCGGATATTAAAAACTCAGACAGTGTGTTGGATGCTGGATGTGGAGTAGGAGGAGCTGCCGTTTATATACATAAATATACAGGAGCTAAGGTTACTGGTGTTACGCTTAGCCAAAGGCAGTTAGATACAGCCAACTATTTCTCTCAAACAGAAGGGGTAAATGATAAAGTAAACTTTCAGTTAATGGATTTCACAGAAACTACTTTTCCAGATCAGTCCTTTGACGTTATTTGGGCGTGTGAGAGTGTTTGTCATGTGCCAGATCCCACTAAGTTTATTAATGAAGCATTTAGGCTTTTAAAAAGTGGTGGGCGTTTGGTACTATTCGATTTTTTTAGAAACAATGACAATAAGATTGATAAAAAGGAATGGTTGAGAAAGTGGTGTGATACATGGGCTGTTTCGGGCTTAACGAGTATATTGAACTTTAAACAAGAGTTAAATAAGACGGGTTTCGACAATACCAAGGTGATAGATTTCACACCAAAAATTCGAAAAAGTGCAAAGCGCATGTATTACGCGGCCTTGATGGGTGTTTTACCTTCAGAATTATATAAACTTGCTAACCCGAACGTTAGCAAATTTGCACGAAACCATTACAAATGCGGTATTTATCAATACAAAGCATTGCGTGCGGATTTATGGCAATATTGTGCTGTATTATCCCAAAAAGGCTAAAAATGAAGAATCCTTAGGCTCATTAATTTAGCCATAAATATGTTGATAAACGATTGCCCACTTTCCAAGAGGTTCATAACAGGCGTGTTTGATATTATTTGAGAGATTTTGCGTAAATGGATAAGAAAATAAAATGAAAGTAATACAACATATAAAAAAGGCAAAACAAACTATTTTTAGCTTTGAAATTTTACCGCCTTTAAAGGGACAAAATATATCGGCTATCTACAATAGCATAGATCCATTGATGGAGTTTAATCCACCTTTTGTTAATGTCACCTATCATAGAGAGGAAACTGTGTATAAACGTTTGCCAAGTGGATTACTTGAGCAAAAAACAATTAAAAAGCGCCCGGGTACGGTGGGTATTTGTGCAGCCATTCAAAATAAATACAAGATTGATGCGGTACCCCATATTTTATGCGGTGGTTTTAGTAAAGAAGATACCGAAAATGCTTTAATTGATCTCGATTTTTTGGGTATAGAAAATGTACTTGCACTACGGGGCGACAGTATGAAAGGAGAAACTTATTTTGTACCTGAAAAAGACGGCCATTCCTACGCGCGTGATTTAGTACATCAAGTGCGAAGCATGAATGAAGGAAAATACCTTGATGAAGAATTGCAAAATACTACTCCCACAAACTTTTGTATTGGTGTGGCCGGTTACCCAGAGAAACACTTTGAAGCACCGAGTATCAATAATGATATTGAAAAGCTGAAAGAGAAAGTAGATGCTGGTGCGGAATATATTACCACTCAGCTTTTTTATGACAATGCTAAGTATTTTGAATTTATAGAAAAAGTTAGAAAAGCGGGAATAACTGTTCCGGTAATTCCAGGTTTAAAACCTATATCTACCAAAAAACACTTAAGCGTACTGCCACATTTTTTCAAAGTGGATTTACCTGATGAGTTGGTAAAATCGGTAATAGATTGTAAGGATAACGCAGCAGTGAGACAGGTGGGAGTAGAGTGGGCTATTACACAGAGCAAAGAGTTAAAAGCTGCTGGAGTTCCGGCTATACACTATTATAGTATGGGTAAGGTAGATAATATTAAAGCTATAGCCAGCGCGGTGTTTTAAATAAAAAAAGCGGGCTTTGAAGTATTCAAAGCCCGCTTATCAACCATCCAACCAATCTACTTATAGTAAGCCAAACGTTATGTTGCTTACAAAACTATCTAACCATCCTAATTCTAAAGTACCGTTGCTTTCTGCCCAAGCCTGAAACTTTGGATAAGCCTGTGTAATATCCACTTTTTCATTTGGGTTTTTAAATTTACCATCAGCGGTAATTAATTCTAATGCCCAAGGTAATCCCGTGGCTGTTTTATACGTTCCATTTACATCAGCACCCGTGTTATACAAAGCAGCATCTGCGGCAGCAGTTCCAGCAAAACCAGGTACGTGTACTTCTAAACCTCTTTGTAGAGTGCGAAAGATATACGTATCAGGAATTAAATTTCTATTGCCTGCATTGCTATTAAAAGTAACTGTGTAAGTAAAGGTATCAGGCGCTTTACTAGGACCAACATTATTGTTTTGGTAATAAGAGCTTTGTGCTTGATATACATCGTTAAAAATAATAATACCGTTGGTTACACTTGGGTCTAAAGTAGCATCACCACTCACCGAAGCAATTATATTCTGTGCAATAGGCTGTTTATTAGCATCTAAGAAAACAACACCTAAACCATTTTGAAAACCACTACCAACCGCATCTAAACTAGCGGTAAGTGTAACTTCTACTAAATCTAAGGCGCCATTTTTTACAAACTGGCCTTGGTTGCTAATCACCATGTCATTAAAATCATAATCACCGGTAAAAGGCCATAAATCTTCAAAAGCTAATGTTTGAAAACCTGAAGTTGGAAATGGATTATTGTATGCACGCGTTACATCATTAGGGTAAGCATCTAAATTATCGGCCACACCATCGTTATCAGCATCCGGAATTGCGGGTGCTACATCAAAAGTAATGTTGTCAATCCATTCATCTTTATCACCATGCGCATAAACAATTACATAGGTAGCATTTGCTGGAATTGTACCATTGCTATTAATATTATTTTGATTGTTTGGAGCATAGCCTATCTGACTTATATAACTATAGTCAGCTCGGTAAAAATAAAGGTATGTACAAAACCCCCCGCTAGTATTAGCGGTATGGGTAAATAAATCACCACCAGTAACAGGAAAAAATTGATAGGTATATCCATGGTTGTTATGTTTAGATTGAAAGCGCTTACTTCCTCCAATATTACTTAAAACATAATGGTTGCTGTTATTAAGATCTTTAACAATCCACTTATCCGTTATCAAAATTCCTTGGTTACGTTCTTGTATATTATTGTTATTTTCAAAACCACCATTTGTTACTAAGTTAGCCATGGTTCCGAAAGTTCCTTTTTTATTGGAGCTGTTAGTCGCATTCGCTAGAATAGTAGCGTAATCTGCATTAAATAAATTTGGAACGTTAATATCAATAGAAGTTTTATTTCCTATTGCAATTTTTTGTTCTGTGTTAGGATAATACACATATAACTCAACATTTTGAGCGGGCATCATATAATAAAAAGATGCGGCATTATTTTTAATGATTTGTTGCGCTATAACGGCACCACTATTATCCACAATTTGAATTTCCTCTCCGTCAAAAACAAAGTTGCTCGTATCAGCAGAAAAGTTAACATCTAATTTACCCTTTATACTAGTACTCCAATTAAAGTCTTGACTTACGTTTAACTCAGTCATATCCTTTACAGGCGTATTTACAGAGTTCGGTTCTTCGTCTTTATTACAGGCCACAATACTTAGGGCTGCTGCAATTATTAAAATATTCTTTTTCATCATTGTTATAATATTATAATACATATACGAATAATTATGCCGTTGCAGATGTAATTTGTAAGATGCTGATTTTAATTGATATAGTATTGTGTGAAAGCTTTTATCCTTCCCATAAATGGAAATTATTCCCATTTAATGGGCGTAAAGGTAGCTGTTCCTTTTAACACCCTCTACTTTATCAACACCTAAATAGATCAATTTGTGAAGATTTAAATCGCGATTCAATAAAAAGTGTTTACTAAAAAAATACCTTAGTAACGTATTTATTAATACCAAAACTTTTCTATGGCTAAAAAAGCGAGCACAACCGCATCTAAAATTTTCGTTTTAGATACTTCTGTAATTCTTTATGATCATAATTCCATAACCAATTTTCAGGAGCATGATGTGGCCATACCTATAACCGTACTGGAGGAGTTAGATGAATTTAAAAAAGGTAGCGACACTAAAAATTTTGAAGCCCGTCAGTTTATACGGTTTTTAGACAAGAAAGCAGGGGATAGCAGTTTACAGGAATGGATTTCCTTAAATGGAGGCTCTAAGGGTAAGTTTAAGGTAATAATGAGTACCACCTCTATAACTGATGCCAACGAGGCTTTTGGTCTTACCAAAAATGATCACAAAATTATAAACGCTGCTATAACTTTAGTGGAGCAAGAACCTGATAAAAAAGTAATCTTGGTAACTAAAGATATTAATCTTCGGCTTAAAGCCAAAGCCTTAGGATTATCTGCCGAAGATTATGAAACAGGTAAGGTAAAAGATGTGGAAGGGCTATATACCGGAAAGTCGGAGGTAGATATTTTGCCACAAGAGGTAATAGATACGCTGTATAAAAAGAAACACATTACCCTTGAAAATTTAGAAACAATAGATACCAAATTTAAACCGCAGCCAAATCATTTTTATATTCTTAAAGGTACTAAAAGCAGCACCCTTGCGTGGTATAATGCGCATAAGGAATCGTTAGAACAACTTGAAAAGAAAAGTTATTATGGTATTAAACCGCGTAATGCAGAACAAACATTTGCTCTACAAGCTATTACCGATCCTGATGTTAAACTAGTAACGTTAAGTGGAGTAGCCGGCACAGGTAAAACGCTTTTAGCCTTGGCAGGATCATTAGAACAACGCAGAGAGTATAAGCAGATTTATTTGGCGCGTCCTATTGTGCCCTTAAGTAATAAAGATATTGGCTTCCTTCCGGGAGATATGAAGGCGAAAATTAATCCCTATATGCAGCCGCTTTGGGACAATTTAAAATTTATAAAAAATCAGTTTAGCGAAAAAGATAAAGAGTACAAGCAAATTGAAGACATGGTAAATCAAGAAAAATTATTGGTTACACCATTGGCCTACATCCGAGGCAGAAGTTTATCTAACGTAATTTTTATTGTAGATGAAGCACAAAACTTAACACCGCATGAGGTGAAAACTATTATAACGCGAGCCGGAGAAAACGCTAAATTTATTTTTACGGGAGATGTGCGACAAATAGATACACCTTATTTAGATGAATCTTCTAATGGGCTAAGTTATTTAATTGATAAAGTGCGTGGAAACCCTATGTTTGCCCATGTAACCTTAGAAAAAGGTGAACGCTCTGCACTAGCCAATTTAGCGAATGAGCTTTTATAAAAAAGTAAAAAAACATCCATTTTTTGCGGTTCTGCTAATATTTTTAGCGGCTTTTTCAACACGTTTACCTCGTTTACTTTCTCCTCATTTGTTTTTAAATGGTGATGAAGCCATTGTGGGTATTATGGCGCAAAACCTGCTTACTGAAGGGCAATTCCCCTTATTTTTTCTGGGTCAGAATTACGGATTAAGCACGTTGGAGGCGTTACTAATCGCGCCTTTTTTACATTTTTTAGGCGCCTGTGATGTCGCTGTAAAAATTCCCATGCTGTTACTTTTTGCAACCGGTTGCTGCCTCATGTATTTTTTTGTAAAACGATTGTTCTCCGTAAAAGTAGCCATACTAGCAATTGTCTTATTCTTAATACTACCAAGCTGGCTGCTTTGGAGCATGCAGGCTAGGGGAGGGTATTTAACCGCTTTTGTAGTGTACAATGCATTGCTTTTAAGTTGGACTTTTAAACAGCACAAAATAGCTTTTATAGTGCTAAATGTGGTTTTACTGCTACTTATTTACTTAAGTCAGCCTTTGTGGTTAGTTGCCATTATTCCGTTTGTAGGCATGTTAGCATTAGAACGAAAAAAGTGGCTATTGGTAGCTTTTGTAATTTTTCTGCTTTTAGGGGTGTGCATTCCATTATTACTTCCGCAAGCTTTTTGGGTAAGCCCCAGCGTAAATTTAATTGAAGCATTTCAGGTTATTCCAAATACTATTAGCCTTATGCCTATTGCTTTTAATGGTCAATATTGGTTAGGTACGGTAAATAATCCTCAGTTGTATGTTAAAGTGCTAAGCATTAGCGGATTTGCGCTCTTAATAGGCTTAGCAATTATGGGGAGTTATCATCAAGCAAAATCAAAATACCCTAGCCTTTGGTTGCTTTCTTTTTTACTGCTAATTTTTGCGCAAGTAGTAGTTTTAGGTGCAGGTGGTGCACGCTATTTCTTACCGGTATTTCAGGTTTTAGTTATTTACGCGGTAGCTACATTTAACTTAAGTAAAACTAAATACTTTTTGCTGCCACTTGCTTTAATTAGCTTATTAACAAGCGTTAGCACAAGCAAGTATGTAACATTTGGACTTACTACGCATCCATTAGGTTTTGAGAAAAACGCAAAAAATTTAATTACAGCGCTGCATGCAAAAGGAATTGTTGCTGTGTATTCATTAGACGCTCTGTTGCAATGGCAAATTATGTTTTATAGCAATCAAACTATTAAGGCGCGATGGCATAATAATACAGATAGGGTGCAGAATATACCTGTTTTTGTAGATTCTACTTATTGGAATACGCCAGATAAAACCGCTTTTGTAGGCTATTTACCACCATTTGGATTATATGAAAAGTATAAAGAAGAATTGCCTCAACAGCTCAGTCAAGTAGATGCACTATTTTTCATCTATCAAAATCCATTATTGGAAGTGTTGGATTATTGGAATATGAGGCTCAATAGTCGTCCGAGTACACAATAAAAGTCCAAACACCAAACACAATTTCAATAGAGGAATAAAGCAATAAACCCGGATTGGCAAAGTCATTTAAAACAATGGCAATAAAAAAAGCGGGTTGAAACATACGGATGTTTTTAATCCAATGGAAGAATGGTCCCCATTCGCTTTTGGCTGCTTTATAACATATATACCCTTCAAAAACCATAAAGTAACCAAGGGTACGTAGCCAAAAATCAAAAACGGTATTGTTCCAAAAAAATAGCATAACACGCGAAGGCACCAACATAAGTGTTAAACCACAAAGTAGCAAACACACTCCTGACCAATATACGCTTTTAGCGGTTTTATTCATCTTTTAATTGGCTTGTAACCAGCTCACTAAATCATGCACCAATTGGTTAGATAATCCAATGGAAGCATCACCATAAGAAGCTTTGTTCTCTACATCGTTTTCCACTGTTTTTAATACATGATTTACTTTAGGATAAGATTTTAACGTACTGTTCTTCGCGAAATGATCTAGCGCTTCTCCAGCGGCTGCCGGCACTTGCACATCTGCCTCTCCAACAATTATTAATACCGGAATATCCAGTTTTGCAATTTCTTGAGTGGGCGTATAGGCAAACCAACTAATTAAATAGGGCTGTACAGATGGCCTAAAGAGCGAAGCTAAAAGTGGATTATATTGCTTCACCAAATCACCATTTTTTAAACTATCAATATTAGCCATGCACTCTTGCTTCATTTCCGTAGTAAGCCCGGGGCTTTCACTCAATTGCGATTTTAAAACATCAGCTGCATTTCTGGCGGGTCCCGCAAGGGAAATATAGCCGGCAAGGTTTAGGTTTTGCGCAGCAAGCATTCCTACCAATGCACCTTCGGAATGGCCGGCTACATAAATTTGCTTGTATTTGTTTTTATGAGCATCAAACAACGCTTGCACTACCTCCACATTTTTGGTAAACAGCAAACTTGCTTCACCACCTTTTAGGGTGCTTTTACCAATGCCAGGTTTATCATAGCGAATGCTGGCAAAACCATATTTACTCAAACTGTCAGCCAGCATTTTAAAAGTGTTGCCTTTGCCAGACATCATTAAGCTATTACCGTCTCTATCGGTTGGCCCGGAGCCCGGTATAAAAATAACCAGTTTCTCAATTTTTTCATTGCTGATGTTAAAGGCTTGCGTATAGTAAACGCTATCTACACCTACTAAAACTACATCATTAACGTGGGTGTACATACCTTTTTGCGCAAAAGCATACGTGCTTACCAAAAGCGCACATAAAACTGTAAGGTTATTTTTCATACTGCATAGGTACTAAAAATCCCGGCCTCAAATTGAAACCGGGATTTAATTCGTACTGAATATTCGTTAAACGGTTAAACCTTGGCCGTTGCTTTTGGTGCTCCGGCTAAAATTTCATCGCTTGCATTTTCTGCAAATTTCTCAAAGTTGTCGTTAAACTTGTTGGCTAGCGTATTGGCCGTTATATCATAAGCTTCTTTATCACTCCAAGTATTACGTGGGCTTAGTACTTCCGTAGGCACATTGGGGCAAGATTCCGGCATCATCAAACCAAATACCTCGTGCTCTGTGAAATTCACATTTTTTAATTCTCCGTTAATAGCTGCTGTAATCATAGCACGGGTGTATTTCAGCTTCATTCTGCTGCCTACACCATAAACGCCACCACTCCAGCCTGTATTTACTAACCAAACATTTACACCTGCTTTTTGCATTTTAGAGCTAAGCATATCAGCATAAACAGTTGGGTGCAATGGCATAAAAGGCGCTCCAAAACAAGCGGAAAAAGCAACTTTAGGTTCTGTAATACCTGCTTCTGTTCCGGCAACTTTTGCAGTATAGCCACTTATAAAATGATAAGCTGCTTGACCCGGTGTAAGTTTAGATATTGGAGGCAAAACTCCATAAGCATCGCAGGTTAAAAAGAAAATATTCTTTGGATTTTTTCCTAAAGAGGGTACTTGAATGTTATTGATATGCTCAATAGGATAACTTACACGCGTGTTTTCAGTTTTAGCACCACTTTCATAGTCCACCTCCTTGGTTCCTTCTTTAAAGGTGATGTTCTCCAATAAAGCACCTTTTTTTATAGCTTTAAAAATATCCGGTTCTTTTTCTTCGCTCAAGTCGATAACTTTAGCGTAGCAACCACCTTCAAAATTAAAAATTACATCGTCTGCAGTCCAGCCATGCTCATCATCTCCAATTAATTTACGGTCAGGGTCTGCGCTAAGCGTAGTTTTACCTGTACCAGAAAGGCCAAAGAAAAGAGCGGTATCACCGGCTTCACCAACGTTAGCGGAGCAGTGCATACTCAAAACATTTTTTTGGTGTGGTAAAATAAAGTTAAGTGCAGAAAAAATACCTTTTTTAATTTCACCGGTGTAGCCTGTACCACCTATGATGGCCATTCGTTTGGTAAAATTTAAAATGGCAAAGTTATGTTGACGCGTTCCGTCTTTTTCAGCATCGGCCATAAAACCGGGTGCATTCATTACAACCCAGTCCGGCTCAAAATCATTCAGTTCCTCTTCACTAGGGCGTAAAAACATATTTTGAGCAAACATATTGCTCCAAGGAAGTTCATTAATCACTCTAATTTTTAGTTTGTGGCGATCATCTGCACAAGCATATACATCACGCACATACACCCGCTTGTTACTCATGTAATCAGCAAGTTTTTTCTGTAAAGCATCAAACTTATCAGCCTCAAATTTAATATTGATATCTCCCCACCAAACAGCATCTTTTGTAAGCGAATCTTCTACTATAAAACGATCTTTTGGCGAGCGGCCTGTAAACTCTCCGGTATCAATAGCAATGGCACCGCTTGCAGAGCGTACCGCCATGTTATTTTCAACACTTATTTGCTCTAAATCGCTGGAGCTAAGATTCCATAAGGCTTCTGCGTTAGCAATACCATATTCACTTAGGTTGGCGTTTTTTGGGACTATTTCCTTAAACTGCATAAACTAGTTTTAACTCTTTTTATATCACAAAATTGAAAGGTGCAAAGTTAGCCTAAACGCGTTTAAAGGCTAAGCTTGTGTTGAAAAAAAATAAGGGTATTTCAACAACTACTTAGTGTACTCTTTACGCTTTTTAAGCTGGCTAAGCAATAGAACTATCCAACCGGTAATTAACAATATACCACCAACGGGTGTAATAGGGCCTAAAAAGCTCCATTTCACACCGTTAAACAGGGGTGAGAGGTTAAGTAAATAAATAGACCCTGAAAACAGTATTACACCCAAGCCAAAAAGCCAAAACAATGCATTTTTTGTTTTTTGAGCAAGTGGAATAAAATCAATGAGTAACAACACTACTGCGTGCCACATTTGGTAGCGCACCGCTGTGTTAAAACTTAATAATTGATCTGCTGATAATACTGCTTTAAGCGCATGTGCACCAAAGGCACCGGCTATTACCGCTGTGCCTCCAAATAGGGCACCTAAAATTATAGGGTTGGGTTTCATGGCATTGCGTTTATGAAAGCCTTTTGGGTGTATTCAAATTGAAAAACTTTTCCTAAAGCTATTTTTTCTTCAGTAGTAGCCAAAGGTTTTGCTTTTAGTAAAAATTGCAAACGGCTATCATCAAAACGTAATAATTTGGCTAGGTCGGTAAGTTCGCTAATATTTAGGGTATGCGTTTCTGCATATTTTTGCAAAATACTTAACTTTTCAAATTCGCTGGTGGTGTTAGAAACTGTTTCAATTACCCCACCAATAGATGCATTGGCAGGCGCTGTTTTTGGCTTAATTAAAAGCTGATTTAAAGAATCTTTTTTAGCGATAATATTTGCTGCAGCTGCCACAGCCGTAGTTTGAGGTTTTACTGTGGTAGATAAAGAAGTGTCTTTTTTTGCAGGAATTTTCGCATCAGGCTTTTCAATTTTTGCAACAACTGGTTTTACCAATTTTTTTGAGTTTATTCCTTTCCACGGGACCAACTTTTGTTGATTTATAATGGGCGCTTCTAAAGGAAAACGTTCTATTATGCCTCGGTATTGAAGTTGTACAATACCTTCATAATCTCGCGTAAGCATATAATGCTGCTTTTCTTTTTCATAAAGATTAATGGTTTTTTTAAATACTACGGTATCCTTACCCAAAGCAATTAGCTGCAAAGTGTGTTCACCCGGAGCAATTTGGGCAATTACGGCTTTTGAAACAGCTTTAGGTGTTTGTGTAAAACCATCAAACCCAATAAGCATGGTATAAGGTTGATCAGTTTCAAAAAGCACTTCAATTTGCGCATTTCCATTGGTGTATAGAAACATTGCAGCAGCCAAAAAATAGATGTGATTTAAAAAAATACGCATGGTGCAAATGTAATAGCTGATAAATCTTTTGTGGCGTGGTTTAAATTGTATTTTTTTGCCACCGCGAATAAAAATTTTTCATGAAAAAAATATTGATTATCGGAGCGGGTCGCTCAACAAGTAGTTTGGTAGAATATCTGCAACAGCTAAGCACCGAAAAAAATTGGCAACTTACCATAGCTGATATGGATATAAATTTGGCCAAAACAAGAGCCGATAATCATGCTAATACCAAGGCCATTGCTTTTGATGTTACGGATAACGCGCAACGCGAGGAACATATAAAAGCACACGACTTAGTAATAAGCATGTTGCCTGCACACATGCATGTTTCGGTGGCGGCAGATTGTATTCGTTTGAAAAAGCACATGGTAACGGCCAGTTACATTAGTAAAGAAATGAAGGCGCTTAACGATGCCGCTATTGAAGCCGGAGTAGTGTTGATTAATGAAATTGGGGTTGATCCGGGGATTGATCATTTAAGTGCTATGAAAGTGTTGGATGAAATTAAAGCAAAAGGGGGTAAAATGCTTTTGTTTGAGTCGTTTACAGGAGGTTTGGTAGCACCGGAGAGTGACAATAATCCTTGGAATTATAAATTTACTTGGAATCCACGGAATGTGGTGCTTGCAGGAAGTGCCGGAGCGGTAAAATTTATACAAGAAGGTCAATACAAATACATACCCTACCAACGGGTTTTTAGGCGCACGGAATTTATTGAAATTGAAGGTTTTGGAAAGTTTGAAGGTTATGCAAACCGTGACTCTTTACAATATAGAGAAGTGTATAATTTACATGATATACCAACTATTTATAGAGGTACATTGCGTAAACCGGGGTTTTGCCGCGCTTGGGATGTTTTTGTAAAATTGGGCATGACCGATGATTCTTATGAATTGGATGGTGTAGAAACTATGACTTACCGCCAGTTTACAAATACCTTTTTAGCCTATAATCCACATGATAGCGTAGAGTTAAAATTGATGCATTATTTAAATATTCCACAAGATTCTGATTTGATGGACAAATTGAAATGGTTAGATTTATTTGAGCATACACCCATTGGCCTAAAAAAAGGAACACCCGCACAAATATTACAGCATATTTTAGAGCAAAAGTGGAGCTTAGATGAAGGGGATAAGGATATGATTGTGATGTATCATAAGTTTGGTTATGAGCTAAATGGAGAAAAGCACATGATTGAAAGCCACATGATAACCAAAGGGTTAGATACCGTGCACACGGCTATGGCGCGCACCGTTGGCTTGCCGGTAGGCATTGCTGCAAAAAATATTTTAGAGGGTACTATTACCAAACCAGGTGTGCAAATTCCTATAACTAAGGAAATTTACCTACCGATGTTGGCAGAATTAGCAGAACATGGCATTGAATTTACCGAAAACGAAGTAGCCTATAAAGGGTATTAATTAGCCAACTCTTTATAAAATTGCTCGTACTCGTTTACCGTTCTATCGTGATTTAAATTTGTTTCAATATGTTTTATGGCGCCTTCGCTTAGCTTTTTATAAAGCGAAGCATCGCTGTAAAGTAATTGTAATTTTTTAGCCAAAGCTTGCGGTGATTTGGTAGGAATTACAAATCCGGAAACACCATCTTCTACCAATTCTTGATTACCCGGAATATCGGTGATTACAGGCACCGTTCCCATACTCATGGCTTCTAGTACCGCTTTGGTAATAGATTCTCCGTAAATAGAGGTGAGCGCAAAAACATCCGCTGTTTTACCAATATTTAACGCATCCTCTCTAAAGCCTAGCAGGTGAATACGCTGGTTATTTTTGCTGTTTGCTATTATTTCTAGATTTTCCTTTGTGTCCATATCTCTACCCAGTAAAAGAATATGTATCGGTAAATTGGTAGGTAAAAAATCAGCAGCTTTAAGTAAGGTTGGGATGTCTTTCATGGTGCGATTGTTTGCAATGTTTACCACCAAAAAGTCATCATCAGTAAAACCAATTTCTTGGCGTGGTATGGCCTGTACGGTATTGTACCAATGGGTGTAATGGCCTTTGTTAATCACTTTTATTTTACTTTTTTTAAAGGTAAAATTTTTAATTATTGCGTTTGCAACACCTTGAGTATTGCACAATATTTTATCTACCCTTGGGTGTAAAAATTTCATGTAGGCAGTGGGATCATACCAATGAATATTGCCTGCATACCCACGATATAGCACAATTTTTACGGGAAGGTTTTTAGCTGCTTGTATGCCATTTAAAATACCACGTCCACTAAAAAGATGCACAATGTCATGCTTTCCTTTTTGTAGATGCTCTCGTATAAATTGAATTTCTTTTTTATCTAATTTTTTAACTGGATGAAATTTGATGACCTTAATGCCAGCCTCTTCAAACATAGGGATGTACGGGCTGTCGGCATGGGTCATAATATCAATTTGAAACCCCCTTTTTGCTAAGTCGATAAAAATTTCAGCCTCCGGACGAACAGTGAAAATATTATGGTAGTTGCTAATTACAAGAACTTTAACGGGCATATAAGCTGCTTAAAAGTTTGTGTTTGTTTAAAAAAGCCAAGGTAATGATATAAAAGCGCTTAAGTAAAAAGAATCAGGCAACCTTGTAAGAAATAGTGGTCAAAAATCACGAGCGCCTAGCGTACAAAATTAAATCTACCCATTATGAAAAAATGTATTTTACTCTTAACACTTGTAATTTTTACTTACGCACAATCCCTACAAGCTCAATCAACGGACTCTTTGGATATAAATAATATACGCGCTGCTCTTATACCAAGTGGTAATTTGTTTTCGAATGAAAATGGATTCGGTAAATTTATAGTTAAGGATTCGGTAAATCGGAGCGCCATAAGCTTTGGTGGATTATGGATAGGTGCTATGGATAGCGCTCAAAACTTAAAAACTTCTGCGGTAAAATATTCTGGTGGCGATTTTAGGTTTGGGCCGATTACCACTGATACAGCTCGTTACACGGATTCTGTTTACTTGAAAAAATACTGGAGACTTTGGAAGGTAACAAAAGCAGAAGTAGATAAGCATAGACTAAGAGCGGGCACCCTCGGCTATTTTCCATCTCAAGCAATTTTAGATTGGCCTGCCCACGGAGATACAACTAGGGGAGAGCCATGGCATCTTGCTCCTTTTCAGGATTTTAACGGAAACAAACAGTATGAGCCTTTTTTGGGGGACTACCCATTAATACGAGGAGACGAGGCCGTCTATGCTATTTTTAACGATGTAGCGTTCAATTTTTTTCCGCGTGTAGATAGTAAATTAGGGGTGGAAGTGCACCTGCTAGCCTATGCATTTGATGCTCCTATTAATGACGCTTTAAACAATACTATTTTTCTCAACTATAGAATTATTAATAGAGTGCAGAATTATAGTGCGTTTAGGGTTGCACATTGGACAGATTTTGATTTGGGAAATCCCGATGATGATATCTTAGGATCGGATAGTATTAAATCTTACGGATTTTGTTATAATGCTGATGCAGATGACGAAGGGCCGCGCGGTTTTGGTTTAAACCCACCTGCTGTGGCATGTGTAAGTTTAAATAAGCGCTTTGCCGGAGCCATTGGTCAGCGTAATGCCGGGCTTGGAAGTCCATCTCCAAATACCACAGATCCTCGGAATGCTTTACACTATTGGAATTACCTTAATCACCGCTGGAAAGATGGAACTCCATTAGTACGTGAAAATCCTAGTGGTTGTGGGCAATTGTCAAATGGCGATGGCTACGATGTTACAGGAAATTTCTCTCAAACGAACTGGATGTATGATTTAAATGAGAATTGGTATCATTCGTCCGCAAGCTCTGGAGATCAGCGGTTAGCAATGACACAGGAAGAAGTTTCATTATCAATCGGTCAGGAGCTTGTTTATGATATCGCATACGTTTACGCCAGAAGTGCTATGGCATCTAATCCTTGTCAAACTTTAGCAACACTAGACTCAAGCGTAACGGCAGTGAAAGACTATTTTACCGCACAAAACTTCCCTTGCCTCGGTTGTAATGTGGGTTTAGCTTCAACACCAACATTTAAGGCTCAGCTTTTTCCTAACCCGTTTACCGATGCGTTTAGAGTAAAAACAGAAATGGAAATTGTAACCGCTAATTTATATAATAGTGCAGGGCAAAAGGTGTATAGCGCGGAGTTTAAAGGTGATAAGGAAGTTGAAATTACTCCACCAGTGCATTTAAATAGTGGATTATACATTTTAACCTTGGTGGATAAGTTTGGCCGATTATTTAGCATGAAAATTCAAAAATCATAGATAGAAGTCCTTAGTAAGGGTAGCATATGCATCAGAGCGGTTGCCGTGCTTATCGCGCAAGCATAAATTTTCACTTATAATTTCTGTCTTTAAATAACCTAATTGAAGCATCCAACGCTTAACATCAGCGTTGGGTGCGCCCATTATTTTACAAATACGCTGCAAGTGAAGGTTGCAGTTTTCTGCGTAAAGCAAAAATTGCTGCGCCTCCTGTTTGGGTAAAATTATGGCTAGTGTACCATTTTCGGTAAGAAGTTTAGCCGCGCGCTCAGCCAAAGTTTTTAGTGGTAATGTATGCGTGCTGCGTGCCTGATCGCGCAACGCTTGGCCGCTGCTAGTAGTTCCTTCAAAAAAGGGTGGGTTGCTAATAACTAAATCAAACTTTTTAGAAAAAGGATGCTGGACAAAATCGCTATGCAAAAATTGAATGCGGCTGGTAAAAGTGCTTCTCATTGCATTTTCTACGGATTGCAAATAAGCATTTTCGTCTAACTCAATACCAGTAATGTAAGCAGTAGGGAAGCGTTGTGCACTAATTATGGAAATTAGTCCGCTGCCACTGCCAATATCTAAAATATGTGTAGGATTTAAAGCGTGTACCCAAGAAGCAATAAGAACGCTATCAGTACCCACTTTATGGGCACATTTATCATGCGCTATGTAAAACTTTTTAAATTGAAAACCAGTGCTAGGCATTTAGATACAATTCCACCAAACCTACAGGACAGTCTAATAAAATCTGTTTTTCAGTACGTTTTATCTCCAGAATAAATTCGTCAACAGCGGGTATCAAAATTTCTTTATCGGAACTGTGTTTAATTAAAAAAATATTTTGCGATGCATTATCAAGTACATTAATGCACGTGCCTATGGATCCAAGTGTTTGATCTATCATTTCAAAATCTATCACTTCATGGAAATAAAACTTTTTACCTTCAAGGGGAGGAAGCACTTCTATGGGCAAATAAATTTCTCGACCTATAAATTTACTTGCAGCATCACCATCTTCAATTTCTTCAAATTGAAGTATAAAATGTCCTTTTGAGTTTCTGGCGAGTGATTCAATAAAAAAAGGAATCAGTTCTCCTTGAATTTCAAGAAATACTGATTCCAAATTTTCGTAATCGCTTGCGCGATCTGTATCTAATGCTGCTATTACTTCACCTTTATAGCCGTGTTTACGACTGATATGGCCTAATAAAAAGCAGTTTTCCTTTCGCAAGGTTTCTTATTCTTTAGTGTCTTCTGCAGCTTCTTCAGCCGGAGCTTCAGTTACTTCTTCAGCAGCAGCTTCCGTTGCAGGAGCAGCCTCTTCTTCAGTTACTTCTGGCGCTTCAGCAGCTTTACGTGCTTCTTCACGCGCTTGGTTTACAGCCGCTTCAGCTTCTAATGCTCTAGTTTTAGCATCTTGCTGCGCTTTGGTTAACCCTTCTTTTTTACCTTCAATTTTACCAGCTTTTGCATCCATCCAAGTGTCGAAACGTTTTTCAGCTTCAGCCTCGTCAAAAGCGCCTTTTTTAACACCATCTAAAAGGTGTTTTTTCATCATTACACCTTTGTAAGAAAGCATTGCTTTGCAGGTATCGGTTGGTTGTGCACCGGTAGAAACCCAATAAAGCGCTCTTTCAAAGTTTAATTCAATAGTAGCAGGATTGGTGTTAGGATTATAACTTCCTAGTCTTTCAATATTTCTACCGTCTCTTTTAGAGCGGCTGTCTGCCACTACAATGTGGAAAAATGGTTTGCCTTTTTTACCGTGGCGTTGCAATCTAATTTTAGTTGCCATATTAATTGTTTTATAAGAGTCCCCGACTCAGTTAACTAATTTTTGAGGGCTGCAAAAGTACATAAATACTTCATTCACCAACAATATGCTTTAATTTTTTCTCTGACTTTTCGGTTAATTTCAAAAATTTGTTTTTTCGCATCATTTTTAGCGCCTTTTTATTGCCAATCTCTAGCATTTGTGACGCTTTGTAAAAATCAAAAACCCCGCATGTATTGCGTGATACGTTGATGACAAAATCAGGCTTATACAAATCAATCATCGTTTGGGTTAAGCGATTTTGAGTACTATCGTACGAGGTTTGTAATAGTTCAAATACCGACTTAGAGGGTATCAGGTTACTATTTTTCTTAAAAAATGGCATATTAAAAGGCCAAGGAGTTGTCTTTGTTTTTTTAGCTTTAGCATTGGCGGCTTTATCGGTTACACTATTTTCCGCTTCTGCATGTGGTTGTTTTACAATTTTAGGTTTACCGTTAATATTTACAGCTACCACTATTGCATTTGTATCTTGCTTATTTACCAAGTTTACCGGTAATGGATTTACTACTCCGCCATCTACCAAAATTTTATCTTGAGTATAAATAGGGGTGAAAATACCGGGAATAGAAATTGAAGCGCGTAGGGCTTGATATAAATCTCCACTAGTAAAAAGCACTTCCTCTTGCTTTACTATGTCGGTGGTAACTACTGTAAATGGGATTTTAAAATTTTCAATCCGCTGCTGTCCGCACATATCTAAAATATGGCTGAACACTTTTTCGCCTTTTAAAAAACCATGGGTGGTAAGGGTAAAATCCATTAGTTTAAAAACGGAACTTTTATTTAGCGTAAGGAGCCAATTGCGGTAAGCGGGTAAAAAACCGGCACAGTAAATACCACCCACTACGGCACCCATAGAGCAGCCAATTATTTCTACAATCTCATGTCCAGCTTCTTCTAGTGCTTCAATTACACCAATATGTGCCATGCCGCGCGCACCACCGGAGCCTAGTACTAAATGAATTTTTGCCATGCTGATTTTTGAAGGGGTAAAGGTACTTTTTTGGAGGAGATTTTATGAAGTTAAGATAAAGAGAGGGTGCAGGTTTTAGGCTCTATTTGAAAGGTAATCTTGTTATACTATGCTCAGCGTTCAAATGCATTATACAAATTACTGCTGTTGCATAAACACAACACCATTTTACTGATTATCAGAATCCTTTTTTCTTCGCTCCGCATAAGCGCTGCCCATTAATACAATACCCATAAAAGCGCTGAACAAACATTCAATAGCCCAACCATTGATTATGATCAGCACGATAGAAGCCAAAATGGACGCTAAGCCAATACCTGTAATAAAATGATAAGTAGATTTTTTCATCGACTAGCATAAAAAGTGGTTAGGAATAGAACTAAGACTTAAAATTCAACTATATTTTTCTAAAATCAAATAATCCCGCTCCTTTTTAGCAACCTTATTTCTGCTTTTAGCGGAGATGATCCAAAATATAATACCGAGTGCGGAGAACGTTAAAAAGATAGCCCATTCAAAAGGCCAAGCCAAGGCTACCGAGCTTTTCGGGAAAACCATAATTAATAGGATGCAAAAGGAACCAACTAAGCCTACATAACCTAAAATTTTACCACCCGGAGTTTTATACGGACGATGCAAGTTTGGAAACTTTTTGCGCAAGGATAAAAACGAAGCGGACACACCAAAAAAGGCAATTACGATGCATAACGAACCAACGTTTACAAAAGCCGTCATGGCGCCTGCACCCATCAAAGAGGCTAAAAAAGTTACCACTCCACTAAATAAAACAGCCTTGTAAGGCGTCTCATATTTTTTATGCGCTTTGCCAAAAACAGGTGTAATTATTTTACCTCTGCCCATGGCAAAAAGTACGCGTGAACCCGCTAGAAAAAAAACCATTCCAACTGGTAAGCAAACCCACAATGGCGGTTATTAAAATAAGTTTTACTAAAAATGGTGAACCGCTAGCCATACCGAAGGCTTTGGCTGTGGGTAGCTTATCGCCAATAATTTCATTCCAAGGTGCGGCAATAGAAGTGCTCATAATCAAGAGAATATAAAAGCACACCGCTACCACAATGGAAAGGGGAATAAGCAGCCCAACAGTTTTGGCAGAAATGCCTTCGCTTGCTTCTTCAGCGGCCTGTGGAATGGTATCAAAGCCAACAAACCAAAAAGGAACGGTAACTACTACCATGGCTATACCAGCCATGATAGAAGTAGAATTATGGGTAGAAAACAAAGGGCTGAGGTTGCTCCAATCACCCATAAGCATTCCGGCTATTACAAACACAAAAGTGAGCGTGATAAAAAGAATGGTTAAGCCTACTTGAAAACGGGCAGAATTTTTTACGCCAGTATAATTTATGGCGCTAATGACTAATACAAAAAAAGCGCTTAACAGGATGTGCGATACATAAATAGGACTTCCGTTTATGGTATAAAGCTCCCAATAATCTATTGACGGAATGAGGTAGCGAATTACTTTACTGATGGAAACGGCTTCGAACGCGGAAACGGATAAGTAGCCAAATACTAAAAACCAACCAACGATATAGGCTTTTGAAGTTCCAAAAGATTTATAAGCATAGGCTACTTCACCTCCCGATAAGGGTAAGGCTGCGGTTACTTCTGCATAGCACAAACCAATAGCTACCATTAATAAACCACCAACAGAAAAGGCAATTATAGCACCTAAAGGTCCGGCATTAGAGAGCCACGAGCCCATGGCAGTAACCCAGCCAACGCCAATCATAGCGCCAAAAGCTAAGCTAAAGAGCCCTGCTTTTCCTATACCTTTTTTTAATTGTGGGCGGTCAAAATTGGTGGGAGCTGCCATAAAAAATTTGTGTGATTACGCGTTACTTAGCGCACAAAGTACAGTATGGAAATGAAAATGAACGGATTTTTAAAATTAATTTCACCAAACTAAACCTGACAAAACATTTGGATTTTTACTCAATAAATCAAGGGTCTTTATTTTTGTCGGTTATTCTAGGCTAATCAACTGCTCCTGTTTTTAAGAGCAACCTATACTAAGTAAGAGAGGTAGAAGTGGGTAAAATAGTTAGATCTTTTTGGGTGATTTTTTCTCGTAGCCTATATTTCTCATTACTTTTTTTCTTACCATTGATGTGAGTTTACTACCTTAAAAAACTAACTCTAATACATCTGTCCTCTGTAAACTTAGGCTTACAAAACTAACTTCATATTAAGAAAATTAAACTGGGCGTTGTTGTGGTGCTTCTCACAATTTATTCGTGACATAAAAAGAATGGCACTGATGGAAATTCAACGTGTAATATTCAAATAAGACTATGGTGAGTACAACCGTAAAGCAGCTTCACGTTAAGTATAAGAAGGGGGCGATAACCATTCTTCTTTTCTTATCTTCCTTACTTGCCGCTGGGCAATATTTGGGAATGGGATATTCTAACACACATATTGACTTTTTAGATGTTAAATATGCTCACAATATCAAGAGACACTGGATTTCTGGAGGAATAGCTTTTAATGTAAATACCACCACTGACGATGATTATTTTAGAATATACGTTAATGACTTTCACGCCTATACATTTGAACAGCATTTTGGTTTAGCGTTAGAATATGGTTATGATCTCTTTCAGTTTGAGCGTTTTGCCATCCAAATTGGCCTCAACACGGCTTACTTTCCGATGTTAGGCTTAAACAGATATGCTCTTGTACCTGCAGGGTTAAGTTCAAATAATGAACTTGTTTATTTTCTTGATAGAATAGTGATAGAAAGAGGGAGTTACGCGCTACCAGTCAATGGAGAAATTAGTCTTTTTATAAGCCTTACAACTAATTTAAAATTTAAACTTGGAGGTAATTTAGGGGTAATGATTAATGGTGATTTTTCTAATGACAAAATTAGAATAACCACGGGAAGTGGCCGAGGAGCAAATACTCAGGTAAACTATGGTTTTCACGGTAGTTTGCAATACCTGCTGTTTTAAATCTACCATGGCAACCAATTTATAAATTTTAAAATGTGGGTGTTAATCCCATTGTTGTCTCACTATTTATTAATACTGCCCTTCCAATCAATTGCCGTAAGTTTCAACATGGGTAATTATTTTTAGCCGTGGCGATTTGAATTTTTAAGAACAACCTGAAAAAATTATGAGGGATAGCAGTGGGTAAAATATTTGTGTCATTTTATCTGAAATTTTCGTAATATATCTCACTTTCAAGAGTCAAAATAGTTATGTTTTCACCAATTAAAACCCCACTATCGTTTCATACACCCCATCAATTACTTTCGACATTTTTAAGAGGTTTAAGGTTTCCATAGTGTCCGTTTTTTGGTGGTAATTCTTATTTCTGTAAAAGGCAGTGTCGGTGAGCATTAATGCGCTAAAACCAAATTTCCAATAGTTTAAATGGTCAGAAAAATCAATGCCTGGCAGGGCAGGAGGACCACTAAATTTTTTTGTGCGAATTGCTTTGGTACGTTTATACTTTTTACAAAACTGTCTTGTGAATTTACCAGCGCCATATTTTTTCACCAGAGTTATATAGTTTCCTCGGTTTCCATACACTAAAGAAAGTGCTCCAATAGGATAATCTTGGGTATGTTTTTCTTCTTTAAAATAGCCAATCATCTCTAAAGAAACCATGCCCAACACCTTTACCTTACTTTCTGCCAGCGCCTTTGCATGTATGTAACTGCCCATATATTCAGTTCTAAAATAAGGAGGTTCCTCCAAAGTATAGGCCACCAATTCCACTCTGTTTTTTAATTCAGTACTTTTAAACATGCGCGCAAGTTCCAGCAAACCCACTATTCCACTTGCATTGTCATCGGCACCTTCTTGATTTCCACACACATCATAATGCGCACCTATAATAATGCGACTTTCGTATTCAATGCCAAATATGGCAATTACGTTTTTGTACACTTTTCCATCAACGGTATAAGGTTGATAATACACACTATCAGCAAACTGTGTAAAATGTTTTTTTATATAGGCAGCGGTTTTATTGAGCTGCTCTAGGTTTTGATGTGTTCTAAACCCCTTGGTTTTAGTAATCGCGGTTAAATGCGCCTTTATAAAATTTGTATCAGACTTTTCGGCAAAACAGAAATTTGCGAAAAGCATAAAGCAGAGTAAAGAGAAAAAAGGTTTTGACATGAGATTGGTATTCATACGTTAAAGTAGAATCTGGTTATTTACATGAGTTTTAAAGCTAATTTAATACAATACGTAAAAAAACACCAAGCTGCACAGCATTAATTCTGCGAAACCCTGTGTTTTCCGTATCTCTGCGTTTAGGCTTTTGTCCTTCACCTTTATAACCTTTACAACCGCTACTCTCTTGCAATCACCACTTTTCTGCTCACACTTTTTTCGCCTTGGGTAAAGTGTAATACATAAGCACCTGCATACACCGTTTGCACGTCAAAATAGGTAATGGTTTGCCCGGGCTGTATGGTTTTTTCTTGCACCACTTTGCCTGATAAATCTTGTAAACGCACTTGCACCTTTTCGTTTACCAAACCATTCATTTGTATGGCAATAAGTTCAGTAGCAGGGTTTGGAAATATGGCAATATGTGAGGTTTCAAAATTGTTTTCGTTAATACTTACTGTAGAAGTGTACGTGGTAGTAGTTTCGTTTATTGCAGCCACCTTTCTATTGGCATACGTACCGTAAAATGTAGGGCCTACCACGTAAGGATAAGCAGAATTCCAGTTTGCATCAACCGTTGCAAAATAGGCATAAGTACCATTTGGGTATTCTGGCGTAATGCAAAACCTACCGTTGTGTACATCTAGTACATCCGCTTCAACACTTGTAATGTGTTCATAATCTTCTCTAAAATAGCCCAAAAAATAAGTAGCATTTATCGGAGGGCCATTGCTTACAACAGAACCATCAGCATGGGTGGTGCGCGTGGTAATATTCCTCAGTCTATAGCCAGATTTTATGCGTGTAATGCCGCCTGTACCGTCAACATTTTTGTAGCCATAATCACCATATATTGGAAAACCATCATACGCGAAGCCAATTAATGGCGAGTGCATCGTACTGTCTATGGCATACAATCCATCAGCATCATATAAGTTGCAGATGTTACTCATCACGTTTAAGTCAAGCTTAAAAGCTGATGGATTTTGGTGGTGGTGATAGTTGCCCATAGCTGGATGCCCTTTAGAGCAATCAAAACCTGGCTTTTCGGCAGGAATAGCATCCCGCGTCCAATCTTGTGTAGCTTGCGGTCCACCAGGGCAAGCAGGATTTCCAGGGCCTCCGCAAAGTGCATTGGTGTTCGGGTTCCACGCTACTCCATCACGGTAATCAAATAAAGAAACACCGTTTATGAACACGCCAATGTTTCCACCCACTGTACTATTTGGCGTACCTGTATTGGCTTGCGGATTTAATGGAAATTTATAAATAGCCGCTTGATCTTGCGCTATACTTGGGTTTCTATCTAAAAATGGGCCCGTTGGGTAGGCCGGAACACCTGTTGCTGTTACATACACCGAGGTAGCCGAATACTCCACCTTTTGGCAATTCACCAAAATATTATTGGCCACAGGTGTGGAATTACCTTGTATATAATACGTGCCACTAACGGTAGTGTTTTGTAACCAGCTAGTTACTGTAGGGCTAAGTTGTGCCTGTGCGACCGGCAAAAGTACGGTTAGTGATAAAGAAAAAAATAGCTTTTTCATAGCGTAGAATTATTGATTTATATTATTATTTGTTGCACTAAAGTTGGTCATCTGTCGCGGAAATTTATTAGCAGGGTTAAACACAAATGCAGTATCATTAAGCGTAAGTAAAAAGGCAGTTAAGTCAATTTTTTCATTGGCGCTTAGCACTATAGATTTTCGTAAATCAGCATGTAAGCTATTGCTTTGCGCGATGCCACTGGTGTAATGATTTAGCACTTCACTCAATTTTGTAAAACGCCCATCGTGCATATAAGGAAACGTAAAGCTGAGGTTGCGCAACGAAGGAATTTTGAATAACAAGCTATCGGTTTTCTTTTCGCTTTGCGCTAATTTCCCTAAGTCGCTTAATGTTTTATCAACTGGCAAACCATTGTTGGCAAAAGTGTAATTGCTAAAAAGGGGTTCTTGGTGGCAACTGTTGCAATTGGCCTTAAACAAGGTGTAACCTGCTTTTTCCTGTTTGGTAAAGGTGGCTTTTCCAGCTTTTACTTTATCGTATTTGGCTGTGGCCGATACCAAATTCAGTTGAAATTGTGCCAAGCTTTTTAAAAACCTTTCTCCCGTTAAAGTACTATCCTTCCAAGCCGTGTAAAAAGCAATTTTATAGTTTTTATCAGCTTTAAGTTTCAGTAAAACGCTATCCAAACTTTCGGCCATTTCACCTTTGTGTGTAAGTGGTGCCAAGGCTTGCACGTCTAAATGATTTATAGCACCATCCCACATAAAACTAGTTTGCCAAGCCAAGTTAAATAGGGCAGGGGCGTTGCGCATTCCTATTGAGTCATTTATACCATGGCTTAAAGCATGGTCAGTATGTGCAAAGGCGTTATACGGGCTATGGCAACTGGCGCAAGAAACCGAACCATCTTTAGAAAGCATGGGCTCGTAAAACAACATTCGTCCAAGCGCTATTTTAGCATCACTCAATTGATTTTGCTCAAAGTTATAGCTAGGTTCAGGAAAGTTTTTAGGATACACTAAACCTGTTTTTTTGCTGTAAAAAGCAACGCTAATAATAGCACCAATAAGGCTTATAGCCATTAACTTTTTCATGGCGTAAGCATAAATAAAGTTGCAATTTTTTCAGCCATTTTTACCGCCTCTTCTTTGGGGCTCATTATTTGGTAGCTTTCGCGGATGTTTGTGGTGCTAAAGAACGGATTAAGATTTAAAATAACGGTTCTGTCATTTTCTGTATCAGCAGCTTTCAACTTTTTGCTTTCCACCAACTCAACTTTCACCACACTATTATAAGGCTTTAAATACCCACCTACGTGAAATTGAAATTTGTTTTTTTTGGCTGGGCAACTTGGGCTAGTGCCTTCTAACTTAAAGTTGATGTAGCCACTTTGCCATGTCCAATACATATTGTGCATAGGATCTAAAGCACCGGCCATAGCTCCACTATTATTAGTTGCACTATCCACGCCCAAATAAAAATGTACGGCATCATATTCCTTAGGCGCATCCAATTCAAGTTGCATTGATGCTGGCTTTGCTGCATCTACTAAAAAGTATTGACTAGAATATTTAATCAATTTTCCGTTTTTGAAGAAATGAAACTTGCCTACGTAAAATTTTAAAGCAGAAATAACAACGCTGTCTTGCAAGGCTTCTGAGAAATACGTCTCATTTAACTCCAAAGGCGCGTCATCAAAATTTAATTTAAAATAAACCTTGTTTTGAGCTTGTGCTGTACCAGTAAAACCGAAAAATAGGAAGGGCAGAAATAGAAAAAAACACTTCCCTTTTAAAGTATAAAGACTCTTTGGTAAGCCGTTTTTTGCCAAGCCAACTAAATGAGAAAAATAAAGGCAATGTTTTACACGCATAACTTACTCTACAGTCAATTTTTGCACACCAACTTTTCCATCGGTAGAGGTTATGTTTAGCAAATAAATTCCGCTAGAAAGCCCATTCAAATCAAGTTTTGCAGAAAATCCGTAAAGCGTTTTTTCCATCACTTTTTTCCCGCTAAAGGTAAACAGCGCTATGTTTATTAAGGTAGCTTTTGAGCTAATGTGTACCTCCGCCTTAGCGGGATTTGGATATACCTTAAAAGCCAAAGAAGCCGTTTCTTTACTACTTGCATAATTTATACAAGCGTTGGTGGTGCCCGTTTCTATATACCCTTGCGAAGTAAGTGTTTTTCCTGCAAAAGCGGCATAATCTGCAGCATAGCGCTCTGCTCTAAAAGCTCTATTATTATTTGCGTTGCTACCTTGTGCAATAATGCCTTGCCCGCTTACGGGGTTTACATATTCCCACACGGTATTGCCGTTGGTATCTACCTCAAAAAATCGCCCAGAAGGGCCAGAGCAAATCAACGTATTTCCGTTTGCAAGGCGCTGCGCCCCCGAAATATTTTGCGCGTAAAAATCCGTTTGTGGAGTGGCTGAGTACTTCCATTGAAAACTTGTAGGACCAAAACCAGTGGAAGCATTATTGGAGTAGCTGCCATCCGCTAAAAGCGAAGGTTGAAAAACGTTTACCGTAGAATAATTGGTGCCTGCTTGATTATTGAACACCATGATGCCGCCTTCGTGCACAAAGCCGCTATCAATCCAATAAGCGTTGTGTTGTGCAAATAATTTTTGATCTGCAGCAGTGCCTGTTTGGTAGGCTTGTGGATTTCCCCAGCGGTAGATTAAATCTCCGCCTTTGCCGCTGTTTCCGCCTGTATGGCTAGCTGCTTCAGCCGTGGTGGTAGAATGGTCTATAAACCAAACTTCGCTAAAATTGTGGTTGCTTATTGCAATTTGATCTAACTTTTCGTTGTAATCTACCGAGTTAAAATGCAGCCAATCGCTGTCGGTAGCGCTGCCTGTTATGTAGTTTAAGTCAATGAGTTGAGGTGAGCTTGCCACATTTCCAAAATTATTGGCGTTGGCATTTTCATCTTGCACCAAATGATCCCAAGCTTTCCATTCCCATACAATATTGGCTGCCCCTGTAGTTAAATTAGGTTCTATTTCTATAATTTTTTCGGCCCACAGGCTGGTGCCTGCCGTAGTTCTACCAGCGGCAGTAGCTTGCGCTGATGTGTATGCATCCCATACAATGGCCAAAATATTTCCGTTTGGCAAAAATTCAATATCATGATGATGACATTCTGTTGTAGAAGACATGGCGTAGCTCCAAATAACTGCTCCGTTCCAATCAATCATTTCAATTATGCCACCCACTCCACCTGCGTTAAAAGTGGTATTTCCCATGTTTCCTGTACGTAACAAAGTTCCGTTTTCTAGTAAATAAACGGCTTGCCCAGGGCGATACGTGCTTGGCCAAGTGTGCACTTTTTCACCGCAATTATTTATTAAATAGGTGTTTGTAGAACCCAGCGGTGAAAAAAGTGTGTAGCCATCATACGCATCGGCACTATTGGTAAATAAGCCAACTGTTTGTTGAGCAAAAAGCGCGTTGAAACTAAAAAACACTACAATAAATAGGTGATGAAAACGGTGCATACAAATGGAGTTAAATACGTGAAATTCTAAAAGATGTCTCGATAAAGCCTATCAACTACTACTTTCAGGCAGTTTGGACGATATACTATTAGAAAGGTTTAAAGCATTTCTAAACTTTACTCCATTTCTCGTATTTCACTAAAAGTGGTTCATGCTTTCTCCGTGCTGCGAATTGTCTAGCCCGCGTGTTTCCTGATCTTCTGTTACGCGCATTTCTAATAATTTATCTACTATTAAGTATAGTAACCAGCTGCCACAAAAAGTGAAAATGGCCACTATTACCAAGGCTAAGAGGTGCATTACAAACGTTTCAGTTTGTCCGTAAACTAAACCTACTTCCTCTGTAAATACTGCCGTTAACACCATACCTACCATGCCACCCACGCCATGGCTAGGAAATACATCTAAAGTGTCGTCTAACTCTTTGCGGTTTTTATAGGCAATGGCCCAATTGCTTACCAAAGTAGCAAAAAAGCCAATAAAAAAACTTTGGCCTACTGTTACAAAATCAGCCGCAGGTGTAATAGCCACCAAACCAACTACTGCACCAATACAGGCATCAACAGTACTCATTTTTCTTCCTCGAAAGCGTTCGTAAAACATCCAAGTTATCATCGCGGAAGCAGAGGCAAAATTGGTGTTTGCAAAGGCAATAACAGCATCTCCATTGGCGCCTAAAGCCGAACCAGAGTTGAACCCAAACCAACCAAACCAAAGTAAGCTTGTGCCCAAAATGATAAAGGGTACGTTAGAAGGTTCATGTGTTTGTTTTTTACGCTTGCCTAAAAAGAATGCTCCGGCTAAAGCCGCAAAACCAGCCGACATGTGCACCACGGTGCCACCAGCAAAATCTAAAACACCCCAATTGCGAAACAGTCCATCTGGGTGCCACGTCATGTGGGCAAGCGGTGCGTAAATAAAAAGCATAAAAAGAATCATATATAAAATGTAGCTTCTAAAGCGCACGCGTGCTGCAAACTACCCGTAATAAGCGCAGGCGTGATGATGGCAAATTTTAATTGAAACAGTGCAAACAATAGAAATGGAATAGTTTCAGCAAAATCGGCATTAGGCGCAACACCAACATTTTTAAAAGCAAAATAGGTAAAGGGGGTTGCCAATAATGCCGCCAATACTATCGCCAAAAGCAAGGCTAAACCCTACCAATACCCACACCATACTTATTACGCCAAGGGCAACAAAGCTTTGCATGATGGTAGAAATTACATTCTTTTTATTTACCATTCCACCATAAAAGAAACCCAAACCAGGCGTCATAAGTAATACTAAAGCACTGGTTACAAGCATTCAGGCGGTATCTCCACTGTCAATTTCACCACCTTCTAACATGCTGTGATAAGAGCTTCCGCTAAAAAGCACCAACAGCACTACTACGCATAAAACTATAAAATTTACTTTTTTGCCCATTGTTTTAAAATTTTTGCAAAAATGAACAAAAAGTAAAAGAGGTGTAATAAAATGGGGTAGTTCTATTTATTTTTAATTAATTAAATTATTTTACCCTATTAAATAGGGGTTAATCTGATTTTTAAATAAAAAGAAACGGTCAAAATAATAGAGTTAAATTAGTGCCATTAAACGACTAATGGCACATAATACACTTACGCACAGCAATTTTTTTGAAAACGCAGATAGCCTTCAGCAAGAAATAAAAATTGTTGCACTTACCAAAGCAGGTAGTTATGATGTAAGCGAAATGCACCGCCATAATTATTTTGAGCTATTTTATTTTCATAAAGGGAGTGGCACACATACTATTGATTTTACTCAGCATAGTATTGAAAATAGTAGCATCCACTTACTGCCACCAGGTAGTTTGCATAGTGTAGATAGATCGGCCAAGAGCCAAGGTAAAGTGCTGCTTTTTACCAAGTCCTTTTTATATTCTTTGGTAGATTTTACGCCTGCTGCACACATTAATCTATGGAAATTAAACCCTGTTTTTGCGCTTAATAAAGCTGAAATTGATTTTGTAGAATTGTGTTTCAACCAAATGTTAGATGAACTAGCAGAAAGCAGACGAGATAAGTTGAAGGTGCTAGGCTCTTTAATGCAAATGCTGTTTATATTACTTATGCGCCAAGCACCAAAAGAAATAGGCGAGAGTAGTGGTGTGGTAGAGCGTTTTTTTGAAATGCTTGAGGAGAATTTTACCGCTTCAATCACCGCGGCAGCGTATGCCAAAGCTTTAAGCACCAATATTAATAGCTTGAATAAGGCGTTGCGTTTGTCTAATAACACATCTGCGAAAGCGTGCATCATAGAACGCAAAATATTGGAGGCCAAACGTTTGCTAGTGCATAGCAATTGGAGTGTGAAAGAGACAGCCTACTATCTTGGCTATACCGATCCTAACTATTTTAGCAAAGTGTTTAAGAATGTATGTGGCCAAACAATTTCTAGATTTTTGACGCATAATGGAGCAAATGAATAAGTACAGCACTTAGATTAAAAGTTACCACTGGTTTTGTTTTAGTGCAGCTAAATTTGCGACTCTAATCCCTATATATCGTTAAGATGAAATCAATTTCACTTTTCTTATTGCTTATTTTTTCCCTTTTGGGAAATGCCCAATGGCAAAAAATAAATACACCACGCCTTTCTCAAATAATTTTAGAAACCTACTCGCCAGATACTTTTCACTTGGGTGGTTATAACGGCAATTTTTATCATTCTAACAATGGAGGTTCTAGCTATACAAAGGATAGTATTGATTTGTACGGTGGATGGCTGCTAGACATGGAGTTTATAAATGCAAACGTAGGTTATGCTTGCGGGGGAACAGCTTTTGGAAACTATACGAGCCCAATACTTAAAACCTTAGACGGTGGAGTAACGTGGGACACGTTAATTACAAACAGACTAGGTTATGACCTGCATTGCTTAGATGTTTTGGATGCTCAAACGGTTTATGTAGGCGGTAGCGGAATTTTAGTGAAAACCACTGATGGTGGAGCAACTTTTACAGTAGATACATTGGGCTTGGGTAATATTTATGATATTCATTTTTTTAATAACATGGTGGGTTTGGCTGTTTTTGATAAAAAAATACATAGAACTACCGATGGTGGAATTTCTTGGAATGTGGTTTTAAATGATACCTCTAGTAGAAGTGTTTGGCAAACCGGAAAAATGGAATTTCCTAACCAAAGCGGAACGTGCTATTATGTAAACAGCGTAGGTAATTTGTATACATCTATAAACAATGGCCTAAGCTGGACATACATCACAAGAATAAGCAGTGATTTTTGGATAAGCGACATTAGTTTTCCTAGTAATATGGTGGGCTACGTTACCACTTCAGACCCTTTGAATTTTCACAACAGTGGTAATATTTTAGGTACTCAAGATGGAGGTTTAACATGGACAAACCTAGCCCGTTCTGATACAGGAAGTTTTGCAGGTATAAGTATGGCTACGGAAACTGAAGGCTATGCTGTAACTTACAGCGGAGTATATAAAACCACAAACGGTGGTGGCTTACGTTTACCCGCTATAAAAATTCAGGAGGTAGCAATTTACCCAAACCCGGCAAAAAACTACTTAGCCCTAAACGTGGATATTAAAAATTTAGAGAGGCTTACCATATTGGATGCGCAAGGGAGATTGGTAAAGGCAGTAGAGATTGATGGAAAGAAAATTGATGTTTCAGGATTGTCACCGGGTATTTATTTCCTTAAACTTTCCTTTATAAATGGAAGTAACCAAGTACATAAAATTGTGGTGGAATAGTGAATAAAAGCCGCTTAATTAAAGCAGCTTCTTTTACAAGTATATTGAAAAATTACATTTGATTCAAAACCTCTTCAGCGGCCTTCAAAGTTTCTTCAATGTCGGCATCGCTCAAGGCATTGCTCAAAAACCAAGTTTAATAGCCCCAAGGTTATGGTTTACTTTTATTCTTTTACCAAATTAAGGATATGAGTCACCAACTTTTGACTTAGTCTAAAACCAATATCTTCCAAATCAGCAAGTACAGGTCTTATTGTCGATAATAACTCTTTTTGCTTGGCCAGAATTAATATACCTATCAATCCAGTTATTTTAAGATCATATTCTTTGGCAATTTCTCTTCCCAAGTATTCATCAATAATTAACAGTGCATTGTTCATCTCTACTGCCAAGGCAATCGACTCCGACTCTCCCAAATCTAGTGTAACAAGTAGTTTGTTTACAAAATTTTTATCCTGTGGCGTGCGTACTTCAATCCAATTAAACTTTTCGATTAATACTTTCTGAAGCTTAATTTGATAAAGTTCTTGCCGAACTGCTGGAGTAATAATAATTTTTCCAAAAAGCTGTTTTAGCAACTCAATTTTTCCAATTTGGATAAGGTTAGAAACAGCGGAAGTATCGCTGACAATGGTCATTTTTTAAAGTTAAACCCCAACGTTTTTAAATCGTGGTTGAGTTCAACTTCATCAAGTGGCATTTCAATATTTCTAGCGGCTAATTCTTTTTGAAAATCAAGCTGATTTAAACCGGCAAGTGCCTTGGCTCTGCCCATGCTAAGCTTGCGTTTATCAAAAAGATAACAACTTAAATCAATTAACAATTCTTTTGAAGAGAGTTGTGCTTTTGCTAAAATTTCATCTGAGATTACCAGTGCCATATTTCACTAAATTAATTTTAAAGATATGCATTTCAGTGCAGATTTACTATTTAAGCACCCCCATCAAAACCTCCTCAGCAGCTTTCAACGTCTCTTCAATATCCGCATAACTCAAAGCATTGCTTAAAAACCAACTTTCATAAGCGGATGGTGGTAAATACACGCCTCTATCTAACATTCCGTGGAAAAATTGTTTGAAATAATCGTTGGCTCCAGTGCCGGCTGAATCAAAATCACGCACGGTTTCATTAGTAAAATGCAAGCTAATCATACTGCCTTTACGATTAATAGTCCAAGGCAATTCAGTTTTTTCTAAAATCTTAACCAAACCTTTGTGTATGGTTTCGCATTTATCGGCAAGCTCTGTGTAGTACTGTGGGTTGTCTTTCAGTTCTTGTAGCAGGGTTAAGCCGGCAGTCATAGCAATGGGGTTACCACTTAAGGTACCCGCTTGATAAACAGGGCCATTGGGCGCCACGTATTCCATTATTTCTGCTTTGCCGGCATAGGCACCCACAGGCAAGCCAGCGCCAATTACTTTTCCGTAGGTAATTAAATCGGCTTCAAGACCAAGGGTAGCTTGTGCGCCACCAAAGCCCAAACGGAAACCAGTCATTACTTCATCAAATACCAAAATGATGTTTTCTTGCGTGCAAATTTCTCTTATGCCTTCTAAAAACCCTGGTTCTGGCAAAATGCAACCCATGTTTCCAGGAATAGGCTCAATAATTAAAGCCGCTATTTCACCTTTGTTTTCTTTCACTAAAAGCTTTACACTTTCTAAATCGTTGTACTCGGCAAGCAAAGTATCTTTAGCTGTGCCTTTGGTTACACCAGGGCTGCTAGGGTGACCAAGCGTAACGGCTCCGCTACCCGCTTTTATTAAAAAAGAATCGCCATGCCCGTGGTAGCAGCCTGCAAATTTTATAAACTTATCTTTTCCTGTAAACCCTCGCGCTAAGCGAATGGCGCTCATAGTGGCTTCTGTGCCGCTGTTTACCATGCGCACACGTTCTACATTTGGTATGCTTTCGCAGATGAGTTTGGCCAATTGTATTTCCAATTCGGTAGGTGCACCAAAAGAAGTTGAATTTTCAATAGCCGCTTGCACCGCCTTATTTACAGGTTCGTGTGCGTGGCCTAAAATCATGGGCCCCCAAGAAGCGATGTAATCAATGTAGCGGTTGCCGTCTTCATCGTACATATAGGCGCCTTTGGCATTTTTTATGAAAATCGGGTCGCCCCCTACACTTTTAAATGCCCTTACGGGAGAGTTTACGCCACCCGGTATGTATTTAGAGGCTTCTGCGAAAAGTGATTTACTGTTTGTGTTTTTCATTTTATATTAACCGCGGAGGCGCAAAGAGCGCAGAGTTTCGCGGAGTTTTTAATAATTATTAACTAATCTTTTTATTCCTTTTGTAAGTTGTGTTACGTTGAAGTTTATCAATAAACCAAGTCTTTTATCGCTAAGTTTTAAATAGGTTAAAAGTTGTGCTTCATGTATAGGTATAATGTTTTCAACTGCTTTTAATTCCACAATAACTTCGTTTTCAACTAAAAAATCAAGCACAAAATTTTTATTAAGTCTTTGATTTAAGTAGTGAATAGGAACCACGGCTTGTGAATAAAACATTAGGTTTCTTTTTTTAAACTCTAAACTTAAACAATGTTGATAAACTGATTCCAATAATCCTGGACCAAGATTTTTATGCACATCGATAGCTGCTCCAATTATTTCTTGCGTTATACTGTTTAGATCTTTTTTCATTTCACTCTGCGTTACTCTGCGAGCTCCCCGTCTCTGCGGTTAAGCAATTGCAAGATATCTTTCACAAAGTACGTAGCAATCAAATCTGCGCCAGCGCGTTTTATGCTGGTCAAAACTTCCACCATAGCTTCCTCCTCATTTACCCAACCTTTTTCAGCGGCAGCTTTTATCATGGCGTATTCTCCACTTACGTGATAGGCTGCTACGGGTACGTTTGAAATTTGCTTTATGCGATGCATTACATCTAAGTAAGCCAAGGCGGGTTTTATCATTACAATATCAGCGCCTTGCTCCACATCCAATTGTGCCTCTTTTACACCTTCCAGCGCGTTTGCCGGATTCATTTGATACGTTTTTTTGTCTTTTGGTACGTTTTGCACATCCACCGGAGCAGAATCTAAAGCATCTCGAAAGGGGCCATAAAAGCAAGAAGCGTACTTAGCGCTGTAGGCCATTATGCCAACGGTGGTAAAGCTTGCCGTATCTAAAGCTATGCGCAAGGCTTCAATGCGGCCATCCATCATATCGCTGGGGGCAACAAAATCGGCACCCGCTTGGGCGTGACTAATAGCCATTTCCGCTAATACACCTACCGTTTCATCGTTAATGATTTCTCCATTTTCTACAATGCCATCATGGCCAAATTCCGAATATGGATCCATCGCCACATCTGTCATCAAACACATTTCAGGTACTGCTTCTTTTATCATGCGTATGGCGCGTTGCATTAGTCCATCGGGGTTAAGCGCTTCGGTGCCTTCGTTATCTTTTAAGTGATCTTCCACTTTTACAAAAAGTAATACGCTACGGCAACCCATAGCCCAAAGTTCTTGTACTTCAGTGGTTAATAAGTCTAAGCTAAAGCGGAAGTAATTGGGCATTGATACAATTTCTTCCTTTTTATTTTCGCCTTCTATGGCAAAAAGTGGCGCAATAAAATTGGCAGAGTATAATCGAGTTTCGGCAGCCATATCGCGTAAAGCAGCAGTTTGGCGAAGTCTTCTTGGGCGGTGTAACATGTTTATTTGTAAAGTTTTAGGTATTGCTCTGGTGTGTAAACAGGGATGATAGATTTTTTGTATCCCTTTTTATCGCGGGTAATTATAGCTTCTGCATTTCCTCTCAAAGCAATAAAATGTTGGACACCATCTTCAAAATCACGCATTGAAGATCCAAAGGCTCGGTCCAAAAGTGCATTGTCCATAGCGTGTACTTCACATAAACTTTTAAAAGATATTACAGCATTCCTTGCATTTGTATCTCCGAAATCTTTTCTTAAGAAATAGTGAAGGTTTACCACCGTTAACGCACTAATTAAAATAGTTTTCTGCTCTTCTATCATCGCAGAGAAAACCAGTGCGGAGAGCTTATAAAAGGGCTCTCGTCTTGAAATTATGTCGTAACATATGTTGGTGTCTAAAAAAATACGGTTCAGTTTATTACTCATATTTTTTCATTAAATACTCGTAATACTCTTCTTTTACTTGTTTATCAGTTCTGTGCTTCATGCCAGGCATAGCTAATGATTTTACAAAATCGCTGATTTCAATTTCTTTTACTTCCTTATCTCTAGTTTTAGAAGTAGTCATTTTTATAAAATTTTCTACCATTTTAGAAACGGAAGTGCCTTGCTCTTTAGCATACGCTTTTGCGCGTTCTATTATTTCTTTATCTAACGAAAGTGTGAGTTTTGCGTTCATAGTACTTAACTTTACGTACAAATATAAAAAAAGTTATACGTATGGATTAAATCTCAAGGTGTAAATTCCAAATGACAAAAAACAAATTGCAAATAAACAAATGAGAAATCGCAAGCTCGAAATTGTAAAAAGGAAAATGCAAACAAATTGCCCAGTCAACAATTCAACTAATTAACAAATCAACCACTCCGCAAACCTCTAATCCACCCAGTTCTTCGGTTTCTTCAACACTTCCACCAATTTGTCTTCTTCAGTACCGGCAGTAGGCTCCACATTATAATCCCAGCGTACCCTTGGCGGGAGGCTCATCAAAATGCTTTCGGTGCGCCCGTTGGTTTTTAGTCCGAAAAGTGTACCGCGATCATGCACTAAATTAAACTCTACATAGCGTCCTCTTCTAAGCTCTTGCCAATAGCGGTGTTCATCTTCCCAAACGGTATTCATGCGTTTTTCAACGATAGGAAGGTATCCTGGTAAAAAGCTTTCGCTCATATCCATATCAAAGGCCATCCAATCCTCAGCGGTTCTTTCTTCGGTTGGTTTTAAGTAATCGAAAAAAGTTCCACCAATACCTCTTGCTTCGTTTCGGTGATGATTCCAAAAATACTTGTCGCACTGCTTTTTATAAATTGGATACAACTCTTCGCCATGCTTATCGGCAAACGTTTTTTGGTTTTGATGAAAGTGTTGTGCATCTTCCTCAAATAAATAGTAAGGCGTAAGATCCGTTCCGCCTCCAAACCAGCCATCTATTTTTTTTTTGTTTGCATCATACATTTCAAAATAGCGGTAGTTAGCATGTACGGTTGGCACAAAAGGATTTTCTGGATGTAGAACCAAAGATATCCCACAGGCGAAAAAATTTTCTCCGTCAGTATCCATGTTTTTCTTCAGTGTTTCTGGCATTTTACCATGCACAATAGAAGTGCTAACCCCACCTTTTTCAAATACATTACCGTTTGCTATAACGCGTGATCTTCCACCGCCACCACCCGGGCGATCCCAGTGGTCTTCCTTAAATTTTGTTTTGCCGTCTAGCTTCTCTAGTGCAGTGCAAATTTTGTCTTGTAAGGTGTGAATGTGATTGGTGAATGTTTCTTTCATACTTTATGTTGTGTTTGTGTCTCGCAAAGCCGCAAAGCCGCAAAGGAGCTGCAAAAGAGCGGTATATTTTATTGTTTAACATATTTGCTTTAAAGGAGTTACGTTTTTTTGGTATCTCGCAAAGCCGCAAAAAAGCTGCAAAAGATTTATTGTTTTTTTATGCCTTAAGAAGGTGCTCTAAAACTAATGGTGAAAGATTATTTACAATTCTAAAAATACCATCTTTAATTAGTGCTTCGTTGCAAAGTGGAAAAGTTGATTTGTTAAATAGAGTTGCAAGCGCATGTTGAGTCCAATAAACAAATCAACCAATTAACTACCTACCTATATCCCCTTTATAGTATCTACAAACGCTTTTGCGTGATCTACTGGTACATTGGGTAAAATACCATGACCTAAATTGGCGATGTATTTATACGTGCCAAAATCTTTAACCATTTGCTTTGCTAAACGCTCAATTTCTGGAATAGGAGAGAGTAGGCGGGCAGGGTCAAAGTTTCCTTGTAGCGTAACATTGAAACCGGTAAACTCACGTGCCAACTGAGGCGTAATCGTCCAATCTACACCCAAAGCAGAAACAGGCATTTTAGCCATTTCTTCTAAGGCAAACCAGCAGCCTTTACCGAATACAATAACCGGAATTTGTTGATGTAAGGCTTGTACCATTTGGCGGATGTATTGCAAAGAGAATACCTCATAATCTAAAGGCGAAAGCAATCCGCCCCAGCTATCAAAAATTTGAATAGCATTACAACCGTGCGCTACTTTTTCTTTTAAGTAGGCGGTGGTAGCGCGGGTAATTTTTTCTAAAAGTAAATGTGCAGCTTCTGGTTGCTCATAGCAAAAAGCTTTGGCGGTATCAAACGTTTTGCTGCCTTGGCCTTCTACCATGTAGCAAAAAACCGTCCAAGGGGAACCAGCAAAACCAATCAAGGGAACTTCGTTATTCAACGCATCTTTGGTCATGTCAATCGCGGCATACACGTAGCTCAATCTATCTTTTACATCAATATCAGGAATAGCTTGTACCTGCTCCATGGTACGGATGGGCTTTGGTATGAATGGCCCTTTACCCGGAATCATTTGTACTTCAACATCTAAAGCCTGTGGAATTACCAAAATATCAGAAAACAAAATAGCGGCATCCACACCTACTTGATGAATAGGCATTACGGTAATTTCAGTGGCCAATTCGGGTGTTTCTACCCTATCAAAAAAGCTATACTTGGCTTTAAGCTTCATAAAATCAGGTAGGTAACGCCCCGCTTGGCGCATCATCCATACGGGCGGACGAGAAACTTCTTCCCCTTTAAGGGCTTTTAAAAATAAATCGTTTTTAATTTCTGTTGACATATTATATAGTTGAAAGTCCGTAGTTGGGAGTAAGAAGGCCAGCGTACGGACTTAATAAATTTTTAAATTCTTTATAGAGGCGGAGCTAATTGTTTTACCTGATTTTAAAATTTCCTTTAACCTTTAACCTTTAACCTTTAACCTTTAACCTTTAACCTTTAACCTTTAACCTTTAACCTTTAACCTTTAACCTTTAACCTTTAACCTTTAACCTTTAACCTTTAACCTTTAACCTTTAACCTTTCCTCCAAAATATTCAATCACTTTATCCACAACCGATTCTAAAACAGGTTCATCCGAAGGAATTCTGGGGTTATCACATCTTAAATGAATGGCTTCTGAAGTGGTGGCTCCAATACAAAAACAGGGGATTTCAGGATTAATCGTATTCTTTTTAAAGAAACTGTACACGGCAGATGGCGAAAGAAAAATGAGGGCGTTTACGGAGGCTGTTTCCACCTCATGATGTACCATTTCTGTTTCATAAACAATTTCTTTATGCACCTTAATACCCTTACTTTCAAGGTATTCTGGTAAATCATCTAAAGATAAATTTCCGCAGAAAAAATCAACCGCATCCACATCGCTATTTCGAGCAATTATTTGGGCTAATGCCAAAGCATGTCCCGCTTTTGCAGAAGTGTGTATGCCTAAGTTCTTTAACATTTCGGTAGCTTTTACACCTACTGTAAATGTTTTTTTAGATGCTATTTGGGTAGGGTTTTTTTCTAACAACGAAGTCAAACTGTACACAGAATTTTTACTGGTAAAAATTCTAGCTTGTGTTTCACTGGTATTTAACCGATTTAAAAAAGTAGCTTCATCATACGTATGTTGTACTTCAATAAAATCTTTTTGTCTTACCCTAAATCCGGCTTGCACAAGGCGCTCCGTTTCAATATCAGGTAATGTTCTGGTGCAAAAAATACTAACGGGTTTAGTTGGCTCGCTCATCCTTAATCTTTTTCATTATTTCAGCACCTCCGTTTTGGAGCGCTTTTTCCGCTGCTGTTCTACCAAAATGCATCGTGTTTGGCAAAGCACAGCTATCTGAAAAGCTAACCTTATTGCTTCCGTCAGGTTCAAAAATGGCGGCAGTAAACTCTACTTCATGCCCTTTTATTTTGGCCAGCGCTCCTATTGGCGCAGAGCAACCTCCTTCTGCGGTATTTAAAAACTCACGCTCAATGGTGGCCTCTAGCCACGTTTCTTCGTGGTTTAATACTTGAAGTAAATTAATCATTTCATGATCTGCCGAACTGCACGTGATGCCAACTACGCCTTGTGCAGGTGCAGGAATCATCCAATCTAAGGTTATATAATTTTCCGGTAATACTTGTATGCGCTCTAATCCCGCTTTCGCGAAGATGGCTCCTGTCCAATCAGATTCCGCTAGTTTTTTTAAGCGGGTTTGCACATTTCCGCGTAAGCCGGTAATGGTGTGTTTCGGATAGCGATGTTTCCATTGCGCCTTTCTGCGAATACTTCCCGTAGCAATTACATTTTCTTCATTTTCTAGTGAAGAAGCATTTTTCATCGGGTGTAAAACCAAAATATCCTCGTGTGCAGCCCTTGGTAAAACGGCTGTTAATTTTACGCCTTTAGGTGCTTTAGTAGGATAGTCTTTTAAGGAATGTACGGCAATATCAATCTGCTTTTCAAGCAAGGCTACATCTAGCATTTTTGTGAAAATCCCTGTACCGCCAAATTTGTTAAGCGGTGTGGTAAGGTCTAAATCTGCCGGAGATTTTACTTTCACCAATTCGGTAGTTCTGCCGGCTTGCTCTAGCATTAGCTGTACTTGCTCTGCTTGCCATACAGCTAGTTTACTATCTCTGGTTCCTATTTTTATGGTTGTGTTGTTCAAGGTAAATTAATTTTTATTTTTTTCCTTAAACTTTTCCGTAATAAACAATCTATCTTTTGCTATGTGAGCTTCTAGCTCTTCTTTAGAAGGCAGATAAGTTAAATATTTGGATGCAAAGAGGTTATCATTATCGTTTAAAACGGAGTATTTTACAATAGTATTATCTTTCTCTGCACACAAAATAATTCCCACAGTGGGGTTGTCGTCCAAACCTTTTTTTAAATCGTCAAACATTCTTACGTACATATCTAATTGACCAATATCTTGATGGGTTAGAGCTCCGGTTTTTAAATCTACTACGATAAAACACTTTATTAAATAATTGTAAAAAACTAAATCTAAATAAAAATGCTTGGTCTCTGAGCTTATTCTAAATTGCTGACCTACAAAAGAAAACCCTTTACCCAACTCTAAAAGAAAGCTTTTTAAATGCTCTATCAACATTTTTTCTAGTTCACTTTCACTAAGATATGCAGGTTGAGGAATATTTAGAAATTCAAAAACGTAGGGGTCTTTTAGAAGATGGTTGAAGTTAAACTTATCAATGTTGTTTTGCTTTTCCCTCGTACTTACGTTAGAAACTTTAGAAATTGAACGCAGAGAAAGGTTTGTTTTAATAGCGCGCTCAAGTTGTCTGGTACTCCACCGTTCTGCTGCTGCCTCTTCTAAATAAAACCGTCTATCTTGCTCGTTTTCAACTCTAATAATCAGTCTGTAATGTGTCCAGCTCAATTTCTTACGCAGCGCGTAAGATTTTTCACCCGATGGAAAGGTGAGGTAAAATTTCCGAAAATTTTCTAGGTTAGATACGGAAAAACCATTACCAAATTCATTACCAAGTGCAACCGAAAGTTCTTTTAAAAGAGCGGTTCCGTAATTAGCCCGCTCACTTCCCGCTTGCTGTTCTTCCACTAGTCGCTTACCGATGTTCCAGTAGGCCTCTACCATAGCACTATTTACCGCTTGCATAGCGGTATTTCTTGCTGTTTGCAAAATTGCTCTAATTTCTAATAGGTAGGTTGGCTCTAACATTATCTTTAAAAGTAGGACAAACTAGTTTCTACACGCTTAATTATCAAGCTCAAAAATATAATGTAAAGTCCGTAAATCACCGTTTAGATCACCACCTTTCTTTAATTGTTTGGCAAACTGGCCGGTAATGCGATTTAACAATTGATCTGCCAATAAAGAAGCTTGCGTTTCCGTAATGTTCGGGTGTTTTTTTATTAAGCTAGAAACTTCTTTCTGTTTCCACGTTTCCATTTTTTTACGCATAGCATTTAATGTGGGAGCTACTTTACGCGTTTCTAACCAATCGTAAAATTCATTTACCATTTCGGCCACAATTTCCTTGGCTCTAGGCACCTCTAGTTGCCTTTTTAAATTACTTTCAGCGGTTACAATAGTTAAATGATCTACATCAATCACTCTAAATAAGTCATGTTCGTAAAGTGTTTTTTCCACATTGCGTGGCATACTCAAATCTAAAATTAAACGCTTTTTTTGCGTAGTAAAATGCTCTGAAAGCACAATAGGTGTAGCCGAACCGGTTGCTACCAAAATAATATCGGCAGCATTTAATTCCGCTTGCAAACTGGTAAAAGCCGCTTGCTTTAATTTCAATTGGTTGGATAATTCCAAAGCCTTTCCTTCCGTTCGGTTTAAGAGAGTAATGTCTCTAAGATTGGTTTGGTTAATTAGGTTATCACAAGCCGTACGTCCTATTTTGCCTGTACCCACCAAAACTACTTTTGAAGAAGCATTGAACACTTTTTCATGAAGCACTTCTTTAATTTTGCTAACGGCTGCAAAAGCTACAGAAGAAGCACCGGAACTAAGTTCAGTTTCATTCTTTACACGCTTAGAAGTTTGCGCTGCTAAAGCAACCAGCCTATCTAAAAATGCATTGTGTGCATCTAAATTTTTGGCGAAAGCAAAAGACTTTTTAAGCTGACCAATAATCTCAAAATCACCTAAAATTTGTGATTCTAAACCGGCACCAACGCTAAGTAAATGCTCAATAGCTTCTCTATTTTGCTTAATTACTTGATGCTTAAAAAATGTTGCGTGATCAACACCTGAATGAATACAGAAAAAATCAATTAACCTTCGCGGGCAATTACCAAAACCATAAAGCTCCGTTCTGTTGCAGGTAGAGAGTATAAAAATACCATCACCGCCACTTTCTTTATAGTCGTGAATAATATGCGCCACATCTTTAGTTTGAAGACTAAACTTCTCCCTAACTTCAGCTTGAGCGGTTTGATAATTTACTCCAATCATAAAAAAACTGGAGAACTGACTCACTTGAAATGATTTCATCATACAGAACGCGAAAATACCCTCCAACGAAAGTGAAAAATACCCGAAAACGTATAATATGTAGCCTGATTAATAGCTAAAGCTTATTTAGAGTGATTCTAGCTTTAATTGTAACAATTGTACCATTAAGATTGATACGCAACGCTACTTTTGCAAAGGCAAAGAAAAGAATAGGTTTGATTTTACAAATAGAAAATAGAGACCTTGTTGATAAAAATACCTGAAAAAAGAAGCAATGAATACCTCAATTGGCGAAGGTTTATATATAGATATAATTGAAATTGGAGCATACGAGGAATTGCCTATAGAACATCACATAGAAAAAGGCATGGTGCAGTTTTATGTGGGTTTTGCAGCGGCTTCTACATTGGCTTTTGCTGGAGGCCGATACACACAGACCTTAGAAAAAGATGGTTGTTTGTTTTTTTACAATCCAAATCAGGATTTACCTTTAACCATAACGGCTAGCGAGGAGGTAAAAATTTTGGCTTTGGGCATTACGGTACAAAAATTACACAGCTTATTTGTAAGAGGAGCGGAAGAAATAGCTTTTATAAACGAGGATAACATCGATAAAAAATACTATTTAAGCAGAGCGCTAACACCAGGTATGCTTTTGGTAGCCAATCAGTTTTTTGGTAAAGATTTTAATGGTTTGGCAAACACGCTTTTCCAAAAGGCCAAGTTTTATGAATTTTTAGCGCTCTTTTTTAATAAAGATGAAGACAAAGACGTGGAGCAATGTCCTTTTTTAAAGGATGAGGATAATGTAGTGCGCATCCGCGAAGCCAAAAAGTTGATAATGGAACGCGCTAGTGATCCTCCAACATTAGCCGAACTTTCTAAAGAAATTGGTTTAAATGAGTATCGTTTGAAAGAAGGGTTTAAAAACATTTATGGCAAAACAGTTTTTCAGTTTTTAAATGATTACCGCATGGATACCGCGCGCCATTGGCTAGAAGAAGGAAGCCTAAAAGTAAATGAAGCAGCTTATCAAATTGGTTATACAAATCCCAGTCATTTTATAGCAGCGTTTAAAAAGAAATTTGGCGTAACGCCTAAAAAGTATTTGCAGAGTAGGGGGTAGGGAGTAAGGAGTAAGGAATGATGAGTAAGGAAATTACCTGTGAGGGCAGAAGCAAATGGGGAATAAAGAATACTAGCCTTTCAAAAGCACGAACCGTTAACGAATAACGGATAACAAATAACGAGTTACAAAAAATGAAAAAAGGAATATTACTCATAAACTTAGGTTCACCGGACTCGCCAGAGGTGAAGGATGTAAAGCCTTATTTGGATGAGTTTTTAATGGATGAACGGGTGATTGATGTGCCACTTCTTGCACGAAATTTATTGGTTAGAGGCATTATTTTAAACACACGACCTAAAAAATCTGCAGAAGCCTATAAAAGTATTTGGTGGGAAGATGGCTCACCGCTCATTGTAATTAGTAAGCGCTTGCAAGTTGAGGTTCAAAAACATACAGATTTACCGGTAGGTTTGGGAATGCGCTATGGTAACCCAAGCATTGAACAAGGGGTAAGCACTATGCTTGAGGCTAATCCTGAGTTGAAACATATTACCGCTATTCCTTTGTATCCTCATTATGCCATGAGTAGCTATGAAACGGTGGCGGTGAAAGTGCAACAGGTATTTACCAAGCATTTTCCAAAACTGAAGTATTCGCTGGTTGATGCCTTTTATAACAATACCCATTATTTAGATTTACTGGCAAGTTCCATAAAGCCTTATTTAGAAAAGGAATATGACCATATTTTATTTAGCTACCATGGTATTCCAGAAAGGCATGTGCGCAAAAGTGATATTACTAAAAGTCATTGCTTAAATGTGGAGAATTGCTGTGCCGTAGATTCTCCAGCGCATAAGTTTTGCTACCGACATCAAGTATTGGAAACCACTGAAGAAGTAGTAAAACGTCTTGGTATTCCTAAAGAAAAATACAGTAACAGTTTTCAAAGCAGGTTAGATAGTAAATGGTTAAGACCGTTTACGGATAAGCAGCTAAAAGCTTTTCCTGATAAAGGAATTAAGAAACTTTTGGTAGTGTGCCCTGCTTTTGTAAGCGATTGCCTAGAAACTATTGAGGAAATAGGGGAGGAAGGGAAAGAGTTCTTTTTAGGGGCCGGAGGAACTGATTTTCAATTAATTCCGTGTTTGAATGACAAGGTTGAATGGGCGAAATTATTATCTTCTGAAAAGTTTTTGTAGGAAAAGTAAGCTGTTTTTACTCTTAAAGCGTATATATTCGCAACAATCGAAAGGTTAATAGAGTATTAACCGAATGTTAAATAAATTTTTTTATGATGATTAATTTTTTCAAGAAAGCCAGTTTTATGGCAATGGCGCTAACTGCTTCAACAATTATGTTTACGTCTTGTGATGACGATGATGAAATGGAGGAGGCTCCAAAGAAATCAATGACCTACAATTACGAATTTAGTGGAGAGTACGATGGCAATCATGACAGCACGTTCAGTGCGGTTTTAAAAATCACTGAGATTGATGCAAACAGCTCAACCGTGGAAGTTACTTTAAATAATACAGTAAGCGGTGAAGTATATAACGTTCATTCTCATGACGCAGCAGATCCTGCTACTACACCTAATGGAACTCCATACAATGAAACACCAAATGGTAATGTTTTTGCTAAACCAGCTACAGGTAACGGAGGTTCTGTAACAATTAGCCAAACTTCGACTAAGTCTTACACAGAGCTTACAAGTAGTTACGATGCTTTCTTTGTAGTACACGATCCGTTACAAACTTTGAGTACTGTAGATTTAACTACCTATTTAGTAGTAGGTACTTTTGCTAGAAATTAGTACTTAGTTTTTTATTTTAAAAGCCCCTTGCTTACAATAAGCAAGGGGCTTTTTTTTTCGGTGATTAAAAAAGAGAACTATTTTAATTTTATAACGGCCGATTGAGCGGTATAAATAGTGCCATCCTTCATTTCCATAACTGCGTTTATCGAAAACTTTCCTGCGGGTAGTTGTTCTGTAAATTTCACATCAAAACTTTCTGAATACAATTCTATCATAGGTAAATCGGCAAAGGCTATTTCATTGGAAAATTGTGATAAAATTACCAAGTCATTAATGTTGCTGCCTGCCGGATGGTTCGCATCAATGTCATAAATGGTGGTGATATTTAATGCGCTAATCTTTTCATTAGATCCGCTTTGTCCGTTGGTAGCACATTCACAAGCATAAGCCGAATTGGTTAAAGCATACCAGTCAAAAATTGGGGTGTTTTCAGCGGTGTTATAATACTCCACATCAAACTGCAATTTGGTTAATAAATTTGCTTGCTGCACTTCTGCACTGTCTGAAATCATTTGCACGTTTACGCCCACGTTGTTGTCAACAAAATCTACTTGCAGGCCGGTGGTTCTAAAAAACAATCCATCTACGGAAGTGCAATTGCAATCTAAAGGTGGGTCGCAAGAGGCTATTAAAAAAAAGAAAGAGGGTAAAAAGAAAATGGAGAAAAGAACCGCATGTTTTTTCATGATATTTAAGTGTTAATCTGTTATAAAGCGTTTGTTAGGGTCGCTTTGTATCATAAACGAAATTGCGTTTCGCTGCGTTGGGTGCGGCTACAAATTCTTATGAAATTTTATTTGCTTGTACACTTTGGTATATAAAAGCTCCATGGTAAACGGCTTAGACTGATAATCATTCATACCTATTTCTCTAACTTTTAGCTTTGTTTGTTCAGTGGTGTCAGCAGTTACGGCAATTATAGGTATGTTTATATACGCTTCACCTGCTTCACCGGCTCGTATTAATTGAGAAGCCTCATATCCATCCATCACAGGCATTTGTAAATCCATCAATATCAAATCATAGTGATTGGATTTAAGCGCTTCAATAGCTTTTTCGCCATTTTCTGCCACGCTATTGGTTGTGTTTTTCCAAGTACTAAGCATTTGCTTAATCACCAATTGATTGATTTTATTATCCTCCACAATTAAAATATTTACTTGTGGCAATTCCGGTTGGTTTGGTAGCACAGTTTCCTGAGGCTGTTCTTCTTCAGGAACCAATGCAAAAGGCATGGTAAAAAAGCAATGAGTACCCTCGCCTAAGGTGCTGGTAATTTCCAATTTTCCGCCTTGTAATTCTGCTACAGATTTAGCAATACTTAAGCCTAAACCTAAGCCGCCAAATGCGCGCCTATCATCGACCTGCGCTTGTGTAAATCCGCTAAAAAGCTGCTCTAATTTTTCCGGTGAAATACCAATTCCGGTGTCCTTTATTTCGATTAAAATTTTGCATGAATGTTCTGCCGAACCTAGTACTTTGGTAGTTAAGCTTACCCTACCAGCTTGTGTAAATTTAATAGCGTTTTCAAAAAGATTTTCAATCACCTGCACCAACCTATCCATATCTCCAAATACAAATTCAGGTAAAGCACTATCCAATTCAAAATGATGTTCTATATTTTTTGATTCAATGTTTGAGATCCATTGTTGACTGATAGTTTTCAGCACGTCTCTCAAGTTAAAAACGTGAGAATTGATAATCATTTCGCCCTTTTCAATTTTGTAAAAATCAAGCAGATTATTAATGGAGCCGAGTAGTATTTTGGACGAATGTTGAATAACATCTAAATCATGCACTTCCTGCTCTTTTAAAGCTGCTTCCTTTCTAATTTTAGAAGCTAGTCCCATAATTGCATTAAGTGGCGTGCGCAGTTCATGACTAACGTTTGACATTAAATAGAGCTTCAAATCATTAGCCTCTACAGATTTTTCTAAAGATATTTTTTGGGAACTCTCTTTTTCTTCACGCAGCTTTTTTATCAAATTACTCATAGAAAGCGAAAGAAAAATGACTTCTAAAATTCCACCAATTTTGGAACTATTCTGCGTAATAAAATTTGAAGGTACTAGGCTAAAATTATTTAAAATGAATGTAACTAATCCTATTACCAAAAAGAAAATACCCAAACTGAAAAAAGGATCTACAGGTATTTTTTTAAACCAAAGCGCTACAATGGTTATAATAATTATTGCAATTAAAACCAAAGCTAAGCCATTGATAATAGGATAGGTAAGAGCCAAAAATGAACTACTAACCATTAGGCCCACTACTAAAATACTTACCAGTACATAAACAGTTTGATAGACTCTTTTAAGATATTTAAAGTTTAAATTAACCTTTAAAAAACTTTGAGCATAAAGTCCTAAAAAAATGGTGCTAAAACTTGCCGTTAGCAAAACTACTTTGGAATATAACCAACCTGAATTTGCAAAAAAGTACTGGTGCATATAGCCATCTAAAGCAAATTGCAGAGCCCCAAAACTTATAATATAAACGCTGTAGTATAAAAAGGTATCTTGCTTTAAGCTGAAATAGAAAAACAGATATACAAGTGCGGCAATGAGTAATACTCCGTAAAAAATTCCAAATATAAATTCAGTTTTTGCCGTGTCTGCAAGAAATACAGATAGTTCATATAATTTTAGCGGGAGCGTAATCATTTCGCCATCACTTTTTAAGTGCATGTAAATAACGTAGGCTGTGTTGGGCGCCAGAGATAGGTTGAAAACGGTTTCTCTGTGTGCGAAGCTTTTTGCAGAAAATGGTTGTGCGTCTCCTGATTTTAAAACTTTTAAAATACCTGATTCACTTTTTTGATATAGGTCAACTTGATCCGTGATGGGCCGTGCGGTTTTTAAAATGTAGTTTACGCTATCATCCTCAACATTAGAAAGTGTAATTCGCACCCAAAAATGAGCATCGGTAAAATCAATGTTTTCAGTTTCATTGCTTAAAGGTTTAAAAGAAAAGGTGTCTTCTAAAGTTAAAAACTGCTGGATAGTAAAATCATTGGTGTCAACTTTTACTATTTCCGCTTGCTTATGTAAGCTTATTACTTTCTTTTGGGCTAATAATGCATAAGGACTTATACAGGCTAAAAAAAGTACTGCTAGTAGTTTATTCATTTTTGTTTGCTTTCGCCAACGAAATTACAACATAAAAGAAGTCGTAAAACTACCCTTACGTCTCACTAGTTTTAACGTTCTTTTTTCAGTTTTCCTTCTTTACTAACAACCCGTTTTTCGCAGCAACAATTTGCTAACTTTAAGCCTCCAATTAAGGTAACTTTAAACCCCTAACGCTTAGTGTTTTTAATTTTTGATACTGAAACCACCGGACTTCCTTTGCGTGATGATGCGCCTTTAACTGATCTTGATAATTGGCCTAGAGCGGTGCAAATTGCTTGGCAACTGCATAATTTAGATGGAACTTTAGTAGAGGTGAAAAACTATGTGATTAAACCCGATGGTTTTGATATACCTTTTAATGCCAGTAAAGTACATGGTATTACTACCGAGGTAGCCGAACATTATGGTGTGCAGTTACAGGAGGCTATGGCTGATTTTAGCGAAGCCGTAAAAAAGAGTACGTACTCGGTGGGGCACAACATAAAGTTTGATGAAAACGTACTAGGTGCCGAGTATTTACGCATGGGTAAAGAAAATTTATTGGCAGATAAACCTAGCATTGATACGGGTGAAGAAACCAAAGCTTATTGCAAGCTCCCCGGTGGTAAAGGCGGTGGTTTTAAAATGCCAAAACTGCAAGAGCTTTATGAAATACTTTTTGAAAGTAAATTTAAAGAAGCACATAATGCTGCTGCAGATGTGGAAGCCACCTCTAGAGCTTTTTTAGAGCTTATTCGCCTTAATGTTTACACCGATGAGCGTTTAGATTTTACGCCTGAAAACAGAGCAGAATTTAACAAGCAACATCCTGAAACGGTAAAATCTATTGGCTTAAAGGTAGATAGCTTTAAAGAATTAGCGCGCAAATTAGCCGAGCAATCATCTGCCAAAAGGCAAACGGAGGAGCGTATTGAAATAGCAGTAGATCAATCTTTTGTGCATTTACACGTGCATACGCAATATTCCATTTTACAAGCCACGGTAGATATTCCGGGTTTGGTAGCCAAAGCCAAAGAATACAATATGCCGGCTGTGGCCATTACGGATTTTGCAAATCTTTACGGTGCCTTTCAGTTTACGCGTGAAGCCACCAATCAAGGTATAAAGCCCATTGTGGGTGTGGAGTTTTATGTGTGTAGAAATCACACAGATAAATCAGTGAAGGATAATGGTTTTCAGCAAGTGCTGTTGGCCAAAAACAAGGCCGGTTATCATAATTTAGCTAAGCTGAGTAGCCATGCTTTTGTAGATGGTTTTTACTACCTACCGCGTATTGACAAAGACTTACTGCTGCAATACAAAGAAAATTTAATTGCCAGTACCGGCAATCTTTACGGAGAAGTACCAAGCTTAATTTTAAACGTAGGTGAAAAGCAAGCGGAAGAAGCATTTGTGTGGTACCACGAGCAATTTGGTGAAGATTTTTACGCGGAACTACTAAATCACGGGAAGGAAGAAAACCGTGTGGTAAATCAGGTTTTACTTAAATTCTGTAAAAAATACGGTGTAAAGTATTTTGCCTCAAACGATGTATTTTACATCAGCCAAAGCGATGCCAATGCACACGATATTTTACTGTGCGTAAAAGAGGGCGAAAACCAAAGTACGCCCATTGGTCGTGGGCGCGGCTTTAGATATGGTTTGCCCGAGCAAGAATATTACTTTAAATCGCCAGAAGAAATGCAGGCGCTTTTTACGGATATGCCCGAAGCGCTGGCAACCACTGTAGAAATTGCCGATAAAATTGAAGGGTTTACCCTTGATCGTGAAGTGCTGTTGCCGGCTTTTGATATTCCGGAAGAATTTATAGATGCAGAAGATGTAGCGGACAAAGGTAAGCGTGGTGAAAATGCCTATTTAAGGCACTTAACGTACGAAGGGGCGGTAAAACGCTATGGAGAAATTACGCCAGAAATAAAGGAAAGGCTTGATTTTGAGTTAGAAACTATTGCTAATACCGGATATCCCGGCTACTTTTTAATTGTACAAGATTTTACCAGCCAAGCACGTAAAATGGGCGTAAGTGTTGGCCCTGGTCGAGGTTCTGCAGCGGGTAGTGCCGTTGCTTATTCGGTGGGTATCACCAATGTAGATCCTATTAAATACGACTTGCTTTTTGAGCGTTTTTTAAATCCTGATCGCGTTTCACTACCGGATATTGATATTGATTTTGATGATGAGGGCCGTGGACGCATTATTGATTGGGTTGTGCAGAAGTATGGTAAAAATCAAGTGGCGCAAATTATTACGTACGGCACCATGGCGGCAAAATCGGCTATTAAAGATGCCGGTAGAGTAATGCAATTGCCACTTTCTGATTCTAACCGAGTTTCGGGCTTAGTGCCGGATATGAGCAAGTTGGCTAAAATATTTAGCTGGACAGACAAAGAAATGGCCAGTAAATTAAATGGTGATGCACTGCCCTTAGCGCGCGAATTGCGTAGCATTGCGGAGCAAGATACATTGGAAGGTAGAGTGGTAAATCAAGCGCGTATTTTGGAAGGTTCGGTGCGTAATATCGGCATCCATGCGTGTGGTGTAATTATTACGCCAGATGATATTACGAAATACGTTCCGGTGGGCACGGCAAAAGATTCTGACCTTTTAGTTACCCAATTTGACAACTCTGTGGTGGAGGCTGCAGGAATGTTGAAAATGGACTTTTTAGGACTAAAAACGCTGACGGTAATTAAAGATGCCATTGCCATTATAAGAGATAGGCATGGGGTAGAAATTGATCCGGACACCATTCCGCTTGATGATGCCAAAACGTTTGAGTTATATCAGCGCGGAGAAACCAATGGTACTTTTCAGTTTGAAAGTGCCGGCATGCAAAAGCATTTAAAAGGCTTAAAGCCAGATAAATTTGCCGATTTAATTGCCATGAACGCTTTGTACCGTCCGGGTCCCATGGAATACATTCCAAACTTTATTGCACGCAAGCATGGTGATGAAGAAATTGCGTATGATTTGGATGATATGGAGGAATACCTGGCGGAAACCTATGGTATTACGGTGTATCAGGAGCAAGTGATGCTACTCTCTCAAAAGCTAGCCGGCTTTACTAAAGGTGAAGCAGATGTGCTACGTAAAGCGATGGGTAAAAAGCAAAAAACGGTGCTTGATAAAATGAAACCCAAGTTTATTGATCAAGGCACGGAGCGCAATCATGAGCCAAAAACACTGGAGAAAATTTGGAAAGATTGGGAAGCATTTGCTGCTTACGCGTTTAATAAATCGCACTCAACATGCTACTCGGTAGTGGCTTTTCATACTGGCTTTTTAAAGGCAAATTACCCGGCTGAGTTTATGGCTTCGGTGCTTACTAATAATATGAGCGACATAAAAAAGGTTACCTTTTTTATGGAAGAATGCAACCGTATGGGCATTCCCGTTTTGGGGCCTGATGTAAATGAAAGTCAACTAAAATTTACAGTAAATGAGCAGGGCGCTATTCGTTTTGGCCTTGGTGGGATGAAAGGCGTTGGCGAAAATGCGGCTGTAAATATGATTGACGAACGTAAGGAAAATGGAAATTACACCAACATCTTTGATTTATTGAAGCGCGTTGATGGCCGCTCGGTAAACAAAAAAACGTTGGAAAATTTAGCCTATGGCGGAGCTTTTGATAGTTTTGAAGGCGAACACAGAGCAGTTTATTTTTCTACCAATGGTGATGAGCGCACCTTTTTAGAACGCGCATTGCGCTATGCTCAAAACTTAAAGGCGCAAGAAGACTCGGCACAAGTTTCTTTATTTGGCGAGAGCCAAGAAGTGAGTTTACCGGCTCCGGAAATACCGCAAGTAGCAGAGTGGCCGCGTATGCTGTTGCTTAGTAAAGAAAAGGAAGTAAACGGTATTTACTTGAGCAGCCATCCGCTTGACGATTTTAAATTTGAGTTTGAATATTTTATTACCAACAAAGTTTCTGAACTAGAAACGTTGCCACGCGGGCAAAAATTTAAAATTGGAGGTATGATTACTGAAGTGCGCCAAGGGGTAAGTAAACGGGGAGACGATTATGGTATTTTTAAGTTAGAAGATTTTAGTCATGGTGTAGAGTTTTTTTTGTGGAAAGAAGATTATTTGAAGTTTAAACCATACATGTCGCAAGATTTAAAGGTTTTTATAGAAGGCGGAATGGAGCCTAAATTTAGAAACAGCGATGAAATTGTGCCAAAAATTCATCAAATTTCTATGTTGTCGGATGTGTTGGAAGAGCAAACAAAACAGGTACGCTTACTTATGCATGAGCAGAGTTTGCATGAGGAAAATATCAATCAATTGGTGGAGATATTTAAGGAGCATACTGGTACTACACCCGTAAGTATTAACGTGCAAGGCTTATATGATGAGAATGAATCTCAAGCCATAGCTATTGATTTTGAAGGCGGGGTGCGAGCAGTAAAAGGAGTGCACATTAGCGATGAGGTGCTAAAGCTTTTAAGTAATTTACCGGACATTACGTTAAAATTGAATTAATGAATTTTGCCGAACAAGAATGCAAAACTAAATAGGTGTTTTCAATAAGCTATTTTGCTTAATAAGTTTTTACCTATACTAAGTTTACAGATATTTGCACCACGCAAAGCAGGCTTAAACAAAAGACCTACTTTTTTATTAATCATATAAACTAAACATAAATATGGCACTTGAATTTACAGACGCAAACTTTGAAGAATTAGTAATGAAATCTGACAAGCCGGTATTGGTTGACTTTTGGGCAGAATGGTGTGGCCCTTGCCGCATGGTAGGCCCAATTGTTGAAGAGTTAGCCGGAGAATACGAAGGTAAAGCAGTAATAGGAAAGGTAAACGTAGATGAGAATCAAGAGATATCAATGAAATTTGGTATCCGTAATATTCCAACGTTATTAGTATTTAAAAATGGAGAAATTGTAGATAAGCAAGTGGGCGTTGCTCCAAAAAATGTTTTAGCCGGCAAGCTTGATGCGCAAATGGCCTAATACTTGTTACTTAATTAATACACTAAGGTGATTAATTATTTTTAGCACGAACCCTTCTGTTTAAAAACGGGAGGGTTTTTTTGTGAAAATTAGGAATCCAAAAAGTGCGATTGTAAACAATAAACAAAGCGTGTACACTTTCAATACATTTTACCACGCTTACTTAAAAAGCTGCGTAATACGGGTGCTACACCCTGCTCTATGTTATTTACAACCAACTCAATTTTATACTTAGCACAAGTTTCGGTTAGTTTATTTCTAAACGCTAAGGTGCTGGTTTTATAAGCCGTTTTTAGCTCATTAGGGCTTAGCGTTAAGCTTTCCTGCGTTTCAAGGTCAATCAACTTATACGGACGATCTTCAAATTCAAAATCAAGCTCTTCATTGTGTTTAGCGGTCCAAAAAAGTATTACCTCATGGTGGTAATATTTTAAGTGTTGCAAGGCTTTAATAAAGGCATCAAAAACTTCATCATCCTGCAAATCAAAAAGATCAGAGAAAATACAAACTAAACCTCTTTTAGGAATACGTTCCGCAAGTAAATGCAATGTTTCAGCACTGCCATACATACTAGTTTTGCCGTTTTCAAATTGCTGAATGTGCTCCCAAAGTTGATGCGCAATTATTTTTTGATGCGGCAAGCCTCCTTTAGCTTTTAAATGCATTTGCGATTGCCCAAAAAATTGCAGCCCAACCGCATCTCTTTGCTTGCGTAATAAGTGCATCAAGCTTAAAGCTGAAACCGCTGACGATAAAAATTTGTTGGGATTTTCAATACTATATCTACCTTCTAAAGGGTAAAACATGCTACCACTGGTATCTAAAACTAAATGACAACGCAGGTTAGTTTCTTCTTCGTAACGCTTTGTGTATAAGCGGTCTGTGCGTCCAAATAACTTCCAGTCAATATGCTTGGTGCTTTCGCCCGGATTGTAAATTTTATGCTCGCTAAATTCTACTGAAAACCCATGAAAAGGGCTTTTATGCATACCAGTAATAAAACCCTCAACAGCACTTTTTGCAAAAAGCTCAAAGTGCTCAAAGGTTTTAAATTTCCCTAAATCTGAAAGTTGATTTTGTGTAGTCATTCAACGGCCAAGGTAATGTAAAATGCAGAGCTTTGTAAGTTTTAAGCCAATTGCTTAGTAGTAGATGTCTTAAGTATCAGTCTAAATTCGGTGCCTACTCTTGGTGTGCTATCCACTTCAATTTTACCATTCATTTGCTGCATTAAATCATAACAAACGTATAGGCCCAGCCCGCTTCCTGTTTCATTATTGGTGCCTGCTTTAGACTTTGTCATATTTTTAAACAGTTCGCCTTTAGTGCGATCGCTCATACCGGTTCCATTGTCCGCTACTTTTATTACCACTCTATTTTTAAGTGTTTCCACCTGCACCTTTACAGTACCACCTTGTGGCGTAAATTTTATCGCATTATCTAGTAGATTACGCAATACAATCGTCAACATTCTTCTATCGGCAATTGGTTTAGTGCTTAATGATTCTATATGTAAACTCAAACTAATACGCTTCGCTTCAGCTTTTGGTCTCACCGTTTTTTCAAGCGTAAGCAGCACATCATTTAACTCCACGGGTTTTAAAACGGTAACAACAGATTTTTCTTTAGTCCATTCTAATAAATCCTGTAACATTTCTGAAGCTCCATCGGTTAGTTTACCCAGTCGCTGCTCAAGATCATGACGGGTTTCCATATCTAAATCCATATCTTTATTCTCCAAAAGATTCAAATATTCGCGGATACTTGCCAGTGGGCTGCGTAAATCATGCGCTACAATTTTTAACAGCTTTTCTTTATCATTCAGTACACTTTTCAATTCTATTTGTTGCGCTTCTAGTTTTAAGCTTTTTCCTTTAATAATTTCTTGATCTCTCAAAAACACTTTTTCAATGGAGTGAAAAACTAGCCGAAAAAATAGCAGGGAGATAATGGCTGTAAGCAAGAAGTCTATAAAACGAAAAGCCCTTGTGCTGTATGCCTGTTGGATATATTCTGGAAAAAAATATTGAAATATTATGGCAGATGAAATACACACGGCATGCCATACTAAAAATAAAGTGGTTTTGCCGCTGGGACTAGATGCAAAATGTACTAAAAGGCTTACAAAGAATATAAAAATTACGGGGCCGTTTATCCCCTCGTTTAAAAGGAAGCCCAATGTTAAAAAAACGTAAGCAATGGCTTGGAATAGATTAAACGCTAGTACAAACTTTTGCTTTACTCTTGTTATATAAAAAACAAGTGCTAATAAACCTATGGCTACTAATAGAACCAATGCCATCATCGGAACGGTATTGGTAAGGTCGAAAATTAAGAATATTACAAATGTGAAAAAAGCCATCACAACCATCAGGTTGAAATTGCGTTGCTTTTCTGGAAATACGGATGTATCTCCTTTTATTCTATTTACTAATATGTCTATTTTATTTTTCATAAAGGTTAGTAAGAACGCAAATATACCCTAATAGTTTTTTTTTAATAATAGTGTCTAATCGTTTTTTATACAGTATTTTAACTTCATAGATTTAATGTATGATTCAGTATAATCCAAAAAATTGGTTTGGTTTAATTTTTAAGTTTCACAAAGCAGAAACCTTTAGTAGATTGAAGTTCATCATGTTATTACTTCTAATTTTCTCATTATTGATGGTGTATATAGAGAGAAATTATTTACCTATTTTAATTGGGAACCCCACCATGCACTCCCTATTAGGATTTATTATTGGTTTACTATTGGTTTTTAGAACAAACACTGCGTACGATAGATGGTGGGAGGGACGTAAACAATGGGGTGCCTTGGTTAATGTTAGTCGCAATTTTGCGCTTAAATTAAAAGCGCATATTCAGGATGAGGATGTGTTAAAAGAGCTTTTACAATTAGATGCTGCCTACGCAAAGGTGTTGCGTAACCATTTACGTTTTTTACCGGTTTCAGAAATGCTTACGGATGTTCCTGAATTTTTAAACCGTACTAGTGAAATTACGCATCTGCCTAATTCCTTGGCGCAAGAAATGCAAATTCGCTTAGCATCTCTACAAAAAGAAGGTAAATTAAACACGGCTATTTATTTGGCGCTTTTACAAGATTTAGAAAAATTTACAGACATCTGCGGAGCTTGTGAACGCATTAGAAAAACGCCTATACCCTATACGTACAATATATTTTTAAAGAAATTTATCTTCGTATATATTATCACCATGCCCTTTAGTTTTGTAAGTGATTTTGGCTATTGGGCGGGTTTGGTTACGGTATTTACTTTCTACACATTTGCGTCCTTAGAGCTTATTGCAGAGGAAATTGAAGACCCTTTTGGACTGGATAGTAATGATTTACCAACCGATGATTTAGCTGAAACAATAGGAGGAAATATCGAAGAAATTCGATTGCGATAAAATAAAAATCTATTTTAACAACGTAAAACTTCCACGCTTTTGAGAGCGTTGTCGGTCGCTAAAGAGCTCATACTCCCATTCTAAAGAGTAGGTGTAAACGCCTAAGTCGTACTCATCCTGCGGATTCCAACTTACTCTAGGGTCAATAGATTCAAATACTTTTTTACCCCAACGATCGTACAAACGAAGTCTGAAACTAATAATTTCAGGACAAGCAGAACCTACGGTAACTTTAAATTCATCATTTAAACCATCGCCATTAGGCGTAAAAGCAGTTGGTACAAATACTTTGCAATCATCACAATTACCCATTACTACTTTTACGGTATCAAAATAACTGCAAGCATTGTCGCTAATGCGAGCAAAGTAAACGCCCGGTTCGGTTATGATGTAATAATTATCGGTAGTACCATCTTGCCAAAGCACGTCAATATCCGGAAATCGTAAATCAATATCTACACGTTCCTCTCTACACACAAACGTGTCTTGTGGTAAAGTTGGTAGTGGATTTTCTATAACACTAATAAAATCCACCAAGTAATAAGCAAATTGCGGAGCACTTGATCCATCTAGCGGAAGGGCACGGGTTTGAAGATCAGAAACAAAATTACCTATGGTTAAAAACTTTTCAGTTCCATCAGCCATAAAAATTCCGCAAACAGGTGTCCATTTTTGTTGATTAATAATAGGATTAGTGCTTTTTACTTGGGCATTAAAATCGTAAAATCCTCCTGGTGGAATACTATCAAAAATTGAATCTGTAAAAGCTACGCTAATATTATCAACCCCTAAGCCAATGGCGGTGCCGTCATCTAAAAGAGGTTTTACAAAAAAAGTGCACGAGTATAGTTTGCCACTGTCCAGCGGTTGCTTTAGTTCACCATGTACATAACTGCGCGAATTTCCTGAACCCGGTGCAAAAAGCAGCATTCCTAAAAAGCCATCGCCATCAAAAGCAGTAGCATTATTGGTAGTAGTTGCGCTTCCAGGGTCTCCACATGCCTGATTGAAATAGGCTACTGGGCCGGCTAAGTTGGTTGTATCCCAAGGGGCTATAATATCACCTAAATCAGGACTAATTATTGGGCAAGGACCTACGTTTTCAAAGCTTGGGTTTAATACCAAATTTTGCGCAAAGCCGCTCAAACTAATAAACCCTAAGGCGAAAAGTAAGATGTTTTTCATCGTGTTCTCAAACAAAAGCTGTGTTCTTTATAAAGTTGAACAATATCCGAAACAATTACCGATGTTGCAAATGTACAATTACAAAGGTTGTAAACAGTTTCACTTTAGTTAACGCGCATTCTTTTTTTTAATTTTATAAAAATATAAAGTCTATTGGTTTTATAGACTTTTAGATTAATTTTGCTTTAAACTATTAATATTGATTCCCGCTCAGTTACATATTTTGTTTACCCTAGTGGTAATATCCCTTATGGTGGTGCTTTTAATTTTTGATAAACTAAAGCCATCAGTAGTGTTTATGAGTGCCGTGGCATTATTAACCGTGGGTGGAGTTGTATCGGTACAAACCTTTTTTTCGGGTTTAAGTAATACCAGCATTATATCCATTTTTCTACTTATTGTTATTACAGGAGCGGTAAATGAGCACTTCAATTTATCCTTGTTTTTTGATAAGTTGTTTAAAAACACCACATCTTCCGGAGGTTTTTTGTTAAAAATGAGTGCGGGCGTGGCGGCTATAAGTGCTTTTATGAACAATACTCCCGTGGTAGCCATGCTTATGCCTTATGTACATACTTGGGGTAAAAAAAATGGCGTTAACCCTTCAAAATTGTTAATGCCACTGTCTTTTGCAGCAATTTCTGGCGGTGTAATTACGCTGATTGGTACCTCTACCAATTTAATGTTAAACGGACTGCTTGTAGCTAATGATGTAGCTCCATTAACCTTTGGAGATTTTTTAATTCCGGGATTTTTGATTGCCACGGTTACGGTGCTATTTTTAGCCTTGGCAGCACCAAAAATTTTGCCAGCAAGTCAAGATATTTTAGACACCTTTGAGGAAAACAAACGAAATTATTTAATTGAAACACGCCTTGCTGCTTCGTCTGAAATGCTTGGTAAATCAATTGAACAAGCCGGTTTAAGAAATTTGGAGGGTGCTTTTGTTTCAGCCATAGTAAGAGGTGAAAAACAAATAGTGCCGGTGGGTCCCGATGAAGTTTTAGAGGCCAATGATGTGTTACTTTTTGCCGGAGAAACAGCGTCTATTGTTACGCTTATAAACAAGGGTTTGGGTTTAGAGCCAAGCAAAAAATTAAAGTTTAGCTTACAGGAACGTGATGAGTTGCTAGAAGCGGTGGTAGCGCAAAATAGCGGATTAGATAGGCGTACGGTTAAGGATATTGGCTTTAGAGAAAAGTACGATGCGGCCATAATTGGCATTCACCGAAAGGGAGAAAAGCTAAACGGAAAAATTGGCGGTATAGATTTAAAAACCGGAGATTTATTGCTTTTAGCTACCGGGCATGAATTTTACCAGCGTAACCGCCAGAATGAAGACTTAATTGTGATTAATAAAATGGAACGAAGTAAAGAGCTTTCCTCTAAAAAACTGATGGCTTTTTGGGGAGGTACCAGCCTGAGCATTTTGTTATCCATTTTTGGCGTTTTAAGTTTGTTTGAAACATTGCTAATTTTAGTTTCTTTACAAGCAATTTTAGGAATGGTGCACGTTAGCAGCTTTCGCAAAAGCATTAGTTTTGATTTACTCATTATTTTAATTTCTTCACTGTGCATTGGTCAAGCGCTTATAAACAGTGGTGCTTCAGCATTTGTAGCTTCCTATGTTTTTCACGATGCAGCAGCTTGGTCTCCTATTATATTGATTCTTACAGTTTTCGGAGTTACTTTTTTACTTACTTCGGTAATCACTAACGTGGCGGCTATTTCCATAATTTTTCCGGTAGTTTTAAGTCTTTCTGCAGCAGTGCCCGCGTATGGAAATTTGCTCTTCTTAACCGCTGCTTTTGGTGCTTCTTGTTGTTTTGCCACACCTTTTGCGTATCAAACTAATCTTATGGTGGTAGAGTTGGGTAATTACCGTTTTATAGACTTTTTCAAATTAGGTTTACCGCTCGCTTTTTTATACGCCACGGTTTTTTTAGCGTATGAGGCTTTTCATTATAATTTGCTTTAAAATCATGACAAATAAATTACACATTATTCCGCATAAGCATGTAGTAACCAAAGCCGATCGTAACCGTCAGCGTGGGCATGGTTCTCTTTTAGTTTGGTTTGTTGGGCTTTCTGGTTCCGGTAAATCTACCCTTGCCAATGCTGTGGAAAAACAGCTTTTTGAAGAAGGTTTTGCCACCTATATTTTAGATGGAGATAACATTCGATCGGGCTTAAATAGTGATTTAGATTTTTCTGATACATCCCGTAAGGAAAATATTAGGCGCATAGGAGAGGTAGCACATTTAATGGTAGAAGCGGGTGTAATTACCCTTACCGCCTTTATTTCTCCTTTCAAAGAAGAGCGCGAAAAAGTGAAAAATAGGGTAGGAGCAAATAATTTTATGGAGGTGTATGTAAATTGCCCCCTGGCCGAATGTGAAAAGCGTGATGTTAAAGGCTTATACAAAAAAGCGCGGAGTGGTGAGATTCCAAATTTCACAGGAATTAACTCTCCTTTTGAAGCACCTGAAAACCCTGATGTAGAGGTGTTAAGCGCTACATTAACGGTGGAGGATGGCGCGAAAAAAATAGTAGAACAAATAAAAATCAGATTAAAATCATTAGCCGGTTAAGGCTGTATAATTTCACTAAAATAACGATATATGCGATATTCATTAACCCACTTAAAAGAGTTAGAAGCAGAGTCCATTTTTGTGATTCGCGAGGTGTACGCACAGTTTCAAAACCCGGCAATACTATTTAGCGGAGGTAAAGATTCTATTGTACTAACACATTTGGCGCGCAAGGCATTTTACCCTGCTTCCATACCTTTTCCTTTGGTGCATATTGATACTGGACATAATTTTCCGGAAACTATAGCTTTTCGTAATGCCTTAGTAGAAAAAATTGGCTGCAAATTAATAATTGGCTCCGTGCAAAATTCTATTGATAAAGGGCACGTGCGGGAAGAAACAGGTAAAAATGCCAGCCGTAATGCTTTACAAACCACCACGCTTTTAGATACTATTGAGGCAAATGGTTTTGATGCGTGTATGGGCGGTGCACGTAGAGATGAAGAAAAAGCTAGGGCTAAAGAACGGTTCTTTTCGCACCGCGATGATTTTGGTCAGTGGGATCCTAAAAATCAACGTCCTGAACTTTGGAATTTGTTTAATGGACACATGAATATGGGCGAAAATTTTAGAGTTTTTCCTATCAGCAATTGGACAGAAATGGATATTTGGCAGTATATATTGGCCGAAAATATTGAAATTCCTTTACTCTATTTAGCGCATAAAAGAGCAGTTATTTGGCGTAACAATTCATGGTTACCGGTTTCCGATTTTATTACACTTCAAGAAAATGAAATCCCTGAAACAAAACAAGTACGTTTTAGAACCTTGGGCGATATAACCATTACCGGAGGCGAAGAATCTGAAGCGGATACACTTACCAAAATTGTGGAAGAAGTAGCCGCGGCTAGACATACCGAAAGAGGTAACAGAGCCGATGATAAACGTAGTGAAACCAGTATGGAGGATCGAAAAAAACAAGGGTATTTTTAAAAATTGCTATGGTATAAGGTGTTGTAAATCAAATTTTTGTATCATCTTTTTTGATTTTCATTCTTTGTAACGCTAATACTAATCCTCTTAATACTTAATACCATCCTCTTAATACTTAATACTCATCGTCCTAATACTTAATACTCATCGTCCTAATACTTAATACTTATCGTCCTAATACTTAATACTCATCGTCCTAATACACTCTCCATTAAAATAAAAAATCATGTCAGAAAATACTTCTTCAAACGCCTATTTAAACATGCAGTTGCTACGCTTTACCACAGCCGGCAGCGTAGATGATGGCAAAAGCACCCTTATTGGCAGGTTGTTGTTCGACTCTAAATCAATATTTGAAGATCAATTAGATGCCGTGGAAAGTAGTAGCGCAAAGCGCGGCTTAAATCATGTAGATTTAAGTTTATTAACCGATGGACTTAAAGCGGAACGTGAGCAAGGGATAACCATAGACGTGGCTTACCGCTATTTTGCAACACCAAAACGCAAGTTTATAATTGCCGATACACCGGGGCATATTCAATATACGCGCAACATGGTTACCGGTGCATCTACGGCTAATCTGGCTCTAATCTTAATTGACGTAAGGCATGGCGTTATTGAGCAAACTTGTCGCCATTCATTTATTGCCAGCCTTTTGCAAATTCCACATTTAGTGGTATGTATTAATAAAATGGATTTAGCCGATTATGAAGAAGCAGCCTATAATAAAGTGGTGGAACAGTATAAAGATTTTGCATCTAAGCTTGATGTGCAAGACGTTAGGTTTGTGCCTATAAGTGCTTTACATGGCGATAACGTGGTAAATCGTTCCACAAAAATGGATTGGTATCAAGGAGAAACCCTTTTGCATACGCTAGAAACCATTCACATTGGCAGCGATCATAACCACATTGATTGTCGTTTTCCGGTGCAAACCGTTATTCGTCCACATAGTGATGCATTTCACGATTACCGCGGATACGCAGGCCGCATAGCCGGTGGTATTTACAAGCCGGGTGATGAAGTTGTAGTGCTTCCATCTGGATTTACCTCTAAAATTAAAAGTATTGACACCTTTGAAGGAAATGTAGCGCAGGCTTTTGCGCCTATGAGTGTTACGCTTACGCTGGATGATGATGTGGATGTAAGCCGTGGCGATATGATTGTAAGGCCTAATAACCAACCCAGTATGACACAAGATTTAGATGTGATGCTTTGCTGGCTGAACAATCAAAAACCCAATCCGCGCACAAAATATATTGTAAAGCATACAACCAACGAAGCGCGCTGTATGATAAAAAATGTGCTATATAAAGTAAACATCAATACGCTACACCGTGTTGAAAATGACAAGGAATTAGGCATGAATGAAATTGCCCGCGTGCAATTGCGCACTACAAAACCCTTAATGGTAGATGATTATAACGACAATAGAAATACCGGAAGTTTAATTTTAATTGATGAAACCACCAATGAAACCGTGGCTGCGGGTATGGTACGGTTGTAGTTTTGAAGTGAAAGCTTTAAAGCAAATTAGAAAAACTAAACTTGTTTACATTTACAAAAACTACGGCTGTTGAAAAAAATTTTAGGACATATTTTTTTAGGTGTATTAGGCTGGAAGGTTACGGCCAAAGTAACTGAAAAGATGAAGCATTGCGTAATGATTGCTGCACCACATACCACCAATTGGGATTTTCCTATTGCGTTGGGTGCTTTTTGGATTATGGGTGTGGATTTAAAATTTTTTATAAAAGATACCTACACAAAAGGTCTGTTCGGATGGTTTTTCAAAAGTTTGGGTGCTATTGGTGTTAATCGTGAAAATAGAAAAAACGGTTTAGTAAAGCACGCAGTTAATCTTTTACAAGAGAATGAAAAACTGGTTATTATGGTGCCACCGGAAGGCACACGGAAGCCCGTGGAAAAATGGAAGTTAGGGTTTTACCACATTGCCGTTACGGCAGAAGTACCCATTGGGCTTGGCTATTTAGATTATGTAAAAAAAGAAGCGGGCGTAGCCAATGTTTTTGATCCCGTTGGAATAGTAGAAGAGGATTTAAAATATATACAGGAAGTATATCGCCCAATAAAAGGTAAAAACCCTGAATGGTACAATCCGGAAATTTTTTAGGGTGGTTAGAATCGATTCATACATCGGGAAAAACTGAAAAAGGTAGTAGCCACAGATTACGCAAATTAGCACAGATTTTAGCGGTATTCTTTGTAGCGACTCAAACAAGCTACATTAAAATTTTTCTTTTTACATCTTAAAGCAAAAAAACCGCTTAGCATACACCAAGTGGTTTTTTAAAGTGATCGCGACAGGATTTTTAAACTGTGTCCGTCCCGCTAAGAGCGGGATGCTTTTTATTTAGCTAGTGATCGCGACAGGATTCGAACCTGTGACCGTCCCGCTAAGAGCGGGATGCTTTTATTTGGCTAGTGATCGCGACAGGATTCGAACCTGTGACCGTCTGCTTAGAAGGCAGATGCTCTATCCAGCTGAGCTACGCGACCTTATATTTTTTACGAAACGCGTGTTAAGCATTTCCTGTTACCGTCCCGCTTGCAGCGGGATGCTCTATCCAGCTGAGCTACGCGACCTTATATTTTTTACGAAACGCGTGTTAAGCATTTCCTGTTACCGTCCCGCTTGCAGCGGGATGCTCTATCCAGCTGAGCTACGCGACCTTATGTTTTTACGAAACGCGTGTTAAGCATTTCCTGTTACCGTCCCGCTTGCAGCGGGATGCTCTATCCAGCTGAGCTACGCGACCTTATATTTTTTACGAAACGCGTGTTAAGCATTTCCTGTTATCGTCCCGCTTGTAGCGGGATGCTCTATCCAGCTGAGCTACGCGACCTTATGTTTTTTACGAAACGCGTGTTAAGCATTTCCTGTTACCGTCCCGCTTGCAGCGGGATGCTCTATCCAGCTGAGCTACGCGACCTTATTTGTAAAGGGCGGCAAATATAATTTTTTCTTTTAAAAAAACCCGCTAAATCCACACTTTTAAACCACCGCTCCCTCCTTACCTTGCAGCACTTATATTTTCTTATATGCCCAAATACGTTTTTTGCTTTTTTCTATTTGCATATAGTTGCGTTATCAACGCACAAGCGCAAGCTGATTCCTTGCAAACCTCGCCCTTAGATTCTGCAAATAAACCCGTGTATAATATACTACCCATAGTATTTTATTTACCCGAAACCAAGTTAGGTTTTGGTGCAGGAGGTATTGTTTCCTTTCGATTCAAAGGTGAAAAGCCTAGCACCGCTTCCTCACAATTACAAATTGGTGCCACCTACACACTAAATAATCAATTACTACTTTATTTTCCTTACCGCCTGTTTTGGAAAAACGAAAGTAGATTAGCCTATGGAGAATTAGGGTATTATATATATGTATATCCTTACTATGGCATTGGTATTAACAGCACATCAACCGATGAGGAATTTTACGAGGTTTCTTACCCACGTTTTAGAGCCAGTTATTTACGAAAAGTAAAACAAAATGTATATTTAGGTGTACGCTATTGGTTGGATGATTTCAACATTACCCGCTTTGCCGATAATGGAAATTTAAAAAACAAAAATGTAATAGGCACAGCAGGAGGTAGGGTAGCAGGTTTGGGGGTAGTAACTAATTTCGACTCACGCAACAATCAGTTTTATCCTACCCAAGGGTGGTTTATAGAAGGTGTAGTTTTACCACACACCAAATATGTGGGTAGCGAATATGAATTATTAAAACTTTCGTTTGATGCCGCTACTTACCTCACTAAGGGCAAACACACCTTTGCTTTAAATACATATTTAGAGAGTAATATAGGCACTGTTCCTTTTTATAATATGGCTTTTATTGGTGGTTCTAAACGCTTACGCGGATACATTGACGGGCGCTTTCGCGATAATAATGCCGCTGTTTTGCAAGGGGAGTACCGTTGGAAATTTTATAAGCGTTTTGGATTAACTGCCTTTTACAGTTCAGGCAACGTATTTAACAACCTCACAGACCTTACTATTGCTGAAACCAAACAAACCGTAGGTGGCGGGTTGCGCTTTCAATTGAGTAAGCGAGAGTTGGTTAACATACGTATTGATTACGGCTATGCTTTTGACGGCAGTAATAATTTTTACTTAACTTTTGGAGAAGCTTTTTAATACATGCCGTGTAGTTTTAAAGCACAACTTATATCCCATACGGAGAACAGAAAAACACTCATTTATAATGGGTGCTAAAAGTTGACCATCAATAAAACAATATTCTTTGTTTCATAGACTTTTGATTCTTACTACAATGGAACAACCCTTACTTACCCGTAAAACCTGAGTTAGATTTTATATAACTAAATATGAGCATCTAAACTTCTTTAAAGCCCCCAGCTCAAGCTTTGGCGGGGGAGTAGCGACACATGCAGCTAAACACCCCGCCTTGGCGGGGTTGGGGGGTTAGATTGTTCTTTTACAACTATTAAATCACAAATTATCAGATAAATTTATTTTAGTTTTAATCGAACTCAGCTCCATAAACCTATATATGGTGAAAACATGGTTAAGTTTTGGTTAAACCAAAAATAGGCTGTTTTATCTATGAGATCATTGCTCAACTTCTAATGAAAAGCTATCCAAGTTAAATGCCTCCGGCTGTATTTACACTTTTAATAGGGAAAAATAGAAGAAACAAGCGGATTTAGTGTAGGAAAACTAAAATATAATAAGCATTTAGCTCTACTTAACTAACTTATATGCATCGTTAACTAATTCTTTTGTTATTTTTTATGCTTAACGGAAGTTTTCTTATTCTCGTTGTTTTTCAAAAGGTTAATTACATTTTTTAGCTTACTTATAAGTAGGAATACTATGCGTGCATAAGTATTCTATTTGTTTTAGGTTTTTTGAAGCCTTAATATTGTAATCCTTATTTTATATAATAGTAACATAATTCTCTAAAAATGAAAAGAATTTTATTCTTATTTGGCTTGATAGCGCTCAGTTGGGGTGTACAAGCGCAACTTACGGCTCCCGTCACAGAATCATTTACTTCTGGTAGCACTCCTACTAGTTGGAGTCAGAGTGCCACAACAGGTGGTCCTTGGGTTTTTTCCACTTTTAATAATAGTGTAAACTGTCCACAGGCTTTTGATCACACAGGTAATTCAGGCAATTATGCATGGATGGACCAAAGTGGAACGGATGCTGGAGTTATTTTAGAAATGCCAGATGTGAACGTTACCAGTTTAACTACTCCTTACTTGGAGTTTTATTATTGGATGTGCGGTTCGGGCTATACGCCACCTAACTTAACGTATATTGAAACCTACAATGGTACTTCATGGTCGGTTTTAGATTCTATTACTACCGCTACGGTAGGTTGGCAATACTATGGTTATGATTTAACTGGTTTAACATTTGGTACTAATTTGGTGCGTGTTCGTTTCAGAGCTGAGTCAGGTGGTTCCACCAGTGATTTTTTTGGAGATAATGCTTTAGATGATATTAGTATTATTGAAGCACCTACTTGCCAAATTCCTACCAGTTTATCAGCAAGTGCAATCACATCGTCAGGTGCCACCCTTAGTTGGAATTCAGTTTCTAACGCCTTAAATGGTTATGAAGTGATATATGGAGTAACGGGTTTCAACCCTGCCACTGCAGGTACTTCTTCTACGGTAACAGCTAACAGTTTAGTTATCTCCACTTTAGCAGGGGCCACTACTTATGATGCGTATATAATTGCGGATTGTGGAACAACTGATGGAATATCAGATACTTCATCTCCAGTTTCGTTTACCACCTTATGTGTTCCTTTTACCGCCCCTTATAGTAATAATTTTGATAGTGAAACGGATGGTCAAGTTGCGCTATGCTGGGAGCAATATGTAAATTATAGCACTTTTGCTTACGCTCGTGTAGAAAATTTAGGTACGCCACGTAGTGGAACGCAGCAATTGGCCTTGTACAATCAAAGTGGTTTTACTGCCAATGATACATTAGTAGCCGTTAGTCCAGAGTTTAGTGATTTAACAGCGGGTGATAAGCAAATACGTTTTCATGTGAAATCTACTGACGATCGAGTACGATTGTTTGTTGTAACCTTAGATGCAAATACACCTGGTGCTACACCAACTTTCATAGATACGATTAACTTCTCATCAATAGACACGTATCAAGAAATTATATTACCTATAACCACCGCTAATAATTATAATGGAACAGATACGTACGTGGGTTTCTTATACGACTTATCTACTACGGCAGCTACATTTGATTATATTTATATCGATGACTTCTTTTACGAGGTAATCCCAACCTGTTCTAAAGTTAGCAACTTATTTCTATCAGCTGTTACTAATACATCAGGAACTATAGGTTTTAGTAACCCAAGTACAGCGGTAGAGTATGAGTTTGGCCCAACGGGGTTTACACAAGGAACTAATGCTGCGGGTATTGTATCAAGCACCGCTAATCCATTTACCATAAGTGGTTTACCGGCAAATACAGAATTTGATGTGTATGTACGTAATGATTGTGGTAATGGAGATGTTTCCGTTTGGGAAGGACCATTTACCTTTAGAACGTTATGTAATGCTATAAACGTAACCTATACTACAGGTTTTGAGAATGACCCTATAAATTCTGCCCCATTATGCTGGTCTAATAAAGTTACTGGTTCTGTTTCTGCTTATGCAGAAGTAAGAGCATTGACGTTTACAAATGCACCATTTGCAGGAACTCAAGCGTTATATATATATAATTTTAATGCTTCAGTTAATGATACGGTTGCAGCAATTAGCCCCCAGTTTAGTGATTTAACAGCTGGTGATAAACGCATTCGCTTTCAAGCTAATGTTTCAAGCACTAATACCGAGCTAATTATAGCTACCACAAGTTCTCCTTTAAGCAATACTTATAATTTTTTAGATACCATTAGCTTCTCTTCTACCAATACATACGGAGAAATAATATTCAATTTTAATACAGCGAATGGCTATAATGGTACTGACGAATACATTGTATTTATGCACAACATGGGTCAGACCTTTTCCTATGTGCGTATGGATGATTTCACCTACGAGAATGCGCCAGCGTGTATTCCACCATTGGGTGCTAGTCTAGGAACTTTTGCAGTAACGGCCACAGGTGCATCTACTTTTTGGGGTGCCAACTCAGCGGGATTTAAAACCTATGTAGAAGTTGGGCCACAAGGTTTTGCTCCAGGAGTTGGTTTAGCTACTGTGTTAGACTCTACGTTGGGTACAGTTGATACGCTTGCTATTACCGGACTTAATGCACAAACAGATTATGAGTTTTATGTACAAGATAGTTGTACAGTAGATGGATTAAGCCCATGGGTTGGGCCTTTCGCCTTCACTACCAAGTGTTTAATCACCTCTCCCATAACATTGCCGCTTAATGAAGATTTTGAATCATACACAGCGGGTGCTTTTGGGCCAAATGAAGATTTTTGTAATATTGGTTACTATTGGTCTTTTGAAGGTGGCGATGCCTCTTCTAGAATTAGAACAACTGCGGGTACTGCCTTTAATAAGTCAGGGCTTCAAGCCTTTACATTAGATCACTCTCCAAGTGCTAGTAACATCAACACTAATTTCCTAATCCTTACCGTAGATTTATCTACTAACACTACGGCTAGTGGTATTGAACTTGGTTTTAGTTATATGGAGCATGGTCAAGAGGCAAATTCAGATAACATGGTTTGGGTACGTGGCGCTCCAACTGATCCTTGGATTCAAATTTATGATTTAGAGTTGAACTCTGCTGGAAACGGAACCTATAATGATGTTAGTCAATTAGATATTGTAGCGCCTATTACGGCTGCTGGCCAGTCTATTGGAGCGCTTACACAAATTCGTTTCGGTCAATCTGGAAGATTTTCAGCTTCAAGTATTAATTTCTCTGATGGATACACCTTTGACGATTTAAGCTTACAAGCTGTTAGTTGCCCTACACCAAGTGGTTTAAATACAGCTACTTTAGTTGATACGGCTGCTAATTTAGCTTGGAATGCCACCGCAGGAGCTTCTAGCTATGATGTATGGTTTGGTCCGCAAGGATTTTACCAAGGTACACAAACTACGAGTGGCTTTAGAAGCACGCAAGCAGGCACAACTTTATTGGTAGATACTTTATTGCCAAATATGTGTTATGAATTTGCGGTACGTACCAATTGCGGTGCAAACGATAGTTCTAATTGGGCGGGGCCATTTGTGTTTTGCACACCTTGCTCTCCTTTTTCAGCACCCTATTTTCAAGATTGGGATGGCGTTTCAACAGGTAAAGACTTGGATTGTTATAAAGCTATAGAAGATCCTAGTTTTGCGAGTAGTGCGTTTAGCGGTATAAACATTGTAACTTTTGGTTCACCATTTAGCACGCCCAATCAAATAGAAATGGATAATTCCAGTTCACCGCTGCCGCTTATGTTAGTTTCCCCACCAACTACTGACTTGACCGTTGGGGATAAAAGACTTAAGTTCAATGCACGGATGAGCTTTGCAACCACACCAGCATCCACTTTGGTTGTTGGTACTATGTCTGTGCCTTCTGATGCATCTACATTTAATCCGATAGATACAATAGTTCTTGACGCAACAATACCAGCTGCAGAATATAGAGTGGACTTGACTGCTGCTAGCGGTTACAATGGTACTGATATACATTATGCCTTAGCGCATGGTCAGGATGCAACTTTTCGAACTATTTACATAGATGATATACTCTACGAAACGATTCCTACATGTCCAGAGCCTTTCGTTGGAGCGGATGCAGGAGCCTTTTCTATTGACACTTTATCTGCAGAAATATACTGGACTGCAGGAGGTACTAGCACGGCAGATTACCAAGTAGAGTATGGAACAGGAAGCTTTGGAAGTAGTGGTAACACTAGAATTATAGCAACAAATGATACAGCAAGCATTGCAAACCTAATGGATGCAACAGATTATTGCTTTTGGGTACGTCAAATTTGTGCGGTAGGAGATTCATCTGCTTGGGCAGGCCCTACTTGTTTCACTACCACTTGTAGAGCAATTGCAGCTCCTTATACCGAAAATTGGGATGGTCTTTCGGCAGGTCTTGACCTAGGATGCTTTTTGAAAATTGAGGATCCTTCGTTTGCAACGAATGCTTTTAACGGAATTACCATTCAAAACTCCACTTTTAACCAACCGGTATCAACACCCAACTTAGTGGAGTTTGATAATGCTGGTGTTTTGACTTCTCCGCTTATTTTGATATCACCATTAACTAAAGACTTAGTCGCAGGCGATAAACGTATTCGCTTTTTTGCACGCTCAAATTCTGTTTTCAACTTGCGTACACTTATTGTCGGTACCTTGAGTGATCCTTCTGATGCCGCAACCTTTAATCCCTTGGATACTTTTACAATGACCATTGGGATGGTTGAATACACAACGGAATTTTCAACAGCCAATGGTTATAATGGCACTGATGCTTATTTTGCTATTGCACATGGGCAAAACAGCACCTTTCAAACCATTTTTGTTGATGATATTTTGTACGAAACTACACCTACATGTGCGCCAAGACCATCGGGTGTTTCCGCATATGGAATTGGTGCTTCAAGCCTATCGTTTACATGGACTGGAGGTAAATCAACTAGTACAAATTTTGTTGTACAGTACGGAACATCGGGTGTTTTAAATGATCCTTCAAACACAATAGTTGCTTTGTCGAATGATTCATTGGATATAACAAGTTTAACTTCAAATACTAACTATTGTGCTTGGGTTGCGGAAATTTGTACTCCTGGAGATACTAGTATATGGGAAGGTCCGGTATGTGCTACAACAGCATGTTTACCCCTTACTGCACCGTTTGTTGAGGATTTTAGCGGAAATACAGTAGGGCACTGGGATGGTGCAAATAATTGCTGGGATTTTAGAAGCAATAATCCTGAAACGTCTTCAAGTGGAGGGTACTCTTGGGAGGTTAGAAATACTGCTCAAACTACATCAGGCACAGGAACAGGCCCAGATCGTGATGCTACATTGTGGCCGGCCATTGGTGGTACTTTTATAACCGCAGATGTTTCAGGTTCTACTACTGCGGGGCCAGATAGTACACTTTTAGTCTCGCCTATTATCGATATTTCAGGGCTTAATAATCCTGAGTTTCAATATGCTCTGCACCGCCATGGTTCTAATATGGCTGAGTTGCACGTAGATATTTATGATGGGACAAATTGGGTGCGAGGCGTACACTCATATACCAGTTTAGCAGGTATTCAATCTGCACCTGGTGATGATTGGAAGGACACCACGGCAAGTTTAAGCGCCTACGCTGGTACTACTAATTTAAGAGTTCGTTTCCGTTCCGTAACTAACGGCTGCTGTGCTGGAGACAATGCTATTGATGATGTAAGAATAAGTGATCCTATTGCTTGCCCTGCCCCTTCAGGCTTTACGTCTATGGCTATAACCTCCACTTCTGCGGAAGTGTCTTGGGACACAACTGGCTTAGGTTCAGCAACCTTTGAGGTGGAATACGGAATTACTGGTTTTACCCCAGGCTCAGGTACTTTAGTAGCTGGTTTAACAGGCGTTGATTATACAATAACAGGCTTAAACACGGTAAATGTGTGTCAAGATGTTTACTTAAGAACTTTGTGCGCTTCAGGTGATACTAGTCTTTGGACGGGTCCAATATCTGCTTGTCCTATTGCTGTACCTTGTGATAGCTTAGATCAATATCAAGCTAACGTTTTAATTGATGATGGTCAATCGGCCTTATTTATTCCTTGGGTTGGGGCAGCAGGTAAAGGTGAAATATCCAACACCCGTTCCTTTAGTGGTGCTAACTCCTTGCATATTGAGGGAGCTGGTACAGCCACTGACTTCTCTGATGTAGTTGCTTATTTTGATGATTATACTTCAGGTATTTGGGACATAAGCTTTAAAATGTATGTAGAAACCGGCAAAGGTGGTTACTACAACATACAAGAAGATCATGATCCAACCGGAACAGGAACAAACCTGTGGGCAGGTGATGTATATTTTGGTTCTAACGGAACTGCCACAGTTCAATATGCTAATCCAGCAGTTGTAGTGGGTACTTTTAGCTACACACAAGGGCAGTGGATTGATATTAATACCGTTATGGATTTAGATAATGATACCGTTTGGGTAGAATACAACGGAACGTCAACAGGTTTAGGTTGGGTATTATCGGCAGTAAATGCCGCTACTACTGCACCAATGTTTAATGGTGTTAATTTCTATACTGGGCCGTTAACTGCTGGTGCCTACACATTAGATTATTATGTAGATGATTTCTGTGTTTCACCAAGAGCGGTAGCAGGCGTATGTTTACAGCCAAGTGCATTGGCGCCAACCACCAATATTGGTTGTGATAGTTTAGAAGTGAGCTGGACATCTAATTCGGGTAGCTCTATTGTAGAATACGGAGCCGTTGGTTTTGCACCGGGTACAGGTACACTTTCTGGAGTGATTACTACTAGTACTTTTGGTATTAATGGTCTTATGCCAGGTACAGCTTATGATTTTTATGTAGCTGATACTTGTGCAGGAGGAGATACGAGTGCTTTTATAGGACCAATAACGGTGACAACCGCAACTGGGCCGTTACCGGTAGCAAGTTTCATAACTACTTCTATAAACGGGTTTGTAGTAAGTTTTGATGGTAGTGCTTCTACTGGTGGAGGTTTATCCTACACTTGGGATTTTGGAGATGGAACTACCGGCACAGGTGCTACACCAAGCCACACATATACTACCGGTGGTAGCTTTAATATTCAACTTAAGGTTACTAATGGCTGTGGTGCAGATAGTACAACATCAGGTATAAATAGCGTAAGCATTGGCGAAAATCCATTGGCGCAAACGGTAACGGTGTATCCTAATCCTACATCAGGTGTTGTAAACGTTCGTTTTAATAGCTTTGGTAATGCTTCAGGAACCATAAGAATTTTAGAATTAAGTGGTAAAGAAGTATTGCGTTTGCAAGAGGATAATATTAACGGTGAATACTCAGGTCAAGTAGATATTTCTAATTTGGCAACGGGTGTTTATATGTTGGAAATTTCCTCTGGAGATTTAAAAGCTACACGCAGGTTAATTAAAAACTAGGTTTATGCTCAAATGAGCTCAGCTTAAGTAGTGACTATAAAGTCCCGCTTTAACACATGTTAAAGCGGGACTTTTTTTATAAATAGGTTAAGCTTCAATAGCTTGATAGCTAATATTTTAAGTGTGCCGGTGAAGATGTTGACTCCATACACTATAAATGCTAGTGAAAAGTTTACGTGATATCACTTTGACTATTTTTCTTTGTGTGGTATCTTGGGCATTCTTATTTTAATAAATTAATAACATAATTCTAAAAGATGAAAAGAATTTTATTCTTGTTTAGTTTGCTCACCTGTTGGGTGGTAGGCTTTAGTCAAGGAACTATCACTACGGTGGGAGTTTATCCTGACAATAATGGCTCTAGTGCAGTATCATTTGAAATTACCACTACAGCACCGATTGAGATCACTGGTATTTCCAATGTATGGAATACTGGAGTTACCTCTTCTGATATATGGATCAGGCAAGGAGGTGTTGCTAATGCAACATTAAATGGTTCTGGAGATTTGGTGGTATCTGCAGCAAATGGTTGGTCTATAGATCAGACAGCTACAGTAAGTGCTACTGCTAATGGAGTTATAGATGCTCCAATAACTAATTTGACACCGATTTTAATTCCTGCAAATACTACGGTAGGTTTTGTAATTACGGGAGGTATGGGTTATTCTGGCTCAGGGTCGACACCACTAACCCCGACCGATTTCGTTGATGGTCCAGTTACACTTCGTGCAGGAGGAGACATTGCGGGGTTATTATACGGCCATGGCGGCACTATTACAAGTATGACTAATCAGCCAAGAGGGTTTATTGGTTCTATTACTTATGATTTAGCCGTAAGTGGAAGCTGCCCAGATATTTTTAACAATTTTGTTGTAGATAGTATTAGCGCAACAGCGGCAAAAGTTTCTTGGACTCCTGGTGCTACTAATAGTTCTTTTTATTTGGAGTATGGATTAACTGGGTTTACACCCGGTACTGGAACAAAAATTACAGGATCCTATCCTGGAGCACAGCCACCAGTTATCTTAACAGCTCTTACTCCATCTACCACGTATGATTATTATTTTGGAGAGATTTGTAATAGTGGCGCTGATTCAGTGAGCTTCCCCGCTGCACAAACGTTTACAACTACCGGGGCTTGTGCTTCCGTAGCCAATTTGCAGGTTACCGATACCACAGCATTTACTACTGATATAGCTTGGACGCATGCAGGTGGTAATGCAGTGGATTTTGAAGTTATTTACGGAGTAAGTGGATTTGATCCAGCCACTGGAGGTAGTTCTCTTACAGCAACCGCATCACCTTTTACAGTATCTGGATTAACGCCAAGTACAGATTACGACTTTTACGTGATTTCCAATTGCGGTGCAACAGCAGGTATCGGAGATACGGTTGGTCCGGTTTCCAGTAAAACACCCTGTGCGCCATTTACGGCTACTTACTCTAATAATTTTGATAATGAAACCGATGGTCAGCTTGCCGGATGCTGGGAGCAGTATGCAAGTTATAACCCCGCCAATGCTTATGCACGTGTAGAAAATTTAGGTACGCCACGCAGTGGAACGCTACAATTAGCGATGTATAACTATTTTGGTTTTGCAGCAACGGATACGTTGATATCTATATCTCCTGAATTTAGTGATATGATTGCTGGAGATAAACAAATACGTTTTCATGTTAAAACATCTGACGATAGAGCAAGATTGTTTATAGTAACATTAGATGGAAATACACCAAACGCTACGGCAACTTTTATTGATACTATTGATTTTCCAACAATCAATGATTACCAAGAAGTTATTTTACCCCTAACTACGGCTAATAACTATAATGGTACGGATAGGCATATAGGGTTCGTTTATGACTTATCTACTACAGCAGCAACGTTTGATTACATCTATATCGATGACTTCGTTTATGAAGATATCCCAACTTGTTCTAAAGTTAGCAACCTATTTTTAGCTGGTGTTACAAATACTTCTGCTACCATTGGTTTTGATGGTAGAGGTGCCACAGCTGTGGAATATGAGTTTGGCCCTACTGGTTTTATCCAAGGAACCAACGCAGCAGGTATTGTATCAAGTACTGCCAACCCGTTTACTATTAGTAGTTTACCAGGTAATACAGAATTTGATGTGTATGTGCGCAATGATTGTGGTAATGGTGATGTTTCTGTTTGGGAAGGCCCATTCACGTTTAGAACTTTATGTAATCCAATAAATGTAACGTATAGCACGGGCTTTGAAAATGACCCGCAATTAAATGTGCCATTATGTTGGGGTGAGTATAACACAAACAGTCCAAGTTCTTACGTAAGAGTTGATGACTTAACTTTTACAAACGTTCCTTTTGCAGGGGTGCAAGCATTATATATATATTCAGGAAATGGATCTGCAGCAAATGATACGTTGGCTGCAATCTCACCTCAGTTTAGTGATTTAACCGCTGGAGATAAGCGTATACGTTTTCAAGCCAATGTTAGTAATTTGAATGCGGACTTGATAATTGCAACTACAAGCACAGCGCTTGGTACAAGTGGATTTAATATTTTAGATACAATCAGTTTTGCTACTATTAATACGTATGAGGAAATTATTTTCAACTTTAATACAGCCGGAGGATACAATGGAACGGATGAGTTTATAGTATTGATGCATAACTTAGGTCAAACGTTTAGTTACGTACGTATTGATGACTTTACCTATGAAAATGCTCCTGCATGTGTGCCACCATTAAGTGCTGATTTAGGCGTATTTGGTGTAACGGCCACTGGTGCTACTACCTTTTGGGGAGCAGGATCTCAGGGTATTAAAACGTATGTAGAAGTAGGGCCATTAGGATTTACCCCAGGTACAGGTTTAGCAACGGTAGTAGATTCTACCGTAGGAACGGTAGACACCTTAGCTGTTACGGGGCTTACTGCACAAACGGATTACGAATTTTATGTGCAAGATAGTTGTGCGCTTGATGGCTTAAGCCCCTGGGTAGGACCTTTTGCTTTTACCACACTTTGTAATGCTTTAACAGCTCCGTATACCGAAGACTTTGAGAGTTTTACCGTGGGGTATTATCAAGGTTTTGAAAACTGCTGGACCATAATCAATGGCGTGCCTAATTTGGCTACTAATACTGCTGGTTACTCTTGGGAGTTGAGAAATACTGCACAAACATCTTCAGGAACAGGTACAGGTCCAAGTTTAGATAATACGCTAGCACCTGCTACGGGAGGTAAGTTCTTCAACGCAGATGTATCATATACCGCTGGAGATTCCTCCATTTTGGAATCACCATTGGTAGATATCAGTGCACTAACCCGTCCATCCTTAGAATTCTATTTACATAGATTAGGAACTCAAATGGGTGATTTCTTTGTAGACATTCATGATGGTACACAGTGGATAAGAGGTGTAGTATCTGAAACAAATCAGGCTGGTGTGCAAACTTCACAAACGGATCCATACACGCAGTATATTATTAATTTGGCTCCTTATGTTACAAGCACAAATACAATTGTACAAGCGCGTTTTCGCACTATATCAAATGGATGTTGTGCTGGTGATAATGGTTTAGATGATATTAGTTTTATAAATGGACCTTCTTGTCCGGCTCCTACTGGACTAAATGCAATTAACATTACGTCTTCTACGGCTGATATTGATCTTGTAGCTACTGGCGCAACAAGTTATAATGTAGAATTTGGCCCTACAGGCTTTACTCAAGGTTCAGGTACCGGAACAATAGTTAATAACGCTACGCTTCCAGTTGGTATTAGTGGTCTTAGTCCAAATACATTTTACGATGTTTACGTACAAGTTGATTGTTCACCAAATGGTACTTCAGTTTGGGTTGGGCCTATCACGTTTAAAACGCCTTGTTTGGCTGCCTTATCAGGAACATACACCATCGGTGGTACACCAAGTACAACTAATTTTGCAACGTTAGATTCTGCTATTGCGGAGTTAAATGGTTGTGGTGTTAGCGGTCCGGTTACATTTAATTTATCAGGTGGTACAACGTATAACCAAGTTGTTCTTAATTCCATTTTTGGAGTTAGTGCTGTTAATACCGTTACGTTCAACGGTAATCTTATCAACCCAGATACGATTGGTGGTTTTGAATTAAATGGTAGTGATTGGGTTACGTTGAATAACATGTATATACGAAGAACTAGTGGTTTCAATGTTCGTATCCATAACCAAGCGAATAATAATACCATTCAAGGCTGTACGTTAGAAAGTGATCAGGCAACTACTTCAAGTTTAAATTCAAACATTGCCTTAACGGGTTCAGCTACTAGTGTATTTACAGGTGGAGACCATGTAACTAATCTTGTGGTAGATAATAATACCTTTATTGGTGGATGGGCAGCTTTTAGTTCTTACGGTTTAGCGTCAGCAAGACCTAGAGGAGTTATTTTCACAAATAACACGATTAATAACACTTATACATACGGTGCATATGTATTCCAAACGGATAGTGCTGAAATTAGAAATAATACTGTAAATGGCTTTCGTAGTACGTTTAATTATGGCTATTTCCTTTCATCCGTTGACGGTGCTGAGGTAACTGGAAATACAGCTTATAATGCTACGTATGGATTAAGTCTTGCTAATATCAATTTAGCTTCTCCTAATGGAAGGAGGATGTTGATTGCCAATAATATGCTACAAGGTTCTACCTATGGTTTATGGATGCAGACTGGCGAGCGTATGGATGTATTTCATAATACTGCATTTGGAGGTAGAGGAGCTTATATTGGTAATTTTTCAGGTGTTCCTTCTAATATTGATATTAGAAATAACATTTTTGGTGCCGAGGGTACGCTTCAAGCCATATTTGTAAATGGAGTGTTAGCAGCAAATTCTACGTTAGATTATAATGCGTATGATACTACCGCTGGTGGTGCCGTTGCATCTTGGTCTGGCACTATTTACAATACGCTCGGTGCTTGGACAACTGCCGTTCCTACTCAAAATGCAAATTCTGTTCAAGGAAATGTTGGTTTGGTAAGTGCAACTGATTTCCACCTATTAGGAGGTTTGGCTAATAATTCAGGTGATAATTCCGTAGGTATCCTTACCGATATCGATGGTGATGTTCGTCCTGCTTCTGGTTCTACGGTAGTAGATATGGGTGCGGATGAGTACACACCAGTAACGGATGACTTAGGTATTTTATCAGCTGAGTTTGATAGAAACAGCGCTTGTTTAACTACTAATGATACTATCGTAGTAGAAATTCAAAACACGTTGGGTGCAACTAAAAATTTCGCCACAAATAATTTATCTATTGATTATAGTGTAACAGGCCCTGTAAATACAGCTGGTACTTTTATACTTAATACAGGTACTTTAGCTTTAAATGCCACATTGAGAGTAAGAATTCCAGGTATTGATATGTCAGTACCGGGTAACTATTCTGTAATAGCTAATTTGATTCCGAATGTAGTTAACCTTGCAGCTATTAATGACAGCCTTATTATTTCAGGTACCGACATCGTTGGAGAGCTATTTAATGCTAAGCCTGATACGGTAGTGTTTGTAAATAGCGCTACTGATACGGTAGAAATTGAAACACGCTCACCATTGTTTGGTGGTGGTGGATTTCATATAACTGAAATTACTCAATACTCGTTAGCAGGTATTTCGGGGGCGCCAACTGGTGGTAAACCAGCTTATATTGGAGCAGATGATTATATAGAAATCACGGGTATTCCGGGATCAGATTTAGGTGGCTATACTTTAGAGCAGTGGAATACAGGTTTGGCAAGTAGCTTTACTTTTCCAGCTGGTACAGTAATGAGTCCTAATGGGACTGCCATTATTGCGGTTGGTCAGTTGACTGGTAGTGTACCAAGTCCAAGTGATTTTTACTATCATGGAACAGGTACGTTCACCGGAACGTGGGGTTCTACAGGACCATCGGGTAGAATTATAAAAGATGCAAGTGGAAGTATAGTTGATGCTGTAGCTTATGCAGGAGGTAGTAGTTATACTTTTCCAGCGGCAGCAGGTGTAACAGCTGCTGATTATAGTGGTAACCCTCCAACCTCTGGCAATAGTTTTGGTATTAGATTAGAAGGCCCTGACTTAAATAGTAATACCGGCTGGGTTGCTTCTGCTAGCTCACCTCAAGATCCAAACATTGTAAACAACCTAGTGGTGATACCAGCACCTGTAAATGTTACCGGTTTTGATTGGTCAGTTAATGGAAGCACATATAGCACAAGTCCTGATACGATTGTAACAAACTTTACAACTTCAGGTATCTTCCGTTATGTAGCTACCTATAATGGTGTTTGCGGTACTTTAACAGATACCGTTACAATAGTGGTGAATGTAGGTACTCCGGGTTGTCCAACGCCTACCAACTTTGCAGCTACTGTAAACAGTTGTGATGATGTGGTATTAAATTGGACAGGTGCAGGCGATTCAAGCATTGTGGCAATTGCTCCGGCAGGAGGTACGCCAACCGCTGGTAACTTAATTATAAACGATAGTACGTTTACGGTTACCACCGGAATGCCCAATACTTCTTACGATGTGTACATCAGCAATATTTGTGGAGGAGATACCACCTTCCCAGCAGGTCCTTTCACCTTCAGTATAGCTGATGAGGGCAAGCCAGTTGCTGATTATATCATTACTGCAATTAATGGATTTAATGTAGATTTTGATGGATCATCATCAACTGGAAGTAATCTTACCTACGCTTGGGATTTTGGAGATGGAACTACCGGAACCGGAGTAACACCAACGCATACCTACACCACCGGTGGTACATTCAATATTGAACTAACGGTAACCAATACGTGCGGTAGTGATGATACTACTAAGATTGCGAATAGTGTAAGCATAGGAGAAAATCCACTGGCACAAACAGTATCTGTATATCCTAACCCAACTTCAGGGATGGTAAACATTATGTTTAACAGTTTAGGAAATGCGTCTGGAAGTATCAGAATTTTAGAATTAAGTGGTAAAGAGGTATTGCATGTAACCAAGGATAATATCTACGGTGAATATTCAGGACAATTAGATATTTCTAAATTGGCTACTGGAGTATATATGCTAGAAATTTCCTCTGGAGATTTAAAAGCTACGCGTAGGTTACTTAAGAACTAACATGTTTAGTTAAAAAACGCAGCATTAAAGCGTTAAAATAGGGAAGTCCCCAAATGCAGTTTACTGTGTTTGGGGATTTTTTTTTGAAGGTAGCTAGATACGCTTTGAAAGTATCCATCAAAATGAGAAAAGCGTTAGCAAATGAAATGTTAGTACAGCACAGCTACAAAGTGCTCCCTTAGCAGCTTTAACTTTAAGCCCTTTCGGAAAATTTGGGAGATAGAATAACACGTAATATTTGAGTGAAACTCAATATGTTTAGCCTAGGTTTTTATTTAAGAATGTGAGGATTTCCGTCAGCTTACAGCATGAGTCCTACCGCACGGCACATTCCATACCATATGTTGAAGATTGAAATACACAATTCTGCCTTATGCTTAGTTTAAGTGTTCATCAATTAATCAATTACAGTTATAATGTCACACGTTACAGTTATAAACAACGCTGGCGAGATTTTTTTACAAGTTGCAATGTCGTTTGGGAAAATTAACAAACCTTCAATCTAAATTAGGTAAGTATATTCTTACAATTGTACATCTATTTTTGGTTTAATTAATTGCCGATTAGTCAAACTTTCAACTTTTTTACACCTCAACTTTATTTTTCGTATCAGTCGCTAAAAATTCAATTTGGTTATTTTCAATTTATTGCTTCAGAAAATTTCTACACTTCTTTAGGATTAGACCCTCGCGACTATAATATTTGATAGTGTACTGCCAACTAGGTGATTACAGCATTGAATTTATATCTACACTTGCTTGTTCTATTGATAATACTTTCCTTGAAGCTAAGTCCTCAGCAGAATTGGTTTTCCCTTTTTTTTAGTTTAATAACAATTTTAATTTTTAAAACCTTATGAAAAGAGTTTTACTTCTTATTGGTTTTGTTGTTAGTAGTTTAACTGTATTTGCACAGGGTACGGTTTTAACTACATACGCCAATAACAACGGTTCTAGCGCGGTTGCTTTTGAAATCGAAAGTAGCGCTTCAATTTCTATTGGTTCCTTTCAGTGCGCTTACAACGCTGGAACTACGAGCGGTGATGTATGGACAAGACAGGGTGGAACAGCAACTGCTCCATTAGATGCATCTGGAGATTTGGCGGTTAATACCGCAAATGGTTGGGTGTTGCATCAAGCAGGGGCGGTAGTTACAAATGCTAATGCCACTAGTGCGGGTACTATTACCCTAACTACACCAATTATTATTAATGCCAATGGCATTATAGGTGTTGTTTTAACCGGATCAATGGGTTATTCTGGGTCAGGTACAACACCTCTTACGCCCGCTACATTTACCAATAGCACTGTAACATTACGTGCTGGTGGAACGGTAGGAGGTTTACTTTACGGACATGGTGGTGCAATGCCAAAGTTAGATTTTCAGCCAAGAGGATTGGTTGGTGGCGTTAACTACACCTTAAATGGCCCATGTATAAACCCTCCTACACCAGGCACAGCTAATGCATCTGCAACTACGGTTTGCGTTGGCGGAACTACCACACTAAGCTTATCAGGCAATACCAGTGGAATGGGTCAAACTGTACAATGGCAATCTTCATCTGATAACATTTCGTTCATCAACATTACGGGTGCTACTGCATCAACCTATGTAGCTACTGTGTCTGCTAACACGTATTATCGTGCTGTGGTAACGTGTACTGCTAGTGCAAACTCAGCCTCAGTTTTAGTAAATACTATTGGTTCAGGACTTTCCGGTACGTACACCATAAATAAAAATGCTCCGGTATCAGCTACTAACTTTCAAAACTTTACTGATTTATCCACAGCACTTGTTTGTGGTAGTTTAAGTGGAAACGTTACAGTAAACGTAGTTGCCGGCTCTGGATCCTATAATGAGCAATTCAAATTGGGTAGTATAACAGGTGCGGGGCCAAACGCCCGATTAACCATCAACGGTAATAATGACACCCTAAAATTCACCTCTACTGTTTCTGGCGATAGAGCAGTAATTTTAATGGATGGAACGGATTACGTAACCATCAACAACTTAAACATAAAAAGCGGAGGTACAGTAGCTGGTTTTGGTGTAAACATGCTGAATGGTGCTACTAACAACGTAATTAATAATTGTAGAGTACTCATCCCTACCGATGTTACTTCTACATTTTTTGCCGGTATCGTAATAAACGGAAGCCAAACAAGTGCTACAATTGCAGGCGCTGGTAATAATTTTAACCGTATTGAGAATTCTACAGTTACTGGAGGTTATTATGGTATTTCTATTGCTTCTAGCACACTTACTCCTAGCGCTGGAAACGTAATGCTTAACAATACGGTAAATGATTTCCATTTTTATGGAATTTATACCATTGGTCAAGATAGTATGTTAATTAGAAAAACGGATATCAACCGCAGCTTACGCACCAATATCACTACCGGTTACGGAATTTTCACATCAGGCCGTAGCCGTAAAACAGAAATCAGTGAAAACTGGATTCATGATATGTTTAAACAAGGTTCAAGCACCACTTCTATATTCTACGGTATTTATCAAACAAATTCAGATAACCTTGGTGGTGATGAGGCTAATGTGTTTAACAACCTTATAGCGCAAAACTATAATAATGGAACGCACTATTTAATTTATAATGCAGGCTCTGATGGTTGGAACTATTACCACAATACGTTAATAGAAGATGATGCAACCAATGGTGGAACGGGTATTACGCGTATGTTTTACCAGCTTACCTTGGCTGATCGTATTCAGTTTAGGAACAACTTAGTATCGCTAAATAGGGGAGGAACAGGGCAACAACATTTACTTTATTTAGGTACGGCTACTTCTACCGTTACCTTTAATAACAACGCATATTACGCGCCTCAAATAGGTACGGCTGCAAACGTAAATTTCGGCTATCTTACCTCTAATAGAAACACATTTGCAGATTGGAAAACGGCTATTTCCGGTGATGCAAACTCAGAAATTGGAAATCCTTTATTTGATGCAGGAACTAACTACAAACCAACGGCTGCTTACTTTAATAACATCGGTTTAAACTTAAACAGCATTGTTGCAACTGATTTTGGTGGAAACATAAGAGGGGCTTTCCCTGATCCGGGTGTTTGGGAATTTACTCCGCCTCCAGGGCCAGATATGACCGTTAATACTCTATACGGTATTGGTGGCTTTAGTTGTGGTGGCACTACTTCAGTAGGTGTTGTATTGCAAAATATCGGTACTGATACCGTTACTTCACTTACTTTAAATTGGTCTATTAATGGTGTTGCACAAACGCCAATACCGGTTACTACCGTATTTTCTACCGGTAGAAGTGATACCATTACACTTTCTTCTATTCCATTAACGGCTGGTGCAAACACCTTAGTTTCTGCAAGCATTACAGGCATAGGCCCAGGTGTAGATGTAGATCCTGCCAACAATAGCGGAAGTACAACCTTACGCCCTGGTTATTCAGGAAACTTATATGTAAACCAAGCAGGCCCGGTTAACGATTCTACCTTTACTACTTTTAGTGCTTTAGGTACTGCCTTAATGAATAATGGTATGTGCGGCCCGGTTAACGTTCTTGTAGCTGCTGGCCAATCACCATTCAATGAGCAGTTTAAATTAGGTCAAGTACCTGGTTCTAGCGCGGCTAATACCTTAACCATTAATGGTAATGGTAATACCATCAATTTTACCTCTACAAATTCTGGAGAGCGTGGCGTAATTATTATGGATGGAACCGATTTTACAACTATTGACAGTTTAACTATCAATGCGGCTATAAATTCTACCTCTTTTAGTGAGTACGGTTTTGGTATAGCTATGTTTAATAGTGCCAACAACAACATAATTACTAGAAACACAATTAATGTTACACAGGGTTCTACTAGTTCTAACTTTGTTGGTATTTCTCTTTCAGGTGGTGGCAGCAGTGCAACTTTCTTTGGAGTATCTGGTAATAACAACCGCTTTATAGGCAACAGAATTAACGGAGGTTACTATGGTTTATCTATGTATAGTGGTAGCACTGATGTTGCAAAAGGAAACTATGCGGAAAGAAATATTTTACAGGATCAATATTTATACAGTATTTACGTGTTTTCTCAAGATAGTGTTACGGTAACGCGTAATAGTATGTCAAGACCTAACCGAACTACTATTTCAACCTTCGGTGGCGTTTTCGCATCAGGTGCTAGTAGTAATTCAAGAATTACACGTAACCGTATTTTTAATAGTGCAGGTGCTGTTACCGCATCTACCTCTGCAGCTTACGGTATTTATGTTACTTCATGGTCTGGCACTAGCGCAAAACCAAACTTGGTGGCCAACAACATGATTTATGATTTGAATAATGGTGGAACAGCCTACGGTTTGTATATATCTTCTTCTAGCAACACCAAATTCTTACATAATACCATTGCCATGATTGATGCAGCTCCTGCTGCCAATACTTTTGGTATTGTAAGTGGTGTATATATGATAGGTACAAGTGTTGATTTAGAATTTAGAAATAACCTAGTTGCTGTAGATAAAGCAGGCGGTTCAACCAGTTATACCATTTACATAGGTACCGCTTCTAGCGCCTATAACTTTTCTAACAATGCTTACTTCAAAGGTCCGCTTACCGCTAATTTTGGATACTATGGCTCTGGCACAATCGCAAACTTAGGTGCTTGGAAAATTGCTACAACTAATGATGCAAACTCCGCTTCCGGAAGACCTTATTTTGTATCACCAACTACGGGAGATTATACGCCACAGTCTTTAAGTTTCAATAACTTGGGTGCAAACCTTACAGCTACGGTAAGTTTGGATATCAACGGTGCTGTTAGGCCAATAACTCCTGACCCAGGTGCTTTAGAATTTACGGGTGCTCCTTGTACTGGTTTAAGTAATGTTGTTGTAAATACAGTTACTTCTAGTGCAGCTACGGTAAATTGGGGTGCTACTACTACACCACTTACTGTTGAGTATGGCCCAACTGGCTTTACCCAAGGTTCTGGTACCGGCATAATTGTTACCGTACCGGCACCTAGTACAAACAGAGTGCTTAGTGGCTTGCAGCCAAACAGCTGTTATGATGTGTATATTAGATTAAATTGTACTTCTACAATTCCTAATGCACCACCCGTAATAGGCCCATTAACTTTCTGTACGCCATGTCTGTCTAGTTTATCAGGTATCTATACCGTTGGTGGCACCGCAGGTGCACGTAACTTTGCAACGCTTGATAGTGCCGTAAGAACAATGAACAGTTGCGGTATTAGCGCCCCTGTTACGTTTAACTTAGCTGCGGGATTTACCAGAACTTCACCAATTACCATTGGCTCCATTCCCGGTGCAAGTGTGGTAAATCGTATTACAATTAATGGTAATGCTAGCAATAGAAACGTAATAGCCGGTTTAGGTTTAGATGGTGCTGATTTTGTTACTTTCAACAATATTGCATTCGTAGTTACCAGCGGTATTGCTGTACGTTTATTTAATGAGGCAAACCACAATACGTTTAACAATTGTAGAATTGAAGCAAGCAGAACAACCACCGCTTTTGGTGAGGCTGCTTTTGCTGCATCTAGTTCGCCAACTTCTGCCACAGGTTCTGGTAATAATACCAACCGTTTAACTATCACAAATTGTGAAATTAATGGTGGTTATTATGGTGTATCCGTTTACGGGCCATCTTTTACGCAGCACGGTAGAAACGTAAATATTTCTAACAACACGTTTAGAGATCAGTATTACTACGGTATATATACGTATGGAATGGATAGCGTTGCCGATGTTGGTAACGATATGAGCCTTGGTTTAAGAAACACGATTAACTATGCCCATTACCATGGATATACTGATGGACTTGAGCTTAGAAAAAACAAGGTGTACAATGCTATTTACGGAGCGTATGTGTTTAATAGCAACTTTACCGATACTACTACTAATACAAACATTGTGAACAACATGATGGATGGAAGTACCTATGGTATGTGGATATCTAATATGCGAAACACCAACATTTATCACAACTCTTATTTAGGTGGTAGAGGTTTGTATGGTTCAGGAACAAATAGAAGGCTGGATATACGCAACAACGTATTCGGAACTAGTAATACTACCGGGTATGCAATATATTTTGTAACCCCTCCATTGGCAAGTATCCTTGACTATAATGCCTATGATACCACTGTGTCTTCAAATTTTGCTTATTCAGGTTCTGCATTTGCCAGCTTAGCAGCTTGGAAAACAGCTAGACCGTTGTTTAACCAAAATTCAGTAGCGGGTAGCGTTGGTGTGGTAAGCCAAACAGATTTTCATTTACTTGGTGTATTGGCTAACAATAAAGGTGTAAATACTTTAGGTGTTCTTACTGATATTGATGGTGATGTGCGTCCGGCATTAGGAGCGCCAGCCGTAGATATGGGTGCTGATGAGTATTCTCCGGTAACGGATGATATTGCCCTTACTGCAGCAAGATTTGATAGAAAAAGCAATTGCTTAACTACCAATGATACACTTGTAGTAACCATAGCAAACACCATTGGAGCAGCCAAAAACTTTGCTGCCAACACGTTAACCATAGGTTATAATGTTGCAGGGCCTATTAATTCTACTGGCACCTTTATAGTAAATACGGGTACGGTTGCTTTAAACGGTACTTTAAACGTACGTGTTTCGGGTATCAATATGTCAGCAGTAGGTACTTATAACTTAACGGCCTTTATTGCGCCTAATAGTGTAAACTTAACAGCCATAAATGATACACTTAAGAATACGGCTTCAGCTATTGTTAATGGAATTTTTGATGCTCAACCGGATACAGTAGTTTTGGTTACTAACAATACAACTACCGTAGATATTGAAACTAAATCAATATTGTTTGGTGGTGGTGGTTTTCATTTTACTGAAATAATGCATTTTAAAACTACAACTGGAGCTCCTGCGGGTGGATGGCCAGCATGGCATACTTCTGATGAGCATGTTGAAATTACGGGAATACCTGGTTCTAGCTTAGCGGGATATACCTTTGAGCAGTGGAATACTACTGGTGCAGCCCCTATTGGTACTATAACTTTCCCTTCGGGAACAGTGGTCGGACCTAACGGAACAGCGATTTTCTCAATGCGCGCGGCAACTGCTAGTCCATCAAACTTTTTTTACGATGGTTCTGGTGGTAATACTTTAGATTGGCAGTCTGCGAGTGGGCAGGGTGTTATATTAAAGGATCCGTCAGGAAGTATCATTGATGCTGTTGGCTATCCTAGTAATGGATTGGCTTATGTTTTTGATGCTAGCGCGGGTGTATCAACTTCTATGTGGTCGGGTGGAACTCCTGGTACAGGTAGTGGTACATGTGGAATACGTTTACAAGGTCCTGATGTTAATAGCGCCACAGGTTGGTTGATTTCTTCTGCAACCGCAACACAAGATCCTAATATTGTAAATCTAAATGTTGTTGTTCCGGCTCCTGCTAACATAACCGGTTTTGATTGGATACTAAATGGTACGAGCATAAGCACTACACCTAAAACAGTGGTTGGTCCTTTTACAACTTCAGGTCGTTACCAATACATTGCTACTTACGCCAGCGTATGCGGTACTTTACGTGATACCGTTACGGTATTAGTAAACTTAGGCTGCGCAGTGCCAAGCGCCTTTACTAGCACCGTTACTAGTTGTAATGATGTAACCTTAAATTGGATTGGTGCCGGAGATTCAAGTATTGTAACCGTAGTACCATCCGGTACCCCACGTATGGGAGGTTCATTAGTAATTAATGACAGTACGTTTAACTTTACTACCGGTATGGCTAGCACTACGTATGATGTGTACATAACTAATATCTGTAAAGGAGATACGCTCTTACCAACAGGGCCATTTGCACTTACTATTGGTACGCAAGGTGCGCCTACCGCAGCGTTTACAGTAGCTCAGGCAGTTGGTTTAACAGTTACGGTTAATGCCGCTACTTCTACAGGTGCAGGTATTACCTACGCTTGGGATTTTGGTGACGGAACTACCGGAACCGGTGTTAATCCTAGTCATACCTACGCTGCAGGTGGTAATTATGTAATTACATTAACCATTACTAACGCATGTGGAACAGCTACTGTTACAAATGCAGTAAATGGTATCGGTCTTGCAGAAAATGCATTGGGTCGTTCATTATCAATTTATCCTAATCCTACTAGTACATCAGTAAGCGTAAGCTTTAGTGTATTGGGTAGCGAAGCAAGCGTACGCTTGCTTGAGTTAAGCGGAAAAGAAGTAATGCGTGTTTCCAAAAGTGCTGCAGGAGACGTTATGAATATGGAACTAAATCTTGAGAAACTAGCGGGAGGTGTTTATATGCTGGAAGTAACTTCCGGTAGTATGACAACTATGCGTAAAGTAATTAAGAAGTAGGGAGTTTGTTATTAGTATATTAGAAATAAGGGGGAAAGCCCGCCTTGGGAAACCAAGGCGGGTTTTCTTTTTATACGCAATTCTCGCTGTAAGCATTTGGCTTTTCCGTAATTTCGCAGAATGATAAAAGCGGTACTTATGTTTAGCATTGGTGGTGGAGAAATCATATTTATATTACTAATAGTAGTAATGCTGTTTGGTGCAGATAAAATTCCGGAAATAGCACGAGGTTTAGGTAAGGGAATAAAAGAAGTGCGCAATGCAGCCAATGATATTAAGCAAGAAATAAACAATTCTACCAGTAATAGTAAAGATGTAAGCAATCTTAAAAAAGATTTCGAAAAAGGGAAGGAGGAGATTAAAAGTATTTCCGGTTCCATTAAGCGAAACCTAGATTTATAATGGATTACTTATACCTTTTAGGTGGATTTGTATTGCTTTTGCTAGGGGGAGATTTTCTAGTACGCGCTTCCGTAGAGATTTCGCTTAGATTAAAAATTTCCATTTTAGTAGTAGGGATGACGGTTGTTTCCTTTGCAACCAGCGCACCGGAGCTTTTGGTAAGTTTAGAAGCGGCCCTTAATGGCTATTCTGATATTTCTTTCGGAAACGTAATCGGTTCCAACATTGCCAACATCTCCTTAATTTTGGGCTTAACAGCCGTAGTGTTTCCCATTGCTGTAAAAGAAACCACCTATAAAAAGGACTGGTTTATAATGATGGGCGTTACCATGCTACTTTTTGTATGCATCTATTTTGATAATGGGCTCGAATTTTACGAAGCCGTTTTACTAGTGTTGGTACTAATTGGGTACAACGTGTACCAAATAAAATCATCGCGCAAGCAAACCAAGGCAAAAGAAATGGAGTTAGAAACGCCTAAAAAACGTTTGTCTATTACAGCCGCTTTACTTTTTTTACTTGGCGGCATTGCAGCGCTAAAATTTGGTTCAGATTTATTAGTTACCGGTGCCATAAGCATCGCCTCCGTGTGGGGAGTTTCAGAAAGAGTAATTGGTTTAACCGTAGTTTCTATCGGTACTTCATTGCCTGAATTATCTGCTTCTATGGTAGCTTCCTTTAAGGGCGAGCAGGAATTGAGTTTAGGAAATCTTCTTGGCTCCAACATCTTTAATATTTTGGCTGTTTTGGGTATTACAGGCTTGTTTATAGATATTCCTATTAGTAGTGAGGCATTATTAAGTTTTGATTTTCCCATACTCATCGGTTTTAGCTTATTGCTATACCCTTTTATGGTATGGTTTACCAAAGGAAAAATTTCAAGAGTGGAAGGAGCGCTTTTATTCGGGGCGTATCTCGTATATGTTTATCTTTTATTTTAAACTACCCTGTAAAAATAGGGGTGTAATTAATTTTTATTATTTTATTTTTAGTTGAAGGGGGTTCAATACCTATCTTCGCAAAAAAAATAAAATATGCCTACAACAAGATTTGCAGCAATTCAAGAAACCGTAAAACGCCAACCCGTGCACTTTGATATGGGCGACACTAAGGTGTCAGAAATTTTCGGTAAAAATGTATTTAATAAAAAGGCCATGAATGACTTCATGACGCCTGATGCTTTTAAAAGCGTGATGAGCGCTATTGATAAAGGCAGTAAAATTGACCGCGAAACAGCGGAACAAGTAGCTTCTGGAATGAAATCATGGGCATTATCTAAAAATGCTACGCATTATACGCACTGGTTTCAGCCTTTAACAGGTGCAACTGCAGAAAAGCATGATTCATTTTTTGAACCTTTACAAGATGGCAGTGGTGGTGCCATAGAAAAATTTACAGGAAGCCTTTTAGTACAGCAAGAACCAGATGCATCTAGCTTTCCAAATGGTGGTATCAGAAACACGTTTGAAGCAAGAGGTTATACCGCTTGGGATCCTACTAGCCCTGCATTTATTATGGGGCGCACACTTTGTATTCCTACCGTATTTGTATCCTATACAGGAGAGGCTTTAGATAATAAAGTACCATTGCTTAGGGCCTTGCAAGCAGTAGATCAAGCAGCTACGGCTGTTTGTCAAATGTTTGATAAAAATGTAAAAAAGGTAAGTTCCACTTTAGGTTGGGAGCAAGAATATTTTTTAATTGATTCTTCTTTACACCAAGCACGTCCTGATATGGTAATGGCGCAACGTACCTTATTAGGTCATGCTCCTGCAAAAGGCCAGCAATTAGACGATCATTATTTTGGTGCTATTCCTGACCGCGCCCGTATGTTTATGCGTGAGTTGGAATATGAGTGTTACTTATTGGGCATTCCGGTAAAAACACGTCATAATGAAGTTGCCCCTTGTCAGTTTGAGTTAGCACCAATTTTTGAAGAAGCAAACGTATCGGTAGATCATAACTCCTTAATTATGGATGTGATGAACCGTGTAGCTAGCCGTCATTATCTTAAAGTTTTGTTGCATGAAAAACCTTTTAAAGGGGTAAACGGAAGTGGCAAGCACAATAACTGGTCTTTGGCTACAGATACCGGTGTAAACTTATTAAGCCCGGGTAAAAATCCTAAAAGCAACTTACAGTTTTTAACCTTTTTTGTAAACACCATTAAAGCGGTGCATGATAATGCCGATTTGCTGAGAGCCTCCATTGCTTCCGCAGAAAACGACCATCGCTTGGGAGCTAATGAAGCACCACCAGCCATTATTTCTGTATTTATTGGTAGCCATTTAAGCAACACCCTTGATACATTAGAAAAGTTGGAAGGTGGTAAAATGACTCCCGAAGAAAAAACCGATATCAAGTTAAACGTAGTAGGTAAAATTCCGGAAATATTATTGGATAATACCGATCGTAACCGTACGTCACCTTTTGCCTTTACAGGAAATAAATTTGAGTTTAGAGCGGTGGGTTCTACTGCCAACTGTGCGCAACCAATGACGGTTTTAAACACCATTGTAGCTGCTCAGCTTAAAGAATTTAAAATTGATGTAGATGCGCATATCGATGGTGGTTTAAAGCGTGATGAAGCAATTTTTAAAGTACTTAAAGATTATATAAAAGCCAGTAAATCAATACGATTTGAAGGTGATGGATACGGAGATGAATGGGTAGAAGAGGCTAAAAAGAGAGGCTTAAATAATGTGAAAACCACACCCCATGCTTTAGATTTCTACGTAAGTAAATCTGCTTTTAGCGTATTTCAAAAGCAAGGTGTAATGAGCCACGTGGAGGTAGAAGCGCGCCATGAAATAATGTTGGAAGAGTATAAAAATAAAATCCAAATTGAATCTAGAGTATTGGGTGATATTGCCGGAAACCACATTGTACCTACGGCTATCAACTACCAAAACAGATTAATTCGCAATGTAAAAGGGCTAAAAGATTTGTTTGATGCCAAGGTGTTTAAAAAATTGGCAAAAGAGCAAATGGATATGATTGAAGAGATCAGCGAGCGTATTTCAGCCATTATTTCGTGCAAAACGGAAATGATAGAAACGCGTAAAAAATTGAATCAATTAGAGGATATGCGCGAAATGTCGATTGGCTATTGCGAGCAAATTGTACCGTTTATTGAAAAAATAAGATACGAGTGCGATAAGTTAGAAATACTAATAGACGATGAAATGTGGCCGTTGCCAAAGTACCGCGAATTACTTTTTAGTAAGTAATAACCTACTAAAAGCCAAATGATAAAGCCGCTGTAGAATTCATAATTTTACAGCGGTTTTTTTACTTTTATATAGGCTATAAAACCGCATAAAGGTTGAGTTTTTTGCATCGCAATACAATTTTTTCAATTCAAATATTTGCTTATTTTAGCGCATTAGAGCACAATTCTTTATTATCATACTTATGAGAATATTTCACTTAGGCATTTGCCTAATGATTTTTTGTTTTACTTCCAACCAACTTTTGGCACAAGGAAATTCCGATGATGCTGATGGAACAACCAAAACAGATCCCGAAAAAAAGGTAAATAAAAAAGTGCAAAAAGCTTATGATGCCTTTAAAGGCAATGAATTTGCTTTTGCCATAGATCTATTAAAAAAAGCATTAACAGAGGTGCGTGGCCGCGATGATAAAGCGGAAGTTACCTTTATGCTTGCGGAATCTTACAAGAACATCCAAGAATATAAAGATGCCGGAAGGTACTACCAACGAGCAGCCAAATTGGATAATAAAAATTACGCTATTGCCCAATTGTATTACGCAGATATGCTAAAAGCGCAGGGTGAATACGAAGAAGCGTTGGTAGAATATCAAGAATATAAAAAAATAGCACCTTCTGATCCGTTAGCAGATGAAGGTATTGAAAGTGTAAAAAAGGCGGTAGCTTGGAAAAGTGAACCGAGCCGTTACACGGTAGATAATATGAAGGATATAAATTCTCGTAGCCGTGATTTTGGGATAACTTTTGGCGGTAAAATGCGTGAAAATGATGTATTGATTTTCACCTCTAACCGAGAGGAAGCCACCGGTGGTAAAGAAGATGGCTGGACAGGTGAAGAATTTATGGATTTATTTATTACCACTGCCGAACGTAAAACGCGCAGTAGAAGAAGAGGTGGTAGTGATGATGAAGAAGATTTAATCAGTCCGGCAGAAATGAAATGGAGTACACCTGTATTGCTTGATGAGGAATTTGTAAACACTAAGGCGCACGAGGGTATGGCGGCTTATGATAGTAGAAAAAAAGAATTATTTATTACCCGTTGTGTGCAGCCGGAGGGTAGCGAAGAATACATCTGTGGTATTTATATAACACAGCAACAAGGGCCAACGTGGCGTGCTCCAGAACGTGTAATTATAGGGACCGATACTATGGCCAACGTGGGTCAGCCTTCGCTTTCGCCAGATGATAAGTTTTTATATTTTGTTTCCGATCAGTTTTCTACCAAAGGCGAGCATGATATTTTTATGACCACCTATGATAGAAGAAGTAAAACTTGGAATACACCTAAAAATTTAGGGCCTGCGGTAAATACTTCTCGTGAGGAATATTATCCATTTATGCATGATGACGGACACCTGTACTTTTCTAGCAACGGATTACCGGGTATGGGCGGACAAGATATTTTTAGAATTAAAATGGGCGAAGATGGTCTTCCTGAACCGGGCGCTAAAGCAGAAAATATGCGCAGCCCTATCAATTCAAATTCAGAAGATTTTGGTTTAGTTTTTCAACCGGGTGGTGATAAAATTGGTTACTTAAGCAGTAACCGAAACGATGGTAATGATGATATTTATGCCGTATTAAAAACGCCTTTGGTGTTTAATATTAGAGGGGTAATCACTAGTAGCAAAACCGGGCTTCCAATACCTGAAACCACCGTACGCATTGAAGGTAGTGATGGTACTAGCGTGGTGCAAACTTCAGATAAGGATGGGTTTTACATTTTTGACAAATCAAAAATTAAGCAAGATGTACAGTATCAATTAACTTTTGAGAAAAAGAAATTTTTATCAAGTACTTCTAATACCACTACCATTGGTGTACCACTTACCAGTTTTGAGTACGTACCATCGGACAATCAGTTTTTGAATACCGTTACCGTAAATAAAGTGCTTGAGCCTATTGATGTGCCAATTGTATTACCGGATGTATTTTTTAATTTGAATTCAGCTGAAATTCTTCCTAAAGCAAAGGTTGCTTTAGATAGTGTGGTGGCCATTTTAAATACCAACCCAACCATTGTAATTGAAATGCGTTCGCACACAGATTACCGAGGAACGGATGCGGCCAATAATGATTTATCTCAGCGCAGAGCAGATTCTACGGTTGCCTATTTAATTAAGAAAGGAATTAATGCTGCTCGCCTAGTAGCGCGTGGTATGGGTGAAACAGAGCCTTTTGTAATTCCTGAAAATTACAAAGGATATGGTTCTGATCAATTTAAAGCTGGAGATAGACTAACGGAAGCTTTCATCACAAAATTATCTGCTGAGAAATTTGAAGTAGCCAATCAAATTAACAGACGTACAGACTTTAAAGTACTGCGTGATGATTATGTGCCGGCTGATGGTGAAGGCTTAAAAGCAAATGCGGTAAATCCAAAAGATATATTGGATAAAAAAGCAAATGAAGAAACACCGCCCGGAGAAATCTATATCTTAAAAGATCGTGAAAGTCTAGGTATTGTAGCGCGTAAATTCAATATTAATATCAGAGATTTAAAGGAAATTAACGGAGGTTTGCGCGGTGTGCGTCCGTTTGAAGGACTTCAACTTAAAGTGGAAAAAGATGGCGATTACTCCAAATGGGATGAAAGTCATTACCAAGTACAGTTTAGAGAGGACAGTTTTAAAATGATTGCCAAAAAACTGGATATGGATGACGATACACTTGAAGATTTGAATCCTGAGTTAAAAGACAAAGATTTAGCGCCAGGCCTTTGGATTAAGACCAAGTAGCTTATTTTTTAAATATTTGAAGCGCTCCGTAAGCCTTAGGCTCGGGGCGCTTTTTATTTTTGCAATATGAATACCGACAGATATAGTAAAAGAGGGGTTTCCGCCCAAAAAGAAGAAGTACATGCCGCCATTAAAAACATGGATAAAGGTTTGTACCCAAAGGCTTTTTGTAAAATAATTCCGGATATCCTTACGGGAAGTAAAGACCATTGTTTGCTTATGCACGCAGATGGAGCGGGTACAAAATCGTCTTTGGCCTATATGTACTGGAAAGAAACGGGCGATATATCCGTGTGGAAAGGCATCGCGCAAGACGCATTAATCATGAATATTGACGACCTACTTTGCGTTGGAGCGGTGCATGAGCCTATTTTACTTTCTAGCACCATTGGTAGAAATAAAAACTTAATACCCGGAGGGGTTATTAAAGCCATTATTGAAGGTACACAAGAGCTAATTGAAGCATTGGCAAAATGGGGATTAGATATTGTACATACCGGTGGCGAAACCGCTGACGTGGGTGATTTGGTGCGCACCATTATTGTGGATAGTACGGTAACAGCCAGAATGAAACGTGCGGATGTAATTAATAATGCCAATATAAAATCCGGAAACGTAATAGTAGGTTTGGCTTCTTTTGGGCAAGCTTCTTACGAAAAGGAATACAACGGTGGTATGGGTAGCAATGGCCTAACCAGCGCCCGCCACGATGTTTTTTATAAAGACTTGGCTAAGAAATATCCAGAATCGTTTGATGCTTTAGTGCCGGAAGAACTGGTTTATAGTGGTAAGCAAAGTTTAACGGATAAAGTGGAAGGTAGCTCTTTGGATGCTGGCAAATTGGTATTATCACCCACTAGAACCTACGCGCCAATTATTAAAAAAGTACTTTCTGAAATAGAAAACGGTATTTATGGAATGGTGCATTGCAGTGGTGGTGCACAAACCAAGGTATTGCATTTTGTAGAAAATGTACATGTGATAAAGGATAACCTTTTTCCGGTACCGCCTTTATTTAAGTTGATACAAGAAAATAGCGGAGCCGATTATAAAGAAATGTATCAGGTGTTTAATATGGGGCACCGCATGGAAATTTACTGTGACGAAACAGTAGCGGATCAAATTATTGAAATCTCTAAAAGCTTTGCCGTAGATGCGCAAATAGTGGGTAGAGTAGAGGAAGGAAAAGGAAAAGCGGCACTCACTATTAAAAGTGAGTTTGGCACGTTTGAGTACTCCGGAAATTAATACAAGAAAACAAAAATGTTAGATAAGTTAAACGCTATAAAGCAGCGCTATGATGAGGTGAATGACCTTATTATTCAGCCCGATATTATTAAAGATCAGAGGCGCTATGTAAAGCTTACGCGTGAATATAAAGATTTGAAGGAATTGGTAGATGTACGTGAAAAGTATATGGAAATCCAATCTAATATTGATGAAGCCAAAGAGATTTTATCCACCGGAAAAGACCAAGACTTTAAGGATATGGCTAAAATGGAGTTAGAAGAAAAAGAGCCGGAATTAGAGGCTTTGGAAGAGAAAATTCGTTGGATGCTTATTCCTAAAGATCCGGAGGATGCCAAAAATGCGGTGCTGGAAATTAGAGCGGGAACAGGTGGTGATGAAGCCTCTTTATTTGCCGGAGATTTATACAAAATGTACACGCGCTATTGCGAGCAAAAAGGCTGGAGCTTAAAAGTAATGGATGTAAGTAACGGAACCGTAGGTGGTTACAAGGAAGTGATATTAGAAGTTTCTGGCGAAGATGTATATGGTACGTTAAAATTTGAATCAGGAGTGCATCGCGTACAGCGTGTGCCTGATACGGAAACGCAAGGAAGAGTACATACTTCTGCTGCCACAGTAGCGGTGTTGCCCGAAGCTGAAGAAGTAGATGTTGACTTAAACCCCGCTGATATTGATTTGCAAACTTCGCGCTCCGGTGGTGCAGGTGGACAAAACGTAAACAAGGTAGAAACCAAAGTGCAGCTTACACATAGGCCAAGTGGAATTGTGGTGGTGTGTCAAGTAGAGCGCTCACAGCTTGCTAACCGTGAATTGGCTATGCAAATGCTGCGTACAAAACTATATGAGCAAGAATTAGCCAAGCACAATGCGGCTATTGCCAGCAAACGTAAAACTATGGTAAGCAGTGGCGACCGTTCGGCTAAAATTAGAACTTATAATTACCCACAGGGTAGAGTTACAGATCACCGCATTAACATGACGGTGTATAATTTACCAGAGGTTTTAAACGGTGAAATTCAGCAGTTTTTAGATGAATTGATGCTAGCCGAAAATACCGAACGCCTTAAAGAAGGTTCAGAAGTATAAGCCATGAATAGAGCGGAGTTAATTCACCAAATAAAAACTAAGCAAAGCTGCCTTTGTGTAGGTTTGGATATTGATTTAGATAAAATTCCTAGTTTTCTATTAAAGGAAAAAGATCCTATTTTTAGTTTTAATAAAGCCATTATTGATGCAACGGCTAAATACTGTGTAGCCTATAAGCCAAACATTGCTTTTTATGAAGCTTACGGCTTAAAAGGCTGGCAAAGTTTGCAAAAAACCATTGACTATTTAAACGAAAAACACCCAAATCATTTTACCATAGCCGATGCCAAACGTGGCGATATTGGCAATACAGCCAAGCGTTATGCCGAAGCTTTTTACAATACTTTGGGTTTTGATAGTATTACGGTAGCCCCATATATGGGCAAAGATTCGGTAGCGCCATTTTTAGAGTATAAAAATAAATGGGCTATTGTGTTAGGTCTAACTTCTAATCAAGGAGCTGCTGATTTTCAGTTTTTACCTACGCCTAATGAAAATTTATTTGAGCAAGTACTTAGTAAAACAGCTAGTTGGGGCACTGCTGAAAACACCATGTTTGTGGTAGGTGCAACTAAAGCTGAGTACATGCAAAAGGTACGCGTAAAAATTCCCAATCATTTTTTATTGGTGCCGGGTGTGGGTGCACAAGGCGGCAGCGTTGCAGAGGTAATGCAACAAGCAGCAATTTCTACTGATGTTGGTTTATTGATAAACTCTACGCGCGGTGTAATTTACGCTTCTGCGGAAACAGACTTTGCCGAAAAGGCAGCCGTGGAAGCTAAAAAATTGCAAGCGGAAATGCAGGAATTTATCGAGGCGTAGGTAGGTAGTTGATTTGTTAAATAGTTAACTGGTTGATTAGTTAATTTGTTAATTGGTTGAATAAAATGCGCTCTTCTAACTTTGTGAGGTGTGGAGTGTTTTTTTTTGATTTTCTTTCAACTAGTAGATCTTCGTTCATTTTTGGCAGTCTTTCCCCTCAGCTGGCGAACTTTTATAAAGCATGTCCACACAATTCCCTCTTCACCGTAGGTATTATTCATGTTACTCTTTTAGATACTCAAACTTTACAACCTGAGTTCGATTTTTATATAACTGAATATGAGCATCTAAACTTCTTAAAGCCCCCCAGCCCCGCCAAGGCGGGGAGTAGCGACACATGCAGCTAAACTCCCCCTGGGGGGCTCGCTTGTTGTTTTTGAGCTATTAAACCACTAGCTATCAGATTGATTTATTTTGGTATTAATCGAACTCAAACTTTAAAGTCAATATGCTTTGCAGTAGCGTATTAAGTATTAATCTGGTTTCGGTTTATATCTGACTAAAAATGAGTATCTAAACTCCTTTGAAGCCCCCAAAATCACGAAGAGTGCTTAGCTACACGTGCAGCTAAAGTCCCCCTTTTGTTCAAAATGCTGCTTTAGCAGTAGGGATTTAGGGGGCTGGCTTGATGCTTTAGAGTTATTAAACTGTTGATTATTAGCCTAATTCATTTTAGTATTAATCGAACTTAGGTTATCAACAAGCAGTGCTTTTATAAAGCGTGTTATTTAAAAACACGGATTGCAAATTAGCGCTAGCAGTGAGAAGACCCTAACTATCAATAGAATTAATTTTTTTCCAATTTAGAAATGACAATTTCGGTGGAAAAATATTATTATCCTTTAAAACATTATTATCCTTTAAAACAATATTATCCTTTAAAACTTACTGACTTTAAAATCTCAGAAATTACTTTTCGTATAACATGGTATTCACCATTTTCGCCATTGTATCCCATAAACGTGAAAACCACGGCCTTCTTACCTCTTATGAACATATAGGTGGTTCCTCCTAGATTTAAACTATTTGCTGTTAATGTATAATCAAAAGAAAGTTCTGTAGAATCTATGTTCTCAGCTTTACTGTTTATAAGCTTAAAGTTATTAAAACTCTTTAAAGATTGTTCATGAAACATTTCGGCTAATTCCATTTTTGTGAACCTATCAGCATCATCTAATAAAGTTACTGCTAAATTTTCGCAAAATGGTTTATTACAATTTGCTTTTATTGCAAAAACCTCGTAACCGTCAACTTTGACCCAATTAGTTGGAACGTATATACTTATGGAATCAGCAATCACAAATAATTGCATTTCTGAATTAGAATTATTTATTGGAAATACAGATTTTGACGTTTCAGTATTTGTTGTATCGCTTTCAGTATTTTCTAGCCTTCCGCACCCTAAAGCCAGAAATACAAATAATATCATTAAAGAATTATTCATTTTTTTCATTAAAATCTATTTTAATTGTAATACCACCTCCCAAAATTGATGCACGCCCCATTGCGATTAAAGTAGATAGTTCCGAAGTTTTTGCAATTCCTCAGCTGGCGAACTTTTATAAAGCGTGTCCACACAATTCCCTCATCACCGTAGGTATTACTCATGTTACTCTTTTAGATGCTCAAACTTTACAGTTAATATGCTTTGTCTTTTAAAACACGGATTGCAAATTAGCACTAGCAGTGAGGAGAGCTTAGTTTCATTTTCCTAGCCTCCCAACCATCCCTCCGAAGGGCTCGGGTCTTCCAACTATTTTTCTTGCATGGCACACGCTATTAAATCGCTCCGCAGCTGTGGTTCTTCTAACCAACCATTGGAGGGCAAGCTCCTTACTCCCGACTATTCCTCCAACTTTTTAATCTATCGATTATCGTCTGTGGTCAATCGACTGTGGTCTCCTAACTCCTAACTAACCTACTCCCTCACCTTATCCAACAATCTATTTAATTCTTTAGCCTCCATTTCCGTTAAATTAGCCATAGTTTGAGATAGATCCATTTCAGAGCGATCCATTTTTGACAATAACTTCAAACCATTTTTGGTAATACACACATCTACCAATCGTTTGTCGTTGCCGCACACTTGTTTAGAAACCAGTTCTTTTTTTAATAGGCGATCTACTATTCGGCTGGTGTCGCTCATTTTATCGAGCATTCGTTCTCGTATTTGTAAGGTGCTTAACGGATTAGGGTTACTACCGCGCAAAATACGAAGCACATTAAATTGCTGTTGCGTAAGATCATGTGCCGAAAAATGCTCACGCATTTTTTCACTCAAAAAGTTATAGGTATATATAATGTTTATACCGGCTTTTTGGTGCTGACTTTGAAACTTTTTCTGTTTTATGTCTTCCTCTAAACTCATGAATACTTACGCTAATTAAGGCTATCTACAAATTTGTAAATCGTATTGTTTTGCTCCAAAAATTTACTATTCCACATTGGTATAAACGGCCTGCACATCATCGTCATCATCAATCTTTTCCAGCATCTTGTCTATGTCTGCTTGTTGCTCTTCTGTAAAATGTACAGGAGTGGTTGCAAAGCGTTGTAAAGTAGCTTTTTTTGGTTCAATATTCATGCCTTCCAACGCTTTTTGCATGTTGCCAAAGTTGGTCCAATCAGCATACAAGTATAAAGCGTCATCATCACTTTCAATTTCTTCCAAACCGGCATCTATAAGTTCTAGCTCTAGGCTATCGGTATCCATATCCGAATTTAATTCTAATTCAAATACGGCTTTTCTGTCAAACATAAATTCTAAAGAGCCATTGGGCACCACGCCACCACCGGCTTTATTAAAATAAGAACGTACATTGGCCACAGTGCGCACGCTGTTATCAGTAGCACATTCTACCATCACCAACACGCCATGCGGTCCTTTACCTTCATAAGTAATTTCCGTGTAGTTTTCTACATCACTGGCTGTAGCCCTATTTATAGCTTTATCAATATTATCCTTCGGCATATTTTGCGCCTTGGCATTTTGAATAGCCGTGCGTAAACTTGAGTTGGTAGAAGGATCAATGCCCGACTCCTTTGCCGCCATGGTAATGGCCTTTGCTAAGCGTGGAAAAAGGCGCGACATTTTACCCCAACGTTTTTCTTTGGCCGCTTTTCTATATTCAAATGCTCTTCCCATATACCTAAGGTTTGTGGTGATTTTGTGTGTTTAACTAAAGCGCAAAAATATAAAGTGTTTGCAAGTAACCTACTCTTTCAAAAAAATTACATAATTTCACCGCTTCTACAAGAATAATCTTTCATTTATGCTGAAGGACTGGGGATAGGCAAGGCGTCTTAAAAAAAATGCCATTATATGTTGATGAACGAAAGAGTTAAAAAACTCAGAAAAGAACAAAAACTTTCACAAGTAAAATTTGCAGAAATGATGGGAATTACACAAAGTGTAGTTTCTCTTATTGAATCAGGTCACACCAATGTTTCTGTTGATGTACTAAAACGGGTAAGCGAAAAATTTGATGTAAGTATTGATTGGTTAATTTATGGAAAGGCTAAGTACGTAAGATTATCGCGCAATAATTCATTTATACCCCTTGTAAACGTAGAGGCTAAAGCAGGTTACATAAAAGGTCACTTAGATGATGATTTTATGGACACCTTAGAGCTGTATAAAATTCCGGGTTTTGAAAATGGACACCACCGTATTTTTGAAGTAGAAGGAGATAGCATGGTGCCTTCCATATTACCAAGAGATTGGATTGTGTGCCGTGAAGCGAGTTTAGAAGAAATGGTGGAAGGTTCTCTATGTGTGGTGGTTACTACTAGAGATGTGGTGGTAAAGCGCTTGTACAAAGATCGTAATCAACCAAAAAACCTTATTTTAAAAAGTGATAATGCTTCCTACAACGATATTAACATTGCCTTAGTAGATGTAGCAGAAATATGGGAAGTTCAAGCTAAAATTACCAACTCTTTTGTTTCTTCTTCGTTAGAGCAAAACAAACGTATGGATGATTTGGAACTAGAATTAAAAGAAATCAAAGCTCAATTAGGGCAGCTCTTGCTAAAACTTAACGGAATTTCTAAATAAGTATCAGTAATAAGGTGCAAACAAAAATGCTTGGTAGTTGCATCTTGTGTAAGCACATATTCTTTTATACCTATTAAATTTGGATTTGTATTCAGCTGGTTATACTCCTTTAGTTGATATTTATAATGGTTCAACAATACGTAAGTAGGCAAATCAAAACGCCAAATTATTGGGAAATAGCCCATGTAAGCTTCGTAATTATCTGCTAACAAACATCCTGAAGATACACCTACATAACTGTCTGCATGTAGCAATTGCTCGGGTAACTTGGGCGTGAGTGCATACACAACACTATTTTCATTTAGGGTTTCACCAAGTTTTGTTAATGCTACAACCGTATCGCTTAAGGGTTTTTGCAGGCTGTATATGTTTATTGCTTTTATGGCAACCGCGCCAAACACCATAGTTGCTATTAGTAGTTGAAGCTTTGGCTTAAAGGCGATGCAAGAAGCGTATAGCAAAAGAAATATCCAAAATAGATTATTTAGGCGTTCGTTTATATAACTACCTCCGGCTCCGGAGTCGGGTAAAATAAAGTAAAAAATGGCCAGCAAAACAGCCAACAGAAGTAGCGGTAAATACTTTTTATTTGCTAAGCCTTTTACCCAACCTAATAGTAAAATACTTAGCGTAAATAGGCTTACAAAGTATCCAAACCATTTAAATTGACCGTTAGAAGTGCCTTGTAAAGGGCTGGCGCTGTAAAAGTTTTTAAATAACCATTTCATTTCCATAAAAAATGGTTCGGTATTTAAGTGTGTTGGCCTCGTTAAAAAAAGGATGCCCAAAAGTAAAAACGGTAATCCGGCAATAAGAATGCTTACCTGAGCTTTTAAAAAAGTAGCTAGAGAAAAATTGGTAGATAGGGTAAGGCAGGCGATAAAAACCACACCTATACCAAATACAAAAATATGTGTGAAATAAAGTAAACCAAAAAAACAAAAAAGGAATACGGTTTTTTTCCAAATTACTGTGTTTTGCAATTTTAAATGAACGTAACCGCCCGCCATTAAAAAAACAAGACCTAATAAAAAATTATAAAAACCTAGGGAGAAGATATAGGAATAGCAAGCTACTAATACAAGTATAAAAGTAAGACTCCACCTATTAGTGTATTCCTTTAAAAACAACATAGCAAACCAAGGAAACCCTATTACATAAAAAAGTATAAGAATTTTTTGTGCGGCCAAGCCGGAAAATCCCGCCCAGAGTAATACAGATAAAAAAAGGTGGCTTGTCCAATTTGGCGTGCTCCAATTATTGGGTGCTATGTACGCATCTAAAAACTTCGATTCATTAAAAAGCTGTAATAGTAATTTAGCATTATACAAATGCGAACCGGCATCTGTAAGGGCAAAGGCTTCAATTAAAATTACGGGCAAGGCACTTAGCAAAATAGCCAATACCAAAATGCACTTTATAGTATTTTGTGGCAACAACATGGCGCAAAGAAAAGGTTTATTACAAAACCCTGAGACAACTACTTACCTTCAGCAAACGTTAAAATTTTATCGTCAAGCGGAGATACGGATGATGGATAATAAGCCACCCATTTTCCGCTTTCATCAATCAAAAATTTATTAAAATTCCATTTCACCTCCGCATCAGCCACACCGTTTTCATCTTTACGAGTAAGCCATTTATATACATCATTTTGGCCGGCACCCATTACGGTACTCTTAGCCATCATCATAAAGTTTACGCCATAATTCTGTTGGCAAAATGCCTTTATTTCTTCATTGCTACCCGGTTCTTGTCCGCCAAAATCATTACTAGGAAAACCGATAATGGTAAAGTTGCTATTTTTATGCGCCTCAAAAAGTTCTTGTAGCTGTTCATATTGAGGTGTATAGCCACATTCACTAGCGGTATTTACAATTAGCACACGCTTGCCGCGTAAGGCACTGAAGTCAAACGGTTCTCCCGATAAAGTTTTTGGTTTAAAAGCGTAAAAATCATTAGCGTTTTCCATAGCGTCTGTCATTTCAGTAGTTTTATTGGCCGTGGTATCGTTTTTCAATTGGTCTTTCTTTTTACCATTAGTACCACAAGCTACTAATCCAAGTATAGCACAGGCGTATATAAATTTTTTCATCATTTCAATTTGCAGTAGCAACCAAAAAAATAGCATTAGGTTTTAAATATTTTGAATCATTCTTATTAACTGTTTCAAATACTAGTATAGACGCTGTAAAACCCGCAGGCTGTATTTTTGCACCGTGATAAAGCAAATCAATTTTATACTCGCTTTAAACTTAAGTTTAGAGTGGCGCAAAAAACAAAGCTATTTGGCCATTTTACTGTACGTTTTAAGTACTACGTATTTAAGTTTCTTGGTATTTAATGGCAGCGTTTCTCAGGAAGTATGGAATTCATTATTTTGGGTTATTCTGCTTTTTGCAGCGGTACAGTCTGCTTTTAGAAGCTTTGAGAACGAAGCTAGCCGAAGGTTTTTATTGTACTATGGTTTGGTAAAACCACAAGTATTAGTGTTGGGCAAAACGGTGTATAACTTTCTGTACCTTTTTGGGATAGGCCTTTTTGCCTTTTTAGTGTTCAACTTTATGTTTGGTGTGCAAGTGGTTAGTCCGCTTGCTTTTTTAGTGCTTTTACTTTTAGGTAGTGCTGGCTTTGCAGGTATTCTCACGTTTACTTCCGCCATATCGGCTAAAGCCGGAAATAACCCTGCTTTACCTGCCATTTTAAGCTTACCACTTTTATACCCGCAAGTGCTTACACTTAGCCGCACTAGCATAAGGGCGGTTACCGGTTTTGATTGGGAATATAACGCTCCATTTTTATTGGTTTTACTGCTCCTGGCAGGGCTTTCCGTTGCCTTGTCTTATCTCTTATTTGCCTACCTTTGGCGCGACTAAAATGTACAGAATGAAACAACATTGGTGGAAAGCTTTAGGCGTAATTTTAGTACTCTATACCATCATTTGGGGGTTTTTAGGAGAGGTGCCCGCCCGCTTTATTTTAAATGAAAGCATTAGAGCTACCTACTTCCATGTTACCATGTGGTTTTCCATGATAATTTTAATGACAGCCTCCGTTATATTTTCTATTAAATATTTATCTGGTAACAAGCGCTTGGCAGATTTAAAGGCCAAAGAAGCGGCTAGCACCGGAGTATTGTTTTCAATTATAGGTTTAGTAACGGGCAGCTTTTGGGCAAAATTTACATGGGGGGCTTTTTGGGTAAACGATGCCAAACTAAACGGTACGGCCATTACGCTACTTATTTATGCGGCCTATTTTGTGTTACGGGGTTCAGTAGATGATCCGTTAAAAAAAGGAAGGTTAGCTGCGGTGTACAACATATTTGCTTACGTAATGATGATTGTGTTCATTGGTATTTTACCGCGTATGACGGATAGCTTACATCCCGGCAACGGTGGAAACCCCGCTTTTGGACAATATGATATGAACAGCGAAATGCGCATGGTATTTTACCCCGCCATTATAGGTTTTACGCTTATTGGTGTGTGGATAACCACTTTACGGATTCGCACACAAAAATTGATTTGGAAACGAGAATTTTAATATGCAAGCAGTAAAAAATACAATTGCCTTTTTAGGGATGTTGCTTTTATCAGCACCCTTAATAGCACAAATGCGCGAGCAGCCTGAAATGGCCGATGTAATGCGCAGTAATGGTAAAATTTATGTGGTGGTGGTAATTGCCGCCATGGTGTTTTTAGGCATTGTGGTGTATCTAATAAATTTAGACAGGAGGATTAAAAAATTGGAAAACACAGAAGAATGAAAAAAACACACGTTGCTATAATTGTTTGTATTGCCGTGGCCATTGGTGCTATTATAGTTACCATGAGTGACGCTTCCACTTACGTGGGATTTGACAAAGCCTATGCACAACCCGGCACCAAATACACCGTAATTGGGTATTTAGATAAAGATGCACCGATGAACTACGATGCACGAGCGCAAAAATTTAGTTTTACTGCCATTGATAAAGAAGGTAAAAAACAACTAGTGGTGTATAATCAACCAAAACCACAAGATTTTGAACGTAGCGAAGAAGTAACTATGAAAGGCTTTGCCAGCGATAGTGCTTTTATAGCCGAAGAAATTTTGATGAAGTGCCCAAGCAAGTACAACGAGCAAAATGATATGACGGCAGGAACTTATTAGGAATGACGTTAAGGGTTATTTGTTAAAAGTTAAAAGTTAAAAGTCTGTGTGCCCCAAATCAAATGGCTGTGTAGCTTACAAATAACCAATAACCAATAACCAATAACACTGCACCTTCACTATCTAAATAAAAAATGGAATACATAGGAGAACATCTTTTACCCGGCATATTGGGTCGGCTTTTTGTAAACATCGCAATGGTGGGGGCTTTAGTGTCGGCTGTTGGGTACATTATTTACTTTAAAAATAAAGAAAACGGCTATTTAAAAGTAGGCCGTAGTGCCTTTATTGCACATACCATTGGTGTATTTGGTATTGTTGCTACGTTGTTTTATTTATTATTGAGCCATTATTTTGAGTACGATTATGTTTGGAAACACTCTAGCCTAGAGTTACCGTTCAAATATACCTTTAGTGCCTTTTGGGAAGGGCAAGAGGGGAGTTTCATTCTATGGATGTTTTGGAATGCAGTATTGGGTATGATTTTAATGCGCACCAGTAAAAAATTGGAAGGTGGCACTATGGCGGTGTTTGCCGTAGTGCAGGCATTTTTAGCAAGCATGATTTTAGGAAAGTACATAGGTTCAATTAAAATTGGTAGCAGCCCTTTTGTACTCATGCGCAACACAAGCGACAACTTTGGTTTGCCTTGGACACAGGTGGCAGATTACCTCAATAAGTTTCCGGCTTTTATGGATGGTACGGGTTTAAACCCTTTGCTTCAAAATTATTGGATGACCATTCACCCACCTACCTTGTTTTTAGGCTTTGCATCTACATTACCGGTTTTTGCTTTTGCTATGGCAGCCTTGTTTAGCAAGCAATACACCAGTTGGGTAAAAACTGCGTTGCCTTGGGCGTTTTTTAGCGTTGGTATTTTAGGTTTGGGTATTTTAATGGGTGGCGCTTGGGCGTATGAAGCATTAAGCTTTGGTGGGTTTTGGGCTTGGGATCCGGTGGAAAATTCATCTTTAGTGCCGTGGATTGTAATGGTGGGCGCAGCGCACTTATTATTAATTTATAGAAACAGAAAAACCGGCTTAACCTCTGCTTTTTTTATGGTTATCCTCAGCTTTTTGCTAATACTATATTCTACTTTTTTAACACGTAGTGGAGTGTTAGGCGATACCTCCGTGCACTCGTTTGTAGGTTTAGGCCTAAGCGGACAGTTACTTGTTTACCTACTTACTTTCGTGGTGGTTTCTTTTGCTATGCTCTTTTACAGGATGAAGCATTTTCCTAAAGAAAAAACAGATGATAATTTAAGTTCGCGTGAATTTTGGATGTTCATTGGTAGCTTGGTGTTACTAATAGCCGCTTTCCAAATTATTTTTACCACCAGCATTCCGGTTATCAACCAAGTTTTTGGACCTGAAGGGCTGCTGCCAATAAATGCGATTAACTCTAGCCTGTACGCAGAAAACATTGCACCTCCTATCGAAATAATTGATCATTATAACGCTTGGCAAGTGCCCTTTGCTTTGGTTATCAGTTTATTAATGGCATTTGGACAGTTTTTAAATTATCGAAAAACTTCGGCTGAACGGTTTTGGAAAAGTATTTTTATATCAGTAGCCATTGCTCTAGTGGTAACCACTTTTGTAGCACAACGCTATAATTTTTGGGATAATATTTTATACCTGTTGTTGCTTTTTACTTCCTTATTTGCGGCCATTAGTAATATGGATTATTGGTTGCGTTTACGCAAAGGTAATTGGCAGTTTAGCGGCAGTTCAATTGCGCACCTTGGTTTTGCTTTAATCTTGGCAGGTTCGTTAATTAGCAATGCTAAAAAACAGGTAGTTAGTAGCACCGAAGTTTTTTTAGGCGAAGATTTTCCCTCTAATGAAAATGCACTTTTAGAAGAAGGTGATACCACAAAGCTTGCAGGTTATTACGCCATTTTTGAAGGTATGCAAGAAGGTGAAAATCGTAAACAGTTTTACAATGTAAGTTATTACGATGTGCAGGAAGACAGTAGCTTAACCAAAGCATTTAGTTTGCAGCCTTTCTTACAATTGTCTGACAATATGGGACCAACCCCTAACCCAAGTACGCAGCATTATTGGGATAAAGACTTATACACACACGTAACGTATTCTTCCTATTTAGAGCCCGAAAGTCCTGATGGTTACGGTAAGGAAATGGAGGTGCGTTTAAAAAGAGGCGACACCGCAATTTACCGTCAGCACTTTGTTGTGATGGACAGTTTGCAAGTTAATGCGGCAGCCGATTCAGCTACGGGTCAATTAAAAGTTATAAAGCTTACTGCTAAACTTCAAGTAATAAATGTTATGGGCGAAAGCTTTACAGCAGCGCCAAGTTTTATTTTAGAAGATGATATTCAAAGCCACGAAGATGCTTACTTAGAACCGCAGAAATTTAAATTTAGGTTTGAGGAAATGGATACTGAAACCAACGAGGTGGTGTTAAAAGCCTACGAAGAGCTGGGAGAAGAAAAGCCATTTATTGTGCTTAAAGCGATTATGTTTCCGCTAATAAACTTACTGTGGTTGGGTTGTATTTTAATGGTAATTGGCTCTGCAATAGCAGTAGTACAACGTGTTAAAAAACAAAAGGCTTAATTAGCGTTGCGCATTATAGTTACTGCATTTTTTTGTACCACTATTTTATCGCAACGTAAAATATAATAATAAGTACCATCGGGTAAAGGGTCACCTTCTGCGGAAATACCTGTCCAAGCATTATCATAAGCTGCTTGGTAATACACTTCCGTTCCCCATCGGTTTAGCACAATTAATTCGCAATCTAAGTCAGGGTTTATTGAATTTAAATCAAAGGTTTCATTTAGCCCATCACCATTTGGAGTAAAAAGATTTATTACTTCCACGGCATCGGTATTTGGCTCTAAAAAGACCAAAACGGTATCTAAACCTTGGCAACCATTATGATCAGTTCCTAAAAGATAAAAGCTAACGGTATCACTGTTATTTCTGTTAAATTCTACGGTAACTGAATTAGTGGTCATCCCGTTAAAACCTACGGATTCATTTGAACTCCACAGATAGGTAGAAGCACCGGTTCCAAATAAGTTTAAAAGTTTATCTCGGCTCACCAAAGTATCTTCACCGGCATATACATTTACCGTGTACGCATCCGCTTGAATGCTATCTCTTAAAAAATACTGACAGCCATTGGCGGTTACTTTTAAGTTTATGTAGTGCTTTCCGGGAGTGTCCCACGTTACTCCTTCCACAAAAGGTTTAAAACTAACCATTGGGCGGGCATCGGGGCCAAAGTCCCATTCAAATTTAGTACCTGGTGGGTATGCACCGTTGGGCGAAAAATCTAAATCTAATCCTTCAAAACAGGTAATACCGCGCATGGTAAAGGTTGGACTAATAGGTTGTCTGATGGTGAACGTACTTATTATGGTATCCGCGCAAGCTGCACCCGGTTCTGCTATCATAGTTACGGTGTACGTTCCGGGGCCGGGGTAGGTATAAGTAGGTTCATAAAGAGTAGAGGTATCAGTGATAGAATTTGGATCGCCAAAATCCCATAAATACCCGGTGGCTCCTGTGCTTTGGTTGGTAAAGTCAATGGTAAAACCATCGCAACCCAAGGTTGGATCTTCTATTTGAGTTACAATATCACTCGTTACCGTGCTTACACAACTCGCAAAATTAAATTGATAATCAAGCCGCACTTCACTCAGCAATAAATTTCCACGGTATTCACTTACGCAAATTCCTACCACGTATTGTCCTAATTGATTTGATGTTCCCGTAAGGGTACCTGTATTAGGGTCTAGTGTAAAAGCAGGGTTTCCAGGTAATGGTGCACTACTAGTAAAAGGAGGCACCAAGGGTACAGGATTAAAAGGAGGAGGACAAGGCGGGGATGGAGTTGTGGAACTACAAGTACCACCGGCACCACCGCCACCAGTAGTGCCACCACCAGTAAAAATTTCGCAAAATTCAAAAAAGAGCGAATCTCCATCAGGGTCTGTTGCATTTATGGGAATAGTAGTGGGTATGCCTAAGCAAAGCGTTACAGGAGGCACACCAACTATTTGTGGCGAACTGTTACAGGTAAGGTCCATGCTAGGAATATTAATGGAATAAGTATTACCAAAACTGCCCGAGTTATTTACGTTTGATATAGTATTGTTTCTACAACAACGCTGATGCACTAACGTGTAGCCACCAAGCACAATAGGTAAAATAGCTGTGTAGTTATATTCACTGTATTCAGAACATAAAGCGGGTGGGGCAGAGGCACACGGGTTACCCGTAAACCCTGTGGAAACCTGAATAGTAGGCCCTTTAGGTGAGCTCAGGGTCATAATCAAATTGTTGTTAATATCATATACAGCCACTTCCGCAATTGTATCAAATGGAGCTCCATTACCACCACAATCACGATAAACTCTTAGCTTTATATCATAGGAATTTACTGCATTACCTGGTGTACAAGTATAGGATATTTCACCACCTATTAGGTGTGCCGCTTGTATGTATTGGATAAAACCAAAGCATAGAAACAGGAGTAAAGTTGATTTTGCAAGAGTTAACTTCAAAGAGATATAAATTTATAGGGGAAAGATACAATAGGTTTAGTGAAAATGGTAAGCCATATATGTAAAGGTGTAGATGGGCTTTAGTTTACGATTTATCCCGAGTTTTAATTAATCATTATTGAGCCACTTCAAAGAACTTATCCCAAATGATGTTTTTAAATGCTCCTTAAAACAGCCATTGGTATAATAACTTTGTCCATTTTTTATATGGACGTTGGTATTTTACCCAGTTCCTGCATAAAGGCATCGATAATTTTTAAGGTGCTATTACCAACAAAATCTTCCCTTAATTTGCAGCGTGCAACCCACCTTACATATTGCAATTATAGGCTACGGCAATGCAGGTAAATATCTGCATAAAGCTTTTGCTGATGCGCATATTATTACCACTATTTATACACGTAAAGGATTAGGCATAAGTAAATTACTTAGCACATTTGACACTGACGCAGCCAAATTTAACATGGTGCTTCTTTGCGTAAATGACAGCGCTATTGCCGAGGTTAGTAGCGCACTACTTTCAGGTAATTTTATTTTAGCACATTGTAGTGGAGCAGCCAATCTTACCTTGCTTAATAATAAGCATTCTAGGCGAGCTGTTTTTTATCCGCTAATGAGCATGACACCTAAAAGTACTGTTCCTGTACAAGAAATTCCTTTTTGTTTAGAGACGGAACGAGAAGCGGATTTGGTTTTTTTAGAAAGTTTAACGCAATTATTAAAAGCTAAAAGCTACAGCATAACATCAGAACAGCGAAAATATGTGCACTTGGCGGCAGTGCTTGCCCATAATTTTGGAAATTATTTGTTTGCGGAAGCACAAGAAATTCTTAGCAAACAGCAAATAGACTTTCAACTCCTTATACCTTTGCTACAGCAACAGTTATATATGCTAAAGCAACAACGGGCAATTGAAATACAAACAGGGCCTGCTATACGAAAAGATATAAAAACTATAGAAGCGCACTTAGATATGCTCGAAAACGACCGGCAAAAAGCTGTTTATACATTTTTAACCAACGCCATACAAACACAACATGAATCTTAACTATAAACAGAAGCTAAAGCATATTAAAGCTTTTGTATTTGACATTGATGGGGTGCTTACCAACGGTATTTTTCAAATTGGCGAAGATGGAAAACCCGTTAGAAATATGAATAGTAAAGATGGTTATGCCTTACAATTAGCCGTTAAAAAAGGATACATTGTAGCGGTTATTTCAGGAGGAAAATGTGATGGAGTAAAAGCACTTTTGCAAAAAGCGGGACTTACTGATATTTATATGGCGGTGCCGAACAAAGAAGAAGCTTGGGCAGATTTTTTAGCGGTTTACGCGCATCAAGATTTAACGGAAGAGCAAATTTTATACATGGGCGATGATATTCCCGATTATTTTTTGGTGCAAAAAGCTGGGGTGGGTTGCACTCCGGCCAACGGTGTAACGGAAATTAAGCAAATAGCAGATTACGTAAGTCATAAAAACGGGGGCGAAGGGTGTGCCCGAGATGTAATTGAACAAACCCTTAAAGTGCAGGAAAACTGGATGCTAAAAGACGATTTCGCTTGGTAAAATTATTACCATATTTAAAATTGGTACGCTGGCCAAACCTTTTGATGATTGTGTTTGTGCAGTACCTAATACGCTTTAGCGTGATTCTGTGGCTAGATATTGATCATTTTTTAAACAATTGGCAATTCGCCTTGGGCGCGTTGTGTAGCGTGCTTTTGGCTGCTGCCGGATACATAATTAATGATTTATATGATTTGGAAGCCGATGGGATTAACAAGCCACACAGGGTAACCATTGGCAAAGAAATTTCCGTTAAACGTGCCTGGAGTGTATATTTATATACCAACCTGCTTGCCATAATTGTTGGCTATTACTTAGCTAATCTTATCCGCATGACCGACTTGGGACTTATACCCTTGGTGGCTGCTGCACTGTTATATTTATACGCAGTAGATTTAAAAAAACGAGCAATTCTAGGTAATATTATTGTTTCATTACTCACCGCTTTACCGGTTTTTTTGGTGGCGGTGTATGATTTATTGCCCGCCCTTACGGTAGAAAATGCCCCAGTATTGCGCCCGTTTATTTATATAATTAGCGGATACGCACTCTTTGCTTTTTGGTTAAATTTTATGCGAGAAATTATTAAAGATGCGGAAGATATTGGAGGAGATGATAAAAGCGGATACAAAACATTGGCAGTTTTGCTAGGCCCTATTCAAGTGCGGTATGTTATCTTTTTATTGCTTGTTGTGCTTATGAGCTGCACGGTTACATTCAACTATTATCTGTTTCAAAACGAAGAATGGTTGTCAGCAGGTTATGTTTTGTTAGCTATTAATTCTCCCTTAACCTACTTTGGTGTAAAATTGTATGAAGCCGGGCAGGCCGAAGACTATACACTGTTAAGCAAACTTATGAAGTTAATTATGCTGCTAGGGATATTGAGTATGCTAGTATTTGCCGGAAGTTTAAAGCTTGCGGCATGAACATAGTTCCAAAAGAGAAAACCCTAATTTTAGCTTCAAAATCACCCAGAAGAAAAGCACTTTTAGAGGAAATGGGTATTCCGTTTACTGCCAAAAGTAAACCTACGGAAGAGGATTATCCTAAGCATTTAAAAGGAGCGGATATAGCCGAATTTTTGGCGCATAAAAAGGCGTTGGCTTTTGCCGATGAAATTACTGAAAACGAAATTGTATTAAGTTCAGATACGGTGGTTTGGTGCGACAGTAAATCGCTTGAAAAAGCCAAAACTGAAAGTGAAGCCGCAGAAATGTTGCGCTTTTTATCAGGTAAAAAGCACCATGTAATTACGGGTGTTTGCTTGTTTTCTACATTAAAAACAGAAACGTTTAGCGATGCCGTGGAAGTAACATTTAAAACGCTTACTGAAAAAGAAATAAAACATTACATAAACACCTGTAAACCCTTTGATAAAGCGGGTGCATACGGTATTCAGGAGTGGATTGGCATGATTGGTATTAGCGAAATTAAAGGTTCTTATTTTACGGTAATGGGTTTGCCCACGCATTTGGTGTATCACAGGCTTCAAAATTTTTAATTGCGTAATTCTTCGTAAACTGCGGTATAAATAGCTCTTATGAAAAAGAAAGTCACGTTGGGCATTGCGCTTTTACCCGTTTTGTTTCTGGTTATATTATTAAGCATCAATGTAATATACGTGTATGGCGATGATGCACTTTCTGGTTCTAATCAATTTATTCTTTTACTTTCCGGTGCTTTTGCAGCCTTAGTTGGGTTTACCCAAGGGTTTAGTTATGAAAAAATGCTAAAGGGCATAGAAAAATCAGTAAGGAGCACCACCGGAGCAATATTAATTTTACTACTCATTGGTTCCCTGGCGGGCAGTTGGATGCTCAGCGGTATAGTACCGGCCATGATTTATTATGGTTTACAAATATTAAGTCCTAGTGTTTTTTTACCGGCAGCCGCTATTATTTGTGCCTTGGTTTCTTTAGCAACCGGTAGCAGCTGGAGTACTACCGCCACAGTGGGTATTGCCCTTATCGGGATAGGCGAGGTCATGGGTATGAACAACGCAATGGTAGCCGGAGCAGTAATTTCGGGCGCTTATTTTGGCGATAAAATTTCACCACTTTCTGATACTACTAACTTGGCTCCGGCCATGGCGGGTACAGATTTATTTACACACATTCGTTATATGCTGTACACTACAGTGCCCTCCTTTGCCATAGCGCTCATCTTATTTGTAATTTTAAGTTTAAACTTTAAAGCAGCCGAAGCGGTGAATAATATTCAACCTATTTTAGATGAATTAAACACCACATTTAACATTACGCCTTGGTTATTTTTAGTGCCGGCTTTGGTTATTTTTCTTATCATAAAAAAAATGCCGGCCTTACCGGCTATTTTAATTGGAACCTTGACAGGAGCTTTGTTTGCGGTAGTTTTTCAGGGAAATCTATTGCAATCGCTAAACAATGGAGCCGCCTTAGCAGCCGTAGATTATTACAAACTTGTGATGAATGCTTTAACGGTAAATATGAGCTACCCCGCCACCCACCCCGTGCTACAAAGCTTATTAGAGTCTGGCGGTATGGCCGGAATGCTAAATACCGTGTGGTTAATTTTAGCCGCCATGACGTTTGGTGGCGTAATGGAAGCATGCGGATTTTTGGAAGTAATTAGCAACGCATTATTAAAATTAGCCAAGGGAACGGCCTCCTTAATAGCTACCACAGCCGGCACTTGCTTGGCTATAAACGTAACTGCTTCAGATCAGTATTTGGCCATAGTAGTACCAGGGCGTATGTATGCAGATGCCTATAAAAAGCGCGGCTTAGCACCAGAAAATTTAAGTAGAACATTAGAAGATAGCGGAACGGTAACCTCCGTATTAGTGCCGTGGAATACCTGTGGCGCATACCAAAGTGGTGTGTTAAAAGTAGATACCTTGGCGTATTTACCTTTTGCCTTTTTTAATTTGTTGAGCCCTTTTATGACCATCATTTTTGCGGCATTTGATATTAAAATAAGACGATTACTAACCAACGATAAAGCGCATGGCTAGCAAAGGGCAAACACATTTAAAATGGGTAGAAAAACTAACCCATTTAATGGATAGTAAATTTACTTTTCCCGGTACTAAGCTCCGTTTTGGTTTAGACCCTATAATTGGTTTGGTACCCTTTTTAGGTGATGGCGTAAGTTTAATGATTTCCGGTTTGTTGGTAAGTAGTTTGTGGCGTTATAATGCTAGTGGTGAGGTAAAAGCACGTTTGGTGGTAAATGTTTTGCTTGATTTTTTAATCGGCTCTATTCCTATAATTGGTTCCATTTGGGATTTCTTTTTTAAAGCCAATGAGCGCAACTTAAAGTTGATAAAAAGTCACATGGAAGAAGGTAAATATCAAGGCGATGGAAAAGGAGTGGTATGGAGTGTAGGTATAATCATTTTTTTTGTACTCGCTTTCTTTTTCTATTTGGCAATTCGCTTAATTGATTGGCTCTTTACATTGGCCGGTTCTGCATTTTAAATAAGCTTATGCACACGCTTTCTATTTGTATTCCTGTTTATAATACCTCCATAAAACCTTTGGTAACGGCACTACTAGCAAGAGAAGCTGATTATGTTAAAGAGATTTTAATTTTTGATGATGGTTCTTCTGAAGCCATTAAACATGAAAATAAAGAGCTTAGTAATGTACTAAAAGTGTTGTATAAAGAAATGCCTGAAAATGTGGGTAGGTCTAAAATTAGAAACAACTTAGGTAAGGCTGCCACCGGTGATTTTTTACTTTTTATTGATGACGACTGTGTGCCTGAAAAGTCTAATTTTCTTGAACATTACTACCATCATTTTAAAGAAGCATCAGTGTTTTGTGGTGGTCATATATATCCCGAAAAGGTAGCGCCAAGCCAAACGTTGCACCATTTTATTGGCAAACAAAGTGAAGTAAAAAGTGCTGAAGATAGAAATCAAAAACCTTTTAATTCTTTTCATAGCAGTAACTTTTGTATTAAGCGCGAAGTGTTTTTAGCACATCCATTTAATGAGCAACTTACCCAATATGGTCATGAAGATACCTTGTTTGGGTTTGAACTGAAAAAGGCTGGAAATTCACTTTTACACCTCACTAATCCGGTGGTGCATTTGGGCGTACAAACCAATGCAGTGTTTTTAGAAAAAACCGAAAAAGCATTGCAAAACTTAGCGTATCTCTATAAAAGTGCTGATAAAGATTTTGTAGAAAGTGTAAAAGTTTTACGCCTGTATGCAACGCTGAAACAATTTGGTGTTGCTGGAATTATAGCTGTGTTTTTTCAACATTATGGTAAAACATTAAAGCATAAACTGCAAAATGAAACACCAAGTTTGAGACGCTATAATATTTTTAAGCTAGCCTATTTATGCTGGTTGTTAAAGTAGGTAATAGTATGCACTAAGCGTTACTAGGCCATTTCTAAATATTACTTTTTCGTAAATTTTAATTACAGCTACAGTAAAAAATGCCGCATAAAAGATGCATCCCATTGTATTATGCCGAGAGATGTTTTACGGATTATTTATGCAATAACCTGAGTTCGATTTTTATATAGCTGAATATGAGCATCTAAACTTCTTAAAGCCCCCCAGCCCCCGAAGGGGAGTAGCGACACATGCAGCTAAACTCCCCCCTTCGGGGGTTGGGGGGCTCGCTTGTTGTTTTTGAGCTATTAAACCACTAGCTATCAGATTGATTTATTTTGGTATTAATCGAACTCAGGTCAACAGTTAATCCACAATTCGGGATAAGTGTTTCATGCTATGCTTTTTTAGGATTATAAACTAGTTTTAGTACTTTAAAAATCCTAAAATGAGCTAAAGCGCTTCGCTTAAATTTTTCACTTTTTGTGCCCACGCTTTTAATATAGTTTCCTGATTTTCAAAATCATCACCGTAAGGGCCACATACTATTTTTAATTCTGTTTTTTGTGTTTCTTCATTAGTTAGCAGAAGAAATTTTTCTGTGTATTGGTAGTTGTCTAATGCATAATCAATTTGAATGTACTGATTACCAAATAGAGTCGCGGCAAACTCCGAAGTGATGTTACCTTCTTGCAGATATTTGAAATTAACCTTTGACGTTCCTTTTACGTAAGATTTTGGCGTATTCTTTTTATCAAAAATAGGTTGAAGCGCCTTATTGAATTGGGGTTCAGTAAGCACCTTCCAAATTTCATCTTGCGTGGCGCTTATTTCAATTACCTCTGAAACAAAGCGGGCGGGAGCAAGACTCTTAATTTGGTTATCGTTTAAAAAGGTTATTTCATTTAATCGAGCACTACCATTTCCCCCGTTTAAATATCTAAATCCCACAATTGAATCATCCAAAACCTGTATAGCTTGAATTACGATTATGAGCTCTTCTCTTTTGGTATTGTCACTGTAATATCTCGCCAGCTTAGGCATGGTCATATCCAAAGGTTTTGCTTCTGGATATTCTTTACTGTCAATAAAAATTAAAGAAGTTCCGTTTTGCGCTTCTTCTTTGGTGGCCATTCTACCGTTAACAACTGGTACATTTCGCCAGTTATTTATATCCACAGCCGGAAAACCGTTTAAATTGTCAGGGCAATACCAACCTCCGTAATTATGCGAGAGCTTGCGTTCAGCATCCGCTTGTTCTTGTGGACCCATTGCGTCAACATTTTCTTTTACGGTATTATCTTGAGAGCAAGCAATACAGGTACTTAAACATAATATGATTAAGGTTTTAAGACTTTTACTTTTCATGGCTACTGTGTTTTTTTTATTATTTCCATAAAAGTAAATAGAGTGGTTTGCACAAAGGTTTAAATAGTGTAAAGTAATGTAAAAGAGCTGTTTTTCATTGCTTTACAAAGTAAATTTATGTTTTTAGTTTACAAGAAAACTGTTGGTTTTAAGCGCTTTTAGTCCCGGTAAGTTGTTTAAATACAAATGTAAAAAATACGCAAAAAATTAAATCATTAATACCATAAATGGAGAAGAAAACTCCGGCCATAGTATCCTTTGCAAAAACATCGGAAACGCTATTGTTTAAAATCCACTGCAACCATACAACTCCATAAATTAGTTTTTCCACGGCAAATACGGCAACCAACCATTTTACATTTGCGTAGGTTTTAGCAACAGAAATATAGGCTAGTCCCCACATTACAATCATTAATAAACCAAAATTAGAAGCTACGTCAGGGTCGGTTTCCGGTATTACCGGATTAGTAAAAAATCTGGAAAAGCCAAGAACGCCTAAGTTCATTATTCCCGCAAGCACAAAGCCTTTGGTAATTGTTTTACTTTTTAAAGCCATATTGAAATTTTGATTGGTTTTATATTCTGTGGAAAGTTACGCGTATTTTAGAGGAAGTAGCCCGATTGCTATTTTTAGCAATGAATAATCTAATCAAATGTCGCCTATCTCGTTGCTCGTAGGCTTGTTGGTTAGTTAATTGGGCATCTAACCCTTTATACTACGCTTCCGGCAGCTAATCCTTTAAAATAAACATAGCAAAATTTTGAATGGTGCATTTTAAAATTTGATAGCTTACTAGTTTTTATAACGTATTATTTCCAGAGCTAGAAATACTAAAAACAAAGCCATCGAAATGATTTTAAGAGTATTAAAAGCAGGTGTTTAGCTTAATGATGAAGTGAAAGTATTAGAACCTAAAGTGGCGTAAACACTTCAATAAACTCACCCAATTTTCTTCAAATGCTTATTTTCAATTCCTTACCATCCGCTCACCTACATTTTCTTCAACTCAGCAATAGTACCCTCCGGATTTTCTGCGCTAAACACAAAACTACCGGCTACCAATACATCTGCACCGGCATTAATAAGTTGCTTTGCATTGGCCGAGGTTACTCCTCCATCTATTTCAATTTTGGTGGAAGCCCCCGCAGCGTCAATCATCTGCTTTAGCTCCCTAACTTTAGCATAGGTATTTTCAATGAATTTTTGTCCCCCAAAACCCGGGTTTACACTCATCAAGCAAACCAAGTCTAGGTTTTCTAAAACATCTTTAAGCAAACTTACAGGTGTGTGCGGATTTAGGGCAACTCCAGCTTGCATGCCTTCCGCTTTAATGGCTTGCAACGAGCGGTGTAAATGGGTAGAAGCTTCATAATGCACCGTTAAAATATCGGCACCGGCTGCTTTAAAATCTTTGATATAACGCTCTGGTTGCGTAATCATTAGGTGCACATCAAAAGGCTTAGTGGCATGTTTTTTCATGGCGGCAATTACCGGTAAGCCAAAAGATATATTGGGCACAAATACACCATCCATCACATCTAAATGATACCAATCTGCTTCACTACGGTTAAGCATTTCACAAGCATTTTGAAGGTTTGCAAAATCTGAAGCTAAAAGAGAAGGCGCTATAATGGGCATAATGATTGATTTTTTTTACAAAGGTACTTTCGCTTTTTACTCTTTGCAAACGCTTCACCTAACCTAAAAATGAAAGCACAGCATCCGCACAATTTTCGCCATCAATACCGGCACTTACAATTCCTCCGGCATAGCCAGCACCTTCACCACAAGGAAATAAATTATGTATTTGAGGGTGTTGTAGCGTTTCTTTATCACGCGGAATTCTTACGGGGCTTGATGTTCTACTTTCTAAACCCACCAAATTTGCTTCTTCGGTATAGTAGCCGCGCATTTTTGCACCAAAGGCCATAAAACCTTTTTGCAAGCGCGTAGCAATTGCTTTTGGTAAAATATCTTGCAACGGGGCAGAAGCTAAACCTGGAATGTAGCTTGTTTCATTTAAGCTTTGCGAAGTTTTGCTTTTGCAGAAATCCGTCATGCGCTGGGCAATAGCGGTTTGATTTTCGCCCCCCGCTTGCCATACTTTGTGCTCTACATCCATTTGATAATACATGCCCGCTAAGGCGCCATATTTTTTATACGGTGCTAAATCTTCCAATTCAATGGCCACCACAATGCCGCTATTGGCAAATTTATTATCGCGTTTGCTTGGGCTCATTCCGTTTACCACCAACTCTTTTCCGGCTGTGGCCGATGGTACAATAAACCCGCCCGGGCACATGCAAAAGGAGTAAACTCCTCTGCCATCTACCTGTTCTACTAATTTATAGCTGGCTGCGGGTAAAAGCTCTCCTCTATCAAATCCGTGGTACTGAATATTGTCAATTATACTTTGCGGATGTTCTGCTCTTACGCCCATTGCAAAAGGCTTGGCGTCAATTAAAATGTTGTTTTTATGTAATAATTCAAAAACATCTCTGGCCGAATGTCCGGTTGCTAATATCACGGCTTCAGCTTCCACCGTTGCTCCCTTTTGAGTTTTTATACCGGCTATCTTATTGTTCTTTAGCAGGATGTCGGTCATTCTGGTTTCAAAATGAATTTCTCCGCCAAAGGCTAAAATACTTTCGCGTAAATTTTGAACAACTTGTGGCAGTTTGTTGGTGCCAATGTGCGGATGCGCATCGGCTAATATTTTTTCGGTAGCTCCGTGGTGCACTAATAAATTAAGAATGCGTTCTACACTGCCACGTTTTTTGCTTCGGGTATATAATTTACCGTCAGAATAAGTGCCGGCACCGCCTTCGCCAAAGCAATAATTGCTATCCTCATTTACAATATGATCGCGGTTTATGGCTTTTAAATCTCTTCTGCGCGCACGCACATCTTTGCCGCGTTCTATAATAATCGGCTTTAAGCCTACTTCTATGCACCGCAAAGCTGCAAACATACCGGCCGGTCCACAACCAATTATAAGTACACGTTTTCCGTTTAAAACATTTTTATAAGGAGGCGTAGGAATTTCTCTTGCTTTAAAGGCTTCGCCAATAAAAGCCACCAAACTCATATTGATTTTGATGTTTCTGGAGCGGGCGTCAATAGACTGTTTTACAGGATAGAAACCCGAAATGTCAGCTAAAGAAACACCTGCTCGTTTAGCTATTAGCTGTTTAAGCAACTGGTCATTAGCGGCTTCTGCTGGAGAGCAAACTAAATCTAACGTATGTTTCAAATAAAATTATTTACGGAATGCAAAGGAAGTATTTACACAAATTTTTCGTGAAACTGTAACTTAACATCATTTACAAAAGCTTTTATAAGCTGTTCATTTTCCATGCGACAAATTAAAAGAGCATCTTCCTCATTTACTACAATAAAGCCATCAAGCCCTTCAATTACAGCAAGTTTATCTTTAGGTACACGCACAAGATTATTACTACTTTCATAAAATAGCGTTTTACCGCCTACCTTAATATTTTTATGCTCATCCGGCTTTAGCTGCTCATATAAACTTCCCCATGTACCTAAATCACTCCATCCAAAATCAGCGGGAATTACAAATACGTTTACAGATTTTTCCATCAAACCATAATCTATAGATTCATTTTCGCAGCTAGGGTAAATTTCCTTTACAAATGCTTGCTCTTCGGCAGTACCAAAAACATCTTTACCTGCATCAAAAGCAGTTTTTAAATCAGGTTGGTGCTCTTCCAATTCTTTTAAAAAGGCGGCAATAGACCATACAAATAAGCCTGAATTCCATAAAAAATCGCCACTTTCTAAAAATTGTTGGGCAATTTCTAAGTTTGGTTTTTCCGTAAACGTCTTTACCTTTTTTACTTCCTCATTCGTTTTTCCTTTGGTATCCACATATTGTATATACCCGTATCCCGTATCTGGCCTGTGTGGTTTAATGCCTAAAGTATATAGCTTGTTGCTGGTTTTTGCTTCGCTTAAAGCGAGATTTGCAATGCGCACAAATTCTTTTTCGTTGCTTACTAAATGGTCAGAAGGAGCAATTAACATTACCGCATCAGGATCTTTACTTTTAATATGATAGGCTGCGTACGTAATGCAAGGAGCGGTATTTCTACGTGCCGGTTCTAAAATAATATTAGCATCAGGCAACTGTGGCAGTTGTTTTTTTACAAGTTTTTGGTAGCTTTTGTGTGTAACTACGTAAATATGATTAGCATCGGTTAAGTTCAGTAACCTTCTGAAAGTTTGTTGGATAAGCGTTTCACCTGTGCCTAAAATATCATGAAACTGCTTTGGCAAATTTTGAGTGCTTGCCGGCCAAAAGCGGCTACCAATTCCTCCAGCCATTATTACACAATGTATATTACTCATTCAGCTATTTTATTATAATGCTAAAGTAAGCATATGTATAACAATGGCCGCAGCGCTACACTTCTAATTTATTAAGTTTGCATCTTTAAAATTTACCAGCCTCAGGCACATTAAATACTTAAATATGTTAAATCTTGTACTTTTTGGTCCTCCCGGAGCAGGGAAAGGAACACAATCTGAAAATCTGATAAAAAAATACGGACTGGTACATTTAAGTACGGGAGATTTATTACGCTCTGAAGTTAAAGCCGGCAGCGATTTAGGTATTCAAGCTAAAAAATTAATGGATGCAGGAAGTTTAGTGCCAGATGAAATAGTGATTGGCATAATTGAAAAGCGACTTGAAGGAAATACCAAAGCATCGGGTTTTATTTTTGACGGATTTCCTAGAACCACCGCTCAGGCTGAGGCTTTAGATAAACTTTTAATTGCTCATAAAACTGAAATAAGCTTAATGCTGGCGCTTGAAGTGGCCGATGAAGAGCTTGTAAAACGTTTATTAGAAAGAGGAAAAGACAGTGGCCGCGCAGATGATGCCAATGAAGAAGTGATAAAAAACAGACTAGAAGTGTACAAAAAAGACACATCAGTTTTAAAGCAATATTACACAAAGCAAGGTAAGTTTGAAAGTGTAGATGGAAAAGGAGAAATTGAAGAGGTTTTTGGGCGGTTATGCCAAAAGATAGAGGCGAAAGTCTAAAAAATATACATGAATAGCAATTTTGTTGATTACGTAAAAATCTACTGTAAGTCAGGCAAGGGTGGTGGAGGTTCTACCCATTTACATCGCGATAGGATGACCAGTAAAGGTGGCCCTGATGGTGGTGATGGTGGCCGTGGCGGACATGTTATTGTAAGGGGTAATAGTCAGTTTTGGACGTTATTGCATTTAAAGTATCGTAAGCATGTAAACGCAGGTGCCGGCCGAAATGGCGGACGCAGTACCAGCACTGGTTCTCAAGGGGAAGATGAGATTATAGACGTGCCATTAGGAACCGTTGTGCGCGATGAAGAAACCAATGAGATACTTTTTGAAGTTACCGAAGATGGAGAAGAAAAAATACTGAGAGAAGGGGGGCGTGGCGGTCAAGGAAACGCACATTTTAAATCCTCTACTTTTCAAACACCGCGCTTTGCACAACCGGGAGAAGATGGTGCAGAAGGTTGGGTGGTGTTAGAATTAAAAGTGCTGGCCGATGTAGGTTTGGTTGGCTTTCCAAATGCAGGAAAATCTACCTTACTATCGGTATTATCTGCTGCCAAGCCAGAAATTGCAGATTACCCGTTTACCACCTTAGTACCCAATTTGGGTATTGTGGCATATCGCGATTTTCGCTCGTTTGTAATGGCCGATATTCCTGGAATTATTGAAGGAGCAAGTGAGGGTAAAGGCTTAGGGCATAGATTTTTAAGGCATATTGAACGAAATTCTATTTTGCTTTTTATGGTGCCAGCAGAGGCAGATGATATAGCTGCTGAATATCAGATCTTGCTAAACGAATTAAAGGCATATAATCCGGAATTGCTGGATAAAGATCAAGTGCTGGCGGTTACAAAATCTGATATGTTGGATGATGAATTAGAAGCAGCAATAGGTGAAGAGCTTAACAAAACATTACCGGTAACGCTTACGCGGATGTTTATTTCTTCGGTAGCCGGAAAAGGCTTGGCAGAATTGAAAGATATGCTTTGGAAAAAATTAAATGAACCTACTGATGAACTGGCCTGATTGGGATACAGAGCTTTTTTTGAAAATAAATAATGCAGGAACGGCACAATTTGATTGGCTTTGGATTCAGCTTTCCGGCACCGCGATATGGATACCACTTTACGGACTTATTATTTATATACTTTTTAAAAAGCTTACGCGAGCACAAGCTAGTTGGGCCTTGTTTTTTTTGATAATAAATGTTTTTTTAACCGATAAAAGCAGTGTTTATTTATTTAAAGAATTATTTCAACGTCCGCGCCCGTGCCATGCAGAAGATATACTTGAGCAAATTCGTTTGGTAAAAGGGCATTGTGGTGGAGCGTTTGGATTTGTATCTTCTCATGCAACCAATGTTTTTGGTTTAGCCACTTTTATGTTTTTGGCACTCAGAAAAAAAATGTTGTGGTTTGGATTAATTCTTTTTGTGTGGGCAGCCGTGGTAAGTTATAGCCGTGTTTATTTGGGTGTGCATTATCCGTTAGATATATTTTGCGGTGCTTTATTGGGTGCATTATGCGGTTGGTTTACGTTCTATCTATTTAGGCAAACCCTTAAACGAGGATGAGTATTCAACCGTATTTATTCGTTTTTTTAGGAGGCGGCCTTGGTAGTGTGGCGCGCTTTGGGATGTCTAAATTGGTGCTTGGCTTAAAATACGGTGGGCAGTTTCCACTTGCCACTTTTTTATCAAACACCTTGGCCTGTGCATTGCTTGCGCTACTTACTTTTCAAATGGTAGAGCAAAAAACGTTTACTGAAAATCACATCTTATTTTGGTTGGTAGGCTTTTGTGGAGGTTTTAGCACGTTTTCTACTTTTAGTTTAGAAAACTTTAATCTGTATAAAAGCGGTGCTTATGTATGGTTAGGTTTAAATATAGTGTTAAGCGTATTAATAGGCTTTTTTTGTTTTTTTTACTTAGCCAAAGCACTTAGCGCAGCAGCGCAATAGTTCCTTCTTGCCGATGCTCCACACCGGTTTCTGCTTCTACCACACGCAGTAAATACCAATAATACCCAATGGGAACATCACCGCCTGTATTGGTAAGTTTCCCATTCCAACTATATGCCTGATCGTTGCTTTCAAATAAGCGCTTGCCCCAGCGGTCGTAAATTTGAATGGTATATTCACTTACCCCTAAAATAGTTACATCAAACGTTTCATTTAGGCCATCGCCATTAGGTGTAAAAGCATTGGGTACATAAAAGCTTAGTGGTGCAAGCACCCTTAAACGTTGGGTAATCGTATCGGTACAGCCATAGCCATTATAGGTTACGTGTATCACATTAAAAGAACCGGTATCTTGAATTTTAAATCGTACGGAGTCAATGTTTTCTAAAAATCCTCTACCCGGTACAAAAGTTTCTGTTCGGTATTGAGTAGAAGTATCGGAAATGGTGAAAAATGGATCAAAAATAGTAGCACGCTCTTTAGAAACTTGTAAATTACCTTCCGGCAACGGCCAAACTTCTACGGCTAGCGGAAAAGTTTCGCGTAATGTATCTCTACAACCTTCGGTGGTAATTAAAGTGTGTGTAACATCATACACACCGGGCTTTTTGTAAACATGCGTAGGCGAGGGTAATGCAGAACTTTGGCTGTCTCCAAAATCCCAAAAATGAATTACGTTACCAAATGTTTTACTACTATCAGTAAAGGTAGCGGCCACCGGTAGGCAGCCACTAACCGGAGGTGCATTATGCAATAGTTGGGGGCGTTCATGCAGCGAAATAGTATCAGTTATTTCTGAAAAGCAGCCATTATCTTCTACGGTTAAGGTAACAACATGTTCGCCTAAAGCGCTCCATTGCACATTTTTAGGATTTTTATCTGATACCAAAATATTTGTTAATGCTGAGGTTCCAAAATCCCAAGTATATAATGCATTGGGAGTGAAATCACCAAAAGCGTTAAAATCAAAAGTATGTACATCAAAACATGAATTACCGGAAAAAGTAAAGCTTGGTTGAGGAGGTTCTACTACGTGAAAGATTTCATAGGCTGTATCCGCGCAAGAACTATTTGGTTCTGCTATCAGCATTATTCTATAAAAACCTGTATCAGGATACGTATAGGTAGGACTAGCTAAAGTGCTGTTATCATTGGCAGTGGTAGGGTCACCAAAGTCCCAATAATAATTATTTGCATTTATACATTGTTCACTAAGCGAAACCGTTTTACCTGCGCATACATTATTTGGATTATCTACTTGCGGCTCAATTTTACTGATAATGGCTTGGCATGAACCTGAAATATTAAACTGAAAATCGCGCCTAAGCGTACTTAGCAAAACGCCATTTCTATATTCTTCCACACAAATTCCGAATACAAATTGACCAATTTGTGTAGGCGTGCCGGTAAGTATGCCGGTTGACGGATGCAATGCAAAAGCAGGCGAAGCAGGAATAGGGTAGGTGGCCGATAATAATGTATTAAATGTAACGGGTGTATAGGGTGGTGGTGTAGCCGGATTTGGTGCTACCGAAGTAGGTCCACCGGGATTGTTTACATCTCTACCTCCTCCGTGGTAAAATTCACAAAGGGTGTAAAATATACTGTCGCCATCCGTTTCGGTGGCACTCATATTTAAATTTATTTTTTGTCCTAAACAAAGGGCTACTGGTGGGTCGGCATTAAAGTACGGACTACTGTTGCAGGCCAAATTTGAAGGCACTTGAATGGTGTAAGTATTACCAAAAGTTTCAGGATTAGGAATGTTGTTAATGGTGGCGTTTCTGCAGCATCTTTGGCTAGATATGGTGTAACCACCCAACAGGGGCGGCAAGTTTATAGTGGTAATATAAATAGCTTTTTCGGTACATACATTTGAAGGTAATACGGTGCAATTGTTTGGCGCAACGGTGGGTAATTGACTAGGCGTATTTATGGGCGCCAGCGTATTTAAAATCAAGTTATTGTTAATATCATAAACGGAAATAACAGCCGAGGGATCAAAGGCAGCACCGTTAGAAAAACAATCTCGATAAATGGTAAGGGTTACTTCATAATCGTTGTTTCCTAAGCATTTATAGGAAATTTCTCCACCCACAAGGTGTGCTGCACTCATACAGAGCGCACTGCACCAAAAAAGGAATACTATGGATAAACGTTTAATCAAGAAATAGGGTTTTCTACTTCTCGAAAATACAAAATGCTGGTTTAGAACATTGTTAAAATTTACAAATTGTGTAAAATCATTTCTTGAAATGTAATAATGGTGTGGTAGTTTTTAGCTTTAAAGTAAGCTGGCACATCGTTTCCAAGGGCTAAAATAAAATCGCCACCCCAAGCGCCTAAGCTTTTTACTACCCCATCAAAATCATAAAATAATTGAGACTGAATGGTTTTAAGACCAATGGCTTTGGCTGTAAGTTGTTCATGCTCTTTAAGTAGCGCTATTAAAGCTTTTTCTGTTTTAGCCAATAAAATTTTATCCGATAAAGCGGTAATTTCTTGAATAGTTTCAGCGTCCGTTTCGTTAGCTAAAAAACGTGTTACTTCGGGTAGGCTTTTTTGCTTTTGATTTAAATGTATAAACCAAGCATTTGCAAAAATCTCCGGTAGTTTTACAGGGTTTATTTCTACTGTTTGATGCTCTTTTAAAGTGTAAAAGATAGGCGTACTTGCTTGTGCACAAGCTACATCATAACCACTACCTTTGGTAGATTCAAAAAATAATTGCAACGCATCAATTTCAAAAAACTGAGCTAATAAACTTATCAAAGTGCTGCTGCTGCCCAACCCCCAATTGTTAGGAAACTCTAAATATGTGCTGAATTTTAATCCTTGATGCACATGATTTACGGCACTTTTAGTACGTGCGTTTTTTAGTAAATTTTGCAGAAAAACAGCAGCAGTATGGTTATCGGTTTCTACAATGTCCAAATCACGTGAAAACGTACAGGCAAACCATAACTTACCTTCCTGTGTAAAACTTTGCCATTCCCAACTATCAGATTCAATCTTTTCTACCTGCAGCTTTTGGCCAAAACTAGTTGGGAAAGCAAGTGCTTTAGCTCCTTTTAAAACCGTGTACTCTCCGGTAATTAAGAGTTTGCCGTGTGCATAAAAATGTTGCGTTGCCAATTGTTTTGCTAGGCTTTTTTCAATTCGCTTACGCTGGATATCCCGCGCACTTCACAAAATTTATTTACCGCTGCGGAATGAGAAACTACGTTATCCTTAAAATAATGTACAATTTCTTCCTTTTCTTCATCCGTAGCTTCTAGCTGATTGAGGATGTTTAGCAAATGCATTTTCATGTGGCCTTTTTGAATACCGGTGGTAACTAATGCGCGCAAAGCGGCAAAATTTTGCGCCAATCCGCTACTGGCCACTAAGCCCATTAATTCTTTTGCATTGGGTTTGCCTAAAAGCTGTAAAGAGAATTTAACCATTGGGTGCAAGGTAGTTAAGCCACCCACGGTGCCAAGTGCTAAAGGCACTTCTATCCAAAATTTGAAAATTCCATCTTCCACCGCACAGTGCGTTAAGCTGCGGTATTGTCCATCGCGCGAAGCATAGGTGTGGCAGGCGGCTTCTATGGCACGAAAGTCGTTTCCGGTGGCTAATACTACGGCATCTATACCATTCATAATTCCTTTATTATGTGTGGTAGCGCGGTATGGTTCAATTTCTGCAATGCGCACAGCCTGCTTAAATTTTCTAACAAACTCATTGGCTTCTACGCCTTTATCTACCAATTGTTCTATGGGGCAACTTACTTCAGAACGCACCACGCATTGTGGCGTGTAGTTAGATAAAATACACATTACAATTTCAAGCTTATCATCCGGCTTTCCGGAGCTTGCTTGTTGCATAATTACTTTAAGTGTATTAGCAAATTGCTCTAAACAGGTATTTATAAAATTTGCACCCATCGAGTCACACGTGTCAAACGTGGCTTCTAGTTGGTAATAATGCTCAAGCGCGTTAGTTTTAGATTTTAGGTTGATGGATAAAATACCACCTCCGCGTGCACGCATATTTGCAGTTACATCTTCGGTTGCTTTGTAAAATTCCGCTTTAGATGTTTCAATGGCGTTGGCTAAAACCGTAGGTTTGCCGGTGTACATAAAATGCACATGACCAACTTTTGTGGCACTTACTACCGTTGTTTTAAAACCACCACGCTCCAACCAAAAAGACGCGCTTTTGGCTGCTGCGGCTACAACGCTACTTTCTTCAATAGCCATTGGTACAGCATAAAGTTTACCATTAACCATAAAATTTGGCGCTACACCCAAGGGTAAGTAAAAGTTGGTTAAGGTGTTTTCAATAAACTCATCATGCAGTTTTTGAAGTTTTGCATCGCTGTGCCAATATGTTTTTAAAGTTTGTAAAGCACCGGCATCATTATTAAAATAGTTGGCTACTAACCATTCCATTTTACCTTCTTTACTAAGCTTAGAAAATCCTTTTACTGGGTTGTTCATCTATTAAATATTGTACGAATATGAATGTGTAAAAGCGTAAAAAGTACTTTTTGTTGTCTATTAAAATGCTAAATAAGGGTTAAAATTTCCAGATACCTTCAGAAAACCAAGTATTGTATTTAGCATTTAGTTTTTCATTCCATTTTTGAATAATTTCTGCTTTAGAATAGGTAAGTAGCGATAGAAAATAGGTGCTGCGCTGATAAAATGGAAACGGTGTTTTCAATTGGGTGAAGTTTTTATCCATTACTACAAATGCATCAATATTTTGCATTTCGGTTTGCCCGAAGGCACCTATTAAAAATTCATTTGGTAAAATAGCTTCCGGTACTGTTTCTCCAAATTTATTGATTAATATACCTTTTAGATTTCCCTCTTGAACTTTTTTGTAATTGTAATCTTCAAAAAAGTACACCTTACCAAAAGTATATACTTGCCTAAAAGCTAGCAGTGTCTCTTTTCTTTCTAAGAAATTTTCTTCTTCCAGTTCTTTAGCTTTAGTGAATAAGCCGGCTTGTTTAAGCGCTACAATTTTATTTTCAGGGTTTGGTAATCGTACTAATATTCCACTATGGCGCAAAATCAATAAGTGATCTTCTAAAGAATAATTTCGCGGCAAATTAGGGTCAAGCTGCCCCGTTGCTTTATTTGGCAAAAACGATAAAGCCAAACATGCGAAGAGTAAACTATATAAATTGTTTTTCATATTATTGAACTGTTTTAACAATTAGGATATTTTTATAAAAGGTATTTAGCTAAAGTAAACATGAGTGAAGTAAAAACACAAAGCACGCACAATTTTGCCTTTTGGTTTCATGTATTACTTACACTTTTGGCATTGTTTGGCCCCTTTCTATTTTCGTGGTATTTAATGGTAACGGCCTATGGCTTGGTGTTGATTCAATTTTTAATTTTTAATCGCTGTTTGCTTAACGCAAAACATAATTTAGATACCGAAACTGATAAAGATGCTACCTTCTATTCTTATCTTTTTGAAAAAGTGGGTTATAATCCTAATAAAAGAACGTTAAAACTTATTGTCAGACGTTATTTGTACATCATTTTAAGCACCATTACGATTTTGTGGCAAGTAGTTTTTGGTTTTAAACCATTGTTGTTTTAGTAAGTAGTTAAGCGGCAAGTTTGCAGTTTTTAAAATTAGCTAGAAAGGTTGGCAATTAACTCAAAATTAATTATTTGTAACGAGATTTTCCGTGCATTTGCTAGCCGTTAATCGTTAGCCGTTAATCGTTGACGTTGCCGTTAACCCTTTCTCTTTTCTTACCCCTAGCCCATTAACGAATAACCAATAACCAATAACCCTTCTCTTTTCTTACCCACAGCCTATTAACGAATAACCAATAACCGTTAACCCTTCTCTTTCCTTACCCACAGCCCAATAACAAATAACCCTTTTCACTTTCCAATTTCTGCTTTCACATTTTCCACGGTTTCTTCCAGCACATTTAAAGGCGTGTACCCACGTGCTACCATGTAAGCTTTATCGTCATCTTTATAAATTACACACGGAAATCCGGTTATTCCCCAATTAGCAACGGTTTTAAATTCTTCTATAATTAGCTGATCAATTTTTTCTAGCTGCATATTTTCTTCAAAAGCCGCAGCATCTAAATTGAAATCTGCCGCGCAAGTTCCATAAGTGCTTAGTTCAGCCGGTGGCAAACCTTCCTCATAAATAGCTTTTTGCAAGCGTGCGGCAAAGGCAATCATTTCATCTGGTTTTTGACTTCTAAAAAGCGCCATAGCCTTGGCTGCCGGTATGGAGGTGAAAATTGCTTCACCTTTATCTAGCTCTGCTAAAAAAGCCTCACCAAATTTTACACCCGTAGCGTTTTCTACCGTTAAATAGGCTTCTTTAATGTAGCCTGCAACTTCACCAATAGGGCCAATGCGCTCACCGGTTACCATGCCACCGCTTAATACATGAAAGTTATATTTATGTGCATTTCGCTCGTAAAACTCGGTCATTACATCGCTAAAGCCATAGCACCAGCCGCACAAAGCATCATAAGCATAATATATGGTAGGTTTACTGTCGTCCATTTTGTTTTATTTACCGGCAAAAATACTTATAGGCCAATCTAAAACCGAATTAAAACCATTTATACTTGCTATGGCCAATTAGACTATACATTATTTTTTAGCTGCTTGCGCCAATGTACCTTTGCGGCATGACGGAGCAAGAAAAAGCAATGGTAGAAAAAGGTGAAATGTTACCCTTAATGGAGGAATTTTATACCATACAGGGGGAAGGTTTCCACACCGGGAGAGCTGCTTATTTTATACGTGTAGGTGGCTGTGATGTTGGCTGCCACTGGTGTGATGTAAAAGAAAGCTGGAATCCTAACTTACATCCGGCTACCACCATCCATCATATTGCCGAAGAAGCCAAAAAGTATTCAAGCACCGTAGTAATTACCGGTGGTGAGCCACTTACGTGGAATATGCAACCGCTTACGCAGATGCTTAAAGATGCAGCTTTCACTATTCATATTGAGACTTCCGGGGCGTATGCTTTAACCGGTATTTGGGATTGGATTTGCCTTTCGCCTAAGAAAACAAAACCACCGGTACACGAGGTTTACGCAAAAGCACATGAGCTTAAAATGATTATTTTTAATCAGCACGACTTTAAATGGGCGGAAGAACATGCCGCCAAAGTGGGTAAAGATTGTGTGCTTTTTTTGCAGCCGGAATGGAGTAAACGTGATGCCATGATGCCACTTATTAGTGATTATGTAATGAAAAATCCGAAATGGCGTATAAGTTTACAAACGCATAAATATATAGGTATTCCATAATGGCCAAACAACCCATTTTTATAGGCGGCATAGGGGGTAGCGGCACGCGTTCAATAGTTAGTGTGTTAGATGCCTTGGGTTTGCAAACCGCAGCATTGGTTAATGAAAGTTTAGATTCTAAATGGTTTGCCTTCTTATTTAAACAAGCGCGCTTTTTTCATTTGCATGAAAAGTTACCCTTGCAGCAAAATCTTCAGCTTTTTAAAAAAGTAATGTTAGGTAAAGATTTATCTGAAGCAGACTTAAAGCTTATTGAAAGTCCACAGCAAAAACCCGAACATCCCTTTGCATTACAACATGTAAGCACCTATAAAGCTGAGCAAATAGAAGTGGCAAAAGAGCCAAACATGCTTTATTTCACCGAAGAGTTAGATGCATTATTTCCACAATCTAAATTTATTTTGGTAGTGCGCAATCCTTTAGAAATGGCTATTAGTAGTAATCAGCAGCAGCTTATTAATTGGGGAGCCAATTTTGGGTGTACCGATGTAGAAAGCACTAATGAGCGTTTACATTTTTGGATAAAGGTGCACGCGTACGCTTTACAGAAACTCCAGCAGTTCTATTCAAATCGTTTTTTGATTTTAGATTACAATAGTTTGGGTGTAAATCCTGAGAAAGAAATAAAACGTTTGGCCGCTTTTGCGGAATGTAACTTTACAGAAGCTCAAATTACCGAAATAGGTGGTTTGATAATATATAAAGCGAAGCATGTAGAAATAGTGAAGAAAGAAGCAGACGTTGGTTTGTTAGCTGAGGTAATGAAGTTTTATGAAGGTTTATGTGGATAGCTTGAGCGCAAGTTGAAAATTGTAATAAACGGAACATTTCCCTTGCACCGTAAACATTCTCCCAATAAAAAATTCTTCCCCGCAAACCTTTCTTTGCCTTCTGCTTTATACTTTCGCAACACAGATAAATAAATTTCTCAAATAACTAATTATATGAAAGTTACCGTAGTAGGAGCAGGAGCAGTGGGCGCAAGTTGTGCCGAGTACATTGCTATTAAAAATTTTGCCAGTGAAGTAGTGTTAGTGGACATTAAAGAAGGTTTTGCCGAGGGTAAAGCAATGGACTTAATGCAATGCGCATCTTTAAATGGTTTTGATACTAAAATTACCGGAAGCACAAATGATTATAGCAAAACTGCCAATAGCGATGTGGCGGTAATTACTTCAGGTATTCCGCGTAAGCCGGGCATGACGCGTGAGGAACTTATTTCTACTAACGCAGGCATTGTGAAAACGGTAGCTAAAAATATTATTGAGCATTCGCCAAATGTGGTGCTAATTGTGGTGAGTAATCCAATGGACACCATGACCTATTTAGCGCACAAAGAATTGGGTTTACCTAAAAATAAAATTATTGGAATGGGTGGAGCGCTAGACTCTGCACGTTTTAAATACCGTTTGGCAGAAGCATTAGATTGCCCAAGCAGTGATGTAGATGGGATGGTAATTGGTGGCCATAGTGATACAGGTATGATTCCTTTAACGCGTTTAGCTACACGCAACAGTGTGCCTGTTTCTGCTTTCTTGAGTGACGAACGTATGAATGAAGTAATGGAAGAAACCAAAGTTGGCGGAGCCACGCTTACCAAATTATTGGGTACGTCTGCATGGTATGCCCCAGGCGCTGCAGTTTCTGCTATGGTACAAGCTATTGCGCAGGATAGCAACAAAATGTTTCCTTGCTCTTGCATGTTAGATGGCGAGTATGGCTTAAGCGACATTTGTATTGGTGTACCAGCCCTTATAGGAAAAGATGGTGTTGCTAAAATTGTAGAAATAGAATTAAACGATGCCGAAAAAGCCAAGTTAACTGAAAGTGCTGATGCAGTGCGTAAAACCAATAATCTTTTGTAAGAAGATTGTTTTTTTATAGTAGAACCCTTCTTTTCGCTTTGGCGGATGGAGGGTTTTTTTGTTTTAAGAAAACCATAAGGATACTCTGAATTATACCCTCAAAGAGAAGTTTACCGCAGGATGGTTTCCCTTCTAGTGTTCAATCAACTTACAGAAAAAGCTTTAACTCGTTTTTATTTTGCTCAACTTTGCACAGTATAATTCTTCATCGGTTTAACTACTCAACCAATAACCAATCTTCGAATTAACTACTCAGCAACGTAACTCCCATAAATGGCAATAATTAGAAACCCTTTTGAACCGCGTAAAAACAAAGTAAGTGTAAAAGATCGCTTGAGCGCTTTTCAAAATTTACCACGCTTTTTCAAAATGATTTGGGAAACTTCCAAATCTATGACATTGGGAAATGTGTTGCTACGTATTACCAAAGCTGCTATTCCGGTGGTAATGCTGTGGGTGGGAAAACTAATTATTGATGAAATTATTCTGCAAATTGATCAACCTGCACCAACCTACAAGTTAATTTGGATTTACTTAGGGTTAGAGCTTGGTTTAGCTTTGCTAAATGATGTTATTAACAGAGGTATTACACTGTTAGATAGTTTGTTAGGTGATTTATTTAGTAATGAAACTTCCGTAAAACTTATAAAACATGCTGCTACTTTAGATTTGTATCAATTTGAAGACAGCAAATTTTATGATAAACTAGAACGTGCGCGTAGGCAAACCACCAGCCGCACGGTGTTGATGAGTCAAGTGCTTACGCAAGCGCAAGATATTATTACCATAATTTTCTTTTCCATTGGTTTACTAGCGTTTAAGCCTCTGTTAATCGTAATTCTATTTATTGCCATTATCCCTTCCTTTTTGGGCGAAAGTGCTTTTAGCGAAAGAAGCTACAGCCTCACTAGAGGTTGGACACCGCAACGCAGAGAACTTGATTATTTGAGATACATTGGTGCTAGCGATGAAACAGCTAAGGAAATTAAGATTTTTGGCTTGCAAGATTTCATTGCAAATCGCTTTAAAAATCTAGCTAATGATTATTACAAAGCCAATAAAAAGCTTTCCACTAGTCGTGCTTTTTGGGGCGTTTTGCTTTCATCTATTGGTACTATTGCCTATTACGGAGCGTATGTGTATATCATTTTTGATACGGTACAGGGTAATATTTCGGTGGGTAAACTCACTTTTTTAGCGGGTAGTTTTTTACAGATGCGCAACATGCTCTCTAATATTATGAATAGGTTTACACAAATTGGGGAGAGTGCCCTGTATTTGCAAGATATGTTCGACTTTTTTGCCTTACAGCCAACCATCAATCCTGCGGAAGAAAAACTAAAAATACCAGACGTAATAAAAGAAGGTTTCACTTTTGAAAACGTGGGTTTTAAATATCACGGAAGTGAAAATTGGAGTATAAGAAATTTGAGTTTTCATTTACAAGCCGGAGAAAAACTTGCGTTGGTTGGCGAAAATGGAGCCGGAAAAACAACATTAGTGAAGCTTTTAGCTAGACTTTATGAGCCTAATGAAGGGCGCATTTTGCTAGACGGTGTAGATTTACGCGAATACGATTTGGTGGATTTGCGTAAAAACGTCAGCATCATTTTTCAAGATTATGTGAAATTTCAGCTTAAAGCGGATGAAAACATTGCGGTAGGTAGCATTTTGAATATTAAGGAGCAGGAGCGAATTGAAAACAGTGCCATAAAAAGCTTAGCGGATACGGTGATTAGTAAGTTACCGGGCGGCTACCAGCAAGTATTAGGTAAACGCTTTGAAGGAGGTGTAGAACTAAGCGGTGGCGAGTGGCAAAAAATTGCGTTGGCACGTGCCTACATGGGTAATGCTCAGCTCATGATTTTAGATGAACCCACCAGTGCCTTAGATGCCCGTGCAGAAAATGAAGTATTTATCCGCTTTAGCGAACTAATGCAAGGTAGAACCGCAGTTTTGATAAGTCATCGTTTTAGCACCGTGCGTATGGCTGATAGAATTTTGTTTTTACAAAATGGACAACTTTTGGAAATTGGCAGCCACGAAGAATTAATGGAAAAAGATGGTAAATATGCCAATCTATTTAATTTGCAAGCAAAAGGGTATGTGTAGGTAATTACCTATATCTAAACCAGTTGGCAAAAAAAGGATTGTACACTTCGTAAATGGGTTTGCCTTCTTCGGTTACAGAATCTACGTACAAGAGTTCTTTTTCTTCTAGCGCTTTAAGCGATGCTACTACTGCTGCGCTTGAGGCCAATTTGTGTTTTTGCAAAAAATCTCTACCCGTAGGTTTGCTTACTTTACCCTCTAAAGCTACCGCTTTTAGCAATTGCCATTGATTGGGTGAAGCGTTTAAAATTAAACGTAAACTAGATAAAATTGCATCTTGCTCTTTTATAACGCTATCAAAAACAGCAGCTAAGGCTTTGTTGCTTACTGTTTTTTCGCCAAATCCGTACAAGCGGTTGCATACCACTTGCGTATAGTACGTGTGGGTATTGCTCCAAGCTAAAATACTTTCTGCTTGCGCAGATGAAAGCGTGCGCCCGTGTTGGGCAAACATCTTAATGATGAAGCGTGCGTAAACTTTTGGCTCTATTTTTTCCAGTTTCAAAAAATCTGTGCTACCAAAAAAGGGGCGTTGTGCATCGTTAAACATAGGTAGCAAAATATGCCTTTGGCTTCCGCTAAAAATAAAATTTAGGTTTTCTGCTTGTTGCACTTCCGTGCGAATAAGGGCTTCGGTTTTAGTAGTTTCAAAGCCCATTATTTGTTGAAACTCATCTATGGCAATGTGGTAATTTTCTTTTTGAGCGCGTAGTAGGTTGAAAATTTCGGTAAGACTCTTTTTTTGTTGTGCCTCGTTACCCGCCTCTATACTTACGTTTGGTGTACCATTTAAGGGGTCAAAACTAATGGTGGGCCGTAAGTTTTTTAAAGTTTGGCCAATGGTATTAAAAAAGTTCTTGTTCTTTTTTTGCAAATCATCTACCACCGCTTGTAGAAACAGTTGGTTGAATTCTTCCAAGTTGTTGGCGCTAAATACATCTACAAAAATGGTGCGGTAACCGGCACGAGCACTTTTTGCCAATACATGTTTAATTAAGCCTGTTTTACCATACCTGCGCGGGGCGTAAAGTAAAATATTGCGCTTGTTTTTGAGTGCGCTAAGAAGTTGCTCCGTTTCAGTTTTACGGTCGCAAAAATACTTAGCTCCTCTGTAATTGTTTACAGGAAATGGATTGTCTTCTTCCATACTACAAAGGTAAGTAAAGAAACCTTACTAAGGCTACCTTACTAAGGCAGCCTTACCTAAAAAAATAGTTTATTCTATTTTTTGATAGCAGCTTCATAGGTGTCAATCCACTGCTGAGTAGTCATTTTAGCGGCAAGCGCACCAAAAAGGTCATACGGTATGTTTTCCATTTTTTTTAGCCGCACACAACTTTTGCCCATATCTAATTTGGTTTTTACTTGCTTGCCGTATTCGGTGGTAAACCAGTTTAGCAACTCAGGACTTGCATACATGCCCATGTGATACACGGCTACAAAGTTTTTTTGTGAAGCTAGGCTTATAAAAGGCAGCGGTAATTCTGTGTCGCAATGATACCCGGGTGGGTAAACCGAATGCGGCACTACCCAACCAATCATACCGTAGCTCATGGTTTCTTCAAATCCTTTCGGGATGTTGGCATTTATAACTTCGCGCAAGCGTGAAACTGCTTCCTTACGTTCTTCCGGAAGTTGAGCAATGTAATCGTTTGGAGAGGAGGCTTTTATTTGCATGATTATTATTTTTCAATATGGTTTAGCAGCCAATTTTTAATTTCTTCAAAGTTTAAAATGCCTTTTGAAATATTTATGATTAGCGAATACTTTTCTTCTTGGGAGGCAAGAATATCTCTATTATTCATCCTTAAAAAAAGACGCATCATAAAATACCCTATTCTTTTATTTCCGTCAAAAAAGGGATGATTTTTAACCAAACTTTCAACTAATGCGGCTGCTTGCTGAATTTCATTTTTGTAGAGAGATACTCCGTCAAATGTTTGAAACGGTCTATTTAAAGCTGAGTCTAAACCAGAAGAATCTCTTACCCCGTGGGAGCCTCCAAAAGTATCTATTAAGGTTTTGTGACTTTTTAGAGTAATATCTCTTAATTCCATTATTTACTCAACCTATGTAAAACTTCTTTATCTTCTTTTAAGATAATTTGTGTGTGCTCTGCTAAAGACGTCTGCTCATGTGCCAAAAGTTCATTGTTTTTTAAATAACTGTAAACTGTTTTTAAAACCTTTTCAGAGCTGTGTTCAAGCATCTCAGCAATAGCAATTTTAACTTCTTCTTTACTCATAACTCAAAATTACAAAAAGACTAACTAATCTCCACTTTCGCATTTTGCTCTTTCATCAAATCTAAATAATCTTCCAGTTTAAAATCTTTGGCGTTAAAAGAACTACCCCTGTTGCGTGTATCTTCTTGGCGCACAATGCTTCGCGCAAAGCGTAAAACTGTTGCTTTATGTTCTTCTGGTAATTGAGTAATGTAATGCTTTGGAGAGGAGGCTTTTATTTGCATTTAAATTAAGAATCTTTCGAGTTTAAATTCATTTTCTTTTTTTTCTAATTGGAAAACCGGAATATTTGAATCGTAACAAATTTTCGAAATTTCTTTGCGATGCATGGAAGGAATTTTAATACCTAAATTTACTTCGTTAAATGCTTTTTTGGAAATCAATATTTTACGACTATCTACAGAGAAAGCTGAAGGAAAAGAAAGCTTAGTCAATCGATATTCAGCTTCGTAGACCCAGTGTTTGGCTTTGCTATAAATTTGTTTTTGTAATTCCTTTAAATCATCCTTTTCCGAAAAATCGAGTCTTGGATAGTCATCTCGATACGAAACATAGCCTCCGTGACTAAATAATTCTGAATTTCTCAAGTTCTCTTCATTGAAGCCTACACAGAAGCCTTTATGAAAGTTGCCATAATGAGACCACATCAGAATAGAATCCCACTTAGTAGTTAGTGAATAAACACCGTAATGAGTGTTTAAAAGATTCTCATTTATCCTTACCTGAGCATGCCTCCAACCTTCCCAGTCGTTAATCATATTGTTACAAACAGTTTCTTTTAGTTTCTCAATATCAATATTGTTAAAAGACTTTTTGTGTCTTGAAAGTAAATTTTCAACATACTCAATTTTTTTTGAATCGCTATCCAGAAAAGAGTAATCTATTGAAATTTTACAATCAAATGGATCGTTGAAGTCACGGGGAGAAGACATGTAAATTTCTCCATCAATTAATAGTTTTTTATGATTGGAATCATCCCAAGACCTATACTTATAGACTGTTTTTGGAAAGGGACTCTGCATTTTTAAAACCTCTGAAGTTCCATCTTCGCATTTTGCTCTTTCATCAAATCTAAATAATCTTCCAGCTTAAAATCTTTAGCATTAAAAGAACTGCCCCTATTGCGTGTATCTTCTTGGCGCACAATGCTTCGCGCAAAGCGCCTTATATGTTCTTTAGTGGTAAGCATTAAGCCGGGCACGGGTACATTTTTACCTTCTGCATCTTTAGCTACCATTGTAAAATAGCTGCTGTTGCAATGCTTTACTTTTCCGGTTTGTATGTTTTCAGATTCTACGCGCAAACCTACCAGCATACTTGTGCGGCCCGTATAGTTTACAGATGCTTTTAGCGTACATAATTCACCTACTTCAATAGGGTTTAAAAAATCAACTTTGTTTACTGATGCCGTTACGCAATAATGCCCGCTATGCTTACTAGCACAGGCAAACGCTACTTGATCCATCAAACTTAAAATATAGCCACCGTGTATTTTTCCACTAAAATTAGAGTGGGAGGGTAGCATAAGTTGGGTCATTTTTATTTGAGATTCTGAAATCTGTTTAAAAGGTGTATTCATTCTAATTTTAGCCACATTTAAAAATAGCAATATACATCGTCCTATTAATCTTTTATAGTCTTCCTATAACAGAAATTCACTTAATTTTAAGAAAATTAATATGGCAAATTTTTTGCTATTTTTTGCATTCCTGAATGCTCTTAATAATTTTTGCTTTTAACCAAAAACACCTGTATGCCAAATAACATTATAAATAAAATCTTTGGGGTTATCCTATTAAGTACATATTTAACCTCAGCGCAACCTATTGAAAAAACCTCTCCTTTATTTAATATAGGCTTAGGCTTTGGCGGAATGGGACTCACCTACAGAGATAGTGTAAACGAGCGAAAGCACTTAAATTATTTACACTTCAAACCCTTTATAGGATACTACATTACCCCAAAATTAGAAGCAGGGCCAGTGTTTGAATATTTACGCGGACGTACCAATATTGAGGGATATTCTAATGGCGATGGGTATGGTTTTGGCGCGTATGCTAGGTATAATTTCACAGGGTTTAATCCTGTGAAATTCATTTTCTCAAAAACACGCATCCGTTCTTTTTTTTATGTGCAAACGGAATCGTTATATTCCACTATTTCGTATCAAGACCCCACCCAACCAACCTTTGATGATAATTTAAACAATTGGGCTATACTGCCACAAGTAGGTTTGAAAATAGGGTTATACAAGCAACTTTTTATAACCTTAGGTTGCACGTATCATTTCATGAATGGTTTTCAACCTACGTTGCCTTCTCCTGTTCAGTCAACGTTTGCTTTGGAATATGTATTGGTAAAGAAGACTAAAAAAGATGGGAAATAACTTTTTTGTTTTTTTATTGGTGGCGCTTAGCTTTCCATGCTATAGTCAATGGAACAAAGATGTATGGATAGGGAGTTCACTTACCGTAATACATAACCCCATTGACGTAAATTTAAGCGGGAAACCGTTGGATGATTTTATACACATAGAATATACTTGGAATATAAATGTAAGTGTGGCTTTAAATGAGCGCTTTAGGGTAGGTGCTCAAAATATGTTAATTTGGGCAAATACGGATGAAGCTCCCGTGCGTGCTAATCTGCTTGGTGCGTTTGGTCAATTTAACCTAGTGCCATTGCGCAATAGAAACCGCTTATTTACTGAGTTTGATGCAGCTTATGGCAACTACTGCGCGTGCGGAGAATCTTTTCCTTTTCAAAAAAATGGCTTGTTTTATTTAGGCTGGGGCATAGGTTATAACAGAAGCTTGTCAGACAACTTAGCTTTGGAAATAGGTTTTAACGCGTATTATATTTTACAAGATGTTCCGGAAAAACAAACCTACACCCAGTATATTATTGGTTTGGAGTATCGGATATTTAAAGCCGAACGGAAAGAAAAGGATCTTCTGCCCAGATTTGAAACCAATTAACAGTCAGTTTGGAGAGCTAGTGAATTTTACAATTTATATTCCATTACAAAACTATGCCCACCTTCTTTTCTATCCAATTCCATTTTTCCACTTAGGCCAACTAATGCACCCGTTCCGCTATCAGGAATTACCTCTAAAATCAAACGGTCGGCTCCTTTATTCATAATGCCAAAATGCTGTAAAGCAAAGGTGCCTTTTTTACCGTTTAAAGTGCCTTCAAATTGTTCTAGCGCTACATAGCCGGCAGATCCTTTTACGGTGGTCATGGCGCTAAGCATTTCACCTTGGCTCGTGCCGATTAAATCTCCCGCAAAGGTTTTATTAATACTCATGCGTCCTAATTGCAAACCTTCTTTTGCTTGTGCAGAAAATTCTAAAGGTTGTAGGTTTACTTCAAAAGTTCCGGTAGCTTTCATGTAAATTTATTTGCCCACTAAGGTATAATATTAAGCCAATAGAAATAAAAAAAGGTCATAATGAAAATTATGACCTTCGTACGTTTAAATGTTATTTCCAATTAATCTCTGGAAGCCTTTTTTGCTTGTTTAGCTGCTTTTTTTTCTTTTGGAGATTTTGCAGGCTCCTTCTTTACATTCTTTTTTGCGTCTTGTGCTTTTGCCATTTTTGTGAGATATTAAAGTTTTGCAAACCGTAGTAAAAGTACTATTTCCCCTTAAAGTGTAGTTCATCTTGGTAAAATATTTTTTGTAAGCGTATTTGTTTTGTGAACATCCTTTTGCCACATACCTTTCCATTCAAATCATTAGTTGATTATGCGGGTTTTGTGCGCCATTTTATTCCTTATTTCTTTTAACGTTTTTGGTCAGCAGGAAGCCATGTTGCTTGATACCGCTACCGTTGTATCTGCCAATAGCTTTCAAATTAGCCTTACGCCAGCGGTTTTAGCAAGTAACCCACAGTTGGTAAGTACCAACCAAAACTTAAATTTAATTTTAGGCGTAGCCGCTTTTGAAGGCACTGCGGGTACTTCAAAAATCAGCTATCGTGGCATGGGCGCCCGCACACAATACACCACTTCGCGCACCTTGGTTTATTTAAATGAAATTCCGCTTACGTCCATCCAAGGGTTTAGCAACTTTGAAGATATTAATCCTGCTTGGGTGGGAAGTACTATATTTTATGGCACCAATCCTACTGCCTATCCTGCCGCTTTGGGCGGAATTTTAGCGTATAATTTAGCGGGCAATCACTTTGCAAATGCTTCAAAACTTGAAATAAATACCGCGCTTACCGTTGGTTCTTTTGGCTTATTGCAAAGTAACTCATCGGCAAACATGGCTACCAATAAAATACACGCTTTCGCGGGATATGAAAATACTTCTAAAGCAGGCTGGCGCGATAACAACGGGTTAGAAAGAGAATCGCTAATTTTAAACACTGGCTTTAAATTAAACAATCAATCTACCCTTAGTTTTTTAGCCTATGGCATTAAAAGTAGAGTGGAAATTCCTTCTTCACTTTCGTTTTCGGATTTTCAAAATAATCCCGAAAAGGCGGCCGATTCTTGGGCGAATATTAAAGGATTTAAAGCCTACAACCGATTAATTACAGGTATTACGTATGCCAACGAAAAAACGGCAGCGCATCATTATACGGTAAGTACTTTTTACCGCTACTATCAAAATTTTGAAGCGCGGCCTTTTAATATTCTACAAGAAACAAGGCACAGTGGTGGTGTTAGGTTAAAAGCAGAAAAAGCGGCTTGGGCCATCGGCAATGGTAAAGCAGCTATATCTGGTTTTGCTGAATATCAAATAGGAAATGAAGCATCAAATACGTTTCAAAATTTGTTTGATAGTTTAAACAATACCTTTAATAATGTAGGAGCGGCTATTAATAAAAATAGATTGATAGGCCAGCGTTTAAATGGTGGTGTACAAATAATGTTTAACACCAAAAACAGGAATTTAAAACAAGTAAATACTTGGCAGTTTGCTGGAGGTGTTTCAGCTTTATATCAATACAACCATTTGAGGGGATCAGAAAATGTGGGGTATTCCATTCCTTTAATTTTAGCCCCCAATGCATCCGTAAGTTATACCCATTTAAAACTGCCCAATGTAATACCAACCCTTAAAATATATCGGAGCTACAGTATTCCTGCTTTAGAAGAAAACCTTGACCCCAACGGAAATTTGAATACCAATTTAGCACCTGAAAAAGCCTGGACGGGTGAACTTGGTCTCCATTGGATTTTGAACAAAAGCGGATTTACTTTAGATGCAAATTACTATTATACACAGGTGCAAAATTTAATTGTGCCGCGTGTAATATCTCAAGATCAGGTGATTGCAACCAATAGTGGCACAAGCGAGCATACGGGTTTAGAGTTTTTGCTTCATTACGCTTCTAATAAATTCTCTAGTCAGAATAAATTTTGGACGGAAATTTCTTTGGGTGGTTACACAGGTAGTTTTAAGTATTTGGCTTTTAGCGATACCGCAGGTTCTTTTAGCGGAAATGCGTTACCCGGTTTCCCCGATTGGCAAGTAAACTCATCTTTAGAAATACATTATTCTAATCAAAAAAGTTGGCGTGCTATTGATAATAAAAAAGGAAATAACGTAAAATTAACTACCGGAATTTTGGCACGCTACACGGCTGGTTATGTTATTAATGATGCAAATACCGTTACTACGCAACCTTACTTTTTGGTGCAAACTTGGGTTTCTGCTACGCGCAATTTTGGGAAGTACTTTATATGTGCTATAAATGCTGGTGTACAAAATATAAGCAATACACAATACGCAGCTATGACGGTGGTAAACAATCAAGCTTTTGGCGGTGGTAGCCCACGGTATTATTACCCTTGCGAACCGGTAAATTGGTTTGGAGGTATATCAGTAAAGTATTTATTTGATGTAAAAAGCAAGTAGCATGATTTATTTTTATCTAGCTTTAGCGGGAGCCATTGCTTTTACCCTTAGCACTTTAACAGCGGGAGGTGGTGCCCTTATGCTCTTACCTATGTTAAGTTTTTTAATTGGCGCCAAGCAAGTAGCTCCGGTAATGAATTTGGGTAACTTTATTGGTCGCCCGGTGCGTTTGGTGCTTTTTTGGAAAGACATAAAATGGGAAATTGTACGCTACTACGTGCCCGCATCTTTGCTTGGCGCTTTTTTAGGCGCATGGTTACTTTCTTCCTTTCAAAGTAATACTATGCAGTTTGTAATAGGTCTCTTTTTGATTTCTACCATTTTTCAATACCGCTTTGGTAAAAAGAAGCGCAGCTTCAATATGAAGCTTTGGTATTTTATTCCGCTTGGCTTTTTCATTCCATTTATTTCCACCGTTACCGGTGCGCTGGGCCCTCTATTGAATCCCTTTATGCTCAATTATGAAATGACAAAAGAAGAGCTCATTGCCACCAAAACCTTTAATTCTTTTGCTGCAGGTGTAGTGCAAATTAGCAGCTATACTTTTTTTGGTAGCCTATACGGAGAGCTTTGGTATTGGGGTTTGGCTTTAGGCTTAGGGATTTCCGTAGGCAACTATTTTGGTAAAAAAGCTCTAAAGAATATAACTGAAACAAACTTCAGAAAATTGGCCATTGCTTTTATGGTTATTAGTGGTGTACTCATGATTATTCAATCTATAAGCGGCTTTGTCTCGTAATTGACAGTGTACACAAACACTTTTACGGAGGTTTGTATTTAAATAAAACGCATGAAAAATTTTTTACCTACATTTTTACTTTTTATCGGAATGACTTTCGCGCTAAGCGCCCAAGTGCAAAATGCAGAAGTGGTTACGTGCAATAATGATACGAATAGCATATATGATGTTTTGGGTACCGGCAAAGTGTTGCTAATATCCTCAAACGGAACTGATTGTAGCGCATGTGCAAATAGGGCAGGAGCTTTACAAACATGGGCCGCCAACAATACGGCTAACGTGCAAGTTTGGGGCGCCATGACAAAAATTTACAGTAACAACAACCCTAATTGTCGCGAAGTAGCAGATTGGATTGTGTTAAATACATGGACGGCTATTTTCACTTTTGTGGATGACCAAAAACAATGGCGCGATCAAGGTACTCCCCGTTATTATGTGTATGATCCGCGTGACAGTAGTTTAGTATATAATGGTTTTTCTAATACCGATGCACAAGCAAAAGCTTTGGAAATTGCCGCACAAGTGCTCTCACAAAAGGAGCGTGTGGAAATATTGAAACCAAGATTGACGTATTTTAAAAATTCTTGGTCTATTGTAAACCTTAGTCCTGATAATTACGTAATTGAGATTGTAGATTTAACCGGTAAGCCTGTAAAAAGAATTACCAAGGAAGCAGAAAACGGAGAGATTAATTTTTCCATTGCAGATTTAAATCGTGGTATTTTTTTAATTACCATTCGCAATAAAAAAGGTTTGTTAGACGTTATTAAAGCACGTCATATATAAGATAAAATTTCATTTGGTTGGTTGGAAAGAGCTTGAACGCTTCATGTGTTCGGGCTCTTTTTTTTTATATTTTTATCCCGTGCTTAATTTAATGTTCACCCAATGCAACATCTTTCTAAAACAGCTTTACTCGGTTTATTTTTGATGGCTACTTTTTTGGCACATAGCCAAACCTTTATAAAAGCGTATGATGTAAATGCGCCACTTACATGGGATGATTTTATGGGAAAAGCGCCACAAACGAATACAGCAAGCCATGCTGAATTTTATTTTGGCTACCGACCTTTAAAAGAGAAAACCAATGATTCCGTTATATATAGATTAAAAGCAGTTGGTTATTTTGATAAAGGGCTTTCTTACGTTGCAGAAACGAAGAAAAATGATGAGCGGTTAAGGTTTCATCAAGTTCAATTTAAGCTGCTAGAAATTCACAGAAGGCAATTGCAGCAAGATTTAGATCAGGCAAAACGAAAAACAGATTTTGATGCGCTCTTTAGAAACATTAACGCAACGTTTGTATCTCTAAAAACCAGTTTTGAAAGGGAATATTCTAACACTGGTAGCACCACAGTACTGGAAAAATGGGAGTTTAAAACCGATAGTTTACTCGCATCACAAGGCGCGTGGCCAAAACCTGCGGCAACGTATAGCCCTTGGAGTCTAGGTGTGAGTTACAGCTTAGATTTAGGTTTGTTTGGCCGCCCTGCAAGCAGTGTAGTTGATTATGCACAAAGTTTTACTATTGGCCTTTACGGAGCTTATAAAAATATAAACGTAGGTGTAAACGGATATGCAAAGTTGTATGAATTTGGAGGTGCTCCCTCCAATTTAGGTACAACTTTAAATCCTGCGGAAAGTAACAGCGAAGCTTATGCCGCCTTATGCTATGATTTTTGGGCAGGCTATCGATTTTTTAATGGAAAAAAATTAGAGGTGATGCCGCAAATTGGTATCTCCACCACACCTTTTCAAAATCAAGCGGAGCTTTTAGAAAGCAATAGAAACAAGTTGTTTGCAGGGGTTACCTTAAATTATGTTATCCGAAGAAATCTTTACCTTAGTTCTTCTCCAGTAAAGGAGCAAAACACCTACGGAATAACGGGGGTTTATTTTAGTGGTTATGTTTCACAGTATCAGTTTAGAAATGGTGACAACAGTTTGTACTACATGCTTTCATTAGGCATCAATTTTAGAGGTGGGAATACGCGCTAGTAGCGTTCATTAAGGCGTTCAATTTTATTAAACTGTATTAATGTTATATAAAATATATAGTATTTTACTGTTAATCTTGGCCTTCAATGTTCATCTAAAAGCTCAAAGTTTAATTAAGTATTATTCTGAAGAAGATGATTTATTATGGGCAGATTTTCAGGGTTTGACACCGAAACAATCAGATGAAAGCAAAGCAAAATTTTACCTAGGTTTAAAACCAGAGGTACAAAAAAGGGGTGATTCTGTAATTTACAGAGTAAAAGCGGTTGGATATTTTGACAAAAGCCTTTCCTATTCTTTTGATAAAGACAAAAGCGCTAAAAAACTCAGGTTCTTTAGAAATCAATTTAAACTTTTAGAACTTACAAGAAGGCAACTACAAGTAATTGTAGATACGCTGGGCTATAAGGCAAATCTAGACGAGGTTTTTAGAAATGTTAACGCAGAATACATATTGCTTTCCAACAACTTTACTTCTGAATATGTAATAGATAATTCAAGTATTGTGCTGGATAAATGGGAAGCACGTATTGATAGCTTGTTTAATGCGTTTGTATTTTATGAGTTCCCAAAATCGCTTGTGAGCCCTTGGAGCTTTGGTGTCAATTTTGGCTTTTGTTTTTTCTCCTCTAGCAAAGCTGCCGATAATATTTTGTCTCCTTTTGGTTTTACTCGTGGTATTTCTCTGTTTTACAAAAAGATAGGTTTTCAAATTAACATAAGAAGTGTAGAGCTTTATAACGATGTATTGAATAATACTTATAATTATTTACATCAACAAGATTTTTTGCTGGGCTACAGATTACTAACAAAAAATCATTTCGAAGTATATCCATTAGTAGGAATTACACGAACATCTCAATCTTTAAATGGTGTTAACGCTGTTAATTTTACAGCTGGCATTGCGCTTAATGTAGTGCATAGGCGCAACTTCATGTTTTATAAAGTTCCGTATAAAAGTTTAAAGGTATTTACCATTCCTGCTACCGAGCTTCGTTTTTTTGTTAATCCCATTACTTTTCCTGATGGTATCCAAACCTTACTTTATTCTCTTTCGCTTGGGCTTACTTTTAGAGGGGGACAGATACGCTAGTTACCATCAAAATTTAAACAAAGCACTCAGTTTTAGAATATCCAAACCCTGTGCAAAACGAATTGAGTTTAGTCTTTATGAGTGAAAAGGAGGGAGCCGTTGCTGAGAGTGTGTTTAAAATTTGCGAGATGCAAGGCGCGGTAGTTTTTCAAAAAACCGGTGTAATGTCTGATAAATGGGACGTTAGCGCGTTGAAAGGTCTTTATTTATATACGGTTTTAGGGGTGCATTCAGAAATGCTAGCTACCGGAAAAGTGATGATTAAAAACCCTTAAATCTTTTTATTTTCATAACACGCCACTCCAAAGAATACCACTACCTTTGCCGCCATTTTTAAATAAGGTATTCCTATGAATCTCAGAAATATAGCTATAATTGCCCACGTTGACCACGGCAAAACTACTTTGGTAGATAAAATGCTGCTGGCCGGTAAGTTGTTTGATGACCATGAAACTCCTGGTGAGTTGATTATGGATTCTAATGATTTAGAGCGCGAACGTGGAATTACTATTTTGGCTAAAAACGTTTCAGTACGTTATAAAGATCACAAAATCAATATTTTAGATACTCCTGGTCACAGTGATTTTGGTGGCGAAGTAGAGCGTGTATTAAACATGGCCGATGGGGTGGTTTTACTAGTAGATGCTTTTGAAGGTCCAATGCCACAAACTCGTTTTGTACTTGGTAAAGCCATTGAACTTGGCTTAAAAATAGTGGTGGTAATTAACAAGGTAGATAAGCCAAACTGTACTCCGGAAGAAGTACATGAAATGGTGTTTGACCTTATGTTTAACCTTGATGCCACGGAAGAGCAACTTGATTTTGAAACCGTTTATGGCAGTGCAAAACAAGGTTGGATGTCTGCTGACTGGAAGAAACCAACGGACAACATTACGCATTTATTAGATACAGTTTTAGAGCATATTCCAGCGCCCGTTTCCCGCGAAGGAACACCACAAATGTTGATTACAAGTTTAGATTATTCTTCTTTTGTAGGACGTATTGCGGTAGGCCGTGTGCACAGAGGCACGTTAAAAACTAACCAGCAAGTAACGTTGGTAAAGCGTGATGGCACTAAAGTAAAATCACGTATTAAAGAAATTTTCCTGTTTGAAGGCTTTGGAAAAGTTAAGGTAGATGAGGTTGCCAGTGGCGACATTTGTGCGCTTACAGGAATTGAAGGTTTTGAAATTGGCGATACCATTGCTGATTTAGAAAATCCAGAGGCATTGCCTACCATTAAAATTGATGAGCCAACCATGAGTATGACTTTTACCATTAACGATTCTCCGTTTTTTGGTAAAGAAGGTAAGTATGTAACTTCTCGTCATATTAAAGATCGTTTGGCTAAAGAAATTGAAAAGAACTTGGCTTTACGTGTGGAAGACACGGAATCTGCCGATACGTTTAGAGTATTTGGTAGAGGGGTTTTACACCTTTCGGTATTGATTGAAACCATGCGTAGAGAAGGTTATGAAATGCAAATTGGTCAGCCACAGGTAATTATAAAAGAAGTGGAAGGCAAGCGCATGGAACCAATAGAGGAACTAAGCATAGATTTACCGGAAGATGTGAGTGGTAAAGCTATTGAAGCGATTACCATGCGTAAAGGTAGCATGACGCAAATGGTACCGAAAGGAGACCGTATGCACTTAGAATTTGAAGTGCCTTCAAGAGGTATTATTGGTTTGCGTAATTACCTACTTACTGCCACGGCAGGAGAGGCCATTATGAGTCATCGTTTTAAAGAATTTCAGCCGTATAAAGGCGAAATTCCGGGAAGACAAAATGGTTCTTTAATTTCTTTGGAAACTGGTACGGCCATTCCATTTTCATTAAACAACTTACAAGATAGAGGTAAATTCTTTATTCCACCAAACAGCGAAGTGTATGAAGGTCAGGTAATTGGTGAGAATAACCGTGCGGGTGATTTGAATGTAAACGTTACCAAAATGAAGAAGATGAGCAATATGCGTTCTTCAGGTGCTGATGATAAAATTCGTATTGCTCCACACATTGAATTCTCTTTGGAAGAAGCATTAGAATACATTCAAGGTGATGAATATGTTGAGGTTACACCAAAATCATTACGCTTACGTAAAATGTTACTAAAAGAAACTGAGCGCAAGCGTTCAGGAAGTAAATAGTAAAAATTAAAAAATCCCGCTTTGCAAAAAGCGGGATTTTTTTTGATTTTTTGAGACTATTTGAAAAAATCCAAAATTTTCGTTTTGTTTTATGGTTCTAGCCGTTCCTTACATTTCCCCTTGTTATATTCATCTACCCAACTTGTAAAATTTTCAAAGGTTACCTGATATTCCGCTAAATTTTTTAGGCGTTCACAATCTTTAAAAAAGGTTGTAATTCCAAGGTGTGCTTCTGTGGCTCCCACTTTTGCAAATGTTTTACCACGCTGGTACAGTACATAATAATGCTTAGGACTATAGTTGGTGCTAGATAAGTTACGAGAAGGATCATAATAGCTGCACAACGTAGCTTTGCCTTGTTTTTCAATTTTTAAAAAAAGTAAATCAGGTCGTAAAAAACCTTTTTTAAAATCTAAATAATTATTGGTGGAAGCCATTTTTACACGTTCCCCGTTATAATTAAACTCAATTTGCAACGCTTGTGATGCTAATAAAATGGCTGAAGCGGTATCAGCTGCACTTTTAAAAACGCGTACTGAATATTGTAAGTCTGCATATTTTAAGGTGTTATTTTCATTTACCGGTAGCCTAAAAAACACCTTTACAGTATCACGTTGCGTAATAACAATACCTTCCTCTTCTACCAATTTATCAGTTTGTGAAAACACCAAAAAAGGTAGTAGTATAAAAAGAAAACAGATTTTTTTCATAGTGGAAAGATAGATACTGTAATATTAAAAATTGCGATTGCAGATGTTAGTTTCCGTACTGGTAATTTCAATGAATATCAATTGCTGTAAAAAAAAGGTGCATTAAAGGCATCTTAATGTACTATGCTAAGCGCTATTTTGAGTAGCAATTAGGCTACATTTAAAACTCAGTTTGGTATTAACAACCAAATTATCCCATGGGGTAAAAAAATTGCTCTTTTATAATTTTACCTTCTTTATTAGTTTCATACACGCAAATTTCCTCGTCTTTTCTACGGCCATGTTCTTTAAAAGTTACATCCATACTCATACCTACGCTAAAGTGCATGCCGCATACAACAGGGTCGCTTACTTCCATACTGTGCATTTCTACTATGCTTTCTTTAAACTGTTTTGATTTAGCCTTAAGTGCATCCAAACCTTTCACATCTTCGCCTCCGGGTTCTTGAGCCATGGCATTTTCTGCAAATAATTCTTCGTAAGCCTGTGTGTTTTCGCCCTTACGGCAAAGCTCTACAAGGCGGTTGGCTGTTTCTTTAATGTTCATAAAGTGTATTATTTATTAGCAGAGAAAGGTACTAATTTTAAGATGTGCCAACAAGAAGCATATAAAATAGGCACATGGTTTTTACTTGATTTTTTAACGCGGTAAAAATGTACATTACTTTAAAAAAAAGGGTTGTATAGTTAAAAACTACACAACCCTTTTTTATAAAAATACTAGGCAAACTATTTTTCCATAGAAGCATAAAGCTCCAAATACTCGGCTACTTCTTCTAAAAGTTCCTCGGCATCTGAGTTTCTAACGGAAAATTCTTGTTCATCATTTTGCTTTTTTTCTTTAATCAACTTATCGTTATAATAATAGTACATTTTGTCTAAATCCTCCATCAACTTTCCCTTATCACCTGTGCCATCATCTTCAATCACTGCCAAAATTAACTTACCGTTTTCCAAATAAAATTCTTCGGTACGTTTAGAAATTTCAGCATAAGGATAGGTTTTTATGCGCACCACAGAACCATCCTTTGTATAAAAATGAATTTTGCTCCATTTTTGCTTAATCTTAGCTTTTAATTCTTCGGTTAATAGTACCACCGGTTCACCTAAAGATTGCTCAATAGTTGCTCTTTGCTCGTTAATTTGGTTTACCAAGCTATCGGTATTTACGTTAGTTTCTGCTCCGTATGCTTCTTCCATTTCCATGGATGTTTCTTCCGCAGCTTTTTCGGCAGGCGCTTCATACGTTTGATTACAGCTAAGCAAGCCAAAGGCAGGAAGCATTATTAGGATGAGCTTTGATTTTGAAATTTTCATTTGAAGTGTTTAAATAAAATAGTTGGTTTTAATACGCTTCAAATATATTAAGGTTTGGGTATTGAGAAGTTTCAGCACCCATAAAATCTTTAAATAGAACTTTTAGCCACAAATTTTCACCATCCATATAGGTTAGCTTTATAAAATTATATTGATATGCCATTTATAACAAACGAAAACGGAAAAGAAGAAGTTGATATTTTTTATCAAGATTACGGAACCGGACAACCGGTAATTTTAATACATGGTTGGCCTTTAAGCCATCAAGCTTGGGAAGGTCAGATTGCGGAAATTGTAGAGGCCGGTTACCGCTGCATTGCTTATGATAGAAGAGGTTTTGGAATTTCTACCGAACCTTGGGACGGTTATGATTACTCCACTTTGGCTGAAGATTTAAACGTGCTGATAGAAGAGCTAGACTTGGAAGATGTTGTTTTGGTAGGATTTTCAATGGGTGGAGGAGAAGTAGTGCGTTATTTTACGGATTTTGGTGGTACGCGAATTTCTAAAGCTGCTTTAGTAAGTTCTATTATTCCCTTGGTTGCTAAAAAAGACGATAATCCGGATGGTGTTCCTGAAGAAGATTTAAACGGAATTATGGATCAGTTGAAAAACAACCGTGTGGCTTTTTTAAAAGAGTTTCATAGCAATTTTTACAATTTTGATGATAATGAAGATAGGATGAGTGAAGAGCAATTGCATTATGATTGGTCTATTTCTACTCATGCATCGCCAAGAGCTACCATAAAAGCAGCTGAAGCATGGGCCACTACTGATTTTAGAAGTGAACTTAAAAATGTGGATGTGCCTACCTTAATAGTACATGGAAAGGAGGATAATATTGTGCCCATTAAAACGGCTGGAGATCAAGCGGCTAAAGGTATTCCCAATAATACGTATAAGGTAATAGATGGTGCGCCACATGGTTTAAACATAACGCATCGCAAGGAATTGAATAAAATCTTATTAGCCTTTTTAAAAGGCTAACGAAGCAATAATTTACAAGTAAAAAGCCGTAACGTTTTGTTAACGTTGCGGCTTCTATGTTTTAAAGTTTTTTTTACCACTATTTTAAGCTTGCTGTTTACTTTTTTCTGCCAAGTTAAAAGCATCGGAAACTTCTATATTCGGATTTTTTTGCAGCAAACCAGTTATAAACGCTTCCTTGTTTTTTGGAGAAATAATAATGTAATCAGAACTGCCATATTGCACCAGTATTCTATCTAATGAACAGGCGGGTGCTGCTATAAAACTTTTTGTGGGTTTTACTTTTATAATTTTTTCAAACGCTACACTAGGGTAGGGAATAAAACCGGCATATACCCTTAGTTTATTTTCTTTGATTATGTAGCGCGTGCCAAACCAAATCCATGCGGTTAACGCAAGAATTGACAAAGGTAAAATTGTTGCCTTTGCACTTTTATTTAGCAATGCATCAAACAACAGACTTGTTAGCGGAATAAATAACACTAATCCCAGCCATAATGAGCGTTTTGAATAGAAAGTTGTTTTCATCTAAAAGTGTTGATCAATCAGTATTGCATTGCCGTCAGGGTCAAATAAGGTAATATGGGCGGGACCTTCAGTATTTTTATCGGCCTCTAAGGTTAGTTCAATGCCTTTCGCCTTTAGCTCATCCTGAATTTCTCTTACATCGGTATAGTTTTTCAGAGTGTCAGCGTTTTGATTCCAACCAGGATTAAAAGTTAAAATGTTTTCTTCAAACATACCTTCAAACAATCCAATTAGTGTTTCACCATTTTTCATGATGAGGTATTTGTGTTCTAGTTTCCCGCCATAAGTTACAAATCCAAGTTTCTCATAAAAGTCTTTGGAAACTTGTAAATCCTTGACGGTTAAGCTAATTGAAAAAGCGCCTAAATGCATTTTGTAAAATTTAAAAGCGAAGATAAAAAATTGTGATACGCATGAGTGCTAATAAAAATAAACGCCCGTTACTTTTACAGCAACGGGCGTTTAGATTATTTAAAAGGGTTTTTTAATGACCTTCTACGGCAGCTTCTTCGGTGCTTAAATCGCGTTCCGCTTCTTCTGCACCGTGGGTAAGTTTCTTAAGCTTTTTAAGAAATAGTATTAATAAGAAACCAAATGATACGGTAAAAATCACCAAATACATGAAGGTTTGGTATTCTTGTTTACTCTGTTCTTCATCTACCACAAAAGAAACACCATAATCATTTCCATCACCTATGTTTTCTGATTTCTGAACAGCATCTTTATCCTTTTCAAAAACTAACTTTGCGTGATAAGGATTGTCGGAAGACGCTTCCTTTTCATTTAAATAAGCACGTAGTTCAGTTTGCCCTTCTTCTTGTAACCTAAATATACCGGCAACGTTGGTGCCGCTATTCATGTCTTTAAATACCAATTCATTACCTTCAGGATACACTTCAGTTTTTATGCTAAAGTTTTTATCCATGTTTATAGGATAATCATAGAAATCTTTAATCCCATCTTTAGTTTTTATTTCAATAGTATCACGCTGGCTATATTCAAAAAGTTCGGTTTTAGGTGCTGTAAGTTCACCACTATAGGGTTCTAGTTGCGAAGCCTCACCAATGCTACCCGCAAGTTTATTTCCAAAACCGGTGGCGGCAAAGTAAATACCCATCATAATGGAGGCGTACTTAACCGGAGCTAATTTTGTAATAAACGATAATGAAACGGGAGAGGTGCACAGTTCTCCAATGGTATGAAAGAGATACGCTAAAAAGATCCATATCATGGCCGCTTTACCAAAGGCTACGGCAGATGCTTCTTGAGAAGCAAACATCATAAATACATAACCCAAACCCATAATTATGGTACCTACCGCCATTTTAAATAAAGAAGAAGATTCTTTACCTCTGCGTTTTCTCCAAGCCCAAAAGCCGGCCACCATAGTTCCAAAAATGATAATGTACCCTGCGTTAAGCGACTGAAACACAGCTGCCGGAATTTCTTCTAACCAATTTAATCCGGTAGTTCTATCCACTTTTGCATCCGTATATAGGTTCATTAAACCTCCGGCCTGCTCAAAAGCTCCCCAAAATACTACCACTATTAAAAAGGAAATCAATAGCACTACAATACGATCTTTTTCTACTTTGGTAAGTGGCTTTTTAGCTGCAGCCGCATCTACACTTGAATTTTTACCACCAATAAAATCACCTACGCCAACTAAGTACTTTTGACCGGCCATATACACAATTTGTCCTAAAGCCATTCCGATACCTGCTAGTCCGAAACCATAATGCCAACCATAGTAATACGCAACTAAACCAACTGAAATACTAGATAAAAATGCACCAATATTAATACCGATGTAAAAAATGGTAAATCCACTATCTCTGCGAATATCACCTTCTTTATACAAGCCACCTACCATGGTAGAGATGTTAGGTTTTAAGCCACCCACACCTAAAATAATTAATAACAATCCTGTAAAAAAGGCCCAATCTTGCGGAATAGCTAAAATTCCATGTCCGGCACAAAGAAGCAAACCACCAACTAAAACGGTTCTTTTTTGTCCCAGAAGTTTATCGGCAATCCAACCTCCGGGTATGGAAGCCACATACACCAACATGGTGTACCAACCATAAAGCCAAAGGGCATCTTTGTTGCTCCAACCTAAACCTGGATCTACAGCTGTGGCGGATGCCGCAACGTAAAGGGTTAAAATTCCACGCATTCCATAGTAGGAAAAACGTTCCCACATTTCGGTGAAAAATAAAATGAAAAGTCCTACCGGATGCCCAAATAATTCTTTGCGTTGAATAGCCTGCGCTGCGTTTGCCATGTATAGATTGTTGTTTTAAAATTTGTAAGAAGGCGGGAAAATAGTCAAAATCCGCGATTAAAGATTTTCTGTAATAAAATTTGTCATTTTAGTGTACAAATGATAGCGGGTATTACCACCGTAAATACCATGATTTTTATCGGGATAAATAAACAAATCAAACTGCTTATCTGCCGCTACTAAGGCCGAAATCATACGCGTAGTATTTTGAAAATGTACGTTATCATCGGCACTACCGTGTACCAATAAATAATTTCCTCTAAGTTTTTCTACATGATTAATAGGAGAGTTGTCGTCATAGCCATCCCCATTTTCTTGAGGTGTACGCATATAACGCTCGGTGTAAATACTATCATAAAAGCGCCAATTGGTAACGGGCGCTACGGCCATGGCCATTTTAAATACATCGCTACCTTTAGTTATACCCAAGCTACTCATATATCCTCCGTAGCTCCAACCCCAAATACCTATTCGGTTTGCATCCACATAACTTTGGTCTCCTAAATATTTTGCAGCACTTATTTGATCTTCAATTTCATATTTACCTAACTGTTGATAGGTGCTTGTTCTAAAATCGCGACCGCGTGCACCGGTACCTCTGTTATCTACTGAAACCACTATGTATCCTTTGCTAGCAAGTGTTTGATACCAAAAATCATTAGCGCCACCAAACTGATTTTTAACCGTCTGCGAGCCCGGGCCTCCATATACAAACATCAGTACCGGATATTTTTTGGTTGGGTCAAAGTCTTGTGGTTTTATCATCCAGCCGTTTAGCTGCATGCCGCTTTCATTTTTAAAATTAAAAAAAGTTTTTTCGCTGATGTCATACTCCAACATTCTTTCCTTTAAGGGAGCATTATCTGTAAGGGTTCTAATAATTTTTCCGTTTTGCTCATGCAAGGTTTCTATGGTAGGCACGCCTTCTGCGGAATAATTATTAATAAAATAGGTAAAGCCTTCGCTAAATTCGGCCGTGTTCCAACCTGTTCTGTTGGTTAGTTTTTTCTTGCCACTTCCATCTAGCTTAATACTGTATATGCTTCGTTCCATTGGACTTTCTTCAGCAGCTTGGTAAAATACTAAACCACTTTTTTCATCTACACCATAAAGCTCCGTTACTTCATAAGTACCTTTTGTAAGTTGGGTTTTTACTTTACCGGTATTGGTAATATGGTAAATATGTCTGTACCCATCCATTTCCGATGTGTACACAAAACTCCCGTCTTTTAAAAACTGTAAATCATCAGTAATTTCAATGTACGCAGGAGCTGTTTCCATATAAAGTAATTCCGCTTTTGCACTGCCTTTTTTTACTTTCCAAAGCTTTAGTTCACTTTGGTTTCTGTTCATAGTAAAAATTACTAAATCTCCATTTGGTGCGTATTTTATGCGAGGTATGTATTCGTATGCTTCTGGTATTTCTACTTTTTGCTCACTGTCTTTTTGTACATCATATACGCTAATGTGCACGTTGCTATTGGGTTCACCGGCTTTCGGGTATTTAAATTCATATTCAGATGGATATAAATCTTCACCAAATAAATCCATAGAAAAAAGAGGCACCAATTGCTCATCTGATTGGTAATAGGCTATTGAGTTACCATCAGGCGCCCATTCAAATCCTTTATGAAAGCTAAATTCTTCTTCATACACCCAATCCACGGCACCGGCTATAAATTTATCGTCTTCACCTTTACCAAAAGCAAGGGTTTTCCACTTGGTGTCACCATCAAAATTTTTAATATGCATTTTGTTATCTAATACATAGGCTACTTGTTTTTTGGTGGGAGAAAAGGTGGCTAATTGTTGTTTTCTATCGGTAATAGAATCTAAGGCACCGGTTTCCAAATCATACACATAATAGAAGCTTTTGGAGCTATGGCGATAAATTGGCTGGGTGGAAGCACTAAGTAAAAGCAGTTTTTCATTTGGTCCAAATTCGTACCCATCAAAGTTTATGCGTTTGCCGGTTTGCTCTTCAATTACCTTGGCAGAAATTATTAATCCTGCCGATTCACCTGTTTTATAAGAGAACTTCTCAATGGTTGGGCTATCATCTTTATTGGTAAGTACGGTGTAAAACTTACCGTCTTTCATGCTGTTCAGTCCGTTGGTGCTTCTGGCAAAAAAGGCACCTTTGCGCCAAATATCACTAAGTGTTACGTCCTTTTTTTGAGCAGATAAGGCCATGCCGGTAAAAAATAGGCAGGTTGCTATAAACAGTTTTTTCATCATAATTTTACATTGTTTTCGGGGCGCACTAAAGTATAACAAATCCTAAAGTATGAAATACCATCAACCAAATCCTAAAGATGTAGCAGCTTTTAAGCAAATTGTAGGTGCTCATCACCTTTTGGTAGATGCCGAATCTTTGCAAAAGTATAGTCACGATGAAACGGAAGATTATAGTTTTTTGCCGGCAGCGGTTTTAAAACCAGGGTCGGCAGAAGAGCTGGCGCAAATTTTAAAATATTGTAATACACACAACATTGCGGTAACCCCAAGTGGCGCACGCACCGGATTAAGTGGTGGCGCCTTGCCTCTTTTTGGAGGTATAAACTTATCTACCGAAAGGTTAAATAAGCTTATACAAATTGATGAACGCAACTTGCAAGCAACCGTAGAGCCAGGCGTAATCAATCAAGTATTTCATAATGCTTGCAAGGAAAAAGGTTTGTTTTACCCGCCCGACCCAAGTAGTTGGGGTAGTAGTTTTATTGGTGGAAATTTGGCTTTAAATGCCGGTGGCCCAAAGGCGGTAAAATATGGTGTTACCAATGCCTACGTGCTTAATTTACAAGTGGCTTTGGCCAATGGTGAATTAATGTGGACGGGTGCTAATGTGCTAAAAAACAGTACCGGATATAATCTTACCCAATTAATGGTGGGTAGTGAAGGTACCTTGGGTATAATTACAAAAGCGGTGTTTAGACTCATACCCTATCCAAAATTTAACATGCTTATGCTGGTGCCTTTTTGTGCCCCTGAAAAGGCCTGCGAAGCGGTAAGTGCCATTTTTCAAGCGGGTATTACCCCCAGCGGAATGGAATTTATGGAACGCGATGCGATTGATTGGACATTGCAGTATGTGGAAGATGTGCAATTGCCTATTGGCGATGATGTGCAGGCGCATTTGTTGATAGAAGTAGATGGAAATAAGGAAAATATTTTGATGGAGGAATGCCAGCAAATAGCAGAAATTGTAGAAAACTTTGGTGCGGGTGAAATTTTGTTTGCCGATAATGAAACGGATAAAGCTGCCCTTTGGAAATTAAGAAGAAGAGTAGGAGAGGCAGTAAAATCAAACTCTATTTATAAAGAAGAAGATACCGTGGTACCGCGTGCAGAATTAGCAACATTGTTAAAGGGTGTAAAAGCAATCGGAGCGCAATATGGATTTAAATCTGTATGCTACGGACATGCAGGTGATGGAAATTTACACGTAAATATTTTAAAAAATACCCTTTCTGATGAAGCTTGGCAATACGACTTACCCAAAGCCATTAGGGAAATTTTTGCTTTGGTAAAAAGTTTGGGGGGAACCATTAGTGGAGAACATGGAATTGGATTTGTGCAGCGAGAATATATGAACATAGTATTCTCAGAATCAGAATTACAGCTGCAAAAAGCAATAAAAAAGGTATTTGACCCTAAAAGTATTCTTAACCCAGGAAAGATATTCGTGTAGAAAAAATTATACTTTCGCGGTATAATTTAATTTAATATATGCATCCAAAATTGGAAGCTGACCCTACACAACGCGCTCTTAAATTATATAACTTACCTTCATTACTACAAGAACTTTTCGCAAAAGCGGAAAGCATGTATTCTATTATTGACAAGGAGCATCGCTTTATTTTTTTTAATGAAATTGCCAAATTAGCCGCATTTCATTTCGCCAATAGATATCCTGAAGTGGGTGACGATTTATTTGATTTTATCAATCCACAATTAGCCACTCAACTAAAGTTGGATTTGGCTACTACCATTGCAAAATCTCCGGTAAAAAGGACGGTAACCCTGCACTCTGAGGAAAAAGATGGAACTTCTTTTCTTTTCTCCTATAAGTTAAGTGTGCTTGAGCCCTATAACTATATAATGATGGAAGCGGTAAATTTTACTGCTTTCAATCAAATGCAAAAGGAAATTATAGATAAGCATCATTATCTAAATACGATTTTTGACACCATAGGCACCGGCATAAAAATAACCGATAGTAACGGTGTTATCTTAAATTGCAATGAAGCCTATCAGCAAATAGTAGGTAGAACGGAGGCCGAATTAATTGGAGCTTCCTCTATGATTACTGTATATCCGGAAGATGTTGATCCTGCTAGGGCGCAATTGGAAGAATTTTTAGTTAGTGGAAGGCATCCTCAACGCAATTGGAGTATTAGGCACAAAAGTGGTAAACCAATAGACGTGGATATTACCATTAAAAAGACTCAAATTAATGGTGAATTGCACCTTATTTATGGGTTAAGCGATATCTCTCTCCAAAATGAATTGAAAAATGAGTTGCTTCAATCAAATTTGAGTAAATCTGCTTTAATAGATAACTTACCCGTATTGCTTTGGAGTGTAGATGAAAACTTACGTTTGGTAACCGCTAATACTACTGCAAAAGAATATTTTAAAAGTAATTTAAACTACACGTTTAAGGAAGGAGATGTAGTTACAAATGTTTTTTCGGCCAAAGATGCCCATCGAGCAACCGAACGATATGCTCGTTATCAAGAAATTATGAAAAGCGGTGAAAGCCAAAAATTTCACTCACTAGAATATAATCAGGGGGAGTTACAGCATTTAACGGGAGAGATGCATCCTATAATTCAAAAGAATAGGGTACGTGGTATTACCTGTTATATGGAAATAGACACGGACGCTTTTTTACGGAAAAAACTTTCGGAGGGCTTTTCAATTTTCACCAAACATTGTGCGCATGCAAAAAGTGTAAACGAGGTATTACGTTTTTTGGTGGAGGATATTTTATCGAGATTATACATTGACGAGGGAGAAATTCTAACATTGAAGGACGGTGTATTTACTCCTAACGTAGTGTATAGGATGAATAGCGTAATGCAAGTGCCTAATTTGGAAGAAAAGTATGGTTTTAAACTAAAGCTAGGCGAAGGAATAATTGGAATTTCTGCCCAGCAAAAACAAACCATTGTAGTGGCAGATTGTGCACAGGATGAAAGGGTAATTAGTATTATTTCAAAGTTTTCTTCAGAAATTGCCGTTCCTATTTATTTGTATAGCGAGGTGTTTGCGATAATTAATTGTGAGAGTAAACACAAAGATTTTTTTAAACCAATTTTCGCAGAAGTCTTAGAGGCAGCAGCCAAAGAAGCAGGAGAACAAATACGTAAACTCCAGGATTTGCACAAAATAAAGGAAATTCAAAGTTTACATACTGCTATCCTAAACTCTACGCCCAACAGCTTTATTCTAATTGACGAGAATTTTCGCATACTATCTTTAAATGGAAAGGCGGTGAAAATGTTATCGCAGTATAAAAACAGATCGGTAAGTGAAGGGTATTGTTTTTTAGATTGTGTGCCTGAAGTGGAAAAGGCCAATTTTGAAAATCAAGTTGAAACCTCTTACCAAGGCGCTCTACATAAATTTGAAAGAGAAATTACACACCCAAATGGAAGTGTATATTGGATACAACTTACCCTAGCTCCAGCATATAATGCTAATGAGGAAATTTTTGGCGTTACCATTATTATTGAAAACATTACACAGGCAAAAAAGACGGAGCAATTAATTTTAAACCAAAACTTTGAGCTTAGAAAAACCAATAAGGAGCTCGATCATTTTATTTACTCAATTTCTCATGATGTGCGTGCACCTTTGAGCAGCATAGAAGGGTTAAGTGGTCTTATCGACTTAGCTTCAACCATGGAAGAAATGAGGGAGTATAACGTATATATACAGGAGTCCACACAAAAGTTAGATAATTTTATTCGCAATATTTTAGCATTTAATCGTAATAAGCGAAAGGAAAATCAGCTGGAAAGTATTTTGCCGAAAGAGGTAATTAAAGAGGTAATTCAGGCCAATAGATATTTGCCAGGATTTAAGAATATTGAGTTTAAAATAAACGCTATGAACACCCCAGTTTTAGCGGATCTTTTTAGATTTAAAATAATTTTAGATAGTGTGCTTTCCAACGCAATTAAATTTCATGATGGTAATAAGGAAAACCGATGGATTAGTATTGACATTAGTACGTTAGATAATATGCTAATTATTACCATTGTAGATAATGGTATGGGCATACCGGAAGCCTACTTACCAAAAGTTTTTAATATGTTTTATACGGCCTATAAGGAAACACGTGGCAACGGTATAGGGCTATATATCTTAAAAGAAACAGTAGCTTTCTTAAAAGGAAAAGTAGAAATAGAATCTACCGAGCATGAAGGCACAAGCATAAAAATCTCATTACCACAATAACATGAAAATACTTTTGGTAGATGATAATCCGATTGATTTATTAATAAACAATAAAATTGTAACTACTTTAAATGCTTCCGCAGAAGTGGTTAAGAAGCAGTCCGCAGAGGAGGCGCTACATTATATACAAGAATTAGGCGCAGAAGATACACTGCCTCATTATATTTTATTAGATATTAAAATGCCTATAATGGATGGTTTCGGATTATTGGATGCACTAAAACCGTTACAAGACAAGCTGAAAAAAAATACTAAAATCATTATGGTTTCCTCATCTATTGATCCAATGGATAGAAATAGAGCCGCAGAAAATATGCTTGTGTATGATTTTTTAGAAAAACCGCTTACCGTTGAAAAATTAAAAAGTTGCCCATCTATTGCACTTTAGCCATACACTTCGGTAATTGCTTCTAGCAGTACTTTGCAAGCAAACTCTATTTGTTTGTTGGTTATAATCAAAGGCGGACTTAAGCGGATAGCATCCTCACAGAATAAAAACCAATCGCTAACCACACCTTTTTCTAAGCATATTGCAATTACTTTTTGCACCTTTTCAAAGGTATCTAGCTGCACAGCAAGCATTAAACCCTTTCCGCGTACTTCCGCTATTGCGGGATGCACAAGCAGGGTTTTAAACAACTTAGATTTTTCTTCAACTCCATCTAGCAGCTTTTCCTCTAAAATAAAATGTAAGCTTGCCAAGGCCGCTGCGGCACACACCGGATGCCCGCCAAATGTGGTAATATGGCCTAACAAAGGATTGTTTTTAAAACTATCCATCAAGGTTTTATTGGCTATGAATGCACCAATGGGCATACCGCCACCCATGCCTTTTGCCAAAGTAATAATATCCGGCACCACGCCATAGCCTTGATGTGCAAATAGATGTCCGGTACGGCCAAAGCCGGTTTGTATTTCATCAAAAACTAACAGCGCACCTACTTCTTTACAACGCTTTGCCACGGCATGTAAATACCCTTCATTAGGAGGAATGTAACCCGCTTCGCCTTGCACGGGTTCTATAAACACGGCTGCTGTGCGTTCGGTAATATGTTCTAATTCAGCTGCATTATTAAAATGTAGTTGTTTGGTATTTGGTAAAAGTGGACGATAAGCGCGTTTAAAATCTTCGCTACCAATAATGCTTAGCGCCCCTTGTGTACTGCCATGATAGGCATTGTGCATGGCAATGATTTCAGTACGTCCAGTGTAGCGTTTGGCAAGTTTCATGGCGCCTTCTATGGCTTCACTACCCGAGCTTACTAAATATACGCTGTTTAGCTTTTCATGAAGTTGTGCGCAAAGTGCTTCGCCCAGCCGCACTTGCGGACTTTGCACATACTCACCATACACCATTAAGTGCATGTATTTATCTACTTGATTTTTTATGGCTTCCACCACTTTTGGGTTGCGGTGGCCTATGTTGCTCACTGAAATCCCTGAAATTAAATCTAAGTATTGCTTACCATCCGGTGCGTACATAAATACACCTTCGGCACGGTCAATTTCCAAATTCATGGGAAAATCGGTAGTTTGCGCTAAATGCTTTAAAAAAAGTTGTTTTTGGGTAATACTCATACGGCCACTACCTGTGAAAAAATGTAAGCGTATAAAAAGAAACGTAGGAATCGTGCAAGAGCCATTAAAGAATATTTACCTAAGGGATAATCAACTACTCCTGCAACAATACTAATGGGCGAAAAAGGCAAGGGCGTCATGGCAGAAATGAAAATGAGCAAGCCCCCAAACTTTTTAAACAGGTTAAATTGCTCTACAAATTTTACGTGTACCCACCTTTTCATTTTTGGGAAACGATAAAGCCATTTACCAATAAACCAACTTATAATGCCGCCTAAATAGCTTACCGTGGCTAATAAAAGAATAACCGGCCATGACGGATCAAACCCTTCATTTGCCCAAACTAGAAAAGCATCTGGAGGTAAAAAACCAAGTACACTTTCGCTGGCAAACAAAATACCTACAATTAGCCAAAAAGGAAAATTAGAGGAGATATACGCTACTACTTGATTTACATCAATTAGATATTTAGAAATAAGCCACGCAACCAACCCAAAGGCGGCCAATACCAATATCATACGTACTACACTCTTGCCAATAAAAGCATACTGTCCTTGCTTTTTCATGGCATAATGATAAATGCGCGTTTTCTGCCCGAAGGTTCTGATACGCTTTATTCGCCTGCTTGTGTTCGTTTCGCTAATGGTTTGTAAGAATAAATTGGGTTGCAATAACTCCGCTTCGTGCATTTTAGTTTAAAGCGGTGGCAAAAATCGTTAAAAATTAAAGGTATAACCATAATTTAGCGGCAAAGAAATTTATATGTCTCCAACGGCCAACGAAAACAAGCCTTTCAACTTATTTTTTTGGATTTTTATTGCCTTGCTGCCCTTTGTACAGGCACCTGCGCTTATTGACTTTACATTAATACCTAGGCAATTGTTCTTAGGTGCCTTTGTTTTAATTACGGGTGCCATTGGTTTGTATCGCTTTAAGCAAAATAACAAAGTGCAACTTGGCTTAATAGAGCTAAGCTTTTTGGCCTTTTTGGCGATACAATTACTGGCCTCTTTTTTTGCTGTAAATCAAGCGGAAGCCGCGGCAACCATAAGTAGGTACTGTGCTTACGCAGGATATTTCTTCCTTTTAGTGTATAGCTTATATCATCAAAAATTAAGCTTAGATGCGCTGTACAAAGCCTTTTTAGTATTTAGCACAATAGCGGTTGCCTTTACCGGTTTAGAGCTTTTAAAGGCTTTAAACAGCGGTAAATTTTGGGAAGACATTTACGTGATAAAAGCCAGTTTTGGTCATAAGAATATTTTAAGTGCGGTTTTAATGCTAGGTATTCCATTTCAGGTATTGCTGTATCGCCAAAAGGAAAAACTATGGAGCACACTAGCCATCATCATCTTATTTGTAAGTCTATTAGAAATTTTTCTTTTACGCACCCGTGGCGTTTGGATTTCTACAATTTTCGGTGGTTTGGTTTCACTTTTCTGTTATTTTATTTGGGTAAAACGTAAAGCATCTGGTGGAAAGAAATTACCATTGATACCCATAGCCGCAGCTTTTGGTTTGGTGCTGTTAGTAAGTGGAGGGTTACTTTTAAATAAAAACGTGGGTGGTCAGGTTGGAGACTTGAGTAACTTAGACAGAAGAACCGTTTTTTGGGAAAACTCGTTGCAAATGATTCAGGAAAAGCCAATTTTTGGTGTGGGGCCGGGTAATTGGAAAATATACTTTCCTAAATATGGCTTAGAAAAAATGGACGTGGTGGTGCAAGAGGGTATTACCAATATACAAAGGCCACACAACGATTATTTATGGGTATGGAGCGAAGCCGGATTTTTAGGTTTGCTTACGTATTTGGGTATATTTTTAGGAGCAGTGGTGCTTGCTATAAAAGTGATGCGCACTAAAGATTATGAAACGGCCACCGTGGTATCAATTGCCGTGGGTGGGTTGGCGGCTTATATGCTGTTTTCATTTGCAGATTTTCCGCTTGAGCGTATAAGTCCTGTTGTGATGGCGCTAACTTTTATTGCCATAATTGCCACCTACGCTAAAAGTGAAATTTTGGCCGTTTCCTCTAAAGTATATCAAATTTTGCCGGTAGCCTTAGCTGTAATTGCTTTAGGTGTAGGATATTATCGCTGGAAAGGAGAACGCAATGCGGTAAAAGTATTACAAGCTAATGCGAATAGAAATGCACAAGCCATGGTAAATACCGCTGATGATGCACAAAATATGTTCTTTAATATGGATAATTACGCCAACCCCTTACTCTACTTTTCCGGATTGGGCTATGCGGTGCAAAAGAATTACAAATTAGCGGAGGTTGAATTACTTGGCGCTATAGATAATCATCCTAATCATGTGCTTAGTTTGTACTCTTTAGGCAATAATTATAAGTATGAGAATAACGTAGAAAAAGCGCTGGAATATTACGGTAGAGCCTTGGAAATAGCTCCTATGAATCCACGCGTACGCGTAAGCATGGCGGAGGTTTATTTAAAACAAAATAAGGTGATAGAAGCTACTGCTTTACTAAATGAAATAAAAGTTGGTTATGAAGATCCGCGTTATAAAGAAATGATGGCAAACGTAGTTGCCTATTATTATAAAAACTTTGAGCGCGACCAACTTTGGCCGGGGCTTGTGAATTTTTTAAGACAGCGCAACCCTAAAACCGCTAATGATTTTTTTAATGGATATGTAGCGTTTAAGCGGCAGGGGTTGTAGTGATTTAGGTTTATGTTAGTTGCGGTTTACACGCTTGTTTATGATGTTTTAGTTCAACTTAAAAAGAATATGGAAATAATTCATAAAAATCCTTTTAGAATTGCAGGTGTTTTATCAAACGACAATGCAAGAATTATTGAAAAACGAAAAGGAAAAGTCCGAGCGTTTGCTGAAGTTGGAAAAGAGATTGAGTCAGAATACGACTTTCAATTCTTAGACAAAATATCTAGATCAGAAATCAGGTACATTAATAAGGCTTTTTCAAATATTGAGCAAAATGAGGATAGGTTGAACTTCGCCTTATTCTGGTTTTTAAGTGTAAGCCATGTTGACAATACAGCATTGGAATATCTTAAAAATGGCGATGACCAAAAGGCAATCGAAATTTGGGAAAAAGTCACGTGGAATAAAGAGGTTAATTCCAAAAATTTTTCATCATTTAATAATATCGGAACTTATAAGCTTTTAAGTAAAACTCAGCTGGATGTTAAGGAAGGGATTGAAGCGAAATTAAAGTTGCTAGAATCCAATTATTTTAATAGTTTCATTTCTTGTGTTGCTGACGAGACTTTCAGCGTTGACAGTCAAAAGCAATCGGAAAGAATGATTGATGAATTGATTGCACACCTAAAAAACCAATATTCAAGCTCAGAGACCTTGCAATTATTTAATGGTTGTAACACGATAATCAAAAACTATCTTACAAGAAGATTGACAGAGGAACCAATCCATAATATGGAAAGTCAAATTGAACGTTCTAAGGAAAGAAGAAGGGACAATAAAAGTGGTTCTTATGAATTTGGTTTAAACCTTTATGCGGAAACCAAGGATGATCTAGCTCTTTTGAAATCATTGCTTCATGCAGATGATTTAAAATATAAAACCATTGCAGACTTGCTGGCAAGTGAGGTAATGCAATGTGGAATTGATTATTTTAACGAAAGTCAAGAGAATGATTCGAAGCTCAACTATCTTGAATCAGCGCAGGAACTTACAAAAATAGCTGATGACATTGGAGTTGGGAGTTTAGTAAAAGATAGAGTAAAAGATAGTATTGCCTCTTTAGAGGAAATGAAGGATAAAGGCGTTTTACAAGCAATCAATTTATTAAAATCAGTAAAAGAAGCTTTTTACACAAACGGAGCAAAAATTTTTCAGCAAGTGAAGGAGCTGGAAGAAAAGGACATTGAAATTAAGCTAGGTTATAAATCAATAAACTACGCAGCTGTAGAAGAAAATGTTAGAAATTCAATTGACTGGAAAAAGGTGAATAGCTTATTAGACGCGGTTTGTGGTGAGAATAATTTAAAACAGATTAAGGCCAGTTCTAATGCTCAATTAAAAGCGGAGTTTCTTGAATTAGCAAATTGGTTAAAAGAAAATTCTTTGATAAACTCCACAGTGGTTGGAATAATCAAAAAGTATAGAGCCATTGCGCCAAAACTACATTTTACAATTTCGACTTCGCAAATTACTACTGATGATAATAATCCGCTTTACACAAAATTTGTAAGACATATTCGATTAACATTAAATGTACGGGTATTAAAAAATACCTCTGTTAACTTTTATTTGAAATACATAAATCCAAGTGGGGAGATTAATCGAAATTCTAAAATATCACCTGACGGCTATACTTCAAATGATTTAAGATTGTTAGATGAAAATTCAAATAATGTAGTTTTTTCAGGATGGGGAAATGCTAATAAATGTACTTTCAGTATTGGTGAACACCGTATAGAAGTTTACGTAGATGAATATATGATTCATAGCAAAACGTTCATTATAGATTTGGCTCCTTCTGAAAAAATTGAGATGAGAATACGAGAAGCTGAAAAAGAAATACAGCGAATTAACCAAAAAAATTATTTTTCCTCAGAAATCAAAGCTGCAAGAAATGAAATGAAAGGAATTTTAAGTTTTAAGCTTTTTCGAGCAAGCTCTGAAAGAAAAAAGCAAATTGAATTTCAGCAGAAAAAAATCAATCTCACTATGGAAAAGTCTAGAAGCCAAAAAAAATCAAATATTAAAATTCAAGAAGAACAAATTAATAAATTAAGAATAGAACTTTCTGAAGCAAAATATTAAGTAATGAAGAAAATTTCATTCATAGCTCTTTTTTTCGGAGCGACAAATCTTTTTGCTCAACAGCAACAAGATTCTATTTTGGTTAGAGAAATACCAACAATAAAAAACAATGTATTTCAACAACGACAGGACATTGATGCATTAACTAAAAAGTTAAAAAATCAAGAATATGTTATTGGTAAACAAAACCAGTCAATAGAAACATTACAAGATAAAAACAAGCATTTAAACTCTTCGATTGATAGTTTAAATCAACTCATCCAAACCAATAGCCAAAATATTGTAATCAACTCAACCGAATTGGGAACAAAAATTAAGCAAACGGGAGAAAATGCAAATTCCAAAATTTCAGAATTAGATAGCAATTTGGATAAAAATCGCCTTTATTGGATTATCGCCACTTTGGCAACGCTTTTATTAGGCGGTTTGGTTTATTGGTTATTGGGTAAACGCATCAAATCAAGCAAGACTGATGTAGAAACCCAAATCAGAAATACCAAAGCTTCATTAGAAGAAGAAAGTGTGAAGTTGGATAATAAATTGGTTGAAGTTTTGGAAACTCAATTAAAACTAAAACAAGAAGAAACAAAATCACAACCAAGTTCTACAACTGAAAAAGCAGACCATTCATTAGCCTTAAAAGTTGCGGATGAAATCATACGTATTCAAAAGAATTTAGGACGAATGAATGAAAGTACAAAAGGATTAAAACAGTTAAATTCATCCGTACAACGTATTCAAGATAACTTTGCAGCCAATGGTTATGAGTTAGTTGAAATGTTAGGAAAAGACTACAATGAAGGAATGAAAGCAACAGTAAATTTCGTTCAGGATGAAGATTTTGAAGATGGAAAAAGAATTATAACAAGAATCATAAAACCACAAGTTAATTACAAAGGCACAATGATTCAGACAGCACAAATAGAAGTTACAGAAGCATAAAACATTAAACAATGGCAAGAACAAAAATTGACTACGGAATTGATTTAGGAACTACTAATTCCGCAATTTCAAGAGTGGAAAATGGTGAACCAACCATAAAAAAAACGGACACATTAAAAGACACAATGCCTTCTTGTGTTTACATAAATAAAAAGAAAGCAATCCAAGTTGGAGATAGTGCCTATAATGCACTAAAACGAGACAGATTAAAATCAATGAAAGATTCGGGTGATTTTGAATCCAATGCTTTTATTGAATTTAAGAGAACAATGGGGAGTGATAAATCCTATTCAAGTTCAAATCTTGCTAAAGAATTGACTTCTGAAGAATTATCAGCAGAAGTACTAAAAACATTGAAGTCATTTGTAAAAGATGAAAATGTTAATTCCATTGTTATTACAGTTCCAGCGGCTTTTAAAAACAATCAAAAAGAAGCAACAAGAGAAGCTGCAAAATTAGCAGGCTTCAATCATATAGAATTGTTGCAAGAGCCAGTTGCTGCATCAATGGCTTATGGTTTAGATTCGGACAAAAAAGATGGTTTTTGGTTAGTATTTGACTTTGGTGGTGGAACGTTTGATGCTGCACTTTTGAAAGTTGAAGAAGGTATAATGAAAGTTATAGATACCGAAGGAGACAACTATTTGGGAGGTAAAAATTTGGATTTTGCAATTGTTGATGAAATTATTTTGCCTTATATCCAAGAGAATTTTGTAATTGATTCCATTTTGGCTGACGATACCAAAAAGCAAATTTTGCGTAATGCAATGAAATTCTATGCAGAAGAAACCAAAATCAAACTTTCATTTAACGATACTCACAACATTTTATCCGATTTAGGAGATATTCCCGGAGAAGATGATGAAGGAGAAGAATTTGAATTAGATATTACTGTTACACAAGCAGATATTGCAAGAGCGCTTTCGCCAGTTTTTCAAAAAGCAATAGACGTTAGCAAAAGCCTTTTAGAACGTAACAATTTAAAAGGTTCTTCTTTAGATTCATTAATACTTGTTGGAGGTCCAACATTTTCGCCTGTTTTACGAAAAATGTTAGAAGCACAAATTTGTAAACCTGATACAAGTGCTGACCCAATGACAGTAGTCTCTAAAGGTGCTGCATTGTATGCTTCCACGGTTAACGTTTCGGAAGAAGTGCGAGAGCAAACAAGAGATAAAACTAAAATTCAGTTAGAAATCGCAAACGAATCTTCTACCGTTGAAACAGAAGAATTTGTACCTATCAAAATTTTAGCTGACAAAACAGAAGGAGAAATTCCTGAAAAAGTATTTGCAGAAGTTACCAGAGGAGACAAAGCTTGGTCAAGTGGGAAAATAGAAATAAACACTATTGGTGAAGTTGTTGAAATTCAACTGAATGAAGGGAAAACAAATATTTTTGAAGTTGTCCTTTTTGACGATAAAGGAAATATTTTAGAAAGTGAACCAAGTAGTTTTAGTGTCATTCAAGGTTCAAAAATTGGTAGTGCCACTTTGCCGTATAATGTTGGAATAGAATTAAAAGACAGAACCACAGGTAAAGTGCGTTTCAAAACAATCAAAGGTTTGGAAAAAAATCAATCCATTCCTGCAATTGGTACAAAAAATGGGTTGAAAACTCAAAAACAAATTCGACCAGGAATGGATTCTGATTTCATAAAAATACCAGTTTATGAAGGAGAACACGCTTCAGAAGGTACAAGAGCAATTTATAATGAACACGTAACCGATATAAGAATCAGCGGAGCAGATTTACCTTCTTTATTACCTGAAAATAGTGATGTTGATTTAACCGTAAACATTGATAGGTCGGAAAAAATAACAGTTACCGCTTATTTCCCTTATTTAGATTATACAACTGAAATTGAAGTTGACAGTACTAAAACATCCATTGAAACATCTTGGTTGGCGAATGAAATACGAAAAGCAAAAGGCAGTATTTCAGAATTGAAACAAGACGGAAATTCTGATGATGCTAAACTTCAAAAAATTGAATCCGAATTAGAGCAGTTAGAAAAGTCATTTGAGAACAATAAAAATGACGTTGATGGCAAGCAAGAAGTTCTAACCAATTTAAGAAAGTCGTTAAAAACTATTGACGAATTGAACGAAACTACAGAATGGCCAAAATTAGAAGAAACCTTGAAAGAGGAGTTTTACCGATTAGAAAAAGCCAATAATGATTTAGGAAATGATAAAACTACACAGATAGTTAATCAATTTCGTTCTCAATTAGAAGAAGTTATAAAAGCTAAAGATGTAAAACTTGGGAATGTGCTGTTAGAAGAAATTGAAGGTTTCTTTATTCAATTAACTTTCATTTATCAGCTAATTGGATTTATAAGAGGACATAATGATAATTTTGGTTCATACAATTGGAAAGACAGCAATAGAGCGAGAACTCTTTTAAACAAAGGCTTACAAATCATAGGAGAAAATCCAACTGTTGATGAATTACATCCAATCGTTAAATCTCTTATTGATTTACAAGTTTCTGACCCAGATTTACCTTGTCCAGAGTGCGGTACACCGGGCTGTAATAGTAGCTGTCTTTTAGAAGGTTAAAACAATTTGATAACAAATGGCAAAAACAAAACAAATAGAAGTTCAAGGAGTAGTAATCAATTTATCACTTGCAAAAGAATCTGATTATATCTGCATTACAGATATGGCAAATGCCAAAGACGGAAGTGGCAGAGCGGCAGACATTATTAAAAATTGGATTAGAACACGTACTACACTTGAATTTTTAGGGACTTGGGAACAATTATACAATCCAGATTTTAAAGTGGTCGAATTCGACCACTTTAAAATGGAAGCAGGTTTGCCCAGTTTTGTTTTAAGTCCTTCAAAGTGGGTAGAGACTACCAATGCAAAAGGCATTTTTACAAAAAAAGGCAAGTATGGTGGCACTTATGCTCACAAGGACATTGCATTTGAATTCGGTTCTGCCATAAGTCCAGTATTCAAACTATTTTTAATCAAGGAATTTCAACGTCTAAAAGATGATGAAAATGACCGTTTACAATTGGAATGGAATCTTCAAAGAACACTTTCTAAAATCAATTATAAGATTCATACAGATGCTATTAAGGAAAATATCATTCCAAATCTAATTTCAAAAACTCAAATCAATTTTACGTATGCCAATGAAGCAGATTTGCTAAATGTGGCTCTTTTTGGAATCACAGCAAGACAATGGAAGGAAGAAAACCCTAATGCAAAAGGAAATATGCGTGATGATGCCAGTATTGAGCAATTGGTTGTGTTGAGTAATATGGAAAGCATCAATGCTTTACTGATAGAACAAGGTCTAACTCAAAAAGATAGATTGATACAACTTAACAAAGTAGCCATTATGCAAATGAAATCACTTTTGGAGAATGACTCATTTAAAAAATTGGGGAATTAATGAACAAAAGCAATTACATATTATCCAAAGGTCAAACGATTGGCGATAAATACAAAGTAACGTTCTTCCTTAAAAAAGGAAGCTACGCAGAAACCTATCGTGTACAAAACCAAGAAGGAAAAACAAAACTACTCAAGCTATTCTCGTACTCTAAATTGGATAGAACGCAATTTGATAACAATGGCGATATTCTTGAAATAGAGATTTTAAAGCATATCAAACATCCAAATTTGGTTGCCTATTGCGATAATGGTGAACTTCTATTAAACAATCAAAAATATGCTTTTGTAATTCTCGATTTTATTAGCGGTGAAACGTTAGCCGACAAAATGAAACGAGACCATACTTTTAATCCTTATGAAGCTAAAGACGTAATTTCAGGCGTTTTGAATGGATTGAATTACTTACATAATCTTGAAAACCCAATCATTCATAATGATATTACTAACCTCAATATTATGTCTGATTTATCAGGTAAAGTAGAAATTCCAAAAATAATTGATTTTGGTTATGCTCGATATTTAAGTCAATCGAACAAGGACTTTTTAAAAGATGGATTAAATCCATTTTATCAAGCAAACGAAAGTTTCAATAAAGTCTTCTCTTTGCAAAGTGATGTGTTTTCGGTTGGTGCTCTATATTATCATTTGCTTTTTGGTTTACCGCCTTGGTTCGTTGAGATTTCAAAATATAAATCCGATAAAATCAAATTAGAAGATGCTATTTTGGAAGAACGTAAGAAACCGCTAAAGTTTGAAAAAAACATAGATGAACAAACACAAAACATCATAAGCAAAGCTCTACAAGCAAATGCAGAAAATCGTTTTAATAGTGTCAAAGACTTCGTTAAAGCAATGAATGGAGAAATGGAAGTGCAACGCCTTTCATTACTGCAAGAAGTGTCTAAACCGAAACTTAAGGAAATAAAAAAAGGGAAAGGATTTTCAGCTATTGCAGGAATGCAGAAACTGAAAGACACTATCCAGCTTGATGTGATTGATGCATTAAATGAAAAAGAACGGTATGCAGAATATGGCTTGACCATTCCAAACGGAATGTTGCTTTATGGCCCACCGGGTTGCGGTAAAACGTTTTTTGCAGAACGAATGGCAGAAGAAATAGGATTTAATTTCTATCAGTTAAAGCCTTCTGATATTCAGAGTAAGTATGTAAATGAATCACAGGAAAAAATCAAAAATCTTTTTGATGAAGCTCGTGAAAATGCACCAAGTATCATTTTCATTGACGAATTGGATGCTGTTGTTCCAAATCGAGATAATTCGAGTGTAAATCATATGAATACAAGTGCTGTAAATGAGTTTTTGGCACAAATGAATAATTGTGGTGATGATGGCATTTTTATTATTGGAGCAACCAATAGACCCAACTCGATTGACCCAGCTATATTGAGAGCGGGTCGATTGGATAAATTAATTTGTTTACCACCACCTGACTTTGAAGCTCGTGAATTGATGTTTAAATTGTATTTGGAAAAACGACCGAGAGAAATTGGTTTAGATTATGCATTTCTAGCCAAATCAACAGAAAACTATGTATCAAGCGATATAAAATTTTTATGTGATGAAGCTTCGAGAAAGGCGTTGCGCTTAAAGTTGAGAATTTCAAAAGAAATATTGTTAGAAACTATTAATAACAACCGACCTTCAATAACGCTCAAAGAATTGAATAGCTACATTGCTATCATGGCTAAAATGGATGGTTTATCAGACAATGCTAACAACCTACAAAGAATCGGTTTTAAAAACAATTAGATATGGAAGATCTAAACTTCTACAAACTATTACTAAGGACTGCGTTTTCCTGTATGGCTTGTGATGGTGATATTGACAAGCGCGAAGTTAAAATGATTAAGAAATTGCATAAGGAAAGCAAAACCTTTGGAGAAATTGACATTAATGCTGAATTAGACACGTTGCAACTTGCTATTAATAATGACGGTTATCAATTTTTAAAAGGTTATTTCAATGAACTTTCTACTACTGAATTAACAGAAGCAAATGAATTGAAATTGATTGAAGTTGCAATTGACACAATTAAAGCTGACAATAGAATTGATTATAGTGAAATTAAATTTTTTAAAGTTATTCGCTCAAAACTAAAAATTAGCAATGAGCAAATTCTTTTAAAGCATCCAGATTTTGAAGAATATTTAGAGCAAGATATAATAAGTGATTCTTATTTGGCAAAACTTCAGGATGATTTTTTTGATTTTCATACCTTACGTAAATTGGATTTGGTTGGTGGACTAAGCGATGAAGTATGGAATAGCTTTAAGAATAAAACGGAAATTTGGGAGTGAAGCCATTATTATACATTTTGAAAAAAATACAACCCTATGCAAAAGTGGCCTAGAATTATGAAATTTCTAAAGCCTAGAAACCCTAAAACCGCTAATGATTTTTTTAATGGATACGCGGCTTTTAAGCAACAATAAATAAGAAATACAACGTGCTTAAATACTTATACCTAAAAAGCAAAGTAAGCGCAACAATAAAATTCTAAAACTATGCTTTTGCGCGGCTACATAATAGCTTCCGGCTTTAGTAAAGAAACCACGTTTGTGATAAAAACGTGCCGCTTCGTAGCGTTTTCTGCGGCTGGCTTTAATGTACGTTTTACGGTCTAATTCTCCGGTTTCTAGAAAAAACTGCAATACATTTTCCACTTTACGTAAATGTTGCGTAAGGTTACTGGTACTCATGCCGCCTACTTCCGTGTAAACGGTAAGTGCTTTATCTAAATAGCCAATAGGTTGTTTATCTGTAAGTAGGCGTATCCATAAATGCAAATCTTCGGCTCCATGAAACACACGTTTTTCTACGAAGGGGTAGTAACGAAACATTTTGCGTTTCATGCAAAAAGCAGAAGGCACAATGGGGTTTCCTTTTATCAATAAATCTTTTACAGTCTTGGGTAAATAAGCCTCGCGCCTTTTTTTACTGCCAATGCCAATGGCTTCTACTGCGTGAAATACCGCCTTAATTTTTCGGTTGTCGCTTAAATATTTTTGAAGTGCTTCCAACTTGTTAGATTTCCAAGTATCATCAGCATCAAGCAAGGCCACAAATACGCCACGTGCCATAGAAATTGCACGGTTTCTACTTTTGCCTAAGCCTCGGTTTTCTTGACTTTTAACGTGCATTTTAATTTCGGGATGAGCCGAACGCCACGTTTTTAAAACTTCCTTTGTGTTATCGGTACTACCATCGTTTACTACCACTATTTCGTAGTCGGTATATGTTTGGGCAGCAACGCTATTAAGCGCGGCTTCAATAGTTTGTTCCGCATTATAAGCCGGAATTATTACACTAAAAAATGGCATTAATAATCAAAATATTTGCCCGGGAACAAAAGCTTGCGTACCTGTTTTACAGGCTTTAGAAGCCCCGAGCGGTTTAAAATAAAACGTGAACCTAAAATTACGTAGGTTAAAAAAATATGTAGGCCTAAATTCTTCTTATGCTTTCTAAAAATTTTGAATAGCGCTCGATTTTTACGTTGATTTTCGCGTGTTTTTATTTGGCGAGGCAAACTCCCTTTCCACCAACCGGCAATTCGTTCCAACGCTTTATCGGCTTGCGCTTCAATGTTTTTAATATTTTGCCGCAAGTAGGTGTTTATTCTTATCAATTCCAAATACGTATCGGTAGTAGCTTTAGCCTTATGCCTCTGCGTTTGCTGATGTACTCTAAAGTAATTGAGCGGCTGCGCGTTAAAAGCAAGTTTAGAATGTGTAAGTAGTTTACAATACAATAACCAATCGCCATTTAAACGCATGGTAGCATCGCCACCACCCACTTTTTTAAAAGTACTTTTTAGCATTAAAGCACCACTGGCGTTGGGTATTGGGTTATTAAAAACCAACCAATTACGACAAGCATCTGCACCGTTTTTTACAAAATTTTGCTCCCAAGCATCGGTTTTATAAATAAAAGCAAGGTTTTTTGCGTAAGAATTGATGATCTCATTTTGCTCATTTACCAAGTAAGACTGGGCGTAAGCTAAAGCAATATTCTCCTCTTGTTCTATGGTTTCTACCAAGGTTTGTAATAATGTTGGCGCACAATAATCATCACTTTCCGCTATCCATAGGTATTTTCCTTTCGCCAATTCCACCCCTTTGTTCCATTGTGCAAAAGGGCTGCCTGTGTTTTTTTTATTAGCATAAAATTGAATAGTTGGGTACTCCTTTAAAAGCGCCTCAATCACGTGTAAACTTCCATCGGTAGAAGCATCATCCAATAGTAAAACTTCAAAGTTGGTATACGTTTGGGCCATCACAGTTTCTACACGCTTACGCAGATAATCAGCATGGTTATAATTTGGGATGATTACAGAAACCGTGGGCCTCATTTTACGTATTGCTTAAAAAGTGATGCTAGTTTTTTACCTGTAAATTTTTCAAGTTTTTTAATCTCCGTCTTATCGTGCGCAATAAGTAATTCATACTGAATGGTGCAAAAATCAACATCCAATTCTTTCTCCCATTTTTCAGCTTGGGTTTGGTATTGATTTGCTAATTCCAAGTTAAATTCTATGTCCTTAAGCCGTTCATCAAAAACTTCTCCCGGTATGCCATTGCGCGCGTACAAACTTTTGGCAATGGCTTGTACATCACGTTTTACGTAAATAACCTTTGCACCTGAAAAAACACTTAACCACATTTTTAGGGTAAACGTATTGCGTGGGTCTTTCCAACCCCAATCTTGGTTTATTTTAAGTGTATATTTTAGTTTTTGCAGTTTGGTATTGAGTTTAAAATGCTCATCATATAGTTCACTGGCGGTAATGTTATACCATACATCTTTAGGTGGAACTTTAGGTGCAAGCCAATTGGTTTCATTGGCCCAAAGTACACGCTGATTTACACTTAAAAAGTGCATGGCTTCATAATTATGGTCTTTTATTACGCCCATAAAAATGCCACTTTTCTCCAGCACCTTTGCTACTAAAGAAGTGCCACTGCGGTGCATACCTATTATTATGTAGGGCGACTTCATACTGCTGATGTTGTGTTTTTAAGTGTCCATTGTTGCTCAATTTCTACCCCTGTTCCCGGTCTTTTTTTGGTTGGATATTCCGGGAAGAAATTACCCTCGTGCACGGTAAAATTTATGGCTTGCTCCACACCATCTACTAAAATGTTTGCATCAAATACGTTGGCGGTTATGCTGTAATCTCCTGCCAAAAAAGGAAGTTTTTTTAATTGGCAAATCAAGCCTTGTTTTTTATTGAGGGTATCTAGTTTCAATCCGCTGTTTTCTGTTTTTAAAGCGGTTACAAAATTCCCCGAACTATCAAATACATTTAAGCGCACAAAGAGGTTTTGGTAAGCTTTTGGCGTTTTACTAAGTGCTACGTGCAAAGTTGCCGGAGCTCCACAATACAAGATATTTTCCTGATTGGTCTCCCAATACAATTCAGTAAAATGTAAGGCCCCGGTTCCTTTTCTATCCGTTCTTTCAATAAGCGGCATTTGCGCGAAAGCAAACTGCTCCGCCAAGTATTTATCGCAAATTTCATCGGCAGCGCCTTGTGCTTTTATAACTCCATTTTCCAACCAAACAACCATGTCGCATAAACTGCGCACGGCACTCATATTATGACTCACAAACACAATGGTGCGGCCACCTTGCTTGGTGGTGTCATCCATTTTTTGCAAGCATTTTTTTTGAAATTCAGCATCGCCCACGGCAAGTACTTCATCAACCAATAAAATAGCTGAACTTAAATGTGCAGCCACAGCAAAGGCCAAGCGCACGTACATGCCACTGCTATAATGTTTTACGGGTGTGTCTAAAAATCTTTCTATTCCCGCAAAGGCTACTATTTCTTCAAATTTAGTTTGAATTTCTGCGCGCTTCATTCCTAAAATTGAACCGTTCAAAAAAATATTTTCTCGTCCGCTAAGTTCCGGATGAAAGCCGGTGCCTACTTCTAAAAGAGAGGCTAACCGACCAAAAATTTCCACATCACCTTGGGTAGGATAGGTAATGCGCGAAAGAATTTTAAGTAAAGTGCTTTTACCCGAACCATTTTTGCCAATAATGCCCAATACTTTTCCTTTTGGGATGTTAAGTGTAAGATTTTTAAGCGCATCAAAATTTTGCTTTTTACCCTGTTGGGTAATGCTGTAGCGCTTGCTTACGTTTTTTATTTCAATGGCATTACTCATAATAAATCAGCCATTTTCTTTTCAGATTTCACAAAAAACCACGCGCCAAAAACTAATAAAACAATACTAGAAATAAAGGAAATATAGTAGTGTGGATGCAAGGGTAAATCAAACATAACGTTTCGCAACACTGCTAATATCCCGCTAAGGGGATTTACAAAATATACCCATTGCCAGTTTGGACTGAGTAGGTTTTCGGCTACCGTGCTGCTATACGCAACGGGTGTAATAAAAAACAGCATTTGCGTAAAAAAGGGAATCAATTGCTGCACATCGCGGTAGCGAATAGAAAAGGCACTAAGCAGCATCCCTAATCCCGCGGAAGCGGCAATGGTGAAAAATAAAACAGGGACATACACCCAAAGTTGCAGCACTGGAATTTGATAATAAAGGAGTAGCCCCAGCAATAAAATTAAGCCAATACCAAAATCTACAGCACCCACCAACACCTTGCTTAAAGGCAGCGTAAGCTTAGAAAAGTAAATTTTTTTAATCATGCTTTGCATGTTAATCAACACCGCAGCCGATTGAGCACTTGCATAGTTAAAATAATTCCAAAGTATGAGTCCGCTTAGCGCGAAGGGGAGATAAGGCACGCCTTCTGGCTGTAAATTGGCCAGTTTGTAAAACAGCACAAACACCACGCTTAATCCCGCTAAGGGCTGAATAATGCTCCATAAAAAACCTAAATAGGTTTGGGCATATCTGATTTTTAAATCGCGATACGTAAGCACGCGCAATAGGCTGCTACTGCTTAGTAGCTCGCGCCAAGCGGTGCTAAAACTATTGCCTTTGGGCGTAATTTTTATGTAATGTGTATTTTTCAACGGTTGCGCTAAAATATGTAATCGCCTATGAAATTCGGCCCCAACCTGTTTTACCTTGATTTTGCATATTTAATGCTTCCGCTAGATTTTTATTTTCCGGTTTTTGCAGGTTTGGATCTTCCTCCAATAAAGCCAAAGCGGCTTTTCTAGCCTTGTGCAAAAGCGGGCCATCTTGTACTACATCGGCCATTTTTAAATCTAGCAAACCACTTTGACGCGTACCCGCAATATCTCCCGGGCCGCGTAATTTCATATCGGTGTTGGCAATTTCAAAACCATCGTTGGTGCGCACCATCGTTTCAATGCGCGTTTTAGCCTCGTTACTCAATTTATGCCCTGTCATTAAAATACAATAGGACTTTTCCGCGCCTCTACCTACACGTCCGCGTAGCTGGTGCAACTGACTTAAGCCAAAGCGCTCGGCACTTTCTATTACCATTACCGAAGCGTTAGGCACATTTACGCCCACTTCAATTACGGTGGTGGCTACCATAATGTTGGTTTCGCCTTTTACAAACCGCTGCATTTCAAATTCTTTGGCCTCTGGTTTCATCTTTCCGTGTACTATACTCAACTGATATTTGGGCATCGGAAAAGCGCGCGCCATACTTTCATAGCCGTCCATCAAATCTTTGTAATCCATGGTTTCCGACTCTTCAATAAGCGGATATACCACATACACTTGCCTGCCACGCGCAATTTGATCTTGCATAAAGCCAAACACTTTTAAGCGGTGTGAATCATTTTGATGGATGGTTTCAATCGGTTTTCTTCCGGGGGGCAATTCATCAATCACCGAAATATCTAAATCGCCATACACCGCCATAGCCAAAGTACGCGGAATGGGTGTGGCCGTCATTACCAACACATGGGGTGGAAGCGTGTTTTTACGCCAAAGTTTAGCGCGCTGTGCCACGCCAAAGCGGTGCTGTTCATCTACCACCGCCAAGCCTAAATTTTTGAATTTCACTTTGTCTTCAATAAGCGCATGTGTGCCAATTAAAATATGCAAACTGCCATCCTCCAAAGCTGCGTGTAGTATTCTGCGCGCTTTTGCTTTTACAGAACCCGTAAGTAAAGCCACGGTAACCCCGCTGTTTTCCAGCAATTCTTGTATGCCTTTAAAATGTTGGTTAGCCAAAATTTCGGTGGGCGCCATTAAGCAGGTTTGGAAACCGTTATCAATAGCCAACAGCATACTCATGAGTGCCACAATGGTTTTTCCGCTGCCTACATCACCTTGCACCAAGCGGTTCATGTGGGCACCGCGCGCTACATCTTTTCTAATTTCTTTTAGCACCCGTTTTTGCGCTCCCGTAAGGGTAAAAGGCAAGGTGTTTTCATAAAAATTGGTGAAAGTTTCGCCTACTTCAGCAAAGGTGTAGCCCTTGTATTGTTTGCTATGCTCATGTTTTTGCTTAATGAGCGAAAGCTGTAAAAAGAAAAACTCATCAAATTTTATCCGCTGCCGCGCGAGTTCCAAGCGCTCTATATTTTGCGGAAAATGAATTTCGGTATAGGCCCCTTGGCGGGAAGGAAGTCCGTGTTCTTTTAAAAACGCTACGGGGTAAATTTCTGGTAGGCTGTCTTTTATTTCGGGCACCAAAGCTTGCAATAGCTTGGCAATGCCTTTGGCGTTAAGCCCCTGCCGCGCTAGTTTTTCACCTGAAGGATAGATGGGTTGCAGCCCCACAATGGGGTTTGCTTTAAAGTCACTCAGTAATTCTAACTCCGGATGTGGAAAGCTAAAACTGTTGTTAAAGAAATTGGGTTTGCCAAAAAGCACGTACGGCACATCGGTTTTTAAGGCTTTTTTTATAAACGTTCCTCCTTTAAACCACACCAATTCTACGCTGCCGGTATCATCACCAAAGTAACCTACTAAGCGTTTGCTTTTGGCATTGCCCACTTCTTCAAAGCGCAAAATTTTACCAATAATTTGAATTTCAGTAGCGGTGCTGTTGATGTCGGCTATTTTGTAAAACTTACTTCTATCTACATAGCGGTAGGGGTACAGCTGCAACAAATCTTTAAAGCGGTAAATACTTAATTCACGCTTAAGGGTATCGGCTTTAGCGGGCCCCACACCTTTTAAATATTCTATGGCTGTAAGCAATTTGTTTTGCACAGGGTAAAAATAATGAGGAAAAAGGGGAAATTACGAATGACGAATTTCTTGACCGCAGAGGTGCGGAGGGCGCGGAGAAACGCAGAGTATAGTTTAGGTTCTCGCGAAGGCGTGAACAAGCGAAGTCGAAGGAGCTGCAAAAGAAAAGGAATGATTTGCTTTATCGCACAGTCCCTTTTATTGGAAGGTTGGGGTTTTATTTTGTTTGTAGGCTTCGTTGTTTCAGATATTTTTTGAGTTCATCAAAAGTCATGTCATATGTTTCTTTTGATATTCGTTCTTTAACTTTTCTAAAAAACTCTACTGTTTTAAATTCTTCTTTTGTTTCTGTTTTATTCATGGTTAACGATATTTTTAGCTTAGCCCCTAATAAGTTTGGAGTGATACTTAAAACTCTAACTTACGATAAATTTAGCTTTAGCTACTGGTAAGCCAGATGCTTAGTTGTTGGTAACTGACTTTATTTCGTGCGTTTCATTTTTGATGGATTTTGTCGAGTATCCAAAACATCGGCAATTTTTATAAATCCATTTTCTTCATCAACGGAGTAAATTAGTTTGTAATTTTTGAAAACCAAATAACGATATTGAATTTCTCTTTCTTTAAGCAATTCTTCCTGTTGTCCTATGAAATAACCTTTTGTCAGTCTTTCCGATTCGTCAATAATTTCTTCAACAATTTTATTGGCAACGCTTATACCTGCTTCTTTTGCATAATATTCAAAGATTTTGTCAAGTTGAGTTTCGGAAAAATTAGACCAAATAATTTTGAAATGCACTATTTGTACTTTGTTAAAAGCTCAGTACTAGTTTTAAATCGATTGTTTTTGAAATCCGATTCTGATTGGTCAATTCGATTATTTAATTCTTCAATGGTCATTGGCTCAAATACCTGCTCTTCAGAAGCGTTTGTTGCCTTTTTCAACATTTCCTCGAGCCTAGAAACTACCTCTTCGCTTTGAAGTTTTAAAAATTCTTGAAGAAATTCTATTTTTCGAGTTTCTAAATTCATTGTAGTTTGTTTTGTATCAAAAACACTAAATAAAGAAAAGCTGGTTCGAGCGTTTCTTTATTTTGTGGTTGGAAGCAACTTGTTTTGCACAGGGTAAAATAATGAGGGAAAAGGGGAAATTAGGAATGACGAATTTCTTCACCACAGAGGTGCGGAGGGCGCGGAGAAACGCAGAGTATAGTTTAGGTTCTCGCGAAGGCTTAACCTAACAGCCAATAAAAAGACTAAACCTGAACAACCCTAAACCTAATACCGTCCATCTTTTTTTCACCATTTACCCGTAACGAAAATGCGCAGCCCTCCCTTACGCTCAACACTGCATTCTCGCTGGGCACTACGTGCCGCTCGGATGCTTAGTTATTACCTGTAGTTTTTATTTATTTCTTCCATTCTTTTATCCCAAATGAATGCCCTAATCTTCTTTCTATCTCTTTTCTTTTTATACACATCAATGTTGTAAAATGGCACTCCGTTTTCACTCATTGAAAAATACATAAGTCCGTTTTTCAGCAGCGCCTTTTTTTCTGTCAAAAAGTAAATAGTCTGTTCTTTCGGTAATGAAATCTCAAAATTGAATTCATTATTCTTCTTAAAGTCTATAGTAATTGGAGTCCATGAATACATTCCAACATGAATAAATAAACTGTCAGTTTCTTTTATTGAATCCAATGAAGCCATATGGTTTGAATCGAAGGCAACAATTTTTCCATTATCTGAAAATGGTTCATTCACGTAGAGAGAGATGTTGTCGTACCAATTCAAGTTTCCATTTACCTTAATTAAAATGTTTTGGTGAGTAGGATTGAATCGACTTGATGAATCGGTAATCTCTGGATGTATTTTTTGATTATAATTGAAGTAAACAGTGTCCCCCTCAAAATTCAATTCCCCCAAAGTTTCTGGAACATCACCTGCATCAACTGGTGATTGATAGCTGAAAGTACTGTCTGGGAAAAGTTTAATGATAGGTGAATTTCCCATTGTCGCTGTAACATAAGTTCCGAAAACACTGTCTGTCTGACCAAAAGTGATTATTGGCAGAAAAGTGATTAATATGAAAGTTAGTGTTTTCAAATATTCGTTAATATACATACTTTACACAAGTTATAGATTAGGGTTTACACTAAATTAGTTTCTAACCTTGCTGGCAGCCGTTCACTCGCCATAAGCTATATGTGTTGTGTGTGCCTTGAATGGTAAATATAATTCTAGAAATTAGAATTTCCCAAAGGGTGAAAGTTCCTGATGCGCTGGGATCGTGCCCAGAAGCAAAGTAAGCCGCAAGGTTGCTAAGTGTGAACTTAGGACTGAAGTAAGCGGGACTACGTTGTTTGAATTGACCCTTCGTCAAGCTCAGGACAGGCCAAGCAGGAACGTAATACGAAGCATGGTTGCTTGGGTAAGTAAGCACATCATTGCAAAGCCCAAAGAATACCAAAGGGCAGCTATGTAGATTCCGCAGGCTTAAACCAAAGGGTATTTACCTTACCGAGGGAGGTCTTGGCGATTACGAGTTAATCAAGTCAAGAAGTCAGCCGAGGTCATAGTATCCCGCTCAAGCGGGAGAAGGACTGAACCTGGTTTCCCTTAAAATTCGCATAGGAATGCAAGGCATAGCCTATGCTTAAACTAGAGGATAGCCCCAATGGTGAAAAGAGCTTTGGGGTGATGAGTCAGGAACCGTGCATACGACACCCGCTTGGTTTATCCTGAGCTTGTCGAAGGGCACAGTGGCGTGAGAGGCGCACTCCGTTCCTATTTAGGGGCGGAGCCGTCTACTAGATTGGCCATAGTTTTTTTAAATTATTTCAATTGCCTTTTTTCCTATTCGAGAATAAAATCTAAACGATCTAGAATAGCTTTCAAACTGGTCTTTTTGAGCTTTAAGCAGATTTAGTTGGTTTTGAAACTCCCCTGTAGCTTCGAGAAGATTGTCATTCATTCTATTTGCAACTTCTAAATTCTTGTTTTTTCGGTTTAGAATACGAAGTCTAATAACAAGTCGTCTATGAACAACGTTAGGTCGAGTTCTATTCGGATGATTCTGCCAATCAACATGAATTAGGTCAGCGCTCCGTAAATACTGCCCTAAATTCATGGGCACGGTCTTTCCATTTAACGAAGTCATAATTGGTTCAAAATATCTTCTGTGATTTTCTATTGCTCGATTTCTTCTGTCATTAAATTCATTGTATTTATTAATGAAGTCTGAGATATCCTGAAATGACTTATCGTGCCAAAACTCAACTGACATGACTGCATCCCAAATTTTATTAAAGGCTTTAAGCTTTAAATCAAGATTACATTTAAAGGTATTTTCGAGACCGAAAAAAAAAGCTTCATAAGTCCTTTGAAAACCTAAATCCTTCAGTGAACTCAAATTTGAGATTGTCGCTCTTTTAAATTCGAAATTTGTTTCCTTATCTAATGTAAAAGTCAGTGATGTTTTGTGATACTCTTTAGATTGTTTTTCAACTTGACTAAGAAAGCTCTGAAAACTCAGTCTGAAAATTTTTCTTGTCTTGCTTCTCTGATTGTAGGAGTTATAAAAGGCTATTCCTTGCTGGATAAGAAGTCCAATCAAGAATATGAAAATGGTTATAAAAATAGTTGCTATTGTATTCGCGTCAATTCCATAAGTACTTTCAAGATATTTCTGAATTGTTGTCAATTTCGTTTTTTCAAATTATGGCCAACAAAACGAAATATCAACACATTGCTGATATTTCGTTTTGTTATTTGTTCTTTCATTGCCCGCCAAGTTATTACAATACAACTAAATACAACGAACCTTATTTACCAACTTTTTAACAAAAACTTGGCTTAAACATAAAGAAGTAGCGTAATCAAATCTTTTCTCCGTCCTAATCCGTCCCATCCCTAAAATCCGCGTTCCATAGCCGCTACCATCTGTGCCATCCATATAATCTGCGGCTACCTGCTCTTGCCGCTCTGTTGCGCCTCCTCCTTTGCGACATTGCGAGAAATGCAGTTAAATACCTCCACTCCTATAATCCGCCTTCCATTGCCGCTCAAATCTGTGCTATCAGCGTAATCTGTGGCAACTTCCTCAAACACATTTATTAGAAATCTGCCCTAATCAGCCTTATCCTTAAAATCCGCGTTCCATTCCCGCGCTGCCTTTGTTCTTTTACTTAATTTCACGCCTCCAAAAAAATAAAACGCATGTCCTTATTAGAAATTAAGGAAGTAACCAAGCAATACGGCAACTACACGGCTTTAAACAAGGTGAGCCTTAGTATTCCTGAGGGGAGTATTTACGGATTGCTGGGCCCAAACGGAGCCGGAAAAACTTCTTTAATCCGTATTATCAATCAAATAACTGCACCCGATAGTGGCGCGGTTTATTTTAATGGCAAACCTTTGGCGCAGCACCATATTACACAAATTGGTTATTTGCCCGAGGAGCGCGGCTTGTACCCTAAAATGAAAGTAGGGGAGCAGCTTTTGTATTTGGCGCAACTAAAGGGGCTAGAGAAAAAAGATGCCAAAGCCAAAATAAAATATTGGTTTGAGCGGATGGATATTGCCGATTGGTGGGATAAAAAAGTAGAATCCCTAAGCAAGGGTATGGCGCAAAAAGTACAGTTTGTAAGTACGGTGCTACATCAGCCTAAGCTGTTAATTTTTGATGAGCCGTTTACGGGTTTTGATCCGATTAATACCAATTTAATAAAAGACGAAATAAGACGCTTGGCAGCAGAAGGCGCTACGGTAATATTTTCTACGCACCGCATGGAATCAGTAGAGGAGATTTGCGAATACATTGCTTTGATTAACAAATCAAACAAGATATTAGAGGGCAAGCTAAAAGAGGTAAAGGATACCTATAAAACGGACACGTTCAGAATTGAATTATCAGGCGCAGCCAAAGTGGAAAAGTTGCAATCGGCTGAAGTGCTTTCACAAGAAAAAGTGGACGATCATCAATTGATACGCGTGCATTTGCCAAAAGGCGAAACCAGTGCTTTGTTAAACGAGTTGAATCAACTGGGAAACATCAAAAGTTTTGTGGAAGAAATTCCGAGTTTAAACCAAATATTCATTCAAAAAGTAGCCGAAAATGGATAAACTGTGGTTGATTATTAAAAGAGAGTTTGGCACACGGGTGCGTAAAAAAACCTTTGTGGTGATGACAATTTTGGGGCCTATATTTTTGGCAGCTATTATGTTTTTACCCGCGTATTTAGCCATGCTCCCTGGTGAAGAAAAAGTGGTGGTGGTGCTAGATCAAGCCAAGCTAATGGACTTTGAAAAAACATTAGGCGAAGCAAAGTTTAATTACTTGCCACCCAATAAATTTACGCAAGCCGAAGCGTTGGATTTTTTTAAGCAAAGTGGGCATTATGCTTTTCTGTTTATTCCCGGTGGTGAAACGGTGGATCCGGATTTTAGCGGACGTAACGTAAAGCTCTATGCCAATGGCGATGTGAATTTAAAAGTGCAATCGGATATTGAAGGCTTACTGGAAAAAAACATCCAGAAGGAAAAACTTAAGGCGCAAGGCGTAGATCCTGAAATTATTGCCCGCACCAAAAGTAGGGTGCAGCTTGCGACCATCAACGTGGAGGAAAACACGGAAAAGCAAAGTATGGCGGCTGTAAAAATGGGTATTGGTTATGCTTGCGGTTTTCTTATTTACATATTTGTGTTTGTGTATGGTGCACAAGTAATGCGCGGTGTTATTGAAGAAAAAACCAGTCGTATTGTAGAAGTGATGATTAGTTCGGTAACGCCTTTCCAGCTAATGTTAGGAAAAATTTTAGGCATAGCGGGTGTGGCGCTTGTGCAGTTTTTGGTGTGGTTAATTTGCGGTATTGGTTTTTATTTCATCGCGATAAGCGTATTTATTGGCGATGCTATGGATCCTGCAAAATTGGCGCAGGGTAGTCCCGTACCAACTGATAATATGGTGTTTGAAGTACAACGTGTTTTTGAAAGCATCAACTTTCCCTACTTGATTGGCGTATTTCTATTTTTCTTTTTGGTGGGTTATTTATTGTACGCAGCCTTGTTTGCAGCCATTGGTGCTGCGGTAGATAAAGAAGCCGATACCCAACAATTTATGCTACCCGTTTCATTGCCTCTTTTTGCGGCCATCATAGTATTAATTCGCGCTATTGATGAGCCCAACGGAACCATTGCTACATGGTTTTCTATGGTGCCTTTAACGTCTCCGGTGGTAATGATGGCGCGCGCACCTTTTAATGTGCCTTGGTGGCAAATGGCCATCAGTATGAGCCTTTTGGTGCTTACCTTTTTATTTTTCACGTGGATGGCGGCACGCATTTACCGCACAGGCATATTGATGTACGGCAAAAAACCTAGCTTTAAGGAATTGATAAAGTGGATTAGCTATAAAAAATGAAGGATTGAACTTCTAAGCGCTTAATTCAATGTATTCATAAGACTGCAATAAAACGATGAGATTTCAACTAAAAATAGTACTTGTTTTTATTGTGCTGTTTAGCACGGGTTCTTGTGTGTTTAACTATTCAAGAATAATTTATATTGGTAATTGGGAAGAAAAAAGGTTGCCTTTTTCAGAATCTATTTTCTTTAACGAAAACAATGATTTGTTGGAGGTTATTCTTTCTTATAAAGATTGTTGTAATAGTTCTGAAAATATTGTTTGGTTGCGGCAGAAAGAAAATCTTAGTGATACTTATCTATCATAAAGAAAATCGGCATTAAGCGCCTTATATCTGAAGAAAAGTATCACCAAAATTTGTCCTCAAGTCATTACTTGGGTAAAGATTGGAAAGGACTATCGCTTCACGATGTGGTTCAAAAGCTAATAGAGCAGTCGGGTGAGTTGACTGACACAACCAACTATTTTCAAAAATTTTGGGCAAGAAGAAGGGTTGAAAATAATCATGAAACGGTGCTCAATATTCTGAGAGATTTAGATGAGCTATACAATGCCAACAAGCCGGTAGAAATAGATAGGGTTAAGAACACGGAGCTTTATGAACTAATAAATTTCAATGTAGCCTTGAACGAAAGTGATAGTTTAAATGCTAAAGGTATTACGTATGATTATTTCAATTTTTTAAAGAAAAGTGGTTTAGAGCATTCTGCGTATAATCTAATTTTTGAAGTTCGCTTCCTGAGCGATTTAAGTGTCAATAAGGACAGCCTTTTAAACACATTAAAATTTGACACTATAACAGAACAAAATTATTGGAACACTAGAAACGATGCGCAATGGGTGCAATCTTACCGCGATAAAGGTCCATAAGTTTAAAAGCAGAACGGGATGAAATTATACGCTATCAGCGGTTTGGGTGCAGATAAAAGGGTTTTTGATTATCTCAAATTAAACTGTCCGCTTATTTGCATAGATTGGATTTCACCTGAAAAAAATGAGTCACTAAAAAAGTATGCGCAACGTTTGGCAGAAGTAATTGAGACCGATGAGGTTTTTGGAATTTTAGGGGTTAGTTTTGGTGGAACAATAGCGGTGGAAATGAGCAAGATTTTGAAACCTAAACTAACTGTTTTGATTTCTTCAGCTGAAGTAAAGCAAGAACTGCGATGGAGCTTTAGAATGGTAGGAAAAACAGGCGTATTTAAAATGTTACCTACCATTTTTTTCAAACCACCTAAGCGCATTATGGGTTTTCTATTTGGAACAAAAACAACAACTTTGCTTAACGCTATTTTAGATGATACTGATCCGGCATTTGTAAAATGGGCGCTAAGTGCTTTGGCACATTGGGATAACGAGCATTGTGGAGGGGACACTATAAAAATTAGCGGAACAAAGGATAAACTTATTCCGCCTAGTAAAAACAACAATTCAATTTTAATTGAAGATGGCCAACACTTTATGATTGTGGATAAAGCCGATGAAATTAGTTGTATTATTAATGCAGAAATTAATCGTTGCTGTCGTCATGACTAGCTATAAAAAATGAATGAAGTTAAAGACTTTTTAGAGCTCGTACTTTTTGAATCGGGCAAGTATAAACTACAGGTATTCAATTTGGTAAAAATTGGTATCGTGCTGTTTTTGGCGTGGGTAATTGGTCGTACCATTAAAGCATTTTTAAACCGAAAAAAGCGCCAAGGGGTTTTTGACGAGGGTAAGCGCTATGCCTTGCAGCAAATTTTTAACTACATCGTATGGGTGGTAGCCGTTTTTGCCTGTATTGATTCAGCTGGAATTCACCTTACCACTATTTTGGTTGGCTCCACCGCACTATTGGTAGGCTTAGGCTTGGGTCTGCAAGATTTTTTTAGAGATTTAGTAGCCGGGTTTATCATTCTGAGCGAACGCACTATTACCGCTGGAGATATTGTGGAAATTGCCGACACCGTGGGTCAAGTAAAAGAAGTGGGCTTGCGCACAACAAGCCTTATTACGCGGGAAGACATTATTCTTATTGTACCCAATACGCGGCTTACCACAGAAAACGTAATCAATTGGTCGCAAAACAAAACCGTTACCCGCTTTCGCGTAGATGTTGGGGTAGCCTATGGAAGCGATACCGCTTTGGTAGAAAGCATTTTGGTTACTTGTGGTAAAGAGCATAAAGACATAATGAAAACACCACCACCGTATGTTTTTTTTCAAGATTTTGGAAACAGTAGTTTAGATTTTAGTCTGTTCTTTTTCTCTAAAAATTTGTTTCGCATTGAGCGGGTAAAGAGCGATTTACGCTTTAAGATTGATCAACAGTTTAGAGCAAAAGGCGTTACAGTACCTTTCCCACAGCAAGATGTTTGGTTTAGAAATGCAATGCCCCAAGCACCTGATGCTAAAATTGAACCTAACACCAACCCTACCTAAGTTTTGAGAGTAGCGATTATAGACATGGGTACTAATACCTTCAACTTGCTTATTCAAGATTTGGAAAGCAATACACTTGTGTTTAAAGACAAGCTTTCCGTAAAACTTGGTGAAGGCGGTTTGAATAAAGGTTTTATTAATCAGTCGGCTTTTGCCAGAGGTATTGATGCGCTTAAATCGCACCAAAAAACTATTGCCGAATATAATGTGGAAGCTACCTACGCTTTTGCCACATCTGCCGTAAGGGATGCTAAAAACCAAACGGAATTTGTACAAACTTGTGCGCGTGAAGCAAACATTGTGGTAAACGTAATTAGCGGAAAAGTGGAGGCTGAACTTATTTACAGAGGCGTGCGTAGAGCCTTGCCTTTGGGCAATGAAAAAGTGCTAATTGTAGATATTGGTGGCGGAAGTACCGAGTGCATTATTGCCGATGCGCACCAAACGTATTGGCTTAAAAGTCACAACTTGGGCAGTAGCCGATTAAAAGAACGCTTTGAACCAACCGACCCGCTAAGCGAAGAAGATATTGTAAACATAAACTTGCATTTAAGCGAGGAGCTTAGCGAACTTTTACACGCTGTTAAAATATATCAACCGCAGGTGATGATAGGCAGCAGCGGTTCTTTTGATACCATGGCTTCCATGATTTTTGAACGTTTTAAGCATCCTAATATTTTGTTGGAGGGCGCCACTGCTTTTGATTTTGATATGAAGGAATACGGAGCTATGTCAGAAGCCATGCGGTATTCTACTGTAGAAGAGCGCTTGGATACACCCGGTATGCTGCCTATGCGGGCAGATTTAATGCCCATGGCAACGTTGCTGATTGATTTTTTATTGAACCAAACGAAAATAACTAACTTAAAAGGTTCGGTGTACGCCCTTAAAGAAGGGGTTGGCGAACTACTTTTAAACAAACAACATATATGGCAAAAATCCTGATTGTAGAAGATGAAAAAGCCATCCGCAATGTGTTGCGAAACATTTTGCAGGATGAAAACAAAACCTTTGAAATTGATGAAGCCGAGCATGGCAAACATGCGATTGATAAATTATCTGAAAAGGAATATGACCTTATGCTGTGCGACATTAAAATGCCCGGTATGGATGGTATGGAAGTACTAGCCGTGGCACGCGAAAAACATCCAGAAACATCGGTAATTATGATTTCCGGACACGGAGATTTAGATACAGCGGTAGAGAGTATGCGCATGGGTGCTTACGATTACATTAGTAAACCACCAGATTTAAACAGGCTATTGAGCACCGTGCGCAATGCTTTAGATAAAACCACGCTGGTGCGCGAGAACAAAACGCTGAAAAAGAAAATTAGCAAAAACTACCAAATGATTGGTTCTTCGCAAGCCTTGGAAGATATTAAAGCCATCATTGAAAAAGTAGCGCCCACCGATGCACGCGTGTTAGTAAACGGACCAAATGGAACGGGTAAAGAATTGGTAGCCCATTGGATTCACCAAAAAAGTGAGCGCAACAAGCAACCTATGATTGAGGTAAACTGCGCAGCTATTCCGTCAGAATTAATTGAAAGTGAATTGTTTGGGCATAAAAAAGGGGCGTTTACATCTGCCGTAAAAGACAGAAAAGGAAAGTTTGAATTAGCCAATACCGGCACGTTGTTTTTAGATGAAATTGGCGATATGAGTTTATCGGCTCAAGCCAAAGTATTACGCGCTTTACAAGAAGGTAAAATTACGCCTGTGGGTGGCGATAAAGAAATAAAGGTGGACGTACGCTTGATTGCAGCCACTAATAAGGATTTAAAAAAGGAAATAGCCGAAAATAAGTTTCGGGAGGATTTATACCATCGCCTAAGCGTAATTGTGGTAAAAGTACCCGCCTTAAATGATAGAGCGGAAGATATTCCTGAGCTAGTAACACACTTCGCCAAAAAAATAGCAGAAGAGCAAGGCAATGCTGTAAAGGCTTTTAGTAAAGATGCCATTGCTGCTATGCAAAAAATTGATTGGACAGGTAATATCCGGGAGTTGCGCAATGTAGTAGAGCGCTTGATAATACTTGGCGGTGAAGAGGTTACTAAAAAAGATGTTGATATATTTGCCAGTAAATAAAATCTAAACCTGTGCAACCTACCAAACCTGTTTGCTTAATCCTTTTTATTGTTTGTATAATTTCCTTTTCTAGCAAGGCACAGCTGCAAAAAGGAGAGGTTTTCCTATCCGCTGAGTATAACTACTATTCAGATAAATTCTATTACTTTATACCTAATAAATACGGACCAAAGGTATATGTAAACAGGGCTGGAGCAAAAGTTGGATTTATGTTAACTGATGTGTGGGCATTGAGTGTAGGATTTGATTACTCAGTAACTACAAGAAGCATTATAGAGAATAGGTTGTATGCAGTTTCGCTGGTTGGCCGCTATACTAACAAGCTGTACAAACGGTGGTATGTGCATTGCAATGTTCTTTTTAAAGTTGGTGCTCAGGTTTTTGATGGAACAGACCAAATCGCAGTACCAAGTAATAGAAGGTTTTATTCCGGTGAAGCTAATGTTGGTATCTCTTATTTTTTTCATGAAAATGCCTGTTTGGATATTAAACTAGTGTCTTTAGGATATGAGCAGTACCAGAGTAGTTTGGTTTATACCAATGTAAACCCCCAATTTTATCCGGTGGGGTTGGGGTTAAGTTTGTTTTTATAGTTCAATTACCATTTAATCGGAGTTCCATTTATTTACAACCTGAGTTCGATTTTTATACAACTAAAAATGAGCGTCTTAACTTTTTTGAAGCCCCCAAACCCCCGAAGGGGGATTAGCTACACCGTCCAGTTAAGCCCCGCCAAGGCGGGGTTTGGGGGCTAGCTTGCTGCTTTTCAGCTATTAAACCACTAATTATCAGATTAATTTATTTTTAGTGTTAATCGAACTCAGGTTTACAGTTTAAACTTTAAAGCAGGCTATTGGTTTTCTAAAAAAATACCAACACCATGAAAAAACAATTCTTTACACTTTGCTTTGGGCTTTTGTTAGCCTCAGCGTTCGCACAACCTTTGGCTAATCACCTTTATTTAGGTGGTCAAGTTTCTTTTCAAAATCAAACCACTGAAAGAAGGGTGGGAAATAATGTTGAAACCTCTAGTTCTTCTAACTACACCATTAGCCCAGCTATAGGTTATACGCTTACTGACAATTGGATGATTGGGGCACGTTTGGGTTTTGGTGGAAGTGAAAATAACGGTGGTACCACTAGTAATTTTGACGCAAATCTTTTTGGCCGCTACAGCGTGGCTATTTCCGAGCGCTTTTATTTTATTCCTGAATTGCAAGTAGGGTTTGGCTCTTCAAGTGCAGATGATAATAATGGAGTGCGCACAAATGAAGGTTCTTCTTTTAGTATGGGTGTTTTACCGGGTTTTGCCTATTTCCCCACCACACATTGGAGTATTGAGCTAAACGCAGGCTTTGTAGGTTTCCGAAGCGAAACAAACAGAAATACAGACAGTTCTGTACAACCAAATGAAACCACTAATGATGGATTTGTTTTTGATGTAAATGGAATTACGGTAGGTGTAGGAATCTATTATTACTTAATGCTCTAAAACTAGTTTTTTTGTAAAATTGAGAAAAAGGTCTATTACATTCAAAAGTTTTTAAGTACTTTTCCTCGCACAAATCAACTGAGTTATGGAATTACCACGTTTTTTATTAGCCGACAATACCGACCTTCCGGAGGAAATGTTTATTATTCACAATGAATACCCACGGTTTATATGGAATGTAAATCACGATGAGGTAGAATGGATTGATGAACCGCAAGGAGATGAAAATGAGGAAGAGTTAATAAATGAAATAGCCGATTTGCTAGATTGTGCGGAAGCATTTTATGAACGAGAAATGAAACGGCATGAAGCCGAATTAATAGATTAATTTCGCGGGCCTATTTTAAGGCCCGTTTTTTTTTGACTACCACCCAACATTTAAGCAAAACATTTCACTTAGCTTGGCCCGTAATGCTTGGTCAGCTTGGGCACGTATTGGTAGGCTTGGCCGATAGTATAATGATTGGTAAACTAGGCACAGTGCCTTTAGCGGCAAGTGCATTTGCCAATTCTATTTTTGTGGTGCCTATGGTTTTTGGTATGGGCATGGCTTTCGGACTTACACCACCCATTGCTAATGCACATGGAGCCGGAAAAACCAAAAGGGTAGGTGCACTTTTAAAACACAGTTTGCTGGTAAATCAAATTACTGCGTTTGTAATAATGGCTTGCACAGTGTTGGTTATTCCTTTTTCAGGATTGTTTGGTCAAGAAGAAAGTGTGCGCGTATTGTCCATGCCTTATTTACTAATTATCAGTAGTAGTATTTTTCTCTTAATGCTCTTCTTCACGCTCAAGCAGTTTGCCGAAGGTTTGTCCGACACAATCTTTGCAATGGTGGCATCCATTGGCGCTAACTTTTTAAATGTGCTTTTAAATTACGTGCTTATTTATGGTTTATACGGTTTCCCTGAATTAGGCTTAAACGGTGCAGGCTATGCTACGCTTATTTCGAGAATTGTAATGGCCACTGTAATGCTTGCTTATGTTTTTAAAACAAAGAAATTTCAGGTATATCTACAAAATAATGAAACGGTAAAATGGACAAAGAACATTTTTAGGAAATTGTTGGAAGTAGGTTTGCCAAGTGGCATTCAATACATTTTTGAAGTTTCAGCTTTTGCCGGAGCCGCCATTATTATCGGTCAAATAGGTGCGGAAGCATTAGCGGCACACCAAATAGCGATAAGTTTAGCTGCAGTAAGTTATATGGCTGCAAGTGGTTTGGGAGCGGCTACAAGTGTGCGCACCGGAAACCAGCAAGGCAAAGGAGATTATAAGAATATGCGTCAAGCCGGTAGGGTAGGCTTGTTCATGACCGTAGCATTTATGGCGTTTTGCGGTGTGTTATTAGTTTTGTTTTACAAAGTTTTACCTGGCTTTTATAGCAATGAAGTTATCGTAACCTCTATTGCTTCAGACTTATTATTAATTGCAGCGGTATTTCAACTTTCCGATGGCATACAAGTAATGGCTTTGGGCGCTTTACGCGGAATTTCAGATACACGTATTCCAACGTACATTACATTTTTGGCCTATTGGGTAATTGGCTTAGGTGTAGGGTATTACTTAGGAATCACGTTAGGCATTGGTCCGCAAGGCGTTTGGTATGGTTTAGCGCTCGGGCTTACCGTTGCCGCCATCTTATTATATTGGCGTTTTGAAGCGCGCTGTAAAAAAATGATACATGAAAAAACTTTGGCTTAGTACACTCATTGCAACCGTTTTACTTTGTGTAATCGCGCCCATTGGCTTTCGCCTTGATGGTATTTTAATTACGCTTCAAACGTTTACCATATTTTTAGTAGCCAGTGTTTTAGGCAAGCAAGTTGGGTTATATGCTACACTTTTATACATCGCAATCGGTGCACTTGGTGTACCCGTTTTTGGTGGCCATTCCGGTGGTTGGGAAAAACTAATTGGCAACACAGCCGGTTTTATTTGGGCTTTTCCATTTGTTGCCTACGGCTTAGGTTGGCTCTGCGAAAAGTATGAACCACATTTTTTAAATTATCTCAAGTTTTTTTTTCTAGCACATATCGTACTCATCATCATTGGCTTTTTAGTTTTAAAATTTATGGAGCCAAGTGTTATGCTCTTTGAAACCTTTCAACGGTTGATTCCCGGTTTGCTACTTAAAACCATTGGTGGCGGTATCTTAGGTAGTTGGTTGGTAAGAACTTACGGTGAAAAGCTAAGGGGATAGAACACGGATTTTACTGATGAGGCGGATAGAACACGGATTTTATACTTAAAGCGTGCTTCCTATGTGTCTATGTGGTAAAAAATGAGTATTAGTACAAAAAACTCCTTCCAAAGTGTAGCTTTTGCAAACTGCCAACTGAATTTTCTCTTTGCGCTTCCTATGTGTTCTATGTGTTCAAAAAAATAATCCATACATACCTTTCTTCGAGTCCCTTTGGGTAATCTTTGAGACTCTTCGCGAACCTTCCACCCAGCGTGCTTCCGAAAAAAAAACCACAAAAAACTCCTTCCAAAGTGTAGCTTTTGCAAACTGCCAACTGAAATTGTCCTTTGCGCTTAAACACCCTTCCTCAACAAAAAAAGCCGCTACAAAAAAATTGCAGCGGCTTTTTACCTAATGATAGCTTTTGGTTGCTATCGTCCATCCTAATTTTTTATTTTACTACCATCAAACCCTTCATGGCTGTATGCCCAGGATACGTGCAAATGTATTGATAGGTACCTTTTTTACTAGGAGCCGTAAAGGTCATTTCCACAGTTTCACCTGGTTGCGCCAAGCTAGTAGCAGCAATATACATACTGGCATCTGGTAAATAACTAGCAGTAGCGCCTGCTTCTAGTGCTGCATCGCTTACAGCAGTTTGCTTACCGGCTTCAATAATTACAGCATTATGCACCATCGCTTCAGACGTTGCTGTGTTTTTTAAAATTAATGTAACCTTAGCACCGGCAGGCACACTAATTTGCTTCGGCTCATACGCCATAGTCGTCATAGTTTCCCCTACGGTTTCCAAATTTATGGTTACTTCTTGCGCTTCCATTTGCTCATCGCTCATGGGTGCCTCTTCCATCGCTTCGCTTTGTTCTGTTGTATTACTTTCAGTTGCCGGTTCTTCACCGCCACCTCCGCAGCTCCATAGTAATCCTGCCACTACGGTCATCGTTAAAAAAATTCTTTTCATCTTCATTTTCATTTAGTGATTATCAATAGCTTTAACCCAAACAAAGCACCAAAGGTTTACAGCGTTTATGCGAATTTTAATCATCAGCCGAAGCACACTTTTTACCCAACGCGGAGGCGACACAGTGCAGATTGAGCAAACGGCCAAATATTTAGCACAAGCAGGGTGTAAAGTACACATTCAAACAACCGGTTTTTGTGAAGATTTTAAAAGCTTTGATGTACTACATTTTTTCAACTTAAACCGCCCGGCAGATATTTTACCCTATTTAAAAGAAGGTCGCCCACCCTTGGTAACTACTGCTGTTTATATAAATTACAGTAGCGTTCCCGCTAAGGTGCAAACGCTTAAGCAGCGTGCATTATCTGCCGTAGGTAATCACTTTACACAAGAATATATTAAGGCTTTGGCCCGAGGTGTAAACGGCTCTGACAGAATGCCTAAAAAAGCATTTATCACCAAAGGGTACAAAAAAATGGTGGAGTTGGTTTTAGATAAATCTGCGCATTTAATTACGGCCAGCAATTTTGAATTTGAGCTTATACAAAGTCTTTTTAATAATACGCCCGCTCAATCTAAAATTGCCTTAGGTGCTGAGCATTTTACCAATACTACTCACGTTTTAGCCAATAAAAAAGGGGTGCTTTGCGTAGCGCGTGTTGAAGCATTAAAGAATCAACTTACTTTAATAAAAGCACAAAAAAAAGGTAGGTGGCCGCTAACGTTGGTTGGTGATGTTGCCGATAATCAAAAAGGATACGTAGCAAAATGTAGAAAAGAAGCTGGTGAAAACATTCGTTTTTTACCGTTTACAAAAGGCGATGCATTAGCTAAATTATACGCTTCTGCCAAAGTGCATGTACTACCAAGCTTTTATGAAACCACCGGACTCTCAACCTTAGAAGCGTTACTAAGCGGGTGCCAAGTGGTTTGCGGTACTGGCGGGGCGCAAGCGGAAATTTTTGAGGGTATTGCGCATTTCTGCGATGTAGAAAATCCAGATTCATTAAATGAAACAGTGCAAAGCGCACTTTTGGCAAATGAGCAACACCAAGATTGGGTGAAAGAAAATTTTAGTTGGGAAAAAGCCGCGTCCAAACTCTTAAAAATTTATCAAAACGTACAAAAATGAAAATCGGCATTTTAGGTACACGTGGTATTCCCAATAATTACGGGGGCTTTGAAGAGTGCGCCCAACAACTTGCGCCACGCTTGATAAAAATGGGACATGAAGTGAGTGTGTACAATTCGCACCGCCATCCCTATCAAGAAAAAACCTATAATGGAGTAAGCATAATTCACAAATATGATCCTGAGCATCGTGTGGGTACCGTTGGTCAATTTGCGTATGATTTCAACTGTATTTTAGATACACGATGGCGTAAGTTTGATGTTATTTTAATGCTGGGCTATACCTCTAGTAGCGCTTGGTATTGGCTTACCCCTGCCAAAACGTTGCTAGTTACTAATATGGATGGTTTAGAGTGGAAACGCAGCAAATATAGTCCTCGCGTAAAGCGTTTTTTAGTAAGAGCCGAACGCTGGGCCGCCAAAAAAAGCCATTTATTAATTGCAGATGCCAAAGAAATTCAAAAGTATTTAGCGGAAAAATACAAACCCAATATTGCGCAAATTGCCTACGGGGCTGAGGTTTGGAAAAACCCATCAGAAGCGGTGTTAGAAAAGTATGGCCTCACCGCTTTTAATTACAATTTAATAGTGGCGCGGCTAGAGCCGGAAAATCATATTGCTACTATTTTAGAAGGCGTGCAGCAAAGCAAGCGTGATAGGATTTGCTTGGTAGTGGGCAATAGTGATACGCCTTATGGACATCAGTTAAAAGAGCAATTTAAAGACAGTAGAATTAGGTTTGTGAATGGTATTTATAATAAAGCCGAAATCAACAATCTTCGTTTTTACGCTTCCTTATACTTTCACGGACACAGCGTGGGCGGCACTAACCCAAGTTTATTAGAAGCCATGGCCTGTAAAAATGTAATAGTTGCTCATAGCAATCCATTTAATAAAGAAGTATTGGGTGAAGACGGTAATTATTTTTTGGACGCATCAGACGTGGCCAACGCTATACATCTCACCGAAAGGGATGAACGCCAAAAAATGATGATTAAAAATAACTTGGAAAAAATACAAACCCGCTACAATTGGGATGTTATTGCCAGCCAATATGAAGTGGCTTTGCAGCAGGGGTTGTTGTGAAATTAAGGTGTAAATATTGGCTGCGCCATTGCTGATAATCCATAATAGCGTTTCAGTTCAGCTAAGGCTTTTTCCTTATTTTCTATATTCGGCTCTTTAGGCTGGTAAAATGGCCAAAAAACGTAATTAATCGTTTGAGCGAATTTTCCCGGTTTAATTTCTGAAAGTATATGATGTTTTTCAGCTAGGCTTTTGGTACAATATTCAGTAATAATTTCACTGTTTTCAGAGTTACGCTTTACATAAAGTGAGCTATTCAAATCACAATACACTAAGCAGTAATTAGCCTTAGAGAGCATGTAACGATGAAACTTCATGAAAGCTGGATTGTTAATAACACTCACGTATTGAAAGTCATCTATTTTATCTAAAAAATCAAAAGCATTCAAACCACTTTTTGTTTTTATTTCTGGGAAAGCGTAAGTGCGTTGGATATTTTCAATAAACTTACCCTCAAAAATGTCTAAATCTCTTAAATCAATGTAGGTTTTAAACTCAGGTACAGCGTAAAGCAGGTAGGAGGAAGAAAGGTAGTCCACAAAACCATGTCCGCTAATGTTGTTGTCAACTATAAACTGAGCTACTCCAATAGGGTTTCTTTCATAATCAATACGTAAACCAAATTTTTCACGAGGAAGGATGGTTTGGTAAAAAGTATTGGTAACAATTAATAAGTACAGGCCGCAACCCAAGGCAGTTGTAGAAAACAGTAATACACTTTCTTTCATTTTTGAAGAAATCCAAAGGGAGACAAAGGGAAAAGCCGCAAAAAGGGCAAAAGGAATATTACGATAAGCGCTAAATCCTAAATAAAGTAATGCCAAAATTACGCCTATCAAGCCTAGGTTTAATTTGAAGAGGATGTTGTGCTTCTTTCTTATGAAAATTATAAAAACTAAGCAGGTGAGCACAGAAAATATAAGGTGAATATAGCTGGAAAAATTCCAGTAAGCAGACTGTTTGAAACTCAATAATTCAGTGGTGAATTTATTATTTCCTAATTGTTGGTAAATTTCAAATGGATGTGTAAGAAGTTGAAATCCAAAAGGATGAATGGATGTTGCTAAAAATGCTACGAAGGTGGTTAAAGAAAAAATGACAAGTCTCTTTTTTGGTAAGTTTAGTTGAGTTTTAAAAAGGAAAAATTGCCCCCAATTGCCCGCTAAAAAAATGAGCAATAGCACAATACCTATCCCATAGCCTTCGTGCATATTCGTCCACATAATTTGGAAAGGAATAAGCAGAAAAGAAAGTTTTGTCTTTGGATTAGCAACAAATTTTATAAAAATAAACAGATAACAAACTGTAAATAGATGACTAATCATTTCTGGCCTTCCGTTTATTCTAAAGGCCCAACCTGCTAGTAAAATGAGCATACAAAACAACGGTGCGTGTATATTGTAGTCAAAATTTAAATGCTTAGCTAGCGTTTTATACGCCTTTAGTAATAGCCCTATTGTTATTAGGCAAACTAGTATTTGCAGTAGAAAAATTAGCTCCGGCCCCACCATACTATCAATCCAAGCCATTATCACCTCAGTAAACCATTTTACGTTTAGCCAAGGTGTACCTGCATAAGTGTAAGAAAATATATCCACCTTTGGTACTTCCCCTTGTTCAAGTATGGTTTTACCGGTTTTAATTTGCCACCACACATCCGGTTCCCCTGAGTGTCTAATCGAGAAAACAATCCCAATTAAAAAAATTAAGAACACATTCAGTTTTTTTAAAAAAGAAGATACCAGCATAAACCTAAATCGTTTTGAACAACTAATAGTGCGGATCAAATAAACAATATTATCCGTTAAAATACATTTCAAATTGCTGACTAAATTTGACCTATGAAATATAGTATTCTCTTTCTTTCGCTATGTGCAGGTGTGTTACATGCACAAACTGATTTCACTCACTTGAGTTTAGATGTAACCTTTAACCCCGCCCAAGGCGAAGTCATTGGCAATGTGAAATTAGACTTTACTGCACAATATTCTACTGATTCTATTTTTTTGGATGGAATTAATATGGAATATCAAGAAGTACTTTTAAATACGAATGAAGTTAATTTTGGATATAATGAAAAAGGTATTTGGCTTTTAGCTGATGCGTTAAAAACTAGCGAAAAAAACCAAATTTCAATTAAATACACGTGCCAACCACGCAAGGGAATTTTTTTTATAGGCTTTAATGATTCTACTGGCAAAGCGCGCCAGCAAATCTGGACGCAAGGGCAGGGCATTGATCACCGCCATTGGATTCCGCATAAAGATGATCAAACCGATAAGGTGATGGTGGATTTAAAAATTACCGCGCAAGATGTATTTCAGGTTATGGCAAACGGTACTCTTACGGAAAAATCATCACTGGAAAACGGCTATACCCTTTGGGAATTTACTATGCAAAAGCCTATGCCTTCTTATTTAATTGCTCTGGTGGTGGGCAAATATGATACGGTGCAAACTTTTAGCGCATCTGGTATTCCTCTTACGCAATATTATTATCCCGAAAGGAAACAAGATTACTCACTCTATTATTGGCAGAATGAAGAGATTTTCAATTGGCTTGAGCAAAAAATTGGAGTGGCTTACCCTTGGCAAAACTACAAGCAGGCGCCAGTGGTTAATTTTCAGCATGGGGCCATGGAAAATACTACCGCCACTATTTGGGGTGATTTTTTTATGGCTGATTCCTTGGCTTTGCCCGACAGAAATTACCCTTATGTAAATGCCCATGAAATGGCTCACCAATGGTTTGGAAATTATGTAACGGCAAAAAACAGCGACCATCATTGGCTGCACGAAGGTTTTGCAACCTATTATCAATGGTTAATAGAAGAGCAGTTGTACGGAAAAGAGCATTTTGATTGGCAACGGAAATTAGCTGCTGATATGATTTTTGAAGCTTCTGCGCAAGATGATTACCCACTTATGAGTAAAAATGCGGGTTCTTCTCGTTTTTATCAAAAAGGTGCATGGGTGCTATATATGCAGCAAAATAGAACTGACAAATTTGATTTAACCATTCAAAATTATCTAAAAAAGTATGCGTTTGGCTTAGTGGAAACGGATGCGTTACAAAGCGCTTTTGAAAAAGAAACAGGAGAGTCGTGGGACGCATTTTTTGACTTTTGGGTAAAGCAGCCAATGGATTTACACTACTCAGTTGAGCAAAGAAAGCTGACTAAAAAACTGCTTATTTTAAACGTTAACACGGATAAAGAAGCTGTAAAAACAGAGCCAATTTCGGTGCTTTTGGCTTTTAAAGATGGTAGCACAAAAACATTAGCGTTAAGCGCGGGTGAGCATAAAATAGACCTTACTCAAACGCTTTTATATTGGAATGCAAATCCAAACATGGAAAAATTGATGCAGCTTACGGAAGACAAACCTAATGAAATGTGGGAAGCGCAATTTGAGGCCAATGCTGGTCTGAGTGTAGATTATGAAAAAGCCAATTTACAAGACAATATGCTAAATCGCTTTGATGCCGTGCAGCATTTGGAAGCGAAATCTTCCGCTAAAATTTTGCAAAGAGTTGTAGAGAATGCATTAGAGCATTTTGGTATTCGGGCGGAAGCCTTAAAAAAATTGCTTTTGTACGATTATGAGAAGTACGTGCCTTTGGTAAGAGCAGAACTCAACAAAGGAAATCAACCTTGGCAATTGGTTAATTTTCAGAAAGAAGCGGTGAAAATGCTTGATGATACATCTCCGGAAACCTTGGAAGCCTTGGCCAATGTACGTTTTGGAAATAGTTACGCCTTACGGGAAACGGCTATTCATAAAAGTGTGTTATTCCAAATAAAAGAAGCTAATAATTGGCTGTTTGATAAACGCTATGCAGAGCAGCCCGGTATTGACGGTCAAAATGTGTACATCACCAGTTTAATTTACCGCTATATTATTTTTAAAGATGCCGCTGCGCGCGATACGTTGATTGATCGAACGTCTGTTTCTTTTGATTTTTTAACCCGTATGAACGCTATTCAAGCGTTACAAGCGGTAGGGTATTTTGATGCGGCATTGCTCCCACACTTGTTTGAAGGCTTGTTCAATACCAACCGAAAACTGTTGCGTACCGCAAGAAGTGCTTTACTTTTTTATGCGGAAACAGCCGCACATAAAAAACAAATTGAAGGGTATATTGCAGAAAATCAAAGTAGCTGGAACGATTTTCAGAAGACCTTAGCAGAGCGTACATTTGACCGTTAGCAAAAAATATGCAAGCTCGGTACAGCGCATTTTTACAGTTTTTGGTTTTGTTGGGCGATTTAGTTTTGCTCAATGCAGCTTTTGTGGTAGCCGGTGCGTTGAGGTTTGATGATCTTCAAATAGAAAATACCGACTATTACGATTACTATGTGCAGCTAGCCGTTTTTGTAAACTTGGCTTGGCTGCTGCTTTCCATCGTTTTTAAAACCTACCGAACCGGTTTAAGACCCGAGCCGCGCCAATCTGCCGGCAAAGTGCTCAACGTTTATTTTGTGCATATTTTTCTCCTCTTGCTATTTTTTGTAAGCTTAAAGCGGAGCGATTATTACTCACGTTTATTCCTCGTTTACTTTTATTCGGCAGCCGGTTTGTCCATTTTATTTTGGCACTTTTACTTTATGCGCTTGCTACGCGCCTACCAAAGTAAGGGCAGGGGAGGAAGAAAGGTAATTTTACTGGGCAGCGGAAAGGCGCTTGAAAAACTAGCCACCGTGCTGCAAAATCAAGCAGATTACGGTTTGCAAATACAAGGAGTTTATGGCAATGAAGTTTCCGATAACCTAACTTTTACAGGTAATGAAACGCAGCTGGAAGCACTATTAAAAACGCAAACCATAGATGAAATTTACGCAGCTTTTCCTTTTGGGGATGCACGTTGGCTAAAGTGGTATCAAATTGCCGATCAGCATCTTATACGCTTTAGAATGGTGCCTGATTTAGATTTAACGCTTGCTAACCGTTTGCAAATTGATTTTATAGACAGGGTGCCGGTGCTAACGCAACGTACCGAACCTTTAGAGCGCTATCATAACCGAATTTTAAAACGTGCTTTTGATATACTTCTTTCCGTAATAATATTTGTTTGCATAATTTCTTGGTTGTTACCAATTTTAGCATTTTTCATTAAAATATCAGACGGTGGTACCGTGTTTTTTAAGCAAAAACGAGCCGGTTTAAATGGAGAAATTTTTACCATGTATAAGTTGCGTTCACTATCCATGGCAAACATAGATGCTAGTAAACAGGTAACTAAAAACGACCAAAGGCTTACAAATATTGGTAAATTTATGCGCAAGCACAGTTTAGATGAGTTACCACAATTTATAAATGTACTGCAAGGCAACATGTCGGTAATAGGCCCAAGGCCACACATGCAGGTACACACCGAGGAATATAGCCAGCGTGTAAATAGTTTTATGGTGCGTCATTTTTTAAAGCCGGGCATTACCGGTTTGGCGCAAATTAAAGGGCTACGTGGGCAAATTGTAAAAGATGAAGATATTGAAGCGCGTATTGCTGCCGATATATACTATCTTGAAAATTGGTCTTTACTTTTAGACGTACGCATACTGCTTACTACAATTTTTAAAGTGGTTTTTCCAGATAAAACAGCGCTGTAAAGCGCTAATGTTAAAATATTTGGAGCAGCGTTTTTATCAAAATAAAATGCTTAGTTTTACCTGCATCATTTCAAATTCTTATGAAAACCAAATTATTCCTGTATTCCATTGCTTTCAGTTTAAGTGTTTTTTTAACTGTATCATCTTGTTCTAAATTAGATGAATCTGGCAATATAAATAGCTACACACTTGATCTTTCTACCAACTACGATTACAATTTGGTAAATAACGATTTAGGCAAATTAGGTCGCGTACTTTTTTACGATCAAGCACTTAGCGTTAATAATTCTGTATCCTGCGGTTCTTGCCACAAACAAAGTGTAGCTTTTGCTGATAATGTGCGTTTCAGTAAAGGTTTTGAAAGAAAAGATACCGAACGTAATACACCACCTATTCAAAATTTAGGCTTGTCAATAGCTACGTTTAATGGCACTTCCGGCCAAGCACTATTTTGGGATGGTAGAGAGCGAGTGCTAGGAGATATGGTTATGCAACCCATGTTTAATCATGTGGAAATGGGTATGCGCAGTCCTACCGAAGTTGTAAATAGGGTAAAAGAAAAGCAATATTACAGTCAATTATTTACCCATGCTTTTGGCGATGATAACGTTACCATAGATAGAATTTCCAAAGCAATCAGCGGTTTTGTAACCAGTATTTCTTCCACAGATTCTCCTTTTGATGCTGGTATGGTTGGTGCCGCTCAATCTTTGGGTGCGGCAGAAGAAAGAGGAATAAATTTGTTTTTTACAAAATACAATTGCGGTTCTTGCCATCAATTATTCTCTAGTTCAGGCTATTCTGTAAGTCAAGATGGGGATGAGCTTATCAACATTGGCCTTGAGTCAACTTACACGGATAAGGGGGCGGGTGCCATCACCAAAAAAGCATCTGATGACGGTAAATTTAAAATTCCAAATTTGCGCAATGTGGCGTTAACAGCTCCTTATATGCACGATGGTAGATTTACTACACTAGAAGAAGTAGTTGATCATTATAACTCTGGCATAAAACAACATCCAAATCTTGATGCTCGCTTACTCGAAAATGGCGCACCCATGGTAATGAACATTACAGAGCAAGAAAAAAAGGACATCATTGCATTTTTACACACGCTTACGGATAATACGCTAACCACAGATCCTAAATTTAGCAATCCATTTAAAAGCCGTTAAGCTTTTTCTTCAAATCAATTAAATTTTTATGACACGTATTTTTTCCGTAGTTACAATAATACTATGTCTTTTAGGTTCAAGCGTAAATGCTCAGCTTTCCATTGATGGTAATAAAAAATATAGTCATCACTTAGGTTTGCAGGCTAATCCTTTGCTTAGGCAGATAATTAATTTTGGAAATGCTCCGGCCATTGAAAACCCTTATTTGTTAAAATACGCACTACGCAAAAATGCTAATCGTACGGAACTTTTGTTTGGTTTGGGCTTCAGCTACAATAGTGATGAAGTGGAGGATGGCATAACTTCAGACTTTCTAAACTTAGATTTTAGAGTGGGTTACGCTAAAAAAGTGTTGCTGGGTAAGAGGTTTGAAGCAGGTTTTGGATTAGATTTAGTGGTAAATAACAATAACTCTAAAACGGTAAACATTCAAGCATTTTCCGGAGGAGGCGGAGGTTTTGTGGATTCCACCATTACCACTACCAAAAATTTTGGTTTACAATATGGTTTAGGGCCACAGCTTACGTTAGATTACTACATCACAAACTCAATAAAAATTGGCACGGAAGCAACCTTTTATTTTTTAACAGGCGCAAGCACTTTTACTTTGGATAGGCAACGGTTTCGTTCAAATTTTCAAGGTGGCGGATTAGAGGAAACTAACAGTGCAGATAGAGAATCATTAAAATTTATGGATTTTAGATTTCAAATTCCTGTGGCACTTTTTCTTACGGTAATTTTTTAATTTATACCAATTCCTGTAAAAATGACCCATGAAAAAGCATCTTAATGGGCTATGCAATGATGTGTTTTAGAGAAAATGTTGGCGACAATCAAATCACATTGTGGCATCACTCGTATCGCAATGACTCAATAGGATCTAAGCGAGAAGCTTTATAAGCAGGATAAAATCCTGAAAGTAAACCTACAAAAAGACATAGAAGCGCTGCTAAGCCAATCCATTGCCATGGAATAAAAAATGAACCCCCCACCACTAAGGCTATTATATTTCCAATACCAATGCCGAAAAGTGCTCCAGCAATTCCTCCAATAAAGCAAATAAATACCGCTTCCGTTAAAAATTGAGTCATAATAGTGTTTGCTTTAGCGCCAATACTTTTTCTAATACCAATTTCACGCGTACGTTCGGTTACCGATACTAGCATTATATTCATAAGCGCAATGGCGGCTCCAAATAAAGTTATAGCGCCAATAATTACTGCGGTAATCTTTAAGAAACTCAAATTTTCTAAAAGTGAGTTAGAGAGATTGTCACTCTTTGTAATTTCAAAACTATTAGCTTGTTTCGGGCGTAATTTTCTAACGGCCCGCATGGCGCTGGTTGCTTGGCCTACTACATTATCAATTTCTGCCGCGTTAGAAGCCATTACGTTTAATGCATAAGAACCACGCGCGTTTCCGTAAGTATTTCGTGCTTTGCTTATGGGTATAAACACTGATTTATCACCACCGCTGCCAAAGCTGTTTCCCTTTTCTGCCGTTACACCAATAATGCGGTAACGTGCGCCACTTACTTCTATTAATTTGCCTATGGGCGATGTTTTGGGAAATAAATCTTCCACAATAGCTTTACCCACTATTGCTACCGCAGCGGCTTCTTCAATTTCTGATTTACCAAAGTTTCTACCTAAATCAATTTCATAGCCGCTAGTTTGCAAAAAATTTTCATCAGCCGCCCATACTTGAATATTAGGATTTGTTTTTTGATTACGATACCTCACTTCTGCCGCACCTGTGGCTACATAGCTAATACTAACAAATGCATTGGCGTCAGTAAAGCTCTCTTTAAAAGCTTTAGCTTGGTAGTAAGTAATAGCTTGATGAGGTTTTTGTATAGTACCGTTTCGCCCAATACGGATGTTTGGCGCCCTATTTTGAATACTAAAAGTATTAGCGCCCAATAAAGCAAACTGTCCGCGTAAGCTGCCTTCAATACCATCTATGGCGGTTAAAATACCCACCAAAGCCATAATGCCAAAGGCAATGATAAGCGCAGTAATTATAGTGCGCAGCATTTGCGCTTTTATACTACTTAGGGCAATTTTTATATTTTCCTTAAACGGATTTTGAGCCATGTGTGCGGTTTGTGCGAGTTCAAAATTAGGGTTTAATGTGCTATGGAAAGCCTTTACCTTTGCCTTGTGCAAAATAAAAAAACACAAAATATTCCCGTTGAAGGGTCATTAGGGCTTTTGGCGCTTGGCGCAGACGGCTTACGTGCGTGGCGGCACGCCAAAAAACAAGCAAAAAAGGAAGGTAAAGAAAGCGAAAAGCATGGCTAAAACCCTTTTAATTGGTTGGGATGCCGCTGATTGGCAACTAATAAATCCGCTTATTGAAAAAGGGTTGATGCCCACGTTTGCCAAGCTAAAGTCTAATGGTGTGTTTGGAAATTTGGCTACGCTAAAACCGGTACTTAGTCCTGTTTTATGGACATCTATTGCCACCGGAAAACGCTCTTATAAACATGGTATTCATGGTTTTGTGGAAATAAATCCGGCAACAGCCAATATTGAGGCTGTAAAAGTAACCAGCCGAAAATGTGCTGCTATTTGGAATATTCTAAACACTGCGGGCCTCAAAACCAATGTGGTAAATTGGTGGCCTTCACATCCTGCGGAAGCAGTAAATGGTGTATATGTAAGTAATCGATTTCATATAGGTGCGCCAGCCCTTGGTAAGCCTTGGCCCTTGGCAGCTAATACGGTGCATCCACAGGAGTGGCAAACACGTTTAGAGGATTTGCGGCTACACCCGGCTGAATTAACCTTAGCACATATAGAACCCTTTATAAAAGCAGCCGCTAATTTAAATCCTGAAAATGACGGTGTGCTAAAGTCTGTTATTAGAGTTTTGGCGCACGCCTGCTCTATACACAATGCGGCTACCGAACTAATGGTTAAAACCGATTGGGATTTTATGGCGGTGTATCAGGAAGCCATAGACCATTTTAGTCATTTAGCTATGAAATATCATCCACCAAAATTGAAGGATATTGCGGATGCAGATTTTGAAAAATATAGCGGTATAGTAGAAGCCGCATATCGTTTTCACGATATGATGTTGGAACGCTTATTAGAATTAGCGGGAGCGGATACAAACGTACTTTTAGTTTCTGACCATGGATTTCAAAATGGCGCGCAGCGCACGGTAGAATTGCCAGATGTACCCGCTGCACCGGCTTTGGAGCACAGAAAATTTGGAGTTTTTTTAGCACACGGACCGGCATTTAAAAAAAATAAAGAAGTTTTTGGTGCATCGCTTTTAGATGTTGCACCAAGCATTTTACATGCACACGGTTTGCCTGTGGGCGATGATATGGAAGGAAAAGTGCTCCATCAAATGTTTAACACACAAATCAAACCCAGTACTATTACTACATGGGAAGATGTAGTTTCATTGCAAAAAAATACGCTACAAGAAAATTCATCGCACGAAAGTGATGCCGCTGTTTTACGCCAACTTGCAGAAATAGGATACATTGATTTACCCGAAAAAGAAAAGCAGGCGTATGTACGGTACGAATTAGAATACAACTTAATACAAAGTTTGGTTGATGGTGGGCAGTGGACAGAAGCTCAGCGCAAAGGGCTTCAGCTTTACAATGAATTTAAAGATGGACGCTCAACCAAAATTTTGTTGCATATTTTGCATCAAATAGCAAATACCAAACGTTTTGAAGCAATATTAAACGCATTTAAAACGCTGGTAGGAGCTCAGCACCCTGATGTAATTTATTTTACCGGACTGCAATATAACATGCATGGAAATTATGCAAAAGCATTAGAGTATTTTATTACACTTGAAGATGCAGGAGGACTTTCTGTGCAACTGTATGTACAAATAGCCAATAGTTTTTACTTAGCTCAAAAATATGAACAGGCAGAGCGCTACGTGCAAAAGGCGCTGAAACTAGAAGAGGAAAACCCGGCTGCTTTAAGCTTTTTGGGGCAAACGCAAATAGCTTTACAAAAATTTGAAAAAGCAATAGATACACTAACTAGAAGCGTAGCCTTACAGTTTTTTCAACCCACCGCACATTATTTTTTAGCCTTGGCTTTTATTGAAATAAACGCCTTAGATGCAGCTAAAAAAGCATTAGAAAGTTGTTTGCATCAAGCACCTAAACATACCGCAGCTAGGCATTTGTTTAATGAATTAATGCATTTAAAGCCAATGGAAACGCAGCCGATTATAGTAGTAAGCGGCTTGCCGCGCAGCGGCACTAGTATGTTAATGCAAATGCTACAATTGGGGGAAGTCTCTCTTTATACCGATAAAAAGCGTGAGGCTGATGCGCACAATCCGAAGGGTTATTTTGAAACGGAAGCAGTAAAACGATTGCCACAAAGTGCAGACTTTTTAAAACAAGCAAAAGGCAAAGCAGTGAAGATTGTTAGTCCTTTACTGCGTTATTTGCCGGCAGACAACACCTATTATATACTACTAGTAGAGCGACCGATGCTAGAAGTATTGATTTCGCAAGAAAAAATGAAAGGAAGAACACACGAAGAAATTATGCGAAGTTTCCCGTTTAAATTAGCGGTAGATTTTGAAGAGGAACAGAAACGAATTTTCCAATGGCTTGATCAGCAATTGAATATAAAGTATATAACGGTAAAGTATTTAGATTGCTTGGAAAACCCTACAGTGGTGGCGCAACAAATCGCAAACTTTTTACCCTTAAAATTTAATCCTGAATTAGCCGTTTCAGCCATTAATAAAAAGCTGCATCGCAATAAGTTGTCATAATGCTAAGTTTTTAAGATTTTTGCAGCACATTTACCCCCTATGAAAAAGGATACCCTAGAAAACTCAGTTTTAAAATATACCAGTTTGGCAGCAGCCGTTTTAGGCACGCAAGCAGCGGGTGCTCAAGCCATTTGGACAGATATTACCGATACTACGCTAAGCACGAACGGAGCGGTGTATAATTTAAATTTAGATAACGATACTAGCGGAGTTATTGATTTTAGGATAACACAATTAGTAGATAGTGGTTTAACGCGAGTAACAGGAGTGGTGATTTCTGCCGGAACAAATGCTACCAACCAAGCAATGGGCGTAAATATGGCCAACTATGCCTATCCTTTTAATTTGCGTGTAGGTGACTCTATCGGGCCGAACCAAGTGTTTAGAGGTATTAATTCAGCTAAGAATATTGGTTATATGGCTTTTCAAATTGACAATACTACCTATCCTAGTAGTCAGTTTGTAGATACTACTAATGGTATTACCGATGGTTTTTTAGGTTTACGTTTTATCCGTTTTGTAAACGATACCAATCGTACGTATTATGGTTGGGCAAGGGTTGATGTTGCTGCTGATTTAAAATCCATTACCATAAAAGACTATGGGTATATGCCTATTGAGCGAGAAGGTATGACGGCAGGTGAAAATTCTCCTATTGGTTTGCATGAAAACGGCTTGCCCGAAATTGATATGGTGCAAATGGGTAATACGCTGCACATTGATTTACCCGTTGGTTTCAAAGAATCGGGTACCTTGGAGTTTTATGATTTAAGTGGAAAAATAGTTGCCAAGAATAGCTTAGATACACGTAAAACTGAATTTGATTTAAGTCATTTACCTAAAGGCGTATTGGTTGCTAAGCTTGCTACCAATGGTATGGAAGCCAGTAAAAAGATAGTGGTTAGGTAAAGTTATAGGTTTATTTTATAGGATGGAACACGGATTTGGCGGATAGAACTGAGACGCGCAGCTAACATATATTGTTGTAATTTTTAACCAATTAACCAATTAACCAATTAACCAATTAACCAATTAACCAATTAACCATGAAAATAACCTGTTTCATTTTCGCCTTTATTATATCAATGGTAGGGTATGCTCAACGTGAAGCAGATGTTGAAAATAAGTTGTACCGAAATAGCATACTCTTAGGAATTTTAGAGACAGGTTCGTTTGCTTCTGTAAGCTACGAAAGACGTTTGCCTGTAAACCCTAACTTTTTTGTAGCCCCTTCCGTGGGGTTGGGCTTTAACCAAGAAGGATATCTCTTTGATTTTACTTTAGTTGAAGACCCCTTAATATATGCCACTATTCCACACAGAATTACGGCTTGTTTGGGCAGCGGAAAGCATTTTTTAGAAATAGGAGTGGGTGCCACTTACATTGAAGCAAAAAATAGAGAAAGTAATTATTTTGGTTACCAAACTATCGGCTACCGTTTTCAGAGTGCACCATCGGGGCGGGCGGTGTTTCGTTTGATTTTAAGTTATCCGGTTGGCGGTTATAAAAGCACGGATGTATATTACTTTCCTTTAGGCGTAAGTTTCGGACAAGCATTTTAGAAGATTTTTCGCTGTTTTCTGAGGACTATTTTAAATTCTCCTAACTCCTAACTCCTAACTCCTAACTCCTAACTCCTAACTCCTAACTCCTAACTCCTAACTCCTAACTCCTAACTCTTTACTTTTTCGTGAAGTGTGTTACTTGCCCAACAAACTGCTTCGGAAAATCTTTTTCATCATCAAAGCCAAGTTCTATATCTCTACCTTCATGAGGCAAGCTGGCGGTGCCGAATAAATAATCCCATAAACTAAGCGTAAGTGCGTAATTCACGCCATATTTATGCCCCGCTGGTATTTTTTTTGAGTGATGCCAAATGTGCATTTTTGGATTGTTGAACACATATTTAAGCACCCCATAATTCCAACCTAAATTAGCGTGATTTAAATGCCCTATGGCTAATGTGAATAGATGTACTAATAAAAAATCATCAATCCCAAACCCAATCATAGCTAAAGGCAGGTATTGAATAGTTTTATAAACAATAGTTTCCATCCAGTGAAAACGCAGATGTGCTGCAAACCCCATTTCTTTTACCGAATGATGCACCTTATGAAATTCCCAAAGCCAAGGCACACGGTGCAGCAAGCGGTGGGTATTCCATTGAACAAAATCGGCCAGAATAAAAAGAGCTAGTAATTGCGCCCAGTAGGGCAACGTGTTTATAGAAATAGCTACCGTATTTTCAATACCAAAAAGCGCAAGAAAATCCGCGAAAGCTTTTACGGCAACATTGCTAATGGCATTATAAGCTACCAAGGAAAAAAGGAAAAAATTGAAAAACATATAAAAAGCATCTAACCAAAAATCCTTTCTAAAAGCCTTTTGATTTTTACGCCAAGGGAAAATAAGCTCTAAGCTCCATACCACTAAGCTTAAGCCTAGCAACCAATAGAAATAATTACCCCAGCTTGGGTGTAAAATTTCATTGAAGAGGTAATCCCAATACCCCGTGTATGAATCCACAATAATTTTCCAATACTCCTCCATCATTTGTCGTACACCTTTTCACCTTTTTTAAGCCACACGCCCCATACTTTATCAAAAGCGTGCACTTTTTCCGTTTCTCCATTTATATCCTTTACGGGATATCCTGCATTTTTCCATTCAAAAATACCTCCGTACAAATTACTTACGTTTTCAAAACCCATTAGGCGCAGTTTCTCACTTATTTTTTCACTGCGATAGCCTACAGAGCAGTACACCACCACGGGTTTTGATTTATCCATTTTTAATACGGCCGTGCTATCAAAATTATCATATCCTATATGCGTGGCTCCTTCAATATAACTCACTTTGTATTCTGGTTTTTCACGCGCATCTAAAAGGGTAACGGTGTCCTTAATCTTAGCTAAGCTATCTACACTAATTTCATTAACGGTGTGCGAGAGCAACGTTTTCAACATTAAATTATAGGTATTGCTTTTTACCATTTGCCCCGAGCAGGAAATTGAAAAGATGCCCATAAATAAAAGTAAAGAGATTTTTTTCATAGGGTAAAGGTAAGTTTTGAGCGCTATAATAGTAGATTATATAGTGTGCATAAATCACTACTTTAAGTAAATCCATATTTAATGCATGGGTAAAATAAGGGTTAAAGACTTTCTACTACCATTCGTTTTTACCCCAAGGCTATGCACCTTACCTTTGACTACTAAATGAAAGCACAGGGATGAAAAAACAAAAGGAATATATACAAGCCAATAAAGATAGATTTTTAGAAGAGTTGAAAGCGCTATTGCGTTTGCCCAGTATTTCTGCAGATAGCAAATACAAAGAGCAAACCATGGAAACGGCCAAGCTGGTGCAGAAATTACTAAAGGAAGCCGGTGCTACCAAAACTGAAATTTGCGCTACCCCTGGCAATCCAATAGTATATGGTGAGCGTTTGGTAAACCCTGATTTACCAACCATTTTGGTATATGGTCATTATGATGTGCAGCCGCCCGATCCGTTACATCTTTGGGAAACGGAACCGTTTGATCCCGTGGTGCGTAAAACAGATATTCATCCGGAAGGTGCTGTGTTTGCGCGTGGTGCTTGCGATGATAAGGGCCAGATGTATATGCATGTAAAGGCCTTAGAGGTAATGGTGAAAACTGATTCTTTACCGTGCAACGTTAAATTTATGATAGAAGGAGAAGAGGAAGTAGGCAGCGTAAATTTAGGTTGGTTTGTGAGTAGAAATCAAGAGAAATTAAAAAGCGATGTCATTTTAATTTCAGATACAGGAATGTTGGCCAAAGATGTACCTAGTATTACTACAGGCTTACGCGGATTAAGTTATGTGGAGGTAAAAGTGGTGGGGCCAAATCGTGATTTGCACTCAGGGTTATATGGAGGAGCAGTAGCCAATCCAATTAATATTTTGGCTGAAATGATTTCTGGCTTAATGGACGAAAATAACCACATTACCATTCCTGGTTTTTATGATGATGTAGAGGAGCTTAGCAAAGAGACACGAGCCGAAATGGCAAAAGCGCCTTTTGATGTAGAAAAATATAAAAAAGCATTAGACTTAAGTGACATTCATGGGGAAGAAGGTTACACCACTATGGAGCGCAACAGCATACGCCCCACTTTGGATGTGAACGGGATTTGGGGAGGTTATACTGGTGAAGGCGCCAAAACGGTAATTGCTAGTGAAGCACATGCAAAAATTTCTATGCGTTTGGTACCACATCAAGAACCAGAGAAAATTACCAAATTGTTTAAAGAATATTTTGAAAGCATTGCGCCAAAATCAGTGAAGGTAACCGTTACCCCACATCATGGAGGTGAGCCGTATGTTTCGCCAACAGATCACCCGGGCTATTTAGCGGCTAGCAAGGCCATGGAAGAAAGTTTTGGCAAAAAACCTATTCCAGTAAGAAGTGGCGGAAGCATTCCTATAGTTGCGTTGTTCGAAAGAGAGTTGGGTGTAAAATCTATCCTCTTAGGTTTTGGTTTAGATAGCGATGCTATTCACTCGCCAAATGAGCATTTTGGCTTGTTTAATTACTATAAGGGCATTGAAACCATTCCTTTGTTTTTCAAACATTTTACGCAAGGGTAGTTGGTGGATTTACGTTAAACACCACTTAATGTTTATAAGGATATTTGCGTGACCCAGCCCCCAAAGGGGAAGTAGCCATACATGTCGCTACTCCCCCTTTTGGGTTTTTAGGCTTAAAGCACGATACGGAAAATTCGTTTAAATCCGTCAAATCCGTATGCTACTGCCAGTAATATCTGCGCAATAAGTGTAATCTGTGGCCAAAAACTCTTGTCGCGTTTTCAACATTTGTGCGAAAAGAAACTATTTCCCTTCCACTGCTTTTTTCCTAAACTGTAAATTGCTTCTTATGAAAATTACCAATGCTATTGCTGATAAAAGCACGCCTACCCAAGGGCCACCAAAATAAATAGCCGTTGCAAACAATCCTGCAGCGGTAAATGCCATAATTGCGGTAAGCAGCCAACCACCAATTACATTTAATACGCCCGCTACACGGCTAGCGGCACTTTCAGCTCCCCAAGCTCTATCTGCCAAGGAAGAACCCATGGCCACCATAAAACTAACGTAAGTAGTGGAAAGTGGTAATTTATATGACGTGGCTAAGGCAATTAATAAACTAGCCACCACCAAATTAACGGAAGCACGCACCAAGTCAAAAGCAGGTTTATCGGCTACTGCAATGGAAGTTGTTAATGGAGTAAACTGAAAATTGATTTTATTGTGCATGTTTTCTGGCAATAAGTTGCTTACCCATTGGTTTACCCCCACGGTGCCTTGCACTATGGCTCTAGATAAAAAATTTGGCTTGAACCGCTCGGCACCCGCATCTTGCCGACTTAAATTCACCTCGGTTTCGGTAACTTTACGTGCCTTGCCCGAAAACCACAACGTGATTACCATAATTAATCCTGCTAAAAGCAAAAAGAAAAAAGGTGTTTGAACCGCTTTAGCCAAATCTGTCATTAAGAACAAGTCAGCCGCTTGTCCGCTGCCATTCCATATTTGATACGATTGAAATCCTGCTAAAGGAACACCCACAAAATTTACTAAATCATTGCCTGCAAAAGCCATTGCCAAACTAAAAGTACCGGCAAATACTACCGCTTTAAGCGGGTGCAACTTAAAAAAACGATTACCCAAAAAGATAAGTACCGTACAAAGCGTGAAAATCAAACCAATGGAAATCAATAAATTCGCAGACATAAATTCCGAAAGTCTAATTGGAATTAACACGCTTCCTTTAGCGCCTTTTATCAATAAAAAATACACGATTACAGTGATGGCTACACCAGCAAAAAACACTCCATAGGTTTTCAAATGTTTTTGATAATCAAAGCTGAAAAGCAGCCTGCATAAGTATTGCACTAGGCTTCCACTGATGAAAGCTAAAGCTATAGACAAGAAAATACCAGATATAATGGCAAGAGCCGTTTCGTAGTTTATGGCTTCTGCAAGAGTAAAATTGGTATCGCTTTCCGCTATCTTTAAAAGAGCCACGGCAACGGAAGCGCCTAATAAATCGAAGACGATGCTTACCGTGGTACTGGTGGGCATGCCCAAAGAATTGAAAATATCCAGCAGGATAATATCAGCCACCATCACGGCCACAAAAATTACCATCACGTTAGAAAAAGAAAAAAGGCTTGGGTTAAAAATTCCTTTGCGCGCGATTTCCATCATACCACTACTGGATAGTGCACCAGCTAACACCCCAACTGCAGCAATTGTTAAAATAAAGTTTCTTGTGGCAACTTTACTACCTATGGCAGAGTTTAAAAAGTTGACGGCATCATTGCTTACGCCAACAATTAAATCAACCACCGCCAAAAGGAGTAGCATAATTACCAAAATTTGATATACCTCCATATTGCTTTACTCAACTACTTATTGATTGCGCTAATGTTAGCATCACATATTACTTGCACGTTAACTGTAAAAAGTTTTATGCGTTTACTCAAAATTTAAACTTTGCTATGTTCAACCCACATATACCTTAAAAACCAATTAGTTTTGCCTTTATGAGAAATTTATACCCTAAAGCTAAGTTTATTGTAGCTGGGATAGTATTAACAAATCTTACGGCTTGCAACGGCCAAATAAAAAAGCAAGAAACCACCATGCACCAGCACACCAATGCCTTAATAAAGGAAAGCAGCCCCTATCTTTTACAACATGTGCACAATCCGGTAAACTGGCAGCCTTGGGGCGATGCAGCCTTTGAGCAGGCCAAAAAAGAAGGTAAATTGGTCATCATTAGTATTGGATATTCTGCTTGCCATTGGTGCCACGTAATGGAGCGAGAAACATTTGAAGACAGCACCGCAGCAGCTTTAATGAATAAACATTTTGTGCCGATAAAAATTGATAGGGAAGAGCACCCTGATGTGGATCAGGTGTATATGACGGCTGTACAATTGATGACGGGTAGTGGTGGTTGGCCTTTAAACGTGGTTACTTTGCCCGATGGCCGACCGATATGGGGAGGCACATATTTCCCTAAAGAAAAATGGATGAACGCTTTAGAAAGTATTTATGAAGTGCAACGCGATGAACCAGAAAAAATAGTAGAATACGCTCAGCGCCTAACTGAAGGGGTGCAACAATCAGCGTTAGTGCAGGCAAACACCAACATACAAACGTTTAACAAATTACAGGCTGATGAATTATTTGAAAATTGGCAGGAACGTTTTGATTATGAGGAGGGCGGACCGAACAGAGCGCCAAAGTTTCCTTTGCCAAATAACTACAATTATTTATTACAGTATGGTCATTTAAGTGGAAATGAAAAAGCCTTAAATCATGTAAAGCTAACGCTAGATAAAATGGCTTGGGGAGGAATTTATGATCAGGCTGGTGGCGGATTTGCACGCTATAGTACCGATGTTTTGTGGAAAGCGCCACACTTTGAAAAAATGTTATACGATAATGCGCAATTACTTTCTCTTTATGCAAATGCTTGGCGCAAGTTTAAAAGTCCGCTTTACGCTAAAACAGTACAAGAAACCGTGACTTGGGCTTTACGCGAAATGCAAGGCGAAAACGGTGAATTTTACACAGCTTTGGATGCGGATAGTGAAGGAGAAGAAGGGAAATTTTACGTTTGGACTGAAAGTGAATTAAAAGCCATTATTCCAGTGGAAGATTGGGATGCTTTTACAAAGTATTACAATTTACAAAAAGGAAGTTGGGAGCATGGCAATATTATTTTAATGCGTAATGAGGGAGTTTCTCTATCTGTTGAAAAGGAAAACGAGTGGCAAAGTTTGCTCTTAAAGGAGCGACAAAAAAGAGTGCGTCCCGGGCTTGATGATAAATCATTAACCAGTTGGAATGCAATGATGATTACCGGTTTGGTGGATGCCAATATGCTATCTCCCGAAAAGGATGCCTATTTAAAACAAGCCGAAACTTGCGCAAAATGGTTGCTGAAAAATCAAAACAACCCAAAAAATGAACTGAAGCATGCGTATAAAAAAGGCAAAAGCTATATTGATGGTTTGGCGGAAGATTACGCGTTTAGCATAGAGGCTTTTTTAAAATTATACGAAGTTACAGGTAATGAAATGTATTTGAATCAGGCGGTTGCATGGTTAAAAACCTTAAATGCACAATTTTTAGATGAAGCAAGTGCACTGTATTATACAAGAAGTACATCGGCCAAAAAACTAATCGCGCAAAGCATAGAAGTAACCGATAATGTAACGGCTGCACCAAACTCGGTATTAGCACAGTGTATTTTTAAAATCGGTCGCCTTACGGGAGAGGACAAATATCTCGCGCAAGCGGAAAAAATGCTGAGCCAAATAAACGTAGAAAGATTTTTAGCGTATGGAGAAAGTTATAGCAACTGGGCTCAATTGCACCTTTGGCTTACCATGCCTTACTACGAAGTGGCAGTGGTGGGTGCTAGTGCTAATGAATTAACACAGAGCTTGCGCAACCAATATTTGCCCAATATTTTGCTTGTTCAATCAGATAAAGAAAATACACAACCTTTGTTTGAAAACAGGTTTGTAAAGGATAAAACGCTCATTTACGTTTGCCAAAATCGTGCGTGTAAATTACCTGTTGAAAAAGTGGAAAAAGCATTGTCGCTTTTGGGTGAAAATGGTCTTTAATTTGCTTTCTATACGAGATTAATTTTAAACTGTAATTAAACAAACCATGAGAAAAATGATGATGGTGCTTTTTAGCGCCAGTATTTTGTTAACCGGATGTGTAAGCAAAAAGAAATACACCAAGCTGCAAGCCGAACAAGCCGAGTGTTCTGACAAGTTAAGCACTGCTAAATTAGAGTTGGCCGATTGCCGTGCACGCAGAGAAGGTGTGGATAAAGAGGTAAATTATTTACGCTCTGTTAACTACAAATTGTTGAACAATGTGGGCAAACTTTCTACACTTAGTAGCAAAGAAGCGGAAAATTTGGAGAAATCTTTAGAAAGTATTCGTGAAAAAGATATGCAGATTAAAACTATGCGTGATGCACTTACTAAAAAAGATAGTGTAACACTTGCCTTAGTTACTAGCATAAAAGGTGTACTTGGTAATATGGATGATGAGGATGTACAAGTAAATGTTGAAAAAGGTGTAGTGTATATTTCAATTTCTGACAAGCTTTTATTTAAAAGCGGCAGTTTTGAAGTAACCGAAGCTGCTAAAAACGTACTTGCCAAAGTAGCTAAAGTGGTAAATAATAAGCCGGAATTAGAAGTAATGGTAGAAGGACATACCGATAATAAGGCATTTCAAAGCGGTGTTTTACAGGATAACTGGGATTTATCGGTAAAAAGAGCCACCAGTATTGTACGAATTTTGCAAAATGATTACAAGGTAAAACCAGAGCGTTTAGTAGCATCAGGACGCAGCTATTATGTACCGCTTACAACCAATGAAACTAAAGAGGGACGCAGTACTAACCGCAGAACACGCATTATTTTGTTACCCAAGTTGGATCAGTTTTACGGAATGATTGAAGACGGAATGAAGGAGGCGAAGTAGGATATAAACTACTGATTTTAAGAAAAAAACAATTTCTTAACATTGGTAGTAATAATATTACGTTACTTTTGCTGCTTAATATTTTTATTTTTTAAGATGAACATTTTTGTAGGAAGTCTTCCTTGGGCAACTGAAGGGGACGATTTAAAAGAAATCTTTGAAGCGTATGGCGCTGTAGATTCAGCTAAAGTAATTAGCGACAAGTTTACTGGCCGTAGCAAAGGATTCGGTTTTGTTGAAATGCCGAATGATGATGAAGCTAGAAAAGCTATTGAAGAACTTGATGGTTCTGAAGTAAGTGGACGTAGCATTGTTGTTAATGAAAGCAAGCCAAAACCACAAGGCGATCGCAGACCAAGCGGTGGCGGTGGCGGTGGTGGATTCAACCGCGGTGGCGGTGGAGGTGGCGGTTACAACCGCGATCGTTACTAAGAAATCTGAGAAGACATTATTTGTACGATAATTCAAGGCCCGATACGCGCAAGCGTATCGGGCTTTTCTTTTCTTAATAGCTTATAAAATTTGCGAAACTATCTTATCGCTTAACATAACCTTAAGCTTTTTAAATCCTTACATACAACCATAAATTCCATGCGCTTCTTTTTGGAACTTGTACAATGGAAGCAATAATTTAATGATACATAAAGCAAAGCGAAGGACTTATTCCTTTCCAGCGTAGCAATAGCCGTTAAGAATTAGGGTGATTTTAGAAATAACTTGAGTTCGATCTTTATATAACTGAATATGAGCATCTAAACCTCCTAAAGCCCCCCAGCCCCCAAAGGCGGGGGAGTAGCTACAAATGCAGCTAAACTCCCCCGCCTTGGCGGGGTTGGGGGGCTAGATTGTTGTTTTAAAACTATTAAACCACTAACTATCAGATTGATTTATTTTAATATTAATCGAACTCAGGTAAATAAGTAGAATCGGTTTCGAATAGGTTGGTATTACACCCTAACTCTAGGATCTAAAAGTGCGTATAAAATGTCTACCAGAATATTGATAAGCACAAAGATGAACCCTATAACGAGCACGCTACCCATTACCACTGGTAAGTCAAGTTCATTGAGTGCCTCTACTATTTGCTTTCCAAGTCCATTCCAGCCAAAAATATATTCTACAAACACGGCACCCGCCAGCATACTGGCAAACCAACCTGAAGCTGCAGTTATTACTGGGTTTAGAGCATTGGGTAACGCATGTTTGCGAATTACCACATACTCCTTTAAACCTTTTGCCCTAGCCGTACGCACGTAATCTTGATTAATTTCTTCTAGCAGGCTGCCACGCGTAAGTTGAATAATAACACCCAATGGACGAATGCCCAAAGTAATTGCCGGTAGTATTAAATTCTTAAGATTTAAATAACTTCCGTTGCCCATGTCATCTACGGTGTATAAGCTGCCCGTCATGCTTAAGCCGGTGTAAGTACTCCAAACATATCCAAAAAGCCAGGCTAATAATATGGCAGAAAAGAAGGAGGGAACGCTCATACCGATGGTGCCTAAAATGGTGATGCTTCTATCAATCCAAGTGTTTTTAAATAAAGCAGAAACAACGCCTAATGAAATGCCTAAAAAAAGCGCAATGCCAATGGCGGCAATGGCTAAAACAGCCGTATTTGGTAGGGTTTCGCCAATTATTTTAGAAACAGATTTCCCTTGATTTTTAAATGATTGCCTTAAATATGGAGCTTTTAGCACTAGTTTAAATTGCTCCAAATCTAATAGTGAAAAGTAGCTTCTATTTTGATTTAAAAAGGTGAAATGATGTTCGTTTTTAGAGTGCAAGGATAAGGGACTTACATCATTTAAATAAAATAAATATTGCTGATAAAGCGGCAGGTTAAAGCCATACTTGGCTTGCACTGCAGCTAATTGCTCACTGTTTTCGCGTTGATCCAGCATCATACGTGCCGGATCTGGCAACGCAGTAAAAAGTAAAAACACCAAACTTACTACACCCCAAAGTACCAAAAGGCTGTAGCCAATTTTATTGGAAATGTAGCGCAGCAAATTAAAGCTGTGATTTTATAGTGCTGAAATCTGGCACATCATTGTAATGCCATTTCTTTTTAACCACACCATTTTGCAACCAAACCAAACCAGGATTACTCCTAATAATAGTTTTTAAGGTAGTTTCATCTACACTTGCAAAGGGATACGGTGTTTGTGCTTCATGCCTAAAATTCTCTACGGTTTCATTTAAACTAGCGCTTAGTCCAAATACGGATACTCCAGCAGCTTCAGCATTTTCGGCAAACGTATTTATGTTGGGGTATCCTTCGGCATGTGTTTTAGTGATGTTATACGCTACCACTAAAAACACATTCTCCATATTCAAAATCTTTGAAGTAATGTCCTCATCATTTAGCAGAATTACAAAATCATGCACCGGTGGCTCGTAACCATGATTTTTAACTTTCGTTTGGCTTTTATCACTTTGTATTTCCCACTCTTTTTTCTCCCACCATTTATCGGCTATGTACGCTTCAGAGTCTATAACTTTTTCTTCGCCCGTTTCTTTATTTTTTAAGGTGTACATAGTAATATACGTGGTAGGTTCTTTACCCATTTCCTCGGCAGACTTCATGCCTTCCACTATACTTTTACCTTCCGCGTAAGCTCTAAAATCTTTAACCGGCAAGTGGTTTAAAACGTAATATCCAAAAGCTGAGCAACCAATTAACGCTAGTATTAATAAACCGTTGCTTAAGCCACTTGGCAATACAGGCTTAATGTATTTTTTATTAAAAAAGATGAGTAAAATTAAAATAGAAAGGATCACATCTTTACCAAACGATTGCCAAGGTGTAAGCGGAATAGCATCGCCAAAGCAACCACAATCTGTTACTTTATTAAAGTACGCGGAATAAAAAGTTAAAAATGTAAAAAACAGAATCATTAACAGCAGTAACCAAATGGTAGATTTTTTACATTTTCCTAATAAAAGTGCTACGCCTAATAGCACTTCTAAAATTACAATAACCACCGCCATGCTTAGGGCAAAAGGTTGTAAAAATGGTAAGTTCAATACATCGGCACCAAAGTATTCATCTAGCTTAAAGCTAAAACCCACGGGATCATTTAGCTTTATTAATCCAGAAAATATAAAAAGCGCACCAACTAAAACACGCGCTACTTGAGTTATAAATTTCATTGTATTTCTTTTAAAAAGTTTGGCAGCGCAAAGCTACGTTTCAGTTATTATCTTTGAAAATCACCAATACCACGCCTACGCTCTAGTTTTAAATCACTTAGTACCTGTGCGCGTACTCTTATGGTAAGTGTATAGTTTTGCTGAGCACCAAAAGGCACCCAACCGCAGGTAAGTTCCCAGCAATGTAAGTTTCGCACAAAATTAAAAGAGGTATAGGTAAAATCTTTTTGCTCTAAATCATAACCGGTACTATAAGTAAATGCCCAGTTTTGGGTTAGGGTTACGCTGCCATCTGCGGTTAAAGATTGGCGCACCGTACTTTCCAAACCGTTTTTGGTTTCCCCTAAGTTGTAGCGTAAGGATAAAGTCCAAGGCACATTAAAATCTACAAATCCTTTACGTGTGTAATAATCCACATCACCACCGGTAATGCCCAAACCTTGCGCTTCTTCAGATTGTGGCGCTTCAGGTGCATTATCTTCTTCCGCATCATTGCTGGCGCGCTTTTTTCGGTTTCTATTAAATGTATCACCACTTAAATTTACGCCCGCAGCAAAGGTTTGACCTAAATTACGTAATGCTTGATCATTTACCGCATAAGCCGAGCGCGGTACAATACGGTTTTTAGCTTCATCAAACCCATATACACTAAAGCTGGTGCTATAATTTAAAGAAATTAAGCGGTTAAATAGGGTGGAGGTGGCGGCAAATTGAATACTACTCCAGTTTAAAGAATCTTTGGCCAAATCATAGCCGGTGTTCACACTTAACCGTTCAAATAATTGAATCTTTCTAAAACCAACTCCCGTGGTGTCTTTATCGTCTCTAATTTTTGCTTCTAAAATATTTTGAAGCCCCATGTTTACGATTCCACTTGTACCAGAAGGTGCTGATCCATAAGGACTTGCTGAAAAACGATTAAATCGCTGTGTATTTCCAAGTGTATCGTTTTGTACTTCTTGATAATACCCCCAAAAATCGGTAGAAAAATCTGGTGTGTAGGTAATGCCCAGCGATGGTGTTGCCCTATGATAAATGGCCTTTATATATCCTTTATAATTCCAAAGGCCGTATAAATTTGTGGTAAGATTTGCTCCGGTACTAAAATTTCTATTGGCGTAAAACCCATTTAGCGTATCGGTAACTACTGCTCGGTTTTCTTCTGGTGAAAATCCATATTCATATTGCTTAAAAAGCCAACGCTCGGTATAACGGATATTGGGATTAAACGTAAAAAATTTAAATACTTTGTAGGTGGCCTGTATGGGAATATTATGCTGAATGCCGGCTCTAGAGCTATCTCTAAAAACAGTACGCGTAAATAAAGGCTGGTCAAACTTGGTTTCAATATCATTTTTAGCATCTAAAGCATAGGTAAAAAATATTTCTTCATACCACGCTTTTTTACCCACCCTATTGCTACGCTCAAAAGGAAAAATTCGGTTTATTCCAAAGTTTACGCGTGGTAAGCCGTAGGTTACATCATTGGTGGCAGTGTTTTGATTATGCGTTAAGCCTATGGTAAGGTTGAGTGGCTTACCCGGAAAAAGTTTTTGAAAAGTAATGGCGCTAGCCAATTGGTTTTGCAGCACATCAGCAGCATTATTTCCGGTAATGGCAAAGTAATTTTGAGTGGCAATGTTTACGCGAGAGTTAAACCTAAAATCGGGGCGTGCTTTTGCATCTTGATTATGCGTCCAAGTGATATTAAAATCAGAACTGTTATTAAAAGCTTGTCTATTAAAAGTAGCAAATTCTTCGCGCCCATAGCGCAACAGATTGTAATTAAAGGCCAAATTGCCACTGTACCTATAGCGTTTTCTATAGCCGGTAGAAGCTTGAATTCCATAGCCTCCTTGTGTAAATATATCTCCCGTAAGGGTAGCGTCAAAATAATCATTAGCCGCCCAATAATAACCACCGTTGCGCAAAAAATAACCTCTAAAATCAGAACTTCCGTAAGTGGGTATAATAATACCAGATTGTCTTTTTTCATTAGTAGGAAAAAACCCAAAAGGCACCATTAAAGGGGTAGGCACATCTAGCACTTCTAAATAAGCAAATTGTGTAACTACCTTTTTACCGCTTATTACTTTGGCCTTGGGTGTTTTAATTCTAAAGTGTGGATGCTCATGACTGCAAGTTGTAAACGATGCGTTTTTAACGTAAAACACTTCATCGTCCACTTTTTTTATGACTTGTCCGTGTAAAAAGCCTTCACCTTCTTTGGTAATTACTTTCTTAATCATGGCTTTTTTACTCTCAAAATTGTAGCGCATGGCATCGGCTCTATAATCTTTTCCGGCTTCCGTAAATAAGGGTTTTTGTGTTACCACGCCATTGCTATCGGTTATGCCCTCGGCATACAATTCTTTGTTTTCAATATCAAAGCGTATAAACCCGGCCTTAAGTTTTATGTCCTGATACGTTACAATAGCATTGTTGTATAAATACACCACGCCTTCGGTAGGGCTACCAAAAATGCTATCGTCAGCCGTATATTCTACCAAGCTCACTAAAAAAGCATCGTCTTCAGGCGTTAATCCAGGCTCCAAGGAAGTACCGTAAATGGAATCAGTGCTTAACGATTGTTTGTTCGTTAATACGGAGTCAGCGGAAATTCCGTAAAGGATATTGTTGGTATCAGTGGGCTCTACCTGCGCTTGCGCGGATGAGAGATATCCAAAAATGACCGTTAATAAAAAGAAGCGTTTAAGGGCTGAAACTCGCAAAGGCTCTGCTAATTTTGCTTAAGTAATATGTTTCTAAACTGTAATGCGCCAAAGCTAATCAAAAAACAAGCCATTGAAGATTAAAACCCTTTTGATAACGCTATTTACTTGCTTTCTTTTTTTTGCAGAAAGTACACCCACAGGCAATGTGCCTAGTGATGGCGTGCGTATTGTGGTAATTGATGCTGGCCATGGCGGAATTGACCCCGGTAATTTAGGCACCGGTCGATATAAAGTACGTGAAAAAGATATTGCACTTTCGGTGAGTTTAAAAGTAGGTAAGTACATTCAAGATAATTTTAAAGATGTGCGTGTTATATATACCCGCACTACCGATGTGCTTGTAGATTTAGAAGAACGGGCACGTATTGCAAACCGGGCGGGTGCTGATTTATTTATTTCCATTCATTGTGATGCTTTTACAAAATCATCGGTGCAGGGTTCTACCTCCATCGTAATGGGTCAAAATCACGATGATGATAACATGCGTATTGCCAAACAAGAAAACTCGGTAATATTTTTAGAGGATAATTATGAGGAAAAATATGAAGGTTTTGATCCTAATAAACCCGAAAGCTACATTGCGTTAACGCTGTATCAAAATGCGTTTATGTTTCAGAGTATAAGTTTTGCACAAAAAGTGCAAAATCAGTTTAGAGAAAGAGTGCAGCGTAAAGATAGAGGAGTAAAACAACAACCCTTAATGGTAACTAAAATGGCGGTAATGCCCGCAGTATTAGTTGAACTAGGTTTTTTGACAAACCCCGCTGAAGAAGACTTTTTAAATAGCGAGAAGGGTCAAGACTATATGGCTTCCGCAATTTTTAGGGCTTTCAAAGAATACAAAGAAGAACGTGAAAGCTTTACACTAGAAACGCCAAAAATTCCTGCTAAAGTAGAGCCTACACCAAAAGGTGCTATGGTGCCAAGCCCAACCGAAAAAACCGAAGTGGTAAAGGAGCAAAATGCAGATGCTACTGTTAAAAATAACGATGAACTAAAGCCGGTAGAAGCAGTTTATTACACGGTGCAAATAGCTACTAGCGCGCGTAAATATGAACTTATTCCCGCTAACTTTAAGGGAGTTGAGCAGGTGCAGATGTATGAAAGCGATGGTTTTTATAAGTATGTAGTTGGTAATGAGACATCTTATGATGAGGCAGAAAAGCAAAAAGTGGAACTACGTAGAAAAGGGTATAAGGATGCCTTTGTAATTGCCATGGCAAATGGTAAGCGCATATCTATTGCAGAAGCTAAGGCGTTGCTACCATAAATTTTTTAATCTTTGCTCACGCAATAATCTAACACATTTTCTAAGTGAAAATAAGCAATGAATTTAAGGTTGGTATCATTACCATACTTGCCCTGCTCCTTTTATTTTGGGGTTTTAACTATTTAAAAGGAAACAATCTTTTTGAGAATGACCGGACTTTTTACGCAGTTTACGAAAGAGTTGACGGGCTTTCCTCCTCTAGGCCGGTAATGGTAAATGGACTTAAAGTAGGACAAGTAAAGAGTGTATATTTTCATCCGGATGGCTCTGGAAGGTTGATGGTAAAAATGGCCATGGAAAATGATATTCAAATTTCTAGAAACACCATAGCGCGTATTAGCAGCAGCGATTTACTTGGCGATAAAATGATTGATTTTGCATTGGGCGATGATCCAAATCCTGCGAAAAGCGGAGATACCCTAAGTTCTGAAATACAATTGAGCTTAGCTGATGAAGTAAATAAGCAAGTAGCACCGCTTAAGGACAAAGCGGAAAAGCTAATTGGAAGTATTGATACCGTGTTGATTTTAGTTTCAGGGTTTTTAAATAATGAAACCAAAGACAATTTTTATAAAACCTTTACAAGCTTACGCAGAACGTTTCAAAACTTAGAGAGCACCGTAAAGTCGGTAGATGAAACAGTTACCGCTAGCCAAGAGGATATTGTAACTACCGTGCGTAATGTGGCGAGTATCGCGAAAAATTTAGAAGATAACAATGAGGAGTTATCCGCAATTTTTAAGAATTTTGAAACCATTAGCGACTCCTTAGCACGCGTAAATTTTGCACAAACATTTGCAACCTTAAATAAGGCGGTAACGGCAGCTAATGAAGCATTAGATAAAATAAACACAGGCGAAGGAACAGCCGGTAAATTACTGAACGACCCTGCCGTGTATAATAATCTGGAAGATGCTTCTGAACAATTAAACCGCTTAATTTTAGATATTAAATACAACCCGGCTCGTTATGTAAACTTTTCTGTATTTGGTAAAAAACAAACTTATAGCGATGCCGAAATAGATCAAATGGAGGCGGAGCGTAAAAAGAATGAGAAACCAAAAGACGAGAAATAAGCCATTAACAAAACCTTTTTTATGCATTTCGGAATCCAGAACATACTTTTTTTACTTGTATTAGTAGCAGCCGGTTTTCTTTTTGCCCGCAACTTTGGCAAAATTTGGCGCAATATTAAACTTGGTAAAGATGTAAACCGAAGTGATAGGAAAAGCGAACGTTGGGCCGTTATGGGCAAAGTGGCGATGGGCCAATCCAAAATGGTGAAAAGGCGCTATGTAGCCGGTTTTTTTCACGTAGTTATTTATGTAGGTTTTATACTCATCAATATTGAAGTTTTAGAAATCTTAATAGATGGTATTTTTGGTACACATCGCTTGTTTGCAGCCCCTTTAGGGTTTGTATATACAACGGCTATTAACTTTTTTGAAATTTTAGCATTGGCCGTAATTATTGCCTGCGTGGTTTTTTTATGGCGCAGAAATGTAAACGTTGTATGGCGTTTTAAAGATTTAAAGGGCTGGCCAAAAAATGATGCCAACAACATTCTTATCATTGAAATAGTGCTTATGCTTGCATTACTAACTATAGGTGCGGCAGAAGCAAACATGACGGATGTAAAAGCCGGTCCTTTTTTAATTTCAGGATTATTTGCTCCCTTGTTTGATGGTGTTTCTCAAGACAATTTACGCATTATTGAACGCACCGCTTGGTGGTTTCATATTCTTGGTATTCTCGCTTTTTTAAACTACCTGCCTTTTTCCAAACACTTCCATATTATAATGGCTTTCCCTAATGTTTGGCACAGTAAGCTTGAGCCTAAAGGTCAGTTTAACAACAATGAAACCGTTAAAAAGGAAGTGCAAACCATGATGGATCCTAGCGCTGACCCGTATGCTGCTCCTGCGGAAGGTGAAGTTGTTGAACCAGAACGCTTTGGTGCAAAAGATGTGTTGGACTTAAACTATGTGCAACTGATGAATGCTTATTCTTGTACGGAATGCGGGCGTTGTACGGCCAGTTGTCCGGCTAATATTACCGGTAAAAAGTTATCGCCAAAAAAAATAATGATGGATACCCGCGACCGATTGGAAGAAGTGGGTAAGAATATTGATGCGAACAAAGGCACGTTTGTGGAAGATGGTAAAAGTTTATTAGGAGATTACACAACTCCCGAAGAGCTTTGGGCGTGCACCACTTGTAATGCTTGTACTGAAGCTTGTCCGGTAAATATTGATCCCTTATCCATAATAATGGATATGCGCAGATTTATGGTAATGGAAGAAAGTAGTGCCAGCCAGCAGATTAACGGGATGATGACCAATGTAGAAAACAACGGTGCGCCTTGGGCTTATGCGCAGGCCGATCGTGCAAATTGGATGAATGAAATCTAAAAAATCAGCCAACCAAGTAATTGAGCAAAAGCTACAAGCGCTTAGCGCAGATGGCCAAAGCGTTAGTCCTATTTTACCTGATGAAATTAAGAACTACTTAATTGATATTGACGGTACCGTGTGCGATGATATTCCCAACGAGGAGCCAGAAAGAATGGCTACGGCAAAGGTGTACCCCGATGCTTTGGCAACGCTAAACCGTTGGTATGCTTCCGGAGATATTATTACTTTTTTCACTTCACGCACAGAAGAACACCGGGCGGTAACCGAAAAATGGCTTAATGAAAATGGTTTCAATTACCATGGCCTTTTAATGGGCAAACCACGCGGTGGTAACTACCATTGGATAGACAATCATTTGGTACGCGCTACGCGGTATCAAGGAAAATTTACTGACTTGGTGGAAAAGGAAGTAACTATACAAGTGTTTAAAAATTAAACATGCGTTACGTAACTTTTATGCTTGCCTTATTACTTTTTGCATGTACTGGTTGCGAAAAAGAAAATTTTTTACGCTACAGTAATAGTAAACGTGCGTTAAAGCTTATTCCTACGGTAAATGATAAAGGTATTCGGTTTTTTACCTTGGCGGGAGATACCATCACCATTAAAACAAAATTAAAAAACAGTGCTTTTACCACGGTTGAAAATTTTACTCAAAATGTGGGAAGTACGGATGGAATTAGTAAACTTGAGTTAGAAAAAAACACGCTAGTTATTGGATGTGATACGCCTTATTTTAGGTTTAGATATAATTTAGAAGCCACCTTAGACGAAACACAAAAGAGCGGAACGCGCGATGAATTTACGCTAGCATGGGAAGACACGACCGGAGTGATGGATTCAAAATTAAATTTAACGATTTACGATAGTGTGCAGTGTGCAGATGCAGCGTGCTTGTTTGATACGCCACTGAGTTTTGGTAGCGCAACATCTTTTACTAATGTGTACTTTACACCACGAAGCGCGGGCAAAAACACGCGCATTTTTATAAACGAAACACAGGGTTTAGTGGCTTTTACATTGGCCAACGGAATAACCTACCAACGAATACCTTAAAAGTATGGAAGCAGAAATGATAAAAGTAACTACCATGGCCGAAAAAATGGCCGCAGGTGAAAAACCCGAAGTGCTATTTTGGGTGGGCTGTGCCGGTAGTTTTGATGATAGAGCAAAAAAAATAACCAAAGCATTTGTTAAAATCATGGCGAAAGCCAACGTTGATTTTGCGGTGTTGGGCACGGAAGAAAGTTGCACCGGAGACCCCGCCAAACGCGCAGGAAATGAATTTACTTTTATGATGCAGGCCATGGCCAACATTGAGGTAATGAATGCCTACGAGGTTACAAAAATTGTAACTACTTGTCCGCATTGCTTTAATACCTTGGCTAATGAATATCCTGACCTTGGCGGAAAGTACGAAGTGATGCACCACACCAAATTCATTAATAACTTATTGAAAGAAGGTAGGTTAACCATTGAAGGCGGTAACTATAAAGGCAAACGTATTACGTTTCATGATCCTTGTTATTTAGGCCGTGCAAACGGAATTTATGAAGCACCGCGTGAGTTAATTAGAAAGCTAGATGCTGAGCTAGTAGAAATGCGCAGATGCAAAAGCAACGGATTGTGCTGTGGAGCCGGTGGTGCGCAAATGTTTAAAGAACCTGAACCTGGTAAAAAAGACATTAATATTGAGCGTACGGACGAGGCGTTAGAAACCAGACCGGATATTATTGCTGCGGCTTGTCCGTTTTGCAACACCATGATGACGGATGGAGTAAAAAATAGCGCACGCGAAGGAGATTTGCCTGTATTGGATATTGCAGAAATGATAGCGGAAGCACAAGATTTATAAGTATGTATAAAGATTTTGACACCATGGCTAGCGGTGCGCGTATTTGGATTTACCAAGCGAGCGAAGCTTTACCGTTTGAAAAAGTGGAGCGTATTTCCGCTAGGGTTATGAATTTTTTAGATGATTGGCAGGCGCACGGGAATCCGCTACAAGCATCTTTTACCATTAAATACCAACGTTTTGTAATAGTAGCATTAAATGAGCAAAGCTACCAAGCTACCGGTTGTAGTATTGATAAGCTAACCCATTTGATGCAAGCCTTGGAAAAGGAAATGCAGGTAAGTTTACTTGATAGAATGCAAATAGCCTTTATGGAAGATGGAATGATTGACGCCTTACCAATGAATGCCTTTAGAGCAGAATTGGAAGCAGGTGATTTAAATCAAGAAACCATGGTTTTTAATAACCTTATTGAAACCAAAGGGCAGTTAGAAAACGAATGGGAAGTAGCTGTAAAGGATAGTTGGCACAAGCAACTGTTGCCCGTGGGGTAACGATAGTAATAAACTTTAGTTCCATCAGATTCTTCCTTAAAATCAATCTTAAAGGTTCTTCATCCAAATGCTCATCTAAAATTAGTTAATCTTTGATTTTTCAACGTAACGTATGCCTGACAGCCTAGTAAGTTCTAGTATAGATATGATTTACCGTCTCAATGCGGAGGGTAGGTTTACTTACTTGAATGCGGTAATGGTTGAGTTCTTTGATGTGAAAGAACCTGATTTTTTAGGCAGAAGTTTTCATGAGTCCGTTCGTAATGATTACAAGGAACGAGTGTTTTCCTTTTATCAGAAACAATTGGAAATGCGCCAGAAAACCACCTACTTTGAGGTACCCATTGTTACCCCAGTTGGAAAAGAATATTGGCTAGGGCAAACGGTAGAGGCGGTTTTTGAAGGCGATAAACTTTTAGAGTTTTTTGTGGTAGCCCGTAACATTACCGAACGGGTGCTTGCTACACAAGGAATGTTGCAAAGCGAACAAAAATACCGCAGCGTAATTCAGAATATCAATCTCGGCCTAATGGAGGTTGATTTAAATGAAGTAATTGTGTACGCCAATGAGTCGTTTTGCGATATGATGGGCTATACGCTAGAAGAGCTCATAGGCGAAAATGCTTCCGAAGTCTTTTTACATCGAGCCGACCCTCGGCAGTTAGAAACAATGAAACAAGCACATGCTTCACGCGAGACCGGAGCAGCAAGTGCTTATGAAATTAGCATAAATAAGAAAGACGGTACTCCTTTGTGGATGATTATATCAGGAGCCCCCATTATGAATCCTGCAGGTGAGGTAATCGGTTCAGTGGGTATTCATAATGACATTACCGTAAGAAAGCAAGAGGAGTTAGAACGATTGGAATTACTAGAAGAATTGGAACAGAATTACGGTTTGTTATCTGAAAATGAAAATAAACTACGCGCAGTAATTGAATCAGCATTGGATGCGGTAATTACAATAGATGAAAAAGGGCATGTTTTAGAATGGAACCATCAGGCAACGGAAATATTTGGGTTTAAATCTGAAGAGGCGTTGCACCAAAAGCTCTCAAAGCTTATTATTCCTGATCAGTTTGCAGAGGCACATGATAGGGGAATGGAGCATTTTTTAAAAACAGGTGAAGGTCCTGTGCTGCACAAACGTATTGAAATTACAGGAAAGCATAAAAAAGGACATCACTTCAATGTTGAATTGAGCATTTCACCTATTAAATTAAAAAACACACATATTTTCTCTGCTTTTGTACGAGATATCACCGCAAAGAAAAAGGCCGAGCATGATATGGAACAAGCGCTACAAAAGGAAAAGGAACTAGCAGAATTGCGTTCACGCTTAATTTCAATTACTAGTCATGAATTTAGAACACCGCTTACCACGATAAAGAGTAATGTAGATTTATTACAACACAAGGTAGAGGCAGGAATTGTAGAAACAAGTGCCTTACAACGGAACTTTGATAGAGTACATAATGAGATTGGACGTTTGAATTTAATTATGAACGATATTCTACTTTTGGGTAGGTTGGAGTCTGGTAAAATGCCCTTTCAGCCGCATCCTATAAAATTAATTGATCTGATAAACGATGTTGTAGATCAAAATTTTAATAAAGAAGATCGCTTGCTTATTGCTGAAAAAGGAAATGCTAATACTGTTTCGGTTGATAGTAATATGTATACTCACATAATTATAAATTTGGTAAACAATGCACTCAAGTACAGCAGTAAAAAAGTAAAAGTAGAAATAGAGCATACCTCCCATTTCACCTATTTGCATGTGCACGATAAAGGAATAGGGGTTCCGAGTCATGAACTGTCTAAAATGTTTGAATCCTTTTTTAGAGCTAGTAATGCCGAAAATAGAAGTGGTACGGGCTTGGGTTTAGCTTTAGTAAAACAGTTTTGTGATGAGCACAATATTGAAATAGATGTAGCAAGTACGTTGAATGTGGGTACCACTATTACACTAAAGCACATGGTAGCATGAGCAAAATAACGAGATACAGGATTGGTGTGCTGGAAGATGATGCTCTTATTGCAGAAACATTAGAAGATATTCTCGAAACCCTAGGGCATCAAGTAATATTTTTGGTAGATAATGGTGCTGAATTAATAACTAATGCTACCAAAGGGGAAGCCGAACTATTGTTGTTAGACATTCAGGTGAAAGGAGATATGGATGGTGTAGAAACAGCAGAGGCCTTAGGTAAAGTTTCCGACATCCCATACGTTTTTACCACTGCCTTTGCAGATGATGACACTTTAGTACGCGTGAAGAAAACTGCACCTTATGGTTACGTTGTAAAACCATACGGGATAAAAGAAATCCAAGCAGTTATTCAAGTGGCCATGCTTAATCATCAAAATAGAAATAAACCGAATAGCTTGCTTAATGAGGTAGAAGCGAACCATTTATTTGCCAGAGTGAATGGACGGTTGCAAAAAATTGATTTTAACGATTTGTTATACGCGGAAGCTCAAGGTGATTACGTGTTATTGAAAACAGAGCAAACAAGTTATTTAGTACATTTCACTATGCGCATCTTACTCTCAAAATTGCCTACTGATAAATTCTTGCAAGTACATCGCTCCTACATTGTAAACCTTGCAAAAATTGAAAGTTTAGAGGACAATAGTTTAGTGCTGCACACGAAGCACATTCCAGTAAGCAAGGGTCACATGCCCGCTTTATTGGATCGGCTCAATCTTTTGTAAGTGAAAATCTATTCATCGACACTTTTAGCCGATTCAACTATGTGAGATACTACACCTATCGAAAATTTAAAAACCACTTTACTATCTGCAGCACATTTGCATTGTAATAAAAAAAACAATGTTATGACACCAGAAGCAATCTCCAATTTTAAACCTGTTGACTTTATTAAAGTATTGCCGGTAAACTTTAAAGTACGAACCAACCTAGCATTTTTACTATATCAGCAAGGAATTAAAAATCCTTATGCTAAAATTTTAGTGCAAGGAACACGTTTGCAAGGAGCTACTTTGGCAGAACGTGAACAGCGTTTACGCACCTTGGCTTGTTTGCATAATCAGTTTCCTTTTTTAGAAATTCACGATCCTTTATTAATGAATGATGGTTGGTTGCACCCTTATGGAATGAAACTTACTAATGAACTTACAGGCAACTACACCGTAGTTTTAAAACTAGATGATCACCACGTTTTTGATAAGTACACCAATGAATTTTATTATAGTATTTGTAAAAACAAGCCAATTCTTTTTAAAGCAGCATAGTTAATTATTGCATAATATAAGATGTTGCGATGGAAGTTTTAATTACCGCACAATCTCTAACTCCACACTTACACTATAATGGTCGCTTAATTTTTGATTGGATACATGGTAATTAAAGGCGCGCAGGGTTTCACCATGAAAAACATAATCAATACGCAAGGGAATTAAGGCTTGTGCATAGGTTTTGCTAAAGCCTTTTCCAGATTCTAAAAAGCTGTCTTCTAGTAAATTATTAATACGCTTATAGGTGTAAGAACTCGGAGTATCATTAAAGTCTCCTGCTAAAATAACGGGAAAGGGACTTTCTTCAATGGCGCTAACCAACGCTTCCGCTTGGGTGGTTCTACGTTTAAAAGCTTTGCCTATGCGCACTGCAATTTGCCAAAATCCACGTTCAATTTCCTGTTGCGTGCCTTCGGTTGGGTTGCTTAATCTTTTGTAATCGCTATTACCTAAACCTACGCTTGCTAAGTGGGCATTAATACAGCGGTAGGTATTTCCCTTAATATCAATGTCTGCAAAAATAAACTGGTTATTTTCCAAGTGAGACGAGTCAGAGTAGTCAACCGTACCTTTATTTAAAATAGGATAATCACTATAAATAGCTAACCCATAGTTTTTACCCACGTTGGTCATTTTAGCGTAATGATGCTTAAAGCTAAACTCTGGTGTTTTTTCCGTTTGGTAATACTCTTGTATAAACAGAATATTTGGTTTTTGTTGCTCTATTTCGGTGGCAATTTTTTGTGGAACATCGTCATCGGCTAACCATGCATAATGATTAAACATCCGTACGTTATACGTCATTACTTTAAAGCTACTACTAGGGTTTACTACTTTATTGCTACCGCTAAATTTATACAACCGCTGAATATGAAAAAGGCTTAAGCCGATACATACTAGGGAAAGAAAGATGCGCGGATCTAACTTGAGTAACCAAAAAACTAGAAATAAAATATTGAGGACTAATAATACCGGAAAGGCTAAACCTGCAAAGGCAAAAAACGGACTTACGCTAGGTGGAATAAAATAGGCGAGCAGCGAACATAACAGTAGTATGGCAAAAACCACGTTTACCACGTAAACGATTATTCGCCCAAACGACTTTTTACGCGCCATTAGTCGCGACCAATTTTAAACAAAAAGTCTTTTTCAGATTTAGATAAACTATCATAACCCGAACGGCTAATTTTATCTAAAATCTCATCCATCTTTTTATCTTTTTGGGCCGTGCTTGGGTTGTAGTTGTTGGCGCTACCGTTTTGCTTGTTACTATATACTTTTCTAACTTTTGGTTTTGCCTTAAACCAATTCTGAATGTTGTTTAAAAACTGAGAGAAACCCTCGGTTATGTCTTTTCCGTTTTTGTATTGGCTCATGGCTAAATAGCCAAATAACGCACCACCAAGGTGTGCAATGTGTCCACCGGGGTTTTCTACCGGCAGGTTTACTAAATCAAGCACTAAAAAAAGTACGGCTACTACCCATAGTTTTACCTCTAACATAAAGAAAAGGCGCACGGGCATTTGTGGCCTAAACGTAGCTACGGCAATAATCACCGCCATTACTCCCGCACTAGCACCACGGTTGTTGCTTGCGCTAACGCTTGTTTCAAAAATGGGAAAAATATTATATGCTAACACATATAGTAACCCACCGGCAATACCACCTAGCACGTAATAACTCACCAACTTACGGGTGCCTAAAAATTCTTTGAATAAAACCCCAGAAAAATAAAGCATTACCATGTTTACCAAAAGGTGAAAAAATCCTTGATGGAAAAACATGTAGGTAATAATTGTCCACGGCCTTACAGCAAATTTGCTAAGGTTACTAGGCAGTGCTAATACATCAGCAATGTAAGGGGCAATGTTTCCTTTAAATAAAAAGGTAACGAGGTTTAAGATTACGAATAGAAAAAACACGCTAAGGTTTACCAAAATAAGTTTGATTAACCCATCGCCTTGTTTAAACTGCTGTTTTATTTGATCTCCTAAATTCATTTAATACTGCTGAAAGCTTCCATTTTTTCGCCAATAACGCAAAAGTAAGTAACCGAATAACATGCCGCCAAGGTGCGCAAAATGCGCCACATTACTATCAGGGTCATTTTGAATACCGCTCCATAACTCAATGGCAGCATAGCCCATTACAAAATATTTGGCCTTTACAGGTATGGCAAAATAGAGGTAAATGTAGGTGTTGGGAAACATCATTCCAAAAGCTAGTAAAATACCGAAAACAGCGCCAGAGGCACCAACTGTGGGTGTTCCATATTTTAAAACATATTGCTCCATTTCGGGCGACCAATTACTATAACCTCTGCGCGTATCTATAAAGTATTGAATTCCTTCTCGCAAATCGGTAGGCGAATACCCTTGTGCCATTAGCTCAGAATATAAACTACTGGCTTCCCAGTAATTAATACCCAAATGGAGGGCTGCGGCACCAAGGCCGGTTACCAAATAGTAAATTAAAAAACGTTTTGGTCCCCAAAAATTTTCTAGTGCATAACCAAACATCCATAAGGCAAACATATTGAGCAAAATGTGCGAAAAGCCACCGTGCATAAACATGTGTGTGATTAATTGGTAGGGTTGAAAATTTGGAGAGCCGGGTAAATAAAGTCCTAAAGTGGAAACTAAATCTACACCAAAAGAACTACCCAATACAAACGTGGCTAAAAAGAACAAACCGTTTATAATGAGTAAATTTTTTATAACATCAGGCAAAAGCCTAAAGCTGGTAGGGCGTTGATTCATGCGTTAATGGAAAGATTTATCTAAGTCTTCTAAATTTAGGTTTACCAGTGTAGGCTTACCTTTTGGGCTTGTATAAGGTGCGCTTGTAGCAAATAGTTCATCTACGGTGCGCGCCATTTCTTGTTGCGATAATTTTTGGCCAACCTTTATGGCGCTTACTTCTGCCATTGATTTTGCCAAAGCTTCTAATTGTGCTGCTTTATCCTGATTTTGAAAGTCTTTTTCCTGCTCAATTAAGGTATCCAACGCATTTTTTACTTGGGTACTTTCCAAATATAAAGGCACACCATTTAGCACAATTTCGTTTTTACCAAATACATCTATATCAAAACCAATTTCGCGCAACAGCGGAAATAATTCTTCTAAAATGGCAAAATCACCGGAACTAAATTCTACGTTTTGCGGAAAAAGCAACTGCTGGCTTGGTACATTATGATGTTTTAAGGAAGTGCTAATGCGCTCAAACAAGATGCGTTCATGCGCACGTTTTTGGTGCACCACTATTAAACCATCGCCATGCGTACCCATTATATATTTAAAGCCAACTTGCGTGTAAGTTTTTTGCGTGTAATTGTCGCCAAGCGGCAAATGCTCTTGCTTTTCAGTGTGCTCCAAATCGGGCAAATCGTTCATTACACTTTCCCAATGTTGAGCACTGCGGCTTACCGGTGGTGCAAAATCGCGCACATTTTGTCCGTGGCCGGAAGTGTTTTTAGCAAAAGGATTAAAATCCGGATTTACCGTAATACCGGGCGGTGGCACGTGTGTACCTTTTTTTGGCTCGGCTAAATTAAATTGCTGATCTACTTCAAAATCAAGCGTGGGGGCAATATTATACTGACCTAATGCGTGCTTTACAGCCGTTTTAATAATCGTAAAAATGGCCTTTTCATCTTCAAACTTTATTTCTGTTTTGGTAGGATGTATGTTTACATCAATACGCGCAGGATCTATTTCTAAAAACAAAAAATAACTCGGGTGGAAACCATCTTGTATCAATCCGTCAAACGCCACACATACCGCTTTGTGTAAATAATTGTTACGAATAAAACGGTTGTTGGCAAAAAAGAATTGCTCACCACGTGTTTTCTTAGCAAATTCTGGTTTACAGATGTAGCCGGCAAGTTTTAATATAGGCGTGTTTTCATCTACCGGCACTAATTTCTCGTTAAACTTAGTGCCAAAAATGTTTACAATGCGTTTGCGTAAACTGGCGGTGGGTAGGTCAAAAAGTTCATGTTTATTATGATGTAAGCTAAACCGGATAGCATAATGCGCAATAGCCACACGCTCAAATTCATCAATAATATGGCGCAGCTCTACATTATTACTTTTCAAGAAATTACGCCTTGCAGGAATGTTGTAAAATAAATTTTTTATTTCTAAACTGCTACCTCCAGCAGTAGCGCAATATTCTTGCTTTATAAATTTACTGCCTTCTATTTTTATGTAAGTGCCTAGCTCCTCATCGGTAGGTTTGGTTTTTAAATCTACTTGCGCTACGGCAGCAATACTGGCTAGTGCTTCGCCTCTAAATCCTTTGGTGTGTATGCCAAAAATATCTTCGGCCTTAGAAATTTTAGACGTAGCATGGCGCTCAAAAGCCATGCGCGCATCGGTTTCGCTCATGCCTTTTCCATCGTCTATCACCTTAATTAAGGTTTTACCGGCCTCCTCTACAATAAGTTGTATATAAGAAGCATCGGCATCAATGGCATTTTCAAGCAATTCTTTAACTGCAGAGGCCGGTCTTTGTACCACCTCTCCTGCAGCTATTTGATTGGCTACGCTGTCTGGCAGTAGCTTTATAATATCACCCATTTAGTTAATTAGTACGTCAATATCAAATACACCAAAAAGCACAAACCTACAATTATGGCAAACAATCTGGTGTTAGATCGTCCAACGGACTTTTGCCTTTGTCCGCGCCACTCATGCTGCATTTTTTCTCTAATGCTAGCCTCTGCATCGCGTGATTCTTTGGTGGCGTATTTCGCTTTTATTTTTTGAATACGTTCTTTTTCAGCATCATAATACACGGGCTTATATTCAAAGGCGCGTGCACCACGGTGTTTAAACATACTCGGTAGTCGGGGTGCTTGCATAATCTGTAAATTAATTGCAAAGGTAAAATTTACTTAGCGTAACTAAGGTTTTTGCGCGGTACAATATTCTTTTACTATTAACGCTACCTTGTGTATTAATATTGGTTATAAACAATTATTGACTGTAAGCATTGCTTTACATTAGCACAACAAAATTCAAAAACCCTATATGTTTAAGGCGCGTACATTTCTGTTAATTCTTATCGCTACCGTTTTTATTAGCGCTCATACACAACGCGTTAATCCTGCGAAGGTTAAAGTGCAGCCAGCCGCCTTATGGCAAGGAGATACTACGTGGGCTACGCAAAAATTAAAAGCTATGACTCTCAGCGAAAAGGTTGGGCAACTATTTATGGTTGCGGCTTATTCTAATCAGGGAGATGCGCACCGCCAAGCTATTTTAGATTTAATTAAAAATGAGCAAATTGGCGGATTAATATTTTTTCAAGGCGGGCCTTATCGCCAAGCCATGCTTACCAACCAATATCAAGCTGCTGCAAAAATTCCTTTAATGATTGCTATGGATGCCGAATGGGGTTTGGCCATGCGTTTAGATAGTACCTATAAATTTCCTTGGCCACTTACGCTAGGTGCTATGCGCGATTCTGTAGAGGCCTATAACATGGGTGTAGAAATTGCCAAACATTGCAAGCGCTTGGGTGTACACATAAACTTTGCACCGGTGGTAGATGTAAATACCAACCCAAATAATCCAATTATAAACGCCCGTTCTTTTGGTGAAAATCCGCAAAAAGTTGCGCGTATGTCTGCCGCTTATATGAAAGGTATGCAAGACAATAAGGTGATGGCTAATGCCAAGCATTTTCCCGGACACGGAGATACAGATAGTGATTCACATAAAACATTACCAACGGTAAATCAGCCTTTTACGCGCTTAACGGATGTGGAGCTTTATCCGTATAAAAAATTATTTGCACAAGGTTTAGCTTCCGTAATGGCGGCACATTTAAATGTTCCCGCATTAGACAGCACGGGTATGCCCACTTCGCTTTCGCGCGATGTAATTACCGAATTTTTGAAAGACAGTTTAGGTTTTAATGGTTTAGTTTTTACCGATGCCTTAAATATGAAAGGGGTTTCTGCCAAATATAAGCCGGGTGAAGTGGATTTACGCGCCTTTGAAGCAGGCAATGATGTGCTGCTTTTTTCAGAAAACGTAAAGTTGGCCAAAGAGAAAATCATTAGCGCTATAAAGGACGAAAAAATTAGTGTGGCGCAATTAGACCAAAGTGTACTGAAAATTTTATTGGCAAAAAGCTGGCTGGGCTTGGAGCAAAAAACTGCGGTTGCTCCTAAAAAAATTATGGAGGAACTGAATCCTATTTCATCAGATTTGGTAAACAAAAGGATTTATGAAAAAGCCGTTACCGTTTTATTAAATAAAGAAAGCTTGCTGCCTATTCAAGATTTAGCAGATAAAAAAATGGCGGTAGTTTTAGCCGGAACGGACGTGGGTAGTGATTTTGCCAAAACGCTTAACAACTATAAAAAAGTAGAAGTATTCACGTTTAAATCGGGCGGAGAAAATGCCTTGCTAAACAAACTTAGTGCTTTTGATTATGTGGTTACAGGCATTTATACCAGCAATGCAAATCCTTGGAAAAGCTATAAAATTAGCGGTGAAATTCAAAATTTGGTAAACCGCATAAGCTTGCAAAACAAGCAAATTGTATCTGTTTTTGCCAACCCTTACGCTTTAAAGGATTTTAATGAGCTTATAAAAGCAGACGCAGTTTTAATGGCGTATCAAAATCACCCTGATGCAGAATCGGTAGCGGCACAAATAATTTTTGGTTCGCTAGGTGCAGATGGCGTATTACCCGTTACAGCTTCCAAGGTTTTTGTAGCCGGTTTTGGTTTACAAACACAACCTATCAATCGCTTGGGCTATGCCATTCCTGCTGAGGTAGATATGGATGCCAATGAACTACGCAAAATTGATTTGATTGCCGAAAATGCTATCCGCCAAGGAGCAACACCCGGCTGCCAAATTTTAGTGGCGCGCTACGGAAAAGTAATTTATCAAAAGGCATTTGGCAATCACACGTATAATGATAATCAAGCGGTAACTACGGATGATATTTACGATATAGCCTCCATTACCAAAATTGCAGCATCAGTGCCTATGTTAATGAAATTGGTAGATGAAGGTAAAATTGATATTAATAAAACCTTGGGTACGTATTTACCGGAATTGAAGGGCAGCAATAAAGAAAAGTTGGTAATTAGAGATGTGTTGGCGCATCAAGCGGGTTTAAAGCCATGGATTCCGTTTTATGTAGAAACCATGGAAAAAGGCAAACGCAAGGCTGAATATTATTCTACGCAGCGCGATTTTAATTTTAGTAAGGCCGTGGCTAAAGATATTTATGGCAGTAGATATGCTCCAGATACAATTTTCAAACGGATTAAAGATTCAGATTTACTACCGGGTAAAGAATATAAATACAGTGATTTAGGCTACTATCTTTTTATGCGCATAATCGAAAGAATTGAAGGAAAGCCTTTAGAAGTGTTGGTAAATGAGCAATTTTATCAGCCTTTGGGTGCGCAAAATTTATGCTTTAATCCTTATTTAGATGTGGATGCAAACCGCATTGTACCTACTGAAAACGATAAAATTTTTAGAGGTCAGTTAATACAAGGTTACGTGCATGATCAAGGCGCAGCTATGATGGGCGGAGTAGCGGGCCACGCAGGTTTATTTACCAATGCTAATGATTTAGCTAAGCTAATGCAGATGTATTTGCAAACCGGAAATTACGGTGGTAAACAATATTTTGACTCTATTACTATAAATGAATTTACCCGTTGTCAATTTTGTGATAATAACAATAGGCGCGGTATTGGTTTTGATAAACCACAACTAAGCGGGGCTGGTCCTACTTGCGGCTGCGTGTCGCCCCACAGTTTTGGCCACTCAGGTTTTACGGGTACTTTAGCTTGGGCTGATCCCGATGAGCAAATTGTGTATATATTTTTAAGCAACCGTGTATATCCTGATGCGGAAAACCGAAAGTTGCTTTCCATGTCCACCCGCACAAAAATTCAAGAAGTAATTTATAATGCACTTATACATGAAAATAACGCCACTAGCGGTAAGCTTATTGGTGCTATTGAGCTTTAATATTTTTGCTCAAAAAGACAGTATCCTAAATAACTCGGAGGTATTAATAGAACGCTACACCAGCGGAAAAATTAAAACGCTCACCCAAACAGCAAACGGTAAAAAAGATGGCGTTTTGCTACAACTTTCTGATGAAGGAGATTTGCTGATAGAAGAGCAGTATAAAAACGGAAAGCTAAACGGTGTAATGCGTAGTTATACTCAAAATGGAAAAGTGCTGGAAGAGGCTACTTACCGTTTAGGACAACTAAATGGTGTGCTCAAAAAATATTATGCCACCGGTAAAATTCAAGAAATATCCAATTATCAACAGGGTATAAAAGAAGGTACTTCGGTTTGGTATTTTGATAATGGAAACCCAATAACCGAATATCCGTACGTGAATGGAAAAATAGAAGGAGAGGGCAAAATTTATTATAAAAATGGCGCTATAAAATCTATTGAAACGTATAAAGAAAACACCAAAGAAGGTGCTGCCAAAGAGTTTTATGAAAGTGGTAAAATAAAAGCGGAAGGAGCGTACAGTAAAGGCGCTAAAAACGGAACTTGGATATATTTTAACCAAGACGGAACGGTGGAAAAGAAGGAAAAATATAAAAATGGAATGTTAAAATAGCGTTTGTTTTATGGCCAATAAAATTATCAGTATTAATAAATTAGGTGGTACTTGGGCAACTTTAGATCCTTTTCTATTTTGTGTACACCATTTAGATAACTTTCCGAAAGGAAATGAAAATTTAGGGCCACAAGCCGATTTACGTATCCGAAATATTGGTCAAGATTTTAGTGGTCAAGATGGTTGGAGTATGTACCACGGGCAAAAGGTGCCGGGCTTTCCATACCACCCGCACCGAGGTTTCGAAACCATTACGGTGGTAGAAAAAGGTTTGGCAGATCACTCTGATTCTTTGGGCGCCACCGGAAGATTTGGTGGTGGCGATGTGCAGTGGATGACAGCAGGGAAAGGGGTGCAGCATTCTGAAATGTTTCCCTTAGTTAATCAAAACGAACCAAATCCATTAGAACTGTTTCAAATTTGGCTAAACCTGCCTAAAAAGAGCAAAATGGTGGAGCCAAATTATAAAATGTTATGGTCAGAAGATATTCCGGAAGTGCACGAGCAGGATGCAAGCGGAAAGCAAACCACCATTAAAATTATAGCCGGAAGGTTAAAAAATACGGAAGCGATAGCGCCACCGCCTAACTCTTGGGCTGCCGATAAGGATAATTACTTGGCCATTTGGTTGGTAACTATGGAAGCCGGTGCTGAATGGAAAGTACCAAAATCTGCCGCAGGGCTAAACCGGGCAATTTACTTTTATTCGGGTAAAAATTTGGAAGTAGAAGCGCAGTCTATTGCAGCTTATCATTCGGTTCAAATAATTTCAGATGAAGCAGTTACTATAAAAGCAGGTGATGAGGATAGTAAATTTTTATTGCTGCAAGCAAAGCCAATAAATGAGCCGGTAGCGCAGCATGGGCCGTTTGTAATGAATACACAAGCCGAAATTATAGAGGCATTTAACGAATACCGAAAAACGGAATTTGGCGGTTGGCCTTGGCCGGAAACGGAGTTTGTGCATCCACGTAATCAGTCTCGCTTTGCTAAATATCCTAACGGCAGTATAGAAGAAAAAGGCTGATATATAGCCTTGCGTTTCCACGTTTTTTTGTAAGAAACGTTTTACCTTGCAGCTTCCTAACAGCAAAAAATATAGTATGAGTGGATATATGGTGGCCGGAAACTGGAAGATGAACATGACGCTGAGTGAAGGGGTAACTTTTGCCAAACAATTAGCGCGTTATTTGGAAGAACATGCGGTAGCGCAAACCAAAATAATGGTGGCCGTTCCGTTTATTCATCTTACGGAAGTTTCAAAAATTTTAGCACCGTTAGGTGTAAGTGTTGCGGCTCAAAATTGTGCCGAACAAAAAAGCGGAGCATTTACAGGAGAAATTAGTGCCACCATGATTAAAAGCACGGGCGCTAATGCAGTGCTTATTGGCCACTCAGAAAGGCGCGCGTTGTTTATGGAAAGCGACAATACCATAAACACCAAAGTAAAACAAGCCTTAGAAAACAATATTACACCCGTGCTTTGCGTGGGCGAAATATTGGATGAGCGTAAAGCAAATCGTCAAGAAAATATTGTAGCCGAACAATTAAAAGGCGGCTTGCGCAATTTGGATGCAAGCGATGTGCAGCGCGTAGTAATTGCCTATGAACCGGTGTGGGCTATTGGCACCGGAGAAACTGCTACACCGCAACAAGCGCAGGAAATGCATCAATTTATAAGAAGTTATATACAGGAATATTATGGTGCATCCGTTGCTTCAAACATATTCATTTTATACGGTGGTTCTGTAAAACCTGATAATGCTAAAGAAATTTTTGGTCAAGCCGATGTAAACGGTGGCTTAATAGGCGGTGCTAGCTTAAAGGTAGATTCATTTGTAGCGTTAATTAATACCGCAGAAGCACTTTAACTATGGAGCCATTTTTAGTAATAGACATGGAGATTACTCCTGCCGAAGAGGGGAGAGACGTGGTTTTAGCCTTTTTAAGCGATACAGTTTTTGACTCTTTTGAGGAAACGGAAAAAGGATTAAAAGGCTACATTTTAGAAAAAGATTGGCAACCGGGATTGCTAGAAAATTTAGAGGTTGTAAAAAATCAATCTATTCAGCTTATTTACACCACAGAGAAATTAGAGAACATCAATTGGAATGAAGAATGGGAGCGTCATTACGACCCTATTTCCATTGATAAAGACATTTACATACATGCCCCATTTCATAAAAACGACCCGGCTTTTAGGTTTAATTTATTGATAGAACCAAAAATGAGCTTTGGCACCGGGCATCATCAAACCACCCGCTTAATGTGTAAGTTGCTTATGCAGATGGACGTGGCCGGAAAAAAAGTATTAGACATGGGCACCGGCACCGGAGTGTTAGCCATTCTCGCTGAAAAGCTTGGTGCAACTAAAGTAACCGCTATTGATAATTTTGAATGGGCGGTAGAAAACACCGCTGAAAACGCTCAGCGCAATACATGCGTAACCATAGAAGCCATTCATGGAGATGCTGAAGTATTAAAAGGTAAAATGTTTGATACCATTTTGGCTAATATCAACCGCAATGTTTTGTTAGACGATATGGAGACTTACGTAGCTTGTTTACCTAAAGATGGAACGCTAAGCATGAGTGGATTTTTTATTGAGGACAAAAATTTAATTCTTGATGAAGCAATGCGCTTAGGAATGATAGAAACAGAAACTGTAGAAGAAGGTAAATGGGCGGCTTGCAGTTTTGTTAAAAGGTAGATGGTCATTAAGAAATATGCTTAGTTATAATGGTGTCCTAATTAGCAGAAGCTGCCTTCTATGTCCATTTTCTCTTATAGTTTTTTTTCTTCTTTCAACTTCTGTATTCTGACTTTTAAAAAATAAAAAAATGAAACGCATTTTTCTACTCACCATACTTTTTCTTTTCACTTTAAATTTTGCCTACGCTCAAAAATTTAGAAACTTCACGCCTGATATGGAAGCTTTTCCTATTGAGCTGAAAAAGTTTTTAGAAAGCGAAACCCGTGTGGATAAAAAAGAAGTGTTAGAGCCTTTTTTGCTGGAATTTAATGCGGTTTGGAATAGCGGTGGTATTAGCGAAAAAGAAGCAAAGTTTATTTTTGAAGCAAGTGATCAAATGTTGCGCAAACGCATAAATGAATTTGAACCATGGCGCCAGTTTTTAAAGGTAGTTATGCATTTAGAAACCAATGAAGAAGAACAATATTTAGCACCTTGGGTGGAAGGTTATGCAGAATTGGTAAAGGGAAATCCGGCACGCACGGCTGTAGAATATTTATCAACCATGTACAGTACGCTTTATAATAATGTATTGTTTGAAGATAGTCGTGTAAAATGGGAAATACGCACCGGGTTTTATACGTATAGTTATGAAGGGAAGCCAATGTTTACGTTTGATGGCGTGGATTTATGGGGATTTTACAAAAACGATAGCACCTTAATTGAAGCCACAAGCGGTGTATATTATCCGCTAGAGCGAAAATTTGTGGGCAAAGGTGGTTTTACTTATTTCATACGAGCCGGATTGAGCATTGACTCCGCAAGTGTGGAGTTAAATAAGTATTTTGTAAACGTTGAAAAAACTGATTTTGAGGCAGATAGCGTAATTTTGAGTGCATTGGTTTATGTAAAAGAGCCATTGATGGGTAGGTTTGAAGAAAAACTTACCAGCCAAAGCGGACGTGGTTCGGGCACATTTCCACGCTTTACTTCTTACAGAAATGATATAGTAGTAAAAGATATGTTACCGGGAGCCGATTTTGAAGGCGGTTTCTCCATTATTGGCAGTAAATTTTACGGTAGTGGAAGTGCCAGTAAAAAAGCACAGTTTATTTTTTCGTATGAAGGCAAAAAACTTATTTCAGCGCAGTCCGACCGTTTTTTATTGCGTTTAGATAAGCTGTATTCAGAAGAAGTAGCGGTGAAAATTTTTATCAAAGAGGATAGTATTTATCACCCAAAATTAGCGGTGCGTTACTTACCAAATGAGCGCATTGTCTCCTTAATTCGGAGCGATAAAGGGATTGGTCAAACACCTTTTACAGACTCTTATCACAACATGGATATTTTGTTTGAAGTGCTTGATTGGAAGCTTGATGAGCCGATGATGAAAATGCGCAACTTGGCCATGGGTACGGAAACCCCTGTGTTATTTGAATCAAACAACTATTACCGAGGCGATCGCTTTGAACGCTTACGTGGATTAGACAGTAAAAGTCCGCTGTTTCGTTTAAAAGAAATGACGGAAATGTACGGTAAGCGCGATGTAACGCCCGAGGAGGTTGCGCGTTTTATGCGTATGGATTTACAAAACACGCACATCTTCATGATGGAAATGTCCATTTTAGGTTTTGTAGGCTATGATATGGAAACGCGCGTAGCCACTGTGCGCGATAAGGTTTTTGATTATATCAGCAATTACCAAAAAAAGCGTGATTATGATGTAATTCGTTTTGTTTCTAATACCACCAAAGAGGCAAACGCACAACTCAGTTTGTTAGATTACGGTTTAGAAATAGAAGGAGTAAGCCAAATTTTCCTTTCAGATTCTCAGCAAGTTGGCTTGTTTCCTTACGGAGAGCAAATAAAGGTGTACGAAGGTTTAAACTTTGATTTTAACGGTAAAATTGCGGCCGGTTTGTTTTCCTATTGGGGAAATGAGTTTAAATTCAATTACGATGAATTTCGCATTGCCATGGTTGACATTGACTCCATGCGCTTTAAAGTACGTTCATTTGAGCAAAATGCCTTGGGAGATAGACCGTTAATAAACGTAAAAACAGTGTTGCAAGATCTTACCGGAGAGCTGCTTATTGACAAACCCAACAACAAATCAGGGCGTATAAGTTATTCCGAATACCCCATTTTTAAAAGTGCCAAAGACTCTTACATGTATTATGATAAGAAGTCCATTTTTGGAGGCGTATATGAGCGCGAAAATTTTTATGTGCAGCTAGAACCCTTTGAGATTGACAGTTTGGATAACGCCACCACCGAGGGTTTGAAATTTAACGGAACCTTTGCCAGCGCGGGAATTTTTCCTGATTTGCAGCAAGAAATTAAAGTACAACCAGACTACTCTTTAGGTTTTACCACTACAACGCCTGTGGGTGGTTTGGCCGCTTATGGCAAAGGAAATTTTACCAACAAACTTAGTTTAAGTAATGAAGGGTTGCGTGGTGATGGAGACCTTACATATCTAAATTCGGCTGCAGCATCTAACGAGTTTTTCTTTTTTCCGGATAGTACAAACGGGCAAGCCAATACGTATGAAATTACGGCTCAGCTTACACCATCGCAAACGCCACACGTGGTGGGCAATAATGTGTTTTTACATTGGGAACCTAAAAATGATGTGCTTTATACCACTAGCCAAGAGCTACCTTTTGCCATGTATGATGATGTAAGTATGCGCACCACCGGAACCTTGGCGCACAGCCCAATGGATTTACGTGGCGATGTGCTAGCTGATTTTTACAATGCCGAAGCGCGCTCTAAAGATTTTGTGTTTGCCAACCGTGATTTTTCCGCAGATTCGTTGGGCTTAAAAGTCCGCGAAAGCCCTACAGCACCGGTAGGTTTTGCTTTAGCTAATGCTAATGGTGTAGTAGATTTTGACAAACAGAAAGGTGATTTTTACCTAAATAATCCGGCAGAGTATTTCAGTTTTCCTGATAATAAATACATCGCCTTTATGGATTATGCCAAATGGAATATTCCCGAAAAATCATTTGATTTAAAGAAAACTAGCGGTGTAGCTTCTTCTGAATTAATAAGTGTAAAACCCATCCAAGACTCGTTGCGCTTTAATGCTGATAGAAGCAAATTTTACCTAACCAACTCATTATTAGAAGCCTTTAAAGTTCCTGAAATTTTGGTGGCCGATGCCCAAATTGTGCCCGACACCGGATACGTAGCGATTGATCCTGATGCAAAAATGCGCACGCTTTCCAACGCGTCCATCACCGCTAATACTACCACCAAGTACCATGAATTTTATGGTGCCACGTTGAATATTGATTCGCGTAAATTTTATTCCGGTACAGGAGATTATGAATATTTAGATGAAGATGGCACGCCTTGGCCAATACGTTTTGAAGAAATAAAAGTAGATACGCGCATTGAAACAACGGTTGGTAGAGCCTCTGTAAAACAAGAAGATGCCTTTTATATGAGTCCGTTTTTTGCCTATTATGGACGTGTAAATTTACAGGCAGATACGATGGAACTCAAGTTTAACGGTTACACGCATATTGAATCTACATGTCCTTCTGTAAGCACCGATTGGTTTGCGTTTGAAAGTTATATAGACCCTGTAAATATTGTAATTGAATTGCCGGAAATTGATCCGGAAGACCGCACTAAAAACTTAAATAACGGTATTTTTCTGGCGGCAGATACCACTAGCGGTTACGCGGCATTTTTATCTAAACGTGTGCCTGGTGCCGATAAAGAAATGTTTTTTGCCACCGGTAAATTGTATTATGATAGAGCCATTACCAGTTACGTAATTGTAAGCGATGCACGCTTTAGTGATGCCACGGCCAAAGGAAATTATTTAGCCTTTAACAATGATGCTTGTAGTATGCACGGTGAGGGAGAAATGAGTTTGGGTGATGGCAGAAGTCAGTTAACCATGCGCAGTTTTGGAACCATAGATTATAATTTAAAAAATGATAATATGGTGATGGATTTAGTGATGGCGCTTGATTTTCCGTATAACAAGGATGTGCAAAAGCTTATTGCCAAAACTATTTATGGTAAGGAAGGCCTAAATGCATCTGACCTTGCCAGACCTGCTTTTAAGATTGCCGCTAAGGAATTGATGAAAGAGAAAAACCGCAAAGAGTTTTTTGCAGATATTGAGCAATACGGTGCACCGGAAAAATTACCGGATGCTTTTGAAAGCACTTTGTTTCTTTCGCAGGTTACCCTCAATTGGAATCCGGAAGCAACCAGTTTTTTTAGCAGTGGAAATATAGGCGTAGGTGGTCTAGACGACAATTTGGTGAACCGTAAAATGGTTGGTTCACTTGAACTTCAGCGCAAGCGTAGAGGAGATGAGTTGTATTTATACTTAGAGGTAGATAAGGTTACTTTCTTCTATTTTGAGTATAAGCGTAATCAGTTAAGCCTTTACACCAGTGAAGATCCTGTAATGAATATTATTAAAGAATTAGATTTGAAAAAACGCAGAAGTGAAGTAAAAGGGCTTCCACCGTTTGTATATACCATTGGTACCAAGGGTAAATACAACCGCTTTTTAAACCGCGTAGAAGATGCAGAAGCAGATTAATAAGCACAACACAACGATGCGTTAACCCGCATAACCCTCATATTATTTCACATCTCGCTTGTTGAGCCCCATCGGGGCGGCATGTCAATAGCCCCCATCGGGGCGGCATATCAATAACGACTCAACATCTCGCATAACCCCCATTTTATTTCACATCTCGCTTGTTGAGCCCCATCGGGGCAGCATGTCAATAGCCCCATCGGGGCGGAATATCAATAACAACCCAACGAGGCGCCATCCCCCGCACAATTTTCTTTCTCACTCCAACGCACAATTGGTATAACAACCCTTTGCCGTACCTTTGCGCCCTCTTTAAAAAAGTGTAAATTTTTATGTTAAATAAAGCAATAAGAATAGGCCTTTCCGTGCTAATTTTAGCCTTAGCCGTATGGCAATTTATAGAAGGAAATATTGGAAACGGTATTATGTACGTGCTGTTGGGAGGCATAGTAGTGCTTACGTATTTCAGAAATGAAAATGTATTATTAGCTTTTTATCATTTGCGTAAAAATAATATGAACAAGGCTCAAAAAGCGTTAGGACGTATAAAGCAACCGGAAAAATCACTAACCAAAGGACAGGCAGCATATTATTATATGTTGTTGGGTATGATTGAGTCTCAAAAAGGTATTGGGAAATCAGAAACTCTATTGCGCAAAGCGTTAAACATGGGTTTACGTCAAAAGCATGATCAGGCTATGACCAAACTTCAATTGGCGGGTATTGCTGTTGCAAAACGTAGAAAGCGAGAAGCAATGGTATTGCTTACTGAGGTTAAAAAACTAGATACCAAGAAGATGCTTACCGATCAAGTACGTATGATTAAGCAACAAATGAAACGTATTTAAAAACAATTTACCTAACACGCGTACTTTTACGTAAACCAATCTTGTGAATTTCTCTCTAAAAAAAGCACTCAAATTTTCTTTTTGGATAGGGTTAGCCTTTGCTAGCGGCACCTTGTTGTTTGTATTTTTGGTTTGGATGGAAGCTTTTGGCGCTATTCCCAACAAAAAGGAACTTACCGAAATTCAAAATGCTACGGCCACGTTGGTGTATAGCGAAGATGAGGTGTTATTGGGTCAATATTTTTCTGAAAACCGCACCAACGTATCCTATAAAAATTTACCTCCACATTTGTTAGAAGCCTTAGTTTCTACCGAAGATGCACGCTTTTATGAGCATGATGGTATTGACACGCGTAGTTTGTTTAGAGTGTTGATTAAAAGCATTTTAATGGGTGATAGAGATGCGGGTGGTGGTAGTACTATTACGCAGCAATTAGCAAAAAACTTATTTGGTAGAGCGCGCTACGGGTTTTTAAGTATGCCGGTAAATAAAACCAAAGAGATGATTTTGGCGCAACGCTTAGAATCACTTTACAGTAAAGAGGAAATTTTGGAGTTGTATTTAAACACCGTTTCCTTTTCTGAAAACACATACGGAATAGGAGCCGGCAGCCGTAGGTTTTTTGATAAAGTTCCGCAAGAGCTAAGGGTAGAAGAAGCAGCGGTATTAGTTGGGCTGCTAAAAGCTAATACGTATTACAACCCTCGCTTGTACCCTGAACACGCATTAAAACGCAGAAATGTGGTGCTTTACCAAATGAGTAAGTTTGGTAATTTAACGGTTGCTGAAAAAGACAGTTTACAGGCTTTGCCCATTAAGTTGGCGTATCAAAATTTAGCCAATAATAGCCGAGCCCCTTATTTTTTAGAGCAGGTAAAACGCAAGGCAACCAAAATTCTAGAAAATTATAACTTAAAAGAAAAAACGGCTTACAACTTAGAGTCAGATGGTTTAATTATAACAACTACACTAAATTATACCATGCAAGTGGCTGCCGAAAAAGCTATGCAAAAGCACATGCGTTATTTGCAACAAAAGTTTAACGAACATTGGGCAGGAAAAAATCCTTGGGGTAGCCGAAATGAAGTTTATGATGCCGCTTTACAGAGTAGCTCGGTATATAAAAACTGGCAAAAAAAGGCTTTGCCTATTGATAGCTTAAATGCCAAGCTCAATAAAAAACACCGTGTTCAGTTGCTGGTAAATGGTAAAGACAGTGTATATAATGTTACCGCAAAGGATAGTATTATACACTATATCAACTTGTTAAACGCAGGTTTTTTAGCATTAGATCCTAAAACGGGTGGTGTGAAAACCTGGATTGGCGGACTTAATTATCGTTTTTTACCGTACGATCATGTTTTATCATCGCGGCAAGCGGCCAGTACATTTAAGCCAATAATTTATGCCACAGCCTTGGAGCAAGATGTGGATCCTTGCCATTATTTTGAAAACGAGCAACGGGTGTATGAGGAATATGACGGGTGGATGCCGGGGAATTATGAGGATGAGTATGGTGGCTATTTTAGCATGGCCGGAGCGTTAAAAAAATCAGTGAATGTTGTAGCCGTGCAAGCCATTTTTGATGCAGGTATAAGTAATGTTTTGGTAAAAGCCCGTCAGTTAGGTATTGAAAGTCAGTTGCCTGCAAGGCCATCTTTGGCTTTAGGTACGGGCAGTGTAAGCTTGCTAGAAATGGTGCGTGCTTATGGAGTTTTTGCCAACCAAGGCATGTTGCAGGCCACTGTATTTATTACAAAAATAGAAACGGCCAACGGAGAAGTACTGTATGAAAGTGGTGTTACGCAACCCAAATCTGCCCTGAGCAGAAACAATGCACGACTTATTACAGCCATGCTAGAGGGTGTGGTAAATGAAGGAACGGGTGTAAGACTGAGAAGTGTTTATGGTTTGCGCAATGCAATTGCCGGCAAAACGGGTACTGCACAAAATTATACAGATGGTTGGTTTATAGGCTACACACCAACGCTAGTGGCTGGTGCGTGGGTGGGTGCCAGTAGTCCTGCGGTGCATTTTCGTTCAGGTGCTTATGGATCGGGTTCAGCTATGGCGCTACCAATTTTTGGTGGTTTCTTTCACAACTTAAAGGCAAATGCCGAAGTGTATAATAGCGTGAGTGGTAGTTTTAAACCACTAAGCGATGAACAAATTGAAGGATTAGATTGCCCAGATTACAAAGAGGGTAATTTGGTAGATGAATTTAAAAGTTGGTTTGAAGACCAAGAAGGCGAAGATGTAGAAGAGGATAAACCCAACTTTTTTCAACGCCTATTTAATAAGGATAAAGACTAGTTGTTAGTATCTAAATAACCAAAAACTTTCTTTAAAATAGTACTAATTCTTGCCGCAGGATCTTGTCTGATTTTTGCTTCCTCTTGGGCAATTACTAAAAACAACCCGTCCATAGCCTCTGCTAAAACATATTCATCTAAGTTTTCATTTACAGGTGTTACAAAAGGCAATTGGTTATAATTATTAACCAACGGATTCCAGTATTTAGTAACCTCTACTTTATTTAATGAAGATTTTATGATGGGCCTAAATTCATTTTCTAAAGATACACGTGTGGTACTCATTAAATACTTTGTTGCCGCGTCATTGTCTCCTCGCCAAATGTCATAAACATCACGCAAAGTCATTTGCTTTATGGCATTTACAAATATAGGTTTGGCTTTGGCCGATGCTTCTTCTGCACCGTGATTCATCGTTTCAATAAATTTATCAACTTGATTACCTAAACCAATATCACGTGCCGCTTTTTCTACTTTTGCAGCCTCCGGTGGAAACGGTATTTTTATAAGGCTGTTTCCATAAAAACCATTTTCTTTTGACGTTTGTAACACGCTGTTGGTAGCACCCACAATAAGGGCTTCTCTAATGCCTTCTGCAATTTGTGTTTGGCTTGGTGGCCCTAAAGTGGTGCCGGTTTCGCCTGCTTGTTCGGCTAATTGTTGTAGTTGATCACAGGAGATTATGGCAAAAGCAACAACTGAAATTAAAAGTAATTTTTTCATTTATCAAAATTATATATGATACAGTAAGGCAATGAGTGCCTAAAAAGTTTAAGTTTGTACATATACTTGCTGCAGTATATAAAGTTGTAAAATACAATGCCGAAGCAGATTTTTTATGCCTCTGTTAATTAGAGAGGTAAAAATGACACTTTGTGCATCACATGCTGTAAATGCAATTCAGTTTAACACTATGAAATTTTTCCTTTTCCTAAAACCCTCGCAGATTTTATGGTTATTAGTTGCATTTACCGCAGTATTTACATTAGCCAATTGTGCTAAAGAAGAACCCCTTTTACCTGCTACCCAAAGCGAACTTATCTTGGGCACATGGATGTCAGATTCTTGTATTATTCGTATAAAAGCGGCACAACAACGGCAGGCTAATGTTTTTAAAACCAATTGGAAAACCGGTGCGTTTCAATTTAAAACAAATAATAGACTTACTATAAAGGTAAACCAAGCAGATCAAGATAATATAATGGGTTTTAGAAATGAAACTAGTGTTTATAATTTAAGGAGTGGTGTGCTATATTTACAAAGAGCGTATTATTTGGCACCGGAAATACCGGTGGAAATTGTAGTCTTAAATGAGCAAAATTTAGTGCTGCGTTTTTTGTCCTTATCCTCCACAGCAAACGGGTATGATACTGAAAGCAGAACTATTTATTTTTCTAAATGAAAATAAACCAACCATACCAGTTAGGCTCAGCTCAAATATTAGTAGTTGCAATACTAATCTGTTTTTCTGCCTGCAAAAAAGAAGCGGAGGCTCCTAATCCCAAAGAATTAATTTTAGGAAAATGGCAAAGCAGTACGATTTCAGTTGAAGCTTGGATAAATACATTGCCCTTAGGAGATACTTCCGGTACTTGGAGTGCACTAACTTATAACTTTTCGGCAGATGGCAATTTAGAAATTGAAGCCGATACTACCGTAAACTCTAATTTAGTGAACATAGGTAACAATAGTTTTTTTTATACTACGGATGGGGTTAACCTCACGTTTACTAATAAAACTAATAACGTATATTCTGTAAACCACACTATTTTAAACATATCAGAGAATCAACTTCAATATTCACTTATTCAAAAGGATACTTTAGATTTGGATGTAGTGCTTACTGAAAAATTTATTTTTACGTTGGTTAAATAAGATTAGGTGGCCATACGTTATACAAAGCTTGGTTTTTTACACTTTCTTTAACGTTAGTCTTATATACTAATTACTAATTTTACGCTCATGAAAAAACTAATTCTATTATTGGCCATTGCAACATTTGCTTTTACATCTTGTAAAGATGATGAAAAGGAAAACCCGGCTCCACAAGTAACTATTGAAGGTACTTGGAAAGCTAATTTTCTTTCGTATTTCCGCTATAATCAAACTAACATGGATACCGTGGCTACCTCTACTTTTCCTTTAAGCGGAGCATTGGTGCCCACGTTCACCTTTAAATCAGATGGTTCTTTTACCGGTATAGATGAAGGAGATTCTTTTAGCGGAACGTATATGTATAATAACAATAAGTTGACGTTAAACTCTGGTGGTGATACAGAAGAAATTACCGTACAATCGCTAACTGAAAATGAATTAGTGTTGGTTGAAACCAACGTTTACACTAATAATGGTGAAACTTTTTACGAGCAGAACACTACCACTTTTGTGAAGTAATTTTTACCATACCCGCAACGTAAAATTGCACCCAGATTTTTTTTGCCAATTTCCTATAATTTTTAAAATGGATAGCTTTCTTTATGCATATTAATCCTTTTAAATTAGAAGCCAAAAAAAAAGATAGGTTAACCCAACCCTTTTCATTTTATTTACGTCATACAAATGATTTACGATAATTTAAAAATAAAACAACAACGTATGAAAAAAGTAATTTTAATGATGTCAATTGCAGTATTTGCATTAACCTCTTGTGGAAAAGATGAAGTGGATCCACAACCTAACCCAACTCCTCAAGCCACAATAGTTGGTACTTGGGATGGTAAGTTGCTTGCAGGTTTTGAATACAATCAAACACAAATGGACACTGTTTCTTCCATAGAAGTTCCTTTAAACGGTTCGCTGTTGCAAATTGAATTTAAGGCTGATGGAACTATGATTTCTAGAGGTTTTGGTGATTCTACTACCGGAACGTATGTATTTTCAAATAATAAATTAACTACCACTGTTGACGGGGAAGTAGAAATAGCAGAAGTAAAAAGCTTAACAACTACTGAAATGGTAATAGTAACCAATGAAATTTATACGGAAGATGGAGATACTTATTTGGATCAAACCACCGTTACTTTAGTAAAAAAATAGTTAAATAAAACGTTAACTGAAAACCACCTTCGGGTGGTTTTTTTTTGTTTCTTCTTTGTGGGTTGAAATAGGAAATGCAAGAGCTTTAATAACCTAACCTAAAAGAGTTTTATAGGAAATGCTTTTATTTTTAATACATTGATAATGAGAAGATAAAAGCTATTTTTTTTAAAATTATGAGTAGTGCGTACGTGCGTTATGGGGTATTTGTTGTCATAGAATTGTAATAAAACTAAAAACAACAAAGTGAAAAAAGTAATCCTATTAATTTCAATTGCAATTTTTGCATTTGTGGCTTGTACAAAAGAGGAAGTAAATCAAAAGGTACATCCAACACCAGAAATTAGTATTGTAGGTAAATGGAACGGTAAATTAGTTACAGGTTTTGATTCTAATTTAACAAAAATGGACACTGTTTTTACGGTTAACTTTCCCTTAGATAGCACGTTTTTGCATTACGAGTTTAAGTTAGATGGAACTTTTAGTGCCGTGGATCAAGGAGAAATAATTACAGGAACGTATGAGTTTGAAAACAGCAAGGTGTATTTTGTTACCGATGGGGGTATTGACATCCTTCCTTTATCAAAGTTAACGGCCTATGAATTAGTTTATGTTATAAGAGACAGATATGTGGAGCAAGGAATTTCATATCTTAGTGAAAGGACCATTACCCTTGAAAGAAAACTTTAGTTAAAAACCACCTTCGGGTGGTTTTTTTGTTCTAACATCGCCCCCTACCTTTACCAATCAAATTACGCAACGTTAATTATGCAAGCTGAACTTATAGCTATAGGAGATGAAATCCTGATAGGACAAACGGTAGATACTAATTCTACTTTTATAGCCACACAGCTCAATGCGCAAGGTATTAGCGTAAAGCAAAAGCGTGTAATTGCTGATGATGCTGACGATATTATTTTTGCCTTAGATAGCCTTCATGCGCATACTAAATTGGTGTTTATTACCGGTGGTTTAGGCCCCACAAAAGATGATATTACTAAAAAAACGCTCGGTGCATATTTTGGTGGTGAAATGGAGTATCATGAGGAGGTTTTTGAGCACATTGAAAAGCTTTTTGCAGGATTTAATCGTACCCCTTCGTCTGCTAATAAAAGCCAAGCGTATTTACCAAGTTCATGCATGCCGTTGTTAAATAAGTTAGGTACTGCTCCGGGTATGCGTTTTCAAAAAGGCGGTATTTACTATTTTTCCTTACCGGGAGTTCCTTATGAAACCGAGCGGTTGGTGGAAAAGGAAATTATGCCGTGGATAAATCAAAAATTACAAAAAGGAAATGTGGTGCACAAAACGGTGCTAACCCAAGGTGTGCCTGAGAGTGAACTTGCTGATATAATAAAAGATTGGGAAGATGCTTTACCCAAAGGAGTAAAGTTGGCGTATTTACCCTCTGCTGGTATGGTTAAATTACGATTAAGTTCGTATTCAGAAAGCGCTGACATCGCGCGTAAGCGTATTGATTATGAGTTGAGTAAGTTGCCCAAAATGCTGGGCGATATTTTGTTTGGCGAAGGTGCGGGCAGCATTGAAGAAGTGATTGGCATTGAGCTTAAAAAACGTAAACTTACTATGGCCACAGCCGAGAGTTGTACCGGTGGGTATATTGCGCACATGATTACCTCCATACCCGGTAGTTCGGCATATTTTAAAGGAAGTATTGTAAGCTATGCAAATGAAATTAAAGAAGAGTTTTTAGGTGTTTCACCTACCGATATTACAAATAAAGGAGCTGTTTCCGAAGAAGTTGTAACCGCCATGGCGCTGGGTATAAAAGAAAAATTTAAAGTAGATTTTGCCTTAGCAACAAGCGGTATAGCAGGCCCTAACGGTGGTAGCAAAGAAAAGCCGGTGGGTACGGTGTGGATTGCAATGGCCGGCCCCAATGGCGTAAAAGCCCATAAGTTTAGTTTTGGCCGAAACCGTGAACGTAACATTAGAAAAACTGCCTTAATGGCTTTAGATTGGTTGCGAAAAGAAGTACAAAAAATAAATTAGCACTGTTGTAGGGCTCAAAAAGTTTATATACTTTTGCAAACCAAAATTTTAACGAGTAGAAGCTATGTCTCGAGTGTGTGATCTTACTGGAAAAAAGGCAATGTCTGGAAACAACGTTTCCTTTTCCAACAAAAAGAATAAAAGAAAATTTAATATCAACCTAAGTAAAAAGCGTTTTTACATTCCTGAAGAGGATAGATGGGTTACTTTAAAAGTTTCTACTTCAGCAATTAAAAACATTAACAAGAAAGGAATTACAGCGGTGCTTAAGGAAGCGCGTGCTAATGGTTTTTTAACTAAGTAATTTACTTTAATACTAAAGAGCAATGGCTAAGAAAGGCAATAGAGTACAGGTAATTATGGAGTGTACAGAGCATAAAGAATCCGGACAACCGGGTACTTCTCGTTACATTACCACAAAAAATAAAAAGAATTCGCCAGACCGTTTGGAGTTGAAAAAATTCAACCCAATCTTAAAGCGTAAAACTGTTCACAAAGAAATTAAGTAGTAACCTTTAAAAAAGCTTAAACAATGGCAAAGAAAGTAGTAGCAACCCTAAAGAAAGGTGACTCAGCACAATTTACCAAGGTAATTAAAATGGTAAAAAGCCCAAAAAGCGGTGCATACACCTTTGAAGAAAAGATTGTAAATAAAGAATTAACGAACGAGTTTTTTAAATAAAATACGTTGTTTGTTCTACTTATATAGAGAAGACTAGCTGAAAAGCTGGTCTTTTTTTTTGAGCTGATTTGAGCATAGATGTTCAAGGTAGTGACTAAAAGCTTAGCTATACCGAATGATGTTTTAAAGATTGCTTAGATAAATACTCTCCTTAACACATTCAACACAGTACATTGGACATTTTGTAATGCAATATTTTTCACGGTAATTGGCATTAGTCCTGTAACTTTAGATAAACATTATACTGCCGGTGAGATAGTTTGTTATAACCTGAGTTCGATTTTTATATAACTGAATATGAGCATCTAAACTTCTTAAAGCCCCCCAACCCCGCCAAGGCGGGGGAATTTGCTGCATGTGTCGCTACTCCCCCTTCGGAGGTTGGGGGGCTCGCTTGTTGTTTTTGAGCTATTAAACCACTAATTATCAGATTAGTTTATTTTAGTATTAATCGAACTCAGGTTTACAGAATTTCTAATGTCTCAATTTGCACAATATACACAGCACCTAAAACCATATAAATAGTGAGGGGGTTAGAGTTATGTATTACAATACACACAGTATTAAATAGACCAACGGGTACTGAAAAAAGGCCATTTGAACACTATTGTTCAAATGGCCTTTTTATATTTCTTAAAATCTTTTTTTACGGTATAAAGCTAAAAGTAACACCTGAAAACCCAAAAAAGGCACCAAACATTCTTCCTCGTGCTTTATCTTCAAAACCATTTTGGGTAACTTCAACATTACCAAGTATATAAGGGTTTTCACTATTATTAAATTCATCAGAGAACTCATCTACTACACCACCTATGGCCGTATAGCTACTGCTCATTCCTCTATACTGCAAAGAAAAACCTGCATAAAAATCTACCTTAAGCCTATCAAAAAATACTCTGCTTTTACCAAACTTTAAACCGCCAAGCAATGCTCCAGTAGTACTTGGTGTAATTGTTTTTTCAGAAACCATTACCGTGCTGCCGCTTACATTAGAATAAAAAGAGCCCGAATAAGTAAAATCATCTGGATTAATTATTTGATAGCCAAGATTTAATTCAAAAAAAGATCCTACTGGAGCTAATTGTTGAAGGTACCATCGAGTACCCATTATAATTGGAATACTTGTTAACCCTGGACGCGCTTCATAATTCATATCACCTGAAATTGAATTTGCAAAATCAGGTGGTAAGTAATACGCTTTGCTATAACCAATATTTACTAATACACTTAGTTTTTTTGAAAGTACATATTCAGTACTTAACGAATGCACCGTGCTAAATCCATAGAAAGTCTTTTCAGGATTGTTGAAGTCATCAGCCCTAACTGGGTCTCCCGGAGAATTAAAATTACCTAAGAAAAAATTTGGTGTGAATTGTAGCGAGTATCCTATTGACAGCCTACTTCCCAGATAACCGGGTACGTTTTGTGCTTGCATCAAAAATGCACTAAAAACTAAACCTGCTAACAGTATGTTCTGTAAGATATTTTTCATAATTACTAGTTTCTTGTTGGTTTGCTTTTAGTTTGTAGCAAATTATTGTACAGCATACTTTTCAAGTAATCTTGTGAGTCAGGATTTTGATAGTAGGTATTTTCAGCAAGTATTGCATCGCTATTATCTAAATTAAAAACGTAGTAAAAATTGAAGGAGTAGTAATCTGGTGTAAACATTTGACTATATAAATACGGAATGGCCGGATATACGAAAAGAGAGTAAAATAAAGTGCCGTATATACCCAAAACATTCAAATCTGTTTCTTTAACAGTATAGTTTCCCGTAAATATAATCTTGTTTGTATTGTAGTAGCTTTTCGCATCATTTATATAATCAGTTTCGCTTACCAAAACGCCAGTGTTGGTATGGCTCATACGTTCGTTTAGCCATGCACTAATAGCCGCGTGGTGATTAAACTCTACAGCATCACCTGTTTCTATTTCTTCGTGCTCCAAAAACTCCGTTTTAAGCTTTACTTTTTCTCCTAAGCTTCTTATTTTTTCACGATAAGCATTTCTATTTGCTATTGTTTTTTCACGCTCCAACTCAGTAGAGCTGTAATAATCAGAAATACTTAAGTACCGAGGATTCACAAATACCGCTTTATCAATCCCTAGAGCCAAGTTATCGTCATAAATACTGCTTTTATCTCCCTTTTTGGTTTTGTTGGTAAAAGCAAAAATATCACGCTGTTCTTCTTTGTTAGAATCTCTTCTTTCAAAATCAGCTTTTAAGGTACTGTCACCAATAAAATCGGCTAACGCATATTTGGTAAAATCTTGACCAATAGCTCCTTCTACTTCACGTTTCTTCTTTTTAATGTTGGCTACTTTACTATTGGAAGTTTGCGTTTTCAATGTGTCAGCGGCCATTTGTGCTTCTACACGTGCTTTTACTGCCTCAAATGATTCAAAAGAAAAATCTTCATACACAAAATCGTTTTCATACACCAGCCCATCTAAGCACCGTTCATAGGCTTTTTTTAAATAGACATCTTCCGGATATTCGTTTTTAAGAGCAAGTATCCACGCCATTGCGGTAACGTTTAACTGAGCATTGGTCATTTCACTCAACATGAAATACACCCGTTGCGACTCACCTTCAATATCTTCAAAATCAGTTTGAATATCCTCTAGCTCATTTTCATTTGCATAGGTGCTAAAAGCGTATAAACTTTTAGCAATGCACTTTTTGAGAAACTTGCTTTCCGGCTCTTCAAGCAACAACAAATAGCTGTTGTAAATGGCCTTTTCATAATCGCGCTGTGCAACAAATACTTTTGTATTTTCAAATCTGCATAATTTACGGCAGTACATAAAAGCATCCTTAGAAATAAGAAAATCTTCACCGCCTACATCACCTAAAGTAGTTTGAAGCATTGTAGATCTACGTTTCTTAATATTTGGGTGTGTACTTTCACTATCGTCATAATCTTCAATAGCAGAAATATCTTCTACTTTTTCCTTATAAAAATTCACAGGCACTTTAAGTGAAGCAATATTCAAATAATCAGGCTTTACTTCAATTTCATTAAAAGGTAAGTAGGAGTAAAGCATAATATCCATAAGCTGATTGGGAGCAGCATTGCTGTACCCTGAATTTTTGAAATAACGTTTGTATCCTAACGCATCAGCTTCTAGTTCGGAATCTTTACTAAAGCGACTAATGGAGCTAATCTTTTCATCTCTTGATAAATTATCATACTCGTCATCTTCATCCTTAATTCTTTCAAACTCAAGATATTCATCTATCACGTGATTTTCGGCATAGTGTACCACTTCATGCGCTAAAACAAAAGCCAGTTGTGCTTCTGTTTCTAATTGAGCCAGTAGGCCGGTATTTACAAATATGATTCCCTCATCCGTAGTGAATGCATTGTGTTGAGGATTTTTATTTACGTATAACCGTATCTCTTTCCGCAGCTTAGGAAAGTCTTTTAATACTTTATCTAACACCGATTGGCAGTAAAGAGAAACTGTATCACCATAAGAAATACGACCGGAATTGAGCAAGTTGCGTATCTCATACGTACTTTTCAAATAAAAATCCTCAGCTCTATTTCTTTCTTTTCGAGTATCTCTACCCTTTGCTTTGGCATCACTTTTTTTAAGTTCAGCTAATAGGTTGTCGGTAAAATCTTTGGGTACAGGTCCTTTTGATTGGATAGGTTGGTAGTCGTACCACGGATTTTCTTGAGCCGCTGCGAAAAAAACCAACAGGAGAAGCAATAGGCTTCCATAATATTTCATAATTAGTACTTTGGTAAATGATAAGGGCAATAATACAAAGCAAATGTTATTTTTTTTACAATAGTGTTCTTATATCAGTTATAAGGGCGGGTTACCGCTTTAATATAAGCCGAAAGTTAAATTGGTAGATAGAAAATTGATTACCTTTAAGTTAAATGGACTATATGCTAATCAACTTAGTAGTATTTCAATTTTAAGGCATGTAAGATTAAGGTAAAATGCTAAAAGACAAACCTGTAAATCCCCAAAACGAACCAAACATCCTACCTCTGGCTTTTGCTTCAAATCTTTCTTGAGTGTCTTTAACATTTCCTGCCAAATAAGGGTTTTCATTGCGCGTATCACTAGTGTAATCATCTACACTATAGCCTAATAGCGTGTAGCTTTTACCTATTCCTCTATATTGTAAGGAGAAACCACCGTAGAAATCAACTTTAAGTTTATCAAAAAACACATTGCTCCTTCCAAATTTTAAACCCGTTAAAAATGCTCCGGTAATATCAGGTGTAATCGTTTCGCTTGCAAAAACAGATCCGTTGGTAGAAGATGTGTTTGTGAAATTTCCTGAATAGGAAAAGTCATCGGGATTGATAATTTGATACCCCGCATTTAATTCAAAAAAAGTACCTATAGGAGCTAATTTCTTTGAATACCATCTATAACCAAAAATAATGGGAATACTGGTTAAGCCGGGTCGTGATTCGTAAAAAACATCACGATAACTTTCTAAACCTGGTGGAATATAGTATGCTCTACTAAAACCAGTATTGCTGATAATACTTGTTCTTTTTGATAGTACATATTCTACATTAATAAAATGAACAGTGCTAAAGCCATTAAAAAATTTTTGCTTTGAGGTGCCTTCTACTGCGTTTTCATCTGCATTAGATGAATTATAATTGCCTGGTAAAAAATTTGGAACAAACTGTAGTGTATAGCCTATGGCTGTTCTGCTGCCTAAATACCCCGGAATTGATTGAGATTTAGCTGCTAATACAAAAAGAAGCACTCCAATGGTAAGAGATAAATTTAGTATCTGTTTATTCATAATTTGGTTGAGGCTTTTCCTTTGTTTGTAATAAATTGTTGTAGATGGTACTATTTATAACATCTGATGCATCGCTATTTTTTTGAGAAGTAGTTTCAGCTAGTATTACATTTCCATTATTTAAATCAAACACATAGTAATAGTTATAAGAATAATAGTCAGGAGTAAATGCCTTAGCATATAAATATGGCATCATTGGATATACAAAAATTGAATACATTACTGTTCCGTATAAACGCATCGTATTAAGATTTTTATCTTTAAACGTACGATTTCCTGATAGCACAACTTTATCCGTTTGATAAAAGACTTTTGCAGCGTCTATATAATCTATTTCACTAACTAAAACACCTGTATTTTGATGATTCATACGTTCTTTTAACCAACTGTTTATAGCCGCATAATGGTTAAATTCAACAGCATCCTTAGTATTTATGCTTTCATGTTCCAAAAAAACTGTTTCGAGCTTCAACTTTTCTGACAAATCCTCAATTTTAGCTTGATATTTTTTTTGATTTTTTACTGACTTTTCTAATTGTGGTTTCAAAAAACCATCATTGTCGGTAATGTTAAGATATTGAAGATTAGTAAATATTACTTTGTCTATTCCTAAAGCTATGTTTTTATCATAAATATCTTTTTTGGCAACTGGTTTTCTACGCGCATTAATGGTAGAAATTCTTTTGTTTTCCGCCTGAGTTGTATTTCTTGTTTCAAAATCTGCTTTTAAACTGGAGTCATTTACAAAGTCGGATAATGCATATTTGGTAAAATCTTCTGTTATGTAATTTTCAGATGATTGTTTTTTCATCTTTATGTTGGCTACTTTAGAATTACCACGGGATATACTTACAGTATCTTCATTTTTTTTCTGGTCTGCTATACGAGAAAGTGCTGATTCATAGGTTTCTGAAGAAAAATTTTCAAAAGTGTATCTATTGTCGTAAACCAGATTATCTAAACATCTTTTGTACGCCATTTCTAAGTATAAATCATTTGGAAACTCTTTGCGTAAGGATAAAATCCAAACTAAGGCAGTTACATTTAGCTCCGCATTACTCATACTATTTAACATAAAATAAACCTGCTGCGATTCCCCTTCTACATCAGCCCAATACGTTTTAATTTCACCAAGTTCACTTTTATTGGCGTATGCGCTGTAGGCATATAAACTTTTAGCAATTGATTTTTTAAGAAATTTACTTTGCGGATTTTTTAATAGCAACAGGTAGCTGTTATAAATAGCTTTTTCATATTGTCGGTTTGTTACAAAAACCCGTGTGTTCTCAAATCTGCAAATCTTTCGGCAGTGTAAAAACCAATCTTTAGATATTATAAAGTCTTCTCCTCCTGAATCAGCCTTAATTAGATACAACATGGTTGATCTTCTTTTCTTAATATTAGGATGTGAACTCAGGCTATCATTATAATTTTCAATGGCAGAAATATTCGTTACTTCTTCTCTGTAAAAGTCAGGCGGAATTCTAAGAGAAGCAATATTTAAAAAATCTTGTGATAGAGGAATTTCATTGAAGGGTAAATAAGAATATAGCATAATATCCATTAGCTGATTTGGAGCGGAAATATTATAGCCGGAATTTTTAAAGTATTTGGTATAGCCCAGTCTATCGGCTTCAAGTTCTGAATTTTTACTAAAATGACTCATAGAATTCATTTTAGTAAGATTACTTACACCGCCATATTTACTATAATCACTTTTAATTTTTTCAAATTCTAAGTATTGATCCAAAATATGATTTTCAGCATAATGAACTATTTCATGTGCCAGCACAAACGCTAACTGCGCTTCTGTTTCTAGTTGCGCCAATAAACCTGTATTTACAAAAATAATCCCATCATCAGTGGTGTAGGCGTTATGTTCAGGGTCTTTTACTAAGTATAACCGAATCTCTTTTTGTAAGTCCGGAAAATCATTTAACAGTTTATTCAATATCGTGCGGCAGTAAAGTGTTACTGTATCTCCATAAAAAACACTTCCACTTTTTAAAAGCTCACGAATGTCATAAGTACTTTTTATGTAAAAGTCGCTTGCGCGGATTCTTTCTATTCTACTCTCAAGTTCATTTGCTTTAGCGTCATGCTTTTCTAATTTTTCAAAAAAGTCTTTCGTAAAATCAGAAGGCACCGATCCTTTAGATTTAAGGGGTTGATAATCAAACCATTCATCAGTTTGTGCAGATGAATAAAATGTGGAAAGTATTAGCAGCAGGCTTCCAAATATTTTCATAGTCTCAATGCTTAACCATTAATACTAGCAATAATACAAAGCAAATGTTATTTTTTTTACAATAGTGTTCTTATATCAGTTATAAGGGCGGGTTACCGCTTTATTATAGATATTTGCATCTTTAAATCAACCCAATGAGTTTTTTAAAGAATATTTTCTCTAAAAAGGAAAAAGAACAGTTAAACCAAGGCCTGGAAAAAACAAAAGAAAACGTATTTTCCAAACTTAGCAGAGCGGTTGTAGGTAAAAGTACGGTAGATGATGAAGTGCTTGATAACCTGGAAGAAGTGTTAATCTCATCTGACGTGGGTGTAAGCACTACCGTGAAAATTATTGAGAAATTAGAGGCAAGAGTAGCGCGAGATAAGTATGTAAATACCGCAGAGCTAAACACCATTTTAAAGGAGGAAATTGCAACTTTACTTTCTGAGCAAGCAAATGATAGCAATACTTTATATATGCAAGAGGGTAAAAAGCCTTTTGTAATAATGGTGGTAGGCGTTAATGGAGTGGGCAAAACTACCACTATTGGTAAGTTAGCCTATAAATTTAAAGAGGCGGGAAAGAGTGTAGTGCTAGGTGCCGCGGATACCTTTAGAGCCGCAGCGGTAGATCAACTTACCATTTGGAGTGAACGTACAGGTGTACCCATTGTAAAGCAAGCTATGGGTTCAGATCCTGCTTCGGTAGCGTATGATACCTTGCAATCTGCCATAGCACAAAATGCTGATGTAGTGCTTATTGATACTGCCGGACGCTTGCATAACAAAGTAAATTTGATGAACGAGCTTAGCAAAGTAAAACGCGTAATGCAAAAGCTAATTCCTGATGCACCACATGATGTAATGCTAGTGCTAGATGCTTCTACCGGTCAAAACGCATTGGAACAAGCAAAGGCATTTACCAAAGCTACGGAGGTAACTTCTTTAGCACTTACCAAGCTTGATGGCACCGCTAAAGGTGGTGTAGTAATTGGTGTAAGTAGCGAGTTTAACATTCCCGTAAGGTATATTGGTGTAGGTGAGGGTATTAATGATTTGCAGATTTTTGATCGCCACGCTTTTGTGGACAGTTTATTTGGCGCATGAAATTGATGCTTTTTCTTTTGAGTTTTGCAGGTTGCGTATTTTTAAACGCACAAGGTTCCGGTGATCCTTTTTTAGAATATTTAGGTAAATCTGATTTTGATTGCGAACATATAAACGAGCGAAACTTAAAACTTTGGCCGGCTTTAATTGCGGAAAATAAGGAAGATAGTGCCCTAGCTGTTTTTCAAACATGGGATGCTGCTTGTCCTAATTTTTATGTGCTTAGCTTAAAAACACTTTATTCCATTGAATTTGATAGCCTAGCAAGTATTCAAGATTTGCTGTATGATTTGGAGTTTATTGCGTGGTACTCAAATCGTCATCAACTTCCTTATACAAACGATAAAGGTGTGCGAAAAACATCTGCAAGTGCTTTGTATTTATACCGTAATGGACAAAGTAGAGAGGAAAGTGCTTTTTGGAATGCTTTGAAAACTAAAGCTTTACAAGTGGCTCAAACTAAAAATGAAGGGACTTTTAGTTATAATATGGCGTTATTTTTAGCGCATCGTGAAAAACCTTTGTTTAAGTCTTTGCAAAAAGCTGATTTTGTTACAACTCCCACCGTGTTGATTCAAAACTACACCGAAATGAAAAAAGCACGAGCACGAGAATTTCGTGGTGAAGGAGCACTTTTTTTAAGCACTTGGATTCCGCAAGGAAATATTGAAGCCTTGGGAATACATCCCGGAGTAGGTTTGCAAGCGGGTGTATCAGAAAATTATTGGAGAGCTACGGGAAGTATAACCGTTCACTTTTTACCAGCACCACAAACCTACAAAGTGTTGCAAGCTGATACTTTAGTGACTACAGAAAGATTTGTGCATTTTAGTTTTTTGGCAAACGGTAGTAGAGTGCTTTTGCGTAACGAAAGACACGAATTATCAGTAGGTATTGGCGTAGGTTACAGCGGAATAGAAGCGGTGGCAAACAGTTTGCCCGATGAAGATGAAGAATCTAATGCGGTTATTTTAAGCAGTGTGGATGCTTCAGTGGGCTTTGAATATAGATTTTATTACAGACGCAGCGCCTACGTAGGATTGGGTGCAAGCTATCATGTAAATGATTTTAAAAATAACATAAATAATACATTAAGCGGCAATACCATTGGAGTACGTTTGTTGTTTGGTATTTCACAAGGAAACGAGGATTACTCCCTTAATGCATTTGGATTACGATAACTATGAGAACGAAAACTACTAAGCAACATAAAATCAACATTATAACCATGGGTTGTTCTAAAAACATCTATGATAGTGAGGTTTTAATGGGCCAATTAAAAGCGAATGGAAAGGAGGTTACCCACGAAGCAGCCGAAGAAGATGAGGGAAATATTATAGTAATTAATACCTGTGGATTTATTGATAATGCGAAGCAAGAATCTATTGACACCATTTTGCATTATGCTGATAAAAAGGAAAGGGGAGAGGTAGATAAAGTATTCGTTACCGGATGTTTATCCGAGCGCTACAAACCGGAATTGCAAAAGGAAATTCCAAATATTGACCGTTATTTTGGAACGAGAGAATTGCCCAAACTTTTAAAAGCTCTGCGTGCCGATTACAAAAAGGAATTGGTTGGAGAACGCTTAGTAACCACGCCACAGCATTATGCGTATTTAAAAATCTCGGAGGGTTGCGACCGTCCGTGTAGTTTTTGCGCTATTCCGCTTATGCGCGGTGGCCATAAATCTACTCCAATTGAAAACTTGGTTAAAGAAGCGCAAAACTTAGCTGCCAAAGGTGTGCGGGAGTTAATTTTAATTGCTCAAGATTTAACTTATTATGGTTTAGATATTTACAAAAAACGTGAGTTAGGCCGTTTACTTAAGGAGCTAGTAAAAGTGGAGGGTATTGATTGGATTCGCTTGCATTATTTATTTCCAGCCGGTTTCCCGGAGGATGTGTTGGACGTGATTAGAGAAGAGCCAAAAGTGTGCAACTACATTGATATTCCGCTACAGCATATTGCTGATCCTGTTCTAAAGTCTATGCGCAGAGGAACAACCATGGCAAAGACCAATAGAATTTTAAATTTAATGCGAGCCAAAGTGCCGGATATGGCTATAAGAACTACCTTAATTGTAGGGTATCCTGGTGAAACCGAAGAAGACTTCCAAACCTTAAAGCAATGGGTAAAGGATATGCGCTTTGAGCGATTGGGTTGTTTTACTTACAGCCATGAGGAAAATACCCATGCGTATAATTTAGAAGATGATGTGCCACAGGAGGTAAAAGAGCAACGAGCGGAAGAAATAATGGCGGTACAGCAGCAAATATCGCTAGAGTTAAACGCTAAAATGGTGGGGAATCAGTACCGCATATTGATAGATAGAAAAGAAGGCGAATTTTTTGTAGGCCGCACTCAATATGATTCTCCTGATGTAGATAATGAAGTATTGATTGAAACGGAATTTTTAAGGGTGGGAGATTTTGTAGAAGTGAAAATTACTGAGGCTACGGACTATGATTTATACGGGGAGTTGGTTGAAGGATAAGATGATATAAGCTTGCTTCATCCAATCAGTCCAACCCAATTTTCATCATTTTAATCAAGTGATGCGCATCTGCCAATTGTAAAAAAGGATAGTCCACTTTGCTAAGAAATAAGCCATTGGGGAGTGCAGGTTGCGTTTGCTTTAGCAGCTTTTTTTGACTTAAAATTTCTTGAAATTCCACTAGAGTAATTTTTCCCCTGCCCACTTGTAGCAAAAAGAAAACGCAAAGCCTTACCATACCTCTCAAAAATCGATTGCTAGTAATGGTAAACCGCAACCGGCCTTCGGCTTCATTTATAAATAAATTGCAAGCACTTACAGCACACAAGGTGTTTTCATATAAATTAGGTTGCTTGCAAAGAGGTTTAAAATCATTAGTTTGCAAGATTAACTGCGTTGCTTCTTTCATTAGTTGAAAATCCAACGTTAAATCATCATAAAAGGAGCTATAACGAATGAGTATTGGATCTTTCTTCCAATGTATAAAATAATCATACGTACGTGCTACCGCATCATACCGGCAATGATGCTGTTCTGTAACCTCAATTATTTCAAAAACACTAATATCATCGGGTAGATTTTTATTCAACCTAAATTTCAAATCAAAAGTGAGTGCCTCATCTAGGTTAACGTGCATTATATATTGGCTAGCGTGTACTCCTGCATCGGTACGCCCACAGCCGTAAACGGTCATGTGCTTTTTAAAAAGTTTAAACAGCGTTTGCTCTATTACTTCTTGTACCGTGTTTTGCGTGTTTACTTGTTTTTGCCAACCACTGTATTTGCTGCCATCAAAGGCTATGTGTAAAAAGTAGCGCATATATATAGATTTCTATTCTCATCGTAAAGTGCATTAAGCAATGTAAGCTGCAAGAAATTAAATTCAAATGAAAATATTAATACCTAAATTTTGAGTTTACACTTCGTCTGTTTTTCCTGTATTTAAAAATTTTATGCTTGAAACCAATTTGAAATTAGCTTCAATATGCGTGGATAAGAGTAAGCTTACTCTATTAGATCATGACGTTTCTTAAAGCAACCTAAGCTTTTTTAATGGTATGGTATAAGTAGATAATACTTTGAAAATAAGTACTTTAAGAGAGGTTTATGTATGGGGGTGAAACGTTTTAACGCTAGATAATAATGTACTAAACCAAACCCTTCTTTATTTTTTAGCGTGAGTAATGTTGTAATCAACTTATTATACTTATGAAAAAAGCTTACCTACTTTTATTGTCCATAGCTACGGTAATTTCTTGCCAACTAGAAACTGATAATTATAGTTCTGGATACCCAAGTTCAAACTATGTTGAACCCACAGATGGCGAAGAATACAATAGCTATACAGACAATCCTTTCATAAGCGTTTCTGACAACCCTATTTCCACATTTTCTATTGATGCCGATGGCGGCTCCTACGCGAACGTAAGGCGATTTTTGAAAAATCAAAATCAATTACCTCCTGTTTCAGCGGTGCGCATTGAAGAATTTTTAAATTATTTTGAATTTGATTATCCCTTACCAACGGGCAATGTACCTATTGCCTTAAACGGAGAAGTGGCCGAATGTCCATGGGAAAATAATCATAAGTTAATGCGTATAGGTATGCGAGGCGCTGCTTTACCAAACCCGCGTCCGGCTTCAAATTTTGTGTTTCTAATTGATGTGTCAGGTTCTATGAGTAGTGATGATAAGCTTGGCCTATTAAAACTGGCTTTTAGTAAGTTGGTTATGCAATTGAATGCAAATGACCACATATCTATAGTAACTTACTCAGGTAAAGCGGGCATAGCGTTACAGCCAACCTCGGGAGATAATAAGTCAGCAATACTATTAGCAATTAGTAAATTAGGTTCTGGAGGTTCAACGGCAGGTGCGGAAGGCATTAAAACAGCGTATGAACTTGCCAATCGTAGTTTTAAACAAGGGGGAAATAACCGTGTGATTTTAGGAACAGATGGTGATTTTAACGTAGGCGTAAGTTCTCAAAACGACTTAATAAATTTGATTGAAACAAAGCGAGATGAAGGAGTTTTTTTAACAGTATGTGGCGTTGGCACAGGTAATTATCATGATGGTAGTATGGAGCAATTAGCCAATCATGGCAATGGAACGTACGAGTATATTGATTCTGATGCGCAAGGCGAAAAAGTTTTTGTGCGCGAATTTTATAAGTTTTTTACAGTAGCTAAAGATGTAAAAGTGCAGGTTACGTTTAATCCAGCTATCGTTTCCAAATACCGATTAATAGGATACGAAAATCGTTTATTAAATCAGCAAGATTTTGAAGATGATAGTAAGGATGCTGGTGAACTTGGCGCTGGGCAAACCGTAACGGCTCTTTATCAAATTGAGCCGGTAGAAAATGTAAATTGGAAACAAGCTGAAGTTTTTACCATTGATTTTAGATACAAAAAACCCACTGAATCTAATAGTAATGTATTGCAATTAGCTGTACATGATGCAGGAAATACTTTTGCTCAGGCTAGTGAAAGTATGCGGTTTTCAGCGGGGGTAGCGGCCTTTGGTATGCTTTTACGAGAATCGCCCTTTAAGGGTACGGCTGATTTTCAAAGTGCCAAAGATTATATTTATGATGCATCCAACTTTGATCCGCATGGAGACAAGGCAGAACTTTTAACCTTAGTAGATAAAGCAAGAATGTTGAAGTAGAGAACCATACCATATCCATGCTTTGTAAAGGTGCTTGGTATCAACTGCTTAATAATTACACTTTCAAAGGGTTAACGTCATGTGCACATTTATTAAGCACCACTCAAGAGTATAACTTTAAAGTTCTGTAAAATACAAGCGTTTCTTTAGCAGTAGGCAATTTAGGGGAACTGTAAGAATAAGGATCGATAAATGTTAATAGGGGTAATTTGAAGTTTAAAAAGGTTGATACATCGAGATTAGTCTCTTACTTCTTCTAAAATAAATTTTCTAACAGCAATTACGTGCTCCTCAATTTCATTGTAGTAGGTTTTAATAAAATAGCGGTTTGCTTGAATTTTAAACAGATAGATTAAAAACAATTGTTTATCCTCTTTGCTCATTTTAATTGGTAGGTTCATTCCTACTAAAACATTGTTTTCATCAAAAATGAAATTGGGTGCGAGGCTTTTGGTTATCGCTTTGTTAAAGCTAGCTTCAAATTGCATTTCTGCATAGTCTTCCTCTAGCTTACGTAGGATGTCATAATCATATTCATACAGTGAAATAATTTCTAAGCGCAAAGAATCATCTTGCACTAATTCTAAACCGCGAGACTTTAGTGTTTCGTAGCCAGCTGTGTTTTGTATGGAAATAAAATCGCGCGTAACTTGCATATAGTGAACTACTGCTGAGTCTGGGTCAACATCTTTTCCTTCAATGGCTTTTCTAAAATAATTACAGGCGCGTAAACCCTTGCCATGTCCTTTTTTATTGAGACGCAGGTCTTCCAAGTCCTTTTCTAAACCATTGGCAATTTCAATTAATATTTTATTTTCTGAGTTACTTGCCTTTCGGTTTTCATTCCAATTATTAAGGGCAAAGGCAGAAATTACCGCTATGAATATGGATAAAAATTCTATTCCGAATTGTTTCAAAAATTTTGGCTTTTAATATGGATTTCTGATAAAGCTAAACTAATAACAGTAACAATACAAGCAGTACAGTTTTCTCATAATAGTAACATTAAGTCATAAAAGCTTAAACAATAATATTAGAAAGTCCCTAAATCCTTTTGTGGAAGAACATTAATCATGTGGTTGTTTAGTTTTACGTTCTTCATATTCCATAGCAATTTTTTCCTGCTGTACACCTCTATAATACTGAACAGCTCCATAAATAATAGTACCGTATGTAACCACATAAAACCCGAAAACATCGGCATATAAATAAGTGCAAAAAGTGATACCAATACCAATAAAGAAAATGAACGTACCCACCCTTTTGTTTTTTGCGTAATCCATCGCGTCACCCGATTCATAATCACCGGTAGCCGCCATTTTTCTTTCAAATTCTTTTTGTTCTGCATGTTCATCTTTGTGAAAATGAATACAAGAATCTTCAAAATCGGCTATTTTCCCAGTTAAAGAGCATAGTAAACCGGTTTTTAAATCAAGCTTCCGTTGGGTGCAAATTTTACAGAATTCAAGATGTTCACTTCTTGTCATGTTTAAAAAAAATTAGGATTCACATACTAAAACGTAGCAAATAAACACATTTATCGTTTTAAGTGGATTATGCTTGCTCCAGAAAGTTTATAGAATGCAGGAACTCTTATAAAGAGAAATTACCCAAAAGATTTGCCATTTTAATAGCAGCCACCGCGCATTCTACGCCTTTATTTCCGTGAATGCCGCCTGAACGATCAATGCTTTGCTGTTTGGTATTATCGGTAAGTACGCAAAAAATAACGGGCGTATCATAGTCTATATTCAGCTGCATTATCCCTTGAGTTACTCCTTGGCACACAAAATCAAAATGCTTTGTTTGGCCTTGTATTACGGTGCCAATTACTATAATGGCGTCTAAATCACCCTTTTTGCAAAGCAATTTTGCTGCGTAAGGCAATTCAAAAGTACCGGGTGTATTTACACGGGTAATTTTATTGGCCGGAGTGCCCGCTTGTATCAAAGTATCAAAAGCACCCTGATACAAATTTTCAGTAATATCAGCGTTCCATTCTGCCACCACCAAGCCAAACCGCATGTTAGATACATCGGGTAAGGCAGAAAAATCTACCGCTGAAAGATTGGTACCGCTTGTAGCCATTTACTTGGCCATTTTCGCGTCTAGGCGAGCTAAATACTTATCAGCAGAAAGTGCTTCCGGAGATTTAGGGAAGTCTTTTTTAATTCTGGTAAAGTGCTTTTTAGATACATCTAATTTACCTTCTGCTTCCGCTAAAATGGCTGCTTTTTGAAGGTAAATAGGCACTACAAAATTGTTGTCCTCACCGTTTACCGCTTTTGTATAATAATCCAAAGCTTCTTCCGGTTGATTTAATTCTAAAAAGGCATCGCCCATAGCGCCCTTAGCTATTACGCTTAAAATAGGGTCATCGCTACTAAATTTATCTAAATACTCAATGGCGTTTTCAAACTGACCTAAGTTTAAGTACGCTACTCCTGCATAATAATTAGCAAGATTACCAGCTTTAGTACCGCCAAACTCGTCTGCTACATCTAAAAAGCCCATGTTACCATTGGTTCCATCAAGTGCTGCTTGTAAAGAATCTGCTTCTAAACTTTGCTGTGCGCTAAAAATTGCAACTTGTGCTTCTTTCTCTAAAGGCTTTTTATAATACTCATTGTAAGCAAAATAGCCACCTACTAAAACCACTAAGGCTATTACTATAATAGAGATAGTTTGCTTGTTTTCTTCAAAATACTTTTCTGCATTGCTAAGCGATTGGCCAACATCTACCAATACTTCGTCCTCTTGCTGTTGCTTTTTTGCCATGGGTAAAACCGATTTTCTTTAAGAGGCGCAAAAATAAATTTTTTTTCCACTCCATCAACATACTTAAACTATTGGTTAAGCCTTAATTTTGTCAATGTTTATGCGCATTAACAGTCTTCATCTTTTAAATTTTAAAAATTGGACCGAAGCAACCTTCGATTTTAGTCCTAAAATCAACTGCTTTGTTGGCCCAAATGGTAGTGGTAAAACCAACGTGTTGGATGCCCTGCATTACCTATCTACTACCAAAAGTTACCTAAATTCTATTGACGGACAAAACATAAAAGACGAAGCTCCTTTTATGATGTTGGACGCAAGTATGACGGTGCATGAATCTGCGCATCAAATTTATTGTGGACTAAAACGCGGGCAGAAAAAAATATTTAAAAAAGATAAAAAAGAATATGATCGCTTAGCAGATCACATTGGTGGTTTCCCTTGTGTAATAATTTCACCGTACGATAGAGATTTAATTACTGAAGGCTCTGAAACTAGGCGTAAGTTTATGGACGGAGTTATCGCGCAAAGCGACCCTATATACTTAGATAAGTTGCTGAAATACAATAAGGCTTTGCAACAGCGTAACGCTTTATTAAAATATTTTGCCGCAAACCGTACGTTTGATTCCGGTAGTTTAGAAGCTTTTGATTTTCAATTGGCGCAATTAAGTGTGTACATTTTTGATAAACGTAAGGAGTTTACTCTACAATTGGCACAAAAGCTTAAAACCTATTACACTTGGTTGGCACACGAAGAAGAGGTGGCAGGATTGGAGTATAAATCTCAATTGCTTGAGAGTGATTTGGAGACCTTGCTAAAGGAAAATGTGCAGAAGGATAAAATAAATCAATACACAGGAGTAGGCACGCACAAGGATGATTTGGTTTTTTTATTACACAACAAACCCATGAAGAAATTTGGATCTCAGGGGCAGCAGAAATCATTTTTAATAGCTTTAAAATTAGCGCAATACGAATTTATAAAGGATAAGCAGGGTGTAAGTCCTTTTTTATTATTGGATGATATCTTTGATAAATTGGATGCACAGCGTGTGCAGCAACTTATCGGCTTGGTTGGTAAAGAAGCGTTTGGTCAAATTTTTATAACCGATACACACGAAGAACGTACGTTAAGCATAGTTAACGAATTGCAAGCGCCCGCCAAGGTATTTATAATTAAAAACGGAAGTGTACATGAATCAAGATGATAACAGTGTTTCTGCCGTTTTAAAGCTTTTTTTAAGAGCTTACGGTTTAGAGGATAAATACACGGAGCGCGAAATTTTTGCCCGATGGGAGGAATTAGCTGGAGCCGCGATTAACAACCGTACCACTAAAATTAGATTTAGCAAAGGATATTTACTTGTTTGGGTAAATTCATCCACCATACGTAATGAATTAAGTATGCGTAAAACTGAATTGGCGCAGCGCATTAATCAGAAGTTGAAAAGTAGGGTAGTAGAAGAAATTACCTTTAAATAAAAAATCCGCTTAACAGTTAAGCTAAGCGGACTTCTGTCGTTTTTTTAAGAAAAACTGATTAGTCAAATACTTTTTCTTCGCATTCAACGGAAGTATCGTTTGTAATTGTGTTATCATTATACTTATCAAAGCGGGTGCAATCTGCATCTTCTTCTTCTACAACACGTGTTTCAGTATCGCCTTGTTTTACTTTAGTACCATCTTCTTGAATTTCGAACGTAGTACATTCACAAGTGGTTTCTTTGCTGCAAGAACTAGTTGAGAACATTAGTGCACCGGCTACGGTAGCGATCATTAGTATCTTTTTCATAATTGAAATATATTTAGTTTATAGTAATACATTATAAAAATTAAAAAGTTTACCACTATTCAAATAAAAAACCCATTAAACTAAATTAATGGGTTTTTCGAGTAGAGTTCAAAATTAATTACTTTGAACTATTAAATTCTTTACGATGCTCTTCCTTCGTATCTACCGGTTTTTCTACGGTGCGTGTTTTTAACAATTGTATGCCTACGTAAGAACACAAAAATGCGCTACCCATACCTTCAAAAAAGATTAAAAAGGAAACCGAAACAGGACTAATTAATCCACCAAAACTTTCCATCTCCTGTAATTCGGCCATAAAAGCTTTATCAATTAAATCTAAATACAAGGCCAAAGCAATAGCAAAAAGCCCAATACCAATAAGTGCAGTACGCATAGCAATTTTGAAAAAATCAAAGAAATCTTCAAAAACGTTGGCGTCAGAATTAGCTTTGTAGGAGCGTATTGCGCCTAAAATTCCTACTAATAAAATAATAATGTTTAAGGAGCGTAACCAATAAATATGACCTAAACCAGCAAACCGCATGATTAAAAAGAAAGCTGTGAAAACCACAAATAAGATTAATCCATATTTTCTAGGAACGGTTTTATTCAGTTCGTTAAACGTACTCATATTATATATACTTAAAGTTTGTCAATTAATTTAAAATAGTCCTCCAATACAATGGCAGCGGTAAAATTTTCTGATTTGGTAGCGTACAATTCTTTAACTGTATCGTTTCCGTTTATCAAAAACATGCGCTCATTTGCCAATAAAGCATTAAAAACATCCTCAGCAAGTAAAAAATGCGCTTCATTGTTCAAATCATTTAGTGAAACTTGTACCGTTTGTGTCTGCTTTTCAAATAAAACTCGTGGATTATCCCATTGTTCATGCGCCAAGCTAAGGTTTGCATAAATATAGCTCTCATTAATATTCCGATTATTTACAATCATAAATTGCAGCCAAACCTGTGTGGTATCAATATTCCTTCGCTTTAAGCGGTATAAAATAAAACCACTACGCGGGTCAGGACTAATATCATAATAAAAACTTCTAATATTATTAAAATACAGTTGAGCACTTTCGTTGCGGTGAAAATTAATCTCCTTTAAATTAATTGGTTTTAAAGTTGGCGCAAACAAAAAACTCAGCGAGAGCAGTACTATTATAAAAATGAACAGCCCTTTAGTAGCGGGGTTTAGGTTTTTTATCTTCATCAGCATCTCCTTCATTATTATTTAAACAAAGCACCTATCCTTTAGTTTTGCCTAAAATGTTTTTCATTGTTTAAAGTTAAAAAAAAAGCAATTGTAATTGGCAGTGGTGCTGCGGGTTTGGCGGCTTCCATACGGCTTGCACATAAGGGTTTTGCAGTAAAAGTTTTTGAGGCAAATAGCTATCCGGGTGGTAAAATCTCTCTAATTGAAGGTGGAGGCTATCGCTTTGATGCCGGCCCTTCTTTATTTACGTTACCACATTTGGTTACTGATTTGTTTACCCTTTGTGGTGAAAATCCAGACGATTATTTTACCTATCACCGTAAAAAAGTAGTGTGCAATTATTTTTGGCAAGATGGCACGGAGCTTACTGCTTGGGCAGACAGTAGTAGGTTTGCGTTGGAAGTGGAAGAGCAATTGGGTGTACCGGCAGCGGTAATTGAAAGTTATTTGAAAAACGCGGCTGATGTTTATGACGCTACTTACACCTTATTTTTAGAAAGCTCACTTCATAAATTTGCTACCTACCTAAAACCGGAAGTTTTTAAAGCACTTGGAGCTATGCATAAATTGCATCTGCTAAGTACTTTACATCAGGTAAACACGCAAAAATTGAAAGACCCAAAATTGGTGCAACTATTTAATCGCTTTGCTACCTATAATGGAAGCAGCCCTTATCAAACGCCCGGTGTAATGAGTTTAATTCCGCATTTAGAACATAATTTGGGAACTTTTTATCCAAAAGGAGGAATGCATAGCATCACAACTTCTTTATTTAAACTTGCCAAAAAACAGGGAGTGGAATTTTACTTTAATGAAAAGGTTACTGAAATAAAACAGCAAGGTAAAAAAGTAAGCGGAGTGCAAACTGCCGATGATTTTTACGCAGCAGATGTAGTGTTTTCAAATATGGATGTGGTGCTTACGTATAGGCAATTAATGCCTTTGGCAAAAGCACCTGAAAAAACATTGGAGCAACCAAGAAGCAGCTCTGCCCTTATTTTTTACTGGGGTATAAAGCAAAAATTTCCACAGCTTGATTTGCACAACATTTTTTTTAGTGATGACTATGCAGAAGAGTTTAAGCAGATTTTTGAAACACACAATGTATCGGCTGACCCAACTATTTATGTAAATATTAGCAGTAAAGAAGAAGCAGGAGATGCAACGGAGTATGGTGAAAATTGGTTTGTAATGGTAAATGTGCCAGCTAATTACGAACAGGATTGGGATGCGCTTACTAAGCAAATACGCGCCAGTGTGTTAAACCATTTAAATAAGCAATTAGGTGTAAACTTAGAGGCGCTTATTGAATTTGAAGAAACGCTTGACCCGCGCAGTATAGAGACTAAAACCGGTAGCTATTTAGGCGCGCTTTACGGTGCTGCTAGCAATAATACTATGGCGGCATTTTTAAGGCATCCAAATTTTAGCCGCCAGTTTAGCAATTTGTTTTTTTGTGGCGGAAGTGTGCACCCGGGTGGAGGAGTGCCTTTGGCTTTATTGAGCGCTAAAATTGCGGTAGCATTGGTGTAATTTTCTACACTATGCACTAATTTTAATCCTTTAGTTTTTGCCCTTACCTTTGAACTCATATTTTTAGTATTTCACTATCGGTTAGCGCATGCTGCAAAAAATTTATAGGCTTATTCAGCCACACGCATTTTGGATATTAATTCTCTTTCACGTGGTGGGTTTAATTGGCATATTATTTATAGATGTCGATTTATTTGCAGCGCTTAGTCCGCTTAATTTAGTGCTTACCGCTTTTTTAATTTTTGTTGATAATGAAGGACCGTACAAGGAATTTTGGCGCTTATTCTTTATTGTTTTTTTTCTTGGCTATTTGGTAGAGCTCCTAGGTATTCTCACCGGTTTTCCCTTTGGCAATTATGTTTACTTGGATAATTTGGGGCCAAAGCTTTTTGGGGTTCCCATAGTAATTGGGCTCAATTGGTTTTTAATGACCATCAATACCGGTTTTATTTCACACTTTATTTTTGAATCTAAAAGAGCGCGTATTTGGTCGGCAGCAATACTTATGGTTTTTATAGATTTTTTAATTGAACCTGTGGCCGATGAACTTAAATATTGGGTGTGGGAAGGGAGTTATGTACCTTATCGCAATTATTTAGGCTGGTTGGGAGTTTCCCTAATTGCGCAATCAGTTTTTCAGCGTACCGTAGCGTTACATATAAACAATATTGCCGTAAAATACTTTTTTGTGATAATTGCGTTTTTTCTGCTTTTAAATTTATTTATATGAGTATTTGGCTAATAGCCTTAATTGTTTTTTTAACGTTTTGGATCATGGAGTTTGTAGCGTGGTTTACACACAAATATGTGATGCACGGATTTCTCTGGTTTTTGCATAAAGATCATCACCAAAAAGAACCCGGTTTTTTTGAAAAAAACGATGCCTTTTTTTTAATTTTCGCGGTGCCTAGTTGGTTATGCATTATGTTGGGTATGATGTATGTAACACCCGTAAGCGTTGCTATTGGTGCCGGTATTGCCACCTATGGCTTTGCATATTTTTTAGTGCATGAAATTTTTATACATCAGCGCCTAAAATGGTTTAAAGCTACTAATAATAATTACTTAGAAGCAGTACGGTTTGCTCATAAAATGCACCACAAGCATTTGGGAAAAGGCGAAGGAGAAAGTTTTGGAATGCTGGTGTTTAACTTAAAATATTGGCGCGCATCTGTTAAAAGAGCCAAGCAAAATTTACAAACGTCAGCCTAAGTGTTAGAAACAAAATACCTTTATTTATTGGTAATGGCGGCTTCGCTTTTAGTGCCGCTTTCGCGAAGTTTTGAAACGCGCGTAGCCTATTACAAAAGTTTTGGTGCGCTATTTTTAGCCACAGCTATTGTAAGTGGCATCTTTTTAGCGTGGGACGTTATTTTTACTAATCTTGGTTTTTGGGGCTTTAATCCGCTGTACCTTAGCGGCATATATATTGTGAATTTACCTTTAGGAGAGTGGCTTTTTTTCATCATCGTACCCTTTTGTTCCATTTTTATTTATAGGGTATATAACTACTTTGTACCTACTGATTATTTGGCGCGAGCTACTCCTCACATCAGCAATTTTTTAATAGGTTTTTCTATGGCACTTGCCATTGTGTATCATGATAAATGGTACACGGTACTTACGTTTGCCGCTTTAGCGGGATTAATTACGCTGCACAAAAATGTATTGAAAGTAAAGTGGTTGGGTAAATTTTACGCCTCTTATGTAATTATATTAATTCCCTTTTTTATTGTAAACGGAATCCTTACCGGTACCGGCATTCGGGAAGAAATAGTATGGTACAACCCTGAAGAAATGATAGGCTTGCGCATATTTACCGTGCCTTTTGAAGATGGCTTTTATGGTATGGTGCTGTTGCTAGGTATTTGTACGCTGTACGAATATTTTGGTAAACGTTGGAAACAACCGTGGGCCTACGAAACGCTTACTGAATAGGGCGCTTTTTCAATTTGCACCGTTACATGCTCCTTTAAACTTGTACTCAGTGAAAGCCCTTTATAATCTGCTTTTACAGGATAATTTTTGTGATTTCTATCAACAAGTACCACCGTGCTAATGCGCTTTACAGGGTAATCTAAAAAGTATTTTACACCATAAATTAAGGTGCCTCCCGAATTTAAAACGTCATCAATAACTACCACACTTTTCCCTTCAAAGTTTGAGGTTTCTGGTTTTAATTGCATAGCACCTTTCAACAAATTGTCTTTATCTAAATGCAAGGCAAAGAGGTGCGTTTTTAAACTAGAAATTTCAGCTAATGCTTGATGAATGTGTTCAGCTAATGCAAAACCCCTCTTGGCAATACCCACCAATAGGATTTCAGATTCATGTTGATGTACTTCATAAATCTGCCACGCCATGCGCTTAATTTTATCTACTACTTGCTGATGATTTAATACTTCCGTTTGATTCATTTCTAACGCTTAATCAATTCAAAAAATAACTCTTTATCTGCTCTAGGCTTTATAGAATTATAACATCTTTCCATTTTTGCCACGGTAAAGATAGGTTCAAAATAATCCAAATACTCCGCTTTGTTGCCTCCATAAGGCGGTCCTTTTTCAGTAAGCGGAAAATCAAATAAAACACCAAACAGTTTGCCACCGGGGTTTAATAATTGCGCCATTTTTTTAGCGTAGTCAATACGCAATTCTGGTGGTAATGCACAAAAGAAGGTTTGTTCCACAATCAAATCATAGGTTTCACTATGCTCAAAAAAATCACCATACATCAAATTTTTTGCCGCTTCCGCTGGAAGTTTATCGGCTAAAATATCCAATGGTTCTTGCGCAATATCCAACACAAAAGCGTTTTTAAAACCATTTTCCCACAGCCACAAAATTTCATGACTACTACCCGCACCGGGTATTAAAATCCGATGCTCCTTGTTTGTTACCTGTTGCAAATATCCCGTAAGGGGAGGAGAAGCAGTGCCCATATCCCAAGGCGTATTATTTTCTTGCCAGCGCTGGCTCCAGTAGTTTTTTGTCATCATTTTTTTTGTTAGAAGTCAGAAGTCAGAAAACGGAAGACGGAAGATGAAAGTCCGAAGAAAAGAACATAGTCGGTAGTGCATGGAGCCTCCCTAAATAGCGTTGACCACATTTGGTGCATTCTCGTTTAGTTTTATTCACGTAAATAGTCAATTTACATTTTACGACAGTCAACGTACAATTTATCCTAATACAATTCTTTCAACCCAATTCACTTAATCCTAATACTTAATTCTGTCCTCCTAATACAATTCTCGCTGCCCGAAGTCAGAAGTCAGAAGACCGAAGAATAGACCATAGTCGGTAGTCCATTGAGCCTCCCTAAATAGCGTTGACCACATTTCGTTCATTCTCGTTTAGTTTTATTCACGTAAATAGTCAATTTAAATTTCACGACAGTCAACGTACAATTTATCCTAATACAACTCTCTCCGCCCAATTCACTTAATCTTAATACCTAATACCGCTTTCCTAATACTTAATTCTGTCCTCCTACTACAATTCTCGCTGCCCGAAGTCAGAAGTCAGAAGTCAGAAGTCAGAAGTGCATTGAGCCTCCCTAAATAGCGTTGACCACATTTGGTTTATTCTCGTTTAGTTTTATTCACGTAATAGTCAAAATACATTTTACGACAGTCAACGTACAATTTATCCTAATACAATTCTTTCAACCTAATTCGCGTAATCCTAATACTTAATACTGTCCTCTTAATACAATTCTCGCTGCCCGAAGACTGAAGAAAAGACCATAGTCGGTAGTGCATGGAGCCTCCCTAAATAGCGTTGACCACATTTGGTGCATTCTCGTTTAGTTTTATTCACGTAAATAGTCAATTTACATTTTACGACAGTCAACGTACAATTTATCCTAATACAATTCTTTCAACCCAATTCACTTAATCCTAATACTTAATACCGCTTTCCTAATACTTAAATCTGTCCTCCTAATACCATCCTCCCAATTATAATTCATTCCCTCTCAAATAACGCTACACTCTCAATATGACTCGTATGTGGAAACTGATCTACCAAGCTAAATTTCTTTAAAATATACCCGTTTTCGGCTAAAGTCAACATATCCCGTGCTTGCGTTGCAGGGTTACAAGAAATATACACCATGCGCTGCGCATTAAGTCGCATTACTTTACGTAGGGTTTTTGGTGCAATTCCCGCTCGGGGCGGATCCATTACCAAGGTGCCAATTTTATTGGTAAACTCAGGGTGGTCTAGTAAAAATCGGCCAACATCAGCCGCTATAAAGCGTAAGTTGGAAATACCATTTTTCTTAGCGTTCTTTTTAGCATCAGCAACAGCCTCTTTTACTATTTCCACTCCAATTATTTCTTTACCCGCTGCGCGCTGCGCCAAAAGTTGGGTAATGGTGCCGGTGCCACTAAATAAATCCAGTATCGTGTTTTTTTCGCCAAGGTCTTTTTCAAAAACATAATCTAATGCTTTGCTATACAGCCTTTCGGCAGAAGCCGGATTGGTTTGAAAAAAGCTTTCTAAGCTAATATCGAAACGCAAGCCTAATATCTGTTCACTAATATTATTTGTGCCATATAGTAGTTTTTGATTTCCATCGGTGGTAAGCGGGCGGTCACCCGTATCATCGTTTAAAGTATGTACCAAGCCGCCCAGTTTATCGCCAAAAAGGCGCAACATAAATTGGGCAAAATCTTCTCTACTAAATTCTTTTAATTGACTGCTGCTACTCACAAAGTTGATGAGTAGTGTATTATCGGCATAACTCTTTTTTACGGTAAGGTATCGGCAAAAGCCTTTTCTATCTAAAGCGTGCCAAGCGGTAAAGCCTTTTTCTGAAAAATAGGCACTTATTTCCTTTAGCTTGGTTTCTACCAGCGTGTCAAATAATCCACTGTCATCTAAAAGTGGTTCTACCGAAAGCCATTGCCCACGTTTTTTAAAACCCAAGGCAAAGCCATCGTACTCAGTATCCGTTTCACGATTGTAAACCACCGCAGAAAAACTGTACTCCATTTTATTGCGGTAGTGCAAACTATAGGGCGAGGGAATAAAGGCATCAAATAGTGTTTCTGCATTAGCAATTTTACCGATACGCTTAAAAAGCTGAATGGTGGTATCTGTTTTATACGCATGTTGCTTTTCTAGCGGTAGCGTAATGTAAGGTGCACCGGGTATAGGCTGAAAAGGCACGGGAACTTCTTGCGGACTATTTTCTAAAACACGGATTAATTTGGCTTCTGCAAAGCTATTCTTTACCTTTTGCATTTTCACCAGCACCTTTTGGCCGGGTATGGTGTTGGGTACAAAAACTACAAATTGTCCGCCTTCATGCGGAACGCGTGCAATGCCCTTGCCTTCAAAAGCCATGTCGGCAATTAGCAAGGTGGTTTCTTCAAAGCGTTTAAAGGGGCGTGGTGTTGACATAGGCGGCAAAAATACCCTAATTTGCAGGCCTGAAAAGAGAAGAGTAAAGAATTTTTAATCTCAAAATATTAGAGGAATGGAAACGATGAGCAATCAAATGACTTCTGCGGAAGCAATAGAAATGGAAAACAAATACGGAGCGCATAATTACCATCCATTGCCGGTGGTGCTAGAGCGTGGCGAAGGCGTATTTGTGTGGGATGTGGAAGGTAAGCAGTATTTTGATTTTTTATCAGCATACAGTGCTGTAAATCAAGGGCATTGCCACCCAAGAATTGTGCAAACCGTAAAAAATCAAGCAGAAACGTTAACACTTACAAGCCGCGCATTTTTTAGCGCCCGCTTGGGTGAGTATGAAAAGTACATGACTGAGTATTTTGATTTTGAAAAGGTGTTGCCCATGAATACGGGTGCCGAAGCGGTGGAAACGGCCATTAAAATTTGCAGAAAATGGGCGTATGAAAAAAAGGGTATTGATGAAAATGAAGCTATAATTGTGGTAGCTGAAAATAATTTTCACGGACGTACAACCACGGTAATTTCGTTTAGCAATGATGAAGGCGCCCGCAAAAATTTTGGTCCTTATACACCGGGGTTTGTAAAAGTGCCTTACAATGATAAAGAAGCCTTAAGCGAAGCACTTTCGCAAAAAAATGTAGCCGGCTTGTTAATAGAACCTATTCAAGGTGAAGCGGGTGTATTTACGCCCGATGATGATTATATGCGCACGGCACGCGCTATTTGTACTGACAACAATGTGCTTTTTATGGCCGATGAAATTCAAACAGGAATAGCCAGAACCGGTGCTTTATTAGCGGTTTGTGGAAATTGCACGTGTGCAGGGCATTGCGAAAAACAATCGGCCACCTATGCCCAACCTGATGTTTTAATTTTAGGAAAGGCATTGAGTGGAGGCGCGTACCCGGTATCTGCAGTATTGGCAAATGATGCTATAATGAACGTGATAAAACCAGGACAACACGGTAGTACTTTTGGCGGAAACCCTATGGCAGCCGCTATTGCTACCACCGCTTTGGAAGTGGTGCGTGATGAACATTTGGCTCAAAATGCACGAACGTTGGGTAATTTATTTCGCTCGGAAATGAATAAGTACATTGAGAATAGTAAGATTGTAAACTTGGTACGCGGTAGAGGGTTGCTAAACGCCATTGTAATTAATGATGATGAGGATAGCAGCACGGCTTGGGATATTTGCGTGCAGTTGAAGGAAAACGGTTTGCTTGCTAAGCCTACACATGGTAATATCATCCGCTTTGCACCACCTTTGGTAATTAATGAAGCGCAACTATTAGAATGCGTAAACATCATTACGAAAGTGTTGAAGGATTTTGAAAAGTAAGCGTGAAATTTTATTTTAGAAGTTTAAAGAAAGCAAGGTTGCGAAAGTAGTCTTGCTTTTTTTTTGATACACTTAATCGTTAAAAAACCTAATGGCATGCTCAGTTGAAATTGGTTTTATTCTAAAAATTCCCCAGATCAATTTAAGCGACTTTTAATCATTTTTTCACATGCTATCAATGCCCCAAAGTTGTGTTATCCTCATTTTTTAAGCAAAAGCATCAAATCCACCACCTCCTTACCGGCAACCCCGCCAGCAGGGAACAAAGACACAAAGCGCGGGCAGCCTAATACCTAATACTAATGTCCTAATACCCTAAAAACTAAACTCCACCAAACTACCCTTTTCGGGATCTTTTTTAATATTGATATATACTGGAATTTCTTGTTGCAATTCTTCAACGTGCGAAATAATACCCACCGCCCGGTTTTCTTTACGCAGCTCTTTAAGTGATTCAAACACAATTTGCAGCGATTCTTTGTCCTGCGATCCAAAACCTTCATCTAAAAAGAAAAAGTTTTGTTTAGCTTTTTGCTGTTGCTGAATTCTATCGGCCAAGGCTAGGGCCAAAGCCAGCGAAGCTTGAAAAGTTTGTCCGCCACTCAATGTTTTAGCGTTTCTGGTTTTACCACCATTTAGGAAATCACGCACCTGAAAACTGTTTTTATCGTCAATTTCCATGCTTAGGCTGTTGCGCGTAAGTTTCATAAAACGGTCATTGGCGGTATGGCAAATTTCACGCAAGTACACGGACGAGATATAATCTACAAAGCCACTGCCGCGCATAAGCTTATCAATTACCGCAATATTATCTGCGCGTTTTTCAAGTGCCTCTTGCTTTTGTAGTAGGGTTTTTTTGTGCGCTAGTTGTGTGTTAATAAGTGCTAAGGCAGCTTTTGCTTTTGTAAAAGCCTCTTGTGCCAAGGCTAATGCTTTCTTATCGCTTTCATTTTGAGTTTTTAAAGCAACGTAGCTGTCCTTGTCAAAATCAGAAAAAGCGGTGGTGGCTTGCAAGTCCTTAATTCTTTCTGAAAGCGTATGCACGGTTTGTTTAAAGGAGCTTATTTCTTCCGCTTCTTTTTCGCTGTTTAAGGCGGTTTTTAATATTTCTTGTACCTCGTTTAGGTCATCAAAAGTGGAAGCTGCTAATTGTTTTTTAAGGTTTTCTTTTAATTCCGAAGCTTCCGCTGTAAGCTTTTCAGCTTGCTTGGTTAAATAATTAAAACTAGCGGAAAAAGCCGCGTGTGATTTTTCTGTTTCTTGAATTTGCTTGTTTAATTGCGCGTATAATTGCTCCGTTTCTTCAATGTGTTTTGCAAGTGCCACACTTTTGGTATCAATCTCATTATCTGAACGCAAGGCAGCAATTTCTTTAGACCCAACTTCGCTTTGCACAGTTTCCAACTTATTGCTATTTATCTTAAAGTCGGTTTCAATAGCATGGTACAGTTTTTCAAATTGGGCTACTTCTTCGTTTACTTTCTTTTCATTGTGCCGCGCGGTTTTTAATTGGGTTTCCGCAGCATGTAAAGCTAGTTTTTCGGCTTTGGCTTGTTGAGTTAATGTTGCAATGGAAACTTCATTTGGTTCCGGTAAAAATTTCGCGTAAGCATACGTATTTTTATGATTTTCTAAAACCGTTTGTAGCTTGGTTTGGTCTGTGTTTAATACAGCAAGTTCGTTTTGTAATTCAATTAAACGCTTTTGTTTTTCAGCACTTTGGGCTACGTTTGCGCTTAAAGCAGATTGCTTTTGGTTTAGCGCCTTAATTTCCTTTTGCAGTTTTTCAATAGCATCGGTAGTGTGTAGCGCGCTAGTAGTTTCCGGGTGTTCGGTGGCACCGCAAACAGGACAAGCATCACCCGGTTGCAAGGTGTTGCTAATATGCGCCAATTCACTTTTTAAGCGTTGCTTACCCAATTCTTTTTGAACAGTTTCTTGATCGCTATCAAGCTGCTTTTTCTTATTTTCAAATGAAATACTAAAGGTTTTGTCATCTGGCTTTAAATTCCATTTTTCCGCTATTTGCGTTAGCGATGTTTTATTTTCTAGAATAGCCATTTGCGTTTTTTGTACCTCTTTTTCTGTGGCGTTAAGCCGCTCTTGAAAACTCAATTTTTGCGCAAACCAATTTTCTATTCTTGGTACATCTTCAAATTTAGCAAGCTGATGTTTTAGTTTTTCAAACGTTTTTTCAGCCAACTCAAGTGCTTCTACACTGGCTTTTGATTCAGCATGTTTTTCCTTCAATTTTCCTTCACCATCTTTTTGGCGTTTGGCAAGCGTAGCGCACTTTTCAATTAATTGAAGTGCTTGTTTTTGCTTTTCCAGCTGTTTACGTGCTTCTTTGTCTTGGTCTAAATTTTTATACGCGGTTTCTACTGCGGCTAACTTTGGTTTTAGTGCTTCCATGTTTTTTTGCGTAGCGTATAGCTGCATGGAAGCTTCTTTGAGTTGTACTGTGTTTTCGGCACTATTTTTTATCAGTTTGGTCTGATTCTTTAGTAAAGCGTCAAACTGAACAGTGGCTTCTTGATAGTTTTTCAACGCTTTTTCACGCTTGGCCATGCTTTCTTTTTGCAGCATTTTTTCGGAAAGCGCTTTTTGCTTATCGTTTAACTCGGTAAAGTTTTTAGCCGCTTCTGCCCAGCGGATTTCCTTCTGACTATTTGTATCAAAAGCTTCTTGCAGCGCACTAGCCTTTCGCTTTAAGGCTTCGGTTTCCTGCTCTTGCTGCTCTAATATTTCTGCAGTAGCGGCTTCATAACTCTTTAACTCTCCAGAATTTAAATCTAACGCCTCTTTATTTTTACTTCTTAATAAGCCGGTTTGTTTGCCTAAATCAAACTGATGCAGGTTAAAAATATCCTTCAGCATCTTACTTCTATCACCGCCCGTAAGGTGTAAAAACTCCTGAAATTTCCCTTGCGGGATGATTACCGTACGCTTAAAATTATCGTAAGAAAGGCCAATGGCATCTTCCAAAAGGCTAAGTTCTACGGGTATCCACGTTGCGTTTTTTTCAATGTAAGCAGCTCGCTCGTGGGTTTTTACATCTTCATGTTTTTTGCCACGTTTAGCATGTACGGTGGCGCGGTATCGGGTGCCATCGGCCACCGAAAAGGTAAAATCTATCTCTAGTTTTTTGCTGCGCAGGTTCATCATGTTGTAATTCCGGTCATCACCCTTAGCATTCATGCGCTCGGTTTTACCATAAATGGCGTACATAATGGCTTCTAAAATGGAAGACTTTCCGCTGCCTACGTTGCCAAATATCCCAAAAAGGTGGGCAGCAATAAGTTTGGTAAAATCTATTTCTACGCGCTCTTGGTAGGAATAAAGGCCGGCAATTAATAGTTTTTCAGGAATCATACAAAATGGTTTTACCGATGATTTTTTGTTTGCGAAAGCGTTATTAAAACCAACGAGGTGTTTTTTAATACAAATAATTGTTACTGCTGTACAATTTCTTTAAACAATGCAATCAGTTCATTATTAGGTTTTTGGCCGTGGCGCGATTCAAAATATACTTCAAAAAGCTTTTCGCGATTTAAAGTTAAATCAGGGCCGGTGTAACTGCTATTTTCAAAAATTCCGCCCCGCATAATCGGAATAATATTTACCAAACCTTCATGTGCTTGGTGCAGCGCTTTACGCTCTTGCGAAGTTAGATAAGTGTCCATTTCTAAGGTAAGTTCTACCAAGTGCTGCTGATTGTTTTGCAACCACAGCAAGGCGCTTTCCACACTATTGGTTTTGTAGCGTAGCAAGCGTTTGCCTTTTTGCAAGGGAATAGGTTGTAGGCTTACCGGTTGGCCGGGTTCCGCCTCAATAAGCACCGCATATTTTTGCTGATTAGCCTCTGCAAAGCTGTAAGCCAAAGGGCTACTGCTATATACCACCGGACAAGGATTTTCGCTTACGGTATTGTATCCATGCAAATGACCGAGCGCCACATATTGCATTTGCTTAGGAAAATTATGCGTGTAAATAGCTTGTGCGCCACCAATATGTAAAATCGGTTTTTCATCTTCCGGTTCGGGTGGAGGTGTTTCTCCTTTTTTTATTACAAACAGATGCGCCATCAACATATTCACGCCTTTATCATCGCAATAAGCATCGGCAATAGCGGCCCATTTTTGCTGTAAAACATCGCGTAATTCCGTTTCTTTATCCTCCGTTTGTAGGGCTTGTTGTAATCTAAATTCATTAGTGTAAGGCGTAAGTAGCACGCGCAAAGGCGCAGCAGTATTGGGTAATTTAAACTCCACAAATCCGGGTTCGGCACGCAGCAATTCTAGTCCTGTTTCTAGCTTTAGCGGAGCAATGGTGCTAAAAGGCATTCCGTTTAGCACAATGCCGTTGGCACGCGCCAAAGCATCGGGGGCATCAATTCTTTCCGCAGAATCGTGGTTGCCGGCAATAGCCAAAACTAAACGATGGCCATGGTTAGAAAGGCGTTTTAGCGTGGTATAAAAAAGCTCGGTGCTGGCACTATCCGGATTAAACGCGTCAAACAAGTCACCCGCAATAAGCACGGCATCCACTTGATGTGTTTCGGCAATTCCGCAAATTTCTTGCATCACTTCAACTTGCTCATTAAAGCGACTGAATTTTTCTAAACGCTTGCCTAAATGCCAATCGGCTGTGTGTAGTATTTTCATTTTAAAGAGGAGTGTTGGTTTGCCAAGTACGTTTGAGATTTTGAATTCAAAAGTAGTTTATAGATGGTGGTTAGAAAAGAGAGGGACGCTGCGGAAGTCAGAAGTTAGAAGACTTGATGGAAGCACTCAATTTACTAGAGAAAGTGTATTGGAGTAAGCTCTACTTAATAATTGTAAACCGCTTATTTTCTTTGTTATGAATAACAAAACTGTATTTGCTAAACTGCCTACAGGTGCAAGCTTCATCTGCTATGTTTGTGTTAAACAGAAATAAGGTATCGTTAGAAATTTTAATGTTTCCTACCATTTCACCGCAGCAGTTTTCAGCAAGTAGGGTGCTTACTATTAACCTGAGTTCGATTATTAACAATCTGATTGTCAATAACTAAGGTAAAATATATGAAATAATATAAAGGTAAAATACAGGGCTTTTGTATATTTAAAGTGTTGAAATATAAATACTTAAACAAAAACCACATGTATTTTACCGAGGATAAAGTTATTGAAATTTTTTACCTAAGCGATGAGTTTTGTAACGAATTTAATGGCATTTTGGAACAGCGATTAATTGGTAATGAACCTAAAAGAAAACCAAGGATGAGTCAAAGCGAGGTAATGACGATTCTTATTATTTTTCACGGCATGAATTTTAAAAATTTGAAGCATTTTTATCAGCAATACGTGCAAAAACATATGGTAGATTTATTTCCAAACACAACCTCTTACAATCGTTTTGTGGAGTTGGCAAAAGGCAGCTGCTTACCGATGGCCATTTTTTTAAAAACGTGCTGTTTGGGTGAATCTACTGGAATTTCATTTGTAGATTCTACACCAATTCGTGTCTGTAAAAATAAGCGTATTAGTCGTAACAAAGTATTCAAAGGGTTAGCTAATACTGGTAAATCGACTATGGGATGGTTCTTTGGTTTTAAGCTTCATCTAGTTGTAAATGAGAAAGGTGAATTGCTGAATTTTGTGATAACACAAGCTAACGTGGATGATAGAGATCCACTAAAGAGCGGTAATTTTTTGACCAATATTAAAGGTAAACTCTTTGGAGATAAAGGTTATCTCTCAAGCAAATTAGTGGATATGCTTTTCGTTGATGGAGTACACTTAATCACCGGTATTCGTAACAATATGAAGAATGTATTAATGGAAATGAAAGATAAAATAATGCTCAGAAAAAGATCTATCATTGAAACTATAAATGACGAACTCAAAAACGCGTGTCAAATTGAACATTCAAGACATCGATCCTTTGAGAATTTCCTCTCAAATCTCCTTTCTGGATTAATTGCTTACTCCTTCTTTCCTAAAAAACCATGTATCAAATATGAGGTTGAAAACAACATTATGCCAACCCTTTTTTAAATAGAACTCAGGTTAATAAATAGTAGTATAATTGTTTACTAAAAACAAGCTTAAACTAAACCGAAATTCACATGAAAAATATAAATAAAGTCTTTCCCTTTTTTGTTATGCTTTGCTTTGTTTCAAGTAGTAATTTGCTAGCGCAAAACAATGATAAGTTGCCAAAGAAAGAAATTGATGGATTCAGAATAACTACCGATCAAGATGTTTTTTCTCCATTTAATCAAGATAAGAACTACACCATGGGCATACAGTTTACATGGATGGGACAAGGAGTAAATAAATGGTGGTTGGGGTCACCAATGGCGCTTCATGGGTTGGATTATGTATTCATTGACCTTATCACACCTAACCTCGATAGAAACTGTCTAGCAAATACTACTTTTACTTTTGGGGGTGCAGCATTTACCCCAGATTCATTAAAGTACAGCCGCATAGTAACCAATGATAGACCTTATTCTTTTCCAATATTCTTGACTTCAAATCGCGTTTATCTAGCAAATGAGGAATCTAGAACGGCAATTACAACTTCGTTTAGTTTTCTTTTTTTGGGAACGCATATTGCCCGTAATGTCCAATCAGCTATTCACTATTTACAAGCAAGTAAAGATTCTAACAATGCTCCGATTCCCAATACATCAAGTGCGATACCTAGAGGCTGGAGCAATCAAATTGGAAACAACGGAGCCGTCAGCTTTAATTATCAGTATCATTATTTATACAAACTTTTTGATGAAAACATATCAAAATTCAAGTATTTAGGTTCAATAGATTTAGGAGGTAGTGCAGGTATTTATACAAATGCATCGGTTGGATTAAACCTAATGTTTGGTTTTTTTGACAGAAAATGGTATCAACCAGTGAATAGTGTAACTTTTGATAAGAAAAAAAAGGATCAACTAGAAAAAATGAAAAAAAATACGGAGAGTGTACAACTATCTGAACTTGACCCAAACCCTGCAAGGCAAGCTTCTTACCAGCATAAATGCGAGTTTTTTTTTAAGGCTAACGCAACCGGGTATGGTTGGTTAAACAATGGTTTACTGGATGGCACTATGATATTGGGAGGTACACAGGTTTTTAATACCAGAAAAAGTATTTCAGAGGTGGAGCTTCAGCGTTTAACCTATGAACTTTTTATAGGAGCGGAGTTGAGAATTAATTATTTTGTTCTTTCAGGTGGCTTTAAATATAGAAGTGCCGAGTTAGCTTATGTTGTTCCTCAAAATCAATCATTTCCGGGTTACTCTTGGGGTCAAATATCTTTTGGCTGGATGTTATAAGAGAGTTTTAAGTGGATAGAGGTTTAGTTGCAAGGGTACTTATTTGTCATTGGCTCAGTTTTACACACAGCTTAATGACTATCTTGGCTAAATTGAAGGCTATCCTTTATTAGATTGCCGGAAATTAGAACTTCAATACCTTAAAAGCTTTTTTACTTGAATACCTCAGTACACAACAAATTAGTTTCTTTTATCTGGAGCATAGCCGATGATTGCTTGCGCGATGTTTACGTACGTGGAAAATACCGCGATGTAATACTTCCTATGGTGGTGTTACGCAGGCTTGATGCTTTGCTAGAGCCAACCAAAGAAGCTGTGATGGAAGAGCTTGTTTTTCAAAGAGATGAGGCAGGCTTTACCGAATGGGACGAAACAGGGTTAATAGATGCTAGCGGATATGTGTTTTACAACACCAGTGAATGGACACTTCAACGGCTGTATAATACTGCTACCAATAGCCAGCAAATACTTCAAGCCAATTTTGAAGACTACCTCAAAGGTTTTAGTCCCAATGTGAAAGAAATCATAGAAAAGTTTAAGCTTACCAGCCAAATTCGACACATGGCTGGCAAGGATGTTTTGCTAAACGTTTTAGAAAAGTTTACTTCACCGTACATCAATGTTACTCCTTTTGAAAAAGAAGATCCGGAAGGCAGAAAAATGCCGCCACTTTCTAATTTAGGAATGGGTTACGTGTTTGAAGAATTGATTCGGAAATTTAACGAAGAAAACAATGAGGAAGCAGGAGAGCACTTTACGCCACGTGAAGTGATTGACCTAATGACACACATTGTGTTTGATCCTATAAAGGATAAGCTGCCGCCCGTAATGACTATTTACGACCCTGCTTGCGGCTCTGGTGGAATGTTAACAGAATCGCAAAATTTTATAAAAGATGAAGAGGGAGAAATAAAAGCTACGGGCGATGTGTATTTGTATGGCAAAGAAATTAATGATGAAACCTATGCCATTTGCAAATCAGACATGATGATTAAGGGTAACAATCCTGAGAATATTCGCGTAGGCTCTACCCTTTCTACCAATGAATTTTCTGGTAAAACGTTTGATTTCATGTTGTCTAACCCTCCTTACGGAAAATCTTGGAGCAGTGAAGTAAAGTACATTAAGGATGGCAAAAACATTATTGACCCTCGTTTTGAAATTAGCTTAAATGATTACTGGGGAAATGCAGAAGCAGTAGATGCTACACCGCGTTCTTCTGATGGCCAATTGCTCTTTTTAATGGAGATGGTGGATAAAATGAAAGCTACCAGCCAAAGTGCATTGGGTTCGCGCATTGCATCGGTGCACAATGGTTCTAGCCTGTTTACGGGTGATGCGGGCGGAGGCGAAAGCAACATCCGTAGGTACATTATAGAAAACGATTGGTTGGATTGCATTATACAACTGCCCAACAACCTGTTTTATAACACAGGCATTACCACTTATATATGGCTATTGCACAACGGTAAAGCAGCACAGCGCAAAGGAAAAGTATTGCTTATTGATGCCTCACAGCGCTTTGCCAAATTGCGCAAAAATTTGGGCAACAAAAACTGTGAACTCACCACAGAGCATATTAAAGAAATTCAAAAAGCTTACGCTGATTTTGAAACTGTAAACCGACAGGGTGAAGACGGTTTGGCAACTAAGGTTTTTGAGAATAGTGATTTTGGCTATTATAAAGTAACTATTGATAGGCCAGCACGCCTAAAAGCACAGTTTACTGAAGAGCGCATTGCTGACTTACGTTTTGAGAAAACGCTAAAAGAACCCATGCAATGGGCGTATAAAACCTATGGCGACAAAGTATATACCGATTTAAAAACTCTTGAAAAAGAACTGCTGGATTGGTGCGAAAAAAACGACCTAGACCTAAATGCCAAAAAACGAAAAGTATTAACTAGCCCACTAATTTGGAAAAAGCAAAAAGACATTTTAGAAGGTGCGCAGCTTTTAATGCTGGCTATTGGTACGGAAGAGTACAACAATTATAATGTGTTTTTAGAGCAGGTAAACAAAGTGCTAAAAGCCCAAAAATCTAAACTAAGCAGTAGCGATAAAAACCAAATATTGGCAGCGGTAAGTTGGTATGATGAAACAGCCGAAAAGGTTATTAAGAAAACCCAAAAGCTTAGTGGTGATAAACTTAACGCGCTATTGCAACACCTAAGTTGTACCGAAGCACAGCTACCCGATTTTGGTTACTACCCAAGCGGAAAGCCTAATGAATATATCATTTACGAAAACCAAACCGACCTACGTGATAGCGAAAGCGTACCACTTGCAGAAAGTATCCATGCCTATTTCTTACGGGAAGTAAAACCGCATGTGGATGAAGCATGGATTGATCTGGACAAAACTAAAATTGGTTATGAAATAAGCTTTAACAAGTACTTCTACCAACACAAACCGCTTAGACCCATTGAGGAAGTGAGTGCGGAAATTTTGAGTTTAGAGCAAGAAAATGAAGGCTTGATCATGGATATTTTGAATCTGTAAGCCCATGGAGATACAAGGCATTAAAGAATATCAGGATTGGTTAAAGGCCTTAAAAGCAAAAGTCAGTATTGCACGCGTAAAGGCCGCTTTGGCTGCTAACAAAGAGTTGATTCACTTTTATTTTGACTTAGGCCGAATGATTACTGAGCAGCAATCTAAAGCTGCTTGGGGCGACAAACTTTTAAATCAGCTCTCTAAAGATTTGTCTGTGGAATTTCCAGATTTGAAAGGTTTCTCGTTAACCAACCTGAAATATTGCAAACAGTTTTACCAATTCTACCGAGCAGAAATTAGCCAACAGACCGTTGACCAATTGGCGGTTTTTGATTTTGGTCAACACATTGTTGACCAATTGCCATGGGGACACAACGTGTTGATTTTTACCAAATCAAAAACAATTGCTGAAGCGCTTTTTTACCAGCAGCAAACCTTACAGAATAATTGGAGCCGCGATGTACTAGCATTGCAGATAAAGTCAAGTTTGTTTGAGCGCAGCGGCAATATCATCAGCAACTTTAAACACACATTGCCTGAACCTACCGCTGATTTGGCTCAGCAAAGTATGAAAGACCCTTATGTGTTTGATTTTGTAACGCTGACTGAGCAGTACAATGAACGTGACATAGAAAATCAGTTGGTGCAACACATTTCAAAATTTTTGCTAGAACTGGGTAAAGGCTTTGCCTACATTGGCAGGCAATATCACCTCCAGATAGGTGAAAAAGATTATTACATCGACCTGCTTTTTTACCACGTGGTACTCAAATCTTACGTAGTGATTGAATTGAAAAACACCGCATTTATACCGGAATATGCTGGTAAACTCAACTTCTACCTTTCGGCAGTAGACACCCTGCTCAAACAAGATGACGATAAACCCACCATTGGTATTTTGTTGTGTAGAGATAAAAACAACATTGAAGCAGAGTTTGCTTTGCGCGATATCAATAAACCGATGGGCGTAAGTGAGTTTAAGCTTACCGAAACCTTACCGGAAGAGCTGAAATCAAGCTTGCCGACCATTGAAGAAATTGAACAGAACCTAAAATCTTCTCAACCATGATGCAGACAAAGGAAGCAACAAAAGCAACTTTTCAAAAATATGCCGCTTACAAAGATTCGGGAGTGGAATGGTTGGGGGAAATTCCGGAGGGGTGGGAAACAAGTCGCCTGAGAAATGTATTTTCATTCAGCAAAGGTTTAACCATAACAAAAGAAAATCTTCAAGAGGAAGGCGTTTATTGTGTTAATTATGGGGAAATACATTCAAAATTCGGATTTGAAGTGAATCCTGAAATTCATAAGCTAAAATGTGTGAGTAAGGATTATTTGATCAGCGATACGAACTCACTACTTAGAAAAGGCGATTTTGTCTTTGCAGACACATCTGAAGATATTGATGGGTCTGGGAATTTTACCTATTTGAATAGTGACCTCAGAACATTTGCTGGTTATCATACTGTAATAGCAAGATTGAAAATAGCTGTCAACGAGAGGTTTGCAGCTTATGTTATTGCTTCTCAAAGCTTTAGAAATCAAATTAGGCGAAGGGTGAAAGGGGTTAAAGTGTTTAGCATTACTCAATCACTGTTGAAGACAGTTGGTTTTTGGTTTCCCCCAAAAGAAGAACAAACCGCCATTGCCAATTTCTTAGACGACAAAACCGCCAAAATAGACCGTGCCATAGCCCAAAAAGAGCAGCTCATAGACCTGCTCAAAGAACGCAAGCAAATCGTGATTCAAGATTTAGTTACAGGTAAAAAAGTTTGGAATAAGTCAAAAAATGCTTGGACTGAGCCTGTTGAAGTAAAGGATTCTGGCGTGGAATGGATTGGGGAGATTCCGGAGGGTTGGGAGGTGAGAAAATTTAAGTTTTTGTGCCATATTACCACAGGCGTAAGAAATACAGAAGATAAAATTGATAATGGTCTGTATCCTTTTTTTGTAAGGTCCCAAACTCCTGAAAGAATCAATTCTTACTCTTTTGATGGTGAAGCCATATTAACTGCCGGTGATGGGGCTGGCGTAGGAAAAGTATTCCATTATATCGATGGAAAATTTGATTTTCATCAGAGAGTATATAAGTTTAGTAAGTTCCAAAATATTATAGGTAAACTTCTTTTCTATTACCTGAGAAGCACTTTTCATAATGTAGCTTTGAATGGGGAGGCGAAATCAACAGTTGATAGTTTAAGGTTGCCACTGATTCAAAATTTTAGTGTCACTATTCCCCCCGTAGATGAACAAGCCGAAATAATTAACTCGATAGAAGCTCAATCCACCAAAATAGACCAAGCCATTTCTTTACAACAAAACCAAATAGAAAAACTCAAAGAATACAAAGCAAGTTTGATAGATAGTGCGGTAACGGGGAAGATAAAGGTAAGTTGATAAAAAAACCAATTATGACAAACATCAAAAACAAGATAGAGGCGGCAGATCAAAGCATTGAGGCATTGCTCAAGGATCAAAAGTTTTTTATCGATTACTTCCAACGGGAATATCGCTGGCAAGAACGACACATGGAAGCCTTGGTTGAGGATTTGACCACAGCGTTTTTACAGAGCTACAATGCAGCAGATAAAAGATCAAAAGTTGGCGAATACCAAAGCTATTATTTGGGGCCTGTCGTTTTCAGCATTGCCGATGGCAAAAACTCCATTATTGATGGTCAACAGCGCATTACATCGATCACACTGTTTTTAATTTACTTAAAGCATCTGCAAGTGAATAGCGAGAATAAAGTGAGTATCGATAACCTCATATTCTCAGAAAAGTACGGTGAAAAGTCATTCAACATGACGGACAAGGATCGCCAGGATGTGTTGCAAGGGTTGTACGATCATGGGGAGTACACAATATCTGACAACGAAGAAGAAACGATACAAAACATCGTGCAGCGTTATGCTGATATACACAAGTCTTTTCCGGAAGAAATTGATGCGCAAGCACTTCCTTATTTTATTGATTGGTTTATCGGAAACGTAATCTTGGTAAAGATAACAGCCTATTCAGATGAAAATGCATACACCATTTTCGAAACCATGAATGACCGAGGTATGAGCCTTACTTCAACAGAGATGTTAAAAGGCTATGTACTTTCAAGGATGAATGATCGAGACAAAAGGGCTAGAATTAATAATCTATGGAAAGCGTCTATGCTCAAGTTGCACGCTTTTGACGAGAGTGCTGACTTAGATTTTTTCAAGGCTTGGTTTCGAGCGAAATATGCCATTACTGTAAGGCCGCGTAAGGCGGATTCAGAGAACCAGGATTTCGAACAAATTGGTACACGCTTTCACGACTGGTTTAAAACAAACCATCAGGAAAAAATCAATATAGCCTCTGCCGATGAGTTCTTTGAATTCTTCGAGAAAGAATTTGTATTCATGATGGAGGGGTATTGTTCAATAAGGAAACGAATGCAAGATTTGAATAAAGACACGCCTCATTTGTTTTACATGGATGAATGGGGCATTGCGAGTTCGCTTCAAGACGCATTGTTGCTTGCACCACTCAATTCTAGAGACAATCCTGAAACCACCTCTTTAAAATTGGACGCTGTGGCAAGATTTATTGAAACCTATACAGTTAGGAGGGCAGTTAATTTCAGAAAGTTTGGTGCCTCTGCAATTCAATATACCTTCTTTAATATCATAAAGAATATTAGAAACTTAAGCTATCGTGAACTTTGTATTGAACTGAAACGGGAGCTTGATGAAATGCCAGAAACGTTTGAGGAAGTATCAAATTTCTATCTGCACCAGCAAAACAGACGATTTGTAAAGCACGTTTTATGTCGAATAACCGCATTTGTGGATCAAAGTGTGGGAAGGAGTACAAATTATTCGTCCTATCAATATCCGGAGGGAAAGCCCTTTGAAATTGAACATATCTGGGCAGATAAATTTGAATTGCACAAAGACGAATTTGAACAAGAGTGGGAATTTTCAAATACACGAAATGCGATTGGCGCGCTCATCCTTTTGCCAAATGGTACAAATCAATCTTTCAGCAGCGATGTATATGAGGCTAAGTTGCCACACTACCTGAAAGAGAATACGTATGCGCAAACTTTACACCCAGACTTTTATTTCAAGAATCCAAATTATAAGAACAGCTCTATCTCCGCAGTTTCGTTTAGAGCCCATTCAGATTTTAAGAAGGAAGATATTTATGAAAGGACTGAAGTTGTAAAAGAGCTATGTCGATTGATTTGGTCTACAGAATGGTTTGAAAATAGAATTTCAGAAGCCTCAATAAACGATTGATTATGAATAGCCAAACCAATAAACAAGTTGTTTCATTACAGCAATCCCAAATCGAAAAGCTTAAAGAATACAAAGCTACGTTGATAGATAGTGCGGTAAGGGGGAAGATAAAGGTGTCTGGAATATGAGAACGAGTCCAGAGATGCACGGTTCCAATCGCTGCCAGTTGTTTGAAGAGATTGCGCACGAAGTTTGGGAAAGAATAATCTATTCTCATGAAGTTGGCGTTGACTTAGATGAGCGTGGAATAACTAAAGATATATTGGTTGATCTACTTCACTTTAGCAAGAGGAGCACACCAAATTTTGACGTATTCGCCCGTCCGAGTTATGATGAGGCAACATATGGCAGTGACCTAGACCTATTTGTTGAGTATGGAGTCAATAACTACATCTGGTATGCTCTTCAAGCAAAGATTCTGAAGACCAATAAAAGGTACACCACTTTAAGAGATTCAAGTGATGGGTTTATGCAGTGGGACAAGTTGTCCCTATTAGAAGGACTAACGGGTTGTAAGGCATATTACTTGTTGTACAATGGGGATGCGGGATATACCTATACGGGAACAGATGCATGTAGTAGACCTTTTTTGGAACATCAGTTCGGATGTTCCTTGGTCGAACCGAATCGTATTCAGCATTTCGCGGATCTCCTAAGTTCAACTGGCAGGTTCATACGTCCTAGGTTTACCGATATCCATCATCAGGAGGCGCAACCATGGCGTATTCTGGTGTGCTGCTATCAGGAGACCGAAGGTTTGACCAGCTACCAGCTTGAAGAAATATTGGCATCGAATGGTGATAGGGTTCAGGCAGAGAGGTTGGACTTAGATGGCAATGGTATCGACCCGAAGGGTTCCTCAGATGAGAATGAAAGTGATAGTGATCAAAATAGTAAACCAGCTTCTGGTAGAATCCATCTAGGTTCTTCAGAGGTAAAGTGGGACCCTGATATTCGTATCGTGGTGCATACCACAAAATCATTAATGCAGAAGTGAAATGAATGTAATTGTTAAGAATTCTCTACTTGAAAAGGTTGAGGCCATAGCCCAAGACAAGCGAAATCTCTTTAAAGATTACTACCTTGAAATGATAGGTAGCTATAAAGGGGAAAAGGAAACAAACAAAGGATACAATGGGCGGCAGTTATTGGAACTGATCCAAAACTGTGACGATGAAGGATCGAAAGTCATTGAGATACGGCTAAATGAGGAGAACAATGAGGTGAGTATTTCCAATACTGGTAATCCATTTTCAGAGGCTGGGTATCGCTCACTGACCATATCTAATTTGTCTTCCAAAACCTCTAAACGGCAATATATCGGTAATAAAGGATTGGGGTTCCGGTCCATCATCAATTGGAGCGAGGAGATTAACATTTACAGTAATGATATTTCTGTTCATTACAGCGAAGAAATCAGACGAAAAGAATTCGATAAATTATTCAGTCCTGAGCAACAGAAAGAGATTAGGAAAACTGCAAATGTTAAGAATACAGTAGTTCCCATGCCATTCTCGGCTATTCCAAAGGTTACTAAATGGAACAACAATTCCGAGTACACGACCGTCATCAAATTGAAATATCGAGAAGGCTTTTTGGATGATATCATCGAGCAGGTTGAAGACCTAGACCCAGAACTACTCCTGTTTTTAAAAAACGTCACAAAAATCAAATTCAAAGGATTTGTAGGCGTAGAGGATTTATTTAGTCATAAACAACCCCACCCAGACGCAACTATGGAGAATGGTCCAGTTGAGCTTGTGATGGTAAATGATGAGAAGTGGTCTGTTTTCCATACTGAAGGCGACTTACCTGGCTTGGAAGATGAAGAGGTAGGAACGACTGAATTTTATGAGTTAAAGCTTGCGGTGAAAGAAGGTATGAGTGATGATCATCCATATATGTACTCACACTTTCCAACCACCATACGTGTAAACTTTCCCTACATCATTCACGGAACATTTGATCTGGATCAGAACAGGAATCAGTTGAATGATACTGAGAAGAACCGTGTGGTTTTAAAGAAACTGGTCAAGTTTATTGTAAAAACCTCAAGGTATTTGTCAGGAAAAGAGGTTAACTGGTTGCCTTTCAGAATGCTTCATTTCAATGAATCTGATAAAAATGAGCGTTTAGAAAAGCTTGGTTTCTACGAACGGCTTTCGAACGCAGTAATTGAAGAAAGGGTGTTCCCGTGCGTTGATGGAAAGTATCGTAAGTGGGATAAGGTGGTTCATCTTAACTCAGGTTTCAGCCAAATGATTCTGGATAACGGATGGGCAGACCATTTTAAAAGAATGCTGATTCCACTAGATTCTGATGTAAGTATCTCTGAATATAAGATTGACAAGGGAGACTTGGATTACGTTGGGAAGCTTGATGCAATCAGTAAAACAATTAAGGTGAACTCGTTACGCGCGAAATTTATCCATGTGCTTTATTGGGCATTCAGTGTGGAAAAGTTTGATCTTTTAATTGATCGAGACGGTAAGCTAATATCCAAGAATGATGATATCTATACTCCTGCGAGAAAAGATGTAAAGATTCCCGACTTCTGCGATGTGAAGATCATTGATAAGGAATTGTACGACTGTTTGATTGTTGAATTCGACTTGGTCTCTGACGATAAAAAGGCCAGAGCATTACAGAATAAGCTAAAGACGGTTACAAAAATTCATAGCTATGAACCCAATACCCTCGCTCAGAAAATAATATCTAAAACCAAAGATGCCATTACTCAAGACTCTCAAAACGAAGTGGAATTGGTGGTTGAAATGACTAAGGCCCTCTACAATAATTACTTACTTCATGAGGATAACTCCTCTTTTCCAGAAGAACTGAAAATACCTTCCATTAGTAGATCCCAAAAGGTTAGGGATTCGGAGCAATTGGTTTTTGACGAACCGTTCGAATCTGGGGAGCTTACGCACGATCTTTTCGGAACCGTCTATGATAATGATGACTACTTAGCTCCTATGTCCTCCTTTGGGCTAGAGGATGAGGATATTGACGAACTAGAAGAGTTTTTTAATTGGATTGGCATCATGAAATATTCTAATCAGATTTTGTTTAAAGGAGCTTCAGATACTGATTCTGAGATTGAAATGTATTGTAAGTTTCTTAAGGAAGAGCAAAACTTAGCATACGAAGCGATTGTCCCAGAATATTATGCTCCGTCTAAACTGAATAAAATATTGGAAAACATATCTATTGAAAAGCTTTGTCTTTGGGCTAATCATGACGAATTCATTAGTAAAGAACTCAACACAGACACATTCCACTCAACTACTGCGAGTAGTAAAAATGGAGTTCGAATCACCGTTTATACTTCTTTCTTTAAATACAAGGTTTTCAAACGGGGATTTCGATTCGACCGTCATCTTTTAGATGACAAGCGCTCTTGGATTAATGAGAAGAAAGTCAACTATTCAAACGAACTACTTAAGATGTATGACTTGAAACCTCGAGAGGTTGACAATATTTTGGTAAAACTTGGAGCAAAGGACGAGTTCAACGATTTAGATATCCATCGAGTGACTAAGCTGATCAATTCTCACCCGGAAAGATTCCCAGATGGACGAAATGCATCTACTTTATACAATCTATCCGTTAAACATTATGAAGCGAATCAAGACGAATTGACCGATGATGTTCGATTGTTTGCTAATAACGGGAACGGGCTCCAACCATTCCCTGCCGGGGAAGTATATTTTAGCGATACCGCGAAAATTCCGAAAAGATTGCAAAATGAATTTCCTACACTGCATTACCCGAATAGAAGTGGTGGCACGACTGCTATTGAATTCTTTGGAATCAATGATTTGAAAGAACTGGAATTCAATATTGTAGACCACCAGTTAAACACTGATCTGACAGATAGATTTAGAGGCTTCTTCGATGAGATTAAACACAAAATTTTCGTTTACAGAGTAAATCGATTAGATAGCGAAACCCAGCTGGAAAAAGAAGCATCTATTCTAAACGACCTACAGTTTTATCTGTGCAACAGTTTAGAGTATGAAGTGGAGGATGTACCTTATGGTATTGATAATTACGAATATGTTCCAACTGATAATTCCAAGTATTTCATAAAGGTCAAAGGCTCCGAATCGCTGACCCAGCTGAGACAGCAAAATCAATTCGCAAGCACCATTGCTGAAATCATTACTCATGCCTTAGATGTCTCCGGTGATAAAAACGATTACTATTTTCTTATTGCTGGTAGTGCTGAGAACGCCAACTTCTTGCTGGAAAAGTTCACGGAAGATGAATTGAATGAAGCCAGACAATGGTTGGGAGATGTCGATTACGAGTTTACTTTTTGGCGAAGTCTATTTCGGGCATATCATAAGGACGAATTGTTGGAACCAAGCCATTCAGTCATTGCATCCTTTTTAGAAGAACAGAAATTGGCAGGACTAACGCTTGATTTCCTAAATCTGAACTCGAAACAAAGTCTTTCTGTCTTAGAAAACCTATTCGCAAAGCTGAAAATTCCAATTAGTCAATTCAACCAATATTCAAAGACACAGGTAGACTTACGTTCCAAACATCAACATAGGATGGACGCTTACCTAAATGCCAAAGCAGAAGTGGTAAAGTCTTCTATTTGGAAATACTTGAAGGGCAAAGAGATTTCTGAGCAATCTCTCTTTTTGGAGAAGTTCCATGAGTATGAGGATAGCGAAGATTACGTTAATCATGTATCTCAAAGAAACCAGGAGCAATTTGATTTTATTCCCGAAGAAGCTTTCCGGTCATTTGTTGTAGGTAGATTTCCTTGGATAAGATTAGAAAATGAACCGGTTAACCTTACCGAGATACGGGATGAAGTGGAGAGTAATTTCACTGCAGACGAAGTGCTAATTATAGAGGAGGGTCTGGAAGGTCGAAGCTTGTTGTTCTTTGAAAATGCAGTTGAATATTTAAAGAAAAAGTTGGCTGATTTGGATACTGGATTTTCGGATTCATCAGAATACAAGGCTGTTTTAATAAATAATGATGATCGGGAACTCGTTGAGCTTGATGATGCTGATTTAGGCAATTTTGATTCAACTTCGGATACGGACTTTCAGCGAAAACCCTTTGTTCCAAAATCAGGAGGTGACCGCGGCAATAAGAAACGAGGAAATGATTCTGAACGCGCGGTTTATGACAGGTTAGTTAAATTGTATGGATTTCAAAATGTCAATTGGAAATCCAAGGATGATGAAGGTCTCCATTACGATATCAGGTATTCTAAAGATGATGGAGAAAGTTGGATATACGTGGAGGTGAAAAGCTATTCAGGCTTTAGGTTTCAAATGTCGTTCAGTGAGTTTGAGTTTGGAAAGGAAAACGCGAATCGATATGAGGTTTGGCTCGTTTCTGATTCACAGTTCATACCTATAAGGGAACCGTTTGATTTTGGGGTACTTGAATTCGACCCAAAGGACTATTGGGTAACGTTAAATAAGTAATTAATGGTATCGAAGACGAATGAACAGGCGTTAGAATCCGCCATTGAAAAAGCTTTTACAGGTACTAGCTTAGAAGATTTAAAAGCAGAGGGAAATACAGTGCAAGAAAGGCAAGCGCTATATGGCTCAAACAGTGGTTATTACATAGGTGCAGCCAATGATTTTAATGCCAAGTATGCCATAGATGAAACGCGCTTTTGGCACTTTTTAGAAGCCACTCAAAATGATGAACTAGAAAAGCTACAACGTTCTGCTGATTGGAAGTTAAAAATTTTGGAACGCTATGACCGTATGGTTAAAAAATATGGCATCCTGCGTTTGCTGCGCAAAGGTTTAGAAGTGGAAGATGCCCATTTTACGCTGTTGTACCAGCTCCCAATGGCCAGCAGCAGCCAAACGGTAAAAGATAATTTTAATAAAAATGAGTTTAGCGTAACAAGGCAAGTAAGGTATAATCAAGAGAACCTGCGCGAAGAAATTGATATGGTGGTATTTATTAACGGAATTGCCATTTCTACGTTAGAACTTAAAAATCATTGGACGGGGCAAAATGCTAAAGTGCATGGCATAAAACAATATAAGGATGATAGAGATATACGTCAGCCCTTGCTCAATTTTGGTCGTTGCCTTGTTCACTTTGCGGTAGATACAGATGAGGTGTATATGTGTACTAAATTGGCGGGTAGAAGTTCTTTCTTTTTGCCTTTTAATAAGGGATACAATGAGGGTAAAGGAAATCCACCCAACCCATTTGGGCATAAATCGAGCTATTTGTGGCAAGAGGTTTTTACCAAAGAAAGTTTGGCTAATATTATTCAGCATTTTGTGCGGTTTGATGGAAAACCCGCGGATGCACTAAATAAAAGAACCCTGTTTTTTCCGCGCTATCATCAAATGGATGTGGTACGTAAAATTATTGAGCACGCCTCTAAAAACGGAACAAATCAAACCTATTTAATTCAACATTCAGCAGGTTCAGGCAAATCAAATTCTATTACTTGGGCAGCCTATCAACTCATTGAAACCTATCCTGAAAAAGATGATTTACCAGGCTCTAAAGGTGTGCAAAACCCATTGTTTGATTCTGTGATTGTGGTTACCGATAGAAGATTGTTAGACAAGCAGCTACGGGAGAACATTAAAGAATTTTCTGAAGTAAAGAACATTGTGGCTCCAGCTTTTTCTTCTAAAGATTTAAGAGACAGTTTAGAGCAAGGCAAAAAGATTATCATTACTACTATTCAAAAATTTCCTTTTATAGTAGATGGTATAGCCGATTTGAGCGACAAACGTTTTGCGGTTATTATTGATGAAGCACATAGTTCGCAAAGTGGCACAACCGCTGGTAAAATGAACCAAGCTATGGGCATGGGTGCTAATAAAGAAGAGGAAGAAGATGCGCAAGACAGAATTTTAAAAGCAATGAAAGCGCGGAAAATGAAAGGCAATGCTTCTTATTTGGCTTTTACAGCAACACCTAAAAATGCTACGCTTGAGCGATTTGGGAATAGGCAAGAAGATGGTTCTTTTAAACCATTCCACTTATATTCTATGAAACAAGCTATTGAAGAAGGCTTTATTTTAGATGTGTTAGCGAATTATACTACCTATAAAAGCTATTACGAAATAGAAAAGTCGATTGAAGATAATCCACTTTTTGACACCAAAAAAGCTCAAAAAAAACTACGTGCTTATGTAGAGCGAGATAAACGCACTATTGCTACTAAAGCAGAAATTATGTTGGAGCATTTTTTAAGCAAAGTGTACAACACCAAAAAATTAAAAGGAAATGCAAAAGCAATGGTAATTACTCAAAGTATTGAGTCAGCCATTCGCTATTACCTCGCATTCAATAGGATATTAGCACTAAAGGGTAATCCGTTTAAAGTAGTGGTAGCTTTTTCGGGCAAAAAAACGGTAGATGGTGTGGAATACACCGAGGGCGATTTAAATGGCTTTGCTGAAAAAGATACCAGAGATAAATTTGATTCGGAAGCGTATAGAGTTTTGGTAGTAGCCAATAAATACTTAACTGGTTTTGATCAACCCAAGCTTTGCACCATGTATGTAGATAAAAAGCTTCAGGGTGTATTAGCTGTACAAGCGCTGAGCAGATTAAACCGCGCTGCCGATAAATTAGGCAAGAAAACAGAAGACTTGTTCATTTTAGATTTCTTTAATCATGTAGATGATATAAAAGCATCTTTTGACCCCTTCTTCACGTCCACTTCATTAAGTGGCGCAACAGATGTTAATGTGTTGCATGAGTTAAAAGGCACCTTAAATGATGCCGCTGTGTACGAATGGTTAGAGGTGGAAACATTTGTAGAACAGTATTTTAAAGGTGTAGATGCACAACAACTTAGTGCTATTATTGATGTGGCTGCCAACCGATTCAATAATGAATTAGAGTTGGAGGATGCCGAAAAAGCTGACTTTAAAATTAAATCAAAACAGTTTGTGAAAATTTATAGTCAAATGGCTTCCATAATGCCTTATGAAGTATTGGAATGGGAGAAGTTATTTTGGTTTTTAAAGTTTCTCATTCCAAAACTGATAGTAAAAACCAAAGAGGATGAATTAATTGATGCGCTTTTAGAATCGGTTGATTTATCTACCTACGGTTTGGAGCGCACAAAGCTAAACCACACCATTGGGCTAGATGAATCTCCTACAGAATTAGACCCGCAAAATGCTAACCCAAGAGGAGCGCATGATGGCGAAGGAGAAAAAGATCTATTGGATGAAATTATTAAAACTTTTAATGAAAGATGGTTTCATGCATGGGACACCACCCCCGAAAATCAACGGATGAAATTTTTAAGTTTAAGCAAACAAATTGAGGCGCATCCTGATTTTGAACAAAAGGTAGCTACCAACATGGATATGCAGAATCGCGAATTGGCCTTTAAGCGTATTTTGGAAGAAGTAATGACTAGTCAAAGAAAACAGGAATTAGACCTTTACAAACTTTACGCAAAAGATGATGCGTTTTACCAAGGTATGCTTGATGCAATGAAGCGTTTAGTAGGCCATAATCGCCAAGGAATTGGATTGTAATATGAATATAACTATTGATAATGCTAACGTAAAAGGCAGCTTTAAGCGTATTGCTAAAATGTTGCTTAATAAATATCAACTTTGTGTAAATGAATCAGCCGTGCCCTTGTGTGATATTGAGTTTTATTGGAATAACAATGGAAAACATAAGGATGAGAGCACACATAAACATGCTTTTGAAGAGGGGCGATTACGCGCGCATTCAAGCGGTTTAGATATCACCTTAAAAAGCGACAAAGGCTATGGCGGCATTTTAATAAGAGGTGTTTTAATTGATGGAGAAGGTGTTTCTGGCCCATTAAACGCAGCAGAAGCAATACTAAAATACGGTGGTAATGTTTTTGAAACGTCAGTGTCAGTAAAAATTGAACTAAAACAAGAGGCTACAAGTTTTCAATTGTATGAAACAGTTAGAAAAGGGTTGGGTAAAAACGCTAAGGGTTTTGAAAATGAATCGTATCGTTTTATTTCTTGCGCTCCCGCATATTTAAAGATCGTGCAGGGAAAAGAGGCATTGGCTATTGCTATGTTTAATCAGGAGAAACTAACGGGTGAGGAAGTTCATCAAACTTTGGGCTACAAGCCAAAGGCAATAGCTCATAAACTCAACAAGCCATAGTGTTACTTAGTGTTACCACCTAAATTCATACAAGTATGGCCGTATAACCAAACTTGATTTATAGAAAACCACACCCCAACCACACCCTAACCACACCCCAAAAACACCCCTATTATGTGTTACGATGTTGCCCAATACACCAAACGCGCCATTGATTATGCCTAACGCTATGGTGAAGACCCAGCGCATATAGCTGAAAATAATTTCAAATCATTAAAATTATTCCGTATTCCGATATGGAATAATTAATTCTTTTAGCTTGTTTTAGAGGAAATTGTTTCTTAATGTCGCATATTCGAATATGGAATAGACATGCAACAAAAACAACAAATAATGAGTCCGCATGATATTGTCATCTTATTACAAATAGTGAGTTATGGCAATACATCATGGCTTCAAAAGCCTTTAGCAGAATCTTTGGGTATCAGTCAATCGGAGGTAAGTAAATCTATAAACCGATCAAAATACGCAGGTTTATTAGACCCTAAAGGAAAAACAGTGATGAAACTGGCCTTAATGGAGTTTTTGCAATATGGCGTACGTTATGTATTTCCTCAAAAAATTGGTGCTGTCGTTAGGGGTGTCCCAACTGCTCATTGGGTAGCCCTTCAAAAGATCAAATACAAAGCACCGAAAACTATGTATGGCCTTATGGTAAAGGCACCGTAAGAGGGCATAGCATTATACCTTTATATAGTTCTGTACCGGAAGCCGCTTTAAAAAATGAACAGCTACATGAATTATTAGCCTTGGTAGATGCCTTGCGCGTAGGTAGAGCTAGAGAAAAAGAAATGGCTGTAGCAGCATTAAAAAAACGACTAGGCTTTGGAGAATAGAAGTATCAATATAGCCGTGGTAGCTGAGACGCAAAAAACCAAACCATTAAATAGGCTCTTCAAGCTTCATACGTTTTTTAAGTGGCGCAATTTTCAGCATTTCACCATCCATTGTATGAAACAAAAAAAGCCTCGCATTGCTGCGAAGCTTTTAGCTGTGGTGCCTCCAGGAATCGAACCAGGGACACAAGGATTTTCAGTCCTTTGCTCTACCAACTGAGCTAAGGCACCTCAGTTTCCCTTGCGGGGCGGCAAATGTAAAAATTTTAACTAAAACCAAACAACATTTTTTACCTCATGTAGTACATTTGCACTCATCCAATTGATTTTCAGTGAATCTAGTTTTTGATCAAGGCAATTCTTTTATTAAATGTGCCACCTTTGAGCAGGGTACACTGCTTCAAGTGGAGTCAATTCCTAATGCTAATGCGCAAGAATTACAGCAATGGGTTGTAAAAAGGGCACCAAATTGCCGCAAGGCTATTTTTTCGGGTGTAGGCAAAGAGCAAGGTATGGCGCTTATCAAAAAAGTTCTTCCTAAAGTATTGGAAGTATCTGCAAAAACCAAAGTACCTTTTACCACCCAATATAAAACGCCCAACACATGGGGTGCCGATAGAAAAGCATTAGTAATGGCAGCTTACATACAGCATCCCGCTAAGGATGTGTTAGTTATTGATGCCGGTAGCTGCGTAACGTTTGATTTTTTAAATACAACAGGGGTGCATGTAGGGGGCAGTATTCATCCCGGATTATACATGCGCGCTAAAGCAATGCAACATTTTACAGCACGTCTTCCTTTGGTAAAGGTGCCCAATACGGCACTTCTAAGCGGAAATACCACAGAAAATAATTTGCAAAGTGGCGTTTTAAATGGTTTTAAATTTGAAATAAAAGCTACAATAGATGCTTATTTAGCGCGTTATCCGCACATGATTGTCCTAATCACCGGGGGAGATGCCAAATACCTTGCAGAATATGTAAAAAATGGCATCTTTGCAGCCCCTAATTTATTACTAAAGGGACTCAATAATATTTTGGAGTACAATGCTGAATAGCTCAAGAGGGATTTTAATTATCCCCTTTTTAATTTTCACCCTGCTGGCTTCCGCCCAGATAAACACGGTTTCACCTTATTCCCGCTTAGGTGCAGGACAAATTTCTGCCCCCGATTTTTCCAGAGCACTGTCTTTTGGAGGAGCCATGGTTGGTGTAAATGATCCATTGAATATTAACCTAAGCAATCCGGCTAGCTATGCCTCTTTAGGGCTTACTACCTTTGAATTAGGTTTTAAAATAGGGCTTTTAGAGCAGCGCCAAGAAACACCAACACCGTTAAACATTAGCAACAGCAGTGCTGGTTTACGCTATTTTTCGGTAGGTGTGCCGCTTACCTCTTGGTGGAGTAGTGCTGCCGCGTTAAAACCTTACAGTTTTCGCGGATACGCCATTGCCAGCCAAGGCAAAGTAGCTACTACACCCGGTGCAGACTCCCTTTCCATTAGTAATATAATTGAAGGTAGTGGTGGTTTAAATCAACTGATATGGGGTAATGCATTTAAAGTGGCCGATGGATTGAGCTTAGGTGTAAACGCAGCGTTTGTATTCGGTAAACTTCAAGAATCAACCAGTATTAGAATTAATGGTAATAATACACCTAATGATACGCGCATAATAAATAGCGACAACGTAAGAGGAATTAATATTGAGGCCGGTGCTTTATATACTATGCCACTTAAAAATGATAGAGAACTTAGCTTGGGTGTAACGTTTGCAAACGCCTCTAATTTATCTGCTAACAGTAATAGGCTTACCTACACGTATGCAGTAGATGGTACGGGTATTGAAAGACCTGTGGATAGTTTAGTATTTATACAAGATAAAGAAGGTACGTTTACCTTACCGGGTAGCGTGGCTTTTGGGGCCAGTTATGGTAAGGGTATAAATCCTAATACATTACAGCACGCATGGCTGCTTAGCGCAGATTATCATTTAAATACAGGATCTCAATTTAGAGATGCTACCGGAAACAGCCAAGGTTTAGTAGATGGCTTTAGAGCAGAAGCGGGTGCCTTATTTACACCGCGCTATGCCTTTACAAAGTTTGATAGAAGCAATGCTTATTGGAGTGCCGTGGAATATCGTTTTGGAGCATTTTATGAAAACACGCCTTTGCGTGTAAGTGGAAGTCAAATTACAGATTATGGCATAACCTTTGGTTTAGGACTACCCGTGCGACAAAGAGGACTAGCACCGGGAGAAGTAAAAGTAAGTACCGTAAATACCGGAATAGTACTTGGCCGCAGAGGAACCCTTGACAATGGATTAATTCAGGAAAATTACTTGAACTTTTTTATAGGCATTACGCTTAACGACAAGTGGTTTATCAAATACAAATACAGATAATTTAAGTTTTAATAAAAAAAGATGAAAAAGTCACTTTTGATTTTAATAGCCGTGTTAGGAATAAACGGTTTAGCAGAAGCGCAACAAAAAGAATGGGGTGAGGATAGTGTTACTTGCCGCGATAACTTATTAATTTTTTACGAAGCCGGACGTTCTAAAAACTATGGCGATCCTGATATTTTTAAATCATGGAGCTACGTGTACAACAACTGCCCCGGAGCAAGTAAAAACACGTTTATTTATGGTGTTCCCTTTATAGAAACGCGTATTAAAAACATCCCTGCTGAAAGAGATTCTTTAGCTAAAATGCTGGTGTTTGAATTATACGATAAGCGCTTTCAGTGGTTTCCCGAAAAGGAAGACTATATAAAGTATCGTAAAGCGATGGACATGATTCAGTATTTTCCTGATAGTACCAAAGCGGCTCACCAATTATTTATTGATGCTTTAAAAGTTGGTGGTCCAGAACAGGATGCCGCATTTTACGATGGTTATTTCAAAACAGCCGTGCGTCTTTTTAATGATGATATTTATGATGTAAACGATGTTTTTAATTCTTACAACATTGTATTAGAAGGTATTGAAACAAATAACAACTCCTTAAATAAGGAGCTAGCGCAGTATCAGCAAAAAATAAACGACAGTACCCTTACCGATAAGGAAGCACAGATTGTAGCTAAATTACAACGCGAGTTAGAAAATTACGAAAAGGTAGAAAGTAATGCGGAGAAAATTTTATCGCCCATTACAACGTGCGAAAAGTTAGCTATTATTTATAGTGCCGAAAAATTTGAGGAGAATAAAACTGATCCTGTTTGGTTACGTAGAGCATCTAAAATGCTTGCTAAAGAAAAGCGTAATGATGATGGTGATATGGTAGATTGTACGGATAATCCTTTGTTTTTCAAAATTGCCGAGCAGTTGTATAAGTTAGACCCAAGTGCTAATGCAGCACGTGCTTTAGGTTTATCGCTGTATAGTGAAAAGCAGTATTCTAAAGCTATGGATTATTTTAAAGAAGCTAGTAATTTAGAAGTAGATCCTAAAAAATCAGCAAACGACCAAATGCGTATTGCTTCGGCTTATTTGAAACTTGGTAGTTATGGTTCTGCAAAAAATGCAGCTTTAAAAGCTGCATCACTGCGCAAAGGTTGGGGAGATCCATATTTGTTAATTGCACAGATTTATGCTTCAGTGGAGCAGAGTTGTGGAAGTAATGTATTTGAAAAGAAAGCTGTGTATTGGGCCGCAATTAATAAGTTGGAATATGCAAAAAGTATTGATCCAGACGTTACGGGTAAGGCCAATAGATTAATTGCTAATTATAAGCAACAAGTGCCTAATAAATCAGTGAGTTTTCAATTAGGTCACTCAGATGGTGAGACATACAGTATTGGATGTATTGTGAACGAAACCATTACGGTGAAATTTTACTAAGTTGTTTACGTACACACATTTAAAATTTAGCATTGCAGCTTTTGCTGCAATGCTTTTTTTATGTAGTTGTGAAAATGATGCGGAAGTTGTAAAATCTATTAGTGAGCCGGAGGAGGCTGTGCCTTTAGAAGTGCAGCGCGAGTTAACATTAGTTTATAGTGATAGCGCTTACAAGCGGATAGAATTACACGCCAAGCTTGCGGAGAATTATCCTCAATTGGAATCTCCAAAAATGCGTTTTCCCAAGGGCATAGAAGTACAGTTTTTTGATCCTGATGGCAATGAAACATCGCGCATGCGCGCCAATGATGCTACACATTACGGCAAGCTAAAGTTTTGGGAAGCGCACGGAGATGTGGTGGTGGTAAATAAACGCGGGGAGCAGCTAAATACGGAGGAACTTTTTTGGGATGAAAGTTTACATCGTATTTATTCAGATGTTTTTACGAAATTGAGCACCCCCGATAAAATTATAATGGGCGAGGGTTTTGTGTCTGATGAAGATTTTGAAAATCCGGTGATAACAGATGTTACCGGAGAAATATATTTAAAAGATGAATAGAGCATTAAAAATTGTGGAAATTGCATGGATTGTAATCTTTGTAATTTGTGTTTTTGAAGTTATCCGCTTGTTTGACAGTGGCCAGGTTACGGTGTATTACTTTGCCGGCTTTGGTGCTTTTGCGGTAATTATGTTTTTTGTAAGGCGCAAGCAGCGCTTACGTTATGAAACTAATAAAGCTAAAAAAGAAGAGGATCAGTCTTCATAACCTATGCTCATCATTCTCAGCACCATACTATTTTCTTTGCTCGCTTCTGCCTTTTTTTCGGGTATAGAAATAGCGTACGTTACGTCAAACAAGTTTCATATTGAAATAGAAAATAAAAAAGGTCATTTTTCTTTCCAGATTTTAAGTAAGTTAATGAAAAAGCCTTCGCGCTTTATTGCCGCCATGTTGGTGGGTAATAACATTGCGTTGGTAGTGTACGGCACTTTTATGCCTGAACTACTAAATCCTTATTTCTATTACTTGGCTACCTATTTTCCTATTGTTGGTAATGAATATATTTTGCTGCTGGGGCAAACGGTGCTTTCTACCATTTTAATTTTGGTGATGGCCGAGTTTTTACCAAAAGCTATTTTTAATACACACAGCAATAAGCTATTGCAAGTATTTGCGGTGCCTGCACAAATTTTTTATTGGATTTTTGCACCAGTGGTTAGCTTAATGATTTGGGTGAGCAATGCCGTAATGAAGTATATTCTTAAAGCAGATACCGCTTATACACAGCAGGTTTTTGATAAGGTAGATTTGGATAACTACATCCGCGAGCGTACCGACACTTCATCTTCTTCAAGCAACAACAATCAAAGTGATGAGGAGATAGATTCAGAAATTCAGATTTTTAAAAATGCCTTGGACTTTAGCGATAGAAAGACGCGTGAATTTATGGTGCCACGCACCGAAATTGAAGCGTTGGATATTAAGGGTGGTTTAACGGAGTTGAAAGCTAAATTTTTGGAAAGTAACCTTTCTAAAATCTTAATTTATAAAGGCACTATTGATAATATTATTGGCTATACACACAGTTTTGAATTGTTTAAAAAGCCGCAAAATGTACGTTCTATTTTACGCCCGGTTAGTTTTATACCAGAAAGTATGGCGGCTAATGAAGTGCTAAACTTATTGATAAAAGAGCGCAGGAGTATTGCGGTAGTAATTGATGAATTTGGTGGTACAAGCGGCTTGGTTACGGTAGAGGATATTGTGGAAGAGCTGTTTGGTGAAATTGATGATGAGCATGATACCGAAGGTATTTTAGAACAAGAGATAAATGAGATGGAGTGGTTATTTTCTGCAAGGCAGGAAATTAATAATCTAAATGAAAAGTATGATTTGCAACTAGAGGAATCGGAGCATTATTCTACGTTAGGTGGTTTGGTACTGCATCACTTAGAAAGAATTCCTGATAAAGGCGAACGGTTACATTTAAATAATTGCCAAATTGAAATAACCAAAGTTTCTAATAATCGCATTGAAGAAATACGGTTAGTGAAAGAAGATAACTAAAGCAAAGCCACTTAAAAAGTGCTATTTATAGCTTCAAAAAGCTCTTGCGGATTTACCGGTTTTAAAAATGCTTTAGCCACTACTTTGTCTTTAAATACGGGGTGCTCTTCTTCCATAAATTCACCACTCAGCAAAAATACAATGATAGGGTCATCTACCAAATCATACGCTAATTCAATACCCGTTTTTCCGGGCATATTTACATCGCTAATCAATAAATCATAGCGTTGTTCGGCTAGTGATTCTAGCACATCCTCACCATCGTTTACAACCGTACAAAGCGAAGTGTTGTTTTCAAACAAACGCTTTAAAATCATTAAGTTAATAGGGTCATCATCTGCAATAAGTACCTTTAGTTTTGTGTAAAGTAGCTTGTTGTTAAGCATACTTAGTTTGTTAGGATTTTGAGCTTTCTCTAAAAGTAAATCAAAGCTAAAAATACTGCCATCACCGGGTATGCTACTTACTGAAATACTTCCATCATACAATTGCACTAGGTTTTTAACCACGCTTAAACCTAAACCTGTACCACCAAATTCAGATTGGGTTTTTTCACTGGCTTGCTCGTATTCTCCAAATATCTTCTCCAAGTTTTCCGGTGCTATACCAATACCTGTATCTTCAATTTTTATGAAAATACGATAATGCGTTTCGCTTTCTTCTTCAAAGCTAGCGTGTATGGCCAAATGCCCTTGTTTAGTAAACTTCATGGCATTGTTAAGCAAATTAAATAAGATTTGCTTTAAGCGCGTAGCATCGGCATTAATCCACTCCGGTAAAGTATTTACAATGTAAGATTTCAACTCAAGTCCTTTTTCCTTGGCTTGGTAGTAAAAGGACAAGGTTACATCCTCAATCAACTCACTTAAATTTATAGATTGATTGTTTAATGTAAACTTTCCAGACTCTATCTTACTCATATCCAGTACATCATTTACAATACTTTGCAAATGTCCTGCGCTGGTTTTTAATGATTTTAGATATTTTTCTGCATCTTTAGAATTGGCTCTAACATCTTCCAATAGGTTACTTAAGCCAATAATTCCGCTAATGGGCGTGCGTAACTCATGACTCACTTTTGAGAAAAAATCAGCTTTAAACTCCTGCATGCGTTGCATTTCAGAATTTTTAAGTTTCAGTAATTCTCTCTCTAACTCTAAATTTTTATTTCTATGGCTTAGTGCTTCATTTTCTAAGGTACGCTGATTTCGCTCCTGCTGCATTAAGCGCAATTCCCCATACCAATAGGTTCTATCTTCAATAAGCAACAAATAATGCGTGTCATGCTTGTTAATGGTTACATCAACGGTGAAATCTTTCTTATTATCTGAAATTTCTATGGACGGAAAGAAGACAGGAAATTCATCTTCATCTTCAAGCATAGCGCTTATACTTTCAAAAAAAAGGTCTAAGCTACTTAAGTTATCGTTTGGTTTTAGTTCAAAAACACAGTCATCACTCTCTAGTACAGTACCATCCTGCAAAAAAGAAATTGCTTGGGTTTTAAAATCAACTAACTGATGCTTTAACTGATGTAAAGATTTACTCATTTAAGAATTTCCTTTGCCAATTGCATAAACGTATCTTCTACGTGCAGTCCGGTTTTTGCACTTGTATAGGCAAATGGCTCGCAGTTTAGGCTAGCTTTTATTTCTTCTAGCGCGTTATCACTAATTAAATCACGCTTGTTGCCCACGGTTAAAACCGGAATTGGCTTTCCTGCTTTTTCCGCTATGTCGCGCATTTTTTCTGAAAGAGCTTCGTATGTATCTGCTCTAGTAAGGTCAAAAACGTAAATAGCACCACTACTGCCTTTAAAATATGCACCGTTAAGTCTTGCCACGGTTTCTTCTCCCGCCAAATCCCAAATTAAAAATGTAAGTTTTGTATCGCCTACAATTACTTGCTTTTTTTCAATACTTACACCAATGGTTGTTAAGTATTTGTCAGAAAAAATGCTGTGTACAAATTGCTTTACCAAACTGGTTTTGCCAACACCAAAGTGCCCTACAATTATTATTTTTTTTGAAGTTTCATTCATTGGTTGAGTGCCTATTTTCAAGGTGCTCAAAAGTATTGAAAATGTCGAGATAATGCATCCTCAATTAATTTTGTGTTTCCACTCTCATCATCAGCGGTTAGCGTTGGTAAAATTTCTTTAGTAAATTCCAACACTTGATCCTCTAATTCCGTTTTATACTGCTTACTCGGTACCCCAGAAATGGTGCAAGCAATACTCAATCGCTTAAATGTAATGATGTAAATCTTATACGTTTCATACTCAATCCACTCCAAACTTTGGTTGTGATTGCTAAACGCATCTTCCACAAAACTTTTAATGGCGGTAAGCATGGCGGCAATCATATCCTTATCTACCACCGTGTATTTACTGTAGCTGCCCATTAATAAACCGCTACCATTTTCAATTACAAACACATCATTTAAGGTAGGGGGCATGGCATCGGTAAAGGCTTCGGCAGCTTTGTCTTCTTTGGTGCGTCTAGAAAACCAATTTTTAAAATTAAAGCTTTTATCTATTTGATTTTCAAAACGTTCTACTACTAATTCTATTTCTTTTTGAATGAACTTTTTTATAAGCTTACCAATAATAGGGTAGAGGGCGTCCACCATTTCATCTCTACTTTCTACAATTTGTTTTTTAATGGTTTTGGTAATTACCTCTCCATAAATGGTAGGGAAGTTTATGCGCATTTCTTCTAAACGCTCTTCAATAAGCGGCCCTACGTTTATATCTAAACGCTCACGTTCTTTTATTTCTTTGCGTAGCTCATCAATTTTAGTCATCAGCTCTTGCTGATTTTCAATTTCTTCGCTAAGCAACATGTGCTTTAAATTCTCGTAAGCGTTACTTCCTTTAGTCATCTAAAAGGTCCCCCAACCTGCTTAAGGTTCGCTTAAGCGATTCTTTGTTTTTCAATTTCTTATCTAATTTGCGCATATCCTTTCGGTTCACTTCCATCATTCCATCTATTCTACCCTCCATGCGCACCATGGTTTCTTCCAGTTGATGATAAAATTCCTCCTCCATAGTTTTTAACTGCTGGCGGTTGTTCTTTTTAAGTTTTTTAACATCTTCAAAATACTTAAACACTTCATCTTCCAGCAAATCATGCAAACCTAACATGCGGTCGTCCAAACCTTCCATGCGGTTTTCAAGTTTTTCTTGACGGTTTACAAACACTCTACTGCGCTCGCTAAGGTACGCTTTCATTTCGCCATAGCTATTGGTCACACGCGCTTCCAATTGCCCCATATCTAGCGCTCTATCTTCCACCTCTTCGGTAAGGCTATTATACAAGCGCTCGTCCGTTTTTTTAAGAGCTTTCACTTCTTCGCTAAGGGCAAAAAAGGCGTTGCTAAAATCCTCGCGTAAAGCGGCTAATGTCTCTTCAAGCGTATCTATCCTAGCTACTTCTTTGTCTAACCCAATAAGTTGAAAGGTATGCAGCTCTGTTGTTTCACCTAACTTTTTAAGGTTACCCGTATGCTGCTGTAACGTTTCTTCCTGCTCATCTATATCCTCTTGATGATTTTTTAAAAGCTCTTCTTGCTTGCCTAATTTTTGGCTGTGCCTATCTAATACCGGTTGTAAATTTTCTTCAATTTCCTTTTTCAGGAGTTGATCCTGTTCCGCAGTTTCTTCTCTAAGTGCTTCTATTTGGTTGCCTAAATCTTTTTCTAGCATTTGGTGCGCCAGTTGTAAATCCTTTTCGCTTTCGTTAAGATCATTACGTAACTGTTCGTCCTCCTCCTGTAGATTTTCTACCTGCGTTTTAGTTTCTGTTTTTAAAAAGTCAAGCGCCTCATTTAAATTTTGATCACGCGCTTGTAGTTTTTCTATTTGCTGTTTGGCATCGCGCTTAAGCGTGAATAAAGCATCCCTTATTTCCTCATCATCATCAAAAGATTTTTTGTCGTTAGCATCTATTTTGCTAACCATAGCCTGCTTTAGCTTTCTTAGCTCATCATTAAATTGCTCTACTAAATCAACCACACGCTGGTTAGTGCGCGTAATACCTTTATTAACCTTACCAATTTTATCTTCAATACGCTCAAAGTTATTCCCTACAATAATTTCTTTTATTGCCTCAAGGCGCTTGTCCATGTTGTTTCGGTCATCGCCTACGTTTTGGTCTTTTTTGGTATCCATAAGTTCGGGCTTCTTCTTAAAAAAAGGTTATTAACCTTTTATCAAATTAAGTAATGTTGACTAAATTTTTAACTCAAATATTCGACAAGCCGCGCTACGGGCTTGTTTATACAACAAATTTAAAATGTTTAAAGTTGATTTTAAATAGGTTGGCGGAATGTTTTAAACACCTCATTTCGTATAACTCAACTTTGTATATTCGCAACCTTAAATTTTAAAGAAAAGTATAGCCATGGCTACTTTAGAGCGCATCAGACAGAGGTCTGGATTATTGATCATAATCATCGGTTTGGCCATGCTGGCCTTTATTCTAACTGATTTATTAGGTAGTGGACAATCACTGCTTAGAGGTGAGCAAAACACCGTTGCCGAGATTAACGGTCGTACCTATGATATTAAGGAATTTTCGCTTTTATTAGATGAAAGAACCGAGTCTTATAAACAACAGAGTGGTGATGTAAACTTGCAAAACGCAACTACCAACCAACTTGTAAATGCGGTTTTTGATGAAATTAAGCAAAACGAAATTTACGGTGAGCAGTACGAGGAGTTGGGCATTACCATTTCTTCTGATGAGTTAATTTCTCGTATTAAGCAAAACCCACAAATTCAACAAGCGCCTGCTTTTAAAGATCAGGTTACCGGGCAATTTAGCGAAGCAGCTTTGCAACGTTATGTTGTTCAAATTTCTGAAAATCCTGAGGGTAATCCAGAAATTGCACAACAATACCAATCTTGGTTGGCTTTTGAAAAAGGAACTAAAGCACAAGCGTTGTTAACAAAGTACAATACCGCTATTACAAAAGGTCTTTACGTGCCAGCTAAAATGGCTGAGTTAGAATACAAACAGAACAACACACAAGTAACGGCTTCTTTTGCTGGCTTACTTTACAATAGTATTGCCGACAGTACGGTGGAGGTTTCAGAAAGCGACATCAGAAAATATTACAATGATCACAAAGAGTTGTACAAAGCTTCTGAAGCTACCCGCAACGTATTGTACGTAAATTTCCCGGTAAATCCTTCTGCTGAAGATAAAGAGGAACTAAACAACGCATTAGCTAAATACAATACAAAGCAGGTACTTTTTAACCGTGCAGAAAACAAATACGATACTCTACCTTCTTTTGCTAATGCTAAGAGTGATAGCTTATTTTCTTTGCAAGCATCTGAAATACCGGAAAAACAAGCATATTATACCATTGATGAATTACCGGAAGGGTTGGATTCTAGTTTCTTTTACCAACCGGTAGGAACTGTAAAAGGCCCGTATGCAGCCGGTGCATATTATCGCTTAACCAAAATATCTAAGCGTACTAATTTACCTGATTCTGCCAAAGCAAGTCATATTTTAATTGCTTACCAAGGCGCAGAGCGTGCACCACAAAATGTTACACGTACAGGTCCTGAAGCTTTAGGTCTTGCCGATAGTTTATACAAAGTGGTATTAGACAATCCGGATATGTTTGATAGTATTGCAAGAACTATGAGCGATGATAGAGTGGCTGCTGCCGATGGCGGAAACGTAGGTTGGATGAATCAAAGTTCAGGAATGGCACAGCCGTTTAAAGAATTTGCGTTGTACAAATCAAACGGAACTATTGGTAAAGTATTTACCCGTTTTGGTGTACACATTATTAAAATTACCGACCAAAAAGGATCTAACGAAGCGGTGTTTTTAACCAACATTAGCATGGAACTTACACCTTCTGAAACTACCAGAAATCAGGTGTACAGCGAGGCAAGTGCTTTTGCTGCTGAAGCAAATGGCAAGGATAATTTTGGAGAAATAGCTGAAGCAAAAGGATATGCTGCGCGCCCAATGAATGATTTAAAAGCCTCTGATGAAAATATTATTGGTATTGGTGCAAACCGTAGCGTGGTAAAATGGGCGTTTAATGAGGATACGGATGTAAATGATTTACAAGTATTTTCTGAAAATCCTGACTACACAGTGGTAGCGGTACTTACCGGAAAATCAAAAGCTGGGTATGTAGATCCTATGAACGTGAAAAGTAGAATAGAACCAGAAGTGCGTAATGAAAAGAAAGCGGAACAACTTTTTAAGAAGTTAGATGAGGCCAGAAAATCGGGTAACGATATGAATAGTATTGCATCTGCAATGGGCGCACAACCTACTAATCAAGCAGTTAATTTTTCTGCCACTAACCTTACGGGATATGGTAACGAGCCAAAAGTGGTTGGTTATATTACCGGAATGCAAAAAGATGTGGTTTCAGAAAATATTAAAGGAGATAGAGGAGTATATGTAGCGCAAGTTTCTGCAATAGCTACCGCACCCGAAAAAGCAGATTTTAAAGCTGAGCAAGATAGAATGATTCAGTCGATGATACCGCGCGTTAGCAATGCAGTGTATCCTTCACTAGAGGAAGCTGCAGATATTTCGGATAGAAGAGCTACTTTTTATTAGAAGTATCGTTTAATATAATACAAAAAACGTTCGGCAAAATACTGAACGTTTTTTTTGTTCGCTATTACATTAATCGTATTATTGCAATATAGCAATTAAGTTATGGGCGTAAGCAAATCAGAACTTTTTACCACCGAACAAAACGCATTGGCACATTTGGCCAAAGCGTTTGCGCATCCTGCAAGGATAGCCATTTTACAATACTTATTTAAGCAACAAACCTGTGTTTGTGGAGAAATAGTAGAAGCCGTAGGCTTAGCGCAACCCACTATTTCTCAACATTTAAAAGAATTAAAAACCATGGGTTTGATTAAAGGAACCGTTGAAGGTACTTCCGTTTGCTATTGCATAGATGCCGCAGTTTGGACTAAGATGAAAGACACTATGTTGCAATTTTTAAACCAGCAAATAGATGAAGCTACTAATTGCTGCTAGCCAAATCTTAAAATAATAACAAGAATTTTAAATACTCAATTATGCGTTTATCACAAATGAAAGAAGCCCTAGCTGCTTCTGAAACAATTACCTTTCAATTACCTAATGGCACTTTGGTTCCCAACCATTTTCATGTAACGGAAGTAGGAAAAATTACTAAAAGTTTTATTGATTGTGGAGGTACGCTGCGTGAGGAAGAAGTAGTGAATTTCCAACTATGGAATGCCAATGATTACGATCATACCCTTCATCCAGAAAAACTCTTAAACATTATTGATTTAGCAGAAAAAAAGCTTGCACTAGGCGATTGGGAAATAGAAGTGGAATATCAAGGAGAAACCATCCAAAAGTTTGGTTTAGCGTTTAGCGATAAGGTTTTTAAACTTACCGGTAAGCAAACCGCGTGTTTGGCCTTAGATGCGTGTGGAGTGGATGTTAGTGGATCTGAAGTCATTTCTTCTGCTACAAGTTGCACTCCGGGTGGTGGCTGCTGTTAGTACATTAGTATGAGTATTTTAAACACACCCATAATCAAGGTAATTAATCAACTTGATGAGCAATCCATTTCAAGTGATAGAAAGAAAATCTTGGATGCATTAGTAGTATGTATGCAAAATAGAGAAACTAATCAGCGCCTCATAAATCTGTTATTCATTTGTACGCATAATTCAAGAAGAAGTTATTTTGCCCAAGTATGGGCGCAAACGTTTGCTTCCTATTTTAATTTACCTACCATACAAACCTATTCCGGAGGAACTGAGGCCACGGCACTTTATCCAACGGTTTTAAAAACGCTTGAAAATCAAGGATTTGAATTACAAGTAATGCAAAATGGTAAAAACGCTTTATATAGCTTAAAGTCCGGTGTTAACGAACCGCCCATAATCGGATTTTCTAAGCTATGGAATGACACTTTTAATCCAAAAAGTGATTTTATTGCAGTAATGACATGTGGTCAAGCAGATGTAGATTGTCCATATATACCGGGCGCAAAACAAAGAATATCTTTGCCTTTTACCGACCCTAAGGAATATGATGGTGGAGCTTATGAAATTGAAGCTTACTTAAACAAAAGCTTGGAAATTGCTACTGATTTGTACTATGTTTTTCATAAACTAGCCTCAAAACCAAAGTAATGAAAAAGAAACTTAGCTTTTTGGATTCTTACTTAACAGTGTGGATATTTTTGGCCATGTTAGTTGGGGTAAGCCTTGGGTATTTCATTCCTAGTTTCCCAAAAATGGTAAATGCGTTTAGCAATGGAAGTACAAATATTCCCATTGCCATTGGCCTAATTTTAATGATGTATCCACCACTGGCCAAGGTAGATTATGCTTTACTGCCCAAAGTTTTTCGCAATGTTAAAATTCTTTCGGTTTCGCTTGTGCTAAACTGGGTAATAGGCCCAATACTCATGTTTGTACTGGCCTTAGTTTTTTTGCAAGAATATCCACACTACATGGTAGGTATAATTTTAATTGGTTTAGCGCGCTGCATAGCTATGGTATTAGTTTGGAATGATTTAGCGGAGGGAAGTAGTGAGTACGGAGCCGGTTTGGTGGCGCTTAATAGCATTTTTCAAGTGTTTGGGTACAGCTTTTATGCTTGGCTGTTTATAACCGTGCTTCCCCCTTATTTTGGTTTTGAAGGCGCTATTGTTTCAATATCTATTACCACTATTGCCAAAAGCGTGGCCATTTATTTAGGTTTACCTTTTCTAATGGGCATCCTTAGCCGCTTTATTTTAGTAAAGTTAAAAGGTGTTACTTGGTATCAAAATACGTTTATTCCGGCAATTGCGCCTCTTACCTTAGTATCTTTGTTGTTTACCATTGTCATTATGTTTTCGCTTAAAGGCGATGTAATTGTAGGCTTACCAATGGATGTATTAATTATTGCACTACCATTAGTACTTTACTTTACCCTAATGTTTGTAATTGGCTTTTTTGTAACCAAAGCAGCAGGAGCAAAATACACGGAAACCGCTGCCGTAGCTTTTACAGCAGCCGGCAATAATTTTGAATTAGCCATAGCGGTAGCTATTGCTGTGTTTGGTTTAAATTCAGGAGAAGCTTTTGCCGGTGTAGTTGGGCCATTAGTAGAAGTGCCGGCACTTATTTTATTGGTACGGGTTTCCTTTTGGTTTAAGCGAAAGTATTTTTGAGTTTAACTCACGGGATTATTTAAGTTAGAAATTATGAAACGTAGAATCTCTACTAACGTGAAGTGGATAAAGTATTTAATTTTACCTATTGGAGTGTTTGTTTTGATTCAACTTATAATGAATACCGTTGCAACCGGAATTCTAAATGAACAAACCTTAGCACATGCTTCAGTATTATTACTTATAATTTTAGCTTATTGGTTTCTGGATAAGGTTAGAGTTATCCAATTTGATAATGTCCACATGTTTATTAAAAATAAACGGTCAAGTCAAAAGGTGCGGTTAGAAAAAATAGTAAAAATTGCTATGAGCAACACATTAGTAAGTGGTTAACGCATTTGGAAGATCAAATATATCAGCGAAGCAGAAAAGTTAAAATCTTTAAGAATGCTACCAAAACAGATGGGTAATGATTTTGACGATTTTATCAAAAATGTACGTCTAGCAAATCACAAATTAGAATATGAGGGTTGAGGATTTTTTTTAAGTTGGTTATGAAATAGCGCCTTTAAGTATTTGAAAACTAAAATTTTTCCAATGACCATTGTCCCTTTTTACAACTGCTCCGCCCGTGAACTATCTAGCTTAATAAATATAAACAGCAAGATGGTAAAGCCCCATAAGCTACTTCCGCCATAGCTAAAAAAGGGTAGAGGAATACCAATAACCGGTGCCAAACCAATCGTCATGGCAATATTAATGGCAAAGTGAAAAAACAAAATGCTTACTACTGAATATCCGTAAACGCGCGCAAACGTATTTTTTTGCCTCTCGGCTACCAATACAATTCGGTAAAAAAGTAACACAAAAAGGATAATGGTAATGCTGCTGCCAATAAATCCCCATTCTTCTCCCACGGTGCAAAAAATAAAGTCGGTGCTTTGCTCAGGCACAAAATCATACTTGGTTTGCGTGCCATGTAAATATCCTTTTCCGGCAAGTCCGCCAGAGCCAATGGCAATCATGCTTTGCTCGGTGTTATAGCCTATTCCGCGTGGGTCATGTGCTTTTCCTAACAAAATGTTTATTCGGTTTCGGTGTCTGTCTTCCAACACATTATTAAACGCATAATCAACGCTATAAATAAAACCACAGCACACTAATAAAACGCCTAAAGCTCTAATCCACATACCTTTGGCTTTGCGTGTAAATACTATAAAAAGGGTGGTGATGCCAGCAAGAATGGCCAGTAAATAAAGTTTTTCAATTAATAGGCTTAGGATAAACAGCATTACTAAGGTGAGTCCGAAAAAGATATAATTGCCACTTAAGCCTTCGCGATAAAGCACCAAAAAGAAAGCGGTATATACTAAAGCCGAACCGGGATCGGGCTGAGGAACAATAATAATAGCCGGTAAAAAAACAAGTACCAACGCTTGAATACGGTAGCGCCATTTGCTTAAATCTACATTTGGAGTACTTGCATATTTTGCCAAAGCCAGTGCAGCCGCACACTTGGCAAATTCACTGGGTTGCAAACTAAAGCTCCCAAAAGCATACCAAGAGGTAGCTCCGGCAATTTGCTTTCCGAATACAAACAAACCTAACAAACTTAGCACAGAGAGGATAAAAATAGGATAGGCTAAGGTTTCAAAAAGCCGTGAATCAGAAATCATTATAAGCAATACTAAAACGTATGCCGTGCCAATCCACAGTAATTGCTTACCGTACTTTTGGGTCATGTCAAAAATGCTGTTGGCCTCTTCATTATACACGGCAGCATAAATATTTCCCCAACCTAAAAACACCAATAGGGTAAATAATAAAAACAAGGGCCAATCTATATTGGTAAATGTTCCTCCTCTGTTTCTCATGGATTGGTAGCCAAATTATCCGATTGAGGATATTTTTCTAAATATTGTTTTTCATATTCACCATTCAGGCTACCTTCAATCATGCGTTTTTCCATATCCTTACGCTCCACTTTTCCTAGCAGATATTGCTCAATCATAAGGCTGGCAATAGGAGCAGCCCAACGGCTTCCCCAATAGCCGTTTTCTACAATAATGGCAATGGCAATTTTTGGATTATCCTTTGGCGCAAAAGCCACAAAAATGGAATGATCTTGTCCGTGTGGGTTTTCCGCAGTACCCGTTTTTCCACACATTTGTATGCTATCATGGCGACTTCCACGTGCGGTTCCGTACTCAAAAACGTCAAACATCCCATCTATAATGGTTTGAAAATGTACTTGATCGATGGTTGTATATTTTTTTTCTGTAAGATTAGGATCATCAATAGTTTTACCGCCCACGGCTTTTACAATATGCGGGGTAATGTACCAACCTTGGTTTGCAATGGCAGCGGTAAAGTTGGCCATTTGTACCGGAGTAAGTAATAATTCTCCTTGACCAATACCCAATGAAATAGCGCGTACTGAGCGCCAAGTTGTTGCGCCATCTAAGCGCGTGTAGTAAGAAGCATCAGGCACAAAACCTTTTCTACCGGTGGGTAAATCATTATTTAAATACTGACCTAAACCAAAACTTTTTACGTGCTTGCTCCAAACATCTAAACCAATTTGTGCATTCTCATATTTATCTACCGTGGTTTTAAAAACCGTGCAGAAATAATTATTACATGATTTACTAATTGCGGTGCGCAGCTGTATGGGGTAGCCTGTTCCGCAGTGGCAAGCTACGTGTAATCTTCCGTAATGAAACCCATGATGGCACGTGTAACTGGTAGTGGGTACTAGCACACCTTCTTGCATGGCTACCAACGCATTTATCACCTTAAAGGGAGAGCCGGGAGGATACTCTGCGAGTAAACCTCTATCGTACAAAGGTTTATTAACGCTATCTAAATACAGGCGGTTGTAATTTTGACTTCGCTCGCGCCCCACCATTAATTCAGGGTCGTAGGAAGGAGCCGTAATAAGGCTTAGTATTTCTCCGGTTTTAGGTTCAATGGCTACAACGCTGCCGCGTTTTCCGCTCATCAAACGCTCTCCGTATGCTTGTAAATCTATATCAATGGTGCTGGTTACATCTTGCCCAGGTTTTGGAATGGTGTCAAATTTTCCACCTTCAAATTTTCCTTTGGCGGTGTTGTGCACATCCACCATTTTAAACTCAATACCCGCGCGCCCTCGTAGCTGATTTTCATAGGATTTTTCAATACCGGTAATGCCAACCAAATCTCCTTTACTATAAGAACCGTTGCTAGCCAAAAAGCGATCATTAGCTTCCCCAATAAAGCCAACCACGTTGGCTCCAGATTTATTTGTGTACGTTCTTAAAATTCGCTTACGCGGAAAAAATCCCGGATAACGGTGTAATTTTTCTTGTAAATAGGCAAATTGCTCTTTGCTTAATTGCTTAATAAACACCGACTCTTTTATGTAGCTATAGCTTTTTGCTTTTACAATACGGTCAATGTAATCGGCTTTAGAAATGTTTAATAACGTGCAAAAGGTGTTGGTGTCTATTTCTTTTACAAAACGGGGCACCACCATTAAATCATAAGCACTTTGGTTGCCAACTAATAACTTGCCCGTTCTATCATAAATAAAACCACGGCCTGGATACATTTTTTCTTTACGAATTACGTTGTTTGCTGCACTTAGCTTGTAATCATCTTTAATTACTTGTATATAAAACAAGCGGCAAATAAAAATTAGCGCCAAGCTGGCGAAGAAAAAGAAGAAGAGATATTTACGATTATTCATGTGCTATTTTGAACGGAAGTTCCAAAGCTGAACCAACATTACCATTACAAAGGTAAAGAGGCTACTGCACAAAGTACGTACTAAAACAATACTGATTTCGGTAAACTTAAAGGCTTCTAAACCAAAAAGTACAAAGTGATGGGTAAAAACCATTAAAAAAGCGTAGATGGCGCTACTTTGAAAGGCTAAATCTTTGGTGCGTAACTCCTTAAATTCTACTCCACGCTTGCCACTAGCCATTTTTAAAAAGGTTTGTCTTGTAAATGCAATTAGCGTGCAAGCAGCAGCGTGCATACCACCGCTATTTTCAAATAAATCAATACTAAGACCTAGTAAAAATGCACTTATAAGCAACAAGGCTCTATCTGTATTAAAGGGTACAAAAAGTATAAATAAGATATATAGGTAGGGGTTTAAGTACCCGAAAAACAGCACATTATTTAATACCAACCCTTGCAGGAATATTAAAAGCACAAATAGTGCTATGTATTTAATTACATACATTAATTAGACTGTAATTGTAAAATTTCGGTTTTAAACTTATCTTTTACCACGTACACTTCATTTACAGAAGCAAAATCTGTAGCTAATAAAATTTGTAGTTGATAAAAATTTTGATCGGCTTGTAGTTTAAAGCTTTGTACCGTGCCAATTAAAACACCCGGAGGAAAAATAAGCGAACGGGCATCGGTAATAATACTATCGCCCTCTTCTACACCGGAATATCGAGGTATATCAGCAACCTGACCAATTTTATAATTTTTACCATCCCAAGTTACCGGCCCAAAAAAACCACTTCCTTTTAATCTTCCGCTAATGGCCAAAGTAGGATTGATTAAGGGAATTACGGTGGCATAATGCTCGCTTACCTCTTTTATTTCTCCTACCGTACCCAAGGGCCCAATTACGCCCATTTCCACTTTTAAGCCATGTACGCTACCTTTATTTATGGTAAGATAATTTTGCCTTTTTAAATAACTGCTGTTAATTACTTCTGCGTATTGATAGGTATAGCGCACTTTATAATTACTGTCAATTACGGTGCGCACGTTGGTATCCAAATCAATAAGTAAGCTGGGTAAATTTGCTCTTAGACGCGCGTTTTGTTTAGCAAGATTTTCGTTTTGTTTTTTAAGATTAAGGTAATCGGTAAAATTATCGTACTCCTCTAGCACCGCGCCAGTAGCTGCTCGGCTGCTGTTTAAATACACACTACGCTGAAAACTACGGCTACTAAACATCCATACCAAAGCGGTTGCTTCTAAAATTAAAAAAAGCAAAAACAGCCGGTAGGCTACAATTAACCGCAGTAAATTTTGCATGGAGGTTTACTTACTTCATTAAGAAGTTCCATTTACCAATATTTTTAAGCGCAATACCGGTGCCACGCACCACGGCACGTAGCGGATCTTCAGCTACATACACCGGTAAATCAGTTTTCATGCTCAAGCGTTTATCAAGCCCGCGTAGCATAGAACCACCACCGGCCATGTAAATTCCGCTGTTGTAAATATCGGCTGCCAATTCCGGAGGTGTCATGCTTAATGCTTCCATTATTGCATCTTCAATACGCATAATAGATTTATCAAGTGCTTTGGCAATTTCTTTATACGTAACCATTATTTGTTTCGGCTTTCCGGTAAGCAAATCACGACCTTGTACAGCCATATCTTCCGGTGGATTTTCTACTTCATCTAAAGCAGAGCCGATGCGAATTTTAATTTCTTCGGCAGTACGCTCACCTACATACAGGTTGTGTTGCGTCCTCATGTAGTAGCTAATGTCATTGGTAAATACATCACCGGCTACTTTTATAGATTTATCGGCCACAATTCCGCCTAAAGCTAGCACCGCAATTTCGGTAGTTCCACCGCCAATATCAATAATCATATTACCCTTTGGCTCTTGCACATCTACACCCGTACCAATAGCCGCAGCCATAGGTTCGTGAATTAAATATACTTCACGTGCACCGGCATGTTCAGCAGAATCGCGCACCGCACGTTTTTCTACTTCGGTAATACCAGATGGAATGCAAATAACCATGCGCAAGGTGCTGGGTATAATTTTTCTTTTTAGGCCGGGTATGCTTTTAATCATCTCACGTATCATCGCTTCCGAGGCTTCAAAATCTGCAATTACCCCGTCTTTTAGCGGACGAATGGTTTTAATATCCTCGTGCGTTTTTCCGTGCATTTGCCGTGCAGCATGGCCTACGGCAATAATTTTATTCGTATTCCTATCCTTCGCTACTATAGAAGGAGCGTCAACAACCACCTTATCGTTGTGTATAATTAGGGTGTTGGCGGTGCCAAGGTCAATGGCAATGTCTTCTCTAAAAAAATCAAATAATCCCATTTAGTACTTAGTGTTTAAAGTGGCGTTTGCCTGTAAATACCATTGCCATATTTTGGCTGTTGCAATAATCAATACTCAGTTGATCTTTAACTGAGCCTCCGGGTTGTATAACGGTTTTAATTCCAGCTTCTTTCGCAATTTCTACACAGTCAGGAAAAGGAAAAAAAGCATCAGACGCCATGGCCGCATTTTGCAGCGGCAAGTTAAATGATTTTGCTTTGTTAATTGCTTGTCTTAATGCATCTACTCTAGAAGTTTGTCCGGTGCCACTTGCTAGCAGTTGCTTGTTCTTTGCCAGCACAATGGTGTTACTCTTTGTATGCTTACATATTTTAGACGCAAAAGCTAAATCATCTAGCTCGGTTTTGCTAGGCGAAACGGTGGTTTTTGTTTCCATTTCGGCAATGCTATCTGTATGTGCATCAATGTCTTGTGCTAAAATACCATTGAGCATACTTCTGTATTGTGTGCTTGGTTTTTCAAAATTATTTAAGATTAAAATGATGCGGTTTTTCTTTTGTTTTAATATGTCTAAAGCTTCGGTTGTATAGCTTTTCGCGATAATTATTTCAAAGAAAAGATCATGCATCAAGGTGGCCGTTGGTGCATCTACTTCGGCATTGGTAATAATAACGCCTCCAAATGCAGAAACAGGATCTGCGGCAAGCGCGTCCTTCCAACAATCTGTTAAGCTTTCGCGAGAAGCTAAACCACACGCGTTATTATGTTTTAAAATAGCCAAAGTTTGCTCGTCAAACTCTTTAATTAAATTAATGGCGGCATCGGCATCAAGCAAATTATTATAGCTTAAATCTTTACCGTGTAATTTAGTAAAAACGGCATCTAAGTCTCCATAAAAAGCTCCCGCTTGATGCGGATTTTCGCCATAGCGCAGCACATTTTTTGCACCAAGCTGTAACGCACTTGCAGCATCATTACCAGCTAAATAATTAAAAATAGCCGTATCATAACTGCTACTAATTTCAAAGGCTTTGGTGGCAAAATGTTTTCTATCCGCTTCAGTGGCTTTGCCTTTGCTCAAAATATCTACCGCTTGCGCATACATACCGCGTGAAGGAATAATCCAAGTATCTGTATAATTTTTAGCCGCTGCTCTAATTAAGGAAATACCACCAATATCAATTTTCTCAATAATATCCGCATGACTTCCACCGGCTTTTACAGTTTCTTCAAAAGGGTAGAGGTCCACCACAATCACATCAATTACCGGAATTTCATATTCCTGCATTTCAGTAACATCGCTTTTTTCTTGTCTTCTGCCCAAAATGCCACCAAAAACTTTGGGATGTAAGGTTTTTACTCGGCCACCCAAAATGCTTGGGTATCCGGTTAAATCTTCTACTGCGGTTACATCATAACCTAATTCTTCAATAAATTTTCTGGTTCCACCCGTGCTCAGTAGTTCATAGCCTTGTGCTACTAAATTTTTTACTAGTGGTGCTAAACCATCTTTGTAAAAAACTGAAATAAGCGCCATAGGTTTGTTGGAAAGTTGCTGCATCGTACGATTTTAAGCGGGCAAATTTAATATTTATAAACGGCCTTTCCACATAAGCAATTCGCCTTTTACGCTATATTTACCGCAATGTTTTCAACAGTTTAAGATTATGGTATTTTTAAGAATACTTAAAGAAAGTTTCCAATTTGCACTGCACGCTTTATCTGTAAACGTATTGCGTACGGTGCTTAGCTTGCTTGGTATTTCTATTGGTATTTTTACCATAGTATCTGTTTTTGCTGCCGTAGATTCTCTTGAAAAAAATGTGCGTAGTAGTGTAGCCAGTTTTGGTAGCGATGTAATTTACATTCAAAAATGGCCTTGGGGTGGAGGCGAAGGTGGGGATTACCCGTGGTGGAAATATTTTCAGCGTCCGGAACCTTCTTATAACGAATTAGAACCTCTGCAAAAGCGCAGCAAAACAGCCGAATATATTGCTTTTGCCTTTGGGCTTCAAAAAACCATTAAATATAGAGAGAACAGTGTGGAAAATGCTTCTGTATTACCGGTTTCCTACGATTATCAAAACATTTGGAATTTCAACATTGCTCAAGGTAGATATTTTACCACTTTAGAATCAGCCAATGGATCGCCAGTGGGCCTTGTGGGTAGCGATATTGCCAATGGTTTGTTTGGTACCGATAGCATTATTGGTAGAGAAATAAAGGTAATGGGCAGAAAAATTACTGTAATTGGTGTTTTTGAGAGGCAAGGTGGAAGTTTAGTAGGTGTAAATACCGACATTACCGTGGTGGTGCCGGCCATGTTTATGCGCAGCCTAATGAGCCTTGAAAATAGAAATGGCGCCTTTTTAATGGCCAAGCCAAAATTGGGTGTAGAAGTAGCCGCTATGCGTGATGAGCTTCAGGGGATTATGCGCGGCATACGCAGATTAAAACCTAAAGTAGAAGACAATTTTGCTTTAAATGAAGTGTCGGTAATTTCATCGGGTATTGATGCAATTTTTGGAATTATTGGCGCTGCCGGCTGGGTAATAGGTGGCTTTAGTATTTTGGTGGGCGGTTTTGGAATTGCCAATATTATGTTTGTAAGCGTGCGCGAACGTACCAACCAAATTGGCATACAAATGAGCTTAGGAGCAAAAAGCTATTTTATACTGCTACAATTTTTGTTAGAGTCTGTTTTGCTTTGCTTACTAGGCGGTATTATTGGCTTGGCCATTATATACTTATTGGCTTATGTAGTGCGTACAATTTTTGAATTTAACATGACCCTAAGCATGGACAATGTAATTTTAGGTATTGTAATTTCCATTATCATCGGCTTAATTTCCGGAATTATTCCTGCGTATTCTGCCTCTAGGTTAGATCCTGTGGAGGCTATTCGGTCGGGGCAGTAATGGGTGTGGGTTAATGCAAATCAAACGTTATCGATATTAAAATCAAGAATTTAAGATATTTAATGTTGCAGATACCAATATTTTGTTTTCAATAGAAACAATTTATCCAGAATATAAGGCTTAAGTATGCCCAAAGTAAACTAAATACGATATGTACTATCGTTTCAAAAGTTTTGCCTTTCCATAACTTTAGAGAATAGCCAAAAAACTGAATGAAAAGTCTAAAAGTCCAAAAAATACCAAACCCAAGAGAAACAGTTTTTCCTAGTGCGGTTTCTATTAATTCAGTTGCGGAAAAAAAACAAAGTAATCCCATTAGAAAAACCATAAGTGCAATAAAAAAAGTGTGAATTTTCATCAATTGTTGGTTTACTAAACTCAGCGATTTAAGTTCTTTTTTCCAATGAAAGTACTTAGGAAAGCTTACATGAATCCAAGCTAAAATCATTAATAAAATTCCAACTACTTTAAGATGTGCTTCCATTGTTTTCAAGAATAAATGTGCTTATAAAAGGTGTGGTTTTCACTTCTTGTTTCACGCTTAGGTTTGCTTGTGCAAAGGTTTGTAACCAACTTGATTTTGAGTGAAAATGAAAAAAGCCAATGGTATAAGCTAAAAAATTGGCGAAATCTCTTAAATGTTCGGTCACAAATATTTGTCCGGTTGGTTTAGTAACCCTTGCCAATTCTGTAAAAAAATCCATTCTTTCTTTTTCATTTCTTACCTCATGTGCTGATAATATTGCTAAGGTAGAGTCAAAGTAGTTATCGGAAAATGGGAGACGCTGCGTTGAAATCTGAACCGTATTTTCAAAAGGAGGATACGCTATTCTAGCTCTTTTTATTGATATTTCGGTGTGCTTTTTTGGATTATAAAAATCACAAACCGTCAAGTTAATTTCAGGAAATTTTCTTTTTAATAGCGCGCTTGTTTCATCAAACCCTGCATTTACGTTTAACACCATTTTACCATTTGCATTTGTAAGCCAATTTAGTTGGTAAAGGTTAGAACGATCGTAAACTAAGTATGAAACGATTATTGAAATTGAAATTATTAAAATGGCCATGGAGGAGAGCCACAATACCCATAGTTGAAAAGATTTAGGTAAATATTGGTAAGAAAAAAATAGTAGGAAGAGAACGATACCGGCAATTAAATAAAAGTGCCAATTAAAACGAATAATGTTGCATACACCTTGGAAAGATTTTCGTTTTATCTCCATCTTTCAAGCTTTCCTTTTTTCCAATAGTATGGAATATTTTTAATCTCAAAAGCATTGGCGAGCAATACATTATTCAAGTTTAAACTGTTTAAAAATGCAAAATCATAATTTTTCACCTGTATAGGCTTAGGCTTCCAGTTTTTACGCACCCCTTCAATAATTAAAACAGTGTTATCTTTTGTATTATAAGTAAAGGTAAATGGCAAAGGGCCAGCAAATCGTCTAGCCTCTTTCCAATCACTAAACGGGGAATTTTCTGGTAGATTGATTTCATCTTTCTCTAGTGCTATTTCCAAATGAAAATTTGATTTTTTGGAACATATAATTTTTAAACCGTTTTCTGTTCTTTGATTTATGTCAGTAGTTGTGTAATTATAGTGTGTGAATATATTCCCTAACACCTCCATTTTCTTTTTATCTGTCTCCGATTTTATGATGTACAAACCTCTTAACCTTTTACCCGCTTTGTTTGTGTAACGAACGAATATACGATAGCCAATCAGGAAAAAATTATTACCCATAAATTTGGGAAATCCTTTTGGCCGCAGGTGTTTTGTTTGCACCATGGCTATCGCTATAAATGCCCATTTATCTTTAAATTTGTCAAGTTCTAAGCATTTAGGAATTAAATCTATAAGTTGCTCTTGTGGTACGGCAAAAGTTAGCACCAAGGAGCTATCAAAGTGCGCCTTTACGCCAAACGGATGGTTTTTTAGAAACAGCATTATGTTGTTTAAAGATTCTTGTATTTGTTCAAAATAAATTCATTGTAATAAACCAAACTGATAAATAACAAGGCAAAAAGTAAATTATATTTACCCCAAAGTAAAAGATCCGGAACAAGGATAAATTCTAGAATATTCATAGCGGCTACTACAATTATTTGAGTAATAGCACTGAGTTTTGATTTGAACTTAGTAAAAATCCAAATGGACATAATAATTTCTGAAACACCTATTAAAATGGTAAGTAATCGGGAGTGATTGTTTCCTAGAATTTCCGCAACTATTTGTTCATGACGTGGAACAAAATTTAGAACCTTGCAAAGCAGCCCGTTAATTACCCAAACAGCAGCTATTGATAAAGTTAATATTGTATGAAAGAGTTTTCTTTTCAACAGAAAGTTTGTCTAATTTCGTTTGTATAGCACAGGCACTATCACAGTGTAGGATGCGGTTCTTTTTAAAGTACATTTTATCTAAGAAAATCGCTATACGTCAACTTTCCCTCAATAGCAACACCAATTTTTTCGCAAATAGTGGTTAAAAAGGCTTCATCTTCTGTTACAAAAGCAGCCTTTTTATTAGAGTCAATATCTAACTGTGCCAATAAATTCCCTTTGGTGTCAAAAATGGGTAGCACAATTTCGGCAAGCACATCTATGCTGCAAGCAATGTAATTTTCTTCTGCATATACATCATCAGAAATATAGGTTTTTCCACTTTCTGCCACTTGGCCGCATATACCTTTTCCATAAGGAATTTCAGTATGCTCCGTTGGTAATCCGGTATAAGGCCCAAGGTGTAAAATGCTGTGCTCAGAATCCATAAAATAGAACCCCACCCAGGTGTAATGCGAAACTTTGTTTTGTAAAATAGCACTCACTTTATGCAAGGCTTTCTTTTTATCTTCCATAGCCAATGCTATTTCTATTTGAGGAAGTAACGTGTTCAAATGTGTCATGCTAAAACAAAAGAATTATTTTGGGTACAAATAAAAGTAAACCAACCACCGCCACAAAAATACAAAGCAATAATACGGCACCGGCAGCCATATCTTTTATTATTCCTGCTTGCAAGTTATGCTCAGGTGAAATTTTGTCCACCAATTTTTCAATTGTACTATTAAAGAGTTCAGCACATAAAACATTGCCAATGCACAATACATTTATACACCATTCTAAAAAAGATAATTTCAGAAAAAAGCCCAACGCAATGCTTACTATGGCTAGTGCAATATGAACCTTTGCGTGCGGCTCGCGCATAAAAATTTTAATACCGGCAAAGGCAAAAACAAAAGCATTTTTTCTCTTATTTAAATAGAAGCGCATAAATTAACATGTATAATATGAATGCCTCAAAGGTAAAAGTAGCGATAACGTAAAACACCTAAAAGTACGCCTATTACTCATTTAACAGTATCAGTTATATGTTTTTGTAGGTAAAATGCTTCATTTGTGTATATCTTGCGCCTTTATTAGTAAAAACCCTATTAATTATTCTAATCCTAAAACGAGTTGAACTGCGAACCATACAATCTAAAATTCAGCGTTACGCTAAATTGTAGGCTGTAGAGTTCGTTTTATAAGTAAGTAAGCTCCTTTCAAATCTTTGCTTTATGAAGAAAAAACTAAACGTCACTTATTTTTTAATCTCGTGTTTTGTGCTTGGTTTAAGCGTTACTTCTTTTGCGCAAGAGGTAAATGCACGTGGAGACATTGATATAATTAGCACTAAAACGAATCCACTTAATGCTAATGGCAGGCAATCAGTGTGTCAATGTGATACCATTATTGTTAAATACTACTTAAAAGCTGGAAACAACTTCGTTCCAAATTCAGATTTCGAGTTTCAGTTTGCTAGCCCTGATGATAATTTCCCTGGAGCTAATTTGGTTTTAACCAACCTTTATCTCAATGCAACCTTAACTGTAAAAGCATCTACGGTAGCAGATACATTTAGAACAGGTGTAGCGAATACTTTGTATGCTGAATTATTCGTTCCGTGTAATGCAACTCCTTCCAATTCATTAAGAATTTTAAATCGCCAGCCAAACGGGGCTCCTTCAGCTGACGGAATAAGTGATACTGTATACTTTACTGTAGGAGGAATACCAACGCAAGCTGAAATAACTTATGCGCGTTTTCTTGATGGAAGTATTCCACAAGAGAATTTATATACTAACGATACCGATTTGGCTATGTGCCCAGGTGACACAATTATTTTAAGAGCGTTAGCCAATGGCACTAATTTTTTATGGTATCAGAATGATGTGCCTTTGCCTGGTCCTAATGGATTACCAGTGCCTCACTCGGTAGATACCCTTATTGTTACTGGGTCAGGCATATACAGGTTTGAATCTTATAACGGAAGTTGTTTTATTTCTTCGGAAGACACCATTATCAACGTGGTAAATACGCCAACAGCTATTACGTATTTACCTAATCCTCAATCCCAAGCTTTTCAAATTGATAATCTGGTCAACAACGGAGGCGCTCTTGATTCCGTTAAATTTTGTCGCGAGGGTGGTTTTGCTACATTTGAGGGACCAGATACTACCGGCTTGAACGGTATTGTATTTGAATATCAATGGCTAACAGATACTATTGATTCTAATACTGGTAACCCTATCTTTTTTAGAGCAGATACTTCAATGAATGGAGGTTTATCTAACGGCTTTTATGACACTAGTAGGGTTTTTAGAGCTGATAACCGTTTAATTTCATTTAGACAAGATCCTACGGGGAATTCAAGATTTGAGGCACGTTTATACCTGCGTGTTTTTGACGGTTATTGTGCCGATACTTCTGATGCATATTTGTTATTTATGGACACTATACCAAATACAATTATCACTAATCAGAAGTATATGAATGGTGCTTTAGGGGTGGTTCAGCAAGAGACGTTAATCTGCATGAAAGACTCTTTACGCCTAAGAGCTTCATATCCTCCGATAGCTATTCCTCCAAGCACAAGGCCTACCAATGTAACATACCAATGGCAACAATCTAGCAATGGATTGAGTTGGGCTAATATGAGTGGCGTGAACATGGGTTTTGATGACAAAGCACGTGTCATACAAATAGATACCAGTTTAAACCCAGATATTGTGGCTAATGGATATATCTATTACTATCGCGTTTTAGTAAATGTTAATACACCGGGTCTTGCTGGGGCGCCTATTAGTCCAGTATGCAGTTTTGTTTCGGATAGCATAATAGTACGTTGGCTTCCACAAGACAGTATTACAATTGGTAACCCTGGAGGAGTATATGTAGTTAATAATTTAATACAGCCTGAAGTAAGTATTTGTGAAAACGATACTGCAGTTTTTAATGCTCCAGCCGCACCAACAAAAATCAATAATTTCTTTGGAGGATATACCTATCAATGGGTTACAGATTCTTTGGCGAGTGGTGTAAGAGTAAAATATCCTATTGCAGGAGAAACATTAAGGGAGTTTAGAGTATCTCCAGATGTTCCGCAAGCTAGGTTTTGGGTAGTTGTAAGTGATGCTTTTTGCATGGACACTTTAGGGCCAGTTACCGTTTATGTAGACACATTACCTGAAACTCAAATATTTGAAGCGGCTTTTCCCGGCCAATCTATAAAAAACTTGATTATTTGTGATTATGATTCTCTTAGATTAGGTGCAAGTCCTATTGATATTAATTGGAATTACCAATGGCAAGTTTATAATCACATAGCAAACCTTTGGGTGGTTAGTGTAAATGACACCTTACCTAATTTAATAGTTGATAATACTTATAGACCAATTGCAAATGACACCGCTTATTTTAGATTGAGAACTACTTATGTTAATCAGTTTGGTCAAGAAAGATGTCCGTTCGTATCGGATAGTATTCAAGTAATTTTTGTTGCACCTCCAGTTACAAGTTTTATTCCTTCTGATTCAATAGGTTTATGTGCTGGTGATAGTGTATTAGTTATTGCAACCGGAACAGGGCTTTCATACCGTTGGAACAATGGGTTAGGGCTTACACAATCCTACTGGATATCAGCTCCTGGTGATTATCCGGTTAGGGTGACTGGTGTCAATGGTTGTATATCTTTTGATACTGTTAAAGTTTATAATCGAATTTCTAGCGTTGATGCTGGCCCAGATATAACTTTGCTTAGCGGTGAGATTGGCCAGATTACAGGGTCTGGAGGGTTAAATTATACTTGGCGTGCCGAGCTAGGAAAACCTGTCGCGGTAAACACTTTTTTTGACAGAACAATTAGTGTAAGTTATAATTTACCAGATTCATTGGATGCAGATACGATAAAAATGTATTTGACTGTTACAGATAATAATAGTTGTTCAGCAATAGATTCCATGCGGATTTTTGTTACTCGTGAAAATAATGAAATAACATCCAGTGGTTTAGACAAAGCCTTCAATTTATTTTCACCTAATGGTGATGGTATAAATGATGTTTGGAATATTACGAGTGTGTACCAACCAGGTGATGTTTGTAAAATTAGAATTATCAACCGCTGGGGCGCTACTGTTTTTGATCAGGAAAACTTTAATGGACTGTGGGATGGAAATGATAATGGAGGTAACGCTTTACCAGATGGAACCTATTACTACATACTAAGTTGCAACGCCTTAGTACGAGTAAAAAGCGCAATTACCCTAATGAGAAACGAAAACTAAGTTAAAAAATCATGAAAAAATTATTAATACTTGCCGTGGTTCTTGGCTTTACTTTTTCAGCACAAGCACAGCAAATTCCACTTTACAGTAATTACTTTTTTACACCTTTTATTTATAATCCCGCTTTAAGCGGAAATGATGGTGTAACCTCTTTAACCCTTTTGCACCGCAGGCAATGGAGTGATATACAAGGCGCACCTGAAACTTCTGCTTTAGCATTAAACGGAAGTTTAAATGAGCAAAAAGTAGGTTGGAGTATATATGCGTTTAACGATGTAACGGATATTGTGCGCAGAATGGGGGCTTACGGAAACTATGCTTACAATGTACGCTTGAGCGATAAGGCTACTATATCTGTAGGTTTAGGGTTTGGTTACTTGCGTAATGATATTGATATAGCAGGTGTGCGTGTAGAAAATGGTGCAGAGCCAATTTTGGCCATTAGTAACAGCAACAGAGGAGCGTTTGATTTGAATACAGGCGTTAATTTAAAAATTGCGGATTTTAGTTTAGGCTTTTCTGTACCACAACTTTTAGCTGGTAAGCTTGATTACAACACCGATTTTACTAACCCTGTAAACTATTCTTTAATAAGACATTATGTAGCCAATGCGCGTTACGATTTTAATTTTGCGGGTGATAAAATGACGCTTTCTCCAAATTTGATGGTACGAGCAGCAGAAAATGTTCCTTTTCAAATTGATTTAGGTGTATTGTTTAATCTTAAAGAATACGGTTATGTAGGTGCTATGTATCGTAGCGATTACGCGGTTACCGCAAATATTGGTTTAAATCTTACGGATGAACTTACCTTAGGGTATGCCTACGATTTTTCTTTAAATGAATTTGGCCCTAGCTTAGGTACTAGCCATGAATTTATGTTGACCTACCGCTTTGGTAGCAACAAACGTAATGAGCGTTTGGAAATTGAGATTAAAAAGCTAAAGGCTGATCAACGTAAGGCACGTGAAGAAACGGAAGAAATAGTTGATGAAAAACTAGAAGAGTTTAAAGACGAGTATCGCAAGGAAATTGATAAGGAAATAAAAGATGCGGCTGCCAATGTGAAGTTTGACAATACGCAGGGTGGAGGAAATAACAACAGTAACCAAGGTGGTGGAAACACTAATGCCGGAAATAACAATGGCGGCAATAGTAACAACCAAGGCGGACAAGGAGGTAATGCAGGAAACCGCAATAACAACCAAGGTGGCAACAATGCTAACGGAGGTAACAATGGTGGTAATAACAATGCCGGTGATAATCAAGGAGGTAATTACAATGCGCAAAACCAAGCGAATAATGTAACACCGGGAAGTAGAGGATACTACGTGGTAGCAGGGGTATTTAGCAATCAGCAAAACGCTGAAAAGCTTGTACGCAGACTATCAGGAGAGGGTGTAAATGCGCGTTTCTTTCAAGATTTAAACAATTTTTATTACTACGTTTACTTATTGAAGTTTGATAGCTACCAAGAAGCTGATAGAGCTAAGGCGAGTAATCTTAACGGAAAATTCAATGGAGATCTTTGGATTAAAATTGTAGAGTAAGCCTGACGGTTTTAATATTTGAAAAAGCCCAGACTTCAGTGTTGAAGTTTGGGCTTTTCTATATCTTACCCTTCAATCAAATTAGCTTCAATCAACTAATACCAATAGCTGGAAAAAAACCGGATTAAAAAAATGTCAATGTATTATGCCGAAAGATGTTTTATGTAGCATGTACGCGACATTTAAAACACCATTTAGTACAAGCTTTAAACCAAAACAAAACATGAGTCCACTTCAAAGTATTCTAAATCAGATTAAGACTAAAAATTCAAAACATTTTGAAAAGCTAAAGTTAAATCTTGAGGAGTATGGAGAAACTTTTGAAACGGATGCTAATAGATTTTTAGAACGCTATCAAAATCATTTGGTACAACAAAATAAAGATTTGAATTTTGGAGTGGATTGTTATTTACATCTTATTGATGATATGCTTGACGTACGCGTTGATTTTATCCGAACAGGGTGTTATGCTAATACTTCGTTTGCAGATGTTGAAAAAAGCATTTATTCCAATCCCGAGGTGATGACCTACCACATGCATGGCTTAGTATTGGCGCAATTTTTATGGTTTGATCAATATGAACGGGTGCTGTTTTTTATGAATAATATTAAAGAGCATTTTATAAATAATGGAACATATTTTGAGATTGGTGGCGGACATGGATTGTATTTGCTTGAAGCAATTAGACTACTTTCAAAGGCTCAATCGTTCACTTTGGTAGATATAAGCGAAAGTTCTTTAGAATTAGCAAAAGGTATAGTTAAAAATGAAAATGTAGAATATTTACTCAAGAATATATTTGATTTTAAAGAGCATGAAAAATATGATTTTGTAACTATTGGAGAAGTTATAGAGCACGTGGAAGATCCTTTAGCTTTGCTAACAAAAACGGCTAATCTTTTAACCGACAATGGCGTATGCTATGTAACAACACCTATAAATGCGCCTATGATAGATCATATTTATCTTTTTAACAATGCAGAGGAAATAAGATTGTTAATTGATAAGGCAGGTTTATCAATTGTAGAAGAAAAAATAGTTATTTCAGAGAAAATGGAGCCATTGAAAGCGGCTAAACGTAAAGTGCCGGTGATGTATGCAGCTTTTGTAAAAAGGAAGTAATAGCGTATTTGATTAAGGTTAGAAAAGTAGAGCCCATAGAAAGCACGCGTTGAAAGTGGCATCTGTGGTTGACCACTTTATTAGTATTATCCGTTTTGTATCGTTTTAAAATCTGTGCTATCCGTGTAATCTGTGGCTTACCCTTTTGTGGCTACTCTGCGCGTCCTTTTTTTGCGGCTTTGCGAGAAATGCTTTTTACACGGAGATGAACAAAGTTTCACAGAGCAACGCAAAGTTTCACAAAGCAACGCAAAGGAAATTCTCTATCATTAGCTCAATCCGTAAAATAAGTATTCTATTACCGCTAAAATCGGTGCTATCGGTGTAATCTGTGGCTTAACCTTTTGTGGCTACTCTGCGCGTCCCTTCTTTGCGGCTTTGCGAGAAATGCTTTTTATACACGGAGATGCACAAAGTATTCCCCATAAAAAAACGCGTAAACATTTCTGCTACGCGTTTCAAAAAGAGGGTGGAAGATGGGGCTCGAACCCACGACCCTCGGTACCACAAACCGATGCTCTAACCAACTGAGCTACAACCACCATTTTACCGAATGAATTTAAACAAACTGCTAATTAGCTTTTTATTAAAAATTTCGGGCTGCAAATATAAAAACATTACTTAGTACAGCAATAATTTTTTTGCTTACCAGATAATTTATTTCTTAGTTTTTTTTCCTCTAAGTTCCTCTACCAATCTTCTATGAAAATCATGCTCTGCTTTAAATAGCATTGCCACCTTTCTAATAGGCAATATAGCTTTAAACCTTATAGTGTAGGCTTCGCGTAGGTCAATTAAAGCACGTTGCATTTTAATTTCATCGGCCAGTATTTTTTCAATTTCGGCATCGCTTAGTTCCTCTAAAGGAGTTCTTTTTTTCGGGTTTCTCAATTCACCCGCCATTCTTTTTCCTTTAATAGCATCTTCGGCATTTTTAAACTCATCATACAGTGGCCAAAACACTTTTGCCTCTTCCACCGTAAGGTTTAATTCTCCGGTAATAAATTGCACACGCAGCGCTTTAATTTGCTCAAAACGCGGGTGATCCTTCGGTTGAGCAAGACTGCTAAACCCACTAAATAATATAAAAAGTAATATAAATCGTTTCATAATATATGCTTAAAATAAATTATCAAATAGTAAATCATCCTGTTGAAATAAAAGATATTCTTCCAATTTCTGACCATCTAAATCTAAATTGCTACCTGTTTCTATCTCATTTTCCGTAAAGGTGTTGGCTGTTAATTCGGTCATTAAAGAAGTAGCATCCGTTTCATCATTATAATTAATGTATTCCACCAAGGCTTCCGTGCTTATATCGGCAAAAGCAATTTTTTGAGTTTTGGTTTCATTATTTCCTATGGAGATAAAAAATAAGGCAACACAAGCCGCTGTGGCTAGTACTATTAAAACCGGTTTAAGCCAAATTACCTTGCTGGTTTTAGTTGATACCGCCAAAGCCTTGAGGTTTTTTTCCTTTGCTTCAAAATATCCTTCCGGTACTTTAAAAGGATTTTGGTTTTTAAATGCTGTCATTAGTAAAAATCTTTAGTAGAAATATATTGTTTTATTTTTTGGGTAGCATGGTGGTAACTTGCCTTTAGAGCGCCCACCGAAGTGTTTAGTATCACCGACATTTCTTCATATTTAATTTCTTCAAAATACTTTAAATTAAAAACTGCACGTTGCTTATCCGGCAATGTTGCAATGGCTTCCCATAAAATTTCCTGAGCTTCAGTTCCATCAAAATGAGCATCTGCTTTAGCTAGCCATTGTAGCTGTTCAGTATTGCTTTCTGTTTTTTTGTTACTTCTCAAAAAGCTAAGTGCTTCATTTGTGGCTATCCTGTAAAGCCAAGTGTATAATTTTGATTCTCCTCTAAATTTTGGTAAAGCTTTCCATATTTTTATAAAAGTGTTTTGCAGTACGTCATCTGCATCCTCGTGGTTAAGCACAATTTTTCTAATATGCCAATACAGGCGTTTGCTGTAGCCATCAACCAAAGCATTAAAGCCTGCTTGAAGTTTACCTTCATGCACCAAAATTAAAATATGTTGCTCTTGGTCTTCTAGCATTTACCTGTAAAAGTATCAGAAAGTTGAGGTCATTAGGACTGTTCAACAAACAAAAGGTTTAATAGGATAACTCAAACTATTTTAAAAAGTACTTTTTCCTATGCATTAAAGCAAGTAATTGCGCTGTGTTTGAAGGCATAATCAGCATAACTAATTAGTAAGTTTGAGTATCGAAATTACAATGCTATAAATTTTGGTTTTCTTTGCTTGTTCATTTCAAACTTTCTATGCATTCTTTTTACCCAAATTTCAATTCGTTAAAGAAAAAAAGTAGGTTGGTAAATACCAACTTACCCGAAGTGCGGATTGCAATATTAGCGGACAGTGCAGTACAGTTTTTAACTATTGCTATAAAAGGTGTATTTGCTGAAAAAGGGTATAGAGCTACTATTTTTGAAGCAGATGTAGATCAAATTTCTATGCAGCTATTGGCGCCCACTGCTCAGCTAAATGATTTTAAACCTGAGTATATTTTGGTGTTTGAAGCTTTACCGCATACAAAAAAGCGTTTTTACAAAGCTGAAAAAAGGGAAAACTTTTATCAAAATGAACTAGCACGTATAAAAGACTATATACGTGCAAGTGCTCAAAAGCAAGCGCGCTTAATCTATTTTAATCACCTTGAGTACGGAGATAATGTGTACGGGCATTTCAGCTCTAAAGTAAACAGCAGCTTAGAGTTTCAGCTCAAAAAATTAAACGTAGGCTTAATGGAATTGAGTCAGGCTGAGCCAAATTTTAAGCTTTTTGATTTTAATGGGTTAGCGTCCATTATTGGCTATGAAAACAGTAGCGATAAAAATATTGCCGTTCAATCTGACGTACAGATAGCATTAGATTTTTTACCTCAAGTGGCTTATCAATTATCCGCACAAATACTGGCGGAAAAAGGAAATTTTAAGAAGTGCCTTATTTTAGATTTAGACAATACCACTTGGGGAGGAATTATTGGTGACGATGGTTTAGAGCGTATTCAAATTGGTGGTTTGGGTATTGGCAAAGCGTTTACAGAACTACAGCGTTGGGCTTTAGAGTTAAAAAACCGAGGTGTAATATTAGCGGTAGCCAGTAAAAACACCGAGCATATTGCTAAAGAGCCTTTTGAAAAGCATCCGGATATGGTGTTAAAGTTGGATGATATTGCAGTGTTTATGGCTAATTGGGATAACAAGGTGATGAACATTCAAAAGATACAATCCATTTTAAATATTGGTTTTGATTCTATGGTGTTTTTAGATGATAATCCATTTGAGCGCGGTATGGTGCAAGAGAATTTACCGCAGGTTACCGTGCCTAATTTACCAGAAGACCCTGTGGAGTATATGCCTTTTTTAAGAAGTTTAAGTTTATTTGAAACCGCTGGGGTATCAGAAGCGGATACAAAAAGAACCGTACAATATCAAACGGAAGCCAAAAGGCAAGCAGAAAGAGCCTTGTTTGAAGATGATGGAACGTATCTTAAAAACTTGAACATGGAAGCCAAAGTAGAGAAGTTAACAGATTTTAACTTGCCGCGTATCGCACAATTAACGCAAAGAAGTAATCAATTTAACCTCAGAACAGAACGCTTCACCGAAAGTGAACTTAAAAAGTGGAATTCCTTATCGGGTAATACTACTTTTGCAATCTATCTTAGCGACAAGTATGGAGATCACGGACTTATAGCTGTTTTAATGTTAGAGGAGCAGAACGATTTTCTCTTTATAAAGAATTGGATAATGAGTTGCCGGGTTTTGAAACGCGATGTAGAAAAATTTAGTTTGAACGTATTGGTTGCCATTGCCAAAGAGCAGGGAGGTAAAAAACTTATTGGTGAATATTTTCCAACACCTAAAAATGATTTAGTCTCTACTCATTATCAAGATTTAGGATTTACAAAGCAAAACGATACTCGGTGGGTTTTAAATTCCACAAACTATAAGATGTTAGATAATTACATTGAACCAAAAAATGAATAAAGAAGCAATACTCGCAAAAGTAAAAGAGGTTTTTGAAGATGTGCTTGATGAAGAAGGAATTAATTTAACTGAAACTAGCACCGCTGAAGATATTGAAGATTGGGATTCGCTTACACATATTCAAATTGTAGTGGGCGTAGAAAAAGCCTTTAAAATTAGATTTAAAGCGCAGGAAATTGGCGAGTTTAATAATGTGGGTGATATGGTTACAGCAATTCAATCTAAGCTTTAGGTGCTTTTTACGTCCTACGTATTTTTTATTTTTTTACCCATAGTTTATGGCCTTTATTGGTTGCTATACAAGCAACGCATGGCTCAAAACATGGTGTTGCTTTTGGCTAGTTATGTATTTTACGGCTGGTGGGACTGGCGCTTTCTGTTTTTAATTTTCGGTAGCTCTACCATAGATTATTTTATTGCCAATGCAATGGGTAATACACAAAATGAAAAGAAGCGTAAGTGGCTGATGCTGATGAGCGTATTTTTAAACATTGGGCTGCTTTGTTACTTTAAATACTTCAACTTTTTTATTGATTCCTTTAAGGATATGGTGGGCATGTTTGGTGCGCAATCTTCCTTTTCAGCTATTGATGTAATCTTGCCTTTAGGCATTAGCTTTTATACCTTTCAAACCGTTGGTTACAGTATTGATGTTTACAAGCGCAGGTTACAACCCTCAAAAAACTTTTTAGAGTACACTACTTTTGTAAGCTTTTTTCCGCAGTTAGTAGCAGGGCCAATAGAACGCGCATCTAATTTGCTTCCACAGTTTTTGAAAAACCGACAATGGCGTAAACGCGATATGGTAGATGGCGGGCGACAAATGCTGTGGGGATTTTTTAAGAAAGTGGCTATTGCCGATGCGCTTGCTCCCAATGTAAATTACATATTTGAAAATTATCAAGAGCTATCTGCAAGCACTTTAGTTGTAGGTGCCATAATGTTCACTTTTCAGATGTATTGCGACTTTTCCGGTTACAGCGATATTGCTATTGGTACCGCCCGATTATTTGGATTTAATTTGATGAAAAATTTCAACTTTCCTTTTTACAGTACATCTATGAGTGAATTTTGGAGGCGTTGGCATATTTCGCTTTCAACTTGGATATTAGATTATTTATATACGCCTATTGCTGTAAATAGAAGATATTGGGGTATATGGGGTGTAGTGTTTGCCGCCATAGTAAGTTTTACCCTCAGCGGTTTATGGCATGGTGCGGCCTATACTTTTATTCTTTGGGGTTTGTTGCATGGTGTAGTTTTGGGTTATGAGGCTCTAACCAAAAAAACACGGAAAAAACTTGCTAAGGCAAACGGAATGCCTTATGTATGGGTAAGCCGTATTGTGGTTTTTGCTTTTTGGGTATTTACCATAGTTATTTTTAGAGCACAAGGTATTGAACAAAGTTTAGGGTTTTTAAATGGTATCTTTAATAGTACTCTTTTTAGTACGCCAGATATTTCCGTTGTGCTTCTTTGGTGGGCTGTAGGATTACTTATATATGAATATTTTCAAAAAAATAAAGAGCATGGCTTGGATGTTATGGGTTATCCATACTTCATTCGGTGGGGTTTATACGCAACAGCAGTTATTTTAATTTTTTCGTCTGACAATTTAAACAACCAGACGGAGTTCATTTACTTTCAATTTTAGATTATGAAAACAGTAGTAAGGGTTTTAGTTCTTTTGGTTATTTTAGGTGTAGTAGGTTATTTTTTACTAAACAAAGCAGAGGATGGTGAAAGCGTAGTAAATACGAAAGTGAAACAGGTAACCGAAGTTGTATCCAACGAAAAAACCTATGATATAATTCCGCACGAAGAATTTTTTGAAAATTCTGAAATGGCAAAAAAGCAATTAGCTGAATTAAACGAGCGTTTTGAAAATGAGTTTAAAGAGTTTGTTAACAATTTAAACGAAGGAAATGTGAAACTGGTTTATTGCTGGCTTACCACCGAAGTTGGTATCTCATTAACACAATCGCAGCGAATGAGCAAACCTTTTGTAAAAGCACTATGTGAAAAATATAATGTAGAGTTTGTAGATTTTACAAATGTGTTTGATGGTAAAGAACCAACCGAAATAACCCACATGCCAAAAGATGGTCATTTGAATGAAACAGGTGTAGAGCTGGTTACAGCACGCTTAGCACAAATTATTGAAATGCATAAGCAACACCGTTCAACTTTAAGTTTTGAAGCTAGTGAACGCCCCAGATACTTTGGTGATTTAGAGCCTTATGAAGATAGAATTGTGGACGGAGGAAAAAACATCCCTTACCGTTTAATTACCAATGGTGCCGGTATGCGTTCAGATAGAGATGTGCGCTTTGATAATAAAGGCATAAGAGTTTTATTAATGGGTGATAGTGGGTTTTACTTTCCGTTTGTGGATAATGATGAAACGGCCACAAGCTTGCTACAAGTAAAATATCCTGACAGCGAAATAATGAATGTAGCGGCATGGGGCTACACCATTTCTGACTATAACAGTCAGTATAAGGAAGCAGCTAAATATTTAGAGCCGGATGTGGTTATCTTACAATCTTCAGGAGATGATATTGCCGATTTATTTTTTACGCATCAACAAAAATATGCTAGAGATAAAAGAACCAAAAAGTTTGAACCATCTGAAACTGAAAAGGAATTTTATAACTATTTGGAAACCCGAAACAATTAATAAAGTGAACGTGTAATTTGCGTTGCTCTCATCAAATATTTGCTATACTGTTTACTTGCTTTACCAACCTTGTGTACACCCAAAATGTACGGGAGTTATATATTGATGAGGTAAGCAATATTCTTAGCGATACGGCTAGGTATAAGGAAATTATAGGCTATGTAGAAAAGTATGACCTGCGAAATGTGGTATTGTACAAGTACTTTGAGTACGAATCAGATACGCTTTTTCAAAAGTTTTTAGTGGATTTGGAAGAGGCAGGGATAAGACAAATTTCTGCGGGTTTTCCGGTTAGTTATTTTGCGTTAGACGAAGATGGCAGAAAGGAGCTTTTAGAAAGTTTAGATGTAGCTTCGCTTACGTTTGAAAATGATTTTTGGGTAACGGGAAATACGTTTGAAACGTATGATGTGATGACTGAACTTGGCAAGCATAAACCACAAAATCAATTAAAACTTAGGATTTATTTCGGATGGTTTGGTACTCAAATGAACGATAACACCATGGCGTTGCGCATCTGCAAAACCTTTGATGAAATTCTCATTCATCATTACCGCCCGGGTGCTGACTTTAATTACATTGAAAGCCGATTAGTAACCTTTGGAAAAGCGGCCATGCGCTATGGCAGAAGGCAACACGTAGTAATCCGGATAAGTATTGACCCTATTTTCTTTGAAACCATGTCTCTAGAAATTTTAGAGGAAGTTTACGACAAGCTAGAAGCAGATTTTAAAGCAGCAAAAAAAGTGCACAAAGAATTAAAATACATTGTGCTGGATGGCTGGCAGATTTACAACTCACGTTATTTAAAAGCGGACACCAACGGTTAAAAAGCCGCTATAAATGTTATAGTAAGTATCGGTTCTAAAGCGTTCTTGATTGGCAAAAGTTACATCCAATCTAAGGTAGGCGGTTTTACCTAAAGGGGCTTGATAGGCTAAACCAACCGTTTGGTTTTCTAAATAATATTGCTGTTCTGTTGTTTGTGTGCCTATTTGTATAAATCGTAAATCAGGCACGTAACCAATACCCGCAGAAGCCTGTATAAAACCACCTTTCTCTAAAAACCTGCGATACATCAAATTGTAACTAACACCCCATGTAGGCTCTTGATCAATGAAAAAAGGACGGAATTGCCAAAAACTGTTTCCGTAATACCAGCCCAACGAACCTGTATAAAGTGTAACAGAATTATCAACACCAAAATATAAATAACGTAAACCAATACTGGCTTCAAAACTTGTATTAGGAATACCGGAGTAAAACTCACCACCAAACCTAAATTCCGGGAAGATTACAGATTCTGAGTATCCCGCGTTTAAATATAAATAGCGCCCATTTCCAAGTTGTGGATAAGCATCTATTTCAAACTGAACACCCGTTTGTTCAAAGCGATTGGCAATATTTATTCTCGGAATAATTGGCCCTACACTGGTGAAAATTCCATATTGAATTAGGCCTGAATACCAAGTAGCATAGGCATTTTCAGTAAAGTAATCTAAACCAAACCCGATGGATAAACCACTGGCAATTAATTGATTTGATAAGAAAACCCGTAATTGTTTTAGCTCGGTATTGTTAGGATAGCTTATTAACGCTGAATCAACCGTTTCCAGCGCGTCTTCATATTTAATTAATCCGGTTTGGTTTTGTGCTTTATTTACATAAAAAAACTCATCCTTAGGATACCATTTTAAACCTTTGTTACTCATTACCAAAGAGGTATCAAACTTTTTATCGTAGCGCTCCACCAATGTTAACAGCCTGTAAGCTTCCATTTGAGCGGTATCTTCCTTTAAAATCGGGTTTAGTAAATCACGAGACTTATCATATTCTTTCTGCCAACTGTAAACACGCGCCAAAAAAATAGAATAATCGGTGTTTTCAGGAAAGCGTTGAACATTGTATTGCAGTATTTTCTCTGCTTTTTTATACTTGGCATCAAAGGCATATTCACGCGCAAGTGCAAATGCTGAATCTGGCGCTTCGGGAATTTCGGCAAGCAGCAACGAGTCCTCTGCTGTTGTAAAAAGCGTATCACCTTTTTGTGCGTTTACCAAAGTGGTACACAAAATGAATAAACCAAAAAGTACTATTCGTGCATTCATAAGGCCGCTAAAATACTATGCGCATACCGTATCCGTGCTTGCTTTTCGCTCAACTTCAATATTTTACCGCTAAGTTTACTTTCGGGCAATGGCGGCTTTTGCTTTTTGTATGATAGATGCTGTGCTCAAACCATATTTTTTTAGTAGCTGTTCAGGTGTTCCGCTTTCGCCAAACGTATCATTTACCGCCACAAATTCTTGTGGCTTCGGCATTTTTCTGGCTAAAAGTCCACTAATGCTTTCACCTAAACCTCCATTTATCATGTGCTCTTCGGCAGAAACTAAGCAGCCTGTTTTTTCTAAAGATTTTAAAATGATGGCTTCATCCAAAGGTTTAATGGTATGAATATTAATTACTTCCGCGCTTATTCCTTCTGCCGCTAATTTTTCGGCAGCTTCTAAAGCCATCCAAACTAAATGGCCGGTGGCTACTAGGGTTACATCTTTTCCTTCTTGTAATAAAATACCTTTTCCTATTTCAAACTTTTGGTCAGTAGGCGTAAAGTTGGCCACTTTTGGTCGGCCAAAGCGTAAGTAAACGGGGCCATTATGCTCGGCTATTGCAAGAGTAGCTGCTTTGGTTTGATTATAATCACAAGGGTTAATTACCGTCATACCCGGTAGCATTTTCATTAGGCCAATGTCTTCTAAAATTTGGTGTGTGGCGCCATCTTCACCCAAGGTAAGCCCTGCATGAGAAGCACAAATTTTTACATTTTTACCGGAGTACGCAATGCTTTGGCGAATTTGGTCGTACACACGGCCGGTACTAAAGTTGGCAAAGGTGCCGGTAAACGGAATTTTTCCGCCAATGGTAAGGCCGGCTGCAATACCCATCATATTTGCTTCGGCTATGCCCACTTGAAAAAAGCGCTCAGGAAAAGCATCCTTAAAATCGCCCATTTTTAAAGAACCGGTCAAATCTGCACAAAGCGCCACCACATTTGGGTTGCTTTTGCCTAGTTCTAATAATCCTGCTCCAAATCCTGAACGGGTGTCTTTTGATCCTTGGTCGGTGTATTTGCTCATACCTTAATTTAATTTTACAATACTGATGTTTCCTGAACTTATATTAAACTCCTTTACAATGGAGTACTCACTTTTTTGTGATGATTTTGATCTAAATACCACTTTATAATTTCCCGGTTGCAGGGTAAAAGATTGACTACTCAATTTGGTATCTAAGTCAATCACCCACGTTTCTATATTGCCATTTTGGGCAATAATACTTCCATAACCGGTGCTTGAGCCCGAAATTTTAACCACTCCCGGTGGAGGTAAAGCAAGACTGGTAGTTTTATTTCCGGCTATGGAAACACTGGTTTGTTTTATTCGTGGAAGCGTTAAAAACTCTAAATCATAAAAACCCTGCAAATACTTTTGGGTAGTATTAAAATCTTGCACATGTATTATTTCTTGGCTGCCTTGCGTGCGCACCAAGCACTTTAAATTGTCGTAATTATTACGCCCCTGCATTTTTAACTCTAGTGTACCTCTGGGTAATTTTACGCCAATATTGTTATGCTTACCCGCTGCAATTCTAATACTGTCGCGCGTTACTTCTGGCAAGGAATGCACCGTCATATTATATATTACCAAGGGGTCTAAATATACCGTGTCCGGATTTCCTAAGTAGTTTAAGGTGTGTACAATTTGCTTATTTACTTTTCCGCTGGTAGCGTTGTAAAAGGTAATAGGCACATCGGTTTCACTTGGTAATGCGTTAATATCAAGCAGATTAACCTGTGCCGTAGTATTGTCTAACGCTTGAGAAACTACAATGCCTAAAATAGTTTGAAAGGTTTTTTCATCAGCAGCATCGTAAAAATTACCAACGCAAGAAAAGCTTTCTTGAAAACCTTTATCTAAGCCAATACCAATTACAAAAGGCTTTAAAATAATACCTTGCTTTTGCAGAAGTCGAGAGGCCGCACAAGGATCTTCATCGCAAGATTCTACACCATCGGTAATTAAAATAATAATGTTTCGGCAGGTGCTACACGGTATAAAATCATTGGCCGAGCGCAATAGAGAACGCGCAATTGGCGTGGTACCTTTTGGTTTTATGCCGCGTAAGGTTTTTTTAATTTTCCCAAAGTTGTTAAAGCCTAAGGGTACTTCCAACTTGGTATCATTGCAATCTTGTGGTGGCACCGGTCGCTGATGTCCATACACGCGCAGGCCAAGCTGAAACTTATCGCTTTTTAAACTTTCTAGGCTATCCAACATTTGCGCCATCAGTTTTTGGGCAATGTCAATTTTAGTTCCACTTTCCCAGCGGCCATACATACTTTGTGAGCCATCAAACACAAACAAAATACGGGTAATAACTTCATCTTTTTGCGCACGATTTTGTGCTTGCGCTAAAATTCCCGCAAGGGTTAAAAAAAGTAGTATGTAAAGGCGTTTTTTCAAAAAAATGCGACTAATAATCGCCTAGCGTTTCTTCTAATTGTCCTAGTGCATCTGTAAGTTGTGCATCATCAGGCGCTATGCCGTGCCATTTATGCGTGCCGGCCATAAAATCTACACCTGCACCCATGTCGGTTTTCATTACCACACACACCGGTTTTCCTTTGCCGGTAAGGCTTTTTGCTTTTTGCAAACCTTCTACAACAGAGGTCATATCATTTCCTTTTGTAATGTGCATCACTTCCCAACCAAAAGCTTTAAACTTTGCTTCAATGCTGCCTAAAGAAAGCACATCTTCAGTACTACCATCAATTTGCTGGCCGTTAGCATCTATGGTGCAAATCAAATTATCTACCTTATGGTGAGGCGCGTACATAGCCGCTTCCCAAATCTGACCTTCTTGTAATTCGCCATCTCCGTGTAGCGTATAAACCAAATGTTTATCTCCGTTTAGTTTTTTACCAAGCGCGGTGCCAATGGCTACCGACATGCCTTGGCCAAGTGAACCTGACGCTATGCGTATGCCCGGTAAGCCTTCGTGTGTGGTTGGATGGCCTTGTAGGCGACTGTCTAATTTTCTAAAGGTGTTTAGTTCTTCTTTAGGAAAATACCCCGCATGACTTAAAACACTATAAAAAACCGGACTAATATGGCCGTTGCTTAAAAAGAACACATCTTCATTTGTACCATCCATATTAAAGGAGGTGTCGTGCTCCATCATTTCAAAATAAAGCGCGGTAAAAAATTCGGTGCACCCCAAAGAACCACCGGGGTGGCCACTTTGCACAGCGTGTACCATTCTTACTATATCTCTTCTTACTTGAGAGGCGATGCGCTCTAACTTTTGAATATCAGCCATAATTTTTTCTTGTAAGCTGCAAAAGTAGTTTTTTACAGAGGCTTAGCCTTGCTGCTGTTGATAAATATTGAAAAGCTAATGCAAGATTAAACTAAAGGCCAAACCCTATCTTTGCCGACTTTTAAAATTTCTAAAACCAGCAGCTATGAAGTGTGGTATAGTAGGCTTGCCAAACGTAGGCAAATCAACCCTTTTTAATTGTTTGAGCAACGCAAAAGCAGCTTCTGCAAATTTTCCCTTTTGCACCATTGAGCCAAATATTGGTATGGTAACCGTGCCCGATGAGCGTTTGGCCAAATTGGAAGAATTGGTATCTCCCGAAAGGGTAATGCCCGCCACGGTAGAGATTGTGGATATTGCCGGACTGGTAAAAGGCGCGAGCAAAGGTGAAGGTTTGGGCAATATGTTTTTAGGAAACATTAGAGAATGCAACGCCATTATACACGTATTGCGCTGCTTTGAAAATGACAATATTGTGCACGTGGATGGCTCTGTAAATCCGATTAGAGATAAGGAAACCATTGACATTGAGCTACAGCTTAAAGATTTAGAAACGCTAGATAAAAGGCTGGACAAGCACCGCAAGGCAGCACGCACGGGCAACAAAGCAGAGGTGGTAAATACCGCAACTTTAGAGGCGCTGAAAAAACATTTGGAAGAAGGAAAAAGCGTGCGCGGATTTGAGCGTAACGAGGATCAAGCGGAATTTTTAGAAGACTTTCATTTTTTAACGGATAAGCCGGTATTGTACGTGTGCAACGTAGATGATGCTGCTGCAAAAAACGGTAATGAATGGGTGAATAAAGTAAAGGACTCAGTAGCCGGGGAAAATGCTGAGGTAATTTATTTAGCGGCAGCCACAGAAGCGGATATTAATGAATTGGAGACCTACGAAGAGCGCCAAATGTTTTTGGAGGATTTAGGTTTGGAGCAGCCGGGTATAAATAAGGTGATTAAGGGCGCGTATTCGCTTTTAAACTTAGAAACTTATTTTACGGCTGGTGTAAAGGAAGTACGCGCTTGGACAATTAACAAAGGTTTTACCGCACCACAAGCAGCTGGTGTAATTCATACTGATTTTGAAAAGGGGTTTATACGTGCTGAGGTGATTAAATATGCCGACTATATACAGTATGGTTCTGAAAATGCCGTGAAGGAAGCAGGAAAACTTGGTGTTGAAGGCAAGGAATATGTTGTTAAAGATGGAGATATTATGCACTTTAGATTTAACGTATAGGTAATTTTTGCGGTCTTAATAACCTGTGAAAAACTGATTTAAATCACTAGCTGTTTACTCAGCTTATTTTTTAATTTTAGCCGTTGGAAATAATGCCTTCGCATTTTCCATGGTTTACCCTCGATATGGCAGAAACAGAATACACGGAAGACAACATACGATCACTCGACTGGAAAGAACACATTAGGCTTAGGCCCGGTATGTACATTGGTAAGTTGGGTGATGGCTCTGCAGCTGATGATGGTATTTATATTCTGCTAAAAGAGGTGATTGACAACTCGGTAGATGAGTTTGTAATGGGCAGTGGCCGCACCATTGATATTACCGTGCGCGATGGCCAAGTTACGGTGCGCGATTACGGTCGTGGTATTCCTTTGGGTAAAGTGATTGACGTAGTTTCACGCATCAATACCGGTGCTAAATACGACTCTAAAGCCTTTAAAAAATCCGTTGGATTAAATGGAGTAGGAGCCAAAGCGGTAAATGCGCTTTCAGATCATTTTATGGTGCAGGCTTTTCGCGATGGCCAATCTAAAATAGCCGCTTTTGAAAAAGGTGTTTTAACGGAGGATCCGCCCATTGAAGAAAACTCAGGTAGAAAAGGAACCAAAATTGTTTTTAAACCGGATGCCGGCATTTTTAAAAATTACCGCTACGCAAGCGAGTACATTGAAAAAATGCTTTGGAATTATGCTTACTTAAATCCGGGTTTAACCCTAAATTTTAACGGGACAAAAATTTACTCCGAAAATGGTTTAAAGGATTTACTTGACCATAATTTAGATGGTGAAATAATGCACGATATTATTCACTTACGTGGAGAGGATATTGAAGTAGCGCTTACGCACTCTGAAAAAAGCCAAAGTGAGCAATATTATTCGTTTGTAAACGGACAGCATACTACCCAAGGTGGTACGCACCAGGCGGCTTTTAGAGAAGCGTTGGTTAAAACCTTGCGTGATTTTTACAATAAGAATTTTGACCCGTCTGACATTCGCCAATCCGTAGTGGCAGCGGTAAGTATAAAAGTTATTGAACCGGTTTTTGAATCGCAAACCAAAACCAAATTAGGTTCTAATGATATTGGCCCAGAAGGCCCTACGGTGCGCACCTTTATCAATGATTTCTTAAAAACAAATCTTGATAATTTTTTACACCGAAATGAAGCAGTAGCAGGCATTATTTATAAGAAAATATTACGTGCCGAAAAGGAGCGTAAGGAGCTAAGTGGCATTAAAAAATTGGCTAGAGAACGTGCTAAAAAAGCCTCTTTGCACAATAAAAAACTTCGTGATTGCCGCGTGCATTATAACGATTTGAAGCACGAACGCAGGTTAGAAACTACGCTTTTTATTACCGAGGGTGATTCTGCTTCCGGTTCCATTACAAAATCACGCGATGTGAATACACAGGCCGTATTTAGTTTAAAGGGTAAGCCTTTAAATTGCTATGGGCTTACTAAAAAAGTGGTGTATGAAAATGAAGAATTTAACCTGCTTCAAGCAGCGTTAAATATTGAAGACGGCCTAGAGGAATTGCGTTACCGGAACGTGGTGGTGGCTACGGATGCGGATGTTGATGGTATGCACATTCGCTTGCTGCTTATTACCTTCTTTTTGCAGTTTTTCCCTGAGTTGGTAAAGGAAAGCCATTTGTATATTTTGCAAACACCTTTATTTAGGGTACGCAATAAAAAAGAAACTCTTTACTGTTATTCTGAAGAAGAACGCAGGGCGGCACTTTTAAAAATTGGCGCCAAAGCAGAAATAACGCGCTTTAAAGGTTTGGGTGAAATTTCACCAGACGAGTTTAAAAATTTTATTGGAGAAGATATTCGGCTAGAGCCAGTAATGTTGGGTAAAGATTTAACCATAGATCAATTGCTGGAATTTTATATGGGTAAAAACACGCCTAAAAGACAAGAGTTTATTATTGATAATTTACGTGTGGAGAAAGATGTAGTGGAAGAACCTGAAAAAACCGATGTGTAATGAGAATCAATTCAGGAAAAGGGGCCAAGGTGTTGCTTTTCTTTTACCTAATATGTATCCTTAGTTTGTTGTTCGACTTTGTGATTTTAAATGTAGATGGAAGCCTATCAGGCTTAACAAAAATTTCGCCAATTGCTATGGTAATTTTAGCCTTTATTTGGTACCGAGGATTGCCCGAATTTAAGTATGATAGTGATGGCGAAGTATTGAATTTTACAACGCAAGACCCTAATTTGATAAAAATCAGCAATAGGTTGTTTTATCAACATTCAGAGTTTCCGAAGCGGAAATTACGTTCGTTTAGTATAAATACGTTACCGTTTAGACGCACGCTTACAATTGCTGTAAACAGCAAAGATGGTGGCGCAAAAAAAGAAAAATTTAGCGTAAGCTATTTAAGTAGAAAAGAACGTAAAGATTTAGTGCATAGCTTAAATAAAGTAATGGCTACAAATAAGACCAATGCAAATGTCTGACGAAGAATTTAGCCCGGAAGTAAATTCAACCGATCGCTCGCAGGAAGCATCTATTACCCGCGTTTCGGGTATGTATCAAGATTATTTTTTAGACTATGCTTCGTACGTAATTTTAGAGCGTGCCGTACCTGCTTTAAATGATGGTTTAAAACCCGTGCAGCGCAGAATTTTTCACGCTATGCGTGATATGGAAGATGGTCGATACCATAAAGTAGCCAATGTAATTGGCCAAACCATGAAGTTTCACCCGCACGGTGATGCATCCATAGGTGATGCTTTGGTGCAGCTAGGTCAAAAGGATTTGATGATTGATTGCCAAGGAAACTGGGGTAATATTCTTACGGGTGATGGCGCTGCCGCTCCGCGTTACATTGAAGCGCGTCTTACCAAATTTGCTTTAGAAGTTGGTTTTTCACCAAAAGTTACCGTTTGGCAAGCCAGTTATGATGGCCGTGGAAAAGAACCTGTGCATCTGCCGGTAAAATTTCCTTTGCTTTTAGCACAAGGAGTTGAAGGTATTGCGGTAGGATTATCTACCAAACTAATGCCGCACAATTTTTTGGAGCTGATTGATGCTAGTATTAAATACTTACGCGGTAGAAGTTTTCAACTGTTTCCCGATTTTCCTACCGGTGGTATTGTAGATGTTACTAATTACAATAAAGGCTTACGCGGAGGAAAACTTAGGGTACGCGCAAAAATTAATATTGACGATAAAAAGACCTTAATAATTAATGAACTACCCTTTGGAAAAGACACTAGCTCCTTAATAGATAGTATTTTAAGGGCTAATGATAAGGGTAAGATTAAGGTTAAAAAGATAGAAGATAACACTTCTGATAAGGTGGAAATATTGGTGCATTTGGTACCTGGTGTTTCTCCTGAAAAAATGAAGGATGCGTTATATGCCTTCACCGATTGCGAAATTTCAATATCACCGCTTTCTTGCACTATACAAGATGATAAGCCGCAGTTTATAGATGTAATTGAAATGCTTAAGCGCAACACCGACAGAACGGTAGAATTGCTAAAGCTTGAACTACAAATTCAGTTAAATGAGCTGCAAGAGCAATGGCATTTTGCATCTTTAGAGCGTATTTTTATTGAAGAGAAAATTTACCGCGATATAGAAGAAGCGGAAACCTGGGAGGAAGTTATTTCCTTTATTAGAAAGGGTTTAGAGCCACATATTGGGCATTTGCTACGAGCCGTTACCGATGATGATATTGTACGCTTAACGGAAATCCGCATAAAGCGTATTTCTAAATTTGATAAGAATAAGGCAGACGACCATATTTTAGATTTGGAAGGCAAAATTGCCGAGGTAAAAAATCATCTGGCCAACCTTATTGAATTTGCCATTGACTATTTTAAACGTATAAAAGATAAATACGGAAAGGGTAGGGAGCGCAAAACGGAGATTAGAGTTTTTGAAGATATTGACGCTACCAAAGTAGCCATTGCCAATACTAAGTTATACGTAAATCGTGAGGAAGGATTTATCGGCACCAGCCTAAAAAAGGATGAATTTGTAACGGACTGTAGCGATATTGATGATGTAATTGCCTTTACCAAAGACGGTAAAATGATGGTTTCTAAAGTGGACCAAAAAACCTATGTTGGTAAGCATATTTTGCACGTGGCCGTATGGAAAAAAGGAGACAAGCGTACGGTTTACAACATGATTTACCGTGATGGCGCCAAAGGTGCTTCGTATATGAAACGCTTTACTGTTACCAGCATTACCAGAGATAAAGAATACGATTTAACAGCCGGTAGTAAAGGTTCTGAAGTGTTGTATTTTACCGCCAACCCTAACGGGGAAGCGGAAATGGTGACCATTTATTTACGCGCATTACAAAAGCTACGCAAGTTAAAAGTGGAAATTGATTTTGCCGAACTTGGTATAAAAAGCCGCACGGCCAAAGGAAATATCGTAACTAAATATCCTGTAAAAAAAGTAGAACTAAAAGAAGAAGGAGTCTCTACCTTGGCGGCACGCAAAATTTGGTTTGATGATACCGTGCAACGCTTAAATGCAGACGGGCGTGGTAGTTTATTGGGTAGCTTTAAAGGAGAGGACAAAATTTTGGAAATCACCCAAGCCGGGTTTTACCGATTGCTTTCTTTTGATTTAGGAGTGCACTTTGATGAGGATATGATCCATATTGAAAAGTTTAGGCCAGAGCAACCTGTTTCAGTAGTGTATTTTGATGGTGAAAAGGAAATTTATTACGCCAAGCGTTTTATCCCTGAATTGAGCGATAAGAAAGAACTGTTTATTTCAGAAAGTGAAGGTTCTTTTTTAGAGATTGCATCCACGCTAAGTGAACCTGTAGTAGAAATTGTGTACCGCAAAAAAGGTGGTACGCAGAAGCCAAACGAAGAAGTACAATTGGATGAGTTTATTGCCGTTAAAGGCATGAAAGCACAAGGTAATCAGCTTACTAAAGAGTCGGTAAGACAAATAAACTTAGTGGAACCTTTAGAGCCGGAAACGGTTGACGAGGAATCAGATGAAGATAACGAGATAGAGAAGGAGAATGGTAGTGACGATTTAGGAGAGCAGGGCACCATTCAATTTGATGATTTATAAAAAAATATGTATAAAATTATAACACTTTGCACGCTTTTGGTACTTGCCATAAGTACGCAAGTACAAGCGCAAGACAGTTTAAATGTAAAATTTAAAGGTCATTTGCCGTACAGTCCAGACCTCAATGATGTATGGGGATATGCCGATAATGCGGGCAACGAATACGCCTTGGTGGGTGCGCGCACGGGTTTTTCAGTGGTTGATATAACCGTGCCAACCAACCCAGTGCAAAAGTTTTTTATACCCGGAGCCAGAAGTGTTTGGCGCGATATTAAAACATACAGCCACTATGCTTATGTGGTGCATGATAATATTCAGAATGGCGTTAGCGATGGTATTTTAATTGTAGATATGGACAGTGTAAATCAAGCCTCACCTAAGTTTGTACGCTTTTTCCCTACGCTTGTTTTAGATACCAACATTGCCCCACAAACCTACACCCGTGCACATAATATTTACATTGATGAAAATGGAGTGTTGTATGTTTTTGGTAGTAACATTGGTGTTGGCGGAGCTTTAATGTTTGATTTAACAGCCAACCCAGAAGCTCCTGTATATTTGGGTAATTGGAATGTACAATATTTGCATGATGGCATGGCAAGGGGCGATACTTTATGGGGAGGTGCAATTTTAGCAGGCCGATTTTACGTGATTGATGTGAGTGATAAAACCTCAACACAAACCTTAGGTAGCAAGGGTACACCCAACAGTTTTTCGCACAACGTTTGGATTTCTGATAACAACCAAACCTTGTTTAACACCGATGAAATTTCTGGCGCCTTTGTAGCCAGTTATGATGTAAGCGACCCTACAAACATTAGGGAGTTAGACCGCATACAAACCAGCTACGGAGGTACCGATGTTATTCCACATAACACGCATGTGTTGGGCGATTTTTTAGTTACATCTTACTACACATCAGGTTTGCAAATAGTAGATGCTACCTACCCAGAAATTTTAATTGAAGTTGGTTATTATGATACCTCACCTTTTTCAGGAGACGGCTTTAATGGTGCGTGGGGCGCATATCCTTATTTACCAAGTGGCAACGTGCTAATTACCGATATTGAGGAAGGGCTTTTTGTGTTGGCTCCTGACTATTTAAAAGGATGCTATTTAGATTTAACAGTAGTTGATTCTGTTACTCAGCAAGCAATACCGGGGGCTATGATTGAAATTTTAAATACTTCGGTAAGTGAGCAAACCAGCATTTTTGGAAAGTTAAAAGTAGGTTTTGAATTACCTAAAATATATCCGGTGGTAGCTAGCAAGCCGGGTTATAAAACCGATACGGTAGGAGTATTTACCAATAGAGGTGTTTTGGTAACGAAAAGAATAGCCTTATTGCCCAACAATTTTTCAATAGGCGAAAAAGCTTTGCCGAGCTTTCAAATTTATCCAAACCCAAGTGCATCAGAGTTTCAAGTATTATTACCGCAAGAAGATAATGTAGATTTTGAAGTAAACATTTTTTCTGTAAATGGCGAAAAATTATATAGTCAAAAAATGGAAGCCGAAGCCACAAAAATTAAGCATACACTGCCAGTGGGTATTTATTTAGTACAAGTAAAATCTGCTCATCAAGCATACGCTCCCTCTCGCTTAATGATAAAATAGCACGGTTTTTTTTCGGATATTAGGCTCGTTTAAAACGTAGTATGCAAATTGTTTCCGTAATTTTTCACGTAATAGAGTATTTTTTTCTGGCCATTATTGGTTTGCAGGTACTTTACTTATTTACGTATTCTTGGGCTTCAATTTTTAAATACAAACCTCATATTTCGGTTGAGCATTCCAAGCCACTCAATAAAATTGCGGTAATAATTCCCGGTTACAAAGAGGATAACATAATAATAGAGACCGCTGCTGATGCTTTATTGCAGGAATATCCAAAGGAACTTTACACCGTTATGGTGTGTGCCGATAGCTTTGCTTCTCATACCCTAGAAGCGCTTTACAAATTAGATATTGAAGTATTGGAAGTGTTTTTTGAAAACTCCACTAAAGCCAAAAGTGTAAACAAAGCATTAGAAGTACTTAGCCCAAATGAATATGATATTGCGGTAATTTTAGATAGCGACAACCTTATGGCGCCTGATTTTTTAACTAAAATGAACGCGGCCTATAATGCTGGTTTTAAAGTAATTCAAGGACATCGAACGGCTAAAAATCAAGATCAAAATTTTTCTTTATTAGATGCGCTCAATGAGGAAATAGGCAACAGTATTTTTAGAAAAGGACACCGGGTTTTAGGTGTGTCCTCCGCCTTAATTGGTTCAGCTATGGCCTTTGATTTTGACTACTACAAAACTATAATGGCCGATATTGAAGATGTGGCCGGAGAAGACAAACTCATAGAACTAAAGGTGCTAGAGCAGCGAGAAACCATTGAATATTTGGAGGATGCTTATGTATATGATGAAAAAGTAAGCAACGCAGCTAATTTTAGCAAGCAGCGCACCCGCTGGGTAGGTGTTCAATTGTATTTTTTTAAGCATTACTTTTTAGATGGCGTTGTAAAACTATTTACCACCGGTAATTTTGGGTATTTTGATAAAGCCTTTCAAATGTTTTTAGTGCCGAAGGTGCTGTTAATAGGAATTTTAGGCGCCTTAGGAATGCTAAGTTTACTTACCCCTATAAGCTTATATTGGTTTTACTTAATGCTACTATATGCGGCCACATTACTATTGGCCGTACCTAAGCGGTTTTATAACCTAAGCTTACTAAAAGCACTTTTAAACATACCCAAGGCTATTTTATTTATGATTCTTGGCATTCTTAAGATTAACAAGACTACCGCCTCTAAATTTGAAGTAACGGAAAAAACGGTGAATAAAAAGCGTTAGATAACTAAATGCTCTACCCGCGTTTTCAAACGTTTATTCATTGCAACAAAGCCATCTCGCGTTTTAGTATTCAGCATTTTTCGGAAGATTGGAAGTAAGAAACCGCTAAATTTCTCACTTTGCTCAAAACGGGTTTTACCATTTTGTAAGTCGGTTAGCTTAAAAGAATGGGTTCCATCAAACAGCCCTGTAAAAAGTAACTTTCCTTGCCAAGTAAACACTTTGTTTTGTTGATAGGCTAAAACCGTTGGCGTGAAATTCATGCCGGGTAATTTCACTTTTATAATGTTTCCTGTTGCTACTGGTCCTGTTAAAGAAAATATAAAAGGATTCCAGCTTGGGTAGGCAGCAAAATCTGTAAATATTTCCCAAACTTTTTGGGGTGCTGCTTCAATAACGATGTCGGTTTGAATTTCCATAGTACTATGTATTTGATGGTACAAAGTTCAGGGCTTTATGTCTCTACGCACTTGACATATATCAAGAAACGTGTTTAGCTCTAATGCGGCTTAGAGTTTCTGGTGTGATTCCTAGCATAGAAGCCAAATACTTAAGTGGAACTACATTGAAAAGCTCTTTTTGCTCATTAAAAAGTTTCAAAAATCGTGCTTTTGCATTGAGTGATAATTGGGAGAAAACACGATTTTCTAAAGTTGCAAAACAGTGGGTTATAAATTGCTTTTCTAGGGTAAGCCAATTGGGAACTATTATTTCTAACTGGTTGTAATTAGCTTTACTTACCGTGTACAATGTGCAATCCGTTAAAGCATGTATGTTCCAACGAGATCGATCGCTCAAATAAAAACTATTTACGTCCGTAATAAAATAGCCTTTTGTGCCAATCCATTGGGTTATTTCCTTATCGGCCACGGTATCGAACATGCGTATAAAACCTTCCTTCAAGAAACTTAACTTGGAGCAAACACTCTCTTTTTTATTAAAAAATACACCTTTTGTCAATGTTTCTTCTTCAAATAAATCGGCAACTTCGCTTATTTGAGCTTTTCCAATACCAAAATATTGTATTAAATATTTCTCTAAATCATTCATACCAACCAACCTTTAATTTTCAGTAGCGCTAATCGCTTTATAAATAGCATCCACGCTATTTTCCCATGTATGGGTAAGCGCAAAGTCAATTCTTTTTTTCTGCTCCTGTATGCTGTTGGCATTTACTGCTTTTTCCAACACTTGTATATATTCTTCTTTGCCTTCGGCTAAAAAAGTATGGCCTTCAAAAATGGACATGGCACGGGTTCGGGTGGCCACCGTTGGTTTTCCCATGGCCAAGTATTCATCTATTTTTCTTGGGTAGTTGCCAATGGTCATAGGGTTAATAGCTTGAGGATTAATGGCCACGTCAAAATGCGCTAAATATGCGCCCAATGCTTCAGGCTTTTTTGAGCCGAAGAAGTGTACGTTTTCCATGTGGTGCAAGGTGCTAGCTTTAAAATGCTCGTCTTCCGGACCTACAAAAACCCATTGCCAATCTTTTCGGGCGGCAGCCAATTGCTCTAATAAATCAACGTCTAACCTAAGTTTTAAAAGTGCGCCTATGTAACCAATCCTAGGTTTAGCAACATTCTTAAAATCAGCTGGTTCGGGATGGTTTATGGAGGGGTCAAAAATGCTAAGGTCACAACCTTGGCCTACGTAGTGTGCATTAGCATTGTGTATAGCACAATAATCTCTTAAAAACGTGCTATTGGCCACCGCTACATCTGCTTTAGCAATTAGCTTGGGCTCCAAGCGCACTCCGTGTTTTTTAAAATAATCGGTGCTAATTAAATTATCACGAGAGTAATAAACATAGCAGCTAGGGTTTAAAAGTTCCTTTAAATAAATGGAGCGAAACATATCGCTATCATTAAAAAGCACAAAGTCTTTAAAACCAAGTTCCTGTAAGCCTTTTTTAATTTCTTTAGCCATGCGCTTATTATTTCTTTTATTAAAAAAATCAAAAAGAAATCCGTCTGGCAGCACGTTTATACTTTCTAGCACCACGTTGGGCGTGTACGTCCATAGGTTTTCAGAAATTTTTTCAAAAGCGGGAGCGGTACCGTTTAAAACGTTTTTTCGCTTTTTAATTAATGCGGCATCTTCAGCGCTGTTGCGTAAAAGGGTATTCCTATCTAGCGGAATGTTTATGTATAAAACGCGGTTGTGCTTGGCCACTTCCATGGCAATATTTTTACAATTACTACCTATGGGTACATCCCACGGCTGTTGACCCACAAAAAGAAAATCGCGCTTACTTATTAAATTGCTCATAACATTAAGGTGATTGTATTGTACTACTTTAGCGCGCTAAATTTAGGCAAAGCCTTTTGATACAACGAATTAAAGAACTGGTTAAAACCAATAAGTTTTTATCACTGCTAAGTAGCGGTACTTCAGCGATATTAGGTCTTGCCACCTTTAGCCTTTTAGTACGCGCCCTTAGTAAGGAAGACTTTGGTTTTTGGGGCTTTTTCATCACGGTATTCACACTTTTTGATATGCTGCGTGCCGGTTTACTAAGTCAGGCATTAATTAAAAACATTGCCGAAACCGGTAGCGTAGAAAACACTGAAGAAGCTATTGGCACCGGCTGGCGTTTAAGTTTTAAAACCAGCATAATTGCCACGCTTATTGTATCGCCTATATTTTTTGGCATTTATCTGTATAATGGAGAAGAAGTATATAAACTCATTAGCCTTTGGTTTGGAGCCGTTGCAATAATTAGCGTGCCGCACAGCCTTACCACTTGGGTGCTTACCGCTTATTTACGTTTTGATAGAATTGCTTTAATTAGAGTAGCGCTTCAGGTAACTTTATTATTAGGAGTACTTGCTGAGTATTATTTAGATTTTGGTTTATACTTTGTGTTTATAACCTTTTTTGCAGGACACACCGCTACCACACTATTTACTTTATCCAGAAGTTATGTGAAACTTTCTCTGATAAAAAAAGCTACTAAAAAAATGGCCAATGCCTTGCTTTCTTTTGGCAAGTATAGCATGGGTACGTTAATTGGCTCTAGCTTACTTAGGAGTTCAGATACCTTTATAATCTTTTCATTTTTAGGTCCTACGGCCAATGCTGTATATATGGTGCCCGAGCGTTTGGTAAATTTATTTGATGTGCCTTTGCAAGCTTTGGTATCCTTAGGTTTTCCCTCTTTAATTCAAAAATATAAAACGGAAGGTGAAGATGGTTTTAAGCGTGAGTTTGAGTTAAGCGCAGGTTTTTCATCGCTTATGCTGATACCGATAAGCATACTTACCTTCATTTTTGCGGAAGACTTAGTAGTGCTTTTAGGTGGTGCCGAATATGAAAATGCTGCGGACATACTTAGGATTTTTGCCGTGTACACAGCACTTACACCAATAGACCGATTTAGCGGTATTGCGCTAGATGTGTTACACCGTCCGCATTTAAATTTTTATAAAGTAATGGCCATGCTTGCCGCGAATATTATTGGCGATTTAATTGTGATTCAATTTACCGATAACATCGCTTGGATTGCCTTTATCAGCATAATTACGTTTGCCACTGGTATTTTATTTGGCTTTGTATTTTTACGAGATGTTATTCCATTTAGGCCATTGCATATTTTATTTTCAGGTACTAATGAAATAAAAAGGCTTGTTAAAAAGTATGTTGGTAAGTAGATTCTTGGAATTATTCCAATTTTAGGAAAACCGATACCTTCCCATTGTGAATCAGTACAATGGAAATACTTAAAATTTTTGTAGTAGAAGATAATGAGCTTTACGCCAAAATGATGAAGCATCATTTATCTTTAAATCCTGATAATGAGGTTGTTGTTTTTCATGACGGCAAGGAGTGCCTGAATAATTTACACCTCAAACCCAACGCAATATTTTTAGATTATAGTCTTCCAGAATTTACCGGTATTGAGGTTTTACGCAAAATAAAACAGCGTCATCCAGAAATTCCGGTAGTAATTGTGAGTGGCCAAGAGGATGTAAGTACTGCGGTAGAGCTTTTGCGCGAAGGTGCTTATGATTACATTGTAAAAGATGAAAATGCGAAAGACCGCCTTTGGAAAGCCACCATTAACATTCGTGAAAACACAGAATTAAGACAAGAGCTTGACCGCTTGCGCGAAGAGGTTACCTCTAAATATGATTTTTCAAACATAAAAGGAAACAGCCCGGCTTTAAAGCACGTTTTTAAGCTTATTGAAAAAGCGGCTCAAACAAATATCACCGTTTCTATAACGGGAGAAACAGGAACAGGTAAAGAGCTAGTAGCTAAGGCTATACACTATAATTCTAAGAATAGCAAGAAACCTTTAATAGCAGTAAATATTGCGGCTATACCTGCAGAATTATTAGAAAGTGAACTTTTCGGACATGAAAAAGGGGCGTTTACAGGTGCTGTAAATAAGCGTATTGGAAAGTTTGAAGAGGCCAATGGAGGCACCATTTTTCTTGATGAAATTGGTGAAATGGATTTGAAATTGCAGGCAAAGCTGCTACGCGTGCTGCAAGAAAAAGAAGTGACGCGCCTAGGTAGCAATGCTATTATAAAAACAGATGCGCGCATTATGGTTGCCACGCATCGCAATTTAGCGGAAGAGGTAAAAGCGGGGAATTTTAGAGAAGATTTATACTATAGATTATTAGGATTACCCATTGAATTACCTCCTTTGCGAGATAGAGGAAATGATATTACCCTTTTGGCTAAGCATTTTGCAGATGCCTTTGCAAAGGATAATAAATTGGGAAAAGTAAGTATAAGCAACGAAGCTCAAAAAAAATTACAAGGGTATAAATGGCCGGGTAATGTAAGAGAATTGCGTGCGGTAATGGAATTATCAGTGGTGATGGCCGATGATGGTAATATTGAAGCGGATAATATCACCTTTAATTCTACCAACTCGGTAAGTGATTTGCTTTTAGAGGAAACTACGCTTAAAGATTACCAAAGAAAAATAATACAGCATTTTTTAAATAAGTATGATAAAAATGTGGTACACGTTGCAAAAAAGTTAGAGGTAGGTAAGAGCACCATCTACCGAATGATTCAAAATGAAGAATTAGAAGTTTAAAAAAACACGTATGTCTAAAATTTACGATTTAAGCCAATTGGAGGAACTTGCCGGAGGTAGTGAGGAGTTTGTAATGATGATGGTAGATACCTTTTTAGAGCACACACCCGGACAGGTGGCAGAAATAAAAGAAAGTTTTGAAGTCGGAAATTTAACGCAAGTTGGAGGATTAGCACATAAAATAAAGCCGAATATTGATTTATTTGGAATTAGTGAATTAGCTGATGTAATTAGAAAAATTGAAGCTAAAGGAAAAGCTCAAACCGATGATGGCGCGCTAAAAGGAGAAATAGATTATTTATCTGAAACCATGGATATTGCCTTTAGACAACTAAGAGAACTTAGAGCTTAAAAAAGCAGATAGCACAATACAAACCTAGCAATGAAACAAATCTTAGTTATTGATGATGAACCCATTATGCGTAAACTTTTAGAGCAAATTCTAAAAGCAAAGTATAATATTGTGGCGCTTGAAAATGGCCGAGAAGCATTAGAGTGGATGTATTCCGGAAACATACCTGATGCCGTGGTGGCAGATTTAAACATGCCTGAAATTGATGGTTTTGAGTACATAACTAAAGTGCGTGAAAGTGCTTTTTTTAGTGATTTACCTTTAATCGTTTTGTCAGGAGAAGAGAGTTCTTCGGAGCGTATTAAATGCTTGAAATTAGGTGCTAATGATTATTTGATAAAGCCATTTAATCCTGAGGAATTAAGTTTACGAATAGATAATTTAATTCGCTTACGCTCGTGATAAACCTACTATACATAGGGGAAGAGCAAAAGCGTAAAGATGTTTTTGAACAAGCAGGAAGCTTTAAGGTGCAGCATGTTAAAAATGTAGTTGGTTTTGATAATTTAATTGAAACCTTAAAAAGTTTTGATGTGATTGTTAGTGAACACAGGCTGCGTGGATTGGATGCACCAAAAATTTACGAACGTTATAAAACCACACTTCAGCAACATAAAATTCCTTTTATGATAGTGGCCGATGGGCTTTCAAAAGTAGATCGTGCTAGATTGTTGCAATTAGGTGTTTCAGAACTTTTAAACGCAGGTTTTAGTCCTGAAATATTGGCCAAGAAAATTGATTTTTATAAGACTGTTTTACAAGCAAGACTAAGCAAAAAGAAAAAAGTAACACCGCCTGAATATAAAATACCGGTGGCCAAACGCGTTTTTGATATTTTGGTGGCAGGTGCAGCGTTGTTTTTTTTATTACCGGTATTGTTAATAGTAATTGTAGCAATAAAATTAGAATCAAAAGGTCCTTTTTGGTATAAGAGTAAACGTGTAGGTACCGGTTATAGAGTATTTGATTTTTATAAGCTAAGAAGTATGTACACCGATGCGGATCAACGCATTAAAGAGCTTGCGCATTTAAATCAGTACGCTATTGAGGCACAAGAAAACAACAAGAAAAAGGAAAAATCGGGAACATCGGTTTCAGGTGATAATGTTACTTTAATTTATAAGGATGGTTCCGAAATGAGTGAGGAGGATTATCTGGAATTAAAAAGACAACAAGCAGCCGGAACATTTGTGAAATTTAAGAACGACCCGCGTATTACTAAGGTGGGTAATTTTATTCGCAATACCAGTATAGATGAGCTTCCACAGTTGTTTAATGTATTAAAAGGTGACATGTCTATTGTAGGAAATAGACCGTTGCCTTTATATGAAGCTGAGCAATTAACGAGTGATGATTGGGGCGAGCGCTTTTTGGCTCCTGCGGGCATTACTGGTTTATGGCAAGTAGAAAAACGTGGAAAAGGTGAAATGAGTGAGGATGAAAGAAAAGCATTGGATAATAAATATGCAAAGAATTTTAGCTTCTGGAATGACATCCGCCTCATTTTGAAAACGATACCTGCATTATTTCAAAAAGAAAACGTGTAACATGAAATCAGTATTCACAACAGTTTTGTTTACGTTCATTTTTACTGCACTGCAATTTAGTGCCAGCGCTCAAACTATTGATACTATAAAGTCAATTGATGTAGATACAGTAAACATTGAACTCACCCAATTTTTACCTCCTTTATCTTTACTAATAGACTCTGCCATAGCTAATTCACCGGAAGTAGATCATTATGAAGCACGCGTAAAACAATCGGAATACGATATTGCCGTGGAAAAGAAAAGTTGGAGCGAGCATATTTATTTAGAAGGACGCTATGTGCGCGGAAATGCTTTGGTAACGGGAGACGGTGGTAACGTGATACCCTTGGGCAACGATGCTAACAATTTTTTTCAATACGGTGTAGGAATGCGCATGCCCTTGGAAGCTTTTGTAGGTAGATCGGATCGGGTAAAATCTAGAGAGGCTTTCCGCGAAAGCGAAGTGGCAAAAAAGCGTGAAATGGAAAACTTGATTAAGGATAGGGTAATTACCACGTACAACCGAGTTTCAAGTATGAAGCGCTTATTGGAAATTTATTCTGAAGCTAAAGAATCCGCTGAGTTTATTTTAAATATGAGTGAAGAGCGTTTTAGTGATGGCCAAATTGGCTTGGATGAATTAGGCCAAAATACCGAGCTTAAAGCAAAATATAGTGCGCTATACGAAAACTTGCGCACTGATTATAGTAACGAATACGCACAGTTAGAGCGCCTGGTAGGGGTGCCTTTTAGTAAGTTTGAGAAATAAGTAAATGACATTAGTTCAGTTTTTTAGGTTATTTAATAGAAGGTTTAATCTTCTTATGCTTTCCACACTGGTATTGGTAGTGGCAGTATTTGCTTTTACCCAAGCGCTTCCTAAAACCTATGAAACGGAAACAGAAATATACACGGGTATTGCTTCTGGTTTAAATGTAAATTCTATTGAAAAAGCGGGGTTAGACTATTTTGCTACCAACAATGCTTATGATAACCTTATAAACGTAATAAGAAGCAGACAGACGCTGGAATTAACCGGTGAAAGACTACTTGCGCAACATTTAATGTTAGATACCATAAATGAGCGCTATTTAGGTGAAGAAGCGTGGGGAAATTTACGCTATATGATACCTAAAAGTTTGGAAGACAGTTTGGTGGTAAATGGCGATACCATTCGTACACTCCTAAATATTCAAAATTATAAGCGTGAAAATTATTCCACTAAAAGAATAAAACTGTTGTTTTTTGATGCTGCGTCCCCTTACAGTCAGCAGGCTATACAAGGCGTACAAGTGGAGCGTATTGGAAATTCTGACTTAATAAAACTGAAATATAGCTGGAGCGATCCGGGGATTGCGCAAAACACATTAATTATTTTAAATCAGGTTTTTACCGGAAGGTTATCATCTATTAAGCAAGGCCAAGGTGCAGATGTAGTAGAATATTTTAAACGGCAGGTAGCACTTTCTGAGGCTAAATTGGCCGAACGTGAGGAAATTCTGAAAGATTACAGAACCCGCAACCGGGTGATTAATTATGATGAGCAAACAAAATCATTGGCTATGAAAAAGGAGCAGATGGAGGATGATTATCAGGAAGAATTAGGTAAAAAGGCGGCTAAGGAAGCTAGTGTGGAAAGGCTTGAAGAACAGCTAGCGTTAAACAAAGAAATTTTAAGGTATGCACAAGAGGCGCTTGAAAAGAAAGGCGAATTAAACACTGTAACCTCTAAAATTGCGGAACTAGAAGTATTTTTAAATGACCAATCACTTTTAAACAAATTAAGAAACAGGCAAACGCAATTGCGCAAGCAGGTACAATCTGATTTATTATCTAAATACGCGTACAGCAAAACTACCGAAGGCGTAAAAATGGATAAGGTGTTGGATGAATGGCTTAACAATACGTTGGCTTTAAAAGAAAGCAAGGCGCGTATAGATGTTTTTCAGAAAAGGAAGGAGTATTTTAATAGAAAGTATGATGAGTTTGCGCCTTTGGGTTCTGAGTTAGACAAGATGGAGCGCGAGATAGACGTACAAGAGCGTAACTATTTAGAGCTGCTAAACAGCTATAACAATGCTTTGATGCGCCAAGAAAGTGAAAGCTTAAGTACGGGCGGTTTGGTTATTACGGTACCTCCATTTTTTCCTTTAGAACCGTTAAAATCTAAGCGTTTGCTGTTAATATTGGTAGCAGCCGTAATTGGGTTTATTGTGCCGCTTGCGTTTATGGTGCTTATGGAATTTTTAGATAACTCCATTAGAACGCCCGAAAGAGCGGAGGAATTCACCAATCAAAAATTATTGGGGGCTTATCCTAATTTGAGCCAAAAAGGAGAAAATAAATCCATTGACATGGAGTGGCTTAAAAATCATTCGGTGGGATTGATGAGCCAAAATTTACGCTTGCAAACGCGCAGACAGAATATTTTAGATAAAAAACCAAAATTTGTGCTTGTTTATAGCACGCGTTCTCAAGAGGGTAAAACGTTAATGACGCACGTATTGGCCAACGAGTTGGTTTCTTTAAACTACCGTGTGTTGGTAATGGGTTCAAACACCATTAATGAGGAGGATCGCTTTTATGATTTTAATCAGTATGCCTTTAGTAAGTCGTTTCTTAAAGTAAAAAGTTTTACAGAATTGGTTGACAATCAATATGATGAAGGATTGTATGATTTTATTTTCTTCATTATAAATTCTGTAACCTCCGAGCAGTATCCTATTGAGTTGGTGGAAAAAGCGGACATGGCTCTGCACGTAATCAACGTAAATCGTACGTGGAAAAAAGGTGATTCTTTTGCTTTAAATGAGTTTACCAAAACCTTAAAAACTGAATCAAGGTTGTTGGCAAATGGTGTAGAGCCTGATTATATGGATGTGGTATTGGGTGAAATCGCTAAGAAGCGTACATTCCTACGTAGGTTGGCCAAAAATGTAATCGACTTAGAATTTAAGTCCAAGAAGATGCACCGTGATTATTAGTGGAAGCAGCCATTTTAGGTGTTTCTTTTCCCTCTAATTCTACTTCTCCCTCGTCATTCCATCTGCGTAAGCTATACATAAAGGTGATGCTTAAAAAGGTGGTTAAGGATATGGGAAACTGCGTCATTACTTGATTACCATAGTTGGCCATTAAAATACCTGCATAGCCTGCAATTAAGGCCATAGCAATGTTTCGCTTTTCGCTGGGCGGATTACGCCATACCCAAATAATACAATCAAAGAGAATAACACACCAAATAAGCACGTAAAAAATTCTACCAATTAAACCGGTTTCGGCTCGGATGCGTGTGTACAAACCATCGGGTTCAAATTCAGCAAGCCAAGTGCCCGGTGAAAATCGTTGCCCCCAACTACCGGTAGTACCTACTCCGCCACCAAAGGGTTTTCCTTCTAAGTAGTTGGTCAATCGCTCGCGGTTTACAAACCTAACTTGCAAGGATGCGTCTTCCGGATCTAAGGCACTACGCAAGCGCATAATATTATAGTTGCCAGAGCCAATGGAAGTATATTTTAAAAAGATAAAACCACCCAATAATACGATGGCTCCTAACACTAAAAACCGTGTATTTTTAATCATTATAATGTAGCAGATACCACCAATGGCCGGCACAGCCAAAGCGCCTCTGGTGCCACTAATCATTAAAGCATAAAAACTAAAAAATGCTATGCCTCCATAAAATACTTTTCGCCTTTTGCTGTAAGGCCCTAAAAATAAAATAGCGGCTACAATACAAGAGTGGCCCATGGCGGCACCAAAGGTACCAGCATCGGTATAATAGCTGAACACGCGCAGCTTTCCAAAAAGCACGTGTGTTACAGCTTGTCCATCATCTAACCATTGCTGCTCAGCCGCAGAAACGCCAAAAAACTGTTGTTTTATTCCCCATAAAATACCCAAAAGCGATAAGCCTAACCATAAATTAAGGAAGTTGTAAAAGTCTTTTTTACTGTTGAAAATAGCGAAGCCTAAGCCCATAATAAGCAGTTGATAAAGCGCTACGCCCCGCATGGAATAAAACCAAGCCATAAAACTATACGCTTGCGGATTTACCACTTGAAACAGGATATACACCATCCAAAGCGCCATAAGCAGCATTACCCAATTGTACGCTAAGGAGAGGTCGAATAATTTCCAATGCTTAAAAATTAAAATTAGATAGGTAAGCACCAATAAACCATCTACACCTAAACCAAATGGAATGGGAGCAGGAATGTAGCGCGCTAACATGGGTAAGAGAAAAGAGAGCACCAAAGTGGCGTATAATCCGGTTTTAGGAAACCGAACAAAAAGCATAAAAAAGCCAAGCAAAAAAGGGAGCATAAGCAAAGCACCCGCCACCGGAATACCTTTGGTGGCAATAAGATAACCGCACATTAAGGCAAGCACAATGGCGACTAAATAAGTGAGTATGCCTTTTAGCTGAATACCCATAATGTATTACTTGGTTTGTTCTAGGCTATATTTTTTGGGCATAGAAAAAAACCGATAAAAAATCTTATCCTCAGTTTCGTAATATGCGTAGTCAAAAAGCTCCTTGCTACCGTATAGGCTTCGGCCACTTTTGCGTAAATCTTGCAAAATACCCTCTACATCAGGAAATACGGAATGCAGCGAAAAAATATGAAACCGTACGCTGTTATTTTCAGGAACGTACTTTGTCATTAAGGTTAAAACCCTATCGTAACGTTCGCGTACGCGTACATTTTGCTTTATATTTTCAACTACTTTTTTCTCATCTATATCTTCAAGCAAGCCGCCATCCATCAATCTTATCTTATTCATACGCACCGTTGTGTCAACGGCCATCATAGCACTGCGCATATCTTTTAGTTTAAACAGATAATAATAAGCATCAGTAGAGGTTTTCCAACCTTTTTTTGAAACCTCATATTTGTATTTACCGCTTGTAAAGAGTTTTACTAACAATAGCAAAGTATCCTTACCATACTGCACAGGAAAAAGCTGTAGCTGATCAAAGTTGTCAATACCCAACTTATTTTCCTTTGCTTCATACGCTTCTTCATTGCGTGAAATAAGCCTTGGGTAAATAATCTTATCACCTTTAATCCATTGACCGTCTTTACTATAGCTCCAGCCGGAAACACTATCTACCAAAATACTGCTAGCTTCTTGGGCAAACATGGGTAAAGGTTTTTCCTCCCGTAGCTGAGCCGAAGCCAACAACGAAAAGGAGCAACAAAAAATCAGAAATAACCGCATATTGGTGGGTTTTAATAATTATTTCAAAATTACAACAGTAGCTTAGCCATTTGCTTTGGTATTAAATTATTTTTGAAACAGTTATCAAGTTCCTTTTTTTTGATACTTAGTTACACATATTGAACGCACCTCTTTTTTCTTTTTTAACGGTAAATTATAAACAACCTGCGGTTACGCTGGCTCTATTACAGTCATTGCTAAAACTCAACTATAAAAATTGGGAGTTAATCGTGGTAAACAATCATGAAAATAAAGATGATGTCTTACGCCAAGCAATAGAAAAACAAGAAAATAGTGTGTATGTAGAAAGTGGCGCAAACTTAGGTTTTGCCGGGGGCAATAATGTAGGCATACCATTTTGTAAGGGCGATTACGTATTTTTTATAAATAACGATACCGAGGTAGAGCCGGATGTATTAGACGCTATTTTACCCACGCTTCAAATGGTTGGAGATGATTTAGGGATGCTTAGTCCTAAAATTAAATTTTTTCAAAACAAGCAACTTATTCAGTACGCGGGTGCTACACCACTAAGCCGTTTTACCATGCGTAATGCGGGTATAGGTTCCATGGCAAATGATGATGGTAGTTTTAACGATGTTAGAGAGACAGCTTTTATTCACGGAGCAGCCATGGTACTTCCAAAAAAGGTAATTTCTGAAGTAGGCTTAATGTATGCTGATTACTTTTTGTACTACGAGGAATACGATTGGTGCGCGCGCATTGCCCAAGCAGGATATAAAATAATGTATTGTGGCAAGGGCACGGTGTATCATAAAGAATCGGTAAGTACAGGTGTTGACAGTCCGCTTAAAGTATATTATTTAACGCGCAACAGATTACTTTTTGCCCGTAGAAATTTTGCAGGTACACAGCGCCTTTTGGTATGGTTGTATTTTAGCTTTGTAGCGATGCCTAAAAATGTGTTAAGTTGGTGGCTTAAAGGTAGGCCTGATTTGGCCAAAGCATTTTGGAAAGGCTACGTATGGAATTTTACCAATAAATAAAGTATGAGGATAGGCATAGAGGCACAGCGTATTTACCGTGCACACAAGCATGGGATGGATTTTGTAGCCTTAGAAATTATTAAGAACCTGCAAAAGATAGATACTGAAAATCAGTATATTATTTATATTAATGAAGGGCCGGATACGGAGTGTTTGCAGGAAACGGCTAATTTTAAAATAAAGGTGTTTGGTGGGCCATATCCTATTTGGGAGCAAATAAAGCTGCCTAAAATGGCTGAAGCCGATACATTAGATGTATTGCATTGCACTAGCAATACTGCTCCCGTAAAGTTGAGCGTTCCGTTGGTGGTTACCATTCATGATATTATTTATTTTGAAACGCATCCGCTTAAAGCGAAAGGATACACGGCTTACCAAAAATTTGGTAATTTATACAGAAGGTGGGTGGTAAAGCGTCTGCTTAAAAGTGCAGATGCGATATTAACCGTTTCCAAATTTGAGCAAAAGCGTTTTCAGGAGTTTTTAAACTTGCCAAAAGAGCGCGTGCAAGTGGTGTATAATGGAGTGGGTACACATTTTAAACCCATTACAGATCAAGATTTATTAAAAAGGAAAAAGGAACAATACCATTTGCCGGAGCATTTCTTTTTATTTTTAGGTAATACAGATCCTAAAAAGAACACAGAAAACACGGTGGTTTCTTTTGGTAAATATTGTAAAGCGCACGGCACCAAGCATAAATTGGTAATTGGAGATTTAGACCCTGCCGTTATTAAAGGGTTTTTAGAAAATGCGGGGTTAGTAGCCTTTTTCTCAGAAATTCATTTTACAGGATATATTAAAAACACCGACTTGCCGGCCATTATTAATTTAGCCGATGTGTTTTTATACCCAAGTAAGCGCGAAAGTTTTGGAATACCCGTGCTAGAGGGCATGGCTAGTGGTACACCCGTAATTACCAGCAACGTTAGCAGTATGCCAGAGGTAGCGGGTGATGCAGCATTTTTAGTAAATCCGCTTAAGCAAAATGAACTTGTGGAAGCCATGCACGCACTTGTGGAAAACCAAGATTTACGCAATCAATTACGTGAAAAAGGTTTAAAGCGTGCCGCTGAATTTAGCTGGGAAAATACAGCAAAACAATCGTTAGAAATTTACAAACGCATTACTACAAAAAATGCCTAAGCTCAAAATATGGGGTTAATTATTACTTTTTGGATTTTAATAGGTTTGGTAGTATATACCTACGTGGGGTATGGAATTTTACTGCGTTTTTTATTGGCATTAAAAAGGCTTTTTAAGCCACGCAAATATAATTTTGATGCTAGTTTTGAACCACACGTAACCCTTGCTATACCTGCTTATAATGAAGAAGATTTTATTTTAAAGAAAGCAAAAAACTGTTTGCAATTAGATTATCCAAGAGATAAACTGCGCATACTATTCATTACCGATGGTTCTTCTGATAATACCGTAAAATTATTGGAGCAAGTAGAAGGAGTGGAGGTAATTCATGAAGATAGAAGAGCCGGAAAATCTGCGGCAGAAAATAGGGTAATGCAGTTTGTAGATTCTCCCGTAGTAGTGTTTTGCGATGCCAATACCCTTTTAAACAGAGAAGCAATTAGAGAATTGGTAAAGTATTATATAGACCCTAAAGTAGGAGGGGTATCTGGCGAAAAACGTATTTTACAAAGTGATGCAGAAGGTGCTACGGGCGCGGGTGAAGGCTTGTATTGGAAGTATGAGTCAACCCTTAAAAAGTGGGATGCTGAATTGTATTCTATTGTAGGTGCAGCGGGCGAGTTGGTGAGTTTTAGAAGCACCTTGGTAATGACGCTAGAGGAGGACACCATTTTAGATGACTTTATGCAATCATTACGTATTTGCGAAAAAGGCTACCGCATGGAGTATGAGCCAAATGCGTATGCTATGGAAACTTCTAGTGAGAATGTAGAAGAGGAGCTTAAACGTAAAATTAGAATAGCCGCAGGAGGGTGGCAATCTATGTATCGTTTGGCGCATTTACTTAACCCTTTTAAAAATTTTATCCTTTGGTTTCAGTACGTTTCACACCGCGTGCTGCGCTGGTCGGTATCTGCATTAGCCTTGCCTGTTATTTTTATTTTAAACATCATTTTAGCGTACCAATTTCCCGAGCCATATCAGGCCATTTTTGGTTTGCAATTAATGTTTTATTTTTTAGCCACTGTTGGGTGGTTGCTAGAGAATAAAAAGATTAGAGTGAAAATATTATTTGTGCCCTATTATTTTTTAATGATGAATTACGCAGTGTTTGCGGGCTTTTTCAGGTTTGTAAAAAAATCGCAAAATGCAGCTTGGGAACGCAGTAAAAGAGCCGCAGATCCATTAGATTTTGGTGATGAATAGTATAACCAAAGAAAAATATCTACGTGTACTAAATTGTTGATTATGGTTCAATTTATACTACTTTGAAAAGATTAGAAATACTTGAGTTTTTAAAAGGGTATTCCATGCTTACCATAGTGCTGTTTCACTATTTGCAAAAACTGGAATTACCATACCCCTTCAATAGTTATATCCTGTTTGGCGGCACCGGTATTCATTTATTTATTCTAATTTCAGGGTTTGGTTTATACCTATCGGCAGCCAAAAAACCTCTTAAGTATTTTGAGTTTTTAAAAAAGCGTTTAAGCAAAGTATATACTCCATACATCGCCATAGTGCTAATTTCGGCTGTGGTTACGCTGTTTATTCCAATTTATGAAAGCTCTTGGTATGCTTTGGGCGGCCACGTGTTTTTGTATAAAATGTTTGATGAATCTATTGTGGGCTCTTACGGGTATCAATTATGGTTCATTTCCATGATTTTACAGTTCTATTTTACCTTTCACCTTATATTATATTTTAGACGCAAAACTTCCGCTTTTTGGTTTATTACTATATCGCTAATCATTAGTATCAGTTGGTCGGTATTGGTTGCGTATTTAAATAATGAAGCTATGCGCGTATGGAACAGCTTCTTTTTACAATATTTGTGGGAGTTTGCATTAGGTATTGTGCTGGCTGAAAGATATTTGCAAAACAAACTACAAGTAAAATTAAGCAACCTTAAAATAGTGGTTATTGCTATTTTAGGCTGTTTTTTATACGCATTTATGGCGATAAAAGGCGGTTCCATAGGCCGTTTGTTTAATGATATTCCTGCACTGCTTGGCTATTCTGCTTTAGCGGTTTGGTTGTATCGTATTAAAATAAAACCCATCAATAAATTTTTGCTTTACGTAGGTGAAGTTTCTTTTTCATTATTTTTAATACACATGCTTATTTTAGAATTGGCGCTGCAGCTTTTCCCTGCTTTTCCGTTGTACATTATTCTAATTTTAGCACTAGGTATTACCTTTCCACTGTGCAATCTATTTCAAAAAGGCATTGGTAAATTATATCAGGTTATGGGTTTTTAAACGCAGTGTGCAAACTACCGTTGGTGATTATTTTCTACCGCTTGAGTATGCACTTGGCCAGTTGGGCTGAGCGGAGTCGAAGTCCCGCCAATTTACTTCTTCTTTTACCCGCCAATTAAAAATCCAACCATAAGGAATAATGTTTTACATTCGAAATTCTTAAAACTCTGCTGTTAAGCTTAAACAAGCTACTTATGAAAGTTGCTACTCCATTATTCTGTGCGTTATTACTGTGTGTAATTTTTACATCGTGTAAAAAAGAAACTAAACCTCAAAAACCGGAACTAGCAGAACAGCTTCCAGAAGCAACTCAAACAGGTGCGTTTACTTTTGGATGTTTACTAGACGGAGAGGTGTGGTTGCCAAAGCATTATTCCAATAGTATTATAAATCATCCAACAGTACTAGGATCTATTTGGAATAACTTGGATAAGAATTTAACAATTTATGCAAAACGAAGAGGGAATCAACAAACTTTTCCAAAAGAAGATATTGCCGTTTATAATTATGTCGCAAATTATCCTGATACTTTGTTTCTATCAAATAGTGTCAATGGTTCCGGTGCTACCTATGAATATCAGGAAAATGATAATGATTATGTCAGATATATCTCGGAGGTTGGCGTAAATAGTTGGCTACTATTAACTAAACTAGACTCGACCACGCATCAATATCGAGTTGCATCCGGATTATTCTCAGCAGATCTTGTTAACGAAAATGACGAAAAAGACACTGTAAAAATCCGAAACGGTCGCTTTGATGTGCGTTTTTAAAGTTAATTTCACCCACGATTGCTGAGCCGAACTGCCCGATTTCAGTGTTCAATAAAAGTGCGTTTTAGCCTATCATTAATACCAGTGTCTTATCCAAAAACATTATTTACTAAAAATTAAAACCCTAGTTTTTAAATTATTAAACTAATTTTTCCATGAAAACCCGTTCATTTTCCTTCTGCTTAGTGTTTATATCCTTGTTATTTAGCTGTTCTAAAACAGATAAATCTCCATCGCAAGATGATTACGGGACATATTTTGTCTGTAGCCATATTTTTATAGATAGTTCAGGGGCTTATAAATTCACGGATTTGTCTCAAATACCTAAGGGTGAAAACTTTTATCAGTATAAAGATGAATTAGGGGAGGTTTCCAAAATACAATTCGGAGTAGGAGATTCTGATTCATCAACTTATGTGGTTTTTAATGTTGGTAGAGAGGTGAAAAAATGGATCGAAATAAGCGATAAAACGGATCAAGACAGTGTATTTACTTTTTTGTTTCGCTTGAATTCCAATAGTTTTACTGATACTATGATGGTTTATAATCCATTTATTTATGACCTCAATAATCGAATTTTCGCGGAATTTATAGTGTACAATGGTGATACCGTTTACGATTCTGTGAATAAGCAAGTGCCTTATTTAATTCACAGATAAAGTTGCAATATTGCAGGGCTATGTCTCACGCACTTCTCGACTACCCCTTCGTCAAGCTCAAGACAAGCTTCTCTAAGAAGCTGCCGTTGGTGATTATTTTCTGCGGTTTGAGTATTCACTTCCTAGGCTGAATCAAGATTCTCAATTCTTAGTTTTTCTATTAATTGATTTTTAGCTGATTGCAAATAAAAGTGCCACCAAAAAAACGTCATTTACTAAAATTAAGAATGAACTATGTTACTCCCTTCTCTAAAAATAAAATTATAAATTGCAAAGATTAAACTAATTTTTCCATGAAAACCCGTTTATTTTCCTTCTGCTTAGTGTTTATATCCTTATTATTTAGCTGTTCTAAAACAGATAAATCTCCATCGCAAGATGATTACGGAACATATTTTGTCTTTAGCCATATTTTTATAGATAGTTCAGGGGCTTACAAATTCACGGATTTGTCTCAAATACCTAAGGGTGAAAACTTTTATCAGTATAAAGATGAATTAGGGGAGGTTTCCAAAATACAATTCGGAGTAGTAGGTTCTGATTCATCAACTTATGTGGGTTTTAATGTTGGTAGAGAGGTGAAAAAATGGATTGAAATAAGCGATAAAACGGATCAAGACAGTGTATTTACTTTTCTATTTCGCTTGAATTCCAATAGTTTTACTGATACTATGATAGTTTACAATCCATTCATAAACCAACCGGTAGATAGAATTTTTGCGGAGTATCTAGTTTTTAACGGTGATACTGTTTATGACTCTGTGAATAAGCAAGTACCTTATTTAATTCACAGATAAAGTTGCAATATTGCAGGGCTATGTCTCACGCACTTCTCGACTACCCCTTCGTCAAGCTCAAGACAAGCTTCTCTAAGAAGCTGCCGTTGGTGATTATTTTCTGCGGTTTGAGTATTCACTTCCTAGGCTGAATCAAGATTCTCAATTCTAAGTTTTTCTATTAATTGATTTTTAGCTGATTGTAAATAAAAGTGCCACCAAAAAAACACCATTTACTAAAAATTAAAACCCTAGTTTTTAAATTATTAAACTAATCTCTCCATGAAAACCCGTTCATTTTCCTTCTGCTTAGTGTTTATATCCTTGTTATTTAGCTGTTCTAAAACAGATAAATCTCCATCGCAAGATTATCCCGGAACATATTTTTTCTTTAGCTATGTTTTTATAGATAGTTCAGGGGCTTATAAATTCACGGATTTGTCTCAAATACCTAACGGTGAAAACTTTTATCAGTATAAAGATGAATTAGGGCAGGTTTCCAAAATAGAATTCGGAGTAGGAGGTTCTGATTCATCAACTTATGTGGTTTTTAATGTTGGTAGAGAGGTGAAAAAATGGATTGAAATAAGCGATAAAACGGATCAAGACAGTGTATTTACTTTTCTGTTTCGCTTGAATTCCAATAGTTTTACTGATACTATGATGGTTTATAATCCATTTATTTATGACCTCAATAAGCGAATTTTCGCGGAGTTTATAGTGTACAATGGTGATACCGTTTACGATTCTGTGAATAAACAAGTACCCTATTTGATTCATCGATAATTAACTAAATTTCATATTTTATTAATTCAAATCTTAAGTAATGCTAAAAGTTTACCTGCTCGTAATTTCGTTATGTTTTTGTTCTATTCTTTCCGCTCAAAATTGTGGTACTAAACCCAGTACAACAGTTGTTTTTGAAAATCAACCTTGGTTTGCAAATAATATTTTTTAGATACGCTCTCTGAACGTTTAATTGTTGAGGCTACCGTTAAAAGTGCTCAAACTTTTTTAAATCGAACTCAAGTAGTACATATTGGCTATTATCACCATGTAAAAAATGCTAGAAGCTTTCTTTCCTAAAGGTATTTATCTCGATGCTGTCAAATTCAAATCTTCAGCTTCGGTTGTTTGGTAAATAGATTGAAAGGTATTTGCGGCCCAACGGTTTCTATCTTCTAAAAATTCGTCTCTTACAATATCGTAATCTAAGCGAAAGAACTTTAAATCAATCATAGCATTCTGAAATTCAACACCGGTAGGTTCTTGCTCAATTAGCTGTAAAGCAATTTTAGCCAATACTTTTTTGGTGTCTTTTGCAGTAGCTTTTAGGTAATCATGCGTTTCTTCTAAAAGATCATCATTTAATAGTCCTCCATCAACCTCTGATTGTTCTAAATTGGCATAAAATAAATTCAAATCTTCGTTTATGCTGTCTAAAGTAGCGGTTACTATTGCTTTATCTAATACACTGGGTGCAGTGTTTTCAAGGGTATGTACAAAAGAGCGAATGTTTCCATCAATCTTTACAAAATGCTCATTTACCATTCTAAAATGTACATTGGTTTTTAAAAAGGCAATATTTTGGAGGGTGGTGATTTGTTCACCTTGAATACGCGCTTTATAAGCAGCGGCAAAATCCTGTTCAGCATTTGTTAAAATTTCTTTGGCCATCTGTACTTTTTCTTCTGCATTAAACAAGGCATCGTTATAAGCTTTCAGTTGACTGTAAGATGCTTTGCTGTATTTACGCAAGTGTTCTACTTTAGCAAAAGCAACGGTATAAGCAACAAGTAAGCTGTCAAAACCTACTACATACGCCTGCTTTAGTGTGGTATCTAGTTTGTAAGCACTCATTTCTACTAGGGTTTGTTTACTGTCTGTAAGTTGACTTACCACTGCTTCGTATCGGGAGGCAATTTTTGCTTTATTGTTATTCAACACATTATCTAAATAATAGCGCTGGCTTTTATGCTCATATTTTAATAACTCCTTATGAAAGCTTTGTACGTATAAAGTTGGGCTATGGGTACTTTGACTAAAAACAGATAGGCTAAGGAAGAGTAAAAGTAGAAGTGTAGATTTTTTCATGTTGCTATAGTTTTTGTGTATTGCTTACCCTTAACATACGGTTGTAAGCATAATCTTACAATATAAAAGATTTATGTATGTAATTTATTGGATGTAAAACTTATAGCTATTTGTAAACGTTTAAATAAGCTAATGTCGAAGTATTCATTTTCTAAAAATTCTGCTTAAAAATGCAGTTAATCGAATAAAAACAACCGTTAATCGAAACCAAGAAAAAATTGAATTTGTAGAAAAAGTTATAATTTATTTCTAATCCAGAAATAATAGATCAAGATGCATTGATCATAATCATGTGTTTAATGCAAATGGCTATTGTATTTTAAAGGATATGCTCTTAAATAGAGATTAGGAACTAAAACAAACTTTTAATTACTGCCAAAAAGGGTAATAGCACAATAGGTTACGTAATAGCTTTTACACCAAAGTGCTAGATTGAAAAATCTAGCGGATATCGAGCTTTAATTTTTCCTTGAGCAGAAGAATAGCCGGGTTTTTTTTAGCTAAATATTGAAATTTCTCATCTGCACTGTAAGGAACGGTATGCATAGAAGCTTCTGCAACAGTAATTGAAAATACCATGGAATAATTATTCAATTTATTGCGCAAGAAGCCTAGTAATTCTGCTTGGCCTTCCGTAAATAAATTGCGCTGAATTTCACCTTCTAGTGTAATAGCCAAGGTGTTGTTCTCCGTTACTTCTACTTTTTTATTGCGGATGGTATTTAGCAGTTTTTTTTCTTGTTGCGTTTCTAAATGCACCAAATAATCCGCCCACACAGCGTTTAGCTGTTCTTGTGTAATACTGTCTTTCGGTCGGTCTAATTTAGGTGCCAACGGATCTTCTTCCTCCTTATCATCTGCAACTTTAGTTTGTTGCATTGCATTATTAATACTAAAGCTGCTTCTGCGTCCGCGTGCTTTAGCTACTGGTGGCTTAGTTGGTTCAGTGGGCTTATTGTAAACCACTTTTTCCTCCTCAAGCTTTTGGCTTTCAGTTTCGGTAGTGGTTGCTTGCGGCTCTATAATTTTGGCCGGTTTAGGTTCTGCAGTAAGCGCTTGCGGCTGTGTTTCTTCTTTTTCTACACCTCTTGTACCCGAAGTTTCAGCCGCTTGTTTAAGTGCAGGCGTAGTAACATCTTTATGAATTTTAGCCGGTGCTTCTGGTATTTTTTTTTCCTTAGCGGGAGCAACTATTTCACTATCAGCGTTTTTTTTTTCGGCCGTATTGGCTAATTCGGTAAGATTAAGTAAACAAATTTCTACCAGCAAATTTTGATTGTTACTGCTTTTGTAACGATAATCCACCTCCGCAGTAATGCGCAAAGCATCCATTATAAAGGCTACCGTAATTATTCCCGATTGTTTTTGATAGCGCTCGCGTACCGCTTTACTAACTTCCAGTAATTTTAACGTTTTAGGGTTTTTACATACCAGTAAATCTCTAAAATGCGAAGCCAAACCATTTACATAAAGATGTCCATCAAAACCATTGTCTAAAATTTCTTTAAACAACAGCAACAAACCGGCTTTATCATTGGCGTAAATAAGATCGGTGGTTTTAAAATAATAGTCGTAATCTAAAATTCTAAGGTTATCAATTACATTTTTATAGGTAATAGTGTCTCCGGAAAAAGAAACCACTCGATCAAAAATAGAAAGTGAATCGCGTAAAGCGCCATCTGCTTTGGTGGCAATGGTGTAAAGTGCTTCCGGTTCAGCTTTTATCCCTTCTTTATCAGCAACCTTTTTTAAATGTTTAGCAATATCTTCAACACTAATACGCTTAAAATCAAAAATTTGGCAGCGGCTAAGTATGGTGGGTATTATTTTATGCTTCTCGGTGGTAGCCAAAATAAATATGGCGTGCTTGGGTGGCTCTTCCAGCGTTTTTAAAAATGCGTTGAACGCTTGTTGAGATAACATGTGCACCTCATCAATAATATACACTTTGTATTGACCGGTTTGTGGCGCAAAGCGTACTTGGTCTGTTAAAGCACGGATGTCATCTACTGAATTATTACTGGCGGCATCTAGCTCAATAATATTAAAAGAAAAATCTTGTGTATCATCATCACTGCCATCCGTATTTATAACCTTGGCCAAAATACGCGCGCAGGTAGTTTTGCCTACACCACGCGGCCCGGTAAATAATAAGGCTTGCGCTAAATGATTTTGAGCAATTGCATTTTCTAAAGTTCGTGTAATATGTCCTTGTCCTACAACTTCTTCAAATTGCTTGGGGCGATATTTACGAGCTGAAACAATAAAATTTTCCATCACACAAATGTACTTTTATAGAGTGAGAAAAAGTGAGGATGTTGAAAAGTAAATGCGCGTAAAAAACTCAAAACCTTCGTTTAGAAAGTCTTAATAATCTCCTCAAAATAAAACCCAATACTTGCCAAAAGCTCCAGTCTAGTGCTACTAGGGCTCGCAGTAGTGCCAAATATTTGTAAATCATCCGGTGTTTGTGCATACCGGCCTTCTATTCTAAAATAGCTGTTTTTTACAGGGTTGTATTCAAAACCTAACGTAAGAGCACGCCAATTTAAACCTGCGGTGCTACCATCGTTTTTAGGAAATGTGCCGCTTATAAAACCTTCCGCATCATTAAAATATTCGCCTCTAATGGTAGTAGAAAACTTGGGTGTAATATTATAACGCACCGTGAGTAGGGCATTAAAAAGCTGCGCGTCTTTTATAGAGTCGGCATCATTACTATAATTTTCTTGACTAAAATCTCCACCTAGTTGAAAATCAAAACGGCCTTTGGTCTCATTTAAATAAAGGTTATGGTAACTTCTAAAAGCTTGGTAACCTACCGTTGCGGGTTGCTCGTAGCCAAATAAGTTGGTATAAGTAAGTGCGCACTTCTCGCTAAAAGCAAAAGAAAACAAACCGCCTATTGATTTTGCTTTGTTATTATCTATAAAAAGATTGTAGCCATTTAGCACCCAAAGTTCCATGTAAAAACGCTCGCTACCTTCCCAGCTTAAATTGGCACCACCCTGATAAAAAGGCTCATTGTAAGTAGCCGCAGCCGTGGATATGGTGTAATTATTTTTTGGTAAAAAACTTTCAGTACCTATGTGCGTAGTAAAAAATCCGGCATTTAGCCACCAACCTTTACCTAAATTGAAACCAACGTTTGCTTGCTGCACCGCGCTAAAAGTATTATCCCAAGTGGCCTGCATAATATCACCATAATGCAATACTACGTTGGCACGGATATTTTTACTTCTATAATGTGCGCCCAATTGCGCTACGTTTAAAGCTAGTTGATTATCGCGTGGAAAAACGGTGCTAAACGATTGAAAATCTGCACCCGCACCAATTGGGTACACCCCATAGCCGGCATCTATATATCCGTTTAGCGAAAGCGTAGATGCGGTATCATTTTGTGCTGTTGCGCTAAATACGAGCATGGAAGCAGAAATAAAAAGACACACATTTTTTAGCAAAGTGATTGATTTTAGTTGGTGCTTAAACTTATCACATTAGTATATGTTCATCTGCCAAATCTTTGTAAATGAAACTATCTCTGCTTACCAGATTTAAAAATCTTGAGCCATCCAGAATTCTCTTATTTGGGTATTTAACCATAATGGTGCTGGGCTTTGGTTTGCTCATGCTACCGTTTGTGCAAGAGCAAGAAGCCAATTGGCTAGATCATCTTTTTACTTCCATATCTGCGGTAAGCACCACTGGTTTGGTTACACTTTCGGTAAGCGATACCTACAATTTAGTGGGAGAAATTATTGTTATTATACTCATTCAAATTGGAGGGTTGGGCTACATGTCCGTGGCTTCTTTTATCCTTTTAGGCAGTAGAAAACGTATTTCTAAGTTTACTTCACGCTTATTGCGCACTGATTTTAGCTTGGGTGAAAAGGCCGAACTTATTGGTTTTGTAAAAGGTGTAATTTACTTTGCCTTTGGTATTGAACTACTTGGTGCCATAGCTTTGTATTTTATTTTTGCTGCTAATGGTGTGGATCAACCCGTTTGGAATGCCATATTTCACAGTATATCCGCATTTTGTACCGCAGGTTTTGCCCTGTTTGGCAATAGCTTTGAAGATTATGGAGGCAACATAGGTCTCAATGTGGTTATTAGCATTTTGGCCATGTGCGGTTCTATTGGTTTTTTGGTATTTGTAGATGTGTATCAGCGCTTTTTTGGTAAAACAAAACAGTTGACTTTAACCACCAAAATTATTTTACGTTTTACAGCAGTGTTGTTAGTTTTGGGTGTAGTTTCTATCCTTTTACTAGAATCATCTTTTGTAAATAACACGGGTTTAGAGCAATTTCTACTAAGCTTTTTCCAAGCTATGACAGCACTTTCTACCGTAGGTTTTAATACCTATCCTATTGGTGATGTGTCGGTTACCGTTTTGTACATCATCATTATTTTAATGCTTATTGGTGCTTCTCCGGCCGGTACGGGTGGTGGCATAAAATCTACTAGCGTTACCGCGATGTTTGCCGTGGTAAAATGCACCTTGGTTGGCAAAAAGCACATCACGTTTATGGGATCCCGCATTCCTGATAATCGCCTACGCTTAGCTGCCGCCAACTTTTTCTTTTATATAGCGGTGTTGTTTTTATGTATAATGGCTTTGAGTTATACTGAAAAACTAGACATCTACGCTTTAATTTTTGAAGCATCATCGGCCATTGGTACCGTAGGTTTAAGCATGGGCATAACCGGAGATTTGAGCGATGCCGGAAAATGGATTGTAATTTTTTTAATGTTTGTGGGCAGACTTGGCGCAGCAAGTTTCGGTTTAGCTTTGTTTAAAAGAGAAGCAAAAGATGAACAGGCGTTAGAAATGGCCAAAGAAGATTTGGTGGTGTAAGGCTCTAAAATTTAGGATGTACCTAAAAACAATTTGTCTGTGATGTGTTAAACTTTTAAAAGTATACTAATTATGAAAAATTTAAAAGATAAAGTGGTACTTATCACTGGTGGCGCATCCGGATTAGGAAAAGCAACGGCTCAAAGATTTAATGATGAAGGCGCAAAAGTGGTAATTGCAGATATAAATGAGGATGGTGAAAAAATCGCCAAAAGTTTATCAGACGCCATATTTATAAAAACCGATGTAACAGACCATAAGGCGGTAAAAGCCTCCATTGATAAAACAGTAGAAAAATACGGTAGTGTAGATGTAATTTTCAATAATGCCGGTATTGATGGCGAGCAAAAACCAACGGGAGAATCAACCATTGAAAATTGGGAGAAAGTGCGTCAAATAGATTTAGATGGTGCTTTTTACTATTTAAAATATGGCTTGGAGCAAATGAAAAAGCAGGAGGGAGGTGTAATAATAAATACCGCTTCCACAGCAGGATTGGTTGGTTTTGACAATATTCCTCCCTACACCGCTGCCAAAGGTGCACTGGTAGCACTTACAAAAAGTACGGCAATGGAATATGCAGAATATGGCATCCGTGTAAACGCTATTGCACCAAGTGTAGTAAAAACTGCGTTAGTAGAACATTTTATTGAAAGTAGTGACGACCCGGAAGCAACGGAGAAAGAATTTAATGAATTAAACCCAATGCCGGATTGGATACAACCGGAAGACGTGGCCGCTGCCGTAGCATTTTTGGCTAGTGATGATGCACGCTACATTACCGGACATACCTTACCTATTGATGGTGGGTACGTAGCGCAGTAATTCTGTTTTATATTCGCAACGCATTTAAAAGAGCCGGTTTTCGGCTCTTTTTTTATTGAATTATATGTCAGCAGAATTTTACACCAAACGTATAGCCGAACTTTCCGAAAACCTAAAAACGGAAAAGGCAAAAGATCTACGTTTTTCTACTTTTCGTTTTATCAGTTTATTGGCAGCTTTGGCGCTTTTTTATTTTGCCATTAGCACCGGCCAAAGCTATTTTTCTCTTTTGGGCATTGTGGCGGTGGCCGTATTTCTTTTTTTGTTGCGCAAGCATCAAGATTTACGCGCACAAATAAGCCGAACTAAAGCGGTGCTAGAAGTAAACCAAAAAGAACAAGTAGCTTTAGGCGGAGATTTTACCCATTTTGCAGACGGTGCAGAATTTTTAAAAGCCAACCACTTTTACGCGCATGATTTGGATGTGCTTGGTTCACATTCCCTATTTCAATTTTTAAATAGAACGGCTACCCTTGGCGGGAAATTTTTATTAGCACAGTGGCTGTTAGGAAAACTATTGCCTGAGCAAGTTTTAGAGCAGCAACAAAGCGTTAAAATGCTGGCTGCAGAAACTACTTTTAGACAAGCATTTGCCGCTGAAGGCACCTTAATAGAAGAAGAACCTGACCTATTAAAACGTTTTGAACATTGGCTTTCGAGTTCGTCAAAAACCAACTTTTTAGCCAACCCTATATTGCTTTACGTATTTGCCGCATTGTGTATTTTTCTTTTAGGTGTATGGATTTACGAACCAACACTTCAGCACTTTAAGTGGTTGGGCTATAGTTTTGGTTTTAATTTGTTTTTAACTTTTTTGCAGTATAAACATGTGCAACAAGCCTACATAAAACTGGGTAAAATGGCAAAAACGTTGGGTATGTACGCCAATTTTATTTCCTTAATAGAAAATTTGCCAGACAATCAACCGGAGTTGGCTCAACTAAAGCAAAGCTTAAAAGGGGAGGGCAAGCAAGCGAGCCAATCGCTAAAAAAGCTCAAAAGCATTTTAGATCGGTTTGACCAAGTGAATAATGTAGTGGCTTTAATGCTTACTAACGGACTATATCACAATCATGTACATGCTTTACATGCGTTAGAAAAATGGAAGAAAAATCACGTAAGTCATTTGCCACAATGGTTGGCTTTGGTGAATCAAGTGGATGCGTTGAATAGCTTGGCCAACTACACTTTTAATAACCCTAAAAACATATTTCCTACGCAACAAGCTGAACCCACCATGCAGTTAGTAAATGCAGCACATCCGCTTATCGCGAAAAGCATACGGGTGGGTAATTCAGCTTCTTTTTCAAGTGTGCCCTATTTTATTCTTACGGGAAGTAACATGAGTGGAAAAAGTACTTTTTTGAAAACACTCGGTTTAAATTTAATTTTGGCTAAAGCCGGAGCACCGGTGGCGGCTGATGAAATGAAGTTTTACCCCTTTACCATTTTAAGCAGCATGAAATTGGTGGACAGCATTAGTAAAGCGGAATCTTACTTTCAAGCGGAAGTATTAAAATTAAAAAGTATAAAAGAGGTGCTAGACAGCGGCACAGCTTGTTTTGTATTGCTTGACGAAATTTTACGCGGCACTAACTCTGACGATAAACGCAAAGGCACGCGCCTGTTTATGGAAAAACTAAAAGGCTATAACGCCATGGGAATTTTAGCCACGCACGATGTAGATGTAGCAGAATTGGCCAACGATTATCCTACAGAATATGACACACTATATTTTGAAAGTAAGGTGGAAGGCAATGAATTAACATTTGATTATATTTTACGAAAAGGAATTTGCACCACGCCAAATGCAACTAAATTGATGCAGGGGTATGGGATTATATAGCTAGAAACTAGGTTATAAAAGGGTTAGGATTTATAGCTTAAGCACACTTCGATACGCTTCGTTCCTCAGCTACTCAGTGTGACATCTAGGTTATAAATTGCCAACTTCCTCTACTCAACTTACGTCAATTGCCAACTGCCATTTTTCAACTCAATTTTGTTCTGCCGCTAATTGCCAACTTGCCGCTAAATTGCCAACTTCCTCTACTCAATTTACGTCAATTGCCAACTTGCTTATCCTTCATCTAACAACACTTCGATACGCTTCGTTCCTCAGCTACTCAGTGTGACATCTAGGTTATAAATTGCCAACTTCCTCAACTCAATTTTCATCAATTGCCAACTGCCAATTTTCAACTCAATTTCGTTCTGCCGCTAATTGCCAACTTGCTTATCCTTCATCTAACAACACTTCGATACGCTTCGTTCCTCAGCTACTCAGTGTGACATCTAGGTTATAAATTGCTAACTTCCTCAATTCAATTTACGCCAATTGCCAACTGACTTATCCTTCATCTAACAACACTTCGATACGCTTCGTTTCTCAGCTACTCAGTGTGACATCTAGGTTATAAATTGCCAACTTCCTCTACTCAATTCACGTCAATTGCCAACTTGCTTACCCTTCATCTAACAACACTTCGATACGCTTCGTTCCTCAGCTACTCAGTGTGACATCTAGGTTATAAATTGCCAACTTCCTCTACTCAATTCACGTCAATTGCCAACTTGCTTACCCTTCATCTAACAACACTTCGATACGCTTCGTTCCTCAGCTACTCAGTGTGACATCTAGGTTATAAATTGCCAACTTCCTCTACTCAATTCACGTCAATTGCCAACTGCCATTTTTCAACTCAATTTTGTTCTGCCGCTAATTGCCAACCTGCTTATCCTTCACCTAACAACACTTCGATACGCTTCGTTCCTCAGCTACTCAGCGTGACATCCAAGTTACATATTGCCAACTTCCACTCCTCAATTTTCGTCAATTGCCAACTGCCAATTTCCACTCAATTTTGTTCTGCCGCTAAATTGCCAACTTCCTCAACTCAATATCGTTCTGCCGCTTAATGGCCTTCTTTCAACAACTTGGGATACTTTGCTTTAAATTTATTTAAGCGTGGTACAGAAACGTTGCGTACATACCCATTATTGGGATTTTTTTCCTCATAATCTTGATGATAGGCTTCTGCTTCCCAAAAAGTGTTTAAAGCATTTATCTCAGTTGCAATAGGTTCATTGTACATGCCACTTGCATCCAAGCTATCTTTAAATGCGGTGGCAATTTTCATTTCTTCAGGTGAAGTATAAAATATGGCGGAGCGGTATTGTTTGCCAAAATCAGGCGCTTGTCCGTTTACGGTAGTAGGGTTGTGCGAACCGTAAAAAACTTTTACTAGTGTTTTGTAATCAATTACCTCTGGTTTGTATAGCACCTTTACACTTTCAGTATGGTTGGTTTGTCCTCTACTAACTTGCTCGTACGTAGGATTTTTTTCATCCCCACCTGCGTAGCCACTAATGGCTTCCTCCACACCGTGTACACTTTCAAAAATAGCTTCTACACACCAAAAACATCCACTGGCAAAATAGGCTACCTCGGTGCCTTCAGGTAAAGATTTTTCTTGCTTTTCTTGGGTATTCATTTCTGCATTAGCGGTATCTGCGGAAGCAATGCTTTGCTCTGCACCTGTTTGATTACAGGCTGTTATGCCTAGTAAAAGTGCGGTAAATGCTAAGAATGTACGTTTCATAATATTATTTTAATTCAATAGAAATACTGTCTAAAATAGTAAGTCTGTCGGTGGTAAAGGCAATAACTTTAAATTGATAAAACCCATTATTTTGATTAACAAAATTGGTGTCCAAATCTGAATTTAAGTTAAATATATAATGGTTGTCATAGGTATTTCCTTTTGCCCCCGTAATTTGTATAGTTTCTAGTTTACACAAATCTGATGGAAAGATATTGGAATTGGCAGGTAAGCTATCTCCTTTAAAAAAAAGATGCCTATCGCAAAATAATAAAGGTTCTCCTAAAATAGGTTGCAAAACCGAACTTACATATTCTTGTGAAGTAAATTTTTGCTTCGCATCTAAACGTAATAAAACAGGCTCATTACCAAAGGGTTGTAAGCGAACTTCATCTGTATTTTTATCGGACACCGGAAAAAATTTTAATTCCAAACCGGAGGGAACAGTATCTGCAGCGCAACCTGAAATTAATAGACTACTTATTGCAAACACAACTAAAACCAGCGTTTTAGAAGTTTGGCTTAAGCATATATTTTTTATAGAAATCATCAATAACTTTAACTGCTTCATCTGCTGTATCTACTATATTAAAAAGGTCTAAATCTTCCTTACTAATGTTATTTTGTTGTTCTAACATGGTGTCTTTAATCCAATCCATAAGGCCACCCCAAAACTTTTTGCTTACAAGTACAATCGGAAAGCGCCCAATTTTAAACGTTTGAATTAAGGTAATAGCTTCAAACAATTCATCAAGCGTGCCAAAACCACCCGGCATTACTACAAAACCTTGACTATATTTTACAAACATCACTTTTCTTACAAAAAAGTAGTCAAAATCAAGACTTTTATCATGGTCAATGTATGGGTTAGGCTTTTGTTCAAAAGGTAAATCTATATTTAAACCTACTGAAATACCGCCACCGCGCTGCGCACCTTTATTTCCGGCTTCCATAATCCCAGGGCCACCACCGGTAATTACTCCGTAGCCAGCTCCCGTAAGCTTAAAGGCAATTTCTTGAGCTAGTTCGTAGTAAGGGTTATCGGGTTTGGTTCTAGCTGATCCAAAAATGCTAACGCAAGGCCCAATCCGCGAAAGCGATTCGTAGCCATTTACAAACTCAGCCATAATTTTAAAAATGGCCCAACTGTCATTAATCCGTATTTCGTTCCAATTTTTAGGTTGAAATACTTCCTTAATTTTATCGTCTATGTTATTTTCTTCGGCCATATTATATTTTTTATTCTGCTGTTTTTAACGTTGCAGCTTCTCTTTCTAACTCCAGTTTTAAGTATTTTCCGGTATAACTGTTACGTTTTTTTAGCAGGTCTTCCGGTGTGCCGGCAAATACTAATTTACCACCTTCATCACCACCTTCAGGGCCAATATCAATAATATGATCGGCAAGTTTAATTACATCCATATTATGCTCAATAATAAGCACTGAATTTCCTCGGTTTACCAGTTTATCAATTACCTCCATTAACACGCGCACATCTTCAAAATGCAAACCGGTGGTTGGTTCATCTAAAATGTACATGGTTTGCCCGGTATCGCGCTTACTCAATTCGGTAGCCAATTTTACACGCTGTGCTTCTCCACCACTAAGTGTAGTGCTTTGCTGGCCTAAAGTAATGTATCCTAAGCCAACGTCTTTTAAGGTTTTTACTTTGGCGTAAATTTTAGGAATGTGCTCAAAAAATTCGTTTGCCGAGCTAACACTCATGTCCAATACATCAGCAATAGATTTTCCTTTATAGCGAATTTCTAAGGTTTCCCGATTAAAACGTTTGCCTTGGCAGGTTTCACACGGCACGTAAACGTCCGGTAAAAAATTCATTTCAATTACTCTAATACCCGCGCCTTCACAGGTTTCGCATCTTCCACCTTTTACGTTAAACGAAAATCTGCCAGGCTTATACCCACGTACTTTTGACTCCGGTAAATTGGCGTATAAATCTCTAATAAAAGAAAGTACACCTGTGTAAGTAGCAGGGTTTGAGCGCGGGGTGCGGCCAATGGGTGATTGATCAATGTCCACCACCTTATCTAAATGTTCTAATCCCTTTATGCTTTTATGTTCAAGCGGTTTTTTTACACTTTTAAAGAAAACTTGGCTTAAAGCCGGATATAAAGTTTCATTTATTAAGGTAGATTTTCCACTACCTGAAACACCCGTAATAACCACCAATTTACCCAACGGAATATCTACACTAACATTTTTTAAGTTGTTTCCTTTCGCGCCTTTTATGGCCAGCTTTTTACCATTTCCTTCTCTGCGGGTTTCAGGAATAGCAATTTCCATTTCACCATTTAAATACTTGGCGGTAAGACTGTTTGATTTCAGTATATCTTCTAAGTGACCATAAGCCACCACTTCGCCACCGCGCCTTCCGGCATAAGGACCAATGTCAAAAACATAATCAGCCGTTTCAATCATATCACGGTCGTGCTCCACCACAATTACTGAGTTACCAACATCCCGTAAATCCTTAAGGCTATCAATTAATTTATGATTGTCGCGCTGATGCAAACCAATGCTGGGTTCATCTAAAATATAGAGCACATTTACCAATTGCGAACCAATTTGCGTAGCCAAGCGAATACGCTGTGCTTCACCACCACTAAGTGTTTTAGCGGGGCGCGTAAGGCTTAAATAATCCAAACCCACATCTAGCAAAAACTTGCTGCGGGTGCGGAGTTCTTTTAAAATTTCTTTTCCAATAAGTTTTTGTGTGTCGTTTAAGCGCACTTCCACATCATCAAACCAAGCGTATAATTTACCAATGCCCAATTCAGATATTTCTGAAATGTTGTAGCCGTCAATTTTAAAGTGTCTTGATTCTCGTTTTAATCGCTGTCCTTGGCATTCGGAACAAACTACTTTGTTCATAAAACCATCCGCCCAACGCTTTATAGATTTACTCTTAGCTTCTTCCGCTTGGTTGCTAATAAAGTTTATAACACCTTCAAAGTTGATGCTGTACTTGCGCGTAATCCCCAAGTTTTTGTTTTCTACTTCAAAGGCTTCATCACTTCCGTAAAGGATAATATCCAAACCTTCTTTGGGAATATCTTTAATGGCCGTATCACGGTTAAAACCGTATTTATCGCCAATAATTTCTACTTGATTAAAAATCCACGTTTTCTTGAATTCGCCCAGCGGAGCAAAACCACCTTTTTTAATGGTTAAGGTATCATCCGGAATAACTTTTTCAATATCAATTTCAGAAACTTCACCAAGGCCGTTGCATTTTGGGCAAGCCCCTTTAGGAGAGTTAAACGAAAAGGTATTCGGTTCTGGTTCAGGATACGCAATACCCGTAGAAGGGCACATTAAGTTTTTACTAAAAAACTGTGGTTTATCGGCTCCATGCTCTAGCACCATCATCACACCTTGGCCTTGCTGCAAGGCTACCGTTATAGAATTTCGCAAGCGTTTATCTTCCTCTTCATTTACTTGAAGTCGATCTACAACCACTTCAATATCATGCGTTTTGTAGCGGTCTAGCTTCATGCCTTTTTCCACATCGCGTATTTCTCCATCGGTGCGCACTTTTACAAAACCTTGTTTGTTTACGTGTTCAAAAAGTTCGCGGTAATGTCCTTTACGGGAGCGCACTAGCGGTGCCAATAAATTAATGCGTTTGCCCTGAAATTTTTCGATAATCAAATCCCGAATCTGATCATCGGTGTAGCTTACCATTTCCTCACCCGTATTGTAAGAATAGGCTATACCCGCTCTTGCGTAAAGCAAACGTAAAAAGTCATAAATCTCCGTAACGGTGCCAACGGTGGAGCGTGGGTTTTTGCTAGTTGTTTTTTGTTCAATAGAAATAACCGGACTTAATCCGTTAATCTTATCCACATCCGGGCGTTCTAAGTTGCCTAAAAATTGACGGGCGTAGGCCGAAAAGGTTTCAATGTATCTACGTTGGCCTTCAGCATAAATAGTATCAAAGGCAAGAGACGACTTTCCGCTACCGCTTAAACCGGTAATTACTACCAATTTATTGCGTGGAATGGTTACGTCAATATTTTTAAGATTGTGTACGCGGGCTCCGAGTACTTCTATATTGTCTTCTTGGGCAAGCGCGGCTTTGCTCATTTAGGAAATTGAAATTTTAGCGGTGCAAAAGTAAGGAACGTGAAGTGGGGGAGAAAGGTTTATTAAAAAAGGGTGGGGGAGGGCCAACGGATTTTCACAATATCCAAGGGTTTACTTAAAAATCTGTAATGAAAAAAATGTAGAAAGCTTCTATAAAACCAAATATTTCCCTTTTAAAGAGTTTTCAAACGGTGATTAGTGTTGAATCCAAAGAAGCTTTGCTGCCCCGCACATGCCCTAGCGGTAAAAAAGGAAATTGAGTAACTCTTGTTTGTGTTGATCAGCGCGGGCCGCCTGCATAATGGATGGAGAAACTTAAAAAACAAATGAAAACACCAACACTCAAAAGCAACGTACTCAGGGCTTAAAAGGCCGTGCAAACAGGAGCAGAATAATTTGTGCCTAAAGGTTAAAACGTATATTTTAATTGTTTAACCATAACGAAAATGTGCAGCTCACAAACGTTTAATACTGCATTCTCGATGGGTATAACCAGGGTATTGAACACTTTTTATTGGCGCTAGTTTTTATTCGGTTATTCTTTTTTTTAAATCCATTCTTTCGTGCAATATTCTCGTTGTTTCCACATATTCCTGTTCTAATGTTCGGTAGAAAATAATGTGTCGATTTGTTTTCAATCCTAGCAGTTGCTTTGATATTCCTTCGTAGTTTTTTCCTAAATCAGGATTTTCTGCAATTTCTTCACAATAAGAAAGTAGTTCACCGTAATATTTGTCAGCTTGTTTTTCCGACCAAACCCCAAAGGTGTAATCCCAAATCTTTGATAAATCCTCAACAGCTTTGTTCGTCAACTTATATTCAGCCATTCGAGCGCTTTTTCGCTTTTAGAGATTCAAGATGGTTCTTTGGGTCAAAATCGTGAGCTATTCCGCTCTCAATTCCTTCTTGTATTGCGGTTTTCAGAGCAATAACTTTACTTTCTTCTTCTTCCAAAAGTCTCAATCCAGCACGAATTACTTCACTAACGTTTTTAAATCTTCCTTCACTTATTCGGCTCTGAACGAATTGGTCAAAATGATTTCCAAGTGATACTGATGTGTTTTTGCTCATTTGATTACTAATTTTAGTAAACATACCAAAAATTGGTATAAAAGTAAAAACTTTCTCCCTTTGCATACCATGCGAAACCACGCATTTACCCCCATCTAGTTTTTAAGTGTTAGTGGCGAAATTCCTACGTGGTTTGCAATAGCATTCAAATAGTGCTTTTAGCACAGCAACGCATATTAAGGGTAGAAAGCAATATCAATTAAATGCGTGAAATGCTCCACCTTCTCTTTTTGGTCATTTATCCGAAGGTGAAAATTAGTGGTAAAAGCCCACTCTCTAAGTTTAACACCGCATTCTCGCTGGGCAGTACGAGAGGATGGAATGCTTAGTTATTGGCAACAGTTATTTATTCCATAAGATAGTTGAAAATCTTATTCACTTCATATTCTTTTCTATCAATACTTTTGTTTAAGTTCCAATTTAAATATTGTTTAGTCAATTTTGTTTTAACAATATTTAATGAACTTTTTTGATAACCTTTCAATTTTTTGCTTTCAACGTTGTTAATTGACCTATTTATATTTTTTTCTAAAACAACTAAATTCCCAACAGAATTTAAGTTTTTTTTCCACTCTAACTTAATCTTATCTCTGTTTTCTATATCTTCATCATTATATGATTGTATGTGTTCTATATCTAAAGGATTCCAAAATAGATGTTTCTTAATGTTTTTAATGTCATTTGGTAGAGTAGAAGTAATATCTTCTTCTAATAGTGCTGATAATCTACATATTAGGTTTTTTACTTTTACACTATATACTATATCTCCTGATAAAATTTCTAATAATCTTCCTTTTTTCCAATCAGAATGTTGATGAATTTTATCGTTTATATGTTGTATTGCAGATTCGTAAGAGTCGTTAATGATAATTTTTATTAATTGACTTGTGAAAGAACCATTGATTTCATTTATGGATTTTTGATAAAGTAAACTATAAGTTAGATATGGTTTCGTAAGTTGTTTTGTGAATTTTTCTAATTTTTCGTATTTGTTTTTATCATCTTGTAAATTGAATAATAATAAGAAATTTAAAATCCAGAAACGACTATATCTTGACCACCACCAAAGATGAAGTAAACCAGCATTTTCTACATCAGAATACTTGTTGTTTCTCCATTTATCTTCCCAATCATATCTTAAATCTATGATTGTATCAATCTCGTTTAATTTCAATTCGAGATTATTTGACTTTATATTATTTCTAAAATGTTCCCATTTATTGATATTAAAAATAGATTCAAACAATCTGTCAAAAAATGTAGTTGTACCATATGTATATAAAACATTCGGTAGATTATATTTTGCAATTAGATAAAATTGATAAATATGTAAAATGTCTTGAATGTTTGATACTTCACTTTTAAATAGTTTGTTGTTTAAATCTATTTTTTCGTATAATTTACTAATTTCATTAAATGCCTTTTTGTTATCGCCATCTTTATTCAAGTATTCATACATTCTAATTTTGAAAATATCTCCAGAATTTAAGTCTAAACCTGTTGTATTTATTGCATCAAAAATTTGTAATGTTTTTGATAAACTTGCTTTAGTTTCTATAACGACAAAGTAAACATTTGATAATAGATGTTTTACGAAAGGTTCAATTTCAAAAAGTTCGTTGTCAGTTTGATTATCTATTAATGTTTTTATTAGTTGTGCGTTTTCAATATAAGTATTTAATGAACTTTCGTTTAAAAACTCAATATCCTTTTTGCTTAAAAGGTCATTTAAATTTTTTTGCTGTTCTCCATTATTTACTTCTGTACTTAACCAATTAAGTGAGATGTTCTGTAAACTTTGAGATTCAGGATGTTTTGACTTTAATACTTTTAAAAGAATTAAAAAAGTCGTAATTCTTTGTTGACCGTCAATTATATGTTGTGTATTATCTTTTTTGAGTTCAGACAATTGCATTGTACCAATAAACATTGGTTCTGCATTTTTATCTTGTTCATAACCCCAAAAAGATGCGAAAATATCATTTACAAATTTTTTTAATTGTGTTTCTGTCCAAGAATATGGTCGCTGATATATTGGAATGATATAATTTGTTGTTCCGTTTAATATAATACTTTTTTCATTCTGTTTATTTTTCTTCAGAGTGTAAGTTCCTGCGTTTATTGAAAATGACATTTGTATTTTTTGGTTTTAACGTAATCTTGGTTTTAACGTAATCTTGGTTTTTAATTGCCACCAGTGGGAGTCCACGCAATAGCCCTCATCTAGTTTTTCATTCTTGTTGAAGAAAGCCTTACGTGGGTTGTAGTGGCACTAAAATAATGCTTTTAGTACAGCAACGGATATTAATGGTAGAAAGCAAGATCAATTAAATGTGCGGAATACTCCACCTTCTCTATTTGGCCATTTATCCAAAGGTGAAAATTAGTGTTAAAAACCCACACTACGTTCAACACTGCATTCTCGCTGGGCAGTACGAGAGGATGGAATGCTTTTTATTGGCAGCAGTTTTTTATTAATTCAGATTAAAGTTTTTCATTCATATCTTGTCTTCCTACAATTGCCATTATTTCTACAATATCTTCATTTACTTTGAAATAAATGCTATCAACTCCACAAACACAGCGTCTGTAGTCTTTTTTTATATAGTCAACCGATTCGAATGAAAAAGGTCTTTGGGCAATAATTTCGAAATATTTAAAAAATGATTCAAAGTATTTATCAGCTTGGGTCATTCCAAATTTTTTCACACCATAATGATGAATTCGTATCAAGTCATTTTTCGCTTCATTACTTAATCTGTATTTAGTCATTAAGCAAAGACTTTGATTGAGCTAAAATTTCATTTTCACTTTCACTTGTAAAACCATTATTTTCGGCTTTCTCCAATTTTGCGCGAATCCAGTTAATTTCAACTTGTTGTTTTCGGGCTTGTCTAATCAAGTCATTTACAAGTTCACTTTTACTTGAATACTCTTTTTTATCCACTTGAGTTTTCAACCATTCATCGTTTGGCTTTGTGAATGATATACTTTGTCTTGCCATAATTCATTTTATTGATGTAAATATACACCACATACGAATCATTTTCAAATTGTTGCCAATGTGAGAACACGCAATAACCCCCATCTAGTTTTCATTCTTGTTGACGAAAGCCTTACGTGGGTTGTAGTGGCACTAAAATAATGCTTTTAGTACAGCAACGGATATTAATAGTAGAAAGCAAAATCTGTTAAATTGCGAAATACTCCATCTTCTCTTTTTGGCTATTTATCCAAAGGTGAAAATTAGTGTTAAAAGCCCACCCTCTAAGTTCAACACTTCCTTTTCGCTGGGCAGTGAGATAGGATGGAATGTTTAGTTATTGGCTAAAGTCTTTTATTTTTCTTTCAAGACTTCTTTTAAGTCTGGATGTTCTTCAAGGGTTTGACGGAAACAACGTGCATCATAAAAATGATAACTTTCAATTTCAAAAGGATAGGTCATTATATCTGGTCTGGATTTATCTTGAAAATCCTGTGATGTAACAAATCCCACTTCACCTTCCTCATTAACCACCAAATAACAGAACTCATATTTAGCTTTTCCATTACCTATTGGATGTAGACACACTATTTCAACATTGTCTAGTCGGCTTATAGTTTGCGAAAATGTGTCGCTATCAGTATTTCCGAAATCAACTGAAAGATTCTCTTCGCAATTTTTGAATAAATTTTGTCCTTTGAACTTCTCTTTGTCTTGGTCGTAGTCAAGATTAAAAGTCAAAAGCCCAAAAGTTAAAGCGATTAATATTTTCATGGTAATTCTTTTAAATTCTGACTAACGTAAACATTTGTTTCTGGTAATCAATTAATTGTAATTCCAAGCTCTTCATTAGTCAAACCAAATTTATCGATTTGATTTTTTATTCTTTTAACAATTCCGAGCTTTCTTTTCTGATCAAGGAATAAATAGCCGGATGGATTATTATAAGGCACCCCTTTTGCCACCATATTCCAGATTATAACCGCTAATTTGCGGGCCGTGGCACTTATGGCTGATGTCCTTCCTTTACGGAAGTTGATTCGCATAAAGAAGTCTCTTAACGGTGTAGATTCTTTGAGATTCCCTATTGCATTGGCTGCTTGCCGTAGAGCAATTTTCAAGCGGTTACTTCCTTTGGGAACTTTACTAGATAAGATTTTCCCTCCACTTACTTTATTATTAGGTGCAAGCCTGAGCCAACTTGTAAAATGCTTGGCAGAGGGAAACGACCGTATACCTTTTACACCTACTTCGCTGATTAGGGAAAGTACTGTAGCATGGCTCATGCCTTCGATCGCCAACATATCTGTTCCTTCCAGCATCTGATATCCTTTTAAGTTTAGGTCAATATTCTTTGGTGTGTTTTTATTGATCCGCTTATGAGGCTTAGGGTCAGTATAGTGTTGTTTTTTATTTTCATCATTTTCGATAATGTTCTCCAGTAATTCAGCTATTTCCTTATCACATTCCTGTATTTTTAGCTGTAGGTATTGATAGGTTTCCAGTTCCTGCTTTAAGGCAAACAAAAAATCTTTACGGGCATTAGACTGTAGGGCGCGGGCAATCTCCGCTTCACTTTTACGGCAGTTTCCATGTCTCAGGGCAGCCAGTTTTTGAGGATTGGATTCACCTTCACAAACAGCATGGATAATGGCAAGCCCGGTAAGTCCACAAATATCTTTTACCACTACATCCAACCTCAGGTTTAACAAACGCAGGTATTTCTGCATTTTTTTAGAGGTAGATGCAGCCGAATAAATCAAATTGGCTCGGTGCCTGCAATAAGTCCTCAACTGCTCGGTTTCTTCATCCGGTAAAAAGCTGCTGCTGAGCAGCCCCAGGCTATGCAGTTTTTGAATCCATTGGCAGTCCTTCACATCGGTCTTTTTACCTTGTATGTTTTTGGTGAACTTGCCATTGCAGAGGATTACTTTAAATCCTTTCGACAATAAAACGGCATAAAGATTTTGCCAATAAGTACCTGTACTTTCCATGGCCAGAGTCGTCACTTTTCGCTGTGCCAGCCAATCGGCCATGTCAAAAAGGTCATCATTAAAAACTCCGAATTCACGGATATCTTCTTCTTTCTGACCCACAGCTACCCAGTGAGAGCGGCTACCTACATCAATACCTCCTGCATGAGGATTTACAATCTCCATGCTAATAGACTGTTGTTCCATTTTTTTTTTAGAATTAAGTGAAAAGCTCTAAGGAGATGCGCTTTTGGCTTGATAAATATTCTGAACGGGGTCCACACCAAGGCGTGGCCGCCACTGTAGTCATCGCAAACATCTCAACCAGGATTGTGACCGTGCTATTATGCAACAGTTTAAAAAACGGCCTTGCATAGAGCTACACGAAAATACAATTTGTAAGTATTGGTTCTACTCGTTAGCGGAGGTAGTCAGTGGCCTGCTACATGGGGGATTGTAGCCAACATTTTTAATAGGCACAGAGCGGCTTCTGTGGGTGTTGTAAAGAAACGAAATGTTTCTGTGTCCAACGTTAAGTCCTTAAAAAGGAGAGCTTACAGCTCGAATGCTTTGTTATTGGCACCATTTTTTTTATTCGTTTTTATAATTCACTATCGTATTTACAGAAATTCTTTTTCCATATTTTTCTATTGTTGTAAAAATTTCAAGTGAGTTAAAAATCGGTTTTATTTTTTTTTCATTTTTTGGATGAATAATTTTATAATCATTTTCGTTCTCAAAATATTCCCCTAATTTTTCAATTATTGTTTCATATTTTACTAAACCACTTTCTTCTTTAGTTCTAAATAATTTTTTGATTCTTTTTTGAATTAAAACAAAATCTACTTTTGGTAAAACATACGGAATATGTTCAGGCCAAACACATAAAGTTTCTACGTTTTCAGTTCCGTTTTTATCCATGTAGAAAATATTTGGAACAAAATATTCTTCTGTTAACTTTTTTTGAAGTTCATTTTTATTGTAGCAAAATCTCCAACAATAATTCGATTTTTCTAATTCTAAATAATTCAGTTCCCATTCTTTAAAATAGGATTTACTGATTTTTTCATTTGATTTTAACCAACTTTTTAATAAATCACCTTGTTTATACTTTATAGGTTCTCCTTCTGCTTGAGGATCAAGAACAAAAAGGTCAAATTTTTCTATAAGCTTATCTACTAATTCAAAACTTTCAATTCCGAAAAAATCTGGTCTAACATAATTTATATTAAAACATAAATTAGTGTCCTCTAAATCTCCAAAGTCATTTTCTTCCTCATCTTCATTTTCTTCTGATTCATAAGTTTCAAACAAGCAAAAAACTCCTGTAGTTTCGTTTTCATAAACTATTTGGTCTTCTGTATTACTTTCCAACATTGGAATAGTATTTAAGAATTCAACCATTTCAGAAGTAGTTATGTTACTGCTTCCTTTTTTGTAAAAGTTTAAATCAAAACTCATTCAGTTCGTTTTTTTAATGGGTGCCAACGGGATCTAATTTAGCAGATAAAAACCGAATAGAAAATCCGAGAGGATTTTCGTAAGTAGGCGAGCACCAGCCATTAGTTATACACGTTGTTGTAAAATCATACTTTATATCAGACTTCGATTGAAATATTTACTTTTCCTCCAAGTCCTTTTTCTACGATGTCAAATAAGGTTTTTAAAGTTAGATTACTGCCATTATTTTCCACACGAGAAATGTAAGTCCGTTTTTTGTCAATTAGTTCGCCAAGTTGTTCCTGTGTCAGATTTTTTTCTTCGCGAGCATTTCTTAAGAGTAAACCAATTTTAAACGATTCAAAATCTCTATCGAGTTCGTCTCTGCGTTCCGTTCCTTTTTTTCCGTAAACGGTATCTTTAATGTCTTTCCAACTTTTAGTTTCCATTTCCTTTGTTTTTTTCTTCGTAGTACTCTTTCATTAATCGAACAGCTTTGTCAATTTTTTTTTTGGTGACTTCTGCGACTTTTTGGTGAATGTTTACGAGTCACTAATTCACCTTGAATCCATCGCCAGTAGTTTTTATTCCCTAGTTTTATTCGATCATCAAATATCCATGATTCAGCATTTTCCACCTGCTGTTGGTTATATTTCAATGACCTTAAATATTTTGTCTTGAACCGCTTGATTACTGAATCCAGACCACGTCGACATACTTCGTTGTAACTTACCGGCTTTAGAAGCACTTTCCTGTCAGCTGAGCCGAAAGTTAAATAATAATCTTATAGTTTAATTTTTCACTTTCGCCCAACTTGCTTATAGTTTTTATTGAACGAATCCCCGCTCAAGCGGGGAAGGCACCTACTTAACCTAAGAGCCAATAAAAAGGCAAAACCTAAACAAGCCTACACCTAATACCAGCTATCTTTTTTTGACCATTTACCCATAACGAAAATGCGCAGCCCACCGCTTCGTTCAACACTGCATTCTCGCTGGGCACTACGTGCCGCTCGAATGCTTAGTTATTGTGTGCCGTGTTTTTCTTTTCCTTTTTTCTTTATTCGTCCGCTAAACCATGCTCCGACAATCAAAGCTGGTATTAAACCGAACATTGTCACCCAATACATTGGCTTAAATATATAGTCAAAGAATGGGTCGTCATTAGTTCCGATGTTGTCTATTCCTTCTTGGATGAAGCCCGTCCAACTTGCGAAAAATGTCGTAGTCAGTATTACCGCGAATCCAATCAGGAATCCTGTCAATATAGAATTCCATTTTCTTATGAGGATTAATTTTCCTGCAAGTTGTCCATAGAAGTGTCCACAGGCAAGCATGATTACCGCTCCTATCAAAATATGTTTCCAATAGTCAATTTCTGTAAACCAAAAGAAGGCTTTTATAAACCCTTGGTCTGTTGAAATCATCAGTGTCATGATTAACTGAGCAATTAAAAGTCCAAGACCGACTGAAATCAGTCCTTGTTGGCTTCCTATTTTTTTAGCTTCAGTTAATGTCATTAGGTGTTGATTTATTTGGTCGGTGTCTGTTTTACATTCTGATTAACGGTAAAATTACAAAATCGTAAATTGTTGTATATGGGTATTTTTCAATTTTATCGTTAGCTGGAGAAATTAATTAGCTCTGGTAAAAATGGATATTTTTTCTTTATCAATTTCGGACGGGCTAATGTGGAGAATGGCACACAACGTGTTTGTGTATGGTTAGTTGCGTGTTTAAGCAAGTAATTTAGTAAACAAATACGTACCAGAAAAAATTCCGAAGGAATTTTCCAAATAAGCACTTGCCAAAGCAATTGATTATACACGGTGTTGGCGTGTCGTTTTTTTCTTTCCGTTTATTAATTTTCGTTTTTAAAATCTTCTACATAATTTTCTTTAGAATTAAGAAATTCATATACAGAAACAAATCGTATTTCAACATTTTCCATTTCGGTTTTTATTTGTTTTCTTATTCCGTCATTATTTGATTCCAATAATATAAATTTTTCATTTTCAATTCGGTATCGAATAGGTACATATTGTCCAATGTCAATGTCCTTATTTTCAAAATATTCTTTTTCATTATTTTCCGAAACAATTGTTCGAGCGTGTTCTCCTCTCAATCCCCAAATCCAAGATTTTAAATATACTTTTTTGTTATTTCCGAGTTCCACTTTTTTTATTTCCCATAATTCATTGCTCGATAGACAAGAAGTTAGTAATAAAACATAAAAAAATAGTCTAACAATATATTTCATTTATTCATTTTAGTTTAAATTAGTCAGGTTTTCATTTTCAGCACGTTTTTCTTAAATGCACGCACAACGGTTGTGTATAAGAACAGTAGGGCTGATTTGCACGCTATCTATTCGGTTGAGCCAAAAGCCGAATTTTTAAATTTTTCTTATTAACTTTTTTCTTTTTAATAAGCCAAATTTAAAAATTTGGCGACCTTGTAAATGCGCCCGAACCTTTCGGTTTTGCTACAATTGCCCTATTGTTTTTATACGTTGTTGGCAATAGTTTTTATCCCTCAATATATTCTTTAACTATTCTAAACCTTTCTTTTATATTCGAAACGTCATTTGTTCCGTGCTGCGAAAGTCTGTCATATTCTAAATAGTCATAATTCGCTTCTTCATAGCTATCTTCAGCGAGTTTTCTATTGACCTTAATTTCATTTTCGAACTTAATCAATTTTGACCGCTTTATATCAATATTATTTTCATCTGCCCATTTGAATAATAGGTAATACATTACCATACTACCTTGAGTTCTTAAAAGATTATCCTGATTTGTAAAACATTCCGACATTTTATCTAAAGTTGATTTTACAGTAGATGTTATTGACTGAACAACTTTAGACTTGCCTTTTTTATAATTTTTCGCCATTGCATCTAAATAGACTTTTTTAGTGTCGATAAGCTTTTTCGATTCCAGTTGTGCAGTCTCTACCAATAAAAACCTTGCTGCAACTTCGTAATGCTGATAGCGAGTATTTTTAAATTTAACTTTTTTAGTGAAGAATTTAGTGTTTGCCAAATCTCGAATAGCGGCAACCATATCACCACCAAAGGCATTCCTTTTTTCTGCCGAATTTAATGGAACAGCTTCGTTCAATCGAAAGAACATATCTTCTATTAAATCTATATCATCCGTAAGTACTGCAATTATTGGAAGTACAAAAGAGTCAAACCTAATTTTAATTTTAGGATGCTCATTTCCCAAATCTTTATAGCTTAATCCTGCAAGTTTTAAGTCTGGATTATCTTGATATTCGAAGTCATCGGATAAACAAAAATTTCCATCGATAAAACCCCAAATTGTTTCAAGCCTTTGTTTTCCATCAATTATGGCAAATAATTTTCCGGTTTTAGCTCTTTCTTTTCTTTCAAATTGATGAAAGTAAATTTTGGGTATATCGTACTTGTTTAAAATTGAATCAATTAAAAGTTGCTTTTTTTCTAATGTCCAAACACCACCTTTTCTTTGGTATTCTGGGTCAACTACTATCTCATCTTTTTCTGAATAGATACTCAAAATCGTAGAATGTTGAACAGGAAATGTTTCTATATAACTCATTGAATTTTATTTTTTAATATTTCTCCTATACTTGAAAGTTCTGGAAACAATGTGAATTTATTTACTTCTAATAAACTCAACTCTTCTCTTAATTTTGCTTTGTGAGATGCTGGGATTTTTAATTTAATAACTTCATCGTTTGTGCAAAAATCCTCTATCGGTTTATTATCTAAATGGTGTATTGTAAAAACACCTAACTGTGCTTGAATTCTTGTACTATTTCTTGTTGCAATTGTGGCAATAGGTGCAAGAGTATTTCTTGGATTTTGACTTAATGTTTTTACGGAGTAGTTTTTTAATTCCTCATCATCAAAAGATGGAATAAAGTTTTTTTCATCTGTACTTATGTTCGCAATTTTATTAAGTTCGGTTGGCTTTAATAGCCATAGAGCCCCATCTTTAGCATCGTGTAAATCATTTTGCACTGCAAAGTATAATGCAGCAAGTGGACTTTCACTCCAATCTAACAATCTTGTAGGAACACCGTAATGTTGCATTAAAAACAACCAATCAAAATCGTCTTTCGTGGATTTATTAATCAACATAGCAGCTGATTGTTTAAATCTTGTAAGTAGTGAACTTTCAGAAGTAGTTTTTGACAATCTTAAAATGCCAGGTGATAGAGTCCAATCAATATCCGATTGACCTCTAAACCATATATCTTCGTCAAATTTTTTTCTTTGCTTTTTAAGAAACGCTATTAGGTTACTTATACTTTTAATTTCTTCTGCCATAAATATGGATTATGATGTTTCTTAAATTATTGCCAACAGTTGTATATAAAACACTGTATTATATATCGCCTATATCTCCCGTTGTTTAGTAATTTAATTTTCAGTGTGTTATCTTCCAAACTACGGTCTAATGGGTTTTTAATTTTGTCAAAGCTTTGTTGGCTTACGTGGGCATATATGGCTGTAGTTTTGGGTGATTCATGGCCTAAAAGTACTTGAATTTTTCGGTAATTTTTACTAGCTAATATTAAATGTTTAAGGAAGGGACTAATTGTAATGTGAGGAGGATACACTCTATATTTTTATATATTTCTTTTGCCAACAGTTTTACGCCTAAAGAATGTATGCGTTCGGTTCTTATGGCGTCAAAAAACCGCCTGCTATAGGAAAAACGTCTATTGTTTATCCAATCATGAAGGTTCTGACTTAAAATTTACTCCATTTTGAAAAACAATTGCCACTGAGGCATATAATCCGTTAGCAAATTCATTAAACATGTGTTGATATTCGTAAATGGCAAAAATACCGTCTCCATAAATAGTTCTTTCAGTACCGCTACCCGTGGCTATTTTTACACCTAATGAATAATTAATGGAAAATTGAGGTTTGCTAAAGCGCTCGTAGGTTACTAATAGCTCCGAAAAAACCAATTGCGTGGGCGTAAAGTAAACACCATTAGCTATTCCTTTTTTAGCGCTATTTACTTGACTAAAAGTGGTTTGCGCTAAGCCTAAAAATATCAATTGCAGAAAAAATATATTTCGGTTTTTAATCATTTTACAGGTTATAAAAAGTGTATTATTTGGTTATTCGGTGTCCATAGGGATTAATTTTCCAAAGCCCACCTTCCACTAAAAACCTATAGTTTGCTTGGTTTGAAACAATTTCAAATGCATGATAATCTAGCTTTTTAATTTCTGCGTTTGGCAACTGGTTTTTCAATTGGTGCAAGCTTGCTATAATCTCTTTTCGCTCTGTTTCAGAAATTAAATTTTCTGCGCCTGCATCTGTGTTTAAGTCTTCCAAAAGCTCTTCTTGTTGGTCATCTTCATACACGCATAAGTATTTTAAAACATACACCACCTCATTGTTTTCAAACGCTTTTATTAAAGAGCTAAAAAGTTCAGAAACATTGCCTTGTGGATATTTAAACTGATTTTCTTTAACGCGTGCTATGCGGTTTAACTTACGTTTTTTGGCATCTTCAAAACTGCTATTGTTTTTGGTTTTTGGAAAATCCACTTCAATATTTATACAGAGTATGCCGCTGTAAAAATTGTTTTCATTAGAAACAATAACTTGACCGCTCGGCAAGGTATAAGGAACATTAAATCGTTTTTCTATATCAAAATTTGGGCTCATCCAACCCGCTTCTTTTAAATACCAAAGTTTGTTCTTGCTGTACTTAAACTTCTCATATCTACTCGAAATTACCGCTCCATTCCCTTTTCGTATTCGGGTATAAACAGTGTCTTTAGTGGCTCCATTTTTATATGTAAAACCATCTCTTTTTACGGTGTCTAAGTAATGTTTTGATTTTGGAGAGTCAAACCATTCAATACCAATAAAGCAACCGTTTTCGCTTACGCTGATTTTTTCCTCACGCATATCAATATGTACCCATTCATCGCCTTCTGTGCCAGCTACCACAAGGTTAGATTTGGTGAGTTCCTTTCCCGGTTTTGTTTCCAATAAGCTACAGTCGTACACGTGCACTCTAAAATGAGCATCGGGGTAACCAAGTTCTGAAACGTGCACATTTACAGCTTTTAAAATGCCTTTGGTGGAATATTCATTGGGAATATAGCTCGCGCGGATTTCGCCATTATCGGCTACACCCGGGTAATCGGCAAAGCCAGAGTTTGTACCTGTTCTTGTAACCCCAAGTTTTTTAGTTCGATATTTTATTTTCTTCGTGCGTACCACTACTTCTTCAAGCTGCTCAGCTATGGGTTGTAAGCGTATGGGTAGTTGGGTATTTAAATTTTTTACCAGCACCGTTTTGGTTTCGTATCCAATACACGAAATTTCTAGCGTATCGGTTGGTTTAAACCTACTGGTAAGCATAAAAACACCTTCAAAATTTGCTAAAACACCAGTAGATGTATTGGCCAACGTAACGTGCGCGTAGGAAACGGGTTGTTGGTTAGCAGCATCTACAATTTTGTATTGCGCAAAAAGTGGTAGGCTTAAAAGCAAGAGGAAGGGCAGGAGCATTAGCTTTTTCATAAACTGTTTTGCAAAGGATTCTGAAGTATGTTAAAATAATTTTCTGTGCATTACCGCTTCATCCAATTTTCAATCATTTTTAAACCATCATCCGTCATAATGCTTTCCGGGTGAAATTGCATTCCCGCCAAGGGCAAGGTTTGGTGTTCAAACGCCATTAACGTGTGGTTTTCTAAGTAGGCAGTAGGTTTAAAATCGTTTACGGCTGTAAGATTTACCGCCCATGAATGGTAAAGCCCTACCTTAAAACTTGGCGCTACACCTTGCAATAACCAACTGTCATTCTCGCGTTTAGCCAATCGGCTTAAGCCATGCGCTACCTGTTGTTGGTTGTATAGTTTTCCGCCCGCCCATAAGGCTAACGCTTGAAAACCAAGGCATACACCTAATATAGATTTATGCCGTGCGTAGGTTTCTAAAATGTGCATGCTAATACCCGCATCCTTTGGTAAACCGGGGCCGGGACTTATAATAATATGCGAAAATTGATTCACTTCTGCTAAGCTAATTTCATCGTTTTTAACCACTGATACGTCTGCACATAATTGCTGCGCATAATGAAACAGATTATAGGTAAACGAGTCGTAATTATCTAAAATAAGTAAGCGCATGGAGTATATTAGCGGCAAAGAAACGAGAAAGAATTTGAGCTGCAAGTTGGCCATTAGCTGCAAAATTAAATTGGGTAGAGAGTTGGCAATTTAGCGGCAAGTTTGCAATTAAGCTGCAAAACGTAAATTGGGTAGAAAGTTGGCAGTTGGCAATTAGCGGCAAACGTAAATTGAGTTTAAACTTGGCTATTTATAACTTAGATGTCACGCTGAGTAGCTGAGGAACGAGGCGTATCGAAGTGTTCTTAGATTAAGGATAAGTCAATTGGCAATTAGCTGCAAAATTAAATTGGGTAGAGAGTTGGCAATTTAGCTGCAAGTTGGCAATTAGCTGCAAAACGTAAATTGAGTTTAAACTTGGCTATTTATAACTTAGAGGTCCCACTGAGTAGCTGAGGAAAGAGGCGTATCGAAGTGTTCTTAGAGTAAGGATAAGTCAGTTGGCAATTAGCGGCAGAATGTAAATCGGGTAGAAAGTTGGCAGTTGGCAATTAAGCTACAAACGTAAATTGGGTAGAAAGTTGGCAATTTAGCGGCAAGGGTGCAGTTGGTATCTAACATGAATAAATTACTGGGGGAGTTCTATGGAATCAAAAAGCAAATAAGCAGTTCAACAATTCAATAAATCCGCAATTCAACAAACTAAATAAAACAGGATGAAAAAAATAATACACGCACCAAACGCACCGGCACCCATTGGTCCTTATAGCCAAGCGGTGTTAAAAGGAGATACTCTTTACTGCTCGGGGCAGATAGCTTTAGACGCTGAAACCGGTGCTTTGGTAATGGACAACATTGCCGTAGAAACCGAAAAAGTGATGGAAAATATGCAGGCCGTTTTAGCTGCCGCAGATATGGATTTTAGTAACGTATTAAAATGCAGCATTTTTATAAAAAACATGGATCAGTTTGCGGAAATAAACGCGGTGTATGGCAAGTACTTTGAAAAAAATCCTCCGGCTAGAGAAACCGTGCAGGTATCAAAATTACCCAAGGATGTAAATGTAGAAATATCGTGCATAGCGCAACGATAGTTACTTACCTGATAATTCTACTATTTATCCCTTAAATTCGCATCATTAAAAATTAGCTACATCTAAAAGTTTATATAAAAAGCATATTATGGATTTTGACGTAATTGTATTGGGCAGCGGCCCGGGTGGATATGTAACCGCCATTAGAGCTTCGCAACTTGGTTTAAAAACAGCGGTTGTAGAGCGTGAGAGCTTGGGAGGCATTTGCCTTAATTGGGGGTGTATTCCTACCAAAGCCTTATTAAAAAGTGCCAATGTTTTTGAATACATCAATCACGCAAGTGACTATGGTTTAACCGTAGAAGGCGCTGATAAAGATTTTGATGCTGTAGTAAAACGCAGCCGTGGTGTTGCGGATGGTATGAGCAACGGGGTGAAGTTCTTAATGAAAAAGAATAAGATTGAGGTAATAATGGGCGAAGGCACGCTTAAAGCCGGTAAAAAGATTTCGGTAAAAGATGCGGATGGCAAAACCAAAGAGTATAGTGCCAAACACGTAATTATTGCAACGGGTGCCCGCAGTCGTGAGTTGCCAAGCTTAAAGCAAGATGGTAAAAAAATTATTGGCTACCGCAAGGCGATGACCTTAGAAAAACAACCAAAAAAATTGGTAGTAGTTGGCTCAGGAGCCATTGGTGTTGAGTTTGCATATTTTTACAATGCTATGGGTACGGAAGTTACTATTGTGGAGTATTTGCCAAACATTGTTCCTGTGGAAGATGAAGACGTTTCCAAACAATTGGAACGTAGCTTTAAAAAAGCCGGTATTAAAATTATGACCGAAAGCGAGGTAACTAAGGTGGATACTTCTGGTGATGGCTGTAAAATAACGGTAAAAACCAAAAAAGGCGAAGAAACCCTAGAAGCTGATGTGGTACTTTCTGCAGTTGGCGTGCAAGCTAATATTGAGAATATTGGTTTAGAAGCATTAGGTATAAAAACTGAAAAAGGTAAAATTGTTGTAGATAAATTCTACAAAACAAATATTGACGGCTATTACGCTATTGGAGATTGTGTGCCAGGTCAAGCATTAGCGCATGTTGCTTCAGCAGAAGGTATTATTTGTGTAGAGCAAATAGCAGGGCATCATCCGCAACCATTAAATTATAATAACATACCGGGCTGTACGTATTGCTCACCAGAAATTGCTAGTGTTGGTTATACCGAAAAACAGGCAAAAGAAGCTGGGTATGACGTTAAAGTGGGTAAATTTCCTTTCTCGGCAAGTGGTAAAGCAAGTGCAGCCGGCCATAAAGATGGCTTTGTAAAAGTTATTTACGATGCTAAATACGGTGAGTTTTTAGGTTGCCACATGATAGGTGCTAATGTAACCGAAATTATTGCCGAGGCCGTGGTAGCGCGTAGATTAGAAACTACGGGTATGGAAGTTTTGAAAGCTGTTCATCCACATCCTACCATGAGTGAAGCTGTAATGGAGGCTACCGCAGCTGCTTATGATGAGGTTATTCATTTATAAAAATTTTCTTATAATCTTAAAGCCCCTTTATACGTTATAAAGGGGCTTTTCTTTTTCATATTTCCAGATTCAATCTAAAATGCAGAAGCATTTATTTGCCATTTTTTTCCTGTTATTATTCGGTGGTTCCACCTTCGCGCAAAGCGATAGTTTGGTGCAATTTGAAGTGTACTTTGATTTAGATCAGTCGCGCTTAACCAAAATTCAAAAAATTAAGGTTGATAGTATTTTGCAAAAAGCACCAATTAGTATCATTAGCCAAATTAAAATTTACGGACATACCGATAGCCTTGCGGGAGTAGAGTATAACCGAGATTTATCTAAACGAAGGGTACTTAGCATTCTCCAATATTTTGTTGGTAAAGGTTTAGATCCGCTTAAAGCGAAAACGGATTTTTACGGAGAAGAACGTCCTAAGTATGATAATGGGCCTGATGAACGTTTTAGAAACCGTAGGTGTGAAGTAGTCCTCTATATTGATGCCAGTTTGTTGCCACAGCCTGAGCAAAAGTTAAGTGATTTAGAAGTTAAAAAAGGGGACAAGTTGCGTATTCCAAACCTTAATTTTGTTGGTAATCAGCCAATTCCTGTGTTTGAAAGCATTCCTGCTTTAGAAGATTTAGTTTTACTAATGCAGCGTAATCCTGATTTGGTAGTTGAAGTTCAAGGACACGTATGCTGCGCAAATGATCAAGAACTTTCTGATGCACGCGCTTTTACGGTATATCAATTTTTAGTGGCAAATGGAATAGCTAAGGAGCGGATGCGCCACCGTGGTTTTAGTAATACCAAACCTTTATTTAAAGAAATTGATGAAAATGCAAAAGCCCTAAACCGCAGGGTTGACCTGGAAGTTATTTCAAATTCAGATAAGCGAATACAGGTGTTAGATGGTGCAAAACCAATTGTAGATTTAAGGGCTCCTGTACTTAATATTAAATATTTTGATGAGTCGGCCAGATTAATGCCTAGTGGCGATTTTATGCTTACTTTGGTAACAGATGCCATAAAGCAAAGTGAAGGGGTGCGTTATAACTTTTTTGTATATGATAATATTAATGACCCAAACCTAACCAAGCAACGTGCAGACGCTTTAGAGAAAATTATAAGACGTAAAGGTGTTGATGTAAGCAAAGTAAAAGTAACCCAGCAAGAGGGACGAAAAAGTACCCGTTTTGAAGAGAAGAATAACTATATTGAAGTGCAAATAAGGTCTATCTAAATTTATGCGTAAATCAAACTTTTTTAACCAAACGGTTCCCGCTGCACTACTAAAACTTACTAATGAACACCAACCGCTATGGGGAGAAATGAATGCCGAGGAAATGGTAGATCATTTGCGAAGAGGTCTTCTGATCAGTCAATCTAGCAAGGCGGTTGAAATTATAACGCCTTTAGAAAAACTACCTGGGCTAAAGCGTTTTTTAATGAGTGATAAACCATTTTTAAAAAACTTCCCAAAACCTAAAGCATATAGTTTAACCAAACCATTTAGTGGGAATTTAGAAGCTCTAAAAGTAGAGTTGCAGCATGAAATAGAAAGGATGCATTTGTTTTTCCAAAAGTATCCAAACTTTACAGCCGCGCATCCTAATTTTGGTGTACTTTCAACGTTAGAATGGTTGCATTTGCACGAAAAGCATTTTACGCATCATTTCACTCAATTTAATTTACTTTAAATGTTTGTGCTAAATCGCATAGGTAAGTGGATTAGTAATGCGTGGTTTTTTACGCTTACTTTTTTTCCAATGCAGCTGTTGCTGCTGCACTTGCGTAGAAGTTATATAGTACTCATTTTTTGGTTGCTTTTATTTCTATTTATAAGCGGAAATTTAGGTGCTGATTATGGCTTTCAGTATTTGTTTTTAAGTCCTGAATATTTAAATAACGTAAGTTTTTTAAGTTACTTTTTGGTGGGGGTAATGGCCGGATTGTTTGTAATGGCCTTTCACATTAGCAGTTATATTTATTACAGTTACCGTTATCCGTTTTTAGCAACGCTAAGTAGGCCGCTTTATAAATTTTGCATAAATAATTCTGTAATACCACTTGCTTTTTACACGGTATATGTTTGGCAAATAGCTGCTTTGCTTAGCGCAGATGAAAAATCTACTGTATTTATAATTACGGTTATTAGTGGCTTAATTTTAGGGTCGGTACTTACCGTAGCTATCACCACAGGGTATTTTTTCACCACTATAAAAGGCTTGCAAAACCAAACCGGTGCAGCGGCCAAAGCATTAAATCAGCTTATAAAAAAGGAGGCTAATTCTAAAAAAGCGGTTACAGGAAAATCTACCGTGGTAAATTACTATTTAAAGAATTTTGTACGCGTAAAACTTACCCGTAACGCTGGTCATTATGATAAAGAGTTACTATTTGAAGTAATTCAAAAGCACCATACATCTGCTTCGCTTTTCTTTTTGCTATTAATTCTATTAGTAGTTGGTGTTAACTTTTTAGGTGATTATCCATTTTTTAGAATTCCGGCCGGAGCCAGTGTATTTTTAATTTTTTCACTGTATTTAATGATTACCGGAGCCCTTTATACACGCTTAAAAACGTGGACTTTAAGTGTGGGTTTATTAGCCATTTTTGTGCTAAATATGCTGTCAGGGCTTCCTAAATTTAGAAGTACCAATTACGCCTATGGGCTTGACTATACTACGCAACCGGCTGAATATAGTTATGATAGATTGAATATGCTTACTGCAGATAGCATAGTAGCCAATGACTTACGCAAAACAGAAGCAATTTTAAACCGGTGGAAGGTTAAAACAAAAAAAGAAAAACCAAAACTCATTATTTTAAATGTAAGTGGCGGTGGTTTACGAAGTTCATTATTTACCTTAAATCTTTTGCAGGAATTAGACAGTCTTTTGGGAGATGATTTTTACCCAAATGTGCAATTAATTGTGGGTTCAAGCGGTGGAATGTTGGGCGCTAGTTATTTTAGGCAGTTAAAGTACGTTTCAAATACCGTTGATACAGCCTTGCCACACAGTACTCGGCACATTGAAAATATGGGTACGGATTTACTCAACCCAATTGCATTTTCTTTAGCCGTAAACGATTTATTTTTAAGGTACAGGCATTTTACTTATAAAGGGCGCTCGTACTTAACGGATAGGGGTAAGGCATTTGATGATAAATTAGAAGAAAACACGGAAGGATACTTAAAAGGTTCTTTCGGAGACTGGTATCAACCAGAACTGGAAGCTAAAATGCCCATGCTTATTTTATCGCCAACCATAATTGGTGATGGTAGAAAGTTAATAATGAGCAACCAAGGTTTATCGTATTTAACTTTTAGTGATCCTAATAGTGGTATTAACCTAAATAGAGAGTTTGATGCAGTAGAATACAAACGGTTATTTAAAAATCAGCATTTTGAAGATTTACGTTTTACTACTGCGCTGCGTATGAGCGCTTCGTTTCCTTACATAACACCTTTAATAAATATGCCGAGCAAACCCACTATGGAGTTGATAGATGCTGGTGCCCGCGATAATGAAGGATTTGAATTAAGCGTGCGTTATTTATTGAAAATGAAACAATGGATTGCTGAGAATACTTCCGGAGTGTTGGTGATACAGGTAAAAGCAAACCGACCGGATGAAATACCTATAAATGAACCCGCACGTACTAGATTAAGTCAGGTTTTTAAACCCTTTGGTGGCATTGTACAAAGTTTCCACAATTTGCAGATATACAATAAATCTCTTTTAATGGAGCTGGCCGCGGATGATTTAAATTTTGATTTAGATCTGGTGCGTTTTAGCTTATTTACCAAAGAAGATAACCTTTCTTTAAGCTGGCATTTAACGGAAAAAGAAAAAGCTTATATTAACAATGCCACACAATTTAACCGTAATAAACAAGCATTAGCTAAAGTTAAACAGCTTTTAGCAAATTAGTGTACTGCTTACCAATTACTGGAAAAATTATTGCTTTAAAAATGCCTTGTACTATATAAAGGGAAAAGCCGGCCATCGATAAATCGACAACCGGCTTTTCAACCAACCAAACAAATTTTTACTAGTTCTCCTGAATACTGTTTACAACAAATATTGAACCATTAGCACTTGTAGTTGAGTTACCACCTAATAGAATAGTATTTCCATCGCTATCAGTTAAAACTAAACCACCATTAGAATTGCTTGTTACATTAAATACTACACCAGCTTCGGTAGTAATAGTTCCTGCACTCGTCATATCGTCTGCATCAAAATCACCATCAATAATTAAAGTATTTACTAATTCTGCTTTATCATCAGATTCCATTTCGTTAAAAATGCTAGTTAAAGACATACCTTGTAATTTTAAGATAGAAGATAAAGTTACGTTAGCAATTAAATCATCTAACGTATTTACACCTAATTCTGTAAATAAACTAGCTTGTGCATTAGCATCTAATAAATTTTCAAAATCATCTCTATCAAATACATCTCTCAATCTAATGCTCAATAGCGTTTCAATTTGAGAATCATTCATCACTAACACAGTATTATCATTATCTCTGTCATCCAACATAGTTTTTACACTAGCATCAGCTTCAGCCACTAAGCTTAAAAATAAAGCATTATCGCTTTCACCTTCCTCTACATTTTCAAAGTTGGTTTGAGACATTAGTACTGCACCAATTTCAATTACGCTACCGTTAGTTGCTGCAAAACTTGAACTTCCAACGTTAGAAGCACCATTGTCATCACCACCATTTAGTTTAATACTTGAACTAGAAGTAGTTTCAATTAAAAGGTCTAGTTTGTTATCACCATCCTCATTATCTGCATTGGTTTTTACAAAACCATCATTAAAAGCGCTTAAATTAAAATTGCCGTTAATAGCATGGTATAAAATTAAATCGGAAAATTCATCTTCTCCCATTTTGCTTTCTAATTCCGACATGCTAGAAACATTGAATTCAGCAAACAACTGGTTAAAAGCATCATTGTTAGCAGCAAAAAGCGTAATATTTGCGCTGCTGTTGCTAAAGAAAGATTGGTTGTTTGATTCCTCAATTGCTTCATTCATTAAGCTAAATTGAGATTCTGATTCAATAACACCTTTTACCGTAGTATTTTTGGTGTTTACATTTGGTTCTTCCGTTTTTGATTCTTCACTACATGAAGTAGTAAAAAGTAGTCCGCCTAGTAAAAAAGCGCTAGCTACTGTTTTTGTCATCCGTTTCATAATAATATATTTAGTGTTATGGAATTAGATACGTTAATATTACAAGAAAAGTTTGGTTTTTCTTACAAATTTTAAGTAAGTAATTGAATTTCAGTCAAATTATTTTATTTAAATATCAAATTTCATATTAAATATTATCATAATAATTTTGGGAAATTATGTTAGAAGCAAAAGATATTAGCTTTAAATACCCGTTTAAAACAGTTTTAAAAAACGTAAACATACGTGTACAGAAAAATAAAGTTTTGGGCATTGTTGGCAGCAGTGGTTCTGGTAAAACTACGCTGCTTAAAATTTTAGCCGGTTTGTTGCAACCTACGGAAGGATTAGTTTTATTGAATAAAGAAAAAATTTTGGGGCCAAACGAAGTGTTAGTGGCGGGCAGTGATAACATAAAATTGGTTGCACAAGATTTCGGTTTAAGGCAATTTGTAAAAGCTGGTAGTAGTTTGAATGAGCAAGGTAGCGGTAAAGTGGATAGGCAAGCAAAACGTTTAAAACAAAAATTACGTTTGGATTTAGATAACAACCAGCAAACACACGAAATTTCTGGAGGACAAAAACAGCGATTGGCGCTTGGTCAAGCTATTTATCAAAAACCGGCAGTGCTGCTCTTAGATGAACCATTTTCAAATTTAGATTATTCTTTAAAGCAAACCATGAAGAATTTATTACTAGAAACATGGAAATCAGATTATATGGTTCTTGTTGCGCATGATCCATCAGACATATTAGAAATGTGTGATGAACTTTTAGTTTTGAAGGATGGTAGCGTAACACAATTTGGAGAAACTAATGCGGTTTTTAATAACCCGAAGAGCAAGTATGCAGCTGAATTATTAGGGAAAATAAATAGTATTCCAAATAAGTTAGCGCTTAAACTTAATTTACCCTTGAACAAACCAAAAGTCAAAAATCAACTTATTAGACCAAACCATTTAGGTATTACCGAAAATGGCTTTGCGTTTACCGTATTAAAATGTTGTTTTAATGGAAAATGCTTTGAAATTGAAGCTATAAGTGAGCAGGAGCAAGTAAAAATCGTTCTATATAGTCAGAAAAGCTACTCCTTTGGTGAGGAGATACATGTTAGTGGCGATGCTATGAATGATTAAATACGTCTTCCAACTCAATGTTCAAATCAGGGAAAAGCTGTGGCGAAACGGTAGAACCAACGGTAAGCACTTGCTTCGTTTCATATTTTCCATTTTCGTTCAAAAGATTTACAATAATTAACTCTTCTTGAGGACTTACAATCCAATATTCTTGAACCCCAAATTCTTCGTACAGGTCTTTTTTATGGGTCAAATCTTTTTTACGTGTGCTTGTGGAGAGTATTTCAATCACAAAATCGGGCGCACCTACACAGCCAAATTCCTTAATTTTAGAGATGTCGCAGATTACACACAAATCTGGCTGCACAATATTGCTAGTGGTCTTATAATCTTTTGGTGTGTTAGTTAAATAAACATCAAAAGGAGCAACAAATAATTTACAATTTGTTCTTCGCACCCTATTTCCAATCTCAACCGTAAAAAATGTGCTAATTTCTTGATGCCAAGAAGTAGGCGCAGGTGACATCTTGAAAATTTTACCCTTAATGAGTTCCACCATACCTTCAAATTGCCACTGCAAATAATCTTTGGCGGTGTATGTACCGTTCATATCTGGTTCATGCACTATACTCGGGTTTTCTTCTTGGTCTTGTTGCGAATAACTCATAGTTATGTAGGTTTAAAAACTTCGTCTAACTCAATTTTTAAATCAGAGAAAAGCTGTGGCGAAACGATAGAACCAACGGTTAGCACCTGCTTGGTTTCATATTTTCCATTTTCGTTAAAAGATTTACAATAATTAACTCTTCTTGAGGACTTACAATCCAATATTCTTGAACCCCAAATTCTTCGTACAGGTCTTTTTTATGGGTCAAATCTTTTTTACGTGTGCTTTTAGAAAGTATTTCAATTATAAAATCAGGTGCACCTACGCAGCCAAATTCCTTAATTTTAGAGATGTCGCAGATTACGCAAAGATCAGGTTGCACAATATTGTTAGTGGTTTTATAATTTTTTGGTGTGTGCGTAAGATATACATCAAAGGGAGCAGCGAACAGTTTGCAAGACTTATCATTTAAATGTTGCCATAATGTACCTGTTAAGAACATACTAATGGATTGATGCCAGGAAGTAGGAGCGGGTGACATTTTAAAAATCTTACCTTTTATAAGCTCCACCATTCCTTCAAATTGCCACTGCAAATAATCTTTGGCGGTGTATGTACCGTTCATATCTGGTTCATGCACCATACTCGGGTTTTCTTCTTGATCTCGCTGTGAGTAGCTCATGGATATAGGTTTAACGTAAGAAACAGACTAATCAATCTTTGTAAAAGTACAAAACTTAAAAAAGGAATGTGCAAAAAAAAGTCCTGTAACATTTCTGTTACAGGACTTTTCAATAAGTAGTAAGTAATTTTTCCTAGCGGTTATTTTACTTGATTTACAACTGCTTTAAAAGCATCCGGGTGGTTCATAGCTAAATCAGCCAAAACTTTACGGTTAAGCTCTATGTTGTTAGTTTTCATTTTACCCATAAAAGCCGAGTAAGACATACCATGCTCACGAGCTCCAGCATTAATACGCTGAATCCAAAGTGAACGGAAATTTCTCTTTTTGGTTTTACGATCGCGGTACATATACAACATGCCTTTTTCAACGGCATTTTTTGCAACTGTCCATACGTTCTTTCTACGGCCAAAGTATCCTTTGGCCTGTTTCATAATCTTTTTTCTACGAGCCCTTGAGGCTACTGAATTTACTGATCTTGGCATATTTTATAATTTTTTTGTGCAAGGCGGTTCAAAATTTTTAAACACTTTTTAGCACTAACACAGGGTTTAACTATTAACTCTAAATTTTTGTATTAATACAACAACTTAAATTACAAGTTGCTTCTTAATGCTTCCTTCATCTGCTTTGTCAACTAAGCCGATGTGCGTTAAGTTACGCTTTTGTTTAGTGCCTTTCTTGGTAAGAATATGGCTCTTAAAAGCGTGCTTTCTTTTAATTTTTCCGGTACCCGTAAGCTTAAATCGCTTTTTGGCACTAGATTTTGTTTTCATTTTTGGCATTTCTCTCTCTTTTATCTAGGGTTTACTACTTATTATTTTTTTAGGCTTCCGTTTAACTTCGGTCTTCCAACTAAACTACTTCTTAATAGCTTTTGGCGCCATCATCATAATCATACGCTTGCCTTCCAGCTTTGGTAAATTTTCTACTTTACCTACATCTTCTAAATCTGTGGCTAATTTTAACAATAGGATTTCTCCTTTGTCTTTAAAAACAATAGAACGACCTTTAAAGAAAACATACGCTTTAAGTTTAGAACCTTCTTTTAAGAAAGCTTCTGCATGTTTGCGCTTAAACTCATAATCGTGATCATCGGTATTAGGACCAAAACGGATTTCTTTAATAACCGTTTTCTGCGCCTTTTGCGTAATCTCTTTTTGTTTCTTTTTCTGGTCGTACAAGAATTTTTTGTAGTCAATAATTTTAACTACCGGAGGACTAGCCTTTTCGGTAATAACTACTACATCCAAATCTTGATCTTGGGCTATTCTTCGCACTTCATCAATTGAATAAACACCTTGTTCATCAATATTTTCGCCTACAACACGCACTTTTGGAAAACGAATTTTATCGTTTATAATATGTGCATCTTCAACCACGCGCGGTTGATAACCTCTTCCTCTTGAATTAAATCTTTTAGCCAGTGTACTTTTCTTTAATTAATCTTTAACTTTCAAACGGAGCTATTTGCCCCTCTACTTCTTTGTTTACCATAGTAATAAAATCTTCTAAAGGCATACTACCTTGATCTCCTTCACCATGTCTGCGCACAGAAACTGTATTATCTGCGGCTTCTTTTTCACCAACTATAAGCATATACGGTATTTTTGAAACTTCCGCATCACGGATTTTTCTGCCCGTTTTCTCTGCCCTTTCGTCAACGAGGGCGCGAAGGTCGTTATTTTTAAGGAGATACGAAACTTTTTGTGCATACTCCATATATTTATCTGAAATAGGCAGAATTATAATCTGATCAGGCATTAGCCAAATAGGAAAATTACCGGCACAATGCTCTAATAATACCGCTACAAAACGCTCCATACTGCCAAAAGGAGCACGGTGAATCATTACTGGGCGGTGCATTTCATTATCGCTACCCTTATATTCTAATTCAAAACGTTCCGGTAAATTATAATCTACTTGTATAGTGCCAAGTTGCCAAGAGCGACCAAGCGCATCTTTTACCATAAAGTCTAGCTTGGGGCCATAAAAAGCTGCTTCGCCATATTCTACTTTAAAAGGAAGCTTTTTTTCTTCCACGGCTTCCATAATTGCACTTTCGGCTTTTTCCCAATTTTCATCAGAACCGATGTATTTGCTTTTCTCTTCTTTGTCGCGTAAGGAAACTTGGGCGGTAAAATTTTCAAAATCTAAGGTTTTGAAAATGTATAATACCAAGTCAATTACTTTTTTAAATTCATCTTTTAATTGATCGGGCATACAAAATAAATGCGCATCATCCTGTGTAAAACCACGCACACGTGTTAATCCGTGTAGCTCACCACTTTGCTCATATCTATAAACAGTTCCAAACTCCGCAAAACGAATCGGTAAATCGCGGTAGGAGCGCGGCTCACTTTTGTAAATTTCGCAGTGATGTGGACAGTTCATGGGTTTCAACAAAAACTCCTCACCATCATCTGGTGTAGTTATCGGCTGAAAGCTATCCTTACCATATTTTGCGTAATGTCCGCTGGTTACGTACAATTCTTTACTACCAATATGGGGTGTAATTACTTGCTCGTAGCCCGCTGCTTTTTGTGCCTTTTTCAGGAAGTTTTCTAGTCTCTCGCGCAAAGCGGCACCTTTTGGTAACCAAAGTGGCAAACCGGCACCTACTTTTTGTGAAAACGTAAATAGGCCTAGTTCTTTACCCAATTTACGGTGATCACGTTTTTTGGCTTCTTCTAATAATTCTAAATATTCAGTAAGCATACTCGCTTTTGGGAAGCTGATGCCATACACACGCGTAAGTTGGGGATTATGCTCATTTCCGCGCCAATAGGCTCCGGCAACGCTCATAATTTTTGCGGCTTTTATAAAACCGGTGTTTGGTATATGGCCTCCACGGCATAAATCTGTAAAATCTGCGTGGTCGCAAAAGGTGATTTCACCATCGGTTAAGTTCTCAATCAATTCCGTTTTAAAGGGATTATCCGTGTACATCGCTAATGCATCGGCTTTACTCACTGGGTGTAATGTAAACTCATGCTTTTCGCGTGCGTTTTCCAACATCTTCTTTTCAATTTTGGTAAATTCGCTTTCGCTGAGATTTTCATCGCCAAAATCAACATCATAATAAAAACCGTTTTCTATAGCGGGCCCAATGGTAAGCTTGGCATCAGGATAAAATTGCAAAATGGTTTGTGCCAAAAGGTGCGCGCTAGAATGCCAAAAAGCATTTTTACCTTCTAAAGTATCCCACGTATATAATACCAAATTGCCATCTTCTTTAAGCGGATCCATCACTTCCACCGTTTTTCCGTTATGACTGGCTGATAATACATTACGTGCCAAGCCACTACTAATACTCATGGCTACATCAAAAGCACTTGAGCCATCTTCCATTTGTTTTACGCTGCCATCAGGCAAAGTAATATTGAGCATACCAAAATTTTTTAGGATTGCAAAGATAGAAAAGGCGGAGGGCAATAAGTATAAGATTTTACAGCAAATCGATTGAGGAGTTTTACTTTTGATATCAATAATAGATTGAAGCGCCATTTAAGAGTTTCTTTAAATGGAATTTTTGTGGTGATTGAGTATTTTTCAAATAACTGTCCTCATTATTATAAACGGAGATTATTATGTGGAAATATATTTGTGTTTTTAGTTTTTTAGGAGCATCGCTGCTAATAGTATCTCGATACTCTGGAAGCACTTTATTTTACTTAGGTGGTTATCTTTTTCTGCTTTCCTATCTCATTGTAACGATAGGAGTTATTACTAGTGGCAAAAAGAATGGGTGGAGCTTTTCTAAAAACTTCAAAATGGTTTTACTTTCGTTTATAAACATGACGCTAATCTACATTACTTATGTTTGGTTGTCATGAAATTTTGAAATTACACTTATGAAATTCTACGTGTTGATTCTTTTCGTTGGATTTTTTGCCACAAGCTGCAAACAGGATAAAAGCTGTAAGCAGGATGAGCCTGTAGCTTTAGAAGCAATTTTGGTTGAGTATTTAGAGGACATTCCTTACTTAATGAATGCTTTAAATATAGATTCAGTTCTTATGGTTGAAAGTAGGAGTGAAGAAGATATAGAATTGGATACAATTGGGTACTATATAAGACCTTACCAGAACTCAGTTGAATTCACTTATGATACTAAAGAATATAAAGGCTATCGAGGGTATGAATACGATAACTTGGGGCTTCCTTGTTTCTTACAAACTAAATCAAGCATAAGTTTTAAAGAAGATGTTTTCTGGGTTTTTGAAGAAGAAAGGATTTTACGGATAGTAAAAAATGTTAAATACGAGCGTCCAGATACAAGCTTTTTCAATTTTAGCCGTGGCAGGCTTATTAATAAACTCGAAAAGCGAGGAGATATAGTATGGAGTAAAACTGATTATACTTATAATAAAAAAGCTCAAATAATAAAAGCAGAGGAAAACATGATTTATGATCTCAACCATCATTACCACACTATCACTACTAAATTTAATCGGATAGGTTCTAACGTGGTTGAAATCAATAAGAGCATTGATTTAGATCATGAAACAATCATCAATTTTAATAAAGATGGGTTTCCTACAAGAAAGCGTTATGTGAAATTAAACGGTTTAAAAAAGGATACAAACACATTTAGTTATTACATTATAAATTGAAAACAACATGACCAAACAACAAATCCTTTCCGCCTTTAACGCCACTCTTAAAAACACCCTAATGGAAACATTAGAAATGGAATATATAGATGTGGACGTAGAAAAAGGGATGCTGCAAGTGCGGATGCCCGTTACACCTAAAGTGCATCAACCTATGGGTTTGTTGCACGGTGGCGCTACAGCAGCGGTAGCCGAAACGGTGGGCAGTGCCGCAAGCGCTATCTTCGCACCCCCCGAAGAGTTTGCTATTGTTGGTTTGCAACTAACGTGCAACCATATAAAAAGCAAACGTGAAGGCTATATTTTGGGCACAGCCAACATTCAGCATAAAGGGCGCAGCACACACCTATGGGAAATTACCATTACCGATGAAAGCGGACAAGTAATTTCGCATTGCAAGCTTACCAACATGATAATGCCGCTAAAAAAATAAATGGACGCCTATTTTTATATAAGTGAACCAAACAGCATAACTGTAAAGGCTTTTTGTGAAAATGTCAATGGAACATTTCAGTTTTCGGCTTCACCTTTTAATGGTGCAGTTTTTACCACAAAAATGGAAGCCGTTGAAGTAAAACCACCAACCGTTTTTCATTTTCAAAATCAAGTGCCAAACGCTTCTTCAGAGCAAGAACACCTTGATTTATTGCGACAAACGGTTACCAAAATAAAAGCAAATAATTGGGGTAAAATAGTGGTGGCTAGAGCCGAGATATATCAACAACCAATAAATGTTTGGGTTTTGTACAAAACCTTGGTTACCAAGTATCCGGAAGCTTGCGTACATCTGTTTAGTAGTCCAAAAACAGGTGTGTGGTTAGGTGCTACGCCCGAAGTGCTTTTAAGTGCAAAAAATAATACCGTTAAAACCATGAGCTTGGCGGGCACCAGAAAAAGGGGAGAAGAAGCCACGTTTACCGCCAAAGAGGAAGAAGAACAGCAGCTGGTTTCGGATTACATTGAAACTATTTTAAGCAAGCAAAAAGGATTAGAAAATCTGACTGTTTCTGAAAAAGATAGCGCTTATGCCGGTAATTTAGTACATTTTAAAACCAGCTTTGAAGCGAACATAAAAACCGATTTTACCGCAAACAAACTTTTAAGGCAATTACATCCGACTCCCGCTGTGGCGGGATTTCCTAAAGAAGAAGCTATTGACTTTATTCTTAAAAATGAAAATTTTGACCGTAGTTTTTATGCGGGCTATTTTGGACTAAAAAAAGGTAACGATTTCAACTATTATGTGAACCTTCGCTGTATGCAGGTTTTTGAAAAAAGCTATGCCTTATACGCTGGCGGTGGCATCACCAAAGATTCTGATGTTCATTCTGAATGGGAGGAAACGGTGGCTAAAATGAATACCTTAAAATGGGTAATTAACCAACTGTAAACAACTCTGCATTTTCACGCTTACTTTTGAAAGCAGAATTGAGCCTTTTGAAACAACAATCTTCCAAAATAAATGCGCAATATGTAGCGCAACTTTTAAAGCAACACAACTGCACCACCATTGTGGTTTCGCCTGGCAGTAGAAATGCGCCTTTGCTTATTGCCTTTGCGGCAGATGATGCTTACACCTGTATTTCTGTGCCTGATGAGCGTGTAGCCGCTTTTACAGCTATGGGCATGACCTTAGAAAAGCGTGAACCGGTTGCCGTTATATGTAGTTCTGGCTCTGCAGCAGTTAATTATTATCCGGCTGTGGTAGAAGCTTTTTACCAACATCTGCCTTTAATTGTAATTACGGCAGATCGCCCCAAAGAACTTATAGATCAAGGCATTGGGCAAACCATACGCCAAGAAAATATTTTTGCCCAACACATAGAATACAATGCAAACTTATTACGCCAGCCTGAAGATGATATGGGTAAAGCGTATAATCAGCGTTTATTAAATGAAGCTATGTTTAGCAGCAGCCGTGGCCCCGTTCATATAAATATACCGTTTGATGAACCGTTGTACGAAACTACCGATGAAGTTTTTCCGGCCCGCATTATAAGAGAATTAAAAGGAGAACGCGTGTTGCGCACACCGCCTTTACAAGATTTAGCAAAAGTTTGGAATCAAAGTCCCAAAATTTGGGTACTGGCCGGACAACTTTTGCCCAACCATGAATTGGAAGATGCCCTGAATCATTTAAACCTAAAAAGTCCATTTTTAATTTTTTCAGAATCGCTCAGTAACCTGCATTGTGGTTGTAACATCCATTGTATTGATAGGCTCATAAATACCCTTAGCGAAAGCGAAAAAGAGGCATTGCGACCTGATTTATTAATTAGTATAGGTGGAGAAGTGGTGAGTAAAATGGTGAAAAAGTACCTGCGTACGTTTACACCAAAAGCACATTGGTATGTAGAGGAAAGTCCTGCTTTTCAAGACACTTTTGGCGCTTTAACGCAGCATGTGCAGGTGCATCCGGCTTTGTTTTTTAAAGAATTAGCACATTTGGTTAGTTCTGAAAATACCGCTTGGCGCGATGTGTTTTTAAGCAAAGATTTAGACAGACAAACAAAGCAAGAAACGTATTTAAAAGCAGCGCCTTTTTCTGATTTCACGGCTTTTAGAACAATTTTAGAAGCCTTACCAAAAGACAGTATTTTGCATTGTGCCAACAGTACTTCGGTGCGCTACGCGCAGTTGTTTGACCATCCAAAGGAACTCTTGCATTTTAGTAATCGTGGCACTAGTGGTATTGATGGCTGCACAAGTACAGCTTTAGGTCATGCTATGGCCACGGAAAAAATGGTGACGCTAATTACGGGTGACGTTGCTTTCCTGTATGATTCAAACGCTTTTTGGAACAACCATTTACCGGCTAATTTTAGAGTGGTGGTATTAAATAACGGTGGTGGAAATATTTTTAGAATTATTCAAGGCCCAGAGGATACCGAAGTATTTAATACGCTTCAGGAAACCGTACATCAACATAAGTTAGAAGGTATTGCTACTACATTTGGTGTAGATTTTAAAAGTGTAGATGATGAAGCGAAATTGACATCTGCTTTAAGCGAATTTTACCAAGCGAGTGATGCACCAAAAATTTTAGAAATTAAAACACCGCGCGTAGAGAGCCCGAAGGTGCTGAAAGAGTACTTTAACTTTTTAAAAGAAACAAACCTATAAATGGAAACCAACGAAACCATTGAGGAACACCCTGAAAATGTGCTCTTTAAAAATAACGCTGTAAACGTAGAGGAACTCCCTCAGCTGAACGGAGATAATTTTACAAAACTTGAGCAGGAGTATTTGTATTTAAAACTAACGTCCCTAGGTATCTTCACCTTCTTAATTTATGCCGTGTTGGTAATGCTCTATTTTGTAGCAGATTTGCCTTTAGTGCTCAGTTTGGCGGTTTTTACAGGGTTGGTAGTTTTAGTTTTTATAATAGAAATCATGGGCTTTAAAATAAAAGGCTACGCGTTGCGCGAACATGATATTAGTTATAAATCAGGACTGCTTTTTTTTAGTATGACAAGTGTACCGTTTAACCGCATTCAGCATTGTGAAGTTAGTCAAGGGCCACTTGCACGATTGTTTGATTTAGGTTCAGTAAAAGTATATACAGCCGGAGGTTCTTCCAGCGATTTAAGTATATCGGGTTTAACCAAAGAAAATGCACATAAGTTGCGCGAACATATCACTCAATTGGCCGCCAATTATGCATGATGATTTAAATTTACATCAGCCGCAAAGGCAAAACCCTTTTGGCGTAGCGGTTATCTTTTTTAAGAACATGCGTATCGCCATAAATATTTTGATACCCATATTTGTGGTAAACATGGGCGATTCTATGTCGTTTTTGAAAATTAGTTTCTACACCATTGCTGCCATTGTATTACTGCTATTTCTGGTGTTAAGCTACTTTCAATACCGCAAGTTTTTCTTTTATATTGAAGAAGATCGTTTTGTTTTGGAAGAAGGCGTGTTTAGGCGGGACAAAACTACCGTAGCGTTTGACCGTATTCAGGCGGTAAATTTGAGTCAAAATATTATACAACAGCTACTTGGCGTTACAGGATTAAAAATAGATACGGCTGGAAGTAAGCAAAAGGAAATGGAAATTCCTGCATTAAATAAAGCGTATGCGCGAGCCTTGCAGCAAGAGCTTTTAAAGCGAAAAGAAGAAGTTTCCGAGCGTACTGTTTCGGAGGAAAACGTAATTAATGAACAGCAAAATCAAGCGGCTTCTTTCTCCAGTGAAAATGAAAAACCATTGCTGCGCTTGAGTTTTACGGATGTTTTAAAAGTTGGTTTTACAGAAAATCACTTGAAATCGGGCTTGGTACTTTTTGCGGTAATAAATGGCTACCTATGGCAATTTGAAGACTATATTTTAAAACCTTTTGAAGATACCATTGACTCCACCACCAATCAAATGTTGGCTTACGGATTAGTGCTAGTGCCGATTTCTATTATTCTGTTTTTAATTATTGGAGTCGCATTTTCAGTTATACAAAGTGCCTTAAAGTACTTTAATCTTCGATTTTACGCCAATGCAAAAGGCGTTCAGTTAAAAGCGGGTTTATTTAAAAAGGCGGAATATCAAATTCCTTTTAGTAAAATTCAGTACATAAAGTGGAGTACAAATCCGCTACGCAAGCTAATTGGATTTAAAACTATTACCATAAAACAAGCGGGTAGTGAAGAAGCTACCGATAAAAACAGTCTGCAAATTCCGGGGGCAAAACAAGAGCAACTTACCACTGTGTTAAATTTCTTTTTTCCAAATCGAGAAGGAGTGGAGGATAATACTGCCAAATCGCATTGGCTGTTGGCGAGTCAATTAAGCTTTTTTGTTTCGCTTGTGCCGGTTGCCGCCTTAATTATAGCGGGTTTTACGTATTCTATATTTTGGTATTTTCCACCTTTTGTGGTGGCATTTATCGTGTTTTTTAGTTATAAATATTACAAGTCCGTTAAGCTAACATGGAATGAAGATTTAATAATTTTGGAACGCGGCTATATTTTTCCAAAACGCTTTATTTTTAATTTTTACAAGTTGCAAAATGTAGCGCTAGGGCAAACCTTTTTTCAGAAGCCACGCAAAATCATGCATTTACATTTGCACACAGCTGCCGGAGATTTACGAATGCCACACATTCCTCAGGCTACAGCCGAAGCCTTGTTTACGTATATTCTTTATAAAATAGAAACTTCTAACCAAAGTTGGATGTAAGATTTTATTTGGAGGGCTTACCTTCGTGCCACAAACTACAGCATGAGTATAAAACCGTGGATAGCAGCAGCACGCTTGCGCACCTTACCGTTGGCTTTTTCCAGCATTATTTTAGGCACTTGTTTAGCCGCATCTCAGGGCCATTATAATATTTTGGTTTTTGTTTTAAGCTTACTTACCACGCTCTTTTATCAAATTTTAAGCAACTATGCTAATGATTATGGAGACGGTGTAAAGGGTACGGATAATCATAAAGTTGGAGAGCAGCGGGCGGTAGCTTCGGGATTAATTACTTCCAAACAAATGAAAAGTGCGGTGGTGCTTTTTGCCATTTTATCTTTTGCTAGTGGCACGGCTCTTAGCATTATTGCCACTCAAGGTTTACCGCTAATTGTTACTATTGGTTTTGCAGCTTTAGGACTGTTGGCCATTGTAGCCGCTATTGGTTACACGGTTGGCCGCAAGGCTTATGGTTATCATGGATTAGGAGATATTTCGGTATTGTTATTTTTTGGATATGTAGGTGTTGTGGGTGCGTACTTTTTACAAACCAATTTTATAGATTTTACGGTGTTTTTACCCGCCACTTCCGTGGGATTACTGGCTGTGGGTGTATTAAACCTCAATAATATGCGCGATTTACAAACCGATAAAGCCGTGGGTAAAAACACTATTCCGGTGATGATAGGTTTACCAAATGCTAAAATTTACCAAGCGGCTTTAATTATTGTGGCTTTTGATGTAGCTTTTGTGTATAACATGCTACATACTGGGAGTATTTGGCGTAATTTATATTTTATTTGTTTGCCGCTGCTGCTTATCAGTATGGTACGCAGTATGAAGGCAATGGAAGCAAAACAGTTTGACCCAATGCTTAAGTTTTTAGCCATTACCACCTTATTATTTTCCTTACTTTTTGGTATAGGGCAAATTTTATAATTAAATGTATGCAGCTTAGCTGGAAGAAATATACGCTTCAATTTAAAAATCCTGCCGGCACAAGTAGGGGAATTTTGCGTACTAAAGACAGTTATTTTCTATTTGCCAAAAAAGATGGAAAAACCGGCATTGGAGAATGTGGTTTACTTAAAGGTTTAAGCGTTGATGACCGACCTGATTATGAGGTAAAATTAAATTGGCTAGTTGAAAATGTACATTTAGCTCATGCTGAAATCTTTGCTGAATTAATAGAATTTCCTTCTATTCAATTTGGTTATGAAATGCTTTTGCAGGATTTGGAAAGTGAAAACCACATTTTATTTCCCTCTAAATTTACATCAGGCGAAAGCCACACACCTATAAATGGTTTGATTTGGATGGGTACAAAGGAGCAAATGCTTGCACAAATAAAAGAGAAAATGTTTGCCGGATTTAAGGTGTTAAAACTTAAAATTGGCGCTATTCATTGGCAGGATGAATTAGAGTTGTTGCACTTTATTAGGTCTAATTTTTCCGCAAAGGAATTAGAATTGCGCGTAGATGCTAACGGTGCTTTTACAATGAAATCTGCGCCAAGCGTATTGCACAGCTTAGCTAAATTAGAAGTACATAGTATAGAGCAACCCATTAAAGCCGGACAAATAAAAAACATGGCCAAACTTTGTGCTGAAAGCCCTGTACCTATTGCATTAGATGAAGAACTTATCGGTATATTTTCATCTGCTGAAAAGCGTGCCTTATTACAGCAAATAAAACCACCTTTTATAATTTTAAAACCAAGCTTTGTGGGTGGTTGGCGCGGTTCTAAGGAATGGATCAATGTAGCAAAAGAAGTAGGTGCCGAGTATTGGGTTACCAGCGCATTAGAGAGTAACATTGGTTTAAATGCCATTGCTCAATGGAATTTTACTTTACATAATCCACTACCTTCAGGTTTAGGAACAGGCGGTTTATATACCAATAATTTTGATTGCCCGCTCTTTGTGAAAAATGGGCATATTGGATATAACACACAGGAAACTTGGGAAGTAAGTAAGCTATTGGCATAAAAAAGAAGCGATGGGTAAGCATCACTTCTAGGGAACGGGATGGGTTAGCATCCCCTATGTATTGGGAACTGTACTTACAAACACGTAGATGATGAAGCAATGGTTGGGTTTTAAGAAAGAAAAAGTTTGGTTTGAGGGTAAGCAGCAGTTTATCAACCAAATAAATTTTTCCGAACGAAAGGAGTTACAAGCGATTGAGGAGGTTTTAACCCTATTTTTAGATGAAACAGATGCTTTTAAGCTTAAAACAAGCGGCAGTACGGGTATGCCCAAAATACTTAGTTTGCAAAAAGTACACATGTTGGCTAGTGCCAAAAAAACAATTGAGGTATTTCAGCTAAAACCTTCGTCAAAAATCTTGTTAGCGCTATCACCTAATCATATTGGTGGTGTAATGATGTTAGTGCGTTGGTTATTAGGCAATTTAGATTTGTACGTAACACAGCCTTCGGAGAACCCCTTAAAATCCCTAAAACAACCAATGGATTTTACGGCTTTGGTGCCGTATCAATTAGCCAACTGCTTGGAAGATTTACCTAAAGTAAAAACGGCAATTATTGGCGGTGGGGCAATTTCACAAGCTTTAGAAGAGGCAGCTATAAAATCGCCATGCTTGCTCTATCATACTTATGGCATGACGGAAACGATAAGCCATATTGCTATACGTAAGTTTGGCGAGAAACAAACTTTTAAAGCCGTTGGTGATTTAACGTTCAAAGTAGATGTACGAGATTGTTTATGCATAAATGCTCCCCATTTGGAAATTAAAAATTTGCAAACCAACGATGTGGTGGAGCTCATTGATGAAACCAAATTTGTTTGGAAAGGACGTTACGATAATGTGGTAAACAGTGGGGGGATAAAGCTACACCCCGAGTTAATTGAAAAGAAATTAGAAGGATTTCTATATCCTTTTTTTTTGGCGGGTATCCCGGATGATGATTTCGGTGAAAAGTTGATTCTGATAATTGAAAAATCAGCACTCAAACCTGAAGAGCGGGCGGAACTATTAAATTGGGTTGCAAAACGGGTAGATAAATATGAAAAACCGAAAGCACTATTTGCTGTAAAAACGTTTTTACGAACAGCCACCAATAAGATAAAAAGAGATGTAAAACGCTATACTTTATCTGAAATTTAATTATTTGGTTTCTTGTATTTTGCTAAGCATTAAACTTTCGCATTATGAGTGAACAATTGGAATCTAAAGAAATAGCTTTGAGTGAAGCAGCTAATAGCGATGAATGTGCAAATTGTGGCTTTACATTAATTGGTGGTTTTTGTCATAATTGTGGGCAAAAAAAGTTGAAGGGGAGGTTTACGTTAAAAAGTTCAATCAGTAGTTTTTTTAGTGTAATTGCTAATGTTGATAAAGGACTTTGGCACACCACAATTTGGATGTTTACCAAACCACAAGCACTTCTAAAAGATTATTTAAATGGTGCTACTATTAAATATTTTCACCCGTTTAGGTATTTGTTTTTGTGGTTAACCATACAAGTTTTTCTTATGGTTTCGATAATCGACATGGAATCTATTACTATGAATATGATTGAGCCATCGATTGATGCGAAACAAATGGAATTCCAAAGAAGTTGGATGCACTTTGTTTATAGTTACAATCACCTCCTGATTTCCGCTTCAATTCCATTTTTAGCATTAGCATATTGGGTTGTATTCGGAGTAAAAAAATACAACTTTGGCGAACAATTAATCATTACAGCTTATAGCTATGGTCAAGTAGTTGTTTTAGGTATAATAGTTAGTTTTCTGTATTTACTTAACCTCAATGTAATTGCCGTAAGTATGAGTTCTTTAGCCTTAACTTTCCTATACTTGAACTATGTAAACATTCGGTTTTTTAAAGGTAGTGGGTTTAAGATTTTTTTAAGAACCATCCTTGCTTTTCTAATTTACATTATATTATTTTTATTAGCAGCGTTTATTGCTGGTATAGCGTTTATTTTTTTGAAGGCTATTCTTGATCCTGAGTTTGTAAAACAATTTAAACAAGCATCATCCACTACTTAGAACGCTTATTCCAAAAGGTAGCCAAACTTAGTCCGGCCACAATGTGCCAAATACCCCACCATGCAGCCACTAACGCCATGCCGCCAAGTCCGTTAAAAAAACTAAAGATTAACAATAAGCCTAATCCTGAGTTTTGAATACCCGTTTCTATTGCTAAGGTTTTTTTATCTACTAATGGTAATTTGAATAGTAAACCTAAGCCATAGCCCGTGCTTAGCGCGATAAGATTATGCACGAATACGATGCCAACAACGTATTTCACGTATGTTAAAAACTGTTCAATATTATTGGTGAAGGCAATGAATACTAATGCTACAAAAACAAAAAAGCTTAGCGGTTTCAAAATTTTTGATACTCCCTTAGCCACGCTTGGAAAAAACTGATTGGTAAGCATTCCTAAAACCAACGGGATTCCTAATATGAGTATTATGATTTCAAAAACGTCCCAAACATTAAGTTGTATAGAAGTAAGTAAAGTGGCTGTAGGAGGATATAGGTTGGCATAAAACTGAAAGTTGAACGGGGTGAGAAATATGGCAGCCACACTTGCAAAAGCTGTAAGGCAAACCGAAAGTGCTGCATTTCCTTTTGCTAAGCTAGACATATAGTTAGAAATATTGCCACCCGGGCAAGCAGCAATTAAAATCATACCTAAAGCAATGCTTGGAGCTGGTTTAACCAATAAGATTAAAAAGTAGGTAAAAGCTGGTAGCAAAATAAATTGAGCCAAAATGCCTAATAGAGCAGCTTTGGGTTGGCGAAGAAGTTCCTTAAAATCAGAAATCTTTAGGTTTAGTGCAACGCCATACATTACAATTGCCAAAGCAATATTTAGTACACCAAGTGCTTCGGCATTAAAATTTAATTGAAGCGCATCAACAGCATCATTCATTCACTAAATATTAGGGCACTACAAAGTACTTAAAAAATAGAGTGTTCTGTTTTGGTGGTTAGCAACTCTAAGCTTTTCATGCCCAAAACGCTATTTCCTTTTTTGTTTAAGCGTGGGCTCCAAACCACCACACTGTACTCTCCAGGATGTGTAGCGGCAATACCTCCACCAACACCACTCTTTCCTGGTAATCCAACCATAAAAGTAAATTCACCGGCCTCATCATAAAAACCGCAGGTCATCATCAAAGCATTTATACGTTTACACTGTATGCTGCTAATTATGCGGGAGTTATCAATAGGGTTTTTACCTGCATTTGCATACATGGCAAAGGTGTAGGCTAGTTGTTTACAGGTCATGCTAAGTGAGCATTGGTGGAAATAAAAGTCTATTACGGTTTCCACCGGATTTTTCATATTGCCGTAAGCTTTCAGTAAATTAGCCATGGCCACATTGCGATGTCCTGTTTTAAATTCCGATTCTGCTACCGCGTAATCATAGTCTAAAGTAGGGTCTCCCGAAAGGTTGCGAACAAAGGTTAAAAGCGCTTCTTTAGGGTTTTCATACAGGCTTACCAACATATCGGCAATTACTAAAGCGCCCACATTAATTAGCGGATTTCTAGGAATTCCGGCCTCGTTTTCTAATTGCACCAACGAGTTAAATGCATTTCCTGATGGTTCCACGCCAACCCGTTTCCAAACCTTGCTACCCATTTTTTGCAAAGCCATGGTAAGGGTAAATACCTTGCTAATACTCTGAATGCTAAAGGATACATCAGCGCTACCAATTTGAAAATCATCGCCTTTAAGGCAATTTAAGTACAAGCCAAATTGGTCTGGGTTTACTTTGGCTAATTCCGGAATATAGGTGGCGGGCTCACCTTCTTTACTTTCAAAATCTAAAGATTGCTCTATAAATTTTAAAACTTCGGCATAGTTGCGTTTCATTATTTTATAGACTCCTTTTTCTCCTCATTGTACTCTTCAACATCCTCTAATTCTAATTCTTTTTCAATAATCTGCGCCACTTCTTCAGGAGACATGTATAGATTTCTGATTTTACGCTTGTAAAATTCCGGTAAATCTGCACTGTTTAAAATGAAGTTTTTGGTAGCGATTATATATGGGCCACCATTTTTTTGAATAGCGTATAAATCCGCTTGACGCTCGGCTTTTATTTTATAATTGGCACTTAAACTGTAGGCTAAACCAAACCACACCATTTGAATTCCGTTGCGCGATTCGTAGTCTTTAATATGCCCTAGCTCATGCACCAACCAGCCCAACAGCACATCATGTGGGAGCTTGTGCAGGGGAGTTACCTCACCCTTTATAATTAAAGCGGGCGTCATATAAACATAATAAGCTCTAAATTTTTTTGGTTTTAAAACCGTTGAAAATTCTGGCTGAGCCTCCATTAATGCCGTACTAATTTGATCTGTATATTTAAAGGTAATGGGTAAACTTTTAAATTCAGGATAATAGGTAAGTGCTTCTAAAACAGCCTGATTTAAAGAATCGGGAATGTCTTTGTGGGTGTAAAATTCTGCTAGCGAATCAGCCGGTGCCGTGGCTTTTACAAACAAAGAAATGCAGCAAAAAAAGCCGCAAAGCATTGTGTTTAAAAGTATATTGGGTAGGCACGTGGGTAATGTATTCCTAAAACGTAGGCGCATATACGTATTATAAACGTTATAATAATTTTAATGCCTCGAAAATATGCAATTAAGCGTTGCTTAGGTAATTATTTTCACGTTAATCTGGCTAAGCACTTGATTTTGTTTGCTTTTGTAGGAATTTACTTTAATTAAAGGATCAGAGGGTGTAATTTTTGGAAACAAACAATTGATACCCTAAGGTGAGCGAGAACGTATTGCTCCAATAGCCGTTAACAAATCGTTTAAAATCAAAAGTTTGAGTGGTTTTGTAAGGGCTGGTTTTTACGCGGTATAAATTATAGGCCAGCCCAATGTTTATTTTTTTGCTAAGGTAGTAATCAGCTCCAAAGCCTAAGCCATAAGTAAAATCTGCGCTTTTAAAATAGTCGTTATCGTAGGGAAGTCTAGTTTGCTTTTGCTCTCCTTCGGTTACTATTAAATAAGAATTATATTGCTTGCCCAAGCCTAGGCCTACAATCAAATTTCCATAGAGGTGTAGTTTTTCCTTTTTGTAGCCAATACTTGGTTTTAGTAGTACGCGCCATTCTTTTCCTTCAAAAATTAGTTGGGCTGTGGCGGTGTCTTGCTGTTGGGTAACAGTTGCCTTGCTTGCATTTTGTGTTACGTTTAAATTTAAACCGATACAGGCTGCGCCACTAAATAGAAGCAACCTTGTACCAAACTCATAAGCGGGTTCCAATTTCCATACGGCATCTGTGTTCTCTAGCTTGTCTAGCAAAGGATAGTAGCCAGAAAAAGAGGAGTACTTAGCATCTCTATAATTATAAAAAGCAAAAAAGTTAAGTGCTGGACTTTCCGAAGGGCTTATGCTAAAATTACCTCCGGCATACACTTCTACTTGATATTTAAAAGTACCATTGCTTTCCATATTGGCTTGGCCATTTAGCTTAAAGGAAACTGTGTAAAGCATAGTTAGTACAAACAGATGCAAGTAAACTTTCATTTTTGTGTGGTTAAGGTTAAACTATATTCCTTGCAAAACCACCTTTAGGTTTTGCCGCCCTAAAAAGCTATTATAAATCAAGAAAAAGTATGTTTTAGGGTTAGCCTAAAATTTACAAACCATTTTCAAAGTTTAATAATTCTTCTATCATGTGGTGGGTGCCGTACGATTTTAATTTGTTATTTACTTTAAGGCGTAAATTTCGTGAATGTTGACGCAAGCAGGTGATGCGGTATTCATGTATTTGGCTTAAGGATAGCTTTGCTTCTTGAGCGGTAGCTTGTACTTGTTTTATTTTTTTAATAGCTTTCATTTTTCGGTTGTTCTAATTGTTTTACTAAACTAGCAGAAGTATGTTACTTGTAAAAATTGATTTTTACTTACGGCCTTAAAAGTTTAGCAAATTTCGCAACAAGCAACTTATTATATTGATTTTGAATTATTTATAATTTTTCTTGATGAAACTATTTAGATAGGTAGCCAGCTGCAGTTGTGCCGGCTAAGTACCCACTCGTCCAAGCATGTTGAAAATTAAAGCCACCGGTAATACCGTCAACATTTACTAATTCGCCTACTGCAAAAAGCTTTGCGTGCTTTTTACTTTCAAAGGTTGATACATCAAGTTCATCTAAATTAATACCTCCGCAGCTCACAAATTCTTCCTTAAAAGTGGTTTTTCCGTTTACAGAATAATCATCTCCCGTAAGGTGCTTAATTAACTTATTGTAATTTTTTTTAGCCAAATCATGCCACTGTTGTTGTTCAGAAATTTCGGCTCTGCTCAATAAATAAAGCCACAGCCTACTTGGCATTTCAAATGGGTTTTGATTTTTAACTAGCTTTAAGCGGTTGTTTGTTTTAAAGGAGTCTAACAAACTGCGTACATCTGCTTCGTTTTTTTGAAGCCAATTAATTTCAATGGGAAACTGATAACTTTTGGCATGTAAATCAACAGCAGCCCAAGCGGAAAGTAGAATAACAGCCGGAGCACTAAAACCCCAATGAGTTATTAAAATAGGGCCATCTTGTTTCCACGAAGTGCCCGGTAAACGTACACTTGCATGGGGCATAGAAACACCCATAAGTGCTTTGGCCGGACTGTTTTTTACATTAAAAGTGAATAGGGAAGGTATGGTAGGAGTAACATTGAAACCGATTTGCTGATATACTTGATAAAACGTTTGCTTGGCATTACCACCAGCCGCCAAAATAAGCGTGGTGCAATTAAATTTTTTGTTTTCTGTAGAAATAAGGTAACCGTTAGGGGTTTTTACAATTTCTTGCAGTTCTGTTTTAAGCAATATGGAAACACCACATTTTTTAGCTTCATTTTGTAGCGCGTCAATAATAGTTTGCGATTGATTAGATTCAGGAAACATACGTCCGTCTGCTTCCGTTTTTAATTTTACGCCACGCGTTTCAAACCATTGTACGGTATCGGTTACAGCAAATTGCTTAAATGCTTTTTGTAACGTTTTGCCACCTCGGGGGTAACTCTGCGTAAGCACTTTAATGTTTTTTACAGCGTGGGTTACGTTGCAACGGCCACCACCACTAACTTTTACTTTGCTTAATAGCTTACTGGTTTTTTCAATAATTAACACCTTATTTTTACCTCCATTACTTGCGTGTATGGCGGCAAAAAATCCTGCTGCGCCACCACCCACTACTATGCAATCAAACGTATTCATACTTTAATAAGTAGCTTTTTTTCTTAAATTAATAAACCCAATAAGCAGATTTAGTATAATAGCAACTAGTAAAATACCAATTATATACGGATTTAATGCATTGTTTTTACCCACTGCAATAGATATAGATGCTAAGGTGATGTATGCTAATAATAGAGAGACGAGCACGCCAAGTAAACGCAGCATTTTTAATACCTCTTTATACGCTGCTTCAGCATTTTTGGCGGTAATAATAAACGGATAATTAAACTTATGTGGATACTTGGTTAAGAATGAAAAACCAACCGCAATAAGCACATTTAGAATTGGTACACACAGTAAAATGACTTTGTGCCCCATTCCATCAGGCGTACCCGCAAAATTGAAATGTACCGGCACCTGAAGCGGTAAAGAAGCATAATCTTTAATTAAATAAAACAGACTGCCAAACGCAATGGTAATGGATAGTAATTCTAAATACCTCGCTTTACGCGATTTAGCTATTTTTATTTTTGGACGATCATTCATAGTACCTAGTAAACCTCTGTTTTTACTTGTAATAATTTTGGCAAAAATAGGCTTATCAAATATTACGGCAGCTGTAAGCTGAAACGATGCTTATATATATGCACTTTGAACCATCCTATTAAAGTGTGGTTCAAAACAACTAGAGAAAGATGTATGAAAATAATTGAAAAACATAACCTTACTGAGGAGCAAATTGATAGAATTATTGGCATGGCCTGGGAAGATAGAACGCCCTTTGACGCTATTGAATTTCAGTTTGGATTAACCGAAGCGGAAGTTATAAAATTGATGAAGTTTCAGCTAAAGTTGGGCAGCTGGAAAAAATGGCGCTCACGCGTGCAAGGCCGAAAAACTAAACATCGTAAATTAATGGGTAACGATGTGCAGCGCTTTAAATCTAAAGCGCAAAAAAATATAACCGGCAATAGGATTAGTAAAAAGAAATATTAAGCCATTTTACGTTGGCTGGTCGTTTATATAGTGCAGTTTTTCTCAATTATACTAGCGTAGCTAATAAAATTGTGTACTTTTCCCCTTGATTTTTAATAGCACCAGTTATTTTGGTGCAGTTTTACACAAAATAATTTGTCTTACACTACCAAAACTACCGAAGACTACATTTCTGTAAGTCGACATTTAAAGCTTACTTTTTTAGAAAGCCTTAACCATTATTTTATAGTAATTGTACTGTTAATTCTTGGTTTGTTTCCTGCGTATGACCTTATTGTGTACGCCATAAATGGCGATGAGGCTAAAGCGGTAGTTTTAAATGAAAGCTTAACACTTTCACTTTTTTGGCTTTTTGCAGCCATTGGGTTTACACTAATTCAATACCGACAATTAACTTTTAGAAAATTTAATGGAGCGGCTACCGATGAAGAATTAAAAAAAGCTTTTGAACGGACGGCTCAATTACATCAATGGAAAAATAAAAAGATACAATCCAATTTTTATAGAGCATATCATGAAGATTGGTTTAGCCCGATGAAAGGCGAAATGATTACCATATTAAAAATAAATAATGAAATCTGGATTAACAGCGTTTGCGATTTAAAAAGCTGGTCTAGTGTAAGTTCCTTGGGTTGGAATATGCATAATGTAAAATTGTTTTTTCATCATTTAAAAGCGGTAAAAGAGGGCAGGCCTGTAAAACCGGGTGAAGAGCCAGCGCTAAAGAAAAAAGCTTCGCGCAAATTGGCTAAACGGATAATTACTTACCCAACTGCCATACTAATGGCAATAGTGGGTGTTTATTATTTTTTCTACGGCATAGGTGCATTTCATAATTTTATTGCTGCGGCATTATTTTTATTTCCTGTTGCGTATGTATTGGTAGATTTAAAAGCACTTACCAAAAAGAAAAAACCAGTAAATGCTTAAAGCATTTTAATTTGCAAGCGCACGCTCCACTTTTCATTTATGTTGATGGGTTTAATCCATTTTTATACTTTTGAATTTTAGCGCTATTCTCAAGGCATTAAATTTGGCTTAAGATTGTCTTAACATTGCAATACCATCTTTGCACACTTGAATATTATTCATACAAGCAATTATGCGAAAAGTATTGGGAGTGTTATTTATAATAGCCGTACCGTTTTTATTAGTGCAGTTTAATATGTTTGATGGAACCCGCACCATTAAAACAAATACACAACGAGAAGCAGCGGTTTTTTTAGCCGAGTGTAAAAACTTAAATCAGGCGGCCGAGCAGTTTAGGCTTGGTAATAGCAATCAAGAAACCTTTCAAAAGCAGCTACTTAAAACACGTAACAGCTACAAACGAATAGAATTTATTTTCGATTATTACTATCCAAGTTTTTCTGAAGAACACATTAACGGAGCGCCACTTTTACACGCGCAACGCTTTGATAATAATCCCATAGTAGCGCCACCAGAGGGTTTACAAATTTTAGATGAAATGGCTTTTGCCGATTTAAACGAAGCGGATAAAAGTCAGTTGGTAATTTTAAGTAAAACGCTTTATAACAATGCCCAGCTTATGCTTAGCGGATTTGAAGCGCAAAATATAGAAGTACACGAAATTTTTGAAGCTTCACGCTTGGCACTTATTAAAGTGTTTACCATGAGTATCACAGGGTTTGATACGCCCGGCTCTTTAAACGGATTGGTAGAAGCACAAATAGTGCTGCGTGCGGTAGATCAGAATATGCTGAATTTTAGCTTTTTAAATGCAGGAAAATATTCTGAATTAGCTAAACTTTTTAAAGAAGCCAATGAGGCTTTGGAAAACCAAAATTTTGACACGTTTGACCGCCTAAATTTTTTAACTAAGTATATAAACCCTTTATACACGCAGCTATTACAAATACAAAAAACAAATGGTTTTTTTCAAAAATCAAAACTTTCTACAGCCGTAAATTTTGAAGCAGAAGGTATTTTTGATACCGATTTTTTAGATCCGTATTACTTTACAGAATTAACTAAAGAAGAGGATAGCGATGCTTTACGCGCTTTAGGCAAGCAACTTTTTTACGATAAAGCACTCAGCGAAAGCGGTACCATAAATTGCGCTACGTGCCATAATCCTGCCCAGGCCTTTACGGATGGTTTACCAAAATCTGAAAGCAATGTAAGTGGCAAAACGGTGCAGCGCAATGCGCCTACCTTGCTAAATGCCGTGTATGCCGACCGTTATTTTTATGATTTACGCGCCTTTAGTTTAGAGCAACAAGCCGAACACGTAATTTTTAATAATCAAGAATTTAACACCGCTTATGAAGCTATTTTAGAAAAGCTACATAATAATACCAGCTATAAAAAAAAGGTGAAAGCCGCTTTTAATACCAAAAAAATAAATCGTAAGCAGTTTTCAAAAGCATTAGTTTCTTACGTAGTTTCCTTGCAGGCGCACAATTCTGAATTTGATATGCACGTGCGTAATGAAAGTGCTCCTTTATCTGCCCAAGCAAAAGCGGGTTTTAATTTATTTATGGGTAAAGCGGCTTGTGGCACGTGCCATTTTGCACCCACTTTTAGCGGTTTGGTACCGCCCATGTACACTAAAAATGAAACAGAAATTTTAGGCGTGTTACAAAACCCAAATGGTTGGGGGAAATCCATTGATACCGATATGGGGCGTTTTGAGAATGAAATATTAAGTGAAAAAGCATGGATTTATGAGCGTTCGTTTAAAACCTCTACCGTAAGAAATGCAGCTGTAACCGCACCTTACTTTCATAATGGAGCCTATAAAACGCTGGAGCAAGTAGTGGATTTTTACAATCACGGTGGTGGTGCGGGGCTTGGCTTAGAAGTGAAAAATCAAACTTTGGCTGCTGATTCTTTAAATTTAACGGTATCGGAAAAGGCAGCATTAATTGCTTTTATGCATACACTAACGGATACAGTTTCTTTCAAACGGTAAGAAAGGTGTTGCAAAGGATAGTGTTAAGCAAAAGTTGCTTTTGCGTTAAAGAAAGAAAGCGAAATTTTCTACACACAATACTGTAACATCCTTTATATTAGCCTTTAATAATTATATGACAGTTAAAATTCTTTTGTAAAGTTTAAATTTTATTTAACGCTTACGCAAAACACAGGGTACGTTTGAGTATGACTTTTGAGCCATCAATTTAAAAACAAACTCAACACAAATGAGAAAATTTACCCAATGGTTCTTATGCTCGGTTGCTACGCTTTTAGCGTCTGCTACTTTTGCACAAGTGCAAAGCATTTCGGTGCAAGTGAATGCATCATCAGATGATGCAGAAGAAAAAGGCCTTAACGCTACATCAGGCGTTGGCGATATGGATTTAACAAGTTCTGACATTGAGCTTGTAAATGATGGAGGAGATGGAGATCAGTTTATTGGTTTACGTTTTGGAAATTTAAATATTCCGCATGGTGCAATCATTACCAATGCCTATATCCAATTTACGGTAGATGAAACGGATAACTCTCCGGGTAGCGTAAGCTTTTGGGCAGAAGCTGTTGATAGTTCTACAACTTTTGCCAATACTACGTCAAACATTTCTACACGTGCGGCTACTGCCGATACCGTAGTTTGGAGCAACATTCCTGCTTGGACAAATGCCGGTGATGCTGGAGTAGATCAGCAATCACCAGATTTATCCGTTTTGGTGCAGTCTATAATTAACCGTGTCGGTTGGAAAAGTGGAAACGCGCTAAATATTTTAGGCACCGGAACGGGCGAACGCACTGCTGAGGCTTATGACGGAACATCTTCATCTGCGGCTATTTTAGTGGTAGAATTTGTAGTGCCGGTAAATGCTGCCTTTAGCATATTAACTAATGATGATGATGCTGAGCAAGATGCTACTAGCGGTGCTATGGACTTATCGAGTTCAGATTTAGAGCTTACCTCTGATGGTAGTAGTTTACAAATTATTGGTAATCGTTTTGCCAATGTTGCTATCCCAAAAGGATCTATAATACAAAGTGCTTACATTCAATTTGCGGTAGATGAAGTAAATGCTACCGGCCAAGTAGATGTAATGATAGCTTTAGAAGATGTAGCAAACGCAGCAGCTATTACTAGCGCAGCTAACAACTTAGGCGCTAGAAATTACACGGATAGTATTTTATGGACAAGCATCCCTGGGTGGAATAACATTGGCGATGCAGGTGCCGCACAACGTTCTCCGGACATCACCACTTTAGTACAACAAATTATAAATAAAAATGGCTGGGCTTCAGGAAACGCGCTTTTAGTAGGCATGGTTGACCCGGCTGTGGTTGGCGTTGCAGGATATACCGGAAATGGAACAAATAAACGTGTAGCTTATTCTAAAAACAATAGTGCCAATGCACCGGCACAATTGGTAGTATCCTACATTCCACCGGCTACCTATCAAGAAGGCGTTTTCCCTATTGCGAAAGCAGCAAGTTGGAAATATGAGGATAACGGAACAGACTTATCTGCAACAGCTTGGACGAGTTTAGCTTATAACGATAGCACATGGGATTTTGGAGATGCAATTTTAGGATATGGAAACAGCAATGAAGTAACTACGTTAGATTTTGGTGGCAATACAGCGGCCAGAAATACCACTACTTATTTACGTCACACGTTTGATGTGGTAGATGCATCTATCTATGATTCTTTGGTTTTTGATGTTTTGCGCGATGATGGTGTTATTGTGTATGTAAACGGTACCGAGGCATTTCGCCAAAATATGCCAACAGGTATGGTAGGATATAGCACGTTTGCTTCTGCTACGGTAGGTGGCGCGGACGAAACCACTTATTTTAGAAACAAAACTGCCAATCTTTTACAAAACGGTAGAAACGTAATTGCCGTAGAATTACATCAGGCTACAGCCGGAAGTTCAGATTTAAGTTTTGATATGGAAGTAAGTTTTGAATTACCTCCTTTAGGCGTTGCTACATATCCACTACCTAAAGAAAGTGAGTGGAATTACTTAGATAACGGAACAAGCTTAGACGCCATAGCTTGGAAAGACACTATTTTTAATGATGAAAACTGGGCTTACGGGCAAGGACGTTTGGGTTACGGAGATCCTATGAACACTACAATCTCTTTTGGTAATGATGCAAACAAGAAATTTATTACCTATTACTTCCGTAGAGATATTGATATTGATTTAACCGTACTTCCTGATTCGGTACAGTTTGGTTTATTAAGAGATGATGCCGCTATTGTATATGTAAACGGGGTGGAAATTATTCGCGATAATTTACCTACAGGTGTTATTACTTCGGGTACTTTTTCTTCTACCATTGTAAGTGGTGCTGATGAAGATATTTATTACTCAACTATATTATCTAAAAACGTTTTTAGAAACGGTAGAAACCAAATTGCTGTAGAAATTCACAACCGTGATAGTACAAGCTCTGATTTAGGTTTTGATTTGTTTATAAAAGATGCACCGGTAGTAAACCCACCGGCATTAGGTTGCAGCAACGGTCAGCAAGCACATATTGCCTGTTTTACTTCTATTGCGCCTACTTCACAAACCAGTAATTTATTAATACCAAGTAGTTCACATACTTTTCAAGCGCTTTTTAAGCAAGGTGAAGCCTTTACAAAAGGTACGGGTACTGTACCGGGTAATCATGATTTTACTGCTTATTTAGGTTTAAACGGAAGTAGCAGAGAAGGCCACTTAGCGGTAAACCATGAAAATACGCCCGGTGGTGTTTCTATTATTGATTTACATTTTGTAGATAGCCTAAACCTTTGGCAAGTAGATACTACACAAGCTGTAGATATGTATAATACAGATTTGGTGAGCACTACACGAAATTGCTCTGGCGGTATTACACCTTGGGGAACCGTAATTACATCTGAGGAAACTCAAAACGCTGGTGATGCCAATGCTGATGGATATACTGATGTAGGCTGGTTAGTAGAAATTGATCCGCTTACGGCCAAGGTGAAAGAATATGGTAATGGCAAGCAGGAAAAATTATGGGCATTCGGAAGTGCATCGCATGAAAATGCCTTAATTATGAATGACTCTATAACAGTATATGCGGGTGAAGATGGTGGAAGTAGTGCTGTATTTAAGTTTGTGGCTAATAACAAAGCTGATTTGAGCAGCGGAACACTTTATGCGCTTCAATTAAGTCAGCCATTATCTGGTGGCGACCCAACGGGAACTGCCGGAACTTGGATTGCTATACCGAACACTACACAAATTGAAAGAAACACCAAAAGATCTATAACTAGTGCTTTGGGTGCAACTAATTTTAGAGGAGTAGAAGATGTAGAAGTAGGAACCATAGACGGTAAAATTTACTTTACTTCTAAAGGAAACGGGCGCGTATATCGCTTTACCGATAACGGAACTTCTGTTTCTAATTTTGAAACGTACGTAGGTGGAGCATCTTATACATTAAACACGGATCAAGGAGTATTTACGGAGCCTTGGGGTAGCGGAAATGACAACTTAACCTTTGATGACCAAGGAAACCTTTGGGTATTGCAAGATGGTGGTAATAACTACATTTGGGTAGTAGCGCCTAACCATACGCAAAGCGCACCAAAAGTTGAGTTATTCTCTTCTTCGCCTTTAGGTTCTGAGCCAACCGGTTTAACGTTTTCACCAGATTACCGATACGGATTTTACTCTATACAGCACCCAAGTGGTAGCAATACCCCACAGCCAGATGCTACGGGAAATAATGTAACCTTTGATGGTTCTTACACGGTTGTATTTTCAAGAAATGAATACTTAGGCGTGCAAGCTCCGGTAGCTGGTTTTGTAGCCGATACGCAAATTGTGATGCAAGGAAATAGCGTTGTATTTTCTGATACGAGTTTAGCTTTTCCTACCAATAGAAATTGGGTATTTAACGGTGGCGCACCGGCAACTTCTAGCAACAAAACTGAAGTAGTAACGTATAACAACCTTGGTTTTTATACCGTACAATTAAGTGTAGCCAATGCCGCAGGAACAGATACTGCTGAATATGTGCAGTATATTGAAGTGATTGAAAATGTGAGCCTTGATGAGCATAAATTAAGCAAATTAGCTGTGTATCCTAACCCAACAGCGGGTAGCGTAAGCGTAACGCTTGATTTAGATGGTGGCGAAAATGTAGCCATTGAAGCATTTGACATGACAGGTAAAAAACTGGCCAGCCTTGTAAACGAAACGGTTAATGGTGGTCAGCAATCTTGGACGGTAGATGTAAGCAAGTTTGCCGGACAAACGCAGGTAATCGTTCTAAAAGTGCGTGTAGATGAGAAATTTACACAGCGTTTAATTCAATACGTGAAGTAAGCCGCACTTTTTTCAAATTTAAGCCAGGGGTTGTGCAAGCAACCTCTGGTTTTTTATTTTAATCATTTTAATCATTTTAATCATTTTAATCATTTTAATCATTTTAATTTTAGCTTTGTGTTATGCGCAGTTTTCTTTCACTCATTTTTTGTGTTTTTACCTTATCGGGATTTTCTCAGTTTGCTGATCAAAAAAAACCAGTTTTTGATAATTTACAACGTGCCCTTAAAAGTGAAACCCCAGTTACCCAACTCAACTTACGTGATAAGAATATTTTCGCTTTAAGCGATAGTTTAAGTGAGCTAAAGGAACTAACTTTTTTAAACTTAATGCGCAATCATTTAGAGCAATTAAACGCAAGTTTGTTTGCGTTAGATGAATTGCAAGTGCTTAACCTGAGAGCCAACAGTTTGAAATATGTTCCGTTGGAAGTCAAAAATTTAGAAAAGCTTGTACGCTTAGATTTAGCTGAAAATCATTTAAAAAGCATTCCTGAGGCGATAGGAGATTTGAATGCGTTGCGCTTTTTGCACTTATCGTTAAATGAAATACACACCTTACCGGAAGCCTTAAAAAACTGTAAAAGTTTAGAGTTATTGGAGTTAACCAACAATCAAATGAGCCATTTACCAATTAGCCTTACTAAGCTTAAAAAATTAAGAAAACTGGAGTTGGGGTACAATCAGTTTCACGCTATGGATGCTGCTTGGGCAGAAATCAAAAATCTGCAGGAGCTTAATTTAGAATACAATCAATTGCAAAATTTACCGCCTGAAATAGGGGATATGCGTAAGCTGAAAGTATTGATTCTTACCCATAACAAACTCACCGAATTGCCTGATGAACTGAATGATATGAAAGCCTTAGAAATGCTAATTGTATCAGACAATAAACTCAGTACTTTTCCTAAAAACTTAAGTGGATTAAAAAATTTGAAAACTTTAATTGCAGTGAATAATTCGTTAAGTCAAGAAGAAATGGAGCGTGTAAAAAATGCGTTGCCTAACTGTAAAGTGTATTTTTAAAGTAGATGGAGTTTTAATCCGAATGATGAAATGAGAAATCCTCTCAATCAAGATAACGTAATGCTTCTTGTTGAGAGGATTTTTTTTGGTTTAGAACTGATACATCAAGGAAAGTAGCACACCTTGGTTTGAAATATCAAAGTTGACATCACTAGAATTGTTGCTGGAAATTCCTCCTAGTGAAGAATCTATATCAAAAATATTATAGGTATAAGAAACTGACGGTAGCATTTCTGCTCCCAAAACTAAGTTATCCGTAAGCTGATAATTTAAGCCCACAATTGCACTTACGCCAGGTTCTAATTGAATTTGAGAATTTTTAGAACTGTTACCTCTTTGCCTTTGGTCATCCACTTCATTTGTGTTGGTGCTAAAAGAAGTAAACAGATTTAATCCATATCTAAAGGTGAGCTTTTCGGTCACACTATTTCTGAATTCGCGTCCAATGGATACGTTTAATCCAATTCTGCGAATGGAATACTCTATACTATCTCTAAATTGAGAACTGCTACTGTTATTTAAAGAGCCAACATTATAGCGCCATAGGGCAGCAGCTGTGCCCGTTCTATAGGTAATTCCAAAATTATTTAGGTTGCTAAAGGTTAGCCCAACTTCTCTTAGTTTAGGACTTTCTTGTGCTTTTATACTTAGCGTTAGGCATAGGGTTAATGCTCCCAAAAGGATGTTTTTCATAATTATTTTGTTTTAAAATTTATAATTGACGGGGGCAAACCAAGAGTTATACCACTTTAATTAAAACTTTCGAATAACGGAAACATTAACACTGTGTTAGGGAAACCTGTTAATGATGCGTGCTTTACATGAGCGCGTAGAAAAGACGCTACCTAACTGCAAAGTGTATTTCTAAAAATCGACAACCGCTCGCGCAATTAAGCCAAAAGTTAAAGCAACTCCAAAGCTTAATAAAGTACCAATTAGTACATATTCGGTAAGTTTTCTGTCTTGTGCTTGGCGCAAATCTCCAAACCTAAAAACTGATTTAGCCGCTAGTAAAAAACCTACTGCACCTATATTTCCGGTAAGCACCAAAATGAACACCAGCAAACGTTCCATTATGCCTATGTACTTTCCTGCATTTTGCAAGGAGTCGTCTTCGGTTGAATTGGTAGCAGGCGCCCAATTTTCAATAATCATTTTTATGCATAGCGAAGCGGGTAGGGTAAGGGCTACACCTAGCGTAAATACTAGCCACACGTACGTATTACTTAGTAAAATAGAAAAGTCAAAGGTGATTTCCGCATACCACCACCAAATAAAAATGAGACTCATTAAGTGTAATAGTTGGTCTATAAAAAACCAAGTTCGCTTTGTTTTTGGCCGCTGAGCCAAAAGCTTAGTAGCATCAATACCCAAGTGCAAAATGAAAATAGCCAAAGCAGGCAGCCAAAAGTTTAGTTCAAAAATGAGTAACCACGCCAAACCCGCGTGCAGTAAGCAGTGCAGGTATAAGTAAAAGGTGGCAAGTTTCTTTTTTTCTTTTTGCTTTACCCAGCGGTTGGGTTGCAGTAAAAAATCGCCTAGCAAGTGTGCTAGTAGTAGTTTTATAAGAATCATGAGGTAGTAAGTTCAGAAAGTTTTTTTTGATAAAAAACGTCTAAGGCCAGCAGTTCATTTAGATGTGCCGTTTTTTGTCTTTGGCTTACCGATGGTTGTGTAATCCCTAGTTTTTTTCCTAGTTCCCGTTGATTAAGCTGAGGGTTTTGTAAACTTTCCACCACTATTTCTGCGGCTCCAATAGTCCAAGTGTCCATGGTAAGTAGGGCTAGTTTAAAAAGAAGGTTAAACGTTTCGTTAAAGCCTTCATCATCACTTTTTAAGCGTAAGTTTTGCTTTAGGCTTTTAAGCGTTTTTAGGGTTTCACCTGAATAAATAAAAGCCGTGCCGTTTGCCTCTGCAATAGTGTTAGAGGTAAAGGTTTTATTACCCAAACCTATGGCAATGCGTACGTCTAAATTGCTAATGGAGCGTATGGTTGCTTTAAGCAATAAAGCAAAATAAAAAGCTTTTTCAGGAAGTACCTCCACTTGAAAACTATCGCCTTGAAAAATTTCCCACGTTTTAGGATTAGCACCAATACTGTTTAGCACCTGCTTTAATGGAGTGAGCCATTGCTTAGCATTAAGTTGCTTGCGGGAGCCGATTATATCACCAGAAAGAATAGCTGTCATTCGTCAAATATAAGCGTTTTTACTTATAAAAGAATATATAAGCGTTTTGTACTATAATTAAAAATATAAGGGTTTAGCTCTATACTGTTTAGTGTGGTCAATTAAGTCTAAGAAAATACAAAATCACCAGTAAAATTAGCTTTACTCCGCTTAGCAAAGCTGGTGTGTATTCAAATAGTGTACTAACTTTTTTAGTTTCCCAGCAAAATCTAGGCAAACATTATGCATTAGTCCTTTCTCCTTTTATAGCTTCTTTGCGGCTTAGCGCCTTTGCGCGACAAAACACCTAATCGTTAATCCTCCCAGTGCAGCTACATTTGTTATTCGTTATTCGTTATTCGCCATTCGTCATTCGTTATTCCTCCGTACCTCCAATAAGCACCTATTCTTTTTGTATTTTTCTTTTTACAGCTTCTTTGCGACTTAGCTTCTTTGCGCGACAAAACACCTGATAGTTAATCCTCCCAGTGCAGCTACATTCGTCATTCGTCATTCGTCATTCCTCCGTACCTCCAATAAGCACCTATTCTTTTTGTCTTTCTCCTTTTACAGCTTCTTTTCGGCTTAGCGCCTTTGCGAGACAAAACACCTAATCGTTATTCCTCCCAGTGCAGCTATATTTGTTATTCGCCATTCGTCATTCGTCATTCCTCCGTACCTCCAATAAGCACCTATTCTTTTTGTATTTCTCCTTTTACAGCTTCTTTGCGACTTAGCTTCTTTGCGCGACAAAACACCTAATCGTTCTTCCGCCCAGTGCAGCTACATTCGTTATTCGTCATTCGTCATTCCTCCGTACCTCCAATAAGCACCTATTCTTTTTGTCTTTCTCCTTTTGCAGCTTCTTTGCGACTTAGCGCCTTTGCGCGACAAAACACCTAATCGTTCTTCCGCCCAGTGCAGCTACATTCGTTATTCGTCATTCGTCATTCGTCATTCCTCCGTACCTCCAATAAGCACCTATTCTTTTTGTATTTCACCTTTTGCAGCTTCTTTACGGCTTAGCGCCTTTGCGCGACAAAACACCTAATCGTTAATCCTCCCAGTGCAGCTACATTCGTCATTCGTCATTCGTCATTCGTCAGTCCCAATTCCCACCTTCCTCTAAACTATTTCAATTCCCCTTGGTTATATAGGTATTATTAATATTTAAAACCAATTATTATGGACTTAGAATTAAAAGGTCATTGGAACGAGACCAAAGGAAAATTAAAAGAAAAGTATGGTGAATTAACAGATGATGATTTAACCTACGCAGAAGGCCAAGAAGAGCAGTTGATTGGACGTATTCAACAAAAATTAGGTAAAACTAAAGATGAGGTGAAAAGCATGTTACGTGATATGTAATATTTGCATTTCTCACAATTTCAATAAGAGCTGTAGCATAAAAAAATGTTACAGCTTTTTTTATGTTTTACTAGTAAATTTTGAACCTAAATTCACCAAAATTGTAACTGTATAAATGAAACGCCTAAAATATATTTGGAGAGTTATTAAAAATACCGCCATCGGTTTTAATGACGATAACTGCTTTCGATACAGTGCTGCTTTATCTTTCTACACCTTATTTTCTATTGCTCCGGTGGTAATGATTGCCATTTATGTGGCAGGATTATTTGCTGATGATGCAGCTGTTCGTAATGAAATTACCACTCAATTTACCAATTTGATGGGCGAACAAGGAGCGGAAGGCATTATGATTTTAATGGAAAGTTTGCGTAGAGAAGACCAAAGCATTTTTTCCTTGATTTTAGGTTTAGGTATTTTACTTTTTTCGGCCACCAACATTTTTGTGCAAATACAAACCTCTTTTAATGAAATTTTTAAAGTGCGTGTAAGAGAGGGAAAAGGTGTAATTAAACTTTTGCTAGATAGGGCTATTTCCTTGGGAATGATTCTCAGCCTTGGCTTTATTATGATTATCACTTTAGTGCTAGATGCCCTTGTGGTAAGCTTTGTAGATAAATTGGGTGAGTATTTTTCTGACCTTAGTATTGGCTTAGCCGCTGTTGCCGAGTATATTATTATTTTAGGAATTGTTACCTGTGTTATTGCTGCTTTATTTAAAGTGTTACCCGATGTAATTGTATATAAAAAATATCTGTGGCGCTCTGCCTTTATAACAACCGTATTACTGTTAATAGGAAAATTTGGTATCGGTTGGTACATCGGTAATAGTAACTTGAGTCAATTGGGGGGCGCATCTTCGTCTGTAATTATTTTAATGCTTTGGGTATATTATACCTCCCTTATTTTGTTTGTGGGTGCAGAAATGATTCGCGCACAGCTTAGTATCGGCAAAAGAGAAATTACACCAAGCAAATACGCAGTGCGCGTAAAATCTGTAAAAATTGAAGAAGATGATGAGGCATGATATACCAGAACATCTTGCCGAAGGGCACGTAAATGATTTTGACATTGTGCGCGTAAAAAAAGGCAATACGTTTAAATATTATTTTAAAGATGATACAGCCGTACCTAAAAATCTGCAAAAGCAAGTGCAAGCCTATGGTGTGCCTAATACATGGACGGAAGTATGCTTGTGTAAAAATGGAGATACCCACATTTTAGCTTCAGGGTACGATGGTTCTGATAAGTTGCAATACCTGTATCATCCTGATTATTTGGAGTATAGGAACTCCCTTAAATTTTTAGAATTAAGTGATTTTGGACTTACGCTTCCGCGGATACGCAGAAAAATAAACCAGCATTTAAAAAGTGAAGAGTGGAACGAGGAAAAGTTGCTAGCACTAATTGTTAAAATTTTGGACAAACATTACGTTAGAATTGGCACACGTGCTTATGCTAAAAAGAACAGCAGCTTTGGCTTAACCACCTTGCGTAAAAAACATCTCAACGAAACAGCACATGGCTTAAGCTTTGAATACATCGGCAAGAGCCACCAAAACAGAAAAATAGAGCTGCACGATACTGAATTAATAGAGCATATTAAAGAGGTGGTAGATTTCCCCGGATGGGAGATTTTTAGTTTTAAAAAAGGTGGAAAAAGCGTAAAAGCAAGTTCTAGCATGGTAAACGAATATATAAGAACTATAAGTAAATCGGAATTTAGTGCCAAAACTTTTAGAACGTGGGGCGGAACAAGTTCAGCGGTAAAATTGCATGCTAAGGCGCAAAGTATTGTTGCTAAAAACACGCGTAAAGAATTAGGCGCTACTTTGGTGCAATTGGTTTCAGAGCGCTTAGGCAATACACCTAGCATTTGTAAGCAATATTACATTCACCCCCAAGTATTAGAAGCAACATTGCAACCAAATTTTAATACTAAGCCAAAAAAGGGCGGTACGTTTGATAAAAATTATCTGAACAAATCAGAACAAAGAACTTTAGAAATACTTAATGCAGTAAACAGTATTACATGACGGTTTCAAAAAAACCCATTGATTATATTCTTAACCCAATCTCACGTGTATTGAATAACGAATCTGCCGTGGGCATACTTCTATTTTTGAGTGCGTTAGCCGCCATGATTGTGGCAAATAGTAGTTGGGGAGCAGAATGGTATCATACTTTTTGGGAGAAGGAAATTTTGTTGAGTTTTGAAGATAGAGAGTTAAAATTAAACCTACATCTATTTATCAACGATGGCTTAATGGCCATTTTCTTTTTTTTAGTAGGCTTAGAAATTAAGCGCGAGTTTATAAGTGGAGAACTAAGCCAATGGCGCAAAGCTGCTTTACCCATTGGTGCTGCCATAGGTGGTATGGTTTTGCCGGCATTAATTTTTGTGCTTTTTGCCACCGGTGAAGAGCAGGGAGGCTGGGGTATTCCTATGGCTACTGATATTGCTTTTACCCTTGGCCTTTTAAACTTGGTGCGCAATCGTATTTACAAATCGGTAAAGGTGTTTGTTACATCCCTTGCGGTGGTAGATGATATTGGTGCGGTGTTGGTTATTGCGTTTTTTTACACCAGTAATTTAGAACCCACTTCCTTATACATTGCCGGTGGTGCTTGGGCCTTTTTAATGTTGGCTAATTGGTTGGGCGTACGTTCCGTATTTTTCTACACGTTTATTGGCATCAGTGTAATTTGGATTAGCTTTTTCTACTCAGGTATTCACCCAACTATTGCCGGTATTTTGTTGGCATTTACCATACCTGCCAATACCAGAATTACCAAAAATCAGTTTTCACAACGGGTGGAAAAAATTTACAATCGTTACCTGCGGATGGACAGTCTTAGCCCAATTTACAATACCGATGATGAAGATAAAATGCTCAAAGACATGAGTAAAACAGGTGCATTGGCTCGTTCACCCTTACAAAAAGCAGAAAATATGCTGCACACTTTGGTTTACTTTATAATAATGCCGCTTTTTGCTTTTTCTAACGCAGGTGTAAAAATTGGCAGTAACTTTTTAGAGATATTAATCTCGCCTATTAGTCTTGGAATCATTTTCGGTTTATTGGTAGGAAAGTTTGTAGGTATTAGCTTATTCTCACGCATTTTAGTAGCGGTTGGTTTGGCCGAATTGCCCACCAACGGAACTTGGCGACAGGTATATGGCGTGGCAATTTTAGCGGGTATTGGGTTTACCATGAGTTTATTTATAGCCGAATTGGCATACCGTAAAGAAATTTACATTGCCGAAGCCAAAGCAGCCGTAATAGTAGCGAGTTTTCTGGCGGCTGTAATTGGTTTGCTCGTAATAAAATTTACTAATAAAGAGAAACCAGAACATTTATGATGCAAGAGAAACGAGCCCTTACCGACCATACAATTATTCCCGAATTAGCCAATAGATGGAGCCCACGCGCTTTTGCCGATAAACCCGTAGAGGAGGATAAGTTATTGCAATTATTAGAAGCAGCCAGGTGGGCAGCTAGCAGTAATAATGAGCAGCCTTGGAGGTTTTTTGTGGGGAGGAAAGGAGAAGGGGAAAAGAAACAGAAAGGTGATAATAATTTTTATGACACCTTACATGAAGGTTTAAATCAATGGAATAAAAAGTGGACTTGGACAGCACCGGTGTTGTGCGTAACCATTGCTAAAAAACAGTTTACCAAAAATGGAGAGGTGAACAAACACGCTTGGCACGATGTAGGTTTGGCTATGGGCAATTTATCGGCACAAGCCACCCACATGGGTTTGTACTTACACCAAATGGCGGGCATTGAAGCCGATTATTTATACGAAGCCTTGCAAATACCCAAAGAGGAATATGATGTAGTAAGCATGTTTGCCTTGGGGTATCAAGATGAAACACGTTTAAACGCACTAGACGACCGTTACCGTGAGCCGGAAGAAAGTATCCGCAGCCGAAAGGCTTTAAGCGAAATAGTATTTGAAACACAATTTGGCTTAACACCCGATTGGATTTCCCAAAAAAAATAAAAGCGATAAACCCTTTTAAATATTGTGGCGACACGGCTTTATCTATTATTTTCGCCATCAGATTTTTAAATTTTTCAACTAGCAGTATAACGTATGAGCGTATTAGTAAATAGCAACTCAAAAGTAATTGTACAGGGCTTCACAGGAAGCGAAGGAAGTTTCCATGCCGGACAAATGATAGAGTACGGAACCAATGTAGTAGGTGGTGTTACACCCGGAAAAGGTGGACAAACGCACTTAGATCGTCCGGTTTTTAATACCGTAAGTGAAGCAGTTGAAAAAGCGGGAGCAGATGTTTCCATCATTTTTGTGCCACCGGCTTTTGCCGCTGACGCAATTATGGAAGCTGCCGAAGCTGGTATAAAAGTAATCATCACTATTACCGAAGGTATTCCTGTAAAGGATATGGTAATGGTAAAAGAATATTTAGCTGATAAAGATGTACACATGATTGGGCCAAACTGCCCGGGTGTGATGACGGCTGGAGAAGCTAAAGTGGGTATTATGCCCGGTTTTATTTTCAAAAAAGGTAGAATAGGCGTGGTGTCTAAATCAGGTACGCTTACTTATGAAGCAGTAGATCAGTTAACCAAAGCAGGTTTAGGACAAAGCACTGCCATTGGTATTGGTGGCGACCCAATTATTGGTACTTCTATGCAACAAGCAGTAGAGCTGTTGATGAACGATCCAGAGACAGACGGAATTGTAATGATTGGTGAGATTGGCGGCCAAATGGAGCCAGATGCTGCCCGTTGGATTAAGGAGCACGGCACAAAACCGGTAGTAGGCTTTATAGCTGGAGAAACTGCGCCTGTTGGTCGTACTATGGGACATGCCGGAGCCATTGTAGGTGGAGATGATGACACCGCACAAGCCAAAAAAGCTATCTTGAGAGAATGTGGTGTACACGTGGTAGATTCTCCTGCAACCATTGGTGAAAGAATGAAAGAATTGATTGGATAGTACTTAGAAGATTTATAAAATTAAAAATCCCGCTTGGCAAGGTTGCCGAGCGGGATTTTTTTGTGGGGGGAAGTGTTTAATTTATTGAGCAGAGAGTTTTGATATATTTGGAGTCAATGAAACGTAGTACAAATTTATTTGATATTAAAATTGTGACTAATGTCGATAAAAACGTAATCAAATAGTAATATCAAATTTAATGACACATTTTGACCCAGCAAAAAACAAAGTTCTCTTTGGAAGTACAGATAAGTTAGCTGATTGGATAGCTGAAGATTTAGACCAAGGTAAAATCATTGATAAAATCAAGTTAATGCTCAAAAATTACCTTGAATTAGACAATGTTAGTTTTTTGTTTGGTTCAGGTACGTCAATTTATTTGGGAGCAGTTGCAATCAGAAATTTCCCTATAGAAGTAGAGGATTACATAAAAGAACAAGACCCTGAAGGAACAGGGATATATTCTCATTTCATTTTCGTGATTAAACAACTTCAAGGTGAATTATTGAAATACGGAAAAGAGAATCTAATAGGAGATACTCAAACCTTTGAAGACAAAAGAAAGTGGAAATTTGAAATTGTAGATGATGTCGTTCGTGATATTGAATCAAAGGAAATAGCTATTGAATATGAAAAGGTTTTAAATTTCTTAATCGCTACAGACTTTGTTTTTAATGAAGATAAAAGCAAAGTAAGAACAGATAAGTATGCTGAATTAATTACTGCTATTAAAGAGGGATTATTCAATGTATGTAACTTAGAAAATAGACCTGTTTCTAAAACGATAATCGACAGAAAAAAAGGGAGCCAGTTCCCAAAAGAAATTGCACAAGGTGAATTACTTGAATCAAGAAGTAAGTATATTTTTCATGAAAAATTCTTAAAGGCTCTCCTTCAAAGACCTTTGAATTTGAGGCGAGCAAATATTTTTACGGCTAATTATGACTTAGCTTTTTAATACGCTTTTGATAAACTAGGGGTTCATTACATAGACGGTTTTTCAGGATTTCATAAAAGGTTCTTTAAACCAGAAACGTTTGAATACGATATTTTTTACCCTGGTTCTACCACTTCAGGTAAAGTTCAAAGAATCGAAAAAGTAGTAAGGTATTACAAATTACATGGTTCATTATCTTGGGTCAATTCTGAATCAAGGGACGCAAACAACTTATATGGTATTGAGGAGAAATCGCTAGAACTAATAGAATCTCAAAAGAAAAAGGGAGAAATTATTATCTATCCCTCAGCTGTAAAAAAGTCGTACACACTTGACCTTCCATATTCTGAACTATTTAGACAATTTGCTTCAACCATAACTCAATCTCAATCTGTGCTTGTTACAGTTGGGTATTCATTTGGTGACGACCATTTTAACGATATTATCTATCAGGCATTATCAAACCCTACTTTCACTCTTATTGTCATCGACTTTCAAGGTACAAGAAACGAATACATCAAAAATCTGAAAGAACTTAACGACCCTCGAATCATAATACTTGAAGGAGAATTTTTTGGTGACTTCCTGACTTTTGCGGACACTCTGATGCCTAACTTCAACAATATTGACAATAACGAAAATGTTGCAAATACTTTGAATGAGCTTTTAAGCTCTAAAGCTTCTAATATTAAACCTACTAAAGACGCAGAAGCATGAGTGAAAGAAGCATTGGTAAAGTAATTTCTGTTGACAGTTTTAGAGCCTATATAAGACTTGATGATGATTTGAAAAGTCTTTACAAGAGTGGCTATGAAGATATTTTTGAAGTTGCTAGAATTAACTCTTACGTTATTATTCCAATTGGGTCAGATAAAATTGTAGCAATGGTTACAAGTGTCAGAGCAATTGATGAGACAGAAATTGGAAAAAATAAAGAAGCAATATTTTTAACTAAATCCGCAAGGTATTTGGTGGCAACAATGATTGGAACTATTGAGAATAGTGGAAAATATATACAAGGAGTATACAATTACCCCATCCTCGACAATCCAGTTTGGTATGTAACAAGTCAAGACTTAGATAATATTTTTGACCAAAAGAAAAATTCAGAGGAAATAAATTTTGAAGAAGATTACTATTTACCTATTGGAACATCTCCATCCTTTACTGATTATAAAATCAAGATAAACCCAGATAAATTTTTCGGTAAACATGCAGCAATATTGGGTAACACAGGTTCTGGAAAATCCTGCACGTTTGCATCTATTATTCAGAGTATGTTCGATTTTGATTACGATGGGAAGAAACTACAAAATGCCCATGTCATAATATTTGACACCAATGGAGAATACAAACAAGCATTTCAAGGGACTAAAGAATCCCCTTATAAAAACCTTGAACTAGTAAATCCATTCCATGTAGATAAAGACGGAATGAAAGTTCCATTTTGGTTCATGAACTTTGCTGATTATGATTACTTATTTGAGCCAACATCGGGAACACAAGCTCCTGTGTTCAAAAGAGCTTTAGGACTAGCAAAAAACCAAAAAGAAGTTGGTGAGAAACCCATTCTCGACAAGTTCACGGAAAGAGGTGTACTTAATCTATTTGATGCTTCCCCAGACGATATTAAGAAGAAGAAATGCTCCCAAAATTATGGGAATTGGATATATAAGGCCGACAATGAAATTATTGGCTTAGCAAATTCAATTATTCCAGACGGTAATCAACTTTTAACTGATATCCAAAATGCTCTGTTAACACTCGGAGCAGACAACAATATTGCGAATGAGAAAGATGCTTTAGAAGAATTAGAAACTAAATATTTAGAATACTCTAGTTCACAAAATGTTGAGCAAATAGCAATTGAAAAAAATATTGACTTGCCAATTTGGTTTAATTTTCAAGACTTAATAACGAGATTTTTTGACGAAGCAATCAATGAACAAGAGAATTCAGGAAATAGGTTAAGGGAGTTTGTTTCTACTCTTAGATTAAGATTGCAATCATATTTAGGTGATGAACGGATTTCACAGCCTCTGCTCTTAAATCAACCAGAAGAAATTCTAAATGCTTTGGCAAAATTCATTGCTTTCATTCTAGGTGATTTTTGCAAAGTTTATAAAAATGAAGAGACTGACCTGTTTACTGATTTTTATAAGAAACAGTTAGGTAAAGAAGAAATTGAAAAACTTGGTGAAGACAAGCCAAGTCAAGTCACAATTATTGACATGTCTTTATTGCCTTATGAAGTTTTAGAAACAATCACAGGTTTAATAGGTCGACTTATTTTAGACTTTGTATCTCGTTTTCCTGAAAGTGACAGAGGTAAGCTCCCAATGGTTATCGCCTTAGAAGAAGCACAAAATTACATTCCAGAGAAGAATAGAGGTGATAGAGAGTCAATAGCTAAAAAGGTCTTTGAACGAATTGCGAGAGAAGGACGAAAATATGGTATTTCATTACTTGTTTCTAGTCAACGACCGTCTGAATTATCAAAGACTGTATTATCACAATGCAATTCTTTCATTATTCATAGGCTACAAAACCCAGAAGACCAAAAATATGTCCGACAATTAGTTTCTGCCGCCAATGAAGATATTTTGCAACAATTGCCAATTTTACCACAACAGCATGTTGTAATTATGGGTGACGCAGTTAGAACTCCTGTACAAGCGAGAATGAACAATGCAAATCCAAGACCAAATAGTAATAATCCAAGATTCATAGAAAATTGGACAATGGACTTACCAGGAAACTTTCCGAACTATGAAAAAATTGCTGAGGCATGGGAAAAAGGTGAAAAATACAAACCTGCTGATGAAGAACCTGAGATTCAACAAGAAGAGTGAAGCACGAAAGTACAACTTCCCTAATTGCGGATACTTATTTATAATAAGCGTCCGCTAAAGATATACAGAGTTGAAAATCCCGCAGGGCATATGTTAACTGGTTTTTTTGCTGATGCATAGTACCTACTTCATTTAGAACAGGGTTTCTGATATATTAGAGGTATAAAATAGTGTTGTGTTTATAAATTTTTTGTTTAATCTAAAACTTCTAAATCCGATTGAAACAAATAGAAAAGGATTACATAGACGAGCGTGCTTTATTTGATATTGTTTTACAAACAACCGCTTTAATATCATTAAACCAGCATGGAATTCAAACTGATGGGAGAGGAATTAGAGGAATGAAAATTTTTACAAAGCAAACTCTAGCAGGAATATCTTTAGAAAAAATTCTCCCAAAACAAAATTTTTTAAATAATGAAAAAGAAGATTTTTGGGATACTTCATCAATTGCTTCCTTATCAAGGAATATTGAGGAGGGTTTCTTGTCACTACACTTTTTTGGGCTTGAACAGGTAAGTGAAGAGGAAGCCGAACTTAGGTTCTTTTTACTACAACTTCATCGCAACGTTGAATGGTATAGTCTTCGGATATCAGAAAATCCATGTGACCCAGAATTAAATCAGTTCAAACTAGGCATTGCTGAACAAAAGCATAGGATCAAGAATCATCCTTATTTATTAAAATTAACTGTAGAGCAACGTAATAAAGCTTTGAGAGGTCATGAAATTTACAAAACCAAAGCTAATTTTGAAAGCGAACTTGAAGTTTGTCAAAACCTAAGGAACACATATAGACTACTTTCTAACTTGGTACATCCATTACCATTATCAATAGAGCGAATTGACAATGAAAAAGGCAGAGGCATTAGAAATGAAATGGATATGCATTACTGCATGATGTCAATGATGTTAGCAAGAAGATATTTAGCTGCTTCAACAGTTGGAATAGTTGATCATTTTCCAAGTTTGTTAGAGAAACAATTTGAGAAGGAAATAGATATCATTAGACCCTTACAAATGAAAGGATTTGCTAAATGAAACAATTCCTCCCGTTGTGGCTGTTTCTCACTCTCAGCTCTCTATATGTAACCTCCATCAATTCCCATTACCTACCACCACTCACCCCGCCTGTATTTTATTAAACCCTCAAATAAGCATGTGTCCGGCTAAACTAAAAGCCCGAAAAATGCAGCAGGGAGGTTACAAATGCAGAAAACGTGAATTCCAAATAATAACTGTGGTACTACCTACGGTTTATCATATTGAGTGAATTTTCGTAAAAAATTTGCATCGAAGTAAACTAAACGCATGGATTTCGATACAAAATTCTTTCAGAATTTCACTCAGCCTGACATCCAAACTCTTAAATCGAACTCAGGTAGGAAAAAATCCTAATCAAAGAATCAAGTTACTAAAGCTGTTGATTATACAAACTATCTTGTTTCAAACCATCAACCAACATTCCCCACCGAATATTTATGCAAATAATCCAGAGGCGTCATATCCGTAATTCTCTTAAAAACACCTCTGAAGGCCTTCGGGTCTGAGTATCCAACTTCGTACATCACCTCGTTAACCGTTTTTCTGCCTTTTTCCAGTTTCTTTTTAGCCGCTTCAATTTTTACTCTTTGCTGATATTCCAATACGGTGTTAGCCGTAGCCTTTTTAAACCTACGCTCAAAGGTTCTTCGGCCTAACGAAATGTCTGCACACAAATCATCCACTGATATTTTAAGGTGATAATTTTGTTCTATATAAGTTTGTGCTTGCAATACTTCCAAATCTTTATGCGCTTTTTGGCCCGAAAAAATCATAAAGGGCGATTGACTACTTCGGTCAATATCAACCATAAATCCTTTGGCCGCCATAATGGCCGTTTCTCTACCCGCATGTTTTTCAATTAAGTAAATTACCAAATTGGTAAAAGCATAGGCACCGCCACTAGTGTAAATACCATCCGCTTCGGTTAAGATTTTATCATCCGTAAGGATAACGTTGGGGAAGAGTGCTCTAAACGTATTAGCCGACTGCCAATGGGTAGAACAAGGTTTCCCATCTAACAAACCGGTGGCTGCTAAAAAAAAGGACGAAATACACAAACTTACTATTTGCGCACCTTCTTTATAATGCTTTATCAGCCAGGGAATTAAATCGCTATTATCCAAAAGGCTTTTCCCAAAATCGGAATGAATGGCCGGCAGTATAATTAAATCAGTGTGTTCAATGTCATCAATCTCTGTTTCCGCTGTTACAGGAAAAAGTCCACCACCACAGTCCGGCTGCCCTTTTAATCCTACCAATTGAATGTCAAAAATTGGTTCTTTTCCTGATTGTTGCAAAAATTCATTTACCCAAGAAAGCATTTGATGGGTACCTGCAATATTTACAACACTAATATGTCCTTTAGGTATGAGAATAGATACGTGCGTCATGTGTGTTTCTCTTTTTTAGCTTAGCGAAAGGTATAAAAAGATACTGTCGCATTCAACCTTCCATAATGTCGTAAATACACCTTTTAAACGGGGAGTAATCTTCCTAAATTTGACAAACAAAAATGAACAAAACACTATGGCACAAGAATTATGGCTTAATCTACCAGTAAAAAATCTCGAAAAAACCAAAGCGTTTTTTTTAGCACTTGGCTTTGAAGCTTTGCGCGATGCACCCGAAATGGTAGGGTTAAAAATTGGCGGAGTACCCGTGATGATGGTAACTGAAGCTCAGTTTGAAAAATCTGCCTTTCACAAGGCTGCCGACACATCAAAAAGTAATGAAATACTTATTTCTATAAGTGCGCCCAACAGAGCTTATGTAGATGAGATGGAGGAAAAGGTAAAAGCAGCGGGAGGGAAGGTGTTTGCTGAGCCGGAAGAAATGCAGGGTTGGATGTACAACATGGGGTTTACCGATTTAGATGGTCACCGATGGAATATTTTGCACATGGATACTAGTAAAATGTCAACCAAATAAACTAAAACTTTATGAAATCAAATCCAGTAGTGTGGTTCGAAATTTATGTAAATGATTTAGAACGCGCCAAGCAATTTTACGAAACAGTTTTTACAACCAAATTGAGCGTGTTGCCAACACCAGAGGGTAATAAGGAAATGGAAATGTTGTCTTTTCCCATGGAAATGCAAGGAGCAGGGGCTGCCGGAGCGTTGGTGAAAATGAAAGGCTATGCACCGAGCAATAGTGGAACAATTGTATATTTTATAAGTGAGGATTGTGCAAAGGAGGAGAGCCGAATAGAAAAAGCAGGCGGTAGAATAGTGCAGTCCAAACAATCGCTTGGCGAGTTTGGGTTTATGGTTTTGGCGAATGATACGGAGGGAAATATATTTGGTGTGCACTCTCAAGCGTAAGTAAAGTTGTCTCTTAAAGCAAATAGTATGGAAACGAAAAATAGAATTACTGTATCAACTACTGTAAATGCTGATATAGATACCGTTTGGAAAATGTGGACTGAGCCCAAACATATTGTGCATTGGAATTTTGCAGCCGATACATGGTGTTGCCCAAAAGCCGAGAATGACCTTAGAACAGGAGGCAAGTTTAACTCCAGAATGGAAGCCAAAGGCGGCAGAATGGGTTTTAACTTTAACGGAACTTATGATGAAATAATTGACCAAAAGCTAATTGCATTTACAATGCCTGACGGTAGAAAAGTGGACATTCAATTTTTTGAAAACGGAGAAGAGGTGACCATTAGTGAAACATTTGATGCTGAAGGAACTAATACAGACGAACAACAACGCACCGGATGGCAGGCAATACTTGGGAATTTCAAAAAGTATGTAGAGAATTCATAGCTTATGCATTGAACAATGGAAAGTCATAAATACACCTCTGTTGACGAATATTTTGAGCATATACCGCCAGCACATTTTGAGCAGCTAACGGAACTAAGGACAATGATTAAATCTGCCATACCCGAGGCCGAAGAAGTGATTAGCTATAACATGCCGGCTTATCGCCATGGGGGTATTGTGGTGTATTTTGCATTGTTCTCTAAACATATTGGCTTTTATCCAACCCCTTCTGCCATAGAAGCATTTAAACCTAAGCTTGCCAATTATACGTTTGCCAAAGGCTCTATTCAATTTCTGTTAAATAAGCAATTACCCAAAAAGCTGATTCAAGATATTTGCTGTTTTAGATTGAAAGAATTAAAACAGAAAAAACGATAAGTAGGTAGAGCATACAGCATAGGAAACACTTAAGAGTAATAAAGCTATGACCAAAATCACAGTAAACTCCGATTGCGGAAACGCGCCAAAAATATCATTACTTAAGAATTTTAATATTGCCTTTGCTAAAGGCGATCCAGAATTCATTATAAAGCATGTTAGCGATGATATTAAATGGACGATGGTTGGAGATAAAACCATTGAAGGAAAGAAGCATTTTTCTCAAGAGATTAACAAAATGAAAGAGTATGTGGCTGATGAGCTAATTATTCATGCTATTATAATGCACGGGCACCAGGCAGCACTTAATGGCGAGATGAAAATGGGCGGCAAAACGTATGCTTTTTGTGATGTGTATTGCTTTACTTCTGCATCTAGCTTATTAATTAAGGAAATGAAATCGTATATTATTGAAGTGAAACATTCCGCTTTACTTAATGCTTAAAAGCTACATCTAACCAAACGTAAGAGCGGCTGCGGGTACATAATCTAAGTGTTTACCGTTCTTAAAAATATTAATTGTTTGGGCTGTTTTATTTATTTTTTTGAGGAATAAATTTATGTTAACGTTGTGGTATGCAAATGTTGACGATAATAAAATAAACAAAATGAGAAAATTTGGAATCGGAGCACTAATTTTTACATCCATTTTGATGAGTTGCAACAGCAATACATCAGAAACCAAAATAGAAAATCCAGAATTCACAGCAACTGAACAGCGCGCAGATACGCTAACAAAACATCTAAAACCATTTAATCCGGAATTACCAACCATAGGGCTTTTGATGTATAATGGAGTTTTACAAAGTGAGGTAATTGCTACTTCAGATGTTTTTGCAAAACCTAGTGAAGAGGGCGAACAGCTTTTTAATGTAATTTCAATTGCAGAAACTAAAAATTCAATAACAACCGAGGAAGGAATGCACTTTTTGCCTGATTATACTTTTGAGAACTGCCCAAAATTAACCGCTTTGTTTGTGCCAAGTGCTTACGATATGTACGCCCAAGTGCAGAATGAAAAGATTGTAAATTTTATAAAAGAAAAAAATAAGGAAACTACCTATACCGTTAGCAACTGTGCAGGAGCGCAACTAATCGGAAAATCCGGAATTGCAGACGGGCATAAAATTGTTACTTGGATTGGTGGCGGTAAACAATTGCAAAAAGATTACCCAAATCTAAAAGTTCAAAATGACAGTTTGGTAACGTATGTGGAAGATGGAAAATTTAGTTCATCAAATGGAAATTTAGCAAGTTATATTTCCGCATTGAATTTAGTTGAAAAAATGACCAGCACCGAGCACAGGAAATTTGTTGAAAGTTATCTATATCTAGACCGACTTCAAAATTGGAATGAGAAAAGTATGGTGCAGTAACGGATGGAAAACTTGCGCCACTATTGCCGAACAATGGAAAGTTGTTTCGGACTTGTTTAACCAAACGAGGTTAATTAATGATGATAAGTACATTAATCAGGTCTCTGCTTTGTAACTTGATTTATCCGCAAAAGAGTGAAGCTACATGCTTGATTTCTAAAAGATTTATAGTTTAGGTAATTGTTGCTTTATAGTTTACCCAAATACCATAGCTAGCACTTATTTATACTCTACAACCTGAGTTCGATTAATACCAAAATAAATCAATCTGATAGCTAGTGGTTTAATAGCTCAAAACAACAAACGAGCCCCCCAACCCCGCCAAGGCGGGGGAGTTTAGCTGCATGTGTCGCTACTCCCCCTTCGGGGGCTGGGGGGCTTTAAGAAGTTTAGATGCTCATATTCAGTTATATAAAAATCGAACTCAGGTCTATATGTAATACGCTATTTCTTTTGAACCTTTATATGAAAATTACCTTCTGCGCTTTTGCCTTTTAGCAAATAAAAGCCTATGGCCAATTTAGAGTAGGGTAAAACCAATGGTGTTTCATTATCTTCTGGAGAAAACGTTGACTTCCTCTGCTAGCGCTGATTTGCAATCAGTGCCTACCAATAATTCAATACAGATACTGAAAAATGTTAGCTAGCTATCTTATTTATAATTAGTATCTCCTTGATACTATTCTTAATTTTCACTTCAAACTGGCATCGTCTTAGCCTAATTTTGAAAATAGAACTTAGTTTTTTTTAACAGAACAACATGTTGCTCTACCAAGCGAACAGCAAAAATCTACTGTATGAATATCCCTATTTTAGTAGCTAATATTCTCACCTTTCTTGCTTTAATTGTACATGCAACCATAGGCGATAAAGAATTAAAACTTATTGAACCAAAAGAGGAGCAAGACCACTTGAAACGTGAAAAATGGACGATGGCCAGAAGTGGTTGGCATTGGATTTCTTTTGATTTACTATTCACCTCAATTGGCTTAACAATAATCAATTTTACTAACTACCTGCCAAATGAAAAATTACTACTTCAAATCTTAGCCATATATTTTTTTGGATATGGTGTAGCATGGTTAGTTGGAATCAGCATTTCAAAAAGTTTTCCTAAACGGTATTTGAAATTAGGTCAGTGGATGTTGCTTTGGCTGATAAGTGGTTTAATTTACTGGGGATTAGCAACCTAACTAGCAACCGTTTTCATCCGAAAAATGCAACTCATTCAAATTAAACTAGTTTACAACAGCGCATAGCTTACCGTAAAAAGAAGATTATACCAAGTTGCCTATTTCTTTTGAACCATTATATGAAAATTACCTTCTGCGCTTGTGCCTTTTAGCACATAAATGCCTTTGGCCAATTTAGAGTAGGGTAAAACCAATGGTGTTTCATTATCTTCCGGAGAAAACGTTGATTTCCAAATCACTTGACCCATTTGATCTAACAACGTTAGCGCTATGTTATAATTGATTTTACTTTCAAAGTTTAAAAAAATTCCATCAGTAAAAGGATTAGGGTAAACTAGGGGAGCATTAGTCATTTGTAATTCACCAACGCTAAACGTATTTGACGCTGTTCTTAACCAATATACAATGGTATCTGTTAAAGCCCTTGATACTTGTGTATTGGTTTCAGGAATCATATAGTGTAATAAATCAGGCAATGCATAAAAGCTAAAATTTCCGCTTAGCTCGTTTCTAAAACGATTGAGTTCTGTTAAAGGAACATTTACATCTTTACCCATACCTATAAATAAAGCTGGTGCGGCACTGTTTTGATAAAGCGTGCCCAATGAATCATTTACGTTCAAGTATTTCTCCCATACTTCGGGCTTTACACCGCCAAAAGCAGGCGTACTAGCTGTGTAATTTGAACTTCTTACTAAATCAAAATAAGCCTGTATTTGCTGCGCTTGCATTTTTGCATTGCTCGTATCTCCGTTACACAGTTTGGAAAAATCAACAAGTTGCTTTGATAAAATAGAATCAAATGGAGTACGTGCTCCTCCAATGGAAATCATCGCTTCAATATCATTTCTTTTAGAAGCGATGTATGGCATAATAGTACTTCCTTCGCTATGCCCAATCATTATAAAGGCCGAAGTATCTACGTCTGTTCTTGTTTTGAGATAATCTAAGGCACTAGATACCGGTAACCACAACTGATCATAACTAAAATTTCCAGAAAAATTTGGGCAGGATATGGTCAGTTCATCATAACGCAACACAGCATATCCTGAGTCGGTTAAATTTAGCGCCAAGTCCTTATAAGGCGTTATAGTGCTGTCCTCCAGATTAGGATATAAGCATCTTACATTGGCTCCTGTTAAAGTTAACGTTCCGTCTTTATCGTTTTGTCCACTTCCGGGGATTATCACTATTGCTTTAAAAGGACCATTCCTTGAAGGTTTAGTTAGCACTGCATTAAAGTTACAACTACCATGATTGAAAGAAACATTTTCGCTTATGGTTTGAGATTGTGCTATGTAGCTTGAAAAAAGAAGGGTAAATAATACTAGATGAGTTTTCATTATTGCGTAAATAAATTAAGCGTTGTTAAATATTTTGATGCCACTAAAGAGGTAATTAAGCCAATTAAAAAACTGATAACCAGTTTAGGGTTTTTCAAATTAGTGGCGGTTTTATAGCTCTTAAAGAGGATAGTAACAGTCCAAATCAAAACCAAAGGAATAAGTACAATCATTAAAAAAAGCAACAAATAATGGGTTGTAGTAAGTGCTGCTCCATTTTGAATACTTAACCCAAAATTGAAACCTGCATTGTGGATATTTAGTAGAGGTACCAGTGTTAAAGGTGCGTATGCAAGTAAAAATGCAGCGGCAATATCAATAAGTCGGGTTTGCTTGGCGCCAAATACATAAGCACTTGCGTATAAACAAACCGTGGCACAAATAAAATTTATCGAAAAGTCAGATGCAGCAGTATAAAGAGAAACGCTATCACCAAAGTGAACGTTTAGAACGCCATCAAAGCGGGTGTTTAATAAAAAGGCCGCGAAAATCCCTAAAACTAAAAGCACAAAACCAATAGCTAAAGCTTGAAGGCCGGCAATATATTCTAAAGGATTAATCAGATAGTGTAAGTTCTTTTTATTTTTATTCATGCTCTGGCTCCGTTTGGTGTTCTATTTTTTTTACGTGATCAATTACATCATCTAGCATATTTCTCACTTTAGGGTAGCTGTAGCCCAGCTGTTTGGCCATTTCTTTTAAACTACCGGAAGCTTTCAAAAATGTGAGGATAAACGTTTGATCATCAGCTGGAAGTTGAAGAAATAGTGGAACAGAAAAGCTGCCCTGTATAGAAGTATTACATGCACCACACGTTAGCTTTTCTATACTTAGCCTCTCTGCACAAGCCGGACAATTAATAGGAATTTTTTTTACCATGAGAAATATTATGGCGTAAAACTAAACAAAAATTGAATAATGTGAAATTTTATTAAATAATATTTAGTTTATGTTTAATAATATTTAATAAAAGTGTTTATTGAGAGATGGTTAAAAATCTCTACATAGGCTTGCAATAGGTTTCTGTTCTGAACGGATAACCAAGGCTATGCTATAATATTTAAAGAAGCATATTATTCGCATATACGTTTTACCAACACCTTAACACACTTTAACTTTCTCTTATCCTAATGCCCTAATTGTTTGCTTTAGTTTAGCCTCAATCGTGCAACACCTATATGTTTGTTAAATTTTTGAACTATGAAATCTTTGTTCTTCGCAACTTTTCTTTTTTCAGTATCACTTTGTTTTGGCCAATCAACGCTAATCAATCCAAAAACTAAATGCAGCTATACGCTACCATGGACGTGCGAAACCTGCACATTTAATTGGACAGGAGATTGCCTTAACAATGTACCTGAAGGAGAAGGCGTATTAACCGTTTTTAATGAAGGCGATGAAATAATGCGCTATGAAGGTGCGATGAAAGGCGGCAATTTTAACGGCTTTGGCAAGTACCACGATGGTATGAATGAAATGGAAGGAAATTTTATAAACGGCAATCTAGCTATGTATTCCAATCCTTATAATGCTGGTATTGACACCACAAAGTTTAATAAGTCAGATGATTGGGAGTTAAAATCACAAATAACCAAACAGTTAGACAATCTCTTTTTTATTTTCCCCACTGCGGGCTATGCTTTTGAACATAAAGATGCACTGGTGGAAGAATGCTTAGTGGCATTTGATAAAAATTGTAAAATCCTTAACCTGCCAAATTATAGCGCATTTACTAAAATTAGGTTTATAACATCAAAAAAAGAAATGCTGTTTGCATCAAATATAGCGGTAGGTGGGCAAGCAAACCCAATTACTAGAACGATAGATTTGGTGCTAACCAATGAAGATGAACGAGCGGATAAAAAGACCACCAAGGCTCCTATTGTGCATGAAATAATGCACATGGTAGCTATGACAATGTGGGGAATGCCTTCGCAAAACCTTACGTGGCTAAACGAAGGTTTGGCTACCTATGCCAATAATAATTGCTCAGGCTATACCGTTGCTGAAATTTATCGCTACTTCCTAGCAAAGGATAAGCTTCTACCTATGGAATCACTTACCGCAAACTTTTATCAAACCGAAGAAATGATTGGTTATCATCAGTCAGCCTACCTTGTAGAATATCTAATATCCAAATATGGTATTCAAAAAATAGAAACGCTTTGGACAAGCGGTTTTTCAAACTTTGAAAACATTTATGGTTTACCATTTTCAAAAATGGAAGCAGAAATTAACGAAGCAGTAGTAAAGGCATACCCAAAAGTGCCGGCTATTGAATGGGAAATTTTTAAAGAAGGGTGTGAGTAGTATTGTAAAGCAATCGATTTATTTGGTGATGAATTTAGTTGAAATAACATTAATAGCGCTTTATTGTTATAGCGCTGATTAGCAATCAATATTGTTTAACTTTATGGAAAATAAATTGCACATGACTAAATGTAAATATTTAATTAATTTTAAATCAATTAGTTAATGATACCGTGTTATTTTGTGAAATTTACCTTTTGGGTAATGGATTAGTTTCAAACATAGACGAACAATTATTCAATAAACTATAGTATAGATAGATTGTCGCATTGAGAAGCATTGTTACTGATTGGTATTATTAAATTTTCTGGTCGGTTAAGATAATAGTGATTGTTGAAAACGCTATTTGTCAGTAGTTCCAAATCTTGTTTTTGCAACTTTAAGGTATCACCGTTTAAAGTATAACATCCTTGATAGGTGCAGTTAATTTCTACATCAAATGTGGTTACAGCAAAAGAACCGTTTTTGTATAAATAGAGAACCCCACCCTTCCAATTTTCTGCGTTTTCCACCTCCGCTTTTAATAAAATACTTGTCCAAAACTTTTTATTTTTGAGACTGCAATAGTTAGTGTAAGTAATACCTATAATTACTAATATGAGAAGCGGAATTAAATCTACTTTAGTTTTGGTTTTAAAAATATCAATCAATCCAAAAATTGTAACTGCCAAGAACATTAATCCTCCTATAAGAAAAGCGAATAAGCCGTTCCAGAGTCCTGTGCAATAATCACCAAAGGGTATTACTCTAGTAATCAAAGCTACTCCAAGGCTAACTAAAAAAATATATCTAAAAATTTTCATTTTTTCATTCACCTTTCTTAATTAGGGGTACCCCCTAAAACTCCCACCATAACTAAAGCGCACTTCTTTTTCATTTAAAAAAGCTGTTCCCGTAAGGGTATATTGATTAAACTGAAGCACAATAATAGTTACTTCTCCAAACTTGCTTAACAACTCATTTTGAGGCGCTCCATTTTTGGTATATTGAATAATGTTGCAATTATCATAAGTATCGATTTTTTGCGCGCGGTTATACGTAAAAACAGCTGCTTGTAAGTTTGCCACGGCAGAGAATAACTGTATAGAAATAACGTAACCATTTCCTTTAAAACCCTTGTTTTTATCATAACTCACACACTTGTATAAATGTCTAAAACATATTTATACCCCTCATAAGGGCTGGCTGAACTTCCCTTTGCTTTACTAAAGGGAGTAATAAAAGCATTTACCGTTTTGTAGGCTTGGTTGTTTATAAGCAAAGTGCTGCTTACAGCGGTTTCCTCTTCCTCTTTTTTACAAGATGTGGTTAGTAGCAAGGGGACAAATAGTAGAAATATCCAGTGTTTCATAGCAATTTGCTAAAGCTTGGTACGAAGATACCCATATTACTACACCTGTATAGTTTGGAGTTGAGCGGAAGTGGTAAAATAAATGTATAAAACCAAGTTGCTCCAAATTTTAACCTCCGCTTAAAGCGGAAACGGATATTTTAAACGATTTTAGCCCATATAAATTCAGCTTTAATGAAGAAGATTATACTAGGTGTTTTGGTTGTATTGGGTATCACTACACTTTTAGCTTTTAAACACAGTATGCGTACCGAGCCTAAGCCAAACATCATTTTATTAATAGGCGATGGTATGGGTTTATCACAAATGAGCAGCGCTTTTTATGTAAAAGACAATCCAAATTTTCAACGTTTTAAGGTGGTAGGTTTAAGCCGGACATCTTCTTCCATAGAAAAAATTACAGATTCAGCAGCGGGTGCCACCGCATTTGCTTGCGGCAAAAAGAGCTATAATGGTGCCATTGCGGTTGATGATAATAAAGATTCTATTCCCACTTTAGTGGAATTATTAAGCCCTAAAGGGTATCAAACAGGTTTAATTGCTACATCAAGTATTACACACGCCACGCCCGCTAGCTTTTACGCACATGTAGAAAGCCGAAACATGGAGGATAGAATTGCACAGTATTTAATGAATAGTGAAGTAGATTTTTTTGCCGGTGGTGGACTTAAATTTTTTAATGATCGTGAAGATGGGAGAAATTTGCTACAGCAAAATAAATTTTTACTGATTACAGATTCATTACCAACCGCTTTGCCTGACGCTAAAAAGCAGGGCTATCTGCTAGCTAAAAAGGGAATGCCCAAAATGCAAGAGGGTAGAGGTAGTTTTCTTACGGAAGCTACAAAGTTGGCGTTTAGCTTTTTTGGCCGACAAAAAGCTCCATTTTTTTTAATGGTAGAAGGTTCTCAAATTGATTGGGGCGGCCATGCCAATGATGGCGATTATGTTGTAGAAGAAGTAATGGATTTTGATGAGATGGTGGGTGCTGCGTTAGATTTTGCCGAGAAAGATGGCAACACTTTAGTAATTGTAACTGCTGACCATGAAACCGGTGGATTTACGTTGGCGGCAGAGCGCAAAAAAATTCCATTTAGAGGAATGCAGGATAATTATGAAAATTTTCGGTACGACTTTTCAACCATGGGCCACTCTGCCACTATGGTGCCCGTATTGGCCGCAGGAAAGGGTTCTGAAAACTTTAGCGGTATTTATCAAAACACCGATATTTTTTATAAGATTATGGCAATGGCAGGGAAGTAGTGGTTTTACACTGATTTTATTTAGCACTTTATCTGTCTTTAAAAAAGCTTTATGAAGTAGAGTGGCAAAATGAGATTTGAAATCCTTCTCGTCTTTCAGGCATCCCGCGCAGACGGAAACGCTTGTACGATAATCTTTTTAGAAAAATCAATTCTAGGTGCGATAAATACACCTACCAATACCCCAATTTTCGTAATCTATCGACTATCGTCTGCAGACTATTCAACAAATTAACCAATTAACCAATAGCCTAACTCAAAACAACCTCCGTAGCACCTTTTCCGTACTTCGCCATATCAGCATCGTAGTAATTCAAGTTTTCGTGTGCATCAAGTAGTTTGTACAATTCTTGGCGTAAAATACCTTCACCCACACCATGTATTAAAATCACCTTTTTAATGCCCGCGTTTCTTGCTTTTTGAATGGTATTTTTTGCGGTGAACAGTTGCTTGCGCAGCATGTCAAAATTGGTCATGCCGCCCGTAAAATCTACTAATTCATGTATGTGCAAATCCTGTTCTAAGTATTCAGATTTTGGCGGAAGCTTTATTTTGAAGTTCTTTTTAATCACCACATCCTTCTGCACGGTTTGTCCTACCTGCATTTCCTTATACATAATAAGTTCTTGCGGTTGGTAGCACAGCTCAAAATCATCTTCTGTGGTTAGCCATACACCTTCTGCATCTTGGCGATTAACAACTGCTGTACCGCCTTCATCTATAAATTTTACTCGATCCCCTTTTTTAAATTGCATCTTACAAAAGTAAATATGCAGCGCAAAATGTAACAGCTTTATACGTACAGCTTTTAAATATCTGATATTGCCCCTTACATTAGCCAACTTTACTGAAATACGTTTATGAGTGCAAAGCCCTTCCCAAATATTGCAACAGCCATTGCCTTTTCTCCCAACATGGAGGCAAATGTGCATGAGAGTTTGCGCATAACTAAAATGCTAGGGCATCAATTATTTCTAATTCATGTAGGTGCCGCTTCAGCAGAAGAAAAAGACCGACTAAGCAACTTGGTAAATGCATTGAATTTAGAGGGTATAGCAGTGCAAATAGTATGGCAAGAAGGGGAGATAATTAATGCTATTGTTAAAACGTGTATAGCAAACAAAATAAATTTGTTAATAGCTGGAGCCCAACCCAGAGAAGGGATTTTACGCTATTATATGGGTTCTGTGGCCAGACGATTGGTACGCAAAACCACATGCTCTATTTTACTAATGACGCATCCTAGTAAAATGCAAACACGTTGCGGCAAAATAGTGGTGAACGGGGTAAGTCATCCTAAGACGAAACAAACCATAAAAGCTGCTTTTGATGTGGCTAACTGTATAGGTGCTAACGAGTTGTTGGTGGTAGAGGAGGTGGTGCCTGATAAAGAAATGGAGGATACTGCCGATGATGAGCATTTGCAAAAAGCCAATGCCAAAAAAGCCGCATTAATAGAAAAAGAATCGCAGCGACTTACGGCTATGGTTTCAGATTTTGAGAAAACCGATGATTTGAATGTAAATACTAAAATAATTTTCGGCAAACGTGGCTATACCATTGGTCATTTTACGCAAAGTGCTTGCGCAGATTTGTTGGTAATGAATTCTCCTGATACCAAACTAGGATTTTTAGACAGAGTTTTTACGCATGATTTGGAGTACGTACTTTCTGAGCTTCCCAGTGATTTATTAATTGTGCACAGTCAAAAATTTTAGTTGGAATTTTGTTAAAACAGTGGTTTACCAACATACCAACCAATCTTTTTTCCGGCTTTGTGGTATCGCTTATTGCGCTTCCGCTTAGTTTAGGTTTAGCTTTAGCCGCTGGTGTTCCGCCTATTGCCGGGGTAATAGCCGCTATTGTTGGTGGTGTGGTAGTTTCCATTTTTGGAGGTTCTTACGTTACCATTGCCGGCCCCGGTAATGGCTTGGTGGTGGCCACATTAAATGCCGTTTTACTTTTAGGTGAAGGCGATGCACAACAAGGCTATCTTCTCACTTTAGGAGCTGTGGTGGTTTCTGGAGTGGTAATAATGCTTTTAGGTATTTTTAAAGTAGGCATTATTAGTGAGTATTTTCCTTCTGCTGCGGTACAAGGAATGCTGGCTGCTATTGGGCTCATTATTATTTCTAAACAACTGCACATTATGTTTGGTGTGATGTCTCCCGCTGCCAATAATGCCATTGGTTTATACACCATTTTTCCTGATACATTAGTTAAATTTTACGCTGGAAATATTCCGCCCTTAGCTTGGATTATTGGGTTGGGGGCACTTGCAATTTTAATAGGGCATACCTTTATTAAGAGTGGCTTTATAAAAAAAATACCGGCTCCCGTATTGGCGGTGTTTTTTGGTATCGGATTAAATTATTTAGCTAAAAATCAATTTATTTATACTGAGGCTTTGTCTAGTGATTATCTTATACAACTGCCGGGTGATATATTAAATCAATTAGCCTTTCCAAGCTTTGCAAAAGCCGGTTCTTATGCATTTTTTATAGCCGTTTTTTCGCTTACGTTTATAGCCACTACCGAAACCTTACTAAGCATTAAAGCAGTAGATAAATTAGATCCGCAACGCAGAAGAAGTAATGTTAATAAAGATTTGAGAGCCGTAGGTTTAGCCACTATTTTTTCTGGTTTTTTAGGTGGTATGAATCCCGTAATTGCCATTGCCAGAAGTTCTGTAAATGTTAATAATGGAGCTACGTGGCGTAGTGCTAACTTCTTTCAATCTATTTTTTTGGCCATCTTTATTTTAGCTTTTTCCGCTTTTTTAAATAAAATACCTTTACCGGCTTTGGCAGCTATTTTGGTATTTACCGGATATAGGTTAGCCTCACCAAAAGTATTTAAAAAAATAGCACAAGTAGGGTATGAGCAGCTAGCCATATTTGTAGTAACGCTTTCTGTTACCTTATTTACCGACCTTATTTTAGGTATGGCATCAGGAATTGTATTAACCCTATTGTTACAAATTGCAGGCAAGGAGCGTGCGGAAATAATATTGCGTAACTTTTTTAAGCCCAACACTTTACTGTATCAAGAAGATAGCGGAACGTATCATTTAAGTGTGCGTGCATATAGCAATTTCACAAATTTTAGAGGGCTAAAACGGAAGTTAGATAGTGTACCTACTAATTCCAATGTAATTGTAGATTTTAGCTTAGCTAAGTTTGTAGATTATAGTGTGCTGGAGCAACTTAGCGATTACTCAGATTACTTTGAAAAGTTTGATGGTAGCTTTGAAATTATCGGCTTAGACGATTTAACATCCTTTAGTGCACACCCATTAGCACCTCGCATACAACCAAAAGGAGTAAAGAAAAACAGAAACACCAGCCGACAGGAAACGATTTCAGCATATTTTACCAAAAAGCACTGGCAATTTTTTAGTGATGAACAAACCATGCGTAACACCTTGTTGCATTTCAATTATTTTGGAGGTAAAACAATTGATTCTATTCGGAATATGGCCTTTAAAAAAACGGAGTTAGGGCAACTTAGCTTTACTGATGTAGATTATCATGAAGGGGAATTGATTGCTAAAAAACAATATCACGCCAGTGTAGCCATTATTAAATTGGCAACTCCTTTACCACAGTTTGTAATGGATAAAGAAAATTTACTGCATCGCGTAAGCGTACGCATGGGTTTTGGTAGTCAATCGTTACCAGAATACCCTGAGTTTAGTAATCACTTTCAAATAAAAGGAAAAAATAAAAAGAAGTTAAAGGCATTTTTCTCTCCACAATTAATAGCTTTTTTTGAAGAGCATAAGCCATATCACATAGAAAGTTACGCAGATCAATTGTTGATATTTGAGAAAGAACGGTTAACCACTACTTCAGAATTTAAACAATTGGTTAGATTTGCTAATGAGTTAAATAGCTTGTTAAAGTATTAAAATAAAATTATGCTTAGGTTAAAATTACCAACTGATCCTCGCTGGGTAAATATTGCGGAAAAAAACATTGAAGAAATACTTATTGACCATGCTTTTTGCGAACAAAAGGCAGCCAGCACCGCCATATCTTTTATAGTAACGTATCCTGAACACAGTGAGCTTGTAACGGAAATGGCGGCCTTGGCGCGCGAAGAAATGAGCCATTTTGAAATGGTGCACAAACGTATTTTAGATAGGGGCCATACTTTAGGTAGAGATAGAAAAGATGAATATGTAGGTAAAGTGATGGCCTTTTTCCCTAAAACCAAAGACCGTATGGTGCGGATGGTAGATAGGCTTTTGGTTGCAGCACTTATTGAAGCCCGCAGTTGTGAACGTTTTAAACTTTTATCAGAACAACTTAAGGATAAAGATCTGGCTAAATTTTATCGTAATTTAATGGAAAGTGAAGCCGGGCATTACACTCTTTTTATTTCGCTTGCCAGAAAATATGGCAACGAGGGGGAAGTAAATAAAAAATGGGCAGATTTATTGAATTTTGAGGCCGAGGTGATGCAAAATTTAAGCGCTTCAGAACTTATACATGGCTAATCCTTTTGATGTTAATCTTGAACTTGTACTGTATAAAAAGGTACTTGGTAACTTACCCAATACTTGCATCTACGTTTTAAAACTCAATTTTGAACATATTTTAACTGATGATTTCGGTTGAATAAACTAGGCATTGGCGCTGAAATGCTATTCGATTCTAATTTTTCTAAAGTATGGCCAGCTTTTGTTTTAGCTAGTTGGCTCCGCATTTAAAGGAAGCTAAAAAAGAGCTGTGCATCTACAGCTGAGCTGAAGTTAAGAGAATAATTTACATCCCATTTAATATCCTTACGGGATGATACCGGCAACACCGCTCATATTTTATTATTGACCTGAGTTCGATTTTACATAACTAAATATGAGCATTTAAACTATTCTAAAGCCCCCCAACCCCGCCAAGGCGGGGGAGTTTGCTGCATGTGTCGCTACTCCCCCTTCGGGGGTTGGGGGGCTAGGTTGCCCTTTTAAAACTATTAAACTACTAGCTATCAGATTGATTTATTTTAGTATTAATCGAACTCAGGTTACTGGTTCAAGATATTACCAAACTAAACTTATCTAAAAACGAATTACGAAAAAGCGCGATACTTTTTTACCAAATGATGTAAGTAACGTGGCAGGAGAAAGCGTTTTAGTATGCTTTGATAAAGGTGAATGGCTTTACAAAATAAACGTGGTGAAATTTTGCGCTGCGGCCATTGTTTTACAAGATGTAAATATGCGAAACCTCAAAAATTAAAAGGTAGAGAATTATCTTACAAGAGTATCAAAGGAGAAAGTACATCTACAACAGTTGCTTAGATGATTAAGTACATAACTACGTGCACCAACATCAAACGTGCAAATTCTCCAGGATTAATTAAAAAAATCTGATAATGAGTTTGATAAAACAGAGATAATACATTATGTATCGCAGTCAAATGCAAACATTTTAAATGCTCTAGAAGAAGTAGCACAAGATTATTTTAAGAAATTAAGTACGGATAAGGGAATTGAATTATATGACTTACAGGATTTTTTAAAGAATTCTATTACAAAAATGCATAATCATTTTGCTATAAATAGTATTGAGATGGATATTACTTTTGACGCGCATCACAGCATTGAAACCAATCCTGACGTTCTATCCAATTTAATTTACCAGATGATTAGTAATTCTGTATGGTTTAAAAAGCCGGATGGAGATTTAACTATTGTTATTTAAAGTGAATTGGGTGTTGAAGGAAACTTAAAACTGCAGTATTCAGACAGTGTATGGTTTTAATGTAAAACGAATAGGAAGTAAGATGTTTGGATTGTTTTAAACTTTCCATGGCGCTAAAAGCGTAAAAGGTTTGGATTATTAACGCTAAAAGGACAATTGCTTAACCTTTGTGCAGAAATTAAGCGGAGGGAAAATATGGAAGATGAGCATATTTTAGGATAAAATTTTAGGTATGGGTAGAAAGATTTGCATAATTGATGACGATAAAATTTATCGTTTTACCACAGAAAAGTATATTGAAATGCTAAAGTTAGCAGATAAGATTATTACTTTTTCGGATGGTGAAGAGGCTATTGAGTTTTTTAAGCAAAACGCTTTAAATACAGAGGAGCTTCCTGATATCATTTTGTTGGATGTGAATATGCCTATTATGGATGGTTGGGACTTTATTGAAGAATATTCAAGTTTTCAACCTAGGCCGGCAAAGAGGATAACGCTTTATATGGTTACGTCAAGTATTGATCATCGTGATCGTGAAAAAGCGGCCAAAATTTCTGAAATTCATGATTTCGTAATTAAGCCCATTAGCGAAGAACAGCTAGTTGAACTAATTGAAAAATCTATCGTTTAGCAACAAAAATTATTATGCAAAACACTGCACTTACTAGTATTCATCAAAAGTTAGGCGCACGCATGGTTCCTTTTGCAGGATACAACATGCCCATTCAATACGAAGGTTTACTAATAGAACATAAAACTGTTAGAGAAGCAGTTGGAGTGTTTGATGTAAGCCACATGGGCGAGTTTTTTGTAAGTGGTGATGGAGCGGAAGCGTTGATTCAAAAAATTACCAGCAATGATGTTACAAAGTTGGTTGATGGTAAAGTACAATATAGCTGCCTGCCTAATGATAAAGGTGGTATTGTGGACGACCTACTTATATATCGTTTTAACGCTAAGCACTTTATGTTGGTGGTAAATGCCAGCAACATTCAAAAGGATTGGGACTGGATAAATAAGCATAATGCGGAAGGAGCAGTTTTACAAAACGCTTCAGATGATTATTCGCTTTTGGCTATTCAAGGCCCATTGGCGGCAAAAGCTATGCAAAGCCTAACAGAAACAGACCTAGAAGCGATGGAATACTACACTTTTGTAGAAGGAACTTTTGCAGGAGTACAAAACGCTATAATTTCCGCAACCGGTTATACTGGTTCGGGTGGTTTTGAAATGTATATACCCAATGAATTTGCAGAGCAGGTATGGCATAAAGTGTTTGAAGCAGGAGCCGACTTTGGAATTAAACCAGTAGGATTAGGCGCAAGAGATACACTACGCTTAGAAAAAGGATTTTGCCTTTATGGAAATGATATTGATGATACTACTTCTCCTATAGAAGCAGGCTTAGGCTGGATAACCAAATTGAACACCGATTTCATAAATGCCGATGCTTTTAGAAAACAAAAAGAAGAGGGTGTTACCAAAAAGCTGGTAGGTTTTGAGTTAATAGACAGAGGAATTCCTCGTCAAGGGTATGACATCACGAATGGTACGGAAGTGATTGGCAGAGTAACCAGCGGTACACAATCTCCAAGTTTAGGCAAAGCAATAGGTTTAGGCTACGTATCAGTAGAGTCTTCTAAAATTGATTCTGAAATTTTTATTGAAATTCGGAATAAATCTGTGAAAGCTAAGGTGGTAAAAGTGCCCTTTTTGTAGCAGTAATTTTTTGTTGTTTCCTTAAGGCTTAAGTAGTTTCTTTGCAAAAGTAATAACCCTACTACTTTTGAAATGAAAATTTGTAAATTCTTAACCTCTTCCCTTAGAGCTGTTTGTTGTGTTTTAATTATTTTATTTGGCTATAGTTTATCTGCCCAAAGTGTAATTGTTCCGTTTTCTGGATCGGACTCTACCACGCAATGTACCGGCACCATTACAGAACATGGCGGCACAGGAAATTATAGTAATGGAGCAAATGGTATCTTTAAAATTCAATCTTCAGGTCCAGTAACGTTAACCTTTTCTTCCTTTAGTACCGAATCATGTTGTGATCGTTTATATGTATATGACGGAAACAATATAAGTAGTCCTTTAATTGGAAATTACGGTGGATCAGCATTACCGAATGGAGGAACTATAACAGGTACAGCTAATGGTCTTACCTTAAGGTTTATCTCCGATGGCTCAATTACTAGTTCTGGTTTTTCAGCTACCTGGGGAGCAAACTCAACTACTAATCCAACTGCTAGTTTTAATGTACCAAGCAATTCGGTGCCTTATAATACGGATGTTCAGTTTACTAATACCACAGTAAATGGAGGTACCTATTTATGGATGTTTGGAGATGGGACTACAAGTACCTTAACAAATCCAACGCATCGATACACAACTACGGGTACAAAAAATGTAAGGTTGGTAGCTACAAATTGTTTGGGTTCAGATACTTCCAGTATTACTGTATTAACGGTGCAATCGGCCCCGAACGCGTCCCTTTCTGTTGATACTGTATTTCTTAGCCTAGCGTGCGGTACTAGTGGATCTACCTCATTTAATGTTTCTAATACAGGTTTGGGTAATTTGAATTATGAAATTGATTTAATTCAAGGCGCCAATAGCCCAAGTTATTACGAGAGTTTTAACAATGGATTAGGTGGATTTTCGGATATAAATAATAATCACTCAATAAGTTTTCCAACTTCTGGAGCAGTTAGCGGAGCTAGTTATTTGAGGGTTCAAAATGGATTTGGAGGATTCAATACTGTAGAAACCAATTTACAGAGCACATTACAGCCAAAGGAAATAAGTTATCACGTGAGAAGTGAACAGTTTGGAAGCCTACACGGTGAAATAGGAATAGGAACGGGAAACGTCTTTAGTCGAGAACTATTATTCTATTCTCAATTTAATTTTGGGAATCTTCGACTTAATTATAGAAATGGGGCGGGTGGTTTTACAACTACGCGTAATATTACCCAAGCTGAAAATCAGTGGTATCATATTCAACTAAAAAACATTGATTGGGTTTTACGCACCTATGATATTTATGTAAATAGTGTTTTGGAAGTTACAGCAGCTGGAATGTTTAGTTCGACAGTAAGTGGTGTTAATTATATCTATGGTTATAATAATAATGGTGCGGCTTATGGGTTAGATGAGATTGAATTTGATGGTTCAGATTTAACAAATATATTTACATACAATCCTAAAACGGGAAATTTAGGAAATAATTCAAACAATAGCATTTTTGTAAACGCCAATGCTACAGGTTTAAATGCAGGTACTTATTACTTTGATTTTGCCTTTAGTAGTAATGATACTGTTTTAGATTCACTTCATCTACCACTAGTATTAGAAGTAACTGGAGATCCGGTGGTAATGACGGATAAAAACTGCACCAATTTTGGTAGTATTTTTAGTGCTATTAATTATAGTGACTCTATAATGATTTCTAATCAAGGATGCGATACCTTAAACGTTGCGAGTATCGTTGGAAGTTCTTCCTCACTTTCCTTTTCTTCTTCCAATTTTGACTTAGCACCGTACGACACTACCTTTTTAAGTTTTAGTTTTAACACTAATACTTTAGGCGCGTTTAATGATACTATTGTAATTTCTGGCCCCGATACAACCTTTTCCTACTGTGTAACAGGATTTGCAAATGCTGCACCGGCTATAACACTTAACTCCACTAACTTTACGGTTAATCACACTGGTTGTGGAGATAGTGCATCGTTTCAATTGGTTCTTGGAAACAATGGCTTAGATACCCTTAATTGGGGCGTTGGAGGAATTTTTAACCAATCTGTTAGTGATGATTTTGAATCTAGTACGTTTAGTTCAATTTGGGGTGCTACAGGTGCTGGTGTTTCTTTATCCTCGCAAAGTTGCGGAGTTATTGCAGGAACTAATTCATTGGTTTTTGATGGAGGATTCGATAGAAAAATAACCACCACACCTTTAAATTTAAGCGCAGGTGGAACCATCGAGTTTGACATGCAGCGCACAATATTCTGTAACTGGCCTGAGTCGAATGATGGTATTAACCTAGAATACTCTTTGGATAATGGTAATACTTGGGCTAACATAAGTTACTTATATTTTAACTCGTCAACCTTTACGCGCGTATCCGAACAAATACCGCCAGCTGCTCAAACTACTGGAGTTCAAGTTCGATTATTCCAACCTTTTCATAGTGGAACAACGGACGTATGGTTAGTTGATAACTTTAACATTAATAGTACTTTTTCAAATCAGCTGTATTTCTCACCTGATACAGGTCTGGTTGAGGTTAATACCTTTGATACAGTAACAGTATATGTACCTACAGCGGGTTTAACTACTGGAGTATATAACATCCCAGGTTTTATATTTAGTAATGACCCTGTAAATAACCCTTCTCAGTTTAATGTATCATTGAATCTTACAGGTGTTCCCAACCTAACAGTTCCATCAACATGTTTGAGTTTGGATACAGTTGTGATGAATACATCTATTAGTGATTCAGTAATGATTTTTAATGATGGGTGCGGTGACCTAGTTATTAGTTCTGTAACTACTCAAAACACATCGTTAACGCTTGCTAACACACCAAGTATTATAATGCCTGGTGACACAGCGTTTTTACATTACACGTTTAGCCCAACCTTAGGACCTTTGAACTTTATAGACAGTATTCAAATTTTAAGTAATGACGGCTTAGATAAAATTTGTGTTAATGCATTTGTAGAGTCTGCTCCTACCATTAATGTTAGTCCTAATAATCTTTCACTAACTCACTTTGGTTGTACAGATTCTGCATCGTTTCAGTTGGTTGTTAATAATACAGGGTTAAATACGCTTAATTGGAAGGCTTCTTCTACTTCTACAAATTCATATCTTGATGATTTTGAATCAGGTAGTTACAATAATACCTTATGGTCTAGTTTAGTTAATACCAGCGTAGGGAGTAGCTGTGGAATTATCAATGGTTTAAATTCACTTAGTTTTCAAGGTCAAGGGTTTAGATATATTCAATCTAATCCATTAAATTTAACTGCAGGAGGAATTATTGAGTACAACGTACTTTTTAGAGGAACTTGTGAAACTCCAGATTTTGGAGAAGGCCTCGATTTGGAATATTCACTGAATAATGGGCAAAGTTGGGTTAACTTTAATTATCACTATATTAACAATACCGCTGTACAGCAGGTATCAGCGAGCATTCCAACTGCAGCGCAAACTACTAATACCTTAATACGTCTTTCTCAAAGAAGTAATTCGGGTAGTGGATTTGATAATTGGGTAGTAGATGATTTCTTGATTAATGCTTCGGTAAACTCTAATACGAATGTTTACTTTGTACCAGATACAGGAAATACGGCAGTTTCTGCTTTTGACACTATTAATGGATATATTGATATTAATGGTTATAATTCAGGAGTGCATACGGTAAATGTCTATATTTCAAGTAATGATCCATTAAATCCTGAGTTAGTAATACCTGTAACCCTTACTATTAATGGTTCGCCAGAAGTTGAGTTATTGCAATCGGGTTGTATTACTTTTAGTGGAGTTCAGCAAGGCGCAAATGCTCGAGATAGTATTTTTGTTACAAACACAGGATGTGACACACTAATGATTACTGGTGTTAATAATAACCTTTCTGAATTTTCTTCATTGGGCCTTCCAATAAATCTTGCACCTGGAGATACTTCCTTTATTGAAGTTAACTTTAATCCTATTACCGTGGGTACCTTTTCCGATACCCTAATTTTCGCTAATAACGATTCTGCGTTTTCGGTTTGTGTAAGTGGAACTTCCATAGGTGCACCGTTACTAAACTTACCAGCAGACACATTAGAATTTACGCTAAACAAGTGTAAAGTGATTGGAAATAAGGATTTTAGAATTAATAACAGTGGTTTGGGCGCACTAACCTATACTATGAATTTTGGAGGGTTTTATGCTTCATCTAAACAGACCTATAATACAGATGGTGCTTCTACTGTACACTCTTTTACTGGACTTCCTGCTTTAAGTATCAGTGATACTATTGAAATCAAAGTAGTTCTACACGGTGATTACGATGATTTTAATGAACGCACATCGATGAACATTGATGGTGTTTACAATACTGGATATCTAATTGATCAAAATTTAAATTATACAAACGATACGGTTACTTATACCTTTTATGGCTTTAACCCTGTAAACTGGACGAGTGATAATAATCTCAATATTACATTGTATAACACTTTTCAAGTGGATGGAGGTGCTGGTTCTTTTCACGAGGTTTTAATAAGAATTACTTCGCAAGTAAACTGGGTGAGCGTAATAGGTAGCACTACCGGAACAGTGGCGGCAAATGGCTCTGTAAATAAGAATATTTTATTTAATGCAGCTACTTTACCGGTTGGTGTATATGGTACTAACTTAAGAATTACAAATAATGGGCCTTCAAACCAGCCAACCAACGTACCGGTTATTTTCAACGTTGTTTCTGAGCCAAGTATTGCGGCTACGGATACGTGTTTAAACTTCCCTATTACCCTGTTAGGAGATACGTCCATTCAAACGATTAGTATTTTTAATGATGGATGTGCGCCATTAAATGTAGCGAGTGTAACATCTACCAATAGTGCGTTTAAATTAGTGGGTGCTACGGGAATTTCTACGGTGCAAATTGGTGATAGTTTACATTATACCGTCCGTTTTATACCAACAGTAGTGGGATCGTTTAATGCAAATATCTTGGTAATAAGTAACGGAGAAATATTAAACATTTGTTTAACAGGTGCATCAGGGGCGCTGCCGGTTTCTGCTTTTAATATAAGCCCCGAAAATTCCTGTAAAGGAGAGTTTAGTTTTATTGATAGAAGTCAATTTAATCCAAGTTCTTATTACTGGGATTTTGGAGATGGAAATAATTCTACTCTATCTAACCCATCCCATAGTTATACAAAACCCGGTAGCTATAAAGTTTCTTTACGTGTAAATAATACCTACGGGTTTGATACAATTAGCCAAATGGTTACCGCTAATCCACTTTTTGCAAATTTTAGTACTTCTACAAATTTTGTAGTGGAACAGGATTCGGCAACTAGTTTTTATGACAGCAGTATCACTGCAAACTCATGGGCTTGGGATTTTGGAGACGGAAATACATCTACCGTTCAAAACCCCACGCATACCTATGTTACAAAAGGTAATTATATTGTAAACTTAACTGTTACGGATAATAGAGGTTGTACGCAAAACGTATCAAAAAATATGCTTGTAGCCTATTCTATTGGTATTGAAGAAAATTTGATTGATCCACAAATGTATATTTATCCTAATCCGGCAGCTGATTACTTTACATTGAAAACAAATGTTAGTATTAGTTCCATTAAAATATTTGATGCTACTGGAAAAGTGATTTATAACGAGGTTTTAAGTGGAGAAACAAATGAGGAGTATAGTATTAACACTTCTAATTTGTCAAACGGTATTTATTTTATTAGAGTTTTTGACTCAAATGGGGTAACGTTAGGAGTAGAAAGATTGGCCATAGGAAAATAATACCGGTTACTGTAAAAAATGTCGCATTCAACATACATTTTAAAATATTATTCCAAGAGATGTTTTTAAGTGCATGTAGGCGACATTCAAATTACAATTAGGTTATAAAAGGTTACAGAATTTATTCTTTATATTAAAAAAAAAACCATGCATTGCTGCATGGTTTTTTTTTATTGATACTTAGTAACTATTAATAATAACGCTTTCTACGCACCTGCGCTATATACTTACTTAAGCGTATAACTTGGCGGGTATAGCCATATTCATTATCATACCAAACATATAAAACAAGGTTTTTACCTTCCGGTGAAACGATGGTAGCTTGGCTATCATAAACCGATGGGCAGGAGTTTCCCACAATGTCGCTACTCACTAATTCATTACTCATAGAGTAGTTTATTTGCTCCACTAAGTCGCCATTTAAGGCAGCATCTTTCAAAGCCTCATTTACTTCTTCTTTAGTAGTGGTTTTACTCACTTCTAAATTTAGTATTGCTAAAGAACCATTAGGCACCGGCACACGAATAGCGTTTGACGTAAGTTTTCCGGCTAATGTTGGTAATGCTTTTGCAACAGCGCTTCCGGCACCGGTTTCTGTAATTACCATATTAAGTGCAGCGGCTCTTCCTCTGCGGTATTTACTGTGCATGTTATCAACCAAATTCTGATCGTTTGTGTAAGCATGCACGGTTTCAATATGTCCGCGTACCACGCCAAATTTATCTTCAATTACTTTAAGAACGGGGGTAATAGCGTTGGTGGTACAGCTGGCAGCAGAAAATATATCTACTTGCTTAGGGTCAAAGTTGGTTTGATTTACACCATGAACAATATTTGGTACGTTTTTACCTGGGGCCGTTAGCAACACCTTAGAAACTCCTTTACTTTTTAAGTGTCTTCCTAAAGCTACATCGTCACGAAAAGCACCTGTATTATCAATAACTAAGGCGTCATTAATTCCGTAAGCGGTATAATCAATATCCTCAGGATTATTGGCGGCAATAAGTGCAATGCGTCTGCCATTTACTATTATAGCGCTGTTTTCTACATCCGCAGAAACGGTTCCCGGAAACGGGCCATGTATAGAATCTTCTCTTAATAAAGAAGCACGTTTTTCTAACGTTACCGGATCTTCACCGCGTGTTACAATAGCGCGCAATCTCAACTGCTGTCCTGTCCCTTCTTGCGACATTAATTCGCGGGCAACTAAACGACCAATTCTACCAAATCCGTATAACACAACATCTTTTGGAGTGGTGTTTACTGCGTTTTCAGCACCAATAAAATCTGATAATTTATCTTTTAAAAATTCAGTTTTAGATGCGGTACTTGAACCCTCCAATAACCACTCGCTTGCAAGCTTACCAATGTCCATGCGTGCGGGAGCTAAGTCCATTTGTACCAATTCTTCCAATAAACCTAAAGTGTGGTCAATGGTAATATTTTGACCAACAAACTTGCGTGCGTACTCGTGTAAATTTAAAATTTCACTAATACTTTTATCAATTACTTGATTTCTAAAAAGTACCGTTTCAATGCCTTTATCTAAGTAAAGATCCATTGTTTTTTTAATAAATTCAGCCGCAGCTTTTTCTTTTCCAATCTGTTCTTTCACAGATGATTCATAGTTGAATACCTCACTCATTTGTTATAAATTGAAGGGGTTTAAATTTGCGCAAATGTAAGCTTACCCTTTACTAAAGACAAGATTTAAACTCAAAAATAAACCCTTCTAAAACAAGACTTTAGAAGGGTTTATTAAGTGTATCAAATACACTAAGTTTAGTATCCGAAGGCAAAGTATTTAGCTCTACCATTTGGTAAATATCCTTGTATTACTACGGGGTCGCCTTTATCTAAATTACCCACCGCATCATTAATATCTGTTTCGTTTCTAATCTCTTTGCGGTTTATTCTAGTAATTATAAAACCTTCAGGAATACCTTGTTCGCCTAAAATGCCGCTACCCAATTTGCTTATTTCTAAACCATACGTAATACCTAAGCGCGATTTTAAATTACTCCCAATAGGCTCTAGCTGTGCGCCAAGTCGGCTAGTAAAGCTTGCTTCGCGTTTTACTTCTTTAGTGGTGCCGTTTATATTTTTAAGCGTAAGCTTAAAATTTTCTTCCTTACTTCCGCGTAATACTTTCACATTTACCACATCACCGGGTCGTTTTCTACCCACCAACTCTTGCAGTTCGCTACTCTTGTTTACACGGTTGTTGTTTATTTCCAAAATAATATCTCCAGTTTCAATACCAGCTTCTTGCGCAGCACCGTTAGTAGTTACTCCGCCAACATATACCCCAAGGGTTTCTGTTAATTTTAATTCTTCCGCAAGGCGTGGCGTAATGTCTGAAATATTCACCCCAATGAAAGCACGCTGCACCGTTCCAAATTCTAGTAAATCTTCCACCACCTTTTTCACAATGTTAGAAGGCACCGCAAACGAATAACCTTCAAAAGAGCCGGTATGTGTGCTAATGGCAGTATTAATTCCAATTAATTCACCATACGTATTTACCAAAGCACCACCGCTGTTTCCAGGGTTTACAACTGCATCAGTCTGTAAAAAGGATTCAATAGCTGTTCTATCGTTTATTATTCCTAAACTTCTTCCTTTAGCACTTATAATACCCGCTGTTACGGTGCTGGTAAGGTTAAAAGGATTTCCAACCGCTAATACCCATTCGCCTAAGCGTACTTCATCAGAGTTACTAAAGGTTAAAAATGGTGCATCTTTCAGGTCAATTTTTATCAAGGCAATGTCGGTGGTTGGGTCGGTGCCGATTACTTCAGCTGTATAATTGCGGCCATCATTTAAAGAAACCTCTATGCTTTGCGCGTTATTTACCACGTGATTGTTGGTTACAATGTAGCCTTGGTTGCTTACAATTACGCCAGATCCACTTCCCATTTGCATTCTAGGCGATTGTGGAGCCCCATTTCCAAAGAAAATATCAAAAGGTGTTTGTGCGCCACGAGTACTCACAGCAGTTTTTACGTGCACTACACTATTTACTGTTTTTTCCGCTGCTTCGGTAAAGCTTACCGTTTCTGTGGCCAATCCGGTATTTTTATAGGTGGGCTGGGCCGACTGAAAAATTGTGCTTTGAGGTTTAGGCTCTAAAAAAAGTTTGTAAGTGCCTAAGGTTAAGGCTCCGCCAAGGGCAGAAACCAAGAAAATTTTAGCTATATTATTCATCGTTTATCTATTTAAAATTTGTCATTTTTGTTGTTCAATAACTGTTCCACCGGCAATCTTATTGTTATGCTGGCAGTGGGTTTAACAGCTTTTTAACAGCCATGTTTTATAAACATTTATGATTATTCAATTTAAAAAATACCAAGGTACGGGCAACGATTTTGTGATGCTTGACAACCGTGAAGGTAAATATAACGGACTTACTAAAAGTGAAATAAATTTTTTGTGCAACAGGCGTTTTGGTATTGGTGCCGATGGGCTTATCCTATTACAGAATTTGGAGGGCTATAGTTTTGAAATGGTGTATTATAATAGTGATGGCGCGCAAAGTAGCATGTGTGGGAATGGTGGTAGATGTATTGCTCAGTTTGCAAAAGATATCGGGATAACCGGAAAAACTTACACTTTTATAGCCATTGATGGCCTGCATGAAGCGGAAGTAGGCGAAATAGTACGATTGAAAATGGGTAATGTAGATAAGGTAGAAAAAAAGGAGAATGATTATTTTACGGATACAGGATCTCCACATTACATACGCTTTGCATCAGATATTATGCAAGCGGATTTATTACACATTGCAAAGAAAATTAGATATTCTAGCGAGTACGCAAAAGAAGGAACCAATGTAAATTTAATAGAGATTTTAGGTAACGATACGCTGCAAATGCGTACCTACGAACGTGGCGTGGAAGATGAAACATACAGTTGTGGAACAGGCGTTACAGCTGCTGCCATAGTAGGTTATGCTGCAGGAAATTTAAAGCACAATAATATCAAAGTACATACTAAAGGTGGAGATTTAGGTTTAAGCTTTGAGGAAAGTAATGGGGCGTATAGTAACATTTGGCTTAGTGGCAAAGCTACTTTTGTATTTGACGGAACAATAGAACTATAATGCTAAAAAACAGATTAATACAACTTCGTGCGGTAGAACCCGAGGACTTAAATTTGCTGTATGAATGGGAAAATGATGTGCATTTATTTCCTTATAACGAGGAGTTGAGTTTTTACAGCCGTGCGCAAATGGAGCAGTACATCATCGCGCAAAGCAGCACTATTTATGAAACAGGGCAACAACGGTTTATAATAGAAAACACAGCGAAAGAGGCCATTGGAGCCGTTGATTTGTTTGAGTTTAATGAGCGCAATGGTAGAGTGGGCGTGGGTATTTTAGTGTCTGAAAAATATAGAGGAAAAGAGTATGCAACATTCGCTTTAAAAGCGGTTATTAAATATTGCGCAGAATACTTATTATTAAACCAAATACACAGCGAAATTTCATTGGAAAACACCGCAAGCATTGGTTTATTTGAAGCGGTGGGCTTTATAAAAACAGGTACAAAAAAAGCTTGGCGCAAAACGAAAAATGGCTTTACAGATGTTGGGGTTTATCAATTGATGCTTAGAGAAGGATAAATGAAAAGGAGTGCAGTGGTTTTATTTTTTTTGGTGATTGCAATCGGCATTTTAGCCACTTGCCAAGAGGAGGTAATACCCGAAACTACCGTAGCTATAACCGAGGGTGTTTACCTAAACCACAATGATAGCGTGGGTTATGTAGGTATGACGACTTGTAAAACTTGCCATGCTAAAATTCATAGCACGTTTTCTGAAACCGGTATGGGTATGAGTTTTGGCAAAGCTGATACGGCAAAAAGTATTGGTTCTTTTAACGGTAAATCAGTATATGACGCCACGCTGAACATGTATTACCAACCTTTTTGGAAAGGTGATACATTGCTTTATGTAAAGGAATATAGGCTAGAAAAGGGCGATACGATACACAAGCTTTTGCAAAAAATAGATTACGTTGTAGGCAGCGGACAGCACACTAATTCACACATTTTTAGCATAAATAATCATTTGTTTCAAGCGCCTTTTACGTGGTATGCGCAAAAAGGAAAATTGGATTTACCCCCTGGATATGAAAATGGTGGTAACAGCAGGTTTGATAGATCAATTGGTTTAGAATGTATGAGCTGTCACAATGCAATGCCTACCGGTTTTGTAGAAGGTTCTTATAATAAATTCACCAATGTACCTAAAGGCATTGATTGTGAGCGCTGCCATGGCCCGGGTGAAGTACACGTAAAACGGGTAAGTGCCGGTTTGCTGGTAGATACCGCAAATGAGATTGACTATTCCATTGTAAATCCCAAAAAGTTAAATACGCAGTTACAATTTGAGGTTTGTCAGCGTTGCCATTTGCAAGGAAATGCGGTGCTACAAGCCGATAAGAGTTTCTTTTCCTTTAAGCCGGGTATGCAACTTAGTTCAGTAATGGACGTGTATTTGCCGCGCTACGAAAATGACGAAGACCAGTTTATAATGGCTTCTCATGCTGATAGATTGAAAATGAGTAAGTGCTTTAAAGCAGCAAGTGGTAACTTTAATTGCATTAGTTGCCACAATCCACATGTTTCAGTAAAAAACACCAATCTTAAAAGTTTCAATTCCACTTGCGTGGGATGCCATACAACGGAAAAACGAAACTTTTGTACTGAAGAGGAAGCACTTTTGGCAGCTAAAGACAATAACTGCGTAAGTTGCCACATGCCACCGTCTGGTTCTACTGACATTCCTCACGTAACGGTACACGACCATTATATTAGAAAACCAACCGAAAAAACCAAAACCCAAAAGTTGGGTGCATTTTTAGGTTTGGTAGCGGTAAACAATACAAAACCATCTACGCGAAGTAAAATAATGGCCTATTTACAACAATATGAACGCTTTGGCGGAGAGCTGTTTATGTTAGATAGTGCAAGTTTGCTTTTGCAGAAATATTCGGAACCTTCTAAAGTTGTGTTGCAAGTGCATTTGTTGAGCTTACAGCAAAAGTTTGCAGAAATAACCAAATTAGCGGAAAAGCAAGGAGTTTTAAATTTAGCAAGAAGCCACTCTACCAAAAATTTTGAAAACTCAGATGCCTGGTTTCATTATAGAATAGGGGAGGCATATCTGAAGCAAGCTAAGGCTGCAAGCGCTGTTCCTTATCTGCGTAAAGCAATAGCATTAGCACCGTATGTTGCTGATTTTAAAGTGAAATTGGCAGACGCTGTAAACGTAACCGGTGGAAAAAATGAAGCGGAAAAGTTGTACCGAGAAGTGTTGACCGAAGAACCAAGAAATAGAAGTGGCTTAAATAATTTGGCGTTTATACTTTTGGTAAAAGGAAATTATACAGAAGCCAAAACGCATTTAACCATACTAACGCAACAGTATCCTGATTACGAACAAGGTTGGATGAATGTGGCGCAATTAGCTTTGTTGGAGCAGAATGAAACCGCACTGAAAAATGCCTTAGAGCAGGCCGTTCGGATAAATCCTAAAAACACGAAAGCCGTAGAAACATTAAAACAAATGGGACATTGAAAAAAATTGTAATACTTATTGGTGTGGTTTTGTTTGCGTTTGCCTGCTACTTTGGCTACACCGAATACAAGGCTGGATATTTACCCAATATAGAAGTTTCAGAAACGAAAAGTGGTGTTGTAAAGGTGTATCCAAACACAGTTCTTAATAGCTTTTTAGACACCTTAGACGCTTATGGATATTTAAAAAATCGTAAAGATTTTAAGAAATGGGCAGATAGAAAAGGGGTGGAGGGAAACTTGAAGCCCGGTAGGTATCGCCTTAAAAACAACATGACTAACAATGGGCTTTTAAATATGCTTATTGCTGGTAATCAAACACCTTTAAATGTAACGCTCCATGACATTAGTGATATTTATGAATTATCAGGTAGATTAAGCAAATACTTAATGGACGATAGTTTGACTTTTTTGACCTTTTTTAATTCAGGTGAAAATTTAAATGCTTACGACTTAAATCCGCAAACGGTAACGTCCGTTTTTATACCCAATACGTACGAATTTTATTGGACGACTACGCCTAATAAGGTACTGGAACGTATGCTGCGCGAGTATAAAACTTATTGGACGGATGCAAGAAAAGAAAAAGCCGAAAAAGAAGGCTTAACCCCGTTAGAAGCAATAACCTTGGCTAGCATTGTGGAGAAAGAAACTATAAAAAGTGATGAAAAGCCTTTGGTAGCAAGGCTTTACTTAAATCGCTTAAAGCAGAATATAAAAATGGAATCGGATCCAACCGTTATTTATGGAATCAATTTAGATTTCCCAAAGAGGCGCATCACAAGGGTGTATTATAAAGATTTGGAATATGCATCTCCCTATAATACCTATCAAAATTTGGGTTTGCCACCCGGACCTATTAAAATTCCTGCCCGCAGTAGTATTGAAGCGGTGCTAAATGCGCCACAGCATGACTTTATTTTTATGGTAGCTGATCCTGAACGCCCCGGTTACCACAGCTTTGGCGAAAATTATCGCCAGCATTTAATAAATGTTGCAAAGTTTAGAGCTAGTCAATAAAAAAGGCGCAGCATAAGCTGCGCCCTTTATTTTGTTCTAAATGCGATTTAAAATCAGGTTTTTGATATCAGTATAATTTCTTTGAAAAGCATCCTCCCTCGGCACGTTTCCCACCAGTCCATCCAAGAGGACATAGTTTTCAAAACAACCTACTTGATAAAACAACTGTTCATTAATACTATGTTTTTACTCCACCGAAGATGTTTGCCCTCGCTCATTTCTAAAAATCAAACTGTCTTTTTCTGTATCAATCAAAATTAATGAATCACGTTCTACTGCTCCGGCCAATACATCTTTAGAAAGCTCATTCATTACACGTTTTTGAATTACACGTTTTATTGGGCGTGCACCAAATTGTGGATCAAACCCAACGTCAGCTAAATATTTAATAGCACTTGGTGTGGCATCAATTAAAATATGCTGCTTTTTCAAGCGTTTTTTCAATTGCGCTAATTGTATTTCCACCACTTGAATAATATCCGCTTTACTTAATGGGGCAAACATCACCACTTCATCAATTCTATTCAAAAACTCCGGACGCACCGTTTTTCGCATCAACTGCATAATTTCATTCTGCGTATTTTCCAAAACTTCGTATCTGTTTTCTTCTGTAATTGCTTCAAATCTTTCTTGTATTAGGTTTGAACCAATATTAGATGTCATGATGATAATGGTGTTTTTGAAATTAGCCACTCGTCCTTTATTGTCAGTTAAGCGGCCTTCATCAAGCACTTGCAATAAAATATTAAACGTATCAGGATGTGCTTTTTCAATTTCATCAAGCAGCACTACACTATACGGTCTTCTACGCACAGCTTCAGTAAGTTGCCCCCCTTCATCATACCCAACGTATCCTGGAGGTGCGCCAATTAAGCGGCTTACTGAATGCTTTTCCTGATATTCACTCATGTCAATTCGCGTTAGCGCATTCTCATCATTAAATAAAAACTCGGCCAACGCTTTGGCTAATTCTGTTTTTCCAACTCCGGTAGTTCCATAAAATATAAATGAACCAATGGGTCTATTTTCATCTTGTAAACCGGCTCTACTTCTGCGCACTGCATCGGCTACAGCCATTATTGCTTCATTTTGGCCTACCACACGTTTGTGTAATTCATCTTCCAAACGCAAGAGTTTAGCTTTATCACTTTCTAGCATTTTCCTTACGGGAATTCCTGTCCAGCGGCTTACTACATCAGCAATATCTTCTGCATCTACTTCCTCCTTAATTAAAGTTTTGCCGTTTTGCATTTCGTTTATTTCGGCCTCATACTTTTTTAAGCTAGCTTCGGCTTCCTTTAATTTGCCATATCTTATTTCTGCTACTTTCCCATAATCACCGGCTCGCTCTGCTCGTTCAGCTTCTAACTTTAAGTTTTCAATTTCTTCTTTGGCTTGTTGCAAACCTTCCACCACAGATTTCCCTTGTTCCCACTGAGCGGAAAGCGTATTTCTCGATTCATTAAAATCGGAAAGCTCACGTTTTATATTCTGAACTTTTCCTTCATCGTTTTCACGTTTAATGGCTTCTAGCTCAATTTCAAGCTGCATTATTTTTCTATCTAACACGTCAATTTCTTCTGGCTTACTGTTGATTTCCATACGCAGTTTTGCTGCTGCTTCATCAATTAAATCAATGGCCTTATCGGGAAGAAAACGGTCGGTAATATAACGCTGCGATAATTCCACAGAAGCTAAAATAGCTTCATCTTTAATACGCACTTTATGATGAGTTTCATACTTTTCTTTAATACCACGCATTATGGAAATTGCAGAATCAGAATCCGGCTCATCTACCATCACCTTTTGAAATCTTCGTTCTAATGCTTTATCCCGCTCAAAATACTTTTGATATTCCGCTAGGGTGGTCGCTCCAATAGCGCGTAACTCACCTCTGGCCAAAGCGGGTTTTAAAATATTTGCCGCATCCATAGCACCTTCACCACCGCCTGCGCCCACTAATGTGTGAATTTCATCAATAAACAACACTACACTTGCGTCAGATTCTGAAACCTCTTTTACCACAGCTTTCAAGCGTTCTTCAAACTCACCTTTATATTTAGCACCGGCAATTAAAGCGCCCATGTCTAAACTGAAAATTTGCTTTTCTTTTAAATTTTCGGGTACATCACCTTTTATAATTCTGTGCGCCATGCCTTCTGCAATGGCGGTTTTTCCCACACCGGGCTCACCAATTAATATGGGGTTATTTTTAGTTCTTCGAGATAGTATTTGAAGTACACGCCTAATTTCTTCATCTCTACCAATTACAGGGTCTAATTTTCCATCTGCGGCAAGCTGATTTAGGTTGCGTGCATATTTATTTAAGGCATTGTAATTCTCTTCTGCAGAAGCTGATGTTACCGTTTTTCCGTTGCGCAGTTGTTTTATGGCTTCAGTTAGATTTTTTTCCGTTACGCCTTGATCTTTCAAAAAACTACTTGCTTCATCTTTTATTTTCAGTGCTGCTAACAAGAGGTGCTCAATGGCTACAAACTCATCACCCCAACTTTTGAGTAAGTTTTGTGCTTCATTTAATAAGCGATTTACATTTTGACTTAGGTAAATATTGCCACCTTCTACTTTTGGGTAGGAGTGCACAATGCCTTGTATTGTTTTTGAAAACACATCTGTGGAAACTCCCAGTTTTTTTAAGAGAAAGGAGATTACGCTTTCATCGGTTTCCCAAAGAGCTAATAAAAGATGACCAACTTCTATAGATTGGTTTTTACTGTTTTGGGCGATCAACTGTGCTTGCTGAATAGCCTGTTGAGTTTTTATAGTGAATTTATTCTGATCCATTTTGTTGTTTCTGCCGCTAGGTCAATTATAGTTCCAAATCGAATACATTTACTCTTAACTGTTAATCCGTCAGGTAGATCTCTTTTAACACTGAATTTATGGCACAAAAAAAGCCCCGCACAATATGGCGGGGCTTTTTAGTATTCTTAGCACTTGGTTTAATGTCTTACAATCAATTTTCTATTAATAGTAGTTCCTTCAAAAGAAATATTAATATTATACATGCCTGATTGCCATTTATTTGTTTCAAAGTAAATAGCATTAGATCCTCTTTCAAATTTCTCAGTACGCATATCTACCATTTGTCCCATCATATTTGTTACCATTATACGCATTTCCCTATTTTCTGGAATGCTAAAGGGTAGGGCACTAATCTCACGTGAAGGGTTTGGTGCTAACTCACCAAAGAAAGTACTTTCAATAGGGTTGAATTCTTCCTGTCCTATTACAAAACCTGCACCTTCTGCAGTTTGCTTTAGGCAGAAGTCATCAATTGCCCAACCTGCATACTCTATATCCCAATCAGATTCAAATCTAAATTTAAAAATAACTTGATCGCCTTGTGCAAAGTTAAATACATATCTAGCCGAATCCCATCCACCTGAAGTGTCAGACCATCCTGGTTTAATAATATCTAGAGCATTTACAAAACGCGTGTTGTACCAATTTTTTTCGGCACTAAAGCCAATGGTTTGCCAATTTTTACCGCCATTGTCTGAAACCATAAATACACCACCATCGGTTGCGCGTTCGGTTTCAAAGTAGTGCATAAATGAAACTTCATAATTTGTATCTTTTTGCACCACAAATACCGGTGTATATAAAGATGAACTATCTCTTGATTTATAATTATTGTCCAAATCGGTCATCCAAACATTAGGGGCAGAAAAAGCTGCTGGAAACTGTATTGGTACTCCTTTTTCCCAGCTGTATCGTTTAGGGTCTGATTCATATGTATAATTATTCAGTCCAAAAAAATCAAACGTGGTAGCGGGGCCATCAAAATTATTGCAATATTCACTATTTGTAGTATTATCAAATATAAATTCATCTAATACTCTAATTTGCACGCATAAGGTGTCGTCTTGCGGTCGGTCATCTTTATTTTTAAAATTTGGATAAGTAGTAATTACACATACATCATGCAGCCCGGCTGTTGCATTTGCTGCTGGAATTACATATTTGTACTGTCTTAATACTTTTTTACCTTCTGTAATAAACACGGTAGCCGAATCTAAATATACAGTATCTGGATCTAATACAAGTCTTTGAGCTTGAGGTAAATTAACATCCCAAATCACTTGCTGCACATACGTACGTAGCAATTGCTTACCTGTATTTTGTACAGTTATTGCTAATGGTTGTGCATTACCAGGCACTGGTAAAGGATTAACCGTTGTTAACTTTACCGGTGAGGCAGAATGTTGGGGAGGCACTATAACAGCAAAATTGTCAATAGACCAACCACCAATAACGGTACCTGGAGATAAATTTGAATTAAACCTAAATCTCATTGCTAAGTCTGCAGTAGAGGTATTGAAGAAATCCACAGGATACCAACTAGGTGTCCAACCATTAGGATCCAACCCGTTAGTCCAACCACCAGTACCATTAGGCTTAGCACCACTAATTAATTTATTATCAGCATTTGTTCCTACCGCACTACCAAACCAATTTAAACCCAGCGTTGGATCTGATCCCACCACGGGAGACCAATTTCCGGCTACTCTACCATCGGAATATTCAATTGTTCCCGCAGCATTATTTGTAAAAGCTCCGTTGTGATAAAAGAATACTTCCGCAGCAAAAATGGAGTCAAACCCATAAAAAGAAGGTAACAGCAGCACTTCTGATGTTCCTGTAACAATTGCTCCTTCTTTATTAACCGTCCATGCATTAGGAGTAGAAAAGCCATTTAAAAATGGAGTTCCAGGATTACCCAACTCCCATTGGCGAAAACCAGAACCCGTGGGGGCAAAACCGGTAGAAGAAAAAGCGCAACTATCAAAGTTATCTGAAAAAGGTATTGCAAAACGGCCAAGGCGCGTTACGTTTTTCTTAACCGTATCATTTTCAGCAAAGCCATCGCCAGTTAAATCAGTATATACTTTCATTACAAACTCACCAACTGGGTATACTAAGGGTGGGGTAGAATTTACAATATCAAAGTCTACATCAATATTGCTATTAGCATTTACAGTGGATGTAGTAGTGTATCGGTAGGTTTGTGGAGTGCCTTGATTACAAAGCGGTATTATTTCAATAACTAAAGGAACATTGGAAATATCGTTATCTGTATAATTTTCAATACGTACACGCGGAACTGTGTTACCTTCGGCAGAAATCGCAATATTAGGGCGTTGTAATCTGCTTATACCAACATCATTGGTTGATTTATTATAAACGTGGATATTATCAATAGCAATATCTGCCGAAGCACCGCCAGCAGACCTACTACCTTTAATCCTAATTTTAACCTTTAATCCAGCTAACTGTAACAAGTCCACTTTAGCCACTTGCCAATCACTTACCTCATTAGTAAAAGTACTTGCAACTGAACTTCTAAGAATAGTGCTACCAGTTACTAATTGCCAATTTTCACAAGAATTTTCCAATGCATACTCAATTTCCAAACGGTTAATATCTGCACCATACATATGATATAAGAATGTCATTTGAGGATTACTCATTCCTGTAAAATCAAAACATTTGGTGGTTTGTAAAAAAGTATTTACGTTACCTGTAGCAGCACCTGCGGAAGTAGAAGAAGAAGTGTACGCATATTTACCATCAGCCTCAAAATAATATCCTCTCCAAGGACCTGTATTTCGGGTTGGCGTCAATTCACGACCAATTTGCCAACCGTAATTTTTATCTTTACCATTCGTAAGCTTAAAGTTTGAATTAGTAAAACTAAAATTACGACTACCTACTATACCTCCTTCAAATTTTTCGACATACGGAAAATTTGAAAATAGAGAAGTTACTTCAATATTTTTACTGATTAAGGTGTCATTAGTTTTATTTGCATCTAAAGGATCATCTGTCCATACTTTAACTCGGTAATTACCAATCATATTTAAATTAGCTTTTTGCTTAAAGGTAAAACTCCCTATATCTCCTGTGGAAAAGCTTCCATAGATGGAGTCTCGTTCAATTGGTCCGTTATTAATTTGGTAAGCAAAAGGAATAAACGTTACATCATCACAACCTGCATGACGGAATGTAATTGTCACATCTTCAGCTGAAGTGTACGTACAATTTCCAACACATGGTGATTGAAGTTCCAACACCTCAAACTCCTTAGGCTGAGGTTTAAATACTTTAAAATCATCAATAGCCATATCCCCTCTAACCCCCGCACCTCTAAAAGCTTTTAATCTTAAACGTACAAACGTTCCTACATAAGGGGTTAAATCAACAATAAATCTTTTCCATTGCTGGGTAGCGCTATCTTGCTGTTGCCCTGTTATTGTATCTACAGGTGTAAATTGGGCGTTGTTGGTTCCATCATCTATTTCTACTGAAATTCTATTAATTTGATCTCCATACATGTGATACCAAAATTCCCAAGCCATACAACCTGTTTGGTTGGTTAAATCAATACAAGGAGTAACAAGGTTAGTAAAACTTCCAAAACTACCTTGATCAGCTTCAGTATATAGATATTGTGTGCCAGAGGGAGTATGATTACTAAATGGACCTGTAAGGTTAGTTGCGGTAGGAGAAGTACCTCTAACCGACCACGCATAACCCGTTTGTGTTGGGTTGGGAGCAACTGTCCAGTATTTTCCAGTAACATCGCCAGCAGGAAATGTTCCTCTATACAAGTTGCTAGCAGGATCACTACCCGGCCCTTGTCCTATTAGAAATTCCGGAGATTCAAAATCTTCAACCCAAGGAAAAGTACTCACGATAGTGGGTAATACGCCACAAAATGGATTTCCACATTTATTAGGATAGCCTGGTTCTGGGTAAAAGGTGTAATAGGGTTGAACAAGCGAATCAGGAAGACGTGATGTGTTAGGACATGCGTTATCATACGCTCTTAAAAAATACTCTACGGTATCGCCCACCAATATATTTCTTAAGGTATCTCTATACTCTTGCCAGCCGGCAATACCATTTATAAACGGTGTATGCCCGGTTGTATTTAAAGAATCAATATTCCAAGTGGTAGTTCCTTTTTTTCTCCAACGCAGTACAATATCCGCTATACCAGAAGTATCATCTCTTGCAGCAACGGCCACATAATAAGTACCAGCAGTATCTCTTACAATACCGTTTTCCGGTTTGTTGGCTATACAACCAAGACCACCTTGCGTATTGGGATTTTGAGCATACGTAAACGTCATACTTGGCGGGGTTAACTCGCAAGATGATTTTAACAATAAGATATCATCTAAATAAAAACCGGAACCAAAAGTGGTAGGCCCCATTGGTGTTGTGGCCGGAAATTTACCTGCATAATCTACTAAAAATCTTATTTGACAATTTTTATATCCTAAACCGGCAGGGCCTTCAAAAACGTTGGTGAAATCATACGATTCTCTTCTCCACCATGAATTTGTTGGATTTGAATTAGCGGTTGTTTGCCATATATTATTGTCAAAACTATACACAACAGGATTAAATCGCGTAGGGGCGGGAGGAGAAGTTGTTTGCGCAAATCCAGGTACGGGGCCTCTATATTCCGTAGTTAAAGCAGGTTGCCAAGTAACACCACTATCAATAGACGTTTGAACACTCGCGAAACTTAAGAAATACAGTTTTGCAATTTGGTAATAGCTAAAAAACACAAAACGCTTTCCATTTTGTGTACTGAAAACCGGAAACTCTAAAGTATCGGTATAGCGCGGAGCTTGTTTACCTGAATTTAAAAGGGAATGATTTGCGGAAACAAATACCGAAGTGGTATCGCGCCAACTTGGAGGATACACCCAATCAGCCGGAATTCTAGGGGTTCCTTCAAAATTTTCTTTAATTACGGTGTCAATTTGTGCGTTGGCGGAGAGGCCAAAAACTACTAAACCAACTAGGAGTATAAACTTCCTCATAAAATATAAACTTAATTTATCTTTATTATCTGCTGTACCCACAAATATATGCATCTATATGCACTTATACAGGTGCGTTTATTAAAGTGCGACTTTAATTATTTTACGTTAAGATTAAAGAGTTCTTGCTCGGCTATAAAACCGCGTAAATTATCGTTAGGCAAAACTTGGCCTACACCAGAAGGAGTGCCGGTAAAAATGACATCACCAATTTTTAAGGTGAAATATTTTGAAACTTCACTAATAATTTTATTTACTGAAAACAGCATTTCACCTGTATTTACTTTTTGTGCAACTATTTCGTTTTTAAATAGTTTTATATTTAAATCTTGAATATTATTATCGGCCAAATCAATCCATTTACCAAGCATTGCTGAGTTGTCAAAGGCTTTTGCCTTTTCCCACGGCAATCCTTTTTCTTTTAACTCTTGTTGCAAATCGCGTGCGGTAAAATCTAAACCTACCGTAATTTGATGGTAATAGTTAGCGGCAAATTTTTCTTGAATGTGCTTGCCAATTTTATTTATGCGCACCACAAGTTCTAGTTCATATTGCACATTTTTACTAAAATCAGGAATAAAAAATGGATTTCGTTTGGGAATTAAAGCGGTTTCTGGTTTTAAAAAAATCACGGGTTCAGTAGGTAGTGCGTTGTTCAATTCCTTAGCATGATCAGCATAATTTCTACCAATACAAATTATTTTCATTGTTGCAGCTTTCTTAGCTTTATGGCGGTTAGTACTTTTTTAGTGTAAAGCGGAAATTCTGCTTTTTGCATCCAACCGTAATAACCGGGGTCTTGATCAAATACATCTTCTACACGCTTGCCGCGATATTTTCCAAAACTAAATATTTCTTCATCTTTATCATTTAAGGTAATAAACCCGGCAAAATCAGCGGCTCTAAAACGATTACTAAATTCTGAAAGTTGCTTTACATCATTCTCTAAATCATCAGGATACCTGTCTAATTGTGCCTTTAAAATTTCATAGGTAGCATTTGTATCCGCCTCAGCGGTGTGCGCGTTATCCAACGTTTTATCACAATAAAAAACGTAAGCAGCGCCAAGCGTGCGTTTTTCCATTTTGTGAAAAATATTTTGCACATCCACAGCTAGTCTTTTGCTAAAATCAAAATCAATTTCTGCACGTAAAAACTCTTCGGCCAGCATAGGAATGTCAAATTTGTTTGAGTTATAACCCGCCAAATCACTATCCTTAATCATGTCATGTATGCGATGCCCTAATTCTTTAAAAGTAGGCTCATTCGCAATTTTAGCATCGTCAATGCCATGCAGTGCAGTAGTTTCTGCTGGTATGGGGCGTTCAGGGTTTACCAGCCAAGTTTTACTTTCTTTGTTTCCATTAGGGAAAACTTTTAAAATACTTATTTCCACCACACGATCTTTAGTAAGATTTATGCCGGTGGTTTCTAAATCAAAAAAGCAAATAGGGCGTGTTAGTTTTAGTTCCATACAATTAGTTTGGTGTTAAAAATTTGTAGAATACTTTAAATAAAAAATCCGGTAGAAACCGGATTTTTCTTTGTTCTTAAATTTCTCTGTTTACATCAAAAGCTTCTAAGTAATCAGCCACACGCCTTACAAACATACCTCCTAACGCTCCATCTACCACACGGTGGTCATAGCTGTGCGATAAAAACATTTTGCTACGGATAGCTATAAAGTCACCTTCATCTGTTTCTACAACGGCTGGCTGTTTATTAATACTACCCGTTGCTAAAATGGCTACTTGTGGTTGGTTAATAATAGGCGTGCCCATTACGTTTCCAAAAGTTCCTACGTTGGTAAGTGTAAACGTACCTCCAGATATTTCATCGGGCATTAACTTGTTTTCGCGCGCACGTCTTGCCAAGTCATTCACCGTTTTTGTAAGCCCAATAAGGTTTAGTTGATCTGCCTTTTTAATAACAGGTACAATTAAATTACCGCTAGGCAAAGCAGCCGCCATACCAATATTTATATCTCTACGCTTAATAATGTTGGTGCCATCTACGGCCACGTTTATCATGGGAAAATCTTTAATGGCCTTTATAACCGCCTCCATAAAAAGAGGTGTAAAAGTCATTTTTTCTCCTTCGCGCTTTTCAAATCCATCTTTAATTTTGTTTCTCCATTTTACCATGTTGGTAACATCTACTTCTACAAAAGAAGTTACGTGGGGAGAGGTATGCTTACTCATCACCATGTGTTCCGCAATCATCTTGCGCATTCTGTCCATAGGTATAATCTCATCACCCTCAGCACTTTTTACCGGTGGCGCACTTTTTACTTCAATCTTACCTGTTGGCGCTGGAGAAGGAGCAGAGGCTTGTGGTTTTGGCGTTTCAGCTTTAGGTTCTTCTTTTTTCACTTCCTGTGGCGCTGGGCTTTCCTGTGATTTGGATGTACGTTTTTCCACATAATCCATAATATCTTTTTTGGTAACGCGGTTTTCCGCACCAGAACCGGTAAGTGTGTCTAATTCTTCCACACTCACATTTTCTTGCTTGGCAATGCTGCGTACCAAAGGACTGTAAAAATTACCGTTAGAACTTCTAGGTACCTCCGCTACGTTGGCGGTATTCATACCATTATTTACAATGCGTTCTGCATCATTTGCTCTAGCCGGTTCTTTATGCTCTGTTTCTTTAGGTGCTTCCTTAGTTTCTTCCGGTGCATCGGTGTTTTCACTTGCTCCACCGGTTTCAATAATGGCTATTGGTTCACCAACTTTTACAACATCATCTTCGCCAAAAAGCTTCTTTTTCAAAATACCTTCGGTGGGCGAAGGCACTTCACTATCAACTTTATCCGTTGCTATTTCAAGTACTGCTTCCTCCATGTCAATGCTGTCGCCTTCTTCTTTCAACCATTTTATAATGGTAGCTTCAGCCACACTTTCTCCCATTTTGGGCATGATGAGTTCTACTTGTGCCATGTATAGTTTTTTGATTTAATTCGCTTCTATTCTTCGTGTAGGGCGCCAAAGGTAAAAAATAAAAACCCACAAATTGTTTAACCTTAAGGCTAGGTTTTTACACTACTTCCAAAATAAATTTTGCCACACGTATTTTAAATCTGTTTCTGTATTGTACTCTTTTGCATACAGTTGATTAAGCTGATTGGCTGTTTTAGTATCAATTAAATTGGTGCTTAAACGAGCGGTAGTTGTAAATATTCCGTTTTTAATTTTAGGCAAATGTGCTGTATCAGCATTTTTATCATATCCTATCCAAGTATATTTTCCTACCAATACGTAATACGCTTGTGCCAAACTTACCCTTTTGGTAAACCAAATTAAAAGAGGCGAAAAGAGCAGCAGAAGCAAGGCGGAAAAGAAATCAAAAGCTCTTTTCGCTCGTTTGTTTTCTGGTTTAGAAAGATCATTAAACTGCACGCTGTACCAACTTCCTTGGTGATCAATAGAATTACTGCCTATTACAAAATCACTTTGGCTGGGCGCAATTTTTATCTCCACTTTAAGTGGATTTAATAGAGCCATGCAGCTGAAAATACGCTCACTATCCACATCTTTGGCACAAAAAATAATTTCATCTAAGGCAAAAATGCGGCTTAATTCTGCCACATTATCCAAGTTACCAATGTACTTTTCTTGTTTGGTGTTGTTGCCATTGCTATCAATAAATCCTACAAAGGAAAGATTTGCATTGGCCTGTTTTACCAATTTTTCTACTCGTTCTGCTTCCGCAAGATTTCCTACAATACCCAAACGTTTGTCGGCCACAGCTTGCTGTAACAATTTGATTTTGAATATTTTTTGCAACAACCATCGGGAAACCGGAATAATTAAGGCCGCCCAAATAGCGCCTAATAAAATAATGGCGCGGCTAAAACGAAACGTGTTATCTACCAAGCTGTAACCCACCAAAATAAGTATAGTACCCCAGGCAACTCCTTTAAACAAACTAAAAAGTTTAGCCGGTTTTTTATACGCTCCATTAAATAATAAACTTATCAACCAAATACCTATGTAAATGGGAAACGCTACTTGAACAAATTCTAGCGGATATTCGCCACCTTCAATAAAACGGTGATTATTTTCCCAATATTCTTTTATATAAAATAATCCGCTAAAAAGTAATATCGCATCTAAGGCAGGTAGGCTTATGGCTTTTAAAAACCGTTTGAAAATAGAAAGTCCCGCGCGTAAATAAATAGCCAAGTGTATGAATAAGCCAAAAAAGCGCGCATAAGATTGTGAAAAATGCTTTTGCGCAAAAATCACCATGGCGTTGTAAAACACGTACACATAATTTAAACTGCCTTTTTTGGTGCTTTCGCCTTTGTAATGAATGATAGAAGTATCAGCACAATAGTAATTTTTATAACCCGCTTTTATAATGCGATACGAGAGATCGATATCTTCTCCGTACATAAAAAAGTCTTCATCAAGCAAACCTGATTTTTCCAATGCAGAAGCGCGCATCAACATAAAGGCTCCTGCTAAAATTTCTACTTCTTGGTTTTCGTTTTCAGAGAGATGTCCTAAATAGTATTGAGCAAAGCGTTTTGATTTAGGAAATAGAGCCGTAAAGCCAAACATTTTGTAAAAAGCAACCATAGGTGTGGGCAAACCACGTTTCGATTCAGGTAAATAGTTGCCTTTACCATCAATCATTTTTACGCCCAATGCACCTGCGTTTTCATGCTTATCCATAAAAGAAAGCACTTGCTTAAATGTGTTTTCCTCTACAACGGTATCGGGGTTTAATAACAACACGTATTCGCCTTTGCTTAAGCGGATTGCTTGATTGTTAGCTTTGGAAAAACCGACATTATCCTTGTTTTTGATAGCTATTACCCACGGAAACTTTTCTGCCACCATTTGCATACTGTTGTCCACCGAAGCATTATCTACCACATAAACTTCTGCTGAAATTCCAGTAAGGGCACGCTCAACCGATTGAAGGCACTGCTCCAAAAAGAATTTTACGTTGTAGTTTACAACAACTATAGATAATTTTATCATAATGGCCTTAGCACTTGTCCTAAAGAATCGGCAAGATAATGTCCGTAAACATCAGCATTTGTAGCATTCATATTCGGTAAGTAATAAATGTTTTTACCCAAAGCAGAAGCATTAATTAATTCATCTTCGGTGCTAAAATAATCAAAGCCTTCCATGCTTTCTTCCGGCAATTTTACCGCTAACTCTGCCCAAAACCAACCGGTAATTACGTGGTATGCATAATCTTGCCTTGCCCTCCAAACCATAATTTCTTTTACAAACTGACTTTTTTGTTTGCGCTTGCTTTGGTCAATAAAAGCCGGACCTTTTACAATATCAAAAAAAACTTCGTGCTTTCCGGCTTTAAAATTTACAGCTACCGGGCTAGGTATTGCACCACGACTAGCATCAGCGTAATCGAACCCAAAAAAGAAACACGAGAAAAACGCAGTGCCCGCTATATAAATTGCTTGTTTTTTTGTAATAATTAAACCCATAAAAAGCAGAATAAAGGGTAAGGCAGGTATAAAAAATTCTGATTTAAACGGAAGGCGCATAAACACTAGCAATTGCATAAGTAGGGCGCCAAGCGAAATAAAAAACAAGGCTTTTTTGTTTTGAACAACGCTTTTTAACCTTTTAAAATTTATAAGAAACAAAGTAACAAGAAGAAGAAAAAGCGGTACACCCCAAATACCAAAACTTAGTTTATACAAAACATTTGGCCAACTAGGGAAGGGTGGTTTATGAAAATCTAAAAAATTGATACCATAAGTTTCATACGGTAATTTAAAAGCTAAAGCACCCAGCATAAGTGCTGATAGCAAAAGCTTAAGCATGTTTGTAATGCTTTGTTTTTCCGCCAACATCCAAATGATCCAAGGCAAAATAAAGCCAATGGAAGAAATTCTAAAACCTGTGGCCACACCTACTACCAAACCTGCAAAAACCCACTGTTTGCAAAGTAAAAGATAAAAGCTGATAAGTATAAAGCAGAGTGCAAAATTGTAATCAATTGTAAACGTGCCGGCTATAAAAAAAACGGGAATTAAACTTAGCGCTACACTCAGCCAAAAGGCTGTTTCAATTTTTAACTTTACCAGAGAAGCATAAAAAAAATACACGGCAAAACCGCTGGCAAGAGCAGACAAACCATTGAAAAGCCAATAGTTATGTGCAAAAGGATAAAGGTAGCTGAGCAGTAACTCGTAAAGTGGGTGGCCGGGTAAGCGTGATACTTCATAAACACCGGTAGTGCTAATTATTTTGGCGTTTATAACATTGCTCCATGCATCTTCTTCTTTTCCGTAGCCCATAAATAGAAAAGGCACACGCACTAAAATATTTAGCGTAGCTAAAAGCCATGCGGTTTTTTTTTGTGAGCCGTTCACGTTATCCGTTTTGCTTTAACGAACTTTCGTACGGTATTCTATTAGTAATGCTGCGTGCCAGCGTTACTTCATCAGCATATTCCAATTGATCGCCCATGGAAATACCACGAGCAATGCTGCTAAGCTTAATATCAAATTCCGCTAGCTTTTTATAAAGATAAAACGTAGTGGTTTCGCCTTCCATTGTAGTACCCAATCCAAATATAAGTTCAGAAATAGTACTGGTTTTTGCTTTTTCTACCAAGGTTGTAATGTTCAATTCCCCAGGGCCAATGCCTTCCATAGGACTAATTACTCCCCCTAAAACATGATAAATTCCGCGATATTGTCCGGTATTTTCAATGGCCATTACATCACGTATGTCTTCCACTACGCAAATCAAACCTTTATCGCGATGAGGATTACTGCATATCTCACAAATTAACTTGTCAGAAAGGTTTCCGCAGGATTGGCAACGCATCACTTTTTCTTTAAGTTGCGTTAAAGCTTCTGTTAAAGAACGCAGCTCATGTTCATCGTAATCAAGTATATGCAAAGCCAAGCGCAAGGCGGTTTTTTTACCAATGCCCGGCAGCCTTCCTATTTCATCTACGGCTTTTTCTAAATATCGCGAAGGAATGTTCATGGCGCAAATATCTTTTAATGCATGGTAAAGCCCTAATTTATTCTTTATTTGCCGAAAATTTCTCAAATGTCGGCCATTACCATTCTTATAATCGTACTGCTGTATTTTTTATTGCTAATAGCCGTAAGCTATTTTACTAGCGGTAAAGCAGATAATAGTTCATTTTTTTTAGGCAACCGCCAAAGCCCTTGGTACATTGTTGCCTTTGGTATGGTAGGCGCTTCCTTATCAGGCGTAACCTTTATTTCTGTACCGGGTTGGGTAGAATCCAGCCAATTTAGTTACATGCAAGTAGTGCTTGGCTATGTTCTCGGCTATGCTGTAATTATTAAGATTTTATTACCGCTATATTACCGTTTAAACCTAACCTCCATTTATGCTTATTTAGAGCAACGCTTTGGCTTTTGGAGTCATAAAACTGGTTCCTTTTTCTTTTTGCTTTCACGTACCATTGGTGCTGCTTTTAGACTATACTTAGTAGCCATTGTTTTAGATTACGCCATTTTTAGTGCGTTGAACATTCCTTTTTGGTTTACAGTATTCATAACTATTGCCTTAATTTGGGTATATACGTTTAGGGGAGGAATTAAAACCATTATTTGGACCGATACTTTGCAAACGGCTTTTATGCTTTTAGCCGTAGGCATAGCCATTTATCTAATTAAAGATGAGTTGATTGGTTCGCAAGATTTAGTCGGTTACATTTCTGATTCATCTATGAGCCAAATTTTCTTTTTTGATGATTGGAAAGACAGTAAATTCTTTTGGAAAAACTTTTTTAGTGGAGCTTTTATCACCATTGTAATGACCGGTTTAGACCAGGATATGATGCAGAAAAATTTGAGTTGCCGTAGCTTAAAAGATGCACAGAAAAATATGTTTTGGTTGAGTATTATTTTGGTAGTGGTAAACTTAGTTTTCCTCTCCTTAGGCGTTTTGCTTTATGATTATGCTTCTTTTGCGGGCATTGAAGAAGTAAAGGATAGACTTTTTCCGGCCGTAGCGCTAAGTGGAAATTTAGGTAGCGCACTACCAATATTGTTTATTATTGGCTTAATAGCAGCGGCCTACAGCAGTGCAGATTCTGCACTTACCGCATTAACAACCTCTTTTAGCGTAGATTTTTTAGGCATAGAAAAGAAATCAGAAACGGAAGGAAAAAAAATTCGTATTTGGGTACACCTTGGCTTTAGCTTGTTGCTTTTAGCGGTAATTTTAATTTTTAAATACAGCATTACCGATGCTTCCGTAATTTCTGAACTCTTTACCCTTGCGGGATATACTTATGGGCCACTATTAGGCTTATTTGCGTTTGGCTTGTTTACAAAATGGAAGGTAAAAGATATATACGTGCCTTTAGTAGCGCTTGCCGCGCCAATTATCAGCTACTACATTACCATTATTGCAGATGAGCGCTTCAGCTATAAATTTAGTTTTGAGCATTTAATTATCAATGGCTTGCTCACTTTTATTGGCTTAATGCTACTGGTAAAGAAAAAACCAATTATAGCTTAATCCTTTTTATCAAAACCTAAGGATAGTGAGTTTACGCAATAGCGCACCCCCGTATCGGTGGGGCCATCATTAAATACGTGCCCCAAATGACTACCACAGCTACCACATAAAATTTCTGTGCGTATCATGCCATGTGTTTTGTCTAACTTTTCAATAATAGCACCTTTTTCTATGGGTGCATCAAAACTTGGCCAGCCGCAGTGCCCATCAAATTTAGAAGTACTTTCAAAAAGCGGAGCATTACATGCACCACAATGGTACACACCGTTTTCAATGTGCATGTTATATTCTCCGGTAAACGGACGTTCAGTGCCGGCTTCGCGTAAAATTGCGTAGCGCTCTGCGCCAAGCTCTTTTTTCCATTCTTCTTCTGTTTTCTGTACTTTAAAGTTATTTTCCTTATCCATAATCTTGCTGCTTATTTATTAAAATCAGTTTGTAAAAATGTTAAAATGATGTTTATGACTTTTTCATCATTTAAAATCCTCCTATGTCCTAGTCCTTTAGTTATATGTAACGTACCATTAGGCCAATTGGCAGCGGTTATTCTGCCATTTTCCACGGGCACATCTAAATCATCTTCATCATGAAGCACCAAACCGTACGGATTGTTTTTTTGTGCTAAATAATTTGTGGAAATCGCTTCCATTTCCGTGTTAAAATCTTTGCTAATACGGGTACAAATCCGCTCAGCCATTTTTGGCCCTCCACCTATTTTAGCACAAAAGTCTTGCACTACAAAAGGTACTGAAGCTGGTGTGCCGATTACGATTATACGGTTAGTTATTTGATGACGTTCTATAGCATTGAACAGCGCCATCCCGCCAAGGGAGTGCCCAATAACAGCGTAAAAGCTACCGTGTGTTTTTTGCACTTCCGCTACGGCATCTACAAACTCTAGCATGTTGCTAGTTTTTTCCGGATTATCACCATGACCGGGAGCATCAATACCAATAATTTTATATCCTGCTAAAAGTAACCTTTCAATAATGGGGTAAAATTGTGTAGCGCGGCCACTCCAGCCGTGTAAAACCAAAATTTGCCGTTCTCCTGAGCCCCATTCGTATTTTGTAAAATGTTTGGTACCAAGCGTGTATAAGTTTATTATGGCTTTATGCTTGGTGGGTTTTTCTCGGTCGGGCGTTTTAAAAGGTATTGGCCTAAAAAATAGATATAAAGCCAATTTAGTAGCTAAGCCCACGCTAAATTTTTCCAATGTTTGGATAGTCCAAATTAAATAGGTAGGGATGGCAAAGCTGAGTTTTTCTTTATGTGCTGCGATATGAACGATGATTTTTATTACATACAAAGATATTATGCACGCATTGTATATACTATCTTCCTACGCGTATTTTTACCGTGTAAAATAAAAGAAGTGTATGAGAACGATTTTTTTAGGTATGATAATTTGTTGTGTTTGGGCGTGTGGCAATGACGGTGAGGAACAAGCCGAAACTGATAAACAGGTTATTTTAGATTATTTGACTAGTAATAATTTAACAGCAACTGAAACGGAAAGTGGTTTATTTTATATCATTTTAGATGAGGGAAGAGGTAATGGAAACAGGCCAAATGAAAACAGTCAGGTGCATGTAAATTATAAAGGATATTTAACTAACGGAAATGTTTTTGATTCTACTGATGCACAGGGTGCTATATTTAGATTAGGTAATCTTATTGCCGCTTGGCGCGAAGGCATTCCAAAAATTAAAGAAGGAGGGCAGGTTATGTTACTCTCTCCTTCAAAATTAGCGTATGGAAGTACCGCTCGCCCGGGTATTCCTAAAAATTCGGTATTAATTTTTGAAATAACCTTACGTGCTGTGATTGAGTAAGTTATTCAACATAACTAACTTCTTCAATCCACTTTTCGGCTGCATCAAAAATTCTACTTTTCTTTTCTTCCTTCATTCGGTCTAATGTGCTAAGCATCATACTCATGCGATGATTGTTGGCAAAAGTTTCGCGGTTTACCGAAATAAAGCGCCAATACAAACCATCCATAATATCACACCAATCTCCTTTGGGGTAATGGCTCATTTTAAGAATATAATTACTGCCGCTTAAGTAAGGTTTGGTAGCAAATATTCCACCTTCGGCAAACTGACTCATGGCATATACATTGGGCGCCATCACCCAATCAGCACTATCCGCATACATTTCCATAAACCATTTATATACTTCATCAGGGTGTAAACCGGTGGTAAACATACTATTACCAAGCACCATAAGCCGTTCAATATGATGTGTGTATGCATGTTTTTCAGCTTTTTTTATCGCATCGTCAAGCGGTGGAATTCCGGTGGTGCCATTATACCAGCACTCCTTCATTTTACGATTATGGCCAAAATGGTTTTTCTCTACATCAAAGTTGTGATAAATACCCCGCATAAACTCGCGCCAACCCATTATTTGACGCACAAAGCCTTCTACACTAGGGTAATGCGTATTATTTTCGGCATAAAAGTTTAAAGCTTTTTGCAACACTTCATCGGCTGTAATTAAACCCATATTTATATATGGCGATAGCACTGAATGAAACAAGAAAGTATGCTCAGGTTCAAAGGCATCTTCATACGGTCCAAAATCAGCAAAACGCTCCTTTAAAAAACTATTCAATCGGCTTAAAGCCGAAAGCCGAGTTGTACTGAAATTAAAAGTGTCGGTATTACCGGGGTGGTTTGGAAAAAGTTTGTTAACCAATGTAATAACAGCATTGTCGTGCTCCGTAAGTTCACTTTTAGGATGTGTAGGTAAGGTTATTTTCTTGGGTAATTTTTTACGATTGTCTTCATCAAAACTCCAATTTCCATGCAGCGGCTCGCCTGCATTATCCATTAAAATAGAAGAAGCCTTGCGCTGTCTTTTATAATACACTTGCATAAAGGGCTTTTTACTTTCGGCTAAGTAGTTTTTAAAATCTTCGCGGCTGTATATAAAACCCTGACTCTCAATTTCCTCTAATGCTAAACGGTGCTTTTTACAAAAGTTTGAAATCCGTTCAGCAAAAAAACGGTCTTCTATTTTATAGCATACCAAGGTTTTTAATCCATTGTATTCGTCTAAAAGCGCTTCTAATTTTTGCTCATAGCTGCTGTCTTTATTTTCCTCGGTTAGTTTAGTATATACTAGCTTATGCTTTTCATTTAAGCCATCAGCATGTGCGCGCATACTGCTTAAAAACAAAACTAATTTATGTTTATGATACTTAAAATGAGTGCATAAGCCAAAGTCTTCGGCCATAAAAAACAAACTTTGGTCATCGGGTTGCAGCGGAGTATGGTCAGGAAAAAGTTGATCGCCTAATATCAATAAAATGCGCGTGTACATAGTAATCTTGTTTGCGTTACAAACCTTAGTCGTATCGCATTGTTGAAGCCGTAAATGAAGAAAAGTAACTTACCCGAAAAAATTTGTCCTGTATGCGGACTGCCTTTTACATGGCGTAAAAAGTGGGAGAAAAACTGGGAATTTGTGAAGTATTGTAGTGAACGGTGTAGGAGGAGCAGGTAGTAGGAAATAGAAATGATACAAAAGAAAAAATTTACCCAACAGCAGGAATGAGGGTGATAAAAGAGGAAGAAAATGCATACAAAAAAGAAGATTGCAATAGTTTGGTTTAGAAATGATTTGCGTTTGCGTGATAATGTTACACTAAAAAAGGCAATGGATGAAGCCGATGAAATAATTCCGTTTTACTGTTTTGATGCACATTATTTTCAAGAGTTTAAAACCATACAACAGCCTAAAACAGGAAATTTTAGAGCACAGTTTATTTTAGAATCGTTAGCAGATTTACACAAGCAATTGCAGGAAAAAGGAAGTTGTTTACATGTATGCAAGGGAACCACCACTCAGGAAATAAAGAAGATAGCTGAGCAATATAACGCTACGCATTTATTTTATAGTGAGGAGATTACTTACGAAGAAAAGCGTATTGAAAAAGAAGTAGCAACCCTTGAGTTAGAAATAAAAGCGGTGTTTCAACAAACCTTATATAGGCTTAGTGATGTACCTTTTGAAATTGAAAAAACACCTTTTATTTTTACAGAGTTTAGAAAAAAGCTAGAAAAATATGCAGAAGTAAGAGACGAGATTAAAACACCGGAAAGTATTAAATCTCCCGCCAAGGAAAAAGACTATGAATCTTTTATGCTTGCAGATTTTGGCTTAAGTGAATTTGAAACTACTGAAAAGTCAGTTTTACAGTTTAATGGAGGCGAAACTGAAGCGTGGCAACGTTTGCAGCATTATTTTTTTGAAACTGATTGTCTTCAAGTGTATAAAGAAACACGCAACGGAATGCTTGGTGCCGATTATAGCTCTAAATTTTCTGCTTGGCTGGCACAGGGTTGTATTAGCCCGGTAAGTATTTACCATCAAGTGAAAAAATATGAAGCGGAAAGAGTTTCCAATCAATCTACCTATTGGCTGATTTTTGAATTGCTATGGCGTGATTTCTTCAAGTTTACTGCACTAAAAGAAGGCAATGGTTTTTTTAAAATGAAGCAAAATCCGCATGACGCTACAAACCGAAAATTTGAAAATTGGCGCATGGGAAAAACGAGCGAATCTTTTGTGGATGCCAACATGAAGGAGCTTTTACAAACCGGATACATGAGTAACCGTGGCCGGCAAAATGTAGCTTCTTATTTGGTGAATGACTTAAAGTTGCCGTGGTATTTAGGTGCCCAATGGTTTGAAAGTAAATTAATTGACTATGATGTAACTTCTAATTACGGAAATTGGACGTACGTAGCAGGAGTAGGGCATGACCCAAGAAAGGACAGGTATTTTAACATACAGAAACAAGCTGAGCGTTACGATTCTGAAGGGGCATATCAGCAATTTTGGAATGAAGGATAATCCTTACATTTGGCGTTTTTATAAAGCATGAGCGAAAGCAGAGGCACGTTGATTAAAATTGGTACGGTACTATTTATAACCGTTGGCTTGCTTGTCGCAATTATTTCATTGAGCTACAATAGCTATCAAAATTTTGATAAAGCTTTGGGTGAAATTGATGGCTTTACGCGTAACGCAACGCTAACCGAAAAGATTTTGGCCAAACTTAGTGCGCTGGAAACCACTTCGAGGGCGTATGCACTTACCCTTAATAACGATGATTATACAGAATACTATGAGAAAGCGCAAGATGCCAAGCTTTACATAGATTCTTTGGTTTTATTAAGCGCCCAAAAGAAATACAATTACGAAGCGGATACCTTACGCCAGCTTTATAAAGAGAAATTGAAAAGCTTTGATGCGCTGATAAATTTTAAGTTTAGGCAGGTGCAAAACACAGCCAATCAAACCTCTTTACAATACGTAAAAGACAGTCAAAAGCGTTTGTTAACCGACACTGTGGTGATTTCTAGACCCTTTACAGTGCAGCAAACTATTCCTGATAGCTTGCGCGAAAGACCCAATTTTTTTCAGCGGCTTTTTGGAAAAGAAGCAGAACCAAAAAGTACCACCGAAACGCTAATTGCTTATGACACAATATATAATAGCCAAAGTGCGGATACCATATTAAATAAGGTAAGCAAGGTTATAGAGGAGGAGGAATTGAAGCGGAGCGTATTGGACAGACGCACGATTAACGCTGAAATGGATTTAGTAACTAAAGATCAGCTGTTGGTGAGTAGGTTACGCGATTTAATGACCAGCATCCGAGCCAAAGAAAAGCAGGAAACAGCAAATCAAAAAAGCATTGCTAGTTTAAAAGCACGCAGTAGTTTTAGGCAACTTACCACGTTGGCGCTTATTGGTGGCGGACTTTCATTAGTACTTATCTTTTTTGTAATTCGAGATATTCTGGTGTCCGATAAACTTCAGCAAATGTTGGCATCTGCTAAGCTACGGGCGGAGGAATTGGGTAAAGCTAAAGAAGATTTTCTGGCCAATATGAGTCATGAAATAAGAACCCCTTTAAACGCCATTATTGGTTTTACGGATCAATTGGCCAAAACGGATCTTAAATCTCGCCAAGCGGAAAAAGTACAATTAGTACAGCGCAGCAGCAATCATTTGCTAATGTTGGTAAATGATATTCTTGACTTTTCTAAAATTGAAGCCGGTAAATTACATTTAGAGGAAATTGGTTTTAGTTTAGATCAAGTAGCACATGAATCTATAGAAAATATTAGGCATTTAGCACATCAGAAGAAAGTACGTTTGGTTTTAAATACCAGAGCATTAGATAAGAAAATATTTGTAAAAGGTGATCCCGTAAGGTTAAAACAAGTGTTTTTAAACTTGCTAAGTAATGCGGTAAAATTTACGGATGAAGGATCCGTGGAGTTACTCTTAAAAACGGAAACGGATAACAACATTTTAACGCTACATGCCGCTGTGGTAGATACAGGCAAGGGAATAGCACCCGAAAAGTTGGATGCAATTTTTGAAGGATTTTCTCAAGAAGATAGTACCATTACTCGAAAATTTGGCGGCACAGGTTTGGGTTTAAGCATTTGCAACAGCATATTGCGTTTACAGAATAGTAAGCTTGAGCTAAAATCTACTTTGGGTATGGGTAGCACCTTTTCCTTTGATGTAAGTTACCCTATTACCGAAGAAAATGAGTATGTGAGTGGCGCAGCGGAAATATCTGAAGCATCTAAAATTAAGCTTAATTTAAAAGGTAAAAAGCTTTTAATTATTGATGATGATGAAATGAATCATCTTTTGTTAAAGCCATTTATTAAGCAGGAAGGATTGGAGTCAACTTCTTGCTATGATGGACTAGTGGGCGCAACCAAAGCTAAAGAAATGTTTTACGATTACATTTTTGTTGATTTACAAATGCCTGGCTTGAGTGGCGAGGAAGTGGTGAAAGAAATTAGAAGCGCAAAGAGTGCTAGTAGTAAGAGTTTTGTAATGCTGTGCACAGCCAATGTTTTGGTAAAACAACAAAAACAAGCGGTTTTAGAGCAAGTAGATGCATTGCTAATTAAGCCGTTTAGAGAGGAGGAAGTACGTTCTGTTTTTGCTAAAAATCATGTGGAACCGGTAGAAGAGCAAAATGTACAGTACAATTTAGATGGTTTTAAAGCTTTTGCGGGTGGCGATGCTGATATGCTGGAAACTTTTATAAACAGCTTTGTGGAAAATAGTCAACAAAGTATTGTATTAATGGAACATTTGCTGCAAGCGCAGCAATACAGCGGAATGGGAGAAGAAGCACACAAACTTAAAAACACGTTTAGTCAGCTGGAAAATAAAGACTTAGTGGCTCTTTTAAAAACTATGGAAAATTGGATAGATGAAAAACAGGTAGAAGAGAAAGAAGCCGAGCAGCAATTTTTGCGCTTTAAGCAACAAGCAGAAAGCCTGTTTAAAGCACTTTTAAAAGTGTACGTTTAAGCTGATTGTTTTAAAAATTGAATAACCTGTGTATTAAAAACATCTGGTTGTTCTACGTTTACCACATGGCCACAATTAGGAATAATAAACAGTTTAGAAGAACTATGATATTGCACCAATTTACTAATAGAAGGTAAAAACATGTGGTCTTCTTGCCCCATAATATATAGGGTACGTACGCCACAATCTTGAATTCTAAATAAATTTAGTAATGGATTTACTTCACTAATAAGCGTGAACCAACGCTTAAATTCCTTTTGGTACAGTTTTTTGGCTTCATTAATAAATAAGTTTCTGCTTTCGCGATGAGTTTTACGCGGCATAATTATAAAAGCAAACAACTTATAAAGCAGCAAATAAGGAATCACAGATTTCAGTAAAGCACCCATGCGCATTAAAATTTGGCCGCGTACGTTCAGTTTCATTACTGCACCGCCTAATACCATACTTAAAGTACGTTTAGGAAAGCGCTCTGTAATTTCTCGTATTATAATGGTACCTAAAGAAATACCCACAAAATGACTGGCCTGTATTTTTAAATGATCTAATACTTCAATCACCTCGTTACCAATTATGTCAAACGAGTAGCGTTTTAACTTTTCGTAAACCGGTTTTTTGGATTTTCCGTGGCCACGCAAGTCGATTAACAAAACATTAAAATGCTTTTTAAAATCGCGTATTTGTCTAAACCAAATAGAACTACTACCACCTGCACCATGCACAAAGGTTACCCATTCGGCATTTTCATTGTGTAAATATGTAGTGTAGTTTAACAAGTAGCGCTGTGGATATAAAATTTAATGCGTAAAGCAAAAATAGCTTAAAATGTTCTAGGTTTTGCCTTCATAAATTTTACTGCTTTCCGCCACCATATTTTGGATTTCCGCCACTTCGCTTTTTGTTAAGTCGCGCCATTCTCCTTCTGGCATATCCAAACGAACATTCATAATTCTGGTGCGTTTTAAACTGATAACATTGTAACCAAAATACTCACACATGCGCCTAATTTGGCGATTTAAACCTTGGGTGAGTATAATACTAAACGTAAATTTTCCGGTTTTTTCCACTTTGCATTTACGCGTTACCGTATCTAAAATAGGCACACCATTTTGCATATTGTGTATAAAAAGCTTAGTTACAGGCTTGTCCACACTTACTTCATACTCCTTTTCGTGATGATTACGCGCGCGCAAAATTTTGTTTACGATATCTCCATCATCTGTTAAAAAAATAAGTCCGGTGCTAGGTTTATCCAATCGCCCAATGGGAAAAATGCGGCTTGGGTAGTTTATAAAATCAATAATATTGTCTTTTTCTACGCGCCTATCTGTAGTACAAACAATGCCTTCAGGTTTATTGAAAGCGATGTAAACCGAAGCTTTTTTAGGTTCAGAAATACGTTGGCCGTCCACATGCACCTCATCATCTTCCGCTATTTTGGTGCCCATTGGCGGTACTACACCATTTATAGTTACGCGCCCTTGTTCAATCAACTTATCGGCTGCTCTGCGCGAGCAATAACCCACTTCACTTAAATATTTATTTATACGTACTAGCTTTACTTCCATAGCTTTTTATAAAGCACAAAGAACTATAAATTTTTAAGATTCTAAAAGCTGTTTTATACGCGAAAGTTGAAAGTAGGAAAGGTGCGCAGTAACTTCTCTAGGACCCAAATAAAAGCGATAAGCTAGAATTTGCGCATTGGGTAATTTGTCAATTTCATCTGCGCTAAGCGGAATGGTAAAACGGTAACTTGGGCAGTGTGTATAATTGTAGTAAGATAGTATTCGGGTGTTTGAGCTATCTAAATCTGCAAGAGCAATAGGTTGGTTTAGTAAACCGTCTGTTTCCAGATTTGTAACTGTTTTTTTATACGATTGGGTATCCATCAAACTATAAAAATCCGGTTGAAGACTAAATTGCCTATTGTTAACAAAAAGCTGTGCATACAAAGTGAGTTGGCTTTGCTGGTTGGTAGTTTGTTCTTTTACAAAAGTGAATTGCACTTGACTAGAAACCAGACGTTCTTGAGGAATTACCGTAATTTCCAAACGTTGCTTTTTAGTATTGGTAAAAGGGTCATTCATGGTTTGCACCAATACAGGATATGGCGCACAGGCTGAAAATAAAAAGCAAAGGAACAGGGGAGAGTAGTAAAGTGTTTTAAACATGGAATTTGTTTTTTGCCGTTAAAAACAAATTTCATGCTAAACCTTTTTAACGCTACATAAATTTTTCTTTAAATGCTTTTGCTAGCCGCTCAATCGCTTCTTCACCTTGTGTTTGTGCAATATTTGCAGGCGGCCCTTGTGGTGTGTTGTTTACATCTACCACATATATTTTTCCGGTTTGCTTATCGCGAAGTACATCTAGTTCTCCAAAATCTAACTTCAATTCAGCGCAAAAGGTATTGAGCTTTTCAATTTCATAAGCGCTGAGTAAATCAGTCGTGCTTTTTAATTCACTTTTGGTGGCCGTATTTAAAAAGCGCTCGGTAATAGGGCGCTGTTTTAAATACACAAAATCCATTACACCTTTAATTATCGGTACTCTAATATCTTGTACTACAGCACCATTGCTGTTATCAATTAATATTTGATAAATAAAATCAGGCTTCGATTCTGCTAAAGGACCATCTAATATCACACCATCGTGTTTGGCGTTAATATCGTTTTTACGCACAATTTTTCCGGTAAAGCTTAACGGGTTTACGATGGTTCCGTAGCCAAATGCATGTGTGAAAACTTCATCAACGAAAAGTTTACTAATGTTTCTGCTGTGTAAATTAACCACGGGTACCTTGGCTGCATATTCCTCCAAAAAAGTAAACTCTTCCCTAAAGGTTAAATACTCCCAATACACGGCAAGTACATCTGCGGAAGCGGGCTTATTGCTAATGTTTAGTTTAAGCTTTTTACTAATTTTATAGAGTGTAGAACCACGACTTGGAAAATGTGGGTACACCAATACACGGGTTGACTTAAAACCGTTTGCAATGTAATTACTTAAGGAAGTAGCTGCGTAACCAACATCTTTAGTAAATCGCTCAAAAACGGGCATCTGCTTATGGTATTTATTGAAAATACCGCGTTTGTATTTTGGTAAAAAGTACATAGTGCAAAGCAACGGAAATAAAGTATTTACTAGTGTCAAAATAAAAAAGGTTGCCAAATTTGGCAACCTTTTTCTAAACCTGAGTTCGATTAATATTAAAATAAATCAATCTGATAGTTAGTGGTTTAATAGTTTTAAAACAACAATCTAGCCCCCCAACCCCCGAAGGGGGAGTTTAGCTGCATTTGTAGCTACTCCCCCTTCGGGGGTTGGGGGGCTTTAGGAGGTTTAGCTGCTCATATTCAGTTATATAAAGATCGAGCTCAGGTTCTAAATGATTTAAGTAAACCTACTTGTTAGTATTTACTGCGCTCATTAAAAAAGAAGTTTCCTTCAATTTGTGCGTTTTCATCAGAATCACTTCCATGTATTGCGTTGGCAGCAATAGAAGTAGCGTATAATTTACGGATAGTACCCTCTGCTGCTTCGGCAGGATTGGTTGCACCGATTAAGGTTCTAAAATCTGCTACTGCATTTTCTTTTTCAAGAATAGCGGCTACAATTGGTCCTGAAGACATATAATCTACTAGTTCACCGTAAAATGAACGTTCTCTGTGTACTTCATAAAAACTTTCTGCATCAGCTTTAGACAATTGCGTTTGCACCATTGCCACAATTCTAAATCCTGCACCGTTAATTTTTTCTAAAATAGCACCTGTATTGCCAGCTTCCACAGCATCTGGCTTAAGCATAGTAAAGGTTCTGTTAGTTGCCATAATTTTTTTTATATTTTGAGGTCGCGAAAATAAACACTTCTTAGACCTTTAACAGGTAATTGTGTGTAAATTTTCTTACAAATTAGCAAACTTGTAGTTTTTTTCCGAACCTTTGCACCGTCTCTAGGTTTAGAGATATGTGCTGTCGCAAGCATTTAAATAATAATAACAACTAAAATTAATTATGAAAAAGTTGAAATTGATGGCCTTAGGCCTTTTGAGCGTTGGAATGTTTACCATAACTTCTTGTGCTGATGATGATGAAGGTACTGATACGTTTGCTGAACCAAATTTAACTATTACCGCATCTTCAGGTAGTAACATTGCTGATGCTAACGGTGATATTGAAATTAATGTAGGCGAGCCTCTTAAATTTATGATAAACGGTGCAAGCGTTGCTGGAGCAGATTTAAAATCAGCTGGTTTAACTATTTCTGGAAAAAACGTTGTAAATCCTATTCCTGTAACTCAAAAGGGATATAACTTTTCTTCTGGTGATGCAAGTTTAAAAAATGCTGATGAGCAAACTTATCAGGATGAAATTGAATTTGTTGGTGGCTTACTAGTGGAAGAAGGTGTTACAAGTTTTACTTTTAAGGTTACTGATGATAACAATAAAACCAAAACTGTAAGCATTAGAGTAACTACAAGTGGTGCTACTACTCCATTAGGTTCTCCACAAACTTTTCAGTGGGAGCGTAAAGGTGGTGCTGCAGGAACAGGTTTAGCGCAGTTTGGTCTTAAATGGACTAGCAACGCAAACGGTTCTGCAATTGTTAAAACCGATGCTGCTACTAGATTTGTACAATTAAGTGTAAATGATTACGCTTCAATTACTACAAAAGAAGATTTAGGAGCAACCGTTGAAGCTTCTGCGGTTATAACTGAATATACTGGTGTTTCTACTGCGGCTAGCGGTACTTATAACGATGTATTAGGTGTTCGTCACAATGGTGAATACTTTATTTTAAACGTGACTAAATCTACAGTTACTAGTTCTACTGCAGGTACTAATATTATTATCGAAGGTCTATTTAAAAAATAGGGTTTTTATAAGCATATAATCAAAGCCATTCCTCACAAGGGAATGGCTTTTTTCTTTATATACAATTTATGAAATTAGATATTCTAGCCTTTGGCGCGCACCCCGATGATGTAGAAATAAGTGCCGGTGCTACATTAGCTAAACAGGTTGCATTAGGCAACAAAGTAGGTATTGTGGATCTTACGCGTGGCGAAATGGGTACACGCGGAACTCCCGAAATAAGAGATAAAGAAGCACAGGAGGCCGCAAAAGCATTGGGTGTACACGTACGTGAAAACCTGGGTTTTAGAGATGGTTTTTTTAGAAATGACGAAGGCCATCATATAGAAGTAATCCGCATGATACGTAAGTACAGACCTGAAACGGTTATTACCAACGCTCCGCATGATCGTCATCCGGATCATGGCCGTGGTGCAGAACTTTTAAAGCAAGCGTGTTTTTTGGCAGGTTTACGTAAAATCGCAACCAAAGATGCCGATGGTAATTCACAAGAAGCGTATCGTCCGCAGTTGGTGTTGCAGTACATACAGTTTCAAACCATTGAACCGGATATTATTATGGATGTAAGTGGGTATATGGAGGCGAAAATGAACTCCATAAAAGCGCATGCTTCACAGTTTTATGATCCTAACAGTGATGAGCCAAACACAGTAATTAGTAGTAAAAATTTTTTAGAAAGTATTCAATACCGTGCGCAGGATATGGGCAGGTTAATTGGCGTTGAGCATGGTGAAGGGTTTGTAAGTCCGCAAAACATAGGTATTACAGATTTAATGAGCCTTATTTCAGTACGTTAAGGTACTGTTGATGTAGCAACTTTGCCACCGCTTGGTAGCTGTATTTTGCTCTCGCTTCCGCTGAAATTTGCGTTGCGTTGAAGGTTGATTTTTTTTGTATAAATTCATGCAAGGCCTCTACAAATGCGTTGTGATTGTTGGATTTAAATAGTATTCCGTTTGTTGCATGTAATTCTTCCGAAATACCGCCAACATTACTACTCAGCACCGGTGTTCCACAGCACAGCGCTTCTAAAATCACGCACGGTTGGTTTTCAAAATTGCTATTCAGCACAAAGCAATCAGCTTGTTGCATTAAGGCCGCAATAGCTTCAATTGGTTGAGCCCCAAAAATGGTATAATTTGCTTTCTCCAACCCAACGTTTTCTATATCTTTTTGAAGTTGCTTTACATCACCATCACCGCCTATACTTAAATGGAACGGTGTGTTTGCATTTTGCAACGCTCTAAAGCCGGCCAATATTCCACTAATATTTTTTGAGCGTTCTTCTAGTGTGGAAACATGTAAAAAATGAGTTTTACCAGAAGTCGCTTTCAAATTTTCTAAAGGCTTGAAAACACTAATATCCACTACATTGGAAACTTTAGTGATTTCAATTTTACGTTCAAAATTTTGTATGGCTTGACCTAAATGAAGGGAAACAGGCAGCACTTGTTTGCATTTATGCAATGCTTTGCGCACCACACGTTTGCGGATGTTGGTCCATTTGTATTGCGAAACCGCGTGATAACCGGAAAAATGCTCACTTATTACCGTGGGTATTTTTAGTCCGTTGGCAAACAAGGCAGCAGGATAAATTACATTCAAATGCACAACATCAAACGATAACTCTTGTGCTTTTAAATGTTCATAACCGCGTTGTAAGGCTTTAGTATAGCTTAGTAAAGGAACTTTTTTAGTGAAATAAACGCGCGTTTCGTTGATGTTTTTATAAGCGGTAGATTCAATTTTTGGCTGCTGAGATACGTGCGCACTTAGCGTATATACTTCGCAATATTCAGAAGCTGCTACAGCATGGCGCTGAATAAAATTACCCAGAAACGCATCCTCCTTGTTAGGATACCAACTACAGACAAAAAGCACACGGAGTTTCTTAGCTTCCTTACCTTCAATGGGGGAATTAGATTTCTGTGCCGCTGTTTCCCCTTCGCGAACTAGGGTGCTTTGAAGTTTTTTCTGCTGTTTCATCTGCGTTTCGCTACTTTCTCTGCCTGAATTAAGTGGCGTTCGGTATGGTTCAACAGCATTTCAATTACATCTTTAAAAGTAAAGGTCAAGAAGGGCAAAGTGCTTTTAAAACGTTTGCCGTTTACTTTTTTGGTTTTGGCCGCGTTCAAAGCTGTTTCAAGTTGTTGCATATCATCCATAAAATTTTGAAACACCACTTTTTCTACCAATGCAAAACCTTTTTTAGCACGATGGGTGGGGTTAATTCGCGCAAAGGTTTTCATTTTATTGGCTTTTTTATCAGCTACAGGAGCCATTTTACTAGCAAAAACTTTACCTAGCCAAGCACTTTTAATATCCTCTTGATTAATGGTTTCTGCTTTACGCATATATTCGGTAAGTTGTTTTAAGTAACTGTGGTTTACCAAATTAATATGCTCAATACATTCTACTGCGCTCCAGGTTTTTTCATTTGGTTTGTAGCGAAGCTCTTCACTTTCTAAATAATAGAAGCGCTGCATTGTTTCGTTTTTTATGGCGTTTATGCGCGTTAAACTATTTTCAATAAAAGTAATTTTTGAACTACTCATTTCTTCTTTCAAATTAAAGGAAAACAATATGGCTGGCGCTATGAACAAACTATATTCGCGCGGTTATAAGAACACAAAAGTAAACGATATGAATCCCTTATTGGCGCCTTATAAAACGGTTTTTGAAACACATCCTTTTGAGGAAATTAAAACCGAACATTTTAAACCGGCCATTACCGAAGCTATTGCACAAGCAAAAATTGAAATAGACGCAATTACCGGAAATACCGATGCGCCCACTTTTGAGAATACCATAGTTTCCCTAGAAAATTCCGGTGATTTAATTAGCAAAGTTTCAGAAGTCTTTTTCAACTTGAATTCTGCTGAAACCAATGATGCTATACAAGCTGCTGCGCGCGAAATATCGCCTATGTTAAGTGAATATGGCAATGATGTGATGCTTAACGAAGCTTTGTTTAGTCGAGTAAAATCCGTTTACGAACAAAAGCAAAATCTTGAGCTAAACGAAGAGGAAAGCATGTTGCTAGATAAAACCTACCAATCTTTTGCGCGCAATGGTGCCAATTTAAATGAATCGGCAAAAACACGCTTACGCGAAATTGATCAAGAACTATCTACCTTAAGTTTAGCGTTTGGCGAGCATGTATTGGCTGATACTAACGCCTTTCAATTGGTAATAGATAGTGAGGCAGATTTAGATGGTTTGCCCGATGGCGTAATAGATGCCGCCAAAGAAACAGCCGAGGAGTTGAAAATGCCGGAAAAGTGGGTGTTTACGTTGCATTACCCTAGCTATATTCCATTTGTAACCTATGCCAAAAACAGGGTGTTGCGCGAAAAGATGGTAAAAGCCTTTGGTGAGCGTTCTTTTACAAACGGAGAAAATGACAACCGTGAAATAGTACAGAAAATTGCCAAATTACGCTATGAAAGAGCACAGCTTTTGGGTTTTGAAACCCACGCGCATTATGTGTTGCAACAGCGTATGGCTGAGCATCCCGACAAGGTGCAGAGTTTTTTAAATGATTTGCTAGAACCTGCAAAACCGGCTGGTGAAATAAACCGAAAAGAAGTGGCTGATTACGCCAAAAAGCTAGACGGACTTGAACATTTGCAGAAATGGGATTTTGCTTATTACAGCGAAAAACTAAAGCAAAGCAAGTATGAGATTGACGATGAAATGCTAAAACCGTATTTCAAATTAGAGCATGTGATTGATGGTGCGTTTCAAGTAGCGCAAAAACTATATGGTATTACTTTTCATCTGCGCACTGATATTCAGAAGTATCATAAGGATGTGATGACCTATGAAGTGAAAAATGCGGATGGAACGCTACTGTCTATTTTTTACGCAGATTTTTTCCCCCGTAAGGGTAAGCGTAATGGTGCTTGGATGACTAGCTACCGTAGCCAACGCAAAATAAATGGTACGGATATTAGGCCGCATATTTCCATTGTATGCAACTTTACTAAGCCTACCACTAAAACACCAAGTTTACTTACGTTTAATGAGGTAACCACGCTTTTTCATGAGTTTGGGCACGCGTTACACGGTATGCTGGCCAATGGTACTTACGCCAGTTTAAGTGGCACCAGCGTATATTGGGATTTTGTGGAATTACCTTCTCAAATAATGGAAAATTGGTGCTACGAAAAGGAATGCTTGGATTTATTTGCCAAGCACTATGAAACCAATGCGCCCATTCCCGCAGATTTGGTAGAGCGCTTAAAAAAGAGCAGCACCTTTATGGAAGGCTATGCTACGGTGCGCCAAATTGGTTTAAGTAGATTAGATATGGCGTGGCACGCGGTAAATCCCACGAAAGTGGAAAACACAGGAAAGTACGAAGCCGAAGTGTTGCAGGAAACAGAATTACTGCCAAGTATAGAAACGTCTAACACGAGTTGCAGTTTTAGCCATATTTTTCAAGGTGGCTATTCTTCAGGGTATTACAGTTATAAATGGGCAGAAGTTTTAGATGCCGATGCGTTTGAATATTTTAAAGAAGAGGGAATTTTTAACGCTAAGGTTGCAGCAAAATTTAGACAACTATTATCTACGGGTGGCGCTAAAAACCCAATGGATTTATACAAAGAGTTTAGGGGAAAAGAACCCGATGCTAAAGCTTTGCTTCGAAGAGCTGGTTTGGTATAGAAATTTAAGGCAAACCGTTCCGCTAAAAAGCGGAACGGCCTCACCTTAACACCATCATCTGTAAAACACACAACGCCTTACAGACTTGGCTAAAGTAGCGTAGCTCTTAACCGCTCACCATACGTAATATGCCCTATCTTGGCGCTAAATTTCTACGTAATCTCTATGGTAAAGCCCAAAAAACATCTTGGTCAGCATTTTTTAAAAGATGCCTTTGTGGCTCAGCGTATTGCTGAGAGTTTACACGGTGGCGCTTATCAAAATGTGGTAGAAATTGGCCCCGGTACCGGTGTACTTACTAAGTATTTACTTAGGCGCGAGGAGCATTTAAGCGTGGTGGAAATTGATATGGAATCTGTCCAGTATCTTAAGCAACATTTCGATTTTAAAGCTGAGGATATTATTTCTGCCGACTTTTTACGCTTACCGTTAGAAGAAGTTTTTCCAAAGCCTTTTGCCCTTATCGGGAACTATCCATACAATATTAGCAGCCAAATTATTTTTAAGGCGCTAGAGCATCGCAATCATATTCCGGAAATAGGAGGGATGTTTCAAAAAGAAGTAGCCGAGCGTATAATTGCCGGCCCCGGAAGTAAAACCTATGGCATTATAAGCGTGTTGGTAGCTTTGTATTATGAAGGAGAATACCTATTTAGTGTTGAGCCAGAGGTGTTTAATCCGCCACCCAAAGTACGCTCAGGTGTAATTCGCTTAAAGCGAAGAGATTTAATGCAAGAGCCTTTTGATGAGAAACAATTGAAAGCGTTAGTAAAAGTGGCTTTTAACCAACGCAGAAAAACCCTGCGCAACGCCTTAAAAGCAATTACGCTAAACGAAACAGAAGAAGTACAAGCACTTTTAGACCAACGTGCCGAACAATTAAGTCCGCAGGAATTTGTATTGCTAACCAATAGCATTATATCATTATGAGTTTTGAAATAAACGAAGAATATTTAGAGGAATTAGAGGCAGATATGCTGGCGGGAAGTTTCGCCAAACATCAAAGTCATTTAGAAGAATTACATCCGGCTGATGTAGCAGAGATGCTAGATAGTATGGAAATTGAAGCCGCCAGTTATTTGGTGGAACATCTTGAAGAAGAGCAAGCTGCAGAGGTTTTGATGGAGTTAGATGAAGACCAGCGCGCTGAAATTTTAGAAAACTATACGGGTAAAGAAATAGCGGAAGAGCTGATTACCAATTTAGATTCTGATGATGCTGCAGACCTTATAAATGAACTTAGTGATGAGCGAAGAAAAGAGGTACTATATTCTATTGAAGACCCTGAGCAGGCCAAGGATATAGCGGATTTATTGGTATATCCGGAAGATACAGCCGGTGCTTTAATGGGTACGGAATTAATTAAAGTAAACCAAAATTGGAGCGTTTTGCAGTGCGTAAAGGAAATGCGCAAACAAGCGGAAGAAATAGATCAAGTGCACAGTATTTATGTGGTAGATGATAACAACCGTTTGCTAGGTACCTTAAGTTTAAAAAAACTACTCACCACCAGCACGCGCACGCCAATAAAGGAAGTATTTAACCGTGCGGTGCAAAGTGTAGAAGCCGCTGAAGACGGTTCTTCCGTGGGTATTACCATGCAGAAATATGATTTGGTGGTAATGCCGGTGGTTGATGCTGTTGGCCACTTATTGGGCCGCATTACCATTGATGACGTGCTGGATTTAATTAGAGAAGAAGCCAAAGAAGATTACAACTTTGCTAGCGGACTTACGGAAGAGGTAGAAAGCGATGATACCATAATGACCGTAACACGCGCACGTTTGCCGTGGCTTTTAATTGGGCTTATGGGTGGTATGCTGGCGGCTTCGGTAATTAGCCGCTATGAAGATACGTTGAGCGTGTTGCCAAAAATGGCATTTTTTATTCCACTAATTGCGGCCATGGGCGGTAATGTGGGCGTACAAAGTAGCGCAATAGTGGTGCAGGCCCTTGCGGGGAAAACGTTGCAGGGTTCTTTATGGAATCGTTTGCTTAAGGAAGTGATGGTAGCCTTGGTTAATGGTGTTATTTGCTCGGTGCTTATCATTGGAGCTGGAATGATTTTCGGTTATGGAACCTACCTGAGTTTAACGGTGGCTTTGGCTTTATTAATTGTAATTATTGTAGCAGCTTTGGTAGGTACTTCGGTGCCCATAGTGCTTAATAAATACAAGATTGACCCAGCACTTGCAACAGGCCCGTTTATCACCACCATGAATGATATTTTAGGACTGTTTATCTATTTTACCATTGGGCATTTAATATTGGGGGTTTAGAAAGGGCTAACGCTTGCCTGCTTAAAGCCTGGTGAAATTTGGAATGACGAATTTAGAATTGCGCATTAAAGCATACTAGGAGGAATGGTGAAGTTGGAAAGTTATATTGAAAATTGGCTTGAAGAGAGTAAAACTAAAAGCAATAAGGGTCATGCTTTAAGAATGACTGACTGGGAGTGGTAGTGGTGGGAGGGTGAACAATAGCGAAAAACAACTAACGCTACGCCAGCTGAGAATCTTTAATTCCCAATGAATTATAGTAAGCGCGACTAATTCTGTTTTGCAAAATACATGTTAAGTTTTACTATTGCTAAGAAAGTATGGTGGTGTAACTCAACAATGCGGTTACTTTTAATTCCACCCTAATTTGTTAGATGCTTTTCTAATGTAATGCGGTAAAGGTTCTTCGAGTTTCCAGGTGATGCTCATTGGTTTGGAACCATAGTGCTTTTGGTAATCAACTTTTCCTAAAAATACAAATCCTACGGTGTTTCTGTATTGATCTTTAGCTTGCTCTCTTACAAATAATAGAAGTATTTTTTTTAAGTTTTTATGATCTATATAAGTAGGACCTTTCCCTAAATCTTCCCTAGTTTGACTTTGCGATTGCCAATGGAATAGACTATCATTAATAGCATAGTCATTATACATAGTAGTTGGAGAGAAGTCTTCTTCAGATTTTATTAAGTCAACTAAAAGAAGCTCGGTATTCAAGTTTTTATTTTCAGCTACACCCTCTCGATTTGACGAATGCACCTGAAATGTATTTATATCAAAAGCTGAAAATATTTGATCTTTGGTGTAGCGTGAATGAATTTTTAAGGGTTGAGCATAGGGAAGTTCAATAGCTTTTTCCGTAACGTCAATTTTGTTAACTAGAAACTCAAGAACCTCAATAATTTCTAAATTTAAGGTTTTATTAATTCCAATGGAGCGAATGCTTTCTTCTAAATTAAAAAATCCCCCAGCTTGCTGCCACACATCATAATGTAGCATTAAAAGCATTTTTTTTTCACTATCATTGAATTCACTCATGGAGATTTCAAAATTGCTTTTAGCTAGATTTAATATAAATCGGAAGTACGAAATTGAGTTTGTTGAAAACCACTTTTTAAAGATGGCCCTAGAAATTTCTTTCTCATTTGTCGATGGAAAATCATCAACTTTTCCGGCTAATTGGCATAACCTTTTCCAACTACCTTTTTTGTAAATCTGCTCAATGTGCAAATTACTTAAGCTTAAAAAGTTTTTTAAAGTTAGTGGAAGTGTTGTTTGATGAGTAAAGGCCTTGACTTTTTGGATTAATTGATTTCGATTTGGATTCGTAGCCTTTTTTATATTTTCCAGTACATAAGTTTTGGCTTTTTTTTCTAACACTATTGAGCAGCCCAAAGGCGCATGGGGAAAGTTATCTTCAATTTCCTTTTGTATGGAGTTAGCCGTTTTCCCAACCATTGCCCTAAATTTTCCTTCAAAATCATATTCGGGTTTAGAGTTGGCCACAAAGTCTAGTACCAGTAAGCTGTCTTTATCTTCTGTAAGTCTCAAACCTCTACCTAACTGTTGAAGAAATATGGTCAGGCTTTCAGTGGGTCTTAAAAAAAGTACGGTGTCCACTTCAGGAATATCCACACCTTCATTAAATATGTCCACTACAAAAAGATAGTTTATCTCTTTATTTGCAAGCTTATGTTTGAGCTCATCTCTTTCAGTCGAATTTTTACTAGAAAGTGTAGCAGCTCTAAAACCAGCTTTTTCAAAGCTTATGCTCATAAATTCAGCATGTTCTATAGTAACGCAAAAGCCTAAAGCTCGTACTTCTTGAGCATCTTTGGTGTACTTTTCAAGATTAAAAATAATTTCACCAACTCTATTTCTACTTTTTAAATATAGTTCTGATAGTTCTTTCTTTTTATATTTTCCTTTATCCCAAGTAACTTTACTTAAATCAACATTATCACTAATCCCAAAATATTGAAATGGGCAAAGTAATTTTGCCTTTAAGGCCTCAGGTAAACGAATTTCTGCTGCTATATGATCGCAAAAATCTTCTACAATATCACCCCCATCCATTCTTTCAGGGGTAGCAGTTAAGCCGAGTAGTACTTTAGGTTTAAAGTAATTGAGAATTGGTCTGTAGCTCGAAGCTTTTATATGGTGTACTTCATCAAAAACTATAAAATCGTAGTATTCTGGAGAAAGTTGTAAAGAGGCCATATTACTAGTAAGACTTTGTATAGATGCAAATACATATTCAAATGAACTAGGAATGTTTCCATCAACCAATAATTCTCCAAAGTTTGCATTCCTTAAAATAGCTTGAAAAGAATGGTGTGCTTGGGTCAAAATTTCTTTTCTATGAGCAATAAACAATAAGCGCGCTCTTGGTTCTTCCTTTCTAAATGTTTTGTAATCAAAACCTGCAATAATTGTCTTTCCTGTTCCAGTAGCGGCAACAATTAAATTTCGGTAACGTTTATGTACTCTCCGTTCAGTAGTAAGCTTTTCTAAAATGTTTAACTGGTAAGGGTAAGGTTTCAAATCGAAAAAGGAAGTGTTAATCTGGCTTGAGAATTTACCCTTACCAAGTTTTAGAGCTTCTTTTAGTTTCGGTGTGTGTTGCAAACTATCAAAAATTTCAAAATCAACACTGTGCCAATAAGTTTCAAAAGCACTTTCAAACTTTTCAATAATATGACTAACTTCTTTGGTAGTTACTTTTATATTCCACTCCAATCCATCCGTTAAAGCAGAACGCGAGAAGTTTGAAGAGCCAATATAGGCAGTATGAAAACCTGTGTTTCGTTTAAATAGATATGCTTTTGCATGAAGTCTCTCGTTTCCATTATTGTAGGAGATTTTTACCTCAGTATTTTTTAAGGAGGATAGAAATTCAATGGCTTTATAATCAGAAGCTCCCATATAAGTTGTGCTGATAACTCTAAGCTTTCCTCCTCTATTTACAAAATCCGTCAATTGTTCTTGAAGTATAACTACACCTTTCCATTTAATAAATGAAACAAGTAAATCAATTTGATTAGATGAAAGAATTTCTTTCTTTAATTCACTCTCAAGTGAAATATTTTGAGCACCACCCGTAAAAAGTTCACTGTGTGCTAATCTTGTATAGGGCGTGATTTCTTTTAAGTGTAAATCAAGATTAGAAAAATGTGTATCTATTTTTGAGAAGACAGCTTTTAGAATTTCTGCTTCCGTTTCAACAATGTCTTCCGAAAATTCCAAGGAATCTAAAGTTTCATTAAGGGTAAGGATAAGCTTATTTGTAACGTTAATCTGTTCCTGAATGGCTGTTTTACCTTTTAACGTTGCTAACGCTTTTTCAATAGTTCTACCTAAATGTCTAGATAGAATCAACGCAGCTTCAGCCTTATCCAATTTTACGGTACGATAATCAAACTTTCCTTTAGGTAGATTCTCAATTTTATCTCGAACTAATTTTGAAATTAGTTCTTCATAAATTCCTTGCTTCATAAAGTTTAAAATTTGATTTACTAGTTAATTGATTTTAGGCGGATTGAAATTTAGCGGATATCTTGTTTCAAATCAACTTGTAGGAATTAGTTTGAAGTGATTTTCAAAGGTGACTTATAAAATATCATTCCTTAATTCCACTCCTTAAAACGGTATTTAAACTTTCAAGGATGGATTTGCTGTACTAAACGATTAATCTCTAACTATGCATTTCAAACCTATTCATAGGCCTATTTTTAATTTTGCCTCTATTAAGTAGGTTTCAAACTTTAAACCCCTAAACCTGCACAACACCCGGATTATAAGCCTTTTTAATAGGCGCTTGATTAGCCGCTTCTATCCCCATACTAATCCAAGTACGCGTATCAAGCGGATCAATAATAGCATCTGTCCACATGCGGGCAGCTGCATATTCTGGCGTGGTCTGTGCATCGTAGCGCGATTGGATGCGGTTTAACAGTTCAGTTTCTTTCTCGGGGGTTATTTCTTCGCCTTTAGAGGCTAAGCTTGCTTTTTCTATTTGCAATAATACCTTGGCCGCTTGTGCACCGCCCATTACGGCAAGGCGTGCGGTTGGCCAAGCTACAATAAGCCTTGGGTCATACGCTTTGCCACACATGGCGTAATTTCCAGCACCATAACTGTTACCCATTATAATGGTGAACTTAGGTACCACACTGTTGCTCATGGTGTTTACCATTTTAGCACCATCTTTAATAATACCACCGTGTTCGCTGCGGCTACCTACCATAAAACCACTTACGTCTTGTAAAAACACTAAAGGGATTTTCTTTTGATTACAATTTGCTATAAAGCGACTGGCTTTGTCGGCACTATCGGAATAGATTACGCCACCAAATTGCATTTCACCTTTTTTGTTTTTAATTACTTCGCGATTATTGGCCACTATACCCACTGCCCAGCCGTCAATTCGCGCATATCCCGTAAGGATGGTTTCACCGTAGCCTTTTTTATACTCTTCAAATTCGCTGTTGTCAACCAGCCGTTCTAAAATGTCCATGGTACGGTAAGGTTTACTGCGATCTAAAGGCATTAAACCATAAATTTCTTGCTCGTCTTTAGCTGGTTTGGCGGGTTCTGCTCTATTAAATCCAGCGGTGTCAAAATCTCCAATTTTATCTACAATGTTGCGAATACTTTTTAAGCAATCTGCATCATCCTTACTTTTATAGTCCGTTACACCACTAATTTCCGTATGCGTGGTTGCGCCTCCAAGGGTTTCATTATCAATAGTTTCGCCAATGGCGGCTTTTACCAAATAACTTCCCGCAAGAAAAATGCTCCCTGTTTTATCTACAATTAAAGCTTCATCGCTCATTATAGGTAGGTAAGCACCTCCCGCAACACAGCTACCCATAATGGCGGCAATTTGTGTAATGCCTTCTGAACTTAAAATAGCGTTGTTTCTAAAAATGCGCCCAAAGTGTTCTTTATCAGGAAAAATTTCGTCTTGCATAGGTAAATACACCCCGGCACTATCTACCAAATATAAAATCGGAATTCTATTTTCAAGCGCAATTTCTTGGGCCCGTAAATTCTTTTTACCGGTAATAGGAAACCAAGCTCCAGCCTTTACGGTAGCATCATTAGCTACAATAATGCACAGCTTTTTACTTACATAGCCCATTACTACCACACAGCCACCGGCAGGGCAACCACCGTGCTCAGCATACATGTCATATCCCGCAAAGGCACCAATTTCTATTACAGGTTTCCCTTTATCTAAAAGCATTTCTACCCGTTCACGAGCCGTCATTTTACCTTTAGCTTTATGCTTTTCTATTTTCTTTTTACTACCACCTTCGTAAATTTTACCAAGCTTTTGCTTTAGGTCAGAAATTAGTAGTTTAATGGAATCTTCGTTTTTATTGTGCGCTAAATTTTGAGCCATAGTTTAATAACATTTATCAATTGTCCATTCTGCACTTTTTTCAAGCAGAATATCATCTTTATTAGGGTTGCTTACAAATAAGGTAAAGTGATTTTTTTCATCGTACACTGATACAAATATCACTTCGGGTACCTCGTCACCGGTAAAATCTCCATACCAATATATTTCCGGCATTCCGCACACACCGCTGCCACCAAGGGCTTTTATCATGTCTTGCTTTACGTCTAAAAAGTATTTCTTACCGCTAAGCGTTAGTTTATAATCTGTTAAAGTAGGGCAGGGGCCGCTGCTTTCTACACTGCCGGTGGCAGAAAGTACTAAACGGTTTTTTCCTTCTACCAGCACTACCTGTTGACCCGGAAAAACTTTGCGTCCGCTAATGCGCAATCGGTCGCTTTGATCTCTTATTTCTAAATTTTGATATTCTAATTTTCGGTTTAAGCCAATCAAAAATATGCTGCGTTCTTGTTCTTCAGTGGTAACGTCAAATTCTACACCGTTACCCACTTTTTGTTTACTTAAACTTACTTCTACCTCCACTTGCTTTATGCGATAGTTCTGTGCATTGGGATTATTTTCTTCTTTTGGAAAAAAACCATACCACAATAATCCCGGATCAAGTTTACTTACATCTCCGCAGTAGTTGTAGGTTTCCGTCATTAAACTAAAATTGGTAGCATTAGTATTTGGTGCTACTTTTTCTATTTCCACTTGCGGGGAGATAGTTTCAGATACCGTAGTATCGGGATTAGCCGGATCAAAAGGCGAGGGTGGTTTATTAATGGCTGTAATTGCCATAAAACCGTCAAACATAAAACCTTCTTTCTCTTTATATTTTACTTTTCGCCAATTGCCTTCAATTTGCTCATAGGTCATTTTGCCGAAAATCTCAGTGCAAGCTACTAATGCGCTATCAAAAGGCACGTAAGTAACCACGGCCGCTTTAAGATTGGGTGCCGCACGCATCCGCATTCCTGATGGTGCGCTTATTTTACAATCCATATTAAAAGTACAGTCGCTATTTTGAGCGAGAGCGGTAAAACCAAGGGCTATAAAAAAGCCAAAAAAGAGGTGTTTCATGTGTAAATAAGCCTATTGTGGCGAAAGTACAAATTAAAGGCTGTGCAAATAATCAAACGCAGCGGGGCCTTCATTAAAAATTAAATCTAAAATAGAAAGGTTGGGTAAAAATCCGTGTTTATGATCAAAAGCTTGTGGGTAAGGCGGTAGGTTTTCAAAGTTTTCTCGTTTGGGATGGAAGGATTTCGTAAGGAGTAAGGAGTAGTGAGTAGGGAATAGGGAGTGGGGAGTAGGGGATAGGGAGTTTAAGAAGACAGAAGTTTTATCGAGATTATTTTTCGGTGCGTGTGATTTGAGCCTCTTTGGTTTTTGGGTTGCTTCACCTTCCCTTTCCCCTTTATCATTTTTCACTTTCACCTTATCCTCCTTAATTCTCAAACAGTACAAGGCAGCTTGCATCAAATTGAAATTTAGTTGAAACAAATTTTCTTCTCCACTAAAAAGAGCATCTTTAAAAACCGGACCTGCTTCATCAAAAAAAGGCGAAAGGTTGTAGGTAGTTTTTAAGGCTTGCCAATGTTTTGGTCGCCAGTTTTCATCGGTGCTTACAAATACTTCACCACAGGTTTTTCCACTGCGGGTATGGTCAATAGGTACGTTCAGCATCAATTTTCCGTTGGGGCTATCCAAATAGCAACGATTTCGATAGCTCTGTTTTTCCCACGGTTCAGAAGCATCTATATACGCCTGCTCACATCGTACTAGGGCTGCATAGTAGGGTATAGAACCAAAATATGTGGTGGAGAAAAGCGCGGACATTTTTTGAAAGTTTTTAAGTCGGTAGTTGGAAGTTCCAACATAGCTGCATTTTGAGGATAGTTCTCAGTCCATAGTCAATAGTCTACAGATAGCTACACGTGGGTTTTGCAAGTACGGAAGAAGCTAGTTTTCTGTATTTCAGTAGGTTTCATCATTTTTTTAAATTTCACTACCGACTACCGACTACCGACTACCGACTACCGACCTTGCTAATCCTTAGCAGCTTTTTTCTTTTTATAATATCTATTCCCTATACTAATAATCACCACTAGTATAACAAACGGTAAAAAGTAGCTCTTGCGCTCACCATCTCCGCCTACGGTTGTAAACACGCGGTCGAATCTTATTTTCTCTTTCAATTTATCGCCATAAGTATCGTAGCTCATCCAAATAAATACAGGTGTACCCACAATATGGTCTTCAGGCACAAAACCCCAATAGCGACTATCATCACTCATGTGGCGGTTGTCGCCCATCATCCAATAATAATCTTGTTGAAAGGTGTATTCCGTAATAGCTTCTCCGTCTAATGTGTAATTATTATTGCTTTTGGTTAGCACCCTAGGTGTAGGATGATCGTAAAACTCAATTATGCGTTTAAACTTATAGTAATTTTCCTCATTTAGCTGCACAGTAGCTCCCTTGGCGGGAATGTAAAGCGGACCATAATTATCTTGTGTCCAGTTAAATACCACTTCATGTTGTGGATTAGGAAAAACGGCACTGTTTCTATTCATCTCCGTGTAAACATAGGCTTCCAAGGCAACTACACCCTGCATTTGCTTCATTTTTTCGGCTCTTGCCGGATTAATAGGCATAGCATATTGCAAACCCATATCATCTAAAGCTTGCATTTCATTTAGGTTAATATCAAACTTATCCTTTAAAATCTGTTTATTAAAACTGGGTGCAAGTTGTACAATATAAGTGGTTTGCGGTTCTGCTCTATCCGGAAACGGAATAACTTTACCACCAATTGAAACTTGACCGTTTTTAATGCTTAAAGTATCTCCGGGTATTGCAGTACAACGCTTCACGTAATTCTCACGCTTATCAATCGGGCGTATCTTCCCCTCCATATTTATTGGGCGAATATCTTCAGCAGGGTAATTAAACACCACAGGATCCATGCGTTCAATCGGGTCAAATTTTGGAAAACGAAAGTAGGGGAGTTGCACCCATTCTAAGTAAGAATCTAAACCTAACACAGGAATTTTATTATGCACCAAAGGCACCGAAAGTGGCGTAATAGGCATTCTGCTGCCGTAATGTAATTTGCTTACAAAAAGAAAATCACCCACCATTAAAGATTTCTCCATGGAAGGAGTAGGTATGGTGTACGCTTCAAACGTAAACGTACGGATAATGGTGGCTGCAACCACGGCAAAAACCAACGAAGCACCCAGTTCGGTAACGGTTTTCTTGATGTTTTTTTCATCTTTACCTACGTATTTCAACTTTGCCGTAAAACCGATGTACCCTAAATACAAACCACCGGTAATAATGCTAAAAATGGTATGTTTCAGCTTGCGGTAATTAAAAACATGCAACAATTCATAAATCATTACAATGGCCATGATGTTGCTTACCACCGGTACAAAAAATAGAATGGTATGCCATTTTTTACGTTGAATGATACGCATCATTACGTACGTTTTGTAAAAAGGAATGGCGGCTTCCCAAGCTTTGCGACCAGCCGCTACGTAAAATTTATAAGTAAGAATAAAACTGGCAATTTCCAGTATTATAAAATAGGTCAGTAAATTTGAGTTTACCATTTAGTTTGATTGTAAGTTTAGCACATCTTGCATGGTGAAAACGCCATTTTTATCCGCAATATATTCTGCGGCAAGCACGGCTCCCAACGCAAAACCTTTACGGTTGTGTGCGGTATGTTTAATTTCTATTGAGTCAATTTCGCTAGTGTATGTTATGGCGTGGGTTCCAGGAACATCTGGAATACGTTTAGCGATAATTGGTAATTTATCATTTTGATTGGCGTTTGCATCATCTTTTAAAAACCAATCGCTCAGGTTTGTTTGCTTTTCTAAAATCTGTTCGGCTAAGGTTATGGCAGTACCACTTGGTGCGTCTAGCTTTTGGGTATGGTGTATTTCCTCCATCTCCACCGTGTACCTAGCATAGTTTTGCATTAATGCCGCAAGCTGCTTGTTAAGCGCAAAAAATAGGTTTACACCCAAACTAAAGTTAGAAGCGTATAAAAAACCTGTTTCTTTTTTTTCAGCTAAAGCGGCAATTTCATCATACCGCTTGAGCCAACCGGTGGTGCCACTAACCACTGATACGGACGCATTCAGGCATTTTTCTAGATTTTGAAAAGCTGCTTCAGGTACAGAGAACTCAATGGCAGCATCGGCTTTTTTTAATTTGTTTACATCAAAGTATTCGCGGGTAAAAGGACCAATTACCGTGTGTCCCCTTTCTTTTAAAACGGCCTCAATTTCTTTGCCCATAAGGCCATACCCTATTAATGCTATGTTCATTTGAGTTGGAGTGAGAGTTTTATACCAACGGCATTGCCCATAAATGCACTATTAAAAGTGGTGGGTTCCCAATGTAAGCTAAGATTGTCGTCAATATCATAATAAAAAAGATGTGCATCTACGTGTGCATCTAAAATTTGCAAACCATAGCCAACCACCGAAAGTATAATGTTTAAATCGCGGTAACGCCTATAAATATCCTGTAGTTCAATAAGTTGAGAAGGAGTGAACTGTTTGTTAAAAGGATCAGGGCCGGTGCTATCGGTAATGGTAAAAAAAGCATCTAAATACAAACGGTATAAAAGATGATTTTCTCGAGCAAAATAGATGGTGGTACCCAATGCCCCATACACGATAGGTACTTTCCAATATTTTCGATTATAAATTTGTCCGGCACCAGGAATAAGTGCTAGCAGTGTAGCTGTTTTTACCGAATGTTTATGCGTACTATCAATCGGTGCAACTTCCAACGGCAAATCCGCCAAACTTTGCATATTTGTGGTATCACGGTCACGCGGGTCAGGCTCGGTTTGCGCCTTAGCGTTTAGTGCAAAAAATAAGCACAGCGCAACTAAATATGTGATACGCGCTACCCGCATTAATTTTCCAATAGATTATAAATGCGTTCTAATTCCTCATCATTTTTAAAGGGAATCACAATTTTTCCGGTACCGCGCTTGGTTCGGTTTAAATCTACTTGAGCATCTAAAATTTCAGAAAGGCTTTTACGCATTTTTAAGTAACGTGGCGCAAGCTCTTTTCCTTTTACAGCAGTAGCAGTTTTAACAGAACTTTTGCTTTTTAGTCTGCGTGCCGCTTCTTCCACTTGGCGTACAGAAAACCCTTTGCCTACTACATCTTGATATAAATTGATTTGCTCATCCTCGTCATCTACATTAATTAACGCGCGGGCGTGACCCATGGTCATCATTTTATCGCGTAAGCCGGCTTGTAAAATGGGTTGCAGTTTTAGTAAACGTAAAAAGTTGGTAACGGTAGAGCGTTTTTTACCCACACGTGTACTCATTTCTTCTTGTGTAAGGTTACACTCATCAATTAAACGTTGGTAACTCAAAGCCACTTCAATAGGGTCAAGTTCTTCACGCTGAATGTTTTCCACCAAGGCCATCTCCAACATTTCCTGATCGTTGGCCAAGCGTATGTAAGCAGGAATGGTTTCTAATCCTGCTAATTTAGAAGCTCTAAATCTACGCTCACCACTAATTAATTGGAAGCGTTCACCCTTAAGTGCTCTTACGGTAATGGGTTGAATTACACCCAATTGTTGAATGGAATTCGCTAAATCTTCCAGTGCTTCCTGATCAAAATGAGTGCGAGGTTGAAAGGGGTTTTCTTCAATACTGGCAATATCAATTTCGCCAATGCTGCGCATTATTTCATTTGCGCTATTAATGTTGGTATTACTATCCTCGCCCGTTTCCTTTAAAAGGGCAGAAAGTCCTTTGCCCATTGCTTTTCTTTTGGGTGCCGCCATGTAGATGTTCCTGTTTTTGCTTGTGCGCCTAGGCGCAATGATTATACCGTTTCGGAAACTTTTTCGTTGTTTTCCAAAAATTCGCGCGCCAAATTTAAGTAATTCTGCGCGCCATTGCTGGAGGCATCATACATGATAATGGACTCACCATAACTAGGCGCTTCACTCAAACGTACGTTGCGTTGAATAATGGTGTTGAAAACCATTTTTTGAAAGTGTGATTTTACTTCTTCCACCACTTGGTTACTCAAGCGTAAGCGAGAATCATACATGGTTAACAGCAGGCCCTCAATATCTAAATCTGGGTTATGCAGGTTTTGCACCGATTTAATGGTGTTCAACAATTTACCCAAGCCTTCCAAAGCAAAATATTCACATTGTATAGGTATAATTACCGAGTCGGCAGCCGTAAGGGCGTTAAGTGTAATTAAACCCAAGGAAGGTGCACAGTCAATTAAAATATAATCGTAATCCTCTTTAATATCTGCCAAAGCACGCTTAAACATTTGTTCGCGCCTATCTTTATCCACCAACTCAATTTCTACCGCTACCAAGTCAATTTGCGAAGGCATTAAATCTACGTTAGGTGATTTCGTTTTTATAATCACCTCCGAAGCTTTCATTTCATGCTCAATAGCTTGGTACGTTCCAATGGTAATATTATCGGGATCAAAACCTAATGCGGAAGTAGAATTAGCCTGAGGATCAGCATCAATGAGCAGTACCTTTTTTTCAAGCACACCAAGACTGGCCGCTAAATTTACGGCTGTGGTGGTTTTACCTACTCCACCTTTTTGATTGGCTATGGCTACTATTTTTCCCATGTTTACGTTCAGTTCTGGTTATATGTTAAAACTAAAAAAGTATAAGAAACTGTGCGTTAATTGCTTAACATGAGCCACTTTTGCAGCTTACAAAACGCAACAATTTAAGGCGCGAAAGGTACAATATCCTAAAGGCTTTGTACCGTATGAAAAGAACTAAAAACGCCAACATTTTTCAACCATTTATCATGATTACGCTAATATGTGCTACCAATCGCCCGCAGGCACAAACTTTAAAAATTGTATATAAATACCAACAGGTATTAAAAAACCTAGGTGAGGAGGTTTCGCTTTTACAGATGAACGAGTTACCGGAAAATTTTACCGTAACCGATGTGTATGGCGAGCGCAGTGCACAAACCAAAAAATTGATTTTAGAAAAATTGATGCCGGCAGAAAAGTTGGTAATCATTTCTCCCGAATACAACGGAAGTTACCCGGGAGTATTCAAAGCGTTTTTAGATGGCATAAATCCTGAAATGTGGTTTGGTAAAAAAGTGGCTTTAGTGGGTGTAGCTTCGGGGCGTGCCGGAAATTTAAGAGGGATGGATCATCTTACCGATGTATTACATCATTTGCGTATGGAAGTATTTTCTTTAAAGCTACCTATCAGTAAGTTGTACGATTTAACCGATGATGCCGGTGAATTGATAGACGAAGAAACCATTGGCCTTTTAGAAGCACAAGCAAAAGAATTTATACAATTTTAACAAAACATTGAAAATTGGTACGCCATTTGTCTTGCGATAAAGCTATCCATATTGTTCTAATTATTTAATATAAAAATCACTTTACGAAATTGCATTAATTTGCAGGCTCTATCAAGTACATAACAAATCAGCAAAATGAAAAAAACAACCTTGTTCGCAGCCCTATTTGGCTTTTTAGTTTTAGGGGCATGTAGCCAAAAAGTAACCCGTGTAAATGAAAAAGCACAAATAGATTTAAGCGGACGTTGGAATGATACTGACTCACGATTGGTTTCTGAAGAAATGATTAAAGACGCACTTTCTCGTCCGTGGCTCAATGATTATGTAGAAGAAAAAGGTAAAAAACCAACCATTATTGTGGGTTTGGTAAAAAACAAAAGCAGCGAGCATATTGCCACAGAAACTTTTATTATGGACATGGAGCGTGAGTTTGTAAACTCCGGACGTGTACGCTTGGTGCAAGGTGGGGAGGCGCGTGAAGAACTAAGAAGAGAAAGAGCTGATCAACAAGATTACGCAAGCCTAACTACCACTAAAAAATGGGGATTGGAAAAAGGGGCTGATTACATTTTACAAGGCGTGGTAAATTCAATTACTGATGCTAACTCCAACACAAAGTTGATGTACTATCAAGTGGATTTAACCCTTACTGATTTGGAAACCAATGAGAAGGTTTGGATTGGCACCAAAAAAATAAAAAAGGTTATAGACTAACCTAAAATTACAAGCGAAATGCTCCACATCAACAAGTGGTTGGTTTACGTGCTGTTTTTCGCCCTTTTTATTTCCAGCGGTTGTGCTACTTATTATCAAAAGAACTTAGCTTTTCAGGAAGCTTTTACAAACGGTGATATTGAAAAAGCAGAAAAGCTTTTAGACAAAAATAAAAAAGCGGCCAAAGACAAAAACCGACTGCTCTATTTCTTACAAAAAGGTACCGTTGCGCAATTGCTCAATCAATTAGAGGAAAGTAACAAACACTTTGAAGAAGCCTACATTTTTACCGAGGATGTTGGTAAAAACTACATGTTGGAGGCGGCAAGTTTTTTAAGCAATCCTAACGTTACCACATATTTAGGTGAAGATCACGAGCGCGTGCTTTTGCATTATTTTAAAGTGGTAAATTACTTGCAATTGGGGCTTTATAGCGAAGCCTTGGTAGAATGCCGAAGAATAAACATTAAGCTTAACGCCTTAAACGACAAGTATAAAGACCGAAAAAATCGCTACAAGGAAGATGCTTTTGCCCATAATTTAATGGGTATTGCGTACGAGGCTTCAGGCGATGTAAACAATGCATTTATTGCGTATAGAAATGCCTACAATACGTATGTTGACGATTACAGTCAAAATTTTGGAGTTGGTGCGCCTGAGCAATTAAAGGAAGATTTACTGCGCACGGCTTACCTAAATGGTTTTGATGAAGAAGTGCGTCAGTATGAAAAGAAATTTAACCGCACGTACACACATCGACCAAAAACGGGCGGTGAATTATTATTCTTTTGGCACAATGGTTTGGGGCCGGTTAAAGATGAATTTTCTATAAATTTTGCGGTAGTGAAAGGCCAAGGAGGTACGGTAATTTTTGAAAACAAAGAATACGGTTTAAGTTTTCCGTTTCCATTACCGCCATCGAGGCAGGGTAGTGGTGGTTTGGGCGATTTAAAAATTGTACGCGTAGCTTTTCCAAAATATATAGAAAGAAAGCCCTTATTTAATAAAGCTGAGCTAAACATTAGGGGTAAAACCTATCCGGTGGAACAAGCTGAAAATATTAACTCCATCGCTTTTAAAACACTAGAAGATAGGATGCTAAGAGAATTAGGTTCAGCACTTTTACGCTTAGCCACCAAGCAATTAGCGGAATACGAGGTGCGCAAACAAAATCAAGATGTTGGTGCATTATTATCTATTGTGAACGCTATAACTGAAAAAGCCGATACTAGAAATTGGCAAACTTTACCCCATGATATTGGCTATGCGCGCGTGCCGTTGCAAGTGGGCACTAATACTGTAAAGCTTAAAACCATTTCTACCAATCGTGGCAACGTAAAAGAAGCAAGCTTTGATTTTGAAGGCGTAGAAGGCAAAACAGAATTTTTTAGATACCACACGCTAGAAACACTTCAAAACGGTGTTTTATATTAAGTATTCATTAGAAGTTTAATCTGTACCCTTCGATGTTAAGTTGAGTGAAATTCTTAAAGGATTTCGTATCGAAACCTACTCGTTTGGTTTATTTCAAAACAATGCTTCTCTGAAAATCCACTCAATATGACCAACCCTACTATCGCTATTCTTATTTTGAACTTGAGTTAGTTACGGTTTTAGTTAGTCCTTTACTTCCATTGGTTAATTTCAGTACATGCTGTTCTGATAAGATTAGTGCGCGTAGCATTACAGTTAAGAAGAAACCTATCGCATCGTTACATTTTCCACAATGGTTAAACCATAACCGGTAATACCCACACGCTTTAGCGGATGATTGGTTAGGAGTTTTATTTTAGAGATATTCAAATCGTGCAGAATTTGCGCACCGATGCCAAAATCGCGTGCATCGGGTTTAAAGCTTACACGTTTATTGGGTATTTGTCCTTCTCTTTTAGCTTTGTACGCACGCATTCTATCCAATAAATCACTTTGCGTTTGGCGCTGATTCATATACACAATAGCACCTTTTCCTTCTTTAGCCACCGTTTTCATAGCTAAGTTTAATTGTGTTTCTGCATCAGAAGTAAGGATGTCAAAAATGTCGTTACTCACATTTGCCGAGTGCATACGCACCAACACTTCCTCGTTTTTCTCCCAATTTCCCATGGTTAACGCCATGTGTATTTGGCCGTTGGTAGTTTGCTCGTAAGCGGTAAAGTTAAATGTGCCGTGTTCACTTTCTAACTCAAAGTTTTCCACTTGCTTTATCAGCGATTCTTTGCTCATGCGGTAAGCCACTAAATCTTCAATACTAATAAGCTTTAAATCAAATTTTCCTGCAATCTCAAATAATTGAGGCAAACGCGCCATGGAACCATCTTCATTCATTATCTCTACAATTACGCCAGCGGGGGCAAGTCCAGCTAAACGTGCTAAATCAATAGCTGCTTCGGTATGCCCAGTTCTACGTAAAACGCCACCGGGTTTCGCTTTAAGCGGAAAAATATGCCCAGGACGTGATAAGTCCGAAGGTTTTGTTTCAGGTTCAATTAAGGCTTTAACCGTAAGTGCTCTATCTGATGCGGAAATACCGGTGGTTACGCCTTTACCAATTAAATCAACCGAAATAGTAAAGGCCGTATGGTTTGGGTCGGTATTGTTATCCACCATCATGCCTAAGCCTAAATCTTTACAGCGCTCTTCTACCAAAGGTGTGCAAATTAAGCCACGCCCTTCTTTGGCCATAAAGTTGATTATTTCTGGCGTAATTAGCTCAGCAGCTGCCACAAAATCGCCTTCATTTTCGCGGTCTTCATCATCTACCACAATTACCACTTTACCCAATTTAATATCGGCTAAAGCTTCTTCTATGGTGTTTAATTTAATCTTGGTTTCGTTTTGTGGGCTGCCAAACATTGCTATCAATTCCTTTTAAATATTTAAAAAAACCGTGCAGCAGGGCAAGGTTCATGTAAAGAAAATGACCGGGAAATTTTAATACCGATAACCCTTTACGCTGCGAAAATACTATACCGAGCCAAGCTAAAAGTATAAACAGTAAATAAGCTATTAGAAATCCTTTAAACAGTATAAAAGTAAAGGATAAAACAAAGGCGCAAAGTGCTAAAAATATTAAGCTAAAGGGGGTTAGCCAGCGTAATATTTTATGACTTAAAAATAAAAATCCCAAAGGTCTAAATTTTTGAAAAACTACTTTTTTATAATAGCCAAGGTTTTGAAAGTTACCAATAGAGATACGTACTTTTCGCTTATACTCTTCACTCATTTGTGTGCTTACATCTTCATACACAATGGCTTTAGATTCAAAAACAACTTTTGCGCCTTGTGTTAACACATGCATACTCACAAAAAAATCTTCCATATAAAAGGTGGGCGGAATAGTAGGGAATAATTGGCGCTTAATTAAATAACAACCACCCTCCACACCTATGGCCATTCCATATTTGGTGCCCTCGGCTGCTTTTAATTTGTTTTCTAAGTTTAAATAGGTGTTTTCCTGAAAGCTAATGCCTTTATCTAATGCTGTTTGCTGGTATAAAATATGCCCGCCAACAATACCCGCCTTTTCAATTTGCATGCGCTGAACTAATGCCGGAATAGTGTTTTGAGTAAAAATGATGTTGGCATCCGTAAGCAGTAAATACTCCGCAGTAGCTGCTTTGGTTAAAGCATTTATTATCCCCGTTTTTCCTGTTCTCCTATCAAATTTACGAAGGTGTAAACCAGGATATTCAGCACAAAGTTGTTCTATAATTTCATCTGTTCCATCGTTACTATTATCAGAACCAATGGTAACTTTTATTCGCTCATGCGGATAGTTTCCAAAGTAAACACTTCTAATTTTTTCTTCAATAACCGCAGCTTCATTGTAGGCTGCAAAAATTACTTCTACAGTGGGTGTGCTGTGTGTATCGTTCATTACAAACACCTTGTTTTTAGTAAAAGTGATCATCGCAAAAGGATATAAAATGTACGTCCAGCAAATGGAGAAAAAAGCCACGCAAAAAAGGATGAGTGCTACCGTATTCATACCGAAAGGTAAAATTGTAAGAGCTTATTACCCAAATTTCGGTTACTAAAATGTTCAAAAGCAAAGCTTTGCGCATTAGTGCCCATTTCATCTCGAGCATCGGCATCATCAAGTAAATTGCACACGGCTTTTGCAAAATGCTGAGGATCATCTGCCAATTTAATTTCTACATCATCCGTTAGTGGAAAACCCTCTGCACCAACGCTAGTAGCAACAATGCATTTGCCCAAGGCTAAATTTTCTAACACTTTTATACGCATACCACTGCCCGCCAAAAGGGGAACTAAACAAATTTTTGCATTGGTTACAAACGTATTCATATTGGTAACCATACCTTTTATTTTCAAGTTTTCACTTGATTTTTGAAGTAAATGCTTGGGCATATCTCTACCTGCCAAGCAAATAGTGGTTTGTGGTCTTATCTCTGTAATTAATGGCCATACCTTATCAATAAACCATTCAGCACCCTGCACATTGGGCAGCCAATCCATACTGCTAAGGCTTACCGCATCAAACGTTTCACTTTCGTGAGATTCTTGACGTTCATATTTAGCAGGATTAATACCGCAGGGAAGGTGCAAGCTATCTGTTTTAATTCCTAATGCTTTAAAGGAATCTGCATCTTCTTGTGTAATGGTAAGTAAAGCATTTACTTGTTGCAAAACCTCTAATTCATACGTTTTTAAACGCTTGGCTTGCAAAGCAATGTATCGTTTCTTTAAAACATTTTTTTCATTGGCTGCATGGCGTTCCCAAATTTGATGTTCTACATTATGGGCACGTAGGCTAATTTTAGCCGAACTATGTTGTTTTATAAGCGGTAAATAAACCGCCATTGGTAAACCTTCAATCTGAATCCAGTTAAACTGATGTTTCTCCAAATACGCTTCTAAAAGTCTGCTAAATTCTTTTACCAAAAACCGACTAACGTGAAAAGCCTTGCCATTTACCAAATTTAAAGCCGCGTTAAAGGGCGTAATATTGGTATTTACTTCCAACGCATGAAAATGTACATCGCGCGGTTTTTCGGCTTCTATTTTTGGCGTAGGCTTAAAGTGTTTTTTTGTGTTTAAGCTCAGTAAATGTGTTTCTACTTTATGCTCCAAAAGCATATCCACGCTACTGGCAATGGCAATGCTGCTTCCGTCATTAGCGGGGTAGGGAACTTTATTACTTAAAAGGAGTACTTTCAACGTTTACGTTTGCGCTTAAACCGTGCAAAGATGTCAGAAATTTTTCTAAAAGGCTTTAAGTAAAGTTCGGTATTAAATATGGCACTATCATTAGCCGACTTATACGTTAAGAATATCCCGAAAGGCAAGAGATAAAAATTGGCTACCCACATAGCCATAAAGGGGCTCCAAACCAACTCTCTGCCAAGTTTTTCAAAAGAGTAGGAGGTAACGTGGTACACCAAAAAGATAAAAATAGAAACCACCACCGGCATACCTAAACCACCTTTACGGATGATGGCTCCGAGTGGCGCGCCAATAAAAAATAGCACCAAACAAGTAAAGGAAAGGGAGAATTTTTTCTGCCATTCTATTTCATACCGCGCAATGTGTTTTTCACGCCAATTAAACTCTTGTTCAGTATTCTCAAAGTAGGCTTTGTTGCTTCGCGCTATGCGTAATGCGTTCTGAACTACTTGAGAGCGAGTGGGTAATTCAATGTTTTTTAAGAGCGTGTCGTTTAGCTCAGCATAACTTTCAATTTTACCATTTGCCAAAATTGCTTGTTTGTTTTGCGCTAATTGCTCATAATTTACCGGTGTTGCTAGGCTATCCAGTTCATTTTCTAAAGCCATAAACGTGTACTTACTTTCCATTTGCTCGGTAAACTGATTTACCCGCTCTGCAAAAGTGTTTTCTAATGAATCTACCGCATCATCAATTTGATTTATGTTAAGCATATCAAAACCTTTGCTTCCACTTGCACGCATATCACTATTTTCAAAAGCTGAAAGGTTAAATTTTATAAGGGAAGTGTCAAAATCCGTTTTTACAAACTCATAATTATCACGCGCTTTCCGTTCTTTAGGTATCATATCCTCATAAGAATTTCCGTGAAAAAGATTGATGTCTAAAAACTTTTCGTCCTTACTTACTTCCATAAATCCGCTTGACGCGGTAATTACTTTCATATTACCTGCATCTGCCGAGTGATCATAAATGTAAATGTTGCGCAGCTGATTGTTGTTTTCGCCAAATTTTTCGCCAATTTTTATGGAGTAACCTTCTATACCGCTGTAAAAAACGCCTTGGCGAATGTTTAAAGCTGGTTTGGCGTTGGTAATATTGCGCAAAAGCGAACCACTTTTAAAGTTAGCCACAGGTATTACGTAGTTGCTAAATAAAAAAGCACCTACGCATACAAAAATCATAAAAATTACTAGGGGACGCATAATTCTGAAAAGCGAAAGCCCGGAAGATTTCATTGCGGCTAACTCATAATGCTCGCCCATGGCACCAAAGGTCATAATGCTACCTAACAAAACCGCTAGCGTAAGCGCCCTAGGTACCACTGATGCAGAAGCGTAGAATAAAAGTTCAAGAATATAATACCACTCTACACCACGCCCCACCAAATCATCAATATACACCCACACAAATTGCATGAGTAAAAAAAGAATCATTACAATAAGTGCAACAAAAAAGGGCTTTAGGAAAGCCCCTAGCACAAAGCGGTCTATTATTTTCATTTACTCACTTATGTAGTAACCCTTGTAGTCGTTTCGGTTAAAAGTAAAGTAATTAGCCGGAAGTTTTTTGTTGGTTTCAAAGCTTGTAATGGTAAAAGTAACCTCGGTTCCATTGGTTCCCCATTGCTTTAAGCTGTATAAGTGCTTGGTTTCTTTTTCAATGCCCACCATTATTTTATCCACTTCTTCAGATGCGTTTGGCTTTAAAATTACGTACTCAATAGTTTTTCCGTTTTTCTTTTCGGTACCGCCTAATTTGTAGCTATACCCTTTATCATAAGCGCTTAAAAGAGCGGTAGGTGTAATGCCTTGTTCCTCTTCATTTGGCTCATAAGCAGTAATTTGTACTTCTTCATCTTCTGCTAAAATGGTGTACACCTTATTTCCCTTTCTAATTTGCTCGGTACCTAAAAAGTTAAGATGATAATCATCGCCTTTAAGGCCAATGCTGCCTATTTCTTTTTGTGTAACCGGTGGATCTACGCGGGTATTTATAAAATTGTACGTAAAAGCAATGTACAACTGATCGTAGCTTTTAAGTTTTGCGGTAGCCTCGTTTAATAATTTTTTGGCTGCGCCCGATGAGCTTTGAGCGGTAGTACTTAGCGTAGTTGCAACTAGTGCCAGGGATATAAAAAATGTTTTCATGCGTTTAATTTTATGCGTTGCTTTCGTTTTTCAATAATTGTTCCAAAGCCATCTCGTCAGGAATTAATACTTGCCTAGCTTTAGAACCCTCAAATGGACCTATAACACCTGCGGCTTCTAATTGATCAATAATACGGCCCGCACGGTTATAACCCAACTTAAGTTTTCGCTGTAAAAGCGAAGTGGAACCTTGCTGATGAATTACTAAAACGCGGGCTGCATCTTCAAACAATACATCACGTTCGCTAGGGTCTAAGGCATCAAAACTGCTACCACCTTCATCTTCACCTTTATATTCGGGTAATTGATAAGCTTCCGGATAGGCTTGTTGATTGCCAATATAATCGGTAATATCTTCCACTTCAGGCGTATCTACAAACGCACATTGCACGCGTATTAAATCGCTTCCCATGGCAATAAGCATGTCACCTTTTCCAATTAATTGATCGGCACCACCGGCATCTAAAATGGTACGACTATCAATTTTGCTAGTAACTCTAAAAGCAGCCCTTGCCGGGAAGTTGGCCTTTATAATACCCGTAATTACGTTTACTGATGGGCGCTGCGTAGCTACAATTAAGTGAATACCAATAGCTCGTGCTAATTGTGCTAAACGGGCAATGGGTGTTTCCACTTCTTTACCGGCTGTCATAATTAAATCGGCAAATTCATCAATAATTAATACAATGTAGGGTAAATAACGATGACCTTCTTCGGGATTAAGTTTTCTATTAATAAATTTTTGATTGTACTCCTTAATGTTCCGCACCATTGCATTTTTCAGCAAATCATAGCGGTTATCCATTTCAATACAAAGGGAGTTTAACGTGTTGATTACCTTTTTTGTATCGGTAATAATGGCTTCATCTGTATCCGGTAATTTGGCTAAATAGTGGCGTTCAATTTTATTAAACAGCGTAAGTTCTACTTTTTTAGGATCTACCAAAATAAACTTAACCTGACTAGGATGTTTTTTGTAAAGCAGCGATGTAAGAATTACGTTTAGCCCAACCGATTTACCTTGTCCGGTAGCGCCCGCCATTAATAAATGTGGCATTTTCGCTAAATCGGCCATGTAAGTTTCATTGCTAATAGTTTTACCAAAAGCAATGGGTAACTCCATATCACTCTCTTGAAACTTGGTACTTTTAAGCATATTACGCATGGGCACCATTTGCGGATTTGCGTTTGGCACTTCAATACCAATGGTTCCGCGGCCCGGTATAGGTGCAATTATTCTAATACCCAAAGCGGCTAAAGAAAGTGCAATATCATCTTCTAAGTTTTTAATTTTAGAGATACGCACACCGGCAGCAGGCACAATTTCATAGAGGGTAACGGTAGGCCCAATGGTGGCCTTTATTTTAGAAATCTCAATATTATAGTTATTAAGTGTTTCTACAATTTTGTTTTTATTGGCCGAAAGTTCCTCTTGATTTATGGTAATGTTAGCACCGCTTCCATAGTCTTTCAGTAAATCAATGGTGGGTAATTTAAACTTGCTTAAATCTAATTTCGGATCATATTCCCCAAACTCTTTTAGTTTTCTGTTTACATCGCGGTCAGAAAGTTCTTCTTCATCAGGTACATCAGCAATTTCTAAACCTGCTTCTTCTAATGCTTCTTTGTCTAATTCCGAAAGGGTAGTAGCGGCAGGTGTTTCAACTTTTGGTTCTTCAACTTCAAAGGTGTCATCTTCTTCTTCCTGCTTAATTTCAATAGGATGGTGTTCTTCTATTTCTACATCGTCAACACCTTGGTTACTAGTTGTTTTATTTTCTACTATTGGTTGCGGTGCTTTTGCCTCAGCTACTGCTTTTGGTGCACGTGGTTTAGGTTTTAGGCTAAGCATAAATGCATTTAGCTTTTCTGGTGTCCACTTAAAGCGGATGGCCAAAAAAGTAAGTATAGAAGCACTAAGCACTATGGCTGTACCCGCACTTCCCGCCAAGGAAAGCAACCAATTAAGTGTGAAAAAGCCATTGCCACCGGCCAAAACCGGAAAGTTTGGTAGTACAAAAGCAAAAACACAAGGTGTCCAAATTAAGAAAAACAACATGCCACCAAAGGTTCTTGTCATTTTTTTTAGGCTTAGTTGAAAGCTAATTTTCACGCCTAGCAACAAAAGAAATAAGCAAAGTAAATAGGCGCTTAGCCCAAACCATTGGTATAGAAAAAGGTGACCAAGACGTGCACCTAGTTTTCCTAGCACATTATTCACGCGTACGTTAGGATTGGCCAAATCGGCTAAAAAACGTTGCATGGCGCTTTGGTCGCTGTCCCAATTAAACAGATAGGAAGTAAATGCACCCGCTAAAAAAATAGCGATAAACATAAGCGCAATACCAAATACGGTGTGGTTGGTACGGTTTTTTAAAAAGGCTTTTAAAGCATCAAGCTTTTTACCTTTTGTGGCGGATGTAGATTTTGTTTTTGCCTTCTTTTTAGCTGCCATTAAGCACCTTATATATTAAGAGTTCAAAAGTAGGAATATAGCAGCGCATAAAAACGCAATACAATAAAGGCTTATGAACGGTTGGGTTTTGATAAGATAGTTTAGAGAAGCACATAGTCGGCAGTCCACAGTCGGCTGTTGATAGCAGCGGCACGGGACGGATATGCTTGAAAGGAATAAAATAGGTGTAATTCTAGTTTATAATCGGTAGCTGCTGAGTGGTTGTATCGTGTATGTAAAGTTTCAAAAAAAGATAATTTCTCAAAGGAGCTCAAAGATTACTCCACCAATAAATTGGGGACACGCCAAAGATTCTCAAAGAAAAGGAAGCTAGGTAGTGCTGCCGCGCTATTGTACCGCGTGTGTGATGTTACTCAAAGAAAACAATTTCACAGAGAGCTTACGTCAACAAGTTGGGTACAGGCGGAGGTTTTATACACCAACAAGTTGGGTACAAGCAGAGTGATTTTTAATTTCGCTTATCCTTTCAGCGTGCTTTAATTCGTAATTCATCATTCGTCAATCGCCATTCGCCATTCGCCATTCGTCATTCATCATTCGTCATTCAACATTCGCCAATCCTCATTCCTCCGTTTCTTCTCCTAAAAAGCCTTTGTTTTTATTGTACAGAAAGGAAATGATAAGTAGCAAAATACCTAAACTTACAAATACAATAGTTTTAGAAATAGTATTGTAACTACTTAAATCATAAGCGAATAGTTTAACTAACGTTATCGCGAAAAGGACAATGGCCAAGATGCGTAATAACTTTATATTTTTTGCAATACCTATGGCGATTAAAAGTAGAGAATAGGCGCCCCATAAAATACTTAAACCTAATTTTAAGGTATTTTGAACTTGATTAAACTCAAGCCAATACACTAGTTCACTGGTAAGCAATAGCACTATAAGTATGTGAAAAGCGGTTTGCCAAACGGAGGCGAAGGAGTTGCCTAAATTTTTTTGTGATAATTGGACTTGAAAAAGGGTAAGAGTGAGCAAAACTAAGCTTAGCGCGATGTATCGAAACCCAATGTTTAGGGCGCCAAAAAAAGGAGTGCCCGCCAAATAATCTTGCAATAATTGAATGCTATACACATGGCCAATGGCTAAAAATACTGCCACTTGTATAATAGCTGCAATCGAGATAAAGGCTGCTAATGGTTGAGATTTTATAAGCTTAATGTTTAGTAGGAATAGGATAGACCAAAATAAAAATCCGAAGCTTAAAAGAGAAAGCGTTTGTGCAGCATCTACAAAATACATAGACTGAATAACTTGATCTTGAAACAAATTCCATTTTAAATCAATCTCTAAAAATAAACCTATGTAGCTGATTATTATGAGCAAGAGTGGCACTAGGGAATAAAAAAGCCAATGAAATGAATGGGATATAGGGATGTTGTTTTGATAACGTTTTTGAAAAAAAACAATCAGCGCAAAGCAACAAAATACAACAAGCGTACTTAAAAAGTAGAGGTTAAGAACCGGTGTAAAATAAGCAGTGGTGCTTATGTAAGAGATAGAACCATAGCCAATTACCCAATCATGCAGCAAACTAACAAACGCAAGCAAAATAAGCGGATACGCTAAGCGTAAATACAAGGTTTGTTTTTGCGATGCACCCACGTAAAAGAGCAAACACGCTTCTGATGCCCAAAGTAAGGTAACCCAATTGGCATTAAAATATACCGGAACAGTAATGGTAGCATATACCACTGCTAAACCCGAAAGGAATAGCAGTAATTTTTTATCAACTTTACCTAAACGCCATAATACCAAACTTACCACACCATGTAATAAACTGTTTACCAATGTGAAAGTACCCATGGTGAATGCACCTAAATTACTTTCATTAAGCACAAATAAACCGGCACCGTAAAAGAGAAAAGAATTGCTGAGCAGTAAAAAAACATCTCCACCATTAAACACTTCTTTTATACGTGCTTTATACGCCAAAGCACAACCATAAAAGAGCAGAAAGAAAAATGATAGGTAGCTGCTAGCCAGGATTAATTGCTTTTGTACATTAAAATTGGTAGCCAACCAACCGCCTAAAATGAGCCAAGTGAGTACAAAGGATGCGTAGAAGAGGGATTTCCAATATTTTTTGAATGAAATAAACAGAATACCAGAATTAATAATAGCCATATAGGCGAGAAGAATGTGCACTTTTCCGCTGCCTGTACTTAACAGAAAAGGCACAGCATAGCTGCCAACTAAACTAATGTGGGCAATAATAACGGTGTTATAGCGCAATGCCCAATACACGGTAAGCGCGGTAAAGGCCACCATAAGCGTAAAAGCTATGGAAACAGGAAAAAGTGCGTAAAATGAAAATGCTACATACGTGGCAAAATACAGAATGGCCATGGCACCACTCACTAGCACCGCGCTGTAATTTAAATACTTCTTTTTTAAGAATAGGCCGGTAGCTAATAATCCTCCACCAAAAAGATAGCCCAGTGTAACCCGTAAAACGGGAGGTAACAAATCCTTTTCTATGGAATATTTTACGCCAATGCTTACCCCAATAATGGTAATGACAATACCTATTTTACTCAAAAGATTTTCTCCAATAAAGCTTTCTAAGTTTTGTTTCTTTTTTGCTTTATTGGGTATTTCAGTAGTAGCTTGTGCTAAAGTTGGTTCCGGTTGTGTTACAATAGTGTTTTCTTGCCGAACATTGGGTTCAATATTTTTTACATTTTCAGATGCAAAAAGCATTGTGTTAAGCTTATTTTTTACCATTAACAGCTCACCGGCTGTTTCTTGATGCTTGTTTTCTAAACGTAACAATTGTGCGCGTAAGCGCTCTATATCTGTTTGTTGCTTATTCAAGTAATGCTATTTTCTGGGCATTTTTTGTGCCACGCCTTATTCAAAACTAAGGTTTAGTAGCGGTTATTTAAAATATTTAATTTTGGCAAATAGCTTTTAAGCCGACTCCGCACCATGCATAATTTATTAATCCTCTTACTTTTGCCGTTATGAATGTAAGATTTTGCTTGTTCTTAAGCTTTTTAGGTTGCACTTTTTTTATGAACGCCCAGTTTGCGGAGCGTATCGGTTCTGCGCAACCGGGTAATACACCGGGAGCCGGCACGGTGGGAAAACGTATGTTGCAATTTCAGCAAGGATATACGTTGCTAAATATGCGTTTGGAAGCATCAGAGGATATTACAAATTCAACCCCACCTAGCGCATATTACGGTTATACGCAGCAAGTGCAAAACAACACAATCCGCTACGGACTGTTTGAAAGATTTGAGCTGAGAGGCAGAGTAAGCTATCGAAAAACAAATAGTTTATTTTACGGAAGCGAACCTACAGTATCTCCCAACCCGGAAGAAAGTTTGGATTTTGATTTAGGTTTTAGAGTAAACCTTGTGCATAAGCCAAAAATAGGTTTTGATTTAGCATTGCAGTCCGACTTAGGCCCTACCTACAATGATTTAGAAGTGAGAGACAGTTATCTAAAGTTCAATAGTTTTCTATTGGCTTCTCAAAGGTTTGCCAAAAACTTTGTATTCACTTTAAACACAGGGTTTGGCGCTTATGAACTTGGTGATGATGAATTAATCGTAAGGGGTTCTATTCGTTATTTTTGTAAAGATTGGTTGTTTCATGTAGGCTATAGCCGAAATCAACGTATTTCAAATGCATCGAATTTAAATTTGTATAGCAACGGGTATTTTTTTGCCATAGCATATCACCTTAATAATGAATTACTTTTGAACGTGGATTTTCAACATCTACAAGTGCAAAATGGTCAATTTTTTTTAGCGGATGGAAATATAAACGGGGAGCAGTTCTACAATGTAGGTGTAGGTGTTTCATGGCGAATAAATTTTAGAAATTAATGTTCAAAAAACTTTTTGTAGTTACTCTATTTTTCGCAATAAGCACTTTTAGTGCATTTGCCCAACCCGATTCTTTAGAAGTGCTGCGCGACAGTAGCTTATACGCCAAGCGAGCCAATATTTTACTTGATAAAGATTCCATTTTTACCTTATACGATGTAGTGCATGGCTTTCATCCTATTGATAGAGCTGCACTTACCAATCGTCATTTAATTGAGGTAATGGAATTGAAGGATTTTAGTCCTGATAGTTTCAATGTAGCGCCTGTAAATGCAGGTTTAGTGCGCATTCAATATCGCGATAAGCTTATTAACTACATAACCGCACAAGATGCTGCCTGGTATGATTTACCGCTTACGGATGTAGCCGAAGATTATAAAAAATCAATAAGTGCGCGTTGCTTCAAATACGTTTCGGGAGTAGATTTAAAAAACCTGTTGATTCAAATTGGTTTAGCCATTTTAGTGTTGCTTATAAGTGGTTTTATTATTAAATATGTAAACCAGTTTTTTAAATTTCTTAGCGTAAGAGTTCTTCGGTTTAAAGGTGTGTATGTAAAGGGAATATCCCTACGTAATTACGAATTCATTTCAGAAGAACGATTGATGCAAATCGTAGTGGTTGCTGTAAATATTTTACGCATCATTTTTTTAATTTTTTTACTGTATTTAACGCTTCCAATTCTCTTCAGTATTTTTCCTTGGACGGAAGGAATAGCTAATAAACTTTTTGAGTATGTAGTAAATCCAATATCAGCCGTTATTACAGCTTTTGTTGCCTACATACCTAATATGTTTAAGATCTTGGTGATATTTTTTGTAATAAGATATCTTTCCCGGGGTGTTAAGTTTTTAGCCAAAGAAGTGGAAGCTGAAAAGCTAACGCTGCAAGGGTTTTATCCAGACTGGGCGTTACCAACGGCACGAATTTTAAATTTCGTGCTTTATGCATTCATGTTCGTGCTTATTTTTCCATTGCTACCAGGGTCAGATAGTCCTGTGTTTAAAGGAGTAACAGTTTTCTTAGGACTTTTAGTTTCTCTTGGGTCGTCATCAGCTATTAGCAATATTGTAGCTGGTCTAGTAATTACCTATATGCGACCATATAAAATTGGTGATCGGGTGAAAATTGCAGATACGCGTGGAGACATTGTAGAGAAAAACTTATTGGTAACGCGTGTACGAACTATTAAAAATGAGTTGATTACTGTACCGAATAGTCAGGTGTTAGCTACTGCCACGATTAATTATAGTGACTCTAGTGCACGTAGTGATGGTTTAATTGTACACAGTACTATAACAATAGGTTACGATGTACCGTGGCGTAAAGTGCATCAGTTATTAATAGATGCAGCCTGCACAACGCCTTTTATTGAAGAGAATCCCAAACCGTTTGTGTTGCAAACTTCGCTTGATGATTTTTACGTGAGTTACCAGATTAATGGATATACCAATATGCCGGCCAAGCAAGCTTTAATATATTCCGATTTACACGCTATTATTCAAGATAAATTCGCACAAAACGGAGTGGAAATTATGTCGCCACATTACCGAGCAAACCGTGAAGGGCCAGATACCACACCAAAAGAGGAACCACACCAGCCAATGAGTGCTAAATCTAAAAAAGAGGAGAAAGAGCAACCATTAGAGAAAGAAAATAGTATTAAGGAAAATACAATACCTCAAGAGCAAAAACCTAAAGATGATACGAGAACGGTAGCGAAGGAGAACTCAAACAACAATACAGAAACTACTACTAATGAAGGTAGCGCTAGTTGATACCGTTCACCCAGATTTACCAAAGGGTTTAAAGGAACTTGGTTTTACGGTTGTTGAGTTATTCACCGAAACAGACCTTACGTTAATTGAAAAATTACAATCCTGTGTAGGAATTATTATTCGCAGTAGATTTCCGCTTACGCGTGATTTTTTAGTACAACTGCCTAATTTACAATTTATTGGTAGAGTAGGGGCGGGCTTAGAAAATATTGATGAGCAAGCAGCAGAGGAATTAAATATTCAACTATTTAGCGCACCAGAAGGCAATAGAAATGCGGTGGCAGAACATGCCTTAGGTATGCTTTTAATGTTGTTCAATAATTTAAAAAAAGCAGATACGGAGGTACGCAATGGAAAATGGTTGCGCGAGGAGAACAGAGGTGTTGAAGTAGAGGGAAAAACAATTGGTATTATTGGTTTCGGTAATATGGGTAGCGCTTTTGCGCGAAAGCTGCGTGGATTTGACGTGAAAATTTTGGCTTACGATAAGTATAAAACTGGTTTTGGCACTAATGAAGTAGAGGAAGTAGATTTAAAAACCTTACAAAAAAATGTAAATGTTTTGAGTTTGCATATTCCACAAACCGAAGAAACCATAGGTATGGTAAATGATACTTTTATTAGTGCGTTTTCAAAACCATTCTACTTGATTAATACGGCTCGCGGAAAAGTGGTACAAACTGAAGCGCTTGTAAATGCGTTAAAATCCGGAAAACTTTTAGGCGCTTGTTTAGACGTTTTAGAATATGAAAAAGCTTCGTTTGAAAGTATGTTTGCACAACAATTACCTACTGACTTTACTTATTTAACCAGTGCTAAAAATGTGCTTCTTTCACCTCATATTGCGGGTTGGACAGTAGAGAGCAATCAGAAAATGGCACAGGTACTCTTGAGTAAAATTGCAAACAGAGAAAAAAGCTAAATATGGAAATAGAACACGTACAAGAAAAAAACGGTGGAGAGTTTATGGTGGACAAGCAAAATGAGAAAGCTGCTAGTTTAAAGTACTCCTTATTTGATAGCGGGCGTTTGGTAATCAATCATACCGAGGTAAAGCCAAGTTTACAAGGGCAAGGCGTTGCTGGAAAATTAATTGATGCAGCCGCTGATTTTGCCCGAGAAAAAAACTTTAAAATTCTACCGGTTTGTCCTTTTGCTAAACGCTATATGCAAGGCAAAAAAGAAAAATACGCGGATGTATTGGTATAAACTACCCCTTCGTTTTTTACTGTTGTTTGGCGTTTTTACTATTGTATATTCTTGTGGTGGTCCTCCTGAGCAGCACACTTCACAAATTTTCAGATTTAATGCGCACAGTGGCATTGCTACTTTAGACCCTGCTTTTGCACGTGATCAATACAGCAATTGGAGTGCTAACTTACTATATAACGGGCTTACCCAAATGGACAGAAAATTACGGGTGCAGCCGGCATTAGCCACCCGTTGGGAAATTTTGGATAGTAATACCCGGTACATTTTTCACTTGCGTGATGATGTTTTCTTTCATAAAAACGTCTGCTTCGGTAAAGACTCTACACGTAAAGTAACGGCACATGATTTTGTGTATAGTTTTGAGCGCTTGCGTTCATCCTCCTTAGCCGCTCCGGGCAGTTGGGTTTTTGCTAATGTGCAGTCGTTTTCCGCTTTAAGCGATAGCGTTTTGGAAATTAAACTCACCCAGCCTTTTCCACCATTTTTGGGAATTTTAAGCATGAAATATTGCTCAGTTGTACCCCAAGAAGCAGTAGAATATTATGCCGATGAATTTCGATCAAACCCAGTGGGTACAGGCCCCTTTTATAAAAAACTGTGGGTAGCCAATGAAAAATTGGTGTTGCGTAAGAATAACGCCTATTGGGAAAACGATAGCACGGGTGTTCAACTGCCTTATTTAGAAGCGGTAGCAATTTCTTTTATACCCGATAAGCAATCTGCTTTTATGGAATTTGTAAAAGGTAATATGGATTTAGTTTCAGGCATTGACCCATCTTATAAAGATGAAATTTTAACATTTGAAGGAACGCTACAAGAAAAATATTCCGAAAAATTTGAACTGTATCGCCAACCGTATTTAAATACAGAATATTTGGGATTTTTAATGGATACGGGAATGGTTGCATTGATAGGAAGTCCTTTAAAAGAAAAGAAAATTAGGCAAGCCATAAACTATGGTTTTGATAGAAAAAAAATGCTTAAGTATTTACGCAATAGTATAGGTGAGCCGGCTACATCAGGTATGATGCCTATTGGTTTAGACGCGTTTGATGCTAGCAAGGTGCCCGGCTACGCTTATAATCCTGAAAAAGCCGCAGAGCTATTAGCCCAAGCAGGTTTTCCAAAAGGGCAGGGGTTGCCTGAAATTACACTAGAAACCAACGCTTCATATTTAGATTTGTGCGAGTATATGCAATCTGAATTAGGAAAAGTTGGTGTACGATTAAAAGTTGAGGTAAGCCCACCCTCAAGTTTACGCCAAGCCATTGCCACTTCTAAAGTTAGTTTTTTTAGAGCCAGTTGGATTGGTGATTACCCGGATGGTGAAAACTACTTATCGCTATTTTACTCGGAAAATAAAGCGCCCAATGGACCAAATTATACGCAGTTTAGTAATGCCAAATTTGACGTATGGTACAAACAAGCGGCCATTGCGCAATCTGATAGTTTGCGCATGTGTTTGTACCAAAAAATGGATAGCTTATTAATGGCAGAAGCTACGGTAGTGCCTCTGTATTATGATCAAGTGTTACGTTTTTACCCTAAAAACGTACACGGTTTAGAGGGTAATGCTATGAATATGTTGGACTTAAAAAGGGTTTGGAAGGATTGATAGTTTTTGCAATAAGTTGAAATAAAACAAAAGCGCATTGGGTTAATACATTTTAAATGTGTTAAGCAATGGCTAAAAAATTGTAAAACCTTATTCCTTGTTTTCAGTAAGCACATTCACTAAAAATTGTCCAAAATCAAGATCAACAGGATATATTCTTCCTGTATTAAAACTAATACCTAACTGATTGTAATTTGGTACCATTGGGCCTACGCCAAACCCTCTTAAAGAGAGGTGCTTAGGTGATCTGTTTACCTTTCCTTTTATCCATACTTTGGTGCCTAATAACCCACCAATGCTTACCGTTGCTTCTTCACCAACCTTGTTTTGATACGCTATAAACTCCAATGGTTTTAAACTTATTTTTTCTTTATTCACCTTTACCTTTTTAGGCATTTTACTTTTATCTAAATCGCCTATTACGTACACCATATTATTTGGGTATAAATCAAAATTACGTTCTAACTGTGCCGTGTTAAGGTTGTAAATTGAAATCATCAAAAAGGTGGTATCCAATTTATTTGTTACCTCCTCAATGCTATATGCATTCGCACCAAGTTGATTGGATTTATACCAAAAGGAATTGTAAAGATTTTCCAAGGTAACTTTACCCGTATGGGTAGCATGACCTGTTAAAGTGGCGATGTAATTTTCTTCCAATGGTATAAAACCGGTATCAATGTAAGAGAAGGTTATGGCATTTTTTTTGGCCGTAACATTTAAGTTTTGACTGTATATTTCAACACCTTGGCCAACTAACAAGGTAGAAATTACTAAAAAGGAGGTAAACAGGTAAAATTTAGTCATGATGCTATTTTAGGTTAGGATAAAGTTTGTCCTTGCTAAGTAAAGCATTCTTTTTTTATAAAATGAATGTTAAATTTTAGTAAAGTTTTTAGAAGCAAATTCTATAACATTTATTCCACCAAAATCTTCTTCACCATCGTTCCTTTTTCCGTTTCTAATTGTAGAAAGTAAACCCCTGCGGGTAAACAGCTTACATCTATTTCGTTTTCCCTAAAATGGGTCAAGATTTTTAAAGTTGTTCCGGCTAAGTTTTTAAGGGTTAGTGTATGTATTTTTAAACCATTAGGTATTTCAAATTTTACAATGGAGGAGGCAGGGTTTGGATAAAAGTTAATGTTTAATTCAAAATAATTTTTAAGAATGTTAAGTGGTGCATTAAAAGTTTGCACGTAAGCTACGCTACTGTCTATTCCATAAGGGCAATTTGGCAAAATAGTATCAATAGTATGCAGCACAAGAGTTTTCACTCCCGAAGCGATGTTAATAGAGTGTTCAATTAGGGTGTCATACGGTATTACTTGCATAGTTTTCCCACAAGGGTGAAAATATACTGCCATAAATATACTCTCTGCCTCTTGGCTATAGTGCACGCTAGATATAGCTTTATTATTGTACCGAGAGTGGCCATTTGGAAAAGCTGCATCAAAAAGGTATCCTTCCATATAAGTACTTAAAACTCCGTTATTGTAACGCACATTAAGCGAATCTACCGTTTGGGCTGAAACTACATTTGTTATTAGAAATAATAATATTGTAATAATTTTCATAATCTTAAATTTTAGTAAAGTTTTGAGAAGCAAAACTTCATAATTATCTCTCATTCAATCAATACTTTCCTAACTGCAATTCCTTGCTCCGTTTCAATTTCTACCAAATATATACCTATGGGTAGATGGCTTACATCAATTTTATCTCCATTAAAATCAACAACCATTTTAACCGCTTGCCCGCTAAGATTTTTAATGGTGACTTGATTTATACGTAAACCGGAAGGTGCGTTAATTTTTATTGTGGTTTTTACTGGGTTTGGGTATATATCTATTTTATTAACTGTAGCCAATTCTGTTTGACTTAATGGAGTTAAAAAGGTCAACATAGAAGTATCCACATAGCTGCCGGAAGTAATACAGTTGGGTTCAATAGTATCTTGGGTATAAATTATAAGTGTTTTTGACCTGTTGGCTATTAGCGTAATTTGTTCTTTAATAAGACTATCATACGGTACTATTTGTATGAGCGGACCGCAAGGAAAAAAGAACACATCCATAAGAATTGTATCTCCACTAAATGAATATTGAATAGAGCTTATGGCTTTATGACCATTGTTTCTACCTCCCCCATTTGGGAAATTAGGATCAAATAATTGACCTGCTATATAAACACTAAGTGTATCTCCTTTATAACTAACAGAAGTGGAGTCTAATGATTGACTTAATAGAACAATCGAGCAGAGTAATAGAAGTACTGATAAATAAATTTTCATGCTATTAAATTTTAGTAAAGTTTTTGGAAGCTACAATCTGACCATCACACACCAACACAACCGTGTAAGCGCCCGCTGACAAAGAAGCACAACTGAAAGTGATGGAAGTATTTTGCGTGTTCAAAGTGTAATTATTACTAGCATTTGGGTTGGTCAAAGCAAACACCATCAAATAGGCCGATGTAGCTTCATCCGCGTCATATTGTACGGTTAAATCATTAGTAGTGGGGTTAGGGTTCAAAGAATTAATGGCGTAGGGGTTTACCAACACACGCATCTCGTCATAATCTTTATATAAATCGGCATCGGCTATTACTTCTAGCGTATAGGTTTCAGATTGGGCAGGTTGTAAATTAGGATGTTTACCGGTGTAGATTAAACTGTCTTTACCATCATACCAATTATACGTAGCCGGTTCGTTAATATCAGCCGCCATAGGGTTAGCTGTTTCATTTTGTTGAATTACATAATCGGGCCCCGCATCGGCTTGAAAATCTACGCGTTCTTCGGTGGAGATTTTAAAATGCATTGCACCCATTAACAAATCATCTTCTTCACCACGATGTTCACTAATGTGATAATTGAACCGCTTTTTCTCATCCATCGCGTCCGTTAAAAAAGAGAAACCTACATAGATGGTATCTCGTTCACCGGGAATAAAATTTAAATTTTTAATGCGCGCATGTGGGCTGCTCACATAAAGTAATTGTTCTCCGGCCACTTCAATACCTTCATGTGCTCCCATGTCGGTTTGTAAAAAGAGTTCCCATGCACGATTGCCAAGTTTCAGTGTAACTTCAGCAGCTTCTACAATAGATGGGCCTGAAAATATTTCGGGAACATCTAACCAAATGTCCACTGCTCCATTTCCAGGATCTTCCTCACTAGCCACCCCTACTAGCATGTGCTTGCCGTGCGGATAGGTATTACCGTTATGTACATAATTGGTTTTACCGGGACTTGCATCTACCACCGTTAAATTACGCATGGCTATATTGTTATTATTGTAAACATCTCCCGCTAAATAGCCAGGCACCACAGTAATAGGGTCGTTAGTAGATTCTATGCGCGCTAGTAAACAAGTCCCCCACTGAAGTTCTCCAACTTCTGGAATAATAGTCCAAGGTATTTGAAAGATAGTATCTCTACCGGCTTCTATTACCGGTAAGGCGATATCTTGTATCAAATCTCCTAAAGCAGGATTTGTTCCATCCCAATTTTGTGGCCAAGAAGCATTTGAAGAACCTTTGCTCCAATAAAGTTTTAAGCGCTCAGTACCGTCAGAAGCAGAACAACCTTTGTTGCGCACTTTAACATACACCCACACAGGTCTTAGTGAATCATATTCAGGACTTTGATGTGTCTGGTTGGTATAGCCATCGGCAAACTCGCGTACCCAAATATCAGGACTATTATCAAAATAATAAAAGAAAGGGTAAGAGTTTGGATATCCAAAGTCATTTACTCTGTCTTTCATATACAAATCAGCGTTATTGGTACGCATAGCTTCCGCTACGTCCACTGCTTCTTTTGCATCAACCCTACCATATCCCATACGCAAGGAATGTCCCGGTCTATCAGGGTCATAGTTGTAGTTAAACCCACCAACGGTATCTGCCGTTACTTTCAGAATGTTACCTATTTCTTCATTATTCAAACATTCATTCACGGAAAGCATTAAACCTGCTGTACCACCTACTAGTGGACTAGAAAATGAGGAGCCAGTTTGAATAGCGTAAGGACCAAAGCCTTGAGGATCCATTATCGGGATTTGATGGCCTGGAGCCGCAATATCTAGCTGAAGCCCAGTATGTGTTTGCTGTGTTACATCATTTATATTACTATTAGCTACACTTATTACCAAAGGATGATTGGCAGGATATATAACGGGAAATGATGTTCCATTATTATTTCCACTTGCTGCAACTATAAAACATTTATATCTTTTGTAGGCTAAAGCAATAGCATTGTCAATTGCACTAAAATTAGATTTAACCCCTAATGATATGTTAATTACATGTGCACCATTTTTAGCGGCATACTCAATTGCATCATCTAAAGCTAAGCTTGTAATTTGAGCCATATTCGTATCGGTTTTAGAAGCTTTAACAATCATAATTTGGTTTCCTGCATTGGCACCCCAGCCTCCAGCAACTCCAGCAACGCCAACATGGTTATTCGTTCTTCCAGCAATAATTCCTGCCACAGAAGTACCGTGTGGGCCAGCGTCATTTACATCATTATTATTGTCCACAAAATTCCAGCCACGCCAATCATCAATAAAACCGTTACCATCATCATCAATACCGTTTCCCGTGGCGGGGTCGTTTTGATCCGTCCACGCATCCTCACCTGTATTGTACCAAATACTGCTATTACTAGTAGTTCCAGTAGCCTGTGCAAAATCTTCGTGAAACCATTCAACACCGCTATCTATTATCGCGGTAATTATATTATTGCTGCCGGTAGTTTTATTCCATGCCTGTGGAACTTTTGCTTTAATTAAATTCCATTGATAATACGTTTGAATTACAGGGTCGTAAAAAGCACTATCATTTGGTTGAAGTAGTAATTCTAAAGGTGTTCCAACGTCTACTTTTTGTATAAAACTTAAGTTTTGTAATTCATTACAAAATGAGATAAGATTGGAGTACTGTGCATTACTAATATTAAAGTCACTCCATCCAGATGAGGATTGTCTTTTCAACTGCATCCCGTATTCTGATTCTAGAAAATCATAATTTATAGTTGTTGCAGTTTTATCAATTTTCAGGGTAATTTCAGCACTGCCTACCTGAACTAAGGTTTGATTAATATTATCTAGCACAAACCAATTACTTCCAATTTTATAGAAAGGTCTATTATTTAAAATTTCAGGTTCTAAACCGCTGGTGGTTTGTGCAGTAAGTTGTGTTAGTGCACCAAATACAAATACTGTAAAAATAGGTAATAGTTGTTTCATTTGTTTGATTTTTAGCGGGTTAAATATAAGATTTTATTTCAGATAAAAAACTAAATTTACTATTTTAACCAATATCATTTGATAATAATACCATTAAATGAAAACAATTGATACGCTTTTAGATAAAATTCATACCTGATGATTGATTTTATAATTAAAACTAATTGCGTAAAATTGAAAACGCGCCTCACTTGCGTGGGCGCGGCTTCACATGAAGTGTACTATAAACAGGTTTTATCATAAGGTGATTGTTTGTATGCTAAAGTAGGAGGTATAAAAGTTCAAATTGTAACTAATGAAAATATTAAATCTCTAAAGCCAAATCTGCTTTTAAGCCACCAAAAGAACTTTTTACCCATTCCACCTTTCCGTTGAGTGCTTTTACGCGCGCCATTATGTTGGCTAGTCCAATACCAGTACTTTCTTCTTTTACCACCATTCCCTGGCCATTGTCTTCCACGGTAAGGTGCACTAAACCAGCTTTTTTACTCAGTATAATATGTACTTTATCTGCATGACTATGTTTTAAAATATTGGCTACTAATTCTTGGCAAATTCTAAAAAGTGCTACTTCAATGTGCTCCGCTAGGCGTTCATCTAAGTTTACATTATGCTTAAATTCATACTTAATATGCAAGGGAGCTAAGGTATTATTTAGCAATTCTTCTAAGGCTGAAATAAGTCCTTGATTGGTCAATTTCAATGGCATCATTTGATGCGAAATTCCGCGAACTTCTTCGTAAACCGTATCAATTAATTCTAATGATTTTTCGTCTTCAGCCGTTTGTTGCGCACCAGATTTTTGCTTGGCTAAAATATTATATTGAAAACGCATTTTAATAGCCACCAAACTCTGCGCTATGCCATCATGTAATTCTTTAGCTATCCGTTTACGTTCTTCTTCTTGACTGTTTACGGTGTTTTTAATAAGTTGTTTTCTATGTTTTAACTCTGCTTCATTGAGCTTTTGTTGTGCTCGCTTGCGTCTTCTGTAAATTAAAAAACTAGCCAAACCGGCCAATAAAATAATAGTCGCAAGTAAGCTAATAATCCAATTTTGCTGGCGTGCTAATAAGAGCGAAGCTTCCGCTTGTTGTTGGTTAAGCTGGGCAATTTCTGTTTCTTTTAGTTCGGTTTGGTACAAAACTTCTAAGTCGGCAATTTTAGATTGGCTTTCTGCGCTTGAGATAGAGTCTTTCAAATCAAACGCTTTTTTAAAGTACTCATAGGATGCAACCGACTTTCCAATTTGACTATAATATTTGCTTCGAGATTGATATGCGTTAATTCGCGCGGAAGCAGATTGACTCAATTCAGCATAGTAAACGGCACTGTCCGTAAAAACAGCAGCATTTTTTAAATCCTTAACTGCTAAATACGCTAAGGTTAAATCATTATACACTACACCTTTAAAACGAGTGTCATTCATTTGTTTAGCAATAGCCAAAGCTTTCAAAAAGGCACTAATAGCTTTTACCTCTCTATCAGTATAAAGATACGCTTGACCCAAACCGTAGTAGGAATGACTTAGAATTTCGTTTGGTTTATCGGGTGGCAATAAATCAATCGCGGCTTGATTGCTTTCTTCACAAGCTGTAAAATCCTTTTTATCGTAGTAAATATTTCCTTTACTCGTTAAAATAGATGCAATACCGAGCGTGTCTTTAATTTTTTCGTACTGTTCCATAGCCTGATCTAAATAACGCATGGCTAAACTGTAGTTGTTTTCTCCGTAATAAAAATTGCCAACATTGCCGAGCGTTTGCGCTGCCTCACTCCCCATATTCTTAGCAAGGTAAATACGAGCTGCTCTTAAATTGGCATTTATACTTGCATCTCTATTGCCTAATTTCATATAAAACGCGCCAAGTTTGTTTAGTGCAGCAGCAACTCTTAAGGTGTCTTGCCTTGTGGAGTCAACTTTTATAGCTTCTTCCACCAAAGCAATGGCAGGATTTATTTGTCCTTGATAGTAATAGGTTAAGGAAAGTGTATTTAGTGCAGTGCCAAGCGCTTGTTGATTGTTTTGTTTTCTGGCGTACTGAATAGCTTTTCTGCCATGATATATTGATGTATCTGGATTTGAAAACTTATACTCCCAGCATAAATCTTCATGCACTTTAATTAGTAAGGCACCTTTAGCGCTTACTAATTTATTTTCTAAGCTATCAATTATTATTTGCGCTTTAAGGCTATTACAACATACAAAAAGAGCTGCTGCCAATAAAAGCTTGGTGGTTTTAATATTCATGTTCAAAACTTAACAATGGGTAAAAAAAATAAATTTAAACAAAAATTAGTAGCATAACCTGTGGTTTATCAATAATGTATAGTTATTTTATAATTAAAACTAATTGCGTAAAATTGAAAACGCGCCTCACTTGCGTGGGCGCGCCTTCACATGAAATCCTAGTTACTTAGGAAAACAAATTTTAAATCTAAAATGTCATAGTTTTCAACTCAAAAGTAAAAATCAGTTAGGGTATATATCAATAGGATACTTGCGCTATTTAATAGAGTGTATTTTAGTATATACTTCAATGTTGTAGGATAGGTGCACCAAAAAAAAGCTTTTTATATTAGCCTTCAACCAAACAAATAAAAAATGATAAAACTTGGTATTATTGACGATAAGCCAGATGTACGCAAAGGTTTAATGCAGGTATTTGGTTTGTTTGATGAAATTGAAGTAGTGCTTGAAGGAAAAAATGGAGAAATGGGGGTGGATCTTGTAAAAATGGGTAAAAATTTACCCCATTTGATTTTAATGGATGTAGAAATGCCCGGAATAGGTGGGATAGAAGCTACCAAGCAGATAAAAGCGGTAAAGCCCGACATTAAAATATTAATGCTAAGTGTGGCTAATGATGAAAATTACCTGAAACAGGCGCTGGTAGCGGGCGCAGATGGGTATTTACTAAAAGGAGAGCAGCCTTTAAAAATAATTCAGCTTATAAAAGATACGCTTGACGGCAGAGTTTCCATGTCTCCAGAAATGGCAGATAAAACTTTGGAAATACTAAGAAATTCAAACCAAGAAAAACTAAGCCCAACTGCTTTTAAAATTAGCCCTAGAGAATTAGAAGTATTAAAAGCCCTTTGCAGCGGAAAAAGCTATCAGGTAGCTGCAAAAGACTTGTTTATTTCTCCACAAACGGTGCGCTCACATACCGAAAATATTTACAGAAAACTAAACGTACACTCCAAAGTAGAAGCTAGTAAAATTGCTTTTGATAATGGTTGGTTTTAAGCATTTTACCTTTTTAATATTTTGTGTAATGCTCAAAATTTGTTAACGCAGTTCTTTTATCCAAAGTTAAATATAGTACCTTTCGATCTTCAATTTTTGAGTTGTATGCAGTGTAAAATGCTTAGATTATTTACCATTGGTGCGCTAGCCTTGGTGCTGACCCATGCTTGTAAAAAAGATTGTGAAAACGAAACTGTAAATCAAACCACTCAATTACTACAATTAAAAAGTACTCAAAGTCAAAATTTATGGTTTGGTGGCACCGCCATTTTTAATCCTGATAGCGTATTGTTTATTTACCTAAAAGCAGATAGGTTTAATGAAGTGCCTGATACGCTGCCTTTTACGGTGAACCGAGAAGCGCGAAACGTTGAATTAGCCTTTCCGGAAACAAATGGGGGAACGCACACCATCCAAATGCATTTGAATGATAAAGAAATAGACCAATTAACGTACAGTACTGAGATTATAAAAGAAGAATGTAAAATGGTGAATGCCGTGTTGGAGATAAAATACAATGGTAAAAAAGTATGCACGCGCTGTGGTGATGGCCGCTATAATGCAGTGCGCCAAGTAATATTTAAAAAGAATCTTTAAATACTGCGTTGCACCGTTTCAAACACTTTACCGCCTTCACATTTCAAGGTTTCATGCGGGAATTTTAAGATTAAACTATAATCATGGGTAGCCATTAAAATTGCGCGGCCACTATTAGAAATTTCCTGTAATAAAATCATAATTTCTTCAGAAGTGCCGGGGTCTAAATTACCGGTAGGCTCATCGGCCAAAATAAGTTCGGGGTCGTTTAACAATGCTCTGGCAATAGCCACACGCTGCTGCTCACCACCAGAAATTTGATATGGCATTTTAAAACCTTTGGTGGCCATGCCTACTTTTTCTAACACTTCGTTAATTTTCTTATTCATTTTCAATTTGTCCTTCCACCCGGTGGCTTTAAGCACAAAGCGTAAATTTTCAGAAATATCTCTATCGGTAAGTAACTGAAAATCTTGAAAAACAATACCCATTTTTCTACGTAAAAACGGAATGTCGTTGTCCTTCAGTTCTTTAAGGTTAAAACCACACACCATTCCTTTTCCTTCCGTAAGGGTAAGGTCGCCATAAAGTGTTTTTAAAAGGCTAGATTTTCCACTGCCCGTTTGGCCAATTAAATACCTAAAATTGCCTTGCTGCACATGCAGATTTACATCAGAAAGTACCAAATGTTCAGCTTGGTAAATATTACAATGCTCAAGTTTTATAATGGTATTCATGCGCGCCTAAAAAAGTGTTTTGGAATAGTTAAACAAGGTGCAAAGTAAATGAAATTGTGTTTGCCTTTAAGCAGATTTCGTACGCATATTTTGCACAACTAATGGTTCAGTTCAATTACAAATGCGGGTTTATATTATTTAACTAACATCTTCCGTTTGAAAAAAACAAATCTTTAAAAGCAGCACCCATAGGTAAACCACTACATTAGTTTTATATTTTACTACACTATCTATGCGCTATAAAAGCTTGTTTTACAACGCTTTATTTACTTTTTTGTCACTCCTTTCAGTAGAGGTTTATGGCCAAAATTTACCCAATAAAACTATTGATTTAAATACCTATGAGCAAGGTATGGAGCTTTATAATAAAGGCCAGTATGGTTTGGCACAGAAGTATTTAGACGAAGCCGGAGCCAATACCTTTGATGAAGAACGCGAAAAGAGAGCTACCGCTAAGTACTATGCAGCGCTTTGCGCCCTGTATTTATATAATGGAGATGCGGAAGATCGCGTACGTGATTTTGCCAAAACGTTTTCGCTTAGCCCGTTAGTAAACCAATTATACTTAACCTTCGCACATAACAAGTTTAGCTTACGCAGATATCGAGATGCAGATGAGTATTACGCCAAAGTAAATCAATATCGCTTAAGCCAAGAGGATTTGAGTGAGTTACAATTTAAATGGGGTTACGCACTTTTAGAAAATGAAAAAACGGAGGAAGCTGAAAAACTTTTTTTTAAGTTAAAGGATAAAAAAAGCATTTTCAGCACTTCGGCTAAATATTACTATGCCCACCTTTTATATACTGATAGCAATTACACGCAGGCCTTAACTAATTTTTTACCACTTCAGCAAGATGAATCTTTTGGCCCCTTAGTTCCCTATTATTTAGCACATATCTATTACCGCCTGGGTGATTATGATAAGCTATTGGAAGTAGGAGAGGACTTGGTGGAAAATGCTACACCCAGCCGTGCACCGGAAATTGCCAAACTTATGGCTGATGCTTTTTATAGTAAAAAAGATTATCCTAACACCATTAAGTATTTAGAATTGTACAACGAAAAAGGCGGCAGAATGCTTTCTACTGATAATTTTGAGTTGGGCTATGCTTACTATCAGCAACAGCGCTATGCTGCGGCTATTGAGTATTTTAATAAAATAACTTCCGGTGAAGAGGGTTTACGCCAAAATGCATATTATCATTTGGCCGATAGCTATTTAAAAACTGGTAATAAAAGTCAGGCGCAAACAGCTTTTAAAGCAGCTTCCGATCTTAAAGCATCTACTTCCATTCGTGAAGATGCTTTTTTTAATTACGCCAAGTTATCGTACGAGTTATCAGATCCTTACGGTGATGCCATTACAACCTTAAACCAGTTTATGACTGAGTTTCCGGGTTCGTCCAGGGTAAATGAAATCAATGAATATTTGGCTAATTTGTACATCACCACTAAGGATTACGACAAAGCTATGTTGGCCATTAAGCGCACTGGTTTAGATAGAATTGAAATGCGGGAAGTGTATCAAAAAATTGCTTTTTACCGTGCCACGGAATTGTTTAATTCTGTAAAATATGCAGAGGCTATTCAAAAATATTCGGAAGCGTTAGACTATCCTATTAACAACACCGTAACAGCTTTAAGCAAATATTGGCGCGCAGAATCTTACTATCGCTTGGAGCGCTATGAAAAAGCAGCTGAGGAATTTACAGCGTTTAGAGCAAGTAACGGAGCATTTGGTTTGAGTGAGTTTAACGCCTCTTTTTATCAAAGTGGGTATGCTTATTTTATGTTAGAAGATTATCAAAAAGCAGCGGTTGATTTACGCACCTTTTCGCGAGATGCCGATAAAAAAGATCCACGCTTGGCCGATGCTTATTTACGTATGGGTGATGCCTATTTACTAACTGGTGGGTATTTGGTGGCCGCAGATTTTTACCAAAATGCTTTAACAGCAAAAAGTAAAGCGCGTGATTATGCTTTGTATCAACGCGCTATTTGCCTTGGCTTGGCTCAAAAGCCTGAACAGAAAATTGCCGAATTAGAGCGTTTATTAAAAAATTACCCAAGTTCTGTATATGCAGAAAACGCGGCTTTTGAGGTTGGTACTACAGAATTGCAACAAGAAAAATATGCTGATGCTATTGGCAGCTTTCAGTCTTTTTTAAAAGATTATCCTAACTCTACCAAAGCGGCTGATGCACAATTGTCCATTGGCTTGGCGTATAGAAATACCAATCGTATAAATGAAGCTATCACGGTGTATCGTAAAGTGGTACAGGATTTCCCGGGTACCGAAGCTTCTATTGAAGCAGTTGGTTTGGCACGTTTGGCGTATCAACGAAACAATGATATTGACACGTATTTGGATTGGGTACAAGGTTTAAACTTTGTGAATTACGATCAAAAAACTTTAGATAGTACGGCTTACAACACAGCATTTGATCAATATTCGGCTGATAATTGTACAAATGCTACGAGTAGTTTTCAAAATTATTTAAGTCGTTTCCCAAAAGGATTATTTACGCTTGACGCTAACTACTATTTGGCTACATGTGCTAAAAAAGAAGAAAAAATAGAAGTGTACATCGCTGCTTATCAGCGTATTTTAGATGCTCCTAAAAATCAATATACTAATGAAGCGCTGCAAAATTTAGCATATTACCATTATAGTAAAGCGGAATATGGCGATGCCCGAAAGTATTACAGGCAACTAGCCAATAACGCAGGCGCAAAAGGAGAACAAGCCAAGGCCAATGCCGGCATTATGCGCACCGCTTATAAAATGGACGACCCTAATGAAGCAGCCGTGTATGCCGATTTAATTATTGGTGTGGAAAGTACGGATGCGGATTTAGTAGTGGAAGCAAGGCGTATTTCAGCATTATCTAAGTACAAAATTGGGCAGGTAGAAGAAGCTAAAACCATTTTTACGCTGTTGCGCAGCACTACTGATGGCGAAATAAAAGCAGAGGCCATGTACCACATTGCGTTGATACAACATGCGCAGGAAAACTATCCGGCTGCCAAAGAAACCATCAACACCTTAATTAGTGAGTTGCCTTCTTTTAAAGAATATAAAATAAAAGCACTGTTGCTTTTAGCGAAGAATTACTGGCGTCAGAATGATATTTTTCAAGCCAATTATATTTTAGATTTTGTAATTAAAACCGATTTCTCTCCGCAGTCTGTACTGCAAGCCAAAGATTTAAAACAGCAAATAACCAATGGAGAGGCGCAAGCAATGGCGGCAAAACAAAAGCAATTGGATGCTTTAAACAATCCTATAAAATTAGAAGGAAATAACGGTGTAATTATAATTGATGCACCGGCTGAAGAAGGAGAAAATTTAGAAGCAACAGACAGCACCAATACACCAAATTAAAATGAAACAGTTTAACATATATATTACGGGCGTATTGGGTTTATTGGCCTTGTGCGCAATGGGTCAGCCAACGGGCGGCAACCTTGGCCAGCTTGAGCTTAGCGTTACTGATAAATATAAGGCTACCGTGGTGCAGGCTACAAAAATTAAAGATTTCCCTACGTTTAAAGATACTACCACGCAAAAATTGCCAGTGGCCTATAAAATCACCAGTGTTCCTATTACGGTAAATTATCGTCCACGGCCATTGCCACCAGCGCAAATAGCCAAAGTACCGGTAGAAAAACTAAAGCAGGGTTTGGTAAGAGTAGGCATTGGTTTTTACGGAACGCCATTGGCGGAGGCGTATTGGAATGCGGATAGGTCTAGCAAGCAAGCCTATGGTTTTTGGGGCAAACATTTATCTACCCAACGAGGTGTAAAAAACACAGTTTTTGATAACAACAGCTTTAGCCATAATCAATTGGGCGGCTATTACACACGGTTTTATAGAGATTTAAAATGGACGTCTGAGCTTAGCGGTTTTGCCGACAAACAGAGTTATTACGGTGTACCCAAATTTTCGCCAGTTACTACTGATTTATATCAAGATACCTCAGCACCGGCTATTTGGAGAAGTGGTTTACAGTTTAGTACCGCTTTAGAAAATATAAGTAATAAGCAAGGCAATTTTGAAAAATCAACCTTACGCTACACGCTACACACCAACAGCTACAAGGCACAAGAACATAATGTGGCCAACATGAACCAATTTTTATTACCAACGGGTGGTACGCCTTTAAAAATTGATTTGGGTGTAGAGTTTACGCAAAGTATGGACGATACATTGATAAATCAGGACTTAACGCGGAACTCTTTTATAGTGCAAGCGCGTCCACATATTGAAGCCACACTTAAAAACATAAATTTTGATTTTGGCCTAAACCTTTACACCAACAGCGTTACCCGCAACAGTTTGGTTGAAGATACTGCCTTTACCGATGTTTACTTTTTTCCTGAAATTGCCATTAATTACCCTTTGGTTAAGGATGTGTTATCGGTGTACGGTGGTTTTAAAGGACGTTTGGTAAACAATACGTATGCAAGTTTGGCGCGTCAAAATCCGTTTTTGTTTCCGAGTGTTCAGCTTACCCCTACTTTTGAACGTGATGTGTACATTGGTTTAAAAGGAATTTTAAGCGGTTCATCTTCCTTTAATATTAAAGGTGGAATTATGAATAATACCGATCAACTTATTTTTCAACGCATTCCTAACTACGTTTTTCAAGATACTGTTTTGCAATCTGGCTTACCGGCCATCAATGTTATATACGATGATGCCGTTATTTATTATTTCCGTGGAGAATTAACCTTTAATGTAGAAAATAATTTACAATTTAACCTTTTTGGCGAAGCCAGAAGTTATGATATGAAAACGTTGGATGCAGCTTTTCACTTACCTAATTTTACAGCCGGTTTACAAGCCAAATACACCATAAGAGAGAAGATAGCACTAAATGCAGATTTGAATTACATTGGTAAAAGAACCGTGTTTGCCAAGAGTGATTTTGGCACGTTAAGCAATACTATTGATGGTTATTTAAACGCAAATTTGGGTGTAGAGTATTTGTACAATTCTCGCTTAAGCGCTTTTATAAATTTATACAATGTATTGAGCACGCCTAACGAATTGTTTTTAGGATATGAATCACAAAGGTTCAATGCCATGTTTGGGATAGGTTATCAGTTTTAGAGTGTATCTAATTTCAGATGCGCTGCGGTGCGTAATTCAGAAATGCGTTGGCTTGCATACTCTTTAGATTGAGCAAAGGTCGTGTCACTATTTTCTAAATATTGTTGGTAGTAGCGCACCGCCACTGATTGATCTTGATAATAGGTTTCGGAAGCACGGGCTAAATAATATAAAATCACTTCCTTTTCAAGCAGCGTGTAAGCTTCTTTATAATGCACAATGGCGTTTTTATAATCCTTTTTTGCATCGTATAGTAGTGCTAAATTCAAATGATATTGCCCTTCATTAGGAGATTGCGCTGCACTTAAAGCATATTTGTAATTTGCTAAAGCTGAATCTGATGCGCCTAAGTTTTCAAAAGCGGTTGCTTTGTAAAAATATAGGTTTTCATTCATGGCAGCATGTTTATTTAAAAACATAAACCACCTTAAGCTTGCTTCAAATTTGTTTGTTTTTACTAAACTTACAGCCACTATTTTGCCCATTTCGGTAGTGCTATCTTGTTGGCTTATGTGCTTATTAGCCCAATAAATAGCTATATCGTAGGCCTTTAATTGAAATTGAATTTTAGCAAGTACACCAATAAATCCTACGTGCTCTGGGTGGTATTGAATAAACTGCGTGGCAATATGCTCAGCCTGTTTGTATAAATTCAATTTGTATAGAAGCAAAGCCAAATCATAACCCGCTTCTTCATCATTTGGGTTTAGCGCTAGTGCCGCTAAATAAGCGCTAATGGCAACCGAAGGCTGTTCTATTTTTATAGCTAAATAGGCCAATCTTTTTTGATAAGCAACGCTATTTTCATTGTGCAAAGCAAGCTTTTGTGCATACAAAAAGGCTACTTTATAATTGGCGCGTTTTTCATGCGCTTTGCTAAATAAGTACAGAGCGGTTAAGTTAAGAGAGTCTGCAGCCAAGGCATTTTCTGCATATTTTAGTACTTCTGAAAACCGCCCGGCTTTGTAGGCAAGTTCAGCTAATTGTGTAGTACAAGGGTTGCAGGTTTCGTTTGCAACGTTTTCCAACAGATGTTCAAATGCTTCATTAGGGTTAAGGGTAGGGTTTTCCGCCTCTGTTAAGGTAGTATTGCTCTGTGCTACTATCTGTATAACAGCGCATTGAAAGAATAGTAGTATGAGAAATTTTGTTAATTGCATAAGGTGAATGATTGATTTTAAGTGGCGCACTAAATTTAGTAAAAAGGAATAAGCAACGGAATAGCAATAAGAATTTCACGGAGTAATTCCATGGAAATGTAAAGAGAGTTTTAGGCTATTACAGTACTTTCACCGCCTCAAACAAAAGCTAAAAAATGCAGAAAATCTATTTACGGTTTGTGTTTAGTCTGTTGCTTTTTTGTGGTGTATTTTTCAATCCTGCAAAAGCACTTACCTTAAGTCCAAAGGCTACGATCTACTTAGTTACCTGCGGGCCAAATCAAATAGAACTATACTCAGCTTTTGGCCACACAGCAGTGCGCGTACAAGATCCCGGTAACGGTATTGACCTTATTTTTAACTACGGAGTATTTAATTTTAACCAACCAAATTTCTATTTAAACTTTGCAAAAGGAAATTTGCTGTATCAATTGGCGGTGTATGATTATGACCGTTTTGTTTACAATTACAAAGTAGAAGAACGCTCAGTACATCTGCAAGAGCTAAATTTTAATGCAGCAGAAAAGCAAGCGTATTTTAACTTTTTAGAAACCAACGCGCTTCCACAAAACAAGGAATATTACTACGATTATTTTTTTGATAATTGTGCTACCCGTCCGCGTGATGGGATGCAGCAAGCTATGAAAACCCTTAACCAAACCATAGCTTGGGATACTTCTTACGCCAAGCAGCCATTGAGTATTAGAGATTTATGCGAGCAATTTTTGTACTACCAACCGTGGGGCGATTTAGGTATTGATTTATGCCTTGGCCTACCCATGGATAAGCAAGCAACCGCTTTGGAATACACCTTTTTACCCGAATATTTAGAACAGGCCGTTGCGGGAGCAATTTTGGTAACAGATAGTGGAACAAAACCATTATTAAAACAAACTATATTGGTAAATGAAGAAACCTTTGTAGCCGAACGTCCGTTTTTTACGCCACAAGTAGCCTTTGGTTTATTGTTAGTTATTGGTGTGTTGCTAAGCTTTTTAGAGTTTAAATTCAATGTTTCAACCCTTTGGTTTGATAAGCTTCTCTTTACCATCGTTGGCCTTGTTGGCTGGTTGTTGTTTATACTTTGGTTTGCTACCGACCATGCCGCTGCCGCCCGAAACATGAATTTACTTTGGGCTATTCCCTTATATTTTCCGTTTGTGCTATTCCTAAAAAATAAAGGAGGTGGCTTTAGTCTCTTTATAATGCGTTTTAGTTTTTTAGTGCAATTAATAGCCTTGGCGGGATGGTATTTTTGGCCGCAAGATTTGCATCCCGGTATGCTGCCTTTGTGTGCATTGCTAATGTGGCGCTCCTTTTGGCGGGTGTATGTAGCTAATAAAAAATCAGCTATCATCGCATAATCAAAACTATTTACCTTGTAACCCTTAAATATTTTTATGAAAAAACTATTTTTCGTTTCCCTTATGGGAATGCTTGTGGTGGGCTGTAACAACAATCCTGAAAAGGAATTAACACCAAAAGAGGAGGCGCAGGCTTTTTTAGATAATTACACACAGAAATATCAAGAATTGTATGCGGCATCTTCGGAAGCAGAATGGGCTTTAAACACCAAAATTGTAGCGGGCGATACACTTACCGGGAATAAAGCAGAGCAGGCAGGAAAAGCCTTTGCAGCCTTTACGGGTAGTGAAGAAAATATTAACAAAGCGCGTACATTTATGAAGCTGGGCAAGGAGCTAGATAAATTGCAGATGCGTCAGTTTAGCGCAATTTTATACATGGCAGGTGCTAATCCGGCTGTAGCCAAAGATATTGTAGCGGATAAAATAAAAGCCGAAACGGAGCAAACTAAGGCGCTTTTTGGCTACGAGTTTATGTTGAACGGAAAATCAGTTTCCACCAATCAATTGGATAGCATTTTAGTAAGTAGTACCGATTTAAATACGCGCTTAGCCGCTTGGAAAAGCAGTAAGGAAGTGGGCAAGAATTTACGTGAAGGCCTTATAAAATTGCGCGATTTACGCAATGCATCTGTGCAAGCACTTGGCTATGAAGATTATTTTGCTTTTCAGGTAAGTGAGTATGAAATGGATGGGCAAGAAATGGTGGAACTAAACCATCAAATTATAAATGAAATATGGCCTATTTATCGTGAACTGCACACATGGGCACGCTATGAGTTAGCCAAAAAGTATAAGCAGCCAGTGCCGGATATGCTGCCTGCACACTGGTTACCAAATAGATGGGGGCAGGAGTGGAGCAGTATGGTAAATGTGGCGGGCTTAAATTTTGATGAAGCACTAGAAGAAAAAGGTGCAGAATGGATTATGACGCAAGGTGAAGACTTTTATGTAAGCCTTGGGTATGATAAACTTCCACAAAGTTTTTATGAGAAATCTAGCTTATATCCACTTCCTGCAGGAGCTGACTATAAAAAGAACAACCACGCAAGTGCTTGGCACATGGATTTAAATAAAGATGTGCGTTCGCTAATGAGTGTAGAGCCAAACATGCGTTGGTGGGGCACTGTGTTGCATGAATTAGGACATATTTATTATTATCAGGCGTATTCCACCGAGCAAGTTCCCGTGTTGTTAAGGGGAGGAGCAAACCGCGCGTATCATGAAGCCATAGGTACTTTAATAGGTTTGGCGAGTATGCAAAAACCCTTTTTAGCCGAAAAGGGATTGGTACGCGATGATGCGGATATGGATGAAATACAAGGCTTATTAAAAGAAGCGTTAGATTATATAGTGGTGATGCCTTGGGCCAGCGGAGTAATGACTGATTTTGAATACCAATTGTATTCCAAAGATCAATATAACCCGGAAACATTGAACAAAACATGGTGGGATTTAAAGAAGAAATATCAAGGTATAGTGCCACCTAGTGTGCGTGGAGAGGAATATTGCGATGCCGCCAGCAAAACCCACATAAACAATGATGCTGCTCAGTATTATGATTATGCTTTGGCCAATGTGATGTTGTTTCAATTTCACATGCATATTTCCAAAAATATTTTAAAACAAGATCCACACGCTACCAATTATTACGGAAGTAAAGAAACGGGAGCCTTTTTAAATAAGCTAATGGCTCCAGGCGCTACGGTTGATTGGCGCGACAACCTTATGAACACCATGGGTGAAGGCATAAGCGCTAGCGCAATTATTGAGTATTTTGATCCATTGCTTACTTGGTTACGCAAAGAAAATGAAGGTAGAAAATATACTTTGCCGGATAATGTGTAAAAAGGCGGTTTAAATTACTTACATCTCGCTTTAAGCGATATTGAGTAAACACAACAGAAGTAAATCTTTAGTTTAATGTGATGTTAATTTTGCCAAAGGTTGTTCGGCTGGAGAATAAATTTCCTGAACCTCGCACATAAGAATCACGAACCTCGATTATATGCGAGGAGACCCATTTCTATGATTTGGTTTTGGTTTAACTCCGGCATTTTTGATTTGCAAAGTAAAATTTCTCGATAGAAAATACTTGCTAATAAACACATTGCAAGTTCTAGCGGTAGTAGAGAATCACGCCAAGGATGTTACTAATATTGCAACCCCTCGACTTCCGCTCGGGGGACTCGTCTTTATGATTTAGTTCTGAGGTTGCAGCAACTGTTAAGTTCTATAAAAAGAAAATATTTACTGTTAAGCAATATGCTAGTTCGAAAAGCTTTTATTGAGCATGATTAAGGGGTAGTAGAGAACCACGCCAAGGGTGTTATTAATATTGCAACCCCTCGACTACCGCTCGGTGAGACTCGTTTTTATGATTTAGTTCTGAGGTTTTAGCAACTGTTAAGTTCTATAAAAAGAAAATACTTACTGTTAAGCATTATGCTAATTTGAAAAGCTTTTATTGAACTTGAGTAGAGTGTAATTGCCCAAGTAGTTTTTATACATGCTCTTCAATATTTTTTTAAGGAAAAACAAACATAAAAAAAGCCCCGCATTGCTGCGGGGCTTTTAGAGTCGGGGCGGCAGGATTCGAACCTACGACCTTCCCGCTTCTAGCGGGACGCGTTATCGTTCAACCCATCCAAAAAACGCTTAATTCCTCTTCCTTTAATTTTTTTCTCCAAGGCGCGGCCTTCGATACGATTATCCACTTCAAAAATTTTAGTAATAACCCAAGGTACACCAGCTTTGGTATATTTATTTTTAGCTGTATTGTGTAGTTTAAACCTAAGTTCAAAGTCTTGCGTTTCTCCGCAATAGTATTTTTTTAAAGAGCTACTATGTAAAATATAAACGTAATGAGGCATAAGTTAAAAACATAAAAAAAGCCCCGCATTTCTGCGGGGCTTTTAGAGTCGGGGCGGCAGGATTCGAACCTACGACCTTCCCGCTTCTAGCGGGACGCGTTATCGTTCAACCCATCCAAGAAGCGCTTAATTCCTCTTCCTTTAATTTTTTTTTCCAAGGCGCGACCTTCGATACGATTATCCACTTCAAAAATTTTAGTAATAACCCAAGGTACACCAGCTTTGGTATATTTATTTTTAGCTGTATTGTGTAGTTTAAACCTAAGTTCAAAGTCTTGCGTTTCTCCGCAATAGTATTTTTTTAAAGAGCTACTATGTAAAATATAAACGTAATGAGGCATAAGTTAAAAACATAAAAAAAGCCCCGCATTGCTGCGGGGCTTTTACAGTCGGGGCGGCAGGATTCGAACCTACGACCTTCCCGCTTCTAGCGGGACGCGTTATCGTTCAACCCATCCAAGAAGCGCTTAATTCCTCTTCCTTTAATTTTTTTTTCCAAGGCGCGACCTTCGATACGATTATCCACTTCAAAAATTTTAGTAATAACCCAAGGTACACCAGCTTTGGTATATTTATTTTTAGCTGTATTGTGTAGTTTAAACCTAAGTTCAAAGTCTTGCGTTTCTCCGCAATAGTATTTTTTTAAAGAGCTACTATGTAAAATATAAACGTAATGAGGCATAAGTTAAAAACATAAAAAAAGCCCCGCATTGCTGCGGGGCTTTTACAGTCGGGGCGGCAGGATTCGAACCTACGACCTTCCCGCTTCTAGCGGGACGCGTTATTGTTCAACCCATCCAAAAAGCGCTTAATTCCTCTTCCTTTAATTTTTTTTTCCAAGGCACGGCCTTCGATACGATTATCCACTTCAAAAATTTTAGTAATAACCCAAGGTACACCAGCTTTGGTATATTTATTTTTAGCTGTATTGTGTAGTTTAAACCTAAGTTCAAAGTCTTGCGTTTCTCCGCAATAGTATTTTTTTAAAGAGCTACTATGTAAAATATAAACGTAATGAGGCATAAGTTAAAAACATAAAAAAAGCCCCGCATTGCTGCGGGGCTTTTACAGTCGGGGCGGCAGGATTCGAACCTACGACCTTCCCGCTTCTAGCGGGACGCGTTATCGTTCAACCCATCCAAGAAGCGCTTAATTCCTCTTCCTTTAATTTTTTTTTCCAAGGCGCGACCTTCGATACGATTATCCACTTCAAAAATTTTAGTAATAACCCAAGGTACACCAGCTTTGGTATATTTATTTTTAGCTGTATTGTGTAGTTTAAACCTAAGTTCAAAGTCTTGCGTTTCTCCGCAATAGTATTTTTTTAAAGAGCTACTATGTAAAATATAAACGTAATGAGGCATAAGTTAAAAACATAAAAAAAGCCCCGCATTGCTGCGGGGCTTTTACAGTCGGGGCGGCAGGATTCGAACCTACGACCTCCTCGTCCCAAACGAGGCGCGATACCGGGCTACGCTACGCCCCGAAAACAAAAGCGGTGAGAGCGGGATTCGAACCCGCGGTACGGTTGCCCGTACGGCAGTTTAGCAAACTACTGGTTTAAGCCACTCACCCATCTCACCAAGCTTAAAAACTATCTCAATATTTTGCCCAAAATCAATGTTTATGTAACCTCCCAAATCACGTTCGGAAAAAGCCACGCATCCATCTCACCAAGGCTTAAACTCAACGCTACAGCTCAGCCGTTTTGTTGAGGGGTGCAAATGTAAATAATGACACGTAATTCACAAGCAACTTCGCAAGCTTTTTTATAATAAGTTGAAAAGCCATCATTTTCCCACTCAAAATCAGGCAGAAAGCCTACCCAAATTTCTTTTTATAATCTTCAATAGCCGTCTCAATTATCTGCATAGCTATTTCTCTACCTTCAAATTCCTCTACTACTACCGTTTTTCCTTCCAACTTTTTGTAATCTTCAAAAAAACTGCGCAATTCTTTAACCGCATGTGCTGGTAATTCTGAAATATCATTAAGGTGATTTACGCTCATATCATTTGCGGCAACAGCAATAATTTTATCGTCCTTTTCGCCACCATCTAACATTTGCATCACTCCAATTACTTTGGCATCTATTAAACACATAGGAACCACCTCTATCTGCGAAAGCACTAATATATCTAAAGGGTCATCATCATCGCAATAGGTTCTAGGAATAAATCCGTAGTTGTGTGGATAGTTGATAGAAGCGTATAACACACGATCCATCATTAATAAACCTGAATCTTTATCTAACTCATATTTGGCACGGCAATTTTTAGGTATTTCTATAATTCCGTTTACAATTGCCGGTGCATGTGAGCCAATGGCTACATCGTGCCAAGGGTGAATACTCATACTATTATGTTTTATTATTTTTTTTAGATTGTAGATTAACTAGTTACGTGTGTTATTCAGGGTACTGAATACGCACGTGGTAGATGTTCATTAACATCTTTTTAAAAATTTTCTTAATTTCTTTTATCTCCTTTAAGGTGATGTCAGCGTTTTCAAACTGACCACTTTTCATTTGATGATCAATAATGCCTTCTACCAATTTATCAATAGATTTTGCATCGGGTTTAGGTAAACTTCTGCTAGCGGCTTCCACGCTATCGGCCATCATTAAAGCAGCGGTTTCTTTACTAAATGGCTTAGGGCCAGGGTAGGTAAACTTCTCCAAATCCACTTCTTCATCAGGAAAGTTTTTTATAAACTGCTTGTAAAAATACATTACGGTAGAGGTGCCATGATGAGTTCTTATAAAGTCAACCAACAAGTCGGGTAGGTTATTTTTCTTAGCTATTTTTATCCCTTCTCTTACATGGCTAATAATCATCTGCGCACTTTCTTCAAAACTTAATTCATCATGCGGGTTAAGTCCGGTGTGCTGATTTTCAATAAAATACATGGGGTGCGCTACTTTTCCAATATCATGATAAAGTGCTCCGGTGCGCACCAATAAGGCGTTACCTTCAATTTTAAGTACAGCCGCTTCCGCTAGATTTGCTACTTGCATAGAATGCTGAAAAGTACCAGGGGCTTTCTGTGCCATTTCACGCAACAGCGGGTTATTAGTGTCGCTCAATTCCAAAAGCGAGATATCTGAAACAAACCCAAAAATCTTTTCCTGAAAATAAATAAGTGGAAAGGAAACCAGCGTTAAAAACCCGTTTCCTACAAAGTAACCCAAATTTCCCCAACGTATTTCTTCAAAAGTACCTTCTTGAATTAGCGCTAAGCTTAAATAACTTATGCAGTAAATACCTATAATTTTAGCAGCAGTAAAAAATAGTTGACTACGTTTATACAGGTTGTTTACCAAAATAATAGCAAACGTACCAGCCACAAATTGTAAATAAATAAACTCAAAACTATTGGGTACAAAAAAGCCTACCAGCATAATGGCCACCATGTGCACAAATAGGGCTAAGCGAGTATCAAAAAAGCTTCTTAATATAATGGGTAAAATAGGGAAGGGCGCCAAGTACATATAATCTACACCAAACGAAAGCGTAATTTTTCCCATCAATACAATCAATGCAATATTTAAAAGTATAAAAGTAAATTTGGAAATATCTTCCATAATTTGCTTCCTATATTGTAACAAAAAGAAAAGCAAGGCAATGTATAATACACTTACAATCAGTATTTGACCAGTAAGAATGTACCAAACTCTATTCTTGTTTTTTACGTTTCCGGAATAGGCTTGTCGCAGCGAGTTTAGCTTTGCGTATTTATCATCATCTACCAATGAGCCTTTAATTATAATGAGCTCCCCGCGTTGTACAATACTTTTTACCGGTAAGATATTATTTAACTGTTCTTCGTAAAATTTTTCAGTGGTTTCTTCATTAAAAATTACGTTGTAGTCTAAATTATTAATCATTAAAGATTGAAGCCGCTTTAAAGCATCGGTGTTTTCGCTCAAAGCAATTTTCTTTTTTAGCGATACTCCGGCCTCGCTCATGCTAAAAAGATTGGCTAATGAAATGTTGTTGCTAAATCCTTCATTTTCTAAAAGCACCTGACCGTATTCGTTGCTTTGTGCTAATTCAAAAGGTTTTAAAATACCTGTTTCGTAAAGCTCAGTAAGAATGCTTAGCGCCTCTTTAAGCGTTTCACTGTGCTGTAATTTTATTTTTGGAGGAATAATGGAATCCGAAGAACTGGTTTTCCAAAATTCTTCAACCTGAAGTTCAAAGGTTTTCAAGTTTTCACTTGATACATCATTCAGTTTAGTGAAAAACAACGTGCGGTTACTAGTGGCTTCGCGCTTTTCTTGGCTAATTTCCTCTTGTGTTTTTAAAATCGGAAAATCAAAGCGCGCTACTAAATCCTCATACAGCCAAGGTTTGCCTTTTTGAAATTCATATTTAAATTTTGCTTCACGCGGATACAGATATACCACAAAGGCGATTGAAGCTACCAGCATGGAAACTGATGCAATTTGCAACTGCTTGCTCTGTAAATACAAAAAGAGTCTGTTCATTAACTTTTATCAAGTTTTCAAAAGTAACGATAAGAAAGATGCAGGCAAATTCGCTGTTATTTTCAGTACTTTCGCAGCTCTATCAACTAAAAAGATGCGTATAGTTTTATGAAAGAAGTAGTTATAGTTTCAGCCGTAAGAACTCCAATAGGATCTTTTGGCGGAGCACTCTCAAATATTCCGGCTACAAAGCTGGGTTCCATCGCCATAAAAGGCGCATTGGACAAAATTAGCCTTAATCCTAGCGAAGTGCAGGAGGTAATAATGGGCAATGTTTTACAAGCTAATAATGGTCAAGCTCCGGCTCGCCAAGCCGCCATTGGTGCAGGTTTATCTACCAACGTACCGTGTACCACTATAAATAAAGTGTGTAGCAGCGGACTTAAAGCCGTAATGCAAGCCGCTCAAGCTATTAAAGCCGGAGATGCAGATGTAATTGTAGCCGGGGGTATGGAAAATATGAGTATGGTGCCACATTATGTAGAAGGTAGTAGAACGGGGCATAAATTTGGCCACAGCACTTTGGTAGATGGCTTAATTAAAGATGGCCTTACCGATGTTTATAATAATGTGGTAATGGGAAATTGCGCAGAAACTTGTGCAAGAGAAATGAATTTTACCCGAGAAGAACAAGATGCATTTGCTATTGAAAGCTACACGCGCAGTGCAAATTCTACTAAAGATGGAAAATTCAAAAATGAAATTGTGCCGGTGGAAGTGCCACAGCGCAAAGGCGATCCTATTATCATTACAGAAGATGAGGATATTAGTAAAGTAAACTTTGCAAAAATGCCTGATTTACGTCCTGCTTTTGATAAAAACGGAACGGTAACCGCTGCAAATGCTTCTGCATTAAATGATGGTGCCGTGGCTTTAGTAATAATGAGCGCAGAAAAAGCAAAAGAGCTAGGTTTAAAACCGTTGGCCAAAATTGTAGGTTATGCTGATGCTGCACATGAGCCAGAATGGTTTACAACAGCGCCCGCCAAAGCAGTACCTATTGCCATTGGCAAAGCAGGTTTAACAAAAAATGATATTGATTTTTACGAGTTAAACGAAGCTTTTTCAGTTGTAGGTCTTGCCAATATGAAATTGCTGGAAATAAGTGCCGACAAAACCAATGTAAACGGTGGAGCCGTAGCTTTAGGGCATCCATTAGGTGCTTCTGGAGCACGTATTTTAGTTACGCTTTTAAACGTATTAGAGCAAAACAACGGTAAGTACGGAGCGGCAGGAATTTGTAATGGTGGTGGCGGTGCCAGCGCTATGGTAGTGGAGCGTTTATACTAAATTTATTGCGTAAACTATGCTGCACGGCATTTGTGGCTTAAGTGTAATTCCTATGAGAGCGGAGGCTTCTGATGCATCAGAAATGATTAATCAGGTGCTTTTTGGTGAATGCTTTGAAATACTTGAGCAAAAACCAAAATGGAGTTTTATACAACTACAGCACGACCGCTACGAAGGATGGGTAGATAATAAACAACTGATACCTATTAGCAAAGAGCAGTTTACCAACAGGCAGCAAACGGAAGCTATGTTTACTAATAATCTTATAGATTTAGTTTCCAATGATATGAGCGGCAGATTTTTTCCAATATTTTTGGGAAGTTATCTGCCGTTTTTTAAGGCCGATACTGCTAAACTTTCGCTTGGCGAAAGCCGATTTACCTTTGAGGGCGAAACAACTTCCGGTGAAAAAACACGCGAAACAATGATAGAAGTTGCGTATAAATACTTAGAAAGCCCCTACTTATGGGGCGGACGTACACCGGCCGGAATTGATTGCAGCGGTTTTACGCAAATGGTGTATCGCCTTTGTGGTTATACGCTTCCGCGCGATAGTGGACAACAGGCTAGCCTTGGCGAAACATTAAGCTTTATTGAAGAATCGCAACCCGGAGACTTGGCTTTTTTTGATAATGAAGAGGGGCGAATTACACACGTGGGTTTGTTGTTGCCAAACAATTATATAATTCATGCATCTGGCATGGTGCGTATAGATCGCTTAGATCAATCGGGTATTTTTAATGCCGAAATTGGTAAGCACACCCACCGATTAAGGGTTATTAAAAAAGTTATGTAACGCCCTACGTTCATATCTTCTCTCTCAATGCTCAACACTTGGTCGGTTTATAAGGTTATCTTTAAATTCTTAAAAAAATCGCCATGCAATTAACTCAAATCATTCCGGCTGATGAACTTGGAAGTATCTCTATACCTCTTTTTGAGGTGGGTGTAGCCGCAGGTAATCCTAGCTATGTTTCTGAGTTTTTTGAAAGCACCATTAACATTAACGAAACGCTTGTAAAAAATAAAAATGCTACGTTTTGCGTTCGTGTAGCGGGTCAATCTATGGTGGATGCCGGCATTGACGATGGGGATTTATTGATTGTGGATAAAGCCATGGAACCGCAAAATGGAAACATTGTATTAGCCGTTATTAATGGAGATTACACGGTAAAACGTTTATCACGCGATGGTGCAGATTTGTACTTGCAGCCCGAGAATAAAAGTTACAATCCAATAAAAATTACCCCTTTTATGGATTTTAGAATATGGGGAGTAGTTACCGGCTTAATTAAAAAGTTTGTGGATTAGCTTTTTAAAAAGGCCAAAATATTAGTCTCATCCAAATTTCCATAGCGCATTTTTTTCACCACTTTGCCATCTTCTATAAGTAGAATTAAGGGCATACGTCCATCCACTATTTTCATAAAAGGCGCGGTGGGTATCGGTACAAAATCAAATGGCTTTGAATTGGTTATTTCATAAAAAGGGGTAGGATCCACTTTTGTTGCCCAAAACACAATGTTCATATCCGTTAAGGGTAAATTTTCTTTTTTAATAAAAGCCGAAAGCCGTTCAGCAGAATAGCGGCAAAAACGGCAATTAACACTGTAGAAAGGCAAAATCTTTTTTCCTTTTATAAAAGCAGCCGGTATATTTCCCGCTGTTATTTCCGCTTGCAATGCCGAGTCGCTAAATTCAATTTCAGTGTCTAACGTTTTCGCGTAAATGCTAGGTAAGGATAATAAATTAGGTAAAACAAGTAGCACAATAATAGCCACCGGCATTAGGCGCGTAAGCAGCTTTGTATTTTGAGTATATTTTGTGCGCACAAAAAGCAACATTAATATAAGCATTAGGTGCATAGAAATATTAATGATAACCGGTAATTTAAAAGTTCTGGAAGCACCAAAATATAAATCTAAAGCCGGGTAAAGTAAACTTACCATAGCCAAAACCATGGCGGTAATTAATACTAAAAGTGCAGCTGCCTTTCCTTTTTTAGCAGTAGATATGGGAAGGAGTAGTAAAGCAGAAATCCAATAGGCACTTACCACCAAGCGTGCAAGTAGGGCATAGGTATCAAAAGAGAGGTTAGGCCCTAAGCGGTAAAGCAAAACTTCTAAACTAGCTATGTTTTGCATTTTTATAGCGCCAATAAGTAGTAAGCAGACAGCTAAAAATATCCGAAAAATGTTTTGTTTCATTGTATTATACTAGGTAAAAAAAAAGCCACGCGCAAGCGTGGCTTTTCTTAGTTGTAGATTACGACTATTTTTCAGTACAAGTAACTTTAAGTTCTGTACCGCCAGCACTGGAAGTAGTGTTAGAATCTTCACAATCACCATCTTCAATAGTAACTGTAGTTCTACCTTGCTCAGTTCCATTTGACGTTGTTACACATTCGCAATCTTTTTCTGAGTTACAAGAAGTTAAAGCTGCAGAACCCATTAGCGCTACTACGCTGAAAGCCATCATCAATTTTTTCATAAAAACGATTTTTTTTTAAACCCGTAAAGGTTTGATTAATTATTAATTAGCGAAACGAAGAAACGACCTGTAATCTACATTTCCAAAAAAATCTACGCTAAGGTTTTGAACAATGGCTGTTGAACAAAAACTATAATAAGCTTTAAATCGTATAGAACCCATTGGTAGTAAGGGGTTTGCCTCTGTGTATTAACAAATTTTTAGTTTTACTAGAGCTTAAATAAATTTTTAAGCTTTAGTAAAAAATTTATGCTTTTAAGCATTTATCCCCAAAATAGCGTGTGCAAATAGCGACCAGGCACCAAAGTAAAGCCACCGGCAATTACTATTGCTCCTACATAAAGTATAATCATTTTACGCTTGTGTACTTTTATGTTTTTTCTTTTAATAGCCAAAATTGCCGTGGGCACGGTATAGAGGGTTAACAAACTAAATAAATGTATCCAACCGAAATGATTGAAAAGCTGTGGCCCTACCATTGCAGGCATAAAAAGCGTAATAGTAGCCGTAATTAACATTAAAATCATGTAAATTTTACCCAAACTCTTGTGGCGCTTGCTGCCTTTTAAACTATACAATAAAAAGGCACCTAAAAAAATACAAGGAACTACCGTTAATAAATGTGAGAGCAATAAAATTTTATATACCATAGCGCAAATCAAATCTTAAATATATCAGAAATAAAAAAAGGAGCCTCAATATATTAAGACTCCCTTTTCGGTTGTTACTTGGTAATACTATAAAATTACATTTCTCCCATTTCTGTGGAGGAGGATGTAGTGTTTCCGTCTAAAATTTTAAATAACTCTTCCAACTTAGGTGTTAAAATTATTTCCGTTCTACGGTTTTTAGCACGTCCTTCTTTAGTTTCATTACTAGCTACTGGGCTGTATTTACTACCACCTGAGGCAGTTAATCTCGCACCCGGCACATTGTAAGTGTCCGTAAGTAATCTTGTTATAGATGTGGCACGCGCAGTACTTAACTCCCAATTATCCGGAAAACGATTTGTTTTAATCGGCACTGTATCCGTATGCCCTACTACGTCAATATTAATTTTAGGATTAGCGTTTAAAACCTCTGCAAGTTTACCAATGGCTTTTTCACCATCAGCATTTATTTGCGCACTACCGGAAGGAAACAATAATTTATCACTAAGTGATACGTACACTTTTCCGTTTTTAGTTTCTACGGATAAATCTTCAGCTTTAAAATTCACCAAAGCATCTTCTACCGTTTTACGTAAGTTATTTACAATGCTGCGCTGCTCTTCTAAGCGTTGTTGCAAAGCTTTAAGTCTTTCTGCGCGCAATTGTAGTGCTTGGTCTTTTTGACTTAATTCAGAACTTTGGTCGGCAAGTTTAGACATTAAAGCATTTTTTTGCTCCTCCGTCATCTGCTTATACTCATTATTAAGCTGCGTCATGCGTTCAATATCTGCTTTTAAGCTTTCAATATTTTGCTGTAAAGCTGCACTGTCCTGCTCTAAATTAGCAACACGTGTTTGAGATTGCACAAATTTCTTTTTAGAAACACAAGAAGTTCCCAAACCTAAGGTAATAGCAGATAAAGCAAATAATGTAAGTACTCTTTTCATGGATGTAATTTTGAATGATAAAACTGTGTAGAGATAATAAAGCCAAATTGTATTGAGTTGATTTTCAGTACACTTTAAAGTAGTGATTGATGAAAATTACCTCAATATGGGGAGGGGAAATTTCAATTTTGAAAAAATACGCTTAATGAAATTTCAATTATTTAATTTCATCGGTATCGCGCCTTTGTTTAAGTAAGCCGATGCTGCTGCTAAAAAAGATAATGCCAATAATAGCTAATGCCCAAGAATTTACACCCAATACATCGCTTCCAAAAATACCTACTATTCCGAGTATCAAACCCAAAGCACCTAATACTAATAACACGACACCAATTATTTTAATCATCTCCTATTTATTTCGTTGCTTAACTATTAGCATCGTTAATATGTTCATATTCATTATAAATGATAAGAAGAGAAGCTAAGAATTTATTGGAATTATTGTGCTTCAAAATCTAAGCTTACCGAATTTATACAGTAGCGTAAACCGGTAGGGTTGGGGCCATCTTTAAACACGTGCCCTTGGTGTCCGTTGCATTTTGCACAAAGTATTTCGGTGCGCGTCATGCCAAAACCTTCATCTGTTTTTTCCACAATAGCTGTGTCGCTTACCGGAGCGTAAAAGCTTGGCCATCCGGTACCTGATTCAAACTTTGTTTCAGATGAAAATAATGGGTGTTTACAAGCAGCACACACGTAAATTCCTGCGTCTTTATTTTCTAGTAAATCTCCGGTAAAGGCTCTTTCCGTGCCAGCTTTGCGCAACACATTAAATTCAGCATCGGTAAGTTGTTTTTTCCATTCTGCTTCCGTTTTTACCACTTGCTTTACGTTGGGTTTTTCTTGTGTATCGGCATTTAAAGCCAAGGCATCACTTTGGTTAGATGTGTTGGAAGTACCTGTATTGCATTGTACCACTAGTAAAATGAACGCAAGGGCAGCTATTATGGAATGTATCTTTTTCATAGTTCTTTTTATTTATACCATATATACAGTAAAAAAGCAGTTTCGGTTTAGTTTAGCAACACAGTTTATTTGGTTGTTCTACTTTTGGCCCATGTTTTTAAAAAAAATACTTCCCGAGTTACAACAAAGTGCAGCTTCTGCTGACTTATTGCAGGCTACCGAGTTTCAAAAGAAAATGGTAGCACGCATTAAAAGTGGAGCAGATTTAATTGCACAAGCGCCTGCAAATGCCGGTAAAACTACCGCTTTGCTTATAGGCTTACTTCATATACTTAAAGCAGAGCAAGGCGATACGCCACGTGCTCTTTGGCTAACTAGAAACGATAGCGATATAGAAAAGGTGATGGAAATGTTTAGCCACTTGGGTGAAAATTTATCCATTCGTATGGTAGCAGCGCCCACTAGGGGTGATATTTTTAAGCAAAAGGATGAAATTTATTTTGGAAGCGATATTGTAGTTACTACGCCCAAGCGGGCAGGTGATTTACTTTCTATTGAGGGGATTAACATGATTAGTATGCGTCATCTTGTTTTACACAAAGGTGAAAAGTTGCTCAGAAATGAGGTTTTAACGCAGTGCTACCGAGTTACCGAAAGTTTACCAAAAGCCCAACTATTGCTATCAACCGAAGAAATTAGGGTAAGCCAAGAACGATATAAAGAACAATTTATGGCCAAGGTGCTCACCATAAAAAGTGATGAAAGTTTTCCAATTAAAAACCCCGAAGCGCAATAAACACTTCGGGGTTTCAATCATCCATCCAAACTAAAACAATGTTACATTTTAGGTACTAATACACCATTAATTACGTGTATTAAACCATTACTTTGGTAAACGTCAGCAATGGTTACCATTGCTTTATTTCCACTTGTATCTGTAATATATACTTTACCATCGTTAGTGGTTAACGTTAATGTTTCACCGGCAACGGTTTTAACTTCTGCTTTGCCATCACCAGCTTTTATAGCACCCAATACAGCTTTTGAATCTAATTTTCCGGGAATTACGTGATACGTTAACACAGTTTGCAGTTGCTTTTTATTTTCTTCTTTCAATAAGGAAGCTACTGTTCCTTCCGGTAATTTTTCAAAGGCCTCATTAGTTGGTGCAAAAACTGTAAATGGGCCTTTACCACTTAAAGTTTCTACTAATCCACCTGCCTTTACAGCCGCTATTAACGTGGTATGATCTTTAGAATTAACTGCATTCTCCACAATATTTTTCTTAGGGCTCATTTCAGCACCACCAACCATTGGGTTTTTTCGCTGCGTTTGTTCTGTTTCCATTACTTCCACTTTCTGCGCTTTTTCTTTTCGCATTTCTGTTTGTGGAGCAACTTTTTCAGCTTTAGCAGGAGTTTGCTTATCCGTTGCTTTTTGTGCTGTAAGGCTAGCAGAAAATAAGATAGCTGCTAAAAGTCCGGTAGTGTTAAATTTTATTGTTTTCATTTCGTGTTGTTTTAAATATAAAAGATTGAAAAAGACACTAGAATTACCACACCTAAATGTAACGTATTAAAAATCAGATATTAGTAATTTTTATCAGTGAGGTTAAGTTCCTCAAAGTGTGGCACGTTTGGCTTATTTTTTTTAAGCAAGGCAATTTTTATCAAATTATAGAAGCAAAAAAAAACTCCCTCAATTAATTGAGAGAGCTTTCATTACTTGGTAAGTAATCTTTACGTTTATGGCAATAAAACTTTATCCACTACGTGAATTACACCGTTACTTTGATAAACATCAGCAATTGTTACTGTTGCTTTACCACCTTTAGCATCGGTTACATACACTTTACCATCTTTTGTGGTAAGGGTTAGTTCTTCGCCTTGCACTGTTTTTACTACAGCTTTACCGTCTCCTTTTTTAATAGCACCCATTACTGCTTTCGCATCTAATTTACCGGGTACTACGTGATACGTAAGTACAGCTTGTAATTTTTCCTTGTTTTCTTCTTCCAATAAAGAAGCAACTGTTCCTTCTGGTAAGGCTTCAAATGCTTTGTTGGTAGGAGCAAACACTGTAAATGGACCTTCAGAACTTAAGGTTTCTACTAAATCAGCAGCTTTTACTGCGGCTACTAACGTGGTGTGGTCTTTAGAATTTACCGCGTTTTCCACGATGTTTTTCTTCGGGCTCATTTCAGCACCACCTACCATCGGGTTTTTTTGAGCTACTACTGCTGTTGCGAATAAAGCAACTGCTAAAGTGGCTACTGTTTTAAAGTTGATCATTTTCATCTTAGGTGAAATTTTTAATTATTAATGATTGTAATACAACAACAGATACGCAAATGTTGTAAGGTTTGGATTACATTAACAAATAAATAATATTGGTGGTAGTTATTTGAGGTTTTTAGCCACTTGCATTTTTGGCTACCTTTGCCATCGTTAAAAAAAAGAATTCTATTTACATGAGTACCTTAGAGCAAAACCTATCTTTTGAAGAAGTAAAACAAAATGTTTTGGCCGATTATAAATTGGCAGTAGCCAGCCGCGAGGCGAGCTTAATAGGAAGGAGGGAAGTACTTACAGGTAAAGCTAAGTTCGGAATTTTTGGTGATGGTAAAGAAGTAGCGCAAATTGCTTGGGCAAAAGCGTTTAAAAACGGAGATTTTAGAAGTGGCTATTACCGCGATCAAACGTTTATGTTTGCTATTAAGCAGCTTACTATTCAAGAGTTTTTTGCCAGCTTGTATGCTGATACTAATTTAGAAAATGAACCAGCTTCAGCCGGAAGGCAAATGAACGGACACTTTGCCACCCGCAGTTTAGATGCAAATGGAAATTGGAAAAATTTAAAGCATCAAAAAAATTCATCGGCAGATATTTCGCCCACAGCCGGACAAATGCCACGCTTATTAGGTTTAGCAGAGGCTTCTAAAGTATATCGTGAAAACGAAAATTTACCTAAAGAAAATAATTTTAGCACTAACGGAAACGAAATAGCTTGGGGTACCATTGGCAATGCCAGTACTTCTGAAGGCTTATTTTTTGAAACGTTTAATGCTGCCGGTGTTTTGCAAGTGCCCATGGTAATTTCCGTATGGGATGATGATTATGGAATATCCGTACACGCAAAACATCAAACTACCAAAGAAAATATAAGCGAGATTTTAAAAGGCTTTCAGCGCAATGGAGATGCGAAGGGGTTTGAAATATTACGTGTAAAAGGTTGGGATTACCCAAGCTTAATAGGAGCATACGAAAAGGCAGAAAAAATTGCCAGAGAAGAACACGTTCCCGTTTTAATACACGTGCGTGAGGTTACACAACCGCAAGGCCATAGCACTAGTGGCTCGCATGAGCGCTATAAAAATGAACAACGCTTAAATTGGGAGCGCGATTTTGATTGCAATAAAAAAATGCGCGAGTGGGTGGTAATGAATGGTATGGCTACCGATGAGGAAATGGACGAGTTGGAAAAAGAGGCCAAAAAAGAAGCTCGTGAAGCAAAAGCGGCTGCTTGGAAAGCTTTTATTGAACCTTTAAAAGAAGAGCAAATTCATGTAGCATCTTTAATTGAAAATGCTGCTGATGACGCTTCTAATGCGGATAAACTAAATGAGTTTGCCAAAAATTTGAAAGGAATTACCGAGCCTTTAAGAAAAGATTCAGTAAGTGCGGTGCGCAAGGCATTACGTTATTTAAGACATAGCAATGCGGAATCAAAACAGACTTTATACGCGTGGTTAGAAAAAGCTCAAAATCAAAATTTTGATCGTTTTAACAGTTTGCTGCACAGCAACTCTGAGTACAGTGCTTTAAAAATTGAAGCGGTACATGCAGAATACAGTGCTGAAAATGAGGAAGTAGATGCGCGTATAATATTGCGTGACAATTTTGATCAGCTTTTAGCAAACCGTGCTGATGTTTTAATTTTTGGTGAGGATAGCGGTAAAATTGGTGATGTAAATCAAGGATTAGAAGGCTTGCAGGACAAGCATGGTGAAGGCCGTGTTTTTGATACGGGTATTAGAGAAGCTACTATTTTAGGCCAAGGTATTGGTATGGCTATGCGTGGTTTACGCCCTATTGCTGAAATTCAGTATTTAGATTACCTATTATATGCGTTGCAAATTATGAGTGATGATTTAGCTACGCTTCAATATCGTACTAAAGGCGGACAAAAAGCTCCGGTAATTATACGTACACGCGGCCATCGTTTAGAAGGTGTTTGGCATTCAGGCTCACCTATGGGTATGATTATAAATGCATTACGTGGCATATATGTATTAGTGCCAAGAAATATGACTAAGGCAGCCGGCTTTTATAACACCATGTTGCAAAGTGATGAACCGGCACTTATTGTAGAATGCCTAAATGGCTATCGCTTAAAAGAAAAAATGCCGTCAAATTTAGCAGAATTGCGCACGCCCGTTGGTATGCCTGAAGTTATAAAGGAAGGTACCGATATTACGTTGGTAACGTATGGCAGCACTTGCCGTGTGGTAATGGAAGCGGCTAGTGAGTTAGAGCATTTTGGAATTTCTGCGCAAGTAATTGATGTACAAAGCTTGTTGCCGTTTGATATAAACCAAAGTATTAAAGAACACATTAAAAACACAGGGCGCTTATTAGTTATAGATGAAGATGTACCGGGTGGAGCTAGTGCTTATATTTTGCAGAAACTTATAGACGAGCAGGATGCGTATCTATTTTTAGATAGTAAGCCACAAACGTTATCTGCAAAAGCACACAGACCGGCCTACGGTAGCGATGGCGATTATTTTAGTAAACCAAGCGCTGATGATGTATTTGAAAAGGTATATAAGATTATGCGTGAGGTAGATCCGGAGCAATTTCCACAACTTTAAGCTCGTAATTTTAATATAAAAACAGCATTATAGTTTGCAACGCACAGCGCGTTGCAAACTTTTTTAATTGATTGAAATCTTACATTTTTGAAAAAACCATACCGGCCAAAGGCCAAACCATCATTTACGCCTAGTGCTGCTCCAACCCAACCAAAATTGCACAAAAATTTGGTGGCAGCGGTTATTGAAGCTTTAGAAACCTCTTTTGGTAAAGGTTTTTATGTAGATAAAGTATTGGAGCGTATTTTAAAAAGCAATAAAAAATGGGGTGCGCGCGATAGAGCTTTTATTGCGGAAAGCACCTATGAAATTGTACGCTGGTGGCGCTATTTGTGGGAATTAATGGGTAGGGAACCATCTTTAAAAAGTAAAGAATTACACAAGCTTTTCGGGCTTTGGTGGCTTAATCAAGGGTATGAATTATCAGACTGGCACCAATGGGATGATTTACGCGATTACGATTTAAACCGCTCTAAACGTAGCATGAGCAAGGAGGTTGGCGTAATTCAATCGTTTCCTATTTGGTTTGATAAACTAGCTCAACAAGAATTAGGACCTATTTGGCCAAAATTGGCACGTGAATTAAACCGTCCGGCTGATGTAGTAATTAGAGCCAACACGCTTAAAACTAGCAGACAAGACCTTAAAAAAATATTGGCGGAAGAAGAAGTAGCTACCACCGACTTACCGTTTAATGAAGTGGGTTTAGTTTTAGATGAACGCGCACAAACGTTTAAAAACCCAAGCTTTCAAAATGGCTTGTTTGAAATTCAAGATGGCGGATCGCAGCAAATTGCTCCTTTTTTAAGGGTAGAGCCAGGCATGAAAGTGATTGACGCTTGCGCAGGAGCAGGAGGGAAGTCATTGCATTTAGCGGCTTTAATGGAAAACAAAGGCAGCCTTATTGCCATGGATATTGTAGATTGGAAATTAGGAGAATTAAAGAAGCGCGCACGCAGAAACGGAGTACACAACATTGAAACGCGCCATATTGAAAACAGTAAAAGCATAAAGCGTTTGCACAATATGGGCGATAGGCTTTTAATGGATGTGCCATGCAGTGGCACGGGTGTTATTAAGCGTAATCCTGATACAAAATGGAAGTTACAGCCAGAAGATCTTGACCGTGTAAAAGCGATACAGAAAGAAATTTTAGATAATTATACCAAAATGATTAAGGTGAACGGGTTAGCTGTTTATGCTACTTGTTCTATTTTACCTTCCGAGAATGAGTTGCAGGTAAAAACTTTTTTAGAGGCTAATACAAATTTTGAATTAGTGGAGGAAAAACGTGTAAATCCTGATAAAGCAACGGATGGATTTTACATGGCTCTGCTAAAACGAGTTAGTTAAATTTCACTTTTATAAGTATAATTGCGCGGCATTTTCAAAAGCAAAATTGTGGTAGTACAGTTTTGCATGTTGCTCGTTTTTATGCACTTGCGTGATGCTTACCGTTTTTAAAATACCCCATCGGCTCATTTGTAAACTATTGGAAATATCGCCATCGCCAGCGTTTAAATGGAAATCACGGATGGTTTCAGTAGTGTAGTAGCTTGTTGTTTTTAGCCAATTTTGAAACCATTGCTCCCGTTTTGCTCTAATTTTTGGTGTGTAAAGTTTGGTGGACGACCAGATATGCGGAACACTTTCGTTTAAAATGAAAAGTTGCGTTTCATCCCAATCATGCACTAATTTGTACAGTTGGTTTGTACTTTTTATGATGAGCGTAAAAGGTTCTAAATCATTAAAGTTATAATCTGCATGAAAATCTTCAACGGTTTTATATGCATGGAGATGCAAGGGTACTAATCCTCTGCTGTGTCGGTATTTTAATTTTGGCACGTAATCTTTACTGCCACCATTTAGCACACAAACAGTGTATTTTTCACTTACACAAAACCAAGTACCGGTTCCTTCTAAATCTTGCGGAAAATACACTTTGGCTCCATCTATATCTTTATGCACAAAACCTTCGGTGGCCGGTCTATTACTACGTTCATCTCTATTATGTGTAAGGATAAATCCCTTATTAAAAGGAAGATAAGTTAGCGTACACACAATTAATCCGTTTTTAGTGCCCCTTGTGTTTCTTCTAACACCAATGTTTCACTTTGCTTCATATTTTTACGTTCCACCGGGCGAATAATTAAACGGATTTTTTTATCGTAACTGAAGTAGTTTAAAAACCAGTTAAGCAATACTACCAAACGGTTTCGGAAGCCTACTAAACTTAAAAGATGCACACCCATCCAAATTAACCAACCCAAAAAACCCGATAGCTTTATTTTACCTAAATCAGCCACCGCTTTATTTCTACCAATGGTGGCCATGGTGCCTAAATCCTTGTATGAAAAAGATTTAGGCGCTTTTTTTAATCGCCAATTTTCTAAATTTTTTGCTAAATTTTCTCCTTGCTGTATGGCTACTTGCGCCAACATAGGGTGGCCTTTCGGATTTTCTTCGCTTAGCATAGCCGCTACATCGCCAATAGCGTAAACATTCTCGTAGCCTTTAAGCTGATTAAATTCATTAACAACGTAGCGACTTTTTTCTACCGCTTCTTCTTTTACACCACTTACCACAGTGCCTTTTACACCCGCAGCCCAAATTAAAGTGCTTGCCGGCAAATCTTTTTTATTGGTAAATACAGTTTCACCATCGTAATCGTTTACCATAGTCTCCAACCAAATATTCACGCCCATTTTTTCCAAATACTTTTGTGCGTTTTCTGAAGCATGGTCGCTCATTGGTGGCAATACCTTTTCCAAACCTTCCACTAAATGAATACTCATGCGCCTAAAATCTAAATCAGGGTAATCACGTGGTAAAACGTGCAATTTCAGTTCGGCTAAAGATCCGGCTAGCTCAACACCGGTAGGGCCTGCCCCCACAATTACAAAGTTCATAAGGCGTTCACGCATCCTCAAATCATCGGTAAGGCTGGCACTTTCAAAGCTTTGCAGCATAATACTGCGGAGGTTTAAAGCTTCCGGAACACTCTTCATGGGCACACTTTGCTCCTCAATTTTTTTGTTCCCAAAATAATTTGTGCTGCTACCAGTGGCTATAATCAAATGATCATAAGCAATAGGCCCAATGTTGGTAATGAGTACGTTTTTTTCAGCTTCAATTTTTTCAGCTACCGCCATGCGGTAATAAAAGTCCTTATGTCCGCCAAAAATATGCCTTATTGGGTGGGCAATAGAATCGGGCTCTAAGCCCGCAGTAGCCACCTGATACAACAAAGGTTGAAAGGTGTGATAATTATGCTTGTCTAGCATCACCACCTGAAAAGGTTTATTCTTTAATTTTTTTACAAGATTTAAGCCGGCAAAGCCGCAACCCACCACCACTACACGTTGTAGGCTGGTATCTGGAATATTTAAGTTCATATTTAATAGATTATTGTTGTAACCTATCGGCAGGCGCTTAGTTTAGATTTTTAAAAAATTACGCTTTAACTACTATGGTCGGCAATAATTTTCCATGTGCCATCTATCTTTTTCCATACAAGCAGGTAGCTTCCGTTTAAGGTATCGGCAGTTCTAAATAAATTCCATTTTCCGGCTGCCCATGCGGCTTCTACATTTAGTATTTCAAGTTTTTTGTTCTCAAATTTTAAGGTGCCCATCTTTTCTTTATCAGAATAACTTTTTTGGTAATTAGCCAATGTAGTTTCCCAACCGTAGTTTAAACCTCGGCTACCAATAAATACAAGGCTGTCGCTTTTCCAATAAGCTTGCATAAAACCTTCTAAATCGCCTCTATTCCAAGCATTTTCTTGGGCTTGCATTAGTTTGCTAATGCTGTTTAGTTCTTTTGTTTTTGTTGGTTGTTCTACCGTTTTTTCGGTTTGTTTGGTTTCCACCGATGTACAAGCGGACATAAAAAGGAGTACCGTTAAAAAAGCTATACATTTCATAAGTATCGCTCCCTTATAATATTTATATGATGTAGCACGTGGCCGGATACTATAAAAGCAATGGCTAAGGTAGAGGTAGCGTTGCCATTTACTACGCCATTGTGGCTAAGCTGTTGCTCATTTAATCCTTTAAAAAAACCATTTAAATAAGCGCGCATGTGCTTAAAATCTTCTAACATATCCTTAATACTGCGCTCATTAGCACCACTATTTTGCGCGTATTTATCATGGTTGTATCCCATTAAAGCGTGTTCTTCAAAACGGCTTAAGCTTAGCGCACGGTAGGCAAAAATTGCATCTGTATCAATAATGTGTTGCAAAACTTCTTTTAGTGTCCATTTGCCATCCGCGTAAGCGTACAAACCTTTTTCCTCGTCAATAGAAGCGTATAAGCGCATTAACTCATCACCGCTATCCTGTAAAAGTTGCAAATAATTTGCACCACGCGTTAAGTCAATATAGCGACTAAAATAGGCGGCATGTTCAGTGGATGTTGGTCTGCGCATTTAAATGTTTTTTAGGCGACTCTCGTATTCGGTTTCAGACATATTATATTTCAACGCTTCATTATTTAAAAGCGCCAATTTTTCCTGTTTTGCAAAGTCTTCTCGCGTAAGCGAATGGCTAAAATTGCACACAGGACAACTAATGCTAAGCTGACGTTTGGTGGGAATTACCGGTAAAAAGAAAAGCGAAACGTAGTACGTACTTTTTTTTAACAACCAGTGTTTTTGGTGGTGACAGTTCTCACAAGTATGTTCTTCTACGGGGCCAACAATTTTATTAATCGGTTGGTAACCAAAAATAAAGATCATAAAACTAATTTATTTTGCCGTGTTTTTGGCCGCGCAAGGTACTGCGTTTCTATGGTTATAAAAACGCTTATCTGCGTGTAATTTTCCTAAGCGTGTATGCTTACATTTGTGGCACAACCATACTTTAAATGACTAATACAAAAGCGGAGCAAAGGATTGACGAGTTACGTAAAGAACTCAATCGCCACAACCATTTGTATTACATTGAGGATGCTCCTGAAATTACGGATTTTGATTTTGATATTTTATTAAAAGAATTAGAAGCATTAGAAACTCAATTTCCTGAATTTGAAGACGCCAATTCGCCTAGCAAAAGAGTAGGAGGTGGCATTACCAAAAAGTTTAAAACGGTAAAGCATAATTACCCCATGCTTTCGCTGAGCAATACGTATAACGAAGAGGAATTACTGGAATTTATTGAACGCGCTAAAAAACTAACCAATGAAAAACTGGAATACGTTTGCGAATTAAAATACGATGGTGCAGCAGTTGGTATTCGCTACAAAAATGGAAAATTAGATAAAGCTGTTACCCGTGGTGATGGCTCTAAAGGCGATGAAATTACCACTAACATTCGTACTATTAACTCCATTCCACTCACCCTTTCGGGAGATGATTACCCGGAGGAATTTGAAATACGAGGAGAAGTATTTATGCAATTGCAAGGTTTTCAAGAACTCAACGAAATGCGTATAGCAGAAGGTTTAGAGCCTTTTGCCAATCCAAGAAACAGTGCCAGCGGAACCCTTAAAACACAGGATAGTAGCATTGTAGCCTCTCGTCCGTTAGATTGCTTTTTATATTACGTAATGAGTGATAAAAACGTAACCGATAATCATTATGATAGTATTTTAAAAGCCTACAATTGGGGTTTTAAAATTCCTAGTCCTGAGCGTAATTACATTACCAAAACGGATAATATTGAGCATATTTTTAAATTTATAAGGTATTGGGAAGTGCATCGCCATGAGCTACCTTTTGAAATTGACGGTATTGTAGTAAAAGTGAATAGCTTTGAGCAGCAGCGTAAATTAGGAGCCACGGCAAAATCGCCACGATGGGCTATTTCCTATAAATTTAAAGCAGAACAGGTAAGCACAAAATTAGAAGCCATTACCTACCAAGTAGGGCGTACGGGCGCTATTACCCCGGTAGCCAATTTAAGTCCGGTGCAGTTGGCAGGTACTACTGTAAAACGAGCTTCGTTGCACAATGCAGATCAAATTGAGAAGTTAGACTTATACGAAAACGACTATGTTTTTGTGGAAAAAGGTGGTGAAATTATACCTAAAGTTATTGGTGTAGATTTTTCTAAGCGAGCTAAAAATGCTCAGCAAGTACAGTATATTGAACATTGCCCAGAATGTGATTCTCGTTTACAAAGGGTGGAAGGAGAAGCACAGCATTACTGTTTAAACGCAGAGGATTGTCCGCCCCAAATTAAAGGCAGAATAGAGCATTTTATTAGTCGTAAGGCTATGGATATTGATGGGTTAGGAGCGGAAACAGTAGATCAGTTTTACGAAGCAGGCTTAATTCATAATTATGCCGATTTGTACAGCTTAACCAAAGAAGCAATATTACCATTGGAACGCATGGCAGAAAAATCTGCTGATAATGTGATTTTAGGTATTGAAGCCAGCAAGCAAATTCCTTTTGAACGAGTGTTGTTCGCTTTGGGCATTCGGTTTGTGGGCGAAACAGTGGCCAAGAAATTAGCACGACATTTTGAAACGCTTAGTAAATTAAAAGACGCTGGCTATGACGACTTAATTAACGTAAGTGAAATAGGAGAGCGCATTGCAGAAAGTGTGTTAGCCTTTTTTGGGGATGTGCGCAATATTGAAATTGTGGATAATCTGCAAACAGCTGGTTTACAATTTAAAATAATGAAGCAGGAAGGTGGTAGCACCGTTCTGAATGGTAAAACGGTGGTTATATCCGGTAGTTTTGAGCGTTTTAGCAGAACTGAATTAAAAGATTTGATTGAGAAAAACGGTGGTAAAAACACGGGTTCTGTTTCTAAAAACACCAACCTAATAATTGCAGGAGAAGGCATGGGGCCATCTAAACGCAAAAAAGCGGAAGATTTGGGCGTAAAAATTATTGATGAAAATACTTTTGCAGAAATTATTGGATTATGACCTTATTGCAATATTGGCAGCATTATAAGCTTAGGAAAATTGCTAAGCGCAATAAATCAGAAGGTAATTTTAGAGGATATGATAGGCTAAAAAACGTATTTATATTTTTTGTGTACAGCCAAGAAGCAGAAGTAGAAGTGCTGCGTTATGCACAAAAGTTGGGAGATGAAGGTAAGTTTGTAAAAACACTGGCCTATTATCCGCGTAAGCGAAAAGAAGCGAAAGAAACAAAAGTGCCGCTTGTATGTAAGGATGAATTAAATTGGTACAGACGCCCAAAAGCGGAGTTTGAAAAACTTTATGCCGAGGATAATTTTGATTTATTTGTACAACTTTGCGGTAAATTTAAAATGGTAGGAGCTTTTGTAGAAGGGCAAGTAACGGCTGATTTTAGTTGTGGTGTAGCTGCTTCGGCTTATCAAGAATATGATTTATTGATAGACATGGAGCAGAAAACTGTGGAAACCTATTTTAAGGAATTAGATTATTATTTACATTTTATAAATAACCAAAAATGAAGGAATTTAGAGGAACGGGAGTAGCTTTGGTAACACCGTTTAGAGAAGATAAAACGATAGATTATGATGCACTTGAGAAATTAGTAAATTACTGTATAGCGGGTGGTGTAAACTATTTGGTGGTGATGGGCACAACGGGTGAAAATCCTACTTTAGATAGTTTAGAAAAGATGAACGTGCTAGAGCATGTGAAAGACGCTAATAACGGTCGTGTACCTATTGTGTATGGCATTGGTGGTAACGATACAAACGCTGTGCTAAAGGAAATTGGTCAGGCTAATTTAGAGGGTGTTTCAGCTATTTTATCGGCTTCGCCTTATTACAATAAACCAACGCAAGAAGGCATTTATCAGCATTATAAAACGCTTTTGGGCGGTAGTGACTTACCTCTGATTTTATATAATGTGCCGGGTAGAACAGCATCTAATATTTCTGCGGATACAGTGTTGCGCTTAGCTATTGATTTTAAGAAAATTATAGGTGTAAAAGAGGCCAGTGGAAATATGGAACAGGTGATGGATATTATTCATCAAAAGCCAGAAGGATTTTTAGTGATTAGTGGTGATGACAATTTAACCTTGCCCATTATTGCGTGTGGTGGTGATGGCGTAATTTCCGTTTCTAGTCAAGCATTTCCAAAAGTGTTTTCAGGTATGGTTAACGATGCTTTGGCAGGGAAAGTTGAAGCTGCTCAAAAAGGCCATTACCAATTATTTGATATTACCAGAATGCTTTTTGAAGAAGGAAATCCCGGTGGTATAAAAGCTGCGCTTGCTGCAAAAGGTATTTGTGAAACGCATTTACGTTTGCCGTTATGGGATATTAGTAAAAATTTACAGCGCAGGATTGAAAGTCAAATAGAGCATTATCATTTAGAGTGATTTCTACGAAATGGTATGGGATTTTATAAAGGGTTAGCCCCAGCGGGACGATACCCTTTTTCTTTTGTACTTTTTGTTCTTCAATTGTTTGATTTTAAGGGTATTTATGAAGTTTCTACTTCGTACTTTTTGTTCTTCATAATTGTTTGATCTTACTGGTATTTATGAGGTCTTTACTTCGTACTTTTTCTTGATAAAAAGTACTGCAAAAATCAAGAAGCACAGAGGCATTTTTGATTTTTCAAATCAAACCACGGACACATCTACGCTCCATGCTTTTCCTTCGGGAAGCAATTCCGCTTGATGTGCCGTTAATACTGCTGTGCTTCCTTGTCTTCGTAAGGTTTATTTAGTGATGAAGCGCATTAATAAGCAACGGGTGTGAGTTTTATTAAAAGGTAATGTTATAAAAAACCTTAAAGCTTGATTTTGAATTTGAGAAGTAAGCCCCAGCGGGGCGGTATCTTAATAATTTAATAGCAAAGCAACCAACATAAAAGCCCCAGCGGGGCGACACATTACCTTGAATATTTGGCTACCCAAAGCTTGGCAATTTTTTTACATGGAAACACCTTGTTCCAGAAATTTATCTTTTATTCTAGAATTTAAATGTGATACTTCTCTAGTAATTTTAATAGCATTCCAAACCGTAATACTAGAAGTTTTATAAAAACTATTGCCGCATCATTTTCATTTTATCAACCCTTTTGCCGCTAATTGCCAATTTTCTCCAAAATTAAAGTTTTGCCAACTGCTTTTGCCGCTAATTGCCAACTCTTCAACTCAATTAGCGTAATTGCCAACTTCCCCGCACCACGCACATAATTGCCAACTGCCAACTTTCCTACCCAATCTATTTCATTGCCAACTTCCCCGCACCACGCACATAATTGCCAACTGCCAACTTTCCTACCCAATCTATTTCATTGCCAACTTCCTCACACCACGCACATAATTGCCAACTGCTTTTGCCGCTAATTATCAACTTCTTTAAAAATTAATCCGAAATCTCTTCTTCATCAACTTTTTCAATAGGGGCGGGAGCAACGGCAGATTCTACTAATTCAAAATAACCGGTTTTTGGTATTTCAACTTTATACACTTTTCCTTTTGGGTCGGGTAGATAATCGTAACGCAACCAAGGGTTATGAAACTTTAAGATGCGATAATTGATGCCTAATTGCTCAGCGAATTTTGCGAAGCTCGTTACGGCTGTATCTAGGTTTACTGTATAAGTTGGTATAGGTTGATACAAGTCTTTTTCACGATAATGAAATCCGTAATCCAATGCATTTTCCATGATTTCTTTTACCGCCATTATTCTATAGATATAGCGTGCTGTTTCTGAATTTAGCGTTAAACCATAATAATTGGTAGCGCCTTGTCGGTTCATTTGACGTTTTACACCATTAATGCCCATGTTATAACTCGCAGCAGCCAATGTCCAAGTGCCTAATTCTGCTTTAGCTTCTTTCAAATAGTTGCAAGCTGCTTGGGTTGCTTTTTCTAAGTGGTAGCGCTCATCTACTTCTTTGTTTATTTCCAACCCATATTGCTTGCCGGTAGCTTCCATAATTTGCCAAAAGCCGGAAGCGCCAGCCGGAGAAACCACATTCATCAAACCACTTTCTATTACGGCTAGATATTTAAAATCATCGGGCACACCGTTTTTCTTTAAAATAGGCTCAATAATAGGAAAATAGCGCGCGGCCCGTTTGTGAAATAATAACGTTTGCGACTGCCAATAGGTGTTTACTAAAAGTTCGCGGTCAAACTGTTCCTTTATTTCCGGATCGCTCATGGGCACACGTTCTCCCACAAAATTCACTTGCTTGGGTAAGGGCAGGGCGTAAATGGCATATTTTTCATTTACGCCCATACGCACATTTTCGTCATGCGGAGCTTGACTGTTTTGAAAAATAAATAGGCCAATACAAATGGCGCAAAAGCTAAGCAGCAAAACAGATTTATAGGATATTTTTAACATAAAACTAAGCGTAATTAAATTTTGATTTCAGCTCCGCAAAACTCGGAGCTTCTTTGTCTTTTTCAGAAAGTAAGGGGTTTTCCACTTCCCAATCTATACCCAAAGCAGGGTCATTCCAATGCACACTTCCTTCGGCTTCTTTGTTGTAAAGGTTGGTGCATTTATAACTAAAAATAGTATTGTCTTTCAGAGTTAAAAAACCGTGAGCAAAACCCGGTGGCACCCAAAAAGACTTTTTATTTTCTGCGGTAAGCAATACTTTATAATGCTGACCATAAGTTGGGGAGCCAATACGAATATCTAAGGCCACATCTAATACAGCACCGCTAATTACACGTACTAATTTACCTTGAGCAAATGGTGGATTTTGAAAATGTAATCCGCGTAAAACACCCTTGTTACTAAGACTTTGATTGTCTTGCACAAAATCTGCTGTAATACCTGCTGCGTGAAATTTCTCCTGATTATAAGGTTCAAAAAAATAACCGCGAGCATCACCAAAAATTTGCGGTTCTATTTCTACTAAATCTGGAATGTGGGTGTGTATTATTTTCATAAATCTAAAAATATGGAAACAAAAATAGTGCTAGTTTTTACTTGCTTGGCCGCAGAGTAACGGCACCATTTGAGCTCATGCTACTTTGTATAATATAGTCTTGCTTTCGGGTGCTATTACGTAGGCTAAGTGCCACTGTACAAGGCGGACGGCTACCTTCGCTCTCTGCGTAAAGCAATACTTGATTAATTTCTTTTGGGTCAATTTTTAAGGTTATGGTTTGTGCTTTTGCACGAAGTCCGTAGCGGTGCAATACGCAAACTCCGTTTAAAAATACCGAAACCGTATCGCCATCTACTTCCCGATAATCTTTTAATATTAAGCTAAGCGTAGCATCATTGGTAATAAACTCCGCTTGCACGTCTAATTTTCGAGTATCGGGATTGGGAATTACCACCGGATCAGGTGATTTGGGTACAGATTGCACAATGCGGGATTTTGTATCTCTTTCCACCTTCGTTACCGTGTGTGTATCATCCTTTCTAATCATACATTGCGGAATTCCTTTTAAATTAACTCCTTGGTATTTAAGTAGTCCCAGCTTTCGGTTAGCCGTTTTAAAACCTAGGTACAAATGCTTATCGTTATACACAATATGTGGACGGTTTTTCTTTGGGTAGCCCGTAACATCGGTGCGAAGTGTTTGCGAAAACCAAGATTTTCCATTGTCGTTAGAAAATACATAACTCAAACTTTTACGGCTTTCTGTTTTATAATCAACTAAATAGGCGGCTAAATGTAAACGCCCACTTTGGTCGCTAGTTAAATCTAAAGCTTTGTAGGCTCCGGCTGTAAAATCAGCACTATCATTATTTTTTAATTGAAAGGAACTCCAGCCGGTTTTGGGAGATAGTTTATAAAGCAAAAGCGGTTTGTTAGTACCCGCCACAAAAGCGCTAGTCGCAATCATAAGTCCACCATCACCCGTTTTGCAAATACTCACTTCATCCTGCCCACTTTCACCAATGCGCTGCACTTCCCAATTGGTATTTTGCAGGTAGCGTGTAGCTATTTTTAGGCTTCCTTTGTCTTCCGCCAAGGCAATGTGTAAATCTCTATCAAAGCCAGATGTTAAAGCCAACCCAACGTTTTTTGTAGAATTTTTAAAACTGCTCATCAACCATTTTAAACCTTTGTATTCGGCTTGATAAATTTCGCCTTCACCCAAGTGAAAAGCCACAAATAAGTTGAAATTACAATCTTCTTGTAAGGCAATAGCTAAATCCATATTGCTTACATCCATAGTACTTTTTAAAATCTGTTTATACCAGTCAAAATCAGGATCGGTGCGTACCCAATGGTTTAACTTTTTTTCAGTGTCAGTAAGTTCAAAGAAAAACAAGTGCAAAAACCCGTTGTTGGTACGTACTATTTTTAAGGGAAAACTTTCGTTTGATGGATGTGCGTAAAAACCCAAATAATCTTCTTTCCAAGAAGTGCCTTCATCAGCGCTGTAGCGTAAAAAAAGCTTGCGCCCTTGGCTATAAAACAAGTAGATTTCTTTATCCTTTACTTCAACGGAAAGCTGATCGTAATCGGGGATGTTTTCATCTTTAAATAGTGAAACATCAAGTACCTGTGGTTTTTCTTTTAGTTCAAATACTTCACGCTGCTGCGCTTGTGCATTAATTAAAAAAAGTAAGCTAAATAAAACCGAAAAAAGGTGCGTGTTTTTTACCATAATGTTGCAACGCCAAAGGTAATGGGCTATTGCGCCTTACAAGTAAAATAGGGTGGTAAGTAGTGAACAACTTATTAAGTACATTAATTCTTCATGCCAAAGAAAAAGCGCTTGTAATATTTTGGATTGATAAACGTAAAAGGTTTCTTCTTTTTGCCATATACAATGGCCTCTAGCGCCTTATTATTTTCTATTTGAGAAGAAAAGGTATTGAGCACATAGTTGGCCATATCTAGCACCAGTTCACTTTTCATAAAAGGTGCACTCATACGACCCATTTTTAAATAGTTTTTTGTGGTTTTAAAGATGTCTTTTTCGTAAGCTTTCAGCCTTTTTTCAGAAAAATCATTAGCCTCTAAGCAAGCGGCTAAATGTTTGGCGGCTACTTTGCCGCTCATAAAGGCTTGCGGCATTCCGTTGGCCGAAAGTATGTCAATTAGCCCCGCAGCATCGCCCACCATTATGTAGCGCTCTCGGTGAATTTTACGTTTTAGAGTACCTAATTTTAGTTGAGATCCTTCAAAATTTCTAAGTTGCGTAGCATTGGCAAATTTCGCTCTAGCAAGCGGATTACTTTCTAAAAACTCTTTGAAGGTTTGTTTTAAATCAATGTTGTGTTTTTTCTGCTTATCCAAGCGCACTACCATGTTTACGTTAGCCTCATTATTGGGCATTGGGCTCACATACATACCACCAGGCATAAGTTTACGCGATAAGTACAATTCGCAGAAATCAGCATTAGCTAAATCTATATTTTTAAAATACGCACGTATGCCAATGGCCGTATGGTCTTGCTTGGGTTTTACGCCAAATAGTTTTTCATCTAGCTTACCATTGCTACCCGTAGCGTTTACCACACACGCTGCTTCTAAAGTTTCACCATTTTTGGCCGTTATTTCTACATGGGTATTAGTAAAGTTCAAAGTGCTTATCGCGAAGTTTTCCCTTATTGTAACTAATCCTGTTTTCTTAGCTTCTTCTAATAAAAGTGTATCAAAATTTTCGCGTTGTATAGTGTAGCAACTGGGTTCAGTAGTATTTGGTTCAAGCGGTAAAAAATCAAACTTTATTTTGCTGTGGTTAGAGGAATACGCGTTAATGCCGCCAATAGGTAGTAAATCTCCACTAGATACCAATTGACCAATAAGAGCCGGGTTAATTTCTTTTAAAATACGCAGGGAGTTTCCCGTAACACAATCAGCACAGGGCTTTTGGCGCGGAAAGGTGCTTTTATCTACCAAGGTGCTTTTAATGCCTTGCTTAGCTAAAAATAAAGCAGTAACCACTCCGGCAGGGCCAGCACCAATAATGCAAATAGGTGATTTTGTTGATAAATTATTCAAGTGTGACCAAAATTTATGCGATAAAGGTAGGGTAGAGCAAAAGGTTTAAAAAATTCAGTCTGAGATTTTGATGAAATTTAAAATATTTTCTTTCACTTCATCAACCTCAATCCACTCCATACACGCATAATCTCCGCGCCAGCAAGGTTTATTTCCATATACAGAACAAGGGCGGCAGCTTAATTTTTCGTTTGGTATTTGTATTTGATTTTCTGTTGGTTGGCCTAGTGGCGCAAAACCCGCAAAGGGATGTGTAGCACCCCATATAGAAAATACCGGAGTGCCCACCATTGCGGCAAAGTGCATGTTGCCACTGTCCATACCAATAAAAAGCGGTAGTTTTTGAATGATGGCTACTTCGGTGTATAGGTCAAACCTAGCGGCTACGCTTAGCGTATTAGGCATTTCATACGCCCATACGCTTAGTTCATCTGCATCAGCAGGGCCGCCAAAAAGTAAAATTTCAAAGTCTTGTTTTGCTAACTTTTCAATCAGCGCTTTCATTTTGGCAGCCGGCCACATTTTACCTTTATGTGCAGCAAATGGAGCAACGCCTATTACGCGCTTTGGGTTTTCTACCGCTTCCTTTAAAAAGCTATCAGCTGTTTCATTTTTAAAGGATAGAAGTGGTGGATTATTTACATCAAAATTTAAAGGAAACCCTGCACGTTCAAATACATCCGCGTAACGGAGCGTGGTATGTTTTAATGGTTGTAGCACTTTATTTTTCTTGCGCGTTAGGGCTTTTTTCTCTGCTCTACCTTTATCAATACGGTGCAGGGGAATTCCACTTAGCTTAAAAAAATTACCCAATAAGCGGGTGCGCATTACCGAATGCATGTCTAAAATTACATCTGGTTTAAAGGTGGTTTTTATTTGTTTATGCAATTTGTACAGCCCCGGCACTCCTTTGTGCTCTCCATATACATCAGCGGTAAAAAACTTTACGGGTAAGGGAGCAAACAATGGTTTTAAAAATCCACGGCTCAGCACCATTAGTTCATGTTGCGGATATTGTGCTACAAACGCTTTAAGAACGGGCAGTAATAAGGCCACATCGCCCATGGCAGATAAGCGGGTGACCAATATGCGCATTACTTATTTTTTTGTTGATATAGTACTGGGTTCAGTTCAGGGTCGTTGTACATTTTCATTTGGCGATACACCTTTACGGTGCGTTTTCCTGCTTGTATATCTTCTATTAACTGATTGATGCTTAAGCATAAATCTTGCTTTTGCTCATCTAACACTTTAGCTTTAAGTGCGTTTTTATTTTGCAATGCCTTGTCAATATCCACACGATTGGCTTCTGCTTGCATGTGGTAAATTTTTAGCACTAAAATAGAAAGTCTATCAATGGCCCAAGCAATACTTTCGGTGTTTAAACGCGCATCCGGCAACGGGGTAATTTTGCTAAACTGTTGGATAAATATATCATCAATCTGTTCTACAAAATCGGTGCGTTCTTGGTTGCTAGCGTCAATTTTACGCTTTATTATTAACGCCTTTTCAGGAGAAATTTGGGGGTCGCGAATAATATCTTCTAAATGCCATTGTACGGTATCAATCCAATTTTTATGATATAACTTGGCCTCTAAACTTCCTTCTTGTAAAGGATTTTTAAGTAATGCATCAACTGAATCTGTTTTGTGATATTGCTGCACACATTCCATAAAAAGTGCAAACATTTCTTCGGCCTTCATCATGCTTAACTCAATTTTTTTACTGCTTCGGCAATACGCTTAAAAGCCTCATTTAAAATATCTTCTGAAGTAGCATAAGAAATCCGCAAACAATCAGGACTTCCAAAAGCATCTCCGGAAACTAATGCTACTTGTGCTTCTTCTAAAAGGTACAAGCACAAATCATTACTATCATTAATTACTTGCTTTCCAAATTTTTTCCCGAAAAGGGTATTTACTTTAGGAAAAACATAGAACGCACCTTTGGGCACGTTTGCTTCAAAACCATCAATATCTTCAATGTGTTTTAACACTAAATCTCTACGTTTTAAAAAGGCATCTTTCATGTAATCCATTTCGCTAGGCTCGGCCTGCATAGCAGCAATAGCGGCACGTTGGGTAATACTAGAAGCAGCACTTGTAAATTGCCCTTGCATTTTGGTACAGGCATCTGCAATTTCTTTACTTGCAGCCATATAGCCTAATCTCCAGCCCGTCATAGCAAAACCTTTAGAAACGCCATTAATGGTAATTACTCTATCGTAAATATCCGCAAAAGCGGCCAAGCTGTGGTGTTTTCCCACAAAATTTATAAGCTCATAAATTTCATCGGCAATGGTTAAAATCTGCTTGTGTTTGCCAAGCACACGCGCTAAATCAGCCAACTCATCATGCTCATATACACTGCCCGAAGGATTACAAGGGCTGCTGTAAATAAGCATTTTAGTTTTTGAGGTGATGTGCTTTTCTAAGGTTGCACCGTTCAGTTTAAAATCAGTTTCTAAAGTGGTAGGGATAATAATGGGCTCACCACCCGCAAGCTTTACAATTTCATAGTATGAAACCCAATAAGGAGCGGGCAATAGCACTTCATCTCCGGGATTAATGGTACACAATAAGGCATTGGCAATAGATTGCTTGGCACCGGTAGAAACCACAATTTGATCTGCTGAATAGTTTAAATTATTATCACGCTTTAATTTGGCGGAAATAGCATCGCGTAAATCTTTATACCCAGGAATAGGAGGGTAGTAAGTAAAGTTTTTATCAATGCCTTCTTTAGCGGCTTTTTTAACAAAATCTGGGGTAGTAAAATCCGGTTCTCCTAAAGATAAACTGATAACATCTAGTCCTTTCTCTTTCATTTCCCGACTCTTACGGCTCATGGCAATAGTTGCAGATTCCGATAGACCCAAAATTCGTTCAGATAAAACGCTCATACTTATTTTTTATATCGGCCAAAGCTAATGAATTAAACATTTTTATCCTTTTGGTTTTTTACGATATTTGAGCCCGCCAAATAAAGCGCTCACCCTACTTTATGGATTTATTTTTAGAGATACTCAAATACTCGCTTCCTTCAATTTTTCTTTTGATTTTGTGCTACATGATGTTGGCCAATTTTATGGATAATGAAGAAAAGCGTAGATCTTATTTTTTAAAAAAAGAAACGCAAAAAAGCGCTTTACCTATACGTATGCAGGCTTATGAGCGCATTACACTCTTTTTAGAACGCATCAATCCCGATCGTTTATTACCGCGCATGTCGTCAAAAGGTATGACGGTGCAGCAGTTTCAAAAAGTTTTGGTAAATACCATTCGTATGGAATTTGAGCATAATTTATCTCAGCAAATTTACATGAGTGAAGAAGCTTGGCGTATGGTTATTCACGCAAAATCATCAACGGTGGGTATGATAAATAGCATTGCAAAAGATATTGACCCCACCGCACCGGGAATAGAATTAAGTAAAGCTATTTTACAAAAAACCATGGAAATGGAAGGTTCTACTACCCATAGAGCTACCATCTATTTAAAATCAGAAGTTAAGAGAGATTTTTAATTTTTTTAGAATTTAACTTATCGTAAAGCTGGTTTTTTGTTTTTACCATTACATTTGACCGATAACAAATTTTAGCATCGTTTGACTTATTTTTTTTCCTGCTCCCACCAGAGTTTTACTAAGTGTTTAGCGCTTTTTGTTTTACTGGTTACCGGTATTCACGTTTCGGCTCAATCGCAATCTTTAGATGTACATAACTTTGTAGAGCTAGAATCTTCCGGTACTATTCCTGATGATTTTTTGGTTAGCTGGGCCGATAAATTGGATCAGCGTATGAAGTCAGAAAAATCTAATGATTTGGATTTATTAGAGCTTTTTTGGACAAGAAACCACGCGGTAATTGATGATTTATTACAAAGTGGTCAGTTGGTATTTAACGATCCGTTTACCAATTATCTCAATAAAATTAAGGCCGAACTTCTTAAAGATGAACCTGCTTTACGCGATGAAATTAGAATTTATACCAGCAAAAATCCGTCTTTAAATGCTGCTGCGGTTGCAGATGGAGTTTTAATTATAAACATTGGTTTATTTGCTTACGCCCAAACAGAAGCGGAAATAGCCTTTGTACTTTGTCATGAAATACAGCATTATAAGGCTGAGCATATTCTAGAATCTTTTGAAAAGAGAGAAGCGCTTTTAGAAGAATCTATAAAGGAGTACAAAAAACTGCATTACATAAAAAAGTTTGAATTGCTTACCCAGCAAAGCAAAGAGCACGAATACGAAGCTGATGAATTAGGTTTAAGACTTTTTTACAAATCAAAATACAACTCGGCAGCGCCCATTAATTTGTTAACCTTATTGCACCGCTCTTATTTGCCTTATAGCAATGAAGTAGTGGGTAGAGATTTTTTGGCTACTTCCGAGCAATCGTTACCTGAAACTTTTTTTAGAGATGAAATTAATCCTATTACCAAAGAGGAAGATTACTTTGATGATACACATTCGCATCCCAATATTTTTAAGCGGAAAATTGCTATTGACCCGTATTTGAAGGCTACCAATGGCGGAAGTGATTTTTTAGTAGCAACGGAGCAATATTTTTTAGAATTACGTGAATATGCCCGTTTTGAGCGTGTAAATCAGTTGGTGAATAATTCACTTTATGGAGATGCCTTGTATGACATCTATCACTTAAAAAAGAAGTATCCTGAAAACAAATTTTTGAGGATGGCAGAGGCAAAATGCTTATACAGCCTATCATCCTTTAAGGTTAGAGATAAAATTTCAGCCGTGGCGTATGCTACGGGAAAACTAGAAGGAGAATCGCAGCAAGTACATTCAGTAATTAAAGAGTTTAACAGCGTACAGTTAGTTTCTTACAGTTTACATTATGTGCAGGATTTGCAAAAGAAGTATGGAAATGAGCCATTACTAGATTTTTATAGTGATGAGTTGGCGCGTTATTTAATTGTGTATTGCAATGTAGATATTGACGAATTTGCAGTGGAAACAGAACAATTACCAGCCTTTACACAAACCGAAGCAGACTTTGATAACGTGCGTAAGTACATGCGTGCAAAGCAAAAGCACTATGATTCATTTTATAAATATTCTTTGCAAAGTAGTTTCAAAAACGGTAGGCTTGGTTCGGCTTTAAATAAGCATAAAAGCGAAGCTGATAGTATAAATGCATATTTTAAACTTGATGCAAAAAGCAAAAAAGAATTAAACGAAACCATAGCAGAAAAAAGAGAAAACGGAGCAGAGTTAGGCGTTAGAAAATTGGTAGTTTTAGATCCTAATATTAGGGTATATGGTGCCAATGATGATCCGGAGGAAATACGCGAAGGATTAGAAGAAGAGCAAGCTTTTAAGGCACTTTTACCACAGTTGTTTGCCGATGCAGGTATGGAAGCTGAATTACTGTATTCTGAAAATTTAAGGGAAACTGATGTTGTGGAGTATAATAAATACGCTAAGTTGAAAATGCAGTTGCAAGAGGCTTTTCAGTTTGATTTGTACAACATTAAACCTCCTTTAGTTGCGTCATCTTCTTCTTTAGGAAACAAATATTCCTCAAACTACATCTGTATAATAAAGGGATTTATTGTGGAAGGAAAGAAAGACTATTTCGCCTTTGGCATTTACGACCTAAAAAAAGGAGAGTTTGTTTATTCTTATCTAGATAGTCAAGGTTATGATTTGAGTTTGAAAAATCTTGAAAAGGAAACCGTAAAAAATTTAAAGCTTATTTATAATTAATTAATCCAAACCCATGTTTAAAAACACAACACTAGTTGCACTATGCCTTTTGGTATTTGCATACACCACCAAAGCGCAAGATCCTGATTGGGGACGCACCACTAAAGCCGAAAAATCTAATTACTCACCTAAAGTTGTTGGTGAAGATGATCGATCGCTGTACATGGTTGACATTATAAAATCAGAAAAACTTCTATTTGAAAAATTTGACAAGAAAAGCTTGTCCAGAAAATACTCTAATGAAGTAGAATTACCCAATGCAAGAAAGAATAAGTACGTAATTGAGGAAGTTAGCTTTATTAACGACCAGTTTATTGTATTCACTTCATCTTACTCAAGAAGCCCAAGAAAATATGAGTTGAGCGCCTTTTTGTTTGATTCAAAAAATGGACGTTTTGATAGAAAGGAGTTGTTATACAGTAATGAAGTAGAAAAAAAATACAGAAAGGGCGACTTTAACGTAGTTACTTCTAAGAACAATCAAACCTTTGTTTTTACCTACAATGTGTATTCTAAAGACAAGGATAATACCACCAGTATAGTACGTCTTTTTGATGGTAATATTAAGGAATTGGTAAGCCGGGAAGTAATTTATGATGGCAAGCAGTCTTTTGGAAATTCTGCTAACTTTCAGTTAGATGATGAAGGAAGTCTCTACTATGTTGGAGATAATGAATTGGTAATATTAGACGCCAATTCTAATTACGAAGAGTGGAAGGAGCCTATTGTAGTGCCTAATCTTGCTGCTAATGCGCGTAGAGGTAGAACGTATTTATCTATAAATAGTACAGGAGATCCTGTATTAGTAGGAACTTACGTAACGGTAGATACCGAAAAAACTGATGAGAACAAAAGAAGAAGAGATCGTAGAAAAAACGATGAGCAAGTAGAAGGAATGTTTTTTATGCGCATAAATGGTTTTAGTAAAGAAACAGAAGCAAGTGCTGTTACCGAATTTTCTAAAGATTTTATTGATCAGTTCAGAACCAATAAAGATGTGAAGAAAAATAGAGATTCAGAGGTTAATGAAGGCGCTACGGTAGCTAGGTTTTATTATAAAGAAGATGGTGGTGTAGTGTTTTTAACCGAGCGTCAAGTATATATGAATTATTATGATAACCAAGGTGCTTTAACCGGTCAGCGATTTGAATATGGTGATGTAGTGGTATATAATTTTTCGCCTGATGGAACCATGAGTTGGGCCAATAGAATTCCTAAGGAGCAGGCGTTTTTCTGGCAGAGAGCCGCTTATGGAATAGCTAGTATGGGATCTTATGGAGTTAAATTTTTTAGCATTCCTTTTTACATGCGCGGGCATTTATCTTATTTAGCAGGAGTTACTGATGATGAATTTGTTGTGTATTATAATGATACAGAGCGTAATATGAAATTAAAGAAAATCTCTGAGCAAAGAAAAACCATGAGTAATGTTAAAAACTCAGTACCCATTATGATTGCTTTTAATATGGAAACAGGTGAGCGTAAGGTGGAGAAGAACCTGCGTTTGCATAATAAAGAAACTAAACTGAAGCCGGTAGTGCATTACCAAAGAAACCAAAAAGAGCCTTTATACATTTTTGCCATGCGTAAGAAAAACTTCCGCTTCGGAAAAATTGATTTTAACGAAGAAAACGATAAAAGGAAAAAGAGAAGGTAAGTAGGAATGTAGAATTATTAGGAACCCGTTGTTATAAAGCAACGGGTTTTTTTTAGGCCAATAATTTGGATACTAATTTTTTAGCTGCTTGATAAGGTTCTATTTTGCTTAGCGCAATGTCTTTTTTGGCAGTATCTAAAAGGGTTTTACCAGATTTATGCATTTCTTGCAGCAGTAATTGGCCTAGTGCTTCATCAAACCAATGTAAGTTTTGGTCAATTCTATTTTGCTTAAAATGGCCTTTTAATTTTTGTTGATTTTCAAATTCCTGAATGGTTTCCCAAGCATCTTTCATTCCTGTTTGTTGCAATGCTGAGCATAAGTTTACTTTGGGTATCCATTCATTTTCATTGGGCGGAAAAAGGTGTAGCGCACGTTTATATTCACCCGAAGCCCGTTTTGCATGGTTGATATTCTCGCCATCTGCCTTATTGATAAGTAGTAGGTCGGCCATTTCCATAATTCCACGTTTTATGCCTTGTAATTCATCACCGGCACCGGCCAGCATGAGCAGCATAAAAAAGTCAACCATGTTTTTTACCGCTGTTTCGGATTGACCAACACCTACCGTTTCTACTAAAATAATATCAAAACCGGTAGCTTCACAAAGCAAAATGCTTTCACGTGTTTTGTTGGCCACGCCACCTAAAGAACCTGCCGTAGGGCTAGGCCTAATAAATGCCTGAGGATTTTGCGAAAGCTGTTGCATTCGGGTTTTATCGCCCAAAATACTTCCTCTATTTTTACTACTACTTGGATCTACCGCTAGTACCGCAACTTTTTTTCCTTGTGTAATTAAGTATTCGCCAAAAGCTTCAATAAAAGTACTTTTGCCAACACCGGGTACACCTGTAATTCCTATGCGCAAAGCATTTCCCGCAAAAGGCAAAGCCAGCTGCACCAAATTTTCAGCTAAGGCTCTGTGGTCAGTATTTTTACTTTCCACTAAGGTTATTGCTTTGCTTAAGGCAGCGCGTTCACCCAATTTTAATGCTGCAAATAACTCCTCAACTTTTGGAAGTTCAGGAGCAGTGTATTTACTAAAATTTGGGTTTATTGAATTCATAATTGGTATTCCGAAATTTTTAGTCAGAAGTCAGAAGCTTGCAGTCCGAAGAAGCTACACACACTAGATTTCATGCATTAATCTGTAAATTATGAAAGGTACAGTTTGAAATTATAGAATAAATAACTAACTAATTATCAATTAATTATAAGTAAATTTAAACGATCCCTACGGGAGGCAAGCCTTAAACCTTCAACCTTTCACGTTTCAGTCCTACTTAAACAAATCACCCATTCCCGGCATATCCATCATACCTTTTGCAGCGGCTTGCATTTCGCTTTCATTCATTTCCGTAGCTTTTGCAATGGCTTTATTAAGCGTAAGCACCAAAAAGTCGCTCAGTTCCTCGGCATCTGCTAATAAGCTTTGGTCTATTTCAATATCCTTAATTTTTCGGTTTCCCGAGACGGTTACTTTTATTTTACCATCGTTGCTTTGCTCTGATATATAAACAGTATCCAAGCGTTTTTTAGTTTCTTCTGTTTTTTGTTGAGCTTCTTGTAGTTTGCCCATCATATCTCCAAACATAGTATGTTGTTTTTAATTAATTGTCTTTATAAATTTCAAATTTATCTCCAAGTAGCGTTCATGCAAATTTATAATCCAATATTAACATACCCTTCTCTAAAAAAACGATTATTATAACGCACCAAGGTGCAGCTCTACTGATTTGAAAGTATTCATGAAGAAGGTAAATGTAATTTTTTTAGTACTGATGAAAAGGGATATCCTTTACCATTACTTTTACGATTGAAGAAACCTATTGAAGTTTTCAAAAGTGGCAGATGTACTTACAGCGCAAGACTATTATCCTGGCGGGATGGCGATGCCGGGAAGAACGTTTACAGGAAGTGATGATTACAGGTATGGGTTTAACGATATGGAAGGTGACGATGAAGTTAAAGGCCATGGAAACAGCTATGACTTTGGAGCGAGGATTTATGATCCTAGAGTTGGGAGAGGGTTAAGTTTAGGCCCTCTAAAGGCAAAGTACCCTTCGCTACGGTGGAGCAATGGTATTAGGTCACGAGATTGGAGCACATACTGGGACTAACAATATCAATATGGGTAAAGATTCTCGTGATAATCATGAGGGTTGGGGACAAGGAGAACTTAATAGTAAGCAAGATCTTGGAAAAGGTAAGGCTAAGAAGTTAAATATAGCAATTCTCTTATTAGGTTCAAAACAAAAAACTAATGAATTGAAATTGGAGGATGAAAGTGAGAATGTAAGTAAAGTAACGCGTTAATCTATAAGTATGAATTTTTTTAAGATTGTGTTTTTAGTGCTATGGTTATTAATTTCAAACTCCGGTTTTGGACAGATGGCAGATACAACTTACACATTGTCCTGCACAAATCAAGATCTAGATTTATTGAGAGATACTATCGATTTATTGAAGGTTAGATATAAAGTTGATGGTGATTCTGTGACAGTTAATATTGAGTTTATAGGATCACAAAAAATGCTTTTAAAAAAAAATGAATTATACTTAATTAACAAGAATCAAACTATTCCATTAATTAATGATTCTATTGATAGAAAGGGATTCTATGCACCGGTTCACAAGTTTTTTAACTTCCATGAGAAGACACTATCTTTATTTCATTTACCCTTGTCAGGTATTGGTATATACGTCTCTGATATGGAAATAACCGAAACGGTTCGTGCAAATAGCCTGTTTAGGAAAATCATGTACGTTGAGTTTAACAGTTCTGGATATATTACGGGATTAGCACTGCGATCAACGTATGCAACATTCTACTATACTGAAAAGAAGTAAAGTAATAAGATAAACTTAAAAGCTTATTTTTTTTAAGGAGTTCTTTGAAAACTGCATGGGCTGTTATCCGGGCGAACTTTCCCCACTGGCGTGGATTTACAATCCGTGGCCTCCTCCCAAAATTCCATACAAATTTCCATTCCTACTATAAACCAACCATTTTTCTATTTTTACACTATGAGTAGAAAATACAAGTTTCACAACTCTGATGGGGCCTACTTTATAAGTTTTGCTGTGCAAGGCTGGTTAGATGTTTTTACGTAGCACGTCAATTATAAAAGCGATTCATGAAAATGATACAGAAAGCCGCAAAGAATGTTAGTTGAGTCAATGCAGAATGCATCAAGGTTTTCGGTTTTGGTGCGGAGATAACAAGCCTATTGAAGTTTACAGCAGTGCGGTTATATCCCAAAAGCTCGAGGTTGAATAATGCTGAATTGAAAACGTATCTTTGTGAGAAATGAAAAAAATGGTAGTATGAAAACCATGGACTTAAGGCATAAACTAATTGAAAATATCAACATGGCTGACGAGCGTTTGCTCATTATTGTAAACGCTGTATTTGAGAGTTATCAAAAGACTAGTCCTAAGGAGGAGGTAGTTGCTTATTCGGTAAATGGAGTGCCACTTACTAAAAAGGAATATATTGAATTGAACGATCAAGCGGAGGCGGAATATCATCAAGGGGAGTTTTCAACCCATAAGGAGGTAAAAGAAAAGTTTCGTTCAAGAAGAGATTTATAGAATGGGTGAAGTCCTTAAGGTGAATTGGTCAAAGTTTTAACAAGAGGATTTAGAGCAGATTTATGAGCACTATTTGGAGTTTGCCCCTGAAACGGCAAGCAAAAGGATTGATAACATCTTTAATGCGATTGACGAGCTGGTTTTTACCGAGCAATGGCAGGTTGACGAGTACGATGAAAAGAGTAGAAGAATAATTGTTGACAAGCGCTTTAGAGTTTTATCTCGCAAAATTTCTAAAGGCATTTTAATTGTAAGAGTGTATCTAGCTAAAAAAAATCCAAAAGGTTTTAAAAGTTAAGGTTTGAGATAGGGAATAGTGAAGGACTTTTAGGTAAAACAAATATGCAAGGGCCATTATATTAGAATACTATGAAAATTTTCTTTTTGCTTTGTGCCGTAAATTTAGTAACGATAGGTTATTCGCAGATTACTGTTAATGATTCTACTGCGAGATATTATGGAATTCCGTATAGTGATTCTAATGTTGTTTCTTATCAAATTTGGTATAACGATTCTGCTGTTGAATGGGAAATATTAAAAGCGTTAGATAGTACATATTTATATAATTACACGGATACTATTTATTTTGCAGAAATTATTGGATGGGTATACAATAGGATACAGAAAAGTGATTCCTCAGTAATTTACTTCAATGTTAGAAGAGAAAAAAAGCATGGTAGTTATTTAGAGATAAATAGAGATTCCATTATAATTCAAGGACAATATCGAAAGGGTAAAAAGCACGATGAATGGCTGATTTTTGACCAAAAAAATAAAAAGTACTTCATCCGTGAGTCTTGGCACAGAGGAAAGATAAAAACGAGACAGCTTGTTTTGTTTGAATAACTAGTTTGCAAATTCCATGGATTTTTCCAATAGACAATTCTGTATGCGTAATGTCTCAAAATATCTGTTCTTTGAAAATGGGTAATGTTACAAAGTGGTACTGTATCAAAATAGTTGATGCGTATAAAACATAAGTTGAAAGAACTGAGAATCAGTCAAAAATATAAATTATCACAGCTAGTTGATATTTAATGAGGTATTTAAGAAGAATATTGTTTGTAAGGTGGAATGTCTAAATAGAGTAACATGAACAACGACTTTGGTGATGAAGGAATTGTGTGGACACGCTTTGCAAAAGCGCGCCAACCGGGGCGCCAACCGGGAAGGACTTTTAGGTAAAACAAATATGCAAGAGCCAATATATTAGAAATATCATGAAAATTTTCTTTTTGCTTTTGCAGGGGGAAAGAAACAAACCCTTATACACCAAAAACTAAGAAGTGAGGAGAAAAAAAACGACAGGAGGAAAATAAACCAAAATGAATATAAAAATAATCATTGTTTGCTTTTTTGCATTAAATACAAGTTTTGACCTTATCGGGCAAAACTTGTTTAAATGCGATTCTGTTATTGAAACTACAGAAAATACTATCATTACTTCTTCGAGATGTGTCACATTCTATCGACCTTATAGTAGGGTTATCGATTCTATAACATGGGATATTGGTAATACCTACGAGTCATTATTAATTCAGGTAAAAATGTTTAAAGGCTTGAACTATGGGCAGTATATAGTCTCCTTCTTTAAGAATGACTCCACTTGCCAAACTCTTCAAGTTGCGGAGTTAGACTCTAATAGGGCATTGAATGGTACTTTTATTTCATTTGATTATTTTGGAAATATGCTGTTAAAAGCGAATTACAGCGATAATGTGCTTGATGGTCATATAATTAAATATAGGTTTCAATCAGAGTTAATAAGAAAAAATCCAATACCAATTTTTAAGATTGATCATTACATAAAAGGTACTTTAATTAAAGAGGTTGAAGTTTGGAAGTAAAGCATAAGGTAATGTATTAGATTATAAACCAACCATTTTGCTATTTTTACACTAGGAGTAGAAAATACAAGTTTCACAACTCTGATGGAGCCTACTTTATCAGTTTTGCAGTTCAAGGCTGGGTAGATGTTTTTACATGGCGACATCTTCGAGAAACCTTTAATCTTATGAATAATCTTATTTTATTAAACAAGAGTTTGTCAATTTTGAATCTTGTATTAATTGTAGTCCTGATCCTTTCCTTGGGATTTACTGATTTTTCTCAAAATCATGGCACGAGTAAAAGTGTTGCAATTGGGTATTTTTTAATAGCTAATGTTTGGGTAATTATACCTAGTATTCTTTTCTTTATTTTTAAAGGAAGAAATAAAGTATTAGCTTGGATAATATTCATCTTGAGTGTTTTGTGCTTAATTTTTTTGATTAAAATGATTTTCCTATTCTGGTGGTAGTGGGTAATGTTCCCTTGCTGGCACGGATTTACAATCCATAGCGCCCACCCAAATAACCCAACCATAGCCCTAGATTGCTTTTTTATGTTTTAAAAAGCTACTTAGACTTTAATGCCTTCTACAGCCTAAAATTCTCATTGCTTTCCCTTAATCATCACCTCCAAAATTTTACCCGCAGCTTCGGCTATTACCGTACCCGGACCAAAAACACCCACCACACCAGCATCAAATAAAAACTGGTAATCGTTTTGTGGAATTACACCACCGGCTATCACCAAAATATCTGGTCGGCCTTGCTTTTCAAGTTCTTCAATCACCTTTGGTACAAGTGTTTTATGCCCAGCAGCTAAGGAAGAAACGCCTAAAATATGCACATCATTTTCAATAGCTTGTTTGGCGGCTTCGGCAGGAGTTTGAAACAAAGGACCAATGTCCACATCAAAACCTAAATCGGCAAAAGAAGTAGCCACCACCTTTGCGCCACGGTCGTGCCCATCTTGACCCATTTTTGCCACCATAATACGCGGTCTGCGGCCATCAAGTGCTTCAAAATCATCAGCAAGCTGACGCGCTTTTTCAAATTTTTTGTCTTGTTTCATTTCTTTAGAATAAACACCGGAAATAGAGCGAATAGTAGCGGTATATCTGCCAAAAGCCTTTTCCATAGCAAAGCTAATCTCACCCAAAGTAGCGCGGTTTCTAGCGGCATCTACCGCTAAAGCCAACAAATTTCCATTGCCTGATTTGGCAGAATCCTCAATAGTTTTTAAACTTTTTGCTACCGCTTTTCCATCGCGTGAAGCTTTGATGCTTTCCAAGCGTTCAATTTGTTTGCGCAGTACTTCGGTGTTATCTACTTCGCGCAATTCCAACGGTTCTTCTTTGTTGTTTTTATATGCATTTACACCAATCACCCATTCATTGCCCGAATCAATGCGTGCTTGCTTCTTAGCCGCAGCCTCTTCAATGCGCATTTTGGGCAAGCCTGTTTCTATGGCTTTTGCCATACCGCCAAGCGCTTCTACTTCTTCAATTAACGCCCATGCTTTACGGGCAATTTCATCGGTTAAATATTCTACGTAATAGGAACCTCCCCACGGGTCAACGGTTTTTGTAACGCCTAATTCCTCCTGAATAATTAACTGTGTATTTCTAGCAATACGCGCAGAAAAATCGGTGGGTAAGGCAATGGCTTCATCCAAACTATTGGTGTGTAGTGATTGCGTTCCACCGAATACAGCCGCCATTCCTTCAATAGTTGTTCGGGCAACATTATTAAAAGGATCTTGCTCAGTAAGGCTATAGCCGGATGTTTGCGAGTGCGTTCTTAAGGCCAATGATTTTGGATTGGTAGCGCCAAAGCTTTTTACAATTTTGGCCCACAACATTCTAGCAGCGCGCATTTTTGCAATTTCCATAAAGTGATTCATGCCAATGCCCCAAAAGAAAGAAAGGCGTGGAGCAAAATCATCAACATCTAAACCTGCCTTTACTCCCGTACGGATGTACTCCATACCGTCAGCAAGGGTATAGGCCAACTCAATATCTGCCGTGGCACCAGCTTCGTGCATGTGGTAGCCGCTAATGGAAATACTATTAAAGCGCGGCATGTTATTCTTGCTATATTCAAAAATATCCGCCACTATTTTCATAGAAGGCAAAGGAGGGTAGATGTACGTATTACGCACCATAAACTCCTTTAAAATATCATTTTGGATGGTTCCCGAAAGCTTTTCAGGCGAAACACCTTGCTCTTCTGCTGCAACAATATAAAAAGCCATAATGGGTATTACGGCTCCGTTCATCGTCATACTCACCGACATTTCATCCAAAGGAATTTGGTCGAAAAGTATTTTCATATCTTCCACAGAATCTATGGCTACACCTGCTTTTCCCACATCGCCAACCACCCGTTCGTGGTCAGAATCATAACCTCGGTGCGTGGCTAAATCAAACGCAACGGAAAGTCCTTTTTGTCCTGCAGCTAAGTTTTTGCGGTAGAAAGTATTGCTTTCTTCGGCTGTAGAAAATCCTGCGTACTGCCTAATCGTCCACGGTTTACTAGCATACATACTACTGTAAGGACCACGTAGATAGGGCGGAAGCCCGGCCACAAAATTTACGTGGGTGGCTTCTTTAAGATCCTCTGCAGAAAAATTATTGGGCACCTCTATTTCTTCGGGCGTAAGCCAAGTATTAGTTGACTTTACACTATGTTTTTTTTCAGCTGCTTGGTATTTGCTTTTTGTAAAGTTGTGTCGTTTCATTTTAAGTCGTTGAGCCTCACCCCGTCCGCGCTTTGCTTGGGCACCCCTCTCCATACGGATAGTGGCTGGGGGGTGAGGTGATTCGGGTTTATGCTTTCTCTAGTTTTGTTATTTCTTGTTTTAGAGTGTCCAAAACACCTTTTAAATTGTTTAGTACCTCTTCATTTTTAAAGCGGATAACTTTGTATCCCAGTGCGTTCAAGACTTTAGTTCTTTCATCGTCTTTTGCTTTTTCGTCTGGCAAATCATGATAACCACCGTCAATTTCAACAATCAATTTTCGTTCAAAGCAGAAAAAGTCTGCTACGAATTTATCTAATGGATGCTGCCGCCTAAATTTCACCCCTAGATTTTTGTTTCTCAAAAACTGCCACATACTTTGTTCTGCTTCCGTTTGCTCCCTCCGAAGCATTCGGGCAAATTCAAACTTTTTGGAGGAAGCCTTATGATGCATTAATGATTTTGGCATGTTTTATTTCTTCAAGAAGTTCATCTTCAGAATTATAGTTTAGTAAATTGCCTCCAAAAATTTCCCATTGTTTCAATAAATTCACGTTTAGAAATTCCGACCATAGTTGCTGCTTGTCCCGAGCTTATGGTATCATCATTAAACCATTTACCGGCCAATTCCATAGAAATTTTAAATCAATTTTTTTGAATTTGTTACGGTATTTGTAGGCTTATTTTTTTCAATTTATAAAGATACCTTTTTTAATAAATCACTTTCTATTTCTTCACTCAATCTAATAGGCACTATCGGTTCTATCTCTGTTTCCTTTTCACTTTTAGTTGAAAACATGCCCTGTTGAATAATTTCTTTCAAATTCTCATCTGCCTTAGCGTGTTTATTGGCACCAATTAAAACTTTAGTTTTGTTATCAAAAGCGGCCTGCTCTGCTTGGGCAGATGCTTTCACTTTGGCTTGTAGCCAGCCCGTTTTCATAGTTTCAACATAACCACCATTGGCTTCAATTTCTTTAAAAAATGCCCATCCTTTTTCCGCTAAACTTTCGGTAAGTGTTTCAATAAAATAGGCACCTTGCGCCATGTCGCGCACTGCATTTAAATGACTTTCATGCTCTAATATAGAAAGCTGGTTTTTTGCAATACGTTCTCCAAAACCATCTGGCCCTGCGTAGGTATGATTAAATCCTTTTATTGAAATTTCATTTGCACCACCAATTACGGCAGCCATCGCTTCGGAAGTGCTGCGTACCATGTTATTGTAGCGGTCTAAAATAGTTTTGTTGCGCAGGCTAGTTTCGGCATAAATAAAAGCCTCGGTTTGTTCTAAATTCAATTCATCATGCAAGTTAGCCCATAATCTGCGCCAAGCACGTAGCTTGCTTATTTCTCCAAAATAATCGCTACCAAGCGCAAAATTTACCCAAAAGGTATTGGTGTTTTTTACCTCTAGTTTGTAAATATTTTCATAAACCATGCTTAGCGCGATGCCCAATTGTTGACTTAACGTAGCACCTGCATTTGCAAACAAGTTTGCGTTTACACAAATGCTTTTCAGGCTATTGGGTAGCGTTTTATGTAGTGATTTCACTAAATCAAAATCAGCCTTTTCGTTTTGTAGCCAAGTTCCCTTTCGGGCGATGTTTTCTAGTACATCAATGTTTATTGAACCCGCAATTTCTATCGGGTTTAACCCTCGGTTTTCTATAAGTTTTAATAGGTTTTTGGCTAAGCCTAAACTGTCACATTCCACCACAAAATTGGTACGGATGTATTCTAGTTGAATGTCTTTCAACAAAACATCTAAATCACAATCGCCATAAAGGTAAAAGAGCAGGGAAGTAGCGCCACGATTGAGGTGTTCTAGTGCTTCTTTATTTGTAGTTTTCGCGTCAATCACAAAGAGCTCTTGCACGGTATCCCATTTAGCCATTGCCTTAAAAGGCTGTGTATTTATTATGGAATTCTCTTTATTATACGCGGGTAAAATTTCGTTTCCGTTAGCATCTGTGCTAATTAAACTGCTAATTGGCTTTCCCTTTAAATCTTTTTCAATTTTGGCTTGCCACTCGGCTAACGTATGCGCTGAGAAATCTTTAAAAAGTGTATTTGACATGAGAGTTAGTTTAAAACCGTATTGCAAAGATGGAAAATTACAATTGGTTTAGGCTAAACCAAAATGCAGCACGGATTCTTCTATTTTACTGGCTAAAAAGTAGGGTAGGTTTAACAATTGAAACGTTTTTCCTTTAGGCGTAGTTACTTCATCTAGGCAAACTCCTTTACTATGGTAGATTTTCCTACTTGCCGAGGCACTCTTAATACCATTGGTTTACGCAAAGGATTATCCTTGCACGTTAGTAGACCTTTAACACGTTGTTTTTTAATGCTTTCCATTATTTTTGTAACAGAGTAGGGGTAAATAATTGGAAATTTTGTAACAGAGTAGGGGTAAATTGCATTTTCTTAAGTGTAGTTTGATGAACTTAAGGCAAAAAAAATCTCGTAGAGCAAGAGTTGCTCTACGAGATTTTTAAGAGTATTAACCTGAGTTCGATTAATACTAAAAATAAATTAATCTGATAATTAGTGGTTTAATAGCTGAAAAGCAACAAGCTAGCCCCCTTCGGGGGTTTGGGGGCTTCAAAGAAGTTAAGATGCTCATTTTTAGTTGTATAAAAATCGAACTCAGGTTATTACTTCTTTATTTAGAGGACGGCATACTTGGCCTTACTTCAATTTTAGAAGGAAGGGTACGCGCATTAAGTTTTAATAAATTTACAGTCATTTCGCCAATGTCTTCGGGTTGAATTTTCCATGCATCACTAGCATCTGGCTCGTTTCCGGCAAAATGTGTGGCAACCGAACCCGGCATAATGGTGCTTACACGAATACCGTATTGTCGTAAATCTAACATCACAGATTGGGTAAATCCAGTAAGGCCAAATTTGCTGGCGTTGTAGGCGCTTCCTTTGGCAAAAAAGTTAGTACCTGCTAAACTGCTGAGTGTTATAATGTAACCTTTAGATTTTTTAAGTGCATCTAAACTAGCTTTTATACTATAAAATACACCGGTTAAATTCGTTTCAATTACTTCATTCCACTGCTCGGCACTCATATCTTCAATAGAAGCAAAATGGCCCAAACCTGCGTTGGCAAAAAGTAAATCTATGGCTCCAAATTTTTCCACCGTTTTAGCTACCGCTTGCTTTTGCGATTCTAAATTGCGCACGTCAGATTCCACACCAAAAGCTTCGCCTTTTCCGTTTTTATTTAGCTTGGCAGCGGCTTCATCGGCTGCAGATTGAGATCTACTTGTTATTGCTACTCTCATTCCTTCGGCCATTAGTGCTTCGGCCACACCATAGCCTATTCCTTTACTACCACCAGTTATAAAGGCTACTTTATTATGTATGTTTTGCATTGTTGTTGTTTTATAAACAGTACAACTTAAAACAACTTTGGTTCGCTACCTTTATTTGGAATAGTTAAATCGTACCCAAAACGCTTGTTCAGTTTTTCAATAAAATAGGCGGCCAAAAGAGGAGAGGCTTGCTCCACATTTTGGTGAATAAAAAAGTAAATGCCTTTAATTCCTTGGGCTATCCAAGGTTCTAATTTATCGAGCCAATCATCTAATCGATCATAATCTGAATCAATATTAGCGCCCACATAGCGGATAAAAGCATAAGGTGTAGTAAGGCGCATGTGCAGCATATCTCTGCGCCCAGCGGTATCTACTATAATATTGGTTTTGTTGTAGGCCTCTAGTAGATTGTAAAATTCGGTTGCATAAGGTTCGGTAAACCATTCTTCATTACGCACTTCTACAGCTAAATGCGCTGTGGCGGGAAATTCCCTTAAAAATTGTTCTAACCTATCTATAAATTTAGGTTTAAAATTGTCGCGTAATTGTAAAAAAAGCATCCCAAGTTTAGCATCCAAAGCAGAAGCGCTTTGCACACATTCATCAGCCAGTTGTTTACTGTCTTTAAGCCATTTACGGTGACTAATGTTTTGATGTAGTTTTGGGAAAAACTTAAAGTCTTTGGGTGTTTTGTCTCTCCAAGTTTCATATTGGTCTGCTCCGTAAGGCTGGTAAAAAGTAGCGTTAAGCTCTATGGAATTAAACTGCGTAGCGTAATACGATAACTCATCTTTAGTACCGCGTGGGTAAAAACCTTTCAAGTCGGCTTTATTCCATTTGGCGCAACCCACAAAGATTTCAGGCTTAGCTGAAGTATTGCCTTTCTCTTTTAAAACCCTTACCGTTTCCAGATGATCAGCCGGTAAAGTAAAATCTATTTCATGTGGGTTTTCTACTTTTCCAAATTTCATTTTACATGTTTTTTGATGAATTCTTTAGGTGTTAAAACAGGAATTTCACTTTTGGCAAACCCTTTTTTATCTCTAGTGATAATGTAATCAATACTGCCATGCTCTTTGGCGGAAAAATATTGAATGGCATCTTCTTTATCCGAAAAATCAGAAGAGAAAGCTTTGCTAAATACATTTTTTGTTGACGCAAGTATTTCTATGTTTTCCAAGAAATTGTAGAGTAAAATATGACCTTGAGTCATGCTGTGCCTTACTCTTAATAAAAATAAGCAGTTTGATATAGAAATGGAAGAAGTGAAAAGAGTAAAGTTATTTACAGGCGCTGCACTAAAAATTTCGGAAGCTTCTATATCCCAAGGTTCTCTTTTGGCTAAAAAATCAAGCAAAACGTTGGTATCTAAAAATACATTCATCCGTGCTTTTTCATAAGGTATTCCAAGCGCGCCTCCTCAGCAGTTAGTCCATCAGGTAATTTAAAAGCGCCATAAACATCTTTAAGATTTTCTGGTAACTCAAATTCCTTACGCTTGGGTTTGGCATTTTTCTTTAAAAACTCTTGCACATATTTGCTCAACGAAATGCCTTGTTGTTTGGCGTATTCTTTGGCTTGTTCTATTACTTCTTGCTCTATAGAGAGTGTTAATTTACTTTGCATGATACGTATCAATTTTTTCAAAGATACGTATAAATTAGGTGTAAAGCCACGCCCAATACATCAATGCAAATTGCAAAGGAAGCCTTACCCACACAGCCCATAATGGTAATTTTAAACGTGCTTTTTTAGTGCGTATCATTTCTACGTTGGCCGGAAGTATGGCTAATAATAAAGCAATTATTCCCCAAGCAGAAATTTCTTGCGTGAGCGGAAAAAGCAGGCCAATGCCGAGCGCTATTTCTATCATCCCGCTAAGGGCAACCATGGTTTTATGCCACGGTATGTAAGCCGGCATTATTTTTTTATAAAGCCAAGGCACTCTAAAATGATTTAGGCCGGCTAAAACGTAAAGCACTGCCATGGCATAGAGGCCAAAGATTTGAAGCATTTATTCTTTTTTAAGCTCCCAATAATACAATACTATTTTTTGATTTGTATTATCTATTTCCACCACTAATTGCTCAGCGCCCATAGCTACAATAGAACCAGTAGAAACCTTAGAGCCTTGATAAAAATTAGTAGAAAAACTTACTTTGTCATCAATGCTGTAAGCGTGTTTTTTATTAGTAGAAGTTTGGAAAGGAAGCAGCAAATTGTTGGTAAACACTGTATTAGTTTTTATATGCCCATCTTCATTTATAACAAGTGCTTTATAGGTATAAGCATCTAATTTTTTAATTAAGGTTGTATTTAATGGAGTTCTGCTGAGGCTTGATAAATAGATATTTACATTATTAAAACCAAGTGAATCTTGCAAGGCTATATCAGGTGTTGCGCCTTTCTTCATTAAAATATCTGCACTTAAAAGTAATTCTGTTCTACTGTAAATTAAATAAAAACCTCGTTTTACATCTATTGTAAAAGTGCCATATAACTCATTTTGCTTTAAAGGATAATTTTTATACAATTTGTTTTTAGCTTCTAATAATAAAGCATCAGTTTTAAAACCACCTATGCCCAAAAAGTAGCCTGCGTGTGCGTTACCTATGGCCACTCTGTTAAAAGTATGCGTATTAGCATTAGAATTATCTGCACTAATTTGGTTTGTATGAATAGCGCATGAAGAAAAAAGTAAAAGTAAAATAGCTAGGCAAACTATGTTTTTCATGTAAGAAATTTTTGGTTGAGTATTTTGTATGGCAAAGTAGCAAAAGCTTTAAGCCAATTATACATACTTCTAAAAACTTAACAATTAGGTAACTTAAACCGACTCGAAATTTAAATAAGGTAAACGCTCCATGTGCGTAACTTCTAAACTTATAAAGTCAAAATCATGCACTACCTTTCCTTTTAGTAGGTAAATACCTTTGCCTGTAAAGTGGTATTTTTTTGCCGTTTCCGGAAAGTGTACCGTGTCAATGAAAGCTCCAAGTTCATCTAAAAAACACCCAAATTGCATGCGCTGTGGATTTTTACTTCTAGTATTTAGGCTTTTTACATGTATCAAGTATCCGCACATACGTATTTCTTTACCCAAACAGTTGGGCAGTTCTTTTGCTGGTGTAGTGTTTTCAGGGAGTTTAGCCAAAAGCTTAAATGGAGAAGAAAGCGAAAAACCTAAAATTTCAACTTCATCAATAGCATTTTCAAATTTACTGTGCTCTAAAGCTGGTAAGCTCAATTTAGGTGGATCAAGTTTAAACAAATCACCTACGGGTATTGATTTTTTTGTGTTTCCCAATGCAAAATGTGCTTCCCAAAGTAATTTCTTTTTATCTGGTTCAAAACTTCTAAATGCGCCCACACGGATTAGTAAGATTAATTGCTCTAAAGATATTTCAACTCTATCTAAAAAATTTTGCATACTGCTGAAAGTTCCGTTTTTAAAGCGTTCTTGTAAAAAACGTTCAAGCACGCGGCTTTCAAACTCATTCATTAAATTGAAGCCCAAATAAATATGTTTGCCATAAATACAGCTTTCATATTCCGACCTATTAACACAAGGTGCTTCAATAATGCCACCGTGCAAACGTGCTTCGTGCACATAGGTTTCTGTTCTATAAAACCCCCCGCCATTATTTATAGTTGCCACCATGTATTCTAAAGGATAGTAGGCTTTTAAAAATAAACTTTGGTAGCTCTCTACTGCATAGCTAGCTGAGTGCCCCTTCGCAAAAGCAAAGTTTCCGAAACTTTCTATTTGGCGCCATACTTCATGTGCTACTTCATCGGTGTAACCAAAGGTTTTGCAATTGGTAAAGTATTTTTCTTTTATGGTATGAAACAGATTTCGCTCCTTAAACTTCCAGCTCATGCCGCGTCTTAGCACATCAGATTCTTCTAAGGTAAGTCCCGCAAAAAAGTGTGCTACTTTTAATACATCTTCTTGATATACCATTACACCATAAGTTTCCGCCAGTATTTCTTTTAGTTTGGGATGAATATATTTTCGGGTTTCTGGCCGTCTAAAACGTTTAATGTATTCGCTCATCATACCACTTTTAGCCACCCCCGGGCGTATAATAGAACTTGCTGCCACTAAAGAGCGATAGGTATCTCCACGCAATTTTTTCAATAAACCACGCATGGCAGGAGATTCTACATAAAAGCAGGCCATAGTTTTCCCTTCGCGCAAGAGTGCTTTTATTTTTTCATCTTGGTAAAAAGGAGCAGGATGGTGTACATCTACATTTTGCCAATGCGGATCATCAGGTTGGTTTTGTTTTACTAACGTAAGGGCATCTTTTATTTTACCCAAACCACGCTGACCTAAAATATCAAACTTATAAAGACCAATATCCTCGGCTGAATGCATATTGAAATGTGTGGTAGCAAAGCCTTTAGGTGGTAAAAAGGTAGCGCCAAAATAATGTATATCACGTTGCGGAATTAAAATGCCACAAGCATGAATGGTCATATTATGTGGAAAATCATGGATGAGTTTCCCGTACTTAAGCACCAATTTTTGCATATCATCTAATTGGTGTGTTTGTAATCGTGGGTTGCTCAACTCATCAATATCCTTAGCGGGAAGTCCTAATACTTTACCCAACTCTCGTGTTACGGCTTTAAACTGAAAAGTGGTGTGTGAGCCTAGTAACGCTGCTTTTGGATAGCGTTCAAAAATGTAACGCGTTACATCTTCCCGGTCGCGCCAGCTAAAATCAATATCAAAATCAGGCGGTTGCTGCCGGCTCATATTCATAAAACGTTCAAAGTAAAGATCAAGCTCAATGGGGTCAACATCTGTAATGCGCAAGAGATAAGCAACCAAACTGTTGGCACCAGAACCTCTACCTACATAAAAATAATTTTTGCTACGGGCGTAGTTTACGATATCCCAATTTATAAGAAAGTAGCTGTAGTATCCACGTTTTTCCAATACGTCCAACTCATTTTCCATGCGCTGCAAAATTGCTTCTGTGGGTTTCCCTTCATAGCGATATTGCAGACCTTCGGCACATAATTGTTGCATGAGTTTTCGGTCGTCTTCTACCGAACCGTTTGGTGTGAAGATATTTTGATTCTCCGTTTGTTTATAGTCCTTAAACGTGAAGTTAATAGAACACATAGCTATAAGGTGTTCTGTGTTTTTAATGATTTCAGGAAACTCAGAGAAGTATTCTTTTAGTACATCAGGGTGTTCGTAAAGGTCCGATTCATTTCCTTGTTCATCAAGCGAAAGCTTACTGAGTAGTGTGTTTTGATTAATTGACCTGAGCAAACGATGTGTATTGAAATCACGTTTGTTTCTAAAACTCTGGCTTTGGAGCATTACACATTTTGCTATGTGATTTTTCCATTTAGAAAATTTAAACTTTATAATTTCTGTAGGGTGAATGCCTACAAATTCATAAGTCTTTAATGGTCTGTTAGGTGCTTTCAAAAAAGGATAAATCACTAAGGCATTGTTAAATTCCACTTCTGTAGGAAAGGGTTTTTTAACTTCTAAGTGAGTAGATAAAAACGCATTTATTTCAGCAAAACCTTCGTTATTTTTAGCTAAAGCGATGTATTGCTGGTCGTTTCCGTTTCTGAAATCTACTCCTATTATTGGCCTTACAGGGTAACCGCCACCATCGGGTTCTGGCTCAGTGAGGCGCACAAATTCAATAGCAGTAGCAGTATTGTTAATATCAGTAAGCACTAAAGCTGGTAACTTATGTTGCGTAGCCCATTCCAGCATTTCCTTTGGAGAAAGTACACCGTAGGTAAAAGAAAAGTAAGAGTGGTTGTTGAGCATTTTAGTTTTGGAAGCGTATTAAAGGTGAAGTGTGCTGTATTAGATATTAAGTATCAAGTATTAAGTATTAGGTATTTGTGGTGTGCAGTTTAATAATCGTCATTGTACAGCCATTAATTTACAGTTTCTCAACAGTTAGTTTCGCTGCCGCTATCCTAATGCCTAATGCCTAATGCAATCTTCTTAATATATTACTACGCTAAGCACTTCTATGTGCGGGTATTACAGGCGGTAGGCCATTAAAAGGATTTCCTCTGCCCAAGTTGTTGCTTTCCATAGTAAGTGCGCGCTTTACCGCATTTATACCATATCGGTTTCTTATTTTGTCCATAGCTTGGTACAAACGGATGTTTTCTTCACTGTCATCAAAAAGATTAATTTGATGTCCGCCACCCACTAAATGACTACAGCGTAAGCCTACTAAGCGTACCAATAATCGTTTTTGGTGTAATTTTTCAAAAAGTTCTTTGCTTATCGCGATAAGCGTATGATCATTACTCGTATAAGGAATACGCTTTTGTAGCGTATAGGTATTGAAGTCTGAATAGCGCACTTTTACAGTAATGCAAGCGGTTAGTTTATTGCCTTTGCGCAGTTCAAAGGCCAAGTTCTCTGCCATAGAAATAATGAGTGTACGCAGTTTTTCTACATCAATGGTGTCTTTTTGAAAAGTGCGTTCTAGCGAAATAGACTTTCGTTCATGGTAGGTAATAATAGGGGAGTTGTCAATGCCTTGCGCTTTTTTCCAAATCATAATACCGTTTTTACCCATGGCGCGCTCCATCAGTTCAATAGGCATTTCTTGTAAGGTTTGTATCTTTTTCACCCCCATTTGACTAAGCAATAAGGTGGTTTTTTCGCCAATCATAGGAATTTTACGAACAGGTAAAGGAGCCAAAAAAGGCTTTTCTTCTCCACGGCCTACTTCTTTATGATTGTTTGGTTTGGCTTCTCCGGTAGCTACTTTGGCTACGGTTTTATTAGTAGAAAGTCCAAAGGAAATAGGAAGTCCAGTTTCCCTGATGATTTTGTCACGCAGATTTGTAGTAAGCTTAAAACAGCCAAAAAACTTGTCCATACCGGTAAGATCAGCATAAAACTCATCAATACTGGTTTTTTCAAAAGCAGGCACATCTTCTCTAATTATTTCGGTAATAATATCGGAATAGCGGCTATACCTTCCGCTATCACCTCGTATTACCGTAGCTTCTGGGCAAAGCCTTAAAGCTAGCCGCATGGGCATGCCCGAATGAACACCAAATTTGCGTGCTTCATAACTACAGGAAGCCACAACACCTCGTCCGCCCAAACCACCTACTAATACAGGTTTTCCTTTTAAGCTGGTATTTTCTTTTCGCTCTACTGACACAAAAAAGGAATCTAAATCTAGGTGTACTATTGTTTTATTTTTCTCATCACTTTTCATTCCGCTAAAATAATTAGAATGTTTTTAATTTTAGAATTTATTAGATTGGTATCTCAGCATTTTTTTGGATTATTAGGAAAGAAAACCTGAAAGCTCTAACTATAGAATGGCTAAGCGTATCCATATTATATTTGCTTTCTTAAAAATGTAAAGTGTAATGGAGCAAGCTTATTTTGCGCATGAAACAGCCGTAATAGATAAAGGGGCTCAAATTGGTGAAGGCACTAAAATTTGGCATTTTAGCCACATAATGTCTAACTGCACATTAGGGGAAAATTGTAATATTGGTCAAAATGTGGTGATTAGCCCGCAGGTTACTTTAGGCAGAAATGTAAAGGTGCAGAACAATGTATCTATTTACACAGGTGTTACTTGCGAAGATGATGTTTTTTTAGGTCCATCTATGGTTTTTACAAACGTTATAAATCCGCGTAGCGCAGTAAATAGAAAAAACGAATATGCAAAAACCCACGTAGGTAAAGGTGCAACCATAGGTGCAAATGCAACCATAGTATGTGGACATAATATAGGCACTTATGCTTTTATAGGAGCAGGAGCGGTAGTAACAAAAGAGATACCCGCTTATGCATTAGTGGTAGGAAATCCCTCTAAACAAATTGGTTGGATGAGTGAATATGGCCATAGGCTAATTTTTAATGCAGAAGGAATAGCAACCTGCGAAGAGAGTATAGAAAAATATCAGTTGAAAAACGGAGAAGTAAAAAAACTACATGACTAGAAAAGAAGGCACTGTGAATTTTGCCGTAATAGGAGCAGGACATATTGGAAAGCGCCATGCCGAGATGGTGGCTTTACAACCAGAAGCTACATTAATTGCCATGTGTGACCTTAAATCTAAGGAAACATTAAACCTACAGCATGATGTACCGATTTATGAAACGGCAGAAAACATGCTCACCAAGCACCCAGAAATAGATGTTGTATGCATTGCCACTCCAAATGGCTTACATGTTACCCATGCATTACTTGCCTTGCAAGCGGGAAAACACATTGTTATAGAAAAACCTATTGCTTTGAGTAAGGCTGATGCCGAAAAAGTGATTTACACGGCTCTACACCATAGCAAATATGTATTTGGAGTAATGCAAAATCGTTATTCGCCACCTAGTGTATGGATTAAAGAACTCATTAATAGTAAGCGTTTAGGCAACATATACATGGTACAAATAAACTGTTATTGGAACAGAGATGATCGCTATTATACCAAGGATACTTGGCATGGAAGTAAGGATTTAGACGGAGGCACCTTGTTTACACAGTTTTCTCATTTTATTGATATTATGTACTGGCTGTTTGGCGATATAGAGAATATACAAGCACGTTTACGCGATTTTAATCATCAACAACTTACTGATTTTGAAGATAGCGGAATTGTAAGTTTTGATTTTGTGCAAGGTGGAATAGGGGTTTTAAATTATAGCACCTCCTGTTGGAACAAGAACTTTGAAAGCAGCATAACCATTTTAGCGGAAAATGGCACAATAAAAATTGGTGGACAGTATATGAATGAAGTAGAGTATTGCCATGTGCAAGATTATACTATGCCTGAATTACCACCCGCAAACCCACCTAATGATTACGGACAGTATAAAGGAAGCGCTGCCAACCATAGTTATTTAATTCAAAATGTGGTGGATGTACTTAAAGCGCGTGATACTATTACCACCAACGCATTGGAAGGCTTAAAAGTGGTTGAGATTATTGAAAGGATTTATAAGGCATAACGCGCTTTTTATTATTCTTTTAGAATCTTAGTAATCACTAAAACAGAGTTTTAAATTGTAGTTTTTTCTAAGTGCAGCCATAATGTAAGTTTAACAGTGTCTCCCCAGTAAATTCACATATATTTGCCGCGTTTTGAACGAACCCAAAAACCGTATTTCATGAAGAGAATGCTTCTCTTACTTTTGACCATAGGAGTTTTTAGTAGTTGTGTGCCAAAAAAGCGTCTTACTTACTTACAGCAAACCGAAGAAAACCAACAGGACACATATAAATTACAGCGTTCTAACTATCAAGTACAGCCGAATGATATATTAAGCGTAACAGTGCGAACTTTTGATGAAAAGACAGCTGAACTATTTAATACTGGGAGTGCCACTTCCGGCAATTTAATTGCAGGAGATATCTTATTTTATTTAACGGGCTATTCGGTTGACGCCCAAGGTTTTATAGAAATGCCTGTTGTTGGAAAATTACAAGTACTAGGAAAAAATGTGGATGAGATTAAGGAAATAATTCAAAAAAGTCTTTCAACATATTTTAAAGGAGACGCAGCTTTTGTTACCGTGCAATTAGCAGGTGTTAGATTTAGTGTTGTTGGCGATGTTATTCGTCCAGGTAAATATTTAATTTATCAGAATCAAGTAAATATTTTTGAAGCATTAGCGCAGGCTGGTGATATTACATTAGTAGGAGACAGAAAGCAAGTTCAAATTGTTAGACAAACGCCAGAGGGAGTGAAAATTTTTGAATTAAATCTTCTTGATGCAAATGTTTTAAACTCTCCAGAGTACTTTATACAACCCAATGATATTATTAATGTAAAACCATTAAGTCAAAAATCTTTAGGAATAGGTACCACTGGTTTTCAAAGTTTTGCCGCCATATTGGGTGTTATAGCGAGCACAGCAACACTCATTTTTACTATTCAAAATATTAATTAAGCTAACTAAATTCAGTTCATCTTGAGCTCTTTCGTCAAGAAAAGCTATTAGATAATTTATAATATTCGTTACATGCAAGAGCATTCCGTTCAACAATTTCAATCCAACTCAACACCAAAAGAAGAAGAGTCTATTGATTTAAAAGTAATCTTTTACAAGTTTTTAAATGCATGGCCATTGTTTGTTGTTACTGTTGTTGTAGCCCTTATTTTAGCATTACTGATTAATAGATATACCACGCGTGTTTATAACGTAAAAAGTGTAGTACTGATAGAAAGTGAAGGCAAAAGTGCCATGGGACAAGAGGCACTTATGGAAGCTTTAGGCTTTTATAATCCAAGGCTCACATTTGAAAATGAAGTAGTAATTTTAACTTCACACAGTATTACCCTTCGAACTCTAAAAAAACTTGATTTTGAAGTTTCCTATTATACTGAAGGTCGCTTAAAGTCTTCAGAGATTTATCCCAACAAAATTTTTAAAGTTGAATTTGATAAGAATCACGCTCAACTTATACCAGGAGAAACTCCATTTAGTATACAATTTACAAGTGAAAATTCATTTGATATTGATTTACCCGAACAAGGTAGTTTATATAAATTTGACAGTTTGGCTTTTGAAGAGAAGCATGAACGCGCTCAACCGTTTCCTTATGGACAGAGAATTACTGGGAATATTGGAGAATGGTTGGAAGGGCCTGGTTATCGATTCAAAATTGTAACAGGTAAATTGTTTAACCAGTCCGAAGATAAACGCTTTCGATTTGCATTTAGAGATTACGAAAGTCTAATAAAACATTATCATAAAAATATTAGTGTAGAGCCAACATCTGAAGGCTCTTCAGCGGTAAATATCAAATTAACAACCACTACGCCTGAAAAGGCAATAACATATATTGATGCGTTAACACAAGAATATTTGATACTAGGTTTAGAGAGTAAAAATGAAATTGCCAATAACACATTAAAGTTTATTACTGCAGAACTTGTAGATATTGAAGATAGCTTAGCTAGGGTTGAGGATATATTAGAACGCTTTAGATCTGAAAATAAAGCTGTAGACTTAAGTGCTGAGGGAAAAGAAATATTTACGCGATTATATGAGCTAGAGAAGGAATATTCGGAAGCCCAAACGCGTAGCAAGTATTATCAATATTTATACGACTATCTGCGCAGAGACAGAGACATGAGCACCATTGTAGCTCCTTCATCCATGGGGGTGGAAGATCCACTTTTAATAAATTTAATAGGTAATTTAACGGAACTTTACGTACAGCGAAATGCACTAGGTATTGGCATTACAGCCGAAAACCCTAGAGTTAAACAGATCGATTCACAAATTCGTTCTGGAAGAAAGGTGTTAGAAGAGAATCTGAGAAATATCCTTCAAAGCTCAGATATTACGACAAAAGATCTTCGTAATAGTATTTCAGGTCTTGAGAACCAAGTAGCCTCTCTTCCGAAAACTGAACGTGATTTATTAAATATTCAACGTAAGTTTGAGTTAAACGAGAATTTATATGTGTTTTTGAGACAGAAGCAGGCCGAAACTGGCATTGTTATGGCAAGTAATCTACCAGACAACGAAGTTATTGATTACGCTTTGGTTGAAGACGCACCAATTAAACCCAAACCTGTTTTAAATTATGCTATTGCTTTGGTTTTGGGACTAGTAATTCCAGCGAGCTTTGTTTTGGGGAGAGATTACTTTGATAATAAAATCCGTACAAAAGAGGATGTAGAAAAATTGACTAATCTGCCAATAATGGGACTAATAGGACATAGTGCTAAAAGTACTAACTTGGTCGTTGTTCAACATCCTAAAAGTAGTATGGCGGAGGCTTTTAGGGCAATTAGAGCAAATCTTAGATTCTTGGATGGCGATACTGGTCCAAAAAAGGTGTTCATGGTAACATCTTCCATCGGGGGAGAAGGTAAAACTTTCAACTCAATCAATATAGCTTGTGCGTTGGCTTTGGGAAATAAAAAAACCATACTAGTAGGTGTAGATTTGCGAAAACCTAAAATTTACAATGATTTTGGTTTAGATAATGTATTGGGCTTAAGTTCTTATTTAGTTGGTCATAGCACAAAACCAGAAGTTGTACAAAAAACTAACTTACCTTACTTAGATTTAATTTCCGCTGGTCCCATTCCACCAAACCCATCAGAACTTATACTTTCTGAAAAGTTTCAAACATTGATTAATGAGTTAAGAGTTGATTACGATTATATCATTTTGGACACTCCACCTGTTGGTTTGGTTGCCGATAGCTTTGAAATTATGAAACTTGTTGATTTTAGTTTTTACGTGGTACGACAAGGTTATACTGATAAAGGTGTATTTGGAGCCTTGCAGGAGCGTTTCGCACCAGAGCAAAAGCGAAATATGGGTATAATTGTAAATGATTATAGTATGGAAGGTGCAGGTTACGGATACGGTTATGGGTATGGGTATGGGTATGGTTACGGATATGGATATACTGAGGATGATGATGTAAAGCCTTGGTGGAAGCGGGTTTTTGGGAAGAGGTGATTGTTAGTAAATTAGGGCAAGTCGGCAATTGGCAAGATTTAGGTGGTGTTGATAGTTTGCAAATTAGGGCAGTTGGCAATTAGCAAGACTTAGGTGGTGTTGATAGTTTGCAAATTAGGGCAAGTTGGCAATTGGCAAGAGTTAGGTGGTGTTGATAGTTTGCAAATAAGGGCAGTTTGCAATTAGCGGCACAAGGTGGGGGATTTCCCAAATGAGATCAGAGAGTAGCTCAATTGGCAATTAGCGGTAGATGATTGTAAGGGCGGCCTCTACTCAGCTTAGTCGATTCTGTATATCCTATTTTTGTTATAAACTCTGGTTAAATAAATTCTTAACGTTTTATTGATTTTTATCATTTACAAGATTTTACTGAGGCATAAACAACGGTGGTATAGTTCTTAGTTTCTAGCCTCCTCCGCCCTTCGGGCACCTCCTCCAAAGGAGGATAAGCGGCATATAGTGCTGAGACATTTTGTGATATTTTTCTATAACCCTACTTTTGGTAAGTAAAGCTTTTAAAATCAATTTGGTACATCGTTATACTGAATTGTGTAAATGTCGTATAAATGATCCTTAAAACATCATTTCACTAGGCATAAGGCAAAAGCAATGGTAGTATAGTTCTTAGTTTCTAGCCTCCTCCGCCCTTCGGGCACCTCCTCCAAAGGAGGATAAGCGGTATATAGAGCTGAGGCATTTTGTGATATTTTTCCGTACCCCTACTTGTGGTAAGTAAAGCTTTTAAAATCAATTTGGTACATCGTTATACTGACTTGTGTAAATGTCGTATAAATGATCCTTAAAACATCATTTCACTAGGCATAAGGCAAAAGCAATGGTAGTATAGTTCTTAGTTTCTAGCCTCCTCCGCCCTTCGGGCACCTCCTCTAAAGGAGGATAAGCGGCATATAGAGTTGAGACATTTTGTGTTATTTTTCCATAACCCTACTTGTGGTAAGTAAAGCTTTTAAAATCAATTTGGTACATCGTTATACTGACTTGTGTAAATGTCGTATAAATGATCCTTAAAACATCCCTAGGCATACTACATTTTGCATCTTTTGATACGGCAATTTTCTAGCAATTAGTATTATTGGTGCAATTTTTTAAACAGGGATTTCTAAAGATTTTACTGAGGCATAAGGCATAAGCAACGGTGGTATTGTTCTTAGTTTCTAGCCTCCTCCGCCCTTCGGGCACCTCCTCCAAAGGAGGATAAGCTTCACATAGAGTTGAGGCACTTTGTTTTATTTTTACACAACCTTACTTTTGGTAAGTAAAGCTTTTAAAATCAATTTAGTACATCGTTATACTGAATTGTGTAAATGTCGCCTAAATGATCCTTAAAACATCATTTCACTAGGCATAAGGCAAAAGCAACGGTGGTATAGTTCTTAGTTTCTAGCCTCCTCCGCCCTTCGGGCACCTCCTCCAAAGGAGGATAAGCGGCATATAGAGCTGAGGCATTTTGTGTTATTTTTCCATAACCCTACTTGTGGTAAGTAAAGCTTTTAAAATCAATTTAGTACATCGTTATACTGAATTGTGTAAATGTCGCCTAAATGATCCTTAAAACATCATTTCACTAGGCATAAGGCAAAAGCAACGGTAGTATAGTTCTTAGTTTCTAGCCTCCTCCGCCCTTCGGGCACCTCCTCCAAAGGAGGATAAGCGGCATATAGAGTTGAGACATTTTGTGTTATTTTTCCATAACCCTACTTGTGGTAAGTAAAGCTTTTAAAATCAATTTGGTACATCGTTATACTGAATTGTGTAAATGTCGTATAAATGATCCTTAAAACATCATTTCACTAGGCATAAGGCAAAAGCAATGGTAGTATAGTTCTTAGTTTCTAGCCTCCTCCGCCCTTCGGGCACCTCCTCCAAAGGAGGATAAGCGGCATATAGAGCTGAGACATTTTGTGTTATTTTTATCTGCAACTGGACTTTAAATAAGGTATAGTACGGTAGTGGTACGGTAATACTAGGGTAATAGTACGGTAATCTAATTTTATACACTTAGGGTTTTATATGGTATAAAGCGGAAACAATGACCAATATGAACCAGAAGCGGAAACAAACGAATGTTTCGGTAATTAACTGAAAATGAGGTATATGTTTACAGCGGTGTTGAAATAATGTAGTTTTTATTGGCGTTGCTAGGGTATGTTTAATTTAAAATTTGAATATCATGCCTAAGCAAATAGGAAATATCAAAGTGAAAGGTTTAGTGGACGGATTATCCTACTACCAAACCAAAGACGGACTGATGGTTCGTAAGAATACATCAGTAAATAAGGAACGGTTGATGAAGGATCCGGCTTTTGCCCGAACCAGAGAAAACCTAAGTGAATTTGGTAGAGCCGGTTCTCAAGGACGATTGTTACGATTGGCGTTTAGAAATGCCATAAGAGAAGCCAAGGATAGCAAGGTGGTTTCGAGGTTACATAAGTTGCTGATGCAAATTATAAAAAGTGACCCAGTAATGGCGAGAGGTAAACGCACTGCGGAAAATGGAAATTTAGGGCTCTTACAAGGTTTTGAATTTAACGTGAATGGAAAATTAAGCGTTACCGCTTTTTTTCCTTACACGACCACGTTTGACAGGGTTACAGGACTGCTGGAGTTAGCAATACCGGATTTTGTTCCTTTAGAGAGTATTCAAGCACCTACGGGCACTACTCACGTAAAGTTGCTGGTAAACAGTGCGGAACTTGATTTTATGCAAAATACGTTTTACAGCAAGTTTGATAAAAGTAGTTGGATTCCATGGGATGGCGTGCAATTACCGGCATTAACCTTTGGGTTACAGCATCAGGTAAATAGTACTTTACCCGTAGCCGTGGTACTGGGCTTGGCCTTTGGCCAAGAGGTAAACTCGGAAATTTATCCTTTGCGTAGCGGAAATTATAACGCTGCTATGGTGACGGATGTATTAACGATATAATGGAATTACTGTTGATTAGGCACTATACGCCTAACGGAGTAAATGGGCGGTTGCTACACAATGGATACACCTTGTGTTTTACCATAGAGTTGCCGTGGCTTGGTAACCGCCCCAACCATAGTTGCATACCCGAAGGAACTTATACATTGGTTCAACGGCACAGCGTCCGTTGGGGTTTGCATTTATTGGTTAATGGAGTAGTAGGACGAAGTTTGATTTTGTTTCATCCTGCTAATAATGCTTTGCAGCAATTACGGGGGTGTATTGCTCCGGTAAGTAGTCTTATCCGCCCCGGTATTGGTGGAGGATCATGTGCTGCTTTAAGCAGATTAAATGCCTTGGTGTTTCCAGCTCTTGAGCAAAGGGAAACGGTTTTTTTAACTATAATTTCAGAAGATTATGCGAGAAATAATAGATAGGGCAAAGCAACCCACGCCCAAGTTTTTTAAAGTGTTGCGTACCATTGGTTTAAGTTTAACCGCGATTAGTGGCGCGTTGTTAACGGCTCCTGTTTTACTACCTACTTTGTTGGTAAGTATAGCAGGTTATACGTTAGTAGCAGGTACGGTTTTAAGCGCAGTAAGCCAAGTGGTAAAAGAGGAAGAATGAGTGCCTATATAACCAGCGTGCTGGCACAACGTATCGGTTTTACCGGGGGCGTGGTAGCTAGTAGTCTGGCGAGTATTCAAACTCCAGTATTGATAGAAACCTTGATGTATGCTATGCTAGGCGCAGTGGTTAGTTTTACTACTTCTGTGGTGTGTAAAGTTTTGTATCAGGTTTGGAAAAAGCGCTTTTTAAGAAAACGAAAAAAGTAGCTTTATAAGTAAGAAGATCATCTGAAAGGATGGTCTTTTTTTGGTATAGGGAATTGAGTTATGAATTACGAATAACGAATGACGAATGTTGAATGACGAATGTTGAATTGAGGCACACTGGGAGGGATAGCGAAGGGTAGAAGTTGTAATAGGAGGAAGGTATGAAGGGATAGTATTAAGTATTGAGATAGCTGTACATTGATTGTTGTATGCTGTACATTGTATTAAGATTGACCTTCCCTAAATAGCGTTGACCGCTTTGGTTACTAATTTACTTTATCATTTTTCATTACCATCGGACAATTATGAGCCAGAGGGTGCTTTCTTGGGTTAAAGTTAAGCTGGCTAGATGCCAGCTTAACTTTAGTGTTACCTTCGGCATAAATAATCACCATCGGTCTTTCTTGGGTAGTCAAATTTATTAAAGTTTGCTTAAACCCAAGTGGAGTTTGCTCATTATTAAAAGCTAGGTGTAGCCTCTGCTTGTTATAATGGTTAACCGCTTTCTTCGTTTTTATTTTCAGTGTTTTAAAATTAGGGATGTGCCAGCGTTTTAAATATTCATTCTTAATGGTGCCATTTATTCTTTCTGCGTAGGCATTGTCTTGCGCCTTTTCACCCATGCTTATTGATATTTTCGCCCTATTTAGCATATCGGTATATTGCTTGCTGCTATACTGTGATCCCCTGTCTGAATGATGTATTGCCTTGTTTTGTTGGGATAGGGGTATTTTTCCTAATGCCATCTTTAAGGCTTTTGTATTGCTTTGGGCTCGCATATTGTCCGCTAGGTTGTACCCTAGTATTTCCTTGGTATATACATCTATGATAAATACCAAATAATAAAACCTACCGTTGAGTTCAAAGTAAGTAATATCGCTCTGCAATACCTGATGTGGGCGGCTCACCATCATCCCTTCTATTAAGTTGGGGTAGTTAAACCAGCCTGGCAGGGTGGTTTTGGTGTAGTTTTTAATTGCCTTTACTCTGTAGCCTAGCCCTATAAATAGCTCGCAAAACTTATCTCGCCCCATAGTTTTGGGCTTTAGTGTTTTGTACATTTTTTCTACCCCACAGCCCGGATGTGCCTCCCGTAGTATGTCCACTTGTTGTGTTATCTCCATAAGTTCTTGGTCAAATGCCTGTTGCCTGTTCTTGGCTTGATGCACCGCTTGCTTGCTTACCCCAAGCAGGAGAAACAGACGGTTCAGGCTATATCCTACTTGTTCTTTATGTTCTTGGAACCACCAGAGTGTGGGGTGTTTGAGTTTTTTTTGATATCGATATCATAGTGTTCCTTGGCAAGGTCTATCATCTTTTCTAGATAGTCTATGTTCATTTGCTTTTTACCCACAGCCTGTTCTAGCTCACGTACTTTTTTTTCTAATGCCTGTATTTTGTGTTGTTCACTGTCTTTCATCTCTACTATCTGAACAGATTTTTTGTTGTACTCAGAATATTTATATATCCAACGGTAAACCGTAACACTCTTTAGGCCATAATCCTTGGTAAGCTCCTGTACCGTTCGTTCACCGCTCTCATAGAGCTTTACCATCCGCAATTTAAAGGCTTCTGCGTAAAGTCGCTTGTGCCTGATCCTTTTTCCGTTTTTTAACATCTAACTTCTGTTTAAAAACGGTCAACTTATATTAGGGAATGACAAGATAGCTTCAAATGAATGATGTACGTTGTATTAGGTGGTAGGAGGAAAGTATTGGGTGTTAGGAGCATAGTATTAAGTATTAGGAGGAAAGTATTTGGTGTTAGGACAATCGTATTAAGTATTAGGAAGAAAGTATTAGGTATTAGGAAAATTGGATAGAGTGGTCGGTGTCATGGGGTTAAATTTATGCTGGTTTGATGTGTTGCGTAACGCTATTCCTTAAATGTTGTCTTTTACTTCTTCACTATCTAATCCCATGTAGGTAGAAAATTCAGCGATGGTGACGGGTTGCCATGGTAGTTTTCGGAAGTGTTCACGGATGGTTCTTAAAATTTTTCTTGCTTGGCGTGGAGAACAGGCAAGAATTGCCGCAGCATCACTGGATTGAATTATAAGCTTTTTAGAATTCATAGCATTGAGGTTTTAGATTAGACAGTTAAAACGTTGCTTTTATTTAAAATATTGTTAAGGAAGGGGAAAGGGCAAGTTGGCAATTGAGCGCAAGTTGGCAATTAGGGCAACTCATATTGCAGGAAATTAGTTGGCAATTAGCGGCAGATGTATGTTTACTTGAAAGGTGGAAGGTTGCAAGTTTGCAGTAGACAAACAGTGGCAACCGATTGGTATGGGGAAGTTTGTAATGGTTCAATTGTTAACAAATAAGCGCTCTAAGGAATGTGGAAAATAATATGTTTATTGATTATAAGGACTGCGGTTTTATACAGCTTACTAGTAAAATCAAACAACTTACTAAAAACTAACTGGTGTTAACATAAAAATAATGTAGAGTGGTTTGCCCAATTCAATTGTTTTTTTACTTTCGCGCTAAATAACGAGTAGTATTTTTACTCACTTTATGTTAGACACACTTATCACATCAAAAACACGCATAAAGCTTTTACTCAAGTTCTTTTTGAACCCCGGTACAAAAGCTTATTTACGTGCCTTAAGTGAAGAGTTTGGTGATAGCACAAATAGTATTAGAGTAGAATTAAATCGCTTTGAAGAGGCTGGTATGTTGCGTAGTGAGGAGCAAGGCAATCGTAAATTTTTTAGTGCTAATATTGCACATCCCCTTTTTGCAGATGTACATAATATGCTGCGTAAATTCACTGGTATTGATGCTATTGTAGAACAGGTTTTAGAACGTTTAGGAAATGTTGTTCGGGTATATGTAGAAGGAGCGCTTGCTGAAGGAAAAAGTACAGATGTTGTAGATCTTATTTTGATAAGCAAAGGGCTGGGAAAAGGAGTAGATAGAGCCTATTTAACCCAGCTTATAGATAAAGTTGAAAAGCATTTAGATAAACATATTCGTTATATACTCTTAAACGAGTTAGAAGAAAACGATTATTTAGAAAATAAACAGGTAAAACCCTTATTGATTTGGAATCATGATTAAGTATAATCGAACTAAAAAAAATTACATATGCATATAACAGTAGTTGGAACCGGTTATGTTGGGTTAGTAACCGGTACTTGCTTCGCTGAAGTAGGTATTGATGTTACCTGTGTTGACGTTGACAAACCCAAAATTGAGAATTTACGCAACGGTATCTTACCCATATATGAGCCGGGATTGGAAAAAATGGTACATCGAAATTTTGAAAAAAGTCGATTATAATTTAGCACTAATTTGGCAGAGTCTATAAAAAATTCAGAAGTGGCTTTTATAGCAGTTGGAACTCCACCCGGTGAAGACGGTAGTTCAGATTTGCAGTATGCATTGCCCGTTGCACGAGAAATAGGCGAAAACATGAACGATTATGGGGTAATCGTAACAAAATCAACCGTGCCAGTTGGAACCGCTGAAAAGGTGCGAAATGCTATTCAAGATGTTTTAGATAAAAGAAATGTTGCTATTGAATTTGATGTGGCTTCTAATCCTGAATTTTTAAAGGAAGGTGCGGCTATTACTGATTTTATGAAACCTGATCGTATTGTGCTTGGAATTTCAAGTGAACGAGCGAAGAAAGTTTTGGAAAAACTATATCACCCATTTACCTTAAATGGTCATCCATTGGTTTTTATGGATATACCATCGGCAGAAATGACGAAATATGCTGCAAATGCGATGTTAGCCACTAAAATTAGTTTTATGAATGATATAGCTAATTTATGTGAAATTATAGGTGCGGATGTAAATCTCGTGTGTGCTGGAATTGGTTCCGACCCTAGGATTGGGAATAAGTTTATCTATCCCGGTATAGGTTATAGTGGAAGTTGTTTTTCGAAAGATGTAAAAGCTTTAATACGCACGGCAAGAGAGCATGGACATGAAATGCGCATTTTACAATCCATAGAGGATGTAAATGAAGATCAAAAAAGTGTACTCTTTAAAAAAGTAAAAAAGCGATTTGGTGATTTATCAGGGAAGCATTTTGCTATGTGGGGCTTGAGTTTTAAACCCAATACGGATGATATGCGTGAAGCTCCATCCGTTGTTATTATTGAGCAGCCTATAGCGGAAGGTGCTACGGTTACCGATTATGATCCAGTTGTTATGAAAGAAGCGAAACACAGGGTTGGTGATAAAATAGCCTACGCTGAAAATGAATTTGATGCTTTGAATGAAGCAGATGCTTTATTAGTGGTAACGGAATGGTCAGAGTTTAAATCACCGGATTTTAGAGATTTAAAATCAACATTAAAGAATAATTTAATTTTTGACGGTCGAAATATTTTTGACAAAGATGAAATGATTCGACAAGGGATTGAAAATTACTGTATCGGTTTACAATCATAAAAATGAATAATAAGGATATTAACATCGCCATAATTGGTTTGGGATATGTTGGGTTACCCTTAGCAATTGAGTTTGGTAAAAAATACAGGACCGTTGGTTTTGATATTAATGAAACAAGAATATTAGAGCTTCAACGATATGAAGACCATACTCTTGAGGCAGATGTACAAGAATTGAAACACGTAACATGCTTCAGTCTAGCTGACTCGGAGATTAATGAAAATGGCGTGTTTTTCACTTCCTCTCTTGAGGACATAAAAGCCTGTACAATTTTTATAGTAACTGTACCCACGCCAATTAACACTTACAAGGCTCCGGATTTAGAACCATTACTTACGGCAACAAAAACTCTAGGGGGAATTTTGAAGAAAGGAGATATCGTAATTTATGAATCAACCACCTACCCGGGTTGTACGGAAGAGGATTGTGTACCTGTTTTAGAAAAACTGTCGGGGCTGAAATACAATACAGATTTTTATTGTGGATACTCGCCAGAACGCATCAATCCGGGAGATAAAATAAACACCTTAACTAAGATAAAAAAAGTTACCAGTGGTTCAACACCAGCTATTGCTGATTTTGTGGATCAGTTATACCAATCTATAATAAAAGCTGGCACGCACAAAGCGCCAAGCATTAAAGTGGCTGAGGCTAGTAAAGCGATAGAAAATGCACAACGTGATGTGAATATTTCTTTTGTTAATGAGCTTGCGTTGATTTTTGACCGTATGGGTATTGATACTCAAGAGGTATTAGAAGCGGCAGGTACAAAATGGAATTTTTTACCCTTTAAGCCGGGCTTGGTTGGTGGGCATTGCATTGGTGTTGATCCTTATTATCTTGCACATAAGGCTGAAAGTCTTGGTTATTATCCAGAAGTGATTTTATCAGGCAGGAGGGTAAACGATGATATGGGTAAATTTGTAGCCAATAAGTTGGTAAAACTTATGATTCAAAAAGGTAGGCGTATTAAAGGTGCCAAAGTGTTAATATTAGGTATTACGTTCAAAGAAAACTGCCCTGATATACGAAATACAAGAGTTGTAGATATTGTGAGTGAATTGGCGGGGTTTGGTGTAGATGTAGATGTTTATGATCCATGGGCAAACAAGACAGAAGTAAAACAACTTAACGGAATTGAGCTCATACCGATTACTAAATTAACCAAATATAAAGGTATTGTGCTTTGCGTTGCGCATACCGAGTTTCTTAGTTTAGATTTATCAAAATTTATGGATGGGAATTCCGTGATTTACGATACAAAGGGGGTTTTAAATAAAAAATTAGTACATGGGAGATTATAATAAGTTCAATATACTCGACCTAATCGGTAGAGAAAAGCAGCTTCTTGAAAGTGATATAAAGGAAAGAGAGGTAAAGTTGACAGATGTTGTTTCAAAATCTAAATTTTTGGTGATTGGTGGTGCTGGTTCCATTGGTCAAGCCGTGGTTAAGGAGGTTTTCAAAAGAAATCCATTAAAGCTTTATGTTGTAGATATTTCCGAAAATAACTTAGTGGAACTCGTGCGTGATCTTAGAAGCTCTTATGGTTATATTGATGGTGATTTTCAGACCTTTGCCTTAGACATTGGGTCTTGGCAATACGATGCTTTTGTACATCGAAGTGGGGATTTCGATTATGTTTTAAACTTATCTGCTTTGAAACACGTGCGCAGTGAAAAAGACGTTTTTACCTTAATGCGTATGATTGAAGTAAACATTTTTAACACATCTAAAACCATACAACAAAGTATTAAGCAGGGAGTAAAAAAATATTTTTGCGTTTCCACGGATAAAGCGGCAAACCCTGTGAATATGATGGGCGGATCCAAAAAAATTATGGAAATGTTTATCATGCGGGATAGTAAGCACATTGATATTTCTATGGCACGCTTTGCTAATGTGGCTTTTTCTGACGGATCACTCTTACATGGTTTTAATCAGCGCATTCAAAAAAGACAACCTATAGTGGCACCTAATGATGTACGTAGGTATTTTGTAACCCCTCAAGAATCAGGAGAGTTGTGCTTACTTTCATGCATCTTTGGAGAAAATAGAGATATATTTTTCCCGAAAATGAGTGAGGATCTACATTTAATCACATTTTCTGATATTGCCGTTAGATATTTAGAAAGTATTGGTTATTCACCATTTTTATGTGCTAATGAAGATGAAGCAAGAGATTTAATGGAAACGTTACCGGAACAAGGTAAATGGCCTTGTTTATTTGCTGCTAGCGATACCACTGGGGAGAAAGATTTTGAGGAATTCTATACAGATAATGAAACGTTAGATTTAAGTACATTTATTAATTTGGGCATAATTAAAAATGCTTTTGAGGAAAACGATAAGCAATTAGCATATTTTGAACAAGCCATTAGCACCCTTCGTAAGACGGAATTTTCTAAGCATGAGGTAGTGCGTCTTTTTCATAAAATGATTCCGGATTTTGGACATCAAGAAAAAGGAAAATATTTAGATAGTAAAATGTAAAATGAGTGGATTTAGAAGTCAAGTAAAGGAAGTGGTACTGGGTGTCCAAAAAAGTTTTGGTACGTCTGAGTTCATACCACTTCATGTGCCTCAATTTTGGGGTAAGGAAAAAGAATATTTGTTAGAAACCATTGATAGTACTTTCGTTTCATCTGTAGGAGCTTATGTTAATAGGGTGGAGGAACAAATGGTTCAAATCACTAATACAGGTAAGGCGGCAGCGGTGGTTAACGGTACCGCAGGGCTTCAAGTGGCTTTGCGTATAGCGGGAGTTGAACAGGGTGATGAGGTAATTACGCAAGCCTTAACCTTTGTAGCTACCGCAAATGCTATTGCGTATAACTACGCTACACCGGTTTTTATAGATGTAGATAAAGATACAATGGGACTTTCTCCTGAAGCACTTATTGTATTTTTAGAAGAGTTTGGTGAAATCAGGGAAAGTGGTTGTTTCAATAAGAAATCAGGAAAGCGACTAGCCGCATGTATGCCGATGCACACTTTTGGCTTTATGTGCAGAATAGATGAACTTGCTGATATTTGTGACAGTTGGAAAATTCCATTGGTGGAAGATGCAGCAGAAGCACTTGGAAGTCATTTCAAGGGGCAAGCGGCAGGTTCATTTGGTCAGTCAGGCGTTTTTTCCTTTAATGGTAATAAAATTATTACTTCAGGTGGTGGTGGTGTAATTGTATCGAAAGATTCTCAATATGCTGAAAAAGCGAAATATTTAACTACCACTGCCAAAATTCCGCATAAGTGGGAATATGTGCATGATGAATTAGGGTATAACTTTAGAATGCCCAACTTAAATGCAGCCTTACTTTCTGCGCAGCTAGAACAATTAATTAAATTTAAAGACTCCAAAAAAGCTTTATATCACGAATACGAGCAGTTATTTGATAGGATGGATATACAATTAGTAGCAATACCAAAGGATACTAGTTGGAATTATTGGCTAATGAGTGTGGCCTTAGAGGATAAGCAAGAACGGGATACGTTCTTGAAAGAAACCAATGAAAGCGGGATTATGACGCGTCCCATTTGGCAATTGATGTATCGTTTACCAATGTACAATCACTGTCAACGCGATGCACAAAGTAATGCGGAATTTTTAGAGGAACGAATAGTAAATATACCAAGTAGTGCAAGATGAGGATATTAATAACTTTTTATCCAACATAATTTTAAAGTTTTATATCTCAAGTAGTACGGTGTCATTAAATTTGGTTATCAATAGTAGTGATAAGAATTTATAAAGAATAGAAGCGAACTATAAAATTAGGAAGGGGTAGAAAAATTTGTTGGTATACACATATTTTAAATTAATATACAAGATGAAAGATTTAATTATTATTGGAGCAGGTGCTCTTGGTCAAGAAGTTTGTTGGTTAGTTGAGGAAATTAATGAACAAAGTCCTACATGGAATATTCTTGGATTTTTAGATGACTATGGGTTTGAGAATGGGACAGAATTTATGGGTCATAAATGTATTGGTAAAGTAGATGATGCCGAAAAATTCTCATCCGCGAATTTTTCAATTGCCTATGGTGATCCGCGATTTAGAGAAAATCAATATAAAAGATTAGAAAAGTGTAATCTCAGTTGGGCTACATTAATCTCACCAACGGTTAGAATTCATAAATCCAATAAAATTGGTAAGGGAGTTGTGATTGGTAGGTTTACAGATTTAACCGTGAATTGTATTATTGGAGATTTTAGTTATCTCAATATACATGTTGTGTTAGGACATGAAGTAAATTTAGGAGAGTTTTCAATAGTGAGTCCAAATGTCACTGTAAATGGAGGTGCTTTTATTGGGAAATGTTGTCAGATAGGTGCGAATTCTTTTATCAAAGATATAATTGTTGGAGATTATTCAACTATCGGTGCTAGTTCTTGTGTAATTAAGAATGTAGATTCCTATTGTGTTATGGCAGGAGTTCCTGCTAAATTACTGAAACAAGGAACTCCGAATAAAAGTATTTCACGAGATGCTAGAAATGACTAAATTCAAAATATATTATGTTTAGAACTACAATTATTGCGGAGGCAGGAGTTAATCACAATGGGAGCATGGCCAATGCGAAAAAATTAATAGATGCAGCTAAAGCATCTGATGCGGATTTCGTAAAGTTTCAGACTTTTAAAACAGAATTAAATATTTCAAAAAAAGCGGAGAAAGCTAAATATCAAGTAGATACGACTGGCGCAGAAGAAAGTCAGTATGAAATGGTAAAAAAGCTAGAGTTTAGTTTCGATGAATTTGTTGAGTTAAAACAATATTGTGACCAAGTAGGTATTGGGTTTTTGAGCACAGCTTTTGATTTACCTAGTATTGAAGCATTAAAAAATCTGCAAAATGTTTTTAAAGTTCCTTCTGGTGAAATTACCAATTATCCTTACCTAAAGGCAATTTCAACTCTAAATAAGAAAATTATAGTATCCACAGGCATGGCTAATATGTCTGAAATCAGTGATGCTATTAAGATTCTAACATCCGAAAAATTATGCATAAGTGATATCTGTATTTTACATTGTAATACAGAGTATCCTACTCCAATGGGAGATGTAAATCTCAAGGCGATGTTATCTATTGGAAAAGAGTTTGGTGTGTCAATTGGTTATTCGGATCACACGCTAGGTATTGAGATACCGATAGCTGCTGTGGCATTAGGCGCTAGTGTTATCGAAAAACACTTCACTTTAGATCAAAGTCTCCCAGGTCCAGATCATCGCGCATCATTGAACCCACAAGAATTAGCCGCTATGGTTAAAGGAATTAGAAACATTGAGTTGGCAATGAGTGGTAATGGAGTAAAGAGTCCAAGTCCAAGTGAATTGAAGAATATTGTGGTTGCAAGAAAATCGATTCATACAAGCAGAATAATATTAAAAGGAACAATTCTAGCGGAAGATGATTTAATTTCCTTGCGACCAGGAAATGGTATTTCTCCAATGGAATGGCAAAATGTTTTGGGAAAGAGAGTAAACTGTGATTTACCAGCGTTTGAAATATTAACTGAAGAAATTATTTCATGAAAATAGGTGTTTTGACTAGTTCAAGAGCAGATTATGGTGTCTACACTCCACTTTTGGAAAAGATCAGTCAGGATAATCACTACGATTTAGAAATTATTGTATTTGGAATGCACACTTTAGAAAATCAAGGAAATACTTTTCAAGAAATTGAAAATGATGCCTTTGGTTTAATTCACATGATTTACGGAATGCCGCTTGGTGATAGTAAATTTGACATATCTTATGGGTACGGTGAATTAGTAAAGAATTTTGCAGAGTTTTGGAATAAACATTATTTTGACTGTGTTTTAGCTTTGGGAGACCGTTGGGAAATGTCAGCTGCGGTCCAAGCTGCATTACCTTTCGAAATAGTTTTCGCCCACTTATTCGGAGGGGAAACTACACTTGGGGCTCTGGACAATATTTATAGACATCAAATTACTCAAGCTTCCAAATATCACTTTACCTCTGCTGACGAATATTCTTTGCGGGTACAAGAGATTACTGGTGAGGTAAAAAATGTATATACCGTTGGTTCTGTTAGTCTGGAAAATATCAGAAATATGATTTTGCCAAAATGGATAAGTGTTAGAGAACTATTTGAAATAAATTTTGATGATTTCATTCTCATTACTGTTCATCCAGAATCGGTAAAAGCAGATCGAAATTATAGTTTTGTTAAGGTTATTAATGATGTTATTGAAAGGTTAGTAGTTTCAAATAATATTTTAATTACAAAATCGAATAGTGATGTAATGGGGTCATACTTTAATGAGATTTATCAGTCTCTGGAAAAAAAGTATCCTGATAAGGTGAAGTTGGTGACTTCTTTAGGGAGAATAAACTATTTTAAAGCTATGGAACAATGTACATTTTTGCTTGGAAACACTTCTAGTGGAATAGTCGAGGCTGCCTCATTTGGAAAATGGGTAATAAACATTGGTGATCGCCAGAAAGGTCGTCTGCAAAGCTGTAATGCCATTAATGTTTCATTTAATGTTGAAGAGATTGTTGAAAAAGTTGAAGAGGTTAAAAACTTTGAGACTTTCAATGGTGAAAATATTTACGTAAAAGCAAATACTTCTAACGAAATTATAAAAGTGTTAAGTTTAATATGAGAAATTATAAAGAGCACCTAATCAATCAAAATTCAGATGTTCGCGGTGCTTTACTAGCGTTAGACAGATTAGCAGCTGATTCAATTTTATTTGTGGTTGGTGAAAATAATATCCTTTTGGGAAGCTTAACGGATGGAGATATTCGCAGGGGATTAATTAAAGGTTTGGACTTAAATAATGATATAGTGGATTTTATTCAAGCTAATCCAAAATTTATCAGAAAGCATGAATATAATATTAAGGATATTATTAAATTAAGAGAGGCAAACCTAAAAATATTACCAGTAATTGATTCAGATAATAGAATTTGTAACGTAATTAATTTTAGGTTTTTAAGTTCTTATCTACCAGTAGATGCGGTGATTATGGCCGGAGGTAGAGGAAGTAGGTTGCAACCGCTGACTGATACAATACCTAAGCCACTACTTAAAGTTGGCGACAAGGCAATTATTGATCATAATATAGACAGATTGCGAAAATTTGGCGTAGATGATTTTTGGTTATCTCTGCGTTATTTAGGAGAGCAATTGGAGCAACATTATGGGAGTGGAGAAAGCAGGGGCGTTAATATGCATTATGTTTGGGAAAATGAACCCTTAGGAACTATTGGTGCAGTAGGTGGCATTGATAATTTTGAGCATGAGGTGATTTTACTCACAAATTCGGATATTTTAACTACTTTAAATTACGAGGATTTCTATCTTGATTTTTTAGATAAAGAAGCGGACATGTCTGTGGTAACCATACCATATCAAGTAGATGTCCCGTATGCTGTTATGGAAACCAAGCAGAATGTTGTAACATCGTTTAGAGAAAAACCAACTTATACTTACTATTCGAATGGTGGTATTTACTTGATAAAAAAAGAGGTTTTAGAAAAGATTCCAAAAGGATTATTTTACAATACCACAGATCTTATGGAGCAATTAATTAATGATGGAGGAAAGTTGATATCTTATCCTATGCGCCAATATTGGTTGGATATAGGAAAGCATGACGATTTTAGGAAAGCTCAAGAAGATATTAAGCATTTAAGTTTATGAAGCCACTCGTAATTATTCCTGCACGCTCAGGGTCAAAAGGAGTACCTGGGAAAAACAGCAAAGTTTTAAAAGGTTCTCCTTTAATACAATACACGCTTGATGCAGCACTTGAGGTATTTGCTAAACACGAAATTTGTGTGACAACAGACTGTAATAAGATAATTGAAATTGCGAAAAAAGCTGGTTTACAAGTACCATTTGTCCGACCGTCTAGCTTATGTGGAGATGATGTTGGCAGCAACGAGGTGCTCTCTCATGCCTTACATTATTGGGTAGAGCATTTCTATTCTCCAGACGTTATTGTTCTTTTGCAGCCGACTTCTCCATTTAGAACTGGAGAGCATATCAAAGAGGCTCTAAAGCTTTTTTCAGAAAAAATAGAAATGGTGGTTTCGGTTAAAGAAAGTAAGGCTAATCCATATTTTAATTTATTTGAAGAAAATGAAAAAGGCTATTTGGAAAAAAGTAAGTTGCTGTCAATATGTAAGAGACAGGACGCGCCTTTGGTGTGGGAATACAATGGAGCTATTTATGTAATTAAAACCGCTGCTTTTGAGCCCCAAGGTTTATATAATCTTAAAAAGATTGTAAAATATAAAATGGATGAATGGAGCTCTTGGGATATAGATACACCGATGGATTGGAATATTGCAGAGTGGTATATTGAGAATAGGGTAAATATTAATTAAGCGTATAATGCCTTATATATTTTCAATATACGTATGGTTTTTGAGTAAGCGGAAGCCAATTGCTTTTTATATAGGCTTATTAATTATTCTTACATTATTACTAGCCTGGTTAATAGGCACACTCCCAGTTATAGAATCGACTAGTGATATTTTTTTAGTTGTTTATCAGGCTATTGTTTTAATTATTCTCGTTCATGGATTTAGTAGCTATTATGGTTTAAAAGAAATAAGAAGCTCAATTTCTCTAAGCGGATACAAGGCATTTGAACGAATTATTTTAATCGGGGGAATTTTAGTTTTTTTTGTGAATGCTTACATCGTTTATAAAAGTTTTGGACTCATTTTTGCCCAAACTGTAAATATTCAAGATTTTAAGAATGAGGGTGGTGCAGCAGATTATTTAACACGTTGGGTAGGAGGATCTCTTTTATTTGTGGTGCGTTTCTTTTCTCCACTTGGTTTTTTCGCGTTGGGATTACATTTTTATTACTTGTCAAAAAACACGGGAGGTAAAGCATTTCTGTTTTTTTTGATTGCTTTAAATGTACCCTTGCAAGGGTTACATGCATTATCAAGATCTGCAACTACTCAGTTTTTACTAATGTACGCCATGTATTTAATTTATGCCTTACATACTCTTTCTTTTAAGAATAAAAAACGAATTATAAAACTTAGTATTTTAGTTGGTGCATTATTTATAAGTGGCTTAGTTATTATAACAAACACTCGGTTTTCAGAAGGCTATTCGGTTCCTGAGAAAAGCTTGGTAAAAAACACCTCTCTTTATTCAGCATTAGATTACGGTTCGCAGTGGGTTCAAAATTCACAGAAAGTGCTAACCAGCTTTTCAAACGAGAAAATTATTGCGGGTAAGTCAAGTTTACCACTTTACTATTTTGTGCGCCAACGATTGGGTTATTTTGACTCAAGTCTTTCTGAAGATAAAATTCAAGTGCTTGGAAAAAAGCAGGCTAGTAAATTTAATGGCGTAGTAGCTTCTTTTTTATACGATTTTGGGTATTTCTTTAGCGTTGTATTTGCGCTAATGTATTTTTTTATTGTAAGGTACAATGCTCCAAGAAAGGGTAAGGTCAGTTTATTTTCTTTTTTATCCTTCTCAGTTTTAATTCCATTACCAATTTTATTTTTCAGTAATAATGTGTACTCTTCAATAACCCTTCAATTAGCTATGGTTTACTTATTCGTTTTTTGGTTGTTTTCAAAAATAAAGTTTAGCTAAAAATTACAGTCCAATGAAAATTGTTTTCTATTTTTATTCTTCCTTTGGAGGAGCTATGTATGGTTTGTTATTAGATGAAGCTAAAAAAATGGCTGCTGTACCTAAAAATGAGGTGTATTTCGCTTTTTGTGAAGGTTTGTATAGTTTATGTTTAGACAACCCTACCGGAAATAAAGGGATTTGTGAGGTATGCACTGCACATGCTAAACAGATTGCAAAAGAACATTTTAAGGGAAATTTAAAGCGGCTAAATTTAAAAGACTTTTATAAAGAATCGCATGGTGCCTATCCCGATTCTTATAATGATGCTCTTGAATTTCGAAATATTCGCTATCGGGAGGTTTCTGTAGGTTATTCTGCGTTGTCAAGTTACGTGCAAATGACACGTAATCACGACCCGGCAATTGATGTCAATTCAAAAAAGTATTTTGACACACAAATAAAGCAAGCCTGTAAATTAACGGATGCTTTTTATGAAGTGGTAAATACTATTAAGCCAGATTTAGTGTGTACATACAATGGGCGATTTAATGAAGTAAGACCTGTTTTCGAGGTGGCTAAACTCTCGGGTATTGATTTTAGGTTGTATGAATTTGTACCCGAAGGCAATGGTACTTATAATAAAGTGGTGTTTGAAAATGCAATGCCTCATGATGTACAAAAGAACTTGTGGAAAATTGAGGCGTGCTGGAATGATCCCAATTTGACTATAGGTGAAAATAAAGCGTTGGGTCATGCTTTTTTTACAAAGCGAAGAAACGGAATAGCTGCGGGAGATAAAGTATATATTGGAAATCAAAAAAGAGGAGAGTTACCTGCTGGATGGGACTCAGACAAAATAAACGTGGCTATTTTTAATTCCTCTGAAGATGAGTTTGTTGCAATAGGAGGGGAGTATGTGGATTTATCCTTATATCCTAGTCAAATTGCGGGTTTAAAGGACATTTTTGAGCGCTTTAAAGACAGCAAAACTATTCATTTCTACTTACGCATTCATCCTAACTTAGGTAAGGTTAATTATGCTTATCACAAAGATTTATATGCATTCGGAGAAAAGTATTCCAATCTTACACTCATTTCACCTGATTCTTCAATTAGTACGTACGATTTAATGGAAGCCAGTAATAAGATAATAGTTTTTGGTAGCACTATGGGGCTTGAGTCTGCTTATTGGGGGAAACCCGTCATTTTGCTTTGTTGTGGTATTTACTATTATTCTAATATTACCTATAACCCTAAAAAGAGGGAAGATCTTTTTACACTCATTGAACAAAGCAATCTAAAGCCTAAATCTTCTTTAGATATTTTAAAAATTGGTTTGTATCTATATCGCAAAAACCCTCTTTTTTTAACTGAAGAAGATAACTTACAATACAAATACATTAATTATAATCCTAAAAGTTTCACTCTGTTTGGGCGGAAACTTTTCGCTTTTCAATATCAAAAATTTTGGGGATCTGCTAAAGCAGCTGCTATATGGCTTTATACCAAGCGCTTTTTAGCACAAAAATTATATAAGTCGCAATATAACTTACCAACAAAAGATGCATCCGGTAAAAGTTAAATTTTTAAAAATGGGCTTAAATCGCTTGAGCAAAAAGCGTTTAAAGTACTATCTAGATTTTGTGTTTTTTGCCATTGGCTTTGCGATTTCTTCTGGTTTAGCCCTGCTTATTACAATTTTAATCAATAAGCACTTAAGTCCTGCTCAACTAGGAGCCTATTCTTATAACAAAGCTGCCTTAGAGTTGTTAGCTATGATTTTCACTTTAACAGTGCACCGAAGTTATCTACGTTTTAATACCAAAGGTAAAAGTGTTGTTCTCAAAAACTTTGTGAACAAAATAATACTCATTGCAGTCGTGCTTTTGATAATAGCAGCTTATATACTTACTAAAAGCTTTTGGCCTTGCTTGTTTGCTTTTTTTGTAGTCTTTGAAGAAAGGCAGTATTTAACTCGTTCTTTGATGCAGTTAAAATCGTTGAATTTTTTGAAAATAGGTGCTGCTTTTATTACAGTCCTTGTTCTAGGAGGGTTGGTCTATTTAAATAAATTAACTGATGATTTAGCATTATTTGCCTATGGCTCAGGTTTTTTCTTAGCGCTATTTTTCAATGCGAAGTCGAGTAAAATAGTTGAAGATCAGGAGGTTTTAAAAGTAAAGACTATTTTGTTGTTTTCTTTACCAGCATTAGGAGCCATACTAGTAAAACTATCTTTTGATTTTGCAGGGCAATTTTTTCTTAAATTATATTTCGACTATGAAGAAGTTGCTAAATATGCTATTGGATTACGTGTGCTTTTGGGTGTTAAGTTATTTTCTAGCTTACTGATGATGTTTTATCCTATGGTTTATTATCGAGAAATGGAGAATAAAAATAAAGCTGCAATTATAAAACTGCGTTGGGCTATGTTTGGAGTCATGACAATAATGAGTATGCTAGGTTACGCATTTGCTGATCAGATATTTATCATAATGGGTGCGTCTAAGTATTTAGCAAATACTTATGTTTTCAGAATATTACTTTTTTCAGAATATTTCTTTTTAATAGGTAATGTTTTAGGAACATATCTTTCCTTTGCATTGAAAACTCATATGTCACTGTTAATTGTTTTGGGTGGTGCTTTAATCAACATTACAATAGTTCTTCTTTTTATGAAAGAAGGAGGAATTAAAGTTGCAGCTTATGGAGTGTTGCTAGCAAATTTATTTATGATGTTGGCTCATTTGTTAATTTCGTTTAGATTAGAAAAACGTTACTTTTTGACTAAATAACAGTGAATATTTAAACGAATGGATAAGTATATCAAAATTATTGGTGAATCAATCAACCACAAAGGAAAGAATGATGTAAAATCAATAGATAATTTGTTTACAGATGAGTTTTTTAAGCGTATTGAAAAAAAGGTCTCCCTTTACAATAATTCTAGTTTTTATGTTAATGAACTTTATATAAATTTTATCCAACCTTTTTTAGCTTTTAAGGAATTCATTTCTGAACTCACATTTCAAGAGAAAATAACAGTTGATGTTACACAAGGGTCTGAACGAATTCAGAGTTTTTTAATTGATTTAGCCAAAAAAAATTCAAATATAAAGTTAAAAAGATCATATAGTTTGCAGCGCTATAAGATTTTTTTGATGAATAATTTAGTTTTGTTAGCTACAGTAGCTTACCTATTTATTCAGATGCTTAAAATTAAAAAAACTAAAGATCCGCTTAAGGAAAAATCACTTTACCTCGTTCGGACTAAATCAAGTATTCAAAAATTCAATCTTTTAGGTTTAATGCCTGAGATTGAGGATTTTAAGGAATTGCAATCTAGTGTTTACAGTTATTACTCATTGGCAACTAGATTGCGATGGGTTTTTTCTTCATGGATAGGTGCTTACGCTGAATGGCGGACTATTGACCATTTGATGCGGAATTATATAGGAGTTAATACTGCAAATTACACCCTGAATTTTTTCTCAAAACGTCTTGTTCACACGCTCTTATATCAAAAAGTTTGTGCTCAATTAATAGTCGATAAAAAACCACAACAATTTTACACAGGAAATAATTTAGATCGTTTTTCGGTAGTGGAAGAAAACTTATGCAAGCAGCACGGAGTAGAACTAATTTGTATTCCTCATGGATTGGAATATGGTTTTAAATTTCCAAAAGGTTTTTCAGGCGATATTTTTTATACTTCAAGCGTTCATGCTGCCCAATATTTAAATAGACTCTATTGTGAAACAAAGTTTAAGTTTGATTCAAAATTGGCAAAGGCAATATTTAGTGTAGGAGAAAAATCGAGAAAATTACATAACCAGCCTGATATTGTTTTTTTTACAGAGCCTAGGGAGCCAGAGGTAAATCATATAATAATAAAAGCTTTATTGCCTCAGTTAAAAGCTTCAAACTTAATCTTAACGTTGAAGCTTCATCCCAAGGATATTAAACAGGATTATGAGGACTACGATGTATATATAGAGCAAAGCTTAGATGTTGCTTTACAAAAAAACATATGTTTTTCTAGAAAATCTACTACCCTATTGGAAGCCACTTATAATGATTCTCCAGCCGCAGCGATTTTAATTAATGAAAAGGATAAAGCAATCTTTAATACTTTTCCATCTTTACAAGACGATAGAATTGATAAATTTTTCACAATTCAGGATTTATATGGATGGATTTTTAAACACATTAAACACTAGAAATTATATAAACTAAACAAATGATAAATAACCTTAAAGTAAAATTGCTAGACTGTACCTTACGTGATGGAGGGTATTATACAAATTGGGATTTTAACAAAGATTTAGTGGAAGTATATCTTAAATCTATGAATAATTTACCAATTGAATATTTAGAAGTAGGATATCGTTCAGATCCTCAGAATTCTTATTTAGGAGAGTATTTTTATTTACCTACTTATTTACTGAAGAGATTGAAAAAAATAAGTAATAAAAAATTAGTAATTATTCTCAATGAAAAAGACGTAAGAATTGAGGATTTAGATAGAATTCTTGCACCATGTGAAGGTTATATTGACATGGTACGCATGGCAATAGATCCAGCTAATTTTGAACGTGCATTAGAGCTGGCTTCTGGCATCAAAATGATGGGTTTTGAAGTAGGTTTTAATGTAATGTATATGTCAAAGTGGAAAGATTACCCTATGTTACTTAATAATTTAGCAAAGGTGAATGAACTAGCGAGTTACTTTTATATGGTCGATTCTTATGGAGGTGTTTATCCAGAAGATGTAAAAGAAGTGTATTCGTTAGTTAGTGCTCAAGTGAATATACCCATAGGTTTTCATGGACATAATAACTTAGAATTGGGACTAATTAATACCCTAACTGCTATTGAATGTGGTTGTCAGATAGTAGATGCGACAATTACAGGAATGGGTAGGGGTGCAGGTAATTTGAAAATGGAATTATTGCTTACTGCTTTGAATGCTAAGGGGCAGTTGAGCTTTGATTTTAATGCATTATCCTCAGTCGTTGATGGATTTACGGAATTGCAAGAAGATTATGGATGGGGAACAAATTTACCTTATATGGTTTCTGGAGCAAACTCATTACCTCAAAAGGAAGTGATGGATTGGGTTGGAAAGCGCTATTATTCTTTTAATAGTATAATTAGGGCTTTACACAATCAATCTTTAGGATTAGCAGATAATTTAAAATTACCAAAATTTAATACAAAAAAAACCTTCAAAACTGCTTTAATTATTGGAGGTGGTCCATCAGCGGTTCATCACGCAGAAGCTATTATAGCTTTGAGTAAAAAAGAGAAGGATTTAGTTCTCATCCATGCTAGTTCTAAAAATGCTTTAGCATATACAAATGTAGAAAATACTCAACTATTTTGTTTAGTAGGTAATGAAGGATTACGAATGGAGCAAGTGCTTTCAGGTTCACTACCGAAACTCGCAAGTGGAGTATGCCCTCCATATCCAAGAAAAATGGGAACATATATTCCTCAAGTTCTCAAGGATAAATCGTTCGAACTAGAAGAAGTGAAATTTTCAGATAAATACATAGATTCCCACACCGCTCTGGCGCTTGAAACTGCATTTGAACTAGGAATAAATAAAGTATGGATTACCGGTTATGATGGTTACGGAGCAGAAGGATTAACCGCTAGGGAACAAGAGTTATTTCAGGAAAATGAGTACTTGTTTAAACAGGCCGCTTCTATGGGTATAGAATGCATTAGCTTAACTTCTACCGCCTACAATAGCCTGAAATCAGAATCTGTGTTTGCTCATTTATGAAAGATTATTTAATTGTTATTCCTGCACGGCTTGCTTCCACACGTTTGCCAAATAAACCTTTAATTGATATTGAAGGTAAATCGATGATTCAGCGTACTTATGAACAATGTTTAAAGGCAGTTCATCATCCTGATGATATTGTGGTGGCTACTGATCACTCAGAAATATTTAAACATATAAAACACTTAGGCTATAATGCAATTATGACAAGCGATTTATGTTTGACAGGAACGGATAGGGTAGCGGAAGTATCTGAACTGATAGATGCTAAACATTATATTAATGTACAAGGGGATGAGCCTCTAATTAATCCGAGAGATATAAAAAAAGTAATAGCATCCATTAAGCAGAGCGGGGATAAAATTTTGAACGGATATACATCAATAGATAGTATAGAGGAATATAAAAGCTTAACAATTCCTAAAGTTGTGTTTAGAGAAGATAAAAGACTTTTATATATGTCAAGAGCATCCATCCCTGGAAATAAAAAAGGTGATTTTATTAATGCCTTTCGACAAATCTGTATTTATTCTTTTCCTAAAAGCACCCTTAAAAAATTTAAGGATCATGTAGGGAAAACTTTTTTTGAAGAATTGGAAGATATTGAAATATTACGTTTTTTGGAGATGGGAATGGAAGTGTATATGGTTGAAATGTCTTCTAGTTCGATAGCAGTAGACACTCAAGATGATTTAGAAAGGGTTAGGACGAAAATTTTAGAAGAAAAATTATGAGGGTAATTTTATGGGATTTTGATGGAGTAATTATGAATTCTAATAAAGTTAGAGATTCAGGATTTGAAAAGGTTCTTGCTGATTTTGATAAGGAAAGTGTAGATAGTTTACTAGATTTTCATAGAAAAAATGGAGGTTTATCACGTTACGTGAAATTCAGATATTTTTTTGAAGAAATATTAGGGGAACAACCATTAGCTGATTCTAAATTAGCTATGTATACCAAGCGGTTTTCTGAAATTATGAAGTTATTGTTAACTGACAAAACTTTGCTTATTGATGAAACTGTTAAATTTATAAAACAAAAAACTGAATTAGGAATTCCTATGCATATCGTTTCCGGTTCAGATCAAACAGAGCTTAGATTTTTGTGTAAAGCATTGGATATAGAACATTTTTTTATTTCTATTCATGGTTCACCAACGCCAAAAAAAGAGTTGGTGAAAGAGGTAATTGATATAAATGGTTATGACAAGGAAGACTGTTTCCTTATTGGGGACTCAATAAATGATTTTGAAGCAGCTGAGCATAATGGAATTACTTTTTATGGATTTAACAATCCAGAATTAAAACAATTTGAAAACTACATACCAACATTTAATAATATAAATTTATTTTAATGAACTTATCAAACGCAACGTTATTAATTACCGGAGGAACAGGCTCCTTTGGAAATGCTGTTTTACAAGGTTATCTAAACACCGATATTAAAGAGATACGCATTTTTTCTCGCGATGAAAAAAAACAAGATGATATGCGTCATACCTTGCAATCCGATAAGGTGAAGTTTTACATTGGAGACGTTAGGGATGCGGACAGTTTGCAATACGCGATGGAAGGAGTTAACTATATATTTCATGCCGCTGCTTTGAAACAAGTACCCTCTTGTGAATTTTATCCAATAGAGGCGGTTAAGACGAACGTGCTAGGTACGGAAAATGTATTAAACACAGCCATAAGAAATGGAGTGGAAAAGGTAATTTGTTTAAGTACTGATAAAGCCGCATATCCTATAAATGCCATGGGAATTTCTAAAGCCATGATGGAAAAAGTAGCTGTGGCGAAATCAAGGGTTGCACATTCTACCAGCATTACCGCTACGCGCTATGGTAATGTGATGGCTAGTAGGGGATCCGTTATACCCTTGTTCATTCAACAAATAAAAGCCGGCAAACCACTTACACTAACTAATCCGGACATGACACGTTTTATGATGTCACTTGATCAAGCGGTTGACTTGGTAATGTTTGCTTTTGAGCATGGTAAGAGTGGTGATGTGTTTGTACAAAAATCTCCAGCAGCTACGATTCGTCAATTGGCTGAAGTAATGTTGGATATTTTCAACGCCAAAAATGAAATAAAGGTTATTGGAACACGCCATGGAGAAAAATTGTATGAAACGCTTCTTACTGCTGAAGAACGCGTGAAAAGTGAGGACTTAGGTGATTACTATAGAGTTTCTGCGGATGGAAGAGATTTGAATTATGATAAGTATTTTTCCGAAGGTGATGAAAAAGTACAATTATTAGAGGATTATCACTCACACAATACGCATCAACTTACACACGATGAACTTAAAGCGATGGTTTTAAAATTAGCATTGGTGCAAGAAGAATTGAAAACCTTATGAGAAAAGTAGTTGTAACCGGAGCTAATGGTTTTGTAGGTCAAAATTTAGTAGCACGACTTCAACGCATGGAGGACGTGCAGTTACAGACAATTACACGTAGCACTGATGTTCAAGACTTTGAAAAAATTCTCAAGGATGTTGGTATAGTATTTCATTTGGCTGGTGTAAATCGCCCACAAAATGAACAAGATTTTACTGAAGGTAACGTAGATTTAACCAAACAGCTGCTAACGGCTTTGGAAAATGTAAATACAAAACCTATTTTTATCCTAAGCTCATCAGCGCAAGCCGTAAATGACAACTTATATGGAAAAAGTAAATTAGCAGGAGAAGATTTGGTACGTGAGGCAAGTGAAAAAGAAATTGTGGAAGGCATTATTTATAGATTGCCCGGTGTGTTCGGTAAATGGTCTAAACCTAATTACAATTCTGTTATTTCTACTTTTTGCTACAATGTAGCAAACGGTATACCCTTAGAAGTTCGTGATCCTGATTACTCATTTCCTGTGGTTTATGTAGATGATGTGGTTGCTTCGTTTTTATATCATTTAAAAGAAGAAAAGGGATTTGGATGTAAAAAGGCTTCGGTTCGCACTCAATTTCAAGTTAGCTTAGGTTTTTTAGCAGAAACTATTAGTTCTTTCCCTGAGAATAGAAAAACGCTTATTGCTCCAGCTGTGGGTGATACGCTCACTAAGTATCTGTACAGTACTTACTTGTCTTATCTCCCAAAAGATAAGTTTTCTTACCCTATGGAATTAAAAGTTGATAATAGGGGAGACTTATTTGAGTGGATAAAATCTAAAGATTTCGGCCAGATTTTCGTTTCCACTACCAAGCCGGGTATAACCAGAGGTAATCATTTTCATCATACCAAGACGGAAAAATTTTTAGTAATTAGAGGCAAGGCCGTGATTCGTTTTAGAAAGATTGACGAATCAGAGATAATTGAATATATCGTAACTGGAGAAAAACCAACCGTTGTAGATATTCCTACCGGTTATACACATAATATTACAAATACAGGAGATGGTGAGTTAATTACGCTATTTTGGGCAAATGAAATTTTTGACCAACAAACGCCAGATACTTACTTTTTAGAAGTTTAAATACACCGAAAAAATACAACTGCATGACCAAATTAAAAGTGCTAACCGTTGTGGGCACAAGGCCAGAAATCATTAGGCTTTCGAGAGTAATGTCCAAACTTGATGCATCTGATGCCATTGAACATATTTTAGTACATACGGGCCAAAATTATGATTATGAGTTGAATCAAATTTTCTTTGAGGATTTGGGGATTCGTAAGCCAGACTATTTTTTAGAAGCAGCAGGTAAGAATGCAACAGAAACTGTGGGTCAAATATTAATTAAAATAGATCCTGTTTTAGAAAACGAGAATCCTGACGCATTTTTGGTTTTAGGAGATACAAATAGTTGTTTGTGTGCGATACCTGCAAAAAAACGTAAAATTCCTGTTTTTCATATGGAAGCAGGTAATCGCTGCTTTGATCAACGTGTACCAGAAGAAACCAACCGGAAAATTGTAGATCATGTGTCTGATATTAACCTTACTTACAGTGATATAGCGCGCGAGTACTTGTTGCGAGAGGGTATGTCGGCAGATAGAGTTATTAAAACTGGGAGCCCTATGTATGAGGTATTGAACCACTACATGCACCAAATTGATGCTTCGGATGTGCATGAGCGTTTGAAAATAAAAAAGCAAGAATACTTTGTGATTTCCGCGCACCGTGAGGAGAATATTACTAGTGAGCAAAATTTTAAAGGCTTGCTAGAAACTTTAAATTTAATTGCTGAGAAGTATAATTATCCGTTAATTGTAAGTACACATCCTAGAACCCGAAATAGGCTAGATAAGGAAAAGTTAGAAATGCACCCCAATGTGCAGTTTTTAAAACCGTTAGGGTTTAGTGATTATAATGCCTTACAGAAAAATGCCTTTGCAGTACTTTCAGACAGCGGTACTATTTCGGAGGAATCTTCTATTATGAACTTTAGGGCTTTGAATATAAGGGATGCACATGAACGCCCTGAGGCCATGGAGGAAGCTTCTGTAATGATGGTTGGGCTTAATCCTAAACGTATTCTACAGGCACTTGAACACCTTAAAGTTCAAGATTTGGCAAATAGAAACTTAAGACCTGTAGCGGACTATTCCATGCCTAATGTTAGTGAAAAGGTGGTTCGAATTATACTTTCTTATACGGATTATATAAATAGAGTAGTGTGGCAAAAGTAAAAAAGCACATCTTAATACATACTTTAATTTTTCCACCCGATCAAGTTAGCACTAGTTATCTTTATGGAGACTTGGTGCAAGCCTTTGTTAAATCGGGATTCAAGGTAACCGTGTTAACTACTTTTCCGCATTATAACTTTTCAGGAGACTTTAGGAATAAATCACGAGTGGGAGGTTTTTTTTGGCGCAAAACTGATTATTTTGGAGCGAAGGTGCATCACTTTCCTCAAAAAAAGTCTAAATCATCCCTTTATAGAGCTTTTTACATTATTGCTTTTCATTTGGCCTTTTTTTTAAAAGCGCTTTTTATTAAGAAAGTAGATGTTATTCTAACGCCTTCTCCACCTTTGACCTCTGGTTTTTTAAGTGGTGTTTTAGGGGGATTTAAGAGGGCAAAAGTTATTTACAATGTTTAAGAAATTTATCCTGACGTGCTTATTAAGCAGGGGGCAATTAGAAATAAATTTCTGATTAATGTTTTGCAATGGATAGAAAAAGTAACATATCACTTGTCTGATAAAGTAGTTACAATTGATCATTTATTTTCTACTAAAATCAAAGAAAGATTACCAGAAGATAAGTTACTGATTATACCAAATTTTATTGACACTGAATTATATAGCCCATATCATGGAGATTATGATAAAGACATATTGTTTGAAGGCAAGTTTGTAATAGGCTACTTAGGTAATTTGGGGAAGGTACAGGATTGGCAAGCTATAATAGAAGCGGCTCAACGGCTAGAGCATGATTTTAATGTTCATTTCTTGATAATAGGAGGAGGTAGTGAATATTCTTATTTAAAAGAGAAGGAAAGCACCTTAAAAAATCTTACTGTGTTGCCTTATCAAGACCGTTCAAGAGTTCCCATGATAAATTCGAGGATTGATGCGCATATTATTGCTATGACCGAAGCTTCGGATTACGATGGAATGCCCTCTAAAGTTTATGCTATATTATCCTCAGGCCGTCCAATTTTGGCATCAACTAATGAGGATACTCCTTTGGCTATAACTGTAAAGCAGGCGCAAAATGGATTAGTTGTGCCACGAGGAAGTTCTGAGTATATTGTAAAAGGTATAAAATCTATAAAAGAGGGTGTTTTAGGATTACAAGGCAATGAAACAGGTCGAAATTATGTAGTAAATGGTTTTAGCAAAGAGGTGGTAACTCAAAAGTATGTAGCCTTGGTTAATGAATTATTATGAGTAAAATTTTAGTAACCGGTGCTACAGGCTTTGTAGGTTCTAATTTGGTAAAGAGCCTTTCAAACACCCTCGGAATTATCACATTAGGTAGGAATAAGGCAGATTATCAATGGCCTACATTAAGCAACATACCTAACGGAATTAGGGCTTACGTGCATTTAGCAGGTAAAGCACACGACTTAAAAGCCACCGCAAATGATTCAGAGTATTTCTCGGTAAACCGAGATTTAACTATTCATCTTTTTGATCATTTTTTTAAAAGTGATGCCGAGTTGTTTGTGTACATGAGTAGTGTAAAAGCCGCGACTGATGAAGTTGTCGATGTACTCACCGAGGATGTTATACCACAGCCTAAAACTCCTTACGGACAATCTAAACAAGAGGCTGAAGAACAGCTTTTGGCTGTTTCCTTGCCACAAGGCAAACGTTTGGTAATCTTACGACCTTGCATGATTCATGGTCCAGGTAATAAAGGAAACTTAAACCTGCTGTATAAGTTTGTGCAAAAGGGTATTCCATATCCTTTGGCGGCTTTTGAAAACAAGCGCTCTTTTTTGTCTATTGATAACCTTACGTTTGCTATTAAGCACATGATTGAGCATACTGAGTTTGCATCAGGTGTGTATAATATAGCAGACGATGAAACGCTAAGTACCAAAGAGTTGGTGCAACTTATTGGAGAGTCAATCGGTAAGAGCGCCAAAACTTGGTCTATTTCAAAAAAGATGATCGAAGGAACTGCTATAATAGGAGATACTCTAAAGCTGCCACTAAATACACATAGATTACAAAAGCTTACGGAAAGCTACGTTGTTTCAAACCAAAAAATAAAACAAGCCTTGCGTATTTCTGCTTTTCCAGTTTCGGCAAAAGCAGGTTTAACTCAAACTGTCAAAAGCTTCTCTAAATGATTTATGGAGTTATTTTCTTATTGCTTGTGTTAGCTATATTAGGCTATTTTAAAATTGCATATTACTTTAATATTATTGATAAGCCCAATGAGCGTAGTTCGCATTCCATCATTACTATTAGGGGAGGAGGCGTGATTTTTTCAGTGGCAGCGATACTTTGGTTTTTGTTATTTGGTTTTCAATACCCATTTTTTATTGTTGGCTTAGTGCTTATCTCCATTATCAGTTTTTTAGATGATCGCCTAACACTTTCTACCAAACCACGCTTGGCAGTGCATTTACTCTCCGTTGCGTTAATGCTTTACCAACTCAGTTTTGCCAATTTTGCTTGGTATTGGTGGCTGGTTGGTTTCATTTTGATTATTGGCTGGCTCAATGCTTTTAATTTTATGGATGGCATTAATGGTATTACCTCGTTTTTTTCTCTGGCTGTATTACTACCCCTTTGGTATGTAAATAATCAAACACCTTTTATAGAAACTTCTTTGCTTATTAGCATTGGCTTATCCTTAGTGGTATTCAGTTACTTTAATGCGCGTAAAAAAGCCAAAACCTTTGCGGGAGATGTAGGCAGCATTAGCATGGGCTTTATTTTGGCCTTTGTGCTCATCGCTTTAATGTTAAAAACAGGCAATTGGGTATATGTAATTTTTGTAGCCGTGTATGGTATAGATGCTGTGCTAACCATTGCTCAGCGTCTTTTGCGTAACGAAAATATCTTCAAAGCGCATCGTTCCCATTTGTATCAGTATTTGGCTAATGAAGCTAAGTGGTCGCATATATTGGTTTCTATTATTTACGCAGTTTTTCAATTTTTAATAAGCGTTTTTGTAATCATTATGGTTACGTTCAACTTATCCAGTCTAAGTTTTATTTTAATGTTGTTTGCCCTAGCGTTATTTTATATAGTTATAAAAATATCGGTAACAAAGAGATATGTAAAAACCTAGTAAATGGCTAAGGGAATTGCTTTAATATCGCTGATAGTTCTTTTTCCAGTTTTCCTAATTTTACTAATGGTTCAAATTTGGGTGTTTCCAAGAGTGTTTTTTACTCAAGTACGAGTAGGTAAAAATAACGTCAAGTTTAACTTATTTAAGTTACAAACGCTCAAAAATGGTAGTTCTATAAATATTACCAGTTGGGGTAAATTTCTTCGGTCAAGTTCTTTAGATGAAGTTCCACAACTTTTTAATATTCTTAAAGGGGATATGAATTTTGTAGGGCCTAGGCCACTTTTACCAGAGTACTTACCACTTTACTCGGAGCAACAAGCCCGTAGGCATGAAGTAAAACCAGGCTTAACCGGTTGGGCGCAGGTTAATGGCAGGAATAACCTCACTTGGAAACAACAATTTGAATTAGATGTTTGGTACGTGGATAATCGGAGTTTTTGGCTAGATGTAAAAATTATTGTTTTAACTATCCTAAAAATTTTTAGTAAAAATAAAGGAGGGACAAAAATGCGTGAGGCTTTTAGCGGGAATAATTAATTAGAACAAGTTTATGCAAGATGCAATAATCGTAGGGGCAGGTGGCTTAGGCAGAGAAATAGCTGCCATGTTATCTGCTTTTTTTAATAAAGAATATCATATACTTGGTTTTGTAGATGATGGCAAGGAAGTGGGTGAGGAAATAAACGGATTAACGGTTTTAGGGGGTATTGAGTGGCTTTTAACTCAAAAAGAAATAATTGTTTTTTTTGGCATAGGAAATCCACTTATTAAGTTTAGAATTTATACTCAACTTAAAGTTAATCTAGGATTAAGTTATCCTAATCTCATTCATCCAAATGCACGCTTGCACCAATCCGAATATATAAGTTTGGGTGAAGGTAATATTATTACCGATGGGTGCATCCTCACCACTAATATTTCAATAGGCAATTTCAATCTGATTAATCTGGGTTGCACCATTGGTCATGATACAGAAATTGGAAATTTTTGTTCGATTATGCCGGGAGTAAATATTAGCGGAGGCGCAAAGCTAGAGGACATGGTATATGTTGGAACTGGAGCAAAACTTATAAAAGCTACTTTGCTTGGCAGTGGAGCAACCATTGGAGCTGGTGCAGTTGTTAATACAGATGTACCGGCCGGTAAAACGTATGCAGGCATTCCGGCTAAGGAAATAGGGGGTTAGATAATGTTGTTCGTTTGGTCTGGTTCGATACATCCCGCAAAAATGCAGGACACTCACCATGACAAAACTCATAAACTCATAAACTTGTAAAAAAGTCAGGGTTTTTTACACTTTTCACGGTTATATTTGACCTCCTATAAAAACACATGACAAAGGCTCGTATATATCTTTCTTCACCACATTTAGCTGGGAATGAATCAAATTATCTAAAACGTACGTTGTCCTCTAACTGGTTAGCTCCTGTTGGTCCTCAACTCAATCTTTTTGAAAAAGAACTTTGTAAAATGCTTGGAGCTAAGGCCTGCTGTTTGGTTAATTCAGGAACGGCAGCAATAGAATTAGCACTTAGAGTAGCCGAAATAGGTGTGGGAGATGCAGTTTTTGTGCAAACGCATACGCATATTGGCAGCGTGGTTCCTATTGTCCGGTGTGGGGCAACGCCAATCTTTATTGATTCAGAGAGGGATACATGGAATATGTGTCCGAGAGCATTGGAAGAAGCAATTAGAGAGATAAAAGTTAAACGCTTAAAGTTGAAGGCAGTTTTACCTGTGCATATTTATGGTACGCCTGCAAATATGGATGCAATATTGTCCATCGCTAAAAAGCATAAAATTCAAGTAATTGAAGATGCTGCTGAAAGTTTGGGTTCTACCTATCTGGATAAGCAAACCGGAACTTTAGGAGATTATGGAATGATATCTTTCAACGGTAATAAAATAATTACTACTAGTGGAGGAGGAGTTCTTTTTGCAAAAAGCAAAAAACTGGCAAAACGCGCTTTATTTTTAGCTACGCAAGCTAATGAAAACGCACCTCATTTTGAACACAAGGAGTTAGGCTATAATTTTAGAATGAGCAATTTATTAGCCGCTTTTGGTAGGGCACAGTTTAAGTATTTAAATGAACGAGTAGCCCAACGTAGAGCGAATTTCTCTCGCTATCAATCGTATTTTCAGGGTAAGAACAAAGATGGATATTACGTTCAATTTCAAGAGGAAGCAGAGGGTTCTTTCAGCAACAGATGGTTAAGTTGTATTTTGATTGATCCGGAAAAAAATAAAGGAATAACACGAGAACAAGTACGATTGGCCTTAGATGCAGATAACATTGAAGCTCGTCCACTTTGGAAACCCATGCATTTACAACCTGTATTTGAAAATGCCCAATTTTTTGGAACAGGGGTTTGTGAGCGTTTGTTTGAAATTGGTTTGTGTTTGCCTAGTGGCTCCAATTTAGTAGAGGCTGATTTCAATAGGATTTTTAAGGTTTTAGATGAGGTCTTTAAAAGTTAAATTTCGATTTTTTTCAAAGTTGTAGTGCAATAAGGATTTAAGGAGTTTTTCTATCAATCTCACTTTTTCTTCTTCATGATTGTTTGATTTTTCAAATCAAACCACGGACACATCTACGCTCCATGCTTTTCCCTTCGGGAAGCACTTCCACTTGATGTGCCGTTAATGCTGCTGTGCTTCCTCGTCTTCGTAAGGACTTTTTTAGTTTGGTAGAGCATGGCAAAAACCGCTTGTGATCTTTTTCAACGATAGGGTTGGTGTTACCTTCACCTTCACCCTTCAACTTTCACCCTTTTCATTATTCATAATTCTTTGGTTTAAATGGTATTTATGAAGTTTCTACTTCGTACTTTTTCTTGATAAAAAGTACTGCAAAAATCAAGCACAGAGGCATTTTTGATTTTTCAAATCAAACCACGGACACATCTACGCTCCATGCTTTTCCCTTCGGGAAGCAATTCCGCTTGATGTGCCGCTAATGCTGCTGTGCTTCCCTCGTCTTCGTAAGGTCTTTTTTAGTGTGGTAGATCATCAGCCAAAACCGCTTGTGGTTTTTATCCTTGGGTTTGTTGAATTTCTTTTTTTAACGCTTGGTGTAGCTAAAGTCCCCCTCGGGGGATATAGGGGGCTTTTACTATTCATGATAAGTTGATTTTAATGATATTCTCGTACTTTTTGTTATTCATGATTGTTTGATCTTAGTGGTATTCATGAGGTCGGCCTGTGGCCTTAGTGGATAAAAAGTACTGCAAAAATCAAGAAGCACAGAGGCATTTTTGATTTTTCAAATCAAACCACGAACACATCTAAGATCCATGCTAATTCCTTCGGAATGCACTTCCGCTTGATGTGCCGCTAATGCTGCTGTGCTTCCCTCGTCTTCGTAAGGTCTTTTTAGTGTGGTAGAGCATTAGCAAAAACCGTTGGTGATTTTTTTCAAGGGTAGGTGTTACCTTCAACTTTCACCTTCACCCTTCAACTTTCACCCTTTCCATCATTTATAATTGTTTGATTTTAATGGTATTTATGAGGTCTTTACTTCGTACTTTTTCTTGATAAAAAGTACTGCAAAAATCAAGAAGCACAGAGGCATTTTTGATTTTTCAAATCAAACCACGGACACATCTACGCTCCATGCTTTTCCCTTCGGGAAGCAATTCCACTTGATGTGCCGCTAATGCTGCTGTGCTTCCTTGTCTTCGTAAGGTCTTTTTTAGTTTGGTAGAGCATTGGCAAAAACCGCTTGTGATTTTTATCCTTGGGTTTGTTGAATTTTTTTTCTTAACGTTTGGTGTAGCTAAAGTCCCCCTCGGGGGATATAGGGGGCTTTTACTATTCATGATAAGTTGATTTTAATGGTATTCTCGTACTTTTTGTTATTCATGATTGTTTGATCTTAGTGGTATTCATGAGGTCGGCCTGTGGCCTTAGTGGATAAAAAGTACTGCAAAAATCAAGAAGCACAGAGGCATTTTTGATTTTTCAAATCAAACCACGGACACATCTAAGCTCCATGCTTTTCCCTTCGGGAAGCAATTCCACTTGATGTGCCGTTAATGCTGCTGTGCTTCCCTCGTCTTCGTAAGGTCTTTTTAGTATGGTGGAGCATTAGTAAAAACCGCTTGTGGTTTTTAGTAAATGGAGGTAAGTACTTCCACCTTTCTCTTGGAAACAGCGTGTTTTGAAACCTATTTTACTACTCCAATTCTGTTATAATATGATCAGCAATACTCAAGCATGAAGTTGCTGCGGGTGAAGGTGCGTTTAACACATGCACACTATTGCCACTTTTTTCAATTTTAAAATCATCAACAAGTTGACCATCCGCCATTAAAGCCTGTGCGCGTATGCCGGCACGGGCAGGAATAATATCTGCTGCTTCTAAAGATGGAATCATTTTCTGTAAAGCTTTTAAGAACAATGCTTTGCTAAAAGCACGTTTGTATTCTTCCATGCCTTGACGCCAATGTTTTGCAAAAAGTTTCCATGTGCCGCTAAAGCCCAATGCTTGCACGGTGTCTTTTAAACTAAAGGCTGTACGCGAATAGCCTTCACGCTTAAATGAAAAAACAGCATTGGGGCCACACTCTACAGAACCATCAATCATACGGGTAAAGTGTACGCCCAAAAACGGGAAGTCAGGATCAGGAACAGGATATATAAGATGTTTCACTTTATGCTTACCGGTTTCGCTCAACTCGTAATAATCACCACGAAAACCTACAATCTGTAAATCAAGATTTAAACCATCTTTCTTAGCCATTCTATCGCTTTGTAGTCCGGTACAAAATACTTTTTGGCTAGCCTTAAATGTTCCTGTAGCAGTTTCAACACCATCTGGTAAGGATTTTAACACCTTGGTATTTAAACAGAGTTTGCTGTTTTTATTTATAGCTATCATTTCTCTTACCAATACTTCGCAAAGTTGTACATAATTTATAATGCCCGTTACCGGAACTTTTATAGCTTGCACACCCTTTACAAACGGCTCTATTTCCGCTATTTCCTTGGGTTCTATAACCGAAATCCCTTCAATTTCATTGTCCAAGCCGCGCTGATAAATTTTCTCCAACAAAGGAATTTCTTCTGCGGTGGTAGCTAGAATGATCTTTCCACAAATATCATGTTCCACGCCAAATTCCTTTGCAAATGCCACTAATTGCTTTCTACCATCTGTACAGTTTTTCGCTTTAAAACTACCTGGTTTATAGTATATTCCGGAATGAATAACGCCAGAATTTCTACCCGTTTGATGCGCGCCTAAAATGGTTTCTTTTTCTAGAACTGCTACCGTTTTTTTTGGATATTTTAACTGAAATTTATAAGCTGTTGCCAAACCTACAACTCCGCCACCTACAACTATTAAATCAAACTTTTGGTCTTCCATTTTTCATTCTAATATGGGTGCAATTTATAGCGAAAGATTTTATTAATTGGTTACTATTCATATCGTGCATAGTATATGTTGATTCTTGGTTTGGCGATACACTTTACACACTTTAACGAGATTCCCCGAGCGGTAGTCGAGGGGCACAATTTTAAAGGTAGTCTTAATGGATGATATATTTTTTTTCTTCACACTTTTCTTCTTCATGATATTCATGAGATTTTCACTTCGTCCTTTTTGTTATTCATGGTTGTTTGAATTTAATGGAATTTATGAGGTCTTTACTTCGTACTTTTTCTTGATAAAAAGTACTGCAAAAATCAAGAAGCACAGAGGCATTTTTGATTTTTCAAATCAAACCACGAACACATCTACGCTCCATGCTTTTCCCTTCGGGAAGCACTTCCACTTGATGTGCCGCTAATGCTGCTGTGCTTCCTCGTCTTCGTAAGGTCTTTTTAGTGTGGTAGAGCATTAGCAAAAACCGTTGGTGATTTTTATCCTTGGGTTTGTTGAATTTCTTTTTTTAACGCTTGGTGTAGCTAAAGTCTCCCTCGGGGGATATAGGGGGCTTTTACTATTCATGATAAGTTGATTTTAATGGTACTCTCGTACTTTTTGTTATTCATGATTGTTTGATTTTAATGGTATTCATGAGGTCGGCCTGTGGCCTTAGTGGATAAAAAGTACTGCAAAAATCAAGAAGCACAGAGGCATTTTTGATTTTTCAAATCAAACCACGGACACATCTACGCTCCATGCTTTTCCCTTCGGGAAGCAATTCCGCTTGATGTGCCGCTAATGCTGCTGTGCTTCCTTGCCTTCGTAAGGTCTTTTTTAGTTTGGTAGAGCATTGGCAAAAACCGCTGGTGATTTTTTTCAACGGTAGGGCTGGGGTATCTTTCACTTTCACTTTCACTTTCACTTTCACCTTCACCCTTCAACTTTCACCCTTTCCATTATTCACAATTGTTTAATCTTAGAAAAGCGCTTTACACTCAACTTAATAATACCCTCTACGAATTCTATTGATAATGTTCCCTAGGTTAATATCGAGTACAAAACGAGTGTTTTTAAAGTAGTTAGCATCATTTATAAATGTGCGTTGACTTCCCGCTAAGGGTAAATACACTTCTAAGAAATCAGTTAGGAAAGCAAAGCGCAAACCTGCATCCCAATGCACTGTGTTGAAATTATCGGCTACACCAACATCTCCAAAAACCCCGAAAAAGGAATAAATAGGTACACTTAAATTACTGGTGAGCATAAAGTTATCAGCAAATACATTTGTTTCACTTTTAAAGCCTCCATCGGTGGTAAAAAATTGACGGCTCCAAATCCCAGTCTCATCCGAACGGCCAATTAAACTGTAATCAAAAAGATAATCTTGCGTACCACTTAAACCGTAAGCATAATAGGCGGGGGCAGTAGTATTAGTGTTGGATGTTTTAAAAAATACACCTCCAAAATTTCGCCAAATAAGCCATTTTTTATTGGGAAGCATCCATCTAAAATCACCCTCCACATCAAAGCGACTAAAGGCATCAGCATATTGAAAATCAGCGCGTAGGGTGTAAGGCTTTGTAATAGATATGTTTTCTAATTTCCAATCTACATTTAATATGGAATAGCTAGCGTTTTGAATGCTCAAATCATCGGTTGCACCTGAAGCTAATTCTCTTTCTACCAAAATTCCTCTAATTCTCGCTTGCTGGCGGGTTTTTCTGTACGCGTGGGGATCTTCAAAATAAAAATTTAAGGATGGTGAAAGCCGCGCATAACTCAAATTTTCATCATAATGATAATATCTGCCATATAAACCGAAACGCCATAAACGTAACAAACTGTGCTTAGAGGTACTTGGTTTATTAAATACTAAAGAGCCATATCCCGTAAGGCGAGAGGTGCCAAAACTAAACTCAGGACCAATGGCATATTCAAAACGCTTTTGTACTAAACTGCTGTTGGAAAGCGTAACGCCCAAAAGTAATTTGTCGTACGCATTATAATTTGCGGTGGGCAGCCAAAATATCTGCGTTCTGTCGGGTCTTTCAAAGCTGTTGTAAAACTGCAAGCGAATGGGTTCCATTTGCCTAAAAATACCTTTTCGGTTTACCCGATTGTTTTTTTGACTAAACTCTGGTTGACTTAAATGTTGGTTCAGTACTACGTAATCATATTCATTATGAATGAGTTGTACCGTTTTTTTACCTTCGTGTGGTTGAAACCATTCCGTGTATCCAGCCTGCCCATCCTTAAATCCCGTAAGGGAATAGGGCAACATAAGCTTGCCGCGATTTACTACCGTGGCAGTGGCCACCGTGGGGCAATAATCGGTATGCACCAAAGCAAAATCATAACCAACCGAAGTATTTGGTAGCGCATCAAAGAAATTAGCAACGGGCTGATTATGATAAAAATCAAAAGCACTTTCTAATTGCTGCGTGGCCGTACTTGAATCATTAAAATTTTGGATGTAGCGATACATACTTCGCTTAAAATTTCTTTCACCAACGTAAGCGCGTAAGTGGTTTAAACTTAAAAAAGTTTTGGCTTCAACCATCGCTTCGTAGTTCAATCTAGTTAAAGAATCTACCGAAGTAGCCATGGCTTGATCTAAGTTTTGGCGCGCTAAGTACAAGTACAAGAAGGAATTTTGATAAGGATTTTCAAACGCATCCAAATCAAAAAACCTACCTACAAAACTATTGCTAAAAGGCAACCATTTTTTTTCAGGATACTGGGTTTGTATAAAATGATATTTGTAAAAATAGGGGAGTCCACGCGCTACCCACGCTTCATTATAGCCGTTTACCGGAAGGCTATACCGTAATTTTTGCTGAGCATAAGCATACATCAAGTCGGTTTCAAAATCAAAAGGATTTATCGGAGCATTTAATATTACTAGGCCACCATTATTTTGATATTCACCAATTTTATTTCTTAAAATTAAGATATTGCCGGGCGTTGGCGATTCTAAACCTTCACTTTCTAAATAACTGTTAATATTTCTTTGCAATAGTGGTGCTAATGCACCCCAAGTAGAATTTTCATCTTCGGTAGCCACAAAATTGCTATCTGCATAAAGGCTTAAGGTGTAGTTACGGCTCCAAAATAGCTGAGCATCGTTAGCTTTCCCTTTAAAGGTTAAGGTTTTTAACCCTTCGCGATTGTTTTTGGTACTGCCAAATTCAGCATTGGTTCGCATCCACGCTTTTTCAAAGGTTTCTTGCAAAGTTAAATTACTCAACACGGTTACATCAGCAGGTAGTTGTATAGTAATTTGATAATCATTTTGTTGCGGCCAAACATCATTTTGTAAACGCACCGGATATTTATACCACTTGCCATTTTGTAAACGTGCTAAGCGCGGGAGCCATTCAGCAATGCGCACGCTTCCTTCATCTGTAATTCCAATTCCGTTAAATTGCGCATCGGGGAGTTGTAGCGTAAACTCCATTTTAAAAGAAATAGAATCGCCACTATTTAAGCTTTTATTTAATACTAAGGGTACAAATTCACAGGCTTCACAAAGTGTTCCACCCAACGGGTTACTAATGTTAATGCTACCTAAGGCTTTGGCTTTTGCAAAATGAGCTTCTACTTTTTGGTAGGTTAAAAGTTGCTGATGCAAAGCAGATGATTTCCAACTTAAGGCTCGTGATGGAAGGTGCAACCAAAGCGTATCTAAGACGCTATTTTGCTGATTTACAAAACGAAATTGAAAGGTGCCACTAATATTTTTTACACCTTCCTCATACTTTAATTCATAGGAATACCGAGTATTTTGAGCTTTCGCGGGAAGCAAAAACAAGCAAATACAGATACATAGAAAATAAAAAATACGCATAGCGCGCAAATATAATGTTGGGTGCGTCCTTTATGGTTTATTTGTATGGTAAATATTAGTGGTAAATTAAGTGTAAAAGCTAGCTTTGTTTAGTTTTGCGCAAAACAAAATGCAGATATGTCAATAAAGCCTAGCTTACCCAAAGGCACGCGAGATTTTTTACCGGAGGTGATGCTTAAACGCAGCTTCATAAGGGAAACCATAAAAAATGTATTTACAAAATTTGCATTTGCACCCATTGAAACTCCCGCTATGGAGAACTTGGAAACCCTTACCGGAAAATACGGTGAAGAAGGGGATAAGTTGATTTATAAAATAAGGAGTAACAAAAATTTAAGAGCACAATTAAATTCTAATCAAACTGAAAAGCTCAATAAAATATATAAATTTTGGCTTCCACAAAAATCACAAATGGCGCTGCGTTATGACTTAACCGTTCCTTTTGCGCGTTTTGTAGTGCAAAATCAAAACGAATTGCAATTTCCATTTAAGCGTTATCAAATTCAGCCTGTATGGCGTGCCGATAGACCGCAAAAAGGACGCTTCCGCGAGTTTTACCAATGTGATGCCGATGTGGTGGGCAGTCATTCCTTATTACAAGAATTAGAGTTTATTGCTATTTATCAACGGGTTTTTCAGGAACTTAACTTGCCGGCAACCATCCGTTTGAACAACCGTAAATTATTGGCTGGTTTGGCCGAAGTATTTGGTATTGCTGAAAGACTGAGCGATTTTACCGTGGCTTTAGATAAGCTAGATAAAATAGGCGCAGAAGGTGTACGTAATGAATTGGAAAAGAAGGCATTCAGCAAAACTGCATTAGAAGGGTTTGAACAAATAATTGAATTAAAAGGCACAGTGCAGGAGCAATTGGCCATTTTAGAACCTCTGCTTAAAACATCTGAAATTGGTAAAGAAGGTATTGCCGATATGCATTTTATTAGTAAACATTCAGATAGTACCGATATGGTTTCCTTAACCTTAGATGTAACGCTGGCGAGGGGTTTAGACTATTACACAGGAACTATTTTTGAAGTGGTAGCCAATGGTGTTGAAATTGGTAGCATTGGTGGCGGTGGCCGATACGCAGATTTAACCAGTATTTTTGGGAAAAAAGACTTGCCGGGTGTTGGAATTTCTTTTGGCTTGGATAGAATTTATATGGCTTTGGAGGAGTTGAATCTTTTTCCAGAGGTAGCAACAAAAGGCACGCAACTTATGGTGGCTAATTTTGGAGAGGAAGAAGCACTTTTTGGATTAAAACTTGCCAATGAATTGCGCCAATTAGGTGTAAACGTGGAAGTATATCCGGATGCTGCCAAAATGAAAAAACAATTAGATTTCGCGAATAAGAATAACATTGGATTTGTATTATTGATAGGGAGTAGTGAGTTGAAAGAAGGTGTTTTCACCTTAAAAAACATGGAAGAGGGAAGTCAACAAAGCCTTAGCCGAATTGAACTGTTGGAGTTTTTTAACAATAACCAAGCAAAACACACCCCTCATGGCCGACACTAAATCAACATCTTTTAAGATTGGGAAAGAACACGTAACTCTTAAAAAGTTGTGGGCCTTTTTTGAGAGTGAGCAAGCACTTGAACTTTCCTCTGAAGCTGAAGCCGCTATTTTAAAATGCCGTGCGTATTTAGATAAAAAAATTGAAACCCAAACCGAGCCAATTTATGGTATTAACACCGGTTTTGGTTCTTTATACAACATTAGTATAGAGGGGCATGATTTGGCCGCTTTGCAGGAAAATTTGGTACGCTCGCACGCCTGTGGTACAGGAGAAGAAGTGCCTACCGAAATTGTGCGTTTGATGTTATTGCTAAAAATTCAATCACTTTCTTACGGACATAGCGGTATTTCATTAGAAGTAGTGCAACTGTTGCAAGCGTTTTATAATAACAATATTTTACCCATAGTTTATCAGCAAGGCAGCTTAGGTGCAAGTGGTGATTTAGCTCCTTTGGCGCACGTTTCTTTAGCCTTGTTAGGAGAGGGAGACGTTACCTATTTAGGAAAAAGAACTACCGCCCAAAAAGCACTTAAAGAAGCTAAGCTTAAACCAATTGCTTTGCAAAGCAAAGAAGGCTTAGCACTTTTAAACGGTACACAATTTATGGCTGCTTATGCAGCACACAATTTGTATAAAGCACATAAATTAAGTTATTTAGCCGACTTAATCTCATGCATAAGTTTAGATGGATATGACGGTAGGATTGAACCGTTTGATCCTTTAATTCATTTAGCACGGCCACATAAAGGACAAATACAAACCGCTGAAAGAGTACGTGATTTTTTAGAGGGAAGTGCGATAGTAGCACGTGCAAAACAGCACGTGCAAGATCCGTATAGCTTTAGGTGTATTCCCCAAGTGCACGGTGCTAGTAAGGAAGCCTTTGCTTATGCAACTGGTGTGCTTACTGCTGAAATAAATTCAGTTACCGACAACCCTACCATTTTTCCTGATGCTGATAAAATTATAAGTGGAGGAAATTTTCATGGTCAAAATTTGGCTATTACTGCAGATACCTTAGCTATTGCTGCAGCAGAATTAGCAAGTATTTCTGAACGCAGAACGTATTTACTATTGGGAGGCAATAGAAATTTACCACCCTTTTTAGTAGCAAGACCGGGTTTAAACAGTGGATTAATGATTGCACAATACACGGCAGCGTCCATTGTTAGTCAAAACAAACAACTGTGCACACCGGCCAGTATTGATTCTATTGTAAGTAGCAATGGGCAAGAAGATCACGTAAGTATGGGGGCAAATGCTGCTACTAAAGCGTATAAAGTAATTGACAACTTAGAGACAGTTTTGGCTATTGAATTAATAGCCGCTTCTCAGGCGTTATATTTTAGAGAGGAAAAGACTTCACCGTTTTTGCAAGATTTTGTGGATAATTTTAGAGAGGTAGTTCCCTTTATAGATAAAGACAGGATTTTGAGTGAAGATATGCATCGCGCGAAAGCGTTTTTAAACGCAATGGAAATAGCGCCCAACCTATTGTTTAGCGGATTAAAGTGATTTGCCCACGTTGAATTTCTGATCCTCTTTTCAGCATATACACATACACATCTTCTTTGGCGGGTTTTCCTTCTATGGTGGCATCCCAAAATTCAGTGTAGGGATTGTTTGTTTCAAATACTACTCTTCCCCAACGGTCGTAAATTAGAAATCGGTCATCTACGGTACAGCGGTTACCATACACCAAAAACTTTTCGTTTTTATCATCGGCATTAGGCGTAAAGGCATTTGGTATAAATACTTCCGCCTGAATACCCGCTACTCTTACCTTGTAAATGCTTTTATACAAAGCTTTGCAAATGGTATCTAGTACCACTAAATTTATAAAATGAAACCCTGAGTTTGTAAAAACAATGCGCGGAGACTCACCTGAAAACGTGTTGCCAAAATCATCAGCCCACGTGTATTTATACCATGGCTGTGCATTTAAAATGGATACATCCAAACTACCATCCATACACTCACTTGCCCGAACGTAGCCAGTTGGAGGCACCAGCGTATCTGTAAATTCTACTTGCTGCACAATACTCTGCTGGGTGCCGCAAATGGTATCACGTGCAGTTAAGGTTACATCATAAACGCCAATGCCCGGAAAGTTGTGAATTGGTTCTTCGTCATTACTGGTACTTCCATCGCCAAAATCCCACTCATAATTAGTGCTGCCGCTGCTAATATTATCAAAAGTGGCCTCATAGGTTTTATCACAATCAGCATAATTAACCGTAAAACCGGCTTTAGGAATAACTCCCTTATCATGTGTAAGGGTAAGGCTCATAGAATCTTTTAAATCACAAATGGTATCAATAGCTACCAATTTTATGGTGTAGGTTCCAAATTGGTCGTAAGTAGTAGTTGGAAACCGCTGCGTAGAAGTTTGTCCGTTGCCAAAATCCCAAACATACGCATTTGAGTTAACGCTATTATTATCAAAATCTACAAATAACGTGTTGCACACCGTATCTACCTTTACGGAAAAATCTATGGCACCAACGGCTTTTACAGCCGTTTGAAAATCAAATTTTATGGCACCTAAATTACAGTTACTACTTCCGTTGGTTTCAGAGTAAGCTCCCGGGGTGGTAGGGAAACCAGTTCTGCTTCCGCAGGATGCACAAACCGCTTGATAGATAATGCCTTTAGGATCAAATCTTGAGGTTCCGCCATCTACATGTTCGGCAGTAGCTCCGCCAAAATAGCTGGCATAAATTAGGCTTGAAGCATCTCGTTCTAACACCATAAAATAAAAATCGCTAGCATCTGTGGTACTTTGGTAAGCATCTGCGGTAGTTGGTAAACTTCTAGTATTACCTAGTGCAGCGCCATTTGGTTCAGTTTTATTTGTAGTGCCATTCCAGCCACTTATGTAAATTTTGTAGCAATCATCAACCAAAAATGCGGTGGGTACTAAGTCTGATTTTGCTTGACCGCTGCCTACAGTTGTATAAAATTCCAATACATCTAAATTATTGTTGAGTTTGGTAATAAACTGTTGCGACCCAGGATTGCTGTAAGTACCCGAAGTACTTACCAAATTACTGGTGGTTTGGCCATACGTATATACGTGATCACGCTTATCAATATCTACAAAAAAGCTTTGATCTTTACCGGCTGATCCTAAGTAAGAAGCACGTTCTAACTGACCGGTAGCAGCATCAAAGCGCGCTATAAAACCATCTAAACCGCTTTTACGTGCGCTAAAAGCAACACCACTGTTAGCACCTAAATTTAAATTTCCACTATTACTTGTACCCGAAACAAAAACCTTATTATTTCCATCTAATTTTAGGCTGTAGCCGGATTCATCATTGGATCCGCCATAAAACGTAGCCCAGCGCAATACACTTAAATCGCTGTTAAAAGAAGCTATCAAAGCATCTTGATTTCCGCTTAAACTAGCGGCTGTGCCATTAAAAGTGATGTTGGTAGATTGGGTGGTACTGGTAATAAATACATTATTCTGATCATCCAAAATAATTTCACCTCGCGATAAATCACCATAGTTTTGGTTAATTTCGGAATTAGCACCATCCGCACCATTTCCGCCAAGGTAAGTGCCACCGGCAAGAGAGCCGCCCGTAGGATCTAAAGCAACTATAAAAATATCGCTACCATTGGGGAACTCCCAAGGATAAGAAACTACCGGTGTTCCTCCAGAATTACTGTCCTGATAAGCACTTGCATACATGGGGAAATTTGTAGAACTCGTGTTTCCTAAAATATATAAAGTTCCATCAGCAGCACAAATCATACTATGTGGTAAGTCTAAATCATTACCTCCTATATAGGTGCTGTAAAGCGCCTGTGTGCCATTTGCGTTAAATTTTGTAATGCCAACATCCGTTCCGCCACCGGCATACACGGCTTGAAAAGTTCCGGTGGTAATGGGGTAACCGCTAGCACTCACAATACCGCCTGCGTAAAAATTTCCAGCGTCATCATACGTAGCGGTAAAGCCAAAATTATCAGCAGAAGAGCCCGTCATGGTAGAAAATTCTAAAACCGGATCAATGGTAACGGCATAGTTTGGGTCATACGTACCTAAGTTAAAACCAACTATTCCATTTTGTAATGTATAGCGGCAACGTACTTCATACAGCATTCCGTTAATTTCCTGATATGCAATGGGAATACGCTCTACAAGATTACCAAAAGCGGTTTCTATGGTTAACACATCACCTTTTTGACTAAGGTTGGTTGCGCCTTCAATAGTATATTTAATTACCGATGGATCAGCGTTTGGCTCAATAATAATGTCGTATTCCAAATCTGCTCCATTGCCAAAATAAGTTAGGTTTACACCCGGATAAAGGTCATAATAGGTAAGTGCTTTGGATAAGCTTACATTTTTTTGCCAGCGAGAGGAATCGTTTCCAAGAATGTAATTGTGTGTTTGTTTTAGTTTTTCACTTTGCGTGATGTAGGGAATTTGAGCCTGCTGCCAGCGCAGTCGCAGACCTATGGCCTCATCTTCATAAGTGTTATTTCCATGATTATGTGGTACATGCGCATCGGTAGCGTCATCATTATGCTTAATAACTAAACTAAACCCATTGGGCTCAAAGAAAAAAGCACCCCCATTAATGCGTAGTTTGTAATCAAACGGTCCATCCCACTGACCTTTATTTTCAATAAAAATAGCCTCGCTAGGGTAGCGTGTTTGTTGCGCCCAGCCAAATAATGAAAGGCTAAGGCACGTTAATAAGAGGTGGAATTGCGTTTTTGTCATCAACTTATAAAAGTAATGTTTTCTTTCAAAAGCTATAAACGTATGGTCATAAAACTATTTATCGATACTGTGCCGTTACTTAGCGCGGCAATAGCTTAGCCTTTGCAAAGGCTTGTTGCTCTTTTCCCTGTTCATTTAGGTAGCTAAATGCCAAAAGATAGTCGTGTTTAGCGGGTTTTATGCGTAAACGGCCGGCAATTACATCTGCTTTTTCAAAATAATTTCGACTTATTACATTGGCGCGTATTCCTTTTAACGCTTTATCATTTGGCTTATGTAAGCTAATTACTTCAAATACCTTTCCTGGATAATTAAAAATGTGGTGTGCAGCAGTAAAGAAGTTTGTATTGGGATGTAACTTTAATAGATTCAATTCATTAGCTAAAGCATCCATAGCACTACCTTTCATAATACTGGCGTTTGGTTCGTACATATACCTTTTAATATGGTTGCTAAGGTTTGCTTTCGCAGAAAGCTGTTCCGCTGTAAACGCCTCATTTTCTAAAAGGGTAGGCGTGCTATTCAGTAATCTAAACACTAAAGAAGCACTAGGTTTTGGCTCGCACAAAAAAACGACTTCCTTGCATTCATTGCGCACAGAAATCACCCATACTTCCGAAACATTTTTCAATTGGCTAATAGCTAAGTCTATGGAAATCATAGGGCTAGTTTTGATGACTACTTTCTTAGCTTTTTTGAGCAACTCCGGCAGCCATGCTACCACATTCGGTTCATAGGTTTCTAAATCTATCAGCTTTTCATTTTCATTTCCACGCCTTGCGGGATCTAAATATAACACGTCAATTTTCTCAACAATACTGGCGGGTGTAAAAGCTTTTGAATGGACTAAAATGCCTGATTGTAAAGTGTTTAAATTGTATTTAGTAACATCCGCCAAAGCGGAATTTTGCTCAAATAATTGAGTATGCACAAAATTTTTAGAAAGGTAAAATGCATCTACACCCATGCCACCGGTAGCGTCAATTAAGGTGTTACCGTTTAGCAAATTAGCTTTTATTTCAGCCGTTTCTTCGCTACTAGCTTGTTCCGCAGAAACACCTTCCGGAAATATTAACGAGGAATTGTTCGTCCATTCGGGTAATTTTTTCGCTACTTTTTTACGTATAGCTAGTTGTGCAGCTAACCACTTTTTTTCAGGATCGTTACCGTATTTTAAAAGTAGTTTTACAGGGTCGACCTTTTGGTTTTCTTGTATAAAGCGTTGACTTTCTATGCGTTGAATTAAATGTATCTTATCGCTAAGCGTCATTTACTGTTATTACCGGTTAGGCGTTGCACAAATTTAACATCGGGTAAAAATTCTCCTGCCAACAGGCGAATAACGCTGTACACCGGCACGGCTACAATCATTCCGCTAATGCCTGAAAGTGTGGCGGCTACAGAAATTACAATGAAAATTTCTAAAGGATGCGCATTAATGGAGTTTGAAAAAATAATTGGTTGCAGTAAAAAATTGTCAATCATTTGAATGCTTCCAAAAATTACAACTACTAAAATAATAAGGGTGGAGAGTGGAAATCCGAAATCACCACCAATGTGTTGCGAAATTCCTAAAATAATGCCAAACGCCATACCTATAAGGGGCCCAACGTAGGGTATAAGATTAAGTAAGCCTGCGAAGAATCCAATTACCAAGGTGTTTTCAAACCCTAATGCTGTTAAACTTACAGATACCAAAGTAGTAATAATGCTCACTTGAATAACTAAACCCAAAAAATACCGGCTTAAATTTTTCTTTAAACGGGGAGCAACTTGAATCACTCTAATCTCAAAACGGTCGGGAATAAAAGCGAGGATAATTTGTCTAAATAAATGGCGCTCACGTAAAAAGAAAAAAGCCATAAAAAGGATGCTAAAAATGGCAAACACCACGTTGCCCAATCCTGAAATTAATCCTTCAAAAGTGTTGCTTATATTTTCAAAGTTTAGCAGGCGCAAAAACGCTCTTTTAAGCAATGGTTCTTCCATAGTTACATCTACGGTTTCTCCGGTTAGCGTTTCTCTTAAGTGCCCAATGGCCACTTCAGTTTCATTAAACAAAACGTTTATATCAATATTGGTAAGTGCTTCAAGTTCAAATATTAAAGAAGGAATTACAGCGGTAAGTACTCCTCCAAAAACAGCTACCATTAAAAGGAGTGTAATGCCTGCCGCTAAGTTGCGATTTACCTTGAGTTTTTTCCACGTACGTCCACTTAAAAAATCTACCAAAGGCTTCCCAATAAGGGCAAAAATAGCGGCTATTAAAATGTAGATAATGGTAAAGCGAACCGCCCATAGTAAAAGAGCTAAACCCACCACCAAGGCTAGGGTTAAAAAAACTCTAATTACGGGGCCTACCCATTGATTATTCATGGTACGGAGGTAAGGGCATACTGTAAAATATTGGCCCCCATTTTAAGTGCTTTTAGTCTTACATCTTTAGGGTCGTTGTGTACTTCTTCGTCTTCCCAGCCATCACCCAAATCACATTCAGAAGTATATAGAACCATTAATCGACCTTTATTAAACAAACCTTCCGCCTTAGGTGAGTTTTGATCGTGCTGATGAATTTTAGGTAAACCTTCACTAAAGGTAAATGCTTGATTAAAAATAGGATGGGTAGAAGGGATGGTTTTTAATTCAAAATCAGGAAATACAGCGGTAAGTTCTGCCCTTACATATTTATCCATACCGTAGTTATCATCAATATGCAAAAAGCCACCAGCCAAAACATAGGCGCGTAAGTTTTTAGCTTCTTCACTTTCAAAAAGCACGTTTCCATGCCCGGTCATGTGTATAAATGGATAATTAAAAATATCTCGAGAGCCAGCTTCTACTGTTGCGTAATCGGGATTAATGCTCATGCCTAAATTATCGTTACAGAATAAGGCTAAGTTGGTTAAACTACTAGGATTTGCGTACCAATCTCCACCACCTTTGTATTTTAAAACAGCTATTTCTATTGAATAAGTAGTGGGCGCACTAGATGTATTTATAAGTAAGATTATTCCTAAAAAAATGGTGGTAAATACGCTTTTCATGGCCGCAAATTTACATAAGTTATGGCTATAATTTTAAGCCACTCGTTATAATTTATTATCGCTTCGCTTACTCATTTAACTAGCCTATTTACACAATAATCAGTAATTTATGTTTTAAAACTTAATATCTTACCCGCGTTATTTAAAGTTATACAACTACCCTATGAAAAAATTATATTTACTAATAATTATTTGTGCAGCATTTTGCGTAAGCAGTTTTGCGCAAACATCGGTAACGGCTACTTACAATAGTGGTGATAAAGCTCTTGATAGAATTTTTGGAACCGCAACTACAAGCCAAGTATCAACATGTGCGGCAACCTTAAATGTTTTAGTACCTGCGGGTAGATATGTGGTGGGGATAGATGTGGAGTATGACTTAACTAGCATTGGTAATAATTGGCAACAGGAGCAAAGCAGCTATTTGGAATGCGTAAGCACAAGCACAAAAGAAGCTTCTATTACACCAGGGCCAAATGTTAATAGTGCTGGCACGGCAAGTTACACACGCAATGGACTTAATTTTGCCAATGGTGTGGTAGGTGCAGGTGGTTCTATTCAATTTACATTACATGCATTTAAGAGTTTTGGTACTACTTGTAATATATCAGAGGCAAAAATTGATAACAATACTTTTAAAATTACGGTGCGTCATGTTGCTGCTCCCACTTGCTTACCACCAAGCGCTCCGCTGGCCACTGCTCCCGGAACCAATAGTATTAATTTAGATTGGACAACCGGTGGTGCAACCACTTGGGAGGTAGAATATGGTGCGCCCGGTTTTACCATTGGCACAGGTACTAGAGTGGCTGTTTTAAGCAAGCCCTTTTCCTTAACGGGATTAAGTTCTTCTACCGATTATGAGTATGTAGTACGAGATAGTTGTGCTGTTGGTGATGTTAGCTTTTGGTCAGCAAGAAAGCAATTTAGAACAAGTTGTGCGCCAAAAACAGTGCCTTTTACAGAAAATTTTGATGGTTCTGATTGGAGCGTAGCAGGATTTAATAGTTTAGGAACCATAGATACGTGTTGGTCAAGAAATTATCAAAACGTTTTCACTTGGGTAAAAGGGTTGCCTGCATTTAATAATAATAACTCAGGGCCATCTGCAGATCATACCACCGGCAGTGGAAACTATATTTATACCGATAGAGTTAATTTTGGTCCTACTCCCTTTACCGCTCAAATTCAAAGTCCGTATATAGACTTAGGAGCACTTACAGCTCCACAACTTACCTTCTTTTATCACGCTTTTGGTGCATCAATAGGAAATTTATCAGTACAAATAACCAATGATTTTGGCCTAACTTATACTAACTTGAGCAGCATTAATGGGCCACAGCATTTTAATAAAAATGACCCTTGGAATGAATCAATTTTAGATTTGAGCGCCTACGTAGGTGATACCATAGCCATACGATTTAGTATGCTACAATCTATAAACAGTACGTTAAGTGAATTTGCCATTGATGATTTTAACGTGGCACAAGCGCCTAGCTGCCCAAAACCACAAAATTTTGCAGTAGATAATGCATGGATTACAAACGCCACATTTTCTTTTACCGCGTTAAGTGCCAGTAGCTACCATTTTGAGTACGGTGCTCCAGGATACACTTTTGGCACAGGTACGAGATCAGTATTAACTGGAAATCCGGCAACTTTAACTGGACTTACCGCTAACACCACGTATGATGTTTACATGCGCTCAATTTGCGCACCCGGAGATAGTTCACTTTGGATAGGGCCATTAACATTTAAAACTCAATGTAATCCTACACCAGCGCCATATACGCAAAATTTTGATGGCACTGATTTTACCGCAGCTACAAGTAATAGTGCTATTGGTACCATTAATAATTGTTTTAGTAGGAGCGATAGTTCAGGTCAATTTGTGTGGCGCACGGCTCCAGCTCCGTTTAACGTATTTAATTCGGGGCCTGAGTTTGACCATACCCTTGGTACTGCTGCGGGTAAATTTTTACGTTCCGATTTACTCGGCTTTACCGGAGGTGTTAATTCCACTTTTTTCAGTACTGAGCTTATTGATTTATCTACCATTACAAATCCGCAATTAGTTTTTTGGACACACATGTTTGGTTCTGATATTTCATCACTACAAGTGGATATAATTACCAAAAATGGCGCTACCAATATTTATTCATTATCTGGGCAACAGCAAACCACTAGAACGCAGCCTTGGAAAGAAGTGGTATTACAATTAGGTGCTTATGCTAATGATAGTGTTAGCTTCAGATTCACCTCCAATAGGTTTGGAAATCAGATTAATTCGCGCATTGCTATTGACGATATTAGTGTAGAAGTAGCTCCAAGTTGCCCAAAATCTCAAAATTTAATGTTTGTAAGCAGCACTAGCAGTACAGCAACTTTAAGTTGGATAAGTGGCGGCTCGGCAAATGCCCAAATAGAGTATGGAGCACCAGGTTTTACACTTGGTACGGGCACCAAAGTAGCAGTAACTACCAATCCCGCTACCGTTACCGGATTAACACCAAACACAACGTATGATTTTTATGTAAGAGATAGCTGTGGTGCAAATGATTTTTCTGCATGGACAATCAGCGCAACGGGTCGTACGCAATGTGTGGCAGTTTTAGCTCCTTTTTCAGAAAACTTTGATGGAACCAATTTTGCACCTTCTACGGCTTTTAACCTTCGTTCTACCATAGATGCTTGCTGGGAAATTGATACTTCATCCCGCTATGAATGGGCAACGGGAACCACCGGAAGCGGTAATTTTAATACTGGCCCTGCAACAGATCATACTACCGGTAGTGGAAACTTTTTGTTTTCCGATAGAATTTTTGGATTTTCAAGTATTGATGGCATTAATACAACTGTAGAATCTCCTTTAATAGACTGCACACCTTTAACTATTCCCGAGCTTCAATTTTACTACCACATGTTTGGCAATCAAATTGACAGTTTGGTGGTAGATGTATTTGACGGCACTACTTGGAGTCAGGTTTGGTTTGCAGCTGGTGCCCAACAAACTACCGGTTCTGATCCTTGGTTAGAAGCCAATATTGATCTTGCAGCTTATACAACCAATACCATTAAGGTAAGATTTAGAGCAGTAGGAACTGCTATTTTTTCCTTTAACAATAATGTGGCTATTGATGATTTTAAAATAAGGGAACAACCAACCTGCCCTAAGCCTAGTAACTTAACGGTGGTTTCAAATACCATAAATTCTATTGATTTAAGCTGGACAACCGGTGGAGCCACTAATTGGATTATTGAATATGGCCCAACGGGTTTTACAAAAGGAAGCGGAACTTTTGTGGCCGCAAATAGTAATCCCTTTACCCTTACAGGACTTACCGGGGGAATAAGCTATGACATTTACTTAAGAGATAGCTGTGGTGTGGCTGATGTAAGTGATTGGACACCTTCTGTTTTAGGTAATACTACCTGTGCGCCTTTGCTGGCTCCATATTTTCAAAATTTTGAAGGAGCAGATTTTGTTCGCCCTGTCGCTTTTAATGATTCAGGGAGTTTTCCTGTTTGTTGGGAGCGCAGTGCTACCAGTAGTCAACGTTATTTTTGGGATGTAGGAGAGCCGGTTTTTAATAACAATTTTACAGGGCCATCAGGAGATCATACAAGCGGAACGGGTAAATATGCTTATGTGGAAAGCGGTTTTGGAGCCGGCAACGCACCTTTTACAGCGCGTCTTTTAACGCCTCAAATAGACTTATCAGCGCTTACTACTCCACAATTATCGTTTTGGTATCACATGTTTGGCTCAGGTATAGGTACTATGCAAGTAGAAATAAATAATGGCACAGGCTTTACCAATTTGGTTACCTACACAGGCGCTCAGCAAATCTCAAATACAGAGGTATGGAAAGAGCAAATTTTGGATTTATCCGCTTATGCAAACGATACTATACAGCTCCGTTTTTTAGCTGATAAACCTACCAATTCAACATTAGCAAATGCGGCCATTGATGATATTGAAATTAAAGAGGCACCTAGTTGTCCTAAACCACAAGTATTACAAGTATTAGGCACTACGGCTACCACGGCACAGCTAAGCTTTACAAGTGGTGGTGCTGCCAATTGGGAAGTGGAATATGGCGCTCCGGGTTTTGCGCTTGGTTCGGGAACTCGTGTGGCATTAGCTACTAATCCGGGTACCGTAACGGGGCTTACGGCCAATACAAATTATGAGTTTTACGTAAGAGATAGTTGTGCCGTTGGTGATGTTTCAGATTGGAGCAACGTAGCGCGTGCAAAAACTGCTTGTACGGCAGTAATGGCGCCTTATTTTGAAAATTTTGATGGAACCAATTTTACGGTTGCTACTGGTTTTGGAAGTCGCAGTACGTTGGATCCTTGTTGGAAAGCAGATACATCAACCCGCTTTGAGTGGGCGGTGGGAAATTCAACGAGCGGTGGTTTTAACTCCGGGCCTTCCGGTGATTTTACAACCGGTAGTGGTAAATATTTATTCTCCGACAGAATTTTTGGATTTTCAAACGTAGATGCTTTATCAACAACTGTAGAATCTCCTCTAATTGATTGCTCTTCGCTTACCACGCCTGAATTGCAATTTTATTATCACATGTTCGGAAATCAAATTGACAGCTTAGTAGTAGATGTTTTTGATGGCACTAGTTGGACGCAAGAATGGTTTTTAGCGGGGCAGCAACAAACATCTGCATCAGCACCTTGGCAAGAAGCAATAGTTGATATTTCCGCTTACGCAAATACTACTATTAAGGTAAGAATTAGAGCGGTAAGCACTATTTTATTTGCCAATTCTAACAATATGGCCATTGATAACTTTAGAATTAGAGAACAACCAAATTGTCCTAAGCCTAGTAACTTAAATTTTGTTTCAGGAACTTCAACTAGTGCTACCATAGGTTGGACCACAGGTGGAGCTACCAATTGGATTATTGAATACGGAGCGGTTGGTTTTACCAAAGGAACAGGTACTTTTATTGCTGCCAATTCCAATCCATTCATTATTACGGGCTTAACTCCGGGTGCTACGTACCAAATGTACTTACGCGATAGTTGTGGAGTAGCGGATGTGAGTGATTGGACGAGTGCCTTCCAGTTTTCTACCGTGTGCACGCCTATACCGGCACCATGGTTTGAAGATTTTGAAGCCATAAATTTTGTACAACCAAGTGCAACTGCTTTTGGAGATTCGGGATCCTTTCCTGTATGTTGGAATAGAACCTCAAGCGGTACTAGATATTTCTGGGCGGTTAGTCCACCATCTTTTCCTAATACATTTACAGGACCCAGTGGAGATCATACTACCGGTTCTGGTAAATATGCAAGCTCTGAGTCAGGTTTTGGCTTTGCAACCGCACCCTTTACAACGCGTTTAGAAACGCCTCAAATTGATTTAAGTACGCTTACTACTCCAGAATTATCTTTTTGGTATCACTTATTTGGTAATGGAATAGGTACCATTACGGTGGAAATTAATAACGGTAGTGGTTATACAACGCTTACCACCTATACAGGGCAGCAGCAAACAGCACAAACAGATGCTTGGTTGGAAGAAATTGTGGATTTATCTGCTTATGCAAATGATACTATTTCTTTACGTTTTGTGGCGGCACGTGCAAATTTTTCAACTGCTTCAGATGCCTCTTTTGATGATATAGATATACATGAAGCGCCTAGTTGTCCTAAACCATCTAGCATTGTAAAACTCGGTACCACCACCACCACGGCTCAATTTAGTTGGACAAGTACCGGAACACCGGTTGGGTATGAAATTGAATACGGGCCGGTAGGATTTGCTTTGGGAGCCGGAACAACGGTTACTGCAACTACACTTCCCTTTACTGTTACCGGACTTACGCCTGATACGCGCTACGACTTTTACTTAAGAGATGAATGTACGGTTGGCGATTTTAGTGATTGGTCAGTTCCAATACCCGATACCACAAAATGTAATATTTATACAGCGCCATATTCAGAGAATTTTGATGGAAATGAATTTGCAGCACCCGCCTCTTTTAATGACCCCGGAATTGTGAGTCAATGTTTTGTAAGAACGCCAATTACACCTTTCTTCTTTACAACCGGTCAAAATGGTACGAGTTCTTTTAACACAGGGCCAAGTGCCGATCATACTTCGGGTACAGGTAAATTTTTACACTCTGAGGGTTTTGACAATCAGGCTTCTAGTGCAAACTTAGAAATTCCGTTGGTAGATGTAACGGGCATTACTTCTCCGGAGCTTAGATTTTGGTATCACATGTTTGGAACAAACATTGGTTCTTTAAAAGTAGAAGGATGGAATAAGAATACGAACACTTGGCAGCAGTTAAACATTATTACCGGCCAGCAGCAAACGAGTAATGCTGCAGCTTGGCAGGAACGTGTTGTTTCTTTAAGTGCTTTACCATCGGATACTATAGCCTTACGCTTTGTGGCAACAAGAGCTTCGGGTTTTGGTACAAGGCACGACATGGCTATTGATGATGTATGGATAGGAGAGACACCTACTTGTACACGTCCTTCTAATTTAGCTTTTGTAAGCGCAACTGTTAATAGTATTACCGTAAGCTGGACAAGTGGAGGAGCGGCTAATGCGTTAATAAAACATCGCCCTTCAGGATCTACTGCGCCCTTTACTTTTGTTCCCGTAACTACCAGTCCTGCAATTATTTCCGGCCTAACAGCCTCTACCAATTATGAAATTTATTTGGCAGATAGTTGTGGAGCGGCAGATATAAGTTTATATGAAGGAGCACTGTTAGCAAATACTTCTTGCGGCACAGGAACCATTCCCTTTAACGAAAATTTTGAATCAGGCAGTTGGATTTCCGGCACAGGATTTTTCAATACTAATGATCAAATATCACCTTGCTGGACACGTAGCTCAACTACTAATAGCCGCTGGTCAACCCGCTCCGGTGCTACACAATCTTTTAACACGGGGCCAAGCCAAGGTGTTAATAATGGTAAGTATATATTCTTAGTAAATACCAGCTTTAGTACGTCCACCATTGATGTAGAATCCAGCCAAATACAAATACCAACCGGTGCGGTAGATCCAAGATTGTATTTTAATTACCACATGTTTGGTAATAACATTGATTCTTTTGCTATTCAGGTTCAAAACGGAACTACATGGTCTGGTAATGTATTTAGTTTGGTAGGGCAGCAACAATCATCAAAAGCAGCTGCTTGGAAACTAGATAGTTTGGACTTAAATAATTACAAGGGAAGTACAATACGCTTTAGATTACGAGGATATGTGAGCGGTGGTAATTGCAACATTGCCATTGATGAAATGCTAGTGAAAGAGCAAGTTATCCCTTGTACCTCTGCCAGTAACTTGGCTATAAGCAATATAACTCCGGCAGGAGCCGATATTACCTGGACGCAGGGTTCTAGTTTTAGCAACGTAATTGTAGTTGCTGCTGGCGGTGCTATTTCCACTGGCACTGTTTATAGTAACGTAACGTCACCTTATGCCCTTACGGGATTACTACCCAATACCGCGTACGATATATACGTGCAGGACAGTTGTGGAGTAGGTTTAGTAAGTACACCGGTGCAAATTGCACTTACCACTACGCCATGCCCAGCAGTTACCGCAGCTTTAAGTACTTCTAGCACAGGTTTGTCGGTTAATTTTAATACAGGAACTTCATTAAATGCCGATTCTACTTACATAACCTTTGGGGATGGAAACTTTAGTTCATTACCACCTTTTAGCAATGTTTACGCAACTCCGGGTCGTTATACTATAAGTGTTTATGCTTTCAACAATTGCGGAACATCAGATACGGTGTTTGATACCTTACAAGTTTGTGAAGTTTTAAACGCAGCTTTCACGTTTACACAAAACGGAAGCAATGTATATTTTGATGCATCTACAAGTAATGGTGCGGCAGGATATAACTGGACGTTTGGCGATGGAACCACAGGTGCCGGAATGTTAGACACCAACGTTTACGCCAGTACGGGCACATTTACAGTGGGGCTTCAGGTATATAACCTTTGCGGTGATACGTTATCGGTGACACAAATTATTCAAGTTTGTGTAAAACCAGTTGTATCATGGACATACACCATCATAGGTACTAGCGGTGCAGGTATGGAAGTACAGTTTGACGCATCGGCATCTACTAATGCAAGTACATTTGATTGGAACTTTGGCGATGGTAATACGGCTGTTGGCACAGCAGTTCCTTTACACATTTACTTAGTGCCCAGCTTAAATTATAGAGTTACTTGTATTGCTACTAATGCCTGTGGAGGCAAGGATACGTTATCCTTTAAACTGAATCAAATTGGTTTAGATGAAAATGTTTTATCCAATTTGGTAAAAGTGTATCCGGTTCCGGCTAATGAAAAAGTAACCATTAGCTTTAACCCAGTAGTAGTGGAAGTGAGTAGCCTTAAACTTTATGATGCCACAGGAAAAATAATTTTAGGGCAACCAATAGCACCTAATACTGATGAGGTAATTTTGGAAATGAATAATTTACCGGCAGGCATGTATCAACTACAAATGTTTGGAAAAACAGGTATTGTGAACAAGAAAATACAGGTAATAAAATAAACTTACGCGTATAAAAAACCGAAACATGCTGCTAAAGCAGCGGTTTCGGTACGCAATCTTTTTTCGCCCAAGCTTATGGAATCAAAACCATTTGTTTGGGCTTTTTTAATTTCTTCAACGCTAAAGTCGCCTTCAGGGCCAATAAGTATCAGCGTCTTTTCCATTTTTGGAGATTTAAAAAAGTCTCTTTTTTCCCCATCATAGCAATGCGCAATTAGTTTGCTTTCGGTTTGAGCTTGCTTTATAAAGGCATCAAACTTTACCATTTCATTAAAAACAGGAAGATGGCAGGCTAAACTTTGTTTTACAGCACTTTTAACAATTTTTTCACCGCGTTCGGTTTTATACATTTTTCGCTCGCTGTTACTACAAAGTAGCGGGGTAATTTCTGCAATACCCAATTCTGTGGCTTTTTCTATAAAAAACTCAAAACGTTCGTTAGCCTTAGTGGGGGCAATGGCTATATGCAAATGTTGTTTTCTAGTTTCTTGCTTAAAAACACTAAGCATGGTTAGTTTTAATTGACTAACACTACCAGCTTCAATTTTAGCATTGTATATGATACCGTTGCCTTCAGTCACTAAAATTTCATCACCAATTTGTTTGCGCAACACTTTTATAGCATGGTGTGCTTCGGCTTTACCTAAAAAACCTTCCGTTTCGTTTAATTCTTCAGCAAAAAACAGGTTCATTAGGCACCTACTTTATCTATTTTTTTTCTGGCCGACATATTTATGGTTTCTTCTATGTAGCTAATTACTTTGCCGGCTACATTAATTTTAGTTGCTTTTTCCACGCCTTCTAATCCAGGGCTTGAGTTCACTTCTAAAATTAGCGGACCACGTTCGCTTTGCAATAAATCAACTCCGGCTATTGCCAAGCCAAGTGCTTTTGCGGCATTTATAGCGGCAGTTTTTTCTGCACGGGTAAGTTTTATAAGTGTGCCGCTACCGCCACGGTGTAAGTTGCTTCTAAATTCGCCTTCTTTTCCTTGGCGTTTAAAAGCAGCAACTACTTTACCATCAATAACAATGGCACGTACGTCAGCGCCACCGGCTTCGGCAATAAATTCTTGTACTAAAATATTAGCGTTTAATCCGTAAAAAGCTTCAATTACAGATTTAGCTGCCTTTTTAGTTTCGGCTAATACTACGCCTAAGCCTTGCGTACCTTCTAAAAGCTTTACTATTAACGGTGCCCCACCCACTTGCTTTATTAAATAATCAACATCACCCGGATATTTTGCAAAAGCCGTTTTTGGAATACCAATTTTGTGTCTGCTTAAAATTTGGGTAGCACGCAGTTTATCGCGCGAACGCACCAAAGCCAAAGAGCTAGTGGTGCTAAACACTTTTTGCATTTCAAACTGACGAATAATGCTGCTACCATAAAAAGTAACGGAGGCACCAATGCGCGGAATTATGGCGTCAACATCATCTAAACTATGATCTTTATAATACACCTTGGGGCTGCCACTTTCTATTACCACATAGCACTTTGCGTGGTTTATTACGGTCATTTTATGTCCGCGTGCTTCACCGGCTTCCACCAAGCGTTTGGTGCTGTATAATTTATCGTTAGTAGATAAAACTATTATATTCATGTTGTTTTTTTTCTGTTAAAAGACAGTTCATCTTTACTTACATCAACTAAAAAGCGATTTTTTAAAAAACGCTTACCCAATAGTATCGGAAATTTCATTTTTTCACGATAACTTAATGTGAACTCTGTCTTAATTTTTTTATTAAAAATGCATACTTCAGTATTTATGGAATAGCGGTAATCTAATTCACCATTGCTACTGCGTACTTTTCTTTCCTTAAACTCTTTAAACCTAAACTCTTTTCTATTTTGTAAGCCAAAGCGCTTATCATAAAGTTTAAATACCAAAAAGGTTTCATCGTTTTTTTCTAAAATTTTTACTTGGCTGCAATGCAAACTACTGGTGTAAGCACCGGTGTCTATTTTGCAAGGAATATCAGTAAGTTCAAATTCAGGAAGGCTTATGCGATCGGTAGAACCGACTATTATTTTTTCAGATTTGGGTTTATTCATATTTAATCAATCGTTCCGCTCATTTCTTCTACACTCATGCGTGCTTTAGCCATTATATTTATAGGGGCATTACGTAGCGCAAGGTGATGAAAATAGGACGCAATGGCAACCATAGCACCATTATCTGTACAAAACTCAAAGGCTGGTATATAGGTGTGCCAACCAGTATGTGCTGTTAATCGTTTTCTAATTTCAGAATTGGCACTAACACCACCGGCAATGGCAATATGTGTAATATTAAAATCTGCGGCAGCCTTTTCCAGTTTGTCAAACAAAATATTTGCTATTGTATGCTGAATACTGGCGCAAAGGTCATGCAAATTCTCGCTAATAAAATCAGGATTTAACTTCACCTGTTTTTGAAGAAAATATAGAATACTTGTTTTTAATCCGCTAAAGCTGTAATCGTAACCAGCCATATTGGGTTTACTAAAAGTAAAAGCCAAAGGGTTTCCTTCCTTTGCGTAGGTATCAATCAACGGGCCACCCGGGTAGGGAAGCCCCATAATTTTTGCACTCTTATCAAAGGCTTCACCGGCTGCATCATCTATAGTTTGACCAATAATTTCGTACTTAAAATAGTCGTGCACTTTTACAATTTGCGTATGGCCGCCACTAATGGTAAGGCACAAAAAAGGGAAGGGAGGCGCTTGCATATCTTTATGCTCAATAAAATGTGCCAAAATATGTGCTTGCATGTGGTTTACATCTATTAAGGGAACATTTAAGCTTAGCGCCAGGCTTTTAGCAAAAGAAGTACCTACTAATAAAGAGCCTAATAAGCCCGGGCCGGAGGTAAAACCAATGGCAGATACTGAACTTAGTTGCACATTAGCGTTGGCCAAAGCAGCTTTTAATACCGGCACAATATTCTGCTGATGTGCTCTTGACGCCAATTCAGGCACTACACCACCAAAAGCATGGTGTATTTCTTGATTTGCGGTTACATTTGCCAGAATTTTTTTTCCTCGAATAATGGATATGCTGGTATCATCGCAACTCGATTCTATACCTAAGATTAATGGTTCCATTTTTGAGCAATATTTTTTTTAAAACATAAACAAGCTATATCTGTAATAGGTTATGTGTAGCTTGTATATAAAGCAAAAGTAACATTAGGAAATTTCTTAAAATAATACTCTGGACGGTTTTAAGCATCATTTTTTTGCTGCTGGTCTTAACCGTTGTGCTCTCTTTCCCTTCCGTTCAATCTAAGGTTGCACAGCGCGCAATTAGCTGGGCTAATGACACGTATGATATTGATGCAGAGTTGGAAGGCCTTCGCTATATTTTCCCCAACCAAATAGCGATAGATCATTTATATTTACCTGATGAACAAGGTGATACCATGTTATATGCAGCTAAATTAAATGTAAGTATTGGTGGTTATAGCCAGCTTTCAGGTACGCTAGGACTGCAAAATATTGATGCAGATTCATTAAAGTTTTATTTTCTTACCAAGGTTGGCGATACCATTCCTAACTTCAATAAATTTATTGCTAAAGTTTCTCCACCACCTGATACTACCAAAGAACCCAAACCTTTTAAAATGGATATTTTGGATATTCAGCTAAACAACAGTAGGTTTTGGTTAGAAAACTTGAATTGCGATAGTAATTGCACCGCTTTTAAAATTGTAAACATCAATACAGATATTGAAAGTTTTAAATTAAATGGAAGCGACTTTGATGTAGATGTAAATAACTTGGCTGCTAATGACCAATATGGATTGGAGCTTAAGGAATTGTGGGGAAGTTTAGCATACCGTGCTGATAAAATGGAATTTAAAGGGCTACATATAAAAACCAATCAAAGCACTATTAATGGTGATTATGGCATGTATTACAGCAGCATGGGTGATATGGGTGATTTTGTAAACAAAGTTACTATTGATGCAGATTTAGAGCAAAGTACCATTGCCAGTGTAGATATTCAGCAATTTGCAGCCGCGTTTCCTGATTTTAAAGTATTTACGATAAAAGGTAAAGCCACGGGCACTATTAATGATCTGCAGTTGGAAGATTTAAAATTAACCATGGGTGAGGCCACATCTTTAGCTGGAAATTTTGGTTTGAAAAATCCTACCAAGCCCGACAGTTTATGGTTACACGCCAAACCTATAAAATTTGCTACAAATCCTACTGATGCTCAATATTTTTACAATCTCTTTACAAATGATACCCTTCCTGAATTGTTGGATAGTTTAGGAACTATCTCTTTTAACGGAGATTATAAAGGCTATTTAACCGACTTTAAAACTTCCGGAGAATTAAATACGGCCATTGGTTCTATAAACGTTGATTTGCTTTTTAATCAAAAAAAGGAAGAGGAAATTCACTACAAAGGCACGGTGAAAATCAATCAATTTAATATAGGTAAATTATTAGCTTCTAGTAGTTTAGGTCTTGTTGATGCAAAGTTAACCTTAGATGGAAAAGGCTTTGACCCAAAAACCATGAAAACAGATTTGATTGCCAACATCGGTTTGTTGGAAGCCAATGATTATCCATATAAAAACATAAATATTGACGGAAAAATAGCCAAGGGTAGATTTTTAGGTGCGATTGATATTGATGATCCAAACTTAAAATTTGCCTTTAATGGAGACGCTACTTTTAAAGGAGAAACCTCCACGTATAATTTTAAAGCCGAAATTGAAAAGGCTGATTTACACGCATTAAATTTTACCGATGAAAGCGTTTCTGTGGTTTCGGGAGAGTTAGATATAAACCTTGAAGCTAAAGATTATGAAAATTGGACCGGTTTGGTAAAATTGCATAATGCCACGTATGAAAATCCGGCTAATTTTTACTTTTTTGAAGACGTTATAATTGAATCTACCGAGTTAGATACGGCTTCCCAAATTACAGTATCTTCTAGTATTTTAGATGCTAAACTACTGGGCACCTTTACTTACAAAGGCTTGGCAGATGCATTTATGCATGAAATAAGTAAGTATAGCAAAGGTATGAAGCCCGTGGCTGCACCAGAAAATGAAAACTTTGTATTTGATTTTCAAGTAAAAAACACACAAGTAATAACCGAAATATTTGCTCCTAAACTTACTATTGATCCTGCTACCAGTTTAAAGGGTTCTTTTTCAGGAGAACGAGATAGGCTGGGAGTAGAGTTAAAATCACCGGGCATTACGTATGATGGAAATCAGGTAAATAGCATTAGTTTAAATTACTCGGGAAGCGTTTCAAAATCAACCTTAGATTTTGATATTAATCAGCTTAAGCTGGCCAGTGGATTTCAAATGGACAGTATTAGCTTAGGGAACTATTATTATAACGATACACTTTTTTACACCCTTGGCGCAATTTTTAAAGATAGTGTGGACGGAAATATACGATTAGACGGTTATGCACTACAAAATGACACGTCAAATTTTGAATTTGGAATCTTTAAATCACCTTTTAACATCGGCTATGAGTCTTTTGAAATACTGGCCGGTAATAAGATTATTATAGACACAGCCGGTGTGTACATTGACAATTTGAGGATAGCCAACGGCAATAAAAAAATTGCCATCAATGGAAATGTATCAGATAATGATAATGAGATTTTGCGCTTAAAATTTCAGGGTTTTGGTATGAATCTTATCAATTATTTTTTGGCTACACCAGAGGCGCAGTTTAAAGGTAAATTATATGGCGATGTTATTTTAAGTCAACTGCTGGCCAAACCACGCTTTGCAGCAGATATACATATTGATAGCTTAAAAATGAATACCACAACGTTGGGTAACTTTAGCGTTACCAGCGATTGGACATTAGATAACGACACCGTATTTTTAGGAGCACAAATGCTATTAGGAGATTTAAAAACCTTTGAAGTTGATGGTTATTACCAGGCAGATAGCACAGGTACCATTGCTTTTGATATTGGCTTCGACCGTTTTAGAATGGCGGCTTTAAATCCATTTTTATCGGGTATTGCAGAAAATGTGAGAGGGTTTTTAGATGGCAATATTAAAATTTCTGGCCCCGTTAGTGCGCCAAAAATTGAAGGTTCGGTACAGTTACCAAAAGTGGCTTTTACTATTTCCTTTTTACAAACCGATTACAACTTTGAAGGAGTTCCATCTATCACGTTTAAGCAAGATGAAATTCTGTTTCCAGATTTACAGTTAAGAGATTCAAAGTATGGTACTTCCGGTAAATTAGCAGGTAGTGTAAAGCATGATAATTTCAGGGATTTTATGCTTGACTTGAAAATAAAAGCAGATGAACTTTTGGTTCTGAATACTCCAGCAACTTCAGAAGATGCTTACTATGGAACCGCCTTTGCCACCGGTGAAATACGGATGCAAGGTCCACCCGATAAGCTTTCAGTAACGGCAGACATTACTACGGAACGCAAAACTACTTTCAACATTCCTTTAAGTGGCAGCCGTACAGAAAGTCAAACTTCCTTTGTAAATTTTGTAGATCGCAGCCAGCCTGATACTACAGATGAAAATGCCGGAAAGCGTTTTAACATAGACAAAGGCATATCACTTGAGTTTGATATGAATGTAAACGAAAACGCCCAACTTTCTATAATTTTAGATGAGCGTACCGGCAATAAGTTAGATGTAAACGGAAACGGAAACGTACAATTAGGAATAACCAGGGCAGGAGAGTTGGAGCTGTTTGGCACGTACACTATAAATGAGGGAATTTATAACTTTAACATTCAAGGGTTTTTACGTAAAAAGTTTGAAGTACAAACCGGTAGTTCTGTAACCTTTAATGGTAGTCCGTTTGATGCCATTGTGGACATTACCGCTAAATACACCACGCGTGCTGATCCATCGCCAATTGTACCTAATTATTCAGGTGGGCGTGTACTTACGGAAGTATATCTTAAAATTGAAGGAAACCTAGCCACGCCAAAAATTACGTTTACCATTGAAACTCCGCGCGCCAGCGCTTTGGTACAAACCGTGATAAGGAGCATTGGTACGGGAGACTCCAAAACCGATCAGGTGTTTTCTTTATTGGCGCAAAATGCTTTTATACCGGAGCAGGGTATTAGTGGTGCCGGTGGCGGACAAATTAACGGTTGGGATATTTTGGCTAACCAGGCGGCTTCTACCTTAAATAAACTTACTGATAGGTTTGACTTAAGTTTAAATTATCAAGCAGATCCGCAAGGGGGGCCGAGTGATGAAACCAATAGTCAAGAGGAATTGGAAGTAGGTGTTTCCACTAGTTTTTTAGACGATAGAGTAACCGTAACTACTTCCTTAGGTGTGCCGGTAGGGGCAAATCAAAGCACCGTGGCCGGAGAAATACAGGTGGAATATAGCATTACAGAAGACGGGCGATTTAGGGCAAAAGCTTTTAATCGAGAATTGGAAAACACGTTTATTAATACCAACACATACCAACAAGGAGTTGGCGTATTTTACAGAATTGATTTTAATAACGCTACCGATTTTTGGCGAAAATTAACGGGAAATAAAGAAAAACCAACCGAACCGGTTGATGAACCTGATGCAGTAAACACTAACACCGAGGAAGCTGCTAACGCCAAAGGATAATTGCTTTTAAAATAAACTATATTGTCCTTTGGGAGCTCTAACAAAATCATTGAGGTTGTAATCAGGATACACTTTATTAGAAAAATACTGCTGCTTGGCTAACTTCACGGTATCTTTTACTTGCTGTGCAAAAGGCCCAGCGCCTCGCATACGCCTTCCAAAATCACTATCATTTAATTTACCATTATGCGTTTGCCTTATTAGGTTCAGCACTTTATCTGCCTTATCGGGATAATGTAGCCGCACCCAATTTTCAAAAATTTCTGCCACCTGCCAATTTAAGCGTACCATGGTATAGTTAAAAGCAACGGCTCCGGCTTCTGAAGTTGCTTTAGCAACATCCATTATTTCATGACTATTAATGGCCGGAATAATGGGCGCCATCATAATATTTACCGGCACTCCGGCTTTGGTTAAATCAGTAATGGTTTGCAAGCGTTTTTTAGCCGTAGCCGTGCGTGGTTCCATTGTTCTGCGCACATCTTCTTGCAAAGTGGTTACACTTAAACTAACGTGTACCAAATTCAATTTAGCCAAGTCAGTTAAAATATCTAAATCTCTGGTTATAAGTGCGTTTTTAGTGATAATACCCACCGGATGTTTAAATTTTAAAAGCACCTCCAACAATTGGCGTGTAATTTTAAACGTTTTTTCAGCCGGTTGATAACAGTCAGTATTTCCGCTAAGCATAATGGGTATAGGAATCCAGCTGCGTTTTTTTAGATGTTCTTCTAGCAACTGCGGTGCAGATTTTTTTATTAAAATATTCTGTTCAAATTCACTACCCGCACTATAGCCCCAGTATTCGTGTGAGTTGCGCGCATAACAATAAATACAGCCATGTTCGCAACCCTGATAAGGATTCATGCTCCATCCTTTGCCCACATCAGGACTATCAATTTTATTTAAAAGTGTTTTAGGGAATACCTCAATAAATTTTGTTTTACGTTCCAGACTAGCGTCTTCACCATTTAGGTGCAAAAATTCCAAGTAATCATCACTAGTTTCATATTGGTGTGCGGCAAAACGGTTGTGTGTATTTATTTGCGCACCACGGCCTGCTTTTAATTGCTTATTCTCCTTGTCCATTTAGTTTTTCACTAAGGCTGTTTACTTCCGCTTTTAGCTCGTGCATCATCTGCAACAGCTCTTGCGTTTGGTAATTTTGATAGGTATCTACCTCCGGTAACTGAAAACTAATAATGCCGCGCACAAACCATATTTCTAAAATATCACTAGTTGGCACTAAATAAGGTTTATACGTCTTATTATCAGATACTAATTTTAAAGCATTGTGCTCTTTCATTTCGTTAAACACGCGCTTAAATACCACACCATCACTAGCCGTAATTACCACGTAAGGCTTAGCATCTTTAATATCACGCCAGTTTTCTAAATACTCTGCCAATAAATAAGTGCCAGGCAAAATGGGTAGCATACTATCGCCTTCAATTTGAAAAATACGGTAGGTGCGCTCTTTTGGTAATTCCGGAAAGGGTAGTTGGGCGGTATGTAATTTTTCAATAAACTCTACATCTGCAAAACCTTGCGTATAGCCCGCTGCTACTTTTTGCGGCACTAAGCTAATACGCTCGTTGCCTTCATCATCAACCATAATGGGCAGAATACGCAATTTTTCTCCGGTAATGTTTTTTTCAGCAGCGTTGGCATCAGCGCCTCCATTACTTAAATCTTCCGCTAAAATTTGCTGGTAATTAACCTTAAAAAGCATGCACAAGGTTTGTACAGCTTTTAAGCGCGGTTCAGATCTACCTTCTTCATAAGCGCCAATTAAACTGCGGTTTACGCCCAACTTAGCGGCTAAGTCAGCTTGCGTGTAATCTTTCTGCTTTCGCAGAAATCGGATGTTTTCAGCTAAAAAATTCATTTGGCTAATATAAATAGATTTCTTTTAATTTTAGCTTAATTATCTTTTGTAATTATCATGTTGTTGGCACGCCTATTAAATACTGTATGTGTAGCTCAATCGCTTTTTTACCTTTGTACTAATCATTTAGAACAAGAGTATCTATGCGCATTCACGAGTTATTAATATTGGAGTCGGCAATAGTTGTGCTTTGCTTTTTTTTACTGCGCTACGCAATAAATGCCGCTATTAATCGCGCTACGGTTAAGTTTGAATACCAAAGACCTAGAATAAAAATGGTAAAAAAGGTGGTGAATATTACCTTAATGCTCATTGCGGCTATTTTTTTGATTATCATTTATGGTGTTGACCAATCCGAGCTCTTCCTGTTTTTCTCTTCTTTTCTTACTGTTTTAGGTATAGGTTTTTTTGCGCAATGGTCTATTCTTTCAAACATTGCAGCTACAGTAATTCTATTTTTTAATCATAAAATTAGAATAGGAGATGAGATAATGATTTATGAAAAGGATTCTCTTGTAGCAGGCCGTGTGAGTGATATTGGCGCTTTTTTTATTGTAATAATTACTCCAGATAATGAGCAAATAACCATACCTAGTAATTTGGTGATGCAAAAGGCGTTTAAGAAAAAGCTTTAAAAAAAGCCGGTATATTAATTAGCTGTTTTTTTCATGTTTTGTTAAAATCTACATAAAGTAGCGTGTTTAGAGTAAGCTAAGAGGACACATGGCGTTGATTAGCTAAATAGACAACCTTTATGACTCAAATTTTAAAAAAGCTTTGTAGTACACATCGTAATTTACTTTACAGTGTAGTTTTTTCAGCATTACTACTTTTTGCACGCATTATATATACAGGTGAATTTACGTTTGCTTTTTTAGTGTGGAATTTGTTTTTAGCCTTTCTACCGCTAATTTTTAGTTATCGATTAAATTTAGAAAGACCCACTAAATTGAATCTTCTCAAAGCTATTCTTTGCCTACTTTTTTTACCAAACGCCCCCTATATTATTACTGATTTGTTTCACATACAAAGCGGTATTACGCTTATGCTTTGGTTTGATACGCTGCTAATTGCCTCTTTTGCTTGGGGCGGAATGCTTTGTTTTTTTTACAGTTTACGCAATATTGAAAATTTTCTTCAACCTATGTTTTCCAAGCGTTTTATTAAAGCCGTAATTTTAATGCTAAGCTTTAGCAGCGGTTTTGGAATTTACATCGGTAGGTTTTTAAGGTTCAATAGTTGGGATGTTGTGCAGCAACCCTTTCACTTAATTTCCAATATTTTACAAATTGTTTTGCACCCTACCGTGCATCCTAGAGCGTGGGTTTTTACGCTGCTTTATGGCTTATTTCTTTATATTGTATATCAACCATTCAAAACAAAAAGTTTGATAGAACCATTTGTAGTTAAGGTACATACTTAAAGCAAGTAATCTACCGCACCAACACCATATTTATGTAAAAAATGAGTAGCTCTTTCAATAGTCTCCGGTTTTAGCTCATCGCGATAAGCGCCAACTTTACCTTTTCTGGTAAACTCACCTTTAAAAGCCGCACCGCCATTGCCATACTCCTGACCAACGTTTTTACCCATTTGCTTAATATTGGTAAAGCTGCTCAGCTGCACACTTTGGTAACCGGCTTTAGGCGCGTAGGCATATCCTAAGTATTCAATAATGCGTTGCAATTCCTTTTCAGGATTTTTTTGTAAGGCTTCATAGCTAACGGTAAGGAATCGTTTTTGCTGGCGATATTCAAAAACATGCACTTCCCAAAGTATCAGATTATAAAGTACATACGCATCCATATCGTTGCCAAAATGCGTATTGCGCTCGGCATGTTTTTTATCAAAATGAAAAGCAGAAACAAGGGTATCAAACGGATTTCGATACACGTAAATACCTTTTTTAAAAAGCTCCATTTCCGCACAATAGCCCATGTGCGTACGTATTAAATAAGGAAACCGATTAGGAGAACCTTTAAGGGGTTTTTCATCGCCCAACTCATCGTGCTGAAACTTGTTTAACTCATGATAGGTAAGCGTTTCAGAAGCATTATTTTCTAAAACATTAAAGTAATTATAAATTAGAAAGCGCAACCAAGTGTTGCCGCTTTTCATACGTCCGGCAAAAAGTATAGGCTCCTTTTCGCTTTCTTTTATTTGGTTTACCTGTGTTTTAAAGGCAGTAGAATCCGGCAATATTCTCCTTTCGGGAGATAAAAAATGCTGCCTACGCCTTAAGCGTTGTTGCAAGCTCCACGGTATAATCTGTTTTAAAATTTGTTTCATGCTTTTACAGCTGCAAATTAAGGGTACTAAGTTTACATTAAAGGTAGTTTTTAAAGAAGCTTTTAAAACAACTTTACGTTACAAATGTATCCATAAACAACTGCTGGTAAACTAACTAAAAGCGGTTGCTAAAGTAAGCGTATGAAAGATTTTGATATAGATACTATTTCCAATAAACCGGATGGAGTGGCCATAGTAACGGGCGCCAACACGGGTTTAGGTTTTGAAACGGCCAAAGCCCTGGCCAAAAAAAAGTTTACGGTAATTCTGGCTTGTCGTAACATTCAAAAAGCGATAAAAGCACAAACCGAAATTCAAGAGGAAATACCTGCGGCCAAAATTGAGTTAATTGAATTGGATTTGAACAGTTTACATTCCGTAGAAACGTTTTCAAGATCTTTTTTAAGCAGGTATAAGCGCTTAGATTTATTGATAAATAACGCTGGAATTATGATTCCGCCTTTTCAAAAAACCGAAGATGGTTTTGAAAGTCAGTTTGGTGTAAATTATTTGGCGCACTTTGCTTTAACTGCTCATTTAATAGAAGTATTAAAAAGCACGGACAACAGTAGGGTAGTAGCTTTGAGTAGTATTGCGCATAAAAACGCACACATTGATTTGGAGAACTTAAATGCAGAAAAAAAATACAGCAAATTTGGAGCATACGGACAAAGTAAACTGGCGTGCTTACTTTTTGCAAAAGAATTAAACCATAGATTGCAAAAAGCACAAAATAACAGTATTGCAGTAGCTGCGCATCCCGGAGTTTCCAATACTGAACTTATGCGTTTTATGCCGGGTTGGCTATCTATATTAATGAAACCTTTGGGTGCATTAGTGGCGCACAAACCTGTGGAAGGAGCTAAGCCCACTTTATATGCAGCCTTAGGAAAAGATATTGAAGGTGGCGATTATACAGGGCCAACGGGTTGGAAGGAAATGAAAGGTACGCCCGGAAAAGTACAGCCAGGTCCACAAGGTGAAAATATGGAAATGGCTAAAAAACTTTGGGCAGTTTCTGAAAAAATGACTGGGTTAAAGTTTGAGGTTTAGGGGTGTGAGTACACTAAGCATTTTCCAGAGAAGCCCAACTTTTAATACTTAAAATAATTAGTTAAGTAAAACTTTAACTACACTCGAATTATCGGTCTTTTCAGGATTTATTAACACAACAAAATATACCCCTTTTGGCAGATTGGGTAACTCTAGTTTGCCATGGTTGTTAATTAATTTACTTTTAAAAACTTGCTTACCAGCTGTATTTAATAAGCTTATTTCTAAAGGTTCTTTTAAGTTTTGGTAGTTCAACGTATTGTTAAAATCTAACCATAAATCAAATTTATTTTCAATTGCTAGTTTGGGGAAGTCCAGGCGTTTGTTACTATAGCACGTATCTGAAATAAAGCTTGTATAAACAGTTTGATTATTCTCAGAAGTACAAAAAAGTTCCGCAAGTTTAGAAGTGTCGCCTAAAACTCCGGGGGTATTAATTAAAGCGGTGGAGCCAATGCCTTCAATCCATTTGGTATAAGGATATCTATTGCTATTATCGTTTGTGTGTAGGTGAAAAACTCTGCGAAATTGTTGCTGAAATAGCTCAGTTGTAATACTATCTAATTCATAGTAACCTGCATCATTTATAGCTGGTGAAATAGGATTTTCTATAAAAATAGTTTCACCGATAGACAGATTAAAATCATACAATAGAAACTCCTCAGGAAGGCCGGAAACATTAATAATTAGGAGATATACCCTTCTATTTTGACGATCTTCACGAAGTAGAAAATTACCATTATAATGATAGCCATTGAGCTTAGTGTAGTATTTTCCGTTTATTATGGTATCACCTTTAGCGTAATAATAATTATAAATTTTAGTTCCAAATTCTGAAGAACAAACTAGCCATTCCTTATTACCCTGTAAAATAGGTTGGTATGCTTGCCCTAATGCATATAGGTTAAGTACTAAAAGAAATAGTAAAGTTTTCAACCTCATTTGTCCGTAAATTTTTTCTGTTCAGAAAATCAAAGGTAAGCATCCCAGTCTTGTCTAATTAAATAAGTTTCACAGTATCTTTGATACCAAATATAGAGGATGTATATAGAGAATATTTCAAGTGACATCTCAAAAAATTGGACATGTTTGGATTAAAAATTTAGTTAATACATTTTTTACATGCACCCCGATGTACATACTTTTATTGATAATTTAAAAAACTGGCAAGAGGAAGCTGCTTTGCTCAGAGAAATTTTGTTGGATTGCAACCTTACCGAAGATTTTAAATGGCGCAATCCCTGTTATACCTACCAAGAAAGTAACATTGCTATGATTGGTGCTTTTAAGGAGTATTGCGCACTTAGTTTTTTTAAGGGTGTTTTACTTAAAGATGCTGAGAAACTGCTGCATAGTCCCGGTGAAAACAGTCAATCGGTAAAACTTTTTAAGTTTACTAGTACCCAAGAGATAACCGAACGAGCACCCACTATTAAAGCCTATCTTAAGGAAGCTATAAAAATTGAGAAGTCAGGAGTGAAGGTTAAGAAGAAAAGTACCACGCTAGAATTTTGTGTGGAGCTTGAGGAAGTGTTTAACAAGGATTATAATTTTAAAAATGCTTTTGAGGCACTTACACCGGGCAGACAAAGAGGCTACAACATATTTTTTACCGGAGCTAAACAAGCCGCTACACGCAAAACCAGAATTGAAAAATATAAAGCACGCATTTTGGACGGTTTTGGCATAAACGATTGTGTTTGTGGTTTATCTAAGCGTATGCCGGGGTGCGATGGTTCGCATAATAACATGAAGTAGCGTATGGTTTTAAACAACTTTTTTTTATAAAGTACCACGATGCAACCGTGAGATAACATCGTTTTTTAAATTGTCTTTGGTTTATGTAAGATTTTGTAAATTAACAGCTTACGTTTTGTACTAGTAAATTTTTAGCCAATAAACTTCAGCACTTTTGTTCGCTGTAGCGCGATTGCCTCGCGTTACACAAAATAAAATCCCCCTTTATCTCTTTTAAAAATTATAGTATTTTTAGGGCAACACATATTGATCATGAAATACGCCCGTTTCCTAATCGTTCCTTTAGCACTCGCTTTAATCGTTTCTGCTTGTAAGGAAAAATCCAAAAAAATCCCTGCTTTTAATCGCTCTTACGGGGCATACATCAACTCGTTTACCTCTGGGGTGATTTCTAAAAAGAGCAGCATTAACATTTACTTTAATGCAGATGTAAGCAAACAATCAACGGATATTTTAAGCTTTGAGCCGAATATTAAAGGAGATTTAGCTTGGATAAGTCCACGCCATTTACAATTTATACCAGCAGCTGATTTAGAGCCTGCTTCTGTATATAATGGCACACTCGCATTAAGCAAATTAATGGAAGTACCTGATTCCATGCGCAATTTTGAGTTTGGCTTTCAAGTACTCAAAACTGATTTCGATTGGGGACAAATCGCCCTTGAGGCAAACCCGCCCAACCAAATGAAGGTTTACCAATTAAAAGGTACCGTAATAGCCGCAGATGAAGAAGATTTGGAATCTGTGAAAGGATTATTGACTGCAAAAGTTAGTGAGCAAAACCTAGCAATACGGTGGTTTAACGGTACTTCTTTGCGTCAATATGATTTTACTATTGATAGTATTCAAAGAAAACCTGAAGCGTACAACGTAATGCTGGCATTAAAAAATCAGGACGCAGCATTAAGTTTATCAAAAAAAGAAATTGAAATTCCTGCTTTAGGCGACTTTAAGTTTTTAGGCTTTGATGTGATTAAAGGGAACGAACGTGAAATTATCTTAAAATTTTCTGACCCTATTCTAGCCAATCAAAATTTAAGCGGTTTGGTAACCTTAGAAGGTGCAAATGATGTGCGGCTAGTAGTTAACAACACGCAAATTAGAGTTTTTCCACCAGAGGAATTTTATGGAAAACGTACACTTAGAATTTTTGCTGGAATAAAAAATATTGAAGGTTTCGGCTTTAAGGATAATAAAACTTTAGAGATTGATTTTCAGAGTGAAAAGCCGCAAATTGAATTGCTAGCCAAGGGTAATATAATGCCGCAAAGCAAACAGATTATTCTACCTTTTAAAGCGATTAGCTTAAATGCTATTGACGTAAAAGTGGTGCGTGTTTCAGAGAACAACATCTTCCAATTTTTGCAAACCAATGCTTTAGGCGGTGATAAAGAATTGTATCGCGTAGGCCAAGTAGTGGCTCAACAAAAGATTGATTTATCTAAATCTGGTAAAAACCTAACGGATTGGGCAAATTTTGGTGTAAACCTTGCCGATTTAGTGAAAACGGAACCGGGAGCGCTTTATAAAGTGTACTTAAGTTTTAGAAAGGAGTACAGTGTTTACCCTGATTGTGATGATTTTAATAATGAGCAAACGGCTAATGATGATTACGATGATTATTATTATGAAGACTATTATTATTATGAAGATTATTACAGCTACAACGAAGGTGGGGCCTATAATCGCGATGATTTTTACTTTACCTATCCACAGGGCTATACTTGGCGTGAGCGCGATAATCCTTGCCATGTTTCTTATTACAATCAAAACCGATTTGTAACACACAATGTGCTGGTAAGCGATCTTGCCGTGATTGCTAAAAAGAATGATAAAAATGAGTTTGATGTAACCGTTACCAATCTTAAAACTACCGCACCCATTGCTGATGCAGAAGTAAATATCTATACCTATCAGCAGCAACTTATTTCAAAAGTAAAAACAGATGGACAAGGCTTTGCCAAACTAAAGGCGGATAAGGGTATTCCGTTTTTTATGGAAATACAAAAAGGCAATCAAAAAAATTATTTAAAATTAAGTGACGGTTATTCACTTTCTCTGAGTGCGTTTGATGTTTCTGGTACCGATGTGAAAAAAGGATTGAAAGGTTTTATTTATGGAGAACGAGGCGTTTGGCGTCCCGGTGACAGTGTGTATCTAAACTTTATGTTAGAAGATCAGCAGGAAACTTTACCGGCCAAACATCCGGTTGTTTTTGAGTTGACAGATCCGCGTGGCGCTATTGTAGATAGGCAAGTGCGTAATTCCGCTGTGGGCCGCATATATGACTTCACCACCTACACCCATCCTAAAGCCGCCACTGGAAATTACACTGCAAAAGTGCGCGTAGGCGATGTGGTATTTACAGAACGCATTCGCATTGAAACGGTAAAGCCAAACCGCTTAGAAATTGATTTGGACGTGGAGGGTAGAACTTTTGATATTGGCAATGGAGAGTTAAGTACAAATCTTTCCGTAGAATGGCTTACCGGCTTGGCTGCAGCCAACACCAAGATAGACATTGATGCTTCTATTGTTTCTTTATCCAATCCGTTTGAAGCCTATAAAGATTTCAACTTTAGCGATGCCAGCAAAAATTTTAGCAGCCTAAAAAAGCAAGTTTTTGAAGGCGAAACAGATGCTAAAGGAAAGCTAAAGGCCAAGTTAGATATTGGTGAACTTAACTACGCGCCCGGTTTACTTAAAGCACGCTTTGTAGTAAAAGCCTTTGAAGCGGGTGGCGATTTTAGTACCGAGTATTTTGACGCAAAAATGTCGCCTTACAGCAGATATGTGGGTATGAAATTACCAAAAACCAGCAGCTACTTTTTGAAAACTGATAAGAACAATCAGGTGGAAGTACGCACGGTAGATAAAGATGGTAAACCCCTTAGCCTAAATAATTTAGATGTTAAAGTGTATAAAGTAGATTGGCATTGGTGGTATGATGCTTCCAACAACTATTTAACCAAATACATAAACAACGAGGCCACTTATTTATATAGTGAAACCACGATGAGTACCCAAAATGGAAAAGGGACATTTAACTTAAAAGTAACGTATCCGGCTTGGGGCCGATTTTTAGTACGCGTGTGCGATGGAAATGGGCATTGCAGTAGCCAAATTGCGTATTTCGATTGGCCGGATGGGGTAGGAGAAGATCGTCCGGAGATTGCCGGTGCAACGGTCTTAAGCTTCGCGCCAAGCAAAGAAAAATACAGTGTAGGCGAGGAAGTGGTAACTAAAATACCGGTGGCACAAAATGGTAGAGTATTAATTACGGTAGAAAATGGTTCGGGTATTCTAAAAAAGGAATGGATTGAAACACAAGACAAAAAGGAAGTAGAATATCGCTTTACAGCAGAGGCAAATATGGCGCCCAATATTTACATCAGCGCAAGCTTTATACAACCGCACGCCCAAACTAAAAACGACCGACCTATAAGGCTTTACGGTATTGCACCCGTAGGTATTGTAAATGAAAAAACGGTACTAAAACCCAAAATTGAAGCAGCTGAAGTATGGCGACCGGAGCAAAAAGTGAAGGTGAAAGTAAGCGAGGAGAATGGAAGAGAAATGACCTATACGCTAGCCATTGTAGATGAAGGTTTGCTAAATCTTACACGTTTTAGCACGCCCGATCCTTGGACAAGCTTTTACGCTAAAGAAGCGCTAGGCGTAAAAACATTTGATTTATACAACGATGTATTAGGCGCGTTTGCCGGAACCTTGGCGCAAATATTTGCCATTGGTGGTGATGGTGCTTTAAACAATAAAGGACTCAACAATCAGAATAGATTTAAGCCGATGGTGCGCCATTTAGGACCGTTTACGCTTAAAGCCGGAGAAAAAGCAAATCATACGGTTGCCCTTCCAAATTATATAGGAAAAGTACGCATTATGGTGGTGGCTGCGGCCGATGTTGCGGCTTATGGAAATGCTGAAAAGACGGTGCACGTTCGCAAACCGTTAATGGTACTCAGCAGCTTGCCGCGCACATTTAGTCCGGGTGAAGAAGTTACACTGCCCGTTACCGTATTTGCTATGGAAAACCAAGTGAAAGAAGTTTCCATAAAAGTAAAAGCCAATGGTGGTGTTACAGTGCTAGGCAGAAATTCTCAAAACATCCGCTTTAGCGAAACTGGCCAAAAAGTGGTTGATTTTAAACTGAAAATACCGGAAGATGTAGGCAAATCTACTATAAGGATAGACGCATCTAGCGGAAGCGAAACTGCGTATGATGAAACACAAATGGTAATACGTGCCCCAAACCCGCCTATTACTAATACCTATTCTTTTTACTTAAAACCGGGTGCAGATACTACTTTACAGTATGAGCCAATTGGCTTGAAACAAACCAACAGTGTTTCTTTAACTGCTTATGGTATGCCTGATTTTCATCTGCAAGAGCGCTTAAAATATTTGTTTGGCTACCCACATGGCTGTGCTGAGCAAACCATTAGTCGCGTATTTCCACTAATGTATTTAGATGGTTTGATGGATTTATCAGATAACATGAAAAAAGAGCGGGAGCAAAATTTACGCATAGCTTTTCAAAAATTGTATGAGTTACAAAGTAGTTCAGGTGGTGTACGCTATTGGCCGGGAGAGCATAATGTGAACACTTACGTTACCACCTATGCAGGGTCGTTTATTCAAGAGGCTAAAAAGAAAGGCTACGATGTGCCGAACGGATTTATTCCGCGTTACAAAAAATTTCAAAAGAGCACTGCAAGATCTTGGTCACCACGTTATTATAATGGAAGGTGCATCAATTGCTTAGATCAAGCTTATCGCTTGCGTGTAATGTCGGAGTATGGCGATGCAGAAATTGGCGCTATGAACCGATTAAAAGGGGAACGCTTAAGCAGAGTAGAACTTTGGAATTTAGCTGGCGCCTATGCGTATGCTAATCAAAAAAATGTGGCTAAAGAGTTGGTGGAACTTGCCAAAAATACTTCAGATAAAAACCAGTATTACTATTATTACGGTTCTGACTTGCGCAACATGGCTATGGAGTTAGAAGTGCTTAATCAGCTAGGTGCAGATAGAGAAGCCTTTGCATTAGGCCAGCAAATTTGTCGCGACTTAAATGGTAGTACTTGGTATGCCACACATTCCTTGGCGTTAGGTTTAAAATCAGTGCTAACGTATTATTCCACTTCGCAAAAGGATAAGAAATTGGCTTGGAGTTATAGTAGTGAAAAGTTAAAACGAACCCTGACCAATGTATCTAGTATTAGCACCGTAGAACAAAAGGAAAGTGCTGATAAACCGTATGCGGTGGTGGTAAAGAACACCGGAAATTCGGCCTTAAATTTCTCACTTACGCGCACGGGTACACCGCTGCGTTTTGGAGAAGAAGCAACAGCTAGTGAGTTGCGCTTATCAGTGAGTTATACCTACCCGAATGGAAGCGCATTAGACGTGAGCAAACTAAAACAAGGACAAGATTTTGTAGCCAATGTTAGCATATCTCCAGTGGGTTACGAGCGTGATAAATATGATAACATGGCACTTACACAAATTTTTCCAAGTGGTTGGGAAATTATAAATACGCGTTTAACGAATGAAAGTGAACGCTCCGATACGGAAGAAGGCAGCGACAATCAAACCTATCCGGAATACCAAGACATAAGGGATGATAGAGTATATACCTATTTTGATTTGCGCAGAAACGGAACGGCAACGTTTAAAATCCAATTGAACGCCACCTATGCAGGGCGCTATTATTTACCGGCCGTGTTGGTTGAAAATATGTACAACAATGAGGTAAAAGCAAATTCAGCAAGTAGTTGGGTGGAAGTGGTAAGGTGAAGAAGTAAAGTAATAGAGTTTTACGAATGTTATGTAATTAACTCTTTATAAGACAATTCGTTATAACCATTTTTAAACAAAAATTTGGCATTATTTAAATAATGAAAAAATTATTTTATTACGTAATTGGGATTGTAATATTGATTTCTTGTACCAACCGACATGCAGAAATTCAAGTCGACAAGATTGATTTTAAGAAAGTAACTAAAGATTCTTTGGCACTCCAAAAGTTACATTCTTATCTCAATTCTAAAATAGCAGAACCCTTCGAGGTATCAGAAATTGATAACTTAAATTTTACGTCAGGCGTTGGGCAAGAAATAGCAAATCATAAAAAATGTGATAGCTCAGGAATGGGTTTTTATGGTAATTATTATTTGATTGACGAAGACTTATTAGAAAAAGTGCAAACACCCGTTGGTGGAATTATAACCATTCACTCAGATAATAAAACTTCAGGATGGAAATCAACGGATACTGATCAGGTTATTTGGAAAATAAATCTGAAGTCTGATGTAATTTCCGTTTGGGACTCTATAAAAATTGGAATGACTAGAACTGAAATTGAAAAGTTTGGAAAAGCAAATAAAGGTTTCTGTGTAAAGAAAGGAGATATTTTCTTTTCCTGTGATTTCCATAATTTTTTGGTAGTTTATCTTTTCAAAGGTGATACCTTAAAAGAATTGACAATAGAGCGAAAGTGCGAAAATGAAATAAAAAACTAATCCCAATAAATTTAAGAAAACATGACGCAGAAAGTGCTAAAAGCAAACTTGGTTCTTCATAGCTAAGTTTTGTCTCAATGGACGGAAGTGTAATCTGAAACTGTCTGCTTTTCCTAGCCAAAGCGTTAGAAATATTAAATTAACCGATACTATATGTACAAAATAACACTTCAGAAAGAAGATTTTATAAGACACCAATTGTTTACGGCATCAAAATCAAAGCGGATAAAGACTAAACGAATACGTTCTTGGATTTTAATGACCGTTAGTTTTTTAGTTCTAGGGTTAGTACTAAGAGAAAATACAGATGGATTTCTATCCCGTTACTTTTTTGGATTTTCAATAATCACCTTGTTTTTTTATCCTTTTCTTCAGCGCTGGCAGTATAGAAAGCATTATGCAAAGCATATACATGAGCATTACACCAATAAATTTGGTGTAGAAAGCGAACTTAGTTTTGAGAATGGCTTTATTGTTAATATTGGAGATAATCAAGAGGGTAAAATTAAGTTGACTGAGATCAAAGAAGTGAATGAGATTTCAGAAAACTTATTCATAAAAATTAGGACTGGTGAGAGTGTGATAATTCCATCAAAACTTTCTGAGTATGATCAGCTGAAACAGCAACTTGAAAATTTAATTGAACCTTTAGGTGTTGCATGGAATACTCAACTAGATTGGAAATGGAAATAATTTCAGTTTAAGCTATAAAATAGATCACATACAAATTTTTACTGATTCATTTAATCCCTCGTTGAGTAAAACCAAATCACCAACCAGATTGAAAGTATTCCTAAAAACAGCAAAAAGAATTACGCTTATTTTGGCAGTGCTCTTTTTAGTGTGGTTTACTTTTTTTGCTTTACCAAAACAACTCTTTACAGAACCTACTTCTACAGTACTTTATGCAGAAGAGGGCACCTTGTTGGGCGCACGTGTAGCCGCAGATGAACAATGGCGTTTTGCCGCAGGCGATAGTGTTTCTGAAAAAGTATAAAACTGCGGTAGTACAGTTTGAAGACGCTTGGTTTTATTGGCATTTGGGCGTAAATCCTGTCTCCATGTTCAGAGCTTTTTACCAAAACATAAAAGCCGGAAAAGTAGTGAGTGGCGGCAGCACCATAAGTATGCAAGTAATTAGGCTAAGCCAAAAAAACCCACCGCGCACCGTTTGGGAAAAGCTGTACGAAATAATGTTAGCCACGCGCCTAGAACTTGGATATTCTAAAGCTGAAATCCTAAACTTATACGCCAGCCACGCGCCTTTTGGAGGCAACGTGGTAGGCATAGAAGCCGCTGCATATCGCTATTTCAATCGTGCTAGTTTTGATTTAAGTTGGGCCGAAGCCGCTACTTTGGCCGTGCTGCCCAATGCTCCGGGTTTAATTCGGCCTGGTAAGGCAGAAGAAAAACTAAAACTAAAGCGCGACAAACTGTTGCGTAAGCTTTACAGCGAAGGCATTTTAGATTCCATGCAGTTTCAATTAGCCACCTTGGAAGCTTTGCCACAAAAGCCGTTTCCTATTCCACAAAAAGCAGAACACCTATTGGCTTTGGCTGAGCAAAACCAAAAAGGTACGCAAGTACATACAACGGTTAATGTAGGCTGGCAGCAAGAAGTTTCCGATATTTTAGAAAGCTACAAAAGCAAATACGCGGGCAATGGTATTTACAATGCAGCGGCACTTTTGGTGGAAGTAGAAACAGGCGCCATAAAAGCCTACGTGGGCAACCAATTAAGAACCAACATGGTGCATGGAGAGTTCAACGATATGTTGCAAACGCCAAGAAGCAGCGGCAGTATTTTAAAGCCTTTTTTATACGCTAATATGTTGCAGGCTGGGGAGTTACTTCCTAAACAATTGGTGGCTGATATTCCCATTACGCTCGGTGGCTTTACGCCAGAAAACTATATTGAGCAATATGATGGTGCCGTGCCGGCTGATGAAGCCTTGTACCGCTCGCTAAATATTCCGGCTGTGCTGATGCTGCGTGATTATGGTATTAGTCGCTTTAAAGCAGATGTGCAAAAATTGGGTTTTTCCACTTTTGGTAAATCTTCAAACCATTATGGATTGTCGCTCATCTTAGGCGGTGCAGAAGTTACCGCCTATGATTTGGCGCAAGCGTATCGCCTAATGGCAAAATCCTTAAACAGTTACAACACAACAGGTAAAGCGCTTGAAAACACGATTACTCGTGTGCATTGGCAGCAATCAGATACACTTTCAACGCTAAAAAATCCCTTTGATTTGGGCGCCTTACACCACACCTTAAAAGCTATGAAAAAGGTAAACCGACCAGACAGTGAAATGGGTTGGCAATTTTTTAATTCTGGAAATATTGCGTGGAAAACGGGTACAAGCTTTGGCTTTCGCGATGCGTGGGCGGTGGGCATTACCAACAAATACGTATGCGTAGTTTGGGTAGGTAATGCAGATGGAGAAGGCCGTCCGGGTTTGGTGGGTGCTGAAATAGCCGGGCCAATTTTGTTTGATGTGTTGAACAGCACGCAAACGCAAGCGAATTTTCCAATTCCGTATAATGAAATGCAAGAAGCCGCTCTGTGTAGTAAAAGTGGTGTGTTGGCTTCTGAAGTTTGCCCAGAAACCTATTTAGATTTTTTACCTAAAAAGGCGGCTAATTCAGTAAAATCATGCGTGTATCACCAAAGCTTTCTGGTAGATGCTACCACCGGAAACCGCGTAAATCACAGTTGCGCCACAGGCACTATTACCACCGACACTATTTTTACGTTGCCGCCCGCGCAAGCGTGGTATTATGCCAAGCAAAACAGTGCCTATCGCTTTTTACCAAAATGGTCAGCGGCTTGTAGTGCACAGCTTTTGGGCGAAATAGAAATACTGTATCCGCGAAACGGTAGCACGTATTATTTACCTTTTGAGTTAAACGGAAAGCAACACAGCTTGGTAGCAGAAATGGCTTTACTCCAAGCTTCTCAAACGCTCTACTGGCATTTAGATGGCGCCTATTTGGGCACCACCGAAACCTTTCACCAATTGCCCCTACAAATGAAAAGCGGTAAGCACAAACTTACTGTAATGGACGAAGCAGGAAATAGGGTGGAGAGTAGTTTTGAGGTGGTGGGGAAGGAGGAGTGAGTAAGGGGTTTTGGTATATTTACTTCAGCTTAAGACTGATAAGCGAATAAATAATAATTTTACCTATAAGTGAAGTCCAATAATAAATGAAACACTTCATTTACATAATTCTTGTTACTCTTACTGTCATTTCTTGTTCAGAAAATCAACTGTAAAAACAAGTTCGGAACACTCAGGGTAACCTTTCGTTGATAGGTTGATTCGGGTTTCAAATGCTAGGTTGAATTTTAAGCCACCCCATTACTAGTCCACATTTTGGTGGTTCAATAGTTTTTGAGATGTTAATAGATTTAGTGCAACGCAATGTCATCCTGAGTGATTCTCTGAAAGAGAATTGTATCGAAGGGTGATTACAAGGAGATAAAAACGCGCTTCATTCTTTTCCAATATTCACCCTTTTGATACATTCCGAAATAAGTTCGGAACACTCAGTTAGTTGATAAGCAGATTTTTTGTTATTTACAGGTGGAAATTTTAAAGCGTAAATTAATTATGAGAGTTTTAGCTAATAATTAATGAAGCTAAAAACGGGCTGTGCTTTATTGGTACACTTAAAGAAGCAAAATCTACATGTAATAAAAAGAGTTTATTGAATTGTAATGTTGAGTGAGTCAGAATAAAATTAGAAGAAAAATCTAAGGCCGGTGCTAATGCTCAATCCGTTACTATAAATAGGGTTAAACGGAATTTTGTCGGCCGTAGCTCCACTTCCTACACCACCAATTTCAATAAAATAGTTGCCACTAGAAAAAAGGTAAAACTCAAAGCCAAAAATACCATAGCCGCCAACCACTGCATCTTGTGAGGAAAAATTGTCTGCGGGTAGTATTAGTAAAACGCCTCCTTCACCATATAGATGCATAAAATTGGAAACCCGAGCACTGGTGCCTACTAAGCCCAGGCTAATATTGGTATAGGGCGTCCAAGTGTAGGCATTACCCTCAATATGTTCTAAAAACATGAGGTTGGCGCGAGTCTTGACGGCCATACGGTCGTAAAAAAAATAGGGTGTAGTAAGTTGAGCACCTAAACCAAAGTCGTTTTGAAACTGGTTTAACTGGAAGCCTAAGCTTAGCGCGGTACTCATTTCATTAGGTTGCACGTTGCTTTGTGCTTTTATGCCCGTGGTAATACCGTACAGTAGGGCGCAGAGTAGGGTAAGTTTCAATTTTAATGTACTCATGGTAAAAGATATATTTGGTTTATTTTTTATTTTGATTAGCCATTTTTAAGTACGTATTAATGCTTTGCACATACGTTTCCAAAGCGTTTCTCCCTTTGCTGGTAATGCTACAGGTAGTTATCGGGTAGCTTTCGCCAAAGCTTTTGCTTATGCTTATATACTTGGCTTCACTTAGTTTTTTAAGTTGTACGGAAATATTGCCACGTGTAGCACCCGTTTTTTCTAGCAAAAAATTAAATTCGGCTGACTCAAACTGTGCCAATAACGATATAATTTGTAAGCGTAATTGAGCGTGGAGTAGGGGGTCTAAATCAGGCAACATAAGCTTCTTTTTTTGCTCTAAGTATATAGGCAGGTATTAAATAACTCACAATAATACTAAGGCATAGTAATAAGAGGATATTTTTAAAGGAACCAAAGGTTTCATACATAAGTATGGAAAGTAAGCTTAAGGCTAAACTCAAAACACCACCTATCAGTAAGGGTTTAAACTTTAATATACCTCCGGAAATAAACGTACCCAAGCCATATAATCCAATAATTAAAACATACGCAGCTGCCCAACCTATTAGGCTACTCATAAAAAGTACAATTAGCAGGTACAGGATAAAACCAATCCATGTGTATTTCATAGCGTTATCGGTAAAGGTTATGTACTGTCTGTTTTTTTGTTGCTTTCTTCCTTCATACATAGAAAGTAATCCGGCACCAGCCATACATATTGGCCAGCTCAACCAATGAAAATTACTAGTACTAACCGACAGAATAATATATTCTATTCCGGCTGCCAATAGTACGGCCCAACCCCAAATAAGGTAAAAAGCACTTTTCTCTTTAAGATTGGTTTTACCCTTGTATATCATTTCGTTAATAATGGAAAGACTTTGTTCTTCTGATAATTGTTGATTCATGTTTCTATATTTTATGGTACAAATGTAATTAAGTTTATAATATAAACAAGTTTACGAAGCGTAATAAAGACAAATTTTATTGATATACTAACTAGAATACATGATGTATGGTGATGATAAATGTGTGAAGGAGCATTTTTGCAACATTTATGTATAGTGCGGTATCATTGTAATTTTAAATGATAAGCGGATTTTAGCTTAGGCACATATCTTCATATAAAGATTTGGATGACTACAAGCAGAAAAAATAGGATGATTGGTAATGCTCAGGTATTTTCTGCTTTTCGTTGCAATCACTTTCTGCATTTCTGTTGTGTAAGAGTTGATTGAGCAGGTAAGTAGAGGCTCTTCTACTATGCTAAGGGCATCTACTTATTAACGCAACGGTAACGGTTACCTATATGTACCCAGCACTATGCGCGGTGCACGGATCTATTTTCTCCCATTTTATGGGTAAGTAAATTGAAAAGAAAGGTCGTTTAGCAAAAAGTGTAGCGTAGAGGCACTTTGTGCAAATGCTAAGTATCAACTAAAGTAACTAAGGAAAATAACATACTTTAGAACCGTAAAAAAGGAGGGAGGTTAAACGCATCAACTGATGTTGCATGCATAAAAAATGGAACAAGTTTAAGCATACAAAACAAAAATGACGGATATAGAAATTGCACAAAAGGTAACGTGCGTACACATTAGAGAGGTAGCTAAAAAGTTAGCACTCAAAGAGGAATACTTAGAATACTACGGTAACAATAAAGCCAAATTACCATTAGACCTTATAGATAAGCAGCGTGTGAATGAAAGCAATCTCATTTTAGTTACTGCCATTACCCCAACTCCGGCTGGTGAGGGAAAAACAACCACCTCCATTGGTTTAAGCGATGGCTTGAATCACATTGGTAAAAAATCGGTGGTGGTACTCAGAGAACCAAGCTTGGGCCCGGTTTTCGGAATGAAAGGTGGCGCTGCAGGTGGTGGCTGGAGTCAGGTTATTCCTATGGTGGATATAAACCTACACTTTACAGGTGATTTTCATGCTATTGGTATGGCCAATAATTTACTAGCCGCACTCATTGATAACAACATACAAAGTAAAAGTGGAAATTTAGATATAGACCCACGCACCGTTATTTGGAAACGCTGTATGGATATGAACGACCGTGCACTCCGCAATATCGTTGCTGCTTTGGGTGGCAAAACCGGCGGCGTTCCGCGCGAAACGGGTTTTAACATTACAGCTGCTTCTGAAATTATGGCCATTTTATGTTTATGTAAAAACATAACTGATTTACAGGAAATGTGTGGAAATATATACATAGGTGATACTTTTAAAGGAAACCCGGTGTATGCAAAAGACCTTAATGCATCGGGTGCAATGGCGGTTTTATTAAAAGATGCTATAAAACCAAACTTGGTGCAAACCCTAGAGGGAAATCCTGCCATTATTCATGGAGGCCCTTTTGCTAATATCGCGCAAGGCACAAATTCCATTATCGCCACCAAAATGGGCATGAGTTTGGGGGAATACGTAGTTACAGAAGCTGGCTTTGCCGCTGACTTAGGTGCTGAGAAATTCTTAAATATAAAATGCAGAAAAGCCGGTTTATCACCAAAAGCAGTGGTGGTGGTAGCCACCATACGCGCTCTTAAATACCACGGAGGAAAACCTTTGGAATGTTTAACGGAAGAAGATACAGAGGCCTTGGCTAAAGGAATGCCTAATTTGGAAAGGCACATTGAAAGCATTAAAAGTTTTGGCTTGCCGGTGGTAGTTTCTGTAAATGCTTTTACAAGCGATACGGAAGCTGAAAAAGAATTGATGTACGCCCATTGTAAAAAAATAGGCGTGCCGGTAGCGTTAAGTTATGGCTGGGCTGATGGTGGAAAAGGTTGCACCGAATTGGCAGAAAAAGTGGTTGCTGCAGCCCAAATGTGCCAATCAAAATTTACACCTACCTATGATTTAGAAGACACACCAACCATTAAAATTGAAAAGATTTGCAGAACCATTTATGGAGCTAAAAATGTAATACTTGCCGCTACGGCTAAAAAGCAACTAAAGCGATTTGAGGACTTAGGTTATGGTAAGCTTCCCATTTGCATGGCAAAAACACAAAAAAGCTTGAGTGATAACGAAAAGCTATTGGGCAGACCTAAAGATTTTGATATACATATTCGGGAGTTTGAGATTGCTGCTGGCGCGGGGTTTATTATTCCTATTGCGGGTAATATGCTTAGAATGCCCGGCTTACCCGCAACGCCTTCTGCGGAAAACATTACGATAGATATGGAGGGAAATGTTTCAGGCTTGTTTTAAGGTGGACTTTTGTACGTAATTTTATGTGAAGTAAATTCTCGAAACTTCTCGCATGCTATGTTTTTGCTCAGGTATCTATAGCACCGCAAGATGGTTTCACCTATCCAAAATAGTTTAGTTGCAAACTAATCGTAACATTGCGCACAGTTGATATTAACGCCTAATAAGTTATATACCAAAGAATAACAAACACCAAAAAAATGGAGCACTTACTTTTTGATTACTTGTCTAAATTTATTGCGTTAACCGATGCTGAAAAACAGGCTATTAAAGCGTTAAATCTTTTTAAGCAATTTAAAAAAGGCACTATTCTGTTAAAAGAAGGTCAGCGTTCTGATTATGGTTATTTTATACTTAAAGGCTGTATAAGAACTTATTACATAATAGATGGTGAAGAGAAAACCACCGCTTTTTACACAGAAGCCGAATCTTTAGAACCACTATCTAAGATTAATCAAGAGCCTTCTAAGCACTACATTTCATGTGTGGAAGATTCTATTCTTTTAGTAGGAAATTCAGAAATAGAAAGGGCGATGTTTGAACAGTTTCCACGTTTTGAAACCTTATGCCGTGTACTATCGGAAAAGTTACTGGCTAAAAATACCGCTGATTTTGATGATTTTAAAACCTCTTCACCTGAGCAACGGTATTTAGATTTACTTAAAACCCGCCCGGATTTATTCCAACGTGTACCGCAATACCAAATTGCCAGTTTCCTAGGCATTACAGCACAATCTTTAAGCCGAATGCGTGCAAGATTAGTGGCAAGCAGTGCGGATAAAATGTAAATGGTTAGCGCTCTTTTGTGGTAGTTTATGTTTCTTAACTTAAGTTAAGGAGTGCAGCTACACCACTGAATTAGTTTTGCGTATCACTAAATAAAATGGTTATGCAAAAACGCACTTCATTCGTAATAGCAGCTTTACTCTTCATTTCGTTTATAGCGAAAGCACAAATTGAAGAGCAAGATTCTATCAATTACAAATATTTTATAGGCAGTACTTTTTTTATGTTGGGTAATCTATTACCAACTAATACACCTGATTTTGTACAGTTGAATGTTGGTTACCGTATTACGCCTAAAGATGTTATTTCTATAGAAGCAAAAACGTGGAAGTACGCTTGGCCTTTAGGTATTCCACCGTTATCGTCATCCTTTGAAGCGCCTGAAGAAGAGTTTCCTGGCTACATCCGCGAAATAGGAGTAGCGCTGGCGTATCAACGTTTTTTATGGAAGGGTTTATACGCAGCTGTTCATGTAATGAATGCGCGGCAAACCTTTGTAGATGAAAGTGGTAACAAAATTAAAAATGGATATCAAATGTTTAATACCTATCGCTTAGGGTATCAGTTTAAGTTTTTTAAAAACCGATTTTTTATAGAGCCTTCTCTTGCGGTAGTGCACCGGCCGTTTTACACAAAAATGCCTGATGCTTTTGCCGCACTTAATAATAAGTGGCCCAATTACTTAATTGGTGAGCCGGGGCTTCATTTTGGCTTTAATTTTTAAGTGGAGATTTGTTTAAAGATGGTATGTAAAATTTGAGTGTACTTTATAGGATGATTAATTCCCAGTAAACGAACATCAATTTTAAAACATGTAAACTAAATGGGTAAGAAAGGTTCAATGCCAAATTTTGAGACGATAGACGCCTACATTGCGCATCAGCCCAAGAAAATGCAGGAAGTTTACAAGCATTAAGAAACATTATTAGGGAGACTTTACCTGATGCTGTGGAACTACTTAATTATAAGTTTCTATCCATTTGCCACTATCTGGGCAAAGTATCAAACGAGTTAAAAGACTATAAGCAGGGTAAAGGATTCGTGCAGTTTCCACCAGATAAACCCTTTCCCAAAAATTTAATCATTAAAATGCTAAATTTTAGAAAACAAGAAATATTGGAAACCATGTAACAATACAATGTTAATCCTCTTTAAAACCTTTCACTCGCTCATCTACCTCTATACCATTTACATAATTATTAATCACGTCTAGTAGTTCTGCATATTCAGATCCATTGAAGTTATTTAACTTTTGGTAAGTAATATGATGGTTGTAAGCACGTTGAATTTTACTGGCAGTAGGGTAGTAGCTCCAATGCCATTTTTCTTCCCTATATCCAGCATCGCGAAAAGCGTTAAAACCGGTATAAGGCTGAAAGAAACCATATTTATGTGCATTTTTTTGGAGCCAAGTGTATATTTTTAATCCTTGACCCGTTTCAAAATAACTGTTTTCCAAGCTGTTTAAATCAAAATCAGTTCCCCAATGGTGCCTACTACTGCCGGGCATACTGCTGTATTGTAAAATGCGTTCCGCTCTAGTAGCTTCATCTCCGCCAAAGCTGTTCCACTTGCGGTTCCAAATTCCACTTTGGTAATCTTTGCTTCGGGTAGCCGAAATGATTATCAAATCAATATCATCGCGCTTGGCATCTTTCCACATGTCTTTAAAAGCATCATATACTTCATCACGTAAATACGCTGATTCTTTGGTAGTGTACTTACTCCGCAGTTTATCAAAAGCTTTATTATCCGAAGGCTCTACAATGCCAATTAGTTCGTTTACCGAGTAGGAGGGAACATCCCGTGAGGGAAAATTTACGATAAAAGCAAAAAGGAGTAAAAAATATTTCAATGCATTATGATTTATAGCGGATCACACTTCGCTCAAAAACCAAATTATTCCATTTTATGAGTAAGCGATATGCCCCGCTGGCTAAAGGTTGCAAATCTAAAATTTTGTCAGTCGTATCTTCATCCATTTTCAAATAGTTTTTAGCTATTGCTGATGCTTATTTTCGTTTTTCTTCTATCGTTATCAGTTTGTCTGAGTTAAACATAGCTGCTGGCGAAATCACTTTTTCATTCATTGGGATACTCTCTCCGTAGCGCTCTTTCATTTTAGCTTTTACAATGTTGTTACTCAAATCAAAGTCGGATAGCTTTTCAAGTTTTCCTATTTCAATGCCCGTTGCTTGTTTGTAAATTTTCCATACCAGTTCCGAACAATAAATTTTATCGTCAGACCACTCAAAGTAAACATCGTATGGCTTTCCTCTAAATTGCTCTCCAATCTGTTTCATTTTATCTAAAATCGAACGTGTTAAAATTTGGTCAGCATTGGCCAGCCGTTTAATCACATAATGTCCATTTTCTCCACGACTTATCCATTGTTTAAGTGGTGTTAATTTCACAGGTTGTACAGCTTCGTAAACAAAAAATTGTCCGTTATTTTCGTAAATAATACCCATGTGACTGTACTTCGAATTAGTTGCTAATTGAATAGCGCTGCTCTGACTGGATTTTGAAGTTTGGAAAATTATGTCACCATTATTGATATATTCGGAATAAGTTTTATCATACGCACCAATTGATTTTCCTTGCAGCCGTGTGGAATTAAAAAAACTAAATACTACAAATCCAACAACTAGAAGTGTTGAAATTCCTATAGCCCAAAAGCTAATTTTTAAAAATTTTGGCATGGAAAATTCGTTGGGTTTGCCTTCATTAATTATGTTGCTAGTGATTCTGAAATTGCTTCTAATCTGTTTAAAGCAGAACCCCAGCCATTATAGAATCCCATTTCTTCCTGTTGTTTACAATATTCAGGTGTAGCGTGAATTACGCTAAATGTAAGTGTTGTTTTTTCTCCATCAGCTTTAAAATATGTTTGTAACTCAACTCCTTCCGTCATAGGCTTAAAATTTGCTGAAGTAACGATTTTTGTTAATTCGATAATCTCTTGGTATGTTCCTTCTGATATAAATTCATTTCCATCTGGCATTGGCATAGAATATTTCCATTGTCCACCAACCGTAAAATTATGTTCAATTAGTTTGATTTCCATCCCATTGGGAGCCCACCACTTTAAAATGTGTTCCGGTTGCGTCCAAGCTTCCCAAACTATGTGTAAAGGTGCATTAAATGTTTTTTCAATTGTTAAAGTTCTGTTTGTTAAATCACTCATTTTTATCGCTTTTTGTTTGTAATTGATTAATGTAATTTTCAAAGGAATCTATTCTGTTTTCCCAAAGTGCATTGTATTGTTTTATCCATAAAAAAGCGGGAATTAGTTTTTTTGGTTTAATTAAACATAAACGTTCTCTACCTACTTGATTAAAGTCGATTAACCCACATTCATTTAAAATTTTTAGATGTTTGGAAATTGCAGGCCTGCTGATTTTAAACTTTTTAGCTACTTCATTTACGCTTAAAGAATCCTTAGCTAGCAATTCAATAATATCTCTTCTAATCGGGTCAGCAATGGCTTGGAAAACATCTCTTCTCATAAATTACGTAACTATTCGGTTACAAATATATATGTAAACAGTCGGTTACGCAATTTATTCTTAAAAAGTTTAAAATTTGAGCTGGATTTTAGTAAAGAAAGCAATTGCTTCTAAGGAGGAAAGTAAAAAACGAGCAGTTTAAAAATAATGTTTCTTGCTAGCTAAAACCAAAACCTCTTTTAAAAGCAATAAACAATGCTAGTTTTGATCTATTAAACTAATTGAGCTTAAAAATGCCGTATTTAAATTCTCATTTTCTATATAATTTCAATTACCGCGTTTGTAGCAATTTATAGTATAGGATAATGGGATTAAAACAGAGTGTTTGAGCGTGTATTTAATGTGAGGTTGTTTTAACTAATGTAGCTGTACCGCTATAAAAGTAATTCCATTAACTTTTCTTTATACTCCGCTTTTGCGGGATAAGCAAACCGTACCATTCTACCGGTTTGGTTTGGTGCCACTTCTAAATAATGCTTATAATCCGCCTTTATTAAAAACTCCGAATCGTTTTTTCGGTAGTTTATTTGAGCGGGAAGTGTTTCAAATTCAAAATATTCAGGGTAAAGTAGTGCACCAATCGTCATGGCATCAAAAGGAATGAAGCCATCTACTTTTAAAGATACTTTCCAACCAAAAATCCAATTACGCATTTGGCGATACGCCCATTTATCACCACTTAAACCTCTCTTTTTTAGCTTTTTAATATCTTCCTTTTGTAAATAGATACTGCTGGCAGATTGATAGCTAGCCAGTAAAATATTTAGGCTGGGATGTTCTAAAACACGTTTAAAAGACGCACTATCCTTTTCAAAATTATAATCAGGCAAATATTTTTTAGAACCTTCCGGTAAAAAAACGGCTCCTTTTGTACGTCCGGCACAAAACACAATTTCCGAAATATTAGAAACCACTTCTGGATAAAATTTCAGCAAATTTGCAATGTTTGTAGCCGGACCTAATCCTAGTACGGCCAATTTTTCTTTTTTTAAAGCTTCGGCCAATGCACTTACAGCGGGCGTTTCTATGCCGTAAGAATCGGAAGCTTCATTAGTGCCCTTATAAATGGGAATTTCATAATCCGCATAGTATCCCAATATTCTTTGGGTTACTTCTGCGCCATGTTCCACATTTTGTATCAAACTAATCCCCACAATTTCCACCGTGGTATCCTGCAAAAGCATGATTAATGCAACGCCATCATCTACATCTTTCCCAAATTTATCAAATTGAATATCAGTATCTACCCAAACCTTGCGCTGCTGCGCATTTGCTTGTAGCATTGATAGCAACACCATAAAAAATATGAAAAGTGCTTTTTTCATCTTACACGAAAATCTCTTTCAAGGATAATGATACACGGCAAAAGATAGTGTACCGTAAAAGCAAGTTGATGTAAATATCCACACTGAACATAGAACATTTGTCCTTTTAACATTCAACTTACGTCTTTCCTCTAAATTCCCTCAATAATGGCGTTAAATGTTTTACTAGGACGCATAATTTCTGTAACCTTTTTATGGTCAGGTAAATAATATCCACCAATATCAACTGATTTACCTTGCACATCTAGTAATTCTTGTTCAATCACCGCTTTTTCGCTACTCAGTTTATTGTAAAAATTACCCATTACTCGTTGCAACTCATCATCTTTAATCTGCACGCTTAATGCTCTAGCCCAGTATAGCGCTAAATAAAAGTGGCTACTACGATTATCATGCTCGTTTACCTTTCGGGAAGGCGACTTATTATCTAACAAATACTTAATAGTAGCTTTATCTAATGCTTCAGCTAACACTAAAGCACGGTCATTATTAAAGGTTTTTCCCAAATGCTCTAAAGAAGCACCTAGGGCTAAAAACTCACCCAAAGAATCCCAACGTAAGTGGTTTTCTTCCACTAATTGTTCTACATGTTTTGGTGCAGAACCTCCTGCACCAGTTTCAAACAAACCACCACCATTCATAAGGGGTACAATTGAAAGCATTTTTGCACTAGTGCCTACTTCCAATATGGGAAATAGATCAGTTAAATAGTCGCGCAATACGTTGCCCGTAACAGAAATCGTATTTTTACCCTCTTTAATTCTTTCACAGGAAAAACGAGTAGCCGCTACCGGATTCATAATGCGTATATCTAAACCATCGGTATCGTGATTCTTTAAATAGCTTTCTACTTTTTTTATTAATTCACTGTCATGTGCACGTTTTTCATCTAACCAAAAAATGGTAGGGCTCTTTGTAGCTCTCGCTCGATTTACGGCAAGCTTTACCCAATCTCTAATAGGTGCATCCTTAACTTGGCACATGCGCCATATATCGCCAGCTTCCACCTCGTGATGCATTAAAACAGTACCCGCATCATCAATTACTTCCACCTTTCCATCTGAATTTATTTCAAATGTCTTGTCATGTGAGCCATATTCCTCTGCCTTTTGAGCCATTAAACCTACGTTGCTAACACTACCCATTTTAGTTGGGTCAAAAGCTCCATGCTCTTTACAAAAGTCAATTGTTTCTTGATATACACCAGCATACGATCGATCAGGAATAATAGCAAGTGTATCCTGCTGATTTCCCGCTGCATTCCACATTTGTCCACTGGTGCGAATCATGGCCGGCATACTAGCATCAATAATCACATCGCTGGGAACGTGTAAGTTAGTAATACCTTTATCTGAATTCACCATGGCTAAATTTGGCCCATTTTCTATAGCGGCATCAATGTCTCGCTCAATAGCATTTTTCTCCTCCGCTGGAAGCGATGCTATTTTGGAGAATAAATCACCTAATCCATTATTTGAGTTAACCCCTGCATTTTTTAAAGAGGCTGTGTGTTTGTTAAATACGTCAGCAAAAAACACCTTTACGGCATGACCAAAAATTATTGGGTCGCTTACCTTCATCATGGTAGCTTTCAAGTGAATAGAAAACAAGATGTTCTTTTGCTTTGCCTCCTCCTTAGCTTGCTGCAAAAACTTTTGTAAAGTACTTACACGCATAAAGGAAGCATCGATTACTTCATTCTCTAAAATTGAAATGGATGACTTTAAAGTTTCGGTGCTCCCATCTGATTTAGTCAATCGTATCGTAACGGTGGTAGGTTTTTTTACCGTTACCGATTGCTCACTTTCGTAAAAATCACCTTCCTGCATACTAGCCACATTGGTTTGTGAATCTGAACGCCAATCACCCATGCGATGAGGGTGCTTTTTAGCATATTCTTTCACAGCTTTAGGTGCTCTTCTATCAGAATTTCCTTCGCGTAATACAGGGTTTACGGCACTTCCTTTTACCTTATCGTATTTAGCTTTATTCTGTTTTTCATCTTCTGTTTGTGCTTGGCGCGGATAATCAGGAATATTATACCCCAAGCTTTGCAGTTCAGCAATTGCTTCTTCTAGCTGTGGTATGGAAGCACTAATATTCGGCAACTTTATAATATTAGCTTCAGGCGTTTTTGCTAATGCTCCTAATTCCGCCAAATCATCTGTAAAACGCTGATTTTCTTCTAATAAATCAGGAAATTGAGCTAAAATTCTACCCGCAAGTGAAATATCCCTAGTTTCTAAAACTACTCCCGCTTGTTTGGCAAATGCCTCTACAATAGGTAAAAAAGAATGAGTAGCCAATGCCGGGGCTTCATCTGTTTTTGTATAAATGATTTTTGGAGTATGCGCCATGCTGTATTATATGTTTGGGTTTTCGGTACATTAATACCGAAAGACGTTCTAGCGTTTTTTCACTTCAAAATAAACGTGAAAATTTATCGCCTTGTTTTTGCAAAGTTGCAAATGTAATAAAGGTAAAGGGGATTATTAACGGATAAGCCTTTTTAACAAGAGTTGCACATGCTACTGATTTGCTCGTAACCTATTTGTACCTTCACACCTTAAATTTTTTAGCAAATGAAAAAACTAAGCTTACTGGCAGCGGTTTGTATCGCTCTTAGCGGATGCAGGCAATCAACAAATAATAAAATGGAAGAACATACAGAAATGACAACTGAAGATAATTTTGAATGGCAAACAGAGCAGTTTGCTGATTTACGCATTTTACGTTTTCAAATACCTGGATGGGAAGAACTTAGCTTAAAGCAAAAAAAGCTAGCCTACTATTTAACACAAGCCGGCCTTAGCGGGAGGGATATTACATGGGATCAGTTTTACCGCCATAATTTGGAAATTAGACAAGCGCTGGAAACCATAGTTAAAAACTACTCAGGCAACAAGCAAGAAGATAGTTGGAAAAACTTTATGGAATACACTAAGCGTGTTTGGTTTAGCAATGGTATTCATCATCATTACAGCAATCAAAAGTTTAAACCAGGTTTTAGTGAGGGTTATCTAAAGCAACTTATACTTGCTTCTGATGCCACGTTGAGCGATGCAGCATTTGCTGTAATTTTTAACGAAAAGGATGCTAAAAAAGTAAGCAAGGATTCTAACAAAGATTTACTGCTGGCTTCTGCGGTTAATTTTTATGATGCGGATATTACGGAAGATGAAGCCATTGCCTTTTATAAAACAATGATTGACAGCACTGATACAGAACCTATTTCTTACGGATTAAACTCTAAGTTAATTCGTGGTGCAAATGGTTTAGAAGAGGCTACTTGGAAGGTTGGAGGCATGTACAGCGCGGCAATTACCAACATTGTAATGTGGCTTAAAAAAGCAAAAAGTGTTGCTGAAAATGAGCAACAAGCAAAGGCATTAGGTCTGCTAATTTCTTATTATGAAAGTGGTGATTTAAAACTTTGGGACGCGTATAATATTGCATGGGTAAACGATACAGCAGGAGATATTGATTACATAAACTCCTTTATTGAAGTATATGATGATCCATTAGGTTATAAGGCAACCTACGAAACCGTGGTGCAGATTAAAGACTTTGACGCAAGCCGAAAAATGGCTGTATTGAGCGAAAACATCAAGTACTTTGAGGATAATTCATCTATTATGAATGAGCATAAGAAACCAGATGTAAAAGGTGTTTCTTATAAAATGGTAAATGTAGCAGGGGAAGCAGGAGCTACTACACCCGCCACGCCTATTGGTGTAAACTTACCTAATGCTAATTGGATTCGTACACAGCATGGTTCTAAATCAGTAAGTTTAGCCAATATTGAACATGCCTATGATAAGGCTAAAGGGAAAGGTTTCTTAGAAGAATTTGTATTTAGCACCGAAGAATTAGAACGTGCTAAAAAGTATGGCGACATTGCCAGTAAAATGCACACAGCCTTGCATGAAGTAGTAGGCCATGCATCAGGGAAAATTAATAAAGGGGTAGGTACACCTAAAGAAACGCTTAAAAATTACGCTAGTACTTTGGAGGAAGGAAGAGCGGATTTAGTTGCACTGTATTATTTGATGGATCCTAAATTAATAGAGCTTGGATTGATAGAAACCCTAGATGTTGGAAAAGCCGAGTACGACAATTACATCCGTAACGGTATGATGTTGCAATTGCGCAGATTAGAACCGGGTGATGTAATTGAAGAAGATCATATGCGTAATCGCCAATTAGTTGCTGCTTGGGCTTATGAAACAGGGAAAGAAGAAAATGTAATTGAAAAGAAAACCTTGAATGGTAAAACCTATTTTGTGGTAAATGATTACAAAAAGCTTCGGAAAATTTTTGGTGATCAATTACGCGAAGTTCAACGAATTAAGTCGGAAGGAGATTATGCAGCGGGCAAAGCGTTGGTTGAAAAATATGGTGTAGCGGTAAATGCCGACATACACGCTGAAGTACTAGAGCGAGCAAAAAAGTTTGATTTAGCGCCTTATCAAGGTTTTATACAACCGGTAATGGTACCTGTAATGAGCGGTGATTCTATTACCGATATTAACATAGAATACCCTACCGATTTTACGGAGCAAATGTTGATGTTTGGTGAAAAGTATTCGTTTTTAACCAAAAAATAAAAAGCTTTTTTAACAAAAAAACTCCAAGCAACGCTTATTCAAGTGCTTGTTTGGAGTTTTGTTTTAGTGGGATTCAATGTGCTTTATTTTATTGCACGTACATAAAATCTACAAATCAACGTTCCACCAGGTTATGGCATTTTCCCTCAAGCTTTCAACTTTTAACTTTTAACTTTCAACTTTCAACTTTGAACTTTCAACCATTAAATCTTTAAAATCACCGTATGTCATTTGAAGTATTTTTAGAACCAGCGGCATGGCTATCACTGCTTACGCTTACTTTATTAGAGGTTGTATTAGGTATTGATAACATCATCTTCATTAGTTTGTTAACAAACAAATTACCGGAAGAAAATCGTAAAAAGGCGCGCACAGCAGGTATCGGTTTAGCCTTAATATTTAGGATAATTATGCTATTGGGTATTACATGGATTATTGGATTTACCCAACCACTTTTTGAAATATTTGGTTTTGAAGCTACCGGGAGAGATATAATTTTACTGTTAGGTGGTTTTTTCCTTATCGGGAAGAGTACGAGTGAAATTCATCATAAAATAGACGCAGGTGGCAGGGAAGAGGATAAGAGCAAAATGAAATCGGTTGCAGCCAAAAGCTTTGTTTCTATTATTATTCAAATTGGGCTTTTGGATATTGTATTTTCTTTTGATTCTATACTCACCGCTGTGGGCATGACGGAAGAAGTACTAATTATGATTATTGCCGTAGTAATTTCTTTGGCCATAATGTTAGTTTTTGCCGGACGCATTGCAAACTTTATTGAAAAATACCCTACGCTTCAAATTTTGGCATTGTCGTTTTTAATACTCATCGGCTTTGTATTGGTGGCTGATGGCTTACATCAGCATATAAATAAAGGATATATATACGCAGCGGTGGCCTTTTCTATATTGGTGGAAACCGTGAATATAAATATGCGGAGGAAAGAAAAGTAGGAGAACAAGCAACGTTTGTTAATCCAATTTTTCACTAATCAGTGAGCAAAAAAAAAAGTGGTTTGATATATTATCAAACCACTTTCCTTTAACTCAATGTAAATAAGATATCTTATTTCATTACTTTTTGAGTAGTAATAACACTATTGCCATCTTTTATAACAACTAAATAAATACCGCTAGTAGCATTGGTTAAGTTGAAACGCTTATCTACAACTTCACCTTCTCCTAATTTACCGCTTAAGATTTGTTTTCCTACAAGATCAAATACTTCAACCGTAGTACTAGAAGTAACATTAGAAGCACTAACTATAATATTTCCTCTAGATAAAGAGATAATAGGCTTAATACTTTCGATTTCTTCCTCTATTCCAACTGTACCGCTTGCGTTAAGGGTAACAAAAGCAACATCGTTAGCGGTGTTTTGATCATTCACAGTAGGGCAGCAAGTAGTACCTCTTACATTAAAACCCCAAGTAAAAGAAGAGCCTGATGATACACCTGCATTTGACCAAGCAATTGGCAAAGTAATAGTTGCAGAAACAGTATCATTTGGACCAACCGCGCGAGGTAAAACGCGTATGAAAACATTAACTTGATTGCCTCCGCTTACATAAGTTTGGGTAGTAGCATTCAATTCATTTCTAAAAAAGATAGTATCACCAGCCGCTAGTGTTGTAGTACCAACGTTGGTTACAACAAATTTTGAAGGTGTTTGAGCTAAATCAGCAACCGTAGATCCATTTGCCGGTGAAATAATCGAGGTAACCGATAAATCTAGTTGAGCAAAGCTTGTTAAGCCAGCTATAGTAAAAAGTCCAAGTAAAAGTTTTTTCATTTTTAAAATTTTGAATGTTTAATTAATAGGCTAAAATAAACTGTAAAAATTAATTGTAAGAAAAATACAACAAGAAATTTTTAATTTAACATATAACAAGGAGTTGTTTTAGTATGCAACTCCTTGTTATGTATATCTTTACTCACTTAACGTAAACTTTCTTTCAATAACATTTACCTCACTATTCACTACCGTGCCTTGGGCATTAGTTAACTTAATAGTAAAGGTATTTTCACCCATTGGTAATCCTTCCACTATGTAAGGCTGCCATTTATCAAACTCAAAATCAAGACTATCGTTAATAGTTAGCATTACACTCATGCCATCAGGCGCAAGCTCAGCGTTGCTCAAATAAAAGTCAAACAATACCTTTTTGGTGTCAGCGCCTTTATAGTCACCTTTTGGACGGCTATAAAACAACATGGGTTGCGTTAAATCATACGGTTTGTCCATATCCTTACCTTGTGTACCGGTGCTAAACTGAAATACTTGAAAAGCATTTGGGTTTTTAACACTTTCGTGATACGAACGAGAAAGGAAGGCTATTGCATAATGATTTCCCATTTCAAATTCTTTTTCTAAACCTGGCATATAATGCGCTGAATATGGACTATTATCTACAATTAAATGAATATGTTGACCCTTATCGCTGTTAGCCAAACCTTTATCAGCTGCATCAGGTGTTTGCATACCTAAATCATAATTTTCAACTTTAAAATCGAATTTCACAGCGCCTTTTGCCACGTTGGCCATATCCTCAGGTTTTATGCGCATTAGCTTAGCATCAGCATATTCAGGAGAAGCAGGAGCGGGGTAAATTTTCAAACTCCCACGTTCATACGTTTCCGGAGCATCGTTTTCCGCTTCGGCTACCACCGTTTCATTTTCCATTACTTGGGTAGTGTCACTTTCGCTACCATCTGCTGCATTAGGATTTGTGTTACAGGCCCACAGCATTACAGAGGCTCCTAGTAAACATAACATTGATTTTTTCATTGTGATTAGTTTTGTATTTATTCGGAAAACCAATGGAGTAGTAAAAAGTTTAATGTTCTGCTGAAGTTGTTTATAGTTATGGCTTATTCGTTGTCCGTTATTCGTTGTCCGTTGTCCGTTATTCGTTATCCGTTATCCGAGAAACGGTATGCATACATGGTAAGCTTGCTATGAAAATACTATTTGTTTTCTAATTCTAGCTTTCCTAGCGCTAGCCACCATAATTTTTCGCATTGGCAAATGAGCTAGCCAAACGTACAACCCACACTAATATGCTCACGGAAAACATGTATTGAATAACAAACAGTTGGCAGTTGCCAACTGTTTGTTAAAATTGCCAAATCATGCTCAATTTGTCCGCTTTCCTTACTTCCCACCGGCCAGCAGTACTAATTCGTTTAGCACTACCTCGGTTACATAGCGTTTTTCTCCTTTTTCGGTTTCGTAGCTGCGGCTTACGAGTTTTCCTTCCAAACCAACTTCTTTGCCTTTACGCACAAATTTTTCTACGAGCTCGGCTGTTTTACCCCACGCTATAATGTTGTGCCATTGGGTATCGGTTACACGCTCGCCTTGTTGGTTTTTATAACTCTCGCTTGTGGCGATACTAAATTTAGCCAGTTTATTTCCATTTTCTAAAGTTTTCATTTCTGGATCAGCACCAGGGTTTCCGATTAGCTGCACACGGTTTCTCATTGAAGACATACTTGTAATTTTTAAAAGTTAAATAATTAATATGTTGCTTTAGTAACAACGGTGCAAAAGTGTAACAGCCGCCAAACTGGAAACGGTATTTAAGCATTTACTATCCGTTTACGTTTCGTTTGTAAACGGTTATAATCAATTAAGCTATACGTTTACAATACGTTAAGCTCTTGTTTAATTAATTGGGAAAAGAGATACATTGCGTTTAAATTAAGTTGGCACACATGTAAAATGACAGCGAAGAAAAAAATAGCAATTGGTGTTGGCTCTTTTGTTGTGCTCTGTTTTGCCTCGTTGTACATTTTAGATTTTTTATCTCACTTTACAAATAAAACAGAAGGTAGCTTTGGACAGTCAGAAACAAGAACAGAAGCAATATCAAATGATCTATTCGTTATTGACTACGAGCCATCAAAAGACACAATAGTTCTTTTAGACAACCGAAAGGTGATTCTCGGAAACGCATGGGCGGAGACAATATGGAGTTATCGTGATAGACAGCCCAATATAGCAGAATATTTCGGTTACAACTTACAACTCGAATTTACAGGGGACAATGCCGACTTTGTTTTCACTTTTGACTTGCTTGACAAAGAAAATCAATCATTCACGAATGGAATAGGACGAGATAAATGTGTCTTTAATCCCACAGAACTGCGCGATACTATTGAGATAATTGTAGAAGAGAAAAACCCTGAACAAGACATAGGTTGGATGAAACCAATTGTAACGGATACGATAAAATTGATGCGAAAAAAGTAAAAACACGATGTGCCAACAATCGCTAAAATAAAGCGGGGCGAAGTGTAAACCGTTGCTTTGTTCGTCTTAGCCAAGTTTTCACGGTTGGACAGAAACGCACTCTGAAATCCCGTCTTATCTTAGCGGAAACGTTATGTGCATTTAAAAAAACGAATTTGACAAAACTTCTACTCATAACCGTTTTCACCTTGACCTTTTGCTCCTCCTGCAAAATGACCTCGAATCTGACAAACAAAAATGAAAACGAACTATTTGGGTACTACTCAACCCCACAAACCTTTCTGACCTTAGAAAATGATTCAACTTTTAAATTTGGAAAACGAGGAGGAATAATTATGACCTATGCCTCTGGAACATTTGAGATTGATGGGATTAGACTTCTTTTGACCGTGGACTATACCCATACCTTTTACGAGGACTTTAAGAATAAGGTAGTATCAGGATATGTCGACTATGAAAATGACTTGATTTATGCCTTCGGAAAACGACTAAAAAAGAAATAAATACTACAGGCAATAACTCAAATAAACGTAAGTCTGCTTTAATACCGCTCCGGTTGGAGCTTTACGGTGGACATAGAAACCTGTCGTTTCTTTACACCACCACGGACGAAGCCGCTGTGCGTTTATTAAGGCCGTAGGCACTATTAAACAAAGAGAAGTGAATATAGAATTGAGTAATTGTATAAAGAATATCCATGCTTTTACAGAAAAGACGAAAGGAAGTATACTGCAATTGACAGATAGATACACGTTCCCCCAACCAGTAAGTTTCAGCCAGAGCCGTTACGTTAACGATAATTAAAATGGAATCTAAAATCATTATTGGAGCAGTTACCGTTATTATTTTATTCTATTTCCGATTTGGAAAAGGAAGCCGTTTCTTTAAGAAAAATACGCACCATTATATTGTGCCAACTGTTTCAGAAATGGATTCTGATTCGATCCATGTTCAGATAAAAAGTAATCAATATATTAGATACATACTCATTAAAAATACAACTGAAAGTTACATAATCAATGGAATTAAAGATTGCGGAGACCTTTTGGAAAATCAAGATTTCGCGTCATCTAATTTTTTGATTGCAAAACATGGAGATTGGAAAATTATCAAAATTGACCAATCGATTAGTTTTTACGGTTATCACAATCTAGTTGCTTGGTTAACAGGGTATGAAGAGTGTACTGCGCAACCTGATCACACCTTTGGATTTTCTAATAGCAAAATCGATTTTCTAGACGATTACTTATTTTTTTTAGATCCTAATAATGAAAGTGGAGACACTCAAATAGGATCATTTAGAAAAGGTAAATCATTCGCTATCTATTTACCAGAAGCTTATGAAGAATATGGCAATCTGAAGATTAAAAATGGACTTGAAGTTTCAATGAAAGAAAGGATTAACTATATCTTAGAACAAGGGTTCAATATTTCGCAAATTGAATCTTTGAAATATGCCGAACTTCACATTCAAAGAAAAAATATGAACTAAAAATTATAACTAAGCATTCAAGCGAAACCTAGTGCCCTGAGAGTATGCCAAGTTAGAAATAAAAACAGCCAATGTAATCCGAATGGTTCTTAATAAGCGGTATTAGTACTGTTTAGGTAGCTGCATTTATTCCTTAATTTCGCGCGCTACAATATTTTACCATGGCGGAGGCACTAGGCAACAAACAAGAGGAACCAATTACGGAAGAGCAAATCAACCAATGCCTTGCTATACTTCAAAAATTGAACGAGAATACCGATCAGATTTTTGAAATTCCTAAAGCCAAACGTGTAGAACTTTTAATGGCAGCCGGTTTGCTTTCTCGCCCTTCGCGGGAAGAATTTGCGCGTAGAAAACGCTCGGCCAAAAAAGTGGAAAAACGTAAACTGCGAGAAAAAGATAAACACGCTAGAAAAGCCACCGGTATTCGCTCTGCTAGAGAAGCGCTGATTTTTGAAGCGCCTTTAATGATTGCCAATACGGGCGAACAAGCCAAGGAAGATGTAAAGCTTGAGTCGCCCAGAAATTGCTACGTATGCAAAAAAGTGTACCACCACTTGCACCATTTTTATGACGCCATGTGCAAAGAGTGTGGCGATTTTAATTACGCCAAGCGTTTCCAAATGGCTGATTTAACAGGGCAAGTAGCCTTGGTTACGGGTTCAAGGCTTAAAATTGGCTACCACATAACCTTGTTAATGTTACGGGCAGGAGCTACCGTTATTGCTACCACACGCTTTCCGGCAGATTCGGCCATTCGCTTTGCCAAAGAACCAGACTTTCCTGATTGGTGCGACCGATTGAAAATTCATGGTTTAGATTTAAGACATATACCCAGTGTGGAGATTTTTTGCAACTTTATTGAGCAGCGCTACGATAGGTTGGATATCTTGATAAACAACGCAGCGCAAACCGTTAGGCGTCCTGCGGGGTTTTACCAGCACATGATGGCCAATGAAGAAAAGCCAATCAATCAATTACCAATCTATGCACAAGAGTTATTAGCCGACCATGATGCTTGCTTACGGGAGTTGCGCGCCCTTAGTGGAAATTACTCAGAAAAGGAACAAAAAAACCTACCGGTAAGTTGGCATGGTAAGCAAATTGGTATTGGCTTAAGTGCATCGGCCAAGCTTTCGCAGATTCCTTATAGTATAGATAATGCGCTGGCTAGTGAAGAAGTATTCCCGCAAGGAAAACTAGACGCTGATTTACAGCAGGTAGATTTACGTAAAACCAATAGTTGGCGTTTAAAATTGGGTGAAATACACACCAATGAAATGCTGGAAGTACAGTTGGTAAATTCTGTTGCGCCTTTTGTGTTGTGCAACCGTTTGGCCAACTTAATGAAAAAGGAAAATACCGGTATGAAACACGTAATTAATGTTTCAGCCATGGAAGGTAAGTTTCACCGCTGGCATAAAGAAGATAGGCATCCGCATACCAATATGGCCAAAGCAGCTTTAAACATGATGACGCACACTGCGGCTTCTGATTTTGCTAAATATGGCATTTATATGAATGCTGTTGATACCGGCTGGGTAACCGATGAAGACCCGATTGAACTAGCCAAAAAGAAAGAAGAAGTACATGATTTTCAACCGCCATTGGATATTGTAGATGGTGCAGCCCGTGTGCTTGACCCTTTATTTGATGGTATTAATACCGGCAAGCATTGGTGCGGAAAATTCTTAAAAGATTATAAGCCTATTGATTGGTAAAGTTGTTGGTTTATGCAGTAATTGAATGGTTAAATGGTTTCTTGGTGAAGTAGTTAATTTGTTAGAGACCTACTTAGCGCTGAATTAGGCGCAAGTTTTATTTAAAAGGCTGTAAATCTTCTTTTTTCAAGATATGCTTCAACTCAGCCTCCGTAAAAAGCTTTTCTTGTTTTCACGATGCAATCTAAAAATGAACACGCATACTGTTCATCATTTAGACCTTTCAACAAATTAATGTTTTTACCAATTAACCAACCAGCTTATCACCATTTCGCCAAATCAACCACTCCACGAATTTAACAACCTGAGTTCGATTAATACTAAAAATGAATTAATCTGATAGCTAGTGGTTTAATAGTTTTAAAAGGGCAACCTAGCCCCCAACCCCGCCTTGGCGGGGTTGGGGGCTTTAGAATAGTTTAAATGCTCATATTTAGTTATATAAAAATCGAACTCAGGTCAACAACAAACGTATCAACGTTTCGACAAATTAACGTTTCGACAAATTAACGAATCCACAAATTAACGAATCCACGTTTCCACAAATTACCCAAGCTTGCCCTTCAAATACTTAGCGGTATGACTATTTTTTACTTTTAAAATACCTTCAGGCACACCTTCATATACCAAGTGTCCGCCTTCTTCACCACCTTCAGGGCCCAAATCAATCAACCAATCTGCACATTTCATCACATCTGGGTGATGCTCAATAACTACTATACTATGGCCATTATCCAGCAAAGCGTAAAAGGATTGTAAGAGTTTTTTAATATCGTGAAAATGCAATCCGGTAGTGGGTTCGTCAAAAATAAAAAGCTGGTGATCTGCACGGCTTCCTTTACCTAAAAAGGTAGCTAGTTTTATACGCTGCGCCTCGCCACCCGAAAGAGTAGAGCTGCTTTGTCCAAGTGTAACGTAGCCCAACCCTACATCATCTAAAGGCTGTAATTTTTCAGCAATTTTAGGTTGTTCCGTTTCCTTAAAAAATGTTATGGCATCATCAACCGTAAGTTCTAAGATGTCAAAAATACTTTTCTCGTTAAACTTAACGTCTAGCACGGCCTGCTTAAAACGTTTACCATCGCATTCATCACATTTTATGTGCACATCGGCCATAAACTGCATTTCAATGGTAATTTCTCCTTCACCTTGGCATTTTTCGCAGCGGCCACCATCAATATTAAAACTAAAATTACCGGCTTTTAAGTTGCGCGTTTTGGCTAGCTTTTGCGAAGCATATAAATTTCGGATGTCATCATATACCTTTAAATACGTTACCGGATTACTGCGGCTCGATTTACCAATAGGGTTTTGATCTACAAATTCTACATCGGCAACCAATTTCCAATCACCTTCAATACTAGTATGTTTTCCAGTTTTATCACCATAGCCACCTAAGCGCTTTTTTAAAGCGGGGTAAACAATTTTTTTAACCAAAGAACTTTTGCCTGAGCCACTTACACCCGTAATTACGGTAAAAGCGTGCAACGGGATTTTTACACTTACGTTTTTAAGATTGTTTTCACGCGCTCCTTTTATCTCAATAAATTTATTCGGTTTTCTTCTCGTTTTGGGCAATTCTATGTTATCCTCACCACTTAAGTACCGTGCAGTATGGCTGTCTTTTACCGATTTTATTTTTTTGGTTTCCCCTGAAAAGATTACGTGTCCACCATGGCTGCCCGCATCAGGGCCAATATCTATTAAATGATCACTGGCCAGCATCACTTCCTCGTCATGCTCCACCACCACCACTGTATTGCCAATATCACGGAGATTTTTAATCACGTTTATAAGTTGTTCAGTATCGCGCGGATGTAAACCTATACTAGGTTCATCTAAAATATAGGTAGAACCAACCAAGGCACTGCCCAAGCTTGTAGCCAAATTTATGCGCTGTGATTCTCCTCCAGAAAGGGTATTGCTTACGCGATTTAAAGTAAGGTAGGAGAGGCCCACCTCATCTAAATAGCTCAATCTATTTCTTATTTCTAAAAGTAAACGGCTGGCAATTTTTTGGTCGTATTCATTCAATTCCAAAGCATTGAAAAAAGGCAACAGCTTTTTAATGGGCAAAATAACCAACTCACTAATGTTTTTTCCACCAATTTTCACATAGTTTGTTTCTGGTCTTAATCTAGCGCCTTTACAAACCGGACAGGTGGTTTTTCCTCGATACCGTGAAAGCATCACGCGGTATTGAATTTTGTAACTTTTAGATTCTAAATAGGTGAAAAAATCATGTAAACCTTTTACACCTTTGGCACCATCCCAAAGTAAATTCTTGTGTTCTTCACTAAGTTCAAAATAGGGCTTGTGCATAGGGAAACTCAGCTTATCTGTGCGCTGTATAAAGCTATCGCGCCACTCCACCATTTTTTCTCCGCGCCATGCGGCTACGGCACCTTCGTATAAAGACAAACTACTGTCTGGAATTACCAAATCCTCATCAATGCCAATTACGCTGCCAAAACCTTCGCACTTAGGGCAAGCACCAAAGGGATTATTAAAACTAAATAGATGCACATTGGGCTCTTCAAACAAAATACCGTCTTCTTCAAATTTGTTGCTAAACGTTTTAGTAGTGCCCGTATCTGCGTTTTGCACGGACATTTCACCACGTCCTTCAAAAAAGGCAGTTTGCACAGAATCGCCTAATCTGCTTTGATTTTCTTCTTCGCTCAAATCAGCCACCAACCTGTCCACTACTATTTCTAGCGTGTCGGTTTTTTTTGTTTTTAATGCTTTAGCGTCTGCAATACGCACAATTTCTTCGTTTACAGAAATCCTTGCGTAGCCTTGCTGTTCCAGCACATTCAGTTGTTCTTCAAACGTACGCTCGTATAAATTTAAAGGGCACTTTATCAGGATGCGTGCATCGTTAGGTAAAGCTTCCACATAGTCAACAACGTCTTTAAGCTCGTGGCGCTTTACCTCTTTACCGGTTTTAGGACTTATGGTTTTACCAACACGCGCAAAAAGCACTTTCATATAATCGTACACTTCGGTGGTAGTGCCAACGGTAGAGCGGGGATTACGCGATATTACTTTTTGCTCTATGGCCACAGCCGGTGAAACACCTTTTATATATTCCACCTCGGGCTTATCTAGCTTGCCTAAAAACTGCCGTGCATAACTTGAAAGTGATTCAACATACCTACGTTGCCCTTCGGCATAAAGGGTATCAAAAGCCAATGATGATTTACCTGAACCTGATAATCCTGTAATTACGGTGAGTTTTTTATGTGGTATAGCTACACTCACATTTTTTAAATTATGCACTTTGGCACCTTTTATTACAATAAACTCACGTGGATTAAGGGAATCAAGGGTTTTGTTATCCATATAAATGGGGGAGAATGATCTAAAATTTAAGTTGGCAAAAGTACCATTTGCAAAAACTTATTAGGTTTTAAAAGAAATAATTTTATATTTGAAATCGTCTAACGAGCGAAAAAGTTCGTACATAGTACTGAAAAACAATTTAAAACACACACGCGTATTTAGCATAACTACTTGACTTACTCTTTGTTACACCCTAAACTAAAACAAGTAGATTATGGATTTTTCAGTAAAAACCGATAGCGAGCTTATTAGCAGCTATCTAGAAGGAAAGGAACAAGGCCTTTCCGTATTAATAGACAGACACAGACAGCGCATCTTTTCTTATATCATTGTGCGTATTCAAGATCAAGACTTAGCGAATGATGTGTTTCAAGACACTTTTGTAAAAGTGATTCAAACCCTTAAAAAGGGAAAATACAACGAAGAAGGTAAATTTTTAAATTGGACAATGCGTATTGCGCACAATTTGATTATTGACCATTTCCGCAGAAATAAAAGAATGCCAACGATTTCTCCTACCGAGGAGTTTGACATTTTTGATGTGATTAGTTCTGATGAACTGAATGCGGAAGATAGAATTGTAAAAAACCAAATTGAAGCAGATTTAATTAGGTTGATTGAAGAACTTCCGGCAGATCAGCGTGAAGTTTTAAAATTAAGACACTATTCTGAGCTGAGCTTTAAAGAAATTGCAGAACAAACCGATGTGAGTATAAATACTGCCTTAGGCCGTATGCGTTACGCATTAATAAATCTGCGAAAGCTTGCTGAAAAGCATAAAGTGATGCTTAAGGTATAATTTTCTGAAAGTTCTTACAATAATGTAGTTTTTATTGCCGTTACTGTTTGGTAAATTAAAATAAACCAAGTGAGCAAAACAACTACTTTGAACCAAGAACATGAAGCAACCATGCTTCCCAGAAAAGAAACCATCAATTTTATTTTGGCTTACTCCAAAGCCTATTCGGTACAAAAAACCAAATTTGGTGATGTGGAGTTAATCCGAAATTAAACATAAAAAAATCCCGCAAGGTTAGCCTTAGCGGGATTTTTTTATGGAACAATTATAGGATTTACGCCTTACCCTGTAAACGTAACATTATATAAGATGAAAGCAATTTGGAATGATGAAGTAATTGCAGAAAGCAACGAAACTAAAATGGTGGAAAACAATCATTATTTTCCTCCCTCTTCAATAAAGAAATCATTTTTTAAGGAAAGCAATACACATAGCACTTGCCCTTGGAAGGGTGAGGCCAGTTACTATACCTTAGAGGTAGATGGAAAAGAGAATAAAGATGCCGCTTGGTATTATCCTAAAACAAAAGCTTTAGCCAATGAGATAGAAGGTTATGTTGCATTTTGGAAAGGAGTAGAGGTAACCAAGTAGTTTGGAAATAGTAAAAACAAGAAAGTCTCGAAACTAATGTAGTTTCGAGACTTTTTTGTTTTAGAGCATTTCCCGCTTTTGGCGTACTAATATTTTACAAAACGTTTGGTTAAGGCTGTTCCTTTTTCGTTGGTAACTTTAATAAAGTAGAGCCCTGTTACAAAGTCTTGCATATCTAGCTGCACAGTATTTGAGTTTGCAGTTGCTTGGCTAGAGTAAACTAAATTTCCGGAAGGTGTGTATATCTGAACCATTTTTGTTCCGGCTGTAAGCGCACTAAACCTGAGATTTAACGTGCTGTTTACAGGATTTGGAAACACAGAGAAAGAAGTGGCAATAGGTTCTTTCAGGCTTACATTAGGGCAGCCGCTTACGGTAATAAGCATAGTGCTATCAGCTTTAATGGTGTTACCGCATAAATCATAAAATATATCTCCATCAGAACCTGATTTTATATATAATGCTAAGGTGTCGTTTGTATTTAGCGGATAAATTAGTTTAATTTCTAATTCATTTGAAAAACCACCTTTTGGATTTAAAACCTTTACTTCCTTAATTGGCTCTAAAAAATTGGTTTTTAAATTTAAAAGGTAAAACTCAGTGTTGTCAGATGAAAGCCCATCTATACTTATACTTGATGTAAGAGTTAAGTTAAAAACCGAATCATTGCAGTTTAAAGCCTGTGTTGCAAAATATGTACCTCCTACTAAAATAGTATCCTTTCTCTCTAATTTTACCTGTTTTCCTAGCGTATCTGATATTGCTAAAAGATTAATAAAGCACTCCATATGTGTTTCCCCCACTTGTACAATATTGTTTGTTATGCTATCTCTTCGGTATTCCAAAATTTTAAAGGGCAAAATATTACCTCTGGATATATTAATATTGGGAGAATAGAGTGGTACATAATTAAATGTACCGTCAGTAGTATTTAAATTTAAAAAACCATTCCACCTTACAGGATTAGTAATAGAATAGCCAGAGGCAAAAGGAGTAATTACTGGAGTGTTTGTGCCTTGGCTACTATAGTTTAGTGCGTACGTTACTTCAATATGCAAGCTGTCACCATCTGGGTCAATTAACGGTTCAATTCCATAAACTGGTCCGTTTTTATGCGATTCTTTCCAAATATTAATTGTTCTAAATTTTGGTGTACTGTTTTGTGTAAAATTGTTGTTTAACATAACATCCGCATAATAAAAAACGCCTGAGCTACCGGGATTAGTTAAGTTTGCAATTATTGAACTTCTATCCGATACAGTAAAAACCATCCTGCCATCTGCGCAAATATTGCTAGGTAAAGTAAAACGACCCGATAAATGGTATGATCTTAAAGTACTAGATAATCCACGATCACTTTGAATACACCTTCTTCCATAGGGTGTTTTCGCATTACTTGAATCTATAATTAAGGGAATGATTATGGAAGAGTTACCACAACTTGAACTTGAAAAAAAATAAGCATTTAGAGGCCCGGTAAAAAGTAAACCTAATGGGTCAGATAATACTAAGAGTTCCACATCAACTTGTGTGGTACCATTAGCTGCTTTAATAGCTGTGTAACTAAGCGCACCAGAAGTAATATGCGATGCATGTACATTTACAAACAAATTAAAAAAAATAATTATGATTACTAGTTTTTTCATTCGTTAATTTTTTAGGATGCTTTTGTTTACCACAATACCATTATCTAAGTAAATCTTAGCTTGATAAATTCCCGCTGGAAGAAGTTCTGTATTTAATTCAACTGTTTTATGCTTAACTAATTTTTCTATAAGGAGTTTGCCGCTAGATTCGAATAGCTGTACTTTATCAATTTTGAGCTTCAGATTTGAGCTTACAACAAAGGAATTGCTAAACGGATTGGGATAAATATGTATATCCAAATTTTGGAGGTTTTTTAAATCACGCATACCAACATCGGCACATTTTGATAAGGCTTCAAAGCAAATATCATCTATGGCCCAACCTTCTCCTACAATAGCATTAAAGTTACTTTTAAACCTAAATCTGAAATAGACTAAGCCAGATTGGTTGAATTGAATTTTTTGTGCAGCAGGGATATATTTGCCCGAGTTACCTGTAAAACCAGATTTTATTAACTCGAGTGCGAAAATGTTCTCGGTATTAAACCATAAAGAATCGCTGGTGCGCTCTCCTAAGGTTAGCCAAGTAGCACCACTATCAACCGAATATTCTACTGTGCCACCATCAAAATTAGGTTCGGTTATAAAGTAATGTGTAAAACTTAGCTCATAGCAAACTGTGTTATTTATCAAAAAAGGGTTTATATAAAAAGCTTCATCTGCATAAGCTTGATATGTTGAATTTGTGCCAGTAATTAAAGAACGAGCACCATTACCTGCAATATTAATACTTGCTTTATTAGGGCTGCCATTTATCCAAAGCTTAGCACCAGCGTGTTTTATGTTTGCGGTGTTCGACACTATTGGATTTCCACCAAACTCAAAATTTAAACATTGTCCTAAAGGAGCATTACTCGTAAATAAGGTGGTCGTTTCTACAAGGGTATCATCAACAGGAATATTATCAGGCTCCCCATTTGGTAAGCTGGTAATTGCTTTAATGGTAACCGTGCCATCAAGAATAGACGTAGGTAATTTGGCCACAAAACTTTTAGAAAAAATCTGCCCTTGAGAAAGAGGGTTACCCAAAATCAAACTGTCATTAAACCAAGGTACACCGTTAGCAAAAAATTGAACGTTGCATTTGCTTAAATCACGTGAACCACTATTTTGTATGTTTAACTTTAATGATACTTCTTTATTAGCAAAAACCACGGCTGGCAATACCACGTTTACAGGTGATACGCTATTTTGAGCTGGAATCTCTATTTTAAAGTCATCAATATTCCATATAGCATTGCCGGAACCATTTATGTGTATAAATCTAAAGCGCACTAAACCTGCAAAATTTGAAAGTTGTGGCAGCTTTATGGAGGCTTTTTGATACTGAGGTACATTAACTATAAATCCTTTATTATTATTAGGGTACCAGTTAATTGCATCAGTACCAATAGCTGCGGTAACGTTTATCCAGCCACCGCCAATATTCATTTCTAGCTTTGCAGTATCTTGAATACCACCTGGTGATAAAAATCTGTGATAAAATGAAATAACAGGGTCGCTGATAGAATCAAATCCAGTAAAGGCAGGTAAAATAAGCGCTTCCATGCTGCTATTTACTTCACTTGGTAATTTATACGTACTTATAGTGTGCAAGCCTGAATACGGAAATGTAATAGAGGTACCCGCAATTTGTTTATTAATTCCAAAAGTGCCATAATCACCAACACTATTTAAACCTGTTTGGCAGTTTTCAAAATCATTAAAATAAGGTATGCGCTCTTCTGCATACACATTAAAATAACCATCCGTACTATCATTAGATGCGTTAAGGTCTCCGCTTACACTGATAGCCGCTTTATAAAGGTATTCGCCAGGGGCAAGGTTAAAATTGTTGAAACCTGAAAAAGTACGTTGAGCACTTTGAAAACCGCCTAAAAAAACTGTTTCAGTAAAAGTGGTATCTTTTGGTTGACCACCACAAATAGGTGTAAAACTTAAGTATAGTTGAGCAGATGCCGTATTTATAATACTAGCCGTATTGTTTGTTAAGTAGGTGGTTAATCCGTTTAGTGAAACACCTTTATAATTTTCCTTTATACTGTATATACCAATGTCTGTAGCTACTGGTTTATCAAAAAGATGCACATTATCTATTGCAACGCCCACCTTACTAACCTGTGTTGTTTGAGGATAACTAAAGCGTATGCGCAGTTTAAAAATGTTAGATTTTATTGCGTTTAAAGAAACACTTTCGCTACGCCAATTCGACTGACTTTTAACATTGTTACCACTTACAAGCAGCTTATTTAGTGATTTTAAAGTGGTAAATGTGCTTCCATCTGTTGAATATTCAACTTCAATATTTACATCATTTTGACCCACCAAGAAATAATCAAAATCTAACGTTGGGTTGGTAAGTGCCGCCATGTCCAAGCAAGAACTTTCCATGCTTACTTCATAACCTGAAAATAAACTTGTAGTAGCACTACCACGTATTAAGCTTAAATAATTAGATCCAAAGCCTGTACCATCAACAGGTCCGCTATCGTCAGAATTATAAATTCCGTTCACAACGCTTAATTTTAATGCATCCACACTATTGTTTTGTGGTATCAGTCGCCAAGTGGGCACAAGGTTTGGATCAGCAAGGTTCTCAAAATCTTGAAGATAAGGAAAAGTGTTTACCAATGAACTGGTAATAAAATCAAACCTCAAGGTATCATCAGCTGTATTGGGATCATTGGGTAAAGTATGCCAAATTCTCATAGTATTATTTCCGATAGGGTTTATATGGGGAGCTAATGAAATCTTAACATTTAAAGTATCCGTAGGGTTTCTGTGTGGGCTTAATGCGATGGTATCTTGTACCAAAACATTATTAAAAACATAGGCAATAGGTAATTGGGTTAGGGTGGTGTCTAAAGTAAAAAACTCTACTGCTAAGGTGTCAAAAGAAGTAGAGCAAACATTTATGTTTTCGCTAACTATACGGTTTAGCACCACATCATTAGCACCAATTTTTCTTATACCAAAATTATCAATGGCAGCATAACAATTCTCGCCAAACGGAATATTCAAAGTACGTCCCATAATTCTTACCTGAATAATACTTCCAGCATAAGCATTAAGCGGAATAATGGCTGTTCTAAAAGGTTCGTGTCCACTTTTTTGATTATTGTAGTTTAAGTCAAGTACGGTAGTAAAGCTTATATCACCGGCTGTAAGGTTTCTAATACGTATTTCAAAATCATCTAAACCGGGGCCGGTACTGTGGTAGTTTAGTGTTAATACCATGTTAGAATCGTTTCGTAAATCAATGCACGGACTTATAACAGCTGTTAGGGTATTATTGCCAGGTATATCATTTCTAAAAAGTAAATAATTATTACCTCCATTTTTTAAAGTAGCTTTTGCAGGGGCAATCAGCACATTTTCTGTAGCATTCCATGATCGTACGCAAAATGCTTTATCAACAATTGTTTGGGGTGGATCTACAAACCAGTTTTCACCCGGTGCAGTGGCAAAAGAACCTCTGTTAACACCTCCAAACCATGGGCTTGCATCAAAACCCTCCACAAATGGAAATTTACTGTAAACCTTAATGCCTGAAAGACAGTCAGAAGTACCGCAATTAGCAAATAGATTATTAAATTTTACTGCTTTAAACCCTTTGGTAGGATAATACGCTATTCCACCACAAGTATTGGTTGCTTTTATTCTGTATTTGTAATCTCCCGGTGTAGTTCCTAAAAAAGCGCTTAAAGTTCCAGTCACCTGATTATGATTGTAAAGTACTCTTGTATTAGACGCTATTTCAATTACCTCAAGAAAAAGACTATCAATATTTGTTTGTCCTAACATGTCTAAATTAAATTGAAAATTTAATCCACTAGCAAGAACAGCACTTTCAGTAACTGTAAATCCATTACAGCCGTTATTTAGCGCTGGTACAGGTTTTAAACGTGGTATTACTGGGCCACATGTACTTCCCACAAGTTTAATGTTATCTAGAAACGTGAACTTATTTCCGAGAGCGTTTGGAATGTTGACAGGGGTATAGATTTTAAATCTAATGTATATTGGAGATGTATTACTTGATGAAACTACTGATTTAATATTTATACCTTCATGTTTCCACAGGAATGAGTCTGAAATAGTCGAATCCAGATTAAAAAATTTTTGAACCCAATCGGGATAGTAAGAACCTGTCCACCTTATTGGCGAAGAGTTAGATATAGCAAGACTATTTCCTAGGTATTGGTTAGAATTGAAAGCTTGCCAAGTATTTCGATTATCTATTGAATATTCTAAATCTATACGGTTGAGAAGGCCGAATTGTGAAATTAAGTCAAAGTGTAACTCAACATTATTATAGCTTCTCAAACTATCTTGGCTTACGCCAGGAAACTCTAAGTAGATTATTTCATTTTGGTTTACTGTATTTTCAATGGCCAAAGCTTTCCCTCCACCAGTAAATAAATCGGTAGTGTCCTTTACATTATTGTTACTCCCACCACCAAAAGTTGTTATGATGAAGAATGATCCTCGGCCATTTTCAAAATCTTGGTTATAAAACTCTTTTACTTGTGCTGAACTGATAAATGTACATGCACAGAGAAATATCTCTAATGTTTGTTTCATAAAGATTTGAATATGAAAAGAGATGTAAAAATTTTACTCTTTTATAAGTTTAAATTGTTGCATCTGATTGTCAGATAATTGCACTACTACAATGTAAAGCCCTTTAGCCCAAGGTTCGGTGTTTATTACAGCACTTGCACTTTTTGCAGCAAAGGTTTTACTTATTAGCTGTGCTCCGGAAGTACTATATACATTAACCCTTTGCAGACTTACCTTAGGGTTTTTTACAGCAAGATTAAAATTAGTTTTGGCCGGATTTGGAAATAAAGCCACCGCATTTTCTATAAAGGTACTTTCACTTAAAGTGATGGTTTGGCAACCTTGCGGAGCGGTTTCTAGGCAAATGTCGTCTATTGCCCAGCCTTCGTTGTGCATAGTGGCGTTGCTTTTAAACCTAAAGCGTATGTACAGAATCCCTGTAAAGGGTACATTAAAAACTTTGGCTGCATTAATATAGCCGCCTGAGTTACCGGAAAAACCGGGACTTACTGATTCTAACGCTTGTATGTATTTTGTGTTGAACCAATTGCTGTCGCCATCTTCCTTACCAAGGTAAAGCCAAGTGTTGCCGGTATCTAAACTGTATTCTACCGTGCCACCATCAAAATTTCTTTCTGTTATAAAATGATGCTTAAAGCTGAGGGTGTAGCAGCTATCAATATACACCATGGCCGGATTTAGGTAAAAAACGGCATCTTCTAAACTTCCGTAATTGGCACCTTGGGTAAAAATTGCATTACCGCCACCTGCTGCACTTTTGATGGTATTTTTATTGGGAACGCCCACCGTCCATAACGGATTGCTTGCACCTTTATTAAGCGTAGAGCCAACTATTGGTGCACTAGCACCACTAAAATCATTACAATAGGGGAGGTTAACTTCATTATCTATTACGTTTACTGTGTAAAAAAAGGTGTCGTTTACACCAATGTTATCCGCTCTTTTGTTTGGTAATTTGGTTATTATCTCCAAGTTTAAAATTCCATTTACTGCTAAATTTAGGGGTAAAGCAGTAGGAATATTTACTGTACCTGATTTACTTCCTCTTACGGGTGATGTTAAAAACAAAGTGTCTGCAAACCACGCACTACCATTAACATTTATGGTAGCAAAAAAATTGGTTATGTCTAATAAACCATTGTTACGTACAGTAAGGTTAATGTTGGTAGTATTAGTTCCACCCGGATTAAAATACACTTGGTTGGCATCAATAGCAACGGGTTCTATATCTAATTGGGCGGGGTAATCTAATCTTAAATTATCAATAAGTACGTTTTCAGCTTGTGAAATATTATCGGCTATAAACCTAAACCGAATACCATTTTGAGCATAGCTGGCAGCAGGTATTTCAATAGAAGCGAACACAGGTGTATTGCTTGCCGGAAATTGTGTGCCAAACTGCGGCCAATTTATAGGATTTACTCCGTTAGACCTTGTTATTGGCGTCCATCCACCCCCTGTATTAAATTCTATACTAAGGCCGGCAGTAGTACCCAGCAGGTAGTCGAAAGAAATACGTGGATTGGCGATGGTATCCCAACCGGTAAAAAGGGGTGTTAAAAATCGTTCATCAGATGATACTAGTGTACCCTTCAAACTATCAGTAGATAATGCTCTGGTGCCAGAAACTGCATTAAAATTTCTACCGGTAAATGTGCCTATGTGCCAAGGCTGTATTTCACCCACAGGAAAAAAGCCGGGTGTGCAGCTTTCAAAATCTGTAAAATATGGAATGGTTTCTTCGGTATATACATTAAACTCTTTGCTTATTGTATCATTAAATTCAAAAGCATCATTGGTAGATATTAAAGTTGCTTGTAAAGCATAAATATCACTTGGCACATTCACTAAATTTAAACCGTTGAACTGCACATACACAGTTTCGAAGGGTGAAAGTACATGGGACTGACTACTATTTACTGTTTGCGTAATAACAGAGGCGGTGGTATCACATTTCGGTATCCATTTTAAAAGTAATTGAGTATTTACATTGCTACGCGCGGTGGTATTAGCATTATATACACCGGCAAAAATTCTATTCAAGCTACCGCCTCGGTAATTTTCTATTACATTGAGCAAACCCAAATCTAGCTTATTGTGCATATCTACAATAGAAAAATTATCAAGCGCAAAACCTAATTCATCCGTTTGAGAAGAAAGAGTGTTAGAAGTAAGTTTAATTCTTATTATACATGTATTAGTTCCTGTGGGTAGATTTACTGCATAATGACGCCAATTAATATCTGATTTTGATGGTGTGCTGCTTGCAGAAGCTAAATCGGCAATGGCGGTGGTAAACGTTTCTCCATCTGTGCTTATAGAAACTTCTGCCTTTACCCGCACAGCACTAGGTTTATGATAGTCAAAGCCAAAAACAGGTTTAGTTAAACTTGATACATCTATACAAGCACTTTGCATTGTTACTTCATAATTAGTAAGTGTAAGAGGCGTTAAAGAGCTTAAGGCTAAATATTTTGTTCCTTTTTGTGTACCGCGCAATGGGCCTGTTAATGCGCTAGGATAAATATCATCAAACACACGCATAGTTAAGGTATCAGCATTTATAATAAGCGGGCTTATTGTCCAATTAGCTAAATTTTTTGCATTGGCTATGTTTTCAAAATTTTCGTGGTAAGGAAAGTTTTCAATGGTATTTACATAGTTAAAAGCAGTAAATAATGTATCATCTGTTGCAAAAGGATCTTGTGTAAGTTGATGCCAAAATTTTACCGTATTTCTACCATTATTAATTTGGCCGGTGGTAGGCACTATGTACTGTAAAGTATCTAAAACCGAATGCCCGGCAGGCACCGGCACATTATCTAGTATTGTATTTCCGTTGTTTATTTTATAAGCTACGGGTATAGTGCTTAAGTTAGTGTCTAGGCAAAATAAATTTACAATTATGCTATCTGCGGCAGATACAGCGCAATCATTACTGCTACTGCTTACAACTCCCGCTAAGGATACTTCATTGGGGTTGGTTTTGCTAATGCGTAAGTTATCAAAAGCTATGTAGCCACCGGGTTGCGCTCTACCAATTACTCCGGATATGCGCAATTTTATAATTTTTCCACCAAATGCTTTCAGCGGTAAGGCAATGTGTTTAAAAGCTTCGCCTTGCTCAGCGGTAGCAGAAGTACTTCTAAAAATTTCAATACCACCGATGGTTGGATAATAATTGTTTCCGGCTTTTTCCATTGCCTCTATTACTAAGCGAGTGCCAGAAGGCATAAGTAATTTATAATCAAAAGAAACATACACATTACTATCTGTTGTTAAATCTATACATGGCGTATAAAGTGAACTTTGATTGTTGGAACCTTGAAAGTCGGTACGCATAAGCAAATATTTGTCTCCACCAGAAGGTAAAGATGCTCTTGTAGGGGCGTATAAAGGTTGAGAATTATTGTTCCAAGAAGTTACACACCACGCGCTATTTACTTGACCATTTTGCGGAAGAATTACCCAATTTTCTCCACCAGAAGTAGGGAATAGACCCCTTATATTAGAAGAGTTAACAAGCGGATTGTTAAAAGCCACCCATTCGTTTCCCTCAAAATTTTCTTCATACGGAAATTCCCTAATTACATTGATGCCTTTTTCACAATCCGTGCCTCCACAGCCAATAGGTACTACTTTTGGTATTATGGTAAAAAATCCTTTTCTAGGGAATGTGGTGCGGGCTCCACAACTGTTTACGGCAACAACTCGGGTTTTTGTGGTAGTAGAATTTATATCGATACCAAAGCTCAAAAATCCACTACCGGAGTAGTTATAACGTAAGGTTATACTATCATTTCTTATTAATTCTAAATATATGCTATCAAACAACTGACCGGTAAGTATTAAGCTGTACTGAAACGATGGATTGGTATAACCATTAGTTGTAAAATCTCTAAAACCAGAGCAAGTGATTACTGGTACATTAGGAATTACCCTTGGCAACACCGGATTACAATTACCCCCCACAATTTTAATGTTATCTAAAAATACCAGTTCATTTACGTTTGTAGTGGCCTTAAGGTTAGAAAAATTAATTTTTAAACGAAAATGTATTGTGGAGCTTAAACTAGTATTCACCAATGTTTTTACTTCAAAAACTTCGTGTTTCCAAAAATCTTGTGTGGAAGGTTTTATAGTAATGTTATTAAAAAACACAAACCACTCAGGGTAATTAGTTTCGTTAGAAAGATAGTTAGATACACCCGCAGCCGTACTATTACCTTTATATAAGGTAGAGCTAATGCTTGTCCAAGTACTTTTATTATCGGTAGAATATTCAACTTCCAACTCGCTACCGTTAAATAGTCTATTTATTATATCAAAATGAAGTTCTAGATTATTGTAGGTGGCAAAGGTATCTTGCGGTAACGCAGGCAACTCTAAGTAAACCAACTTGCTACCTCCAGAAATACTAATAGGAGGGGGCGAAACCACTAATGCTTTACCGGAAAAAGGGGCAGCAAATAAATCGGAGCTATCGCTTACCAAACTGCTTAGCGCAGATGGGATAGCAGATACACTTAAAAGGTTAGAAGTTCCTTCAAAGGTTTCTTCAAAAAATGTTTTGTTTTGAGCAGAAAGAGATAGTGCACTAAACACATAAAATGCTAGTGCTGTGAACGTTATTTTTTTTAACATGCTAAATTAGTTAAGGCGAATTATTTTTTTTGTAAACGTTTCTTTTTCAGAATTTAAAGAAACTATGTACACACCATTTTGTAAATTATTTAAATCTAGCGTGTGTTTTCCTACTTGTACATTTTTGCTGTATAGTAAGGTGCCATTTATACTTCTAAGTTCTAAAACTCCGGCAGCAGGCACATTTATTTGAGCCAGCTCTTTAGCAGGATTTGGATATGCGGTAAAAGAATTTAATTTACTTTCCGGTAGCGAAACTCCAGAACAAGTGGTAACAAATAAATACAAACTATCATTTTCAGGAATAGTGGCACCACAAATATCACTAATAGTATTAAAATCATTACCCGTGCGGATGCGTAACAATAGTGTATCATTATAATCAACGGGAACCCCAAATTTTAAGCGCACTTGAGTAATGTTTAAGCTATCTGAACCTAACGGCTCGGCCTTTACAATTGGTAGTAAATAACCTTTGCTATTAAATATTACAAACTCACTACCAGATGTGGTAATAGTATTACCCCTAGCTCTAAAACCTAAATCAATAACGGTAGAACTATCATTACAATTAAGTTCTTTGGCTATTATTCCATTAATAAAGTCATTATCATTTTTACTCGCTTTTATGGTTGGTTTTTCTCCCACATTACCACAGCTATCAGAAATCCTAATTAGGTGATCTAAAATAGAATACCCGATAAGAGAATGGGAATTGGTAATGGTATCTAACCTAAATTCCTGCACTAAATAGGTTAATACTATGGTTTGTTCCAAAGGGTTATTCGTTATTAAAACACCGTTTTTATTGTTGAAAGAAAAAGGTGATGAAGAAAGTATAGGGTTTGAAATTGAATAAGGTGGTAGAAAAGGAATATCTGATAAAGTAATATTAGTAGTATTAAATGATGTTTGGCTTGGAATTATTTGAATGTACAGCGAGTCGCCATCGGGATCGGATATGGGGCTATTGCTTATAAATCTTCCAGTGCTACAACCTATAGAAACGATGTGGTTAGTTTTATATATGGGTGTAGATTGCTTGGAGCTAAATGTAGATTTATCAAAAACACTTTCTAGCGCAATACTTGCTGCACCACTACCAGCTAAATTTTGTATTATGGGCGACCTTGCGTTTAAAGCATATTTTAGACTTACAGTGCTACAACCGCTAACATTAGGGAAAGAAACACTAAACGCTTCATAAAAATTTATTTCTTGCACGGAGTTACTCACTGTTTCATAACCACAATTTTTAAAAGTAGAGTCGATAGCGATGCCTCCAGAAGCACTTGTTTGACTAAGTATTATAGATCGGGAAGGTCCAATTCCACAACCGTCTTCAACACGTAAATCAAGGAACGCGGGCAAGTTAATTCCGCTGCTTGTACGAGATAAACTTACCCGTATAAATTTAAAGTATACAAAACCATTACTAATAGAATCAACTTCATAAGTAATAGCGCCAGCCGCAGCATGAGTTGCCATGGTTTGTGAAAGCGATATGAGAAAAAGCGAAAAGCAGAGTAATATGCGGTGCAACTTTAAATTAGGCATAAGTGGTTTATATAAAGTATTAAGGCTGTAAATATAAATGTAAAAAGGTATTACACCCGCAATATTTAGTTCACATCAATTTTTAATTATTGGTTTTGCCCTTAATAATCCATCGCTGCTTTTATATTGTAAAATATAAAAACCATTGGGCAAGTGCGTAACATCAATTTTTTGGTGAGTTAAACTTTTAGAAATTAGGTTAAACGGAACTACTTTCCCCTGAGCGGTTAAGAGCTGAAACTTTTGATTAAAAATATTGACACCTTCAATGGTAGTTATGTTGTTAACCGGATTAGGGTAAATACTAAAATCTTGTACATCTACTTCGGCTACTGATACTTGGGCACAGGCCGTAGTTATTACCTCCACACTATGTGTAGATATAGGTAAGTTACATTTACTAAACAAGGAATTTCCATCACTACCTACTTTTATTCTTAAAAGCAGGGTGTCCGCTCCTGCTAAGGATTGCAGTAACGAGAGTTTTATTTGGGTAGTACCGCCAGCTAGGCTAATAGCTGAAGCTTTCATTACTGGAATAGATAGGCCACCATTAGTTTCTATTCTAAACTCACTTCCATCAGCGCTAAGCGTATTTAAGTTAAGTTCATTATTGAGGTTTACAAATAAGGTTGTGTCTCCACAAGCAGCGTTAATGCCAGGGTTTTGACCATTAGAAGCTCCAGTGTTTCCTGTCATCTCAAATTTTGGCATAAACTGCCCACAAGAATCATGAATAAGAAAAAACTGACTATATACATTTTGACCTATTAAATACCATCTTAACAAGGTATTTGAAAACCCATATTCACTAACTTTATACGTTATTAAGCTAACTTGCCTTTTGGTAATATTTCCGCTTAAAATTCCAGTTTTAGGATTAAAACTATGTGTTTGGCCCGCAGAAAAAGGTGTGCTTGAAGAATAATCCGTGTTAAAAGCATAATCAGTGGAGCTATAATTAGAGCCGTTAAAAGTTCTTGATGAACCTAAAACTATTTCCACATTTATAGAGTCTCCATCCGGATCAATATATGGGGAGTAATTGGATGTAGTATAACCATCAACACAAGAAACTGAAACAAGGTTTCGCGGAACTATTTCCACTGATGCATTTGTTTTTCGTACGTTAAAATCCATATAGCTAGAGGTGGTCATGCTTTGACTTCCCGGGTTTATTATATTGTCAATGGCAGGGTTAACACCATTAAAAGTGTGATAGAAAGTTCCCATTAAGCAACTATTTACGTTTAATTGAATAGTATCTATGTACTGATATACCTTAAAGGTATTATTTGAAGAATTACCGGTTGAATCGGAAAAGCAAAAATCAATATCCAAAGAAGTTGTATCAAGCGGTAACGTAAAGGAAGTAATAGATCCGTCACAATCATTTTCAAACCAAGTAGTAATGGAATTTGGGCCGAGTAATCCTCTAGTATCAAAAATTGAAGTAACCTTTAATCTAATTGTAGCAGTTGTAGTAGTAGAGGATATAACAACATGCTCAATAGCAGTTGATACCAAATGACTTCCAAAAGAATTAAAAACGCAAAAGTGTGATACGATAAATAGAAAGGTAAATTTTTTCATGGTTGTTTTAAGTTTGGTATAAAGTAATGTGCTTTAGTAGCGTATAAAAAGTATTAATTAGTTTGAATTTTCATTTCGGTTGCTAAGGGAAAATCAGCTTTTATCCCTATATATTATACCAATACACCTTACAAAGTTGCTTTCTGTGCAGCCCTCGTTTATTTTCGCACCTTAACGATTTATCTCATTATGCGTAAAAACACACTTTCTTTTCTACTTATTTTTTCCATCACCTTTTCCCTTTCTGCAAAGGAAGGCATGTGGATTCCGTATTTATTGCAACAGCTAAATGAAGCGGAAATGCGCGACATGGGTTTGCAGATTACTGCTGAAGATATTTACAGTGTAAACCAATCTTCACTTAAAGACGCTATTGTACATTTTGGCGGAGGTTGTACGGCAGAAATCATTGGCAATAAAGGTTTGTTGTTAACCAATCACCATTGTGGCTACAGCCGGATACAATCGCACAGCAGTGTAGAAAATGATTTGCTTAAAAATGGTTTTTGGGCTATGAATCAAAGTGAAGAAAAAACCAATCCCGGTTTAGATGCAGCCATTGTAAAATACATGCGCGATGTTACCAATGATGCAATGAGCGGTGTAACAGCAGATGATACGCCCGAGGAACGTCTAAAAAAAATCAATGAAAACTTAACGGCCTTGGCCAAGGAGGAAAGGGAAACGTCTGGGTATGCAATTGAAATAGCACCTTTCTTTTACGGTAATCAATACATTCTATTTGCTAAAGAAATATTTACAGATGTACGTTTAGTAGGCGCCCCACCTAGCAGCATAGGTAAGTATGGTGCCGATACTGATAATTGGGTTTGGCCGCGCCATACCGGTGACTTTAGCTTATTTAGAATATACGCGGGTAAAGACAATAAACCGGCAGAAATTTCTGAAAGCAATGTGCCTTACACGCCAAAACAGTTTTTAACCATTAATACAGGTGGTTTTAAAAATGGCGATTTTACCATGGTATATGGTTTCCCTGGCACCACGCAAGAATATTTACCCGCCACCGAGGTAGATAATATCATTCGATTTGTTGATCCTTTGCGCATAAGTGTGCGCGATAAAATTTTAAAAACCCTAGATAAAAAAATGCGTGCCGATGATGCTACACGCATAAAGTACGCCAGTAAGTACGCCAGCATTGCCAATGGTTGGAAAAAATGGATTGGCGAAGTAGATGGTTTGGTAGAAACTAAAGCAGTGGCTAAAAAATTAAAATTGGAAGCTGAATTTGCCCAGAAATTAGCCGCTAATCCTGAGTTACAGAAAAAATACGGTGAAGTGTTGCCAAAGCTTAATGCACTTTACGCCAAACGGTTACCCATAAGTTTAAGTCGATACAATTTTATAGAACGCGGCTATTATGGTAGTGAGTTTTTGCGCTATATGACGCGCTACACCGCTTTGGTTGAATCCGTTGAAAAAGATGACACCGCAGCCATTAACAAACTTTCCACTAGTTACGGTAAGGGTGTAAAAACGTTTGCTGAAAACATAGATGCCGAGTTAGACGAAGAGGTGTTTGTGTTGCTGTTTCCCGATTATTTAAATGCCTTGGGTGATGAAAACGTACCGGAAATTTTGGTGGAACTAAAAGCTAAATCTACCGAAGAGCAGCGTGCTTTTGCTAAAGAAGTATATCAAAAATCAATAGTATTAAATGATGCAGAAAAGTTTGAAAAGATGCTATTGGAAAATCCTGCGAAAGCCGCCAAAAAGCTAAAAAAAGATAAAGCATACTTATTGGCCACCGCTATTCGTGCAGATTTTGATAAAGCAAATCAAGCCATTGTGCCCATAGAAAATGAAATTGAACTTTTGCAAGGCAGCTACATGCAGGCTTTACGCGATGTGTTTCCAAACAAACGATTTTACCCAGATGCCAACAGTACCCTGCGTTTAACTTATGGTAAAGTAGAGCCTTACGACCCTGTGGACGGCATACAATATAAAACTCAAACTTATTTAAAGGGCGTAATAGATAAATACATTCCTGGTGATTATGAGTTTGATTTACCGCAAAAACTCATTGACCTTTATGCAAGTAAAGATTACGGTATGTATGGCGAAAATGGAAAAATGCCCGTATGCTTTATTGCTAGCAACCATACAACGGGTGGCAACAGCGGTAGCCCGGCTTTAAACGCAAAAGGCGAACTAATAGGCTTAAATTTTGACCGCGCTTGGGAAGGCACTATGAGCGACTTAAACTATGATTTTAGCCGCTGTAGAAATATAATGGTAGATGCACGCTACGTACTTTTTATTGTGGATAAATTTGCCGGTGCAGGGTATTTAATGAACGAAATGCGCTTTGCGGAAGTAAACGAAAAGATAGAAGAGAAGGGACTGCAACTTGCTGAATAGCTGCTGCGATGCTGGCATACGATTGGACTTTCTAGGTGTATTACGCATAACATTTTAAACCAAAAAAAAGGCTTCAATTTCTTGAAGCCTTTTTTTTATCATTGAGTAGCGAAAGGGGGAATCGAACCCCCGACCTCAGGGTTATGAATCCTGCGCTCTAACCGTCTGAGCTACCTCGCCATTTCTCTAACTTTTAACAAGCCGTTTTGAGGGCTGCAAATATAATTTAATATTGTAAGCAAAAAAGTGCTTTTTCACCTTTTTTAAATTTTTTCAGTCGCAAAAATTTATATATTGCGCCACTATCAAAATTGAAATCAAACAAATGTCAGAAGAACGCGTAAAATACGAACTTGAATTTCCTGTAAAAGCATCTCCACACATGTTATTCCCATTCCTTTCCACCCCAAGTGGTTTATCTGAATGGTTTTGTGATGATGTAAATTCTAGAGGCGAAAAATTTACTTTCATTTGGGATGATGAAGAACGCACTGCTTTTATGCTTAGCAAAAAGAAAGACGTTTTTATTCGTTTTCAATGGGAAGAGGATTACGAAGAAGAAAATAAATTTTTCTTTGAGTTTAAAATCCAAGTAGATGAACTTACTCAAGATGCTTCTTTAATTTTAATTGATCATAGCGAAGCAGATGAAGTAGAAGAGGATAAACTCCTTTGGGACAGTCAAATACACGAATTGTTGCATACCATAGGTTCTTAAAATGACCACAGGTGCCTTTCTAAAGAAAAATGCACTCTTCTTAATCCCGGCCTTCCTTTTATTAGGTGTCGGGATTGTTTTTTTGTTCCTATTCCCCAAAGATATTATTCACATTACCCAAAATGGCTGGTATCACCCAATATTAGACCCTGTTTTTAAATATGGAACTAATTTGGGAGACGGTTTACTATTTGCTTTAGCCATCATTGGATTACTTTTTATAAGTTACCGAAAAGCTTTGGGTATGCTTTACGCTGCCTTGTTTACCTTGATATTCATTGGTTTGTTTAAGCAAGTTATTTTTAAAGGAGAGCCACGTCCGCACAAATATTTTATAGAAAAATATGAATTGCGTTTGGTGGAAGGAGTGCGTAATCATAACAGCAATAGTTTTCCTTCTGGGCATACTACCACCGCTTTTGCAGTATGGGGATTGCTGGCTTTTTATTTTAAAAAACGTTGGGTTAAAATCTCCGCACTTATTATCGCACTTTTAGCCGGCTATTCACGTATTTATCTTTCACAGCACTTTTTAATTGATGTTGTTGCCGGTGGCTTTTTAGGTATTGCCATTGCCATGCTGTCCTACTATTTGGCGCAGCTAAACAAAAAATGGTGGGCCAATAAAAATCTCCTTAATACTAAAAGGTGAAATATTTCGACCGCAATACTTGGTTTTGGATGGCCATGGGCGCCCTCTTTTTTCTGCCTTTTTTAGGTGGTGTGCATCTTTTTGATTGGGATGAAATAAACTTTGCGGAGTTGGCGCGTGAAATGACCGTTACCGGTGATTACTTGCAACTGCAACTAGGCTATTTACCGTTTACCGAAAAACCACCCTTATTCTTTTGGTTGCAAGCATTAAGCATGGAAATTTTTGGAGTAGGGGAGTTTGCCGCCCGTTTGCCCAATGCTCTTTTAGGCATTATAGTATTACCCTTCTTATATATCTGTGGTAAATTTTTGATAGACAGGCGTTTTGGTTATTTATGGGCGCTTAGCTGGTTTGGTAGCATTTTACCCTTCCTGTATTTCAAATCCGGTATTATCGATCCGCTTTTCAATTTCTTTATTTTTAATGGATTGTTTTTTATAATCCATTACATCTGGAAAAGGAAAAACTTAGAAGGTTTATTATTCTCGCGAAAAGCAATTACTTACTTATGGTTGGCAGGTATTTGTGTTGGCCTTGGGGTACTTACCAAAGGACCCGTAGCATACTTATTGGTTTTTCTTTGCCTTTTATCCTATTGGATCTCTGTTCGGTTTAAAGCATTTCTTAATTTCAAAGCATTCTTAGCGTTTTCATTTATTGCTTTGGGCGTTTTTCTGCTTTGGTTTGCAATAGAATTTACCGTTAACGGCCCCGATTTTTTAATAGAATTTACTATTAGGCAATGGGCTTTGCTTACCACCGGAGATGCCGGCCATTCCGGATTTATGGGCTATCATTTAGTGGTACTTTTACTAGGCTGCTTTCCTGCTAGCATATTAGCGCTCAATAGTTTTCGTTTAAAAGATGATATTCCTGAATACCTACGCGATTTCCAAAAATGGATGCTTATTTTACTGCTTGTAGTGGTGGTTTTATTCTCTTTAGTAGGCACCAAAATTGTCCATTATTCTTCTATGGCTTATTATCCCATTAGCTTTTTATCCGCTTTAGCGCTGTGGCGAATTATTGAAAAAAAGGAGCGTTTTAAATTATGGAATAGCTCCTTAGTTGTGCTGGTAGGTTTTATAATTATCGCGGTAAGCATCACCTTAGTTTATTTGGGTTTACATCCCGATGTAGTACTAGCGCTGGTAGCCACCGATCCTTTTGCCATGGCCAATATGCAGGCTAAGGTAAACTGGACTTTTTGGGATTATATACCCGCTGTTTTTTACTGTGGTGTATTGTTGCTTTTCGCGATTTTTTATAAGCGTAATCGTCAGCGCGCGTTCCAAAATTTATTTATTGGTACAGGCATGTGGACAATGCTTGCGCTGATTTTCTTTATTGGCAAGGTGGAGCATATAAGCCAGCGTGCCAACGTAGAATTTTTTGAAGCGCACGCTTCAGAACCCGCATATTTTGTGAGTTATGATTTTAAAAGTTATGTGCCCGAATTTTACGGTACACTTTTACCTCCGGTACACCCAAAATCTAGAAATAAAAAATGGCTGTTTACCGGTGAAGTTGATAGGGATGTGTACATCAGTTGTCGCATTAACCGAAAGGAAAAATTGGAGCTAGAAATTACCGATGCTACCTTCCTATACGCCAAAAATGGTTTTCACTTTTACAAGCGAAGTAAGTACCCTTAAATTCATCATTAACGTAAGCCTCTGTATGTTAGGTAAATGCAGGAATTGTTTTTATTGCAATTTTAGATAAATCTGCTTAGCTAGTTAATGTATCTTTGCCGCTCATTTTAAGACGTTTACATTTTGAATAATTTTAAGTCGTTAGGGCTGTCTGAACCAGTATTAAGAGCCTTAGACGAAATGGGTTTTGAGGAACCAACCGAAATCCAGGCGGAAGCTATTCCGCAACTATTAACAGGAACAAAAGATTTAATTGGACTAGCGCAAACCGGTACAGGAAAAACTGCTGCCTTTGGTTTGCCATTAATTGACCTTATAGATCAAAACGATAAGCGTACACAAGCGCTTATTTTAGCACCAACCCGTGAGTTGGCGCAGCAAATCAGTAATCAAATTGAGCAGTTTTCTAAATATCAAAAACTAAATGTAGTTTGTGTTTTTGGTGGTGCTAGTATTTCGCAGCAAATGCGTGATGTACGCAGAGGAGCGCATATTATAGTAGCAACTCCCGGAAGGTTAATTGACCTTACTAAACGTAGCGCTATTAAGTTAGATACGTTAGATTTTGTGATTTTAGATGAAGCCGATGAGATGCTAAACATGGGCTTTAAAGAAGATTTGGATTGGATTTTAGCACAAGCACCAACTACTAAAATTACGTGGTTGTTTTCTGCCACTATGCCTAATGAAATTAGACGCATGGTTAAGAATTATATGCTTGATCCAGTAGAAGTTAAAACCAACAAAGGTACCGTAGTTAATGCCAATATTGAGCATCAGTTTGCGGTAATTAAAGCATCAGATAGGATTGAAGCGTTGCGCAGAATTTTAGATTATGACGCAGATATGTACGGTGTGGTTTTTTGCAGAACTAAGCGTGATACACAAAGTGTTGCAGAAGAATTGGTAGAAAGTGGCTATGCTGCTGAACCCTTGCACGGAGATTTATCTCAAAGTCAACGTGATGCAGTAATGAAACGCTTTAGAGCAAAAACTTTACAAGTATTAGTTGCTACAGATGTGGCGGCACGTGGTATTGATGTGGATAATCTTACCCACGTAATTCACTTTGCCCTACCTGATGATCCTGAGTATTATACGCACCGCAGCGGACGTACCGCAAGAGCCGGTAAAAAAGGTATTTCACTTTCGTTGATTACCAAAGGCGAAATGCGCAGGGTACGCTTTTTAGAAAACAAATTGGGTATTGTGTTTGAAAAAGCGATGATACCAGCAGCAGAAGACATCATGGGCTACCGCATTGAGCATTGGGCACAAAATATTATTGATGATAAAGCACAACCTATTGCTAATGACGAGGCATACGAAAAAGGCTTGGCGCTTTTAGCGGATCTTACTAAGGAGGAATTAATTTTCAAATTGATTTCGCGTGAATTAAAAGCAGTTTCTAAGAAACGTAGTTTTCAAGATTTGAATGACACTTCTCGTGGAAACGACAGGGGGGCAGATAGAGGTGGAGACCGCAGAAGTGGCCGAAACGACAGAAGTAGTAGAGGCGGAGATAGAAGCGAAAGACCATATCGTGATAGAAGTGAGCCGGGTGGGATGGAAGCAGGAATGCATCGCTATTTTATTAATGTGGGTGCTATTGACCAATTCAATAAAGGTCAACTCTTACGCTACATCTGCGATAATACAGGACTTACCAGCCAAGACATCGGTCGTATTACTATTGACCGTCAGAAATCATTTTTTGACGTGAATGAATCGGTAAGTAGTAGAGTAAAAACGCTTGATGGTAAAGAGTATGAAGGTAGAGGGTTACGTGTAAACCGTGATGATGATGCCGGAAGAAAAGGCAAAGGCTTTATGGGTGGTGGCGATAAATCAAGCAGAGGTAAAAAGAAAGGCGGTTTTAAAAAGCGGAGATAAACGTTTTTTACATGCAATATTGGAATCCTCGCCCTATTGGGCGGGGATTTTTTGTTTCTAATACTAATGCTTGAACTAAATATGTTTCCCTTAGTTATACCTACAATTATTAAAATATCGCATTTAAAATGCGTATGATGTATAATGCCGAGGGGTGTTTTAAGGAGCATTCATGCGACATTCAAAACACAATTTGGTATTAAATAGCAAAACCACATAAATGATTAGAGAAGGAAGTGAAGTAACTTGGAAATGGGGCAGCGGTACGGCTGAAGGAAAAGTGGAAGAAACTTTTACTAAAGAGGTAACGCGTACCATTAAAGGCAATGAAGTAACCCGCAAAGGAGAAGAGGGAAACAAGGCCTTATTAATAAAACAAGAAGACGGAACGCAGGTGTTAAAATTAGAAAACGAAGTAGAAAAAAAATAACAGTATGGAAAAACAAGCACAAGTAAAAAAAGAGTTATTCGACCAATTATTGGCTGCAAAAAAAGAAGAATTTACTCGCTTAAGAAACTATCAGCAGGAGCAATTGAAGAGTATCAATAATGATGATCAGGACAAACATGATATGATAGAAAGCCCTATGGAAGCGCAAATGCGTGAAATTAGAGCCGAAAATGAAGTGTTAGACCAGCTTGAAGCAGATATTGAAAAGTTGGAAAAAGTAGATAGTATTCCGGTGCGAGAAACGGTACAGCCTTGGAGCGTAGTAGAAACGGACAAACAAAACTTTTTGGTATTTATGCCGCAAGATGAATTGAGCAGTCAGGATAAAAAATACGTAGGTATTTCAGACAAAGCGCCTATTTATAAAGAAATGGAGGGAAAAAAAGCAGGAGATAGCTTTACGTTTGGTGAGCAGGAATATAGTATTAAAACGATTATGTAAACTGTTGTAAATAGTAAAAAAGGGTTGGTGGATTTTATCCACCAACCCTTTTTACATGATACCCTTTACCTTTTAAAAAATCCATGGCTTTTTGGCGCACATCCCCTTGAATTAAAATTTCACCATCTTTTACAGAACCGCCAGTGGCGCAATGATTTTTGATGGATTTGGCTAAATCTTTTAAATCTTCATCAGTGCCTTCAAACCCCTTTATTAAAACCGCTGTTTTTCCACCACGGCCTTTTTTCTCTAAATGCGCTTCTAAGTACTGATTATTTGGCTCTGGTGTTTCTTCGGTTTTTTCATTGCTACTAAAATCTGCTTCGGGGTTGGTGCTATATACCATTCCTCCCAAATCGGCTAAACTGCTTAGTTTTTTTCCTTTTGCCATCTTTCTTCGTTTTTTTAATTCAAAAAAAGGCGCTGAGCCCTAATTTATTATGCGTTGTTCCTTGGCTTCTTTTTACCGTAATAGCGTTTGTTACCACCTGTATTACCGCCTTTGTTAAACGGTTTTTTATTACCTCCACCACCATAATTCTTTTTAGGCGGGCGTGTACTGTTCGACCATTCCGGCCCGGGACCTAATTTTTCGGGTGGCTGCAGTTTTTCAAATACACGCTCAATAAGCTGCTCTATGCGCTGAAACTTATACATTTCTTCACTACTCACAAACGTAATGGCCATCCCTTTCGTTTCTGCACGTGCGGTTCTTCCTACCCGATGCACATAATCTTCGGCATCATTGGGTACATCGTAGTTGATGACTAAATCAATATCCTTAATGTCAATACCACGGCTCATTACATCGGTGGCAACCAAAATACGCGTGCTTTTAGAACGGAAATTCAGTAGTACTTTTTCACGTTCATCTTGCTCATAATCACTACTAATTCCTTCTGCATTTAGCTTACTGCGTTGCAACGTGCGCACTACCTGTTCTACTTTTCGCTTAGTGCTGCAAAACACAATAATACTTTTAAAGCCTTCTTTATCGCTTAAAATTTCTTTGCAAAGTGCCGTTTTTTGATCGTCATGCGCCAAGTATATTTGCTGAGTAACGCCTTCCGCTGGCTTCGATACTGATACGTTTACCTCTTTAGGATCATTTAAAATTTCCTTGGCCAGTTTTCTAATTTTTGGCGCCATAGTAGCACTAAACATCAAGCTTTGCCTTTGCTTAGGCAGATGCTCAATAATCTTTAAAATATCATCGTGAAAACCAATGTCAAGCATTCTATCGGCCTCATCTAAAATAAGATGCCTTACTTGATCAAACTTGACGTAGCCATTGGCCAAATGAGAAATTAACCTACCCGGAGTGGCAATAATAATATCAGAGCCTTGAGAAAGTGCCTTGCGCTCTTGCTCCCAACTAATGCCATCACCACCACCATATACAGCAAAACTGCTAGTATTGGTAAAGTAAGCCAAGCCTTGTATTTGTTGGTCAATTTGCATGGCCAATTCTCTAGTAGGGCAAAGCACTAAGGTAGAAGTACCCTTGTATTTATTCTCTAAAATTTGATTGAGTGTAGGTAAAATAAACGCGGCTGTTTTACCCGTACCGGTTTGTGCGCAGCCAATTAAATCATGGCCTTGTAAAATTTCCGGTATTGCTTTGGTTTGAATTTCGGTTGCATTCTCAAAATTCATAAACGATATGGCCTCTAATAACAGTTCGTTAAGACCTAATTCTGTAAACTTCATATAGTGTGATTACACTTTTGTACCCGTAAAGGTTTGTAAGATTTGAGCGTAAAGATATAGCAATAAGTGTTTAGCCGCTACTTTCAATTTTTTGAAGACTAAATTTTTGTTCAATGCTTCTTTTTACTCACATAATTAAAGGGTATATACGCACCTTATTCTCCTTGATTTCTTAAGACACCTTACTTTTACGGCTATGAAAAAAGACATTTCGTTTAATACGGTTATTGATGTAAAAGTGGCCATTGCTAAAACCATTGATGAAAAAGGCGAAAGTGATTGGTATGCTTATGTTATTAATAATAAAAATGTAGCAATTGATAATGTGATGGTTAGCTCTTCTGCAGTTGAGCATAAAGATGGTTCCGGTAGAAAAACATCTCAGCTTCGCCATTTTATAGAAAAAATAGACGTAGGTAGTTTTGCAAAAATTGAACGGGTAGATCCGGGTGTTTTTGGATTTTATAATCGTTTTTGGGTGAGCTTTTATATTGGTAGGCAGGTGTTTGATAAAAAATTTACGTTGGAGCCTTTCAACGAATGGGAAATTTCAGAGATTGAAGAATTGCGTATGGATGGACAAGCTTCTGAATAGCATTTTCGTTTACCTTAGCCTAAAACCAAATATGGATATTACATCTATTTCTAAAAAAGCGGAGCATAGCGCCTTCTATCGTTGGCTGTTAAGTTTCGGTTTAAACCGGATGGTGCCTTTTAATAAACCTCACGGATTTTCAATTGAAGCCATCGCTACCAATAGCCTTACCATAAAACTGCCGTATAAAAAACGTAATTTAAATCATGTAAAAGGATTGCACGCTTGCGCTATGGCTACCCTTGCAGAAGTGTGTAGTGGTTTTTTATTGCTTAGTAGAATTAATCCTAAAAAATACCGTATAATTTTAAGCAGGTTAGAAATGGATTATCACTATCAGGGTAAAACAGCCGCCACCACCACCTTTATTCTAACGGATAAAACACTAGAGAACAAAGTAATAGAACCTTTGAAGTTGAGCGAGAAAATTAGTTTTCCTTGCACGGTAGAAATTTATGATGCTCAGCAAAACCATTTAGCCACAGGAATAGCCCATTGGCAAATTAAAAACTGGAATTCTGTTAAACTTAAAGTGTAATGAAAGAATTGCTAGCAATAGTACTTTATTTAATTGCATTTTATTTGATATTCAATATTTTACGTACATTTTTTCTGCTAATTACCAATCGTGGGGGTAAAGTTCCGGCATTGGTTAAAAAGAAGAAGATTTTTGGATTAAATAGTGAAGACATCTTTTTTTTGGAGAAATACAGCGCCTATTATTTAAAATTATCCGCTACAAATAAACAGATATTTCAAAAGCGTGTGGTGTATTTTATTAATCATAAGCAATTTATACCCCGTGGTTATACACATATAAATAGTGAAATGCAAGTGCTCATTGCATCTGCGGCTGTTCAGCTTACGTTTGGTTTCCCAAAAATGCATTTCCCACACTTTTGGCGCATTTTGGTTTACCAAGATGACTACTATTCAAAAATCACTCAAAAATATCATCAAGGAGAAGTCAATCCTCACGGTTTTATTGTGCTAAGTTGGCGCAATATTTTAGAAGGTTTTAAAAATGCTACCGATGGAAAAAATCTCGCTTTGCATGAAATGACACACGCTTTACACCTTGAAAATACCATTGCCAATGCAGAATATAGCTTTTTAAAAGAAAAGGATTGGCAAGTGTTTAACCAATTAGCTTTAGCTGAAATGGCGAGAATGAAAAGAGGGCAATCCTACTTATTTAGAGCGTATGCAACCACAAATTTTCATGAATTTTTTGCCGTTACCGTTGAGCACTTTTTTGAACGTACCGCTTATTTTTCAACAGAAGCACCTGAATTGTACACTGCTACAGCCAACATTTTAAAACAAGATCCTTTACGGTTTTAAATTTGGAGAGAAAGTAGCAAACACTTTATAAAATCTATAAATAAAAACAGTGCTAAAACAAAATTTACGTTTTTTACTTTTAACCCCATGCTAAAAAACGAAACCGTTCCGTTTAAGAAAACCGGATTTTTCACTTCGCTTATTTGTGATTACCTCGATGAAAAACCAGAGCTAAAACCCTTATATGGTCAATTTCCTAATGTAAAGGCTTATGAAGTTCAAATAGAGCAAAAAGCTGGTTTTCCGCCACATAACCGAACGATTTTAACCGAAGTACTAAAGAAGCAGTACGCTAGCTACGCTTTGGCGGATGATGACAGTGTGCACGTAAATATTCAGAGTCTTAATAAAAGCAATACGTTTACGGTTACCACCGGACATCAACTCAATATTTTTAGTGGGCCTTTGTATTTCATTTACAAAATAGTAAGTGTAATAAATATGGCTAAAAAACTAAACGAAGCATATCCAGATCAGCATTTTGTGCCAGTATATTGGATGGCTACGGAAGATCATGATTTTGCAGAAATCAATCACATCAATCATCATGGTGGTCGCTTGGTGTGGAATAAGAGTGATGCTAGGGGTCCGGTTGGCAGGTTTGATGCTTCGGGAATGGCGGAAGTACTGAACGAATTAAAGCAAGTTTTAGGCGCGGGTAAAAGAGCGAATTATTTAATGGACTTGTTTACAAAGGCATACTTAAAGCAAGGAAATTTAGCCGATGCCACACGCTACTTTGTGCATATTTGGTTTAGCCACCAAGGCTTGGTAATAGTTGATGCTGATACACCAGAACTTAAAACATTAGCCATTCCTTATTTTAAAAGGGACTTGTTAGAAAACGTTGCTTCTAAATCAACACAAAAGGCTTCTGATTTTTTAAAAGAGCATTACACGGAACAAGTACACGTTAGAGCAATTAACCTGTTTTATATAACGGATACTATTCGTGAGCGCATTGAGAAGCAAGGGGATAAGTGGCTGGTACTAAATACCGATATATCCTTTACCGAAAAAGCTTTGCTGGAAGAATTAAAAGAGCATCCAGAAAAATTCAGCCCAAATGTGGTTTTACGTCCGCTTTATCAGGAAATTATTTTACCAAACTTAAGTTATACCGGTGGTGGTGGCGAGTTAGCGTATTGGCTGCAACTTAAAGATATGTTTGTTGCTTATGAAGTTACCTTCCCAATGTTGCATTTGCGCAATTCGGTACTTTGGGTGCCTAAAAGAATACAGCGCAAAATTGAAAAAGTAGCATTAGAAAACTTAGATTTATTTAAACCTTTAAATGAATTGAGTAAAGATTATGTACTGCAAAACAGCGCATTGCCAAAATTACTTAATGAGGAATATAAAACGCTAAAAACACTCTTTCACAACTTAAAAGAAATTGCTAGCCAAACAGATAAGAGCATGAAAACAGCGGTAGAAGCTCAGTATGCAAAACAAACCAAAGGACTTGATAACCTCAATAAAAAATTAATCCGAGCGGAAAAACGTCAATCAGAGACAGCCATTCGTCAATTAAAAGAAATAAAGAATGAACTCTTTCCATCTGACTCTTTGCAGGAGCGCCATGCTAATTTTATAGCTTTTTTTATGGAATATGGAGAGGACTTTATAACCAAATTATTAGAACAGCTAGATCCGTTTCAATATGAGTTTGTGTTGCTTAAAGAGGAGGTTTAGCTAAATTTTATTGGTCGATATGCTTTCTATGTGTTGAACTTTTTTTACCACATAGGCACATAGTAAGCGCAGGAGAAAGTAGGAGGTCTAGTGTGCTTTCCCATGTGTTCTATGTTTCTATGTGTTGAACTTTTTTTACCACATAGGCACATAGTAAGCGCAAGAGAAATGCTTTTTTACCACATAGACACATAGTAAACGCAAGAGAATTGCTGCAACAATCTGTGTTATCAGTGTAATCTGTGGCAACCCTTCTTTTGCCGCTACTTTGCGACTTTGCGACTTTGCGCGAAATACTTTTTTACCACATAGACACATAGTAAGCGCAAGAGAAATGCCGCTAAAATCTGTGTTATCAGTGTAATCTGTGGCAACCTGCTTTTGCCGTTACTTTGCGACTTTGCGACTTTGCGCGAAATGCTTTTTTACCACATAGGCATATAGAAAGCGCAGGAGAAGGTAGGATCTATAGCATGATTTTATTTGTTGGCTAGTGTGCTTTCCTATGTGTTCTATGTTTCTATGTGTTGAACTTTTTTTACCACATAGACACATAGTAAGCGCAAGAGAAATACCGCTAAAATCTGTGTTATCAGTGTAATCTGTGGCAACCTGCTTTTGCCGTTACTTTGCGACTTTGCGACTTTGCGAGAAATACTTTTTTACCACATAGACACATAGTAAGCGCAAGAGAAATGCCGCTACAATCTTTGTTATTAGTGCAATCTGTGGCACCCTGCTTTTGCTGTTACTTTGCGACTTTGCGCGAAATGCTTTTTCACCACATAGATACATAGAAAGCGCAAGAGAAGGTAGGAGGTATAGCATGATTTTATTGGTTGGTTAGTGTGCTTTCCTATGTGTTCTATGTATCTATGTGTTGAACTTTTTTTACCACATAGACACATAGTAAGCGCAAGAGAATTGCTGCAACAATCTGTGTTATCAGTATAATCTGTGGCAACCCTTCTTTTGCCGTTACTTTGCGCTAAAACTTTGCGGCTTTGCGAGACAAAATCAACACAACGTAATTCCAGCTAGTGTAGCTCCATTCGTCATTCGTCATTCGTCATTCGCCATTCGTTATTTACTAACGTACTAAATATTTAGGTTTAACAATACCCCATTTAGCAAAACGATACTGCACCGAAACCTTTAAAACACCCAAACCATAAATTGAACTACGCTTCAAATTAATAGAAGAAGCTTCGGGAAAATACTTGGTAGGACAAGTAATCTCCCCAATTTCAAACCCTTTATAAAAAACCTGTGCAGCCATTTGATTATCAAATACAAAATCATCTGAATTTAATTCATAATCAACCGCTTCCAGCACTTCTCGCGAAAAAGCTCGGTAACCAGTATGATACTCAGAGAGTTTTTGATTCATTAAAATGTTTTGCGAAAGCGTAAGAATACGGTTAGCCACATATTTATACCATGGCATACCTCCGCGTAAAGCGCCTTTTCCTAAAATTCTGCTACCAAATACAACCGGATATAATTCATTTGCAATAATGTAGCTAATGCTGTGAATCAACTTTGGAGTGTATTGATAATCAGGGTGCAGCATAATTACAATATCACCGCCAATGGCCAAGGCCTTGTTATAGCAACTTTTTTGATTACCTCCATAACCACGGTTTTTCGGATGCTTAATAATATGTTTAATACCTAATTGGGTAGCCACTTCAATAGTTTTATCAGGACTATTATCATCCACCAATACCACATCATCCACTATATCAAAAGGAATTTCAGCGTAGGTTTTTTCTAATGTTCGGGAGGCGTTGTATGCGGGCAGCACCACCACAATTTTTTTGTTGTTAATCATAGCGCGGCAAAAATAGAATTTTTCTGCAATGCCTCATTTTATAAGCGTTTAACAACCCTTTTTTTGTAGATTTCGCCCTCCAAACTTATTGGTATTGCATGAATAAATTTACACTTTGGGCGTTAGTTTTCTTGTTATCACCCTTATACAGCGTTGCTCAAAACCTTACGGGAACAGTAAATGAGCCTAATGGCGACCCAATTATTGGCGCTAATGTTGTTTTAAAAGGCACTTCAAAAGGTACTACCACAGATTTTAGTGGAAACTTTACCTTAGATGTTAAAGGTGTAACGCTACCTCTTACGCTTCAAATTAGTTTTATTGGGTATAAAACTCAAGAATTAACGGTTAGTACTATCAATAAGCCTGTAAAAATTGCAATGCAGGAAGACCAGGAAATGCTGAGTGAAGTAAATATTATTGAACAGCGCCTAAGTGAAAAACAGCGTGAAAGCGCATTAACCGTAGAAGCTTTAGATGCGTTGGCTATAAAAGAAACACCTGCTGCCAATTTTTATGAAGCCTTGGGTAATTTAAAAGGGGTAGATTTAACATCGGCAAGTATTGGGTTTAAAATTATAAACACGCGTGGCTTTAATAGCACCAGCCCCGTGCGCTCATTACAAATTATTGATGGTGTAGATAATCAAGCACCCGGTTTAAACTTTTCATTAGGTAACTTTTTGGGCGCAAGCGAATTAGATATATCAAATGTGGATATTATTGCCGGAGCCAGTACTGCGTTTTACGGTCCGGGTGCCTTTAATGGAGTTATTAGCATGACTACAAAAGATCCGTTTTTATACCAAGGAATTTCTGCGAGTGTAAAAGTAGGGGAGCGAGCACTTACCGAAACAGCCGTACGCTATGCCGAAGCATTTAAAATTGGTAAGGTTGACTATGAGAATTTTGCCTTTAAAGTAAATCTATTTTACCTAACTGCTAATGATTGGGAGGCCGATAATTATGATCCCGTTTTTGATTCTCCCGTGAGTAAAGACAATCCCGGACGTTTTGATGCAATTAACATTTATGGAGATGAGAGCTTAGAATCTAACAATGAATTTGGCTCATTTGAAGATGTGAAACTTGCTGGACGTGCAGGTTTGGGTACTTTTTATCGCCCCGGTTACACTGAAGCTAGTTTGGTGGATTACAACACGCAAAATTTTAAAGGAAATGCAGGATTGTTCTATAAGTTTAAGGATGAAACACAAGTGAGTTACAACTTTAATTATGGAACGGGTACAACCGTATATCAAGGTGAGAATAGATTTAGCTTAAGAGGTATTCAGTTTTTTCAGAATACTGTGGAAGTAAAAAAGAAAGACAAATTTTTTGTGCGTGCTTATTCCACAGTAGAAGATGCCGGAGATTCTTATGATGCAGTATTAACGGCTTTTAAAATGAATGAAGCCATCTATGGAAATGAAAGAGATTGGAACAATGCTTATGCCGCAGGCTGGGTAAGAGCTCCTTTTCGATTTTCTAGAGCATTTCAACAAGCGGCTGGTATTGATGTAGATGATCCTTCTTTTGACTCGGTATTTTATGCTACTCAGTATCAAGATATTTTAAGAGAAAACAATGCACTTTTACGTAATTATCATGATTCTTTACTAGGCATTCAAAATGCTTCTTACCGCAGGCCAGAAGAAGGTTCTCCACGATTTGACTCCTTAAAAAACTATGTTACCAGCAGAACTTTTACCGAAGGTGGATCTAAGTTTTTTGACCAATCGGCTCTGTATCATATTATGGGAGAATATCAGTTTCACCCGGATTGGGCCGACATTAGAGTTGGAGGAAATTACCGCTGGTATAGACCAAATTCTAGAGGAAATATTTTTGATGAAATAATACCAGAATCAATTGTTACAGATGATCAAGGAAATATAATAAGTCAGGATTATCGAAGAATTACCAATGATGAGTTTGGCGCTTATGTGGGCGCAGAAAAGAAGTTTTTTAGAGAACTTTTAAAAGCCAGTGCAACGTTAAGGTTAGATAAGAATGCTAATTTTGACTATCTAATTTCACCGGCTGCATCTTTAGTGTATGATTATGATCAAAACAACACGTTCAGATTATCTGCAGGGCGTGCAATTCGTAACCCAACGCTTCAAGATCAATATTTGCGTTATGATGTAGGCCGTGCCATTTTATTGGGCAACATAAATGGAATTCAAGATTTAGTAAGCATAGAATCTTTTGACTTTTACCGCAGTCAGTCACAATTATCGCGCTCTAATCTTAACTTCTTTGATGCAGCCCCTATTGAACCTGAAAAGGTTACTACCATTGAATTAGGGTATAGAGCTTCACTTTTTAAGCGTATCTTTTTAGATGTAAATTACTTTTATAGTTGGTACACCAATTTTATTGGGTTTCAGTTTGGTTTGGATTTAGATTTTGACCCAACCTTTACGGATAGAGTTATTGGTGTACAGGCATTTAGGGTTGCTGCTAACGCGAGTGAATTAGTTACTACCCAAGGGTTTAATATTGGAGGTAATTACTTTTTAAATGATAAATTAACATTAAACGGTAATTATAGTTACAATGCCATTAACTTAAGAGGAAGTGATAACCCAATTATTCCTGCTTTTAACACACCTCAAAATAAATTTAATATAGGATTTGTTGGAAGAGGATATAAACTAAAATCTTCTTACAAAAGCACATTAGGTTTTGCAGCTACCTACAAATGGGTGCAAGGATTTTTGTTTGAAGGCTCACCTCAGTTTACCGGATTTATTGAATCATACGGTATGCTTGACGCACAAGTTAGTTATACCGTGCCTAAATGGTACACTACTTTTAAGCTTGGAGCATCCAATGTATTAAATAATGAGGTGTTTCAAGTGTACGGAGGGCCATCTATTGGTAGGTTAACATACTTCTCGGTAACTTTTGAAAAATTTTAATTTAACCTTTATTAAATGCATATCTTTATTGCTTAATTAAAACCAGTTTTTTATCCTATGAAAAAATCATTACTAGGGATTATTTTATTATCCGGAAGTATGTTGTTTGCACAGCGTTATACCTCCGAAGTGTTTACTTCTGTAACAGTTACTAAGAATATTGAATACGGTGTAAACATTGATTTTCTATTTTCAGATTTCTCAAATCCAAGCTTAGTAGGCCAAGATTTAACGGAAATAAAAACAGCCGTTGGCGGTGGGCAACCTATTCCAGCTAAGTTTTTTAATCCTGCCGATCAATCTACCAAAGTGAAGGTTTCTAGCCTAAAAATGGATGTGTACGCTCCAACAGGAGATGTTGCAACCAACCGCCCAGTAGTTGTATTCTTACACACTGGAAACTTTTTACCACCACGTGTAAATGGTGGTATTAATGGTAGTAAAAATGATAGTTCAGCTATTGTATTATGTGAAAAATTTGCAAAAAGAGGCTTTGTTGCCGTTGCTGCAAATTATCGCTTAGGTTGGAATCCGTTAGACCCAAGTGTGCAAGTACGTAGAGGTCAACTTTTAAATGCTGTGTACCGTGCTATACATGATGCTAAGCAATGTGTGCGTAATCTGAAAGCAGATGCTGCAACGTATGGTATCGATCCAAATAAAGTAATTATTTATGGAGAAGGTTCAGGTGGTTATGTTGCCTTAGCCTATGCTACTTTAGATAAATGGTCTGAGGTTAATATCGCCAAGTTTGCACCAGGTGGTACTTCTTATATTGACACTAACCGTGTTGGTAATTTTGAAGGTTTTGGTGGTCTATTAAATATCTACGGTCCAAATGGTCAAAATTCTGATATCAATTTTGTTATTAATGCTGGTGGTGCTTTGGCAGATACATCTTGGTTAGAAGCGGGTGATGCGCCTATGATTGCTTTTCATTGTGTAAGAGATCCTTTTGCTCCTTTTGATGAAGGAACTGTGATTGTACCTACTACTGGTGATGATGTTGTAGATGTGCAAGGAGCTAATGTGTTTATGGCGAAAGCTAACGCAGTTGGAAACAATGCAAGTTTTACAAGTCAAACATACTCAGACCCTATTACTCTAAAGGCAAGAGCACGTTACGGGCAAACGTATCAATATCTATATCCAGCACCTTTTGATATGATTACCGTAAACACTAATGTAGAAGGTTTATTTCCTGTTTTACGTCCGTTTAAATCAAGTGTTTTTCAGAACGAAGGTTCTCCTTGGCAGTGGTGGGATCCAAATGGTCCTATTGCTAGCGATACTGCATCAGCAGGTCCTCCCGTTGTAACTTATCATCAATTAGGTTTAAGTAGTAATCCCGATATGTCTCCTATGAAAGGACGCACGTATTTAGACACTATTTTAAATTATGCTACACCACGTTTATTCGTATCGTTAAATTTATTAGGAGCTAAAGAAGCAACTAAAATCGCTTCTTATGACGTGTTTCCAAATCCTACTAATGATGTTGTAAACATTAAAACAGCTATTACTAATGCTATTGAAAGAGTAGAAGTGTTAGACCTTACCGGAAAATCAATAAAAGTACTTACGCCTGATAACAATCAAGTGCAAGTGCATTTAGCTGAATTACCACAAGGAGTTTACTTACTTAAAACCACCATTAGTGGTGTTTCTGAAACTTTAAAAATTACGAAGTACTAAAACTAGTTTTTAGTTTTATAAAATGAACCCCGTGCTTTTAGTGCGGGGTTTTTTAATGGAATGGTTTAAAAAATTGCTTGCACCGAATTGTATTGCAAAAATCGCACGTATGGAACTTAAAAAGTCTCTAGATGTGGTGCATTGAGAGATACATTTTAATGCGATATTTATCACTCCAATTGGTAATTGATATTTCTTTTACAACATAGAGATAAAATTGTTACGTTTACCCTACTAAAAAATTAACCTATTATAATGAACACCTTTTTTAAAACATTCTTTTTCTTTTTAATCGTCTTTAGTAGTATTTCAAGCAAAGCTCAACACAGCGTTAGTTATCATCTTTTAAATACGTTTGAATATCGTTATACATTTAAAAACCAGCAATCTGTATTTTTTGGTACACGATTAATAGGAGCAGAACTTAACTTAATGTTGGTTGAATCTCAAAGAGATTTTGATTACAGTGATTTCAGACTTTCTGTTCCATTGTTAGATTTTTGGCTTGGCTATGGTCAACGTTTTGGGAAGCATCAATTAGACTACCTTTTTAGTTTTACGGCTGCTCAAGCGAATGACATATTCTCCTTAACTGATTACCAAGAGCAAGAGCCTCATTCACCTATATATGTGTACACCGCTGACGCCTCAAGTTTATTTGGGCTGGGTTGTAGATACACGTATTTTATAAATCAACATTACTTTATAGGCTCCTCATTACGGTTACGCTTGCATACCTCCTCGTTAAAAAACGGTTACACCTCAAGTCAGCGTGAATATGGTGAAATACGGACTGTTGAAAAGGGCAGACTATCGTTGGGTATAAATCCTATTATTTTAGGTTTTCAATTTTGAGGGTATCCTTTGTCCTTATTTATTTAACCCTTACAAACCAACGTATTGCTAAAAATGAAAGGAAAGACTATTCAATTAATATTTCTTTTAGTAGCCGCATTTTTTTTAAAAGTTGTTGCTATGGAGATGAAGAGGAAACTATCCCTGAGCCTTTAAAATCAAAATTTAGTGGTTTATTACGCGGTGAAAAATGGATTTTTAAAAATGCTAATACTAATTTGGTAGATAGTTTAATTGCTGACGGAGCGTTTATTTCTGAACACTTTAATTTTGGAGATTGTCCTGGATATGAAGCTTTATCAAGAGATTTTAGTTTTTATCAAGCCGAAAATGCCATTAAAATTCCACATGAATTTTACATAGAGGGTTCCGGATATGTTCGTTTTACAACTAAAGCGGTTGATACTCCAAGCTTATTTGGAAAAAATCAGTATGATTTATCTTCCAATACATTTGAAGTAAGCCCTGATAACAATAGCGTATGGCAAACACCTTATGGCAATTACTCGAGCTATTTTATTTTGAAAAGTATATTTTCCGCATCAGGTGATACCAGTACCCTTTATATTAATATAGCGGATGGCTTAATTGGCTATACTTTTAATACAGATACTTTTAAATTGGTGGAGCGTTATTAGTGCTTAGGTTTCTAGTGGTGTAAGATTAATAGAGCAAGTTATTGCTCGTATCTAACTTGTGTATTCTAGTTTTGCTGCCAAATCCAACGTATGCAATACAATCTCAACGGTAAACTTATAAAAGGGCGCTACATTAGCGCTACTACAAACAATAGAGCGCTTAATTATGGCGAAGGCATTTTTGAAACCATGCGCTTTGCCAATGGCCGTATTAATTTTTGGGAAGACCACTATTTCCGCCTTATGGCAAGTATGCGCATTGTAAGGATGCAAATACCAATGGAGTTTTCACCGGAGTATTTAGAGGAACAAATAAGGGAAACACTGGCCGCCAATAATTTAGATAAAGCTTCGGCACGTGTAAAAATTTTAACGTTTAGAAAAAGTGGTGGGTTATACACACCGGAAACGAACGAAATTGACTTTGTAATTACCGTTTCTGCTTTAGAAAATGCTCAATTTCAACTAAACGAAAAGGGATTAGAAGTAGATTTATTCAAAGATTTTTATGTTCAGAAAAGCATGTTAAGCAACCTTAAAAGTACTTCTAAACTTTTGCAAGTTGTAGCTTCCGTATTTAAAAAAGAAAATGGACTGGATGAGTGTTTGCTGCTTAATGATGATAAGGAATTAGTAGAAGCGATTGCGGCTAATGTGTTTTTAGTGAAAGATAAAACTGTACGTACTCCACCACTTGCCAGTGGATGTTTAAAAGGTGTAATGCGCAAACAAGTGTTGGAATTATTACCTAAAATGGACTACGAAGTAAAAGAAGAAGCCATTAACCCTTTTGATTTACAACGTGCCGATGAAGTGTTTTTAACAAACAGTATTTCTGGGATAAAATGGGTAGGGAAGTACCGTAAAAAGGAATACGGAAATGAATTGGCTACAGCTTTGGTTAAAAAACTAAATGTGCAAGTGGTTATGATTTAGGGTTACTTATCAAAACCTAAGTTTATAAACGGTATAATTCTGTTACCAATTCTGTTTAGTAACCCTATTTGAACCCCATTGAATTCGTGCGCATAATTAATTAATGATATTTGAATACCGCTACCTTTTACACAAAAAGAGTAGATTCCTGAAATAGAAATGCCTTCTAAGAAAAAAAACTCACTACCAACTGCATTTAGCGCTACACCTTTTAGTTTAGGAAAGTTTGCAAAACCAGTAGAAATCATAATTCCATTTAAAGCATAGTAATCAGAGGTGCCCCAACCAAAAGGGAAGACTGAAACTCCATTGATGGAGCAATTAGCCGTATAATGAACATAGTTAAAAGCGCTATCGGTTAACATAGAAATTGTGGGGTCTTTAAAAATATCAACCGGTGCCATAAGTATGTAAGGCAAACTTAAAAAGGTGGGCAATAGATGCGCTGGTTGCATACCGGTGTATAGGCCATTTATTCTTTGTCCACTACTTAATTTACGGCTCACATCCATTGCATACCCAATAGTCCAACCGTTGGTTGTTACAGCATTAGAAGGATTAAAACCTATGGGCGCTTGCACCATTTTTACAGTAACCCCCGTATCTGTTTGTAATTTTAGTGAATCATGAGGCACCTGAGCTACCAATGAAAACCCACTAAAAAAACAGGATAAAAAGAAGTAGAAGTTAACTCGATACATGGTAAAACGGGTTTATTACGAATCAATTCAACATCGGATCTTCAGGACCGTTGGCAAATAGTACAAAATCACCACCCACTAAGTGCATAATTTTATTCCACAGTTCGGTGGGGCTATCGTCTAATACAGATACGGCATCAGCTTCTAACACCAACCAACTGTTTACTTTCACTTCATCTTCTAACTGTCCGGGTGTCCATCCGCTGTAGCCTAAAAAGAAACGAATGTCTTCTTTAGTTACAAGTTTCATTTCCATTAATTCTTTGAGTGGTTCAATATCTCCACCCCAAAAAAGATTGCCACCAATGGGAAAACTGTTGGGAATTAAATCACCTTTTCTGTGAATAAAATAAAGATTGTCCTCTTGCACCGGCCCGCCATGATAAATTTTAGTGTCAAAAGGTGGAAACTTTAAAACAAGCGTATCAAAAGCTATTTCTAATGATTTATTAATTACAAAACCAACGGTACCATCTTCATTGTGCTCGGTAAGCAATACCACGGTTTGCTCAAAATGAGGATCGCCTAAATACGGTTGAGCCACTAATAGGGTTCCTTTTGCCGGATTTTTTAAGATTTTTGCCATGTTCTTTAAAATTTCTGCAACTAAGATACCCACTTAAGGTTAGGTAAACAATAAGATTTATTAACATGAAGAAAGATTTGCAAAATGCGCGTGAGGATTATACCCAGGATACGCTTGAAGTAAAAGACGTACACGATAACCCTATTACTCAATTTGAACATTGGTTTGAAGCCTATAAAAAGGTGGCCGACCGTGACTATAATGCTATGATTTTAAGCACGGTAGGTGTTAATAGTAAACCAAGTAGTAGAGTAGTATTGTTAAAAGGTGTTGATAAAGGCGGATTTGAGTTTTATACTAATTATCAATCGCACAAAGGGCAAGAAATAGCGGCAAATCCAAATGTAGCGCTTACTTTTTATTGGCCAGAACTAGAAAGACAAGTGCGCATAGAAGGAGTGGTGGAAAAAATGACTGAGCAAGAATCAACCGAATATTTTAAAAGCCGACCCATTGCCAGCCAAATTGGTGCTTGTGTATCTGAGCAAAGTAAGGTTATTGAAAACAGAACATTGCTGGAAAAAGAAAAGGAGCGCTTAGATAAACTTCCCGAAAAGGAAATTAAAAAGCCTAAAGAATGGGGAGGATATCGCGTAAAGCCAAATTTATTTGAATTTTGGCAGGGTAGGAGAAGCCGCCTGCACGATAGGATTGAATATATACCGGAGGGTGGCGCTTGGATAAAACGAAGGTTAGCGCCATAAAAAAAGCGCCTCAGCATTTTGCCGAGACGCCTCACCTGCAAGCGGTGATTTAATTAACCTTTATTTCTTTTTCTCCATGGCCATTTTCCATGCAGCAATATCTTTACCTATCATTTCGGTATAACCAAAATCATCACCAGATGCTTTTTTACCAACGGTAATAGCCATTTCACCTGATTTTACGGCTTCTTTATTTTTACCGTTTGCAGCTAAAATTTGGCCTTGCAACCAGTAGCTGTACCAGCTATCATTTTTAAGTTCAATGCTTTTTGAAATCATCTTTTCTGCTTCATCAAGCTTCATATTATTTTGAAGATAGAAGTTTGCAGAATTTCTGTACACACCCCAAAGTTTATCTTTTTCAGATTTTTCTAAAGCTACTTTAATGTTGTTCATTGCTAATTCCATGCTGTTCACTTTAAAAGGAACGTGCACCATTTGATTTTCCCAACTTAACATTAAATCAGCACTTACACCGGTTACATTATCAAAACCAATGGTAAAAGTTTCTACCATATTTGATTCTTTAACAGGCACTTCAATACGCATAGCATCGTCATCTTCACTATATCCGTTGGTTCCGCTCAATTCACTATTTCTGTTAAAAATAACGGTCCACTCCTCCATGTTAGGGATGGTGAAAACTGAATAAATACCAGCTTCCAACATTTCGCCATTAATGCTTACTTCTGAACTAAATTCAATAGTAGTATTTGCATTAGCTCCGGTTCTCCAAAGTTCGCCAGCAGGTACAAGTTCACCAAAAATCTTACGATCTTTACGACTAGGGCGGCTATATTTTACGGTAACATCCGTTAATCCTACGCGCTGACTTACCGTAGATGAAGGGCTTGGTTGTGGTAATTCTTGAGCAAAGGCGGGTAAGCAAATTGCAGCACCCAGTAAGGATAGAAAAAATCTTTTCATAATTTATTTAGTTTATTTAAAGGTGTAAAGATAAAGCCACAAACCGTAAATTAATGTACTCCCGGTTTAAAACCTATTCCGCTTTGGTTTTCATTATCTAATTTATAGGTCATAACATTTGTGGCTCGGTATTGCGCCAAATGTGTTTTATAATCATCTGTTAAGCCAAACTTTTCAAACACCTCATTTTCCTTATCCATAATACATAACAGGAGTTCGCTTAATTCACGCACCGCATGTTCGCTGCCTTGGCAAGCGGTTAAGTAATCAGCTAAGTTTTTTTCAATTATGTAATTCAAAAAAACAGGATTACACAACCTACCTATGGCTATTTTAATACCACATTCTTTAGCGGCATTCACATCTTGCACATCGTCATATATATAGCATATTTCCTTGGGCGTATAGCCATTAGCATCACAAAAGTGCAATAGCGCCTTCTTTTTATCGGTGCATTTGGCGTATAGTGCATCAAAATGCTCGCGCTTAGCAAAAAAATGCGCACTAGAATTGTCATTTTCAGAAATAATAGCCATGCCCACCTTGTTTCCGGTACAAAGCCATTGCCCAAAGCGCAAATGGTTTAAACCATTTACGTCTATTTCACTAAATGAATTTATCTCCTGTTCGCTCTTTTTTCCATCGTTAAATACACCATCCCAATCAAAAACAAAGGCTTTAATTTCCTTTAAAGCATTAGAAAGTGTAAAGGCAGAGCTTACAAATTGCCCACCTATTTCGGTAAAATTATCCTCAATTTCAATGTGTTCCATGTTTGTTTAAATTTTTTAGATCCTATTAAATGCAACCGTAAGCCAATTATGTCAAATTTTATAAAAACTCAACATATATTTAAACCATAAATTTAAAATAACCATTATGTTTAAAGAGTTCAAGGAATTTATCTCAAAAGGCAATGTTTTAGAGCTTGCCGTAGGTTTAATTATGGCTACTTACTTTGGAGCTATTGTAAAATCTTTGGTTAATGATATTATTATGCCACCCGTAGGTTTAGCCATGGGCGGTGTAGATTTTGCCGAACTCAAAGTGGTGCTTAAAGAAGGTGTTCCGGCTGTAATGAGTGGCGATACTTTGGTGAGTGAAGAAATAAAAGAAGTAGCCGTAATGTACGGTGCTTTTGTAAATACAATCATAACGTTTATCATCGTTGCATTTGCTGTTTTTATGGTAGTAAAATCTTACAATAAGTTTAAACGTAAAGAAGAGGCAAAACCTTCTCCGGCTACGCCACCACCGCCCTCTAAAGAAGTAGAGTTGCTGATAGAAATTAGAGATGCTTTGAAGAAGTAAGCAACGTTTTCTCAAATTTAAAAACACCCGTGGGTAATATACCTACGGGTGTTTTTCGTTGTATATACATTCTAGATTTTATTAATATTTTTTAGAGTGATACCGGTGTATTAGAAAAGGAGCATATTTAAGAACGAAACACTTTTGATAGTTATATACGATAACATACCGGTAACCTGAGGTTTATAATGTAAAAGCATTTTTGTGAAACTATAAAAACTATGTTGTTATGGAAAAGCGAAAAGTTGATTTAGTAGTGCTTAGCGATGTGCATTTAGGAACCTATGGCTGTAGGGCAAGAGAATTGCATCAATACCTAAAAAGTATTAAACCAAAAACACTGGTGCTAAATGGAGATATAATTGACATTTGGCAGTTTAGGAAACGCTATTTTCCAAAAACCCACTTAAAGGTAATTAAGCAAATAATAAATTTGGCAAGTAAAGGTACATCGGTAAAATACCTTACAGGAAATCACGATGAGATGCTTAGAAAGTTTACCGATATGCAATTGGGAAATTTTGAGTTACTGGATAAGTTGGTTATAGAATTAGATGGTGAGCGCGCCTGGATTTTTCACGGAGATATTTTTGATGCTAGTATTCAAAATGCTAAATGGATTGCAAAATTGGGCGGTTGGGGTTATGATTTGCTTATTGCGATAAATAGTGCGTACAATATTTACCGCGAAAGAATAGGAAAGGAGCGCTATAGCTTTAGTAAAAAAATAAAAAATAGCGTAAAAAAGGCTGTTACGTATATCAATAGTTTTGAGCAAGTAGCGGCTGATTTAGCTATTGACAAGGGATATAATTATGTAATTTGTGGACATATACATCAACCACAAATGCGGCAGGTAACCAATGCTAAAGGCAGTTGTGTTTATTTAAATTCAGGTGATTGGGTGGAAAATTTAACCGCTTTGGAATATAATGATGCTACTTGGATCATGTACCAACACGCGACTTATGATGACACCAATATTTTAGAAGAAGATGAGTTTATAGATGTGGATTTACAAGACTTGATTAAAAAAGTAACCTTATCATAAATTTTAATAACGCTGTACTAAAAATTTTATATGCTATACAAGGCACCGGAAATGGCCATGTGGCCAGGGCTTTAGAAATTATTCCGATACTAAAGAAATATGGTGATGTAGATATTTTGCTGAGCGGCAATCAAAGTGAAATAGAATTGCCCTTTGAAATTAAGTACAAAAAACGTGGTTTAGTAATGCTGTATTCTAAAAAAGGAGGAGTAAGTTTTTGGAAAACAGTTTGGAATACCAACCTTTTTACACTTTTAAGAGATGTAGTGGTACTACCGGTGCAGCAGTATGACTTAGTACTAAGTGATTTTGAATTTACGAGTGCTTGGGCTTGTAAATTAAAGGGTAAAGCCAGCATAGGCATGGGGCATCAAGCTTCTTTCGCATCTAAAAAAATTCCATTACCTATTAAAACAAATTGGTTCGGAGCATTCATTCTAAAACAGTATGCGCCAACTAAAAAGCACATGGGCTATCATTTTAAGAAGTACGACACTTTTATTCAAACTCCGGTTATTAGGAAGGGGATAAGAGAAATGCAACCAGAAAATAATGGCCATTACACGGTGTACCTTCCAGCCTTTGATGATAAAACGCTAATAACACTATTGCGAAAACTTAAAGAAGTTAAGTGGCAAATTTTTTCAAAGCATTGTAAAAAGGCTTATTCATTGGGCAATGTTCAAATTACACCTGTGCATAATCAACATTTTTTAGAAAGCTTCCGCACTTGCGCTGGTGTGCTTACTTCTGCGGGTTTTGAAACTCCAGCAGAAGCTATGTTTTTAGGTAAAAAGCTTTTTGTAGTTCCTATTAAACATCAGTATGAGCAATATTGCAACGCAGCCGCTTTGGCAGAGATGAATATACCGGTGGCGAAGAATTTAAATAAAAAAACGCTGAACCAACTCAAAAGCTGGTGTACCCAAGGACAGGCGGTTAAAATTCATTATCATAATACAACGGAAGCAGATATTGTGGAAATGCTCAAAAACAATTTGCCTAGTACATTAACTAACAGTGCTTTAGTTGGTGCAATTTAATAAACCATTCATCGTTTCCTGTTTCAAAGCTAATTTGTACTTTTGCCCACTATTTTGAAAGCACTGAAACACTTCGCGTACATACTTATTTTAGCACTTGGCCTAAGCAGCTGTAGTGAATACCAAAAGGTATTGAAAAGCACCGATTTAGATTACAAATTTGCTAAGGCAAAGGAGTATTATGATGAAGGTAAGTATGATAGAGCATATCCTATTTTTGATGAACTTTTAACACAGTTTAGAAGTACAGCCAAAGCAGAGGAAGTTTTTTACTACTATGCTTTTACCACCTATCATATTGGCGATTATATTTTAGCTGCTTACCATTTTAAAAATTACGCTAAAACATTTAGTACTACAGATAAAGCTCCAGAATGTGCTTATATGGTAGGCTATTGTTATTATTTAGAGTCTCCACCTTATAGTTTAGATCAAGCGTACACGTATAAAGCCATTAATGAATTACAGCTTTTTGTAAATACACACCCTGAAAGTGAGCGTATTGCAAAATGTAATGAACTGATTATTGAATTGCGAAGAAAAGTAGAGCGTAAATCTTTTGAGCGTGCCAAGCAGTATTTTGAAACTACCTACTATCAATCGGCAGTAGTGGCTTTCAACAATACTTTAAACGACTTTCCGGACACAAAATATAGAGAAGAAATATTATTTTTACGCCTTAGTGCTGCTTATGAGCTGGCTGATAACAGTATTGTAAGCAAGAAAGAACAGCGATTTGTGGAAGCACAAACCGCTTATTTTGATTTTATAGAGACATACCCAGAAAGTGAGTATGCAAAAGAGGCTGTAGGACTGTATGTGAAAATACAGGAGAAAATAGCAGATTTTAGAAACCCCACAATTCAATCATAATAAAGATGGATTACAAAAAGATGGACGCTCCAAAGTCCACTGAAACTCAAGACCGTAACCAGTTGGATAAGCCAACGGAAAACATTTACGAATCATTAGTAATTATTGCTAAAAGAGCGGACCAAATTGGTGCCGATATTAAAGTAGAATTACATGATAAGCTTGATGAATTTGCTACACACAGCGAAAATTTAGAAGAAATTTTTGAAAATAAAGAGCAAATTGAAGTTTCAAGATTTTACGAAGCATTACCAAAACCACACGCTATGGCTTTAGAGCAGTGGAAAAATGGTCAGATTTATTACCGCAAACCGGAGGAAACTACTCCAGCGGAATAATAGATGTTGAGCGGCAAAAAAATACTATTGGCCGTTACCGGTAGTATTGCCGCGTACAAAACAACGTATTTAACACGTTTACTTATTAAAGCGGGCGCAGAAGTAAAGATTATTCTTACTCCTGCCGCCCGCGATTTTGTTACCCCCTTAACCTTAGCCACCTTATCTAAAAATCCTGTACTATGGGAATACTATGATACGGAAGATGAAGAGGGTACATGGAACAATCACGTGGGCTTAGGTTTATGGGCCGACTTGATGTTGGTGGCTCCGGCTACCGCCAATACTTTGTCTAAAATGGTAAATGGCAATGCTAATAATTTTTTAGTAGGTGTGTACCTTTCGGCCAAGTGTCCTGTGTATTTTGCTCCTGCTATGGATTTGGATATGTATCAACACCCAAGCACGCAAAACAATATTAAAAGCCTCCAAAGCTTTGATAATGTGCTAATTCCGGCTGAAACTGGTGCATTAGCCAGTGGCTTAGTTGGTGAAGGCCGCATGGCTGAGCCCGAAAATATAATAGCCTTTTTAGAGAAAGATTTACGCTCAAAATCTCCGCTTAGTGGTAAGATAATTTTGATAAATGCCGGGCCTACGTATGAAGCAATAGATCCTGTACGTTTTATAGGCAATCACAGCAGTGGAAAAATGGGCTACGCACTAGCACAAGCAGCTTTAGATTTAGGAGCAAACGTTCATTTGGTAATTGGTCCACATCAATTAAGTATTGAAAATCATCCCGCTTTAACGGTTACAAATATTCGTACAGCAGAGGAATTATTAAAAATTTGCAAAGAAGCTTTTGAAACGGCTGATGTTGCAATTTTAGCCGCTGCCGTGGCCGATTACAAGCCCAAAGACGTGGCAGATCAAAAAATTAAAAAGCATTCAGAAACCTTGAGTTTAGAATTAGTAAAAACCGAAGATGTACTTTATACGCTGGGTTTAACTAAAAAGGAACATCAAGTTTTAGTAGGATTTGCTTTAGAAACGGAGCACGCAAAGGAGAACGCTCTTAAAAAGCTGCACAAGAAAAACTGTGATTTTATCGTTCTTAATGCTCCAAGCAAAGAGGGAACCGGTTTTGGATATAATACCAATGCCGTAACCATCATTAATAAACAAGGCGAAGCGTATCCTTTGTCTTTAAAAAGTAAGCAAAAAATTGCACATGAAATATTTCAATATCTGCTTAAGCATATTCATTAGCAGCTTCCTCTTTATCGGAAGTAATACTTTATATAGTCAAGAGTTAAATGCTCAAGTTCAATTAAATGCAGTTAAAATTCAGCGTACAAACAAACTGGTATTTACTACGTTAGAAACTGCCATACGTGAGTTCTTAAATAACCGTAAATGGACGAATGAAAAGTACGCACCCGAAGAGCGTATCAATTGTACATTTAACATTACCATAGACAAAAATCCGAGTATTGATAGGTTTGAGGCCACCATACAAATTTTATATAGCCGACCAATTTATCAATCCTCTTATGACTCACCCGTATTTTTGCATAGCGACAATCAATTTACCTTTCAATATCTGGAATTTGATCGCTTAGATTTTGCCGAAAACCAAAATATCTCCAACCTTACCTCCGTATTAGCTTTTTATGCATACGTTATTATTGGGCATGATCATGATACGTATGCGCTTAATGGAGGCAGTGAATATTACCGCAAAGCACAAAATATTGTAGGTGTGGCGCAAAGTAGTTCTGCGGTTGGTTGGTCGTCCACTTCGGGTTTAAAAAGCCGTTTTACCTTATCGGAGGATTTACTTAGCCCGGCCTTTGATAACTACCGCCTTTGCCTATACAACTATCATCGCTTGGGTTTAGATATAATGTACGATCCTGCACAACAGGATGATGGAAAAAAAGCCATTCAAGAGGCTTTAATGCTCTTAAAATCTGTAAATGATAAACGTCCTAATAGTTTATTAAATCAAATATTTTTTGATGCCAAAGGGCGTGAAATTCTAGGTATTTTTAATGGCGGAAATCCATTAGACATTCGAGACCTTAAGGATTTACTACCCAAATTAGATGCTGCAAACGCAACAAAATATCAGCAAATGGGACCAAGCTAATTTGTAGCTTCGCGGCAGTATGTTAACACAACTTTTCATTAAAAATTACGCGCTCATAGAGGAGTTAAATCTTTCTCTTGAAGCTGGTTTTACGGGTATTACGGGAGAAACAGGTGCAGGAAAATCTATTCTATTAGGTGCTTTAGGTTTGGTTTTAGGCAAACGTGCAGATATAAATACGCTGCGCCATCCGGATGACAAGTGCGTGGTAGAAGCACATTTTCAATTGAGTAATGCTTTAGAAGCTTTTTTTGATGAGTATGCCTTAGATTTTGATACACACACCATTTTAAGGAGGGAAATTCTACCTTCTGGTAAGTCGCGTGCTTTTATAAATGATACACCTGCCACACTTAACATCATAAATCAATTGGCGGGCAGGTTAATTGATGTGCACAGCCAGCATGAAACGCTTTTACTTTCTGATACAACTTTTCAAATGCAACTGTTGGATGGGTTTGCAAAAAATCAGAAACTTTTAGGGTTGTATTCAAAAGATTATCAGGAGCTTAAGAAAACGGAAAACCTTTTAGAGGAACTAACCAACTTTGCAGCAAAAGAAGCGGGCGATTCAGATTATTTACAATTTTTGTTTGAGGAATTAGAAGAGGCACATTTGAAAGCCAATGAGTTTGAAGCGTTGGAGGAGGAGCATAACATACTTTCGCGAACGGATGAAATAGAGCAGAAATTATCTACTTCTGTAAATGTACTTTTTGCTGAAGAAACCGGTGCTTTAGACGCTATAACGCTAGCTGCTCAGCATTTAACCACTTTGGCCAACGTTGGTCATAATTTTAAAAACTTAGCTGAACGCACGCAAGCTGTGCGCATTGAGTTAGATGATATGCGCCATGAACTTGAAAAAGAACTCGAAAATTTAAGCGCAGATCCGCTTAGAGCGGGAGAGGTGAGTGCGCGTATGAGTAAGATAATGGCGCTTCAAAAAAAGCATCAAGTAGATAATGTTTCTGAACTTCTGCAAAAGAAGGATACATTGGAAGAAAAAGTAGATGCGTTAAACTCCATTGAATCGCGCATTAAAGCGGTTTCAACGGATTTACATAAAAAAATGGAAGTGGCACAAGCTTCTGCTAATGAGCTTACTAAAACAAGAAAAACAGCAGCCCAGCTTTTAGCTGATGAAATAGCTGAACTACTTACAAAGCTTAACATGACCAGTGCTAAAGTGGAATTACGCATTAGCAAAACCGAGAAGTTTAGCAGCTTTGGTCAAGATAAGTTAGAGTTTTATTTCAGCGCCAATGCGGGCCAACCGTTGCAAGCATTATCTAAAGTTGCTTCTGGTGGAGAATTAAGCAGAGTGATGTTGGCCATTAAAGCGATTATGGCTAAAACTCAAGGCTTACCAACCATTATATTTGATGAAATTGATAGCGGGGTTTCTGGTGAAACCGCTGGTAAAATTGGTGATATCCTTAAAAATATGGGTGCCGATATGCAAGTGATTGCCATTACGCACTTACCACAAATTGCCGCCAAGGCCGCAACGCATCTTAAAGTGCAAAAAACTGAAAATGAAGGTCAAACACGCACTAATTTATTTCAATTGACTTCCGGTGAGCGAGAGCAAGAATTAGCACGTTTGTTAAGTGGCGCCAAAATTTCTGATGCCGCGCTTACAAATGCCCGCGAGCTACTAGGTTAAAACTACAATTACTTATTGTACATTCGCACCGCTTTTGGTACCTAGGTTTTACTACTTAGGTTTAAAAGGGAATCCTGTGTAATTCAGGAACTGTACCCGCAGCTGTAAGTTTCACAATCAGTTTTGCATTCTTAAAGTCACTGTAGCGCTTGTCGCGATGGGAAGGCTAGCAAAAAAGGAAACAAGTCAGAATACCGGCCATAGCATTTAAACACTAAACGCACTTCGGGAATAGAGGGCATTTTGTATATGAAAAACACTTCGGTTTTACTTTTATGCCTTTGGGTATCATTGCTTAGCGCACAAACCAACTTACTAAAAGAAGTTCAGGTTAATGATAGCTTGTTGCCTTTGCTTAGCATTGGCCATCACGTGTATCAAGTGGACGCACAAAAATCTAATGGTGATGTTGGCCAGCAATTGGCGGGTAAAAGTCCGGTAGTAATTAATCAGGCCGCACCCAATCTTTTAGCCGGTTATTATATGCGTGGCTCCTATAGTGATGGTGTCCAAATTTTTTGGAATGGAATGCCCGTTAACTCTCCAACCCTTGGCCTTACTGATTTAAATCTTCTTAACCCGGCTAGCTTCAATCAAATTTTAGTATTGCCCGGTGGTTCTGGTGCTGAGCTAGGAAGCGGTGCGGTAGGAGGTTCCATATTTTTAGACAACATTTTATCAGCTAAAGCAAAAAACGGACAAACATTGCGTTTGGGTGGCGGTGCAAACGGATATAAAAACATGAGCAGCAAAACCATATTTGGTAAAGCAAAGGCTAAAGTTGAAGTAAATTTATTTTATGATGCTGCCGAAAATGACTACGCTTTTTTAGATGGTTTTAATGAGCCGCAAAAAAGAGTAAATAACGCTTATGAACGATACGGAATAAGTGCTAACGGCATTTTTATTATTGGAAATACCCGCTTAAAAACAAATGCGTTAGTTCAAGATTTTTACCGTGAAATACCCGCGCCAAGTAGTGGAATTAATGCTAGCTTTCCTGCAAGTGCTTGGCAAACTGATAAAGTTTACAGAATACAGAATGTGTTAAGCTGGAAAACCTGGCATTTTGAGCAGGGTATAAATGTGGAAAACCAAATTTATAGCAATAAGAATAGTAAGGTGTATAGCACCAATAATTTTGCGCAATATTCTTCAGAAGTTAGAAAAACATTTTTGGCAACCAATAAATTTAATTGGCAAGCCGGAGCATATTTAAACGCATATACAGCAAATGGCACCAATGTAAACCAAAATCAAAATGAGTATGGTTTGCGCACAGATTTCACGCATCGAATTACAAGAAAGTGGTTATATAAAGTAAGCGTGTCGGCTGATTTTATTGATGATCGCTTTGCAAAACAACTAGATACTACCGGGTATGGCATTCCGTTTTTACCGTCTTTCTCCACCCAATATTTTTTAAATAGGTTTTTTAAACTAAGGGCAAGTGTTTCTGAAGTTTTCAATAATCCTACACTTAACGAACGTTTTTGGCCGGAAGCAGGAGTAGAAGATATTCAGCCGGAGCGAGGTTTAAGCGCTGAAATCGGTACGGATTATAGTTTTAGTAGGGGAGGATTTAGTTCAGAAATACACCTTACGGCATTTTACACAAAATTGCAAAACCGTATTCGCTGGATATCAGCAGTTGGTTCATTGTATGGGCCGCAGAATGTTACTGAAAGTGAATCTAAAGGTATTGAGTTTGCACAAGATATGCAGTATAAAAAGTATGGTTGGAAACTAGAATTGAACTACAATTTTACCTACAATCAAGCTTTAGTTATCCGTGATAATGCCCTTGGTAGCATCAGCGAAGGGATGCAACTCATTAACATACCGCTTCTAATAGGTGGCGCGCAGTTTAACGCTTCATATTCAAAGGTTTCTTTTTACCTTTCCACGCAGTTTAGCAGTGGAGCATTCACCACAAGTGATAATGACCCATTTTTAAAAGTTGCGCCTTATACAATAGGTAATGCAGGTATTAATTACAAATTTGAGCTCGGTAAGTTTACCATACTTCCACAATTGCACGTCTTAAATATTACAGATGTTCAATATCAAACTTTAAATTTTCAACCCATGCCGGGCACGCAACTTTTTTTAAATTTTACTTTTAACTATCAAATATGAAAAAGCAATTTCTTTGTTTATTAGCCTTAGCTACCCTTGGTTTAGCAGGATGTAAAGACGATCCAAAACCAGACAATCCATCCGTAACATCTTCTGTATTAGTAGCTAATGAAGGTGCTTTTCAAGGAGGTACCGGCTCACTTACAGCTTATAGTACAGGTGCTAAAACCACCGAAAAAAATATCTTTCAGAAAGCTAACTTAATTTCCGTTGGCAATATTTTAAATGAAATTTATATTGATGGTGCACGTACATTCCTTTCTGTGAACGTATCAGGAGATGTAATTATGTGTAATACATCAACGCTAAAGGTGGAGGCTAGATTTGAAAATTTAGGTAGCCCTAGAAAAGTTATGCATGTAACGGGAGATAAATATTATTCTACTGATTGGGCTTCTAATGTAGTGCACGTGCTTAACGCTAAAACAAAAAAAATTATGAAGTCTATACCCGTTGGTTTGGGTCCGGAAAGCATGGTGGTGGTAAAGGATATGGTGTATGTAACCAACAGCGGTGGCTTTACTACAGATAATACTGTTTTTATAATTGATGCAGAAAAAGATATGGTGGTTGACAGTATTTTGTTGCCAGATAACCCAATTGGAATTGTACATGATAAATACAATAAGCTTTGGATTTTATGTTCTGGTGTTTTGGACTTTAACGACCTTTCTCAAAGCACTTCTGCCAATTTAGTTTCTTATAATTTAGATTCTAGTAGGGTAGAAAGAATTTTACCTTTTTCTGTAAAAACAAAAAAACCTTTACGCTTGGCCATTGATGGACCTGGTGAAAATTTATACTATGTAGATGATTATGAAGGCGATTTATATAAAATGAGTACTCAGGATAGTATTTTACCCCTAGTTCCATTCCAAACAGGTAAGTTCTATGGCTTGGGTTATGATCAAGTAAATGATGAAGTTTATGTTTCTGATATTTTAGGATCTGTGGTAAACGGAGATGTTTATCGCTTTGGAAAAAATGGAAATTTAGTAGATCAGTTTAAGGTGGGTTTAATACCGGGTACTTTTGGTTTTAGATAAATGCACGTAGAAATTCAGCAAATTGAAGATGTAGCACTTAAAAAGAAAGTGTTGCTTAAACTTACTAACGCAAAGCCCCTCGGGGCTTTGGGTGTTTTAGGTGGTTTGGGTTTACAAGTAGCGCTTATTCAAAAAACGGAAACTCCAGTGTTACGCAGGCCGGCTATCTTAGTGTTTGCGGCAGACCATGGCATAGTGGAAGAGCATTTTATGAATCAAAATACAGGTGATACCACCTATCAATCTGTTTTGAAATTTTTAAATGAAAGTGCGCTGCTAAATACCTTGGTAACATCTAATGCTATAAAGTTGCAGGTGGTAGATGTGGGCGTAGCCCGCTCTTTTGAAGATTCATTAAACTATTGGCTTTTTCAAGATGAAGGTTTTTCCGATAAAAAAATTGCTTCCGGCACACAGAATTTTTTAGAAAAACCGGCTATGAGTTCTGCTATGTGCGATTTAGCCATGAAGTATGGAGCAAATACCGTACAAGCACAAAAAAAATTAGGTACTAATGTTATTGGCCTAAGTGATATTAGTACCGATAATGCGGCTAGTGCCAGTGTTTTATCCGCAGCTTTACTAGATGTTGAGTTAAATTTTATACTGGATAACAATTTGGCGCAAACGGAGAAAATGGAGCAATATAGAGCGCAAATTTTAGAAAAAGCCTATCGGAAACATCCTAAAACCCATGATGCTAAAACCCTATTAACCATTTTTGGTGGTTTTGAAATAGCCGCTTTGGTGGGTGCTTATTTAAAAGCTGCTCAACTGCGTATGGTAATTTTGGTAGATGGTTTTGTTTCAACAGCAGCCTTGCTTTGTGCAACTCGTTTTAATGCACATGTGTTAGATTATTGTGTTTTCTGTCACCAAGAAGCAGGCATAGCACACGCACAAATTTTAAAGGAATTTAAACCCGCCCAACCGCTACTAAATTTACAAATGAAAAAAGGAGAGGGTGCAGGTATTGCTTTGGCGTACCCAATTGTTAAAAGTGCTGTTAAGCTGTTAAATAAAACGGGAGAGCGTAAAAATTAGAAATATTTAGGTTGTCAGTAGTTCTGCGGCTTGTTTGCCCACCGATGAACTTAATGCAACACCCATTCCACCCAAGCGTACGGCACAGTATAAACCAGCGTCTAGCTTTTCAATTAAGCTTTCTTTTTCATTGTTACTTCCAAAGCCCATAATACCCGTCCAGCGTTGGCGAATGCCGATTTCTTTTCCCTTTGTAAAATGCTTTTTTAGCAAAGCATCTAAAGCCAATTGAATTTTGGGGTTTATTTCATCTTGGTAAGAGCGTTCGCCCAGTACATCTAACTGGCGGCCACCGCCTAACATAATACCTCCTGCATACGGACGTGCGTAATAATATCCTGATTCAATATGAACATTTGCCGTAAGCGGGTGAGCAAAAGGTTCGGTAAGCAATACCTGACCACGGGCGGGCACCACATTTAGTTGTGGTAAAAGTGTTTGCGTAAAGCCGTTGGTTGCTACTAATATTTGGTCAGCTGTAAATTTTTTGTGGTTAGCGGTAATTTCCCACGTGTCATTCTTTTGTAATCGAGCTACTTCGTGTTCAAATAAAATACGCGCACCTAACGCAGTTGCTTTACTGATAAGCACTTTAAGGAGTTTACCACTATTTAAAGCGCCTTCCTTGTTACAGAAAAAATAACGTTTGTAAGCAGATGGAAACAAGCTATTCTGCTTTACTGCATATAAGGCTGCACCAAAAGCATGATTAATTTCAGGTAAAAGGTTTGCAGCTTGCTCAAAAACTTCATTTTCCGAACTTTCATACAAATCAATCCCACCGGTTTCTTTAAACTCAATGGCATTTACTGGCACAAGTGATTTTAGCAATTCTAAACCTGTAATACGCTGTTTTACTAGTGATAGTGCGTACTCCAATCCAAAATGTTTGGTATCATCTAAAATTTCATGCGGACTACCAAAACAAGCAAAACCAGCATTTTTAACCGAGGCTCCCTGTGGAAAAGCACCTTTCTCTAGAATAAGTACGTTTAAGTTGGGTTGCTTTTGTAAAAGTTGAATAGCGGTAAACAGTCCTGTAAAACCAGCACCAATAATTAGTACGTCAACTGTTGTAGAAGAAAGTTGCTCTGTTTCCCAAATACTATGCACGCACTATTTGCTTCTCCCGTAAGCCCAAAAAGAAATAAGCTGCACCAAATAAAACGGCACCATATAGAAGTGTACCACCTAATTGATTTAGTAGAAATGGTAAACCGGCTTCGCAAGCCATTAATAAACCTGCCGCTGTTTTAGGATAAGCGGGAATACTTAACCATGAACCAAAATTTGTGATAAAAAAGAAAAGCAGGGTAGAAACTACACCTGTTGAAATCAAGCCTACTATTTTAAAGCTACCGCGTTGTAATCTACCTAAGAGTACGGATAATAAAAAAGCTCCGTACATATACCCAAAACCAGGCGTGTACCATTGAAACGTGTCGTAATAGGCACCATACACAATATTATTAATAGCTAAGTCACTTAAAAATAAGGCAATTAGCGGCACTAAAAATGCTCTGTATCCTTTGGCAAAAGCAAAACCACCGAAAATTGCAGCAGCACCTACGGCCGTAAAATTAGGAGCGTGTGGTATAAGCCTTGTAATCATGGCTAACACTATAAGCGTAATAAAACCTAAGCGTGCGTTTTGCTGTAACATGGATAAAGATTTAGCCGCAAAAATAAGGTGTATAAATGGCTAAAAAAAATTAAGGCACATAGGTTTCCATGGTTTTATCTGTGTATAGCACGATTATTTTTTCAATTTTTTTATGTGCAGTTGAAGGGGATGGCAAATTGTTTGGTATTTGTAAAGCATGTCCAATTGATTTTGTCGTCTGCTCCTTGGGCTTTTCAATAGTTTCCGTTGTGGGATTATCACCGTTTACATTTGTAATGAGAGAGGTGTTTGGCTCCTTTTTACTTGTCGATTTTATTCCAACCAGTAATTCTTGTAAATCTACCTCCGGAAAAGCTTCTTTTATTTGTAAAACAACCTGCAAGCTTACTTTATTTCTTCCTGATAAAATATGGCTAACAATAGATGGGTTTACATCAAGCCGCTTAGCAAACTCACTGTTTGTAAGACTTAAACTAGTCATCAATTCCTTAATACGTTTAGCAACAGTTTCCATTCCTTGTTTGTACTTTACAAAAGTAACAATTAAAAGAAGTTATTCATTTAACAAGTGTTAAAAAGTATCAAACACTAGAAGTACAGTGAGTTTTACCTAGTTTAATACTTCAAGTAATATACTTTATAGTGTTGATTTTAATATAATTAAATAACAATCATTAAGTTTATTAACATTTGTTACTGACTGCGTTTAATTCCACTAGTGGAACGTTTACAAAAGTAATTAGCAGTTGCTTTCTTAATTACAAATGTTAAGTTACAATTGTAATTCGATGTTTGTGTTAGAAGTATTTTCTTTGTGCTATACTTTTAAGCATGCAGCATTTTTATACAGATCACTACCCAAATATTCATTGGTCGTCTCTTCAAGAAAGATGGTTTACACCGAATGCTTTAAAAAATGCGATTAAGCAAATTGACTGTTCTGGATTGAAGCAACATAGTATCGGTAACTCCTTTTTAGGAAAACCTATTAACGGTTATCAATTTGGAATTGGGCCAAAACGCGTTTTAGTATGGTCGCAAATGCACGGAAACGAACCTACCGCTACGCACGCCTTAATAGAGTTAATGGACTTTTTAACTTCTCCTAAATACACCAAAAACACTAAGCAGTGGTATAATGAACTTACGCTTTGTTTTATACCCATGCTTAATCCGGATGGTGCTGAGAGATTTACCCGCCATAATGCACAAGGTATTGATATGAACCGCGATGCAGTGCGTATGGAAACTCCCGAAATGCAAGGTTTTTTTCAATTTGTACGCAATTGGAAACCTCAATGGGCTTTTAATCTCCACGATCAGCGCAACATATTCAATTGTGAAGGTTCTCCGGAGCCGGCCACCCTTAGTTTTTTAGCGCCATCTGCTAACAAGCAACGCCAACCAACGGATATTCAACGCAGAAGCATAGGCTTAATTGATGCCTTACTTAAGCGTATAAAACCCTTAGCAGAGCGCAATATGGCGCGCTTTACCGATGAATATTACGAACGTGCTTTGGGTGAATATTTTATGCGCAATGAAGTGCCTTGTGTGCTAATAGAATGTGGTGCAGCAGTAAATGATCCTTTGCGATTAACCGCTCGAAAACTTACGTTTTTAAGTTTGGTGCATAGTTTCGATATTATTGCTGGTAATGTGCCTTTAACAGGTGAAGACCATTATTTGGATTTACCTTTAAATGCACAGCAAAACGTAGATATTTTATTTACAAACGCCACTATTGAAACAGCAAAGGGAAGTTATAAAGCAGATGTGGCGATTTTGATAAAAGAAGAAGCCAACAGTAAAAGTAAGGGATTGGAAATTAAGTACATCATAAATGAAATTGGCGATTTATCTGCCAAAGGAGGATTGCGAACTATTGATGATGCGACTATTGAATTGAGAGGAAAAGCACCTTATGTAGAAGCTTATGCAGATTTGACAGCACACATAGATAATCATGAACTTGTATTTAAAAAAGGAACTTTAGTGGAGCACATTTTTTAGCACATAATAGGCAAATAAGGTGAAAATTACAGCCACTAAAACATAAAAACTACCAGGGTAATGTAGCTTGTGCATTTTTAAATCTTTGCGGTAACTCCAAGTAAGGTAAAAAAGAAAGACAACGATAAAAACAAACGCGAAAATCCAATGTCCCGTTGTGATGTTTTGCATAACACTGATAAATAAAAATCAAAGATAAAGGAGATGAAGAAACAAATGGAACACGTAGCGCTTTTTCATGAAGTATTTAAAATTGGCAACGCCACCAAGCCTGAAGCCAAGCTTGACAATGCTATTATTGAGCTGCGCCACCGCTTGATGGAAGAGGAAAACGAAGAGTATTTGGAGGCCGCTAAAAGTGGTGATTTAGTAGAAATAGCCGATGCCTTAGGTGATATGATGTACATACTTTGTGGCACAATTTTAAAGCACGGCTTACAGCACATTATAGAAGAAGTATTTGAAGAAATTCAGAGCAGTAACATGAGTAAGCTTGATGCGGAGGGAAATCCACTATACCGTGAAGATGGCAAGATTATAAAAAGTGAATTATACAAGCGTCCGGATATTCAACGAATTTTGAAGGAGCGAGGAGCAATGTAGGGGATTAGGAATTTGGAATGACGAATGACGAATGACGAATGGCGAATGGCGAATAGAGCTACACTGGGAATACGGGTGAATTTACAATGACTGCCGAAGGCACGGACGCATTAATGCACACTAGATGAAAGTGTGAGAACCATAGTTCTCGCAATGTCGCAAAGTTTAGAACCGCAAAGTAGAGGCAGCGTTATAAAAGTTACTTTTTCCTTTGTGAAGTATAAATGATCTCACCCCATCAAGGTTCAAAACCCTTGATGGGGTGAGAAAATGAGAGATATCTAAAGTTGTTTTTCCTCTAAGGCAAAGGGTAACCTGCAATACCTTCCAAATAGATTTACTATTCCTCCAACGCAACGCCCTTTACATTATCCTTTATCACTCTTTCTATCAACAACCTGTACGGGTCAATGGCTGCTTTGGCGGGCAGGGTTTTGCTCGGAAGCGTAAATACTAATTTCTCCTTATCAAAAAATACACGCTTTACAGTGAGCAATTCTTTTTCATCCGCATCCGCATACAAGCCAATATCCACCCAATCATGCAGCGGTGTTGCATTTTCTGTACCTAAGGTATCGGCATATACTTTATGGGCTTCAATGCTAAACTCGGTAGAGTAGGTGCCATCGGCTAATTTTTGCGTTTTGGCATCGGTTAACCTAAAGTCATACAGGGTAATTTCCTTTACCCAGTCGGTTATTAAATACTGCAAGCTATCGGGCACTTTAGGCTCTAAGTAGCGTAAAAAATCATAACTATTTGGGTAGGGCGGAGCAGCATATTTGTATTCATTCAAAAATCCGCGTAAAGCAGCATTTACACTGTCTTCACCAATGTAATCTTGCAAGGCATATAAAATTATACTGCCTTTTCCATAATGGATATACCCTTGGTTTTCAACTTTATATAAAGGCACTTCTTTTTCAGTTTCACCACTACGGCCACGTAAGTAGCGATTGAAATTATACTTTATGAAATCTTTCATATTGTCTTTTCCCACCGCGTTTTTCATCACCATAAGAGACGAGTATTCGCTAAAGCTTTCCGTTAAAAATGTACCGCCTTGCATATTGGCGGGTATTTCTTGGTGCGCCCACCATTGATGCGCCATTTCATGTGCTATAACGGCCTGTATTACATTGTTTTGTGTAGTGTCTTCCAAATTAATAATAAACCCGAAAGATTCAGAATAGGGCATAGTACCCGGAAAAGCCTGTGCAAAAGTGGAGTATCGAGGAAACTCAATGATGCGCGCTTCTTTGTGGTAATAGGGGCCAAAATTTTTGGTGTAATATTCAAGCGAACTTTCTAGCGCGTCTAACATCATTTCAATATTATAATCATGCTTTTTGTCGTAATACACTTCCAGATTCACACCATTCCAAGTGCGCTTGCCTACTTCATAACGCGCAGAAATAAAGGAGTAAAAGTTTTGCGAATTTTTCTCCACTTTATAGCGATAGTAATTGCGGTTGCCTTCTTTCCATTGCTTTACTAAACTACCGGGCGCAATGGCCGTTTGATCTTCGCTGGTGCTTATTACAGTTTCCACAGCTACCCAATCAGAAAGTCCATCGGTTAAATAGTTATCCATGCACGCTTCTGTGCAGTTTTTTACTAAATCAGGCGTACGCTTTTTGGGCAGTAAATCATACTTTTTCCGCGTATTTCGGTCGCTAATTTCGTAGCCTTCTACATAACCTAAAGCGGGCAAAATGGCACCATTATTTAAGAAAGTTCCATTTTCTAAAATAGAGGTATTGCCTGTGCTGTTTTGAAATCCTTTGGTTACATATCTGTTTTCAACCACCATATTTAATACCGCGCCACTATCTAGCGGAGTTGCCAAACTAAATATCTTAAACCCAAGCGTAGTATCGTTTAACACCAACCGTGCCCCTGGAATGGTAAATACCGTTTCCCAAGTATCATCTACCGTAAAAAACAAACTATCTACCGAAGTTTTATTAAGGTTTTGCAGCGTTATTTCGGCTTTTACGTTCACGTTTCGCTTATGCGGAAAAATATCAATAAAGTAATTTACTGCGGTAAGTTTAGGTTGAGCTGCGTTTTGGTATTTCTTATATAATGTTTCATATTCTACTTGTTGTTCTTCGCGTTCATCGCTAGAAACATAGGGATTTAACACTTGTGTATTGTAATAAACAAAGCTGGCAGTGCCCAACCATAAAACCATTATTAATAAGGTGCTACGTCCATAGTTCCCTTTAAAGCTTCTACGCATTTCTGCGATGCGCTCTTTACCATTGTTGAGTTGTTTGCGGCTCATATAAGCACCGGCAATCATTAAAAGGAGTAAGCCAAATAAGATCCAGTATATCGCAAACCAAAATGCTCCTACTTTACCCGGACCAAATCCGCTCATGTCAGAAAAATAAAGGGATGGACCGTCTCCGAGTGCAAGCATGTTGCTAGAGACATCAAAAACACTTAAAATTATCCCGTTAAGGAAAATGAGTAAAATGGAAATGAAATACCCAACGTATCTGTTTTTAAACAGTACTTGTATAAAAATGAAGAAACAAGAAAAGAGAATAAAATTTGGAAGATTATCAAAAAATAGATAGCCTAAGTAAATTTCTGGTTCTATAAAGGTAAAACCGCTTAATAGCTGATACAGGATAGCAATTACAATAAAAAATAAGTATAAGAAAACATTTACCATAATTAGCGCTAAAGCTTTTGCCGATAGAGAAGCAAAGCTTTGGTGAGGCGTAGCGTTTATCACTTCACTTATATGTGCCATTTTATCGCGCCACACCAACTCACCACTAAAAAACACCATAATAATTATTAAGAAAATGCCTGTGCCATCGTCCACGCTATCTGCCATAATGTAGGTAAGCGGGTAGGATTGTAATCCGAAATACTCGTAGCCGCTAAACAAATCGGTGAGCAATAAAATCATACAGAAAATAAAGAGGATTTTAAAGACGGTACTTTTTAAAATACTGCTTAAAGCGGTTGTAAAGAAGCTGTTAAATTGTTTAAAACCTAATGTGCCACCAAAATTTACTTCAGCTGTTGGTTTGCTGGTATATACTTTTAGGTGCTCTTTTTTCTCCTTTTTAGTACTGATTTTTAAACCATTGCGCAATTTTGTTTTGAAGGTTGCGAAGGAAAACACGGTTAATAAAAGTGAAACACCAATCCAAATTAAACGGTTTTGTAACATTAAGCCTTCAAAGGCAGGAGCGAGGGTGTTCTTTTCTACGGTAGTGAAATATTGGCTGTAAACTGAATACGTGCGAACGCCAAATGGATCTAATAATGCGCCAAGGGTTTGATTATCTACATCAGATAAAAAAGTACCCGAAATGATATAGCCAACCAAAATAATAAGTGCGCCAACAAAGGAAACAACCGTGTTTTGAAAACGGTGTGCCAACCAAAAAATGATGGTTACACCAAAGAGCATATTAGGCAATACAAATAAGAAATAGGTATTTATAGCGGTTTTCCAAGGCATTGCGGCAATACGCTCAGCATCTAACCATCCTGCCAAGGGCGCAATAACACCCGCCAACCAAAAGCCAAGGTAAATACCAATAAAAGGAAGGGTTGATAAAAAAAGTGCACCCAAAAACCGGCCAAAAAAGAAGCCTGATTTTTTAATGGGAGTGCTAAATAAAATCTCGTTGAATTGATTATGGAAATCGCGTAAAGCGGCATTGTTACTAAAAGCTGCAGCAAACAATAATCCAAACATGCCTAAAATGGTGATAAATTGTGTGAGGATATATGGAGCATTTTTATAGACGCTACCTACTGAACCACCAATAGTTACATTATCACTAGCCACCGCTCCAAAGGCTAAAGCGCCAAAAAGAAACATAAAAATATACACCATGGGGCGCGCTAGCACGGTGCGTAGCTCCCGAAAAAAGAATGTAGTAAACATGGCTTAGGCGGTTTTAAGTTGATGATGGATAGAACCGCTTATTTGGCTAAAGAAAACATCTTCTAAGCTCGGGTTTACTTGTGTAAATCCAATGCCAGGACTACTTTCACTCCACACATGCAAAATAGGTTGTCCGCCCACCATCTTGTTTGAAATCACCTGATATTCCGCTTGATGCGCTTCGAGTTCGCTGCGTTCAATCGTTTTCTGCCAAACCTTTCCTTTAATATCATCAATAGCTGCATTGGGCGCACCTTTATAAATAATTTTACCCAAATTCATAATGGCCATGTTGGTGCAAAGCTCACGTACATCATCTACAATGTGTGTGCTCAGTATAATAACTACCTCTTCAGCTACATCGGCCAATAAGTTATGAAAGCGATTGCGCTCACCGGGGTCTAAGCCAGCGGTGGGTTCATCTACTATAATCAGTTTTGGGTTGCCTATTAAAGCTTGCGCAATGCCTACCCGTTGTTTCATACCGCCACTAAAGCCTTTCACACTTTTGTTGCGCTTGTCGTACAAATTTACTTTTTGCAACAAGTAATTTACTAAGTCTTTACGCTCGCTTCCGCGCGAAATTCCTTTGAGTATGGCAATGTGATCTAGCAATTGATAAGCGGTAATGCGCGGATACACACCAAACTCTTGCGGTAAGTATCCAAGGTTTTTGCGCAATTCAAGCGGTTGTTCCAAAATGTTGATAGTATCTAAAAAAGCACTGCCGCTATCAGCCTCTTGCAAAGAAGCTAAAGTGCGCATAAGGCTTGATTTTCCTGCACCATTTGGGCCTAGTAAACCAAACATACCGTTGCCAATTTCCAGATTTATATCATCTAATGCTTTTACGCCATTAGGATAGGTTTTATTTAAGTTGGTGATACTCAGTTTTGCCATTTGTTTGGGTGGTTTTATGAATGGGTAATATACATCAGACACTTGAAAGTTAAGAAAGGGTTGCTTTGTATAGACATTAGTTTTATAGTAGATAGCCATAATTAGCTATGTTGGGTTGGACTATTTCAGTAGCAACATAAGGTTCAGAAAGAAGTATAAAGAAAACCCGCCTTAGTCTGCATAACTCATAAAATCAGTGCATTCTGTGGCTAAGTTTTTACACAGAGAAGCACAAAGTTTCACAGAGCAACACAAAGGAAACACAGCATAATCCATATAAACCGCATTCTATTGCCGCTTAAATCTGTGTTATTAGTATAATCCGTGGCTAAACACTTTTGCCGCTTCTTTGCGCTTTTTTCTTTGCGGCTTTGCGCGAAATGCTTTTTAACCACATAGACACATAGTAAGCGCAAGAGAATTGCCGCTTAAATCTGTGTTATCAGTGTAATCCATGGTGAAACACTTTTGTGCTTTCTTCTTTGCGGCTTTGCGCGAAATGCTTTTTTACCACATAGACACATAGTAAGCGCAAGAGAGAATAGGAGGTCTAGTGTGATTTTATTGGTTGGTTAGTGTGCTTTCCTATGTGTTCTATGTTTCTATGTGTTGAACTTTTTTTTACCACATAGACACATAGTAAGCGCAAGAGAGAATAGGAGGTCTAGTGTGATTTTATCGGTTGGCTAGTGTGCTTTCCTATGTGTTCTATGTTTCTATGTGTTGAACTTTTTTTACCACATAGACACATAGGAAGCGCAAGAGAAATGCCGCTAAAATCTGTGTTATTAGTGTAATCTGTGGCTACCTTTTTTTTGCCGCTTCTTTGCGCTAAAACTTTGCAGCTTTGCGTGAAATGCTTTTTTACCACATAAACACATAGTAAGCGCAGGAGAGAATAGGAGGTATAGTGTGATTTTATTGGTTGGTTAGTGTGCTTTCCTATGTGTTCTATGTTTCTATGTGTTGAACTTTTTTACCACATAAACACATAGTAAGCGCAAGAGAATTGCCGCTAAAATCTGTGTTATCAATGTAATCTGTGGCTAAACACTTTTGCCGCTTCTTTGCGCTTTTTTCTTTGCGACTTTGCGCGAAATACTTTTTTACCACATAGACACATTGTAAGCGCAAGAGAATTGCCGCAAAAATCTTTGTTATTAGTGTAATCTGTGGCTACCTTTTTTTTGCCGCTTCTTTGCGACCGTGCTGGCAAATAGGTTTGTGAGAAACTCCTTAAAACTACCATTTCATTTTTGCCACCCGTCCTTCACTGCCACCCAGCCAAATGCTTTTATCTAAACCAATGCTTACGGTATAATAACTACCATCCATTCGTTTCCATGATACTCCACCATCGCTGGAAAGACTTATACCCGTGCGGCTTACCGCGATAAGTTTTTGGGCGCTCACGTATTTTACACACGAGCGATACAAGCCGTTTATATTAGTGTCCGTTACTGCATGCCATGTAAAGCCACCATTTATGGTACGTGCCGCAGATCTACGTGTTAAAGAATCACCTAAATAATTACCGCCCACTGCAAAACCTACTCGTGCGTTTAGAAAGTCAATGGAAAAAATTCCTGAGGCCGCGTTTCCGGCAGAAAGAGGTAGTTCAATTTTAGTCCAGCTTAATCCTGCATCAGCACTGTACAAAAGCGTAGATGTTACTCCTCCCAAACCAATTACCACCTTATTATCATCAAAAGTGAAAATGGAAGTGCCACTTGCAGCAAAACCACCTTGGTGTTCCGCTATGGCGGGAAGTAAGGCGGTATCAATAGTTGTCCATGTTTCGCCTTGATTGTTTGTTTTTATGAGAATGAGTTTGTTTTTAGGTGCATCACTGAAAGCCATACCACGCTGCTCATCCCAAAAAGCCATACCATCAAAAAAGATTCCTTTGCTCTCATTTCGGTAGGTTTCTTTCCATGTTTTTCCACCATCAGTGGTTTTTAAAACAACTGCCGGTAGTCCCGCTGATAATACTATTGCGGTACTTGAGTCGAAGGCATGCATATCTCTAAATTGCAAGCTATCATAACCAACAGGCGACACATTGGCAAAAGTTTTACCACCATCTGTGGTTTTTAATACGGAGCCTTCACTACCTGAAAACCAACAAATATCTCCCGAAAGGGCATACATACCGCGCAAAGAAGCGGTAGAGTTAGTATGTAAACTGGTAATTTTTTGTGCAAAGCCTGAGAGAGAAAGCACCAGTAAAAAAGCGCATATAGAGAACTTAAACATAGGATATTTTAAGCGCAAGATAAGGAGGTGATGGAGGAAATTATCTTGTTAAAAATTAGCCAAATACTTGAAAGGTCAGCAATGTTTGGTAATAATTTCGCGTTATCGGGCAAACCAACGTATGCGGGTTAAACCAATTATTTTATTTTTAACGCTTCTGGTGGCTTGGTTAATCAATGCTTGGCCGCTGTTGAGTTGGTTCTTTCTAAACCTCCAACTTCATTTTGATGCATTACACGGAGCGTTACTTATTGGAATTTTATTTATTTGGCTAAAAGGTGTTAACCTTAAACAATGGGAAGTGAAAACGCCCAATCAATGGTCGGTTTTGCTCATGTTATTAAGCCTTATCACGCTTATCACGTTAAAAGCAATTTCTCCTATCCGCTTGTTTAGCTTTGTTGCAAGCATGTTGTTCTTTTACGGATTGTTAGGATTTATGCAAACTCCAAAAGCATGGATTAAAGGGTTGATACCCTTTGGGTTATTACTTATGACTTTGCCTTTTGGCAGACATCTAGATGTATTCATAGGCTATCCTTTACGAGTACTATCGGTAGATGTTTGTTTTGGTATATTAAAACCATTTATCCCCGAGCTTTCATCTCAATCATCGCTTATAATTTTAGAAAACCGTGCTTCGCATATCGATATGGATTGCAGTGGTTTGAAAGGACTATGGATTGGGATAATCTGCTTATTCACCTTAGGCTGGATAGAGAAACAAGCCAAAATAACCAAATGGTTTTATGCTTCAAGCTTTATGGTGCTTTGGCTGATACTGGGAAATATTTTACGCATTTTATTACTTACGCTGATTCACGTAGTTTGGGTAATGCCCGAGTTAGATGTGTTGGTTCATCATTCTACTTCAGTATTTTTTTTACTGAGTGGCATTGGTGGTATGTATTTCATTTTAAGGCAAAAAGGAGCACATGTGGGTAGTATTTATCCTTATAGTATTAAAAGTGTGCGCTACCGTTTTAGCAACTTGAGCACAGCTATTTTTTTACTCGGTTTTTTAGCATTATTCACCTTACCGGCTTTTGGTTTAGAAGAAACTAAACAAACAGAGTTGCTTGCAAATACTTTTAGTACAGAGGGTTGGGAAAGTATTTCGCTATCTGATAGTGAACAAGAAGTTTATGAAAGAGAAGGAGTGGAAGCCTTAAAATGGAGCAAAAACACTTTACAGCTTATACTTATTGTAAATGGTGATTGGCGCAGCCAACATAAACCAGAATTATGTTATGAATTATCAGGTTTTAAGATAAACCACATGCAAACAAATTTTGTAGGTGAGGAGCTTCAATATAAATCTTTAGCCTTTAAAAATCAACAATCTAAAGCTTCCTTTTGGTTTCAAAATGGAGCGCAAACAACGGATGATTTCGCACAGAAAGTATGGAATCAACTTTGGCAAAACAACGCTACTTGGACTTTGGTGAGTGTGCTTGATGAAAAAGGTGTACCATCAGAAAATGAACTACTCCATATTTATAAAATCTTACTAAACTATAATTCAGATGTTTAAAAAAATCATGCGCTCAAAAGTGTTGGCTTACCTAATCTTTTATGGTTGGAATTTATGTTTCGTGGTTTTGGCCTTAACCATAGAAAGCACAGAACCTGTGTTTAGAGAAATATTATGGTCATTTTTTCAAGGTACTTTACCCTTGTCTTATTTGCTCTGCACGCTTATTTTGTTAGTACTACCATTGGTTAGTATAATTATGGGTTTCACCGTGTTTCTGCATCAGCCAAAGCAGCTGCTTCGCTGGTTTTACGGGGTTGAAGTACCCATTTTAGTACTTACCCTTTTTAGAACGTTTGGTTTTAAGCAACTGCCGCTGCATAGTACTATTTGGTTCGCAATTATTGCTTTAGCTATTACCGCTTACGCAATTAGCATTTTGGTAAAAAACTTTAAACGCAAATATATAAATCTGTTTTTTAGCGCATTACAGATGTATGCAGGTCTGTTTTTATTAAGTTTACTCCTACTAATTTTCATTCCACTTGGTGCTATTTTTATAGAAGAAATATTCACTACCACTTGGTGGCGCGATTTTGATTTAAGTTTTCTATTTGAAGGTAGTTTTATCGTTTTGCTGGGTTTTGTATTTATGCTCCTCACAGGCACCTTATTCATTGTTTCTCCCATTGCTTATTTCAGATTTTATCTTTGGGAAAACGCCTTATTGTTACGTTCAAATTTTGTTAAAAAACAAAATGTTTATGCTTTTATTGCCGGCTTAGCGGTGGTGCTATTTGTAGCCTTTCCCTATAAGCAATCGCAGCTTAAAGCATTTGAGGTAGTAGAAAAATGGGAGCAAGGCAACCTTGAAAATGCAGTGATTTTACGGAATGAATCATTTATTAAAAAAGGATTGATTAATGCGTATTTACAGCGCTATCGCTATCCTCTTTCTTCCACTAATACGTTGTTTGAAGATTTATACCAAGAAGCTTTTAACTCAGAAGCAGACAAAGCCGATGCTGTAGCCTATTTCGTATTATCACCTTTTGTGTATCAAGGCGCTGGCGCAGATGTTGAAAAAGCTGACAATGCGTTTGAAAATCTTTTTGATGTAGCAACCGAACGCGCAGAAATGGATGTAATTGTTGATGCAAAATCGGCCACTAGCAGCCCGTGGCGTGTCCGCGATGATATTTTAACCGTAAAGGAAGAACAGGTGTTAGTTACACATCGCGATGCCGAAGCAAAAGAAAAAAAACCGGGCTGGGTAACACTCACATTACATGAGCGTTATATAAATCAAACTAGAGCAAATCAAGAGGTGTTTTATTATTTTAGTTTACCTAGCGGTGCCGTTTGCACGGGAATGTGGCTAAGCGACACCGACTCTAATTTAAGAAAATACGCGTACGCTGTTTCCCCTCGTGGAGCGGCTCAGCAAGTGTATCAAGAAGAAAAACGCGCTAGGAGAGATCCTTCTTTGCTAGAACAAGTTGGCCCATATCAATATCGGTTGAGAGTTTTTCCGATACCCGCAAAGCCTTTTGTTTCCTTTAAAAATAGAAATAAGCATAAGCAAGCAGCACAACCCATGCATATTACGCTCGAAATTCTTTGTAAATCCAACGCCTTAGGCAACATTGAATTACCCAAACTCAACGAAAAGCGTAATGTGTATTGGAACGAAAAGGAGAGTGGTTTAAATGAAAAGGAGTGGTTTACGGTGGAAACATCGGGCTACAGCCCTGCAATGGAAAGCGACTCTGTTTTAATAGGAAATGCTTTAGCCAAGCGTATTTCGCTTGAAACATTACCCATTAAAAATCTTACTGAAAACATAACCGTACTCATTGATGGCTCTTACAGTATGGGTGAAAATTTAAATCAAGTAAAAGAAATTTTTGAAAATTGGAAGTATAATGCACAGTCCGTATTTTACTTAGCCAACGGCAGTAAGGCCATTAAAATTAATAAGGTAGCCGACTTAGATAAAAATCAATTTTTAGGATTAAATATAGATTTACCAATGTTAAAGGCTGTGGCTAAAAAGCTACCAAGCAACAGAATTTTATACATAACCGATAATGGAAGTTATGAATTACTAAGTGACACTACTGATTATAAGCGTTTTGAAGCCAATCAACCCATTGATGTGCTGCACCTTACCGGGTGGGCACCTATTTATGAAGATGTTTTTATGGAAAGTGTAATCCGTTCTGGTGGTAATTTTTATACATCCTTAAAAAATTGGGAGTTGGCTGTACAGGCCACGTTTGATAAAACCATAACCCATTTTATTGATGATGCTGTTTTATATACGTTTAAACCAATTGATAACGCTTTAGATTCAAATATTTCTTATCCCTCAAGTCCTTTATGGGCGCATCATTATGCTATGGCTTTAAGCCGAGAAGGCACTCAATTGGACACCGTGCTTTTAGATAAAATACATGACATAGCGGTGCAAAATCATTTTGTAAGTCCTTTTTCTAGTATGATTTGTTTGGTAAATGATAGACAAAAAGAACGTTTGGAAGAATTGAGTGGAAAAGGTGATCGCTTTAAGCGAGAAACGGAAACCGGCAATGATGGCCTAAATTTAATGAATGTAAAAGGTACGCCTGAGCCACATGAATGGGCACTGATTGTAGGCGCCTTGGGATTTTTACTTTTCCTTTATCGCAAAAAGTGGCTACATCTTTTACCTCGATTTTATTAAACTAAACACTTGTTTTTAAGTAAAAGTAAATTATAGATTTATTAAAAACACTTGTATAACAATGGTTTACAAGTGTTTTTAATGTTTATGTAAGGCCAATACGTTTATAATTTGATGCTCAAAAAAGGAGCCTATACACTGCTAAAAACCAATTTTTTTACTCCATTCAACCCTTATACATTTGCACCCTTGCTTTAGATAAAACTTTTTGTCTAAACGGCACTTATCAATTATTATGAAGATAGTTATAGCGGGAGCGGGAGCAGTGGGCATACATCTTTCTAGGTGGTTATCTAGTGAATCTCACGACATTACGTTGATTGACTCAAATGAGGGCAGGCTTTCAAACATTGATGCCAATATTGACGCCATCACCATAGCCGGTGAAGTTACTGATTTTAAAGTGCTTGAACGTGCCAAAGTGGGTAGTGCCGACTTGTTTATTTCGGTAACGTCTATGGAAGAAGCCAATATTTTAAGCTGTATGTACGCTAAAAAATTAGGCGCTACTAAAACCATAGCACGCATTAGTCAGCTGCAATATTTGGGTGAAGAAAAAATTAACTTACGCGATATGGGTATTGATGAACTTATATCGCCTGAAAGCCTTGCTGCGCGTGAGATGCGCCATTTAGTAAAAACTAATGCAGCGAGCGAATCCATAGAATTTGAGAATGGAAAAATCACCTTATTGGGTCTTGATGCAGAAGAAGACGCGCCCGTAGTTGGAAAAACCATGGCGGAAATTTCGCAGATGCATAAATCGGGTAGCTTTTTGGTTGTTGCTATTAAAAGAGGCGATGAAACCATTATCCCGAAAGGAGATACACGCGTAGAATTGTGCGACCACCTATATGTAATTACCCATGCCGATGGTATGGAAGAGTTATTGGAAGTAACCGGCAAACGAAAAATTAAAGTAGATCGTATTGTGATAATGGGTGGTAGCCGCACCGGCATTCATTTGGCGAAAAAATTATCAAGAGATCACAATGTAAAACTTATAGAACGTAATCCTCAAAAGGCTCGCGAAATTGCTTCTGAACTACCGGATGTTTTAGTTTTAAACTTTGATGGAACGGAGTTCGATAAAATGGAGGAAGAAGGCATTGAGAATACCGATGTTTTTTTGGCGGTAACAGGAGATTCAGAAACGAATATTTTAGCCAGCTTAGTGGCTAAAACAAGAGGCGTTAAGAAAACCATTGCTATGGTGGAAAATATTGAGTATCAAAATCTTACTACTAGCATCGGAATTGATAGTTTAATAAACAAAAAGCTTGCTGCTGCTAATTTCATTTATCGATACATTCGTAGAGGAGACTTTATTTCACTGAGTACTATTCATGGTGTAGATGCAGAAGTGGTGGAGTTTGAAGTATCAGAAAAATCTAAAGTTGTAAACCGTAAAATTAGAGATTTAGACCTACCGGAAGGTGCTTTAATAGGTGGAATAATTAGAGCCAACAAGGGTTTAATTCCTGATGGTGATTTTGAACTACACGCACAAGATAAAGTGGTGGTATTTACTAAAACCTATTGTGCGCGCCAAGTAAACCGATACTTTAAGTAATGCGGCAGTTTAACGTAAAACTTATTTTAGCCATTACCGGTACTCTTTTACTTTTGGTAGGAGGCATGATGGCCGCCAGTTTAGTTTGCGCTTTTATTTATGCTGAAGATTGGATGCCGCTAACGGTTTCTTCCTTAATAACCTTGGCTGCAGGTGGCACACTACGCTTGCTTAACCGCAATAATTCTGATAAAGACATAAAAAAGCGAGACGGCTTTTTAGTGGTAGCTATGGGTTGGTTGGGCATGTCGCTTTTTGGCACCTTACCTTATTTACTAAGCGGTGAAATACCTGATTTTATAAACGCACTTTTTGAAACCATTAGCGGCTTTAGTACCACAGGAGCAAGTATATTAAACGATATTGAAGCATTACCGCACTACTTGTTGTTTTGGCGCAGCATGACGCATTGGCTTGGCGGAATGGGTATTATTGTACTTACCGTTGCTATTTTGCCGCTATTAGGTGTGGGTGGTATGCAGTTATTTGTGGCTGAAGCTCCGGGTGTTACGCCAGATAAATTATCGCCCCGTATTACGGAAACGGCAAAGCGCCTTTGGCTTATTTACTTTATACTCACCGGTGTTGAATGTTTGTTACTTTGGGCAGCAGGTATGACCTTTTTTGACGCCATAAACCACGCTATGGCTACCATGGCTACGGGTGGTTTTTCTACCAAAAACGCCAGCATTGCTTTTTACACGCAACCGGCAATTCATTATATCATTACTATTTTTATGTTTTTAGCGGGTGTTAATTTTACGCTGCTTTACTTGGGTTTTACAGGTCGTTTTAAAAATTTACTTAAAAATGAAGAGCTGCGTAAATATGCTATCAACATTTTAATAGTAGGTTCTTTTGTGAGTTTAGGACTTATTTTCTTTAACGGATACCTTCCTGAAAAGGGGATACGGAGTGCCTTTTTTATGGTAATTTCCATTATTACCACTACCGGTTTTGTTACAGATAATTATTTGCTTTGGCCAAACTTCCTATCCTTCACCATTTTCATTTTATTTTTTACCGGTGGTTCTACCGGTAGCACTTCCGGAGGTATTAAAATGATGCGCCTAATTGTGTTGGTAAAAAATAGCTTTTTAGAACTAAGAAGGCAATTGCATTCAAACGCAATACTTCCCGTAAGGCTAAATGGAAAGGCCGTGCCGCAAGATATTACCAATAATATTGCAGGTTTTGTACTTATTTACTTAGTTATCTTTTTTATGGGAAGCTTGGTAATGAGTATGATGGGATTAGATTTTATGACAGCAACCGGTTCAGTAGCCGCTACATTGGGTAACATTGGCCCAGGTATTGGAAATGTAGGGCCGGTAGATAATTTCTCGGCACTTCCTCCCGGAGGAAAGTTGTTTTTAAGCTTTTTAATGCTTTTGGGGCGTTTAGAACTTTTTACCATTTTAGTATTGTTTCTACCTCATTTTTGGAGAAACCGATAAACTGCGTTTACGAAAATTGGATATTTAAATAGCTGAAAAGTAATCCACTTTGTTAAATTTGTACAAAGTACGTTTGCTAGCATAGCATTCCATTTTCTAAATTCCAATTTTACTATATGGCTGGTCAAAAAAACGCTTCTCATCCTTTTAAAAATTTAGCTAACGATATACCCGCCAGTATTGTAGTTTTTCTAGTAGCAATGCCCTTGTGTTTAGGTATCGCACTAGCTTCTGGCGCTCCTTTATTTTCAGGATTAATAGCCGGAATGATAGGTGGTATTGTGGTAGGCTCAATTAGTGGCTCAAGCTTAGGAGTGAGTGGCCCAGCTGCAGGTTTAGCCGTAATTGTATTAGGAGCTATTCAAGATTTTGGTTTTGAAATTTTTTTGGTAGCAGTAGTACTTGCCGGCATAATTCAAATCATTATGGGTCTTTTAAAAGGTGGAATTATCGCCTATTATTTTCCTTCATCTGTAATTATGGGTATGCTGGCGGGTATAGGAATTATCATTTTTATAAAGCAAATTCCACATGCGTTTGGTTATGATGGTGATCCTTTGGGCGATTACGGATTTTTTCAGCCTGATGGCGAGAATACCTTTTCTGAATTAATTAATATGTTAGATTATGTGAGTTACGGTGCAGTAATAGTTACCACCGTTAGCTTAAGTATATTACTTGTTTGGGAAACTAAGTTTTTTAAGAGTAAGCGGGTATTCCAGTTAATACCGGGACCATTGGTGGCTGTAACGGCCGGAATTTTGTTAAATCAATGGTTTAGTAATTTACCAAACTTGGTTATACAAGGCAAGCACATGGTAGATGTACCTGTTTCGGCTAATTTTGATGCTTTTATCAGCAACTTCAGCTTACCCGATATAGCTGCCCTTAGTAATCCTAAAATTTACCTTACTGCATTGATAATTGCCGTGGTAGCCAGTTTAGAAACATTGTTGTGCGTAGAAGCAACCGATAAATTAGATCCGTATAAACGAAAAACACCAACCAGCCGCGAGTTGATAGCGCAAGGTGTTGGAAACACACTTTCAGGTTTGATTGGCGGTATTCCTATTACACAAGTTATTGTGCGCAGCTCGGCAAACGTGCAAAGTGGCGGTAAAAGCAAAGCTGCCGCTGTAATACACGGTTTTTTAATTTTAGTAAGTATCATTTTAATTCCCACCGTTTTAAACATGATTCCATTGGCCACTTTGGCCGCAATCCTTTTGGTAGTAGGATATAAATTAGCAAAACCTACTTTATTTAAAAAAATGTATGCACAGGGTAGAGGGCAGTTTTTACCTTTTTTGGTTACTGTGGTGGGTGTTGTTTTCACAGATTTATTAATAGGCTTAACCATTGGTTTGCTGTTTTCCATCTTTTTTGTGTTGTACGATAGTTACAAGCTGCCGTATAAAATTGGTGAAAATGATGATCAAGAACGCAAGCGTATGCGTATTGAATTGGCACAAGAAGTTACCTTTTTAAACAAGGCGCGTATTATGGAAACCTTACGTAAAATTCCACGTAAAACAGACTTGGTGATTGATGCTTCTAAAACCAGCTTTATTCATTTTGATATTATGGAAATAATTGAAGATTTTAAAATAAATGCGCCCGAGCGTGAAATTAAGCTTACGCTGATAGAAGTGAAAAAACACAAAAACCCAAAACCCATGGAGATTATGAGCGTAAATTACGGTGACTTTGAAGAGGATGGCTTAGAAACCGAAGTTATTCAACCTTTAGACGCTAGCGTGCGCGATGGTGAAAAAGGGGATAGCGCAGCAAATTATAGCTAACCAAGTAAAATCAATTCAATAAACAATTGCTTAAATCTGTTCATTACATTAATAAAATATACGTTATGAGTAGAGGTTTTGTAAAAGAAGAAGATCAAGAAGAAGCACCGTTTATCCCGCCAAGGGCAGCCCTACCTGTACAAGAGATAAATTACGTAACACCCGTGGGATTAGCACTTTTGAAACAAGAAAAACAAGCGTTGGAAAAAGAGCGGATTGAAAACACTCAGGAAAACGAAACTGAGCGCAGGCGCCACAACATGCTGTTAGATGGCAAATTAAGATTATTAGACGAGCGCTTAAATTCTGCACGAGTGCTAGACCCTGCCACACAACCCAAAACAGAAGTACGCTTTGGCGCCACTGTAAATTTTAATAACCTAACCGGCCCATTAAAAGGTAAAAAAATGCGACTGCAAATTGTAGGTGTGGATGAAGCGGATGTGCGCAAGCAAAAAATTAGCTTTCTATCACCACTAGCACAAACATCTATGGGTAAGCAAGTTGGCGATACCGTAGAGTTATTATTAGGTAAAGAAACTCGTGAGCTTACTGTATTGGAAATACAATATGAGGCATAAAAAAAGCTCAAATACCTTGTTGGTATTTGAGCTTTCTGTCGTTTTAAACAAACTAATCTGGTGTAAAACCTATTTGATTTCCATCAATTCTACTTCAAACGTAAGGTCTTTACCGGCTAACGGATGATTAGCATCTACCACAATACTTTCATCTTTTACTTCGGTAACGGTTAGTTGCATTTGCTGTCCATCAGGTGTTTGGCTCATTAAACCCATTCCTACTTCAGGATTAACTTCTGGTGGTAATTGTGCTTTTGGCACTTCTTGAATCATTTGATCGCTACGCTCACCATACGCTTCTTTAGAAGGTATGTTAATGGTTTTAGTTTCTCCAACCGTCATATCCATAAGTCCTTTTTCAAAACCCGGAATAATTTGGCCTTCGCCTAATTTAAATTCAATTGGATCTTTATCGCGAGAGCTATCAAATACACTTCCATCACTTAAGGTACCTGTGTAATGTACTTTTACGCTGTCATTTTCCTTTACTGTACTCATAATCTAGTTTTTTCTAATTATGCCAACCCGAACGCAAGTACAATGCCTTTAGCCCAAAGGGTGACAGATAGGCATAATTAGTTTGATCTGTAGTATCTATTCATAACGAATACTGTCCACAGGGTTTTTAATGGCGGCTCTGTAAGACTGTATAGATACGGTAAGGAGCGTAATGAAAAGCGCAATTGCTCCGGCCAATAAAAATATCCACCAACTTAAAGGCGTTTTATACGCAAAGTTATTAAGCCATAATTGCATTGCATACCATGCTAAGGGCACGGCAATTACAAAGGCAATGGTCATCCAAACTAAAAACTTTTTGTTCAGCAGCAGCATGATTTCCAATATACTAGCACCATTCACTTTTCTAATTCCTATTTCTTTTGTGCGCCTTTGAATACTAAACGTTGAAAGTGCATAAACGCCCAATGCGGCCAGTAAAACGGAAATTAAAGTGAACAAACTCAGCACTTTTGTTTGTGCATACTCTTTTGCGTACACCTTTTTATAGCTATTAGAGATAAACTCGTACTCTAATGGATACTCAGGATTAACCTCCTTCCAAACCCTTTGAATAGCGCTTAAAGCAGCTTCTTTTCTTTCCGAATCTATTTCTATTAAAAAATTATGACTAAACACACGCTTGGAAACGATAACCGTTGGTCGCTCATCAGAATGTAGGTTGGTATAATGGAAATCTGGGACAACGGCCACAATAATTCCGGCAGGAAAGAGGTAATACATAGAAGATTGTACACTGAAACTACGTCCGATAACGTCTTGCGCATTTTCAATACCAAGCATTTTAAGCGCACTTTCGTTCAATATATACTTTTCAGAATAGCCTTGTAAATCTTGATATAGTGCATTCATTCTTTCTTGATCTTCGCTACGGTTGCGGCCTAATTCACTAAGCTCTATTGCCTTAGATTCCCAAACTTGATCAGGCGTATAGCCTAGCTCTACGCTACCAGCAATAGGCTCAATACCCATAGATGTGAAAAAATTAGGGCCGGTAGTTAGGATATAAATATTGTTATTTTCCTCCGGATTAATGCCATCCATACTAAAAACATAATTGTCAAGTATGTCGCCCGCAGGTGGTTCCATTGCGCCTGTAAATTGTTTTATAGAAGGATACTTTAAAAGTTCATTTCTAAATTGATCATAACGCTGCACTACGTTCCAAGGGTTTTGTTCTATCACCAACATACTCTCATTGTTAGCTTGTGGGTGCTGACTGTTTAAAAAGTGCATTTGTTTTTGAAGTACAATGGAACCGGCAAGCGCAATTACAGCAAGGCTAAACTGCAAAACCAATGGAAATACGTATAAACTATAACCACTTGAATGTTCTTTTAAATTAGCGGTGATAGGCGTTGTTAATAAGGGCACAACGGATAAAATGCTAATGGCTAAAACAAATATCAATGAAATTAAAAGCACAGTGATTGGGCTTGTAAACACATTTACCAATAAATAACCATTGAGTTCCCAAGCCAAAAGCAAACCCAATGACAGACTAGTAAGCGAAACAAAGCAGGAGTGGAGTAACGTTTCCTTAATCAGGTCTTTTTTAGAAGCTCCGTTTATAAGCCTTATTTGAAGTGCTTTTTTATCAGCAATAAATTGTACCCTACTTAAATTTAGGAAGTTGATTAAGGCTATAAATAAAATTACGAATGCTCCCGTGCTCAGCAGTATCAAAGATCTTACATCTCCATTGGGTTCTATTTCTCTGGTTTTATGGCTATATAAATGTATGTCTGTGAGTTTCTGAAAATGAATTTTTGTTTTTAGTTGACCAACTTCTAATTCTGAATCCCATTGCTCTTGAATTAACGAGGCTAACTCGTTAGCATTAGTACCGCTTTTAAGTAAATAATAGGTGTAACCCCATGAATCGTTTACTTCCACAGCAGGTATGGAGGTTAAAATATCTGCATGAAAATGAGATGTAGCGGGCATATCTTCCAAAATTCCAACTACCATATATTCGGTAGGTTTATCTTGTTGCTGATGGGTAATTTTAATTCGCTTTCCTAAAACATCTAAGGATCCAAAATACTTCTGCGCCAAGCTTTCAGTAACAACGGCTTGATTTGGTTTCGTTAATACGCGCGTTCTTTCGCCACTAATTAGTGGAAAATCGTAGATGCTAAAAAAGCTGCTATCTACTTTAAATAAATTGTTTGAATAAAAACGTTGCTCCTCAATTTCTACAACCCCTTTTTTAAACGGAACCATGCGCACATAATCTTCAACGGCAGGGTAATCCTCTTTAAGTTTGGGAATCCAATTGCCCCAAACCCTTGCCGGGTGCATACTGTTAGCTTGTTCTTTACTGGTAGTTACGCGGTAAATACGGTTTGCTTTAGCGTGAGATTGATCAAAACTTAATTCTTGAATGGTATAACTAAAAACCAGTACAACACAAGCAAAAGCTAAGGAAAGTCCCAAAATGTTAATCAATACCCATTGCCAATTTCTGGCTAATTTTCTAAAATAGAGCATGACTATGATTTTAAAGATTCTTGATTTTCTTGTACTTCCTTTCGCTGTTCTTCGGTAATGATTTTACCATCAAATAAATTGATAATTCGATGTGCGAAACTCGCATCATAATCAGAGTGCGTAACCATTACAATGGTAGTGCCACTGCGGTTTAACTCTAACAAGAGTTGCATCACTTCTTCACCATTTTTAGAGTCCAAATTTCCCGTTGGTTCATCGGCCAGTACAAGTTTTGGATTTGCTACAACAGCTCTGCACAAAGCAACGCGTTGTTGCTGTCCACCAGATAATTGCTGTGGAAAATGCTTACTTCTATGCCCCATTTTCATACGTTCTAATGCTGCATTCACTTTATGCATTCTATCCTTAGCATTAAAGCCAAGGTATTTTAGAGGCACTTCCACATTTTCAAAAACCGTGAGTTCATCAATAAGATTAAAGCTTTGAAAAACAAAACCTATATTGCCTTTGCGCACCTTGGTACGCTCTTTTTCCTTTAGTTTAGAAACCTCCTTATCATCAAAAAGAAAACTGCCGTCACTCGGATTATCAAGTAGGCCTATTACATTAAGTAGGGTGGATTTTCCACAACCCGAAGGCCCCATAATTGCTACAAACGACCCTTTTTCAATGTCTAGATTAATGTTGTTTAAAGCAAGCGTTTCCACCTCCTCAGTAGTAAATTTTTTGTGTAAGTCGTTCAGCTTAATAAGTTGTGTTTTCAACATAATTTTTTCAGTTTAATTTCAATTTTTCAGCATTATTAAATAAGTCGTAATCAGATATAATAACCTGATCACCATCTTCTAACCCTTCTAAAACTTCGTAGTATTTCGGGTTTTGTCTTCCAATGCGTATTCCTCTTTTTGTTGCCATTGTACCCGTTGCGTTTAATACATATATCCATCTTCCACCGGTTTCTTGAAAATAACTTCCCTTTGGTAACAGAATAGCCTTTGATGGGTCACTAAGTTGCACATGCACATTGTAGGTTTGGCCGCTGCGCATTTTTGTTGGGTTTGTATTGGTAAAACTCAAATCAACCGAAAACTGACCTTCCATTACTTCAGGGTAAACCTTGCTAATATTGAGTTCAAAGGCATTATTACTATGCGTTAATTGTGCTTTTAATTTCTCTTGAATGCGATCAATATAATGTTCGTCAATACGTGCATTAATCTTATAGTTACCAAGCACGTTCAGTTGTCCAAAGCGATGCCCGGCAATTACCGACTGGCCAGGAACAGCATTTACCGAAGCAAGTTGTCCATCAAAAGGGGCTTTCACAGCCAAATGATCTTGTCTTTGATAAATCAACGCTAAGTTGCGCTCCATGCTTTCAAGATTTTGTTTTATTTTTTTGATTTGGGTGGTTCTAAAACTAGCATCTTGTTTTCTCCGTTTTTCACTTAAGGCGGTTAAGCTTTGAACTAACTCGTATTTTTCCTTAGAGGTAAGGTATTCATCTTTAGAGATAAGCGCTTGTTTATAAAACCCTTCATTGTGCTCAAACAAGCGTTTGGCACTATTTAAGTCATACTTAAGTTGGAGTAGTTCTTTCTCTAAATCAAGTTTTTGCTGCTCCATGCTAATTTGGGTTTCACGTAAAAAATTAGCCTTTTCTGCAAGTTGTGCTTCGCTGTTTAAAATATTTAAGCTTAGGTTAAGATTACTAAGAACCAACAAGGTATCACCTTTACTTACCAATGCGCCTTCTTCTGCTAAAATGCGTTCTACTATTCCTCCTTCAACAGCATCTAAATAAGCCATTTCCGAAGGTTCTACCGTTCCGCGTACATTTACGTAATCCTCAAAATCTGCCTCAATAATGGTAGCAAAAGTTAAGTTAGCTTTTTCCGTGCTAACAACGGAAGAATCATGCATTATAGATGCAATGCTAATTGTAATCAACGCAACCACTCCAACCAGAATGGGGGTTCTATATTTCTTCAGTCCAAACCATTTACGGTCAATTTTTTTGTCCATTACGCAGCAGTATTCAATGGTAATGCCAACCTGTTAAAAGGCTTTTGGTAAGCATGTTACACAATGTCGTTGCGGAACTAGTGTAAAATATGTTGACACTTACCTGTAAAATAATTAGACACTTTTAAAACGGTTTGCTAGAACTGTATTTTTGGCATTGCTATGAAAGAAGGAAGAATTCTGCTTATTGACGACAATAAAAGTGCATTAACTGCCTTAAGCATGTTGGTACAAAACACGTTTAAAGAGGTTGTTTGTCTTTCCAATCCCAATGCTATTCAGCATGAAATTGAACGTACAGCCTTTGATGTAGCGTTGCTGGATATGAATTTTTTGGCAGGACAGATATCTGGAAATGAAGGCTTGTTTTGGCTTAAAAAAATAAAAGAACTCAGCCCAAGTACCGAGGTTGTAATGATGACCGCTTACGGAGAAATTGCATTGGCAGTAAAAGCACTCAAATTAGGTTCTACTGATTTTGTACTTAAACCATGGGATAACGACAAATTGCTGGCTACTATTAAGGCTGCATATGCTTTAAGCAAACAAAATAAACAAGTAGCTCGCTTACAGCAAACTGCGTCCTTTCTTAAAGAAAATTTTGCTAAAGAAGTTAGCCTAATTGGAGATTCTGCACCCATGCAACAGGTGTTGAAAATGATACGAAAGGTGGCCGGCACAGATGCAAATGTGCTGATTGAAGGAGAAAATGGTACCGGAAAAGAAGTGGTTGCACAAATGCTACATCAGCTATCCAAAAGGAGTGAGGCCATGTTTATGAATGTAGATATGGGTGCTATTCCTGAAAGCTTGTTTGAAAGCGAACTTTTTGGTTTTAAGAAAGGTGCCTTTACAGATGCGAAAGAAGATAAACCCGGAAAATTTCAGTTGGCGGATAAAGGCACGCTCTTTTTAGATGAAATAGGCAACACACCAATGGCTATGCAGGCCAAATTATTAGTAGCCCTTGAACGTAGAACGGTCTCTCCCTTAGGCTCTAATCAATCACAAGAGTTTGATATTCGGTTGGTTACTGCTTCAAATGCAAATTTGGAAGCAATGGTTTCTGCGGGTAGCTTTCGGCAGGATTTGCTGTACAGATTAAATACCATTAAAATAAAATTACCCGCTTTACGCGATAGAGGAGAGGACGTTGAACTATTGGCGTTGCACTTTTTAAAAAAGTTTAGCGTAAAGTATAAAAAAGATGGTTTACGCCTTGGCGCACAAGCGGTTAAAAAATTAGCTAACTACCATTGGCCCGGTAACATTAGAGAATTACAACATGCTATTGAAAAGGCCGTAATTATGAGTGAAGGCGAAGTGCTAATGCCTACTGATTTTGACCTTAGTGCGGTGCAACAACTTGGTTCCAAAGAGCTTCCATCGCTTTCTGAAATGGAGAAAAAGCTTATTATTAACGCTTTAGATCGGTACGAGGGTAACTTGTCTTTAATAGCAGAAAAGCTTGGCGTAAGCAGACAAACCTTGTATAATAAAATAAAAAGGTATGCACTTTAAATTCAATAAGTTGGTACTTATTTGGCATTTGCTAGCTTTTGCATTATGCCTTTTGCTTTTCGGGTTTGCGCTACAAAACAGCTATTATTTATTTAGTGTATTGGTGTTTTCGCTAAGCGTATTTATTGCTGTTCGTATGTATGTACAAACAATCAAAATACAGAAAAAAGTACAATTTTTCTTTGAAGCCATTCAGAATGAAGATGGAGCCTTACACTTTAATGAACCACTTGATGATACGGATACAGCAGCTTTAAACAAACAACTCAATCGTATAAATGCATCCATAAACAACCTGAGACTCCGTGAAGCGAAAAATGAACGTTTTTTTATGGAATTTTTAAAACGTTCCGCCAGCGGACTTATCGCCACAGATGCCAACGGATTTGTTGAGAGTATAAATGCATCTGCTTTAGCATTTATAGGCTTATCTAAACTCACGCACTTAGATCGGCTTAAGCAACAAAATTTAGCACTTTACACTGTTTTAATCAAATTGAAATCAGGAGAAAGTGAAACGTATAAATCTTTAGAAAACAACGCCTTACAACACCTAAGTGTACAGTTATCTGAGGTTAGTTTTACAGGCAAAACCTATAGAATCTACTCCATCCATAATATAAAACATCAGCTGGAAGCGAATGAGTTGGAAACGTGGCAGAAGTTGCTAAACATTATGACGCACGAAATTATGAATTCGATAGCGCCCATAAGTTCTTTAGCGGAAACTTTAAATCAAATTTTTGTGCGGAATGAAAAAATCGTTAGTGTAAAGATGCTCAACCAAACGGATATAGATAATACCGCCAAAAGTTTGGAGGTTATTAATGAGCGTGCGCTTGGCTTAAAAAGCTTTGTACATAGTTATAGAGAAATTAGCCGACTTCCAAATGCAGATTTTGGAAGTATAAATAGCAGTGCGTGGTTGGATAGTATTCGACTATTATTTTCGGGATTAAAAGAAGAGGCTGCTGTAACCCTTGTTATTGAAGAACACTTTACCAAGGAAACATTTATTGGTGATGAAAAACTACTTACGCACGTAGTGTTAAACTTACTTAAAAATGCACTAGAAGCCACGGAATATCAAGCAGAAAGGCGTATAAAAATTAGCAGTGAAAGTACCCCTGATGGGAGATTCAGACTTTTGGTATCCGATAATGGATTGGGCATAGACCCAGCGCATGTAGATAAAATTTTTATGCCCTTTTTTAGCACCCGCAAAACGGGCTCAGGTATTGGTTTAAGCCTTTCAAGACAAATAATACGAATGCACAAAGGGAATATTTATGTCAATTCAAAAGCAACTAAGGGCACTGAGTTAGTGATAGAATTGTAGGGTAAAATCAACAATGTTTTAATTTAAATCACTTCCAATAGCATTGCCTAAGCAAAAACATTGCTCCTCTGTTGCAATATTTGCAGCAACGCATGGTGGTCTTTCGGACTTAAAATTACTTCATCATACGTGTTGTAAGAAACAGCCATGGTTTGTGCCGCAAGGCTCATAGCAAATTTCTCAAAGTTTGTGCTTTCTTTTATTTCTAGTTGAGTAATATGTACAAAAAGAATTTTTAACTTCCGAAATGGGCCAGTTATAATTAATTCCTTATCAGTGATTTTATATTTTTCAAAAAGAGTAGATTGAAAAATAACCGGTAGGAAAAATGCTAGGTACAAAAAATCTAAATAGGAGGGTAATTGCAACAAGTTACTTATCAGAACAAAAACACCCAATAGAATTAACAAAATGGTGATATAAGGAAGCGAAACGGAAGTTGAAAAGGTTTTCATGGTTACGTATTATTAGGTGATAAATGCTCTGGTGGGCAACGTTCGTTTATAGCACCGCAAACGTATGCATTCTTGTAGAATACAGCAAAAAATAAGTGGTTTAACCGATAATGAAAATCTATTAATTTAGGTTTTAAGGTTTTATATTAATGAAGTTAAAAGCGCTTGGCATCAACATGCCTATCTGTTTACAAGAAAATTTCTACTTCATTTGAGCTGCTATATACTCCTTAATTCTACCGGGATTGTTTTTAACAAAATCAACGTACTGAGGATAAAAATCTTGATGAAAATTAGTAAGCATCACATAGCAATCTAAGTAACCACTTTCTTGCATGGCGCGTGCTTCTAAAAATTCAGTAGGGGAGGCATTCTTAAGCATTTCTTCCCATGCGTATAATTCTGAGTAGCGTATAGCTGTTTTGTTACAATCGGTAATTATGCCATTATCATCTACACAATCCTTAATATCCTGTAAGGCAATTACATACCATTTCCAAGGTCCAGAAAATTTATCCGCAGATTCCGTGTCCCATGCTTCTTCAGGTAGTAATGGTCTGTTAACGCCTACTACTGTATAGTGCTTATCAACATAGCGTGCAAGCGTAGCTACTTTGGCTTGTAAAATTAAATCTGGATATACTTCTAAAGCACTGATAGCAGCATCTAACGCTGGTTCATACATCCCTGCTTCCTTATAGGCATCTGATAAATACTTGCGCGGTTCTAATTGATTGGGAAATTTTTGCACTGCCTCACTAAATTTTGCAATGGCTTCCTTATAAAACTCTAAAAAATAATAGGAATCACCTAAGTATAAAGAGGCTTTATAAAATTGAGGATATACTTCAACCGCTTGCTGATATAAGGTGGCCGCCTTATTGTAATTTTTACGTTGAAACTCCTGTTCTGCTTTATTAAAAAGAATCCAAGCCTCATCTGGCACAGTAGTATCTATACTTTTGTCAACTTCATAACTACGTAAATATACTATACTCATATAAGCAGTTTTGCTATTGGCTTGTGCTTCACGCATCGTATAAATAGCTTTGTTATAAGCCATTTTATCAGGACTAAAACTTTGAAACAATTGCATAACTGATTGCGCCATCGAATCATTTTTTTCTTGATCACCATCTTTACTAGAAACGGTAATGGCCAAATTTGCAAGCGGGTTGTCTTCTTGTCTAGCTTGCTGCCATTGGTTTAAGCGTACTTCCGAAAGTAAATCCCATCCTGCGCCCCAATAAGGAGCTTCATCCAAGGCTTTAGTTAACTTTTTATCGGCTTTATCAAATTTTCCTTTAGCAAGGTACTTTTCTGCTTTTTTAGCTACTTTTTCAAAGTTTACGTCTTGTGCAAAAGGGGAGAGGGTGGTAAGAAGCAGTGCTACAAGGAGTACATATTTACGCATAGGAATTGTAATTTGAAAGCTAAAATAGAAGAATTGTTGCGAATGAGAATCAACAGGGAAAAAGCTAAATCAAATTTTTATACGTTTTTGAAATTGGAATTAAGTCTTCTTTAACTTTAAGGTAGTTAGATGTCTTGTGCTCAATGTATTCACGATTTACTACATACGAACGGTGGACACGAATAAAATTCTCAGGTAATTGCACCTCAAATTCTTTGAGTAGCTTGCGTTGTAAAATTACACCCCTTGTTGTATGAATTTCTATGTAAACACCATCGGCTTTAGCATATAGTATTTCATTCGAATAGAAGGATTCCACACCCTTATTGCCCCTAATATAAATTTTAGTTGCTTGTCGATGATAAATAATCTCTAAAGCCGCAGAAATGTCGTTTTCTTTAAAAGGCTTACTAATGTACGCTTGGGGCGATAATCGAGCGGCACATTTTAGCGTTTCACTATCTTGATTTGCAGTCAAAAGGATGAATGGTTTTTGACGTTCTTTAACCTTTTCAGCAATTTCTAAACCAGTGATTTCACCAGATAAAAAAATATCAATTATGGCAGCATCAAACATCCAATCGGTTTGTTGCAGAAACTCCTCTCCGCTATAATACACTTTACAAACCCTATAGCCTTTCGAATCTAAAAAGTCGCAAAGATGATTAGCTGCAAAAAATTCATCTTCAATTATTACAACACCTTTATTGGACATGAAATTTAAATTGATAGGTTCCTTTGTGATGATCAAAAGTAAAACTTGTTCCACCAACCCGTTCTACCAAGCCAATAATTAGTTTACTTCCAATTCCTTGCGATGAGTTTGCTTCTCTTCCAGGGCCATCACTATACATAAAAATATAATGTTCCTTTTCGGGCCTAATGTTTATTTCTGCCTTTCGAGTAGGCCCAGGTTTATGCTCAAGCGTGTTGGCAAGCATTTCATTCAATATTAGTCCAAAGTATACAATGCGCTCACCACCAATAGATATTGCTGCAATACTTTTTTTAATCTTTATACCTGATTCGGAAATACTTTCGTATGAGGCTATAATATCACTGAAATACTCAATAGCAGGAACTAATTGGTCGTGAATGTGCGTAGTAAGATATTGATGAAGCGCACTTACGGTGTGTATTTTCCCTTTCATACGGTTAAGAATATCTTTTTCGCTCGTATCCCTTTTGGTATATTCAAGCATGGAAATCACCATCTGTAAATTATTTTTTATACGGTGATTACTCTCTACCATCAACATTTGATAATTATTGTTGGCTACTTTCACAGACTGCTTTAATCCCCGTTCTCTAAACAACAAAAAAGCGATAATTAAAACACTAATAGCTAGGATAACGATAAAAACAAATAAGGCTTTTCTGCGACCCTTTTCTGCTTCTAATTTCTTTTCTTTTTCCATGGCTACTTGAGCAGAGGATTCGGCCTCCAGATGGTATTTTTCGTTATCTAATAGCACGCGCAACGTTCCCATTCGGTTAGTATTAATGCGTTCTAAAACATTTGACCGATTGGTTTCAGATAACCATTTCCATTTATAATGAGCCGTTGAATCTCCTGTCTTTGAGGCATCAAACGCTAATAAATCATAGAGGTCAACTTTAATTCTATCCCAATTTTTTTGATTGGTCAAATCAAGTAATAAATTGGCTAGCGAGTCTTTTTCGTTTGTTTGATTCAATAGGATATAGTTTCTGTACAATAGTAAAAGTGAGTTGATATATCCTAGGGTATCATGCGCCTGCTCATAGTTGCTGGAGGCTTGCAGTAGTTGGGATACAGACTTTTCATATTCCTTTCTCTTGATATATAAAAAACCTAGTTCATTTAGCAGTCCTGCTTTTTCAGTGGTAAGTCTTTCTGTTTTAGCTAATGCCAATGCTTTTTGGAGAAAGCTAGCAACAGAATCAAGCATATTTTCATCAGGAAGCTCATTCGTTGATTCATTTTCCTGATACAGTGCTGCCATACGTCCCAATTTCCGCACCTCTAGCTTAGGAAACTTGTCAGTACCCGTAAGTGCATGGAGTATTTCTAAGCCCACTTGGAAATCACGTGTTTTACGCATCAACTCAGCCATGCTAATTCGAACGTCCATGTACTCATACTCCAAATCCTTTGATTTGGCTAAATCAGCCGCCTTTTGCCATTGATCGGCTGCCTCGGCATACAATAGGGCAGACTCATACTGCTTAGCAGATTGAATATACTGGTTTAGTAAAACCTTATCCTTAAATTGAGCATTAAGCCAAACTGGTGCTGCTAAGAATATTATTGTAAATAAATATATAGAGGTCAGTATATAATTACCTATATTTAGGTTCAATAAAATCAACGGTTAAATGGATATTTTCAAAGGCCAAAACCTCCTAGAGTTTAATGATCGGTTTAAAACGGACTTAGATTGCAAAGCATATTTGGCTTCAATTAAATGGAAACACGGCTATCAATGCTTAAAGTGTGACCATAAATTGGCTCAACAACGCAAGGACTTTTCACGCATTTGTAATATTTGCAGTCATATAGAATCCGCTCCAGCAAACACCCTCTTTCACAAAGTAAAATTTGGTTTACGCAAAGCGTTCTTCATCTGCTTTGAAATGGCCACTACAACCAAAAGTTTATCAGCTAGTTATATGTCTGTTAGATATGGTGTTACAGAGAAAACGGCTAGGCTATTTATGCATAAAGTAAGAGAAGCCATGAAAAGCAGTGGAAAGCATCCCATGGATGGCACTGTGCATGTAGATGAATTTGTGCTAGGTGGACACGAGAAAGGTAACATAGGGCGCAGCTACAATATGAAGAAAAAGAAAGCTTCAATTGCTGTCCAGCTGACCGATGAAGGCAAAGTTAAACGTGTGTATAGCAATCGCATAGAAGATTTTTCAGCACGTTCCTTACAATATGTGTTCAACAACCACATCAGTAGAGAAGCAGATGTGTTTACCGACAATTGGAGAGGATATAAGCCAATAGCCAGAGCTTTTAAGATAACTCAAATACCAAGTGATGGAGGCTTGAATTTTAAGGCTTTACATACCATCATACATCAAATAAAATCATGGATTAGAACCACTTATTCTTGGGTAAGTGAAAAGCATTTAAACCGATATTTTAACGAGTTCTGTTATAGAATAAATCGTTCTCAAAACAAGCATACCATTTTCAATAATTTGATAACAAAGATGGTAGGTAATCCAAAAGTTTATCAATCGCAAATTATGAGTAAGTAACTACTGACCTCTATAAATATACTTTCACTATTTAGTATTCAGGCGATTTGTAAAACTCTTACTTACTAAAAACGGTGCTATTTGATTCTTATACATATTTATCAAATGTAGTTTTTGTGATAGATTTAATAATAAACATACTATTAAACAACTTACTTATCGGTAATTTGACCACAAAATTTGTTTTGGCTATAAATTAGCTTAGCTGTCAAAATATTGAACATTGCGCTGTTACGAGTTTGAATTGTATATAATGTACTATCCTCTAAAACAATTTATTCCGATAATTTATATTATGTAAAATAGAATGTTTCAAATTAAAGGGAACAATGTGTTCCCTTTAATTTTTTAATCTCTACTGCCCTAAGGCATACTCTGAATTTTCTTAGTAGTTTCCAACGCCTTATCGCTCATTTTTAACGTTCTGTAAATTTCAGCTAACGCTAACAAGGTGTTTTTATCTTCCGGTGCTGCTTCACTTGCCTTTTCAAAATAAGGCAACGCCTTCTTAAACATATCTTGCTGCTCTTTTTTAGCCGCATCATACTTTGCTTTTGCATTTAGGGGCAATTCATTCATTCTTTCTGTTACCGCTTTTGCTTTATCGTAATATACCAAACCATGCATGTATAAAGCATCTGTATAAGTACTATCCAGTTCAATTGCTTTGCTATAAGATGGCAACGCTTCATCCGGCTTGCTCATTTGTGTATGCAAAATAATTCCCTTGTTGTAATAATAAATCTTAGATTTTGGGTCGTTAGGATTTTGCTTTATCGCTTCATCTAAATTTACCAATGCCTTATCATACTGCTTACTTCTAATGTAAATATCTAATTCTGTGGTAAGTAAGGCTGGATTTTCTGGAAAAGCTTTTCTACCTTTTGTAACATACTCTGTATAGGTAGCTGTATCTCCTGCACGCATACTAGTACCGGCAATAGCAATGTAATAGTTGGGGCGCAAATCATTGGGAATTACCTGAGGATCTTTATAGGCTCCGGCTGCAACATACTGATCCATAAGGGTTTTATTCGGAAATCCCACTACATCACCTGTTTCTGCGTCTGTCGCTTTATACTCAAAACCACGGTAACCAAGCTCAATCAACTCTTTGTTTAGTTCTACTGCCTTATTATACATTTCTGCATTTTGCGCCATTAAAGCAGCGTTGTATAAATTGCTAGTATCGGTTTGGTTTACACCATCCATTTTCTTCAATTCATAGGTTTTCAAAAATGATTTGTACGCTTGAGCATACTCATTTTTAGAACTTTGCGTAATACCTTGGTTTGCATACGAAGCCGCCAAGGTTCCCATTAAAGCTTTAGAGTCATCTAAATACTTTTCCTTACCTAGTTCTTTTTCATATTTAATGCTACGTAAAATACTTTTCTCCGCTTTTTCCAAAGCTAAAGGGTCAAGGCCTTGTATGGCAGCATCGTTACTGGTAGCCACCGCTAAGTTAATTTTACCATTAAAATAAAGGAATTTTCGCATATCCTTATACCCTACTTCTGCTTCTGGCTTAGCATTTACAATAGCTGCGGCTTCATCAATATATTTTTTCGCAGCTGGTAAATCTTGATTTCTATCGGCAATAATGGCGCTACTAATAATAGGGCCTTCTTGCGCCATAGTACTTAGTGCGGTGGCCATTGCCAAAAACATTAAAACTCTCTTCATGTGTGTGTGTAATTAAAATAATCTTAAAAATTGGTTCACTTTGCCTTTCGGCAGATGTTGGCTTTGATAAGCAAAACATACATCGGCTGCAAAGCTAAAAATATATGTACGCAACTTAAACCATAAATATGCCAAAATGTGTAATTAATCTTATTAGATAAAGTTTTCCGTAAAAGTTGCTTTTGCAATAAACTTTAATAGTACATGCAAGTTAACTTAGCAATAAATTTAAAAATAGTTCATATGAAATGGGACATACAAACCGTAGGATTTACAGCCACTGAAGAATTACAGGAATATGTAAAAGGAAAAGTATCGCATTTAAGTAAATTTTACGATCAAATTGTAGGCGCTGAAGTGTACTTAAAACTTATAAATGATGACAAAGGAGATAATAAAGTTGCCGATATTAAGCTTAATATTCCGGGAAATGACATTATTGCCACTTCACAAAGCGAAAAATTTGAAGGTAGTATTAATGAAAGTTGTGATAAGCTAAAACGCCAAATCGAAAAACTGAAAACCAAAATGAGTGTGCGTTAAGCTAGCCATTAATAATATTGAAAAGCGAATGTCTAAAAGCATTCGCTTTTTTTTTGCACTATAATCTATACGCTTTTTTTGCGGGATTTATAAACTCTTGCTGTGCTAAAGCTTCAATAGCAGCTAAGGTTTCATCGATTGTAAGGGCGTGAATATATACTACTGCTCTACCCTGCCCATCAATAAAACTGTAATAATGCGCTACAGTACTATCTAAAACTGGCATTTTAAACAGAGTGCCAAATTGTTTTAGATTTTTATGTTGGTTAAAATTACTTATTATAAAAAGGGTGCGCTTTCCGTTTTTAAGTTCTAGCTGTGCATCTTCACTACTCAAAGGTGTGTATAGCCAGTAGCCAGAAATTTTAAACTGTTTTCGAATAGCTCTAGTATATTGTTCTTCATCCCCTGCACCTTCCCTGTCTATAATCAAACTTAAATTATTAAATAGGCTGCTATATTTATAGATGGATGTAGGAAAGGTTTTTCCAAATATTTTGATTGCCTGCGCCACAAATAAGCTGTCCATCATTTTATGCCCCTCTAAATATTGCTTAGTTAAGGGGTAAATTGCTTTGGCAAAGCCATTTATTTCCTCATTGGCATACCAATTTTGAGCCGGCAGCTTACCTGTTAATTGTTCCATAAACCAACCATTTCCTGTTACAGTGGCCATGGCCTCGTCAAAAAAATTATAAGCCAGTCCTGCATATTCATTACTACTCTGTATAAACCATCTATCTATATTATTTTGAATAACAGAATTTTGTGCGGCAAATAAGCTATGCGCCAGTTCATGAATAGCCACACCTACCAAACCTGTATCAGTGGCATAATCTTCAAACACCCCAACAATGAGTACATTACCGTGTGGTGTAGCAGTACTAGAACCCATTTTACCAGGCATGGGATATAAAACAATTTCAAAAGTGGCTGAATCGTTGTAACCGCTGCGGTAAAAAGGCTTTAATTGAGAAAAGTATCGCTCCATAATGGGCTTATACTGATTAAAAAATGCTACGTGATGCGTTAGATTTGAGGCGTCATTTTGCAATACAATTTTTTGATAAAATGGAATGCACGCTTCTAATAAAGAAATAAGTTCTTCTTGCTCTGCAACGGGTAGCAAACCTATGGTGCGCGATTTAAAGTCATTTAAATCCTTACTATAAGCGGCTTGAATCATTAGCAAATCCCAAACATAGCTAGAAGCAAATCTGCCTTCAGGCAAATTGCGCCAATTTAAGTTTGCACCCGTTTGTAAGGTGTTTAAGCGATTACCAAGCGCTTGTAATGTTTCATTGTAATGCTCACTGTTTTCAATGGTATCCTTAAACGTGCGTGAGTGTGCCATTGCGCCATCTACAACGCTTAAAAAATTAAGGCGTGCTACAATGTCGTTTGTAGTAACATTAAATTTTACAGCATGCAGCTGTGTAAGTAAACAAACACCTAATAGAAATAAAAAACGCTTCATACTAGTTAAAATATTGTGCCGTTAAAGGTGTTTAAAATAACGACACCAAATCCTTAAAAAGCTGTTAAAGTACTGAATCTGTCCTCAGTATGTCCGTAAACTATATCTAATGGCTACGCTTTTTTGAAGTACTGTGTTTTGAGAACTATTTGGCTTTTGCCGATGCGCACTTCTACTTCATTAGGATCATCGGTTAGGCGAATATTCTTGATTTTCTCCCCTTTTTTAAGTTTAATATTACTGCCTTTTACATCTAAGGTTTTAGTAGCAATCACGCTATCCCCTTCCTCTAAAAGGTTTCCAACGGCATCTTTTACTTCCATGGTGTTTTTATTTTAAGCAAAGGTGCAAAGGTTTGCTATAATGAAACGCTGTTTTTAAGTTCATTTCGCGTAAAGTCTTAAAAAAAAACGGTAACAGCAGGTTGCCACAGATTACACTAATAACACAGATTTTAGCGGCAATTCTCTTGCGCTTACTATGTGTCTATGTGGTAAAAAAGTACTTCGCGCAAAGCCGCAAAAAGGTAGCGCAAAGTAGCGGCAAAAGTGTTTAGCCACGGATTATACTGATAGCACAGATTACACGGACAACACAGATTTAAGTGGCATTTCTCGTGCGCTTACTATGTGTCTAAGTGGTAAAAAAAGTTCAACACATAGAAACATAGAACACATAGGAAAGCACACTAGCCAACCAATAAAATCACACTATACCCTCCTATTCTCTCTTGCGCTTACTATGTGTCTATGTGGTAAAAAAGCATTTCGCGCAAAGTCGCAAAAAGGTAGCGCAAAGTAGCGGCAAAAGTGTTTAGCCACGGATTACACTGACAACACCGATTTTAGCAGCAATTCTCTTGCGCTTACTATGTGTCTATGTGGTTAAAAAAAGTTCAACAAATAGAAACATAGAACACATAGGAAAGTACACCAGCCAACCAATAAAGTCACACTATACCTCCTCATTCTCTCTTGCGCTTACTATGTGTCTATGTGGTAAAAAAGCATTTCGCGCAAAGTCGCAAAGAAAAAAGCGCAAAGTAGCGGCAAAAGTGTTTAGCCACGGATTACACTTACAACACCGATTTTAGCAGCAATTCTCCTGCGCTTACTATGTGTCTATGTGGTAAAAAGGAATTACTTATAGAATAACCACACTGAGTTTTGCCTTAATATTTTATTTAATTTCAATGGCTTAATGCACTACCCTTTGCTCACACAATGCGCTAATCTCTTTAAAATCAGTTGAATTTTTAAAAACAAACCACGTAAAACTGTTATTCTGAATATTTTCTAAAATAAAGGTGTCAGAAAAATAAATGTTACTCATTCCTTCAATTCCAAACTTTTTAAAAGTTTCGCGTGCCATGTTCATTGCTAAAACTTTACGTTCTTCAAAACCTAAATGTGTCCACTTTTCTTCATTTAAAACCAGTAGTTTATAAATGGTTAAACCAAAATATCGCTGCATGGTACGTGGACTTGGTTGGTGATACAGTAGTTTAAAGTATTCCGGCTGGTCGTCATTAAAGCGAATTACAAATTGATCGCCCATTGCTATTGGCATTCCTTCCCCACTACGCATTTCTCCTTTACTTTTCCATACGTAAGCATGATTTCGATATACATCATTCCCATTGGCATACATAAATTCAATGCGCCTAGGAGATACAGAAACCACCGTAGCATAGTGCTCCTTTGGGTTTTGGGCTATAATGAGATAATTACGTAAACTAGAAGTAAGGTACCATGCACCCACCATCACTAAAATAGTTACCAACACATAAATAGCACGTATAAATTCTTTGCTTTGTTCTTCCGCTTGCCTTTTTCGGAACTCTCGCACCCGTTGCCTATATTTTTCCTTGGCTTTTTTCTGCGCAGCTTCACGCATCAAATCTTCAAACTCGTTTTCGGGCGTGTTTTCCGGGCGCTTAGCGCTTGATCTTGCTGCTCCTGTTAAAAATTCATACGCCTCCAACACTTCCAAAAAATGTTGGCGTGCATCCGGGGCTCGGTTTCTATCCGGATGATACTGCATAGCCTTTTTACGGTACGCTCGCTTTATTTGAAGCGCAGAAGCATCGGAGGAAAGTCCTAAAATTTTAAAATAACGTAGCATAAGTGGTGTGAAAAATACAAAACCTACGGTAATGGTACGTATAAAACAATTATTTTCACGCCTTAAAAGAAAATCTTATGCCCCTTCCCTTTCTTGCCATTATTGGCGCCCTCTTAGTGATATTCATAATTGCAGGAGTTTTTATTGTACGTCAACAGTCGGCTGCCGTAATGCAACGTTTAGGTAAATTTAATGGTGTCCGTCAAGCGGGATTTCATGTGCGTATTCCTATTGTAGATCAAATTGCCGGACGGGTAAACCTTCGTATTCAACAGCTTGATGTTTTAGTGGAAACCAAAACTAAGGATGATGTGTTTGTACGCATTAAGGTAAGCGTGCAGTATTTAATTTTAGTAGAAAAAGTTTATGATGCTTTTTATAAACTCCAAAACCCTCAAGATCAGATTACTTCTTATGTGTTTGATACGGTGCGCGCTGAAGTACCTAAACTGAAATTAGATTACGTTTTTGAAAAGAAGGATGACATTGCCATTGCTATAAAACGCGAGTTGCAAGAAGCCATGAACGCCTATGGTTATGATATTATAAAGGCGTTGGTTACTGATATTGACCCTGACCAACAGGTGAAAGATGCAATGAACCAAATAAATGCAGCAGAACGTAAAAAAACGGCTGCCGAGTATGAAGGTGAAGCGGAGCGCATTAGAATTGTAGCCAAGGCCAATGCTGAAGCGGAAAGCAAGCGTTTACAAGGACAAGGTATTGCCGACCAAAGACGTGAAATAGCCCGTGGTTTAGAAGAATCTGTAGAAGTGCTAAACCGCGTTGGTATTAACAGCCAAGAAGCTTCTGCTCTTATTTTAGTAACACAGCATTATGACACACTGCAAGCGGTGAGTGAAAATACTGAAAGTAATTTAATTTTGTTGCCAAACAATCCGGCTTCGGCTAGTGATATGATGACGCAATTGATTGCAGCTTTTGCCGCAACCAATAAAATTAAAGAAAGCGGTGAGAAATAAGGATTAAATCTTAAAAAATATAGAAGCTTAGTAAACGTATGTCAACCCTAGATTTTAATATAGACCAAGACGAGAAGCCAGAACTTACGGATAGATTATTGGACTATTACTTTCAAATTAAACTTAAAGGCAAAACAGATGATGAAATTCGCGCTAGCCTAAAGCAAAAAAACTATGATGAAAGTGTAGTGAGTTTGGCTATTAACCTGTTAAACAAACGGCACAATAAATTATTAATGGCAACTAAACGAAAGGCTCAAGCAAAACTTTTGGTGTGGATGGGCAGTAGCTTTTTAATCAGTGGCTTAGTGTTAATTTACATGAGCTACATACAGCAAATAAGTGAACACTTTTTATTTGGGTTTTATGTGTTTACTGCGTTTGGGTTTTTAGGTTTGGTAACGGGTTTAATTGTACACAACAACATGCGTAAGATTAAATAATACCAATTACTGCAAAAAATATAGCGCTAAAAGCGCATTGTATATTATACCGATGGATGTTTTACGTAGCACTAATACCATATTAAAAATCAATTTGCTATAACAATCGCTTAACAAGTGTTGTTAGAGCGATGCTTTTTTAGTGTTTTTTACTATTCAGCTTCATCCAATTTAAACTGCATATCATATAGATTGGTGTAAAAACCGCCTTTTTCTAATAAGCTTTCGTGGGTTCCTTGTTCTACAATTTGCCCTTTATCCATCACCAAAATTTTATCAGCCTTTTTAATAGTGGCCAATCTGTGCGCAATTACAATGCTGGTGCGGCCTTGCGTTAATTTATCAATTGCTTTTTGAATAATCATTTCGCTCTGTGTATCAATACTGCTAGTGGCTTCATCTAAAATTAAAACCGAAGGATTGCTTACATAAGCACGTAAAAATGCCAATAACTGCCTTTGCCCTACTGATAGCATATTTCCGCGTTCCTGAACGTTGTAGTCAAACCCATTAGGCAAGGTTTCGATAAAATCATCTACACCAATAAAACGCGCGGCTTCTTCTATTTCTGCCCTGCTAATATCCTTGTGCAAACTAATATTGTTTTGAATGCTATCCGAAAATAAAAACACATCTTGCAGCACCACAGCTAAATTTTGTCGTAAAGACGATAATTTCACTTCCTTAATATCTTGTCCGTCTAATAAAATTTGTCCACTCCATATCTCGTAAAATCGGCTTAGTAAATTTATAATAGTAGATTTTCCGGCACCGGTAGCACCAACTATGGCAAGAGTTTTTCCTGCTTCTGCGGTAAAGCTGATGCCTTTTACAATCTCTTCATTTTCCAAATAACCGAAATGTACATCCTTAAATTCAATTTTACCCTTTACCGCTCCTAATTCTTTAGTACCGGCATCTTCTATGCGCTCATCTGTGTTTAAAATTTTAAATACCCTTTCAGAAGATACCATGCCCATTTGCAGCGTATTAAATCTATCGGCCAATTGACGTAACGGCCTAAATAACATGTTTATAAAAATGATAATGGCGGTAATTTCACCTAAGCTAATCAAGCGCATTTCTTCGGTTATGGTTGTACCCAACAGACCTCTTACCCATAGCTGTACAGACATTTTTCCTGTGGCTGAAGCTGCTTCTAACCCTCCATACCACACCACCAAGCCAATACTTATAGCGCTCATAATTTCAATAATTGGTAAAAAAATGGAGAAATACCAAATAGAACGGACGTTGGCCTTTTTATGCTCTAGGTTTATGGCTTTAAACTTTTTCATTTCAGCCGCTTCCCTATTGAATATTTGAACCACGTTCATCCCGCTAATATGTTCCTGTACAAATGCGTTTAAAGAAGCTACTTGCGTACGCACATCTTGAAAAGCACCTTTAATTTTAATTTGAAATAAGCGCGTGGCATAGTACAAAATGGGCACTACTGATAATGCCAAAAGCACCAACCTAAAATCAAAAAAGTAAAACATAGCACCCACCATAACCACAATTTTTAGCAGGTCGCCAAAAATCACCAAAATACCTTCTGCAAAAATATCCGCGATAGTTTCAATGTCAGACACTGCGCGGGTTACCAAGGTGCCTATTGGTGTTTGATCAAAATATTTTAGTTTAAAAGATAGCAAATGGCGGTACAGTTTCACCCGCATATCACGAATTATATTTTGGCCTAAATGATTGGCGGAATAAATAAAGAAAAAGTTAACAATACTTTCAATAAACAACAAGCCACACAGCAAAATAGTGTAGTTAAGTAGTTGATTAGGCTGAGGATCAGAAATGAAATTATCAATCACATATTCAATAAGAATAGGCCTTGCGGTAGTTAGTCCACTTAGCACAACCGTAAGTATTAGCGCGCCCCAAAATACTTTTTTATAAGGGGCTATGTACGCTAATATTTTCTTTAAAAGCTTAATATCAAAAGCTTTACCTGTAATTTCAGACATTCAAAATTTCTTTAGGGTATTGCACCTTCGTTAAGTATAAACCGTGGGCAGGTGCTGACTCTCCAGCCTGCTTTCGATCTTTACTTTCAATTATTTTTATAAAATCAGTGTTACTAATTTTTCCAGTTCCTACCTTTAAAAGGGTACCTACTATTGCTCGTACCATATTGCGTAAAAACCGATTTGCCGTAATATGAAAAATTAGTCCATTTTCCGTAGTTTCAAAAAAGGCCGTTTGCACCATACATATATTAGTAAACGTTTGTGTATTACTGCGAGAAAAAGCACTAAAGTCTTGATAATGTAACAAATGAGAAGCGCATTGCTGCATCAGTTTTACATTTAAAGCGTAGCTAACCCGCAATGCTAAACCTTGGGTAAACGGATTTTTGGCGAAGGTAATATGGTATTGGTAACTACGTGCTGTTGCATCGAAACGAGCGTGGGCTTCATCGCTAACCTTTATAATGCGTTGCACCGCAATATCAGGCGGCAGCAAACGGTTAAGCTTGGCCGCAAGCAACTCTTCCTCCAGCTTTTCATCGGTATCAAAATGTGCAAACATTTCTTTAGCGTGCACGCCCGTATCGGTTCTGCCGGCACCTACTACACTAATTGGTAATCGCAAAATAATGCTTAGCGCCTCATTTAAAGTTTGTTGCACAGAAATAGCGTTAGGTTGCATTTGCCAACCGTGATATGCTGTGCCATTAAAAGAAAGTTGAATGAAATACCGCAACTGCTGAATTGCCTTTTACTTTTGCGCAAAGTTACACCTATAAGGCGCTCCACATGAAAATTGCTTTACTTTCTGACACGCATAGTCATATTGATGCTAAAATTTTGGAATTATGTGCTCATGCTGACGAAATTTGGCATGCTGGTGACATCGGCACCTTAGCCGTAACCGATGCTTTAGAAAAAGTAACTAAAGTACGCGCTGTATATGGAAATATAGACGGTACCGACATTAGAAAAACATGGCCGCTACACGCGCGTTTCACTTGTGCAGGAGCCGATGTATGGATTACGCACATTGGCGGATACCCCAATCGCTATTCCCCTGCCATTCGGGAAGATTTAAAGCAAAATTCACCAGACGTTTTTATTTGCGGCCATAGTCATATTTTAAAAGTAATGTATGACCAAAAATTACAATTACTGCACATGAACCCAGGCGCCATTGGCAAACAAGGTTTTCATCAAGTACGTACAATGCTTAGGTTTGAGATAAACAACGCTAAAGTGGAAAAACTGGAAGTGGTGGAGTTACCTAGGTGGTAGTTTTAGTAAACCTTTAGGATAGAAATAGATTCTATCTAAAACGATCTGCGGCTCTAACTAAAGCTTCATCGCGCATAATTGATCTATTAGCCATAGAAACAAAAACAACCACTAAAATGGGTAAAAATGCTGTGGCTCCTAATTGTATTTGATCATCTACTTGCAATGTATTATAAAAGTAATAAAGCAAAAAACCGAAGGCTACAAAGTTGATGATGATGTTAATACGACCACTAACTACCTGCTGTTTTCGGTTTTTATACCTAAAAATGGTAAATAAACTGATGATACCAGAAAACATATAAGCGCCAAAAAACACTGGTTCATCTACTAGGTAAATTGCACCGTCTTTGGTTGTAAACAAAGGAAAAAACCAAGTAACTACAAAAACGGTAATCACCGCTAAGAATAGATAAATACTTTGAATGCGTTGAATCATAAAAAAAAACTTTGTGCAAAATTGATAAAAAATTGACGAGGATAAACAATCGTTTTATAAATATTTGTAATATTGCCCTGTCAGGTGTTGGCATTCGCGCTACACTTACTTCACACTTTCCTATTTATTGGCATTCCCATTTATTTAGCAAATACATTATTTACATATTCCTTTTTTAGATGTACGACATCAATCAATTACGCGGCATGAAACTTCCTGAACTTAAGGATGTTGCCGAACAATTAAGTATCAAAAAATACAAAAGCCTAAACAAGCAAGACCTGGTTTATAGTATTTTAGACCAGCAAGCCAAAAATCCTAGTGCCGTTAAAGCAACCGAGCAATCAGCACCTGCTCCGGAAAAAACTAAGTCTGCTCCTGCGCCTAAAGGTGATAAACCTTCTGCTAATGCAGATAAACAGGTGAATAACGATAAAGCAAGACCGCCACGACCAAAACGAGCGCCTCAAGCGGTTAAGGAAGGTGGTGACGAAGCTCAAAAAAATGAAAACGCCAATAAGCCTCGTGAACATGCGGAACGTAACAACCCGCGTAAAAATGAAGCACAGGGCGAACGTAGAGAACAAACTAACCGTCCGGAACGAGCGCCACGTGGTGATAACAGGCCAAATGATAACCGCCCGAACAATAATCCGCGTAATAATAACGACCGGAATACGAACGACCGGAATCAAAATGACAACCGTCAGAGCAATAGCAGCGACAATCGTCCAAGCAATAGTAATGACAACCGCCAGAATCAAAATAATGATACGCGCGGTGGTAGCAACAGCAACGACAATCGTTCAAACAATGATTCGCGTAATAACAACGATAACAGGAATTCCGGTAATAACGACAATCGCCAAAACAACGATAACCGCAATAACAACCGTAACAACCACCGCAGAAATAAAGAGTACGAATTTGAGGGTATTGTTGTAAGTGAAGGTGTTTTAGAAATAATGCCGGATGGCTATGGCTTTTTACGCTCTAGCGATTACAATTACTTGAATTCTCCTGATGATGTGTATTTATCGCAATCACAAATAAAACTTTTTGGTTTAAAAACCGGAGATACTGTACGTGGCCAAGTACGTCCGCCTAAAGAAGGAGAAAAATATTTTCCTTTAGTAAAAGTGGAGAAAATTAATGGCCGTGAACCGGATTATGTGCGTGACCGTGTTTCTTTTGAGCACCTTACACCATTATTCCCGCAAGAAAAATTTAATATTACTGATAGAAAAGGAACCATAAGTACGCGTACTATTGATTTGTTTTCTCCCATTGGTAAAGGGCAGCGTGGTTTAATCGTAGCACAACCAAAAACGGGAAAAACTACTTTACTTAAGGAAGTGGCTAATGCAATTGCCGCCAATCACCCGGAGGCGTACATGATTATTTTATTAATTGATGAACGCCCTGAAGAAGTTACCGACATGGCCCGTAGTGTGAACGCTGAAGTGGTGGCCTCTACTTTTGATGAGCCGGCTGATAGACATGTAAAAGTGGCCAATATTGTGTTAGAAAAAGCCAAGCGCATGGTGGAGTGCGGACATGATGTAATCATTCTATTAGACTCTATAACCCGTTTAGCACGAGCGTATAACACCGTTTCCCCGTCAAGCGGAAAAGTGTTGAGTGGTGGTGTAGATGCTAATGCGTTGCACAAACCAAAACGCTTTTTTGGTGCCGCCCGTAAAATTGAAAATGGAGGTTCTTTAACCATTTTAGCAACTGCCTTAATTGATACGGGTAGTAAAATGGATGAAGTGATTTTTGAAGAGTTTAAAGGCACGGGTAATATGGAAATGCAATTGGATAGAAAAATTGCTAACCGCAGAATTTGGCCAGCGCTTGACCTTGTTTCCTCTGGTACTCGTAAAGAAGATCTATTACTAGACAAAGATACCTTACAACGCATGTGGATTTTACGCAGACACTTAGCGGATATGAACCCTGTGGAAGCCATGGAATTTTTACAAGACCGTATGAGACGTACCGAAAACAACGCAGAGTTTTTGGTTAGCATGAATGGTTAACAACAAAGGTTTTCGTAGAAAACAAAAAAAACCCGTTAGCAAGCAATTACTTCCTAACGGGTTTTTTATGAAATACCGGTAATCTAGCCCTCTATTTGGGCAACCTCCACTTCTTCTTCATATTCTTGTAAATAACGCTCTGCTTCAAGCGCCCCTTTGCAACCAGAACCAGCAGCAGTAATGGCTTGGCGGTAAATTTTATCCTGAGCATCGCCAGTAGCAAACACGCCAGGATAATTTGTGGTAGCTGTGCCCGGTCTGGTAATCAAATAACCAATTTCATCCATTTCTAACTGACCTTTAAAAATATCTGTGTTTGGTTTGTGACCAATCGCTACAAAAAAGCCTTCAGCAGGCACTACATGTTCTTCATGTGTTTCATTATTTTTAACACGTACTGCATTAACCGTTTTTTCTCCTAACACCTCTACCGTAGAGGTATTAAACAGCACTTCAATATTTGGTGTATTCATCACTCTATCTACCATAATTTTGGATGCCTTAAAGTGATCTTTACGTACCAAAACGGTTACTTTTGGGCAAAGCTTGGCCAAGTAAGTTGCTTCTTCTGCAGCGCTATCCCCACCTCCTACTACTACCACGTTTTGACCTTTAAAGAAAAAGCCATCACATATCGCGCAAGCGGAAACACCGTGACCCATAAATTTCTTTTCAGAATCTAAACCTAAATATTTAGCACTTGCTCCAGTAGCGATAATTACAGTTTTAGCTTGCACTTTTACTGTTTCATCAATAGTAAGGGTATGATATTCACCAGGTGTAGTGCTTAGTTCAGTTTTTGTAACCATACCAAAGCGTACATCCGTACCAAAGCGTTCGGCTTGTTTTTTTAAGTCCTCCATCATTTCTGGCCCCATTATTCCTGTGGGATAACCAGGGAAGTTTTCCACATCAGTAGTAGTGGTTAATTGTCCTCCTGGCTCCAAACCAGTATAAATAATTGGGTTGAGATTTGCGCGCGCTGCGTAAATGGCAGCTGTGTAGCCCGCTGGCCCCGTACCTATAATGATGCACTTATGCTTTTCCATGTAATATCTAAAATTTTTTCAAAAGTAAAGATTATCTCTTAAAGGATTGGTAAAGGGTATTTATGAGGAAATAAGTGGTGGCAACTAAACTAGTTATCTACTAATTCATTAACTAAAAAATCGGGTTACCCTAATCACTTAGCATAACCCGATTGAAATTGTTATAAGTTCGTTATTGAATTAAAACCTTCTCTATCTGCTTATTAGCGTTGTAATCTTCAAACTGAATAATATAGAAACCGGGCGTAATGCTGTTTAAGCTAAGCTCTTTTCCAGGATGTTGCCATGCTCCTACTTGCATTCCGTTAACATTAAAAAGTGTTACTTCCTTAATATCAGCTCCATAAAACTGAAGTTTATCTTTAGCAGGATTTGGGTAAAAACCAATGTTTAGCGCATTTACTTCAGCTAAAGAAACATTACCCAACACCGCTTGCGTAGTATCTACCTGATACGTTTTATTGCCTATATAACGATTAACATTTGGACCAAAAATACCAATAGAAACACCTAAGGTAGAATCTGTAAAATTCATATCGCGTAAGCCAATCATTCTTTGACCTTTGGTATAAACATCCCACGTATTACCTCCATCAAGTGTTTGTAAAACGTATCTTCCTCCATTTGCACTTGGGTCTCCCGCGTAGCCTTCCGTGGCGGTCCTAAACGTCATCCATTGAAAATCGTAAAAATTTATATTGGTTGGTAAAGTTGGTTTCAAATCAACCCATGTTTGACCTCCATCGTTTGTTTTATATAATCGGCCATCATTTCCGTAAACAATAATGGTAGAATTATCAATAACCGATATGCCATTATTTCCACGGGTGGCACCAGTACTCAAGTTTATGTTTTGCTTTATACTCACCCAGGTTTTTGTAGTGTCCGTACTCTTATACACGTTGTTGTCCGTAAACAGATATATGGTACTTAAATCGTTGAATTCTATATCTATAATAGGAATACCGTCATTAACCAGCCCACCATTTTTGATTACCCATGTTTTACCTTTATCTAAACTCACGTGTACAAAATTGCTGGTAATACCCAACATTTGATTTCCTTTTCTTAAGATAGAAATTCCACCACCACCTGTAGCCTGACTATTTACGGAAATTAATCTGCCACTGCTACTGCTTCCTTTTACCCAGCGGCCAATTGATTTTGACGAGCCAAAAAACAGAGTATCTGTTGAAACAGCACTAAAAACACTAGGATTTGCCGCTAATAAATTTCCTGCACTGTCCAGTAAATTATTCCACGTACTACCTCCATCTTCAGAAAATGAAAAATGCTTTTCAAAACTTCCATTGTTTACGCTACCCCCAGCAGTATATGCAAACAAATTTTGATTGTTTATCACTTCAATTTTTTGCCTGCTTGGCGTAGTCCCAATGGCAATGTCGTCAGATTGGTCTGTAAACGTAAGACCCCCATCAGTACTTACTGCAGTATGCTGTTCACGCTGTGCAATAATTTTATTGCTACCCAACTCAATAATTGGTAAGATTAGCTGCGTGCCAAAGCCCGTAGTGCTTGTATTAAACAAGGGTGTATAGGTTTGTCCGGCATCCGTAGTAGTGTATATTCCAAAACCAGAACTACTTATTCTACAGGCAATAAGACCGGTGTTTTCATTTGAAAAATTGATATAAATTGGAAAAAAATTATTTACCGGTGTTGGCAATTTGGTGAAATTAACTCCTCCATCAGTAGTTTTAAATACTTCATCTGCGTTTGATTCTCCACAGGTCATAAAAAAGGTTTTGGAATTTATAATGCTAACTTTCCCAAACCCAAAAAACAAAAAGTTACTGCCGCTTAAGCCAGAGGGGCCACTTTTAACCACCGTCCACGTTGTTCCTAAATCGTAACTGATGTTCACATTAAAAGCGAAAGAAGATCTACTAAAGCTTAACAATGTATCTCCACTTACGTGAAAAGTGGTACCCTTGGTGTTTAATTCTTTAAAATTTAATCCTTTATCCTTGGTAAGAAATCCTCTGGCACTGTTATAATCAGGATTTAACATGTAGGTATTCCCATCAATCACTTCCACCGAAAAAAACGATTGATTTATTTTATTTCCTAGGCTGTCTTTTAGTACGTTTTCTTTCCACGTAAGGCCACCATCATTGGTAGTAATATAAGTGGCGTTGGTGCTAGATACTGCAACACCATTGTTTGCATCTAAAAATTTTAAATCTGTTATGTTGGTAGAAACACCTTCAAAAACCACATCCCAATGTTTACCATCATCGGTGGTTCGTTTTATCAATCCACTTTTATCTCCGGCATACAGCACGCTAGAATTAGTAGGTTGTGCATAAACACTAGCTTCCGCATTGGCATAACGCCATTCTTGGTTTTGCGCTGTAGCGGAGGTTAACGCAAAAAGTGCACAATAAAATAGTACTTTTTTCATGGTGATTATTTTAATGTAAAAATCTTAACCATGTGTGATTTATAAAATACGTAGAGTTGCGTATTCATAAGGCAAAATTTGGAATGATAAAAAAGTTATACGCTTATAAAATATCATTTCGACATTATCCTTTATTTCAATTTATGCTTTATTTTCTCAAGTAATACTTCAAAATCAAGTGATTCGCCATAAATCATGCTATTTTGCATTTCTTTATAATCTGCTCTATAACTAGCCAACAGCTTACTTGGGGGAATTACATTCAGATTTTGGAGAGTCAACATTTCATAATTAGTTGATTTCGTAGGAGTCAACACTTTTCTGTGGGTAACAATACAATGAAAAAGTTCTTTATTCTTTAGGGCATTCTCACCAAATTCTGAATCTAACATTTGCCCAATGTCGTAAAAATGCCTGGACATTCTAAGATGCCTTATTTTTTCAATAGGCTTCGCAAATTCTTCATGCAACAGTATCAGCTTTTCTAAAAATGTCTTTTGAGGATTGGTTGCATACACCATAAATTCTTTTTCCATAAAATCTGTTTGAGGATAGTTTTCATCAATAAGCGATTTAATACCAACCTCTTGGTTAGGTTCAATTAAAGACCTAGCACTTACTTCTATCAAAACTCTTTTGGGTAAATAATTTACTTCATTAAAAAGAGATTGATAATTAACTTTAATGGTTTCCGGGTCTTGATCAGATATTTTAGTGTTTTCTATAATTATTTCATAACTACTACTATTAATACCATAATTGCTTAGCTGCCCTTTTAAAATTTCCGTTAATTTTTGAGATACAAACTGATGACAAGCTCTCCTTAATTTCCTTATTTCTCCTTTTGATAAACTTCCTTGAAACCCTAAATATTCTCGGTTTATTCCTAAGTCAATATCCTCCGAAAATCTTTGAATCAATTTGAAAGCTTTGCTTAATGAGGTGCCACCCTTAAATATTAAATGATTTGCTAATTTTGAAGTAAACAACATCCGCAACATAAGACAAACCCAAGCATCTTTTTCAACAGCTTGCGGAGGAAGGTTTGTTTTCACTCCTATTTGCGTAAATAATTCTATTTGTTCTTCTGTAGATAAAGTAAGCCAATTATTCATTCGCTAAAATTACTTTTTGCACCCAAATAGGCGCTCCCTTCAAGTTTTGATATATTAATTCTTGCTCACCGCTTTCATCAATTATCATTTGTATTCTATCAACCTGTTCGGCTCTAACATTCTTTTCTCCAATTGTTTTTAATGCTTGAATGATAATACTGGTTAAGCGATGTTCTGTACTAAGATTTTTGGGGTTTGTTTTTTTAAACTGAATGGTTTGTTTTCCCACTTTTATGCTTCTTGCCGAGCCATCTGTTAGAAAAACCACTTTCATAGGAACTTGCGTAGATAGCCCTAAAATATTTAACGCTGTAGAACCTGTAGGTAAAATTCTTGCTTTATCGCGTTTGGCAATAGCTTTTGCTATTTCTTCTGCATGGGGGAAAATTACACCTAGCCGTGCATGTGTTTTAGGCAATAAATATATGCCTTTGGCAATACGTGTAATTTTTCCGTCTTTGGTTAGCCGTTGCAACGATTTACGTACAGCCTCATAGTTACTAGGTGCGCTAAAATCAGATACGAAGAATATCCCGCCTCTATCTATACTTTTTTCTATTGTATCTAAGTTTAACATTGTCCCAAAAATAGTAAATATTTGGGACGGTTACGCACCATTACAATGAAAATTTTAACGAGAAACTAGTAAAGCATCTGAGATTTGTAGCTAAATGACAAAATCAACTTATACCTATTCAGCCGATTTTTTCTTTTTTGCTTCCGCCACTATAACACCTATATCCATATTATCAGAGTCTCTTATTTGATTAATGCAATTATAAACCTTTATCGCTTTATCAAACTCTCCCAGATTTTCGAGCCCAAAGCCCTTCAAAAAAAGTGCATCAGTATTAGTTGAGTCTTTATTAAGATAAAAATTACAATGCACAATGAGGAAATCATACTAAGCGCTGATTACATTTTGATGTGTTTTTTTCCAAACGCCTTTGGCACTCCTTATTTCACTCACACTCCTCTGCATTATCTGTTCTTTTTGTAGCTCAACTAAAGCGTAATAAAAGGAACTACAGCTGTCAAGATTTTTCTTAATTATATCTAAATCTAAAGATGCTTTATGACCATCGGGGTTACATACTGAAGTACGTTCATTAAAGTCTTTTTGGCTATTTGTGTAAAAGCAATTACAAAATGTTTCTGACTCAGCACGGCCAGATTCTTTCACTTGAATAGAACATGAAATTATTAAAACCAATACACCTAAAATAGTAATGTCCTTTTCACTCTAAATACTCATTAAGTCCTACTTCAAATAAACCGTTTTTCTATTCACAAACTCTAAAATTCCATCTTTACAAAGTTCCCGGCCATAACCACTGGTTTTGGTGCCGCCAAATGGTAATCGCGGATCAGATTTTACAAGTTCATTAATAAAATAGGCACCATCGCTTACGCGGTGGATATGCGCCAAAGCTTTTTCAGTATCTTTCGTACAAACCGTTACACCCAAGCCAAATTTAGATTGTTCTGAAAGTTCAAAGGCGTGATCAACGTTTTTCGCTTTTATCATAGCGGCAAGCGGGCCAAAAGTTTCCTCGTCAAACGCAGGCATACCAGGTGTTACATTTCCTAAAACGGTAGGTTCATGAAAAGCATCCGTTTGTTTCCCACCACAAAGTAACTCTGCTCCTTTCTCTACTGATTTTTGCACTTGTTTTTGTAGTTGCTCGGCTAAATCTACTCTGGCTAATGGGCCAATAGTAGTATCATCATTCATGGGGTCTCCAGCTTTTAATTTGCCAATTTCAACTACAAATTTTTCCACAAATGCATCATACACTTCTTCTGCAATAATAAAACGCTTGGCCGCAATGCAACTTTGCCCAGCATTCATCATACGTGCATTTACAGCGGTTTTTACCGTTGCGTCCAAATCGGCATCAGCCCACACCATAAAAGAGTTACTACCGCCTAATTCTAACAATGATTTTTTAATGTATTTACCCGCTAAAGCCGCTACAGAGGAGCCCGCTTTTTCGCTTCCTGTAAGGGTAACTGCTTTTACAATAGGGTTAGAAAGAATATCTTCAGTTTTATCATGATCCATAAAAATGTTTTGAAAAACATCATCAGGGAAACCAGCTTTTTTAAATACTTCTTCTATGAGCAACGTACTTCCTAAAACATTTCCAGCGTGTTTCAATACGCATACATTACCCGCCATAAGCGTTGGCGCTGCATAACGGAACACTTGCCAAAATGGAAAATTCCAAGGCATTACCGCAAATACGCAACCAATAGGTTCATGACGTACAAAGCTTTTGATAGCATCGGTTTTTATGTGTTCATCCGCTAAAAAGGCTTCTGCATTATCAGCATAATAATCACAAGCTAAGGCGCATTTTTTTACTTCTCCTTTTGCTTCGGTAATGGGTTTACCCATTTCTAAAGTTATCATTTTACCGTATTCATCCGCGTTTTCACGCAGCACCTCTCCTGCCTTTTTCATTAATTTTGCACGTTCTGCAAAAGTGGTAGTGCGCCAGCTTTTAAATGCCTTGTCTGAGCGTTCTAAAATTGCTTCTATTTCTTTCTTAGACTGCTCTTCGTAGGTTTCCAGCACTTTTAAGTTATACGGATTTATACTTTTAAATTCCATCGTTATTCTTTTTTATTTGATTGATATACAAACCCCCAAACCACACATTTGTGTAATTTGGGGGATATAAAGTAAATTGTTTCTTTTATTACTTAGTAAGACTTCCAATTAAATCTGGTTGCGGATTTTCTGCATCTGGAATTTCCTCCGAAACATATTGACCATGTATGGCATTTATCCAGTTTTTAGCACGGTCGGTTAATTGAAAATCATCGGTCATCAATCTACCGCGTGTTACCACAATACCCATGTCTGCTCCTTCGTATAAATAATCTCCGTTTTTAGAAATACGTAAAAAGAACGCTTCTTTCTCTGATTCTACCGCTCTTCTATGTGAGTCCATACGATCAAATTGAATGTGACCATTATCAAACATTTTCCAAATTCCGCTTTGAGGCGATTGATGAATATATTCGATGCTTTTTTTGGTATGTTTAATAACCAACTGACTCCACCCGTCAATGTTTTCCTGTCTTCCCCAACGGTCATTCACCGCTTTTACGCTCAATTCATACGGTTGTTCCATCCATTCTAAAATGTGAAACATGTGCAATGGAATATCTGCCAAAGCAAATACCGCGTGATTAGTAATAGAACTGGCGCCCGTAATACGTGGGTTTAATTCACCTAAATAAATCTGTTGATTATCTTGATCTATTAAAAAATCTAGTTCAAAATAACCTTTGTATCCTTCTTTACGTAACTGATCTCCAAATAACTGTGTGTATTTACGTGCTTTTTGGCGAATACTTGGCGTAAAAGCATTGGGGTAAATTTCATTTCCGCACCAACCACCTTTGTATGGTGTAAGTTCTTTAAAACCAACTAACTCTGTCATTAAAGGAGCCACCACCGTACCATGTTGTGTAACACAAGCTTCAATAGCTGCGCCACGGCAGTTAATACGCTTCATTACCTTCACTTCGCTTTCCGCGATGATTTCATCTTTATGTTTATTAAATTCATCTTCATTAGAAATAAAGAAGGTAGTATGGCCGCTATCTCCAAAAGGCGTTTGAATCACCAAGTCTGATCCTAATTCTTTTGAAACTTCTTGAAGATGCTCATATCCTTTTACACCGCTTAATACGTAAGGCACACACTCTACCCCTGCTTTTTCAGCAATACGGTTTGTATTCACTTTATTATCCATAAAGGTGCGCATCTTGGCACTCGGAAACATTATTTCTAAACCTAACTTTTTAGCTAATTTCTCGGTTTCATCATTAAACATTAAGAAAAGTGCTTTGCCGGCTTTTTTACCGTTAGCCCTTACCTTAATATAATCCTGTACTTCAGGATGTTGTAATAGGTAATTGTTAATATCTTCAATACTTTCAAAATCATCATGTGGTATTTCCATTTTTGGTGAAAACACGTTTGGATGCTGCCCATCAAAACACTCAATATGACAAATAAACTTGAAGCCTTTTATCCATTCATCAGCGCCAAGCAAATTAAAATTTGTTGCACTTATAAAGTAAATAGGTGTTTCATTTTTATAGAAAAACCTGCGTATATCCGGAATACCTTTTAAAATATTATCGGGTTTTGTTTTCTTAACAGCTGTTTTTGCACTAGGTGCTTTTTCATCGGCTGTTTTGGTTGCTGTTTTCTTACTCATAGTTTTTCTAAATTAATATTACTTGATTGGGCTTTTTTGTTTGGCGGCACCTAACGACATCGCGCCCATAGCGGTGGCTGTTTTTTTACGGTTTAAGATGCTCTCTTTAAAAATACGCAAGCCAAGGTCGGCTCTAAATCCATGAATTTCTTTTACATCCAAAGCAAGCATAAACCGTATAATTTCCATGCTTACCACCTGACCAGGAACCAATACCGGAAAGCCTGGTGGGTAAGGAATTACAAAAGATGAGGCTACTAGTTCCCTATTCCCTTCTTCTATTAATGTTTTGCATTCTAAAATAGACTTGTACTCAAAATTATTCTCATCATAGGAGAAAAAATATGCTTCACGCAAATTACCTCCAGGTACACCGGGCGAGGCTAAAAAGGATGAATGAAACCTACTAAAATCCGGCAATGGGGGCACTTCTTGGGTAAGGGAGTGAATTCGTTTTTCTGCTATTTCACGCTCCCTATCGTTCATAGAAGCAAATTCTTCTTCAAGCTGTTCTGCTATTTGCAAAAGGGCGTTTGTTAAAAAAGCTATACTTCCACGGGTGGTACCAATATTGGTCATTAACAACACCGTATTTCTACTGGTTTTATTAATCTGAATATTAAATTGATCCATCAAGTATTTATTCTTGAAGGTATCTCCATCTACCCCAGTGCGACCAATGAATAGTGTGATTTTGGTAGGATCAAGCATAAACTCATCTTCCTCCCACGCTTTTTCCATTCTGTTCCAACCAGTTTTAGAATCGTAATATTCTCCTAAGTCGCTAGGTCTATATTCATCCGGAATAAAATCTTTAACCGTAAGCACGTCAAAATACTTACTTAAAAGCGGGTTATTGGTGACCTTCGCTCTAAAAATCATGGCCATCTCTATAGATTTTTCCACCATAGCATACCCCTCAAATTGCACTTGCCTGCGGCCAACGTCAAGTGAAGCAAGCATTTGATAGTTTGGCGATGTTGAAGTATGCGTCATATATGCTTCCAAGAAGGTATTTTCTGATTTTTTACGGTACTCTTCATCCCAAATATGAATCATAGAACCTTGGCGAAAACTACTCAGCGTTTTATGTGTGCTTTGTGTAGCATACACTCTAATTTTCACCTTTTCAGGATCGGGCATTGATGGCAACTCTCCGTCTTTCAGTTGCTTTATGTGCGCTTTATACGTTTTCTTATACTCCTCGCTTTTATATTTATCTGATAATTTTTTAGCGGTAAACATTCCCGTACGCTGTTTAAACGTGTAGGTAAAACCTGCAAAAGCAAACCATGCTTCATCCCACAGAAAAATCATATCCGGCTTTATAGCCAAAATTTCTTCCATTACTTTAGCGGTATTGTACACCAAACCATCAAAGCTACAGTTGGTTAGCAAGAGCATCTTTACTTTATTCAACCTTCCTGCATCCTTCAGTTTAAAAAGTTTTTCTTTAATTAAAGAAAGAGGCACCGCACCATACATGCTATACTTTTCAATAGGATAAGAATCTAAATAAACCGGATAAGCACCAGAAAGCACCAAACCATAATGATGTGATTTATGACAATCGCGGTCAATTAGCACCACATCTCCTGGCACTACTAATGCTTGTAAAACAATTTTATTGGCAGTAGAAGTTCCGTTGGTTACAAAAAATGTGCGTTGAGAACCATAGGCTTTAGAAGCCTTTTCTTGCGCCTTTTTCAGCGAACCTGTTGGTTGAAGTAAGCTATCTAAACCTCCTGTTGTTGAGGAGGTTTCAGCTAAAAATAAGTTTCGTCCGTAGAAGTCACCAAAATCGCCAATCCATTTAGATTTAAAAACGGAGTTACCCCTAGAAATAGGCATAGCATGAAAAATACCCATAGGCTTTCGGCTATATTCTGTAAGTGCCGAAAAGAAAGGTGTTTCATAGCGCTCACGCACGCCTCTAATAATACCTAAATGTAATTCTTGTAAATCCTCCCGCCTATAATAAATACGTCTAAATTGCTTTATGGTTGTATCCTTTAAATCGCTTAAAGAAGTATCCGTAACATAATATACATCAAGCTCTGGCCTAAATTGCTGAATAGCAGCTCCTAATAAAGGACCCAACGATGCTTCTTGTAAGTTTTCAAATTTAAACTGCTGAATATTTTGCAGGTAAGGGAGTATAAGTTCCGAGATATTGGTGGACTTAAACTTGGGCGCATACCGCACCACTACGGCTTGAATATTTTGATTAAATAGTATGGCTATTAGCGCATCCTGAAAAGAAGGTTGCACAACTATATCATACACAAAACGCTCGTTAGGCTCACGCAATTTTCTAAGCTTATCGTGCATCACCGCTTCATCTGCAGGTAACAGTTGCTCCACAAACAGCACCTCAAAATAATTTTCACCAGAACCTCTTTCTTGGTGCGCTTCATCTTGTGCAATGCCTTGGTTTTCTTCGTTTAACTGAACCGCTAAATTATTGGGATTTACCTCACTTACTAACTGCCAATTAATATCAGTAACGCAATGACAAAGCGATGTATATTCTTTCCGCTCTATTAAAGTAAACAGCTTTTCTACATTTCCCTTACCGGGATATACATAGTACTGCTCAATGGTTTTTAAATGAGTAAGTAATTCATTAATTGCCTCTAAATGCTTACCGAGTTTATCATTATTTCTACTCTTATTAGCAAGCTCAACACATTCATTTTTAAGCGCATTCCAATGATCAAGCCTTAGCTGGCCAATATTATAGTAAGGAGCACTAATTTGTTGTTTTGGTATTTTCATGGGTTAAACTTTAGAGTTTAACGCCAGCTTATTTCCTTCAGAGTCAATAAATAGAGCAAAATATCCCGTTTCATCGTTTATTTTAGTTTTTTCCATAATAATACGACCTCCAAGTTTTTCTACGCGCTGCAACATCACATCCATATCTTCCGTTGCATTTAAGTACACAAGTGTGCCTGTTTCACTAGGAATGGAGCCCGGCCCCATTACCAACGCACCACCAACACTAGTTTCGCCCGGAAATAAAGCCATAGCATATTCATTCATTTCAATTTTTTCTAATTGAATACCATATAAGTAATTGTAAAAAGAAACTGCGCGGTTTAAATCATGTACCGGAATTTCAAACCAATTAATGAACTGTTTTGAAATCTTTTTTACTCTTTTTGTACCTAGGTTACCCATATTATATTATTGTTTACTGAAATGAAAAATTATACTACTACATATTATCAAAAATTACTCAACTAAATTAATTGGCATTTGAATTTGACTTTCTTTTTGTTTAAGCTCTGCAAGTTGATCTACTTTTTGCGGCTTAATTAACGGTCCTAATGATTCCAAATAATCATGTTTTTTCTTAGAGTAAATACTAAAATCACCAATATGATCTCTAAAACTCTTAAGTGGTTGTCCTAAACGCATTACACCAAGTTCTCGGCTGCGTTTTACACGTTCTAAATCAATCTCAATTGGAAAAATTTCTTCTGTGCTACCTGCTTGATATATAACGCGTCCGTCCGGCCCACAAATGGTTGAACGGCCAATACCACCAGAATCTAAACCATTAACATCAAAAAAGTAACATTGGTTTACAGCAGCGTTAGTTTGGCCTATGGAATGTTCTATATCTCTATCCATTGTGCCGGTTAACGTTGGGTGTAAAATCACCTCTGCACCCATTACGGCTAAGGTTCTTATTGTTTCCGGAAACCACATATCGTAACAAATAGAAACACCAAAACGACCTACGTTAGGTATGTCAAAAATGCAAAATTCGTTACCGGGGGTTACACCAACTTCGTAAGGATAGAAAGGGAACATTTTACGGTAACGCGCTACTACTTCTCCTTCTGGATTAATTACTAAAGCTGTATTGTAAATTTTGTCGTCAACTTTTTCAAAAACTGAACCCGGCACTAACCAAACCTTATGTTTTTTAGCCTGTGCTTTCATTTCTGCTTCAAAAAAGCCTGGCATTTCTTGTGCATAGTAGGTAAGCGGACCGTATCCGCAAAGTTCACTAAACACTACTAAATCTACCGCTGGATAGATGTTCATAGTAATATCTAACTTGAGTTTCATCATCTCAACGTTAGATTGGGTGGCAGACACCTTCATTTGAATGCCCGCTATTGTAAATGGTTTCATACTAGTTTGTACTCTGTTTTTGTATTTCTTCAATTAAAATGTCAAGTCCTGTGTGGAGTTGCTCATCTGTGATTACTAAGGGGGATAAGATACGTATTACGTTCTTATGCGTTCCGGCACTTAAAAGTACTAAATGTCTTTCAGCGCAAGCGCGTACAATTTTTTGACATAATTCATAATCAGGTTGATTTGGATCTCCGTTTTTCACGAATTCGATACCAATCATAGCACCAACGCCTCTTACATCTCCAATACACGGGTTTGTAGGCATAATGTTCGTAAGTCTTCTCATTATTGTTTCACCTACGTACTTACCCTTAGCGTTTAAATCTAACTCTTTCATTAATTTTATAGTAGCGTTTGCTGCTGCACAGCTTACCGGACTACCAATATAAGTACCCCCAATACTGCCGGGAGCCGCAGCATCCATTACTTCTGCTTTGCCCACTACAGCTGCAATTGGTAAGCCCGATCCCAATGATTTAGCGTATGTGCTTAAATCTGGCTGCACACCATAATGTTGCCAGCTGGCCCAATGGCCGGTGCGTGCAAATCCGCTTTGTACTTCATCTGCTATAAGCATAATATTGTGTTTATCGCAATACGCACGCAAACCTTCAAAGTATTTTTTTGGAATGGGGTTAAAACCACCTTCTCCCTGCACAGGCTCCACAATAATAGCGGCCAAAGCGTTGGGGTCAATCATATTTCTGCCACTTTCGTGCAAACGATCTAACTGCTCCGCAACAAATTCTTCTTCTGTACGACCATGTCCGTAGCGATAAAAATTTGGAAAAGGAATACGATACACTTCAGGAGCAAATGGTCCGCAACCAATTTTATAGTCAATTTTACTAGTAATGGTCATTGCCATCATAGTGCGCCCGTGGTACGCATCTGTAAAACAAAGTATGCCTTGCTTACCCGTAGCTTGACGCGCAATTTTAATAGCGTTTTCTACCGCCTCGGCACCCGTACTAATTAACATCACTTTTGTATGTTCTCCGTGCGGTAATATTTCGGCAAGTTGTTCACATAATTCTATGTAAGGCTCATAGGTAACTACGTTAAAGCTTGTATGTAAATATTTTTCAGCTTGAGCCTTTATAGCTTCCACTACTGATTGAGGCGCGTGCCCTGCATTTACTACCCCTATTCCACCGGCAAAATCAATCCATTCATTACCATCCTCATCGGTAATTATTGCCCCTTTTGCACTACTTACGGTAGCAGTATTAAAAACACCCACGCCATTGGCCACAATTTTTTTTCTGCGCTCTAAAAGCTCTTCAGACTTGGTTATTTGCATTATCATTTCAAAAAAATTATACTTAGTAATTTCAAAAACTCTTTATTTTTAAGCGGGCAAAATTATTCTTTAATTTCACATAAAACAGCTTTTTAAGTATTAACAGCCAAAAACTTATGAGCCTAGTTTAGTATAGCTTGAACAGTTTATAAACCCCTTGGTTAGTCCTATTAAATATCTATAAAAACACCCACTTTCTTATGCAGCATTTCCGCTCCTTCATTACGCTTTTATCGCTCATTACACTGCTTTTAATGAGCGTTGCTTGCGGTAATAACAATATTAGTGAAAATAAAATGGCTTTAGCTAATGATACTTCAAATAGTAAAGAATCAAATTTTGATACTGCCCTTACTGCTCTAGGTCCCATTTATTTACCTAAGCCTTACGCCACCCGTTCGCGCATTAAACTTAGCCGTGTGCATGATTGGCCGGAAGATAAATTGCCAACCGTGCCAGAAGGTTTTACGGTAAACCGATTTGCGGATGATTTGAAACACCCAAGGTGGGTTTATGTAGCACCAAACGGAGATATTTTTATTGCGGAATCTAACACTCGTTTTAGTGCCAATAGAATTTCGCTGTTGCGCGATATTGATAAGGATGGAGTAGCTGATGAAAACATGGTTTTTATTGAAGATTTAAATCAACCTTTTGGTATGTTGGTGATAAACAACAGTTTTTATATTGCTAATACTGACGGTTTATATAAGTACCCCTATAAAGAGGGTGACACCAAACTAGATCCCGAAAAGGGAGAAAAAATTATGGATTTACCAGCCGGTGGATATAATAATCATTGGACTCGAAATATTATTTCCAATACGGCTAAAGATAAATTATACATTTCAGTAGGTAGCGCAAGCAATGTTGCCGAGCATGGCATGGAGGAGGAAATAAGACGTGCCAATATTTTAGAAACTGACTTGAATGGGAAAAATGAAATTGTTTTCGCCAGTGGTTTGCGTAATCCGGTGGGTATGGATTGGAATCCGGTAAACGGAACTTTATGGACAGCGGTGAATGAACGTGATAAGTTAGGCGACAACCTAGTGCCTGATTACATTACTAGCGTACAGAAAAACGCTTTTTACGGATGGCCTTACTCCTATTACGGTAATCATTTAGACCCACGTATGGAAGGTGCAGGAACGGAGTTAGCAAGTAAAGCAGTTGTTCCCAGCGTTTCAATGGGCGCACACACAGCTTCTCTAGGATTGTGTTTTTACAACAATACAGCTTTCCCTAAAAAATATCAAAATGGTGCTTTTGTAGGGCAGCATGGCTCATGGAATCGATCAAACCTAGCTGGTTATCGTGTTGCCTTTGTACCTTTTGAAAACGGAAAACCATCCGGGCAACCAGAAGATTTTTTAAGTGGTTTTGTAAAAGAAGAAGATGGTTCTGTGGTTTACGGTCGACCGGTTTGTACAGCAGTATTACCAAATGGAGATTTACTTGTAAGCGATGATGATGGAGATGTGCTGTGGCGTGTAAGTTATACCGGAAGTAAATAATTGCAAGAACAAAATATTCTGCTTTAGAGTTACCAAGGCTAAAACAATTAATTATGGAAAGTTTAGGATGGGTAGCACTTATTTTGGGAATTTTGGCATTGGGCTTATGGATTTACGCAATTCTAGATATTGTACGTGGCTCGCTTAGCGGAAGTGGAAACAAAGTTTTATGGTTAATTGTGGTCATCTTCTTCCCTATTTTAGGTGCTTTAATTTATTTATTAATTGGTAAAAAAGGATAAAATGCCTCAGAAAAGTGAGCAGAATTTGGAGAAAGGAAAAATGCAGGAGAATGATAATGCTTTAGCGGGTGGTGATGTACGCGAGGAAAATATTACGCCTTTAAATCAAGAGAAGATTAACGAAAAGAAGGAAAAAGAAGGAAGGTAAACGGAATATTTACCTTTCTTCTTTCTTACAACATTAACGAACTTTGATGATGCTAGTTAATCTTGGTATCTTCTACCCTAGTTCCTTATATGTAGGTGTTACTTTTGCATTATGCAATTACATGATACTATCTGTGCTCTTTCTACCGCTCCCGGTATGGGTGCTATTGCGGTAATTCGGATTTCCGGAAAAGATGCTTTTTCTATTTTAAATCACTGTTTTACACCTTTCAACAAAAAGCTTTCGCTAGATAATGCAGAAGCATACACCAATCTTTACGGAAAATTTCATCGCGCCAAGCAAACTATTGACGAGGTAATGGTAGCGGTTTATCGCAACCCAAAATCATACACAGGCGAAAACATTGCCGAGATTTCCTGCCACGGAAGCACCTTTATTCAACAAGAAATTTTATCTACACTTTTAGCGGAGGGTTGCCGTATGGCCGAACCCGGAGAATTTACGCTGCGCGCATTTTTCAGCGGTAAAATGGACTTAACCCAAGCCGAAGCGGTAGCCGATTTAATTGCCAGTGAAAACAAAGCGAGTCATCAATTGGCTATGCAGCAAATGCGCGGTGGCTTTGGCGAGGAGATTAGAGGTTTACGCCAAGAGCTTATCAATTTTGCTTCACTTATTGAGCTGGAATTAGATTTTGGTGAAGAGGATGTAGAATTTGCCGATAGAGCAGCCCTAAGTGCGTTGCTAACTAAAATAAAGACGGTTATAAAACGCCTAATTGGCTCATTTGAAACCGGTAATGTGCTTAAAAACGGAGTAGCCGTTGCTATTGTAGGTGCGCCTAATGTGGGGAAATCTACTTTGTTGAACACCTTGTTAAATGAAGAGCGTGCCATAGTTACTGAAATTGCCGGTACTACGCGCGATACCATTGAGGATGAACTGAATATTGACGGTGTAAAGTATCGATTTATTGACACGGCAGGTATTCGTGAAACCGAAGACTTGGTGGAAAGCATGGGTATTAAAAAAACCTTTGAAAAAATTGAGGAAGCAAAAGTTGTGGTGTACTTGTTTGATGGGTCGCAGTTAAAAGCCTACCCTCCGAAGGGATGGGTGGAAGTTGGAAGTGCGAAGACCGAAGACCGAAGCCTGCTCGCTGAAACGATGGACGAAAGTCAGAAGACGGAAGAGCGAAGCGATGAACTGAAATCCAATGATGAAAGGTTATCGCTGATCAAAAAAGAAATTGCTGCTTTACGCGAGAAAACAAAAGATAAAATCTTGCTGCTTGTGGCCAATAAAGCAGATTTAGCTTCAAATATAAATGCACGAGCGCTTTTGGATGAACCAAGCATTATTTCCATTTCGGCCAAGGAAAAAATAGGTGTAGAAACGCTTTTAGAAAAGTTAAAACAAACGGTTGATATAAGTGCACTTAACGGTAATCAGTCTATTGTAAGTAATAGTCGCCATGTAAGTGAACTTAATTTGGCTTTGGCCGATTTACTGCGCGTTGAAAGCGGTATGACCAACAACATTAGTGGCGATTTTTTAGCCATGGATATTCGGGAATCATTCAAGCATTTGGGTAGCATTATTGGTGAAATAGATACCGATCAAGATATTTTAGGGAATATTTTCGGGAAGTTCTGTATTGGGAAATAGAAAATGGGATATATTTAAGCCAAGTAAACTTAATCTAATGAAATTATTATCCTCCCTCAGCTTTGTACTTTTCACGATCGCTTCACAGGCTCAATTTTTATCGCCTCAAGAACCTAAACCCGAACTAAAACCCATAAAAGCATCAGACCCTACTCAACTGTACACCACGCTAAATATGGATGTAATATGGATGTAGGCATAAGTCATTCAAATTATCAAAGCACCTATGTTGAATTTAGATTAGGTGGTGCCTTTGCCATTAAAGAAAAATTCAGGGTTTCAATTTTAATAACATATAGCAACCAAATTATAAGTCCAAGCCTTTTTCCTCAAGTTCGGTTAAATGCTGCATATCAAGTACACAACAATTCAGGCGTGTATAACACATCATTAATTACCATTGGCCTGAACACGCCAACGTTAGAAGATGTTTTTATGCGAAATATTGTGCAATACAACATTGCAACTTCATTTGAGTTCAACGTTGGATACGTTGGAGCCATAAGGTTGAATAAGCGTTGGGGACTATTTCCAAATGTAGAATATTACTATCAAAGTGCAAATACAAGAGCCATATTCGTTGGGGCAACTACACCAGCGCAAAACCTTACGCATCAAGGTATTCGAGCAAAACTAACCATGGGTTATGATCTAAACGCTAAAAATTTTGTGCAACTTACTGCAGGTGGTAATTTTGGGAGCTACTGGCAAGTTGCTGGAACGGAAAGCACAATCGATTTTGGAACACTTACCAATAGCGCCTTTTTATACAACTTTAGATTTCAACATGGTTTTACACGAACCTCACAGGTTTTTATAGAATTTCAACAGCGTTTTAATCGGTTTAATGATGCCCCTAAAATCTTGCGGAACCAAAACACTGCTGCGTTAAGAATGGGTTTCCTTTATTTTTTGGAGTAAACGTATTTTTTTTCAACTCACTAGATTTAAAAGTTTAGTGTTCACGTCAATTTATCAAAGAATGCGTTTTAGCTTAAACCTTAGGCTACCGCGCGATTGTATCGCGTAGCTTTCACTCTAAATAGTTTTTAACATCATACGAAACAGTCGTACAATAAAGAAGAAAAATACGGAAGAAAAATACGGAAGTTAATTGCGCTAAAATTTTACTTATATAACGTAAATAATTAATATCTAAAACCTTACGTAAATAAAAGGCTATTAAAAAAAAGATACTATCGCGTGGTACTCATTATACTAGCTATTAATTTCGCTTAATAGCTAAGAAAAATACGGAAGTCAATTGCGCTAAAATTTTACTTATATAACGTAAATAATTAATATCTAAAATCTTACGTAAAAATTGGCTATTAAAAAAACGATGCTACCGCGCGATTGTATCGCATGGTTTTTTTTCTAATAGTCATAAGTACCGCGCATTAGCGAAAAATTCACTTCTCCAACTCTTCTAGTTGTTTAAAAACCGCTGACCAATTTTCTTTTTAGTGGCATTTTTAATCAAAGAAACCACCACCCCACTCAATGCAGTCCACAATACCATTTTAAGAAAATCTTCATCTTCATCTGCACGTTTGGTCTCGTTAGGTGCAGGTTCGTTCATAACACCTTGGTATCCACTATTTAAAAGCTTTTTGGTGGCATAACCTAACACTGCTACACCTAAACTTAGCAAAACTCTTTCCTTATTACTTATCATAATATGTTTATTTATTATTTATATACATTTGCCGAAACCAAAATGTTTAACATGTCTATAGCCATTATAATTCTTTCCATTTTTTTACCACCAGTAGCTGTGGCCATGGTGCACGGTATTGGTAAGGCGTTTATCCTAAATATTGTTCTAACATTGCTTGGCGGTTTGCCGGGAATGATTCATGCGTTATGGGTGAACGGAAAAGGTTAAGAATAGGTTGTAAGGTTTGCCGGACAAAGTCTTGATTTAAAGACTATATGTAGAAGGATGGGGACTGAAACCGTTGAGTACCTACAAAACCATGAGCTTTAAAGTGGAACCTTTTAAAACGCTTGCCACCCAATTCATTAATGTACCTTTTAGACGCTTGCGCTAAAAGTACTTGTGATTATTTGGCATTTTCAGCTATTCCGATATCATTTGATTTTTATAATAGCAGCACCTAATTTCGTTTTAGGTTTTGCATGAATACTCCTTAAAAATCTTCCAGTACAGTACATAAAGCATTTTTCAAAGCAATTGATATTACATTTTATTAGAAAAAAAATCCCTATAACCATTACAGCTAAAGGGATTTTCTAATTGAATAAACGCTAAAAAACTATTCTTCTACATCATCAGCTTCTTCAGCTGCATCTTCTTCTGGAGTTTCTGATTTTGGTATTTCTGGATCGGCAGAAGCCTCAATCCCTTCAACACCCTCCACTCCTTCTTCCAAAATTTCCTGCTCTTCATCAGCAGCAGGCACTTTGGCTACAGAAGCAATCTCATCATTCTTTTTAAGATTGATAATGCGCACCCCTTGCGTGGCTCTACCCATTACGCGTAATGCTTCCATTCCTGTGCGAATCATTACGCCACTTTTGTTGATAATCACTAAGTCATTATCATCAGAAACCGCTTTTAAAGCCACCAAAGCACCAGTTTTTTCAGTAATGCTAAGTGTTTTCACACCTTTACCACCACGGTTGGTAATACGGTATTCATCTAACGATGAGCGTTTTCCATAACCATTGGCTGAAACAACCAGGATGCTCAAATCTTGCTCATCTTCACCAACGGTAACCATACCAATTACTTTATCATCAGGAGATTCTAGTGTTACACCTTTTACACCACTGGCATTTCTACCCATTGGGCGTACCGTGCTTTCGTTAAAACGAATGGCTTTTCCGCTCTTCTTAGCCATCAAAATCTCATCCGTACCAGAAGTAAGTCTTGCTTCCAACAGCACATCACCATCTCTTACGGTAATAGCATTAATTCCATTTACACGCGGACGGCTATACGCCTCCAAACTTGTTTTCTTGATAATTCCTTTGGTGGTAACCATTATGATATAGTGGTTATTCACATATTCCTCATCCTTCAAATCCTTGGTGTTGATAAAGGCTTTCACCTTATCATCACTAGGAATATTAATCAGGTTTTGGATAGCTCTACCCTTGCTGCTTTTTGAGCCCTCCGGAATTTCATATACCCGCAACCAATAACAACGCCCAAACTCCGTAAAAAAGAGCATGTAATTGTGATTAGTAGCTACAAAAATGTGCTCCACAAAATCTTCATCACGGGTTTGAACACCTTTATGTCCTACTCCGCCACGGTTTTGTTTTTTGTATTCGGTAAGGGCTGTGCGCTTAATATAACCTGCGTGTGAAATAGTAATTACCACTTCTTCATCAGGAATCATATCCTCAATACTTACATCTCCACCACTGTATTCAATGTTGGTTCTGCGCTCATCACCGTATTTTTCTTTTATTTCTTCAAGCTCTTCTTTAGCAATAGAAAAGCGTAAATCTTCTTCCGCTAAAATTCGTTTTAAGTAAGCAATGCTCTGCATTAATTCTTCATACTCCGCTTTAATTTTATCGCGCTCAAGTCCGGTAAGTTTCTGTAATCTTAAATCTAAGATGGCTCTTGCTTGAATTTCGGAAAGCTCATAATTAGACATCAATCCGTTGCGTGCTTCTTCCGGTGTGGCGGAAGCTCTAATCAGAGCTATAATCTCGTCTAAATGATCTAAAGCAATTAACAAACCTTCTAAAATATGGGCGCGTTCTTCTGCTTTACGCAATTCATATTGCGTTCTACGAATGATTACATCAATACGATGCTCAACGAAATGATGAATTAAATTCTTTAAGTTTAATTGCTCCGGACGACCTTTTACAAGTGCAATGTTATTAACTGAAAATGAACTTTGTAACTGTGTGTACTTGTATAATTTATTTAACACTACATTAGGTACTGCATCGCGTTTTAAGTAATACACAATGCGCATCCCCTTACGGTCACTCTCGTCTTTTATATCGGCTATACCGTCTAACTTTTTATCGTTAACCAAGTCAGCCGTTTTCTTAATCATTTCGGCTTTGTTTACCTGATACGGTATTTCGGTAACAATAATACACTCACGACCTTTAATTTCTTCAAAAACGCTTTTTGCACGCAGTACTATGCGTCCTCTTCCGGTAAGGAAAGCTTCACGCACACCTTCATAACCGTAAATAGTACCACCGGTAGGAAAATCAGGAGCGGAAATATGCTGCTCCATCAACTCTTCAATAGTTATATCTCTATTATCAATGTAAGCAGTAATTGCGTTTATGCACTCCGTAAGGTTGTGTGGTGGCATATTAGTGGCCATACCAACGGCAATACCACTTGCACCGTTGATCAACAGGTTTGGTACGCGCGTTGGCAACACCGTAGGCTCGCTAAGCGAATCATCAAAGTTCAGTTGCGTATCAACTGTTTTCTTGTCAATATCAGCCAGCATTTCCTCAGAAATTTTACGCAAACGGGCTTCCGTGTAACGCATTGCAGCGGGCGGATCGCCATCTACACTACCAAAGTTACCTTGACCATCTACCATCATATAACGCAAACTCCAAGGCTGCGCCATACGTACCATTGCATCATAAACAGAAGTATCACCATGCGGGTGAAACTTACCGAGTACCTCTCCTACAATACGTGCAGATTTTTTATGCGCTCTATTAGATAGTACACCAAGTTCATACATTCCAAATAAAACTCTCCGGTGCACGGGTTTCATACCATCGCGTACATCAGGCAGTGCCCTTGAAACGATCACCGACATTGAATAGTCGATGTATGAGGATTTCATTTCCTCTTCAATGTTGATAGGAATAATTCTTTCTCCTTCAGCCATGTTGTCAGTAAATTGAATTTAACTAAGACAAATTATCTTAATCCTCAAATATATTTATACTTATGGCAACAATTACCCTCAATCGCGCGTATTTACTCACAAATTAGAGGCAACTGATGTTAATAATTAACGTCTAATTATTTTGCTTTGGCGCTTAAAGCGGATAACTTTACGTTTAAACTCAAACGGCACAGTATTCGTAATTTCAGTGTCTCTTTCAAATTGACTTTATAACATTACACTATATATAATGGACGAAAATTTTTCACCCCGAGTAAAAGATGTCATCAGCTACAGCAAGGAAGAAGCGCTGCGACTGGGGCACGATTACATTGGCACAGAGCACCTTATGTTGGGTTTAATCCGCGAAGGTGAAGGTAGTGCCGTACATATTTTAGAAGATCTTGGCGTAAACATGCACGCGTTTAGAAGAAAAATAGAAGCGATTAGTGCTCCTAATATTTCTGGTCAAATAAGCACACGCAAGAATTTACCCCTTACCCGTCAAGCGGAGAAAGCATTGAAAACTACTTTTTTAGAAGCAAAACTTTTTCAAAGTAACATCATTCGTACTTCGCATTTGCTGCTGTGCATTTTGAGAAATGATGATGACCCTGTAAGCAGAATTTTAAAGCAGTATGATATTGACTACGATAACGTAAAAGGAGAATATCAAGCACATTATGCAGATGGTGTTACCGAAAAAGGTAAAACTGAAATGAGCTTTGGCGAAGAGGATGATGAGTTTGAGCGCAAAGATCCAAACTATAGCGGTGGTGGTGCTTCAAAACCTAAAAGTGATGCAAAATCAAAAACTCCGGTATTAGATAATTTTGGTCGCGATCTTACTAAACTTGCAGAAGAAAATAAACTTGACCCTGTGGTTGGTCGTGAAAAGGAAATTGAACGCGTTTCACAAATTTTAAGCAGAAGAAAGAAAAACAATCCACTTCTAATTGGTGAGCCGGGTGTTGGTAAGTCGGCAATTGCGGAAGGCTTAGCGCTTCGTATTACCAAAAAGAAAGTTTCACGCGTGTTGTTTAATAAACGTGTAGTAACGCTTGATTTAGCTTCTTTGGTGGCTGGTACAAAATACCGTGGCCAGTTTGAAGAGCGCATGAAGGCTTTGATGAACGAATTGGAGAAAAACGAAGACATCATTTTATTTATTGATGAGCTACATACTATTGTAGGTGCAGGTGGTGCAACTGGTTCGCTTGATGCCAGCAACATGTTTAAACCAGCATTAGCACGCGGAGAAATTCAATGTATAGGTGCTACAACCCTTGACGAATACAGGCAGTATATTGAAAAAGATGGCGCGTTGGAAAGACGTTTTCAAAAAGTAATGGTAGATCCTACTTCCGTAGAGGAAACCTTGCAAATTTTGAATAACATTAAGGATAAATACGAAGATCATCATAACGTAAATTACACCGAAGCTGCTTTAAAAGCTTGTGTGAATTTAACTTCAAGATATATTTCAGACAGACACCTTCCCGATAAGGCGATTGACGCATTAGATGAAGCGGGTAGCCGAGTGCACATTACGAGTATTAAAGTGCCGCAAGATGTAATGGACTTGGAGAAAAAGCTGGAAGATATTAGAGAGCAAAAGATTCAAGTAGTTAAAAAACAACGTTATGAAGAAGCTGCGCGCCTGCGTGATGATGAAAAAAACATTGAAGGTCAGCTTGATGAAGCGCAAAAAGCGTGGGAAGAAGATGTAAAGAAAAACCGCGAAACGGTTGATGAGGAGCAAGTTGCGGAAGTGGTAGCCATGATGACCGGAATTCCGGTGCAGCGTGTAGCCAAGCATGAAAGTAATCGCTTAAGTGGTATGGGTGCTGAATTAAAAAACCGAATTATTGGTCAAGATGAAGCCGTAGCTAAAATTGTTAAGGCCATACAACGAAACCGTGCAGGATTGAAAGATCCAAATAAACCTATTGGCTCGTTTATTTTCTTAGGCCCTACCGGTGTAGGTAAAACGCAGTTAGCTAAAGAATTAAGCCGATCACTTTTTGACAGCGAAGACAATTTAATTCGCATAGATATGAGTGAGTACATGGAGAAATTTGCGGTGAGCAGATTAGTAGGTGCCCCTCCAGGATACGTGGGTTATGAAGAAGGCGGGCAGCTTACGGAGAAAATTAGACGTAAGCCTTACTCGGTGATTTTGTTAGACGAAATTGAGAAAGCACATCCAGATGTGTTTAATTTATTGCTACAAGCGTTAGATGATGGTCATATGACTGATTCTTTGGGACGTAAAGTAGATTTTAAAAATACCATCATCATCATGACCAGTAATATTGGTAGCCGTCAGCTAAAAGATTTTGGCAGTGGTGTAGGTTTTGGTACTAGCACTAGAACAGAAGGTAAAACCACCATTGAAAAAGGTGTTATTGAAACGGCTTTAAAACGTGCTTTTGCCCCTGAGTTTTTAAATAGGATTGATGATGTAGTGTTGTTTAATAGTTTGGATAAAGCAGATATCTTTAAAATTATTGATATTGAATTAGCTAAATTATACACCCGTATAGAAGAGCTTGGTTATAAGGTGAAAATGACAGAAAAAGCAAAAGAATACATTGCTGATAAAGGTTTTGATGAAAAATATGGTGCAAGGCCATTAGCGAGAGCCATTCAAAAATATGTGGAAGATCCTTTGGCCGAGCAGATAATCAATTCAGAAATTGAAGAAGGCGATGCCATTACCATTGGTTTTGATGAGAAGAAAGAGGAAATAAAGGTTTCTGTAGTTAAGGCAAAAAAAGCAGAAGAGCAGGAATAACGGTTTGAAAGTACAAAATTGAAGGTTATAAAAAATGTCCAAGTGAATAGCTTGGGCATTTTTTTGTTTTATATCATTTCAGCTCTATTCCACGGTTTCTATGGAAGCTATCGTTTCCTTTTCAAACTCAGGATATTCAACGGTTTTTATGGTTTTCACAAAGGTTTCCTTAACTCTACTGCTGGTGAGAAAAACAGGAATCCATAAACAAGCACCAAAAACACCGCGCGTAAGTGCTTTAGTAGTTTCAGCATCAAAAACCTCTGTTTCAGGTAAAATCAAATAGCATATTACTACATCTAAAAACAAGTAGATTACATTAATGCTGTAAAAGGCAACCATAAGTTTGGGTAAGCTGCTTCTCCTCTTAAGAAACAGAACTAAACATAGTATTACCATACTGAAAAGCAACAACTGTCCTACTATTTCAAAGCCAAGCGCAAATACAAAACCCGGACTGTAGTAAACTGAATTGGCATCAAGATAAAGTGCCCAAGTATTTATAGAATAATACATTTCATCGCTAAGTAATTGGAACAAAAGCAATGGAATGGAAACAATCAATCCGAGCAAGGGAATAAACAGCCAGCTGCCGATTTTTTTGTTTGATTTAAACGCCCAACGCTCTGGAGTAGGATCAAAAGTTTTAAATACTTTAACGGCTAAAAAGCCAAATAAAACAAGCGATACTAACCAAAATAAAATAAGCAGCAATGTGGCTACGGTTTTAACTACACCGTTATTTCCACTAGCCAACTCAGTATCAGCATACGTAAGCTGAAAAACCAAATTATCATAAATTTCATCATGGTCATTTAAATATTTATCAAAATGCTCAGGCTTAATATGGTTGGCCTTTGTTTCATATTTATGCGTTACTAAAATAAAAGGTTTGGCGTTTTTGTCATTATACTCCACCTCGTAACTGTAAGCATAGGCTTCATCCGCTACAGCACTTTTTTCTGGAGATACATCCCAAACTTCCGGCAATACAATTCGGGTTTCATGTTTAATTTTACTCGGGTAATATAAAAAATACGGTTGCTTTCGGTTTACTTCTCGTGATACAGAGCTAATATCTCTAATTTGACCCGGGTAAGTGCTTATTTCTCTAAATCCATTCTCCTTTTTCCAAATGCTATCAATGCGATATTTTTCATAGGTTTTAAGCACATTTTTCTCTCTATCATCAATAAACTGAACTTGTGCTATAGGGCTTATGTACTCATAAATATTGCTGTAATAATTTAAATAATCTTCTTGAATGGAAGCTAAATCTTGGTTTAAGAAATAGCTACGCATGTCATCCGCCTTACTTCCATAATATTCCGTGCTCACTTGAAATATTCCGCTGCTATCTTTATGCGCAGGCACTATTAAATCTTCCAACACATTGGTTTCAGCTTGACTGGTATTTTTAATTACATCTAGCTTTTTATTACCGGCTTTTATTACTAAACCTTTACCATAATCAGGAAAGTTAAAATTGTACAAATCTCCACCCTGATTGGAGTACGTAGGGTCAATAAAAATTTCATTATTGCCGTAAATCAGTTTTACCACCACATGGTCAAAATCATAAGGGCTTACCGCTAAATCATCTAAACCTTGGCGAGAATATGAATTTACAAGCACTGGAAAAGCCTTGTAGCCCATCGCTTTAAGCAGATTTACAAGTAAAAAAGATTTGTCTTTACAATCTCCAAACCTTTGATTATACACCTGTTTTACTTCGTGAGGCTTAAAGGCATTCAATCCATTTTCAAAACCTAAGTAGCGAATATCATCTTGTACAAAACGAATAGCTTGCATAATACGTTCATCAGCATGTTCCTTTTTAAACTTTGCTATTACTTTTTTTAAGTAGTTTATATCAGCATCATTTTGTTGGTAAAAAGGTAAAACTGCATTTACCACCGCTCCCCAATCGCTATAATTACTAAAACTCACACTTCCCTCCCCTTCGTACCATGAGGGATAATTACTAGCGTAGGTAAACGCCTTTACATTAGCTAAATTCCACTCGTAACTATTTAAACCTGAAGTAGAAGAAACCACCGGCTGTTGAGTGGTGTTTTTTAAAGAATAATTAATGGCTTGTGCGGGTGAATGTAACACACGATACAAGAGTTTACCAACCGGTACCGAAAAAGCAAAGTTTTGATAGCTATAATAATGCTTTGGAAAAGAAGGATTTACACCATGTATGGTATAACTATATTCGAGTACATCACCTTTTCTAACATCCGATAAATTAACCACGGCTGTCATACGTCCATCATACATACTGCGCTCCATATTGCTTTCCCGCTGAAATACCTGAATAGCATGTGTAGCCAATTTATCAAGCACATCTTTACCCCTGTATATATTTATTGCGTTGAGCGTAACGCTCTGATAAGAAGGGTCGTACCCAACACTAATATCGCTGTGAGAACTTACCATATCTGAAGATTCCAACAACATGGCTTGTCTATAAAACCTTTCACCAACCACAAAATTTACCTGTTTGGTAAACAATAAGTATTGCATTCCTCCACCATCAAGCGCAGCATCAGGTTTAGGAATATCTACAACTTTTACCCAATTAGGTGTTTCACCTTTTTGCACGTTTTGCGCATTAGCATAAACTAAAGTAAAAATGGTAAGCAGGAGGCCAAAAAATGGTTTGGACATGGATGTAGTATTAAAGTCCAAAAATGAGACTTTTAAAGGTTTTTTCAAATTAGATCAATTTTTGGGTCAAACTATATTTGTTTCAATTAGTTATATCCACAAATTTTAAGAAATGAACGCCACGCTAATCACCGTTTGTACCGATAAACCGCTCAATTTTAAAGGAAATACCGCAGCAGTAATTCTGCTGGATAATCCTTTGCCAACAAATGAAATGCAACGTATAGCCAAAGAACTAAACCAACCGGCTACCACTTTTTTGTGGGCTGCTATTGATGAAAAAAATGTGTATAACGTGCGTTGGTTTGCACCAGATGCTGAAATTGGTCTTTGCGGCCACGGAAGTTTAGCGGCATTTGCTTATTTAGAGGAAGGTAAAGGTGAAAACGCATTTGTTGAGAAAACTATATTGGGTGATGACAAAGTGAACCTGAAAGGAAAACCTGTGGCTGTTCCCTCTTTGGAGGCTAATAGACAAGAGATTACACTACGCTATAAAAACGGTGAAATTAGCGGCACTGCAAAGGGCAAGTTTACTGAAATGCAGTTAGCCGGAATTGAAGTAATTCAAGAATTACCCATACCTGAACAATTGAAACAAGGCTTGGGCATTGATATTCTCAACTACTATGAAACGGAGAACAAGAACATTGTTCTTGTAAAAAATGAAACAGACGTAGCCGAAATGCAGCCCGATTTCGCTAAGCTTAGAGTACTAGAAACCTTCGGCTATACCGTTACCGCTCAAGGCGATGCTGTAGATTTTGTAAGTCGCACTTTAGTGCCACACGTACAGCAGTTGGAAGATCACGCAACTGGTTCATCACACGCTGCCCTTACCCCTTTTTGGAATAAACGTCTGGGTAAAACTGAAATGATAGCCCATCAACTTAGTCCAAATGGTGGTAAGTTTTGGTGTGAAATGCTGGGAAACATGGTTTCGCTTAACGCGGAATATGTGGTTAGGAAGGTGGTTGAAATAGCTTAAATCTACCAATAAATTGCGAACAGGTAGAAGAGAGGCAAAACACCACTCCCCAACTTTTTGACGAGAGTAAGCTGTAACACTTTGCAGAATTTTACTAAACTTCTGGAGAAAAGAATTAATTAAAATAAAGATTGTTAGGTGCATTGTCCTCCTTTGGAGAATCTGTATTGAGCTTAACGAAGTGAGGTGCCGAAGAATGAAATGAAGGAGAATAATAACTAGTATTTGTTCAAATAATCCCTCCCTCGGCTCGTACCTCGCCACTCCCTCCAAAGGGAGATAGGCTTCGTAATGTGCTTTATTTTAGATGATTATTACAACTTCTGTCTTACCGCCAACAAAGTATTTTTAATTAAGCTAACCCGTGTCATAGGGCCAACACCACCTGGTACGGGGGTTATGTAACTTGCTTTTTTAGCCACTTCATCAAAAGCAACATCACCCTTTAGTTTATAGCCAGATTTTTTAGTTTTATCTACTACTCGCGTGGTGCCTACATCAATAATAACCACGCCATCCTTTACCATATCAGCTGTTATAAAATCGGGTTTACCCAAAGCGGCAATAATGATGTCGGCTGATTTTAAAAGCTCTTTCAAGTTGTTGGTGCGGCTATGCGTAAGAGTTACGGTAGCATTGCCTGGATAAGAATTTCTGCCCATTAAAATACTGGCGGGCAAGCCAACAATATGTGAACGGCCTACCACTACACAATGCTTCCCCCCTGTTTCAATATTGTAGCGGTCGAGCAAATCCATTATGCCCATTGGCGTAGCGGGCAAATACGTAGGCAGATTTAAAGCCATTTTACCCAAATTCTGAGGATGAAAACCATCTACATCTTTTTCAGGATCAATAGCCATTATTACCTTTTGTTCGTTAATATGCTTAGGTAAGGGCAGTTGTACAATAAAACCATCAACATCAGCGTCTTCATTCAGTTTGTGCACCTCTTCTAAAAGTTCTTTTTCAGAAATGGTTTCACTCAATTTTACTAAGGTGGATTTAAAACCCACTTCCTCACAATCTTTCACTTTAGCGTTTACATACGTAATAGAAGCACCATTATTACCCACTAAAACCGCTGCTAAATGTGGCGTTTTTCCGCCTTTGGCAGTTATCGCTTTCACTTCTTCAGCAATTTCAGCTTTTATTTCAAAGGAGGTTTTTTTTCCGTCTAGTATAATCATAGTTTAATAGGTAGTCCACAGTCCACAGACCGTAGATAATTAATATTGCGCTGAGGGATAAACAGTAAATTGGTTAATTACAATATTGTAATCTTCAGACTTCCAACTTCGGTCTTCAATCTTCCCAACTAACGTCCCATTCCCTTCATCATGCCTGCCATTTTTTTAGCGCCACCACCTTGCATCATTTTCATCATTTTGCTCATGTCGCCAAATTGCTTCATCAATTGATTTACTTCTTGAATAGACTTTCCACTGCCATTGGCTAAACGTTGCTTTCTACTTCCGTTGATGAGTTTCGGGTCGGCTCTTTCCGCTGGGGTCATACTATGAATAATGGCTTCTACCCCTTTAAAAGCATCATCATCAATATCAATATTTTTCATCATTTTGCCCATACCCGGTATCATGCCCATCAAATCCTTCATATTACCCATTTTCTTTATTTGGGCAATCTGACCAAGGAAATCATCAAAATCAAATTTATTGGTGGCAATTTTCTTTTGTACTCTGCGTGCTTCGTCTTCATCAAACTGTTCTTGCGCGCGTTCTACCAAAGAAATAACATCACCCATACCTAAAATACGGTCGGCCATCCTTTCGGGATAAAACACATCGAGTGCCTCCATTTTTTCACCCGTACCAATAAACTTAATCGGTTTATTTACCACCGTACGAATGGTTAAAGCCGCACCACCGCGCGTGTCTCCATCTAACTTGGTAAGAATAACGCCATTGTAATCTAATACTTCGTTAAACGCTTTAGCAGTATTTACCGCATCTTGTCCCGTCATGGAATCTACCACAAACAGCGTTTCATCGGGCTTTATAGCCGCGTGTACGTTGCGTATTTCGGTCATCATAGCTTGGTCAATAGCCAAACGCCCGGCAGTATCTACAATTACTACGTTAAAACCATTCGCCTTAGCATAGGCCAGTGCATTGGAAGCGATAGAAACAGGATCTTGGTTTCCTTCTTCGCTAAACACCTCCACCCCTATTTGCTCACCAACCACTTTTAGCTGGTTAATAGCCGCAGGACGATATACGTCACAAGCTACCAACAATGGTTTTTTACTTTTTTTCTTTTTTAGAAAGTTGGCCAATTTACCCGAGTGTGTGGTTTTACCACTACCCTGCAATCCCGCCATTAAAATGACCGAAGGCGAAGAGGTTAATTGCAATTCAGCAGCACTTCCGCCCATAAGGGTAGCCATTTCATCTTTTACAATTTTGGTCATTAACTGACCTGGCTGTAAAGAAGTTAAAACCTTTTGACCCAAAGCTCTTTCCTTTACCGTGGCGGTAAATTCTTTTGCTATTTTATAACTAACATCAGCATCTACTAAGGCTCTACGGATTTCCTTCAACGTTTCAGCAACGTTTACTTCAGAAATTTGACCATGGCCTTTTAAAACGTGAAACGCTTTATCTAACTTATCCTGTAAATTATCAAACATAAAATTATCCTAAATTAAAATCTAAAATCAGTTGGTAATTAGCAATTTGCAGTTGGCAATACTTAAATAGAGGAAACAGTTTGCAGTTGGCAAAAAGTGAAAACTAAATAAAGAAAACAGTTGGCAATTGACAACATTCAAATACTGAAAACCATTGGTAACGTTTATAACAACCAAACCTGAACAATAAAAAGCAAACAACAACTCTTAATAAAGTGAAATATCTAAATTATTTGAGGATTGCGAAATTAAGAAAAATGAAGGGGAATGTTTTGAGAAATATAAATATGCAGAAATTAAGAGTAAATTCTATATGCATGATTACTAAGCTTATAAGTAAGCCTCTGTTCTGATTTCTACCAATATTTTTTCTATTTCCTCAAAATCAGGGGTTTCTGGCAGCTTTGATTTTGCAAAAGCAGCTTCCACCCTTCTCATTTTAGCAGTTGCTCGGTTCAGTAATTCCTCATATTCAAATACTCCATTTTTTATTTCAAGCAAAAAATCTCTATCGGTTCTTCGTACATTTATTTGATGCTCGTTGGCTATTTCTTCTGCCATATTAAGTAATCTAAAGGTGTGCATCATATTCTTTGCATCATAGTTTTTTTTGTGTGAAACGGTATTTTCATAACGCACCTCATTTCTATCTCCCACCCAATCCCAATAGGCTTTATACTCCTTACAGTACTTTGAATATCCGGTTTTATTAAATGACATTATTGCTACAGGATCCAAACCCTTTGGAATAGAGCTGAGTGAAATATCATTGGCCTCAACCCCACTTACTATACCCTTAAAACTGCTTAATTTTTCATAATACATGCAATAAATATCGTGCATATGTGGGACATTCGTCAAGCCACAATCTTCTTGCAGTAATCCCTTCCCTCTTAAAAATTCCTTTACCGGAAGTGCTCCTTCCTTCTGAACTACGTAGCAAAAGTCCAATACTCCTTTTCGCTTTTTATCCACCGGATTTAGTATTTTTTTATTCAATCCTCTAGCTTTTTTTATTTGCGCCATAGCATATTTTCCAAAACTTTGAAAGCATTGCTTTGATAAAAATAACTCGGGCGTAAGTATTCCCATAATTGGATGCTTGGCTAAAACAGAATCCTTAGGTGTAGCGAGTAATTCTAGCAGATTCGGGTTGTTTTTAGCTAAAAGCTCTACATATCTTTTAAGTTCGTAAAAAACAATATCGTTACTAGCATTAGCAATTTGATCTACGTAGTTTAGTCCATAATATTCTTTTTTAGGAAGTATAAAAACTCCTTTAATATCTGTGTCAGATTGCGGTGTTTCTAAGCCATACGCTCGGCTACCGCTAACGCATTTTTGCGCAATCCATCCTTTAGCTTCAAGTTGCTCGATGGTCATTTTATCCATTTTACAAAAAAGTTATCCATCATTTCCCAATCGGGTTTAGATGAAGGTAAACCTTTGGCCGCTTTTTCATTAGCTTCTACCACCTCCATTAAGTACGTATTAATTTCTGCGTCCGCTGGATGTAAATAATCCTCATTTTTGCTAGCTTTTAGAGCTATTAAGCCTTCAATTTTTTGGGTTAGCGGCTGTGGTAAAAGGTCAAACATTTCTTTAAACAATAGCGGTGGAATCGTTTCTTTTTCTCTTATCCAAAAACCAGCGGTTAGGCTGCGCATGGCATAAAAGTAGTCTTTCAATTTCACCTCTTTCTTGTCCATTATTTTATCCATAAAACCTTTTCCCATACTTAAATAATGATGCATGGTGGCAATTGGTGAAAAGCAGCTTTGCGCGATTTGTTTTAACTCAGCTATAAAAGATTCATTTCTGGCATACAGTATTTCGCTTTGCATCCGCTCAAGCACGGAAACATTTGATTTAGCTAATAATTTAAGTGTTTTCCGCAATTCCCAACCGGAAAGGTCAATCAGCCTATCCTCTTGCATCAAGTCAATAGCATCTGGTTTTTCTTTTAATGATAAATACCAATCCCTAGGATGAGCATATATAAAGCGCACATCATAATCGCTGTCTGGCGATGGAAAACCCCAAGCGCGAGAACCTGTTTCACAAGCCAATAAAATTTTGATATTTTTCTCTTCCGCTAATGCGGATAAAGATTTTATGATTTTTTGCTCCATTCTGTTTTCTTTTCGTCTAGGTCTTTCGCAAAGGAAATTAAAACTAGCCAAGTTTTTAGCATTCACTTAAAAACCTAACTAGCTTATGTTATTTCCAAAAAATTTAATCCACCTCATAAAAACCTTTATCCCCACACATCCTAACAATTTTAGGGGTAAAAGAACCTAAAATATCAACCAACTCTTGCTGGTGCTTCATAACTGAGTGGATATCCTTATAAGCCATAGGTGCTTCATCTAAACCTGAACCGATTACTTCCACGCCATGGTCCGCCAAATGTTTGGACACTTCACTTTCAACCAAATTTTGTTTGGCTTTGGTTCTACTCATAGTTCTACCCGCTCCATGTGCTGCTGAGTTTATAGAATTTGCAATGCCTCTACCCCGAACAATGTAACCTGGAGCCGTCATAGATCCAGGAATTACACCTAAAACACCCGCTCCTGCCGGAGTTGCGCCTTTTCTGTGTACAATCACTTCTTCCCCCTTGGCATTTAACTCTTTCCAAGCAAAATTATGGTGATTCTCTACCATAGCTAAAGGTGTAGTGCGCAAACCTACGGCCATCCGTTCATGAATTTGATGGTGACAAGCGGAAGCATAGTCACCCGCCAAATTCATAGCTGCCCAATATTCTTTACCGGCATCGGTATCCAAACCCAACCAAGCTAAATGCCTTGCTTCTTGCGGAAGTTTTGTTTGTTGCATCGCTAAATCAGTGTAATACTTGGCAATGCTAGCCCCCAAACCTCTAGATCCAGAGTGGCTTAACAGACCAAGGTATTTACCAATAGGTAGGCTAAATTCATTTTCAGCCTCCGTAATTGCCACAATACCAAATTCCACAAAATGATTTCCACCACCGGAGGTTCCAAGTTGCCTAAAAGCTCTATCGCGTAAATTTTTTGCTACCTCAATTTCCTTAAACTCTTGTCTTTCTAAAATAGCATGATCTCTCGGTCTTTTAAATGTTGCTCTTCCAAACTGGGTGTTATTTTCAAGCATTTTCTTCAGCTTTTCCATATCCACCGCCAACCTACTAATAGGAATATCATAAATAGATAAGCACATTCTACAACCGATGTCAACGCCCACCCCATAAGGGATGATTGCATTTTTGGTAGCGAGCACCCCCCCAATTGGTAAACCATACCCTGGATGCGCATCGGGCATTAACGCTCCTGAATCAGTAACAGGTAACTTCATGGCCGTAAGCATTTGATCTAAAGCACCTTGCTCTATACCTTCTGCTCCGTAAATTTCAAAATCTAAATGCGTTTCCCGCAAAGGAATGGGCACTCTAGCTGCTTCCTTCATAATTGCCTCGGCAATGGCTGAAACCTCCTCATCTTCTAAAAATGCGGAAGGGTTTTGCACCACTAACTTTAATTTAGCAAAATATTCGGCTTTGCTAAGCTTAGTTATTGGCTTTAAGGCCAATCCAAAGGCTGGTCCTTCCGGAAAGTTTATATTTTTTAATTCTCTTGCTATAATTTTCATTTCTATTTATTTTTTTAGGCTTGATATCAAAGGTTTTCAACACTTTACACCACCTAAGTTTTATTTTTGTTACCTAGAAAATATTGCTCTTAATTGATCAACCACCTGTGTACCCCCCGAAAGAGATATACTATTAATTCGTTCAGCAATTTTTTCGGTATACTCCATTTCCTTCAATTTGAAAAGCATAGGGTTATCCTCCATCAACTTTGCTGAGTTAAGCATACTACGTGTAGATGCGGTTTCCTCTCTTCTAGTAATTACGTTGGCTTGCGCTTTTTTCTCGGCCACCAACACCTGACTCATAATTTCCTTTACTTCACCAGGTAAAATAATATCCCGGATACCGCAGTTACTCACTTTTACACCTAGCAAAGCTGCCTTTTCAAAAACGGAATGCAATATCCTATCCCCTACAGCTTCCTTATTCTCCAATAATTCATCTAACGAAAGTGTACCAACGTACTCGCGTAAAGCTAATTGAATTAAAGTGTGTACTTGCTTTTCAAATTCTTTGTTTTCCACTAAGGCTTTTTCAATGCTGGTTACCTTATATTTTGCTGTAAAGTTTATGCGTAAAGCTGCTTTGTCTTTGGTGAGCATTTCTTGTCCACTCAATTCTAATTGCACGCTGCGCATGTCGGTTTTGAGGGCGCTTAGCGCGATGCTGTTATTCCAATAAACATATTCGCCACTTTCTAGCTCACCTTGGTATTTACCATCAATAAAGAGCACTGCTTTTTCATTGGAAGCCACTTGTATGACCCTAATGTAAGGCAATATCGCAGGGCTCTTTAATACTGCGCTATTTACAATCTCTGTAATTTCCACCTTACTCAAATCAATTCTTGTAAATGAAAAGGTTATTAAACCTTTGAAAAATGCATATATACCGGGTAAAAGCACGGTTTTAAAATTATTATTCTCAAACCGTAGCATCAATTCGTTATCCGCTACTTCAATGATTTCTAGCACACTGCGCAACTGCTCATTTTGTAGTAAAACAATTAAATCTTGCCTAGGCAAAAAAGGTTTTGCCATACTAAAGGCTTCCACGGTTTCTAGCATAGAAATCCAATGTGCACCTGCTTTGAGCACTCTTTTTAATTCTCCATTTTTAAACACTAAGCCTATATTGCCCGTGTTGATTCTTACTCGTCTCATTTTTTCGAGTATTATAGAGATGTAAACACCTCATAGTTAAACAATAATACACATCTTAAAGAAAGCAGTTGCGGCACACCATTTTGGTAAAACGGAGTTTTGATTTAGGTAATCTTGAAAAGTTTTGTTGAAGTCTATGTTTTTCACTTTTTGATGTACACATCACTAGATAAAAAACTGCTTCAAAAAAACTAAACGCCTTTACCGGTATCCTCAATTCTGCGTGGCTCAACCAAAATTCAAATATTTAAAACAGTATTTTTAGTTTGCCAACAACTGCTTTCAGGCAATCCTTTTTAAAAGGGATTAACTTTCTGATTTAAATAGATTTTCAGTCTATTAAAAACTTCCACCTTAAGGAAGTTGGCTACTCTACCAGCTGAGTTACCTCCTTTTGAATCGGGAGGGTGGAGTCGAACCACCGCAAACCAAAAACTACTGCTCTAACCAACTGAGCTACTTCGCGTAAGCGAAAATGGGAATCGAACCCATGACCTGTAGTGTGGTAGCACATTCCTTTACTTAGAGTGAAATACAAATGCCAAAAAGCACCGCATCATAGGGCTATACAGAAACCCATATCTCAGACTCTCATGAAAACGAACCTACTATTTTTAGTGCCTGAAAAGCACTGTCTTTTTATTAATTTTAAAGAACCTTATAGTGGGAATAGTAAGATTCGAATTTACTAACCATTAAGCACCAGATTTACAGTCTGGATCACCTATCCAAATGTGACCTGTTCCCATATTTATACTTTTTTTTCTTTGATTTTAGCGTTGTAACTAATTTACATTCATTAGTTTATCGTTTGTTTTTGGCTTGACCCCAAAAAGAACCAAAAAAGTCAAGGCTTACATAAAATGTAGTATCTAATTTTTATTTGATTAAGTTCTGCCAAGTGATCTCCTCAATACTTCGGAGCTTCTCGGCTTCCCTAAAATCAAATTTTAATCCTCCTCTAAATTTTCTGAATGCCACGGTCTTTTCCATTGCTATTTTCATATTTACATTATTCAACTTTTAATCCTTATTTATTAAAATCTTAAAACGATGCCCCGCTGCTCTGCTGCTTTTGGCAACATTCCGCTTTTAAGCAGCGGGGGTGTTTTTCTTATTGACGCAGCAAAGGTGAAACCCTAGTGCGCAGTCTTTTTGCGCAGTAAAATTTATTTTTGTTTTCTTTGAAAAAACTTTCAGATGCCTGTTAACCGGAACGCACTTATTCGCTACCGCACCTTAGATAATTGTTTACGTAATCCCTTTAAAAAGTGGACGTTAGAAGATTTAATTGATGCGTGCAGTGATGCGCTGTATGAATACGAAGGAATTGATAAGGGTGTAAGCAAACGGACCGTTCAAATGGATTTACAAACCATGCGCAGCGATAAGTTGGGCTATAATGCACCTATTCTTGTTTTAGAAAAAAAGTATTATGCCTACGCAGATCCCGCATACTCCATAACCAACATTCCACTTACGGAACAAGATTTATCTAAACTTACGGAAGTAACGGAGATACTGCGACAGTTTAAAGGTTTTTCACATTTTCAGGAATTGAGTGGTATGGTAAACCGTTTGGAAGATAAAATTCACACTGCCAAAACCCATCAAGAGTCGATTATTGATTTTGAGAAAAATGAAAACTTAAAAGGATTAGAGCATATTGACAAGCTCTATAAAGCGATACAACAAAAAACAAGTTTGAAAATTGAATACCAAAGCTTTAAAGCTAGAAGTGCCTCCACATTTTCATTTTGTGCCTATCTACTTAAAGAATATCGAAACCGATGGTTTGTTTTAGGCCGTATTACGGGTAGCAAAACAAATATGCTGTTGGCTTTAGATCGCATTGAATCAATAGGCCTTTTGCCACGCGAAATTTTTAAACCTGCTGATTTCAATGTGCATGATTATTTTAAACACGTGGTGGGCGTTACTGTAAATCAAGGTTTAGCTGTAGAGAATGTAATCCTTTTTGTGGAAAGAGAAAACGCCCCGTATATTCTTACAAAACCTATTCACCCATCACAAAAACATATAGAAACCCTTAACAATGGTATTGTGATTTCTGTGGATGTGCAAATTAATTTTGAATTTGAGCGTGAGATACTCGGATTTGGTTCTCGTATTAAAGTATTGGCACCTAAAACCTTTAAAAGGCGATTAAAGAGTTTAATAAAAGAAAACTTGGAGCAGTACGAATGGGAATTAGATGCCAACCGATTAGAAAAACTAAAGAACCGAATCAACAAGCAGGGTTCAGACATACTGGAAAATATATACTCGAAAAAAGAAGTGGACAAAATGAAACATCGAGTGCACCAATTCATTAAACATCAAAAGAGTGAAAATCCACAGGAAGCTATTGCAGTACGGCAATTACTGCGTAATATTCCAGAATTATGGCCCATTATCTTTAATGTAAAACTAGAAAAACTGCTAAAAGAAGTTGCTCCAAACGCAAGCTTAACTAAAGCAATTTATTTTGACAAACCACAACACAATAATTGGTATGTAACTTGGCATCAAGACATTACCATCAACGTAAAAGAAAAAATTGATTTGGAAGGTTACGCTGGTTGGACACAAAAGGAAGATTTTCACTCGGTTTGTCCACCTGAGGAAATATTGCATAATACCTTTACCATTCGCATTCACCTTGACGACAGTACGGAGCACAATGGCTCCCTTAAAATTCTACCAGGTTCGCATAAAAAACGCCTGAAGGACCAAGAGATAGCACTAATTATCAGTAATAGCAACCCTATGATTTGTAATATAAAACGTGGCGGTGTTCAACTCATGAAACCTCTATTGTTACACGCTTCATCAAAATCAAACTCCACCAATCCCAGACGTGTAATACACTTAGAATTTTGCAGTGCAGCACTTCCAGGCGGAATGGAATGGAGTGAGGCTTTATTGAAAAGTGTTTAAGAAACTTTTGTAAAGCCAATTGCTACAAGCTAGTAAGTACAGATAATGTTCTGATTGTATCTAACGCTTGTAATAGTATCGGAAGAAATGCACCCAAACGTAATGTTGTTTCCATATATCCCAATCCTACTTATAATATGCTCACCATAAAACTACAGGATAGCGGTGACCCCAAAACTTTTAGTATACATAATAGCGTTGGAAAACGCATAAGAAGCGGCTCAATTCCAAACAATCTTAATCAAGTAAACTTAGATGTTTCAACATTTCCAAGTGGTTGCTATTTTATTACAATACACTATGATAATAAAGCTTATTCCGCTTCAAGGTTTTTTAAGTTATAAAGACAAACTGTTATCTGTTAAACGAGTTATCAACCTTAAATAAACTTGTAAAGGTTTATTCCTTTTTTTTAAAACCTATCAGGAATCTTTTGAAGATTCCTGATAGGTTTATACCGCATCACTTCTTAAGCTTCTTTAGCGTTTTCGTTTTCACTTTTAAACGATTTACTTCCTCTTGAAAAAAAGTAAGCTCATCTTGATTTTCAGCACAAGCTAAGGCCATTTGCATATTTTGCTTTGCCAATTTTAAAGCGCCTCGTTTTTCTAGGATAGTAGATATACCTGCGAATAAGAATGTTTGCTTTACCATTGGTAGTTTTTGCATAAAATACAGCACCCTCTCGGCCTTCCTTAAGCGGTTTTGACTAATGTATAATTTAACTAAATGCTCGTAGGCACAAGTGAAATGAGCGTCAAAAACTAAAGCTTGTTCAAAGTAATACTCTGCTTCCGTAGGGTTCTTTAAATATTCCATTTGTAACTGACCCATTAGGCAATTGGCAGCAGGATGTTGGTTATTGTAACTTAAAGCATATTGCAATTGCTCCAATGCTTCGCTTAATTCCCATGGGTAATTTTCAAGCGCTTTTAAATAATATGATTCGGCTAATTGAGTTGCCATTTTTTTCTTCTTTTAATAATAAAATATAGTGGAGTTTGGGATTTTATCCAGCACTAGCTATCACAATTAGACATGCCTCCAATGTTGGAAACACGAACAATTGAGAATTTTCAGATTGGACAAAAAAAATCCCGACCAAAAATGACCGGGAGCGAAAAAGTGCAATTGCACGGAAATCTAGCTCTCCGGAAACAGAATTTGTTTAAATAAAAATGGAATTAGCACACGCATAGTTTTCGCTCGTTTTATTGAACTACAAAGCAACCTGTTTTTTTACAATTAGCAAGGGTCTCACTACTGTGCGTAGAATATTAAATAGTTTGCGGTAACTTTGAATTACTAAAAGCTGCATAAGCTATTAACAACCTAATCAGGATGAAATTTTCGTCATTCTTTAATTTAGTTAATGCTAACCGAGATATTAAATGCTTAAAAATACCAAGATGGAAATTCTTACCCCAACACCTTTTCTAATATTTTCAAACTTATCCAATACGTGGGTTTTACCCCTTCTGCGCCAAGCGAACCACTGCTTAAGGTGCTTCCGGTAACTAGTGGATTATCAGAAGCGTAATACGCATAACGCACTTTTACATTTGCACTTATGCTGTGGCGAATGCGGCTAGCACTTTGAATAGCTTTTTGATAATGTGCACCCTCCATCTCTAAACCAATGGCGCGCCAAGTGCTGCTTAAAAAATGATGTAGTACGTTTTTGTTTTGTAAAGAAGTGCCCAAAACGGTGGTCATGGTACCTTCATAATACTCCAAACCACTTTCACGGAAATCACTTTCTGTAAAATCATTTTCTAGCGGATAATTGTCTCCGGTACCTTCAAATACGTGCGCGGTTGGAATCATAATATCTCCTTTACCACCTTTTAAAATACCCGCTTTGCCCATTATCGAAATAGACTTTACATTCAATCGTAAAGGCTTTTCTCCTTTTTCGTACGACTTCAATAACTCATCCATACACTCATACGCTTGCTCACCAAAAGCGTAATCCATCACTACTAACACAGGTGCTTCTTCATCTTTAGAAAGGGTAAAATTATACGGAATACTTGCCAAATTTACCTTTCCTAAATCTATCAGTTGTACCCCTAAGTTAGTTCCAGAACTATCAGCTATCTCAATCAAACCCTTATCTATGGCTGCTTTACGGATTTTATAGGTGGCTTCAGGGTTATTACGCGTGTGAGTAGCCAGCGCATATACATCCTTAAAATGTTGCTCTTGCTCCAACTCAAAACCATATAATATATTAACAAAACTGTGTAAGTTGGCACTAATAATATGCAAGGGCCGATGCACCATATTTTTGGCTACTAACGTACTTTTTATTCCATCCGCCCATTGCTCGCCATACACATGATGTCCCAAAACATCGCGCAATTTGGCCGAAAAAGAAATTTCTTTTTTAGCTCCTTCTTTATACTCGTTAATAGCCACTTGCCCCAACCAATAGATTAAATGGTATAAACTATTACTACCCTCACTCTTGTTAAATTTCAGCACAGCTTCATGCGTTTCTTGCACAGTACGGCCTAGCACATTACTCAAATAAACCAAAGCACGTTTTTCATCAAACTCCTGTGCATCCTTCTCAAATTGAACCACTTCTGCCAAACGTTTCCAATTATCTTTTACGTGTCCCTTAAGGTCTAACGCGTTATTTTTAATTTTATCGGCTTCAATAGATAAAAAGGTAAGATGGGTAAGAATATCGTAAATATCACTGCGCCCCCGGCTCATTTCCACATACATACGGTTATCATCAATGCGATAGCAGTTTCTCCTACGCTTTTGCGGAACAATAGGTATATGGCCACTTTCCAAAAACCCTTCACGTGCAATTAATTGTACAAACTGACATTCTTCAATGCCCATAGGTAGGCGTTCGGCCACGTAAAGTAATCCATCCAACTCTACTTTTTCCGGATCATTAATAGAACCATAAATTTCTGGCTCTAAGCTGTGTAGCGCTTCTTTTAAAAGCTGGCCGCTTAAACCGTTTGGTTTGTAGCTTCCGCGAATCAGCAAATGCCGCATTGCGATGTAAATGCGTTCTATAGCTGCGCGTGATTCTCTTGAGCGTTTTTTGGAATAAGACATGAGGGGTTTTAAAGTTTTAATGATAAAGGTTGAAAGTAGAACGTTCAAAGCCTATCTGACGAAGGTACGAGGAATTTAGAATTACAAATGATGGTTTCCGAATGTTGAATGTTGAATTACGAATCGCGAATGCTAACGTGAGGATAACAAAATACGAATCTGGAATTACCCTATTCTGGTTTAAGTGCAACATACTTATAATCCTCTGGCTTTTTGGCAACATATTTTTTCATTTCCTTACGGGAAATCTTAGTAGTAACCTTATAATAAGGTTTATTTAAATACGGAATAAGTATGGGATAATCAGCCAAGTAATTCACATTAACTAATGCATCTCCCTTAAAACTATATAAATTATATATCCAATACGCATGTCCGTTTACGTTGGTAAATGAGCGTACAATATGTTCAAATTTTCCGTCCTTATTAAAATCCCGTTCTGTGCGTTCTTCACCAATTAAATCTAAATAGCTCAAACACTTAAAACCATTTTCTTTGGTTTGATATAAAAACAATTGCCTGTTGTAAAATCCTGCAAAACCATTTCCAGTACCTCGAATGGAAAGCTTTAAATCTGAAAGACCATCCTTGTTTAAGTCGGCCACTTGGATGGAAGGAAAAACACCATGGCCAAAAACACCGAAATCTAAATAACTTTTATAGATGGCTACGCGCTTTCCAAATCGCTTAATAAGTATTATAGATTTAAGCGGACAAAATTCTTCTTCTTGGCAATAAGCGAAGGAAATTTTTGTTGAATCGTCATCTAGCATAATGTTGTAAGAAAATGGTACATCAAGCATTTCGGAGGTAAATAAACTTGAGTCTGTAAAATAGGTATCAAACACCTTATAGTTCGGCTTTGGAAATGCTTCAAACGGATACTGGGCGTTTCCTGAAAAACTGCAACCAACTAATAATGAAAAAAGTAAATACTTGAACTTAATAAACCTTAGAATCATGGTTAACTTGAGTTACACTAAAAATTCTCTAAAATTATCCATATCAACTTTATGAACCTCAGCGGTATAGTTTCTAGTGAACGTTAAAGGTACTTTAATTTTGGCTTTAGGATTCCACTTAAATTCAAACGCGCTTAGGTTGCCACCCTCTTCTTCTATCAAGTCAATTTCTTGCTGCTGCGTGGTGCGCCAAAAGTATAATTTGGTCAACTTTTGGTTATACAGGTTGGCTTTCAATCTTTCTGAAATCAAAAAATTTTCCCACAAAGCACCTTTATCTTGCCGTAAATCTAAGGGACTAAAATTTCCGATTACCGCATTGCGTACGCCAACATCATAAAAATAAATTTTTCTACTTGCTTTTAATTCGTTTCTAAGGTTTCGGCTAAAGCTGGGCAGTTTGTAAATGATATACCCTTTTTCTAATACATCAATATACGTGGCAATGGTGTTTTTATCTACCTGCACCAATTGTGCCAGCTCATTATAGCTCACTTCATTTCCTATTTGCAAGGCCAAAGCTTGCACTATTTTCTCTAATAATTCTGGCTTACGGAGGTTTGCCAAGGCTAAAATATCTTTGTATAAATAACTGTTTACCAATTGCATAAGCACCTCCACTTCCTCCCCTTTATGGTTCAGCACATCAGGGTAAAAACCATACAACATTCTGGTTTCAAGTTGCTGTTGGGCTTTTAGCATTCCTTCAAAAGCTTCTATTTCTTGCCAACTAATTGGTAATAAATCATACTGCCATTTACGTCCGGTAAGCGGCTCGTTTAGCATATTCCCTAAATCAAAAGCGGAAGAACCACTAACCAAAAGTTGTACGTGTTTGAATTGGTCGGTAATAATTTTTAGCGTAATCCCTATGTTTTCAACGCGTTGCGCTTCATCCAAAAACACAATTGTTTCGCTACCAATAAGCGTTTTAAGCTGCTCCGTAGTTGGGTTGGTTAGTAGTTTCCTTACAACAGGATCATCTGCATTAAGAAACAAATGCTTTTTATTGGCAAGTAAATTTTCAATGAGTGTGGTTTTACCCACTTGCCTTGGCCCAATTATAATTATGGCCTTGCCTTTTCCCATTTTTCTCTTTACTACAGCAAGCAGCTTACGCGGATACATTTCTTTTCAATTTGCACAAATATACCTCCTATTCACCAAATGTTATAATAAATGGTGAATGTATTCACTAAATAGTATGTTTTATGGTGAATAGCTTTGGTGGAAATTCTATTGCTTCACTCCTATCTTTACGGCTCAAAATATTAGTTATGCTCGCTTCCCTCCTTTCCAAAAATTTAAACATATCGCTCAAGCAAATTGAAAACACCCTCACTCTGCTTAATGAAGGTGCCACTATTCCTTTTATAGCGCGCTACCGCAAGGAGCAAACGGGTGGTTTAGATGAAGTACAGGTAGAAAATATTCAAACGGAATATGCTGCTTTGCAAGAAGTGGAAAAACGTAGAGAAGCTATTGTAAAAAGTATAGAACAGCAAGAGGCTATGACGCCTGAACTTCTTGAGAAACTGAAAAATACATGGCAACTTACCGTTTTAGAAGATTTGTATTTGCCTTATAAACCAAAGCGTAAAACCAAAGCTAGCGTTGCTAAAGAGCAAGGTTTAGAACCCTTGGCGGGAACGCTTATGAAGCAGCAAACTACCGATGTTGAAGGATTTGCAGAGCGTTTTATAAATGATGATGTAGCCAACGTGGAAGACGCCTTGCAAGGTGCGCGCTACATTATGGCCGAGTGGATAAATGAATCGGCTTACGCTAGAGAAAGCTTGAGAAGACTGTTTGGACGTGAAGCCCTAATATGCGCGAAAGCAGTAAAAAAAGCGTGGGAAGAAAACCCTGAAGATGCTGAAACCTACCGTGATTTTAAAAAATTTGAAGACCGCCTAAACCGAATACCGAGCCATCGTTTTTTAGCATTAAAACGTGGTGAAGCAGAAGGTTTTTTAAAGCTAAACATTGCTCCTGATGCCGAAAAAGCATTAGATATTTTAGACCGTATTTTTATAAAAGCCAACAATGAAGCGGCTGATCAAGTGGCGTTGGCCATAGCCGATAGTTACAAACGTTTGCTAAAACCCAGCTTAGAAAACGAAACGAATCAGCAGGCAAAAGAAAAAGCAGATACCGAAGCCATACGTGTGTTTGCTGAAAATTTACGCCAATTATTACTAACGCCTCCTATTGGCCCAAAACGCGTGTTGGCTGTAGATCCTGGATTTCGCTCGGGCTGCAAGTTGGTATGTTTAGATGAAAAAGGCGATTTACTGCACAACGAAAACATTTATCCGCACCCGCCACAAAAAGAAATAAGCCAAGCCATGAGCAAAATTAGCAAGCTTATAGAATCCTATAAACTAAACGCAATTGCTATTGGAAATGGCACTGCCGGCAGAGAAACGGAAGATGTGGTTAGAAAAATGCGTTTTAACCGAAACGTAGATGTGTATATGGTAAACGAAGCGGGTGCTAGCATTTATTCCGCCAGCAAAATTGCACGTGCTGAGTTTCCTACGTTTGACGTTACCGTAAGAGGCGCTGTTTCCATTGGCCGTAGATTAATGGATCCTTTGGCTGAGTTGGTTAAAATTGATGCAAAATCTATTGGCGTTGGACAATACCAGCATGACGTAGATCAAACTAAATTGAAAGAAAGTTTAGATAGAACGGTAGAAAGTGTGGTGAACCAAGTGGGTGTAAATGTGAATACTGCTAGCCCTTCCCTATTGCAATACGTTTCTGGTATTGGACCAAAGTTAGCAGAAAACATTGTAAAGCAAAGGCAAGAAAACGGAGCGTTTACATCGCGTGAAGCATTAAAAAAGGTGAGTGGTTTAGGTGCAAAGGCTTATGAACAAGCGGCTGGTTTTTTACGTGTTCCAGCATCGGCTAATAAATTAGATAATAGCGCTGTGCACCCTGAAAGCTACACGGTTACCAACAAAATGGCCAAGCAGTTAAAACTTTCGTTGGATGAAGTGATTGGCAAAAAAAGCATAGTAGAAAAAATTGATTTAAACGCTTTTGTAACTCAAGAAATTGGCTTGCCAACTTTACAGGATATAAAAAATGAATTAATAAAACCGGGTAGAGACATCCGAGGACACGCTACCCTATTTGCTTTTGATCCGAACATTAGAAAAGTGGAAGATTTGAAAGTGGGGATGATTTTGGATGGCTTGGTGAGCAACATTACCAACTTTGGTGCTTTTGTAGATATTGGTGTAAAACAAGATGGTTTAATTCATGTATCGCAATTAGCCAACCGCTTTGTAAGCGACCCCAACGAAGTGGTAAAGCTAAATGAGCAAGTAAAAGTTAAAGTGCTAGAAGTTGATGTTGCTAGGAAGAGAATTCAGTTGAGTATGCTGGTTGATTGATTTTTAATGTGTTAGGGTTATTCGTTGAAGGTTATTCGTTGATAGTTATCGGTTAATGGTTATCCGTTGAAGGTTGTTCGTTAATGGTTATTTCGTCAACCAATAATGGATAACAGATAACGACTAACAGATAAAACGAGTAACAAACGAGTAACAACCACCTACAAAAAACCCTCAATAGCGTTCCGCACATTACCATACGTTTCCAATAATGCCTTGGCTTTTATTTCATCTACGCCAAGTTCTTCCATAATCATCCGTGTACCACGATCAACCAGTTTGTTGTTGCTCAATTGCATATCCACCATACGGTTTCCTTTTACGCGCCCAAGTTGAATCATCACGGCAGTGGAAATCATGTTTAAAATAAGTTTTTGTGCGGTACCCGCTTTCATACGCGTACTGCCGGTTACAAACTCCGGCCCTACCACTGCAACTATTGGAAAATCAGCCACCTCAATTACGGGTGCCTTAGCGTTGCAGGTAATGCAAGCTGTTGCGATGTTCCTTTCTTGACACATGTTTAATCCGCCTATAACGTAAGGTGTAGTACCAGAAGCAGCAATGCCTATTACCATATCCTTACTAGAAATACTATGCGCTTGCAAATCTCTAAATGCCTGCTCCGTATCGTCTTCCGCAAATTCTACGGCCTTACGTATGGCAGTATCTCCACCCGCAATTAAACCCACCACTTGGTTTGGATTAGCACCAAAAGTAGGCGGTAATTCCGAAGCATCTAAAATACCTAACCGTCCGCTAGTGCCGGCTCCTATGTAAAACAACCTTCCTCCATTTTTTAATAACTCCACCGCCTTTTTCACCACGGCTTCTATTTGTGGAAGTGCTTTTTCTACCGCCAACGGAACCGATTTGTCCTCTTTATTCATACTTGATAACAAAGTAGCCAAAGGCATTTGCTCCAAGTTTTTATGGTGGCTTTCTGATTCCGTTGAGTTTATCATATAGCTATATTAAGATGCTACCGCCTCACCCGCAAACAACGGATAGTCGCTCATCATTTCATTTACTTCACCGCGAATGGCTTCCAACGCTGCTTCATCACTATGATTAGAAATACAACGGTCAATAAAATTAGCAATTTTCACCATATCGTTTTCATCTAAACCACGGCTAGTTACAGCAGGCGTGCCAATGCGAATGCCGCTGGTTACAAAGGGAGATTTATCATCAAAAGGAACCATATTTTTATTTACAGTGATGTCCACTTTGCCAAGCGCTTTTTCTGCATCTTTTCCCGTAATATTTTTGTTCCGTAGGTCAATCAACATACAGTGATTATCGGTGCCTTTACTAATAATTCCGTAGCCTTTACCCACTAATTCATCGGCTAACTTGGCTGCGTTTTTCTTCACTTGCATAGTGTATTCAAAAAACTCATCGGTAAGCGCCTCTCCAAAAGCTACCGCTTTGGCGGCTATTACATGCTCTAATGGCCCACCTTGTGTACCCGGAAATACCGCTGAATCTAATAATGCACTCATCATACGGGTTTCACCTTTCGGATTTTTCAGTCCAAACGGGTTTTCAAAATCTTTACCCATCATAATTAAGCCACCTCTTGGGCCGCGCAAGGTTTTGTGGGTGGTTGTGGTAATAATGTGGCAATGCGGAACAGGATCATTCAACAAACCTTTGGCTATTAAACCAGCCGGATGTGAAATATCTGCTAAAAGCAACGCCCCAACCTTATCGGCTATCGCGCGAAAGCGTGCAAAATCTATATCACGTGAATAAGCCGAAGCACCACAAATCAACATATTGGGCTTCTCCTCTATCGCCTTTGCTTCTACTTTATCGTAATCAATTAGTCCGGTTTCTTTTTCTACACCATAAAAAGCAGTTTTATATAATTTACCGCTAAAATTTACAGGCGAACCGTGTGTAAGGTGTCCTCCGTGCGATAAATCAAAACCCATAATTTTATCTCCTGGCTTTAGGCAAGCCAAAAATACCGCTGCGTTGGCTTGACTTCCAGAGTGTGGCTGCACATTGGCGTAATCCGCACCAAAAAGTGCTTTTGCCCTTTCTATGGCCAGCGTTTCTACTTCGTCCACCACTTCGCAACCGCCATAATACCGTTTGCCGGGAAAACCTTCCGCATATTTATTAGTTAATACCGAGCCCATAGCTTCCATCACTTGTTTACTCACGTAGTTTTCAGAGGCAATCAGCTCAATACCTTCGGTTTGCCGATGTTGCTCGTCTTGGATGAGTTCAAAAATTTGTTTATCTCTTTGCATGGAATAAGTTTTTGTAGCCACGGGCTATTTTATAATATTGCTCAAAATTAAATCACAAAATGCTTACAGCAAACGATCCTACCAGAAAGAGCTGGATAAACGTACCAAAAGATTCAGATTTCCCTATTCAAAACATTCCTTTTGGCGCTTTTATTCCTTACGAAGATGACGCAACTACCATTGGTACACGCATTGGCGACTGTGCCATTGATTTAAGTGCCCTACATCAATATGGTTATTTAGATGGATTGCTTTTGCCGGATGATGTGTTTTTGCAAGACACCTTAAACGATTTTATCACCTTAGGGAGAAAAACGTGGCGTGCGGTGCGCAATAGAATTGCCGATTTGTTTGACGAAAAGAACGACACGTTGCGCAAAAATGAAGAACATTGTAAGCATGTGCTTTATGATATGCGTGAAGTGCAAATGATTTTACCCGTTTTTACACAAGATTACACCGACTTTTATAGCAGCCGCGAACACGCAGAAAACGTAGGTACTATGTTTAGAGGTCCTGAAAATGCTTTAATGCCAAATTGGTTGCATTTACCGGTGGGTTACCACGGGCGCAGCAGCAGCATAATTGTAAGTGGTGAACCCGTGCACCGCCCTATGGGACAAAGCAAACCAAAAGATGCGGATGAACCCGTGTTTGGCCCAAGTAAATTATTAGATTTTGAGCTGGAAATGGCCTTTATTACCATGGATGGAAAGCCTTTGGGCGAGCGTATTAGCGTGGAAGAAGCTGAAGATTATATTTTTGGAATGGTGTTGTTTAATGATTGGAGCGCGCGCGATTTACAAGCTTGGGAATACGTGCCTTTAGGGCCATTTTTAGGAAAAAGTTTTGCGAGTTCCATTTCTCCATGGGTGGTTACCCTAGATGCTTTAGAACCCTTTAGAACGGAAAGTCCAAAGCAAGAGCCAAAACCGATGAAGTACTTACAAGTAGAAGGCAAAAAGACTTTTGATATTGAACTAGAGGTGTATATAAAGCCTGAAAACAGCGAAACAGAAAGCAAAGTATGTTTTTCTAACTTCAAATATTTGTATTGGAATATTAGTCAGCAGTTGGCACACCATACGGTAAATGGTTGCAACATAAACACAGGCGACATGATGGGCAGCGGCACCATTAGTGGCCCTGAAAAAGAAAACCGTGGGAGTATGTTGGAGTTAAGCTGGCGTGGCGCAGAAACTATAACCCTAGCCGATGGAGAAGAACGAAAGTTTATTAACGATGGTGATACCGTAATAATGCGCGGTTTTTGCAAAAATGATGAAGTGAGGATTGGTTTTGGAGAAGTAAGTAGTAAAGTGCTGCCCGTGGTGGAGTGATTGAAAATTGTATTGTCACACAAATAGTGTACAACTTGTGCACACTACCAATCCAATTTTTAACGCTTAAGAGCGGATAAGTTATTGTTTAACAGAACTATACACTTAAGAACTTAAAACGAAATATCAACACATTGTTGATATTTCATGTTATAGCCAATTTTAGACCGACAGCACAACTTAGATATGACCGGAATAAAAAAACATAGAGGACTCAGACGTTATTATAAAAATCTTGAAACCAATATTGATTTTGAGAAATCGACATGGAAGGTAGACTTTAATGACCCAAATGGATGGTTTGACAATTGGCATTGGCACTTCGACTGGAAAGGCTACGGTAATGAAAGTTTTAAAAGACGAAAACCACATCTAGACAAGTTGTTTAGACACTTCGACTTCATCATGGATAAAACAAAACAATTGAAAACCGACTTTCAACTTTATTCAATTATACTCGACTTTGATAGCTATTATGACGCATTATTCTTACATACACCTAATCCGAACAACAGCCAATTTCCGTTCAAAATTTCAGACTTGCAATCTAAAACAACATTGACAAATCAACAACTGAATGAATACATCGACAACTTGGACGGATACGAAAAACTATATGGAAAGGCTGACGAAGCATTCTGTTTAATATTCAAGAAAAATGTGGGACAACCTTTTTGACAGAAGAAAAAACTGGCTATAACAGCAAATTTGTACAAAAATGGCCGACAGTGGTTTAAGTAAGTTTTCTGCTTTTTTTTTTACTTTAGTGCTGGCTGAAAATGGTATTGCATTAAAGCCATTTCAGTACAAATTAGCAAATTGGCGTTCATTAAAAAAATAAAATGAGAATAATACATTTTTCAGACTTACATTACGGAAAACATAATGATAGAATAGAACGGTTGCAACCTATTCTAACAGACAAACTAAAAAATATTCAGCAAGACAAGAAAATTGACTTAATTATCCTTTCTGGTGACTTAGTTTGGTCTGGAAATAATGAAAATAATTTCATTGATGCTAGAAACGAATTTATTGCCCCAATACTTGAAACATTAAATGTTTCAAGTGACAATTTAATTCTAACACAAGGAAACCACGATAATGATATAGACTCTGTAGAATTGCCTATTGTAACAGAACACATAAATAGGTTTAAGAATAATGACGAAGTTGATAAATTTGTTTTGGCAGAAGACCAACAATTTGAGCTCAGTTTTGCTAAATCAAATAATTACTTCAAGTTCATAAATTCATTTTATCAACAACATGATGAAATAAACAAACTATCACAAATATTTAAACGTACAATAGATAATAAAAAAATTGGCATTGTTTCTTTAAATACTAGCTGGAGGGCATTTATAGGAGATCACACAAACAAATTATTATTATCAAAGGAAATAGTAGAAAAATCAGTAAAAAAAATAAAGGATTGCGATATCAAAATTGCAATAATGCATCACCCTCTTGAAGATTTAAGAAATTTCAATCAATTTGAGGTTGAAGATATAATTCACGAACATTTTCACATTCTCACTACTGGCCATTATCATAAGCACAAGCCAAGTATTCTGTTTAGCACCAATACAGGTATACTTAAACTTTCCTCAATGGCTTTAATGTCAAATAAAGATGGAAGTGAAAATGGTTTTACTTTGCTTGATTTTGATTTAAATACATTTGAAGTTAATATTGAAAAACATCGTTATATCAACTCTGATAATGTTTTTTCACTAACTCAAAGCTATAGCACATCTATACCTGTAGAAAAAGAAAAAGAAAGAGAAGTTAAGATATACAAGCAAACTAAAAAGCTTTTTGAAAAAACGCTTATCGATGCCAATTCATTGGTAATTTTCAATAAAAAAGAAAGAGCTGACAAAAATTTCTTAGACTTCTTTAATGCACCAATAATAAAAGGCACTTCACATTTTGAAAATGTCGAAAAAAATAGCACTCAGGGTAAATCAATATCAACTGAAAATATTAGCAAAGCTAACCATATCATTTTTGGAAAAGATAAAACAGGTAAAACCTCTTTGCTAAGAAAAATACAGCTTGACTTACTAAATAACTATTTCGAACATAAATTAATTCCTATATACATTGAGTTCAAAAATGCCTTCTCAATATCAAGTTTTGATTTAACCGATTATTTACGTCAAAACTACTTTTTAAATAAAGCTGACGCTGAAATCTTAATTAAAGAAGAAAGCTTTCACTTTCTTATAGACAATTATAATCCAGATAATCAAAAACAAACCAAATTCATAATTAGCCTACTAAATGAAGTAACAAATCACAAGATTACAATCACTTCATTAGAGACCCAAGAAAGTCTAACATATAATAACACCTTCCAAATTAATGGAGCATCACTTCAAAAAGCCTTTATTCACCCTTTAAATCGGTCTTGCATAAGAACACAAACAGAAAAGGTTCTAGATGAATATGCACCCGATGAAAAAGAAAAAATTGTAGGTAAAGTACTAACAATTTTCTCTCAACTAAACATTCCGTACAACTATTGGTCTCTCTCTCTTTTTTTATGGATTTACAAAAAAGATAAGGGAATAAACATTCATGACAATATTGAAATGATAATCCTGTACGTTGACAAGCTCTTAGGACGTGAAGAGATAGCCGCATTAGGTCAAGATGACTATGATTTATTCAAAAAATTCTTTGCCAACTTATCAAATAAGCTTTTAACAAAACATAGTGAAACAAATTATTCAATTACGTATTCAGAACTTACACAGTACATAGAAGAATTTAAAGAAAATAACATTCGGTTTGTAACTGATACAAAAGACCTTTTAGACTATCTGCTAGAGAAAGGGATATTGAGAAAAAACAACCTGACAGATAGATATACATTTCGTTTGAACGGAGTAATGGAGTATTTCACATCTGTTTATATGCAGTCTAATGAGAAATACGTCAATGACTTATTCCAGCCTAAAAATGAGATGGTTTATCTTGAATTTGCAAATGAACTTGAAATACTATCTGGATTAGAACGTGGAAATAAGAAATTCTTGATTAAAGTTCTAAACAAGACCGAAAATGCTTTAAAATCACTTAATGATAAATACGATAAAAAACATGACGACCTATTATCGATAAAAATTGGAAAAACAGAAGGACTAACTAAGTTGTTCGGCAAAATTGATGTAAACAATCAAACACCTGTTAGTCTTGAAGATCAGGATGAGATGATGGATAACTTAAAGCCTATTCAAACATTTCAAGATGATGTTAAAGTTAAAACTCCTCAACAAAAAGAAATTGATTATACACATTCTCAACTAGAAAGGCATCTGTTCATACTGTCAAGGGTTTTTAGAAGCATGTCCTCCATTGATGATGAATTATTAATGACAAATACTTTTGATTTTATTATTGAATCATACATAAAATTAGGTTTCGAACTTATCAACGAGTTTGAATTTCAAAAAGAAAAATCTTCTAAAGAAGTTGAAAAGGAAATTCTAAGACTTTTTACAAGTTTCATTCCCCTTGTCACCCAACTAATGATTTCAGATGCTGTTTTACACGTTAACCTAAAAAGGATAATTAACAAAAAGATATCTGAATTTGAAAATACTCCAAAAAACAATCAATATAAATTGCTGCTGTTGTATTGTATGTTATTGGATATTGATTTAAAAAACAACAAGGAAATAGTCGATAAAATAATCAAAAACATAAAAATTACACCTTTAAAAAACACTGCTCTTTTAAAACTTTACTTATTTCTAAATTTCCACTCGTTTGGAAATAAATCACTAGAAGAATTTCTAAAAGAGAAGTTAATAGAGCTTCAAAAAGACATTTACCCTGATACTGACGAAAGTAGTTTAAGGAATCAAATTGACAAGAAAATATTAATAACGAAACGCCAACAATAGCTATATGTAATGCGGGGTTGGTTAGTATAAGAAGGTGTATTTCTACGTCCTACACCAAAGCCAAACTTAATATTAAACTTTTCAAATTCCCGCACTACACATAGCCAAAACGTTAGGCATAATCCCCCATGTAGCAGGCCACTGACTACCTCCGCTAACGAGTAGAACCAATACTTACAAATTGTATTTTCGTGTAGCTCTATGCAAGGCCGTTTTTTAAACTGTTGCATAATAGCACGGGCACAATCCTGGTTGAGATGTTTGCGATGACTACAGTGGCGGCCACGCCTTGGTGTGGACCCCGTTCAGAATATTTATCAAGCTAAAAGCGCATCTCCTTAGAGCTTTTCACTTAATTCTAAAAAAAAATGGAACAACAGTCTATTAGCATGGAGATTGTAAATCCTCATGCAGGAGGTATTGATGTAGGTAGCCGCTCTCACTGGGTAGCTGTGGGTCAGAAAGAAGAAGATATCCGTGAATTCGGAGTTTTTAATGATGACCTTTTTGACATGGCCGATTGGCTGGCACAGCGAAAAGTGACGACTCTGGCCATGGAAAGTACAGGTACTTATTGGCAAAATCTTTATGCCGTTTTATTGTCGAAAGGATTTAAAGTAATCCTCTGCAATGGCAAGTTCACCAAAAACATACAAGGTAAAAAGACCGATGTGAAGGACTGCCAATGGATTCAAAAACTGCATAGCCTGGGGCTGCTCAGCAGCAGCTTTTTACCGGATGAAGAAACCGAGCAGTTGCGGACTTATTGCAGGCACCGAGCCAATTTAATTTATTCGGCTGCCTCTACCTCTAAAAAAATGCAGAAATACCTGCGTTTGTTAAACCTGAGGTTAGATGTAGTGGTAAAAGATATTTGTGGACTTACCGGGCTTGCCATTATCCATGCTGTTTGTGAAGGTGAATCCAATCCTCAAAAACTGGCTGCCCTGAGACATGGAAACTGCCGCAAAAGTGAAGCGGAAATTGCCCGCGCCCTACAGTCTAATGCCCGTAAAGATTTTTTGTTTGCCTTAAAGCAGGAACTGGAAACCTATCAATACCTACAGCTAAAAATACAGGAATGTGATAAGGAAATAGCTGAATTACTGGAGAACATTATCGAAAATGATGAAAATAAAAAACAACACTATACTGACCCTAAGCCTCATAAACGGATCAATAAAAACACACCAAAGAATATTGACTTGAACTTAAAAGGATATCAGATGCTGGAAGGAACTGATATGTTGGCGATCGAAGGCATGAGCCATGCTACAGTACTTTCCCTAATCAGCGAAGTAGGTGTAAAAGGTATACGGTCGTTTCCCTCTGCCAAGCATTTTACAAGTTGGCTCAGGCTTGCACCTAATAATAAAGTAAGTGGAGGGAAAATCTTATCTAGTAAAGTTCCCAAAGGAAGTAACCGCTTGAAAATTGCTCTACGGCAAGCAGCCAATGCAATAGGGAATCTCAAAGAATCTACACCGTTAAGAGACTTCTTTATGCGAATCAACTTCCGTAAAGGAAGGACATCAGCCATAAGTGCCACGGCCCGCAAATTAGCGGTTATAATCTGGAATATGGTGGCAAAAGGGGTGCCTTATAATAATCCATCCGGCTATTTATTCCTTGATCAGAAAAGAAAGCTCGGAATTGTTAAAAGAATAAAAAATCAAATCGATAAATTTGGTTTGACTAATGAAGAGCTTGGAATTACAATTAATTGATTACCAGAAACAAATGTTTACGTTAGTCAGAATTTGAACAGAACACAAAATGAGAAACTATCTTTTACTTTTTATCATAATCGGAGTATTGAATTCGACATTAGGATTTTCTCAAGATGTGAATATCAAAATTGGAATTAAGGATAGCATTCAATCAAAGAATTTGAATGAGAATAGACCATTTATCGTAAATCTTCCGAAAGATTACGAAACTTCAAATAAGACCTATCCTGTGTTATACGTTTTGGACGGATTACAAAGCAATTTAATAGAAGCTATTAATGTGACGAACAAACTTCGGGCTGAAATGATAATCATTGCAATACCAAATACAGACCGAAACAGAGATATGATGCCATTAAGCACACCAACATACGAAGTTGACAATCCTGGAGCTGATAATTTTCTATCATTTATCGGAGATGAACTAATCCCGCATATGGAGAAAAATTATCGTGCAAATGGAACAAGGACGATTAGAGGCAGGTCATTAAGCGGATTATTCGTAATGTATGCTTTTCTGAAAAGACCAGAATTGTTTGAAAATTATATTGGAAATAGTGCAGGATGGTATGCGGATATGGAATATTATTTTGGAGCCTTAACTGACAAATCTTTCGAAGACCAAAACCAATTTAAAGGCAAAAAGCTATTTGTTGCGAACTCTTTAGCTGACCCATTTGACCCTAAAAAAGAAGTTCATAATGCAATGCTCGAATTTTCAAAAAAAGTAAAATCTGAATTAGGAGATAGACTATCATTCAAGTATGTAACTTACGATAATTATGGACACGTTCCTTATCCCAGTTTTTATGACGGATTAAAATACGTTTTGAATAATAATGAATAAAAAACTGTTGCCAATAACTAAGCATTCGAGCGGCAAGTAGTGCCCAGCGAGAATGCAGTATTAAACGTAAGGTTGGGCTGCGCATTTTTTTTATGGGTAAATGGCCAAAAAGAAAATATGGAGTTTTCCGTACATTTAAGACATCTTCCTTTATACCATTAAAATCCGTTGGTGTACTAAAAGCATTATTTTAGTGCCTTTACAAACCACGTTAAGGCTTTCATCAAAAACACTGAAAAACTAGGCGGGGGTTATTGCGTGGACTCCCGTTGGCGGTTATTTGAGAAAAACGATATGACAAATCTTGAAATAATAGGAAAATTAAAAGAATCCACCTTTACAGACGAAGATGGAGAAAAATACCAACTTGAATTTCAAGATGGATTAACTGACTCCGAAATTGAACAACTAAAAGAACACTTCCCAAATAAGAATATTGACAGCGAAATAATCGAAATACTTAAAGAAACGAAAGGTTGGGACGGTTATGGACCTGAAATGGTTTATTTCGATTCAATTGGACAATTCGGATTTTGGGAATTATCCGCACATTCTCTTACGCTTGGACACGATGGATTTGGAAATCATTGGATTTTGGACTTGAATGGTAATGGAAAACCGAATAAAGTGTTCTTTGCTTGTCACGATCCAGCAGTATTTGTTGTACACTCACAAAACTTGAATGAATATCTAGAACACTTGTTGGAATTTTATGAAAGCCCAGACAAATGTCATATTAATGAAATTCACGACAAAACCGTTATGACAATTTGGGACGAAAACAAATTGTGTTCATCCAAAACTGAATTTGAAAATAAAAATCCTGAATTTAGAGATTTTCTGAAAAAATTTAACGAAGACGAGTGGACTGTTGCTGACTTGAGAAAAGGAAAAAATAAAGATGGTTTTGCTTGGGGAAAGTTTGGTGCGAATCAATTTACGGAAAGACATCCAACCGAATTAGTTTGGGTAATCAAGAATAAGAAAAAAGGCTTTTTATCAAGACTCTTTGGAAAATAAAAAATAACTAAGCATTCGAGCGGCACGTAGTGTCCAGCGAGAATGCAGTGTTGAACGTAAGGTTGGGCTGCGCATTTTTATCTATGGGTAAATGGCCAAGAAGAAGATGGAGTTTTCCGCACATTTAAGACATCTTCCTTTATACCATTAAAATCCGTTGGTGTACTAAAAGCATTATTTTAGTGCCTTTACAAACCACGTTAAGGCTTTCATCAAAAACACTGAAAAACTAGGCGGGGGTTATTGCGTGGACTCCCGTTGGCGGTTATTTGAGAAAAACGATATGACAAATCTTGAAATAATAGGAAAATTAAAAGAATCCACCTTTACAGACGAAGATGGAGAAAAATACCAACTTGAATTTCAAGATGGATTAACTGACTCCGAAATTGAACAACTAAAAGTACACTTCCCAAATAAGAATATTGACAGCGAAATAATCGAAATACTTAAAGAAACGAAAGGTTGGGACGGTTATGGACCTGAAATGGTTTATTTCGATTCAATTGGACAATTCGGATTTTGGGAATTATCCGCACATTCTCTTACGCTTGGACACGATGGATTTGGAAATCATTGGATTTTGGACTTGAATGATAATGGAAAACCGAATAAAGTGTTCTTTGCTTGTCACGATCCAGCAGTATTTGTTGTACACTCACAAAACTTGAATGAATATCTAGAACACTTGTTGGAATTTTATGAAAGCCCAGACAAATGTCATATTAATGAAATTCACGACAAAACCGTTATGACAATTTGGGACGAAAACAAATTGTGTTCATCCAAAACTGAATTTGAAAATAAAAATCCTGAATTTAGAGATTTTCTGAAAAAATTTAACGAAGACGAGTGGACTGTTGCTGACTTGAGAAAAGGAAAAAATAAAGATGGTTTTGCTTGGGGAAAGTTTGGTGCGAATCAATTTACGGAAAGACATCCAACCGAATTAGTTTGGGTAATCAAGAATAAGAAAAAAGGCTTTTTATCAAGACTCTTTGGAAAATAAAAAATAACTAAGCATTCGAGCGGCACGTAGTGCCCAGCGAGAATGCAGTGTTGAACGAAAGGTTGGGCTGCGCATTTTTTTATGGGTAAATGGCCAAAAAGAGAAGATGTGGTTTTCCGCATATTTAACAAATCTTCCTTTTTACCATTAGTATCCGTTGGTGTACTAAAAGCATTATTTTAGTGCCATTACAAAACCACGTAGGGCTTTCGTCAGCAACACTGAAAAACTAGATGGGGGTTATTGCGTGGACTCTCGTTGGGCGGGATACAAAGAAACAGAACCAAATTAACCATGAACTTCAAATTTCAAAAATGGACACTGAACATCCTTTTAAACTCAATCCTAGTAATCTTAATAACTCTTCTAATTTGGAACTTTAGTGACTTTGAATGTTCTGATTTGGCTGACAGTGCACAGGCAAGTTTTGGAGGAGGAATCGCGATGATTATAGCTGCCATTTGCGTTGTGGGAACAAAATATTTTCTGTTATCGATACTAATTGGATTTTTCATCTTCATCAATTGTAACCAAGTGAGAAAAAAACATGGACTGTTTAACCAAAAACGGAACTAGACCAAAATTGATTAAAATTAATGAAGAAAAGACCTATCGAATCAGTAAAAGCAGAGATTAACTTAAAGAGAACTTCGGACAAAAAGAAAATAAAAGTTTTGACCAAGCTGGCAATCTCTGGACTAGCTACCAGACTTTTGATTTACTCACTTTCTTTAAATATTCGAGGACTTTGGATTGAAATATTATGGATTCCGTTGCTCATGCTCGTCTTTGCTTTGCCATTTTACGGCTTCGAGAGTCTGCTTGACAGAGTTAAAAAAAATAAAGACAACCGCTAATAACTAAGCATTCGAGCGGCACGTAGTGCCCAGCGAGAATGCAGTGTTGAACGAAAGGTTGGTCTGCGCATTTTTTTTATGGGTAAATGGCCAAAAAGAGAAGATGGAGTTTTCCGCACATTTAACAAATCTTCCTTTTTATCATCAATATCCGTTGGTGTACTAAAAGCATTATTTTAGTGCCATTACAAAACCACGTAGGGCTTTCGTCAGCAACACTAAAAAACTAGATGGGGGTTATTGCGTGGACTCTTGTTAGCAAGCATATTTTTAAAGACTATTATGACTAAATTATTACTGACACTAATTGGACTCGTTACAATCATTTCAGCCTTTGGGCAAGGAGAGATAAACAATATAAAGACCGACAAGCACAAACAAATTGCTGGGACAAAGTTTTTCTTAATACCTCCGACAGGATTTATAAATGCGACAAATTTTCAGGGATTTCAACAGATGAACAGCGGAGCATCCATACTTGTAATGGAAATACCTGGACCGTTTTCAGAATCAACTAAGGGGTTTAATGAACAAGGACTAAAGACTCAAGGAGTCACTCTTAAGAAAAAAGAAGAAATAAAAGTAAATGGGAATCAAGGACTTTTTCTCACTACTGAACAGTTTGCGAACGGTACGAATTATTCAAAGTACATTTTAGTTTTTGGTGACACAAAAACTACTTTTATGGTCAACGGGACATTTCCAAAAGAAATCACATCCTTTGATAAAGATATTCGAGAATCTATGTTTTCAGTTATTTATGAATCCGGGTTGACAGTTGACCCTCTAAGTGCCGTCCCCTTCAAAGTGGATACTGAAAACACCAAGTTAAAATTTGGAAAGAGTATGACAGGAATGCTCCTGTACACAGTTGATGGTAAAGTTCCAACTGAGTCGAACGACAAAACATCTTTCATTGTCGGACTCTCGCTTGCAAATGTTCAGACGGTTGACAAAAAGCTAACAGCAATAAATCGTATTAAGAAAATGCCTTATACTGATTTAAACCTCGATGAAAATAGAATCAATGAAATTAAAATAGACGGAATATCTGGCTATGAAGTTATTGGAGAAGGTTTAGACAATAACGGGGCAAAAGAGTTAGTGTACGAGGTAATGTTGTTTACTGACAATGGTTACTACATTATGGTTGGGACAGCGAAAAGTGAGTTTGAGACTAACCTTTACTTATTTAAAAAGATAGCGAGAACACTGAAGCGGAAATAAAATGGAACTTGGAAGAAGAAAATTTTTATGACTTGCAGGATTAGCACTTGTAGGATCGACCATTGACGCTCTTAAAGTTATTGCCGTAAATAAGAATTACTATGTCAATAAAAAATTCGGCATCATCTTAGAGAAACCAGAGTTGGTGGATAGTCTAGCAATAATTGAACGGTCGAAAAGAAAAACACAGATTTTGTGGGTTCCATAAAATAATGAATAATTGGTTTTCAAACAGATAATCACATTTTGTTAAATTAAAAACGGTTATCTATACTAACCAAACACTCAAGTGGCATGATGGCTGTTTATACGGTTTTTGCCTTTCGGTTATCTTTATTTTTGGTTGAAAAAATAACTTTTATAAAACGTTCAACAGCTTAGCCAAAGCGGTGTATTAAGCAATAAAAAATGAAATGAAATACCTAGCAATACTTCTTACACTGTTGATATGTAATGCTGTATATGGACAACGCGAGAAACGATTGACTTTTTTGGGGATTAACCCAAGTGTTACGGTGGAGCCATATTACAATTCAGGAGAGCTTGATATAAACGTTTTACCCATAGTTTATCAGAAAAGTATTACCAATCTATTTGATGTGAGATTGACAAGTATCTTAAATTATGGAATACGAAACGGAAATGATAAATTAAGTCATGTTGGCGTGGAAATCGGAACACCTATTTTTTTTAAGAAAAAAGAAGATAGATTAGAATTATCAAAAGGCTTCTTTATTGCACCAATACTAAGTTTAACTAGAAATAATGAAGCTAATCACACAAACATCGGAACTTGGATAGAACCGGGGTACAACATACTTTTTGAAAATGAATTTGCTTTGTCTTTGGGACTGCAGATTGGTGGAACTTACTTTATTAATGATAAATCAACGAACACATGGGGAAATCATTTTGGTGTTAAAATAGTGTTCGGAAAATGGATTTAAGATAGTGCTGTAAGCAAAGCTAGCGTGCTGTTCTTTACTAATTTTAGGCACCGCTACGTCTTAAAATTTTGTACTTTCGCAGCTATCTGAATGAAATTTTATACCTACATATTAGCCTTTACGGTAATGTTTTTCTCGGTAAAACCAGTAATTGATGCTGTTCCTTTTACGCTTGAAGCAAAACAGAGCTGTTGTAGTAATAGCATGTGCACACCCCTTTTTGATAAGCAGAATTCGGATAGTGAGGGTGATAACGAAGAAAATGGATTATGTAACCCGTTTCAAGTGTGCGGCTCGTGCTCTTTTATTTTTTCTACCATTTCCTTTGAATTGGGTTTAAACCCAGATATTTCCAGCAAAGTGTTTTTTGGTTATCAACCATCTATACCCTCTCAATTTATTTCTGACTTTTGGCAACCGCCAAAATTTGTTTGTTAATTATCTCAACCGTTTAAGCAAACAGCATACACGGTTCAATTTTTAGTTAAACAATTTAAAATCAGAAATATGAAAATTTTTAAACATTTTCGTCTTGGCTATCACCCTTGTTTTAGCCTCAAACACAACTTTTGCACAAGCTGCAACAGAACAAGAACAGGTATCGGAAACCACAAAATCAATTAAAGCCAAAGTAAAAGGAATTACTTGCTCAACAGATCTGAAAATGATTTCGGCTAACGTTGAGAAATTAAAAGGTGTTAACTCATGTAAGGATGTGAAAGCAGGGCCTACCACCACTTTTGAAATTGCTTATAATCCTGCTTTAGTAACAGAGGAGGAAATTTATGCGGCCATTCAAAATACAGGTAGTTGCGAAAATCCTGACGAAAGACCCTATAAAGTAAAGCAGTAAATAGTTTAAAAGCAGCTGTAATAGTTTTACACGCTGCCTTTTCACACATCTAAAAGAAAGCAATGAAGTATTATATATTCATTGTTGGTTTACTGTTTTCGGGTGCGATGTTTTCTCAAAATATCTTAGGAAAAGTAACCAACCAAAAGAACGAACCACTTATTGGAGCCAACGTTTATTGGGTCAATACCACTATTGGCACAACCGCAGGGCTAAAAGGTGAGTTTGAACTAACAACCCAAGGAATTGCACCAAAACAGCTAATTGCAAGCTATGTTGGTCATATTCCTGATACAATTGAAGTTAGTGACCAAACGTTTATCACCTTTAAACTAAAAGAGTTAAAAACCCTTAAAGAAGTAGTGGTAAAAGCTCAGCGCGATGGAGTAATCATTTCGGATCTCAAACCAATAAAAACCGAACAGATTACCCAAACTGAATTGGGAAAAGCGGCTTGTTGTGATTTAGCCGGCTGTTTTGAAACACAGACCACGGTGCAACCCCAGACCACTAACGTGATAACCAACTCAAAAGAACTTCGTATTCTGGGACTGTCAGGCGTGTACAATCAAATTTTAATTGATGGTTTTCCTATAATACAAGGGTTGACATATACCTACGGTATTAGCAGTATTCCGGGTACATTGGTAGATAACATTTATGTTTCAAAAGGTGCAAACAGTGTGCTGCAAGGTTTTGAGAGCATTAGCGGCCAAATAAATGTAGAAACGAAAGAACCTGACCAAACCGACAAACTTTTCCTGAACGCCTATATCAACAGTTTTTCTGAAAAACATATTAATGCTAATTATGCTGTACAAAAAGGAAAGTGGAGTAACCTTACGGCTGTTCACACCGTTCAACCAGCAAACGAGTTTGACAGAGACAATGATACTTTTTTAGACGTACCTAAATTGACTAGATACATGATTTTCAATAAATTGAAATATGGAAACGCTAAAGATTGGGGTTGGAACAGCAAACTAGGTTTACGCTATTTAAATGAGCAACGCATTGGTGGACAAACATTTTTTAACTCTGAGGAGGATAAAGGAAGTACCGAAGTTTATGGGCAGACCGTAAATATCAATCAGCCTGAGGTATGGACCAAAACCGGGTATCGGCTAAACGATACACACAACTTTGTGCTGTTCGCCTCAAGTTTTTATCAAGATCAAGAATCCTATTTTGGAACAGTAAAATACGCTGCTAACCAGACCAATTTTTACAGTAATCTGCAATATGAATTAAGCTATGGTAAAAACGCACTTAAAACAGGTTTCAGTTTTCGCCATTTGAATTTAGATGAAGACATTGCGTTTACCGATAATGCGTTGAACAGAACCTACGCAGGTAATTACGTGCGAAATGAAAATATAGTAGGTCTATTTGCAGAGAACACATCAAAATTTTTTAAGGATAAGCTAACTTGGATTGCCGGCATGCGGATAGATAGGCACAATCAATTTGGGACGATAGTTACGCCACGCACCCTTTTAAAGTATGACCTTGCACCAAACACCATAATTAGAGGGAACATTGGTACCGGATGGCGCACAGTAAACTTGTTTAGTGAAAACATTGGTTTATTGGTTAGCTCAAGAGACATTGTTTTTGCAGAACAACTTGAACCTGAACGCGCCTTAAACTCAGGCATCAATATCACACAGAAATTCAACTCAGATAACGTTACCGGGTTTTTTAGTGCTGATTATTACCGCACTGATTTTCAAAATCAAATATTTCCTGATTATGATACCGACCCAAGGAAAGCAATCATTGAAAACTTTACAGGCAAAAGCGTAAGCAACACATTTCAGGCGGAAGTTTATCTTAATTTTTGGCGTCAATTTGAATTTAAAACAGGTTATAGCTTCTTAGATGTGTATAGAGAAATTGAAGGACGTAAGGTGCTTTTGCCCTTCAACCCCAAACATAAAGTGGTAACTACTTTAGGCTACAAACCACTTTCAGAGAAGTTTCATGTAGATATGAATATCCATTGGTACGGACAACAGCGATTACCGAATACGCAAGGTAATCCACCGGAGTTTCAACGTCCAGACTTTTCGGAAAATTATATGCTTGTAAACGCTCAGTTTACCTACAATTTAAAGAAATTTGAATTGTATGCCGGTTGCGAAAACATTTTTGACTTTAGGCAAAAACGCCCAATTATTGGTTGGCAAGACCCCTTCGGCCAATTCTTTGACACTAGTTCCGTGTGGGGACCCACCCGGGGAAGAGAATTGTACCTAGGCGTACGATATAAAATTGCAAATGAGTAGGCCAACATGAAAATAGCTTTATTAACGCTTGGAACCCGTGGAGATGTGCAACCGTACGCTGTATTAGGACAAGCACTTAAAAATCGCGGACACCATGTAACCCTTGCAACCGCTAAGAACTTTGAATCGCTAGTAAAATCTTATGGTATATCTTTTTTACCCATAGAAGCTGATTATCAAGCCATCTTACAATCAGAAGAGGGAAAACGTATGATGAAAGGCAACCCTTTTGCCATACGTAGAAATTTAAATAAATGGGTGTATCCTTTAATCCGACAGTCGCTTGCAGAATTCTACGCGCTGTCAAAAGAAAGCGACCGCGTTGTGTACCACGTTAAAACCATGGCAGACAGCTTTGCTGATCAATTTCCTGACAAGATGATTAGAGCCATGGTTGTACCTGGCGTTCAAACTACTAGTGCATTTGCAAATCCTGCGTTTAGTGGTTTACCCATTCCCTCTTTTTTAAATAAGTGGAGTTATAAATTGACGGATTTAGGAATTAGGATGCTCAAAAAACCAGTTGGAGAGTTTAGAGCAAGTATAGGTTTGCCCAAGAAATATGTACTTCCGGAAACAACATTTATCTATGGCATAAGCGAGCATTTATTACCTAAACCCGATGATTTTCCTAGCAACGCCCATTTTACTGGATTTTGGTTTGGCTCATCAGATGATGCTTTGCCAAAAGAACTTTTGGAGTTTATTGCATCAGGTAAACCGCCTCTACTTTTAACATTTGGTAGTATGCACTTTAAAAGCAACTTTGATTTACAAACCGCTATAAATAAGGCTACAGAAAAGTTAGATACTAGAATGGTGGTGATAAAAGGATGGGGACTTGATGAAACCGAACGTTTAGAAAAGAACCCTCGTGTAAAAGTAATTAGTGCTGCTCCTTATGAAAAACTATTTCCATTAACCCAAGCCATAATACACCACGGTGGCATTGGCACCACAGCGGAATGTTTAAGAGCGGGAAAACCATTTATGGTATGCCCAATTCTATACCCTATTGGCGATCAAAAGTTTTGGGGACAGCTAGCGTACGACAAAGGATTAGGCGTAAAACCCTTACCGATAAGCAACATGACCGAAGAGAAATTTCTAGATGGCATTCAAGAACTCTTAACCAATACTGCTTTATACAAAAATGCCCAACAGATTAAATCTAAAATTGCTAATGAAAAAGGTGTAATAAAGGCCATTGAAATCATTGAGAGATACTGAAGCTTTTTCTGGTTTTTTAATTAGCAATACAACCATAAGAATCCTAAAATTCACCTACCCAAGGAATATTTTAATCTTCTTAATTAAGAAGGTCTCGCATATCAAACAGATGGAAAGTTTTCCAAGAAATTAACCATTCTTAGTACATTTATATTATGAAACGCATACTTATTACAGGCGCCACAGGGAATGTTGGACAAGAGGTTATTCATTATCTCTTCAAGTTAAATAAAGATTCAGAAATTATTGCTGCGGTTAGAAACGTTGAACGTTCTAAAAAAGCATTTTCTGCGTATCCCGATATTAAATTCAGGCAATTTGATTTCGATAATCGTGCGTCTTTTACGTCCGCTTTTTATAAAGTTGATATACTATTTCTGCTTCGTCCACCCCATATCTCAAACGTTGAAGAATATTTTCAACCCTTGTTACAATCTGCTAAAAACAATGGTATTGAGCAAATTGTGTTTTTATCGGTGCAAGGTGCAGACACCAGTAAGGTAATTCCGCACAACAAAATTGAACGTTTAATTACAGCGTTAGATTTCCAGTATATTTTTGTTCGCCCTAGTTATTTCATGCAAAACCTCACCACTACTTTACTTCCAGAAATATTAGCTAAAAAATCTATTACGCTCTCTGCCGGCAAAGCAAAGTTTAATTGGGTTGATGTTAAAAATATTGGTGAAGCATCCGCCCATTTTATGCATTCCTTTAACAAATATCAAAATAAAGCTTATGAAATAACCGGTACTGAGAATATGAATTTTGCGGAAGTAGTTACCCTAATGACTGAGGTACTTGGCAAAGAATTTAGCTACAGAAGCATTAATCCGATAAGCTTTTATTTTAAAAAGAAAAAAGAAGGTGTGCCAAGCGGATTTGCATTGGTAATGACCCTGCTTCATTCTTTACCAAGATTACAGAAAGAACCTAAAATTTCTACTACTTATAAAATGCTTACCCATACAGAACCTACCTCTTTGGCCAACTTTATTCAAAGGGAAAAAGACATACTGTTGGCGGCTTCAGCAAAACCCTAAATTATTTTTTTGCCTTGGGTTTAATAGCTTCAAAAGCCACCGAATCTCATTAGATTTAGGAGGAACTTACATCCTTAGCATGACACAATCTTTAATTATTAAATATCTTACGCTATTTGTTATACCCATTTTTCATTTTTGCAGTATAATTGAAAATGCAACTAACAAACTACAGGCTATAACTATAAATAATGATACTGTATTTTTAAGCAATGATGGATTATAAAAACTGCCGGCAGAAACAGGAACGTTTACTGTTGATACCATAACGACTGCTTTAAATTTCAATCGTACTACTTTTTTTATGACCGTACAAAAGAACTCACCAACTGGTTTTACTATTTCACTAACAAGGAATAGCACAATTTTGGTGCAAGCAATTTGGGGCATAAATGCTTGGAGTGATAATTTTAGTAATGCACCTCTGGAAATTAAACTATATTAAACAAATTATAAAAAAATCTACCTGCTTTCAGCCTACCAAAGTTTGAAAGCATTGATACGTAAGTTTAGTTATATAACTGTTACATCATACTTATACCATGAGTAAAAAACCCAAATTTGTGAAAAACCTCAAAAAGTTCATTTTTGAATTTACAATAGTTACGCTGGGCATCTTAACGGCTTTTAATATAAATAAATGGGATGCCAGAGACAGCCAACAAGAGGAGGAAACACTATCGTACACATCAATAAAAAACGATTTAAAAACGGATTTATATGTGCTCAACTATTACAAAAAGTTTCATGAAAGCGGACTTAGTTATCTAAAACCAATTTTAGACGGAAACCACGCGGATATCGATTCTTTAATGTTTTATTTAGAAGCTGCTTTTGATTTACAAGAAGGAAACGCTACGTACATAAATTTAAAATACAGTGGGAAACTAGAAATTCTAAAAAACACTGAAATCAAAAGTAAGGTGTTGCTTTACTACGAAACATATTATCAAGGATTAGAGAGTTTGGCGAATAGACATCAATATTTAGTTTATCGCCAAATAGAACCATATAGTATAAAAAATCTGAAATTTAATTATGGTACTGAGGATTTAGAAGAGCTTTTAAAAGAAGATGAGTTTTTAAACCTTGTCAAAAATCAAGTAGAGCTTTTAGAGTTAAATCTGTACTCATTTGAGCGCAATGAAACGTTGATTAATGCAATAATAGCATTGCTAAATGATGAGCTTGGTGTAGAGGAGTAATTTGAAGTATATGCTAAAATAACGCATCAACTATGAATCGGTATTGCTTCCTATTAATAGCATTTTTATTTGGGCAATTCGCTTTTGCGGATGGTAGCCTACGCGGTTTTGAAGTAACCCTTACGTTGGTTATAATCGCATTAGTTGCTTTGGTAGGTGTTATCCTTTTTACTACGCTTCGCTTTACCTCAAAACCAAGTAAAGTGAGTGTTCCCATGAACGTTACTTGCGCAATAATGGGTTCTTGTGCTTTCATGTCCTTATTATCACTCGGTTCCTCTATTGATTCGGGTTTTCAAATAACGTGTTACATTACCATGTTCATTTCTATTGTGCTCATCTTTTTAAACTATCGAGTTGGAATTAGTAAATAACGCAATCGTGCTCCTATGAAAAACTACGCTTTTATATTCGCCTTACTGTTAACCATAAGTGCAAGTGCGCAAAGCAAAGCGGAGTTAATCACTTTAATGAACGAGTATGCTGAAAACTATGGAAAACCAGCGTATAGACACGATTTTGTTGATACTACGTTACATCCGGCACTGCAAAAAGTTGAAAAGTTAATTTGCGTAAGCAGCGATACTTTGTTGCTTGATTCCTTTCTTAAAATGATGCTTAAAACAAAGGCTTCAGCCGATGAAGAACCCGCTGACGTACTTGGTGGAATTTTCATCTGCAAACCATTGCTTGTAAAGCAACGCTTAACTGAAAAATTTAAAGATCCTGATTTGATTGAGCTTTTAAAATTTGGTTTTGCAAATAGAACGTATGAAAGAAAAAATGAAATAGATAACTATCTCGAATTAGCGGAAATACTCCGAAGGATAAAGGAATAATAAAGAATTAACCCCTCTGTGTTTTTAACATTTATACCTGCAAATCAAATAGTAAAACTCTTTGGCTTGATTCTAATTTTTATTATTATTCGATTGAATGTAGGCCTTTATCTGCATGATGAATTTTTGGAGAAAGATTTATTTATAAAACATCGGTTGTCATGGAAATGGAAATTTTACTCACCCATCGGTATGAGCGATCAAAAGCTTCAAGATTTGACACCTGAAAAACAATATGAGCAATTAATGTTTAATGAATTTGTAAAAAATAAAGGGCTAAACCGTTTATTGAGTAAATCATCACGCCAAAAACAATCAAGGTCTCTTAAATTACTCCACCACCACTTTTCCCTTTACCACTTCCCCTGTTTGCAGGGTAAACAAACCTATGTAAATGCCGCTAGCCATATCCGGTAACTGAATAATCTGATTTAAATCACCATACATAAATTGTTGCTGATAAATGCTAGCACCCAATAAGTTATAAAGTTTAAAAGATTGTAAACCCTTTGTAGTTTCTAACGCTGACTTATTTCGCGTAATCGGATTTGGGTAAAACTTGAAATCTTTACTCGCTGCTATGCTTACATCCTGATCTATTAAGGTTAGTGTTTGAATAAATCTGTTTTCATTGGTTAATCCAAAAATCAACGCCATACCATCACGGTAATTGGTAAAATTCATGCTTCTACGGGTAGTTACATCTGTAATTTCCGCACTATCTATTTGTAGCGTTTTTAAGTTTAGCTTGTATAATTTCTGACCGTACTTCCCTCCTATTTCTTGTCCACCAAATAGGTATAAGATGTCCGCTCCTTTTTCCTTGCGCCAAACAGATTTTACGCGTTGCAAAGCTTTAGGAAAATCCATAAACTTGGTAAACTCCTGTGTTGCACCGTTAAAAATATATAAATCTTTATAGGCCTCTTGCACACCAGACGTACCCAACCCTACCACTGCATTTATACCATTGCTTGCCGCGATACCATGCATACGTCTCCCAAAAGGTAAGTCAGGTAGTTGTTCCCATTTTTCTGAGGTAAAACTGTAACGGTAAAAGTCTTTATGCACTCTGGTGGTATCATCTCCACCACCTACGTAACCATAATCACCAGCAGTAAATGCGAACCCAGACCAACGCGCACTTCCTGGTAACGTATCAAGTTTTTTCCACGTTAAACCTTCCGTATCAAAGCGCCAAAAATCATTAAAATAAGTATCTCTAGCAGCATAGCCGCCAAACAAATAAATAAACTTTCCGTGGGTAAATCCCATCGAATATTGGCGCGCTTCAAACGGTAAATCATCTAATTTTTGCCAAGTTTTAGTAGGATAATGAAAACGCCACCAATCATTTATAACGTAAAAAAAATTGGTGAGCCCAGTGCCCGTGTACAGGTACTCCCCCATTGAAAAAGCCACGGCATCATCACGCGCTTCTGCCGGAAAATCAATGGTTTCAGTAGTTGTAAACTGAGCCTCAGCGCTAAGCGAAATAAGAAAAATAAAAGTATAAAGCAGTAAAAAACGCATGTGGCTAAAACAAAAAATCAAATGATTTATTGCTATTCATTTTTGTTAATCTCGCGGCCCATCAAAAAATGCGGAAAGGATAGTGAGTAACCCTTTTACACATAAAAAACCAGCGATGCCCATAAGAACGATACTGATTGCAAAGGCAATATAGTTTCCGTTGCGCATACCCGGAATACCCAACCAAAACATGAGTGCCGGGCCCATAAAAATAAACGGAAAACCCACCGCCATAAAGCGAATACCTTTCATTAATTTGTCTTTGTCTGTTGCCATAAAGCGAAAGTAGTTATTAGATATATCATAGCTTAAGTTTTCAACCTAAATGTCATCCTGATTACCGACCAAGGAAAGGTGTATTGAAAAGTGATACAAAACCAAAAAGGTGTGTTTTGAGTAAATTTTATATTGCACCCTTCGATAAAATTTTCTTTTAGAAAATCACTCAGGATGACAGTTTCCTCCGTTGCATAAGATAAGTTTTAATCCACATCAAAACCTCTTAATCCTATTTAAACTTGTCCATCAATTTTTTAGTTTTCTCTAAAAAAGCGTCAGTATCAATTTTTCTTTCCAAACCACCTTTGGTCATGCTGCGCACTTTGCCAAAAACGTCACGCTCTGTCCAGCCTCTATCGTGGTTTCCAAAAAGCCAAGCTATGTTGGCGTAGCTGTTGGCATCTCGGCCATCTAAAAAATATTTGTTGTTTAATTCCAGTACTACTTTGTGCGCATATTGTGGCGTATTGGTATATATTAAAATTTGTTTTCCCCAATACATGCGCATGTGGTTATGCAAATATCCGGTGGCTTTCATAGTGTTCATGGCAGCATTCCAATATGCATCAGCCGTTTCAGCGTTTTCCAATTCATCTTTGGTATATACTTTTTCACGTTTGTCGCTTTTATGGGTTTCCAAAGTTTCAGCCGCCCAATCGGGTATTGCTTTTAAGCTGTCATAAGCATCGTTGTAATACACAAAATTGATGGCCAATTCTCTGCGCACTACTAATTCTTCGGTATAAGCTTCGCGATTTTCTCCGCGCCTATTTTTTAACTGTTCTAAAAGCCAATGTGCACTTATTTGCCCAAAGTGTAAGTACGCGCTCATCATAGAAACATCATCCGTGGCGGGCTGATTTCTGTTTTCATCATACACTGCATAACTATTTTCTAACCAACGTTTAAAGCGCTTTTTAGCTTCATTGGTTCCACCTTTTAAATATCCGGAAACGGCAGCGGGATTTTTATTTACATTCAATTTTTTCAGCACTTTAGGAATGTCGCTAATGTCCTCTCCCGTAAGGGAAAGCGTAAGCGACTGTTTTGAAACACGCGGTTCCTTTGGCAAATCTTTAAACGTATCCAATTGCGTCATAATCTTCTTACGAATAGTGCGGGCAGCGTATTCTTCTTTTTCGCTAGCTACTTCCACGGGCACTATTACATCTGTTTCAATTTGCACCAATTTCACCTCCAAATCTTTGGCTAAATCCTTTCTCCACTTGCGTTGATGTTTCAAGTAACCTCTATCGCACACTACTAAAGCTGCTTTTTGGGCAAGTGTTTTTACCACTTCCGTGGGATGTCCATACCGTAAAATAAATTTAATATCACGGCTTGCTAAATCTTCTTGCACTTCTTGCAATCCTTCTAACATAAAGGTATAATGGCGCGCATTAGCTTCGGGGTAATTACCCATTAATCCAAAGCAAACAATTAGGGGTTTATTTAGCTCTTTGGCTTGTTCTATGGCATAGGTTAAGGCGTGATTGTAGCGTGCTCGCTGCGCCTGTTGCATCCAATAAAGTACGTATGTTTCGTCTTTAATTTCCTTCTCATTAAGCATTTTTACTCTTTGCTTTTCCATCTTTCTATATTTTTCTGTAAACAAATTCTTACCCCTTTATTGTTTATCAAAATAAAAAATCATGGCAGAAAACAGACCGTCCATAAAAAATGAAGATCAATACGATGCCCTAAGAGATGAAGGAATGAGTCAGGAAAAAGCGGCTAGAATTGCTAATAGCACTAACATTGACCATAACAGTACCCCTTATGAAGAACGTACAAAAAAAGAAATTTATCAAAAAGCCAAAGAAGTGGGCATTGAGGGCAGAAGTAAAATGAATAAACAAGAGTTGATAAAAAGTTTACGAGAATCTTAAAACTCCTTAAACAATTTTATAGGCTTAAAACTTAAAAAGAAAATAGAATTATTAATATAAATCATAAAAATGGAAGCGAATTACGAGTCAGACAAGTTAAATGTACTATTGAAAAGAAATTATGATGCAGAACGCGGATACAAAGAAGCGGCTGAAGAGGTTTCTAATGAAGGCTTAAAAAAGTTTTTTCAAGTGAATTATGACGAGCGTTATAAGTTTGGGCATGATATAAAGGAAATGCTAAAGAAAGAAAACGCAAAACCAGATAAAGGAACTACTATAGAGGCCGATGCACACCGTGTATTTATGAAGCTTAAGGAATTAGTGGTTAGCTCTACAAATGAGGCCATTTTGGAAGAATGTAAAAGAGGAGAATCTGTTGCCATTAATGATTATGAAGCGGTGGTAAATGATACACAAATGAAGAAAGAGTATCGCGATATTCTTTCGGTACACCTTATGTCTATTGAAGATAGCGTACGTAAAATTGAGGAATTGAAAAAAATTTTAGGATAAAATTGAAAGTTTAGAATTATGAAATTGAAAGGAAAAAAAATAGCCATTTTAAGCGAAACAGGATTTGAAGAGGTAGAACTTACCAGTCCACTTGAGGCTTTAAAAGATGCAGGAGCTGAAGTACATATTATATCTCCACGTAGTGGTAAAATAACCAGTTGGAAAGATAATAATTGGGGCATGGACGTAAACGTAGATGTGGAAGTAAAAAACGCTAACGCTGACGATTACAACGGATTGATGATACCGGGAGGCGTAGCAAATCCGGATTTATTAAGACGTGATAAAACGTCTGTAGATTTTGTAAAAAGCTTTTTTGAAAAAGGAAAACCTATTGCCAGCATTTGCCATGGGCCGCAAGTTTTAATTGAAACAGGTGCTTTAAAAGGACGTAAAATGACCTCATTTAGCAGCATTAAAACTGATTTACAAAATGCAGGTGTTCAATGGGTTGATGAAGAAGTGGTGGTAGATCAAGGTTTAACCACCAGTAGAAACCCTGATGATTTACCCGCGTTTAATGCGAAGATGATTGAAGAATTTTCTGAAGGTGTGCATGAAGGTCAAAAAACCTTGTAACTCGAGTTCGCTATAACGGATACTAAGTTGAGTGAAATTCTGAAAAAATTTCATATCGAAACTGACTTAATTTTGCTCACTTCGATACAAATTTTCTCCAAAAGTGCACTCAGTGAGACGAGACGTATCTGTGCTGCGCTTATATAGAACGCAGTTTATAAACAAACGTTTTTGGTTTGGATGTAAGAAAGCTGCCGCGCATTTTGTGTGGCAGCTTTTTTTATACCCTTACCTTAGCTACTTAAATTAAGATGTATGAAAGTATTGGGCATTATTCCGGCACGTTACGCCAGCACTCGTTTAGAGGGTAAGCCTTTAAAAGATATTGGTGGAAAAACTATGATTCAGCGCGTTTATGAGCAAGCCAATAAAGCTTTTAAAAGCATTGTTGCTACGGATGATGAGCGTATAGCCGACCATGTGCGAGCATTTGGAGGTGAAGCTATTATGACTTCAAGTGCACATGAAACGGGTACCAACCGTTGCTTAGAAGCTTATCGCGAATATCAACATCTTAAAGATGAAACCTTTGATGTGATTGTAAATATTCAAGGTGATGAACCTATGATTGACCCTAAACAATTACTACAACTAATTTCTTGTTTTGCACAGCCGGAAACTCAAATTGCTACGTTGGTTAAATTGGTGCATGATGTTTCAGATTTAGAAAATGAAAATCGCGTGTTTGTAACATTTACCAAACAGCAAAAAGCACTTTATTTTAGCAGATCAGTGATTCCTGCGGTGCGCGGAAAACAAAAAAGTGAATGGCTACAACACACCGATATTTACAAACATGTAGGCTTATACGCTTATACACCAAAAGCCCTTGCTTCCTTTGCAGGAATGGGCAGTAGCAGTTTAGAGCAGGCAGAATCACTAGAACAAAACCGATGGTTGCAAAACGATGGTGAAATACGTATTTTAATTACAGAATTGGAAACACCTTCCGTTGATACTGCCGAAGATTTAGAAAAAGTACGCGCCTTGGTTTACAACCAAGAAAAATAAAATATGACAAAAGCAGCGCTTTATGATTTACTGGAAACCAAAACTAAACAGTACAATAAATCTTTTTTTATAGAAGATGACCCGATAAGTATTCCGCATCAATTTAGTAAAATACAAGACATTGAAATTAGCGGTTTTATTGCCGCCACGTTAGCTTGGGGGCAACGCATTACCATTTTAAACAATTGCAAAAAGCTAATGCAAATCATGGATTATGCTCCGCACGATTTTATTTTAAACCACTCTCCTACTAATTTGCAACGCTTTGAAGGGTTTGTGCATCGTACGTTTAATTATGATGATTTAGTGTTTCTGCTTACAGCGCTTCAAAACATATACAAAGAAAATGAAAGTATGGAAGCGTTGTTTTTATCTCCCGCTAAGGAGAAAAATGTAAAAGTAGGTTTGCATAATTTTAGAACCGCCATGCTACAAACCGAGCATTTACAGCGCAGTGAAAAACACATTTCTGATCCGCTTAAAAACTCTGCCTGCAAAAGGCTAAATATGTTTTTGCGTTGGATGGTGCGTAAAGATGCCAATGGAGTGGATTTTGGTATTTGGCAACAATTAAAACCTAGTCAGCTTTCTTGCCCGCTAGATGTGCACACCGGTAATGTGGCAAGAGCATTAGGTTTGCTAAAACGTAAGCAAAATGATTGGAAAACAGTGGAAGAACTAGACGCAGCTCTTAGAAAATTTGATAAAAACGACCCTGTGAAATACGATTTTGCGCTCTTCGGAATTGGTGTGTATGAGGGTAAAAATTAAGCGTATTCCTTAATTTGGTGCGACTCTAAAATATGTTCACCTGCATCATCGCTAAAAGCCATGTTTACAATAGCTTGCGCAATAGTTTCTGCTTGAATGCCTTTGTATTTTTTAGGTATTAAAAAAGAAAAAATGTTAAAGAATATTTTACCAACCTTTTCACCAAACCTAAACTCTCCGCGCTTTCCTAAAATTAAAGATGGACGTAAAATAAAAGTGGCAGGAATTCTGGTTTTTAAAACGTCTTTTTCCATAGATCCCTTAATTTGATTGTAAAAAATCTTGCTGTTTTCATTGGCACCCATGGCGCTTATTACCATAAATTTTGATGCTCCCCCTTTTTTAGACCACTTAGCCGCTTGTACAGGAATTCCGTAATCAATTTTCTTATAGGTATTTACATCGGGTGTTTTACTGCGCGTGGTACCAATACATACCGCTACTACATCTGTTACAGGTTTGTTATCAAAAAAATGAGCTTCCGTTAAATCCCCTAAATATTCCGTTAGTTTTTGATGCTTTTTATTTACAGAGTTTCGTCCTAAAATAACCACCTCCGTAAAGCGGTCATCGGCCAAAACTTTTTCTAGTAATAAACCGCCAACTAAGCCGGTAGCGCCAATTATAGTAATAGAATTTTTCATGCTTATTCGTTTAAGTCAATTACTTTATACTGCCAGCCTTTATCTTTTTTGTAGGTTTTACGGCTGCTTAAATATGCTATGTATCCACCGCTTAATAGTAATACTCCGGTTACTATTTGCACAGGGTATAATATGGGTCTTTCATTATTGATGGTAGCGTTAAATGCGGCAATGCCGGTAAACATAACTCCACCAATACCCAACGCGTATCCGGTAGTTTTTAGTAAAGAGCTATACGTACGCATGGCTTCTATTTCGCTAAACGGATACGTTACTTTACCTACCGTTATACTTTCGGTAGAAATTTCTTTTATCAGTCCTTTTACCCACGCGCCATCTTCCGTGGTTTTTATGTAAAGCGGTTCATTTATACCCAAGCGTTTGTAGGGTGTATCACCTTTTTTTACCAAGTATAAATATTGCTGACCTGAGCTTTGCAAGCAGCATAAAAATGTAATCACAACCAAAACACCTTTCAAAATTTTCATAAAACTAGGGCTTATCTTTAGGCTTGTAATCATATTCTACTCCTTTAGAAGGTGCATAATATGTTCTCCAATCTTCTTGTTTATCATTTTCTTTTACCTTAGAAATAAACGGTTCTTCTTCTTCAAATTCCTCATCCCAACTATATTTTTTGGGTGCGTAACCTTCTTTTCTGTACACAAAGGCCAACGTAAAACCTACAAAAGCACCACTTAAATGTGCTTCATGTGAAATTCCGTTTTCAAAAGGAAAAACGCCCCAAATTAAACTTCCGTAAAGGAAAATAACCAAAAAAGAAATAGCCAACAAGGGTGTTTGCTTACGCAAGATACCACTAAGCATAATAAAAGCCACCAGCGCATATACCAATCCTGATGCTCCAATATGAAAACTTGGACGTGCAAAAAGCCACACTAAAATACCGCTGCCCAGCCAACTATATAAAACCACCGAGCCCGCCTTTTTAGGATAAAAATAGAACAACGCTGTGCCTAACACTAACAGCGGTAAGCTGTTACTAGCCAAATGGCTTAAACTACCGTGTACCAAAGGACTAAACACAATGCCTATTAAACCAAAAAAGGTTTGTGGAAAAACACCAAGCTTATAAAACTTAAAACTGCTGTTCATGTCTATATAAAACATAACCCACAGCAAGCAAATAAATAAAAAGGCGGGAAGCAAGTGCCCTATTTTAAAGGGTTTATGCGCTTCATCCGCCAATGGTCTATTAAAAGAAGAAACCTTAATCATGGCCGCTAAAAATACTACTTTTAAGCACTTATTTTATTAAAATGGCACAACCTTTAGCAGAGCGACTTAGACCTAACAGTTTTGATGATTTTATTGGTCAAGAAGATCTTTTAGGAAAAAACGGAACGTTACGTAAGCTTATAGAAAAAGATATTATTCCCTCTATTTTACTTTGGGGACCTCCGGGTGTTGGTAAAACTACGCTAGCACATCTAATTTCAAAGAAAACCAAACGTCCTTTTTTTACCCTAAGCGCCATAAACAGTGGTGTAAAAGATGTACGTGAAGTTATAGAAAAAGCAGAGAAACAAAACTTATTTACAGCCGAGCAACGCCCTATTTTATTTATCGATGAAATTCACCGTTTTAGTAAATCTCAGCAAGACAGTCTGTTAGGAGCAGTAGAAAAAGGAACCATTGTGCTGATTGGCGCCACCACAGAAAACCCCAGTTTTGAGGTTATACCTGCCCTCCTTTCTCGTTGCCAGCTTTATACCTTAAATGCTTTAGATAAAGATGCTTTAGAGCGCATGGTACAACGTGCATTAGGCGAAGACGAAGCGCTTAAAAGCAAAAAGATAAAAGTAACCGAAACAGAAGCACTACTTAGATTTTCGGGTGGTGATGCGCGTAGATTATTAAATACATTAGAGTTATTGGTTAATCAGCTTGAAGCTGGAGAAATCATTACCAATACACTTGTGGAGCAGCTATTGAAGGAACGGCCTGCACATTATGATAAAAATGGTGAACAGCATTATGATATTATTTCCGCTTTTATAAAATCTATCCGTGGTAGCGACCCAAATGCTACTATTTATTGGCTTGCGCGGATGATTGAAGGTGGTGAAGACCCAAAGTTTATTGCGCGTAGATTGCTTATTTCAGCATCAGAAGATATTGGCTTGGCAAACCCAAATGCGTTGCTTTTAGCCAACAGCACTTTTGATGCTGTGCAAAAAATTGGTTGGCCAGAGGGTAGAATTGTGTTGGCACAATGTGCTGTATATCTAGCCAATTCTCCCAAAGGAAATAGCAGCTATGAAGCTATAAATAAAGCAATGGCCTTGGTAAAAGAAACGGGAGATGCACCTGTACCCCTGCATTTGCGTAACGCACCTACCAAATTAATGAAGCAATTGGGCTACGGTGCCGACTATAAATATGCCCATACACATAAAGGAAGTTTTATTGACCAAGAATTTATGCCTGAAGAATTGAGCGCAACAAAATTGTATGAGCCGGGAGAGGAAGAAAAAAAGGCCAGGCAATTTTTACAATTGCGCTGGCCTAAATATAAATACTAACTAAAATTGAGGTGTGTTAAAACCCTTCAAACTGTTGGATAAGGTTAATTACCTGACCATCTGCTGACTTTAAAGTAAGATCAACATTGTTGTTACAACCATCGCTTCCAAGAAAATCAATAGAACCGCTGGTAAATTTAATACTATCTCCTGTTAAAGCTAAATCAGCAACACCTGAAACCATACCAAATTCACAAGAACGATCGTAACTCAAAGCATCCGTAGCATCTATAGTAATATCAATACTATTTGCTTCAGCAATTTGAGACCCGTTAATAGTTCCAGACAACTCATATTTATCATCGGCAGGATCACTTGTAGTTAAGCCTGCAATCCACTTTAAATCTTGATTTGCATTAAGTTTAAATTCTTCGTCAATTTTTAAATTTATGAAGTTTAATTTAAACTCGTTGCTACCACTATTGTTAATAGAAGCAGTTCCTGCAACTTTCACATTATCAACTTCGTAGTTAAGAAAGCTAACACCAATGGAACCACCTGATTGGGTGTAATCTCCAGTTTCTGCTCCAATGATGGTACCTTTTCTAGTTTTGCCATCAGCACCAATTACACCCGTGCCGTAGTTTACAGCTACTATGTTTACACCGTTATCATCATACGTAAACACACTTGCGTTATCAAAAGTAGTGGTGTCGCTAGGACTAAAGGCAGAATCTCTGCGTATTACATCCAAAATATTATACACATCAATACCAATACTTTCTGTTTTCAAAAACTGTTCACTTAATTGTTGCTCAACGCCTCCTTCACCTCCAAGATCCAATTCCTCGTCACAACTTGTTACTGATACCGCTAATGCTATAACGGCAAATTTTAAGATACTTCTTTTCATAATTATAAAATTTAAATTTAGATGTTACTTATTAAGACTTTTAGGTTTTCCCGGTTCAATTAAACGTACTCCTTCTGTTTCGGTAGGTTTTTTATTATTAGATTTTTTACCGAAAAAAGTAATGTTTAAACCCACGCGTAAATTGGTAGTTTGCAGCTGGTCAATAAATACTGCTCCAAAAATATTATCGGAAATAAGGTACAATTGCAATGGCCCTAACTTAGCTTGAAAACCAGCACCAATATTATTGTAAGTGCCGTTAATAATAGAATAGGAAGCGGTAAACTGAAACGTTCTTGACCATTTACCTTGGTAATTCACACTGTAATCGTTAAAAAACTCGCCACCCCATTTTCTAGTATGGAATAATGCTCCTACCGTATGCTTGTCGTTTAGCTTATAATTGGCACTCAAAAAGATACGCGTATTCAAAGATTTAGTGTAAGCTTCACCATCCTGTTCTTCAAAATTAAAAGCGGAAGCCAAACTATCTACAAAAAACTCGGAGCCCTGTCCCGGATTATCATCACTAAAATCTACATTTACTCCTGTATAAGCATACTGCCCTTTACTTACATAATTTCTGTTGTTTGAGTTCCAAGTAATGGAACCAATATCTATAACACTGGCCGACACATTTAAACGCTTAGTTATATCGTAGGAAGCACCAAAATCAAAACCAAAACCAGAGTTATCCGGTAATGCTAAAGCTGCTGGTGCAGGCTGTACTAAATCCTCATCTACAAAAGGCGAAAGTCCTGAAGTTCTCACCAACACATCAGAATCTACAATAAGAGCCGTGTCATTTGTAGTAATGTTGGCACTAATACGCTCAACATATCCGCTTTGCTGACCAATAATATATTTAAATCTACCTCCTAAGCTTAGTTTATCATCTAAAAACCTATGTTGATAACCTACGTAAGTATTGGTACGCACTTCATATTCTAAATTAAAACTATTAATCTCAAACGATGCATTTACTTTTTCAGTTTCTACACCACCAGCGTTACCAAAATTGATAAAACGTAATAAATCTGCAGGGTAATCGGTTCGTACATCCGCAACAAGTTCGGCACCAAAAGAAACAAAGCCTTTTCCTACTTTAAACCCTACCCCTAATAAATCTACTGATGTGTTGGAAGTAATTTGGCTCCGTTCACCTAGGTTGTTGATGACATTGTCCAAATTATCATTTGGATCGGTGCCGGTAGCAAACAAATCAATAAGTGCAAAACCACTATTGTGATAATGTGTATGTACTCCTGAAACCACTGGTAAACCAACAAAAACTTTTGCTTGCTGCTTTAATGCAGGGTTTACGCTTAAACTTTGCGGTATGGCACTAAAGTTATATAAGGTTAAATCAGACTGTGCGGTTAGCACAGTACTAACTGCGAGCACCGCTACCAAAAGTGTATGCTTACTAATTCTCATCGTTTGGTAATTTCACGTTTAACTTAGTTCTAGCACTAATAATGGTTTGCAATCCATAGGTTGATAATAATTTTATACCATTAGGTCTATTTGCAGGGGTATTAAGCCTTCCTCTAATTATAACTTCTTTTACTCGGGTAAGCGCTTTTAAATCTTCGTCAGCAAAAACAACGCTAAACTGCCTTTCTGTGGGACGTGTTACTTTACCATTGGGCAGCGTTGGTGCTGGTTCTAAAAGCGGAATGGTTACTCCACCAATGCTATCTCCACTTATGGAGTCAATAAAACTTAAACTTAAATTTACCTCAAAAGGAAAGCCATTTTTATTGTTGAAAAACAACGTTAATGCATCTACTACACCCGCACTGTCTATGGTAGGAATGTTAATGTTTAAGCGCTGTTCCAACATCATATTATCAGCTGTAAACTCTAAAGGTATATCTACTTGTAAACCTATTTTAACCTTGGCATTTTGTGTAATAAAGTTATTGGCAGAAGTAACTCCGGGATTTAAAGTAGCCTTGCCACTATATAAAATTTGATTAGGAATGTTTGACAAGAAATCTACAATGGTAGAATTTGTTTTATTAACCAATAATGGACTAACCTCGGGTACGTTAGGATTTGTAGCGGCTTTTATATTTTGAGGTGCAAATCCTAAAGCTTGTATTTGATTAGCTGCATTCACACCATTTAGCCTAGGTGCTAATTCTATCTCTATACCAACATTACTAGTGGCTACTAAAGTAAGGCTGGGGTTGGTTAGTGTTAACCCATTAGTAAACTCTTCTAAACCACCAAGGTCAAAATCAAACTTACCTGATGGAATGTTAATTACCCTGGTACCGAAATATCCATTGGCACGGCCAATGTTTAATCCTGCAAAGTTTATTGCCAAATCAAAATTTTGATTATTCGGAGTTACTGAAGTATCGGCTATACCTACTTCTAAGGCAAAAAAGTTAAACGTTCCGCTTGTGCCGTTTGTTAAATCAAATGTTAAACCGCTAATATCTACTGAATCCGTAACGGTGGTTACATTAGCCGGTAGTGTAAAGGTGTTTTTAAAAGTATCAGTAGGTGTTGCTAAATAGGCATTGGCAATTTTTAAGGTCAAATCTACCGGTTGATTTACCGGCCGTGCAGTATTAATACTATATACTAAATAACCGGTTCTAAATTCGGCTAAGGTTAATTGAGCTCCCCCAAGTGTACCCAAACCAATGTTAAAAGCTACCGGGCTAGTATTTTCATTTATAGGCAAATTTGTAGGGTCTTGCCTTGGTATATTTATAAAGTCTATTACATTTAATTCAAATAGACTATCTTCTAAATACACTACGCTAATGGTAGAATCTGAAGGATCAATAATTAGTGTACTATCGCTTTGTACCAAATCACTAACGCGCAATCTTGCGTTAATAAGAGGTATCTGTAAATCAGGATTAAAGGATAGTTGATTGCGAAAATCAAGATCTATATTATCGCGAACGCAACTTACAGAAAGAATCAAAATCGTGAGTAGAAAACAAATTTTTTTCATGTATAAGCACTTGATTAATGCATGGTTGCAAACCTAGGGTTATAAAAAAACAATAACAATAAATTAGCTGAAAAAACCTTATAAAAATATGTGAGCGGCACATAATTAGGTGTAAGTGGTAGTTTTACACTAGTAGATTGAGAACAAAAATATTGTTGATTTTGTCCGAATATGTAAAATCTTACGAAATCCCTTACAGGATTGACTTACAAAAATTGTTTTTTTTACTTAAAAACAAGTATTGGGGCTAAAAACTATGCAATTCTAGTTCTTATGTATTGGTGAAACTACATAAACATATAGCTTAGTTAAATTGAAGTATATTGTCAGTATGAATGATCTCTTAGCGTGGATATGCAATTGAAATTACCGGGTTTATAGTCATCCAGAAAGCACTTAAGAATAGTTCAACGACAGATGATAATCAAGGTAACGAATATCACTCACAGGGTAGATATGAAGGACACAAAACATACTGAGAAACCAATGAATAGATTAATGGAGTTATTATAGCCTTTAATCCTGTAATCAAGTCATCCAATGAAACACTCGAACTGAAATTGAAGTTAGAAAAAATAATAAAATGAAAGCATACAAACCAAAAAACTATAATTCGCTCACACCATATTTGATTGTCGATAATGCCCAAAAATTAGTGGACTTGCTAAAAATAATATTTGATGCAACGGAATTGAGAAGATTTGACCATAAAAATGGAACAATTGCACATATTGAACTCAAATTGGACGACAGTATTTTAATGATTAGCAATAGCACAGAGAATTATCCAGCAAACAAAACAATGCTACATATTTATGTTCCAGATGTTTTCAAAACTTTCGAATTGGCTATCACAAATAACTGCGAAACCATTGAAAAACCTACAAACAAAGAGGGCGACCCTGATACAAGAGGTTCGTTTTACGATTTTTCAGGAAATTATTGGGCTGTAAGCACGCAAAAAATTGACTTTAACAATGAAAGGTAAAATCTTGAACTTTAACTATTCTGACTTTGATTATGTCAAAAATATTGCCTTAACTTTTCCTGATACACAAGAAAGTGTTTCCCACCAAGGAACACCTTCTGTAAAAGTGTGTAACAAATTAATGTGCCGATTACACGACAGCGGTGATTTTATGCCAATACATTTAAACTTTGATTTAAGAGGTAAATACCTAGATAGTTATCCTGAGTTTTTTCATTTACCCGACCACTTTAAAGCGTATAAATATATCTGTATGTGGATAAATTGTCGAGATACAGAATTAATTCACGAAATTCTTGAGTTAAGTTGGAAAGGTCTTGCCACAAAAAAAATGATAAAGAAATATGAAGAAGAAAAAACAATGAAAATTAAAAAGCAATAATGGAACAAAGTCAGTTACCAATAAAAAACTTATTTCTCCATAAACTTGAACCATGCTTTTTCTAGGCTCAATGGTTGATAGCATGATTTCCGTGGGCTTTTATTATTCTATAATTTAACTACTTGTTATCACATAGAATATGAGGGCTTACCTTCCGTAGGCTTAGTAAAAGTGGTATATTACTATTTATTAGAAAAGAGAAACGATAAGTTATCACCTTAGTTGATATTACTTCTTCAAAATCTTCACCTCTGTTCTTCTGTTCAAACTTCTGCCTTCCGCTGTATCATTGTTAGCCACCGGCAGTGTATCTCCAAATCCCTTAGCGCTTAATCTAGCCAGTGGAATACCTTTTTGCTGCAAATATTCCAATACCGCTTTCGCTCGGTTTTCACTCAAGGTTTTGTTGTAAGCCGGATTTCCTTCATTGTCCGTGTGCCCTTCTATGGAAATGACAACGTCAGCATTTTTCTCCAAGAAATCAACCACTGTATTTAATTCTGTAGTGCTGCGCTCATCTAATTGGTAGCTATCTGAAGCAAAAAACACGTTTTCCAACTTAATTTTTCCGCCAACTTCTATAGGTGTTAACTCCACGTTTAAGGTAAAAACACGCTCTTTAGTATTGGTGGTTAAGCTAAAATTTTTGGAGTAAAACAGATAACCGGGCTTTTGAATACTCAAAGCATAATCTACATTGGCCGGCAATACACTACTGTAATAGCCTACCCTGTTGCTTTTATCGTTGTAGTTTTTAGCGGTAGAATCCAGCTGTACAAAGCTAATTTCTGCTTCTAGCGGCTCTTTGGTTTTTATATCACTTACGATACCTTCTATGTACGCAATGGCTTCAGATCTAGCGTCAAGCGGAAGTTGAAACGTATATAAATCTACCAAACCGTAATTTACTTCCCCCTTGTCTGATGAATAATAGGCCGTTCTTCCATTAGGATCTACAATTAATCCAAACTCCTCGCCACTTGTATTAATAGGATAACCTAGGTTTTTAGGAGCGCCCCAAGTGCCATCCGGCAAACGAGTACTTACAAAAAAATCTTGATCACCCATACCGGGATGCCCGTTTGATGAAAAATACAAATGGGCATCATCATAATGTATAAAAGGTGATGATTCTTGCACCGGTGTGTTTATTGGGCCTTCTATTGGTTTTGCTAAACTCCATCGGCCATCTGCACGCAAAGTGGACGTATATATATCTATATTTTTGGCAATGCTGCTGCCTCCTCTTACAAAATACAGGGTTTTTCCATCGCTGCTAATGCTGGGTTGACTTTCCCAAAAGCGCGTGTTTATGCTATCTCCCAAGTTTATGGGTTCGCCCCAAACGCCATTACCTTTATAAAAAGACGCAAAAATGTCGCAACTACCCTTTCCGCCCGGCCTATCGCAACTGGCAAAAAATATTATTTTTCCGTTAGCACTAATGCTTTGCGCTCCTTCATTGTAAGATGTATTTAAATAGCCGGTTAACGCTTTTGATTTTGACCAACTTACCGAGTCTGCTTCTCTTTCTGAAACCCAAAAGTCTTCATCTTGCTTATTACCTTCCAAACTGCGGTGTGTAAAAACCATGGTTTTTCCGTTGGCCGAAATAGAAGGAAAATAATCTAATTGATCGGTATTAATCTGTGCGCCCATATTTTGAGGCGCAAAGGGTTTGGGGCTTTTTATAGCCTTTAAGGCGAAGGTTGCGTTGGTCAACATATCTTCAGTAATAGATAAATATTTACTGCTGGCATTTGGCTCCAATTTGTATTTATTTAAAACATCTATACTTTGTTGATAGTCCCCTGCTTCATATAAAGCCGTACCGTATATGTAATAAAAATAGTAGGGAGGATTGTATTTTAAACCGCCTTCATACAACTGAATGGCCTGTTTGCGCTCCCCGCGCTCCATTAAAAGTTGGGCAGAAAGCATACGCGCTTCTATATACTCAGGACTTTCTTCTAACGCTTTTGTTGCTTTTTCATAGGCATCTTCAGTATCACCCACCGCCATTTTTTCGCGTGCTTGATTGTAATACTTAAAAGCTTTTTTAGATTGCCCGTTGGCAGAAAACGTAATAAGGGCAAGGATAGAGAGAATAAATAAACTGCGCATGATTTATTTTGAGTTGGCTCAAAGAAACAAAAACTATGCTCAATTTTGCAGTAACATTTTTTCTAATTGCGGATAAATTACCGGCAATCATTTTACGTGCATGGCTTTAGAAAAATGTAAACCGTCAGAAGCTACCAAACTGGCTTGCATTTCTGCTAGCCTACTTATGTAAAATATATCGGTGTAGCGTACACCTAAGGAATCGGCAACCTGTTTATTAACAGCATTATACTGCTTTATTTCGTTAGAAATTGTATTAGCTCGGCCAGAATTAAATCCAAACGGTGTTACGCTGTAATCTGGAATAGAGATTACCAAAACCTTATTGGTATCGCCATTAACGTATTGCAACGCTGTATTTAAATTTTCAATAAAACTAGCTTTATATTTTGCTACATTTCTTCCGTTGTACTGATCGTTTACGCCAATTAATAAGGTAACGGCATCGTATTGAACTGTGTCACTGATAGGATTCATGGCGCTTTGCAGTTCTAAGGTTCTCCAACCGTTTTTTGCAATTACGTTTAGCACGATGGAATCTTTATCGGCCACCGCATTTAAACTATCGGTAATTAAAGCCGGATAAGCTTGAGAAGCGCCAATGGCCGTACCAATAGTATAGCTATCGCCCAAAGCCAAATAATGCTTTATGGTTTTAGATGAATTTTGTCCGCCAAAAATAGTTGGTGGATTAGCATTTACCGGCTGACTTTTAGTACAACTAACCAAGGAAAATGCACAAAATAATATAAGGTAACGCATACCCTATTTACGCAAAAACAGCTTTATAGGATGGTTGGAAAAACCACAGGCCTACAGATTTTAAAGCAAACTAATTATTCTACCCACTTAAAATTCTCGGCTCGCGGCATTTTCTCCATTAAGTCAATGGCCATTTGCGGTGGTACGGTTAATTTACGTTTCTGCGTGTCCATCCAAGCGCCATCTACATTAATTATAGCGCATACCTCTTCTCCACGCATTATTTTATGTTGAAAACTGAACCTACTGAAATCACGCTTTAGCGCACTGGTAGCAGCAGTAATAACTAAGTCATCACCAAATTTTAGTTCTTTTTTAAAAATAGCTTCCTCTCTAAATAGAATAGGACCAAAATTATGCTTGGCCATTATACCTGCATGTAGTTTATACGCATTCATAAAGGCCATTCTACACGAAGCCCCTACATCGTAATATACACTGTGGCGCACGTGAAAATTAGGGTCTAAATCGCTCCAGCGGAGTTGAATGGGCATTGAAAAATCAGACATATAGAAAATTTAAAGAAACCAAACTTACTACAGAAACGTTCAAAACACGCCTTTTAAATAAAAAAAGCCCTACTCCAAACTTTCACATTGGAATAAGGCTTTTACTACGTAAATAAAAATTTTACACCTTATAGCTTAACGACCAACCTTAGGTTAATAAAGGGCAACCAAGCATAACCTGATAAATTTTCTTCTAATTGTGCTAACTCCTTTTCTGCAGTAGGTTCTAGCATTTCGGTAGCTGCAATAGAAACCTCTGGTGAACCTGCGTAATAGGTACCTATTTCAATACCCAAACCAACTCTTCGTTTTGGTACGGCACGGCCAAAGCCAAAACCTACGTAAGGAGCCAAACCTGCATAGTCTAACATTATAGTAAGGTTACCTATTTCTTCTGGGCTCAATTCTATTTCACCATATTGAATGTTTTCATTATACAAAACGTTTATGGAACCCCCTGCATCAAAAAAGTACGATGCCCCACCAATTAGTTTAAAGCTGCTTCGTTTAAAGGGTAAGTATTCTAGCAATACGTCTGCGTGCGTAATGTTGGCATTGCTAGTAAGCAACACAGGTTGCTGAGATAATTCAGTTTCAATAGCATAATCACTTACTGAAAAAGTTCCTACCCGAGCTCTTAAATTTAAATTCGTATTTAAGTTGTAAGCATACTCTAGGCCTACACCTAATGTGCTTATATTAATAGCTATAGCGCTTTTTTTATAATAAGTGGGAGGTGGTGTTTCTACCTGTTGCAAAGAATCTGGTGTGCCTTCTGTTTGGGCTATTGTACCTAAACTAAAGGTAAAAGCTAGTACTACTGAAAAGTATATTTTAGTTGTTTTCATTTTCTATGTTTTCTCGAAATAATTAAAGAATTTAAAAACCAATTTTACTACACTCACTTGGCGTAAGTTCAAGCTCATATATTTTACCATCTTCTATGGTTAAGGAAGTTTGGTCAAGTTCTGAAAACAACCAATTCATTTTGAAATCATACATTTTTCCATTTTCTAATCCTTGAAAGGTATGAAGCTGATTTGCCGCATTTTCAGCAGTAAAGGTGTATAATTCTTTATAGCTGTTTGAAGTACCACTTTCTCTATAGGAAACTACAGAGCCATAAAGTGGCTGGTAAGTAACCTCACTATCTTGGCAACGCACACTGTAGCCAACATCTACGGAGCTGGGTGGCGGGTTAAAGGTGATCGTAAGTCCATTTACGTCAGCAATATATTGTTTTGGTGTATTATTTAACTCTAGAATTACGGCTGAACTTAAACCAAAGGGCAAAACGAGTTGGTTTCCTTCCCAAGTTAATTCATTACCTATTGATGCCGACATTGCAACCATATCTGAAAATCGCAAAGTGTATCTAGTACCACGTACTTTTAACTGAGCGCTTAAAACCAATGGCCTATTAGAAATATTATCCACAAGTGTAAAGTTTCGTACACCCGCTGGAAAATCAATTGGGGTAAATTCACTTAAGTGACTAATTGAAGGTTTCGCCCAAAATTTTCCATTTTCCTCAACCACCGTATAGGTTCCCTCTTCTTGCCAATCTATATCACCATCGCTAAAACTTTTTACACGTATAGCGTCACCTGCTTGATATACCCTATTTTGAGCAGAGTTAAACATATCATCCGCCACAGGCATTTTTAATTCCACTCCAGCTCCGGTAAAGCTTTTTACTTCTGTCCCACCTACGCTCATTTTAATTGAAAAATTAACATCTGGACGTATAAAGGATATTACCGGCTCTCCATTTACCTCATCTACCGTTAAACCTTGGTTAGACATAGCACGATTAATACCTTCTTGAGAAGCATCGTAACTTCTAACCTTTACATTCAAATCAGAGCCATTTAATGTATTACCATTTACATCCAAAAACTGTATGCCAGTAGGAATATTTATAGTAAGCGGTTCAGCACTACCCGCAGCGTTAGTTGTAAATTCCAAAGGTTGGGTTAATTCACCATTTGCATTTAAGGCTGCCGTGGTGGCAGAAGTAACCAAACTTTGTGGTGGGTTGCTTTCGTTAATCAAATAAGCATCTAAGGCTACATAGGTTTGTCCTTCGGGCACTATATAGTTGATGGTCTTATCTTCGTATTCCGTAGAAATAACCTTTATAGAAAATTCTAAAGGATCACTTGCCGTTGGCTGTCCTGCCGCATCTGTTATTACTAATACACGGCCAAAGTTGGCTTCATAATTTCTAGTGCCATCTGCACTGTATATTTTACTGGCATCAGGACCCGAAATTTCTATAGTAACATCGCCCGTGTACAACTCATCTGGATCTGCAAAGTCATGGATACGCAATGCCATGGCGTATTTATACATTTTGGGAGCAAAGTGCAAGTTAAAATCTTCGCGAGGGTCATCGCAAGATGTGGTTATGATTAAACTAACAAAAACGAAGTAGAGCAGCTTTTTAAACATGGTGTTTTTTTATTTAGATAATAAAAATAGATAAACCCTACTTATCACTTCAATTTTTGTAGTGAATGGACGAAAATTGTTGTGAATGGTGGGGTTTTATCATTTTTTCTACATTAAAGCTCGATTAAAAAGGAAAAAATTTGGATTAGGCTTAAGCTTAATTGGCTTTAGTAAGAAACTTCTATGAGCACATAATGATGAACTTTTCTATAGAAATAATTGCAGATATTTAGACATTCAAAATGTAATACTATGCAACAGGTTACGCCTAGTTTTTTAAAGAAAACTTTTACAGAGGTATTGGGAGAGGTAGAGGAAAACGAACTACAATTTTTAATAGATCATTCTACTGCAAACACCATTAAAGAAGGTGGTTACCTCTTCAAAAAAGGAGATGCATCAGATAACATGACGCTAATATTAAGTGGTGATTTGAAAATATACACTCTGCAACAGAATAAGCAAAGGGAACTTTTTCAACTGACAGGAGGGGAAATTACAGGATTACTACCCTATTCGCGCTTAACCCATGCCCAAGGTTTTGCAAAAGCATTAAACGAAGTGAAAGTGCTTCACTTTCATAGAAAGGATATGCCGGAAATGATTCGTAATCATTATAGTCTTACTGCAGCTTTGGTACATCACATGAGCAGCCGAATTAGAGAGTTTACTACGTATCAGCAGCAAAGTGAAAAAATGATGGCTTTGGGTAAATTATCAGCGGGGTTGGCACATGAATTAAACAATCCGGCAAGCGCTATTGTACGCAGCAGCAAGGAGTTGAAAAAACATTTGGCTAGTCAGCCCGATAGTTTTAAAAAAGTAATAAGCATACGCATGACGGAAGATGAAGTTGATGCGGTTAATGATATCTTATTTAAACGTTTATCTAACCCCGTAAAAGGTAAAAAGAGCCTAATGCAGCGGCAAAATCAAGAAGATGAGTTGATGGATTGCCTCACCGACTTAAACGTGAGTGAACCGGAGGAAATAGCTGAAAATTTAGTGGAGTTTGGGTTTGAATGTGAAGAAATTGAAGAAATTCATGCTAAAACAAAAGATGCGCACTTTAGCCCAGTAATGCACTGGATTAACAACAATTTAATTACCGATAAAATGGTGAACGACATTGAAGAAGCTAGTAGTCGGATTGCAACCTTGGTGAGTAGTGTAAAAACGTTTACCCACATGGATAGATCGCCTGAAAAAACAAAATCAGACATTCATGCGGGCATTGAAAATACATTGGTTATGTTACATCATAAAGTAAAACAAGCAAACATCCAATTGATAAAGGATTTTCAAGAGGATTTACCTGAACCAATGATTTTTGTAAGCGAACTAAATCAAGTTTGGACGAATTTGCTAGACAATGCGCTAGACGCTTTATCAGACGTTGAAAATGGCATCTTAACCATAAAAAGCAAAAAAGACGGAACTTTTGCTCGTATTAAAATTACCGATAATGGCTCTGGTATTCCTGAGGATGTTCAGCAAAACATTTTTGATCCGTTTTACACCACTAAAGAAATTGGAAAAGGCACCGGCCTAGGTTTAGATGTAGCTAAAAAAATTGTAGAAAAACATAATGGCTCTTTAAAATTATTAGAAAGTAAAACGGGTAAAACAGTTTTTGAAGTGTGTATTCCGTTTGAGTAAGAGAATGGGAGGGGGAATGGAAGGAATGGAAGTAAATAAGTGGAAGTAGGAAATTGTAAATTTTAAGTATGAAAGAACATTTAAGCCAAAATCTTTTAAAAATGACTTATTATGTAAGAGCATTAGAATTATTTGACCTTAACTGGGGAGATTGCGATTTACTTCAAAAAAATAAAAAGTCGTGGTCTATATCCTACCAAATAATTCGTTCATGTGGCTTCATGAGTGCGAATATTGAAGAAGGCTATGGCAGAGAAAGTACTAAGGGATATTTACGATTTCTTAGAATAGCTAGAGGCTCAGCCCTGAAAACGCAGGGCTGGTGTTTTAAAAGTAAGCATATTCTAGGTGATGACACTTCAAAAGCTAGAATGCAAATGCTGTCAGAAATAATTGGAAAAATATCAGGTGCCATCACAAGTGTAAAAGCTAAAATTCAATAATTATATCAAATCTCTCCTATTCCCTTCTCCATTCCCTCTAAAAAAATCAAATGAAAAAAAATCCAATAATACTAGCCGTAGATGATGACGCACAAGTAATACGTGCAGTGCGGCAGGACTTGCGCAATAGGTATAAAAACGACTATAAAATTGTAAGTACCGACTCGGCCAAAGAAGCATTAGAAGCACTAAAAGATTTCAAAAATAGAGGCTTAGAAGTAGCTCTGTTTATAAGCGACCAACGGATGCCTGAAATGCTTGGCGTGGAGTTTTTAGAGAAAGCCAAGCAATTATTCCCTAACGCAAAACGCGTATTGCTTACTGCTTATAGCGATACAGACGCTGCCATTCAGGCAATTAACGAGGTTCAGTTAGATTATTATCTCATGAAACCTTGGGACCCACCTGAAGAGAAGATGTACCCCATTTTAGATGATTTATTAGAAGACTGGCAAAATAATTTTATTCCCGACTATGATGGAATACGCGTAATTGGTTACCAATTTTCACCGAACAGCCACAAAATAAAAGACTTTCTTTCAGGCAATTTATTTCCATATAAATGGCTGGATATTGAGCAATCTGAAAAGGCAAAAGAGTTGGTTGCTTCCAATACGTTGGAAAGTAAAAATATGCCCATTGTTTTTTTTGAAGATGGGAGCTATTTATGCAATCCTGAGTTAACAGCGGTTGCTTCCAAGCTTGGCTTAAACCCAAAAGCTAAAGCTGATCTTTATGATGTGGTAATTATTGGTGGCGGCCCTGCAGGTTTAGCAGCGGGAGTGTATGGTTCAAGTGAAGGATTGAAAACATTACTCATTGAAAAACGTGCACCGGGCGGTCAAGCCGGAACTTCTTCTCGCATAGAAAATTATTTAGGGTTTCCCAAAGGACTAAGCGGAAGTGATTTAGCACGAAGAGCATTAACACAAGCAACGCGTTTGGGCACAGAAGTGTTGACACCCAGTGAAGTACGTGAAATAAAATTTAAAGAACACTACAAAATAGTAAGCCTTGCAGATGGGACAGAAATTACCACAAAAAGCGTGGTAATAACCACTGGAGTGGAATACCGAAAACTTACCACTAAGGGAATAGAGGATTTTACAGGTGCAGGCATCTACTATGGAGCCGCCATGACAGAGGCAAATGCTTGTAAAGATGGTGAAGTGTATGTAGTAGGTGGTGGAAATTCAGCGGGACAAGGTGCTATGTATTTATCTCAATTTGCGGCCAAAGTGTACATTATGGTGCGTAAACCTGATTTAAGCAGCACGATGTCGGCTTATTTAATTGATCAAATAAACAATACGGAAAACATTGAAATTTTAGGTTATTCCGAAATTACCGAGGCACATGGTGTTGACCACCTAAACGACCTTAGCATTTACAATAGTAAAACTACCGAAACACAAAAAGTAAAAGCTACGGCTCTATTTATATTTATTGGCGCAAAGCCCTATACCGATTGGATGAATGACTTATTTAAACAAGATACCAAAGGCTATCTCCTTACCGGAAGAGATTTAATTGGCACCAAAAATCATCGCAAAGATTGGAAGTTAGAACGCGAACCTTATTTGTTAGAAACCTGCGTTCCAGGAATTTTTGCTGCTGGTGATGTCCGTTCCGGTGCTATGAATCGCGTGGCAAGCGCAGTAGGTGAAGGCGCTATGAGCATTAGTTTTGTGCATCAATATTTAGCGGAAGTTTAAAGTTAAATTTTACTGAAAAAGTTGTACCATGATGATTGTACTTTGTACCTTAAAAACGGAACTTGCTGAGTATCTGACTTACAGAGTACAAAATACATGGACAGGATACAACACATTTAATACTTAGTACCATTTATCTAAAGCACCACAAACTCCCTAGCAAAAAACTATGAAGTTAAAAGAAACCACCACTCTTTCTGAAAAAGAAAAACAAGAGATTACCACGCTATGGAATACGGTGTTTCCAGCCACTTTAGGTTTTGAAAATATTAATGCGTTTGACGTGTTTTTTGCAGGAGTTGAAAACGTAATGTTTGCTTTGGCTATCAATTCTGCAGATAGGCTGGTAGGTTGTTTTATTGCATTTTGGCGTAACAACCAGCAGTTCTTCAGCATATTAATTGCCGATGAAGCTCAGGGGAAAGGATTGGGTACGCAGCTCTTGCAACAAGCTAAAGAAAAACATCAAGAGCTAAATGGTTGGATGGTAGATGTTGCAGGATATAAACGTAAAGATGGCAGTGCATACCAATCTCCTGAAGCCTTCTACATTAAACATGGTTTTGAAATACTCAAAACCGACCGTTGGGATAATGAAAAGGTAAAAAGTGTAAAAATTAGATGGAGGAGGTAAAAGCCCGCAAAAATCAGCCAATTTTTAATTTACAAGCTGTCAAAACTAACAAAACGTTAAGGTGGTTTTATTAAAAGCTTGCAACCACTTCCCCTTGCCTTTCTATCTTTAACACTCAAAATGAAATTAACATGATTATATACCAAGCAAACAAAAACTGGTGGGGAGACATTAGGCACTTGTACCGCAGCTGGACGATGAATAAAATACTTCGCGCTACCGGCATAATTGGTGTTTACACCTTAATATTAAGTGTTTTACAGCTTCATTTTTTAGATGACATTGCAGATATGAGTCTTTCTACCGGAGTGTTTAGTTTACTGGGAATTGTGCTTTCCATTTTGCTAGTTTTTAGAACCAACACAGCTTACGACCGATGGTGGGAAGGCCGTAAACAATGGGGAGCACTGGTAAATCATTGTCGTAATTTGGCAATAATGGCGCACAGTACTTTTCCCAAAGCTCAAATGCAAGAACGATTGAAAGTAGCTACTTATATCAGTAATTTTTGCATCGCTTTAAAAGAGCATCTCCGGGAAGGAACAAAATTAGATGAACTGATTAATGTGAATCAGGAAGAATTTGAGGTGTATAAATCAAAAAAACATGTACCTAATTATCTTTCTAATCAACTGCATACTCTAATACAAGAGCAACGAAAAAAGGACTTTATTGATGGCTATGATCACCTAAATTTTAAACCACAATTACAAGCGCTGTTAGATATTTTGGGTGCTTGCGAACGCATAAAAAAAACGCCTATACCCTTTAGTTATAATGTATATCTAAAGGTTTTTATTACCGCTTATGGCTTGCTCCTACCCTTAGCTATGATTCCCGAATTTGGCTATTACGCCATACCAATAGTAATGTTTATATTTTTTGCTTTTATAGGCATTCAGCTAATGGCTGAAGAAATTGAAGACCCTTTTGGTTTGGACTGCAATGATTTACCCACGGGCGATATTGCTCACACCATAAAATTAAATGTGTTTGAAATCCTAGAAGTAGAAAAAGGACATCATGAACCTGTACAGCGCGAGGAGTATGAAAAGGTGTTTTGAGTCAATTATAATAGGCTACATAGTGCAAAAATGACCCATAAGAAAACATCTCCCCTTCTAATAAAACTTCACTTTTCCATCAAATCCTAATAAAAAATGAAAACACACTCCACTAATTACTTTAATGCATTTATAGAAGTAGCCGAAGACACAAAAGCCGACAAAGGCATTGCTCCTCCCGCCAAGACCAATAAAACTGTGGCTGAAAGGCAATTTGAAATGATTGTAGCCCATCCATATAATTTTACATCTGATGATGTTTTTTTTCAAGTGTACGCAGATAGAAATGAGCTAACCAAAGCTGAATACGCTGATGCGCGTGCAACTTTCTTTTCCAAAGGTCAGCCCTGTTTTAGAGCTTCACCATTAACTAAAACCTATGGCTTTGGCGTACACAGTAACGCGGAAGGTAAGATTGCACTAATGGGTGTGGAAACTCCGGAATACCAAAAATGCTTAGTTGATGATGAGATTAAAAAAGTAAAAGCAATGAAGAGCAGTAGGTAGCTGATTGGTTAATTGGTAAAATCGTGGAGGGTTAATTGGTGGAATGGTTGGATGGTTAGTGTTGGATGGTTGGATGTTTAGTGTTTGAATTTTGAACTTGGTTTTAGAATTAGAATTTCATGCATAGCTTACGTTTATGAACAATCAATAAAATTAAGTGGTTCTTTTCGTGTTTTCGGCATTTAAATATTTCCATAACCACTTTATTAAAAGTGCAAAATTCATTCTTCATTTGAGTCTTTCCAGCCGTTTTTCTGAGGTAAGAAATCATACCAAAACCCTAATGGCTCCGCTTTCGGTAGAGGATCATCTTTCGCAACCCACCGTAGATGTAAGTCCGCCCAAATGGCACCTAGGGCATACCACATGGTTTTTTGAAACATTTTTGCTCCTACCCTATTTAAAAGATTATAAAGCATTTGATGAACGCTTTAATTTTCTCTTTAACTCTTACTATGAGGCTGTTGGCGACCGATTGTTGCGCGATATGCGTGGTACCATGACAAGACCCTCTTTAGAAGAAGTTTGGAAATATCGTAATCATGTAGATCAAGCTATGGAGCAATTGCTGTTAGGTACACTTCCTGCAGAAGCGGAAACGTTGGTGGAACTGGGCTTACAGCACGAACAACAACATCAAGAACTTTTTTTAACAGATTTTAAATACATTTTATCGGTACAGCCTTTTCACCCGGTGTATAAAGCAGATTTTGCTGAAACAAACGCACTTGACCAACCGAAAGATGCTTTCACTAAGATAAAAGCCGGCAACTATCACGTTGGTTTTGAAGGTGCAGACTTTTCTTTTGATAATGAACTTGGCCGACACATGGTATATGTGCATGATTTTGAAATTAGCAACAGCTTGATTACCAACGCGGAATGGTTACAATTTATGGAGGCCGGAGGCTATACCAATCATCAATATTGGCATTCTGAAGGTTGGGCGTGGGTGAACGAACACGCGATTAAAGCACCGCAATATTGGGAGAAAATTGGTGCCCATTGGCATCGTTTTTCACTGGCCGGCTTAGAAGTTGTGGATAAAACACAGCCGGTGGCGCACATTAGTTATTATGAAGCAGCGGCTTTTGCCGAATGGAGCGGCCAGCGTTTGCCAACAGAATTTGAATGGGAAATAGCCAATAAATTTTTTAATTGGGGCCAGCGCTGGGAATGGACAAACAGCGCCTATTTACCCTACCCAAATTTTAATAAAGCACCAGGCGCAGTGGGCGAATACAACGGAAAATTTATGATTAACCAAATGGTTTTGCGAGGCGCCAGCGTAGCTACCTCACCAAACCACAGCCGAGAAACATATAGAAACTTTTTTCATCCGCAAGTAAGGTGGCAGTTTACAGGACTGCGGCTTGCTAAAAAATAAACAGGTACTAAAACACCTTTTTACATGTACAATACCACCAATAATATACTTACTCAACTAGCACAAGATGTGGATGCAGGACTTTCTGCCAAACATAAATATTTACCCAGCAAATACTTTTATGATGCCAAGGGCGACAAGCTTTTTCAGCAAATAATGGAAGCCCCTGAATATTATCTCACCAAAAGTGAATTTGAGATTTTCAGCACCCAACACGCTCAAATTTTAGAAAAGGTAGAAGCTAAAGGTGCTTTTAACTTAGTAGAATTAGGTGCCGGTGATGGGTATAAAACCAAGGTGTTGCTTGATTATCTAACAAAGAAAACAAGTGATTCTGAATATTATCCCATTGATATTTCTAAGGATGTGCTGGTGGAGTTAAAAGCAGATTTGGCAAAACGCTACCCAAAACTTACCGTTACAACGCTTAATTATGAGTACTTTACGGCTTTGCGTGAGTTAAATGCTTTAAACGATAAGCCAAAACTTTTGCTCTTTTTGGGTGGAAACATTGGTAATTTTAAAACAAAAACGGCTACGCGCTTTTTTGAACAACTTTTTGCCGCCATGCGTCCTGGAGATTATTTACTAAACGGCATAGACCTAAAAAAGAAACCCGAAACCATTATTGCCGCTTACAACGATAAAGGGGGCGTAACCCGTGATTTTAATTTGAATTTACTTACTAGAATTAATGAAACCCTTGATGCCAATTTTGATTTAAACACCTTTAAACATCACCCTACGTATAACCCACATAATGGTGAAGCACGCAGCTATTTGTTGAGCACTAAAGCGCAAAGAGTTACGGTTGGCGCGCTTAACAAGAGCTTTCATTTTGAGCCCTTTGAAGCCATTCACACCGAAATTTCTAAGAAATACAATCTGCTTGAAATTGAGAATTTAGCGCAACGCACCGGATTTAAAGTGGTAGAACATTTTACAGATAGCAATCGCTACTTTGTAAATACCCTTTGGCAAAAGGTATAGCCTTTACATACCTTCTTTTTTTACCACAAGCGCAACAATGCCGTCTTCAAATTCTATAAACCCTTGTTCGTAGCAAAAAAAGTAGGTGCCACCTTTTTGATTTACGTACATGGAGGTGTGTAAATTAAAATCATACTCCTTTCCCGTTAAAATATCTATGGTGCTTTTGCTTTTGCCAGATGGGTTTAAGCTTGCTAAAATTTTGCGGTTTTTAGCCAATTGGCGGTTTATGTTCCGCATATTGTTATTCATGGCTCCGTTTGCACGATTATTATGCGCGTTTCGGCACGTATCGTTGCAAAACTTTTTATCTACTCGGCCAAAAAGTTCGGTTCCACACTCTAGGCAGTTTTCCATAACAGTTAATTATTAGGTAAAAATAGGTAATCTTAAAAAATAAATTATCTATACTCCGGATTTTCAAACCCCCACCTATCGCCATTGCTCCAATCTTTTTTACTGTTACCATAATTTGGATAACCACTCGCATCTTTCAGCATTTTAGCCAAATGGAGTAAGTTATAGGTCATAAAGGTGGTGTTACGATTAGTGAAATCATTGTTTTTAGCATCTGTTTCTTCATCTAGGTAACTTGGGCCTGGGCCTACTTCACCAATCCAGCCGCAATCTGCTTGTGGAGGTATGCTATAACCCAAATGTTGCAAAGCATATAGTAAACCCATAGCGCAATGCTTTACACCATCTTCATTGCCGGTAATTACGCAGCCGCCTACTTTTCCATAGTATAAGTACTGTCCTTTGTCATCAACTTTCCGCTCATAGCGTACAAGCGTTCAATTAGTTTTGTTGCTACTGATGAGCGTTCGCCTAGCCAAATGGGTGTGCCAATAATTAGTATATCTGCACTAAAAATGCGCTCAAAAAGCTGGGGCCAAGCATCTACCACGGCTCCGTGTTTTGTCATATCCGGTTGCACACCATAAGCTACCTCAAAATCTACTAATCTAATGTGGTTAACTTCCACTCCTTCACGCTGCATAATACCGGCTGATACATCCATTAACCCTTTGGTATTACTTATTTCCGGTGATTTTTTCAACGTACAATTTACAAAACAGGCCTTTAAACCAGTAAAATTATTATTTTCCATTTACTTGATTTTCATTAAAGAAGCGTACAAAACTAAGCATTTTAATACGCTGCAATTTACCCATTAGTTTCCTTTGAAAATCTGTACATAACATTATCCACATTTATTAAACTAACTGCCGCGCTTACACTATATTCGATAGTCAGTTTTAATACCTTATGGAAGAAGCGCAGCTACTAGAAGAGAAGAAAGAAATTACTAAAAGATACAAAGCTTTAATCCGCACCATGCGCGATAAGGCCGATAAAGAAGATAGGGCTACCATTCGTAAAGCGTTTGATTTAGCCCTAGATGCTCATGCTGATGTAAGGCGCAAATCAGGCGAACCATACATTTATCATCCTATTGAAGTGGCTACTATTGTAGCTAAAGAAATTGGTTTGGGGCCACGCTCTGTTGCTGCTGCATTAATACATGATGTGGTGGAAGACAGCGATTACACCTTGGAGGATATTGATAGGCTTTTTGGTGAAGAAATTGCCCGAATTATTGATGGCCTCACCAAAATATCAGGCGTATTTGATCAAAACATTTCGCTTCAAGCAGAGAATTTCAGAAAAATGCTGCTTACCCTTTCTGACGATATTAGGGTAATATTAATAAAGCTTGCTGATAGGTTACACAACATGCGCACCATGGATAGTATGCCTCCGCATAAGCAAGTTAAAATTGCATCGGAAACGCTGTATCTCTATGCGCCATTGGCACACCGCATTGGTTTATTCAACATTAAAACTGAGCTGGAAGATTTAAGTTTAAAGTACACCGAGCCGGATGTATTTCGTGATATAGTATTAAAACTTAAAGAAGGTGAAGCTGGTGAATTGCGGTATCTTAAAAAATTTAGTGCCAAAATTAAAGATGAGCTAAAGCGCGAAAAGTTCAATTTTGAAATAAAAGAGCGCACTAAAAGCATTTACAGCATCCGTAAAAAAATGCTAAAACAGGGAGTAGATTTTGATGAAGTGTATGACAAATTTGCCATGCGCATTATTATAGACACACCTCCTGAACGTGAAAAAGCAGATTGCTGGCGTGTATATTCCATAGTATCCGATTTTTACAGACCAAACACTGATAGAATGCGTGATTGGATTTCCGCACCAAAATCTAATGGATATGAATCGCTCCACACCACAGTAATGGGGCCTGATGGCCATTGGGTAGAAGTACAAATACGCAGCAAACGCATGGATGAAGTTGCGGAAAAGGGTTACGCTGCGCATTGGAAATACAAGGAAGACTCTAGCGGTACCAATAAATTAGATAAGTGGATTGGCCAGATTAGAGAAATGCTAGAAAACAAAGACACTTCGGCTTTAGAGTTTGTAGATGATTTTAAACTTAATCTGTTTGCAGATGAAATTTATCTCTTTACTCCAAAGGGTGATATGATTATTTTGCCACAAGGAGCCACTTCGCTTGATTTTGCTTTTTCTATACATACTGATGTTGGACTTAAAACATTGGGTGCTAAGGTTAACGGAAGGCTTTTTCCACTCAACTACAAATTGAGCAGTGGCGATCAAGTGGAAGTAATTACCAGCATGAAGCAAAAGCCCAAAGAGGAATGGCTGAGCTATGTGGTAACGGCCAAAGCAAAAAGTAACATAAAAGGAGCACTTAAAGTTGTAAAAAAGGAAGTAGCCGTAGATGGCAAAGCAGTACTTAAACGTAAGTTGAATTACATAAAAGTAAAGCCAAGCGACAACCTTATTAACGAAATGGTAAAGTTTTTTAAGCTGAACAGCCCTACCGAACTTTACTATAAAGTAGGTATGCAAATGATTGATAATGCGCAGATAAAGGAATTTATGCGCGATCAATCCAGTGGTTTTTACTCGTATTTAAAAAATCGCATTTTAGGAAAATCGCGCAAGCAAGAAGAAACTGCTTTTAAAAAACCCAAAAAACCAGATGATGTAAGCACACCGCAAAAATTGGTGTTTGGCGCTGAAGAGGATACCTTAGATTATAAATTAGCAAAGTGCTGCAATCCTATTCCGGGTGATGATGTTTTTGGGTTTATAAGCGCTAATGAAGGTATTAAAGTGCATCAAAAAACGTGTAGTAACGCTATTTATTTACAATCAAATTTTGCTGATCGGGTAATAAAATCTACTTGGATAAGCACCGCAAAATCTGAGTTTACTTCAGTATTAGTTATTAGAGGTATTGATACAGTGGGCTTAGTAAATCAGGTAACGCAAATAATTTCTAACGACTTGCATGTGAACATCCGCAGCATAAATATTGCGGGGGGCGAAGGAGTTTTTGAAGGACTAATAACGGTGATTGTAGAAGATAAACATCACTTAGCCAACATTATAGCAAAATTAAAAGAGATAGAAGGTGTTCGCTCGGTAGAACGCAGGTATGCTGAATGATATTATGTAAATTCGCGCTTTGTAAAATTTTTAATGAGTAATCAAGATTTTGAGACGGTAAAACGTGTGTTTACCGAATATTTAGAAAAGAACAAGCAACGTAAAACTCCTGAGCGTTATGCTATATTAAGGGAGATTTACGATCATGACGAGCATTTCGACATTGAATCGCTGTACATTTTGATGAAAAATAAAAAGTATCGCGTAAGCCGCGCTACCCTTTATAATACCATAGAATTGTTGCTAGATTGCAAATTGGTGCGTAAGCACATGTTTGGGCAAAATCATTCATATTATGAAAAATCTTACTACAACAAGCAGCATGACCATATAATTTTAACGGATACAGGGGAAGTTTTGGAATTTTGCGACCCTCGTATTCAGCAAATAAAAGATACCGTAGCCGAAATTTTTGGCATTAATATAAGCACCCACTCGCTTTATCTCTACGGCACGCGCCAAGAGGAAAATGTGGAAAATCCCGAACTAAAGAAAAATTAATTTACCAACCGCCAATATTTTATTCACATGGCTGTAGATGTACTATTAGGGCTCCAATGGGGCGATGAAGGAAAAGGAAAAATTGTAGATGTACTTACAAAAAACTACGATATAATTGCCCGCTTTCAAGGTGGCCCAAATGCAGGACACACCCTTGAATTTGATGGTATAAAGCACGTGCTACACACTATACCCAGTGGTATTTTTCATAAAGATGCCGAAAATATTATTGGCAACGGTGTGGTGATTGATCCTGTAATTTTTAGTAAAGAGTTAGATAAATTAGAGCAGTTTAAAGTTGATTTAAACAAAGCCTTACTCATTAGCCGTAAGGCACACCTAATTTTACCAAGCCATCGTTTACTTGATGCTGCAAGTGAAGCTGCTAAAGGCAAAAATAAAATTGGTAGCACGCTTAAAGGCATCGGCCCAACTTATATGGATAAGACCGGTAGAAATGGTTTACGCGTGGGCGACATTGAACTAGAAGATTTTAAGGAGCGCTACGATACCCTAGTTGGTAAACACAAGCAAATACTTTCGCACTACGAAGGATATGAAGCGTACCTGAGCAAATTGGAAGAGCTTGAACCTGATTGGTTTGAAGCCATAGAACGCTTACGCGGAATGCATTTAATTGACAGTGAGCATTACGTAAATCAAGCTCTAAAAAATGGTAAAAGTATTTTAGCTGAAGGTGCGCAAGGTTCTTTATTAGATATTGATTTTGGAAGCTACCCTTTTGTAACCAGCAGCACCACCACCTGTGCAGGAAGTTGCACCGGTTTAGGTATTGCTCCAAACCGCATTCAAAAAGTATTTGGCATATTTAAAGCCTATTGCACGCGCGTGGGCAGCGGCCCCTTCCCTACTGAATTAGAAGATGAAACTGGCGAAGAATTACGTGCTAAAGGAAATGAATTTGGTGCAACCACCGGACGCCCACGTAGATGTGGTTGGCTTGATTTACCGGCTTTGAAATATGCCATTGAGGTAAACGGTGTTACCAATTTAATTATGATGAAAAGCGATGTGCTTAGCGGTTTTGAAACACTTAAAGTGTGCACCGGTTATAAATATAAAGGCACGGTAATTGACTATTTGCCTTACAGCATAGAGGCCGAATTAATAGAGCCCGTTTACACGGAAGTACAAGGTTGGGCCGCTGATTTAACCGGATTGGATAATTTTGATGACGCACCAAAAGCACTTAAAGATTACGTGGCCTACATTCAAAAAGAAACGGGTGTACCCATTAGTATTGTTTCTGTGGGGCCAGATAGAAACCAAACCATACATCTTGCCGAACAAGCGCTTACAGCTTAGTTTTTTACTCCTATTTTTTGCTGTACTCTTCGCGCAAGCGCAGGATAAGCCAAAGCGCAGCCGCATTAACATACGCCATGCGGATACCGTTTTTTACAGTAAAAATTTGCAGCAAAGTAGGCTGGTAGGAAAAGTTGTTTTTGAGCATGAAGGCGCCTTAATGTACTGCGACAGCGCCCGAAGTTTTGATAAAACCAACAGCTTAAAAGCCTACAGTAATGTGCACATGAATCAAGGAGACTCCCTATTTTTATGGGGTGATTTTTTGAATTATAGCGGAGACACAAAACTAGCCTTGGTAACAGGAGACTCCGTAAGATTAAAAGACGATAAAGTAGAACTCTTTACTCCGCGCTTAAATTTAGACCGTAAAACTAACGTAGCCTATTACACCACCGGTGGACGTATTATTAATGATGAAAATCGCCTGAAAAGCCGCACCGGATATTACAATACCGCTAGCAAGGTATTTGTTTTTCAGCGTAATGTAGTGTTAACCAACCCACGTTATGTTATAGAAAGTGATACGCTTCGTTACGATAGTGAAGCACGCTTTGCCTATTTTGAAGGCCCCACCACCATAACTAGCGACAGCAGTTTAATTTATACCGAAAACGGGTTGTACAATACAGTAACAGATATTGCACAATTTAGAGAGAACACCTTTTTATACGATGAAAATAAAGTGCTATCCGGAGATAGCATGTACTATGAAAAAACCAATGATTTTGGACAAGTGTTCGGCAATATGGTGCTGCATGATACAGTAGATGACTACATTTTAGCCGGAAATTATGGGGAATATTTAGGGAGTATTGATAGTGCTTTTGTAACGGAAGAACCGATTTATAGCTTAATTGACAAAGATGAAGGAGATACACTACATATTCATGGAGACACCTTGATTTCTAGTGTACGCATAACATATATGTTCAATAAAATTGATAGCCCTAAAAAGGATACTCTACAAAAATCTGATGATTCTTTGCGTTTAGGCCGAAAAGCAGATACTAGCTTACTTGCTAAAAATACTACACCGAAAAGTGACACCGCACAAGCAACTAATACCGCTTTGCAATCTGCTAATGATAGTTTAAATTTCAAGAATCCGGCAGACTCACTACTCAAAAAATATCGGCAAGTTTTAATTTTTAATAAGGTGCGTTTTTTCAAAACTTCCATTCAAGGATCTGCTGATTCAATGACGTATAATACGCTTGACAGTGCTTTTAAAATGTATTACAATCCAGTAACGTGGAATGATAGTACCCAAATTACTGGAGATACGATTATAATGACCACTCGAAACGATAAGCTGGACAGCCTAAAAGTGTTTGGTAACGCGTTTATTGTGAGCATAGTAGATAGCTTAAAAACTAATCAAATAAAAGGTAGAACCATGTACGGTCGGTTTTCAGACAATGCGCTTACACGCGTTTACGTAAATGGAAATGGCCAAAGTTTGTACTACGCCCGCAAAGAAGACAAAAGTTATATTGGCTTAAACAGAAGTTTAAGTGCCAACATAATTATCAAATTTAAAGATAAACAGGTGAGTACTATTGGGTTTCTCAAAAAACCGGAAGCAATACTTTACCCTATGAAAGATATTACATCTGATTTGGCTAAACTAGAAGGCTTAAAAATGCGTTTTACGGAACGCCCCACTAAAAAAGCAGATATTTTTAAATGAAATTTCTCCTATCACTTTTTTTACTTTTTAGTGCTCCACTTTCGTGGGAAGTTGAAACTGTGGACTACACACGCACGTATCAAGAATTTTTAGCATCTGCGGAAGCAAATGAAAAGATTGACGCAGAAAACTTGAATAAACCATTATTACAAGCGGCAATTTTTTACGCCACTAATGAATATCGCGCATTAAAGCGAAAACCTTTATTTATATACAATAAAGTGCTAGAAACCAGCGCACAAATGCATAGCAGCAACATGCTAGAAAATGATTTTTTTAGCCATACCGATAAAGAAAACAAAGCATTAAAAACCCCAATTTTACGTATAAGAAAAAGTGGTGGCACCGATTTTACTAGTGTTTCTGAAAACCTGATTTACAGCAATGTATTTGTGCTAGGTAAGCAGGGAGCATTTTTTATTAAGAATAAAACATTGGTTGATAAGCAGGGCAAACCTTTAGTAACCTATACGTATGCAGCATTGGCGCGCCAAATGGTGGCTGACTGGAATAATAGTACAGGACACCGCGCTAATTTAAAAGGCGATTTTAATTTTTTGGGCTGCGGTGTTTCTGAAATCAAAACACTTAAAAACGGTCTAAAAGTTGTTTATGCAACTCAAAATTTCGGATCTAAATAAAACGATATGCGCACAATAATTCTTTTTCTCCTCACATTTTCTTTAGGCATAGCAAACGCTCAGCGCCTTTCTGTAATAGAAGTTTCTAGCTTTGAGCAATACCAAGAAGTGCTGGCCATCGCGAAAGCCAAAAATCAATTGTTATTCATCATCCTTAATGAAACCCGTGTTCCTTTACTAGGCAATATGATTGAAAACGGCATTTTTAAAGAGCCCGCTTTAATTGCCGAGTTACAGAAAACAGTGCCTTGCATTATGGAAGTTCAAGAGGATATGGGTGCGCGGATGGTAGAAGTTTTTGCGGTGGATAGTGTGCCCGCTTTTTTGTTTTTAGATACCAACGAAACACTGCTGGCCATGGCGCAGGGAAATGAAACAAGCGCTTCTATTTTAAACACATTAAACATAGCCAAACAAAACAGAACGCTTTACCCTCAATTGCAAGATGCATACGTAAATAAAACCTTAACCTTGGCTCAATGGCCACAATTACTACAGGTTTATACACTAAATAGACCATTTATAGAAGCACAACAACTGGTAATGGAATATTTAGCCTTGCAAAATAAAACACAACTTTTAACCGAATCATCGGTAAAATATATGATGGAATATGGATTGAGCTTAGAAACCAAATATCCGCGTTTTTTATTGGAGCACAAGGAAGAAGCAAAAAAGGCATATCCTCTTTTTAATGCTCAGGAATTTTTTACTTCCACCTATAATTATAATGTAGATTTAGCTATTAACAATAATGATAGTATGCTATTAACAACTATTTTAAACGTACTTATCCCGCTAAACGGAGCTTCTAATAACGACTTAATAAAACTAGAAACCAGCAAATTATACGCAGAAGAAACCAAAAATTTTACCATGTATGCACGTGCAATTATGGATTACGTGCGCAATGGAAAAGACACTTTAACGGATACCGCAGAATTTATTTATGATGAAGCTTTTTATTTAGCCGACAGTTTTAAAGAAGATGAAGCGCAAGCAGCATCTAAAAATTTAGCGTTGGAAGCGTTTAAATTAAAAACTGATTTCAGATACAAAATGTTGGCCGGCTATATGAGTTACAAACTTGGTGATTACACCGAGGCACAAAAACTAGTGACTACTGCGCAAGCTTTAACTGATTTGGAAAGCAACAAAACCAAAGCCGATAATTTATTAAAAATGATTGGTAAAGCTCAAGAACGAAAAACAGAAGCTGCGCCTATTGGGGTTGGGAAGTAGTTTATTTATTTGTTATTGGTTATTCGTGATTGGTTATCTAAGCCCCGCTGATTTTTTTCAAAAAATGATTTTGTTATTTCAACTAATGACTACTTGGATAATGACAAAATTAGAAGCGTTAAAATTTCTTGGAAACGCTAAAGTAATGTGCATTTAATTTTAAGAAGCAAGTGGAGATTTGAACGCTTAGTTGAAAATTTACTTTCCACCTGCGTAAATCTACAACTTCGTAATTGGCACTCTTTCTACAAGTAACCCGTTTATAAAACTCCGTTTTAAAATACCTTCAATAAGTTTATCTTCCTCATCTTCAGTAGGTGCATAGGGTGTTTTCAAACTTATCTTGTTAAAATTAGCTACTATATTCCAGGCAAATGCTCTAATGCCACTTCGGTACTCGCTAATTAAATCATAGGTAGTCATACCCGTTTCACGATAAATCAGTTTTGATAAAATTTGACCCTCGCTATGCGTCAACTTTCGCAGCTCATCTTCAAAGCGTTGTTCTAAAAAGTCTTGATAATCTTTTACCAAACGGTTGCGTTTTCTTCTACTTTTTTCTTGCGCAAGACTTAGGTTTAAGCTGTCTAGTTTATTGCCCGCTATTACTGCGTATGGATATACTTTAATTACTTTTCTTCGTAATATATAATAGCGTCTGCGAGCCTCCTCAGTGCTAAAAGTAGGTTTATCAACCAGCAACACCTCATCCAAAATCATAATCGGAATAGTGTCTCCCTCCACAATAATGGCGTCCATTACTTTTCGGGTGGTTTTGTCAGTGTACGTTATTAGGCTATCCTCTTTATTATCACTACTTGAAGTTAGTTGCGCTTGCATGCACAGAGGAAATAGTAATATAAATACCCAAAATCTTCTCATTAAATCCTGTTCATTTTCCATTTTGATGGTGCGCTACCGGCTGTGGTTGAAACGCGTGCAGCACTCTTTTTGTTTTCCAAAAGCTGTGCCAACACCAAAGCACCAATCTCCTCTTCTTCGGTACTTTTCTTGGTAAGTTCCTCTATTTTAAAGTGTTTACTCACAAAATGTGTATCAAAATCTCCACGTATAAAAGCCGGATGTTGCATTACATATTTACCAAAATCGAGGGTGGTTTTCACACCAACTATGGCGTAATCTTCACAAGCCCTAACCATCCGTTGTATTGCTTCCGCCCTATCCTTTCCGTGGGTTACCAATTTAGAAATCATAGGGTCGTAATAAATAGGAATATCCATACCCTGCTCAAAGCCATCATCTACTCTTATACCCGTGCCATGCGGACGTTGATACACCTTTAAATGACCAATATCGGGCACAAAATTCTCTGCCGCATTTTCCGCATATACACGCACTTCAATAGCATGACCATGAATGTGTAAATCCTCTTGTGTAAACGAAAGTTTTTCGCCACGCGCTACTTTTATTTGCTCTTTCACCAAATCTACACCGGTAATCATTTCCGTTACCGGATGCTCAACTTGCAGACGTGTATTCATCTCTAAAAAGAAAAAATTATGCTGCTCATCAAAAATAAACTCCACCGTGCCTACGCCTACGTAATCACAAGCGCGCGCTACATCAATGGCTGTTTGTCCCATTTGCGCGCGTAATTCAGAAGATAACACCGCAGATGGCGCTTCTTCAATTACTTTTTGATGTCTACGCTGCACACTACACTCACGCTCAAATAAATGCACCATATTACCATGCTTATCGCACAACACCTGTATTTCAATATGACGCGGAGAAGCCACGTACTTTTCAATAAAAACGGCTCCATTGCCAAAAGCCGATTTAGCTTCAGAAACCGCTAAATCCATTTGCTCCTCAAAATCCTCCGCACGTTCTACAATGCGCATACCCTTACCACCGCCACCGGCAGAAGCTTTTATTAAAATTGGGAAGCCAATTTCTGCACTTATTTTTTTCGCTTCTGCGATGTCGTCAATAGCGCCTTCGGTGCCGGGTACTAAAGGAATATTATATTTTTTAGCCGCTTCTTTAGCCGAAAGCTTATCACCCATAATGCGCATACTGTGCGCTGATGGCCCTATAAAGGTGATGCCTGCCTTTTCTACTGCTTCCGCAAAACCTGCATTTTCAGATAAAAAACCGTAACCGGGATGAATACCATCTACGTTTAAATCTTTACATACCTGAATAATTTTATCGCCCAATAAATAGCTTTCCGAAGAAGCCGGTGGTCCTAATAAAACAGCTTCGTCCGCATATTTAACATGCGGTGCATGTCGGTCTGCTTCAGAGTAAACGGCTACTGTTTTTATACCCATTTCTTTAGCCGACTTCATAATGCGTAAGGCTATTTCTCCACGGTTGGCTACTAGAATTTTATTCATGCTTATTGGCTTTGCTGGCGAAGATAAGCAGGAGGATTAAAATATGCTATGCCACAACATTAATGATTTAATTGGGTAAGGGTAACCGTTTTTTAATACAACATACGGTTGTTTTAACTAAAAAAACAGGTATTTCTAAACGCGTAATACGGTCGTTATAAACTTGGGTTTTATACTTATGCTTTGCTACATTTGCAGCCTTTATAATTTTCGGGATGTAGCTCAGTTGGTAGAGTACTCGTCTGGGGGGCGAGAGGCCGCAGGTTCAAGTCCTGTCATCCCGACAAATCCCTTTTCAAGGATAGTCAAAAGCCTATAAATTGTATGATTTATAGGCTTTTAGCTTTTTAGCCAAATCACAATAAATCATATTAAACCAAGTTAACTGTGAACTATTGGGTGAACTGGATTTTACCTTAATTTCGTACTAACTACATCAAGCTCAGCTTGATTTTAAGATGGAGAACACGCAAAAGGGTTCAGTTGTGATGAACTGAAGCTGCCTTTACCAACGTGTTATGCAAAGAGGAACTTCAACGCTAGTGATTTCGTTTCTAGTAAGGCGAAGCAAAAGTATAAATGGTCAATACCCATTGTATGCTAGAATTAAGGGATTAGGTAAACCAACCGAACTCTCCTTAAAAAGATATATTAATCCTATTTATTGGGATTCTACAAAAGGTAACCTTTGTGGACGAGGCCCAATCGTCCAAGAACTTCAAACTTTTTTAGATAGTGTTCAATTTGATTTAAGAAGCGCTTATTTTGAACTGTACAGAGCCGGTCAAAAAATAGACGCCAATGCTGTAAAGCATCGTTACTTAGGTGTAGATATTCAGGAACCTAGGCAACTGCTTGAAATGTTTCAATACCATTTCAAAAGAGAAACCGGTAACTTAAACAACAGCACGCTTAAAAACTACCATACCACAGCCAAGTATCTAAAGTTGTACATAAAATCTAAATTCAAAAAATGCGACTTTCCGCTAGAAGAACTAAACTACAAATTCATTGATGGATTTGAAGTTTTTTTAAAAGACCCGGAAAATCAAATTGGTGCAAGACCGTTAGAAAATAATGGTATTATGAAGCATATGGAACGCTTGCAAAAAGTTGTAAACCTCGCAATAAAACTGGACGAATTAGCCAAAGATCCTTTTAAATTGTACAAGCGTAAAATGAAAGAACCTGAGCATGTTTATTTGACAATGGACGAATTAGAAAAATTTGAAACATTAACCTATGAAACATCGGGCCGGCAATTGGCGAAAGATTTATTTCAACTAAGCTGCTATACCGGTTTGGCCTACATCGATATAATGGAGCTTACTACCAATAATTTGATGTTTGGATTAAATGGTATGCACTGGATAGTAGGAAATAGAAAAAAGTCGGGTCAAAAGTATAGAGTTCCGGTACTTCCAAATGCTCAATATGTTTTAGACAAATATGCTCAAAACCAAGAAGCTCTGGCTCGTGAAAAGTACTTCCCTTATTTATCCGCGCAAAAAGTGAATAAGTATTTGAAGGAGATGGCGCAAGCGCTTAATATTTCAAAAAATTTAACTTTTTATGTTGCTCGACATACGTTTGCTAGTACCGTGACTATGGCACATGGGGTGCCGATTGAAACCATCTCAAAAATGATGGGGCATACCAAAATTTCTACAACCCAGATATACGCCAAACTTATAGATTCAAAAGTTGGTTCTGATATGGAAAATCTTAAGCAAGTCTTGTTAAAAAAAATCCCAAACAAGCAGAAAATAGGCTAACCGCTATTTAACTAAATAAGTATTAGACTGTAAACAGCTGACTGCTAGAGTAAAATATGATAATCTAATTGTTTGTTTTATTTTGGGTTTTACCTAATTTAGAAGTACCAAACAGCCTGATGCCTAACTCCTTCTATATAAATTTCATTTTTATACAATTCCTTGAAGGCTTAGGAGAACCTACTCCATCCATAAACGATGAATTAGTCAATCTATCCACTACTGAATTTAAGGAAAACCTGCATGCTATTGTAAAGCAGATAAAGCGAGAGACTATGGTAACCTTCGCTGCAGCTAAAAGTAAAAAAGAGTTTACAGCGTACTTAAGTGGGTTAAAAAAGATGGTATTTATCTCAGATGATTATATTTTTCAGTTTCTCTCTAAAGAACATGAAACGTTAGCATCTGTAATTCCGAAAAGGTTAAAATATATCCAACAAGTACTAGATGAATTTTTGGAGTTTTTGGACGAAAATTTTTCCGCTTTTGTCAATCCAAATGATAAAATTAGTAGAACCCAGTTTAAAGAGGAAAAGAGTAAAATCAACGTTATTTTAGAACTGGTTTCTTCTTGGCCTTATGGCTATTCAAAACTAAAATCGATACAATTACTAATAAGACCTCTTTGTTGTTTTACTGAACAAGAGAAATCATGCAGGTATAAAGAATTAAGTTATGTGCATTCTATAGGCCAAGCAATTAATAGATTAGAATTAATCCCAAATAAATCAGCATTTGAGGCAAAAATTATTGCATTGCTTTTTCAATTAAATGTAAACTCGCCACGCACCTTTCTCCAGTTAACCAATACTTACAAATACACTTTACAGTCTAAAGGTACTTTAGAAGATAAACTAATATATCTGCTTGAAATCCTTAAAACCATTTCGGCATATCCAAAAGTTAAGGAGGGTTCATACAAGGAAAACCATCTCAGTTTAACTTATCAAATTGAAGATTGGGTGCATTCTGAAATTGGATTTATCGAATCACAACGAAGATTGAATGAAAAGGAATCTTCCGTCCCTGTGGTTGGAAAAACAGTAGAGTCGAAACTAAAATTAAACCTATCTGTTTCAGAGATTGCAGCATTGCTAAAAAGTTTTAATGATGCTGAGCTAACGAAAGGTAATAACATAACTCAGCTCCTTAAATGGGCCAGTAAAAACATGAGTTCCAAAAATCAAGAAAATATATCATTCGAAAGTCTGCGTTCAAAATACTATGATATTCCTTTTTCTACTAAAGAAAGAATTATTGTAGCATTTCGCAAAGTTTTGAAAGCAGTACACAAGGGTTAATCGAAATCATTCAACCATTCTGTAGCGTTCACTTTTTCAGCAATAATTAACAGCTCTCTATATAATCGAGCATCAATTTCAGACTGTGCTCTATTGAGCGGTACTGTTGAATAAACCGTTTCTAGATTTTGAAAACCATTTTCGTCCATCCAGAATTTTAGTTCTGAAGAAACTTCGACTTCGATATGTGATTTTTTTGGTGGTACCATACGCAACGTGGGCAACAGCCACGGCATCTGAGGCACCTCCAAGCGCCTATCTACTCATAAACTGCGCCCACGCATGACGTGAGCGACCAGCTTTAAAAAGTAGATGTCCTGTAAATTGGAGGTTTTCAGACACTTTCTCAGCTATCGCTAAATATTTCAAACAAAGATACCCACCTACTTTCAACTCTACCAAAACTTTTTCCAATATTTTATTTCCTATTATTCAATGCATTACAAGGGGTACTAGTACCCTTGCAACTGTTTTCATATCAGTATAAATCACTGCTTTGCACCATAATTCAAACTAATAATTATGGCAGCTCAAATCATCACAAAAGAAGACCTAGACGAATTTAAATTAGAACTACTCGAAAACATTAGAGAAATGCTTTTGGAGAATACGCCCAAGCATCAAAAAAAATGGCTAAAATCGTACGAGGTAAGAAAGCTCCTTGGTATTTCTCCGGGAACACTTCAAAACATGCGGGAAAATGGCTCTCTACCTTTTTCAAAAATTGGTGGATTAATTTTCTACGATAATGACGACATCCAAGAAATGCTAATGTCCAGTCGTGCCAATTAATAGAAAAAAACTGCTTTATGAATTACATAAAACACTTAAATGCAATTTATGTAAAGATGGCCGTTGACAATAAACTTTCACCGCATCATATAAGCCTATACTTGGCACTATTCCATTTGTGGAATCAAACCCATTTTGAAGAAAACTTTAGCATTCTTAGGTCGGAGGTAATGCAATTATCAAAAATCGGCTCCAATAATACCTATTCAAAATGCCTAAAAGCATTAGACAAATTTGGGTACATCAAATATTATCCGTCTAACAATCCAATGGTAGGTAGTACTGTCAGTTGTATCAAATTTGATACAACTGACGATACAACAGAAGGGCGGCAAGCAATACAACAGAAAGGCGCTCTATATAAACATAGTACAAACAAGGACAAACAAAAACAAACTGGTAAAGCCAAGCCGACTGATTTAAAAATGGTTCAAGACTATTTTTTTGAGTTGTTACCAGATCAACCGAATATTTATGCAACAGAGGCTGAAAAATTTTATAACCATTACTCATCCAACGGTTGGAAAGTAGGCGGAAAATCCGCTATGAAAGATTGGAAAGCTGCTGCCAGAAATTGGAAACATAATCTTGAAAAATTTTCCAAGAACAACACTAAATCTAATGCCTCACGACTGAAAGTTTCAACAAATAAAAATTATAACGAACCACTCTAATGAAACCAATCCATTCCACAAAATTTCACTTTCCTGCCGATCTATGCCCTTATAAAATACAAGATAAAATTAGGCACTATGACTTTGAAGCTTGTATAAACTGGTTAAATGAAGTAGGTAAAAAATACCTCGACAAAAATTTTATAATCTTTCGTCAAGATTTTCCTGTAATACATGAGATACTGGTCTATTTGATACAAGATAAAGATGCTTCAAGAGAATATAATCTTAGCCTTAGTAAAGGTTTACTGCTAACTGGCAATATAGGTACTGGTAAAACTAGCTTAATGAAACTACTGTCTGTATTCCCTGGCACCAAACCATTCTTATTTGCAAGCTCCCGAAGCATTGTTCATGCTTTTAGGCAAGAAGGATATGAAATACTAGAACAATATACACGCTTCAGTCAGAATATTTGCTTTGATGATTTGGGTTTGGAAGAAAATCACAAATATTATGGTAATGAAACCAATGTAATGGCTGAGATACTATTAGACCGATACGAAAAATTCAAAAATTTAGGCATTTTAACCATGGCCACAACCAACCTCAACGCCACAGAACTTGAAGAAATTTATGGGAATAGGGTAAGGAGCCGTTTACGAGAAATGTTTAATCAAATTTCACTTGTAGGAAGTGATAAACGCACGTAAGGTTAAAATTACCGCACCATCATTTTCTCTTTACCAACCAACACTTGTTTCTCATCGTACAACAATAGTAAATATATACCAGGGGCAAAACCGTCTAAAGAAATTTCATGCTGCTTCACACCCTCATTAAGCTGTTCTTGCTTTAATGCTTGACCATTTATACCGGTAATATTGAGTTGTAATTTTTGTGAAGTGGCGTACGGCAAATGAAGTTTTACCGTTTCGCTTGCCGGGTTGGGCGACAAACTAAAACTCAACATCCTGTTTTCTTCCAAGCCTACTTTGTTTACAAAAAGTGTATCACAAAAAGTACTATCACCACAGCCAGTATAAGCCGTGCCACATACTATGTATGTACCCACCGTAAAATATTGATAGCCTACACTGTCGCCTGTAAGTTGATGACCATTATCAAAATCCCATACAATACTGTCTATGGCTTGGTTAGCCGTACCACTAAAGGTAAAAGCTCCGTCTAACGTATCAGCTTGAACCGCAAAGGTGGCTTGTAAAGGGGTGCAGGCGTATTTGGTAAGGAAAAAAGTGCGTTGGCTGCCTAAAGGGAAAAGTGAATCAGGGCCTAAAAACAGCTGCCCATTGTAGTTACCGCCAATGTAATAAGCGCCTTCACTATCAACGCCCAAGCTGTAACCATAAGAAGCACTTCCGAAACTGGTCTGTGCACTTTTTAATCCTATTAAATCTCCGTTTGCTGTATCAAAACGCGCGATATACATATCATAGCCTTGATTTCCTACAGCTTTTAAAGTATCATTATCATTTGCCCCTTGAAAATATAAGCCTCCGTGATATCCAGTTATTGCGAACTCATATCCATTTAGTGATAATTGATAGGAAGGACTAACCGCTTGCGTAACTCCAAATTTTTGAAATACGGTTGTTCCATCTGGACGAAGTTTAACAACAAAAGGAGCACCATGAGGAGTACTCGAAGTAAAAATTGTATTATTAAAACCGGATTTCCCAGCATTAGAACCACCCATAATGTATATATTTCCAGCTCCATCCAACTCAAAATCGGATAATACCGTACCGAATTCAGTGGTGTCACTTTGCTTTAACCAAATTAATTGACCATTTGAATTAAATTTTGCCAAATACATACTCCCTTTTACGGTATCGCCCCCGATGGTTAAAGATCTTTCTTGATTTGTTGGAGAATTATAATTACAAGTTGCTCCCACATAAAATTCTCCTGTTTGTCTATTCCTAATAAAATTACCTTGACCGTACTGTCCGATGATATAATTGCGATCATCATGATTCATATCTAGTTCAATTACATCTAGAATTTGACCTGTAACATCGTAGTGCATTACGTAAATGCCTTCTTGGGTAATGGTGGGTACAGCTGTGTTTCGTAAAGCTCCGGGCTTCAGCCATGCCAACCAATAAATTTCACCATTCGGCTCTGCATGCATCCAATATCCTAAATCAGGACTTTCCACGTTAATTGGTACAGAATCTGAATCTGGTAATCGAAGCCAATTGTACGTTCCACTTGTATCATATTGTATTAAAAACATTCCTTTCCGTTTAAGCCCACTAGTAGTAATTGGATCATATACCGTGGTATCTGAATCATAGTAAGCAGAATCATTTGGAAAATTATAGCCGCACACATAAACTAACCCATTGGCAACTTTTAAATCTGCGTCTCTTACTTGTCCACCACCGATAATCTTAGTCCAGCGATACACACCATCTTTCGTAAAACTGGTGAGCACAATATCTGGTTCTATTCCAAATGTATAGGAATTATAAGTCTTAACTGGATTGCCATCCACTTCGGCTAGTGCCGCTGCAATACGTCCCATGCAATAAATATTATCATTAGCATCACGCTCAATGGCTAAAATATTATTGTAATCACTCACAGTTTGCATGGTGTTTTTACCACCACCACGAATAGTCCATTGAAAATCTTGAGCACATACGCTTATGGTGCTGTAAACGAATAGAAAGAATAGTAATTTTTTCATAAGGTCATTGGTTTGTCATTTTTTCAATAAATACGCTCAATATTTAAATTATTGTTTGTTCGTTTTTGCCTTGAAGCAAAAAGAACCAACTAAGCGAAGCGGCCTCACGAACGCCTTAAAAATAATGTTGGTGAGTAAAAAATTCAAGACTGTATTTTCTCCGCTTGAAAACTACGGTCTTTTCGGCATCCGAAACCCAAGCCGTTTCGCTGCGCTGCACTTCGGGGTTTCTCCTGTGCCTGCAAGCCCTTGTTTTACGAGGATAAAATAAGATCATCCTGACTAGTGTTTTTATCAGTTTAACCCTTTTTCAACTAAAATTTTTAGCCGCTTTAAGTCTGGCATTATTGTTTTTTATTTTTTTAACTTCTTAACTCTTTAGCCCCCTAACCCCCGAAGGGGGAACCACTGCATCATTCTTTTATCAATTTTTTTCTACCTATAATCCCCGTTTCTCCACTTTGCAATACCACTAAATAAACCCCTGCGGGTAATTGACTAATATTCAATTGTGCTTTGGTAGTGCCGCTTGGTAAGCGCTTTTGTAGCAATTGCTGACCATTAATGCTGTACAGTTTTACGTCAATGGGGTGGCCGCTGGCCGCCATGTGTAGTTGCACATTTTCTTGAGCCGGATTAGGAGCTAAGCTAAACGCTAGCTTTTGTTTTTCTTCCAAGCCTACTTTGTTTACAAAAAGTGTATCACAAAAAGTACTATCACCACAGCCGGTGTAAGCCGTGCCACATACTATGTATGTACCCACCGTAAAATATTGATAGCCTACACTATCACCTGTAAGTTGATGACCATTATCAAAATCCCACACAATACTATCTATGGCTTGGTTGGCACTGCCACTAAAAGTAAAAGCTCCGTCTAACGTATCAGCTTGTACCGCAAAGGTGGCTTGCAATGGGGTGCAGGCGTATTTGGTAAGGAAAAAAGTGCGTTGACTACCTAAAGGGAAAAGCGTATCGTTACCAAGATATAATTGGCCATTGTAATTGCCGCCTATGTAGTACGCGCCCTCGCTATCTGCGCCAATGCTGTAACCGTGGGATGCAACGCCAAACTTTGTTTTCGCAGCTTTTAGTTGAATCAGGTCGCCCGTAGCGGTATCAAAGCGGGCGATGTAGGCATCGTAACCAGACCTTTCACTTTCCTTTATGGTATCGTTGTCATTTGGCCCTTCAAAGTATAAACCACCTGTATCTCCAACAATAGTAAATTCTCCACCATTTAATATGATCTGATAACTTCCATTGCTACCTCCATTTGCTCCAATTTTACCATAAATGGTATTACCATTTAAATCCAATTTGAGGATATATGGCCCAGAACTAGTTTCCGATGATGTAAACGTTTGACCATTGAAAATGGTGAATCCTGGTTTTGATGTCCCGGTGATATAGATGTTACTATTTACATCAATTTCAAAATCGTTTATACCCGAACCAAACTCCGTAGTATCACTCTGCTGCAACCATACCAACTGCCCGGTAGGGCTAAATTTGGCCAAGTACATACTGCCTTTCACCGTATCGCCCCCTATGGTAAGCGAGCGCTTAGGATTAAATTGATCATTATAATAACAAGTGCCACCCACATAGAACTCGCCTGTGCGCGGGTCGCGTTTAAAGCCGCCTTGATTAAATTGACCTCGTAAACGTTCACAATCTTCGTGATTCATATCCAAATCTATCACGTTTAAGATGTCTCCATTGGTGCTGTAGTGTAGCACATATATTCCATCTTGGGCAATAGTATTGACAGCGGTGTTGCGCAAGGCTCCTCTTTTTAACCAAGTGAGCCAGTAAACTTCACCGTTGGCCTGGGTGTCCATCCAATAATCTATGTCAGGGCATTCCGAAATGCTAGTGGTAGAGACAGAGTCTGAGCCCGGCATCCGCAGCCAGTTGAAAGTGCCACTGGTATCGTATTGGATTAAAAATGTACTCTTTCGTTGTGGGCCTTGAAAAACGAGAGGCTCATAAACCGCAGTGTCATTGTCAAAGTAGGCCGTGTCACTGGGAAACCCGGGGAAATTGAAACCCGTAACATAAACTAAATTGTTGACAATCTTTAAACCCGTTGCACCCACCGTTTCCGGGCCGTAAATTTTGCTCCAGCGAAAGTCCCCATTTTTGGTAAAGCTCGCCACAATGATGTCGGGCGTAGCACCAGATAAATACGAGCTATATGTTTTTAAGGACACTCCGTCAATCTCAGCAAAGCCAGCAGCAGTCTTACCCATGATATATACATTATCATTGGCATCGTGCTCAATAGCCAAGATGTTATTGTAATGACTAGTGCTTGCCATATTATTTTTCCCACCGCCTCTAATGCTCCATTGAAAATCTTGAGCACATACGCTTATGGTGCTGTAAACGAATAGAAATAATAGTAATTTTTTCATAATCTGTTAAAATTACCGCACCATCATTTTCTCTTTACCAACCAACACTTGTTTCTCATCGTACAACAATAGTAAATATATACCAGGGGCAAAACCGTCTAAAGAAATTTCATGCTGCTTCACACCCTCATTAAGCTGTTCTTGCTTTAATGCTTGACCATTTATACCGGTAATGTTGAGTTGTAATTTTTTTGAAGTGGCGTATGGCAAATGAAGTTTTACCGTTTCGCTTGCTGGGTTGGGCGACAAACTAAAACTCAACAGGCTGTTTTCTTCCAAGCCTACTTTGTTTACAAAAAGCGTATCACAAAAGGTACTGTCTCCACAGCCGGTATAAGCCGTGCCACATACTATGTATGTACCCACCGTAAAATATTGATAGCCTACACTATCACCTGTAAGTTGATGACCATTATCAAAATCCCATACAATACTATCTATGGCTTGATTAGCCGTACCACTAAAAGTAAAAGCTCCGTCTAACGTATCAGCTTGTACCGCAAAGGTGGCTTGCAATGGGGTGCAGGCGTATTTGGTAAGGAAAAAAGTGCGTTGACTACCTAAAGGGAAAAGCGTATCGTTACCAAGATACAATTGGCCATTGTAATTGCCACCAATGTAATATGCACCTTCGCTATCGGCTCCGATGCTATAGCCGTAGCTGGCTGCACCAAATTTGGTTTCTGCAGCTTTCAGTTGAATCAGGTCGCCCGTAGCGGTATCAAAGCGGGCGATGTACATATCATAGCCTTGATTCCCTACAGCTTTTAAAGTATCATTATCATTTGCCCCTTGAAAATAGAGGCCTCCGTGAAAACCGGCAATGGCTACTTCAGCTCCATTTACTATTATTTGATAAGCGGAGTTCACATTATCGTTAACAGCAAAAGAGCTGAATACAGTGCTTCCATTTGGTTTCAATTTCATTAGAAAAGGACCTGAAGTTGTTTCAGGTGAAGTAAAAGTAACTCCGTTGAACGCTACAGTACCCGCTTCACCATATCCGGTAAGGTATATGTTACCATTTCCATCAAGATCAATATCATGCACTCCCCCGCTGAGTGTTGTGGTATCACCTTGATTTAACCAAATCACTTGACCCGTTGGGCTGAACTTAGCCAAATACATACCACTTTTCACCGTATCGCCCCCTACGGTGAGAGAACGCTTGGGATTAAATTGGTCGTTGTAATAACAGGTTCCACCCACATAAAACTCGCCCGTACGTGGGTCGCGTTTGAAACCGCCAGTATTATATGAAAACCCTAATAAAGTAACATCAGCACCCTGATTCATATCTAGCCTGATGGTTGACACAACTTGTCCTTGTGGGTTGTATTCGGCAACATGAATACCACGCTGTATAATGGGTGAAACTCCATTTTCCGTAAAAGCTCCTGGTTCAACCCAACAAAGCCAATAGATATTGCCATTGTACCCAGCATCTATTGAATAGAATAGCTCAGGATCATTAGGGCGCATGATGGTATCCGTCTGTGGCATGCGTAACCACTTGTAATTACCTAAAGTGTCATATTGTATAAGGAAAAACTGTTTCCGCCACTGTCCAATGAATGCTTCATAATAAGTAGTATCGCTATCATAATAGGCAGAATCCAACGGAAGGTTTTGACCGCTAATGTAAACATGACCATTTAAAATTTTTAACCCATAACCAGCACCACCACCTTGGCTACCGATTACCTTACTCCAGCGGTATACCCCTTCTTTTGTAAAGCTACTAAGCAATACATTAGGGCCTGTTCCAGAAAAGCTTGGGTCACCAAAGGTCGTTAATGGGTTGCCATCAACCTCAGCAAATCCTACGGAGGTTTTGCCTAAAATATACACGTTATCATTAGCGTCATGCTCAATCGCCAAAATGTTGTTGTAATCACCAGGCCGTTGCTGGTTATTCTTCCCACCGCCCCTTATGCTCCATTGAAAATCTTGAGCATGTAGGAGTATTGTGCTAAGAATGAATAAAATTGATAGTAATTTTTTCATAATCTGTTGTTTTTATGCATGTTAAAGATACATAGAGTTAGGGTGTTTTCTAAAGGCAATTAGTAAAAGGTTTTTATCCTAAAAAAACCAAAGAACTGACCTCCGTAGAGGCCAATCCTTTGGCTATTTGGTTGATTTTAAACAATTTTAGTGCTGCACAACAAGTTTACGTAGTTCTACTACTGCTCCTTCTTGTAAGAGACTAACCATATATACTCCATTGGGCAAGTGTGATGTAGAAAGGGTAAGTGACCCCGCTTCCTCAGTAAGTGCTTCACTATAAATTAATTGGCCATTAAAACTGTACAGCACAATTTTAGCTTCCTGCTCAATATGCCAATCGTTTAAAGTATATGTGATGTTAGCCACGCTACTAGTAGGGTTAGGCGCTAGCTCAAATAAATCCATTAATTTATCCTCTTCAGTTGGCGCATCTAAGCCAGTACCATCCTTACTAAAGCTAGCCACATTAGTTTGAGCATTATTTCCTATTCTCCAATTTGAAGCATCGCAAATATCTGCTGGTAATTGAAAACCGCTTTCTCCTGCACAACGTATGGAAACACCCGGATCTACCGATACAGTACTTTTTACTTTAAAAGTAACAACAGAATTAGCCATCACTCCAGGATTAGGATAAAAACGAATACTAAAATTTAATCCTCCCGGTGGAATGGTTATAGTGCTAGGTACGAATGACCCAAAAGGACTTGTAAACGAAACGGTAATGGGGACATTATTTGGATTTACTACAAATCCATCTACCAAATTGAAACATTGGCCATTGTCATCTAATAATTCAACTGAATGCACCTCTACGTCTAAATCACAACACTCTTCTGCAACAGTTAATTCTAACGTTTCCTTGGTTATGTTACATCCGTCCAATTGAAGTTTAAATGAGTGCAAATAAATTCCTGCAACATTGCTACTTAACTCCACATCAGGAATAGAATTACTTCCACTAAATTGATTACTACCTGGGGTTATTTGCCAAGAATCAAAGGGTATAATAGGATCAGGAATATTAAAGGTTTCGCTATTTTCAAAATCTGACAAACATAATTCATAACATCCGATAGGATATATCCATATATATTCCTCTGGTGATTTATCTACCCAAAATTTTTCGGTAGAACTACAACCCGCAGCATTTGTATAAGTACAGGCATACCAACCTCCTTTATTTACACTAACCACACTTCCACTTTGTCCATCGCTCCAATTAAATGTTCCTGCATTGGGGTGACTTGCGGTTAATTCCACTTCAAAAGGCGCACAAGTTAAACGATTGGTACTTACGGTTGGTTTGCTTGGTGGTGCTAACACTTCTATATCTATCGTACTCGTTTTGGTGCACTGGCTGCCAGAACTAGTTTCTTCCACCTCAAGCTGCAAGATATAGCTACCCACGGGTAGTCCTCCCATTCCTGTGGCCTGAATGAGGTCAGCATTCACTGGGTCATCTAACGTACCTCCACCTGAAAGAATGCTCCAAGTGTAATCAAAATCACCAGAACCCACTCCGCCAAAAAGCTCTATATCCTCGCCTTCGCATACTACTTGGGTACCCGTAATTACGGGGGTTGGAATAGAAATAAATTCTATGTCTATTGTGTTATCGGAAGTGGCGAAGCACATATCAGCATCGATCATGTTTAAAAAGTAGCTTCCTGCTTCAAGAACGGTAGTGGTGTTATTGGCTGATCCAGTAATTATTGCAAAGCTATCAGGCTGCCATAAATGTTGATCAATAGGTGGCCTCCCGCTAGCATTATTATAGGTTAATATCACACCTGTTCCAGCACACTCAACCAATTTGCTTGCCGATATATTTCCTTTGAGTGTATTCTCTTTCACCAAAACATTTTTAATACTTGTACTACTACAACCAAATTTATTGGTAACAGTAAGGGAGACATTGAATCCACTACTGTTTGCGTAATCAAAAACTCTAGCTGGGTTTTCTTGTCGGTTTTGAGCTCCATCAAGGAAATCCCAAAAGTACTCCGCATCCGGATCATTAGGTGTACTGGTATTGGTAAATTGTATGGGGAAACCCTCGCAAGCACCGTTAAAGTTAAAGGTGAAGTCGGCACTAGGGTAAGGGACTAATGTTACCGTCTTCGTTCTCGTGCAGTTACGCACGCTACCATTTACGGTACCAGTGATGTTAAATTCTACCTGATAAGTACCGCTGCTTAAGGTAAAGTTAGAGTGGTTGGCACCATTCAGCGTATGTAGAGTAATCGTGCCTGTCTGATTTTTTATCTTATACTCATAAGTAAGCGAAGCCGTATTTACATTAGTTCCATAACTTGTGATATCGGTAAAGTCAACAGTATAGTTTGGGGCGGTGCCACAAGAGGGACTAAAGTTAAAATTAGTAAGGAAAGGTAGGTCTAAATAGAATTCTGCAAATAGCCGGCAGCCATTAAAATCAGTCTCGTAGGTTATTGTCTGTTGCCCGCCAAGCGGTATATTATAGCTTGCAGTAGTTTGCGAAGTAGCCCCTACTGGATTACCCGACCATGAATGGTTAGTATAACCATTGCTACCATTTGGGAAAATAACATTTACTGTAGCGTTTCCGCAATTTCCATAGGTTACAGAAAGTCTAAACTGGGTAAAAACAAAGGCTCTTTTTCTGCAAGGTGCGGTAGTAGGTGTTTCTATAATTAGGTCTGCTGACCTTCTGGAGCACCCGTTGGCATAATTGATTTTAGCATAATACCTTCCGTAGCCTTCACCTTGCACTAGCTCATCTACCTCCAGTGGATCATTATTATTATACCCAGCACCCATATAAACGCTATTTTTATACCACTCAATAGTAGCCCCTGCTGGCAGTGGGTCGGGAGAAACAATATCTATATCGACAGGCCAGTCTGTTGTTCCTGGAGCAGCAGTTATAGTTCCCGTTTGATTTAGGATTACGGCAGGTGCCGGGTCAACTACGATAGTTGTGCTGGCCGTAGCCACCTGTACGCAACCGTTCGGGTCTTCAATGCTAACAGTAACAGAGTACGGTTGACCTGCAGGCGTAGCACTAGCATAGATATGTTCGCCTGTGGCATTGGTAGTGCTAGTAGAAGTATTGCCGTCTCCGTAATCCCAAGTAACACGGGTAAAATTTGATAAGCTTGGGTTTATGGTAAAAGTAGCTATACTGCCTTGGCACACTGAACTAGGCCCAGTAATGCTTGGGTTGGCAATAGGCCCCACGGTTACTTGCTTAGTTTCCGTATAAATAGTATTACACACGCGCATCTTCACTTCTAATGTAGCCACTTGCGCTGTCGTTACATCGTTCCAAAGCACAGTAATATCAGACCCGCCATCGCCAGATTCTACAGAGCCTAAATCTGGAGGTGTGATTGTCCATGTATATAAATCCCCCGTTTTGTAGGTGGCTTCATAATCATGATACGTACTTCCACAAACTGGATTTTCACCTACAATACTGTTAGTTATTTGTCTTTCACGTACGTCAATGCCAATAGGATTAGATAAACAGCCCTCTAAACTTTGATATTCTCTTCTAGCTGATATTTGATAAGGTCCTGATCCTGTAAATTTGGCCGATACTACTTCACCACTTGTTGAGGTAGCTCCTCCAGAGAATGTTCCACCTGTAATACTCCAAACAATATTAGTTCCGGCCACGGAAAGACCAGCATTGTAATTATAAGGTATATTTAAACACACAAACTCGGGTCCGTTAATTTCCTCTAAGGGCTCAGGTAAATCAAATACCTCAACTTCTATAGGTTCGGCCTCGCAAAAAGCAGCACCGCTGCTTTTAATCAGGTAGGCACCTGCCGTAGGGAAAGTTGGTATATAGGATGTACCGTTACCGGTGTGCACCACTGTTCCCAAAGGATTTACGGTTTGCCAAGCAGCCGAATATCCATCTACCATGGTGTAGGCATCACTACCCGTAATACAAGCTCTCTTTTCTCCCTCAATTTCACCTCGTGGTGTAATGTTAAGTTGTATTACTGCTTTACCTCCGCAACCAGTTAATTTATTGTTATAAGCGCAACGTAATGTAGCAACACCTCCTCCTGTGGGGCTTATAATACGTTCATTAGGCTGGTCGGTAGTGTGCAAATCAGCATTACCATCAATCGTCCAGTTAAAATCCGTTCCGGGCCAATTGGGCAGCCTGTAAACATAATTCTCACCCATACACAAAGAAGTTTGGCCTTCAATAACCCCTTCGTCAAGTATTACAGGCACCTGAATAGAAGTTGGACAACTTGGATTGCAAGGATCTAACGCACTTATATATCCAAATCCTTTGTCATCCACATCATCCCAAAGTATGGTTACGGTTGTAGAGCTTGGGTCGTTTGAAACAATTTGGCCTCCAATTATGTCCCAATCTGCATTAGGGCAACTCGTTACAAGCGTGTACTCCACTTCTTCATTCTCACACACTACAGCGGGGCAACTTATCTCTAAAGGCTCACCCTCCATAACTTCAATTTCTGTGCTAAAGGTACTTGTGCAATTACACTCATTAGTTACGGTTAGTGTTATTGCATAGTTTCCACCACTAGTATAAGTATACGTAGGATTACGATCGTTGGAATAAGTACCATCACCAAAATCCCATTCCCAATTAATAATGGGCGCATCGGGATTAGAAGTAGAAAGGTCTATAAAGCTGAGTAGTCTTTCAGTACACGTTGATCCGCTACTAACAACATCTGGCATTACAGCAAAATTTGCATCAGGCCCTTCAATAATTTCAATACATCGTTGCGTAGTTTTAGCACACCCTGCGGTATTAGTCTCCGTAAGTGTAATTTGTCCACTGCCGTTTCCTCCCCAATTTACTGTTACAGTACTATTCGTAGCACTACCAACAATGCTTCCACCAGTAACACTCCATTGAAAAGTGTAACCTGGGCCACCACTTGCCTCAAAGTGAGCCGTTGAGTTTTCACATACCAGAATGCACTTTTTTTCATCCTCTTCTAATGGTTCTAGTGGTGGTTCTGGGTCATATCCGTTAGGTATACAGCCAACGGAATTTAAGGCAGTGATATTGGGGTCAGGTATATGATTCACACCAACCTCAAATCGGTCAACTCCCTTAACTACACCAGTGTTAGGGTCAATGGCTTCAACTTGAACTGTTTGTCCACCAAAAACACCCCACGCAACCGTAATAGATTCTGTATTAGTAGTACTTGTGGTATTTGTAATGGTGCCTACAACAACGGTCCAGTTATAAGTTAAGTTAGGACTAGGGCCTTGAATACTGTACGTTTTTTGTTCGCCTACACAAGCCCTGGCGGCACCAACAATGGTTGGGTTTTGAGCAAAGGCGGTAAAACCAAAGCTCATGGTCATTAACACAATCAGTAAGTGATTGTAAATTTTTTTTCTTAGCATTTTGAATTGGATTTTGATTATGGGTCTAAAGTAGTTAGGTGCTTTCACAATCAAATCACTACAAATAGTAGTATTTTATAGCTATTTGTAACTAAAAGCTTAGCTTTTTAAAAATTTAACCTTTTAATTTTTGCTAAAGCTTTAGTGTAGGCGTAGGCTATCGCTTCAAAATCACTACAAATAGTGATATTTAAGTTCTAGCTGTTTCTATTCAATTTGTTTGGGTAAATTTGATTATTGCAATGCTCAATTAATTAATCAACTAAATACATAATGGCTCAATTCGATGTACTTTCAGCTCAATTTATTTATAACCTCGATGAAATCGTTCCGGTAACCATTGTAATTGACAATCCTGCTCAAATGATTTTGAATCAACCGCCTGCTGCTAATTCTGTTCCCTCTGACGTAGAAATAGTCCAACCAGGAGAGCAACCTACTTCACAATTTTGGGTTCATGCGGACAATTTTCACTTGACCATAATTTTAAAATCTAGTTCGTCCGGTGCTAATCCGCTTGAAGTATCAAATAATCCATTTTATAATGATGGTGAGTCTTCCAAATTTTTAGATATAATTATAGCGGAGAAGGATGGTGATAAAACAAAAACTAGAAAAATTAGAAGAGGAAGCTTGATTGTAATGAGCTAAAATATGGCGAGATACAGCTACCTTATTTTAATAATGTTTTTAGTTTTATGCAATAATTTACTGTACAGCTTAAAATCAACAGAAGTTTTAGGGAAACATGATTCCTCAGCATTTTTAGAAAAGTTAGACAGTCTTTCTAGTAATGGGGTGCATTGCTCAAGCATAATAAAATCACTAGATTCATTATTACAGGATACAAAGCATAGCGCGTCATCTGAATTTATAGCTCGCACAAATTTTATTTATTCAAAGTGTCTGTTACGTTTAGGTGAATGGGATAAAGCAATTTTAAGAAATTCAGTGCCCATGGACTTCTTTAAAAGCTCAGATCCCATAATGTTTGGTGAAGTACTTCTGCATCAAGGAAATATTTTTCAAGCCGAACTTGAACTTATGAGTAAAACTAAAGTTTCGCTTCATGAGTTAAAAAAGCAATCGCAATCCGCTCTCTCCTTATATACAAAAGCAGATTCTGTTTTTCAAGAGCAATCATTCGATTATGGTATTGCAAAGGCGTCTCTGAATATTGGAGTAATCAAATTCATATTAGAACAAGATGACTCTGCGCTCAAACACTATAAAAAAGCGGAGAAAAAGTTTCTTACATGTACTGATTTATCCGGTTTAGGTTCAGTTTGGTCTAATATTGGTCTTTGGTTTCTTGCTCAGGATCAATTAGATTCTAGCAAAAAATATACGTTAAAAGCACATAAAATTTTTTATAAGCTTGAAAAACCAGACTATACCGTTTCTTCATTACTAAACCTAGCCTACATTCTCGAAAAAGATTCTGTTTCAAAAGCCATAAATTATTTAACAATAGCTGATTCTATTGTAGCAATTACGAACAATCTAAATCAAAGACTACTAATCGAAGAGCACTTTCAGCATTTGTATGCCAATGGCAAAAATTATGAAAAAGCCTACAATCACTTAGCTAAGTACCAAGATATCTCCCTAAAACTGAGAAGCGAATCTTTTAAAGATGCAGAACTCAATATGCGTTATGATTTTAATCGTGTAAATGAACTCACTAACGCTCAGAAATTAGAACTTACCCAAAAGGAGCTAGATCTCTCTAAATCAAAACTAACTGCCAGAACTTATCTCTTTAGCGGCATTATAGTGTTAATAGCCTCTATCCTTTCAATAGCTTATCTTTTATTTAATCGAAATAGAAAGAGAATTAAGTTAGAAAAAGAAATTGAGGCATATGAAATACAAAAAGAGTATGAAAAAGGTATTAACGAACTTGAATTAGCTACCGTCCGTTTAGAAGGTGAAAAGCAGGAAAGAAGCAGAATAGCTGATGAGTTGCACGATGGTGTGGTTAGCACCTTAATGGCTTTAGGGTTAAAATTACAACTATCTAGAAAACATCAAAATTTTTTCAATAAAGAGATTGTTGAAGCACAAGAACTTTTAGAGCTTTCTATTGATGATATTCGATCAATATCGCATAATTTAAATGAAGGAATAGTCCTCACAGATGGTTTGTTAAATGCCCTGAATAGTCTTAAGCGGCAATACACAAAAGTTATTGAAATTTCCATCGATACTGCAAAAGGATTGGTATTAGATAAAAATGTGGAAACTCAAGTTTTTAGAATAATTCAAGAATTAGTAAATAACGTATTAAAACATGCGGAAGCTTCCAAAGTAACTATCTCATTAAAAGGTCTAGAAGATGTTTTAATAATAGTAGTTCAGGATAATGGAAAAGGCTTTGAACTAAAGACTGAGACACTAGGGATTGGCATTAGTAGCATACATAGAAGAGTACAACGGTTAAAGGGAACCGTAAGATTTATCTCTAATCCAAAGAATGGAACTAAAACTATCGTTCAAATACCTATGCTAATTGAAAGTTATGTCTAAGATTAAGGTTGTAATAATAGATGATCATGATCTCTTCTTAGAAGGAGTTGCCTCGCTTTTAAATCGACCAGAAACTAACTTTACGGTAATACATACCTTTACAAATCCATTAGCTTTTTTTAAATCTTTACCAGAAATACAGGGTACACTAGACATCATACTTTTAGATTTAAACATGCCACACCACGATGGATTCTATGTTTTAGAAGAAGCCTTGAAAAAATTTCCCAACCTTAAATTTATTGTGATAAGCTCTCACGTTAAACCCGTGTTTATCAGAAAAATAATAAAGCTTGGCGCGATGGGCTATGTACGAAAAGATGCTTCCCTTATCACCATTGAAGCGGCTATTAAAAAGGTATTTAATGGGAGTGTTTATTATGGAGTCAACGTATTATTAGAATCAGATAGTCAACAGCACTTCACTGGAAGTACTATAAATAAGCAATTGTCAGCTAGAGAAATAGAAGTTATTCAAGGTATTGCGGAAGGGTTATCTTCTTTGGAAATATCCCAAAAACTGCATTTAAGTAAACATACCATCGACTCACATAGAAAATCCATTTTATTGAAAATAAATGGCAGCAATACCATTGATGTGGTGAGGCATGCATTAAAAACAGGCTTAGTAAAATGGTTTGAGCTGAACTAAGAAAATGCTTGCATCTATTATCTTTTAAGGAATAATGTTTTAAGGAATTTTAAAAGTGATATACTAAAAGCTAAAATTTTTTCACTACTTATATTGAAAATCAATCCTTTCCATTATAAAAATTAGTATAAAAAAAAAGTGCTATGTCATTCCCTAATATAAGTTGACCGTTTTTAAACAGAAGTTAGATGTTAAAAAACGGAAAAAGGATCAGGCACAAGCGACTTTACGCAGAAGCCTTTAAATTGCGGATGGTAAAGCTCTATGAGAGCGGTGAACGAACGGTACAGGAGCTTACCAAGGATTATGGCCTAAAGAGTGTTACGGTTTACCGTTGGATATATAAATATTCTGAGTACAACAAAAAATCTGTTCAGATAGTAGAGATGAAAGACAGTGAACAACACAAAATACAGGCATTAGAAAAAAAAGTACGTGAGCTAGAACAGGCTGTGGGTAAAAAGCAAATGAACATAGACTATCTAGAAAAGATGATAGACCTTGCCAAGGAACACTATGATATCGATATCAAAAAAAACTCAAACACCCCACACTCTGGTGGTTCCAAGAACATAAAGAACAAGTAGGATATAGCCTGAACCGTCTGTTTCTCCTGCTTGGGGTAAGCAAGCAAGCGGTGCATCAAGCCAAGAACAGGCAACAGGCATTTGACCAAGAACTTATGGAGATAACACAACAAGTGGACATACTACGGGAGGCACATCCGGGCTGTGGGGTAGAAAAAATGTACAAAACACTAAAGCCCAAAACTATGGGGCGAGATAAGTTTTGCGAGCTATTTATAGGGCTAGGCTACAGAGTAAAGGCAATTAAAAACTACACCAAAACCACCCTGCCAGGCTGGTTTAACTACCCCAACTTAATAGAAGGGATGATGGTGAGCCGCCCACATCAGGTATTGCAGAGCGATATTACTTACTTTGAACTCAACGGTAGGTTTTATTATTTGGTATTTATCATAGATGTATATACCAAGGAAATACTAGGGTACAACCTAGCGGACAATATGCGAGCCCAAAGCAATACAAAAGCCTTAAAGATGGCATTAGGAAAAATACCCCTATCCCAACAAAACAAGGCAATACATCATTCAGACAGGGGATCACAGTATAGCAGCAAGCAATATACCGATATGCTAAATAGGGCGAAAATATCAATAAGCATGGGTGAAAAGGCGCAAGACAATGCCTACGCAGAAAGAATAAATGGCACCATTAAGAATGAATATTTAAAACGCTGGCACATCCCTAATTTTAAAACACTGAAAATAAAAACGAAGAAAGCGGTTAACCATTATAACAAGCAGAGGCTACACCTAGCTTTTAATAATGAGCAAACTCCACTTGGGTTTAAGCAAACTTTAATAAATTTGACTACCCAAGAAAGACCGATGGTGATTATTTATGCCGAAGGTAACACTAAAGTTAAGCTGGCATCTAGCCAGCTTAACTTTAACCCAAGAAAGCACCCTCTGGCTCATAATTGTCCGATGGTAATGAAAAATGATAAAGTAAATTAGTAACCAAAGCGGTCAACGCTATTTAGGGAAGGTCACTATGTATATTTATATCTAAATAGTTGATATTTATAAAAACGCTCTCATGAAAAACATCATTTTCTTTGCAATTTTATTCTTTTGCGCTTCTTGCGCGGATGAATTTTTTGATGATATCTTAAACCAAGAATCAGTAATTGCAATAAGTGGCGACATGAACTTTGGAAGTGTAGAAGTTAATCAATCCGCTTCTAGAACACTCACCATCTCAAACAATGGCGATACTAGCTTTACAGTAAATAGTATTACGAACCCAAATGGTTTTACGTCTAGTTATAATGGTATCGTAACGGCAGGCAATTCTATTAATGTAACCGTAGTTTTTAATCCAACCGTAGGTCAGAATTATAATGGTAAAATAATTGTAAATGCAGATAACGATAGCGGAACTGATGAAATCAATTGTTTTGGTAATGGAGTCGATAATAATCCTAACCCTATTGGTACTTTAAAAGTTATAAATAACACTAGTTTCTCTAGATATTTTCGGATAAAAAAACAACTTGATCAAACTTACAATTCAGATAATGAAATCGTTATTAGTTCTGGTCAGTCTAGTTATTACTATAATTTAGCAGCAGGGGTATATCTTTATGAAGCTGATAATAGTATTTTTTATGCTTCTGCTTCTGGATCTTACTCTAAAGGTCAAGTTAATGTAACCAGCGGTGATACGGCAACTGTGAGTATTCTCCAGTAGTAATTCCCGGCACATCGGTTTTCTATAACTTATCAAATAATTCTTATCCACATTTTTTACCAAAATTTGGTGCGTTTAAATGCCACGGTAGATTTTTTATAAAAAAGTGCACTTCATCATCGCACTTAATTTCTCTACTTACCAGCACTATCCAAGTTATATTAGTCCATTCAATTGGGCTTGTCTAGCATGGAATACATAAACATAAGTAGAGTTTTTTCCTATTCCTCCAAGGCGATCCGTATTTCCCATTCCATATTCAACAAATAAACTTGATTCTAGCGCTCTTGCATTACTCATAGAATAAACGTAAAACTTACCATAGCGAACAAGTTCTTTCAACTTTCTTTCTCTTTTATGTGCTGTTTGTCGCAAATTACTCTTGGTAGTCATTCCTACATACCAGTCCTGATAAACTGGTGTATAACCTCTTTCATAAAAAGACTTAATATGCCTAATAATATCATGTTTGCACTTATCTAAAGTTTCTTTACTAGCAGGATGGGTTTTAAGCCATTCGTTAATCTTAAACCCTGCTAAACCTTTTAACCCGTGAATTGGATCAGGTATAATAAATTTTTTAACCATCTTCTAAGCGAATAAATATTAAAGCATGAAGTTAAACCTAAAAGCTAAGTAGCGGTGGATTAGTCATGTATATACCTTTACCAAGTAATATCTAAACAATCTGTTTCGAGTATTGATGCACATAGCTTCTTAAACCTTTTCCTTACTGAACATATAACCACAAGATTAACGCTCCCTGTAATATACACCTGCAATACTCCCATAATGAAGCGAGCGTCTCGCTCATGTTCCAAAACTTTATCGCGCGAGCATCCTGTTCGTTGTGTTCTCAAAACATCAATATCAACCAACTTACTTGTTTTATGAACTACCTAACTCTGAATGTGAATTACCATAGCACCCCGCTTTGACTAAAATGTGAATTTAGACCTATAATCAATTAAATTTTTATTTTATGAAAACGTTTAAAAACTACTCACTCATGGCCTTCCTGCTCCTTTGCATGGCAGGCTTTACAATGCAATCTAATGCGCAGTGTAATTCAGACTGTCCCTCGCTTATAACTAATGGAGACTTTGAAAGTGGAAATACCGGCTTCACAAGTGGCCTTGCCTTTAGTGGTATTTGTGGTGGAGGCACATATAGTGTTGAAACTTTTGCTACCGACAAGTGTACCAATTTTCCTTGGCAAATGGTACCAGGAAATAGTGGCGACTTTATGGTGGTTGACGGAAGAAACAACACTTCCATTTGGGGAACTAATGTTAGTGTAACAGCAGGAAACACCTACCAATTTAATTATTGGGCATATCCTGATGTTTCCTTAGGGGATGGTCCAATTTTGCGATTTAGAGTTGCGGGTGCTACTATAGCAGCTACTGATTTAAACTTACTAACCTTTGGCGCTTGGAACGAAATCTGTGTTTCTTACACCGCCACTACTACTGGCTCTGTCTTCATTGAATTATATGAGCAATATCCTGGTTCAAGACAGTACACCGATTATGGTTTGGATGATATTAGCTTTAGACCAACCAACTGTAATGCTGACCCATGCGATATTAAAAACTCGTTCAATTTTCAAGTAGAACGCTGTGAAGTAATGTTTAATAGCAGCTCTATAAGTGTGCCATCAGGTATTCAAATAGTAGGTATTGAATGGACGTTTGGTGACGGCTACAGCTCCACCGATCCTAATCCTACACATTATTATGACACCCCGGGTGTTTATGATGTTTGTGTAACGATTACCACTTTAAACCCTAAAACTGGTGAATGCTGCACACGGGAATTTTGCGAAGAAATTAGAATTGAGGAGCAATGCGAAAAACCTTGTGAGCTTGATGGATCTTTTAAATTTAAGATTGACAATTGCACTGGTACATTCAGTAGCGGTGTAACTTCAGCAACCAACATTTTAGGTTGGTATTGGGATTTTGGTGATGGAACAACGGGAACAGGCTCAACAGTTATTCATACGTATAATTCTAATACTACTTATGTTGTTTGTTTAACAGTGGTTGCAGAATCAGATGAAGGATGTTGCACCTATACGGTATGCGAACAAGTGGAAATAAGAAATTGCGATGGCAGTGGTGATGCATCTAGTAGAATTGGAGCAACTCAAAACACATCAAATGCGAATAGCTTCCATGAGGGTTCATTAAGCATTTATCCAAACCCTGCTGGTAGCACAACTAACATTACTTATATAGTTGAGCAAAATGCTTCAATTAATCTTGCAGTTTTTGATGTTAAAGGTCAGTTAATGCAAACGGTAATAACAGAAAATGGCGCCAAATTAGGAACGTATAAGGCGGAAGTAAATACAGAGGGTTTAGCACCGGGTGTTTACGTGGTACGTTTTACAAACGGTACCACTCAAAAAAGCACCAAGTTTATTGTTGAATAGGGAAACATCTAAAAAATAGATGTACCAAAGGTCGGTATTTTAAAAATACCGGCCTTTTTTATTGGTGAAGTATTTGGAAAACAAACAGTTTGGTTTCAAGCACCTTTCAATAATACGTGTAGGAATTTTACAAGAGATTTGAATAAAATTTAAAACTTTCTACCCGTAAAGTGCATATTATCAGCTACAAATACTTTAATTTAGGAGAGAAATTTAAGCCAAACTAAATGAATATTCTCCTTATCGGCAGGGATAAGTTTGAAATAGAAGCAAACTTATCCACCTGTCAGAAATGCTTTGGATTAGAACCCATTTATCAGCATGCACTCAATTTTGATCAAGCCCAACATTCCATTCTAAGTAATCAAACACATTTTATAATAATGGGGGCTGCAAGCTTGCAGTTTGCGCAAAACCAACCTAATAATTTGCTTATTGCCATACAGCTAAAAAATTTTTCTAGCGAAAGCCATCCTACCACCTTTAAGCAGAATTCTACTTCAGAAATTATTTACTTACAACGAGAGTTTAGCACAGAAGAGATTTTAAGAGCTCTAATAAAGGTATATGGTGATGCACAATTACTAAAAGTAGATTCCAGCGCTAAAGCGCGTATAACGATTCCTATAAAAGGAGGCTTCAAGTTCATTAAGCTAAATGAAATTTTACGCCTCGAAGGCTCCGGCAGTTATACCATATTTTACCTCATTTCTGGTAAAAAAATTACCGCGTCAAAGCGCATCGGCAGTTATACTAAAACTTTACCCCTTAATCATTTCCTAAGAGTGCATCAATCGCACATTATAAACATTAAAATGGTAGAGGAATTAATAAAAGCCGGAGAATACTACGTATTACTAAAAGGAAAAGAAAAAATACCGGTAGCTAAGCAACGACTAGCGCATATAGAAAACGTATTGTTTAATGCTTTTAGGGTTGTTTAAGGTAACCTTTCCAGCCTAGCACAAAGTTTACTGAATCCTTAAATCAATACTGGATAAATTACCCCTTCTATCATTATTTTTTACTTCTGTAAATTCCTTTTTTTTCCCAACCTTTAATTTGTAAGTTTTTGGTTTACATTAGTGCCTGTTAAACTAAAATAAACCAGCATACTTGATTAGTAGTCAAATTTAAACATAAAGACCTCTAAATAAAACATTAAATGGCCAAGAGTACAAAACTCAATTCAGAAGAACCGCTAGAAAAGCAACTATGGAAATCAGCGGATAAGCTTAGAAAGAATATTGATGCTGCCGAATACAAGCATGTTGTACTTGGATTGATATTTTTAAAGTACATCTCTGATGCCTTTGAAGAACTGTATGATAAATTAAAGGCCGGTAAAGGTGATTATACTGGTGCCGACCCTGAAGACAAAGACGAATACAAAGCTGAAAATGTCTTCTTTGTTCCTGAAATGGCGCGTTGGAAACATCTCCTTTCTCAGGCTAAACAACCCACCATTGGTAAATCTGTAGATGAAGCCATGGATGCCATCGAAAAAGAAAACCCCTCCCTTAAAGGCGTTTTACCTAAAGTATATGCCCGTCAAAACTTGGATCCTACCAGCTTGGGTGAATTAATTGACATGATTGGAAACATCGCCCTTGGTGATGCTAAATCACGTAGTGCTGATATTCTTGGGCATGTGTTTGAATACTTCCTCGGTGAGTTTGCTCTAGCAGAAGGTAAAAAGGGCGGACAGTTTTACACTCCACGCAGTGTTGTTGAATTATTAGTAGAAATGCTGGAACCTTACAAAGGGCGCGTCTTCGATCCATGTTGTGGCTCTGGTGGTATGTTTGTCCAGTCTGAGAAATTTGTTACTGAACATAGCGGACGTATCAATGATATTTCCATTTTCGGACAGGAAAGCAACCAAACTACTTGGCGTTTGGCGAAAATGAACCTCGCTATTCGTGGGATTGATAGCTCACAAGTAAAGTGGAACAACGAAGGCTCCTTTTTGAATGATGCCCATAAAGACCTGAAGGCCGATTACATCATTGCCAATCCCCCTTTTAATGTAAGTGATTGGAGTGGTGATTTACTCCGCACCGATGGGCGCTGGACATTGGGGACACCACCCACTGGAAACGCTAACTATGCGTGGATACAACACTTTTTGTATCACCTTGCTCCAAATGGACAAGCGGGATTTGTATTGGCCAAAGGTGCTCTGACCACAAAAAGTGGTGGTGAAGGTGATATTAGAAAAGAATTGGTAGAAGCCGATTTAATTGACTGTATTGTAAACCTGCCCGCCAAGCTGTTTTTGAATACTCAAATACCGGCCTCTCTTTGGTTTATGAGCCGTAACCGCAGCAATGGAAAGTTTAGAAACCGCACAGGTGAAATTCTCTTTATTGATGCTCGCAACCTTGGGCATCTGATTAACCGTAGAACTAAAGTATTATCTGATGGCTCAGAGGACCTAGAAGATAATGATATTAAACTCATTACTGACACCTATCACAACTGGCGAAACCCCGATGGGAATTATAAAGATGTTAAAGGTTTCTGCGCCTCCGCTAAAAAGGAAAGAGTAACTGAACTTGACTATGTACTCACTCCAGGCCGCTATGTGGGCTTGGCCGATGAAGAAGATGATTTTGATTTTGCGGAACGCTTTAACAGCCTAAAGGCCGAGTTTGAGGCTCAGCTAAAAGAAGAAGCTCAGCTAAACGAACGTATTGCCTCTAATCTTACAAAGGTCAATATTGATGGATGAGTGGCAACCCAAAAAGTTAGGTGATTTCATCAAGGTGAAACATGGTTATGCCTTTAAAGGAAAAAACATCTCCGATGAAGAAACTGATGCTATCTTAGTTACTCCAGGGAACTTTAGAATTGGAGGTGGTTTCAAATCTTCAAAATTCAAATACTTCAACAGTGATTACCCTGCTGATTATGTTCTCTATGAAGGAGACATTGTGGTAACAATGACCGATTTAAGTAAGGAATCAGATACCCTTGGTTATTCAGCAAAAATCCCATCAATTAATGGGAAAGTGCTACTTCACAATCAACGAATTGGGCTTGTTGAATTTATAGATGAAGAGGTATCAGAGGATTTTATATACTGGTTGATGCGCACATCTGAATATCAATGGTACTGTGTTAGTTCCGCAAGTGGCACGTCCATTATGCATACATCACCTTCACGTATTGAAGACTACCAATTCAATTTACCGCTACCTGCTGAACAAGAAGATATCGCAGAAGTCCTTTCTAGCTTAGATGACAAAATAGACCTGCTACACCGCCAAAACCAAACCTTGGAGCAAATGGCCGAGACGTTATTTAGGCAATGGTTTGTGGAGGGATTTGATAGTGCCAACTATGTGAAACTTGGAAAATTAGTTGATACAGTTGACAATAGAGGTAAAACGCCACCATGGTCTGAAGAAAAAACTGAATACCCTTTAATTGAAGTTAATGCGTTAGGGAACAGGTTGGTAGATTATTCGAAAATCAAAAAATATGTTGATAAGGATACCTATACTACTTGGTTTAGAGCACACCCCAAAAAGTATGACACTCTGTTATCAACAGTAGGTAGTATAGGTGAATTTTCAATGTTCATTGAAGAATTAGGCTCAATAGCCCAAAATGTAGTTGCGTTTCAGGCTAAAAGAATCTCACCATTCTACCTTTACCAAACACTGAAATTCTTTAGTCGAGACATTAAGGAATTTGATATTGGCTCAGTTCAGCCAAGTATAAAAGTTTCGCATTTAAGAGAATATGAAATCCCTATTTGTTCAAATTCTGAGAATCTAAAAGGGTTTGACAAGATTTCACTTGATATTTGTTCAAAGTTAGAATCGAACCAAACCCAAATCCGTACCCTTACCGCCCTGCGCGATACGCTGCTGCCAAAGTTGATGAGTGGTGAAGTAAGAGTTAAAATTTGAAATGAAACAATGAGAATACTCTATCAATTATTTTTAGCGTTTAACTCAACATGGTTGATTGTTGTTGTATTTCTAATTAAAGAAAATTATAGATTCAACCTGTTAGATGATATTTCAATTTATTATTCTTGGATTCTTTTTGTACTAGTACCGATAATTTTAACAGCATTAAGTTTTCTAGTTGCCTTAAAGTTGCCTAAAGATTCCCTCCAAAACTCATCTGTGAAAGAAATTGAGTTGGCCAATAACAATTTTCTTCCTACCTACCTCGGCTACTTTTTTGTATCGCTGGGTGTAGAGAACGTTCCTACATTAGTGTTTGTTTTCGGTATAATTTACGTTTTCACCTGTTTATCTCAGACCCTGTATTTCAATCCAATTTTTCTGCTTTTCGGCTATCATTTCTATTTCATCAAAACATCTGGGAATGTGAAGATCTTCTTAATTACAAGGCGCCAATTAAAGACTCCTGGTAATGACGAATTTGAAAAGTTGAGAAGAATAAATAACTATACATTTATTGAACTTTAGAAGGATTTATTATGGCAAATTTTATTTACGCAAAGGTCAAAAGGAAACAAAACATGTTTCGAGTAATTAATACGGAAACAGAGGTTTATGACACCAATCAGCTTGTCTTAAATGGTATAGAATATGATCCTTCGACTCTAATTGAAAATGAGGAGTTATATCAGTTATCGAATTTTTCTAATTCAGATTTTGCACTAGACTTTATTAAAAATGATTTAGACTCCGTAAATCATGACCAAATAGCTAAGGAAGACCTAAGGAAATTATCTTACATATGTGCGGTCCAAGATAATCTATATTTTTTTCAAATTATTAACTCCAGTCTCTTTATCAGCAAAAAATGGTTTTCAATTGATGAACTGACATTAGAAACTGAAAAGCCAATTATCACAATTAATCCGTTTGCCGATGCAATTTATGATAAGGAAGATGATATATTATATTTTAAAAAGTTGACCGCTGCGCAGAAAATTTTTAAGGGGATGGATCAATTGTATAGAGAAGCTACCAATGAAGAGACTCAGACTTTTTTAAACAATGATTTTTTAGATGTTAGCTCTTCTTATGGCTCGGATAATGTAACTATACCAAATCGAAAGAGAATTGCCTTGGTGAATGAAACATTAAAGAAACTATCGGATAATGAAAAACAGGAAATATATAAATACACTACTGAGTATGGGCAGGTTACTTACGAGAATGAAAAGTTTAAAATAGAGAATGATGATGACCTAAAATTTGTGCTTTGGGGTATAGAACAACGATTCTACACTACACCGATTGGTAGAGAAAAAAGAGTCGCTAATTCGATTATTACTATTTAGTATTTAGGTTATGTCCAGAATAACTGAAAATACCATAGAGGACTTTTCCATCAAGCTTTTGGAGCATCTTGGGTATGAATATATCTATGCTCCTGACATTGGCCCTGATGGTGAAAAATCTGAGCGTTCTAACTATGAGGAAATTCTTTTAACTGAAAGATTAGAAGGTGCGGTAAGGCGCATTAACTCTACTGTTTCACCAGATAGCCGTACAGAAGCTCTCAAAGAAGTGCAGCGCATCAATTCTCCTGAATTATTGGTAAATAATGAAACCTTCCACCGTATGCTTACAGAGGGCATTAAGGTTTCGCACCAAAAGGATGGAAACGAACGTGGAGATTTAGTTTGGCTCATTGATTTCGACAAGCCCGAAAACAACGACTTTGTAGTCGCTAATCAGTTTACTGTAGTGGAAAACGGAGTAAATAAACGCCCCGATGTCATTCTGTTTGTGAATGGTATTCCATTGGTAGTTCTTGAACTTAAAAATGCCGCTGATGAAAAGGCCACGGTAAAATCTGCTTTCAATCAAATTCAAACTTATAAATCCGTAATTCCCAGCCTCTTTACCTATAATGCATTTAGTGTTATTTCTGACGGCTTAGAGGCCAAGGCAGGCTCACTATCGTCCGGTTTAACCCGATTTATGGCTTGGAAATCTGCGGATGGTAAGGACGAAGCTTCCAATCTGGTAAGCCAGCTGGAAACACTTATCAACGGCATGTTGAATAAGAATACACTGCTTGATCTTATTCGTCATTTTATAGTCTTTGAAAAATCAAAAAAGGAAGACGCTGAAACGAAGATAACCACTATATCTACGGTTAAGAAATTGGCAGCCTATCATCAATACTACGCGGTAAACCTTGGGGTTGAATCCGCTTTGCGCGCTACCGGATTTTCAGGTAAAGAGACGACTGTCAGCAATATGGTTATGGAAACTCCGGAAAGTTATGGTTTACCCGGAGTAAAAACGCAGCCCATAGGCGATAGAAAAGGTGGCGTGGTATGGCATACACAGGGTAGTGGAAAATCACTGTCCATGGTTTTTTTTACAGGTAAGCTGGTGCTTGCACTAGATAACCCTACTATATTGGTAATTACCGATAGAAATGATTTAGACGATCAGCTTTTTGACACCTTCTCCTCCTCTACCCAACTCCTACGTCAGCAGCCCAAACAAGTAGAAAATAGAGATGACTTAAAAGCCAAATTAAAAGTACGTTCTGGCGGGGTTATTTTCACAACCATCCAAAAGTTTCAGCCAAAAGAGGGTAATGTTTTCGAAACACTTTCTGAGCGAGAAAATATTGTAGTAATTGTAGATGAAGCACATCGCACACAATACGGGTTTAAAGGTAAAACAATAGATGATAAAGACGATCAGAAAAATGTAATCGGTAAAAAAATAGTGTATGGCTTTGCTAAATACATGCGTGATGCACTTCCTAAAGCTACCTACGTAGGATTTACAGGCACGCCTATCGAAAACACAGATGTAAACACACCTGCTGTATTCGGTAATTACATTGATGTGTATGACATTGCACAAGCGGTGGAAGATGGCGCCACGGTGCGTATTTACTACGAAAGCCGTTTAGCAAAAGTAACCTTGCCTGAGCAGGGTAAAAAAATGGTGGAAGACTTAGACGATGAATTGGATGGGGAAGATTTAACCACTACCCAAAAAGCAAAAGCAAAGTGGACACAGCTTGAGGCTTTAATTGGCAGCGAAAATCGAGTGAAAAATATTGCTAAAGACATCGTTCAGCATTTTGAAACACGGCAGGAAGTGTTTGAAGGGAAAGGCATGATTGTCTCCATGTCAAGGCGTATTGCTGCTGAATTATACAATGAAATCATCACCATCCGTCCTAATTGGCATTCTGACGATCGTACCAAAGGTGTTATTAAAGTAGTGATGACCTCCGCCTCTTCGGATGGCCCAAAAATATCTAAACACCATACCACCAAATTACAGCGCAAAGCATTAGCTGATCGCATGAAAGACCCAGAGGACGAGTTAAAACTCGTTATTGTTCGGGATATGTGGCTCACAGGTTTTGATGCACCAAGTATGCATACCCTTTATATTGATAAACCCATGAAGGGACATAACCTGATGCAGGCCATTGCGCGGGTTAACCGTGTTTATAAAGATAAGCCAGGCGGCTTGGTGGTAGATTATTTAGGTATTGCTTCTGATTTAAAAAAAGCGCTTTCCTTTTATTCGGATGCCGGAGGAAAAGGTGATCCAGCCATTGCTCAAGAACAAGCAGTCCAATTAATGCTTGAGAAGCTTGAAGTCGTTTCAAATATGTTCCATGGCTATGCGTATGAGGAGTTTTTTGAGGCAGAAACCTCTAGGAAGCTTTCCATGATCTTACAAGCGGAAGAGCACATTCTTGGTCTGGAGGACGGAAAAAAACGCTTTATCAATGAAGTAACAGCCTTGTCCAAGGCTTTTGCTATTGCGGTGCCTCATCAACAAGCGATGGATGTAAAAGATGAAGTCTCTTTCTTTCAAGCGGTAAAAGCACGCCTAGTTAAATTTGAAACCAATGGTTCTGGTAAATCCGATGGAGACATTGAAACTACCATTCGTCAGGTAATAGACAAAGCCTTGGTGTCTGAACAGGTGATTGATGTTTTTGATGCAGCAGGAATTAAAAAACCTGATATTTCCATTCTGTCAGAAGATTTCTTACTAGAACTAAAAGGCATGGAGCATAAAAACATTGCGCTGGAGGTATTAAAGAAATTACTGAATGATGAAATTAAGGCCAGGTCTAAAAAGAATTTAGTGCAGAGCAAATCCTTAATGGAAATGTTAGAGGTTTCAATCAAAAGGTATCAAAACAAAATCCTTACCGCTGCTGAGGTAATGGACGAGCTCATTAAATTGAGTAAAGTAATCGTAAAGCTAGATAGTGAAGCCAAAAATCTTGGTTTAACCGATTTTGAGTATGCCTTTTACACAGCTGTAGCCAATAACGATAGTGCAAAAGAACTAATGCAGAAGGATAAGCTTCGGGAACTGGCCGTCATCCTTACCGAACGTGTAAAGAAAAATGCTTCTATTGACTGGACAATTAAAGAAAGTGTAAAAGCAAAACTCAAAGTAATTATTAAACGTACCCTGCGGCAATTTGGCTACCCACCGGATATGCAAAAACTAGCTACTGAAACCGTATTAAAGCAAGCGGAATTGATTGCCAATGAATTAACTGCCTGAACGTATGTGATTAAATTATAGAATCAATTATAAAAAAATGCAAAGAACTCTTCCCCTTTCTGGTGATGCTTCTGTCCATCATCAATTAAGAATTGCTTATTTGGTAACCAACCTTAATAATCATCTTTTTTTTAATATGGGTGCTAAGTTTAAAGATTATATCTGTTCACCCGAAACAAAAGTTTCCTATAAAAATACACATAAAGAACCAGATGCGTTAATTTTTAATCCAATTAAAGGTGATACCTCCAGTAAAGTTTGGATTGTAATATGTAAAAGACAACCTTCTCGTGTAAAAATTGATAAAGACAAAATCAAAAATGTATTCAGAACTATTCCATCCTTAGAAGAAGGATTCATCTATGTTTATGAAACCTCGGAATGGTTGCGCTATAATAGGGTTGAAAGAGGATTTACCAAAAACGCTTTTTCAAACTATTTGAACCTTGATTTAAACAATCAGTTATTTAGTATTCACAAGCCTATTTAATAAGGTTTAGGTATGGATATTAGAACTCAACTTTATTTCCAAAGCATTATCACTATCAATAATTTGAGCAATATCAGATAAACTACCTAATTTCACAGTAAGTGCTTTATCCTTTGGATAGTTAACGTGAAATCGAAACTCTTTTTGATAGACAAATACATCAGGCTTTTGAAAAGGGTTTAAGTTTTTATTTTCTATTCCTACCTTGTAATAAGTAACAAAATTATGATCATATTCTAGCTGTAAAGCTTCCAAGGCAGCTTCCATGCGTTCAATGAATACACCGGGTTTAGTAATCACCAAACAATGTGTACCAAAATCAAGGTTTCTTTTATCCAGAGCAAAATCTTCAGGTAATTCAAAACCATGTGATGAGATACAATAGAGTGAGTACAAATTGCCTCTCTCCAAATATTGTCCATATTCAATTTTTGTGGGATGCAGCACAAGCCCATCACTCATTGTCATTGTAATTATAGCATCTTTTGGCGGAACAGTATAGCGCACCGCACCCTCATACTTATCACCCCTTAACGAGCCATCCTCAGTTTTTCTAAAGTGCTTTAAGGTGTTTATGTAAACCGTTCCATTTTCATATAAATCCCTTATGTGTGCTTCCTTTCCAAATTTCAAAAACAAGCTAATGGTATGTGTCATTTGCTTTTTAATTCATTAAAAAACCGCTCTAATTGTTTAACCAATACCGCACGCTCCCTAACCTTCGTCTCACACGTGTTTGGTGGTAATTTGCTAATTGTTTTGTCCAAGGCTTTTACCTGTGAAGCTGAAACATTAAAGCAGATATAATTATCGTAAGTCTCAATACCCTTAGTCCCCATAGTTCCCTGCTTAATTGGTTTACCTTTTTCTTTGGTTGTCATTCTGCTTGCCTTAACGTCTGGATTGTAAAGACTATACATTTCAAACTCAGTGTATCCATTTCGTGCAAAAGCCTCCATTAAATCAACATATCCAAGTTCAATTCCCAAGTATTTTTTGAAAATAGGATTAAGTGTAGAGTGTATAGAATCTAGCTCGTTATTACGATACTTACGTTTGTTATTCTGAGGGGGTAAAAAGGTTGTCAAAAAAGCATCTAAAGCTTTTGCTTTGTCTTTCATAGCTAAAAATTTCCTTTATTAGAAAGTTCAAATCTAGCAAGGAAAGACCTAAAAACTATATGGAAAACTTCTTTATCCAAAGTTTAATTGATCTTTGTTAAAAGTGTTATTTTGTTAAAATTAAGGACATTCCTTCAAAATGAAATCAACTCCCTATTTTACAAAATTTAATTAACCTCTAAAATTTTTAATTAACACCTTCTGTTAATTATTTCTATATTTGCAATGGATATATCTTTTGCCAACAACAATTTACTCAAGTATGCCAACAACCATCAGAAGGCCATTCAAAAGCTCGGCCCGCAGCAAGCCAAGCTCTACAAACAAAGATTGGACGACCTCAAAGATGTTCTAAATCTGGAGGAAACTAGATTTTTACCCGGAGCCTATCATGAATTAAAAGAAAATAGAAAAGGGCAATGGGCGTGTAGCTTAAATCATCCGTACCGATTGATTTTTGAACCGCAAGAAAATCCGATTCCAACCAACCAAGCCGGTCAATACCTATGGGTAGAGATTAAAGGCATTGAAATAATAGAAATAGTAGATTACCATTAAAAATTCTCACAATGGCAACGCGTAATCAATACACACCAAACGAAGTAACCCACCCTGGGGCAACTTTATCAGAAAAATTACAGGAAATAGGCATGAGCCAGAAGGAATTTGCGCTCCGCACTCAAAAACCTGAACAGACAATTATTAAAGTAATTAGTGCCGAAAGTGCACTTACTCCCGATATGGCTGTGCGCTTTGAAGATGTACTTAAAATTCCTGCAGATTTTTGGCTAAGACGTCAACGTAGTTATGATGAAGCTGTAGCACGCATAAAAAGGAATGATGCAATTGCAAAAGCACTAGAGTGGGCTAGAGGTTTTCCCTACGCTGCAATGGCAAACAAAGGTTGGGTAAAACCAACCAAAAAAATTGAAGAAAAGGTGGCCGCTCTTTTTGATTTTTTCAGTGTGGCCGGTCATGAAGCTTGGGAACAATATTACTATGCACGCCAATTAAAGGTGGAGTTTAGAATATCCTTGGCACATACCCCAAAATCTTACTCTTTTGCAGCTTGGCTGCGCCAAGGCGAGTTACAAGCCAAACAACTTGAAGTACCAACTTTTAACCCAAAACAGTTTAAGGTTAACCTTACTTCAATCAAAAAAATAATGGCCGTGCATCCTGATAATTTTTTTGAGCAACTACAGCAGCAATGCGCTAATGCAGGTGTAAAACTGGTATATACTCCCTGCTTGTCCGGTGCACCTATTCATGGTTCTACCCGTTGGATAAATGACATACCTCTAATACAACTTTCCGCACGGTATAGGCAAAATGATAAATTTTGGTTTACCTTTTTTCATGAAGCCGGACACATACTAAAACATGGTAAAAAGTACATCTCCTTAGAGAATGTAACTTACGATGAAAAAGATCTTACCAAAGAAGAAGAGGCAAACGCCTTTGCGATAGAATGGACGTTTAGTGAAGCGCAAGAGCAAGAAGTTATGGCCGCAGCTCCCCTCAGCGAGAAAGACATAGTTGCTTTTGCTAAAAAATTTAAAACGCACCCGGCTATGATCATTGGTCGCTTTCAGCACAGAAAACTAATTCCATATACTATGGGAAGGCAGTTTTTGGTGCCCATAAATTTGAATGAGGTAACTGAGTAGTACAACCTAAAATAAGCTTTAAATTCAAAATTTTGTCGCGTGACTCCATCCGAAAAATATGTTTCTTTAATTTGTGAAAAATCGTTTCTGCCTTTTTGGAGTTTTTCTAATCCTATTGGTAAAAAAAGCAAAGAATTATGCGATGTACTAGTTGTTTGTGAACCCAACATTATAATAATTTCAGTAAAAGACATAACGGTTACTGAGCATTTTGATGAGCTTGTACAATATGAAAGATGGGTGAAAAAAGCAGTGTATGATTCTACCCAGCAAATTTATGGAGCTGAAAGATTTTTGGAAACTGTTGATGAGGTTTTTTCAAAAGACTTAAGAACTAAAATCACGCTTCCAACAAAGACTTCTAGAATTATTCATAGAATAGCAGTAGCATTTGGGAGTAAAGAAAATTTTCCATTAGAGAATGGTGATTTCGGTAAAGGATTTGTTCATGTTTTTGATGAACAGTCTACGCTAACGGTTTTGGAAGAACTAGATACAATTACGGATTTCACTAATTACCTCATCGCTAAAGAAAAATTTATAAAGAACAGGCGTATTCAAATACCAACAGAGTCTGATTTTTTAGGATTTTACCTTCAAACTAACTTGGAGATAGGCATCCCCGCAGATTATGTTGTTTTACAAGATAACATATGGCAGGACTATTTAAAAACTAAAGAATACAAGAATTACAGGTTACAAATAAAAGATAGTTACTTGTGGGATCAAATTGTACTTAGAATATATAATTATCATATTACACCAAGTATAGCAGAAAAAAAAAGAGGTGAACTTGAAGAATCCTTAAGAAAAATGAATCGTGAGCCAAGAATCAATAGAATTGAACTGGTTTCTTTCATCAAGGATGCTGAAAAGAAAAAAGTAAATGCTAGAATACTAAAACCGTTAGAGGGTGAACATCATGCCTATGTGTTTATGCCCCTAACTAAAAAGAACTGGATAGGAAAAGAAAAGGAATTAGAACTCAGATGTATGGTTTCTAGAGCTGCAAATCCTAGAGCTAAAATAATTATAGGTATTGCAATAGGCTTTAAACACAAAGAGTTTAATCATCTGGATATTTGTTATCTAAACATTCCTAAATTGGATAAAGAGCTTATTGAATTTTGCACTTTAATTCAGAATGAACTTGGATATTTTAAGGATTATAGAATTTCATAGAGCGTCCAACCTATTTATTGTGCATATAGCGAATTAATAAAAATGTAAAATATGTGGATTCTCTTCATAATCGTCATCCTTTTTACTCTCATATACTTAAAAGCAATTGAAATGAGAAAAGAAAAGAGTAATCGTAATTCTAACAAGTTTGAGAAATATTTAGAAACAAGTCATTACTACGTTATTGCATTCATTTTTTTGATAATAGTTACTACCGTATTACTCTTTTTTACGCTTCCAAAGCCCGCAAGTCCAAAAACTCCATCTTTTCCAAATGAATTTGGAGATGCGTTTGGAGGAATTTTAAATCCCCTAGTAGCTTTACTTGCAGCTGGGTTAACCTTCTTAGCGTTTTACGTTCAATTTCAAGCAAATCAAAATCAAAGAAAGGATATATCTCGCGAACGTTTTGAAAGTAGATTTTATGAGATGCTACGATTGCACAGAGATAATGTTAGTGAAATTGAAATTGCAGAAATTTCGGGAAGGCGTGCATTTATGCGGATGTTTTTTGAATTAAAGTATATATTTTATCTTGTCAATAAAATTTACTTAAATAGAAAGAATACTTTGAGTGATGTGTTTAACGAAGAGGAAATTCTATCCATGTCATTTAAAATATTCTATCATGGTATAAATGATATTCCTGGAATTAATATAGTTTCTATTTACCAAGGCAAAGAAAAAGAACTATATTACCTAGCGCACAATAACTTAGAAAAAATTCAAAAGCGATACAAATTAGGCGCTACAAATATTGAATACATTTCACATCAAGTATCAGATGACTTGGATGCAACTTATACTCTAGAGTTTAAATACAAGCCGTTTTGCGGTCATGAATCTAAATTAGGTCATTATTATCGCCACCTGTATCAAATGGTGAAGTTTGTTGAGGATAACACAAAAGAGTTTGAGCATACGGAAAGAAGATCATATATGAAATTGATAAGAGCTCAATTATCAGATCACGAACAGTTGCTGCTGTATTACAATAGCTTTTCTTATGGTCATAAATGGTTTTCAGAAGATTTACTTAGTGATTGGAGACTTATAAAGAATATTCCAATTCATCATGCAAACTTTGGCATACTGCCTAAAACGAAACTAGGCAGGACAAATAGATTTAATGAACCAATTTTTGAAGGTTTGAAGTAAACGAAATGCTTTGTTCTAAATAAGAATTACACATATATAACAACTTATTTAAATCGATTACGATTTTCTACTTAAACTAATACATTTTCCTTTAAACACTATGAAAATTTCCTACGCACGAACGCGCCCTAGAAATAGTTAAGAAACTCCAAAACAAAAAGTGGACTAAACGTAAAAATAATGAAAATGTAACCCTTTATATCAAACGATTGGTAGATGAAATGCGTGACACATTTGGTCAATCTTTGAAAGTAATTCAAAAACTTCAAACTTAAAGCCTTAAGTTTAAAATATATAGAGCAAGACCAACTAGCCAAATTTTTAATACTGGCGCAATAAGCGAATACAGTTATCCTCCTATTGCATTTACAAAATATGCCGGCAGATGTCATTTACCAGGCTACCCTGTTTTTTACGGTTCGTTGAATCCACTTACGGCCTTGATCGAATCATATTATTCTTGCGGTGAAAGTTTCCATGAGTTTTATATATCAGCATGGGAAATAAATTCCTTCAATGTTACTTCAATAATTCAATACTTTACCTTATCCACTTTACCTATTGAAAACCCTTTAAATGGTTTCTCGGAAGATTTTGAAGGAGCAATAAAAAGTTCCATCGATAATGCATTTACTGATTCACAAATTAAAGGCATTCGGGTAATTCAAACTTATTTACATAATCTATTTATATCTAGTAAAAATTATGAGCTTACCGCCTTCTTGGCTCACACTGGCCTTTATGCCAATTATGACTTACGTACTGACATTTTATTCTATCCAAGTGTAGCTTCCAAATTAATCGGTTCTAACATGGCTTTAAATCCTAATTTTGTAGACAATTCATTAAACTTGAAACGAGTATATAACGTAAATTTTAATAATTGGAATCAACAAACAGGTGCTGTAAACCTCACCTTCAACAGTATTGGTACTTTGGAGAAGAATGTCATTATGTGGAATAAGGTATTAGAGGATAGAGATGAGTTCTTAAAAAAGATTGAAATAGATTTTCCTGATTTGATCTAATGTTACCCCACGCCTCCCGCAAGTTTTTTCATTCGTCTTTTCGCTCCGCTCAGCCTCTTTATAAAACTAGCTCCGGCTCCACGCATTAGCAGCCTTGCATTCATTCACCTTGCCTCCTTCGTCAGCTAAACCTCATTTATTTCAGGCCGCTAATTTTCCCAACGCGCAATCCATATTCATAAATAACTTAGCTACTTAAAATAAGTTCTACGCTCCGCATAGTCAATGCAAGCCCCCGCTTTTTGCCCATATATTTCAGTTGTCCTTTCGCTGCGCACGTCCGCCTTACATACATAAGCATCCGCTCCCCTCGGCAGCACATGCCTTTCGTTCAAGTCGTCCTCCTACGTGCGGGTACTTTCTCTCCAAGCCATAAGCTACCTTTTGCCAGCGCGCGTTTTTAGATTAAAAGAATCCTAGTAGCGCTTAAAAACATCCGTATGAGTATTCGTTTCCAAAAGAACGCTCAGAATCCTCCAGTAGTTTCTCTTGGCTATATGGTATTCGTCAACCTTGCTCCGCAAGGCACTGCGCCAAACCACTTTCACCCAATCACTGTGTTTATTTTATAAGGTGGTAATTGCGTAACGTGCCTTACGGTACCCTCCGGGTAGTTTGTCACATGCCTTGCAGTTCGCTTCGTTTCTCCTCATCCAGCCTATTGTGTCCACAGTTTTGCCATTCCGCTAAACTCGTTCCTCGCCCGCTTCATGAGCTGCAAGCCTGTACACTCGGCTTCACTGGTTTGTGCTCCCCTGCGTGTCGCTGCGGGCTGCGGGATTAGTCTATTCGCCATAGCTCCGCATTGGCTATTTTTCAGCGGATACCCTTGTGTAGTTGCACAGCGCTACTGGGTTTTTGTGTGCTACCGCAAATTACAAAAACCTTTCGCGCTGCTCCACACATAGCCATACCACGCATTTCATGCTTTTTGGTCTAGCCCCCTTGCTCCATTCGCAGGCGGCTCGCGAGCTTGGTAAGCGGGCTGCGTACCGTTATTTCGCTTTGCTACATACACTACACGCATCCGCTTCCCATCCGCTTTAGCTGGCAGGCGCCATAGCCAAGCCCAAAATGGCAATGCTACTCTCCGTAAAACACTTTTTTGAGATGAGATAATTCTACCTCTACAGCATAGTTTAAGTTTTTAGTTGCCATATCATTGAATTCCTGCTTTTGCTTATCAAAATCATCCCATTTCTTATAGCCCAATATTACTCTCTTGAGTTTTAATCTTGGTCTTCTCTCGTTACCAACTCCAGTGTTTGTGTATTTTCTTATTGGTAATTCCAGCCGCATAGCTTCGTTTCCCTCGAAGGGTTTTGGGAAAATAACCTCTCTGTTGGCATCATAATAAGTTGTTCTATGAGTAACACCTGACTCCCTTCCATCATAAATAAGCTTTACCTCATATTCGTTTTGAAACAACCTTGATTTATGAAAGAACAATAAAGGACTTAAATCCGCTAAAACATTTTCGCCTTTATTTGAAATCGATTTATTAAGCCTCTCAAAAGTTTTAAACCTTGCCTTTTTCCTTATCCCATATTTAACTTCACTTAAATAAAAATCTACCCAGTCATTTCTTTCATTATCTATTTCAAACTCTAGAATGCATCCGTTTCCATCATCACCATAAAGTCTCCAAAGCATAAATTCCCTATTAAACCCACTCTTTCGTATAACCATATCTTTTTCACAAAATGATATGCTAAAAGCATTTCTTTTTGCCATCTCAATAATGGTTGAATCTACGGTATGATGCGTTGTGCCATAGGTAAATTCTCTCGGGTCATTTAACTTAGCAAGTTCAGTCATCCATAGCATTCCGCTGTTCATAATTGCCTTAGCACCTTCTAAAGTTGTAAAATGTACCAGTGATTGTTTACTTCCATAGTAATAATCACTTCCTGCAAAGCTTTTATAATCTCGTGGTAGAAAAATCTGCGTATTACTACTTCCATCATCATGGTGAGCAGTAACGCTAGGAAGATTACCATAAGGGATTAACGATTTCAACTCTTTTTGGAATTTAGTTTTCATGGAAGATCAGTTTTCATGGAAGATCAGTTTTCATGGAAGATCAGTTTTCATGGAAGATCAGTTTTAAAAAAGAAGGTTAGCAAAAATAGTCTGGCTTAGTTTATAGCAAGCAAGATACTTCCGTTAGCCCTTTGTACAAGGTCAGGCCCTACGGGTTTTTGGCAGAAATCTCCACGCCCTCCTTTGTCGGGGTAGTATTTCTCCCAAAAAACCTTGACAAGGGCATTCGCCATGCTGAAAGGATGCAAATTCTTTTTTCGCATCTCTTTTGGTTTTGTTTTCAAAAAAAAATTGGTGCGAAGCGCAGCGTAGCAAAAGAATAATCATTTAAAACTAAAGATTATGTCTTGTTTCAACATCAAATGCCACGCAGCAGGAGCCAAAACTGCTGCACCAAGTTTTTACATTCAGTCTAAGGGAGCCAATGCCGGAAGGCCATCTAAGCACCCTACACCAAACTGTTTCAGAGTAACACCTAATAATCCGGAAAAACTAAACCGATACTATTGGGTGGCGTATAGTTTAGCCAAAACAGGCGGTTTTAAACCGTTTCATTACGGTAGCGTAATTCCATTCATAAGGATTGGCGATTGTAAAAACCTACTCAATCAAGTTATTCTAAATGTCGAGCGCAATCCGGCCACACTTTCCAAGAGCATTGCTTTACTTCAAGATATTGAGCAGAAAAAAAGTCACTTTCAAGCGGTGGTTAACCACATTGATATTTTGCACCAAGCTCTTTTACAAAGGCTTCTAGCAAAATAAGCTTGCTATAGACCAAAAAAGCCCTCCTAAACGGAGGGCTTTCTGCCTTTATACTTATTAACCTGCCGCTGTATCTGTTTACAGACTATCGTAACCACAAAACTCACTATGGCGCCAATGGCGGCCAGTAAAATTGTGCTCAATATATCGACTGAATTTAAGTTAGCTAAAACACTGAGAATAAAGCCACCTGCAACACCCGCTTTACTCTCTGCACTTTCTACTAAATGGGTGCTCAATCCTCGTCCTCTTTTTTGGTGACTTGGCTAACGGCTGTTAGCACGCCTCCAGCCACTAAAGCATAACCTGCTATTGACACCAAAGCCGCAGGTAATGCAATGGGTGAAGCAAGCATAGCACCACCAGCTGCCGCTAATGCTACGCCAATATTTCTAAGCCTTATAAAAAAGCTCGGGGTGGGAGCTTTTACTCTTTCAATTATTTTCTTCATTAGTTCAGTGAATAAATATTAATAATTACTTGTTCTTGTCTTTCAAATGCCTCAAATACAAGCTTCTCCAACTTGTCCAAAGCTTTGCGCGAGCTGTGGCCGGTACCAACTCCACTAATTAATCTTACCGGAGCAACACAGCCTCTTAGCTCTCTTTTTGCATCGTTAGCCGGATGTATCAAAATCAGTGAACGGTCTGGCACATTGGTAATTTCAATGTGATTTTTCCAACGCGCACTAAATCGTTTTTGAAGCACATATCTCCCTTCCGGGATGCAGGATTGGCCGGTAAGGTTGTCGCGCCACGGCAGCTCAATGGCATGGCAAACAACTTTTCCTTTATGGCTAATCACTGCATTTGTCCCTTCAGGGTAGTATGTTCTGATAAGTTCAAGCTCCATGCTTAAACTTTATCAACTTCAACCATCGCCAACGCGTTGTATGCACCATTTTTAAGGCTATACATCGTGCCGTTTACCTCTTGGTAATACTCAATTCCAAAAAGCACAAAAATTGGTTGTACCGTATTCGCGGTAATGCTGAGGTTTAAAGATTGCGCAGCCACATTTTGACTATCCAGCACTATATCCGGACTCTTAGCTTGATCGTTTACAAAACTCTCAAGGTCAAAATCAATCTCAGCCACTCCCGCTACCAATTTAGCATGAGTTGCGCCACCAGGTAGCGCTACTGAAGCATCTGGTATAAAATCGTTGATGTTAATATCCACCTCTCCTAAAGCTCGGTCAACGCTCACGTTCCAACCAAAAAACAAACTACTACCAATTTTGGCTCGTGCGTTAAAATCAAAGCCTTTTAAAATAGTAGAATCTCCATCTACCAAACTTCTTTGACCTCTAGCGTTTACCGTATCAGCCTTAATCGCCTTCATTAAAGACTGAGTTAACCGATTAGACATTTTACTGTCCTTAGTGGTTAAGATTAAGCTCCGTAACGCTAAGCGTAAAAGCTTACCACCTTTTCCGGCTCTTCCAAATTCACTTCCATTTTCTCGGGTTCGCGCAAATGCAGGGTCATTTTTTATGCGGTCTGCATCTACTCCTCCTTTTTCGCGCGCCAAGTGTTGCCCTTGACTTTTGTAAAAAGAAAGATCTCCAATCTTTCCTTTCAGTTTAATAATTCCTGTTTGCCTTGCCATATTATTAAAGATTTAGTTAATATGACACAAACCTACTTTGATACAACTCCTTGACTTGGCAAGTCTGCCAAGCCTGCCATTTGATACTAATTAAGCCGTAATGGTTCTTTTATCTGCTACTTTTTGGTACTATCTTAGTACACATACAGTAAGTTAAGCGTAACAATTAAGTATAGATGAGGTATGGCACAAGCCAAACGACTATGTATTTATCCAAAAGATATCCAAATCATCACCGGAAGAAGTGAGCGCTATGCGCGTGAGTACCTCCGTAGTATGAAAGATGCCTTAGAAAAGGAGGGCCACCAATTTGTAACGGTAAAGGAATTTAGTGAGTATTCTGATATTCCATTAGCCCAAATAGAGTCGGTAATAAACTACATCAAGTAGGTGTAAATGCTATGAAATGCCATTTGGAATTTGTATCTTTAAGCAATACAAACAGCGGCAAACAGTATCAAATTAACTGTGAACCCTGCGGTGAACTCGATCTTTGAAGGTTTTTAATAAATTGATTTATAGCGCATTATAAAGGAGTTTCAAGTCCTGTCATCCCGACAAATCCCTTTTCAAGGATAGTCAAAAGCCTATAAATTATATGATTTATAGGCTTTTAGCTTTTTAGCCAAATCATAATAAATCATATTAAACCATTTAACTGTGAACTATTGGGTGAACTGGATTTTACCTTAATTTCGTACTAACTACATCAAGCTCAGCTTGATTTTAAGATGGAGAATTCAAATAATAATCTCAGAACCAAATCAAAAAAACGAGGCTCCCCTAACGGTACTCCAGGGGCGCAATATTGATGACGTTCGTTGTGTGGTTCTCGACTACCGCTCGAACAAACATAGTGCTTACTAGCACGTATTTAATATCAAAAAAAATGATTTTGTAAAACAAAAGTGCTCACGCTAACCAAAACCAAATCAAAAAAACGAGGCTCCCCGAGCGGTAGTTGAGGGACGCAATATTGATGACGTTCGTTGTGTGGTTCTCGACTACCGCTCGAACAAACATAGTGCTTACTAGCACGTATTTAATATTTAAATGCTCCAATTTTTTATATAAAAATCAAAATCAGGTGATTAGCCGTGGGTGGAAACTAAACCAAAGCCGCAGAAATTTTGGGTATTGATAGAAAAACGTTGAGAGGAAAGGTTGGGTAAAAAAACTCCATATTCTAAACAATGCTTTCCTAGGCATCTAACTCTTCCTTATGGTTTTAGTGGTTCGTTTGGAGTATTCTTTTCTTTCATTACCAACGTACGGTATGGAAACGGTATTTCTATACCTTCCTGTTCAAAGCGATGTTTGATGCTTTCTAAAACATCTATGCGCAGTTGAAAGGAATCTTCAAAATTTTTGGCCCAAGCCCATGCTCTTATGGTTACAGATGAGTCATTTAAACTCATTAGTGCGGTTTTAACTTTTGGCAATCCTTTCTTTTTATCAGCAGGCGTTCGGTTATCATAAATTAATGGGTGATGCATACATTCTTCTTCCATTATTTTTTTAGCCAGCTTTACATCACTGTCGTACGATATGCCAATTTCAATCCGCTCACAACATTTACGCTCCCCCAAATCATAATTGATTAAACGCTCTTTATTAATTACTGCATTGGGAATTACAATCATTTTGTTTTCAAAGTTTTTAATTACCGTATGGCGTAAGGTAATATCACTTACCGTACCCACCATGGTATCACTTACCTTAATAACATCGCCAATTTTAAATGGCTTAAAGGATATTATAAAAATGCCGCCCACTACATTAGAAAGCGCTTCTTGCGAAGCAATACCGGCAATAATAGCAATAACTCCTGCACCACCAAGAGCAGTTTGTGCTACCCCGCGTAAGGATGGAAATGCTAAAAGGAAAAATAAAACACCTACAAAATATACAATAAAGACCACCACATATCTAAGAAATTTCACACTCGTAGGATCTTCTTTAGAGCTAATTTTTTTGGCAATACTTTGCTTAAACCATAAATTAATAGAGGATGCCACTACTATGGTAAACACCGCTAATATTCCTAAATAAAGCACTAACCTAAAATTGTGCTTCATTTCATCATACCTACTTTCGTCTATAAATATGAAGCTTAAAGCTATACCGGCCAATAGTATCCACAGCACGTTTAAAATGCGTTTTACTAAATAAACAGGTTTGGGATTTTCACCGGGAAATTTCTTTTGCTCCTGTCTTAGTAACCACTTATTCATTACGTTAGTAAACACAATCAATAAAATAAGTATCCCTATTACAAGACCTGCATAAATGAGGTGCGGTTTATAGGTTATTAAAAAATCATTCATTTTACTAATATAGTAGTTGTTTAAAATGCTAGTTTTAACTTGTTTGGCGGGTAATAACATTCCTTTACCAACATTTTCATAATAATTTCAAAAGTAGTTCTTGATTTAGAAATAATGCGCGAAACCATACCTGCATTTACAGCTGCACAAAAATTGAGGCTTCATTGCAGCATAGAAGCTTAACATGAATTATGCTCTTGAAGTTACGTTTTGAGAATTAATTTTGGGTGTTTTAGCATAGGCCGGACACCGTGTTTTTACTACCTTGGTCAACAATATAAGTTACAGATGTTACGGCTTTGGCTACGGGTGCAATCCTAACCATAATTTTGATACCATGATTCCTAAAGCTTTTTGAAAAACCCAAAATGTGCCGGGATTAATATCACCAGTATAACTTTTGGCGGCTTTCCTTTCATAAAAAGCAGAGCCTAAAAAAAACTTTTAAATAAAACAATACACTTTTCTCAAAATGAAGCACTTACATACATTACTCTTACTAGCTATATGTTTACTAGCAGGTTGCCATAAGGCACCTACCTCTTACGAACCGGAAGAAAATGAGTGGAATGGCAGAAAAGCCAATGTAGAAATAGACAGCAGTTTTACCAAAGGAACTACCTACCTTTCTGTTCATTCTCAAACGTATAGCAGAAATTCTCAATCCATCTATAATTTAACGGTAACCGTGAGTATGCGCAACACAAGCCGCTTAAGTCCTGTGTATATTTTGAGCGCAGAATATTTTGACACGCACGGAGACATGATACGTACGTATTTTAAAGCACCAATTGTACTGCAACCCATGGAAACGGTAGAAATAATTATTTCTGAATTAGATATTGAAGGTGGAAGTGGTGGAAACTTTCTATTTGATTGGGCCGTGGCTGAAAATATTGCGCACCCTATATTTGATGCGCTTATGATTTCCACAATGGGGCAACAAGGTATTTCCTTCATTACAAATGGTGTAGAAATAAAATAAAATTCCACAAGGTTTTTCTTTTTCCATACCTCCACTGTTTTCAGCTTTACCCTTTTGCCTTTTAGTTTTAAATGGTGTTTAAATGTGTGTTAAATATCTGTTGGAAGCATGGGTTAGATGGGTTTAAAATGCAATCTTTTAAGTGTAATTGGTAATAATAGTAGATTTCAACAATTCAACAGCTTTGAAACAAGATATCCAGTCTTATGCAGATATACAGTTTTTAGTAGAACAGTTTTACACGCGTGTGCGCGCTAATGCTTTAATTGGCCCCATATTTATAGGGGTTATTAAAGATAAATGGCCACAACATTTGCTGAAGCTCAGTAATTTTTGGAACACCGTGTTGTTTAATGAACCCGGATATAGAGGAAGTCCTTTTGCACCACATGCACAAATGCCTTTAAAGCAAGCGCATTTTACTACATGGATTACCTTATTTACAGAAACGGTAGATCAGCACTTTGCAGGAGAAAAAGCTACCGAAGCCAAATGGCGCGCTGAAAAAATGGCGGAAATGTTTTTAATAAAGATAGAGTTTTACCGCAAGCAGCGTAGTGAAAGCAAATAACGGTAAAGCTGTTTAGTATGTGTTTATGATTAACTGCGCGGTGTTGGTTTAAAAGAAGATATTACCATCATTACCGCCACTTAAATAATTATTTGCATTTATATTTTTAAAGCACATTAAAGGTAACATGCACAGCTATGAAAAACTTTTTCCTACCGTAAAACATGGTGTATATTTACAAGCACACACTAAAGTAGCAGAATTAAACTAAAAACCTGAGTTCGATTTTTATATAACTGAATATGAGCATCTAAACTTCTTAAAGCCCCCCAGCCCCCGAAGGGGGAGTAGCGACACATGCAGCTAAACTCCCCCTTCGGGGGTTGGGGGGCTCGTTTGTTGTTTTTGAGTTATTAAACCACTAGCTATCAGATTGATTTATTTTGGTATTAATCGAACTCAGGTTAAAAAGATATTCCAAATATCACAGCGCTATTTATTAAAAAAAAATAAAACTACCTATGAAATTTAAGTTAAGCGCAGTAAGAAAATTAAAGGCTATTGGCGCATTGGCCGTAGTTTTTTTAATGGTGCTTGCCACCAACCAAATGGATAGTAAACACTTTAAAACTGTAAAAAGAACCTTGGCTACCGTTTATGAAGACAGATTGGTTGCCAATGATTATTTGTATAAAATAAAATCCGAGCTTAACCAAAAACACTTGTCTTTATACAATTCCGGCAGTGGCAAATTAATTTCCAATGATTCAATTTCTAAGTTGGTAAATAAGTACGCTACAACGGAGTTAACCATGGATGAAAAGAAGTACTTAGACCTATTAAAAATTGAACTACAAAAGCTTTATCAACTTGAATTTCAAACGAAATCAACAAATGTGGAAGACTCAGCTTTAGCTGCAAATTTTGAATTACGCTATGCTACTATTTATGATTACTTAAATAGACTTTCTAAAATTCAATTGGAGGAAGGCGCCATACAAATTCAACAATCAAATAAGGCTATTTCTACAGTGAATTAATGTCAAGAATAGAAATTATTACCCTAATTGTAATTGGTATTGTTATTCAAATGCTTATTTTTTATAAGCCTATAAAATAAACACTTACGCTCTTTTTTCAGGTCTATCCTGATAAAATTGCTCTTCAAAAGTTGCTTCCGGTTGTTCAGCATCCCGCAAAGTGCGCCATACAACATACACCACCACTATGGGAGTAACACTAAATAAAAGTATTGCAATTTGCGCTGTACCTAATAAAACGGCAAGGGCATACACTGCCAAAAAAATAAACGAACCACCTACTACATTTTCTAACTTCATAGTGGGCTAACAGGCTAGCCGTTAAATGGTTTGCTCCATGTGGTATAAATCAAACCCGGGTGCCCAATAATTAGGCGTTGTAAAAATTAAGTTAAAACCTAGTTTTTGGTAAAATAAAAAAGCCGATTGAGCGGTGCGCGCTACAATTAAATGAATGCCGCCTATATTTTCAATGCTTTCTACACAATGCTGTACCAACTGTTTTCCAATCCCTTTTTTATGCTGCTCAGGATGTACCATATACCAACATAAGCGCGCGGTGCCTGGGCCATCATCGCCCAAAGCAAAACCACCACAGCCAATTATTACATCGTTTTCACGAAAAATATAGTAGTAGTCAATTACATCTAAAAACTGAATAAAACCCTCCTCTTCACTTTCGTGAAAATGCTTGGGCACGTGTAATCTAAACAGCAGTATTAACGCTTCTTTATCTGTTTTGCGGTACGTTTCAATCATAGTGCAAGGTAGGCTGGCTGTTCTATTATTTACAGCCAACGCCCGCATTAATTTCATTGGGTATTTTAGGCGATAAATACGGTATGCCTAAATCCATACCGCGTACTATTAATAAGAAAGCCGTAAGCACTACAAACACCGGAATTGCTTTTTGTAACCAAAGGCCACGCGTTTGTAAAAAACGTATTCCGCTCATATTAGCAAGTAGTAAAGTAGGTAACGTTCCTAATCCAAAAAGCACCATGTAGCCGGTTGCCAACCACCAAGTATCACTAGCCATAGCAGGAAAAAGAGCTAAGTACACCATCCCGCAAGGCAATAAACCGTTTACCATGCCGCTACCACCAAAATACACAAGACTAAAACCCTTGTTTTTAGCCAAAGTGCCCCGCATTCTGTTTAAGTATGGAAAAAGTATTTTTAATAGTTTCCTATCTAATTTTAATAAATAAAATGCTGCAAAACCCGCTAATAAAAACAAACCACTTAGTAAAGATGCCTCCTGCTGCCATGCTTGAATACCCAAACCTTTACCCAATAACCCAGCAAAGGCGCCTAAAAATGCGTAGGTGCATATTCTTGCTGTGTGATAATAAAAAACATGCTTTTTATGCGCTTGTGAACTCCCCTGGCTAATTACCATTACCTGCAAAGGCGCGCACATGGCAGCACAGTGCAATGATGAAATTAACCCTAGCAGTAAAGCACTCCACACCATTAGAGCGTAATTTCAGGTTCAAAATAATACGCTGTATTGCCGGCTTGCAGTTTAATTTTAGCAATCCACTTTCCTTTTTCAAACGTAGAAAATGGTATTTCAAATCGGTTTTGCGCGGTGTTTTCTTCGCTAAAGCGGAAATCATTATCTGCTTCAATTTCATGATACATGTGTACTTCAAAACTTTTAGATTGCTCTGCAAAGTCATTCGGTAATTCTAAAAACACTCCGGTTTCTTTTAGCACCAAACGTGCTTTATCCTGCAAACCAATAGCGGCTTGTTTCCCATCAATTATTTCTTGAAACTTTAATTCTTCTCCATAGTAATCTTCACTCACCAAATCAAAATCTTGCTGCATTGCTAAATACACCATACAGCTCATTAGCGTAGCAAAAGCTATTAGCGTAATAGTTATCCCCGTTCCCCAATTTAGTTTCATTTTCTTTTTATTTAGTTAGTTTTCAGTTGGCAAATTTCAGTTGGCAATGGGTAGTATTTGTTTGTAAGGGTTGGTTAATTAATAAACGTTAGTTTTTATCTACTTTAATATGGGAAAGTGCTTGTCTTATTTTTTTTATTGTGCCTGTCTGTGGTCTATAATCTTCGCACCATCCCTTCGGGAGGAAAGCTGCCTACTCCCTACTCTCTTCTCCTCACAATCGGCCCATTAAAATTTGTCTCCATCTCATCAATCAACTCCTCTCCTATATATAGTCCTAAATGCACATCGGTGTTTCTGCTTTCCAACTGGTCTTTTTTAAGTTTTATTATAAAAGCCCCTTCTGCCAAAGCACTAGGCTCTACCAATATAGGATTAGCACCTACCAAACTAAGCGTTCCTTTTGGCTCTAATAATCTAATTTCCAACTCCAAACGCTCGGGAGTTTTATTAATCATTTTATAATTATACACGTTGCTCAAGGTTTCATCATCTATGGTTTGAAACATTTGTCCGGGCATACGCATTACCATGGCTTCCACTTGGCTACGGCTGGCCAATAAAAAACTCATACAAGTAATTAAAACAGTAAGCACCGCAGCATACGCAATTACCCTTGTAGTTAAAATGCGTTTTTTATTTTCGGCAATGTTCTCTTCACTATCGTATCTAATTAAACCCCTGGGTCTGTCAATCTTATCCATTACATGATCACATGCGTCCATGCAGGCGGTGCAGTTAATGCATTCCAACTGCGTTCCGTTTCTAATATCAATACCGGTGGGGCACACTTCTACACACTGATTGCAATCAATACAATCCCCTTTACCTTTAGCTTCTCGATTTTCACCTTTTCTGAACTTACTGCGTATTTCTCCACGCACATAATCGTATGCAATTACAATAGAATGCCTGTCAAGCAGCACGCTTTGCAACCTTCCATACGGACAAACAATTAAGCATACTTGCTCTCTAAACCAGCTAAACACAAAAAAGAAAATTCCTGAAAAAATTAAGATGGATGACAATCCGCCTAAGTGATTCATAGGGTTATCACTCACAATTTCCCACCAAGCATTTCGGCTTATCAGGTACATCATAAAAATATTGGCAATTCCAAAACTAATGGCAAAGAAAATTCCATTTTTAAGCACGCGTTTTCTAATTTTATCAGCTGTCCATTTCATCTTAGCTAAGCGTATTTGCTGATTTCTATCGCCATCAATCCAATATTCAATGCGTCTAAAAACGTGTTCCATAAAAATGGTTTGCGGACAAACCCAACCACAAAACAATCGGCCAAAAGCCACGGTAAAAACGGCAATAAAAAGTACACCAATAATCATGGCTAAAACCGCTAAGAAAAAATCTTCGGGCCAAAAGATTTGGCCGAATAATATGAACTTACGTTCTAATACATTAAAAAGTATAAGGGGCTGTCCGTTTATATAAATAAGGGGCTGCGCAATTAAAATTAGCAGTAAAACATAACTGGTTATTCTACGGTAATTGGTGAATTTACCGGTAGTTTTTCTAGGGTATATAAACTTACGGCTTCCATCCGCATCAATAGTCGCGATGTGATCTCTAAAATCTTCTCGCGGAATACTAATGTATCTTTTTTCCGTTTTATCTGCCTCCTCTTCCTTCATGCTGTTGTTTTCGCTGTGGCGCGAAGTATTTTTACATTGCAGTCAACTTATCATTTGCTACATTAGATGTATCAGCCTGACCTTTAGTTGAATCACTTGCTTCTTGTAAAGAAGGTATAAAAAGTTCTCCTTGTATTTCTTTAGGGTTAGCGGGTGTAGTACCCTGCAAACTCAACACATAAGAGGCTACTTTTTGCATTTGGCTTGGGTTCAATTGATCCTTCCAGGGAATCATACCTTTAGCCGGTACACCGTATTTTACAATACTAAATACCGAAGTAATATCACCGCCATGTATCCAAAACTTATCGGTAAGGTTTGGCCCAACGCCTCCACCACCATCAGCCGCGTGGCACACAGCGCAATTTGCTTTAAAAATAGCACCACCATCTTTAATATATGGCTCTTCAGTTAGTAGCACCACGTTAGTTTCATCTACCAAATTAGCTGCGTCTTTTAAATATTCTGCCTTTTGTATATCGGCAGCAGCCATAGCTTGCTCATACTCCTCCTGTTGTAGCGGAGCAGTTTGTGTAATATGAAAACGAACTAAATAAATAACCGCAAAAACAATTGATAAATAAAATCCATACAACCACCACGGAGGTAAGTTATTATCCAACTCACGGATGCCATCATATTCATGATCCAATTCAATTTCACTTTCCTTTTCTATAGGCTTAGCATCTTGTAGTTTTTGCCACATTTTAGCAAACCAATCATCGGCCATTGCTTCTTCCTCTTCTGCTAGTAATTCATCTAGCTTACCATCGCGCTTCAGCACATAATATTTTATACTATCAAGCGCACCATGGATGGCTGCTGTGGCAATAAATAAAAAGAGTACCACCAAAAACACCATCCAAAACATGGGCGATTGCAACAGTTTAGCAACAGCACTGCCATCTACAAACGTAATGGCTACTGCTCCGGCAAATACGCATAATCCAAATAGCACAAAACCATTTTTACTCTTTTTCATGGGAATTGTTTTTTACGTTAGTGTCCTTATCATTAAGCGGTAAAGCGCCTAAATCAGCCATGTGCTTTTTATCTGCTTTCCATACGTAGAGTAGCATTAGTACAAAAAAACTAAAGAACAAGAGGAAAGAAATCATAGGATAAATGGCTATCCCATCAATGCTTTCCATGTGATTTTTTACAAATTTTAACATGATTTACTTTTCTGCGGTTTCGGTTACTACTTCTTTGGCTTTTATATCAATACCCAAGCGCTGTATGTAAGCTATAAGTGCTACAATTTCGTCCGTTGGCCGGATGTCTATACCTTCTATCTGATCTCTCAATTCTTTGGTAATAGCTTCCTGCTGCTCTTGCATAAAAAACGCGTAATTATCAATGTACTCCTGTTCATACGGTACACCTAAGGTTACCATAGCTTTTAGCTTAGCCTGAGTATCTTTAGTACGCAGGGTGTTTTCAAATAACCATGGGTAGCGCGGCATAATTGAGCCCGGACTCATACTGGTAGGTTCTAAAAAATGATTGTAATGCCAGCTGTGCGGGTATTTTCCACCTATCCTATGTAAATCTGGCCCCGTACGTTTACTACCCCACAAGTGCGGATGGTCATACACAAATTCACCGGCTTTAGAATATTCTCCATAGCGTGCGGTTTCAGAGCGAAACGGCCGCACCATTTGCGAATGACATGCATTGCAACCTTCACGGATGTATAAATCCCTTCCTTCTAATTCTAAAGCTGAGTATGGTTTTACGCTACTTATGGTGGGTATATTACTCTTTACCATTAATGTAGGCACAATTTCAATAATTCCACCAACCAGCACCACTACTAAACTGAAAACCAATAGTTGAATCGGACGTCTTTCAATCCAACGGTGCCAATGCTCTCCCTTTGGTTTGTGAAATACTTTTCCAAAAGGCACCGCGCTATCTTCTTCCGTTTTTAAGAACTTACCAGAATTTACGGTACGGATAATATTGACACTCATAATTAGCATCCCAACGATGTATAAACCACCACCAAATGCACGTAAAGCATACATCGGGATGATTTGCGTTACGGTTTCTAAAAAGTTTCCATATACCAATGTACCATCAGGATTAAACTCTTTCCACATTAAACTTTGGGTAAACCCGGCTACATACATCGGTAAAGCCCAAAAAATGATGCCCAAGGTGGCAATCCAAAAGTGTGTGTTGGCTAATTTTTCAGAAAACAAACTAGTTTGAAACAAGCGTGGCATTAACCAATACACCATTCCAAAAATCATAAAACCATTCCAACCCAACGTACCAATGTGCACGTGTGCAGGAATCCAATCAGTAAAATGCGCAATGGCATTAATGTTTTTCAAGCTTAAGAGTGGTCCTTCTAAAGTGGCCATTCCATAGCAAGTAATGGCTACCACAAAGAATTTTAGTACCGCGCTTTCGCGAACTTTATCCCAAGCACCTCTAAGTGTTAACAAACCGTTTATCATTCCGCCCCAGCTAGGAAAAATTAACATAATGCTAAACACGGTACCTAAACTTTGTGCCCAATCAGGCAAACTAGTATATAATAAATGGTGCGGGCCAGCCCAGATGTAAATAAATATAAGTGCCCAAAAATGTACAATAGATAAGCGGTAGGAATATACCGGTCGGTTGGCGGCTTTGGGTACAAAATAATACATCAAACCAAGTACCGGGGTAGTTAAGAAAAAGGCAACGGCATTATGTCCATACCACCATTGTACCAAGGCATCTTGCACACCTGCAAATACAGAATAAGATTTTAAAAAGGTAACCGGAAGTTCCAGATTATTAACAATATGCAGTAAAGCAACGGTTACAAATGTGGCGATATAAAACCAAATAGCTACGTATAAATGGCGCTCCCTTCTGCGCATTATAGTCCAAAACATGTTTATACCAAAAATCACCCAAACCACGGCAATAGCAATGTCAATAGGCCATTCAAGCTCTGCATACTCTTTACTTGATGTAAAACCTAAAGGAAGGGTAATTACCGCAGCTAGTATAATTAGCTGCCAACCCCAAAAATGGATTTTACTTAGGGCCGTGCTAGCCATAGGTGTTTTAAGCAAGCGTGGTAAGGAATAATAAACACCGGCAAAAATGGAGTTACCTACAAAAGCGAAAATTGCTCCGTTGGTATGTAGTGCGCGTAATCTACCAAAGCTAAACCAAGAAGTATCAAAATTGAGGTCAGGAAAAACCAATTGTAGCGCAATGGTTAAACCTACTAATAACCCTATAACGCCCCATATCATGGTGGCAATAATGAAATTTTTGGGCCAGCGGTTGTCGTAATAAAACGTTTCTCTTTGCATGCGTTTGTTTGTTATTGCTTTGGTTTATGGTTGTCTTTAAGCATGCGCACGCCCGGTGAGTAATCATCATCATATTGACCATTTTTAATACTCCATATAAAAGCTGCTAAAAAGCCAACGGCTACTAAAAAGCTTAAAGAGATTAAAATGTATATGGCAGACATGCGCAAAATTTTATTTAATGCATCAAAAATATAGGTACGCCTAGCCCGGTGAAATGATATATATCAGGTTTCAAAAAAAGTGAAATGGGATTGGTAACGAGAACGGGAAAAGGAAAAGAGATAAATATTCAGTTGTAAATAGATGATGTTATAATTGCCAATTTAATAAACACTTTGGCGCAGTAGTTTTTAATTACCTGCCCTCTAAGCACATGACATAAATCATAGTTTGGGTTACTGTGCATATATACATTCGCTTTATGAGTACAAGAAAATTAAAAAGCATGTTAGCTAACAATAGCTTGGCGTGGAAAGTGGTAAAAAAAGGGCAGGCCTTACAGTATGATCTTAACTACGCGCGTTTTTATGGTCGCTTTTCAGCGGATACAGCATCTACCACAGAGGTAAACTTAGAGTTTTGTAGTGCTTGTAATCTAAGATGTTCCTTTTGTGCGCTTGATCATTTAAAGCCAAGAACTAACATGTCAATTGATGTGCTTGACTCCGTTTGCAATGCACTTTTAAAAGATGCTCGTTTTAGTAGAGTAAAACAGCTAAACCTCCATAATGGTGGTGAAACCTTACTACACCCTAAAAGAATGGAATTACTCTCGCGCTTGCGCTACCATAAGGAGCAGTTCAAACTAAACGGAAAACCATTTCCTAAAGTTGTACTCTTAACAAACGGTATGTTATTGCGCAAAGAACTTAGTAGTGAAATACTACGCTTGGATGTAGTAGATGAAGTTGGTTTTAGTTTAGATGGTGGATCAGCAGAGGCGTTTGAAACCATGCGGGTGAATGCGAAGTGGAGTAAATTTTCTACTAACGTGGAGGATTTTATCCTATTAAAAAAACTTATTAATCCCCGTGTAAAAACATTTGGAATCTGTATCGTTCCTGAGCCAAATCCACTTAACGATAGTTGGATGAGCGCAGATTTTCAGCGTGTTGCTCGGCTATTAGACGAAGTAGAATATAGGCGCTTGCATGATTGGGGTGGAGCAATAGAGTTAAATGAAAAGAAAGAGGTAAATAAAAAAGGCTGTGCCATGTTGATGCGTCAATTAGTAGTATTACCCGATGGTGATGTTACGGTGTGTTGCAATGATTTAAATAAAAAAGGTGTGGTTGGAAACGTTTTAAAAAACGATTTGTATTCCATTTATAAAAGCCAGCAACGCGTGCGCTACGTAGAATTGCTAAAGGATGGAAAGAAAGACGAACTAGCGTTGTGCAAGGATTGTGTTAGTTTTTAATGTAACATTTTATTTACAGCTCTCCTACTGGCTAATGTGGTAAAAACCACTACTGATACAGAGCTTACCGGCATTAAAATGGCGCATACTAGCGGGCTTAACAATCCGCTAATGGCAAAAGCCAAACCGCCTAAATTGTATAAAAATGAAAGGGCAAATGCTCGATGCACAATTTTTTTATTCAGTTTGCTTAGCCGCAAAAATTTATCAAGCTTACCAAAAGATTCCGCCAACAATAAAGCATCACTAGCCGGAAAGAAGTTTACATTTTTTTCACACAAACTAATTCCTACATTGCTCTGCTGCAACGCTCCAGCATCATTTAACCCATCGCCCAGCATTAATACTTTTTTGCCTTGTTGCTGTATATTTTCAATAAAATGTAACTTTTGATAAGGCGATTGATTGAAATGCAAGGCAGCATCTGATCCAAATAAGGTTTTAAACTGTTGTTCAGCAGCTGCATTATCGCCACTTAAAAGTGCTAGTGCATATTTGGGTTTAATATTTTTTAATAAACGTTTTAAATTTCTTCGGTTTTGTTGAGTAATACTAAAATAACCCAAAACTGTTTCCTCCTCTTTTACAAATACGCTACTGCCTGTTTGCATTTGCTTTTGCTGCACAAAATTAGCACTACCCAATTTAAATGACTTACCGTTAGCCATACCCAGTATTCCTTTTCCCGCATATTCTTCAAACGTAATTATAGGTAAAGCACTTATACCTTTTTCTTTAAAATGTTGCACCAATGCGCTTGAAAGCGGATGTGTAGAGTTAGAAACAAAACCAAAAATGGCCGTTTCCTGAGCAAAGCTTAGTGCATCACCCGTCCATTTTACCTGCATAGAATTTTGCTCGGTAAGCGTTCCCGTTTTATCAAATACTACATAGTTAATTTCTTGCAAGCGATTTAAAACTGCTGTGTTTTTAAGAAAGAAACCATGTTCGCCAAACCAGCGCATCATGCTACCTGCAGCAAAAGGCTCAGCCAAAGCTAATGCACAGGGGCAAGCAACAATTAAAATTGCGGTAAATACCGTAATGGCTTTTTCCATGCTTACGGTACTCCAAACTATTGCAGAAACCAAGGCTATACCAATAAGTAAAGGCGTAAAATAGCGCGCCACCTTATCGGTAAGTGCTTGCGTATTTTTAGTAGAAAAACCCGAAGCGTCACTTTTATTCCATAAAGAGGATAAATACGAACGATCTACCGTACTGCTTACTTCCATTTTTACCGCTTTGCCTTTTATGCGTGCACCGGCAAATACACTTTCACCTTTTCGTTTTTCAACAGGCAGCGCCTCTCCAGTTATGTAACTGTAGTCTAATAGTGCTACTTCGCTTTTCAATATTGCATCAGCAGGAAGTACCTCTCCGTTTCTAAGAAAAATAATATCCCCTTTTTGCAAATCTTCCACTGGTACAGGTTGTTCCGTTTCATTAGGCAGTAAAATATTGGCTGCTAAAGGAATAAAAGATTTAAAGTCTCTATCAAAAGTAAAATTTTGATACGTTTTTTGCTGATACCATTTCCCGATAAGGAGAAAAAATACTAAGCCGGAAAGACTATCAAAATAGCCTGAACCTAAACCTGAAAAAACTTCGTAGCAGGAGCGTAAAAACAATACCGAAATACCAAGGGCAATGGGTAAATCAATACTTAAAATACCCGCCCGTAATGCTTTTAAAGCGTTTTTAAAATAATCTTTAGCGCTGTATGAAATAACCGGTAAACAAAAGCCAAACATTAAATACCTAAAAAACTGTTGCAGATTAGCATCTGCCGCCAAGCTGCTATCAAAATATTCGGGCAGCGCTAGAAGCATGGTATTACCAAAGAAAAACCCCGCCACTCCTAGCTGTACTAAAAGTTTATTTTTATTTTTTTTGCTGTTCCCTAACTTGGTTTGAAAATCCGGAGCATACCCTATGTACTCTAAAATAGCCGCTAGTTGAGATAACTTAAGCGCATCATTCTTAAACGTAATATTAGCCTGTTTTTTACCAAAATGTACCTGCACTTCTAAAATTCCATCTTCTACTTCAGGTAGCGTTTCTAGTAAATAAATGCAGCTAGAGCAGTGGATAGCCGGTAAATGTAAACTGATTCTACTAAAATTACCTTCCTTAAAATCTAGCAAATTTGCTTGAATCTTAGGTTCATCTAAATACAAAAATGCTCGAATGTTAAGACTTCCTGGTTGCAATAAACTCTTTTCATTATTCAGCAACTCAAACACCACCTTGCATCCATAGCAGCAATATACTTGGTCATATCCATCGTTCCATACAGCATTTACAACCGGTTGTTGGCAATGGTTGCACTCCAATTGGGTGGTTTCAATCATGCATCAAAAGTCTTGGTTAAGCATAACTTAAACCATGATTTTTGTCATACTTTTGCCAAATGAAAACAGCTGAACATACCATTGAGGCACCTTTGCATTGCCAGTTTTGCGTTAATAGAAGGGAAAGTGCTTTTCACAATTTAGGTACTAAAGATTTAGACAATATTAGTAAACTAAAAACCTGCGTTAGCTTTAAAAAAGGTCAGGTAGTAATGCAGGAAGGTGCACGCCCACAGGGTGTTTACTGCATACATAAAGGTAAGTTGAAGCTTTTTAAAGTTGGCGTAGAGGGGAAAGAGCAAATTTTACGCTTTGCCAGTAATGGCGATTTACTAGGCTACCGAAGCATTTTAAGCGATGAACCCATCAGCGCATCCATTACAGCTTTAGAAGATACATTTGCCTGTTATATTCCAAAAGCTTCTTTTTTTGAAGTTATTGAAACCAATCCAAAATTTTCTTTAAATGTATTAAAGCTCTCTTGTCATGAGTTGGGCGAAGCCGGCAAAATGATTGCAAGCTTAGCGCAAAAAACTGTAAAGCAGCGTTTAGCAGAAGTTTTACTTTTAGTACAAGCTACTTTTGGTAAAGATGAAGAAGGCTATGTTGATTTGCAACTCACCCGAGAAGAACTATCAAACATGGTAGGTACAGCTACTGAATCTGCTATACGCCTACTTTCAGATTTAAAAAGTGAAGGTTACGTAAGTACCAAAGGAAAAAGAATTAAGCTTTTAGAAATTGAAAAATTGCGTGATTTAGCTGCGGTTTTCGACTAGCTGATAATTGTCATTTTTACTTTCTTTAATTTGTTGCTTCTTTGAGCCATTATAAAACATTGGTTTGGTGCAACATAGTCATCCACATATATTATTGCAAGAAATTTTAGGGAAAGCGGTATCGCTTGCCGTGCTTGCTAAAGTTTTAACCCACAGTAGTTTTATTCATTTTGATGATGCGGATTCCGTAATTTTTAAAAAAGGTGAATATGTAAGGGGCTTTTATTTAATACTAAAGGGAACAGCTTACGCAGAGGTAAATAGCAAAAAAGTTCGGCAGCAAAAAGGGTATATGATTGGTTTGCAGTCTTTTTTGAAAAAAGAGTACATGGCTACTAATTGGTTTGCTGAGGCACAAACATCTACTTTATTTATTGATAGAAAGTGCTTTGAAACATGTTTTGAAAATGATGAAGTTTTAAAGGATTTTGTTGAAAAGCAATTGAGAAAAAAGAGTGAAAAAGCACCAAAGGTTGTTGAAGCTTCGTAAAGAACTGGATACTATTTATTTGAATCTCATAGATATACTATCATTATGAAAATAAGCTTCCTTCACAAGAAATCAAAAAATAAGTGCCAATTGTTGTATCGGTCAATATGGAATAAATGGTATCTCCAATTACAAAATTGTCGAAATTAAAATCCTCTAATTGTATAAGATATTTGAACGGCTCTTTTTGAGCAAAAACATTAAATGAAAAAACAACACAGATTATAAATTGCAGAAGTATTTTCATATAAGTAATTTAAGCAAAATTGAAAACCTTTAAAATTCTACCTCATAACCTCAAACAAACCGTAAAACACCGCCAACCAAATTAAGCCTTTTACCAGAAAAAAAGTGAAAAGCAAAGCGCCAACTTTCCAGCCTTCTTGCTTTATTAAGGCTTTCCAGCCTTCATCTTTTAAAATTTTTCGGTAGCGTTTCAGCATCTATTAAAATAAAAAAAGCAAGTCTATAAGCCAGATTCTGTTCATCCGCCTAAGCGAACTTCCTTATCATTTATCTAAGCTGTCCACCCTCCAAGTTTGAGCGAGCAACTCTTTATCGTAATACATTACGAAGCCCTGGTTTACATGACATTTCAACCCACGAGGTTTACCTTGCATTGCATTGTTGCCAACACAAACGGTGGGCTCTTACCCCACCCTTTCACCCTTACCACGCCTAGGGCGTGGCGGTTTTTCTCTGTTGCACTTTCTGGCGATTAAGCTTTTAGCCTAACCTCCTCCCCTTTCAAGGAGCGTGGCGCTCTGCGTTGTCCGGACTTTCCTCCACGCTAAAAGCGTAGCGATAAGGCGACTTGCATGGCAAAGATAAAACGCAAACAGTACAAATGAAGCAAAAAAAACCCCGCAAAATTGCGGGGCTTTTTCGTATAATTTCTCCGGTTTACTAAACCGGATTTTTATCTTTTTCGCTCATGGTATCAATCATTACCGGTGTGGCAATAAATAACGAAGAATACGTACCCACTACAATACCTATTAATAAAGCAAACATAAATCCACGAATAACTTCACCTCCAAAAAGGAAGATAATTAACAATACAAAGAAGGTGGTTAATGAAGTGTTTACTGTTCTGCTTAACGTACTGTTAAGTGCCGTATTTACTAAAGTGGCAATAGGTGTTTTCTTCACGTTTTCACGTAAATTTTCTCTAATCCTATCAAACACTACCACGGTATCATTAAGTGAATAACCAATTACCGTAAGTATTGCCGCAATAAAGGCTTGATCTATTTCTAACGAAAAGGGTAAAAAACCGTGTGCAATAGAGAAAATAGAAAGTACAATAAGTACATCGTGAAAAGCCGCTACCACTGCACCAAGGCTAAATTGCCACTTGCTAAAGCGAATTAAAATGTATAAAAATATCACGATAAGTGAAAACAGAATAGCATATACCGCAGAAGTTTTAATATCATCAGCAATGGTTGGCCCAACTTGGCGCTCAGCTACAATACCAATATTTCCTTCGCCTGATGCTTCTGAAGAAAAATCTACCATACTTGGCTCAGCCGTATAAAAGCTTTTTACACCATTGTATAATCGTGTTTTTATATCTTCTTCTACTTCCGGTCCACTTTCGTTGATACGGTATTTGGTAGTAATTAACACTTGATTATCATCACCAACGGTTTTGGCATTTGGTGAAAAAGCAACGCCTTGTGCATCTACAAATTTGTCGCTCAAAGCTTTTTCAATATCGGTACTACTTACTGATTGGTCAAAACGTACTTGGTAGGTTCTACCTCCCACAAAATCAACTCCATAATTTAAACCACGTGTAGTTAAGCTAATAATACCCAAAGCTATAATGGCACCACTAATGATATACGCAACTTTACGTTTTCCTAAAAAATCGAAGTTTACTTTGCTAAAGGCGTTTTCAGTAGTTTTTGTAGCAAACTTCACTACTTTTTTGCGTAACAATTGACCTTCAAAAATTAAACGTGTAATAAAAATTGCACAGAAAAGTGAAGTAAGAATACCAATGATTAAGGTTGTAGCAAATCCTCTAATTGGCCCGGTACCAAAAACATATAAAATAACACCTGTTAAAAAGGTGGTAACGTTTGCATCAATAATAGAACTGTATGCATTGTTGTAACCATCTTTAATAGCTAAGCGAAGGCCTTTTCCGTGTCTTAATTCTTCACGAATACGCTCGTAAATAAGTACGTTAGCATCTACCGCCATACCAATGGTAAGCACAATACCGGCAATACCGGGTAAGGTTAATACTGCACCGGCACTTGCCAGCACACCAAATATGAAAAACATGTTTATGATAAGTGCTATATCTGAAGCAATACCGGCTGTATTGTAGTAAAAAATCATGTATAACAACACGATTAATAAGGCAATAACAAAAGACCACAAACCGGCATTAATTGCTTCTTCACCTAAAGATGGCCCAACAATATCTGCTTGCACAATTTTAGCTGGTGCAGGAAGTTTTCCTGCTTTTAAAATATTTGCTAAATCCTGCGCTTCATTTACACTAAAGTTTCCTGTAATCTGAGTACGTCCACCGCTAATTTCACCTTGCACGGTTGGGTAAGAATACACGTAGTTATCAAGCACCACCGCCACACTTTTCTTAGGCTCTTGCTGTGCAGCTTCACGTGTAATACGCTGCCATTGCTGAGACCCTTGTGCATTCATAACCATAGATACAATGGCGCGATTACTTTGGTCAAAATCCTGACGTGCATCGGTAACTACATCACCGGCCATTTCTGGTTTTTGCTCACGTCCTACGTTTGCCGCCAGTAAAGGTAAAAAGCCTCCTTCGTTTGGCTTAGCCGCCCAAATAAATTTGGTATTTCTATAATTAGCAGTTAAGAGCGCTCTTATTCTTGCATAACGCAAGTAGGCATTTACTTTGGCCGTATCCTTAATTTGTACAAAACCAACCACAGGTCCTAAACCAGGCTGCCCGGTTTGAAAATCATAGTTAGGCACCAATACATCAAACAGTGGGTTAAAAGCATCTTGCACACTATCATTACCCGCAAGCAAAGCATCTACATCACTAGAATCTTTGGTTATTGTTGTATCCACCGTTTCTTCTGCAGCAGCTATATCATCTACGTCAGAAAAGTTTAAATTCTCAGGCTGACCTTCAGTGGCTTCACCATCTTCTATACCTTTCGGTAAATCAGTTTTAGAACTGTTAGGACGTTCAACAATCGTTTTTAATCGTTCGTTGGCTTCGTTTAAAAATTGAATAAACTCTACACCATCGTATAGTTTGTAAAACTCAAGTTCGGCAGTACTTTGCAGTAATTCCTTAACGCGGTCAGGATCCTTAACACCCGGTAGCTCTACTAAAATTCGGCCACCGTTGTTTTCTAATTTTTGGATGTTTGGTTGAACCACGCCAAATTGGTCAATACGTGCACGTAAAACAGTATAAACGTTTCCAACCGCTGCATTTATTTCAGCTCTCAATTCATCTTTTACTGCTTGATCCTCGGCATTAAAGCCAAGTTTATCATTCATCAGTTTTGTTCCAAAAAGAGATTGATCGCTTAGTTTTAAACTTGGCGCTTTCTCTTCTTTAATATTATCAAAAGCTTCAAAGAAACTCGTTAAATAATCGTCCTGATTTTCAGTTTGTAATTGTGTAGCTCTGTTAAGCGCTTCATTTAAGATAGGATTTGGCGTTTCGCTGGCCAACTCCATCAAAATATCTTTAATCTGAACTTCAAGAATTACGTTCATTCCACCTTTAAGGTCAAGACCAAGATTGATTTCCTTCTCTTTAACTTCATTGTAGGTATAGCCTAAACCGGGGTAAACTTCTTGACCGCCCATTGAATCTAAATACGCTTGCTCCTTGGCATAATCACCGTTAGCGTAAGACTTGGCATCGCCCTCTACACTTTTTGAGAAATAGGTAAACGATAATTGATAGAGACATGCCAGGGCAAATACGATGGCAAACAATCTTATAACTCCTTTATTTTGCATTGCTGTTGTTAAGCTTTACGTTTCAAAAAATAGTCGGCAAATATATACTTTCAGTTAAATAAATCACAACTAACGTTGGCTTATCTGCCGTTGTATGTAATTTAGATTGTATTACCTTTGAAATGCTTAAAAATCAGCTAAACATGAAAAACGTTTTACTCCTCTTTACTTTTTTGGTTTATACCTCTGTTTTTGGTCAAGATAAACTCATCAACGGTTTTGCCTTTGATTTAAACCCCGATGTGCTAGTAGAAGAAAACAACAATGTACTACCCATGGCTTGGGTTGGTGGTTTAAACTATACCTCTCACGCAAATATTGATTTTAATTTAGATGGAGTTTTAGACCTTTTAGTGTTTGATAAAGATGGAGAACGGATGCTTCCTTTTGTTAGTGAAGGTTCCGGAAGTGCTTATAAATTAAAATATGCTCCTGAATACAAGGCTTTTTTACCTAAAGCACATCATTGGATTATTTCTGCCGACTATAATTGTGATGGTAAGCTAGATTTATTTGTAGGAATTGATTCAAAAATTAAGGTGTATGAAAATCAAAGTACTGGTGCAGAATTTAAGCTTGTTTTGGCACACGCTACTTCTTATGTAAAATCTGTTTACAATGGTTTTACAACTGACTTAAGCATTCCAGAAACGGATATTCCCGGTATAATAGACTTAGATGATGATGGAGATTTAGACATTTTAACGGTAAACGATGCGGGTGTGGGTGTAGCCGTGCACAGCAATAGTGCTAATTGTGGTCTAACTTTTACGCGGGAGGCCGAATGTTGGGGGCTTTTTCAAGAAGTAGGTAACGCCAATAATGTAACCTTAAATGCCTGTGATGGTGTTTCTTCAAATTATACAACAGCCAAAACCAATGCTACTATGCACTCTGGTGGTGCTATGCTTGCGCTTGATTTAAATGGTGATAATCTTAAGGATTTATTAATGAGCGATGTGTCCTACGATAATGTTGCAGCGCTTTATAACAATGGTACTTTAGATAGTGCTGTTATTGGAAGCAAAGACACAGCTTTTCCTTCTAGCAATCCTGCTCATTTGTATTTGTATCCGGCCATGTATTATGCGGATGTAAATGGTGATGGTAAAAAAGATTTGATTTTAACGCCTAATGAAGTAAATATTAATGTAGTGGGTGCAGGTTCCGTTACCACCGGCTCAGCAAATGTGAATAACACCTTATTGTACACTAATTCCGGCACTAACAACAACCCTACTTTTAATTTCAGCAAACGTAATTTTCTACAAGAAAATATGATTGATATGGGTGAAGGCGCTATTCCAAGATTTGTAGATTTAAACGGTGATGGACTTCAAGATTTAATTTTAGCCAACCATGGAGAGTTTATTTCACCAGCCGTATATAGTACTTATTTTAGATATTATCAAAATATTGGTACTACTGATTCTGTGGCCTTCCGCTTGGTAGATGGAGATTTTGCACAGATGTCTAGCTACAACATTGGCCGTGGTATAATACCAACTTTTGGAGATTTGGATAATGATGGCGACCAAGATATGATTGTGGGTGATGAAGACGGTAAACTACATTTTTTTAGAAACAATGGAAACATTTTAACTCCTAACTACTCTTTGGCTATGGCCGGTATAGGTGGTTTTGATGTAGGTAGTAACGCAGCTCCTTTTTTAATTGATATAAATGGAGATTCTACGTTAGATTTAGTAGTGGGCAATACATTCGGTACACTTACTTATTTTTCTAATGCATCTGCAACAAACCCCGTATTTAGTTTGGTTACCAGATCGTTGGGTGGCGTTAAAGTACGTTCTCCCATTAGCGGGCAAGGACGCTCTGTACCCTATTTATTTAAAGATAGTACCGGTACTATAAATTTAATGGTGGGTAGCGAAAAAGAAGGTATTTGGCAGTATGATAGTTTGGGAACACAAATAGGTGCCACCGGAAGTAAAGAATATCAATTTGGTAGTGATAGTATTTTAACCACAACCCATATTGATTCTCCCATTGGAATAAAAAAACGAAATGGTAGGAACCAAATATTATTTACTGCCGCTGAATTAAAAGCAATGGGTGTTGGTTTCGGTTATATTGATGCTATTCATTTATACGCTCAAGTACCATCCACTGTTATTATTTCTGGATTACAAAAAGGGTTTGAAATTCAAATGGGATTGGTAAGCGATACTACTTTAGCTAATGGTTTTATTTCAGGATTAGAGACTATTGAAGACGCTGAAAGACATCCATTTGCTAATGGTTGGAATAGAATTCGTTTTGAAAATCCTTTTCTATACGATGGTGAATCTAGCTTAGTGATACAAATCTGTTTTGAAGGAAATCTTCAATCAAATGATAATATTAACTTTAGGCAAACAGATGCAGGCTTTCCTGCCGCTGCTTTTGGAAACGCTAATGTTGCAAATCACAATGATGTTTTTTTTAATGGTTGTGTAATGCCTCTGTTCGGTGTTTCTAACTTACGCCCTAATATTAAACTAGAATTAAGCCCCGCATTTGCCAATACCAGCAATATTTTAAATACCGGTAACCTTACTGCTGCGGCTTTTGCAGATGTTAATAACGATGGATTTATTGATGCAGTAGTGGGAAATTATGCCGGTGGCGTAGAGTTTTTTATGGGTAAAAAATATATAAATACCGTAGGTTTAAAAGAGCCAACAGCAAAAGAAACTTTAAAAACATTTACAGTTTATCCAAATCCAGGAAACGAAACTTTTTATATAGCGCGTGAAAACGCTAAAAGGGCTACTTTAAAAGTGTATGCTATAAATGGTGCTTTGGTTTTAGAAAAACCGCTTACAGAGGTAAATACCAAAGTAAATATGGTAAATATGGCAAATATGCCGAGTGGCTTATACATTTTTGGTGTGCAGAGCGCAGATGGATTTAGCACCCAAAAAGTAATTAAACAATAATATAAATACCTAAGGTTTTGTCCATTCAGGAAAACCCTCGGTAGTATATACTTCCCATTCATCAGCAGCATTGGTATAAATAAGCAGGGCTTCCACGCCCTGCTTATTTTTTAAAAACGCTTTGCTTTTTTCCACACCCAACACCATACATACCGTTGCATACGCGTCAGCATCCATAGCGGTGGCGGTAATTATAGAAGCACTTAAAAGTTTGTTTCTAGCAGGGTATCCTGTCTCTGGATTAATGGTATGCGCATATTTAACACCCGTTTTTTCATCAACCCAAAACTTGCGGTAATTCCCTGATGTAGCCAAAGCTTGATTGTTTAATGATACAATGGCCTCTAAACGATCACTGGGATTCAAATCTTCTTCTGGTTTGTCAATACCAATACGCCAAAATTCGCCTTGTGCATTTTTACCTTTCGCACGCGTTTCACCACCTACTTCTATAAAATAATTTGCTATGCTTTGCGCTTCTAAAAATTCAGCCAACACATCTACCGTATAGCCTTGGGCTATGGCATTAAAATCAATTTTAAATCCAATAGGCATAGTAAACGCTTGGCGATAATCTAAATCGGTTTTGGTATAACCGGTGTATAACATAACTGAATCAACTTTTGCACTATCCACTTCCCCGCGTTTGCTTAATCCGAAACCCCATAATTCTACCAACTTACCCACTGTTGGGTCAAAAGCTCCTTTTGTTTCGTTAGCAATTTCAATGCTTCTATTAAATACTGTGGTAAACAGGTTATCCACTTTTATAGGGAAGAAATCTGCAGTGTTGATGGCCGTAATTAGGGAATTTTTATTGTAAGTACTTAAAGAATAATCAATAGCTTTAAAAATACTATCCACTTCTTTAGAAATGTTCAGAGGTTTTTCACTAATGTATTTTATGGTAAATGTGCTGCCCTGTGCTTGACCCGTAAGCGCTATTTCTTCGTTTTGTGAATGGGTATTACACGCGCTAAAAAACACAAATGCTAGAAGTATAAAAAGTAGATTTTTCATGCGGCAAAAATACAACGCATGGTTGGCCTAACCCAACTCTTTGTAGCGTGGGCCTTTAATCCAAGCTTTATACCAGCGCTTTAATCTGGCTGGTGCCACTCCACATTTATAGGCAGTAAACACCACCGCATTAGCCAAATTTACCCGTAAAAAACTATTGTATTCATATTTACGATCTATTACTTGCAGGGGAGCCGGTATTTTTATCCAAGTTCCTTTTTTACGCGCACGTTTTACCAAATCATAATCTTCCATAAGGGTTAAAGTTTCATTGAAACCACCCAAACTATTGTAAAATTCTTTGGTAATAAATAACGATTGATCTCCACCACTGCTTACTAATCCCGGTAAACGGCTTAAAAAACTATTTACACTAACCATATTCTTTTTTGACATGATTTTTTGACGGAAATGCCCAAAATCAAAACCTTTATTTACAGCAGCTTCTATACTTTGTAAAAAAGTAGCGGGTGGAAATGCATCAGCATGTAAAAAATATAAAATAGCACCGCTAGCCTGCTTGGCACCATAGTGCATTTGGCTTGCCCTACCCTTACGGGGAGAAATAAACACCTGAGCACCAGCCTCTTTAGCAGCAGAAACAGTACCATCAGTGCTCTCTCCGTCAATTACTAGAATCTCAAAGTTAAAAGTACCACCGTGCTCCAATAAATGGCGTACTAGTGTACCAATAATAGCAGCTTCCTGATACGTGGGTATGACAATACTAATTTTCATTTATGCTGCTAATATACACGGAAACATATACGGACAAAGCCTTTCTAAAGATTACCATCAGATTAAATCAAACCAATTTGTGCCGCATGTGCCTCTGCATCCTTACTGTGTTTAAATTGTAAACTAGGGATACTATTATTGTCTATGGCCTGTAAAATTTCCTCTACTTTTTTACTATGTGCTCCTTTTACCGCTCTTATATATATGGCTTTTATCCTTTCGGGATATTTATTGGCAATACGCTGATAAATTTCAGGATCATGCTGCCCATTATCGCCCAATAGCACAAATTGCTTTTGCGGATACATGGCCAAAATACGTTCAATTTTTACCTCTTTATGATTATGACTACCATACCCGGAAATAAAAAAATCGCGCCAGCGGTCTTTAATTTCTTTTAATTGTAATACGCCTTTTGGTAATTTATGAAACTGCTTAAAATTTACTAAAAAATCATATAAATTCCACTCGCTACTGCTTACATAAAAAAAGGGATTTTTACGGTTCTCCGCGTTTTTTTCAAGTGCTTGGTAAAAATGTACTACACCTTTAAACGGTTTACGTGTTTCTGCATTTTTGGTTAGTAACACGTAAATTTTACGCCAAATTTTGGTAATATGCGAAACCAAAAAAGTATCATCTACATCTGAAATACAACCATAATCAAACGTATGGGTAATGTGAACTTCCGTTTGCACTTCTACACGCTCCTGCCCTTCCAATAATTTTTCTGGCAACAGTAGTTTTATTTTATGCCAACCTTCAGGCAAACCATGCTCGGTAATATTAAATTCATAAAACCCTTGTTCATTGGTTTCTACCGTAACTTTTTGATTGCCCAATACCAAACTAACTTTAGCTTGTGGCACTGTGCGCACCAAAAACATTTTTATAAGCGATATAAAATTACGCCATACCGTATAGTGATTTCGAGGACGATTTAAAGCCATGGCTCTAAATACATGTCCTTGCAAAACCAAAGCATTAGCATTGCCAAAACCTCGGTAGGCCAGTAAAAACGGGTAATCTACAATGCGAAACCGGCTTTTTATCCATCGTAAAAACCAATTGCCTTGTATGGGCGCATCTTTATAGCTTTGCCAATTGGGCGGCTTTGAAATCATTAATTCATTTTAGTTAAACAAGTGCAAAAGAAATTCTTATTTATCATAAATCCCATTTCTGGGGGTGTAGATAAAAAACCATTGGAAGTTACCATTAAGCATTGGGCGCATAAAAATGATGTTGAATACACGCTTTTTTTTACCACCGGTGAAAATGATGCCCAGGCAATTGAAGCAGAAATAAAAAAGCATAAAAGTGAGGCTCTGGTTAGTGTAGGTGGTGATGGCACAGCACAATTAGTAGCAGTAGCATCCATAAAATCTGGTATTCCTTTAGGGATAATTCCAGCTGGCTCAGCCAATGGATTAGCCACACATTTTAAAATACCCAAAAACACCAATGATGCGCTTAATATATTGGTAGATAGAAATCTAAAAAAAATTGACACCCTATTATTTAATGATACTATTACCGCATTACACATTAGTGATGCCGGTTTAAATGCAAAATTGGTAAAACACTTTTCTGAAAGCAGTACGCGTGGTTTTTTAAGCTATGCAGATGGGGTGTACGATCAACTTAAAAACATGGAACCGTTTAATGTAACGGTACAAACGGAAGATGAAACCTATACTTCAAACGTATTAATGGCCGCTATTGCCAACGCAAACCGCTATGGCTCTGGTGCGCTTTTAAATCAAAAAGGAAAAATTGACGATGGGAAATTTGAAATCTGTTTATTAAAACGATTTGATTTGACCAACATTGCTTTACATTTTTTTGATTTTGTGAATGAGCATGCCGAATATTTAGAAGTGATACAGTGTAAAAAAGCAACCCTAAGTTTTGATAAACCTATTGCTTTTCAAATAGATGGAGAATTACAAAGCGAAACAGACAAAGTGGAAGTAGAAATTCAAGCAAGTAATTTGCAAGTTTTTGTACCTCAAGAAGATGAAGGATTTTTAAAACGCTTGTTTACTTAACATGACGCAAAGTAGAAAAGAAACCTATCAGCCCTATTCTAAAGAAGAAGAATGGGTAAATATTTGTACCCACGGCATTGGCATTGGTTTAGGCATTATTGGGTACTTTTTACTGCTTTTTAAGGCAAATGCACCGGCTACCGTTGTTTATTATATTTCCATTACTGTGTATTGCGCCACCTTAGTTTGGACTTATACCACTTCTACCATTTATCACAGTTTGCATAATGGTAAAGTACGCCTAAAAAATGCGTTTCATTTGTTAGATCACACGGCTATATACCTATTTATTGCCGGTACCTACACCCCAATATCCATTTATTTTTTACCAAAAGGTTGGAGTATTTTTATACTTATTGCCATTTGGAGTTTAGCCTTAGCGGGATTGGTTTTTAAGTTTTTAAGCATTGGTAAATTGAATAAATTAAGCACTTATTTATACTTCACCATGGGGTGGTTAATTGTAATTGCCATAAAACCTTTGCTAGATACAGCGCCTACTAACTTGATTTTGTGGATAGTGGCCGGAGGCGTTTGTTATTCACTTGGTACTATTTTCTTTTTAAAAGACAACTTGAAATTTGCACACGGTATATGGCACTTGTGGGTACTAGCCGGAAGTATTTGCCACTTTTGTGGGATTTATTTTTTCATTTGAAAAAATTAGCGTCTAAAAAATGACAAAAGCTTTATGTAGCCTTAACCATTTTTTTAAAAAACCCATGATTATTGTACTTTTGTAGCTCGATTAAAAAGCATCTAAACAATTATGGAAGTAATAGACAATACGGAAATGAGGCACTTTGAAGTGCGTGTTGGTGGTATGTTAGCTACTATTGAATATCAAATTCAAGAGAAGAAAGTATTTTTAACACGTGTAGAATTTCCCGAAAAGTTTAAGGCTGATGGTAGAGCAACAGAAATGTTGGAAATTGCATTAGGCATGATTGAAGAAACTGGTATGCGTATAGTACCCATGACCAGATTTGCTAAAGATTACTTTAAAGAGCATAAAGAAAAAAGACATCTTTTACCGGTAGGCATTCACTTGTAAAGTAATAAGTTTTGCCTTAAAAAGCTTCTCCTATAAAAAAATATATACCAAGACCTTCTGCGGTAAAAGCAAAATCTAGTCTTGTATAAATATCCTTTTGCGGAAATAGTAAAAAGCGTATTCCAGCACCTCCTGCAAGCACAAATTTATTGAGTTGAAGTTCTTCAGGTTTGTTAAATACCGAACCCGCAGCTATAAAACCCGCAGCACCAAAGCGCTTGGCAAAAGGGAAAGGCAGCATTCTGTATTCCACTTGGCCGGCAATTAAATTGTTATCGCGGTAACGCCCCAAATAATACCCACGCATTAAACTCTCGCCCCCCATTAAAGCCAATTGATTAAACGGTGCTTGCCCGCGAGTGGTAAATTGGCCAAAAACCTGTGCTGCCAAAACATCTCTCTTATTTACAGGTCTATAAATTCTGCTATCAAAAATTACGTCCGTAAAATTAAAGTCGCTGCCCCACGTATTATCATATCTTAAATAAGCAAGCTCCACAAAGTTTCCGTGGCGCACGTTTAGTATGTTATGCCTATCATCATACACTAAGCCTACTCCTAATCCAAAATTTGTAGAACCATTTGCCCCAGGCGGCACATCAAAATCAGTAAAGTCTAAACCTTCGGCAGGCACAAAATCTACACTAGTTAGGCTTTCAAAATCTAGCTCTAACCCTGCGTATAGTGAGCCGTAAACTTTTCTTAATACTCTTTCTTTAAGCAATAAAAAATTTGCGTCCACGCGCGCTAAAAAATCTTCTTGCGCATTTGGCCCTATTCCATAGTATAAAAGTGGAAAGCTTTGAAAACGATTTCTACCCAAAAAGAACCATTTATCCTTATCGGTATAAATAGCATGGTCAAAAAAGAAGCCATATTGATTGCGTAAGGTAAAAAATGAAAAGCCTGAAATTTCGCTTAGCCGGTTGCTGGTATCGCGCTTAGCGTAGTAAACGTACAAAGTACTAACGCCTATTTCTAAGCTAGTTTCAGGCGCAAAACCAACGGTAGGATAAATTAAGAATTGTGGTTTGCGAATGTCAGAAGTATCATTAGCTAAATTATAAATGTAGCGTCTTAAAAAACCTGGTTTTTCTTGACTGATTAAATCAAACTGACATAAAAAACTGATTAAGAAAACCAAATAAAGCTGCTTCAATACATAAGGATTTTGGCAAATATCTACTTTTCAATGAAATTAACGAGTTAGTTGTATTATTAAAAATTTGGCAGGTAAGAAACCACGGTTTTAATAATGCTTACGCATTTCGCTTTACACAATTGTTTTAAACAGCTTGAGTTTTATAACATTTAGTGAAGGCTAAAAAGCAAACCTAGTAATTACGCGACCTTTACTTTATGAATTGGGAGCAAGCTACAAAAGAGTTTACGCAATATTTACGGTTAGAGCGTGGCTTGGCAAAAAATACGGTGATTGGCTATTTACAAGACTTAGAAAAGCTCAAAAATTGGTCGCGAAGCTTGCATCTTAAGCCTTTAAGAGTTTCTAAAAAACATTTAGAAAGCTTTATACAGGAGTTAGCAGAATTTGAAATTGGCGCGCGTACTCAAGCACGTGTACTCAGCAGTATAAAAGCCTTTTACAAATATTTATTGGTAGAAGATTTACTGGCGCATAACCCTGCCGCCCTTTTAGAAACACCAAAATTAGCACGTAAACTACCGGAATTTTTAAGCATAGAAGAGATTGACCAGATGCTTGATAAAATTGACATGAGTAAAACGGAAGGTCATCGTAATAAAGCCATGCTAGAAGTATTGTATAGCTGTGGATTACGCGTAAGTGAGCTCACAGATTTACGCATTAGCGATTTATTTTTTGAGGAGGAACTTATCCGGGTAACGGGCAAAGGAAATAAAGAACGTTTGGTACCTATTAATGCCTATGCAGTAAAATTGATAAAGATGTATAGAGAAGAAATACGTGCGCACCAAGACATAGCAAAAGGGCATGAAGATTTTTTGTTTTTAAACAGGCGTGGCAAAAAACTTACGCGCGCCATGATTTTCACCCTCGTAAAAAACCTTGCGCAAAAAGCAGGGATTCAAAAAAATGTAAGTCCGCATACTTTTAGGCACAGCTTTGCTACCCATTTGGTAGAAGGTGGTGCCGACTTACGAGCTGTACAAGAAATGCTTGGGCATGAAAGTATTACCACTACTGAAATTTATACGCATTTGGATCAGCAATATCTACGGGAAGCTATTGTTAGCTATCATCCGAGGGCGTAGTAGTTTTACGTTGAAAAATTTTATGCTGTATAGTACCGGTAGTATGTAAAGATTTGAGGCTACAATTGAGTTAAGGTTTTTGCAGAAAACTGCAGTAAGTGGTACTAATATATTCGTCTCATCCCCTTTTACTAGTTTTTAGCGTCCTAAAACGCTTCTGTTTTTTTAGGCATCGTTGCAATCGTTTTCTTATTTTAAAGGTTGTATCTCCATAGTTTACACTGCTATAATATTTCCTTTACAAGAATTCTATTTTACAACCTGAGTTCGATTAATACTAAAATAAATCAATCTGATAGCTAGTGGTTTAATAGTTTTAAAAGAGCAACCTAGCCCCCCAACCCCCGAAGGGGGAGTAGCGACACATGCAGCAAACTCCCCCGCCTTGGCGGGGTTGGGGGGCTTTAGAATAGTTTAAATGCTCATATTTAGTTATATAAAATCGAACTCAGGTTTATAGATCACCTCTACCGTAAGTTAACTATTCAATGCCCTACCTGCCCCATATTTACAAAATGATTATTTGCTAATTTGTCCTCATTTGTCCTCCATTGCCAACTTTCTGCCGCTAATTGCCAACTTGCCCTCCATTACCAACGCACCACCTTACATCCGCTCCGGAACATCAATACCCAACAAACCCATTGCGTTTTTTACTACAATAGCTGTGTTTTCAGAAAGTAACAAGCGAAAAGCTACTGCAGCTTCATCTTCATCTGCTAATATGGGAAGTTGCTGATACAAAGCATTGTACAACTTTACTAAATCATAAGCAAAAGCACCAACCACTGCCGGGCTGTGTTCTTTGGCTGCTGTTTGTATCGTTTCTGGAAACTGCGCCAACTGCTTTACCAAGGCTTGTTCACTCGGTTGCAAAAGCGTGTAAGCAGCAGCTTTTTCCAAATTGTATTTACCTTGCTCCTGCCCTTTTCTCAAAAGGCTTTTTATCCGTGCGTGCGTGTATTGAATAAAAGGTCCTGTGTTTCCTTGAAAATCCACAGATTCAGCAGGGTTAAACAACATACGCTTACGCGGATCTACCTTTAAAATGTAGTATTTAAGCGCACCCATACCCACCATTTCGTACAAAGCGGTTTTGTCGGCTTCCTCCATGCCATCTGTTTTACCTAACTCTTCAGATATATCTTGAGCCGTTTGGTGCATTTCTTCCATCAAATCATCAGCATCTACTACGGTTCCTTCACGAGATTTCATTTTACCTTCCGGTAAATCTACCATACCGTAAGAAAGATGATACAGATTTTTAGCCCAAGCATAGCCTAATTTTTCCAAGATTATAAACAACACTTTAAAGTGGTAATCTTGCTCGTTTCCAACGGTATAAATCATGCCATCCATACCAAAATCTTCAAAACGCTGTATGGCGGTACCAATATCTTGCGTCATATATACACTTGTACCATCGCTGCGCAGTAAAAGCTTCTGATCCAAACCATCATCGGTTAAATCAATCCATACAGAGCCATCTTCTTTTCTGTAAAACACATTTTTAGCCAAGCCTTCTTCCACCACTTTTTTACCTAAAATATAGGTTTCACTTTCGTAGTAGTTTTTATCAAAGCTTACGCCCATGCGCTGGTAGGTTTCTTCAAAACCTGCATATACCCAGCTATTCATAGTCTTCCAAAGGCTTACGGTTTCCATATCACCTTGCTCCCATTTTTGTAGCATAGCGCGTGCTTCCACCATTAATTCAGCTTTATTTTCTGCTTCTTTTTGCTCTAAGCCACTGTCTTTTAATTTGGCTACTTGGTTTCTAAAGCGCTTATCAAACTCTACGTAATATTTACCCACCAACTTATCGCCTTTAAGGCCCGTGCTTTCAGGTGTTTCTCCCTTGCCAAATTTTTGCCAAGCCAACATGCTTTTGCAAATGTGAATACCCCTGTCGTTAATAATCTGCACCTTTTTTACCTTATTACCGGCTGCTTGCAAAAGTTCAGAAACAGAATACCCTAATAAATTATTACGCACATGGCCCAAGTGTAATGGTTTGTTGGTATTGGGCGAAGAATATTCTACCACCATCTGCACATCCCCTTGAGGCACAAAACCATATTTTTTTTGCTGACTTATTTCCTGTAAAAGATTGGCCCAAAAAGTATTAGAAATAACTAAATTTAAAAACCCTTTTACTACGTTAAAACCACTAATTTCCTTAACCTCCAGCATTAAGCGTTCGCCTATTTCTACACCTGTTTTTTCAGGATTTTTACCACTTGCTTTTAGATATGGAAAAATTACCAAGGTTACGTCTCCTTCAAACTCCTTGCGCGTTTGCTGCAATTCTACTTTTTCAAGCGTAAGGTTGTATAAATCTAAAAGAACCGTTTTGGTGGCGGCCTCTATTTTTAAACGTAAGTTGTTCATACAGTACTTTTCAGTTGGTTTTCAATTTTTTCAACTATGGGCTTTATAATTCTAAAGGCAGCCTCTGCCATTGCGTTTCCTTTATCATCTAGCAAAGGATTTATTTCGGTAGTTTCAAACACACAAAGGCGTTCGTCTTCAATTAAATGTAAAATTAAATTTAATGCTTCCTCCTCCGTAAGTCCTTCGGGCACAGGTGTTCCCGTACCTCTGCTTACACTCGGATCCATACTGTCCACATCAAACGATACGTACAGCATATCACAATCTTTTAAATGTGCAAGTGCCTTTTGAGCCGTTTCCATTACTCCCAAAGCTCTCAATTGAGCCACCGTAACATTAGGAATATTATGCTTGGTCATTAATTTCTCCTCCGGCTCCTCCGTGTCGCGCACGCCCACAAAAAACAAATCACTGTGCAGCACGCGCTGGTTGCTACCCTTCATTTCATTCCAATGCCAAATCGTTTCTTTAGTGGGTGTGTTGTTTTGGTTTTCCAAATTATCATCGCCTAAAGCGGTGGCCAGCGGCATACCGTGTACATTACCGCTTGGGCTGGTGTATGGCGAGTGTAAATCTGCGTGCGCATCTATCCAAATTACGCCCAATCTTTTATTAGGATAAGCCGTTTTTATGCCTGAAATAGTGCCTCCGGCATTACTATGGTCTCCACTAAAAACTACCGGAAATTTATTGCTTCTAAGCGCTGAACTGATGTCTTTCTCAATGTTGCGGTACATTTCTTCAATACCATCCAAACGTTTGGCAAACTTGCGTGTACTTTTTTTGAATATTCTATCGTTAAGTGTTTTTACTTTTTTGGTAGGATATTTTTTAAAAAACTCCATATCGTACTTAATACTCGCCATTTTTAAAGCGTCCCAACCTAAACTAGAACCACGTGTGCCAGCACCGAGTTCTGACATTACACTTACAAATTGAATTTTTTTCTTGGGCATATTATACGTTTTTTTGAGAGGTCGCAAAGGTAAGCAAGCCTCTAAGATTAGTTGAACCAAGCCTAAGGATATATATTTGGCATTCTCTATGGAAAGAAATCTCTCTGAAAACACACTTATTACAAACCTAAAATTAGGTAAGGAAGCCGCGTACAAAGAGTTATTCTTTACCTATTTTGAACCATTAACCCTTTATGCAAAAAAATATTTGGGCGATCTTGATACCGCTCAGGATGTGGTTCAAGAGGTGTTCAGTTATCTATTTGAAAATCGTGAAAGTTTGGCAATTACCGAGTCTTTAAAATCATTTTTATATAAAAGTGTGGGCAACCGCAGTTTAAATTTGCTTAAGCACGAGGGTGTAAAGGATAGAAACCATTCGCTAATTAAGCACAATTCATCAGAAGCTTTTGAAGAAGATTTTATGGAACTTTCTGAACTAGAAGTGCGTATTAGTAAGCTTATTGATACACTGCCACCCGAATGCGCGCGCATTTTTAGGATGAGCAGAATGGAGCAAAAAAGTAATCAAGAAATTGCTGATGCACTCAATATTAGTAAGCGTACCGTAGAAACTCAAATAAGTAAAGCATTAAAGGTGCTACGTACCGCTTTGAAAATGATGCTAATACAAATTATTTTAAGAAACTTACAGTAAAACATACGTGTGTAGTAGGGTGCTTGTTGTCATGTAATTGTAGATAAATTACAACACTTAAAAAACAACAAATCGATGAAAAAATTAACATCAATCTTGGCCCTTAGCTCGGTACTATTTTTTGCCTCTTGCGAAAAAGATGAAGTGGTGCCAAACACAAACCCTACACAACCAGTAGCACAAACCAAACTAGAAATTTTACAAGATGGCAGTTGGGATATGGTGCACGTACACATTGTAGTAAGTTTGAATGATACTATTTTAAATGACGACTTTGACAATACGCCCGGAAAAGTGACATTCATGGTCAATAATAAATTGATTTTTGCACCGCAAGGTAGGCCAAGCGACACGGTTGATTATACTTTTTATGGCGATAGTATTGCCTTTGATGATGCCATGTATCACATTATTACATTAGAAAAAAACCAACTTATTCTTGAGTCAGAAGAAATTGTAAACGACCCTTCAGACACTACCTTTACCTTTTCTGCAATTACTACCATAACCTTAAAGCGATAGAAAAACGCTGTTTAAAAAGCTAGAATTTTTTAGCCGAACTATCTAAATTCAAAAGCACTTGGGCACTATCTGCTCAGGTGCTTTTTTTTTGCGCTTTTATCTAGCTCCTTACAACACTATTTACTTTTTTTGAGAGCCAATTTAGCCTTGCTAAAATCGTTTTTACAATTCCTCTTTCTTATCGCTGGTGCGCGATTGTGTCGCGTTCATATTCCTAGCTTTAATTTTCCCTCGGCTCGTTCCTCGCCACTCTACTTCCTTAAGATTAACGCTGATGCGCAATTGTATCGCATTCCTACCCCCTAGAATAAAAGCCTAATTTTTAAAAAAAAAACCACTTTTTTAATTTTATTCCTTTCAATATCAATTACTTAAAATATATTTTTAAAAAATTTTACAAATGCGTACGTGTGGTATGGGCAGGTTGTTGTCATAGCATTGTAAACAAATTACAACACTTAAAACAAACGAAAAAACGATGAAAAAATTAACATCAACCCTAGCACTAGCATCTGTATTATTTTTTGCTTCTTGTGAAAAAGATGAAGTACAGCCAAAACCAACCACTACACCAGCGGCAAAAACCCAAATTGAACTATTGCAGGATGGTAGCTGGGATTTTGAAAGTAACCGATTTATAATAAAATATGATGGCTTGGTAGTATCAGATGAAACTGAAACCTTTCCTGGAAAAGTAACTTTTTTAGCCAACAACACTGTTATTTTTGCTTCCGCAGATGAAAATGATACTTCCAACTATTCTTTTCAAGGGCAAACAATTGTAATTGATGATCTTACGTTTAAAATAACCACCCTAACCGAAAGTAAATTGGTAATGGAAAATGAAGAGTCTGAAACTGATCCTGATGATGGTACCGTAATTTCTTTTACCAGCATTCTTTCTTTAAAAAAATAACATTGAACCTTTCTGACAACATACTAACCCTAATCATTAAGCACTTGAGCAACACAAGCTCAAGTGCTGATGATACTGCACTACAACAATGGCGTACCAAATCTCCAGAAAATGAAGCGGAGTATTTAAAAGTAGCCAAAGTTTGGGAGCACAGTGGCTCTGCAATGGAAACCAACATTGATGTTGCTGCCCAATGGGAAAGCTTTAGAAATCAGAAATTTAGTAGCGAAAAGGCAGTAATTGAATTGAATTCGGCCAAACAAACTACTTGGTATAAATATGCCGCAGCAGCCGTACTTTTAATTGGCATAATACTAAGCGGCATTTGGTTTAATGGTGATAGCGTTTACAAAACCCAAGCAAACCAACGCTTGCTGGTGGCTTTGGCCGATGGCACCCAAATAACCTTGGCAGATAATACTACCCTTAGCGTTCCGCGCACTTTCAATTGGTTTACAAGAGGTATTGCAATGGATGGTGAAGGTTTATTCAAAATCGCAAAAAATCCTGAAAAAGCATTTACTATAAAAGGCCCTATTACTACCACCAAAATATTAGGAACCGCTTTTCGTTTAGTAGCCACCAACAAGCAAAACAGCATACAAGTGGCAGAAGGTAAAGTAGCCTATTGGGCAAACAATGGTACTGATACACTTATACTTACACCGGGAAAATCAGCAGAATACAGCAATATGATATTACGTGAAGTATTGGCTACTACCACTAATATGCAAGCTTGGTTCACCGGAAACTATCGTTTCGAGAATATCCCTTTGCGCGATGTATTAGCCTCTTTGCAAGATCATTACGCCTTTTCTTTACAAACTGAGCAGATAGCACAAATTGCCGATTGCCGTTTTAACGGAACTTTTAGTAAGCAAACCAAAGAGGAAGTGATTGAAGAGCTAGCCTTGGCCATGAATTTTACCTACACGTGGCAAAAAAACACGTTGGTGTTGCAAACGGTAGCGTGCAATTAATGGGGCGCCTACTCCTATGCTGGTTACTGCTAATATGCATGGGCACTGCACATGCACAATTTATTACTGCACAAACAAACATAGCGCTTACTGCAGGAGTGTATAGTGGAGCTGAGCTTATTGAAATAATTGAAAACAAAAAAATTGTGGTAAGCTACGCCAGTAGCGCTTTAACCAAACAAAAAGTGAACATTACCAACACAAACTATACGTTTGGCACACTGCTTCCTTTACTTTTTAATACCGAGCAATACAGTTTTATTTACCGAGAAAATAAAATAATTATACAAGCCAAGCGCGGCAGTAATTTAAAGAATATAATGGGCTATGTGCAAGAAAAAACTAGTAGCGAACGCCTAATTGGTGCCTACGTGTTTATTGAGTCTTTAAAAATTGGCACTACTACAAATGCCTTTGGTTATTTTTCGCTTACGCTAGATGCTCTAGATACCGTGGTGCTAAATATTGGTGCACTAGGATACAGCAACGTGCAGCGTAAGGCTTACCCTAGTGCAGAAGCCTTTGTTTACACCGTAGAAAATAAAACCGAGCAACTGGCCACAGTAGAAGTAAGCAGCAAACCAATGCTTACGGAAATTACGCAAATGAGCACCGCACAATTTAGCGCAGAGTTTACCAAACGTACGCCTTCGTTTTTGGGTGAACCCGATGTATTAAAAACCGTGCAAACATTGCCTGGAGTGCAGGGCGGCATGGAAGCCTCCACCGGAATATTTGTAAGAGGCGGAGGTGCTGATCAAAATTTATTACTGCTAGATGGAGTGCCCGTGTATAATGCTTCACACCTATTTGGCTTATTTTCAGTATTCAACGCAGATGCCATAAAAAACGTAAACTTAATTAAAGGTGGGTTTCCTGCCCGCTACGGTGGCCGTTTAAGTTCTATACTAAGCATTGATATGAGAGAGGGTAATTTACAAGAATTTCATGGTAACGGATCTATCGGCTTAATAAGCAGTAGGTTCACATTAGAAGGTCCAATTGTAAAAAATAAAATGAGCTTTATGGTGTCAGCTAGGCGCACCTACTGGGATTTATTGGTAAAAGGCATACAAGCGGCTAGAGGTGCAGAATCCTTTTTTGCCTATCATTTTGACGATGTAAATGCAAAAGTAAACTACGTGCTAAGTAAAAAAGATAGACTTTACCTAAGTTTTTATACAGGTAACGATGTACTAAAATTAAACGCAGGTCTTGTAGGTGGCGATGATGATCAAATAAAAATTGGGTGGGGAAATAGAACCTCAGCTTTGCGCTGGAATCATTTATATAGTGACAACTTATTCGGAAATCTTACGGCTACTTACAGCAGGTATAAATTTGGCACCCAAGCCGCCATAGCAATGGATAATATGGAAACTGTAAACCTAGATTATGAGAGTTCTATTAGCGATATAGGCTTAAAATATGATTTGGAGTATCAAAAATTTACGCGGCACAAAATACGATTTGGAGCAAGTTACGTTTACCATCAAAGCAAGCCGAATGCTATTTTAGAAGGAGAAAATTTGGCCGAAAGCCAAGCCGGAGATGTAAATGCGCACGATGCTTATGCTTATGCAGAGGATGATTGGTTTATAAACGAAAATTTAAAATTGAGCTTAGGCGCGCATTACGCCACCTATTTTGTAGAAAACAAAACGTATCACATTTTGCAACCCCGTGCGGCTGTTCGCTACGCACTAACCAATGATTGGTCGTTAAAAGCTTCTTACGCTAAAATGGCTCAGTTTATTCATTTGCTAAGCAATGATGGCTCAGGTTTACCTACTGATTTATGGGTATCCTCTACCGCTAAAGTACGCCCGCAATTGGCCAATCAAGTGGCTTTTGGAAGTTTTCACCAATTTGGGCAGCGCAAATGGGAAGTAAGTGCCGAGGTGTTTCATAAAGAAATGAAAAACCTAATTACCTATAAAGATGGTGCTAGTTTTATAACATCTACCGACTGGCAAAGCGCAGTGGAAAGTAATGGAAAAGGCTGGGCTTATGGTACGGAGTTTTTCTTAAATAAGCTTGAAGGTAAAACCACTGGCTGGGTTTCTTACACATGGAGTGTATCTGAAAGGGAATTTGAAAACATAAATTTGGGCAAGCGCTATCCCTTTAAATATGATAGAAGGCACAATACGAGTGTGGTACTTAATCATGAATTTTCTAAGCGCTTTGATGTAGGCATGAATTGGACTTACGCCACCGGCCAAGCGTTTAGTTTGCCCACCACTACTTATTATGTATTAAACGCAAATACAGGAGAAGCAGAATTGCGCATAGATTATAGTGAGCGAAATAGTTACCGCTACCCTGCTTACCACCGCTTAGATATTAGCATGAACTTTAGAAAAAAAACCAAGTGGGGCGAGCGTACTTGGAATGTAAGTATTTACAACGTGTATAATCGTCAAAACCCATTTTACGTAGGCCTTAATCAACAAAACAATAAAGTAGTGGCCGAGCAAACTAGCTTTTTTCCCTTTTTACCATCCATTGCGTATGTATTTCAATTTTAAACAAATAATACCAGTTTTTGCGGCATTAATGCTAAGCTTTGCCTGCACCAAAGTGGTAGATATTCCGCTGCCCAATGAAGCGCCAAAAATTGTAATATCTGCTTACATAACGGAGGGTGATACTATTAAGGCGTTGGTTTCCAAATCTCTACCCTTTTTAAATACCGAAGCCACTCCTGTGGTTGATTCAAACTTTTTGGTAACCTTATATAAAAACGATGTGCTGCTAGATACACTACAACCAAAAGAGATTTTTATAGCAGATAATAGCAACAACAAAGCATACATTTTTATAGCACAAAAGGTGGCCACCACCAATGCTTTGTATAAAATAGTTGCAGAAAGAAACCCATTGCAAACCGCCTTCGGAATTGATGCGATGCCGGTAAAACCTGAACTAACTAAGGTTACCTTAGATACCGATAACAAGGCAGTAAGCTTTGAAATTAAAAATAGTGGTGCTACGGATTATTATGTATTTGATTGCTATGTTCAAAGTGCTGACAATCCATTTTTTATAACCCTTACCACCAACCAACCCAATATTTTGGTAGATGGAGGAGGCGGTTTCCTCACCTTGGGTTCTAGTACTTCTACCGGCATTCGTTTTTATTTGAAACATACCGGCAATATGGCCAAAGTATTTACCTTTTTTTATGAAAACCCCAGCGTTTCTACCGATAATGATAGCACCTTTTTTAGGGTATCACGCGTAAGCGAAAACTATTATTTACATGAAGTAAGCAAAGGCACCCAAGACCCTATAATACCGGTGTTTCCGGAGCCGGCCAAACTTTTTACCAATGTAGAAAACGGCTATGGAGTGGTGGCTTGTGCCAGCAAAACCGAATTGAAATTTTTACGATAATTAACATAAACCCCAAAACCCAAACTGATGAAAAAAACCCTGTTGTATCTGTGCTGCCTTGTAAGCACTTTGGCCACAGCCAAACCTATTACCATAAGCGGCTTTATTGCCGATGCTAGTAGTGGTGAACGCCTAATTGGTGTTAACATTTTTATACCCGGTACTACGCTTGGCGCTTCTACCAATACTTACGGATTTTATTCCCTTACGGTAGATGTGCCCGGAGATAGCATTAATGTAGCCATTAGTTACCTAGGCTATCAGCCACAGCGCTTTAGGTTACTAAATAATCAAAACCACACTATTGATGTGATACTAAGCCAAACATCGCAAACGCTAGATGAAGCGGTGGTAACTGCGGAAGAAATTCAAGCGCAGCGCACAGAAATGAGCACTTTTAAACTTACCGCTAAAGAAATAAAGCAGATACCGGCCTTTTTAGGAGAAGTGGATGTAATACGGGCTTTACAACTTTTACCGGGTGTACAAAGTGGTGGTGAGGGTACTACGGGGTTTTATGTAAGGGGCGGTTCGCCAGATCAAAACCTCATTTTATTAGATGGTGTTCCTGTTTATAATGCCTCTCACCTCTTCGGTTTCTTTTCTGTGTTTAATGCTGATGCTATTAAAAACGTACAACTTACCAAAGGTGGTTTCCCTGCACGTTTTTCTGGTAGATTAAGTTCTGTTTTAGAAATTGATTTAAAAGAAGGCAACCTCAAAGAATTTCATGGAGAAGGCTCCATTGGTTTAATTGCTTCAAAATTTACGTTTGAAGGACCCATTATAAAAGATAAAACCTCTTTTATCGTATCCGGACGAAGAACATATTATGATTTATTGGTAAGGCCTTTTTTACCCGTGGGTGTAGATGGCGGATATTATTTCACAGATTTAAATGTTAAATTAAACCATAATATTTCCCGTAAGGATAGACTATACGCAAGTTTTTATACAGGGCTAGATAAGTTTTTTGTAAAAGATAGAAACACTTTTAATGGAGAAACAGATGAATTTAGTACTTTCTTAAAATGGGGAAACTATACTGGATCCACTCGATGGAATCACTTATTTAGCGATAAGCTATTTAGCAATTTTACAGCCAGCTATACGCAATATAGGTTTGCAGTAGGAGCAGAAAGTACAAGCACTGAAAATGGAATTGAGATAAATAATGGATTTGAGTTTTCTTCTTTAATTAGAGATTATGGCTTGCGTTATGATTTAGATTATGTAATTGACTCAAGGCACACCTTAAAATTTGGTGGGCAATACACTTACCACATTTTTAAACCTGGCGTTGCCCAAATACAAAATAACTTCAACGGTGAAAAAGTAGATAGTCTATTAAACCTCTCAACTCCTATTTACAGTAATGAAATGGTGGTGTATGCAGAAGATAGCTGGACGGTAACAGATAGATTAAAAGTGAACTATGGCTTAAATTATAGTGTATATGCAGTGCAAAATTCCGTATATAATTCACTACAACCGCGCTTCTCTTCGCGCTATTTACTTAAAGATGATTGGTCTTTAAAAGCATCTTATGCTTATATGAACCAATTTATTCATTTATTAAGCAACAATGGTATTGGGTTACCAACAGATTTATGGGTTTCTTCAACGGATAAAATAAAGCCGCAGCAGTCGCAACAAATTGCCTTTGGTACCACCAAAAACATTAAGGGTAATATGTATGAATTTTCTATTGAAACGTATTATAAGTGGATGGATAATTTAATCGCATATAAAGACGGAGCCTCTTTCCTTAGTACAACAGATTGGCAAAATACTGTAGAAAACGATGGTAAAGGGGAAGCGTATGGAGCGGAATTTTTAGCACGTAAAAATAAAGGAAAACTAACCGGTTGGGTTGGTTATACCCTTGCTTGGAGTAATCGTAGGTTCGATAATATTAACCAAGGTGAAGTATTTCCTTATAAATATGATAGAAGGCATGACATTAGTATTGTGGCCAACTATACGGTGAGCGACAAATTTGACTTTGGTGCCGTTTGGGTATATGGAACCGGAAACACTTTTACCGCTCCTATTGCCAACTATTTTTTAGAAGGGGTTTACGGAAGTTTTGGAGGTGGTGAAAATGTAAATCAGGTGCAACGCTTTAGCGATAGAAATGGATTACGCCTGCCTGCTTACCATAGGTTAGATGCCGGATTTAATTTTCATAAAAAAACAACTTGGGGCCAACGTACTTGGAGCATAAGTGTTTACAATGCATACAGCCGCCAAAACCCCTACTTTCTTTACATAGATGAAACACAATCTGGTAAAAGAGTAAAACAAGTAAGCTTATTCCCAATCATTCCTTCCATCTCTTATACCTTTAAATTTTAAGTATCATGAAAAAAATAATCGTTTTAGCAATATGCGCCACCTTCGCCTCTTGTGAGCAGGTGATTGACTACAAGCTTCCCAATGAAGGCTCAAAATTGACCATGCAAACATTACTTACCCAAGGCGACAGTATTGGCGTGTTGATAAGTGAATCTTCTTACACTTTAGATCCGGCTTCTCCAAGAGCGGGTAATGACTATAAGGTTTATTTGTATGAGGGCAATACTGTGATAGATACCTTAATTCCAAGATATTACACCGAAGCGTTTAATTTCTACAATAGACCTAGCACAGATGTTTATAAATACTATAGTAAAATTCTTCCTTCTAGCGGAAAAACTTATCGTATAGAAGCCTCAAAACAAGGCTTAACCAGCATTAACGGTACTACTACCTTGCCTAATATGCCTACCATAAACTTGGTAAGTGGAGACACCGTAAAACAGGAATATGAATTGGAAATAGTGGACAACGCAACGCAAAGTGATAAGTATCTTTTGCGTTGTATAGTAGAAGCTAATGAATTTACTGATGAGCAGCCAACCTATTTCGCTTATACTGACCCCTCCATTCAAAGTTTTGATTTAGGAAGTGATGATCCCTTTGATTCTGAATTGGAAAGCTTTGCAGTAGATGCCTATATTTCGGGTGAATCTTTTAGCAATGGTAAAAAAATAGTGCGTTTTAGAGTTGAAAACTTTTTTGGGTTTGAAGAAGGCAATAACTTTAGGTTTGAAGTAACCAAAGTTACCAACGACTATTTTAAATTTAAGGTGAGTTTAGCTGCTTATGGTGGCTATTTCGATTTGTTTAGCGAGCCTGTTCAGATATATACCAATATAGAAAATGGCTACGGTATTGTTGGCGGTGGAGGCAAAACAGAAATAAAACTAGAGAATAAGTAAAGCTCAACATGCTGCTTTACTTGAAAGTGTTGATTTGCTTTAATTCAATTAGCAGAGGCCTGCCAAAGTGATTTAGGTTTCCTTGGCAGGCTTTTTTCAATTTTTCAAAACCCTTTTTCTGAACCAGTGCGCTTATTAAGCAATGTTGAAAACGGTTTTGGCATTTTTGGTGCACAGGCTGTTCAAGAAGTACAATTATAGTTGCAAACCGAACACATTTCTAAGCGTAAGCTCCTTTTGCACTCCGCATAAAAATCTTACTTTTGCAGCCCCAAAAAATAAGTTTATGCTTTCAGTAAATAATCTTTCTTTACAATTCGGCAAACGTGTTCTGTTTGATGAAGTTAACATGAAATTCCATAGCGATAATTGCTACGGTTTAATTGGTGCTAATGGAGCCGGAAAATCTACTTTCTTAAAGATTTTAAGCGGAGAAATTTCTCCAACCAGTGGAAACGTGCATTTAGAGCCTGGAAAACGTATGGCGGTATTAACGCAAAATCACTTTGAGTTTGACGATGAAACGGTTTTGAATACCGTTATTCAAGGACATAAAGAACTTTGGAAGTTGATGCAGGAGAAAGACGCTATTTATGCCAAACCTGACTTTAGCGAGGAAGATGGACTAAAAGCATCTGAACTAGAGGGGAAATTTGCCGAAATGGACGGCTGGAATGCGGAAAGTGATGCCGCCAGTATGTTGAGCGGTTTGGGTATTAAAGAAGAAGATCACTATCGCTTATTGAAGGAATTAGAAGGAAGCTTAAAGGTACGTGTGCTCTTGGCGCAAGCACTGTTCGGTAATCCTGATATTTTAATTTTAGATGAACCTACCAATGATTTGGATTTAAAAACCATTACTTGGCTGGAAGACTTTCTTTTAGATTTTAAAAACACGGTGATTGTTGTTTCGCATGACCGCCACTTTTTAGATACGGTAACCACCCACGTGGCCGACCTTGATTTTCAGAAACTTAAACTCTACACGGGTAATTATAGCTTTTGGTATGAAAGCAGTCAATTAGCTTTACGCCAGCGCGCTAGTGCCAATAAAAAGGCAGAAGAAAAACGTAAAGAATTACAGGAGTTTATTTCGCGCTTTAGCGCCAATGCTTCTAAGAGCAAGCAAGCAACGAGCCGCAAAAAACTATTAGAGAAAATTAATATTGATGATATTCAAGCTTCATCAAGAAGGTATCCGGCCATTATTTTCGGACAGGCACGTGAAGCGGGTGACCAAGTGTTAGAAGTTGAAAACTTATGCGCTAAAATTGATGGTGAAGTTTTGTTTGAAAATGTAAACTTCAAAATTAACCGTGGTGATAAAATTGCTTTTATAAGTGATAACGCTTTAGCGGTTAGTGTTTTATTTGAAATTTTAGCCGGTGAACGAGAAGCAGACAGCGGTACTTTTACGTATGGGCAAACCATTACCAAAGCATATTTACCCAATGAAAATGAGGAATATTTTAACACCAACGATAGTCTTATAGATTGGCTGAAAGAATATTCTACCAATAAAGATGATGTTTATGTGCGTGGCTTTTTAGGCAAAATGCTTTTTACCGGTGAAGAATCTATGAAAAGTGCTAAAGTGCTTTCTGGTGGTGAAAAAGTACGTTGTATGCTTTCTAAAATGATGTTGGCCGAAGCCAATCTTTTAATAATGGATGAGCCTACAAATCACTTAGATTTAGAATCTATACAAGCCCTGAACAATGGTATGAAAGAGTTTAAAGGCACCATGCTTTTCACTTCTCATGATCATCAAATTACGCAAACCGTAGCCAATCGTATCATTGAAATTTTCCCGAAAGGACAAATGGATAAGTTGCTGGAATATGATGATTATATAAACGATAGTAAAATAGAAGCGCAACGTGAGCAAATGCGTGATGGCGTGCCGGCATAATGTTAAGTTTATTATTTAAAAAGGCTGTTTTTAAAACTTGCACTGATCTTTTAGAGGCACGCAGAAGAGCACTTGAAAACACCATGGCTGTGCTTAAAGCGGATTTACAAAACGAAGCTAAAAGCACCGCTGGAGATAAACATGAAACCGGGCGTGCCATGTTGCAGCTTGAGATGGAAAAACTTGGTCAGCAGCTGTTAAATACCCAGAAGCAAGTAGAAATACTAAAACGAATTCCCTACCAAAAAACACAAAATACCGTGGCTAGTGGGAGCTTATTGGAGATGCAACAAGGCGTGTATTTTATAAGTTTGGGCTTGGGTGCCATACAAGTTAATGGTACTGAAGTGGTTTGCTTAGCGCCAGGCGCTCCGCTTGGTCAAGAATTATTGGGTAAGCCAGCTGGAGCTTCCGTTATGTTTAGAAATCAATTGTTTACGATTAAGGCAATTCTTTAACCACCACCAACTGTACCGTTCCTAAATATAAAAGTGCTTTTGGGTATAGTTGCACTTTTGCTACATCTGTCGCATTTTTTATAAAAGCCAATTGAAAAAGCTGCGTGTTTCCGCTCTCTAAATGCTCTTCAAACTTTACCGGAGCACAAATCATTTGAGCGCCCAAAGCTTCCCAGGCTTTGAAATTCTCATGTGCATTTAAAAAATACCAGTTCATATTTTTTTCTACCACTACCCTTTTACCCAGCGTAAATTTTGCCGGCAACTCCTCGTTTACTTTCTTCTGATTTTCGTTTCGGGCCAGCACCACTTGCCTTAACCAAACGTGCAAGCCAATGTAATTTGGATAATGACTAACCACTGGTAACAATATATTGGCAGACAATGCATTAAAAGGCTTTAAGTATCCATGCACCACGTTTAAGCTAGTAAAACTCACCACCAAATACACAAGCAAATACGTTTGATTTAATATGGTGTTCTCGGCAAAGTAAGTAGCGGCTTCTTTACCCAAGGTTAGTAACACAAAAAGGAAACCTCCAACACACAACAGCACTAAGCAGGTGGTTAAATAAAACTTGTAACGCGCTGTGCGCAAGCGCGTTTCTGGTTTATAGTAAGGAGAAATATTAATCAGGTTGTTTACCATTAGAGTTAACAAATGGATGCTCAAAAGAAAAAAAGCTAGGGTCATTACAAAAATTTTATACCCTTCACTAATTAACCAAAAATCGTAAAAACCATGCGCTAAAGAAGCCAAGGCCAAGCCTTTAAAAAAAGCCAAAAGGCTGCTTCTTTTTTTGTAATGCGCTATGGCTAAGCAATAGCCAATTATAGATGAATCAAAAATATGTGCCACCGTACTGTAAAATGCTCTGCCGGTGAGCGACATCATATTGGAGTTTTCTAAGTAAATAGTGTTTTCAATAAAGGCAAATCCTAATGCCGAAACGGCTGCATAAAGCAAGTAATCAAAAGGCTCGTTTATATCTCTTGAAAATTTTAAAACCAAAAGAAACGGTAAAATTTTGGCTACTTCTTCAACAAGGCCAATTTTGACCGTACAATAAAAAAAATCGTTTAAAAAAGTACCATCCAGAAATAAACCTAAACTAGATAAGTAGTTAGATATAGGAAATACTAAAAATGTAGAACCACAGCTAAGCACGAAAACAATCAACAATGATTTTCCTTTTTCGGGCTCAAATATGTCTAACGCCTTAAAAAAAATGAACCATAAAAAAGAAATAGCAAAGGAAAAAACTATGTAAAAAAACCACTGTATGGTTTTGCTGCTCAATGAGTTTCTAAAAAATTGTAGGTAAGGAAATAGATAAAAAGCAGCAATGCAAAGGGATACTCCCAAAATCATTAAAACAATGGCACGTAGCTGAAATTGAATAACCTCTTTGCTTCCTGTTTCTTTGGCTTCCTTAAAATCTCCATAACCGGAATACACCAGTAAAACTAAAGCTACTATTACTAAAATATACATGTTACAAAGCGGTGTAAAAAACAAACATACAACCTTTTAGGACTGTTTTTTTAAGCCCTATTTTTTTGTAAACATAGTGTGTTGCTTAATTTTAAATAAAATGCATTGCAAAGGTATCTTGATGAAAATGGGCTTTCATGACCACAATGGTGTACACTAATTAACATTTTATACGTTTATTTAGCATTTCAAAAATATTTTATGCGTTACGCTCTACTAACCGCGCTATTTGCCGGTTTTTCATTTCTATCTGGTTCAGCACAAATCAAAACCGATTATCAAGGTTTACTTTGGGAAATATCTGGAAACGGTTTAGAAAAACCCTCCTATTTATATGGTACCATGCACGTTAGCAGCCGCGTAGCCTTTCACTTAGGTGAAGATTTTTTTGGTGCCTTAGAAAGTGCCGATGTAATTGCACTAGAAACCAATCCGGCTAATTGGATTAATCAATTTGAGGAGTCCACTCTTTTTCAAGATTACTATTCCATGGGCTATCGCTATAACAGCGCAGCAAATCCTTTGTATAAAAGCTTTATTCCTACGCCACCTAAGCAACTAGAATTAGGTTATTACATTGGGCATGATCAAGAATTACTAAACCGATTTTTATACCGCATGAATTCTGAAGAGCAAAACTTTTCAGAGGACACTTTTCTTGATTTATTTATTTATCAAGCGGCTAAAAAGCAAGGAAAAAAGGTAGTGGCATTAGAAGATTTTGAAGATTCTTTTCTTTCAGTAATGAAAGCAGGAAAATATGATAAAGATGCACAGCGCATTAGCGAGCGTCAAGCAAAAGATATTTTAGGAGATTACTCCAATTGGTATGAATTACAAGAAGATGCGTATCGTAAAGGGAATTTAGATTTGCTGGACACCATGACCAGCGCTTTAAACCCGGGAAAATATTACCGCGTAAATATGTTGGATATCCGAAATGCAGTAATGGCAAAAGGCATGGATAGTATTATGCAAAAGCAAACATTATTTACGGGTGTTGGCGCAGCACATTTGCCTGGTAAGCAAGGAGTAATAAGCATGTTGCGCGCAATGGGCTACACCGTAAAAGCAAAACCGAGAATGGTAACAGCACAAAGCATAGATCAAAAAGAAACATTGGATAAGCTAACGTTTGCGCATGACAGCTTAGTATTTACTACTGATGATGGATTTATAAGTGCGCTAAGCCCAGCCCCGCTAACAAAAATGGTGGCAGAACCGTTTCAGGAATACGTGTATCCTGATATGGCCAACGGTGCTTTTTATTCTATAAGGCGCGTAAATACATTCGGTAAAATCTATGGGCTTTCGCCCGATGATTACCTCGCTAAAGTAGATAGCCTTTTGTTTGAAAATATACCGGGGAAAATTGAAACAAAAAATATTATTGAGATTAACGGCTACAAAGCGTATGATATAAGAAACACTACTAAGAAAGGTGACAAACAGCGCTATCATATCATTTTTACACCACTTGAAATTATAATTGCAAAGGTTGGTGGTCCAAAAGACTTTGTGGAAACCTTACAGCCAAGCTTATTTTTTAAAACGCTTACCATTGGTCAGGTTAACCCTGAAAAAACGGTTTATACTCCCAAGCAAGGTGGTTTTCAGGTAAACCTTCCGCCACAGCGTATTGAATTAAAGCAGGGCGTGTTCAACAATCCTAATGCAACTTTTTGGGTACAATCAGTTGATGATGCCGGTAATTATTTTGCACTGGCTGAAAGAAAACAGTATGATTTTGAAAACGTAGAGGAAGATGCCTTTGAACTCACCTATTTTATTGAGCGCATTGCCAAAGAGGAAAAATTAACGCTTGACACTCTTTACACCGTTGGCGTTACTGCTGAAACACTTCCTAAAAAGGCAAATTTTGTTTTGATAAATAAAAAGGGGCAGAACCTACACGGACAAACACATTTACAAGGAAATCAATACGTAACATTATTTACTACTGCCCAAGATGCTGTGGTACAAAACAATTATTTTGATAGCTTTAGTTTTACCGGGTTAAACTACCCTGAAAGCTTTGAAAACTATGTAGATACCAGTTTATACATAAACGTACGCCTACCAAGTGATCCTAATAATTACGAGCGTGTAATCAATAGTATGTACAGCCGCGGACGTAATGAAAGACAAGCCTATCAATCGTTTCAGCGTTTTAAAAAGTATGATTATCCACCAACAGGTGAATCTTTACTTTTTGGTTTAGAGAAGCTGAACAAGTACCAATCATACAAAACTGCAGACCGCTTTTGGGCCAATTTTGACCCAATTGAAACGCCTGATGAATATATTTTACTGAAAGACACCCTACTTAGTGCAGAAACAAAAGACACCAATCTGTTTACAAGCACTAAAGAATATATATACTCTGATACGGCAAGTTCTAGAATTATACGAATAAAAGCAATGGCGCAAAACGGTGCAATTTACTCGTTACGAGCGCAATATGGAAAAGAAGAAACACCTTCCAAATTAATCTTAGAGGCGTTTGCTAGTTTTAAACCAAGTGCCGATACGCTTTTCGGAAAATCACCTTTAATCTCTAAAGCCCATTTAATTTTTGCTGATTTAACCAGCGGTGATAGTGCGTTAATTTATGGTGCAGCCAATTCGTTTACGGTGGCCGATTACAATCCTAAAGATGCTAAAACCATAGTAAAATTGTACAAAACGCTGCAAAATGCTAACTTTAAAAGAGATGACCGCTTAAACCTATTAAACCGTTTAGCCTTTACTAAAAATGAGGAGTACTTACCTTTTATTAAGGAAGAATATTACGCTAATAACGATAGTTCCACCTACCAGTTTATGTTATTAGAAACCTTGGCAGATTATCTTACTGAAGATGCCAACGCTTTGTTTGCTGAGTTGATATTAGATGAAACGCCCTTTAGCAGCAGCACCTACCGTATTTCTTCGTTGTTTAGAGAGTTTAATGATAGCTTACAAATTGCTGATGCTTTGTTTCCTGAAATTTTGGCTTTGGCCGATTTTGAAGACTATAAAGACCCTGTTTACTCTTTGCTTTCGCAGTTGGTAGATAGTAATTTTATAAAACAGAAACAATACAAGCAAAAGCGCGGCACTGTGCTACGTTATGCTAAAGTAGAGTACAAAAAACAGCGGGCAAGTGAAGAAACGGAAAACACAAAAAAATCGAACTTCATGCTTACCAAATACAATACAATTTTAAGTCCGTTTGGTAACAAAAAGGAGGTACAGGAGCATTATAGAAACCTGCTAAATATTAAAAATAAGCAGGTACTTGCCGAGCAATTACCATATATCTACAATAAAATTGAAGTGCCTGATACACTATACAATTACTTAGCAAAAGATACCAAAGCACGTAGTAAAGTGTATAATTTTCTGCAAGAGCGTAATAAGCTAAACTTACTAAGCTCAACGTTTAAAACGCAAGAAGCTTTGGGTGAAGCCATTGTGCAAAACTTAAACTATGCTGGTTTTGACAGCCTTTCTACCCTTGGTACTGCTACTGCGCAAACAAAAATTGGGGAAGTAGATATTTACTTTTATCGAGTTAAAAATGAAAAGGATAAGTTTTGGCAATTCGCCTATACAGCAGTTCCACAATCTAGAACAGAACCACTTACCAAAGTGAGTATTGCTCGATTAGGCGAACGCTACAATCCCCTTTTTGATGATTTGGAAGAGATAAAGAAAGACGCAATTGAAAAGATAAAACTTTACAACCGTCCGTTTACCGAGGAGGAAGTTGAGCGGTATTAAATAAATGGTTCTAAAATATCCCAAATGGCAGCTTCTTCAAGAAGCTTGTCCTGCGCTTTACGAAGGGGTGGTTGAGAAGTGTGGTATTTCGCTGAAGTGCGTTGTTTCTCACACCAATAAATTGGGTGCACGAAAAGGTGCTCAAAGTTTCCTAAAAGAAAATTTTAATACGGTTACCCAAAGAAGTAAATTAGAGGGACTTCGACTCCGCTCAGCCCAGCGACCCAAGTGAATAATCAACAAACCTTAGAAACCTGAGTTCGATCTTTATATAACTGAATATGAGTATCTAAACCTCCTGAAGCCCCCCCAGCCCCGCCAAGGCGGGGAGTAGCTACAAATGCAGCTAAACTCCCCCGCCTTGGCGGGGTTGGGGGGCTAGATTGTTGTTTTAAAACTATTAAACCACTAACTATCAGATTGATTTATTTTAATATTAATCGAACTCAGGTTAGAAACTAATCCAAGCGGTAGTTTCTTCAAGAAGCTTGTCCTGAGCTTGACGAAGAGGTACTCGTGAAGGACACTACTTGCGTTACTAATATTGTACACCTCTACTACCGCTCGGGGAGACTCGTTTTTAAACGTTAGTTTTTAGATTTTGTAGAAAGCCTGCTATTATCGATTATAGTTGTTCGAGTGACAGCAAAAAAGTGCATTATTTTTTAAAGTTTACCAAAACCTGAGTTCGATTTTTATATAACTAATTATGAGTACCTAAGCTTCTTTAAAGCCCCCAAACCCCGCCTTGGCGGGGCTTCACTACACGTGCAGCTAAAGTCCCCCTTAGGGGGATTTAGGGGGCTAGATTCTTGTTCTAGAACTATTAAACCACTAATTGTCAGATTGATTTATTATAGTATTAATCGAACTCAGATCCAAAGGAAGAAACAAATTAGAGGGACTTCGACTCCGCTCAGCCCAGCTACCCAAGTGAATACTCAACAAACCTTAGAAACTAATCCCAAACGGTAGTTTCTTCAAGAAGCTTGTATTGAGCTTGACGAAGGGGTAGTTGAGAAGTGCCTAGAACTAGTAAAATTGAATTTGGATTAAAACAAAAAAAGGGAGCTGCAATCTGCAACTCCCTTTTCAACGCGTTTATTTCTAAACCTTAATTTTCTTGTGAATATCGTGCTATACAAGGCTCAATGCAAGGATAATACACATCCAAAAATTGATTTTTTACTTTAAAGAATAATGGAACCGCGTTGCTATCACAATCACCTGAAGTTATAGTGGAGTCAACTATAGAATATGTTCCACTCGTTGGCTTACCGCTTGCATCATCCATTACACAAATATTACCGTTGCTAGTAACCTTTCCACTAGCGGTAAAGGTTAACTTTTTATTGCTGTTTACGGCAGTAAATGTTCCGCTACCATCTCCAGGGTCAGACAATACCGAGGTTAATTTCCAGCTACCATTTATCCCAGCGTTTGGCTGAATGGTATTTTCTTCTTCCTCTTTTGAGCAAGCTATTATAGCTAAAAGAGCTAAACCTGCAAATATTACTTTTTTCATGAGTTGTAGTTTCTTATACACACGCACAAAGTACTCTGTGGGTTGGGTTTATTCCATTTCTGTACACGTAAAACAACTTGAGCGTTACTTAATAAGCTTTTTATAACGCACCCTTTTCGGATCTACATCACCCAAACGTTTTTTACGATTTTCTTCGTAATCAGAAAAGCCGCCTTCAAAATAATACACTTCACTATCGCCTTCAAAAGCTAAAATGTGTGTACATATTCTATCTAAGAACCAACGGTCGTGACTAATCACCACGGCACATCCTGCAAAATTCTCCAAACCTTCTTCTAAGGCACGTAAGGTGTTAATATCCAAATCATTGGTAGGCTCATCTAACAATAAAACATTACCACCTTCTTTTAAGGCCATAGCTAAATGCAAGCGGTTACGCTCACCACCAGAAAGTACTCCAACCTTTTTACTTTGATCATTTCCAGCAAAATTAAATCTGCTTAAATAGGCACGTGCATTGATTTTTCGCTCACCCATTTCAATTTCCTCATTGCCTTCAGAAATTATTTCATAAATACTTTTATCAGGGGTAAGCCCTTCGTGCGATTGATCTACATAACTAATCTTCACCGTTTCCCCTACCGAAAATTCTCCGGCATCAGGTTGCTGCTGATCTTTTATCATTCTAAAAATTGTACTCTTACCGGCTCCGTTTGGGCCTATAATACCAACAATACCGGCTGGAGGTAAACTAAAATTTAAATCATCGTACAACAATTTATCACCAAAAGCTTTTTTAACGTGCTTGGCATCAATCACATTATCGCCCAAACGTGGGCCATTTGGAATAAATATTTCTAGTTTATCCTCCTTTTCTTTTTGCTCTTGCCCAAGCATTGCTTGGTAATTATTTAAACGGGCTTTACTTTTTGTTTGGCGTCCCTTCGCTCCCATCCGTACCCACTCTAATTCTCGCTCAAGTGTTTTTCTACGTTTACTTTCTTGCTTTTCTTCTTGCTTTAAACGCTTGGTTTTTTGATCTAACCAACTGCTATAATTTCCTTTCCAAGGAATACCTTCTCCCCTATCTAGCTCTAAAATCCAGCCTGCCACATTATCTAAAAAGTAACGATCATGCGTTACCGCAATTACGGTTCCTTTGTATTGCTTTAAATGCTGCTCAAGCCAATGCACCGATTCTGCATCTAAGTGGTTGGTAGGTTCATCTAATAATAAAATGTCTGGCTGCTGAATTAAGAGGCGGCAAAGTGCTACTCTCCTTCGTTCGCCACCTGAAAGCACTGAAATAGGTGTATCACCTTCTGGTGTGCGCAAAGCATCCATTGCACGGTTAAGCATCGTATCTAATTCCCACGCGTTGGTAGCGTCAATCTTGTCTTGCAATTGCGCTTGGCGAGCCATAAGCTCTTCCATTTTATCTGCATTCTCATACACTTCAGGCAAACCGAAATCATCATTAATCTTGTTGTATTCATTCAGAATATCAACGGTTTCCTGCGCGCCTTCCTTTACAATATCTAATACTGTTTTGCTCTCATCCAATTCAGGCTCCTGCTCTAAATAGCCTACCGAATAGCCGGAAGAAAACACTACATCACCTTGAAAATTAGGTTCCTTGCCGGCAATAATTTTTAAGAGTGTGGATTTACCACTACCGTTTAAACCTAAAATTCCGATTTTAGCTCCATAAAAAAAGCTTAAATAAATATTCTTAAGTACTGTTTTATTATTGCTGGCGTAGGTTTTTGTAACCCCGCTCATGCTAAAAATCACCTTCTTATCGTCTGACATATTCCTTGCGTTTTTGTTATAATGCTCCTTCTTTTCAAAATATTTTGAAGGCTGCAAATATAGTTTTTCAAAAGGCACTTTAGCTAAGTTTTGCTTAATACCCAAGCCCAAGCAATACTTTATTTAACACACTTTCGTTTGGCAAAAACGTATGTATTACAAAACCATTTCCCTATTTAACTTTGTGTTTTTAAAACCGGTATCTTATTAAATGTATTTCCATTGAATTTTAAAGTTTGTTTTCTACTGCTGGCGTTTTGTAGCGCCTTTTATAGTAATGCCCAAAAATTACAAGGGGTGGTTATTGATAAAAATACCAAAAAGCCAATTCCGCAATGCCATGTAGTAAATAAATCTACTTTAAAAGGTACCCTTACGGGAGATGATGGAACCTTTAAATTATCCTTACAACTAAAGGATACCATTGTGTTTTCTAACATTGCATATAAGTACTTGTATTTTATATATGCAGATACTACTACTGTTTTAACCAATACTGTGGTAAAAATGGAGGAACAGAATTATCTATTAAGCGAGGTTAGTATTTTTAGTTATGAGCTTACTACCAATGATCCTAAAGAAATGGAAATAGGTAAACCTTTAGATCCAAAACCTGAAACCCTTGGTGATGGAAGAATAGTAGATGCTGGCGTTTTTAACCCTGCTGAGTTTTTGTATAATCTTTTTGGCTCAAAGCCTCGTCAATTACGAGAACTAGCGAAGCTTAAAGCTGATGATGCGTATCGCGAAAAGCTAAAGGTGAACAATAATCGCGAAAGCGTAATAGAACTTACGGGGCTTAGCCGCCAAGAGTTAGAGGCTTTTATGTTTTACTGTAAGTTTAGCCGTGTGAATATGGAAATTCTTAATGATTATCAGTTTTTACTTTCAGTGCAGCGCTGCTACCGTGCTTATGTAAGAGAAAAAGAGTTAGAAGGCTTTTTAAATCAATTTGACTAAATAAAACATACCGTTTACTAAAAATTCACTACAAGTAGCGGTGCACTAGCCTGTATAGTTTGGTACTCTTGAGGTATGATTTAAACATCCCCAAACTATGAATGCTGAAATACACATCAACAACGTAATTGCGCAATGTCGCGAAACCTTAAGTAAAGAGGAATTAAACAAAACGGATGAGGAAAGCATGCTTGAAACCATTCGTTTAAACCTTGCTCTTTTAGATAACAAAAAAGAGCGAAAGACATTTATGCGCGAGGTAATAAATAATATTCATGATTTGGTTTTAATAAAAAAATACAAGCTTATTTATAGGCAGGTGGTACATGAAGATAAACAGTTTTTTAATAGCGCAGGTTTTTTAAAACGGGTAAACGACACGTTTTATATTTTACACTAGAGAGACGGAGAAGTAGATACTTTTCCTTGTGTTGTGTTAGAAACCCTCAGCTTTGCCGAGGGTTTTTTTATGCTCACCTTGTTACAGCACACGTTATGCATTTTTAATACATCATTTTATACCCCAATTAGCATTGGTTTCTTGTCAATTTAAAACATGCCTTTACCCCACGCCTGTAAAATTATTTAAAAACTGAAATAAACCCTTACTTTGCTGCATGAATGATGCATTTTACATGCAACGCTGCTTACAGCTTGCCGCCTTGGGTGCAAATACCGCTCCTCCAAACCCTTTGGTAGGTTGTGTTATTGTGCATAATGAAGTAATTATTGGTGAAGGTTGGCATTATAAAGCCGGCAATGCACATGCAGAAGTAAATGCTATACTAGCGGTTAGCAACCTTGCACTTTTAAAGGAAGCCACCGTTTATGTAAATTTAGAACCCTGCGCACATTTCGGAAAAACCCCGCCTTGCGCTGATTTGCTTGTAAAGCATAAGGTAAAACGCGTAGTTATTGGTTGCAAAGACAGTTTTGCCAAAGTAAACGGAGCTGGTATTACCAAACTGAACGATGCGAATATTGAGGTAACCGTTGGTGTGCTTAAAGAACAGGCGTTGAAACTAAACGCTGCATTTTTCACCTTTCATGCTAAAAAACGACCCTTCATTCAACTGAAATGGGCGCAAACATTAGATGGCTTTTTTGATAAAGAACGCGCAAATGGTAATACAGGCATTAACTGGATAAGCGGAGCAGAAGCCGGAAATTACACCCACACGCTGCGCGCAAAATGCCAAGCCATTTTAGTAGGCAGCACTACCGTAAATGTAGATAACCCAGGCTTGAATACGCGCCATGTACAAGGTGCTTCTCCCCTGCGCTTGGTTTTAGACAGGTCTGGCAAAACCAAGCTTGCTTCTAAAATTTATAAAGATGGTGCACCAACCGTGGTTTTTACCCATATACTACGCAGTATGCCTATAAATGTGCAGCAAATAGTATTAACCAATACAGAAAATCCGCTTACCCAACTACTAGATTATTGTTATCAAAAGGGAATTCAAAGTTTAATGGTGGAAGGTGGCGCACAACTTTTGCAAGAATTTATACACGCAGGTTTGTGGGATAGAGCCAATGTTATTGTTGGAAATACTGCGTATGGTAGCGGATTAATAGCACCTGTTTTAGGAGTTAAACCAACCATTACAACGCTAGGAGAAGATACCTTGCTAACCTACACCAACGCATGATATACCTTTTGCTGAGCATTATTTGCTCCACCATCATATTTATTGTTTTCAAGTTATTTAAGCGCTTTGAAATAGATAATTTACAAGCTATTGTAGTTAATTATTTAATTGCAGGTAGCCTTGGTTACGCTTTAAGCGCCAAGCTGTTACCACTAAGTGAAGTAGTACAATCTAAATGGTTTTACGGTGTGCTTTTATTGGGCTTTATGTTTATAGCTCTTTTTCAAATTATGGCGTGGGTTTCTCAAAATTTAGGTGTAGCGGTAGTAAGCGTAGCGGTTAAAATGTCTTTAGTTATTCCGGTGTTATTTGGCTTATTTTATTATGAAGAAGCCAGTGGTTTCATTAAAATAGCAGGAATTATTTTAGCACTTTTAGCCGTTTATTTATCCACAAAAAAATCAGAGAAAATAAAGCGTTCTAGCGCATTTTTAATACTGCCCGTTTTACTGTTTATAGGCAGCGGCACGCTTGATTTACTCTTAAAATATCACCAAGCATATTTGGTAGCACCGCAAGCGCAAGCCCAATTTGCGGCTAGTATTTTTTGGGTGGCTGCTTTTTTAGGTATATTGTTTTACTTGTTCACCTTTAAAAAACAAAATAATGCGCCAAGCTTAAAAGCCTTATTTGGCGGTATAGCGTTAGGTATTCCTAATTATGGCTCTATCTACTTTCTTCTTAAAGCTTTAGAGTACAACGGGTTGGAAAGCTCTGTGGTTTTTCCTATAAACAACGTAGGCATAGTGGTGCTAAGCGCATTAATTGGAGCTTTTGTGTTTAAAGAAAAATTAAATTCCTATAATAAAGTAGGTATTTTACTGGCCATTGTTGCCATTACTGCCATTGCCTTTAGCATATAAATATGGAGCAAGAAGCATTAAAAGGTGACGCATTTTTTACCGTTAAAACATCTGGCGAAAGCCTGTATAAAGAAAAGGGCAGTAAGTTTTTAGGCTTTGCTTTTGCAGCCAATAGTTTAGAGCAAGTGCAAAATCATTTGGATAACCTAAAGAAAACCTATCATGATGCACGGCACTTTTGCTATGCATACAGGATAAACCCCACCAAACCGGAAATACGTGCTAATGATGATGGTGAACCAAACAACAGTGCGGGAATTCCCATATTTAATCAATTGATAGCGTATGACTTATGGAATACATTGGTAGTGGTAATTCGCTATTTTGGAGGAACCAAATTAGGCGTTGGAGGACTGGTAAGCGCCTATAAAGAAGGCGCCAACCTTGCATTAAACGAAGCAATTATTGAAGAGCAATTTTTATGGTATTCTTTTGAAATAGAGTACCCATACAATCTAACAGCCGAAGTAATGCGTATAATAAAGGAATACGATGTGCAAATTATAGCAGAGCAAATGGATAAAACGGCCGGTTACAAACTTGCTGTTAAAAATGGACTCAAAACTGCTATATTTGAGCAACTTGAAGCACTTTACACACTAACAATAACCCATGAAGAATAATGTAATCTTACTGATATTTAGCCTCACGTGGTCGTTTTGTGTAATGGCGCAAAAGCAAAATTCAGAAACGGAAGGTCTTAACTTTGGTTTAAACGATGTAAAAACCGCTGTGGAATATAAGCAGGGCGATTTTTTTCTACTCAATGAAAACACCGCTAATCATTTAGCAAACGCCAAAATCTTACCAGAAAATTTTACGCTAATGTTTAAAAAGCAATACGTAAGCCTAACGCAAATTCATTATCGCTATCAACTACAATATAAAGGTGTGGAGGTATTTTTAGGGGAATATCATTTTGCAATAGATAAAAAAACGGGTGAGCTACAAGAGGTAAATTATACGCTTTTGCCTATGCAAGTTTTGGAAACGGATGTATTAAATAATGTAGCTGTACCAACCAATGCACTTACCGAAAGTGAAATGTTGGAAAGTGAAAAACAAGTGTTGTTTGCTAAAGGTGATGTACTTGTGCCTGCTGTATATATGGTGGTTAAAAATGCTGAAGGCCATACCACCCAAAGAGTATATAATGCTACTGAATTTTTGTATCAAAAGGAAGCGCATGTATATCATCACCAGGAGCAGCGCGGGCCAAATGATACGATAATAAGTGCGTATGTTTTTAATCCTGACCCACTTACAACTTCGTTTAATGTATATGGAGGCGCCTATGTTGATAGTAACGATACACGAGTGCCTGTGCTAGAAGCTGAGCGCCAATTAAAACCGGTAGTGCTTACTAAAGGGTTGTTGGGTAGCATTTTAATGGAGAATGACGCGGCTCGTTTGGAAGATTTTGCTCCTCCTTTTAGCGGTGTAACGCAAGGAAGTAGCGCCACGTTTAAATTTTCTAGAGATGAAAACGGCTTTGAGGATATGAACGTGCTATACCATCTTTTAGAACAGTACACACATTTGCAAACATTGGGTTTTACGGGTTATCCCGGATACCGAATTCCTGTTGATCCTCATGGTTTTAGCGGTGCTGATAATTCTCGTGTAAACGTAAGTGCCACGCCCGTTTCTATGGAGTTTGGAGAAGGTGGTGTGGATGACGCTGAAGATGCTGATGTAATTATTCATGAATACAACCACGCACTACAACTTTCCTTTACCGGAATGGGCGCCAATAGTTCTGAACGTCAGAATATTGAAGAAGGTTTGGCCGACTATTTTTGCGTAAGCTATTCTAAAAGTATAAACCCTTTTAATTTTGAAAACATATTTACTTGGGATGGGCATAACGAATATTGGGCAGGTAGAGAAGCCACTTCTTCCAAAAATTACAAAAACATTACGTTCAATTCCAATCCCTATCAACACTCTGATTTATTAGTAGCCTGTTTGCTAGAAATTTATGATTCATTGGGTAGAGATAAAACCGACCAATTGATTTGGGAAGCTATGTTTAGTTTAAATCCTGGAACTACTATGCCGCAATTTGCCATGGCCACCTTGCGTGCAGATGATAACTTAAACGGTGGTGCGCATAAAAGTGCCGTAAAAAGTGCTTTTGTAAATTATGGCATTTTAGAGGGTGATATTGGATTGTTAGAAAAGGACAATTCGCCTTCCGCTAAAGTGTTTGCCACCAACTTATTTGCGTATGGCCAATATGCCTTGGTAAATATGCAACAAGCCGGCACCTTAAAGCTATATGCCTCTAATGGTATGTTGGTGGGCACTTATGCTTACGCAGATAAAGGGGAAGACTTAAAAATACCTAGTAATACATTAACAGCCGGTGTTTATTTACTGCAAATTCAAACGGATAATGGGCAGCTAATAGAAACAGTTAAGTTGGTAAGGTTGTAAGGTTGTAAAAAACTACTCCTTAAAACCTGAGTTCGATTTTTATATAACTGAATATGAGCATCTAAACTTCTTAAAGCCCCCCAACCCCCGAAGGGGGGGAGTAGCGACACATGCAGATAAACTCCCCCGCCTTGGCGGGGTTGGGGGGCTAGGTTGTTGTTTTAAAACTATTAAACCACTAACTATCAGATTGATTTATTTTAGTACTAATCGAACTCAGGTTTAAAAAAAGGCGCTAAAATTTTGATAAAATTTTCCGGTGCTCGGCACGGACGCTTGGTTTTTATGTTAACAAATACCAACTGCACCATTCCCAATGTTAACAACTCCCCTGCTTCATTATGAATTTCATGCTCAAATGTTATTCTAGAACCGGGCAATTCAGAAATTTTTGTGGTAATGCTGAGTAAATCATCATACGTAGCCGGACGAATATATTTTATTTCCAATTTTAAAACCGGTAGCATAATTCCTTCAAGTTCCATTTGCTTATAACTCATGTTAAGACTACGCAAGGCTTCTACCCTGCCTATCTCAAAATATTGTGGGTAATTTCCGTAGTAAACTACGCTCATTTGGTCTGTTTCTGCGTATCGTACTCTTGTTGATGTTTTGTTTACAAACATGTAATTATATGATTGATTACTAAGCTCTTTCTACCGTGGAATGCGGGATACAGCGACTTAACACTCGCTTAAGGTTGTAAAAAAAAACCACAAATTCAACCCCTAATCTGTTTTTTTAGCAACTATTTTATCTACACTTTTGCGGCCTGCCAAAACGAAAGGTTGTTGTTGAAAACTCATCCTTTTTATTTAGCAGATTTGTAAAAATCAACTCAAAAAAAGTATTAATGGAGCTCACTGCAAAAACAGTATGGGATAGATGTCTTGACTACATAAAGGATAACATACCTACCCAAAGTTTTAAAACGTGGTTTCTTCCTATTAAGCCATTAAAAATAAAAGATAACGTGCTAAGCATACAGGTGCCTAGTAAGTTTTTTTATGAGTGGCTAGAAGAAAACTACATAAAGCTATTAAAGAGTGCCATTACCCGCGAGTTAGGTGAAGAAGGAAAGCTGGTGTACAGCATTGTGATGGAGAACACGTATGGTAATGCAAACCCTTACACCGTAAACGTACCGAGTAGTAACCGTGGCCCCATAAAAAACCCTAAGGTGAACATGCCTGTGCAACTTAGCGAAAAGGGTGTTAAAAATCCTTTTGTAATTCCGGGTTTACGCAAAGTACACGTAGAATCACAATTAAATCCCAACTACACCTTTGACAATTTTGTGGAAGGCGATTGCAACCGTTTGGCACGTTCTGCCGGCTACGCAGTGTCTAACAAACCTGGTGGCACTTCCTTTAATCCACTATTAATTTATGGCGGTAATGGCTTGGGTAAAACGCACTTAGCGCATTCCATAGGTATAGAAATTAAGGATAAGTATCCGGAAAAAACTGTGTTGTACGTATCTGCCGAAAAGTTTACACAACAGTTTATCGACAGTATTCGTAACAACACTAAAAACGACTTTGTACATTTTTATCAAATGATAGATGTACTAATAATGGATGATGTACATAGCTTTGCGGGTAAGGAAAAAACACAAGATGTATTTTTTGAAATCTTTAACCATTTGCATCAGCAGGGCAAGCAAGTAATTTTAACTTCTGACCGCGCACCGGTAGATTTACAAGGGGTAGAGCAACGCTTACTTTCTCGCTTTAAGTGGGGCCTTTCGGCAGATTTACAAGTACCTGATTTAGAAACTCGTATTGCAATTTTAAACCAAAAGTTGTACAATGATGGTTTGGAAATGCCAAACGATGTGGTGGAGTATTTAGCCTACAGCATTAATAGCAATGTAAGAGAACTAGAAGGTGCTTTAATTTCACTTTTAGCACAATCATCACTCAACAAAAAGAAGATTACCGTAGAGCTTGCCAAGCAGATGATTGACAAGTTTGTGAAAAACACCACGCGCGAAATATCTATTGACTACATACAAAAAGTGGTGTGTGATTATTTTGATATGCCGATAGACCTATTAAAATCACCTACCCGCAAAAGAGAAATAGTACAAGCGCGCCAGTTAGCCATGTTTTTTAGCAAGCAACTAACTAAAAACAGTTTGGCTAGCATTGGGGCACAATGTGGTAATAAAGATCACGCCACGGTATTGCACGCTTGCCGCACGGTAAACAACTTATCAGAAACCGATAAGCGCTTTAAAACCTATGTAGAGGATATTAGAAAGAAATTGACTTTGCAGTAATCGAAGATATATTCATAATTTCTAGAGCCGTCCCGTTTTTTTACGGGACGGCTTTTTTATTTTAGCCAAACAGACAAAAATTGAATTACATGAAAATATTAATGGTATGCCTCGGCAATATTTGTCGCTCACCCTTAGCAGAAGGTATTTTACGCGAAAAAACCAAACACCTTTCCGTTGAAGTGGATAGCGCAGGTACTTCCGCTTATCATATAGACGAAGCTCCGGACATACGTTCTATAAAAACCGGTAGAGCACATAACATTAACATTTCTGATTTGCGCGGTCGGCAATTTGTGGTGGAAGATTTTGATCGTTTTGATAAAATTTATGTGATGGACGAAAGCAATTTAAACAATGTGTTGGCCATGGCGCGCAATGAAGCAGATAAACAAAAGGTAGATTTAATATTAAATGAATCACAACCAAATAGCAATAATATAGTGCCAGACCCCTACCATGGTGGCGACCAAGGGTTTGAAAATGTGTATAGAATGCTTGATGCTGCGGCTACGGTAATTGTTAAAAAAATAGAAGATGGAACCTACCGGTAAATTATACCTTATACCAAGCTTACTTGGTGATAACGAGCCTTTGGAAGTATTGCCGTTAAGTGTAAAAAAAGTGATTGGCGAAGTAGAACACTACATCGTAGAAAACGAAAAATCAGCAAGGGCTTTTATTAAAAAAGTGCTACCCACTAAAAATCAACAAGATTTACGCATAGACGTACTAAATAAATACACGGAAACTACGGATATACCTACTTTCTTAAACCCTTTATTTGAAGGCCATTCGGTAGGTGTTATTTCCGAAGCAGGTGCGCCCGGAGTAGCAGACCCCGGTAGCGAAATTGTAGAAATTGCCCATACACAAGGTATCACCGTAGTACCACTAGCCGGGCCTTCGTCTATATTAATGGCTATGATGGCTAGCGGTATGAACGGGCAAAATTTTGCTTTTACAGGATATTTGCCCATAGATAAGCATGCCCGTAAACGAAGGATAAAAGCGTTGGAGAACCTAAGCATAAAATCCGGACAAACGCAGATTTTTATGGAAACCCCTTACCGTAATCAAAAATTATTTGCCGAGCTTATTTTGGAATGTAATGCTAGCACCCGATTGTGTATTGCCACCGATATTAGTTTAAGCACCGAGCATATAAAAACACAAACCATTGCCGATTGGAAAGCGAACCCTCCAAACCTTGAAAAAAGACCGAGTATTTTTATTATTCAAGGGTAAGTTTAGCGTAAATTCCGGCATTACGCAAAATGCGTTTTAGTATAACATTTTATATACCAATCTGTTACACCAAATCTATTCTATTAAGGACAAAGGCGCTCCGTAAATAAAATGCTACGAGCACACTTCTAACATGCAAACCGCAACGTTTCTCTTAATTTTCAACTTAAAACCAGTATTCCTTAAAACCTCCCAACCTTCGGCAGGCAGGTACTCGTAATTCAACATTCAATTCGTAGTTTTTTAAAACATTGCTGCCGCACGATTATATTTCGTGCGCAACGCTAGTGAAACTTTGGATTTTACTGCTTAATCGTAACTACTTTAACCGAAGGAAAGTGTAAGTTAAAGAAACCTAGTCCACCTTCTACATTGGAAGGATACACTACTGGTTCTGTAAGAAAGCTAACCCCAACACGCTCTCGCGCCTTTAAAAAATCAAAGTAATCCTTACTAATATTTGTTAAGGTCACTTGAATACTATCCGAACCCAACATGTTGATTATATCTTCTCTTTCTACCCTATTTTCGGGATAAGAACGATCGCTAAACGCAATGGATACGCCAAAGTCTTTGTTACTACCAAAACTAAACAAGGAACTGGATGGTATAGAATCTCGATAATAATTAACTAAATAGTAATTATCTCCCGGCAAATCATTGATACGATAGTTGAAAACAACTTTATCAGAATTTATTCCTGTCATTCGTTTTGCCGTAATTGTATCAAAATACACAATTGGTAAAGTGGTAGCTTTCGCTGATATGGATTTATCGGTGTCAGGATTGTAAGCATTTAAAGTGTACTCATTACCGGGCATAAAAGGGAAATCTAATCCGATATACACACCATTAGAAACATTCAATAAAGTCTCCATATATCCTGGGCCTGTAACAGTAACAATGGCGTTTTCAACAATTACTTGCTGTAAAAATTCATCCGTTACAGTAAGCCCTGATACGGTGTCGCCTAACGGTGCAGGTGTTTGCAAAGCAGAAAAACTTTTAGTTAAGAGTATTACTAATCCTTCATCAGGTAACACCTGAGATAATACTGCTATTTGCGATTCAGCTTGAGGAATAGTAATTTCTAAGGGATCTGGAGTACACGCTAAAACGGCTACCATTAATGATAGAAGCAAGCTGGTTTTAATTTTATTCATTTGAAATTGAAGTTATAGGTGAAATATGGAATAAAGCCAAATAATCCGGGTTGATCATAACTCGGAGAAAAACCCGATTGTTGTTGATTAGCGTTTGCTGGTGGAGTTAAATTTAGCCTAACTCTATAAGGCGTAGCTCTGTTATACAAATTGTAGCAACCAAATTGCCATTCAGATTGCCAACGCCTTTTACTTTTAGATTTAATAGTAATGTTTAAATCAAAACGATGACTTGGAGACATACTCATTTCATTTCTAGAAGAAAAAATAGGTAAAACCTCTACATTAGTAAGTGAAGGATTTGGAACAACATAGCTACCAATACGACCTGTAAAACGTGCTCCAGATGCATATACCCATACGGCTCCTAAACTGATACGTTCTGTAAGTTCGTAACTTCCAACTAAGGATAAATCATGCCTTCTATCGTATTTGGCCGGAAATGTTTTTCCTTGATTTAATTGCTCAAAACTACGTTCGGAACGTGCCAGGGTATAGCCAACCCAGCCTTTAAACCTGCCAACTTCGCGTCTTAATAATAATTCTATACCATAAGCCCTTCCCTCTCCTTGTACCAAATCATTTTCAAATTGACTGTTTAATAATAGATTTGTACCCTCTCTGTATTCAATAAGGTTATTCATTTTTTTGTAATACACTTCAGCAGAAAAGGCAGATTGAATTACATCTAAATTCAAGAAATACCCAAAGGAAACTTGATCTGCCGACTGTGGCTTAACGTTTGGCGTTACCGGATACCAAAGGTCCGTAGGTAATGAAATGGTAGAGCTCGAAACTCTATGTAAATATTGCTTCATCCTAGAATAACTGGCTTTAAAGGAACTAAACTCATTGAGTACATAACTAGAAGAAACTCTAGGTTCTAATCCACCATATAAACTTCCTCCCGTAAGGGCTGAAGATAAGCGTAGGCCATAATTCAGCTTTAAACGATTTTTAATTAAAACACGGTCGTCATTAGCAAAAAATGCCACCTCTTGAAAACTCAATTTTTCTGCCTCCTGATTTTTTAGAAATTCAGATATAGTACCCGAAGTACTTACCACGTTTGGTTGGAAGGAGTGGTGAATAACCTCTGTACCAAAATTTATTACGCTTTTTTCATTTTTAAAATAGGTAAAGCGCGATTTTAATGTGTAATCTGTAATACGTGATTGAACTAATAGATTGTTATCATCTAGTTTACCTCCTATGTCGTAATCAAAATTGGTAGAAGTAAGTGTAATGTTAGAAAATAACTTGGCGTTGTAAATATGATTCCACCGCAAAGAGTGCGTGATATTACCGAGATTGAAACCAAATTGAAAGTCAAAATTATTAATATCCGACTCATCATCCTCTACTACACTTAATACATCATTTCCTAAATAACCAGAATAAAAAAAGCGGTTATTTTCATTTAAAACGTAATTGGCTTTCCAGTTTAAGTCGTAAAAATAATAGGGCAACTTTACCCCTACCCATGAAAAAACCTCGTCAACGTAAGTTCTTCTTCCGGCTATTAAAATAGAAGCTTTATCTTTTAAAAGTGGACCTTCTACCATTAGGCGAGATGAAATAAGGCCTACTCCTCCATTCACCTCCCACGTTTTTAAGTTTCCTTCCTTTTGACTAATGTCCATAACGGATGACAAACGCCCTCCGTAGTAGCTCGGAAAACCACCTTTGTAAATAGTTACATCTTGTAAAGCGTCTGAATTAAAAACCGAGAAAAAACCAAATAAATGACCTACATTATACACGGTGGCTTCATCTAACAGTACTAAGTTTTGATCTCCGTTTCCGCCACGTACAAAAAAGTCAGTAGTTCCTTCTGTACCCCCACTAATACCCGGTAACAATTGGGCGGACTTAATAATATCTCGTTCACCGCCAATAGTAGGTATATTTTTAAGGTCTGCAACGCGCAGGTGTAAAGCACCAACTTGTGTAGAACTTAATCGCTCTTCACCACTTTTTGCCGATGCAGAAATTTCTACCGTTTGTAACTGTTGGCTAAGCGCACTTAAGGCAATCGTTAAACGAGAGGACGAAGTAGTACTTACAATTAGCGTATCAGATTTATAACCTACAAAGGCTACAATTAAAGAAGTAGTTGCGTTTTTAAGATCATCCGATGGTATTTGTAGGGAGAAGAAACCGTACTCATTAGTTGCCATACTTAATCCATACTCTGGTATATACACATAAGCCATGTAAAGATCTTCTCCATTTTCACGATCTAAAACTTTTCCACTTACCGTAATTTGCGACCAACTAAAAAAAGGCGTAACTAATAGTAATAAAATAGTTAGTCTTAAGCATCTGATAAAGACATTCTTCTGCGGTCTCAAAACTTAAGTAGATTTATTTTATTCGCTTCTTCTTTTGCATAAGCAGAAAAAGAAAGTACTGATGTTGGGGTTAATGCTGATGTTAATTTTTTCATCGTTTCATTAAGATTAGTAATTTGCTTATAATCTTATGGCAACCAACCCCCATGCAACACGTACGCAAAATGCGTATTTTTTTACAGTTTATTTTAATTATTTGATTTACAATGTTTTAAAAAATGAAATCAATGTTTTAAAACAAGCCTTCAGTTAGGGTGAAGCTGCTACTGAACGTTTAGCTTTTAGCTTAAAATCCTGATGCAGCTAAACCCCTGAAGGGGAAAGCCGCCATAAGAAGTTTAACTTTTAGTTGCAGCTTTTTTTGATAGTAAATTAGGAATGCCGCCCATTGCATCGCGTGTGCAACGCCAGTGCAGTTCCTTTGCGGCTTAGCGTCTTAGCGAGACTATTGCCTTTATCCTTCTAGTGTGCTTCAATTCGTAATTCGTAATTCAACATTCGCAATTTTACTAAAACGTGGTTGCCGCGCGATTGTATCGCGTGTGCAACGCCAGTGCAGTTCCTTTGCGGCTTTGCGTCTTAGCGAGACTACTGCCTTTATCCTTCTAGTGTGCTTCAATTCGTAATTCGTAATTCAACATTCGTAATTTTCAAAACATGGCTGCCGCTCGATTACAACGCCAGTGCAGTTCCTTTGCGGCTTAGCGTCTTAGCGAGACTATTGCCTTTATCCTTCTAGTGTGCTTCAATTCGTAATTCGTCATTCAACATTCGTAATTTTCAAAACATGGCTGCCGCTCGATTACAACGCCAGTGCAGTTCCTTTGCGGCTTAGCGTCTTAGCGAGACTATTGCCTTTATCCTTCTAGTGTGCTTCAATTCGTAATTCGTAATTCCACATTCGTAATTTTACCAAGACGTGGTTACCGCGCGATTGTATCGCGTGTGCAACGGTAGTGAAGCTTTATCCTTCTAATAGAACTCCCAACTTTCAGCAGGCAAGCATTCGTACTTTGTAAGGCATTCCTAATTTCTAATAGCTCATTAATTTTTCCACAAACTCCCCTATTCTGGCCTTAGCCAAATACTGTTGCTCTAATTGTGCGGCAAAAGGAATAGGTGTAGCTTCACTCCCTAAGCGCATTACTGGCGCATCTAAGGCATTAAAACAATTTTCACTAATCATCGCGGCAATATCAGAAGCAATGCTACCAAAAAGTGTATCCTCCGTTAGCACCAATACTCTACCCGTTTTGCAAGAGGAGGTAAATATGGTTTCTGTATCTAACGGTGCTAAGCAACGTAAATCGATAATTTCAATGCTTTTTTCAGGATTTGCATTTGCATACTCCAATGCCCAATGTACACCCATACCGTAGGATATAATAGTTATTTCGGAGCCTTCTCTTACGGTGCCGGCTTTACCTTCCGGTAAATTATAATAACCCGTAGGCACCTCCTCGCGTACGCTTCTATAAAGAGCTTTATGTTCAAAAAACAACACGGGGTTTGGGTCAGCAATTGCCGTTAATAATAGTCCTTTGGCATCTGCAGGAAAGGCGGGATAAAACACTTTGAGCCCCGGTGTGTGGGTAAACCAAGCTTCATTACTTTGAGAATGAAATGGTCCGGCTGCTACCCCTGCGCCCGTAGGCATCCTAATTACCACATCAGCTTTTTGTCCCCAACGCCAATGTATTTTTGCTAGATTATTTACAATTTGATTGAAACCTTCCGTTACAAAATCAGCAAATTGCATTTCCATTACCGCTTTATAATCACAAATGCTTAAGCCTAAAGAGGTGCCTACAATAGCAGCCTCGCATAATGGAGTATTGCGAACCCTCTCTTTTCCATATTTTGCTACAAAACCATCGGTAACTTTAAACACTCCGCCATACTCTGCAATATCTTGCCCCATAAGCACCAAATTAGGATGCTTTTGCATGGCTTCATTTAAAGCGTCTGAAACGGCATCTACCAAACGCATTTCGGTGGTTTCACTACCGGCCGCTACCATTTCTGTATCGTTGGCTGCAAATAAATCTTTACGCTCTTCCTCAGCGTTATATTCAATATCGGGCTCAGCCATAGCTTTATCTAAGGCTTCACTGATTTCCGTTTTAATTTCTGCTATAAGTTGCTCATTCTCTAAAGAGTCTAAAATTCCTTTGCTCAATAAAAACGCTAAGTAATTATTTACAGGATCTTTCTTCGTCCATTTTTCTTGCAAACCTTCCGGATAATATTTTGTACCACTTGCCTCTTCATGCCCGCGCATTCTAAAGGTTTTACATTCTAAAATATAGGGTTCAGGGTGCTCTCGAATTTCCTCTGCTATTTGACTTACCGTTTGATAAACCTCTTGAATGTTATTGCCATCAATACTTTTCCCTTTAATTCCGTAACCGATAGCTTTATATACAAAACTGTCAAAATTAAACTGCTCGCGGCTAGGCGTGCTTAAGCCCCATTGATTGTTTTCTATTAAAAAGATAACCGGAAGTTGCCAAACCGCTGCCACGTTCACGGCCTCATGAAAATCACCTTGACTTGCCCCTCCATCGCCCGTTACTACCAACGTTGCTTTGTTCTGTTTGCCTAGTTTTGATGCAAGCGCAATACCATCGGCAATACCCATTTGAGGCCCCAAATGACTAATCATACCCACCAAATGATGTTCTACACTTCCAAAGTGAAAGGAACGATCTCTACCTTTTGTAAATCCATTGGCTTTTCCCTGAAATTGAGAAAATAAACGCTCTAACGGAATTCCTTTGGTGGTAAACATACCCAAATTTCGGTGCATGGGTAAGATAAATTCGTCATCGGCCATAGCTAAAGCTGCGCCCACCGAAATGGCTTCTTGCCCAAACCCAGAAAACCATTTAGAAATACGCCCTTGACGCAGCGCTATTAACATTTTTTCTTCTATCAATCTGGGCACCAAAAGTGCTCTATAGAAGTCTTTTAACTGCTGATTGGTATAACCCCTTTTTGTAAACCTCATATACTTTTTACGAAATGTGCTAAAATAGAATAAATCATAACCTTAGTTTAACATTATTACGATAGTTTCGCGCCACCAATGAGTAGGAAAATTCGTATAATAATAAATCCCAATAGCGGCACTAAGTTTAGTGATTCTATTAAGGATGATCTTACGCTCTTAATTGAAGAGGAAGGGTTTGTTTGCGATATACAATTTACCATTGGCCCTACGCATGCGTATGATTTATCGCAAGAAGCGGCAGAGCTAAATTACTACGCTGTAATTGCCGTGGGCGGAGATGGCACCTTAAATGAAACAGCCGCTGCTTTGGTAAAAACCAACACCTTAATGGGCGTAATACCCACCGGCAGTGGCAATGGTTTTGCGCGTCATATTGGTATGCATTTAAATCCTGCAAAAGCGGTAAAACAACTAATTAAAGCCAAGCCTTTGGCTATTGATGTGTGCTATGTAAATAAAAAAGCTTTTTTTAATGTGGCGGGTATTGGTTTTGATGCTCTTGTGGCGCATGATTTTTCTTTAAAACCCGACCGTGGATTTATCAGCTATTTAGGTAGTGCCCTAAAATTTTGGCTTACTATAAATAATACTAAATACAAGCTAAAGCTAGATGGACATAAAGTAATTACCTCAGCTTTAATGATAAGTTTTGCCAATGGTAGCCAGTTTGGTAATAATGCTACCATAGCACCGGCAGCAAGCCTTACCGATGGGTATATGCAAGTATGTATTCTTAAAAAATTTCCGGTGTATCGTGCACCACTTTTGGCCTACCGCTTATTTTCAGGAAATATACCCAACAGTAAATTTCTTAAAATTTTAAGAGTAAAAAAGGTGATTGTAAAGCGTACCAGAAAAAAAATACACCTTGATGGTGAGCCTTTTACCTTATCTAAAAAACTTAAAGTAGAGGTAGTGCCAAATGCTTTGAATATCTTAGCACCTTTAGAATATTTTGAAGCACATGAACCAAAACATTCCATCGGTTAATCTAGCCGATTTCCTTTCAGGAGACGAAAAGTTAAAAGCTGCCTTTGTAGAAAAATTAGGGAAAGCGTACGAAGAAATCGGCTTTGTGGCTGTAAAAAATCACGGTCTTAGTGATGAAACTTCTGCGCTACTGTACCAACAAGTAGAGGCTTTTTTCAACTTACCGGAAACGGTTAAAAAGAAGTATGAAATTGACGGACTAGCGGGCCAGCGTGGCTACACGAGCTTTGGTAAAGAACACGCCAAAGGTAGAAATACCGGAGATTTAAAGGAATTTTGGCATTTTGGACAATACGTAGAGGACAATGATGCTATTGCCGATGAATATCCGGAAAACGTGGATGTGCAAGAGTTACCAAAATTTGATGCGGTAGGTAAAAAAGCGTATCAAACACTTGAAAAAGCCGGACAATCTATTTTACGTGCCTTGGCACTTTATTTGGGCTTAAGCGAAAATTATTTTGATGCTAAAATTCACAATGGCAATAGTATTTTACGCCCCATCCACTACCCGCCTATTACCGATGAACCTAAAGATGCTGTGCGCGCAGCCGAGCATGAGGATATTAATTTAATTACCCTTTTAATGGGTGCAAGTGCGGAAGGCTTACAAGTATTAAATAAGCAAAATGAATGGGTAAACGTTACCGCCTTACCCGAACAAATTGTGGTAAATGTGGGCGATATGCTGCAACGCCTAACCAATAATAAACTACGCAGCACCACTCATCGAGTAGTAAATCCACCCAAAGAAAAATGGGGGCAATCGCGGTTTTCTATTCCCTTCTTTTTACACCCACGCTCCGAAATGCGTTTAGATTGTTTGGAGGAATGTATTGATGATCAGCATCTAAAGCAATTTACGGACATTTCTGCTGGAGATTATTTGAACGAAAGATTAGCAGAAATTGGATTGAAAAAGTAGGTATAAACTTCTTTTGCAAAGTTAATGGTGTAGTTGCATGAACCATTAGTGATATTTGCTTCTAATCACCTCAATTAATTCAGAGCATTGGAGTTTTTAATAGAAGCTGTGAATCAATTAACATCATACGTATTTCAATTCCAGCATGGGTCAATTGAAGGTACCATCATCCGCACCAGTGGTCAACAATACTGGTGATTTCAATTCCAGCATGGGTCAATTGAAGGGTGTTCATTTCGAGGCACCTAATCGCGTCAATCGCAATTTCAATTCCAGCATGGGTCAATTGAAAGTCTAAAAATCCTTTTGGGAAAGCGGGTGATTTATTGATTTCAATTCCAGCATGGGTCAATTGAAAGGGGCGTGAATGAGCAAGATTTTAAGACTTTGGATTATTTCAATTCCAGCATGGGTCAATTGAAAGAACGAAGGAGATGTTTATGTAGCAATTGAAAAAATGATTTCAATTCCAGCATGGGTCAATTGAAAGTGAGGTTTTTAGCCTTAAAAAAGTAAAACTCTTAAAATTTCAATTCCAGCATGGGTCAATTGAAAGAATAATGAATCCAAAAATTAAATACCTATTAGCAGGATTTCAATTCCAGCATGGGTCAATTGAAAGACTATTCCATCTGCTTCAAACTCCTCAGTTATTAAGATTTCAATTCCAGCATGGGTCAATTGAAAGGAAGCCGACAGACGACTTACCAGACGTTTGAAAAAATTTCAATTCCAGCATGGGTCAATTGAAAGACCGTTCAAAATGTCTTTCGTGCAAATGCTTATGAATTTCAATTCCAGCATGGGCAATTGAAAGGTTTCTGCTTTCTTCCGTATTTTAATTCAAACCATATTTCAATTCCAGCATGGGTCAATTGAAAGATATGTAACTAGCTTACAGCAATTTGCAGTTTACAAATTTCAATTCCAGCATGGGTCAATTGAAAGATTAGTAATTTTTAAGTTAAACGAAACGCTTTCAAAATTTCAATTCCAGCATGGGTCAATTGAAAGAATTAATAGACGCGTTTAAAGCAAAAGGCGTGATAAATTTCAATTCCAGCATGGGTCAATTGAAAGTCATAAACTCCAAATGATTAGGAGTACGCATATAAGATTTCAATTCCAGCATGGGTCAATTGAAAGTACAGAATATTGAGTTTCCTGTTAGTTCAAACCCAAATTTCAATTCCAGCATGGGTCAATTGAAAGCCGCAAATTTCACTTTTACACCAACGCAAGCAGCGTATTTCAATTCCAGCATGGGTCAATTGAAAGCTATATCAAAACCGCTTCCTTCTGCCGCTTCTGCCAATTTCAATTCCAGCATGGGTCAATTGAAAGTCACCATGTCGTTAGCATCTAAATAGGCTATTTCGTATTTCAATTCCAGCATGGGTCAATTGAAAGCTTTACTTGTTTTAAAACCAAAGGTTTACCCGTTCAATTTCAATTCCAGCATGGGTCAATTGAAAGTAGGCACCAGGGTACATAAGCGCTATAGTAAAGGGGATTTCAATTCCAGCATGGGTCAATTGAAAGACTGCTCAAATAATTGCAGTAGATAGCCGCAATTGGATTTCAATTCCAGCATGGGTCAATTGAAAGATGTGTTTTGATGTGCGTGATGCGGGTATTTCGCTTATTTCAATTCCAGCATGGGTCAATTGAAAGTACATGGGGAACAATGTAGAAGTTCAAGGTATAAAGATTTCAATTCCAGCATGGGTCAATTGAAAGTGGCAAGAACTATCTCAACCATATACAATGCCTTGGATTTCAATTCCAGCATGGGTCAATTGAAAGCTACACTCGCCAAAGCCCAAAGGCTCGCTTCGGCAATATTTCAATTCCAGCATGGGTCAATTGAAAGGAAAGAGTTCAACACTGACATAATTGTCAGTAATGAATTTCAATTCCAGCATGGGTCAATTGAAAGGGAATAAGGCATACGCAGTGTAGGGGTCGCAACCCTATTTCAATTCCAGCATGGGTCAATTGAAAGACTTTGTTGCTTAATCAATCTATTTAAGTACATTAGATTTCAATTCCAGCATCGGTCAATTGAAAGAATACATTTCATGTACAGTCGTGGAAAACGGTTTGTATTTCAATTCCAGCATGGGTCAATTGAAAGTTACGTGCAAATACAAAGTGTTTATCCAGTAGCATTATTTCAATTCCAGCATGGGTCAATTGAAAGGAAAGAGTTCAACACTGACATAATTGTCAGTAATGAATTTCAATTCCAGCATGGGTCAATTGAAAGCAATCATTACGCGCTGCTTAATTTCTGCTTTGGTAAATTTCAATTCCAGCATGGGTCAATTGAAAGGGGCAATGACAATTAGGGAGCAATTAAATATCATTGATTTCAATTCCAGCATGGGTCAATTGAAAGCTTCACCCATAAGCATTTCTACAAACGACATTTTAAAATTTCAATTCCAGCATGGGTCAATTGAAAGACTAGACCCCTCTATATCGCCCCCCTCGATTTCAAATTTCAATTCCAGCATGGGTCAATTGAAAGTGGGACGTAATTAACCAAGAGGAGTTAGTCCTAAATATTTCAATTCCAGCATGGGTCAATTGAAAGTTGAGCGTTTCGTTTTGCGTGAATTGGAATTTTAAGATTTCAATTCCAGCATGGGTCAATTGAAAGTATTTACTTAATTACAATGATTGAAGATAAAAACGATTTCAATTCCAGCATGGGTCAATTGAAAGCAAACGCACCTATATTACTAGGTAACACTTTTCAAAATTTCAATTCCAGCATGGGTCAATTGAAAGCTCAACTCCTCGTTAGTTACCGTCTCACTGTCCAAAATTTCAATTCCAGCATGGGTCAATTGAAAGAGCGTGTTCATACATATTTAATATCCCACTCTTTATATTTCAATTCCAGCATGGGTCAATTGAAAGTCCACATATTCCTCCGCTTGCTGCCGGCTTAAATAAATTTCAATTCCAGCATGGGTCAATTGAAAGAGATTGGTTTAAGTTAGATTATATAAGATCTTTACTATTTCAATTCCAGCATGGGTCAATTGAAAGTTGTGCTACCAAAACTCACTACAAAAGATAAACCAGATTTCAATTCCAGCATGGGTCAATTGAAAGCTAGTTGTGCTTTTCGTTCTGCTTCACTGCCTTTTTATTTCAATTCCAGCATGGGTCAATTGAAAGAAAAGTTCTTAAAAATAAGTTTCGGTTTACTGCTCAATTTCAATTCCAGCATGGGTCAATTGAAAGTCGGAGAGCGTAAACTATACGTGTCAAGCGTTGAAAATTTCAATTCCAGCATGGGTCAATTGAAAGATATTTAGACATTTAATCAAAACACGGGGTGCTGAATTTCAATTCCAGCATGGGTCAATTGAAAGGCAAGGCTTTGCTGTTTTTAGATCAAATATTGAGTTATTTCAATTCCAGCATGGGTCAATTGAAAGGAGCCAATTTACTGCAGGTAAGCCAACCGGATATTGATTTCAATTCCAGCATGGGTCAATTGAAAGAAAAAAGCGAAAAGCAACTAAAGAAGCTACTACAAAATTTCAATTCCAGCATGGGTCAATTGAAAGAAGCCGTTTTATATAAAAACTGCATATCATCAGGCTATTTCAATTCCAGCATGGGTCAATTGAAAGCAACGTGATGTTAACACAAGACGAGTATTTGAGTTATTTCAATTCCAGCATGGGTCAATTGAAAGAATGAAAAATTATGACTACTTAATCGGGATAGATGTATTTCAATTCCAGCATGGGTCAATTGAAAGCGGGCGCGGTTGATTTAGTTTGCACTATGGAAATCAATTTCAATTCCAGCATGGGTCAATTGAAAGATTTTGGCCGTTTACTAGTTTATTCAGATGAAGGAGATTTCAATTCCAGCATGGGTCAATTGAAAGAAACTATGCCTCCAAACCATTGCGCGCACTTTTTTAATTTCAATTCCAGCATGGGTAAATTGAAAGTTGATATCGTAAGACGTAATTACATGCGCTATGCGGAATTTCAATTCCAGCATGGGTCAATTGAAAGTGCAAAATGTTTACGATAACGGCCAAACGTATCAAGATTTCAATTCCAGCATGGGTCAATTGAAAGTTTGGCTCTTTCTCCTACGATTCTGATTACCAAAAATTTCAATTCCAGCATGGGTCAATTGAAAGTTAAGATTTTGAAAGGTAGTAATGCTTTTACAGTGATTTCAATTCCAGCATGGGTCAATTGAAAGCGCAAATCCTCTAACCAGCCATGCAATAAAAGCCCTATTTCAATTCCAGCATGGGTCAATTGAAAGTGAAATTAGTTGTTCAAAGGAAGAAGCTTCAAATACTATTTCAATTCCAGCATGGGTCAATTGAAAGACCCTTACTTGACCAGAAAAAACTAATTCTAACGAAATTTCAATTCCAGCATGGGTCAATTGAAAGAGGAGCAACGCACAAGTAAAAACTACGTGCTTTTTTATTTCAATTCCAGCATGGGTCAATTGAAAGTACCCGAGTCAATTGAAAGATCTGTATCCGGCCTATTTACCGATACTTTCAAAATATTTCAATTCCAGCATGGGTCAATTGAAAGTGCTTCGCCGCTTGCGCCTGTATCTGCCTGTGTTTATTTCAATTCCAGCATGGGTCAATTGAAAGTCTCCTCCAGCTTATTCATAAATTCTTCTTGGCTTGATTTCAATTCCAGCATGGGTCAATTGAAAGCTACCGGAATAGGGTAATAAAAATCGGGGGCTAATATTTCAATTCCAGCATGGGTCAATTGAAAGCTCCTCACATAACTGTGTAATTGTTTCGATTGTTGCATTTCAATTCCAGCATGGGTCAATTGAAAGTAAAAACAGAGCGGTATTACAGCTCTATATGGCAAAATTTCAATTCCAGCATGGGTCAATTGAAAGCAATAATTTACGCGATGGTAAGAATTAGGTTGCATAATTTCAATTCCAGCATGGGTCAATTGAAAGCGTTTAGCGAGGTTTATACTACTCAAACTGATTACGATTTCAATTCCAGCATGGGTCAATTGAAAGAATTCCAAATTGAACCACGTAGGCCATCGTGGCCATATTTCAATTCCAGCATGGGTCAATTGAAAGAGCATTGGTTCCGGTAATTCCTTCTTGCTTAAAAAATTTCAATTCCAGCATGGGTCAATTGAAAGGATTTAACACAATAAAACATCCCGATATTCGATTGTATTTCAATTCCAGCATGGGTCAATTGAAAGTAAGCGTAGGCATTGCGGGCGCGGTATTTATACTATTTCAATTCCAGCATGGGTCAATTGAAAGTAGGAGATGGAAATGACGATGAAGTAATTCAAGGCGATTTCAATTCCAGCATGGGTCAATTGAAAGTCTTTTTTAAGAGGTTTAGATAGGCTTCCCAAACATATTTCAATTCCAGCATGGGTCAATTGAAAGATAGTACAAGAAGTGATAAAATTTTTGTTCGTAAGATTTCAATTCCAGCATGGGTCAATTGAAAGATCGTTTTGAGCGTTATTACGGATATACTGACCTAAATTTCAATTCCAGCATGGGTCAATTGAAAGCGCGCCCTTGTTCAAAATTTTCTCGCTTACCGCTAAATTTCAATTCCAGCATGGGTCAATTGAAAGAAGGCCGCAATAAATATAGAGATGGGCAACTAGAAGATTTCAATTCCAGCATGGGTCAATTGAAAGTTATACACCTTAGCCCATTGTATGCCTTTCGGCAGAATTTCAATTCCAGCATGGGTCAATTGAAAGCTCATTGTCTGTCGTTGAAGTGTCGTCTATGCCCTGATTTCAATTCCAGCATGGGTCAATTGAAAGTAATCAAGCCAAGCCATTGGATATTGCTTTAGATTAATTTCAATTCCAGCATGGGTCAATTGAAAGTAGCTAATGCAGGAGATATTTTGCGCGTAGTAAATAATTTCAATTCCAGCATGGGTCAATTGAAAGATATTACGGATAAAGAACAGCTGGCAGTGCATTGCATTTCAATTCCAGCATGGGTCAATTGAAAGTGTAAAATTAAAACGGCTTAAGGTGCTTATTCAGTTATTTCAATTCCAGCATGGGTCAATTGAAAGTTAATAAATGTTTCAAAAGATACTACAGATAGTGGTGATTTCAATTCCAGCATGGGTCAATTGAAAGAGAAGGGATTAATCCTAATATTAGTTATGGTACAGGATTTCAATTCCAGCATGGGTCAATTGAAAGTTCTTTAAACGTACCATCATGGCCATCAATAGGAGATTTCAATTCCAGCATGGGTCAATTGAAAGTTCCCCCCCTCTGCTGGTGTCGGCTCTTGGTCATATATTTCAATTCCAGCATGGGTCAATTGAAAGATCGGTAGGTACTGCAGATGTGAAGCAGGGTAAAAAATTTCAATTCCAGCATGGGTCAATTGAAAGAACGTTACTTATATATAACGGTTTTTTGTATCTTTAATTTCAATTCCAGCATGGGTCAATTGAAAGTAACTCTAGATTTTTGTTATGCTTATTTAATTGCTAAATTTCAATTCCAGCATGGGTCAATTGAAAGTTCCATTAGAACTAAAATAAAGGTTAGTTAAAGTGTATTTCAATTCCAGCATGGGTCAATTGAAAGAAGTATGTTTTCTATTTTAGATAAAAAAAGATTAAAATTTCAATTCCAGCATGGGTCAATTGAAAGAAAAAGAACCAATAAATGAAGTGAAATATAATCCAATTTCAATTCCAGCATGGGTCAATTGAAAGGAATATGGCGGGCAGGTACGTTTCATTTTTGCGGAATTTCAATTCCAGCATGGGTCAATTGAAAGCAATAATAGAGACGGAAGCAAAACGGTAGTAACGGTATTTCAATTCCAGCATGGGTCAATTGAAAGGCACGTGTGGATGGGATTATAAGCGCGCTTGAAAAATTTCAATTCCAGCATGGGTCAATTGAAAGTTTTTTAATATTCCCGCCCTCTGCCGGTGTTGGCTCTATTTCAATTCCAGCATGGGTCAATTGAAAGATTTTTAAAATGCTAGAAAAAGCTTTTAAAATCTATATTTCAATTCCAGCATGGGTCAATTGAAAGATCCAAAATTTTAAAAGCTTCCTTCTGCATATCTGGGATTTCAATTCCAGCATGGGTCAATTGAAAGAATTGAATGCGCAAAAATGTAAACACTTCTTAAAAAATTTCAATTCCAGCATGGGTCAATTGAAAGCCACTTTCGTCTGCAAAATACCAACCGTCTAACGTATTTCAATTCCAGCATGGGTCAATTGAAAGATTATAAACGTGTTGAGTAGCGTGCGCGAAAAAACTTATTTCAATTCCAGCATGGGTCAATTGAAAGAATTTTTACGGCGGTTTTCTTTTATAATTTTATACGATTTCAATTCCAGCATGGGTCAATTGAAAGCCTCCCAGAAAGTGAACACGTCAGTAAGTCGGTCGCTATTTCAATTCCAGCATGGGTCAATTGAAAGTTAACAACTTATCTAAGTTGCCTAATTGATTAGAAAATTTCAATTCCAGCATGGGTCAATTGAAAGTTCTTTTACAATATCAAAAACCCTTGATTGCTTTATATTTCAATTCCAGCATGGGTCAATTGAAAGTTCTTTTTCTCGATTTCTTAATCGAGTTGAGGTTATATTTCAATTCCAGCATGGGTCAATTGAAAGGGTATTGAAAAACCGGCGGGGGTTAAAACTTACAACATTTCAATTCCAGCATGGGTCAATTGAAAGCGGTAGTGCTTTTATCAATAATGTAACTTGTATTGATATTTCAATTCCAGCATGGGTCAATTGAAAGTCCAAATGCGTGTAGGTTGATAAGACAATTTCAATTCCAGCATGGGTCAATTGAAAGTCGTTTACATAGCCGATAATATGAGCTGCAAGATTTCAATTCCAGCATGGGTCAATTGAAAGTTATCCCGAAACGAAATAAAGTAGGATAAATTTCAATTCCAGCATGGGTCAATTGAAAGTTAGAAGTGTTAAATTAAAGCATTTCAATTCCAGCATGGGTCAATTGAAAGCGGTAGCTTTTAATGTAACTTGTATTGATATTTCAATTCCAGCATGGGTCAATTGAAAGTCCAAATGCGTGTAGGAATGGAAATCGACAAAGGGTATTTCAATTCCAGCATGGGTCAATTGAAAGCACACGAAATTAGAGCCCGCAAATACGGCGCTTTAAATTTCAATTCCAGCATGGGTCAATTGAAAGCCGCTCAAATAGCTTACGATACTAATCAGATATTAGATTTCAATTCCAGCATGGGTCAATTGAAAGAAAAAAGGTTGTTTTTGTAAAAATGCCCCGATTAGTATTTCAATTCCAGCATGGGTCAATTGAAAGAGCCGCTTGCAATGCTGTCCACGCGGCTTTTAAGGCATTTCAATTCCAGCATGGGTCAATTGAAAGCCGTTAAAAAACAACGGCTTTTTAACGCTTTTAAAGGTTTAGCTTCACGTCTAAAGCCTTTAAAAAGCGTCAAGCAAACATAAGGGAATTTTACCCTTATTGCTGACGACTACTTGAACACATTGATTACCAACAATCAAAGTTTAATATCATTTTATTTACAATATGTCAAAGAACATTTTTCGCCAATTTGATATTCAATGACGACTTTTACAAAAACTGATCAAGCTCATTTTTCTCTGCACCTACCACTTGTTTTTCCAACCAACGCTCTTCCCTACTCTTAAATAAAATTACGCTGTCCGTTTCCAACTTCATTATATCCTTTGCTCTAGCAAGAAGTTCTTTTAGCTTCACTTCGCTTATCTCTCCTTCAAAAACTGAATTCTGAATCCAATGCAAATATTCACGGCATAGCTTTAGCATTTTAACTACACGTTTTTCTCCAATATCATATACTAGTATTACATACATTTCAATACGCAATTATCCTTATTAGTTTTTAGTAACTTCAAGTGTACACTCATATTTACCACCAAGCTTTAAAAGGTTTGTATGGGTCAATACCCATTACATGTTTCGCTAACTTGTAACATTCTAGCTTTACCAAATGCTTATAGCTTACTTTACGTTTGAGATGCCGGTGTTCAATAGTTTCAGATAAGCGCGTTTCCCACGCTTGTATAAATTTTTTCTTACCAGCTTCCTTTAGTGTTATACGATTGGTTTGAGTGTTAAAATCACTTGCCTTTAAAATCCTTTGATTCAATAGTTTAAAAATAGTTCTATCCACCAACAAGGGTTTAAAAATTTCAGCTATATCAAGAGCTAAAGAATAGCGTCTTTCCCCCGGGCTGTGCAAATAACTTATTGTGGGATTAAGTTGTGTATGGTAAATATGCTTTAAGCAAAGTACGTAACACATCATATTACCAAAACTTATTAAAGCATTTACTTCATTTTTTGGAGGTTGCTTGCTTCGCCCCTCCATTTTAAAATCCTTTAAAATTTCATCAAAAGCTGTGTAATAAGCCATTCTAATATTCCCTTCTATCCCCATTAACTCATCCACTGCAGTTGTGTATTCAATAGAACGCATCAAAGTTTCAATTTGAGAAATAATAGAGGTTAAGTCAACTCCTCGTTTGTTGTAGTATTTAAGATTACGCAGTATGTTAAAAGCTGCTCCTTGCACAAATAGCTTGGCAATAATCATCCGTTTTGTGTTGCTACTATAATGCTTCACTTGGTTTACCACCATTTTTCCGCTGTGTAGGTAATCTCTAGGCATAAAAGAACCGGTGTAGTTTTCGTAGTAATCGAAAAAATGTACTGCCACACTTTGCTGACCTAAAAAATTATATAAGGCTGAATTTGCATCTACTGACCCAAATGTAAAAAGCTCCTCTACCCCTTCTATGGGCAAATACTTTGGTTTTTGGGCTACACCTTCCTCGTTGCTAGCCACATATTTAAGCGTATTATCTTTTCTACTAAGTCGTCCTGGGTTAAATAAGTAATAGCTTTTTTTCATACATCAGTTGTTTCTCCGCTCCAGCAAAAGTCATGATAGCTACACTTGCGACAAATTGTTTTTTTAGACAAACGTTCGGGACAATCGTCCTGATTTATCAATTCCTTTATAGCCGCTATGCATTCTAGTAAATACGTCCTGTCGGTTTCGGTGAGAAAAACTGCTAAGGTTTTTCGTTGCTTGGGGTACTCTAACATACCGCTTGCTCCTTCAATACCTGCTTGTTCCATCAAAAATAAATAATACTTCACCTGCCAAAGATGCGCCTCCTCCATTTTATTGCTTTTCTTCACTTCATGCACCACTTTTTCTTTAGGGTCGTAAAAGTCAATTTTAGCAATACCTAAATCAAGTTCTGTATATTTCGCTGATCGCTTTTTATAGCTGGTTTCCCCAATAAGCTTTCCTTCATATACCACATCACTAGTTTGCTCCATGCGAATGCCATTTGCATGGAGCCACGTTTTACGTTGGCAAATAAGATAATAGTTTAGAAGGGTTGGCGTGATGTTCATAATAAAATAAATTAATACAAAAAGCCAAAAAGCCAAAGTGGAATCTTGTTAAAAGCACCTCGTTCTACATCATCTGCGGCTATATAGGCTTGTTCAACTCCCTTTAATTGACGATTATCTTTCCCTGCACCGCCTACCTCCACAGTATATTTTTCATCAATTAAAAAGTCTCCCTTTTGGGCAAGAGTTATACTAGACACATTGCTTAGTTGATTAAGAAAAAATGTCTCTCTTAAACTACCTATGTTAGTGGCTTCTTTAGCTAAAGCAAAAGCAAGATTGGTGTTATCTAAAAAAAGTTTATCTGGTTTTTGCAAAGTTCCAATGCTTTTTCCACCAGCTCCAAGCATGTTAATCAACTTTGCTTTTTCCAAATAATGTAAGTATTGGGTAAGTGTATTACGGTGTAAACCAATGCGCTCGCTAAGCTTAGATATATTGGGTTTAAAGGGAACTTGTGCCGATAATATATAAAGTAATTGATGTATTTTTCTAATATTTTCGATACTTATACCTTCTATAAAATGAAGGTCGGACTCTACAATGAGCGCCACTATTTTTTTTAGCCGATGGTGATAAGTGGGTAAGTTTTCTTTAAAAAAAGGATAATACCCGTAATTGAGATACTCTTTAAAATACTGAAAAGGCTTTATTTCTTTTAAAATTATTTCAGTTGCATCTTGTTGGTGTCTAAAAACATCATCCAAGCTTATGGCTGAAAATGAAGTCCCTTCTGCAAAGTTTAAATATTCTCTAAATGATAATCCCGATAAATGATACATTACCGTTCTACGGCTCAAATCTACTTCCTGCTTTAAAATGTCAATCATAGAAGAACCCGTAAAAACAATGTTTAATAGCGGATTTAAATCATACAAGTTTTTTATTTCACGCGACCAACTTGGATATTTATGTACCTCATCTAAAAAAAAATGGGTTACCCCACGCTGGTGAAAACTACGTATAGTTTCCACTAACCTGTTTTCAGTGAAGTAAATATCATCAAGGGTTAAATAAATTGCCTCCGAACTATTAGAAAAATGCTGCTTTATACGCTGCAACAGCAATGTAGATTTACCCGTACCCCTAGCGCCTACTATTCCAATAAGCCTATTCTCCCAATGTATGCTTTGATGCAAATGCCGCATAAATTGCGTTTGCACAATAGAAACTAAGGCTTGCGATTGAGTAAATAGCTCTTCCATATTAAATTGCTGTATTAAAACAACAAAAATACTAAATAATGCTGTTTGTATTAGTCAATTTTAAATAATCCACTTAATATATGCAAGAATTAGGAGGGCCACATTAAACAATCTTTCTATCACAGTTTGCATCTACCACCTACTGATTTGCATAATTAAAAGCCAAAAGTCTTTTTTTGAGTTCTTTCTCAGCATTATCCAAAGCATCAACAGACTCTCCTTTTGTATGCACAAAACCTCCTGCTTGAAGAGTAATATAGGTATCAACACCTTTCATATTCTCCTCTATAATCGGTTGTGCTTTCTTAGAATCTTCTTCTGAAAGTTTTGCTCTTATACTTCCTGCAATTTTATTTGCATTATCACTAACAGCAATAGCTAGCGTATCCATCAAACTGAATGTTCTGGATTGATTTGATGTAATGCGCCAGTTTAAAATACCATGTACTAAACCATCAACCCATTTTTCTCTTAATTCTTTAGGTACTACCAAACAATTTCCAAAAACATTCTCAGTCTCGGTCCATCCTTCACCTTTAAGTTTTTCAATTGTTTCATCAGCCATTTCTGGTTCAAAAGTGTTGAGGCTTACACAAAACAACCTCCTTAAATCTATGGCTATGTCAAAGACAAAAAGACCCGTTGCGCGTGTTGCTGGATTTAACCATTTTCTTCCTAAACTCCGGTCTGTATTACCCTCTACTTGCAATAAATCGGCTATTTGATCTTTAGAAAGTTCTGTACCATCTGCGCCTCTCACAATTACATTATTGTTTGGTCTATCACTTCTATCAAAAGAACCTGCTTCACCGCCAATAATATCAACACCAGCCAATAACGGGTGCAGTGCCCTCATCGCAGATATTGATAAAGGGCTACGTCTTTTTAGTGTTCTAGAACCTCCACCCTTGCTCGCTTTCATCCATCCTCCGAAAAGTTGGTCAGGGTAAGTTGGGTCACAAGTACCGTAAACCTCTCCTTCCTTTAGTTTCTTTTGCTTATCTACATCAAACAAAAAAGTTGTTGGAGACGGCATCAGATTTAGGCTTTCGCATAAGGACTCTAAAAGAGATCGCTTTACTTGTTGGCCACTTGAAAATGGAATAGAACGGCCAAATTGTTGGTCGTAATAGGTTTTTTGACCATCTGCTACATTAAAAACAGTATGCTCTGCTCTTTTAAGCACTCTTACGTAAATAGTATTCATAATTCGTTTATTTATTGGTTTTTCTCTTCTTAAATGTGTAATCAAACTTGATGAGTGTATGGAAATAACCAAATTCCTCATTAGTCATTAGATGTACTTCATCTTTTAAACTTTTGAACTCGTCTAGCATATTATGCTCTGCATCCTCAATAATTGATGAAAGATGGTTTAGAAAAGCTTTTTTTGATTTTGTTTCCAAAAGCTCTTTCTCCACTAAAGTGATTCGAGCCATTCCTTTTCCACTGTTTCTATACTTCAAAATAGCTTCAGCTATTTTTAGCGTATAATCGTTTATTTCTTCTTTGTTTTTTGATAACATAGCTACTAACCAAATTTTATATGCGTAATAATTAATTAAACCCTCTTCCTTTTTTAATGACAAATCCTTGCCACTCTTCATAATCTTTGCAAGCCCGTCCGGCTTTAGCGCAAGCAAGCCAATGCTTCCCAGCTCACAAGCTCGTTTTATGTGCATCCCGAACAAGCGTTCAAACCCTTTGGCATCGGAAAATTCACCACCGTAAAGCTTTTGATACACATGTTTAAGTTTTCTACCAGATTTTAATTGAAAAGGTATGAAGCCAATGGTTTTGTTAGTTTGGCCAAAGCCATACACATAAGCCAAAAGACTTTCATCTTCAAATTGCTTTGATAAGCTGAAAAATAACTGAGTCCATACAACGGTATTAATTTGAATTAAAGCCGTATCAACCTTGAAAACGTCTTTACTTTGAAGCTCAGCAAAATCAAATTTTTCATTGAACTCACTAGGATTCATTGAGTAAGCCAACCATTGTCCATTCCAAGTATTTATCTGGTTTCCTCTTAACTTTTCAAGAGTGGGGTCATTTAAATAGTTCCTATAAAATTCCCATCCTTTAAAAGTTTGTAAGGTGATTTGAGGGTCATCAAAAAGAATTGTAAATCCACCAGCTACTCCAATACCCAAACCACTGCCTATCCACGAGAGATAGACTTCATCCTCGCTTGAGGGTATCTCTAAATCACTAACCAAACCAGAAGTGCTTGCAAATTCTTTTATTTCTGAAGCAGGAAAACCCAAAGCAAAACTTGCGTCTGGAACTTCTTCACTTACTTTTAATTCAAGCGATTTCAATTTATCTAACCTTTCATCTTGTTTTAAAAGATGTGGCTTTTGGCCAGCTTTCATTTGAACAAATGGTGAGTTGGTTACCCATTGCATATATTTTGTATGGTTGTAAAACAACTCCCAAAAAATTTCTTCAAAAAATTTCTTCGGTGAAAAGGCTGTTTTATAATTCTCATTATAAGCTGTTAAAAATGTATTTCCTACTACCGCTGTAATCATAGCATAAAATTATTTACGTCTAAATGAGCTTCTGTTATTTTTTTTATATCCAATCCACTCTCTTCATCATAAGCTAAATCTGGAATTATAAAAGGCTTGTTTCCTCTATCTAATTGTCTCATATGTTTCACTTGGTAATAGCGCACAGGTATTTCCAAAAGCAATCTTCCTTCGTAGTCAGCAAATTGGTATTTTTCTTCATCATTTTCAGTGATACATGCAACGGTATCAATTTCAAGTAATTCATATAAAATAGATTTTGAGCGATGTGTTAGCTTGTTAATGTTCATAGTTTCATCAATCTTGAAAATTACATGCGTTTCAATATCCATAAAATTGATTTCAGGAAATACAAAATCAATTTTCTCTTGAAGTTCCGTTTCTCTTAAGATTTCACCATCGGGTAATGTTGTAAAAGACCGGTTGAGCACATCCAAATCATATGGTAAAGCCTGTTTTTTATCCTCTGGTGGCTGAATTATATATACTGGTTTGAGATTACCAATTGTTGTTGAGTCTCGCTTTCTATTTACCCTCCCAAAGCGTTGCACTAAGGCATCTATTGGCGCACAATCGGTTATCATCAAATCAAAACTAATATCCAAACTTACCTCTACTATTTGAGTACTTACCACAATGCAAGCTTTTTCACTGGTATTAAATTGTTTTATTGAGTTCCTTTTTTCATCTAAGCCAACTAAAAGCTTTTCTTTTTCATTTCTGTCTCCTCTTTTAAATTTACTGTGCAGAAGCAGTATATCCACGTTTGGATATGTGTTTTTTAACACTTCATAAACCTCTTGAGCACGCGCAACTCTATTACATATAACTAAAACTTTCTCTTTGTCATTAACTCCTTTATTTACTATTGGTAAAGACTGTTCAAAACTTTTAAGTTTATGCGTAACATGCCTATTAAACATCTCCATTTCTGGTTGAGTAAGGTTTATCTGCAATACATCTTCATCTAGCAACTCCACAATTTGCTGATAAAGAACAGTGGGCATTGTAGCCGTGCCTATATGTATGCGGCATCCTATAACTTTAAGCATTCGTATAAGCTTAAGTACTATTGCTTGTGAAACGCCAGAATAGGTGTGAATTTCATCAAGAATAATATCGCAAGCTTTTAAGTCTAAAATAAGTGCTTCATAACCTTTTAAACCAAAAGCAATAGCAGCCAATTGATGTGGAGTAAGCACCTTGATACTTGAGCCAAACAACGATTGCAACACACTTTTCTCTTCTTCTCCCTTTCGTTTTACAACACTTGATGAAGCATGAAGTAATCGAATGTCTAAATTCGGATTGGTGGATTCTAAATCTGCGCTCAATCGCTTAAACATAGCATTAATAGAAGCTTGAAATGGTAGTGTGTAGAAAACCCTCCCTTTAGTTCGCTTGAATAAAAAGTCAGTTTTACCAGCACCTGTACTTGCCACAACTATGGTGTGCCTTTTAGAAGAAGTTGTTTCCTTTAAAGAAAGCGGGTAAAGCTTATTAGTTCTATTAAAAAATTTTAAAACTGGTGTTTTAAAAGCATTTTTAAGATGTTTGTCTGTGTCATTTACAACGGCTGAGGCAAAATGGTCAGCTCCCATCAAAAGCCCTCGCCACACTGAATAGGTTTGCTCTCTAGCAACTTCCTCACAGTATTCAACCGCCATTTCTAAATTTTCTAAAGCCTTTTTTTTATTAAAGGATTTACATTCAATGCCCAAGCCATTAAGCAAATCAAACGCTTGTGGACTCCACTCCTCCCAAGTGCCTGCGTGAAAATCTTCATAATTGTAACCGTTATCCAAATCCAACAATCCTTTATCGCTTACATCGTTTTTCACTGATTTGTGATGTGCAGCAACCATTTCAATTAAGGCTGGATGATCTTCTCCCGGAAAACAGGATAGGAACATAAGAGAAGTAACTTCATGCCTAAGTGGTTTTGTACTATTATCTTCTCTTTTTAATCTTTTTTGCCAACGCGGATGAGCTTTACCAATATCATGAAGAATAGCACCCTTATAAGCCAATTTTTCATCCATGCCCAAATGTTGAGCAAACGTTGTTGCGGCAGCTGCTACGTGTAACAAATGATCCTTTAACAAAGTCCAATCTGGAGCTGATTTTGCAAATAACTTTTCCATCAGTAAGAAATTATTGGATTTCCAACGACCTTGATCCAACCATACATTGGTTCTTTAGAAACCCTATGATACCCCGCTAGAAATGATTGCTCATTTTTTTCAAAAATCAATTCGTACCCAGGAAAAAGTTCTTCTTCTTGGCTAAATTCTAGCGATGTAGTCTCTACAAATTCTTCTGGAAACATTAAATCCTCATTCCTTGCAAGGCAAACGTGTTGAGTCATTGCAGCTTCTGCGTCTACTTTATTTTCAAATGCCAGCAACAAAACAGGTTGAAGAAGTAAGCCACGTGTAAGAACAGCTGTTGGTCTTTCAAATCTAAAATGCTTTCCTTTTCTCTTTGAATTCCACCCTCTGGTTTGAATCACCTCTTGCTGATTGGTAATTTGAGAATAACTCAATCGATGTCCCCTAATTTTTTTAATTCCAGTTTCACTTAACAACTCAGGAAACAACTTTTTCTCAATACCTTCTACTATTGAAGGAGTTAAAAACTGTTGACTAAAAGTTTCACTATCGCGCACAGCTGTCCAAGGTTTTATAAAACCAAATGGTCCAGCATATTTTACTACGTAATACTTCATCTTATATTTATTTCAATGCTCCAAAACCAATTCCTGTACTATTGCCTATCCCTACATTCCAAGCAAAAGCAATCGCTTCAGGGTCGCCTTTTATAATTATTGGACATATACTCCCCTTTATATGCACACCGTTGTAGTTTATCATTTTCAATTGAGCTTTTGGGTAAGTTCTATCAAATCCAACACTTGCTTTTAAATGCTCCTTACCCGCTTGCTTTAATTTGTGCGCCAAAGTTTCAGATAATAAAGCTCCAGCTTCGTCATCCGTATGATAGTAATATTTCTCTACTTTATCTTCTAGCGTTCGCTTTATCAATACAGGACTTTGCAGTACAAAGCGAGCTTCGCTTTGAAAAATTGGTTCATGCTGCACCAAAATTTCATTTACTTCCATACCGTAGGCTATTGTAGGTTCAGCCTGTATGCTGTTAATCAATTTCAACAACACATCAGAGTCAGGTGAACTGATTGACCAATGCGCACCCGCCTTAAAATCTAAAGCCCCTTTGGTAGCTTTTCCCCCACTCAGCCAGCCAAGCGAATACAAACTAAGTGTATCATGTAAATCATTTTTGCCCATCCATTTATGAAAAGTCCCTACCAACTTGCGTTGATAATTAAAGGGCACGGGTTTCATATTTGGTGTTGTTCTTAAGTTTAATCTCATTGTATTTCTTATTCCAAAATGGTTCAATTAACATACTGTTGAATCAATCAGAGTTATATTATTTCAATTCCCTTCAGGTTCAATTTATTAAAAAAAAGGGATGAGAATCGAACTCACCTCAATCGATTTCGTTACCAACTAGTCATCCAGTATCTGCCCTTTATTTGGCAAATGTATTGGAAAAAAAATAAAATCCCTAATATAACTCTAAATTTATAGGATTTTTGAATTCCCTTCCTTATAAAGTCGCATATTTTAAAAGGCCAATTTTTAATTCTTCTAAACCAAACAGCCTACTCTAATCATCTAATCATAAAAAGAACAAACGTGTTTCGTTTCGCTAATATCAAAAAAATTACAACACAAATTACTGTATAACTGATAAAATCAAACCTCATCGCTGAAATAACTTATAGCTTGATATAGGTGTAAGGGGCTGTACGAATCTCAAGCTTTGGGGTGATTAAAACGATAAACAAAAAAGATGCTCAAACCTCCTAAAAAAGTATAAAACCAAAAAAGCCCCGATAGAAATCGAGGCTTTAAATTGTAATACAAAAAATGTGTGATAAAACAAACAACACTCCTCCTACTCCGTATAAAGCTGCTTGGTAGGCATTTCCAATTCGGTAGGAATATCTGGAAACAAGGTGAGTAACACCGCTAAATCTATTTGTGCCAAACTTACAAACGTGTAGCTTTTGCCTTTGTCTTCACTTATGCCCAATAATCCGGCTTCGCTGTACACTTTGCCAAAAGGGCCTTTCATAGTTACCCGTATAGGAATACACCAAAACACATAACCATTGGTATCCATGAGTGTAAGTGCTTCGGCTAATTCGGCTTTTTGCATCGTAAAGCCTTTTTGTTTAGTTGCCTGTGCATCGCGCTCAGCAGCGGCTAACATCTGCCGTTTACCGCCAAATTGCTGTAAAACTTTCGGGTGTGTAAAGGTCAAAATCTTTTCAAAATTTTCCTTTTCTACGGCATTAGCATATTCCTCGGCTGCTTTTTCAAAAACCTCGGTATCTATTTGTGCAAATACACTTCCGCTGAAAAGCGAAAGAACCAGTACTAAACTGCGTAACCTTATTTCCATGAAATGCTAATGTTTTGTTTTAAATCTGGATGCAAACTCTTTGCCACCGGACAAGCATTGGCTACTTTTTCCAACGTCTCTTTTTCCGCTGCACTAAAATCTCCGCTAAGGCTAAGTTGCACGTGTATTTCTGAAATTCTTCGTGGTGCATTTTCCATTACTTTTTGCACGGCAGCCGTAGAGTTCTCCAAATCTTTACCCCAACTGTTGGCTTTTATACCCATTACCGTAAGCATGCAATTTGCCAATGCCGTGGCTACTAAATCGGTGGGTGAAAACGCTTCGCCCTTTCCATTATTGTCAGTGGGCGCATCCGTTATAAAGCGTTGTCCACTTTTTACGTGCGTGGTTTCTACACTAAGTTTTTCTAGGTATTTAACTTCTGCGGTGTTCATATAACTCCTTGTTTTTGTAAAAAATTGATCGCCTGTTGCTCGCTCCAATATACTTCACCCTTAGCGCTAAAGCCTACATGTCCGCCATATTTAGGCAGCTGCAAATGTACCATCTTACTTTGTTTGGCCACCTTAGCGGGAAAACATCCTTCACTTAAAAAAGGATCATCTAAAGCCTGTATAATAAGGGTTGGAATTTCAATATCTTTTAATTTAGCAAAGCACGAAGCTTGCACATGATAGTCGTGCCCATCTTTAAAACCATGCAAAGGTGCTGTGTAAAAATCATCTAATTCACGCAAGGTTTTTATAGTTTCCAAAGGCTTCAAACGTGTTTCTGGAATAGTTTTTTGCTTAATAGCAATTTTACGTTTTATACTTTTTAAAAAGCGGTCGTGATATATTTTATTGCGTGCTTCATGAATTACCTCTACCCCTTCCACCAAATTTAACGGTGCTGAAAAACATACTGCGGCTTTTATTTTCGCTTTAAGCAGATGCTTTTCACTTTTGGTAAAATGTGCTAGTAAATGCAAAATTAAGTTCGCGCCAAGCGAAAAACCCACTAAGGTAATCTCTTGATATTGTGCAGCATACTTGTGTAACACTTCCTCTATATCTTCAAAAGCCGCGTGGTGATACATTCTTGGTAGTCGGTTCATTTCGCCACTACAACTCCGGTGGTTTATGGCCAATACATCTAAACCTAAGGGCAATAATGCTTTGGCCATTCCTAAAACATATTGTGAATGGCTGCTTCCTTCCAAACCGTGGCAAAGCAGCACCGCCTTCTTATTGCCTTGTCGGGAGATGTCCACATCCACAAAATCACCATCCGGTAATTCCATTCTTTCACGCGTTTTATAAACAAAAGGTACTTTCCTAAATAGCGCAGGTACAATGGTGTGCACGTGCGGATGGCGCATAAAAATGTTTGGTTTGTAAAGGGATTCTTCTAAAGGCAAGTTGCACTTTTTATGTTGAAAGCTGCAAAGATGCGATTTTGTTGGAGGGTTGGCAAGAGCGGCACGGTGCGTTGATTGCTTTACCGCAGAGTTGCAGAGGGCGCAGAGTAACGCAGAGGTTTATTGAAGAAGATGAAGATGAATGAAAGTTGGCAACACGGTGCGTTGATTGCTTCAACGCAGAGTTGCAGAGAGCGCTGAGTAACGCAGAGTTTATTGAAGAAGATGAATGAAAGTTGGCAACACGGTGCGTTGATTGCTTTACCGCAGAGTTACAGAGAGCGCTGAGTAACGCAGAGGTTTATTGAAGAAGATGAATGAAAGTTGGAAAAATATAAATGGAGTAGAAAGTAACAGCGGCACGGTGCGTTGATTGCTTTACCGCAGAGTTGCAGAGGGCGCTGAGTAACGCAGAGGTTTATTGAAGAAGATGAATGAAAGTTGGCAACATGGTGTGTTGATTGCTTCAACGCAGAGTTGCAGAGAGCGCAGAGTAACGCAGAGGAAATACAGCGTAATCCATAAAAACCACATTTTGTTGCCGCTAAAAATCCGTGTTATCAGTGTAATCTGTGGCAACCCTCTTTTGCCGCTTCTTTGCGGCTTTGCGGCTTTGCGGCTTTGCGAGAAATGCAGCTAAAATCTGAGCAATCAGCTGAATCTGTGGTAACCTTCTTTTGCCGCTTCTTTGCGGCTTTGCGTCTTTGCGAGAAATGCCGCTCCCCCCTTTTTCATTGCCGCTTAGTTAACCACCCTTGTTCCATCGTCAAAATAAAATGCTTTCCAAAACCTTACCTTACGCTTTCCGTTTACAAACCCATGAAAGGAATAAAATTTAGCAAATACACAGGCAAAGGGAAAACACCTTTTGAACGCTTGTTTGATATATTTAAAGAACTCTTATTGCATACTTCTGGTGACGTGGATGAGGCTATTGATTGGTTGCGTGCGTTAGATAATGAGCACCAGCTTACCAATAAAGACTATACGATTGACGACTTTTTAGAAGACTTAAAAAAGAAAGGTTACTTACGTGAAGAAGTGGAGAACCCAGATGGTAGCGGAGGCTTGGCTATTACTTCAAAAACGGAACGCAGCTTAAGGCAAAGTGCTTTAGAGCAAATATTTGGAAAGCTAAAAAAATCACAAACCGGAAATCACCAAACTAAACATACCGGCTTAGGTGACGAGGATACGGCTGAACTGCGCAACTATACTTTTGGCGATAGCCTGAGTAGCATTTCCATGAATGAAAGTATTAAAAATGCTTTTGTAAATCAGGGGATTGAAAACTTCGGTATGACCGAGCAAGATTTAGTGGTAAAGGAGAGTTTTCACAAAGCCCAAATGAGTACGGTGCTGATGATTGACATTAGTCATAGTATGATTTTATATGGTGAAGATCGCATTACACCTGCCAAAAAAGTGGCCTTGGCTTTGGCCGAATTGATAAAAACACGCTACCCAAAAGACACCTTAGATATTATAGTGTTTGGCAACGATGCTTGGCAAATAGAATTAGAAGAATTGCCGTATTTAAAAGTTGGACCGTATCACACCAATACAGTGGCGGGGCTTGAATTGGCTATGGACTTGCTGCGCAGAAAGAAAAACGCCAACAAGCAAATTTTTATGATTACCGATGGTAAGCCCAGTTGCTTAAAAGAACCAGACGGTAGTTATTACCAAAACAGCTTTGGGTTAGATGATTACATCGTAAATAAGTGTTTAAATAAAGCGGCTGCTTGTCGCAGATTAAACATTCCCATTACCACCTTTATGATTGCGCAAGACCCTTATCTACAACAATTTATTCAGCGCTTTGCGGATGCTAATAAGGGCAAAGCGTTTTATACGGGTTTAAAAGGTTTAGGCGATTTCATTTTTCATGATTATGAGAAGAATAGAAGGACGAAAAGCTAAGTGTTGAATAATGAATGACGAATAAAGCTGCACTGGGAGGAATGGTGATGTGAAAAAATTACGAATCCACCAATAAATTGGGAACAAGTTGACGAATGCCTGCCTACCAGAGGTACGGACGAATGACGAAGTACGAATTAAGCTGCACTGGGAGGAGTACTATTGGTTTTTTTTGTCTCGCAAAGGCGCTAAAGAGCTGTAAAAGGAAGTACGAATAATTAAAGAAGCCACTGATTTTAGGTATAAACGCTGCATTTTGGACAATAATAATTCAAAAACTTAATGTCGATTTCTTTGAGTGCCTTTGGGCTACTTCGCAATAAACCTTCTATTTTATGACTCCCAACCAATTCACCTGATTTTAGTAATGTATGAACTATCCACTTCGCCCTCCAAACAATCAACTCATTTCCAAAAATATATGAACTTTTGCTTATCCCCTATTTATTCGGACTATAAAAACTCTTTCCTAAACCCGCCCAAACATCTGCCAACATCTCCCACGGAATTTGTCCGCGTTTCTTGGTTTCAGAGGTGAACAGTTTCAAGGCTTTACTCATTTCTGCATCTTCCGCAAGACCCATGGCTCCACTAATGGTTTTGGCTATTTGCAACGCTAAAGCACTTGGATTACTGCCCGACCATTCGTTTTCTGTTGAACCCCATGCATACGCTTTTTCTCCCGCAACAGCTGGAGCAGTAGCAACCGTTTTTTCTGTGGATGTACTCGGTGCAGTTTCGGAATAAGAAATAAGTGTTTGGCCTTCTTCAAAATTTGCAAAAGATTGGTGCAAAACTTCATCCTGCCAATGTATCTCCATATATCCTTCTGCCGGGCGATATACGGAAGTATATACCGTACCAAAACCATCGTTATACTGACGATTAAAGAGTGGTGTTTTCAAAAATAACTGAATTAACGCATCTCGTTTTAAATCGGAGTTTGCCAAAGCTTCCTGCAGAAACTCTTCTCTACGTATTGTTTTAGAAAAAGCAGCGTGTTCCGGCCAATCCGGTTTTCCTTGATGATTGGTAGATACCCGTAAGTCAGTAACCTTTGGTTTTTTATCTGGCGCCAATTGCACCATTTTGTGGCTACCTGTTTTATCTAGCACCATTACATTATACGCCATGTGACTAGGAATACTTTTCAATTTTTCAACGGCTTCATTGGTGTTAGAGCAAAATTCCAATACATACCTCAGTATAAAAGGAATTCCAAAACCATCGCCAACGATTTTTCTACCTCCAAAGGTTAGTGATACTACCAATCCATCTGCATTCATCCCATCTACCACTCCTATTAAACAATCGCCCACGGCCATTACGTGTTTTCCATTCCACGCACTGTTCAAAATTGTTCCCTCGCTTAAATGCGGATGATAATCGTAGTTGCGCACCAACTGTGGTTTGTCGGTAAGTACTGCTTGTGAGCATCCGGTGATGTACGCGGGCGGCTGCCAGCCTGTTAAAAAACGGTGTGCAACGGGATCATTGCCACTTAAATTGCATAATTTTTCATAGGTGGGAAGCCATTCCGGCATGTATTGCTTTAGCTTTTGTTTACAAACATCTAGTGGTGGATTATATGCCGCATTTTTTGAAACAAACCATGCTTTATAAGCCGACCAATGTGTATTAAAAAGCTTTTGCCATTTAGCACCTGCATTTGTTTCGGCAATGGAATTAAACTGAAGTTGAAGCATATATAATTTTATGAAAAAGAAATTAGTGTATTTAAATATTCTATAAATATTAGAAATACTATTCAGTTAAACCATAAAGTTTAGCTTAAGTTTTCATTTGTTAGCAAGTTTATTTTCTTTTATTTCTCTGAATTAAATCTGATTTGAAAGGATGTTTTTAATACGAAGTTCAACTTCCCTAACCACCCTGCGGTACAACTTCCTACGGTAAGCCTCAGGATAATATTATTATTTAACGATTAGCTATGAATAGAAAGTTCCTAATTTATTTTTCACCATTTATCTACCACAGTCTATGCGCTAGAATCTCTCAACTCCCTACCCTTATAACTCCCTTTCATTTCCAACACATTGAAACGTGCAAAAAGCTCTTCGCTGTACCAGTCTAATTCACGCGTTTTCTTAACTACTTCTGCATGGCGTTTATCTTTATAGGCAAAGCTTTGCATCATTTCAGCGCTTTTCCATACGCTTAAAGTCGCTTGCTCTACCAAGGGTAATTCTCCCACTCCTTTGGCAAATACAAGCCCATCAAAGTCAAACAACTTTTTGCTTACAGAAGGTACAAAGCGCCAAAACTTGTGCATCAACTTTGGTTTTATGCTGGCGCGGGTAAGTACCGCTATAAATTTGCTTTGGGTATTTTCTTGTTCTGTAAAAGGAACTTTGTTATTCCAAGTGCCATGCGCTTTGTAGGCGGTTAATTTTAAAAAGGCTACTTCCGGAGCGTGTGTTTTATACTGTTGTAGCCAAGCGTTTTCTTTTTCAAATTGTAAAAAGGCTTGTTCACTTTCCCAACTTTGGAGCAGCACATAAGTACCCCAATCTGGCCACAAACCAAAGCCATTGCCACCGCCACTTCCTAATAATTTATAAAATGATTGTCCGGCTACTTTTTGTAATATACTATGCGCCAAACCCATTTGTGTAAAAGCCCAATATTTTTGACGAAAACTTTTGGGTTGAAAAATATAAACGGTAGTAAATGGCACGTTGTTCTTTTTTGGATTAAGCCATAGCTGTGGCTAAAAGTTCGGCTATTTTCTAAAAAAGGTAGGAATGGCCCAATCGTAACGCACCGAAGAGATACGCAACGCTAAAATCGCGATAAAGGAAATGGAGAAAGCAACAATTCTATCCACGTTAAGTGCATCCAACAGCAAATAAGTAGCAGCACCAATTAGGCAAGCTCCGGCATATACACCACGTTTAAAAAGTACAGGAATTTCATTGGTTAGGGTATCGCGCAGCACACCACCAAACACGGCTGTAAACATACCCATAATGGCCGCTATTACCGGATATACGCCCAAAGACATCGCTTTTTCCGTACCCACAATGGTAAACAAAGCAATACCCAACGTATCAAATAAAAACAATGTTTTACGCAGTTTTAATAAACTATTTTGGAAAAAATACGCCACTAAAATTCCGGCTAAAATGCTCAACATTATGTTTAAATCCTGCATCCAAACTAAGGGATGACTATCCAGCAGTAAATCTCTAAGCGTACCTCCGCCAATAGCGGTAATAAAGGCTAAAAAACTAGCGCCCATCCAATCTTGCTTCTCACTTTCTACCGCCAAGGCACCGGAAATAGCAAAAACCAAGGTTCCTAACAACTCAAAATAATATTGAATATGCATGGCTGCAAGCTAGTATCTGTAATTGAAAAAAACTTATCGCTGCTTCTTAAATACCAAATAAACCGGCACAGCATCCTCACCATTTAAGGTAACCTGCATTATGGTATCATTCGGGAAATGGTAGGTTAATGATTTTGGAAATTCATTTTGAGGATTTACAAAACGAAGGGTGTTTGCGCTAATACTATCTATAGCAAATGTAACTTGGCGTACGGTATCCTGCGTAAGCAAGCGCACGTTATATGCCCAATCTTCTCCTCCGCTTTTTGACAATGTTATTTTTTCCGTGAAAACAGTATCCAAATCACCGGTAACAAAATCATCTGCCATAAAGGTATTTTCATCTTGCTGCACCCAACGCTCATAGCTCGGTTGATTTTTTAACTGCCAAGTTCCGGCAAGTTTATCAAAGGCGGTTACCTCGGCTTCGGTTTCCACTTTTTCCTCGTTTCCACAAGAAATAAACATTAAGGCCAAACTTAAAAAATAAAACGTACTGCGCATATCCTAATTTTTGGTAAATGTATTGATATTAGAAGATTTGAAGGGAAAATCGCACTATTTAAACCTTCCAATTAGCCTGCGAAATTTCTAAGCTTTTTGCGATGGTAAAGGCACGTACCCTTCATCATTTGGTATTTTAGGAAACTGATGGTTTGCCCAACGCTCTTTGGCTGCTTCAATTTTAGCTTTATCAGTAGCAACAAAATTCCAATAAATATGGCGCTCCTCCTTAAACGGTGTGCCACCCAGCAAAATAATATGACTGCCTTTTGCCAGCGTAAATGCACATGCCTCATTTTCTTTAGTAACCATTAGCTGGCCTTTGCCAATAGTTTCGCCACAAGCGGTTACACTGCCTTCTAAAATATACAAGCCGCTTTCGCCTTTTAGCGAAGCATCTAGGTTAAACGGGGTTTCTTCTGAGGCTTTTAGTTCTAGTAGAAACAAATCGGAATACACCGGCACGGGCGATGTTTTACCAAACGCTTTACCCGCCACCAATTTATATTCCAAATTTCCATTTTGCCAAGTTGGTAATTCGTTTGCACGGATGTGTGAAAATACTGGTTCTATCTCCTCCTTTTCTTTTGGTAAGGCCACCCAGATCTGCAAGCCATGCATCGTTTTTTCTTCTTTATCCTTATCGGGATTGCTCCGCTCACTATGCACTACACCTTTACCAGCGGTCATCCAATTTACAGCACCGGGTGTAATTTCTTGAGTAGTTCCAATGCTGTCTCGGTGAACAATGCTGCCCTCAAATAAGTATGTTAAAGTGCTTAGGCCAATGTGCGGGTGTGGTTCCACATAAAAACGCTCACCAACGGGTAAAGTAACCGGCCCCATGTGATCTAAGTAAATGAAAGGGCCCACCATGCGCTTTTTGCGAAACGGAAGTAATCTACCTACTAAGAAGTCGCCAATATCGCGTGCACGTTCTTCTATTATTAAACCTATTTGTGACATTAAATTTTAATTTTTATTGAGATGAGAAAGATACTATACACCGCATTAATTGTCTTTGCCGGCACCCAACTTTTTGGGCAAATACACGCAGAAGTAGAAACCGGACTGAGCATTAACAGCTATAACAATTTGCGCTTTCCTAATGGTGCCAATGCTATGGCAGATGAGCTAACTATTACCGATGAATTAGGTTCTTCAAACACCTTTTTCTATAGACTACGAGCAGGCTATACTATTAATAAAAAACATACCGTTAGCGCCTTGTACGCTCCGCTTACCTTTAATTATTCGGGTGCGTTTTCACGTGATTACATCGTTGGTGAAAACACCTTTTTAGCCAATACACCTATCGATGCTAGTTATAAATTTAATTCATATCGGATTACCTATCGCTACGAATGGTTTAATGAAGGGGCGTGGCATTTTGGTATCGGGCTAACCGGAAAAATACGCGATGCCAGAATAGCCGTAAACTCTGGAAATAAAAACTCTGAAACCACTGATTTAGGTTTTGTGCCTTTAATAAATTTTAGATTAATGTACTACAACCAATCTTCCATTATTGGTTTGCTAGAAGGTGATGCATTGGTAGGAACACAAGGGCGTGCAGAAGATGTTTTTTTAGGAATTTTATATCGCTTTAATCCTAAAACGTATTTAAAAATTGGCTACCGCGTGCTAGAAGGTGGTGCAGACGTGGAACAAGTACTAAATTTTTCTTTAATTCATTATGCCAGTGTTGGTTTGCGCGTACGGCTATAATTTGAATTTTCATTGCTAACTTGTGCCCACACAATAGATAAGTTATGTACGCAAGTAAAATTATAGGTACCGGACATTACGTTCCTAAAACAAAGGTTACCAATCAAGCGCTTTCTGAAATGATGGAAACTAATGATGCGTGGATTCAAGAACGCACCGGAATTAAGGAAAGACGTTGGGTAGAACGAAACTCAAACGATACTACCAGTAGTATGGGAACCGCTGCCGCGCGCATGGCAATTAAAAATGCTGGGCTTTCGCCTGATGATATTGACTTCATTGTTTTCGCTACCCTTTCACCAGATTTTTATTTTCCCGGCCCGGGTGTGCAGGTTCAAGAGCAATTAGGCATAAAAGAAATTGGAGCGCTAGACGTACGTAATCAATGTAGTGGATTTATATATGCAGTTTCAGTTGCCGATCAGTTTATAAAAACGGGGATGTATAAAAACGTGCTGGTAATTGGTAGTGAATTGCACAGTTTGGGTTTAGATAAAAGTACACGTGGACGTGGTGTTTCGGTCATTTTTGGCGATGGTGCTGGGGCCATTGTAATGCAGCGCACGGAAGAAAAAAACAAAGGCGTACTTACTACGCACTTACATTCTGAAGGTAAACATGCAAAAGAATTAGCGCTGCTAGGACCAAATACCAAGCATTGGGTAGATCAAATTATAGCTGAAAATGACCCTGATGATTTAAGCTACTACCCTTTTATGAACGGTAACTTTGTGTTTAAACATGCTGTTAAGCGCTTTCAAGAAGTTATACATGAGGCGCTTTCCGCTACTGATTTACAAGTTTCAAATATTGATTTACTTATTCCGCATCAAGCCAATTTGCGCATTAGTCAGTACATACAGCAAAAGCTACAATTATCTGATGATAAGGTGTTTAACAATATACAGAAGTACGGGAATACTACGGCAGCTTCTATACCCATCGCGCTAAGCGAAGCTGTAGAAGAAGGCAAACTTAAAGAAGGTGATTTACTATGCTTGGCTGCGTTTGGTAGTGGGTTTACCTGGGGAAGTGCGTTGGTAAGGTGGTAGGAAATTGCGAATGTTGAATGACGAATTACGAATTGAAGCACACTGGAAGGATAAAGGCAGTAGTCTCGCTAAGACGCTAAGACGCAAAGGAACTGCACTGGCGTTGCAATCGAGCGGCAGCCGTGTTTTAAAAATTGCGAATGACGAATGACGAATGACGAATTACGAATTACGAATTACGAATTACGAATTACGAATTGAAGCACACTGGAAGGATAAAGGCAGTAGTCTCGCTAAGACGCTAAGACGCAAAGGAACTGCACTGGCGTTGCAATCGAGCGGCAGCCGTGTTTTAAAAATTGCGAATGACGAATGACGAATTACGAATTACGAATTACGAATTGAAGCACACTAGAAGGATAAAGGCAGTAGTCTCGCTAAGACGCTAAGACGCAAAAGAACTGAACGAGCGTTGTAATCGAGTGGCAGCCGTGTTTTAAAAATTGTGAATGTTGAATGACGAATTACGAATTGAAGCACACTAGAGGAGATAAAGGCAGTAGTCTCGCTAAGACGCAAAGGAACTGCACTGGCGTTGTAATCGAGCGACAGCCGTGTTTTAAAAATTGCGAATGTTGAATGACGAATTACGAATTACGAATTGAAGCACACTAGAAGGATAAAGGCAGTAGTCTCGCTAAGACGCTAAGACGCAAAGGAACTGAACGAGCGTTGCAATCGAGCGGCAGTCGTGTTTTGAAAATTGCGAATGTTGAATGACGAATTACGAATTGAAGCACATTAGAAGGATAAAGGCAGTAGTCTCGCTAAGACGCTAAGCTGCAAAGGAACTGAACGAGCGTTGCAATCGAGCAGCAGTCGTGTTTTAGAAAAATTGCGAATGTTGAATGACGAATTACGAATTGAAGCACACTGGAAGGATAAAGGCAGGAGTCGCGCTAAGACGCTAAGACGCAAAGGAACTGAACGAGCGTTGCAATCGAGCGGCAGCCGTGTTTTGAAAAATTGCGAATGTTGAATGACGAATTACGAATGACGAATGACGAATGACGAATTGAAGCACACTGGAAGAATAAAGGCCGTAGTCTCGCTAAGACGCTAAGACGCAAAGGAACTGCACTGGCGTTGCACACGCGATGCAATGGCACGGCAGCACAATTAGGAACTTACTTTTTTGCGCAACCTAGCGTAATATTTTTTCCATTTCTAAATCCGCAGTAAGTCAAAGAAAATAATGGAAACCGAATTTTCACCCCATTTAACACAACATATTTAAAACAATAAAAGCCGCCAAACAATATATTTTGTTTGACGGCTTATTTTTAAACTACGTTATTTGGAGACAACTAATTTTTGAAAAGTAGTTTTGTTTTTTGAAGTAATACCTACGCTATATACGCCTGTTGGTAATAAGGAAACATCTAATTGTGTGCTAATTTCACGGTGTTGCACATCATCCTGAGCCAAAACTTTATTCCCAGAAATATCATACACCACTATGGAAATTGGGTCAACAGATGGCGTGTTAATAGTTATTATATCCTTGGCTGGGTTGGGAAACATTTCAAAGGTATTTTCTGTAGCATCTTGCAAGGCTAAACCAAAACCATTTAATGCAATATTATCCATATTAATACTGCCTCCATTATCAGAAATATAATTGAACTTAATGATAGCCTCAGTTGCATTTCCAAAGGCATTCAAATCAATTGTGTCTTTGCGCCATTCGCTTGCGGTAGGCGTAAAAAACACTGCATTTATATTCAGTGGATTTAAAATTGGATCAGCCGTAGTGGCTAATTCAGCTCCGCCTTTTTTATAAAGACTTTGCCATGTTGCACCGCAGTCGGTGGATATTACAACTTCCAACGTATCCGCAAAAATGGTATCAGAAACAAAATAAGGCGGTGTGTATTTATGATAATTATACGCAATATCGTAGGTTAATACAGGGCTGGGCTGACTACTTAAATCAATTACGGGTGATTCAAATGAATACACGTTTCCTCTGGTGTAAAAAAATAGAATTGTACTGAAATTTCCAATAGAAGTAGTTCCACTATGTTGAACGTCCGTATCTAAGTACCAATCAAAAAGAGTTCCTGATGCATTGATAACCCAATCGGTGGCGTTTGCTTCAAAGCCCTCTGTAACTACCATTGGTACGGCTTGCAAATCTACTTCTACGGTGGCTTCTGCTTCATTATTTGTAAGTATTACATCTGTATTTGAGGTATTTACGGCACCAACGGTAACCTTCAAATTTTGATTACCTCCTACCGTATTTATCGCGGGAAGCGTAATTGCTACGTGTTGATATGCTGCGATACTTCCATTATGTGTATAAGTACCACTTCCTCCGGCAAACGTATAGTTCAACTCTAGTGTATTAATTGTTGCTCCTCCCAAATTTTGCACGTTACAAATCGGGGTTACCGTAGTTTCGCATGTATGCTGAGGAATTTCTACTTCAAATAAATCCACATCATAATCTACGCTAAGCGGATTTTCAAAAAACGGAAAACTAGCCGATGTAATACTACTATTGGGAATGTTATGCCCTACCCCTGCCACGGGAACGTATTTGAATTTACCGCTTTGCTTTTTGAAGATATTTGCCACTCCGTTTAAAATAGTGAAGTATAAGTCTTGATCACCAACGGTCATATAAATAGATACTTGAGCGGCATTAGAAAAATTAAAATTTAAGCTAGTAACAGGGTCATTATCAGCATCTCTTTTACCTTGAAAAGCGGGCGTATTTAAAAGCAAACCTTTAAAACGTGTAGGATTTTCTAAACCAAATTTTGCTGCACTCCTACCGCCTAACGAAAAACCTTGTAACACCACGTAGTTGGTGTCAATTGTATAAGTAGTCATTGCGTATTCAATAGCCGAATCTATAATGGCTTCATCACCAACCGGGCTATAAAAATCTCTGTTTTGATCAGCACCTCCATCTGGAAAAATAAAGATGGTGTTCGGAAAATTTGTTGGCCAATTAAGGCTATTGATTAACGCATTTCGATAATTGGTACTATTGTCTCCCAAACCATGCAAACCAATCATTAACTTGTATTTGGTGGCTGCATTATAGTTAGTGGGCACATAACACGATAGCGTTCTAGTATTGCCCATAAAAGCGATTTGTGTATTAAAGCTACCTGTTTGCTGAGCTTTGATGCTAAATACACCTAAAAATAGGAATAGTAATAGGGTGGTAATTTTTTTCATAACTGAATATTTAGATTTGTAATTCAGGTATAAAAATATATGTAGATTAAAGGTTAGAAGCTAAAATCTTGTGTATAACCCATTTCGTTTTACACTTGGCTGTTTTTATTTTATAAATGAAAATTCACATTTAACTATAGGGTATATACAACTGTGCTTTAGTACCTACGGGATTTCCGTTCTCCATTAAATCTACTATGGTTAGTTGCACTTCTGAAGATGTTGCTTTTTGCAATAAGCTTAAACGCTCGGTAATATTTGGAATTGCAGCAGATTGATAATGCTGTGTTTTTTCCGCTTTAATTTGAGATGCCCGCTGTCTGCCCACGCCATTATCTCTTATCTCACAATAAATGGTATCGGCTCGTTTTTCAAATAGTAAAATAAGTTTTCCCTTCGTGTCATCACGATTCATAATACCGTGTAAAAGCGCATTTTCCACCAAGGGTTGCACTAACATTCCTGGAATTTGATATACGCCATTTTCCAGCGTTTCATCAACCTGTATTTTATACGTAAACTTTTCACCAAAACGCACCGCTTCTAGCTCCATGTAAAGTTTTAGCTGCTTCAGCTCATCTTCTAAAGGAACCAATGTTTTGCTAGAATTTTCTAAAACTAAACGCAGTAATTTGGCAAATTTGGATAGATATTCATACGCTTCTGCCTTTTCACTACTCAAAACAAAGTTTTGGGCAGTATTGATGCAATTGAAAATAAAATGAGGATTCATTTGCGCGCGTAGCGCCATCATTTTAACTTCACTCAACTGCGCATGTAGGTTGGCTTGTTTAAAACGCTGTGTTTGTAATCTTCTTTGGAATATTACTAAGGAAGTAAAAAACAACGTTGCTATGAACAATATTAGCACTAGCGCAATAATCCAAGACTTTTGCGCAGCGGACTCTGCTTTACTATTTGCTGCTTGTAACCTTGAAATCTCTACTTCTTTCTCCGCTGTTTTATAGCGTGCTTCTACCTCGGCAACCGCTGCCGCACTGTTACTACTATCCTGCTTGGCTTGCATTTCTTGAAAGGCTAGTCCCGTATTGTACGCTTTTTCAAAATTGCCCAAAGCCGCATAAATAGAGGCAAGCTGACCAGTAGCTAGTACAATCACTTCCGTGTGATTTTGTCTTTTCGCTTGCTCCAACGCTTTTTCTCCCCAATAGCGTGCTTTTTCATAATCTTTAACGGTAAAATAAATTTTGCAAGCAACCGATTCTGCCAAAGCTGGCACTGCCCGGCTTCGCGTTTTTTCCTGAAACGTAGCTATGGCTAACTCAATATATTTTACGGCACTATCTAGTTCATTAGCTTCAAGATACGATTCTGCTATATTGCTATAAGAATATGCCACCCAAAAAAAATCGCCCATCTTTAGCCGTAAGCTCAGCGATTTCTTATAGTAATCAATGGATTTTAGTTGTTGATTTTGCTCGCTATATAATACACCTAAATTATTCAAAATCATATCCATACGGGCAGTATCTCTTAACTGCCCAAACGCTTTGAACGCTTTGTTTAAAAATGTTTCCGCGCTTTTAAAGCGTTTAAAATAAATGTTGGTTACCCCAATACGATTGTACGTTTGCGCTATACCCAAGCTATCGTTTTCTTTTTCTAAAATAGCCAAAGCCTCATAGCCCAGCTCAATCGCTTCAGCATATTTTGCTTGATGGTTATAAAACCATGATTTCATTGAAACCGCCCTGCCCAAGGCAATAGAAAAATTTTCACTTTGGTAAAATGCTATTAAAGAATCGCTGAATTTTATCGCATTATCCGAAGAAATACTGCTTAATATCTGGCTATAACTCAGCAGCTTTTCCGATTTAACTAAGGGATCCTTTTCAACGTTAAGGTCATTCCATAAACTATCCAATTTTTTTTCTTTTATCTGCGCTAAAAGAAATGTGCTGCTTAACAGGAAGCCAAAAATGAACGCGTACTTTTTCATGCTACAAATAAAATAGAATATAGAGACATTTTTGGGTGGAGTTGATACATGAGCTATTTCATTTTATAGTTGGTGAAAAGAAATGTTTAGATGCCAAAAACAATTGACTTTATGCTAGGTAGCCTCCAGCCTAAAAACATGTTAACCCAAGCTCAAAACTTCCATAAACTCCTCTCGCCTACTTTTTGAAATACTGAACTCTTCATCATTTTCCATTATTACCGAACCACCAGCACTACGATTAAAACGTTTGATGTACTTCAAATTGATAACTGTAGAATTATGAATACGATAAAAGCCATAACCATCCAATATACTTTCAAAAAATTTTAGGTTTTTAGAGGTGGTAAGCGTTGTTCCGTTTGTTAAGTAGAAATCAGTGTAGCTGCCATCGGCTCTTAAATATAGCAGGTTGTTTACCGGCACAAACTCATAACCTTCAGACACAGCTAAGGTAATTTTATGTTCACCCTTATTTTGGGTTAAAAAATTGCCAAACATGTGTTTTATTTTTTGCTGATCCCCTTGAGGCTGTGCACTATCACTAACCTTTTGTAACACCGTTTTTAGCTCCTGTATGCTGGCCGGCTTTATTAAGTAATCCAAAGCTGAAAACTTAATCGCCTTTAAGGCAAACTCTTCATGCGCGGTTACGAAAGCCACTTTAAAATTTATTTGATCAAAGCGTTCTAGCAATTGAAAACCACTTTCCTTACCCATTTCAATATCTAGAAACACCAAATGAGGATTGGTATCAGTAATAGCAACGAATGCTTCATCCACATTATTGGCTGTGCCAACCACGGTAACATTCTCAAAAAAGGTTTGCAGAACTTTGGTTAGTGTTTCTACCGATTTTTGCTCATCATCTACCAAAAAAATTTTTGTGTTTTTCAATACAACCTTTTTTAACTTTATTTTTAGAAGTTGATAAAATTACTCCCTTTAAATTAATCTGTAAAATCACATCGGTTAAGAGTAAAGTTATATCACCTATTCAAAAACTCTCCCATTCTTTCAAGTCTCCTTTCTTTAGTTTAGCAAAAATCTTTTACGATATTATGAAGAAAATATTGTTACTCATACTTGTACTTATCGTAAAATCTTACACCGCTAACGCACAGCAATTTGAGCGTTATAAAAAACTATGCGATACCGTAATAGAATCGTCCAATCTGGGATTTGATAAAAGCATAACGGTAACTGTGCCCATAGAATGGCAAAGAAACACCGCGCATAAGTTTCCTTTGATAATTGTTTTTGACCAGCAAAATCAAAGAAGCCATAAGTACATCTTGCAAACCATTGACTATTTAACCAGTAACGAGCAAATGCCTAGCGCTGTGATTATTAGCGTAAATTCAGAAAATAAATACCGATTTCAAGAAACAGATTTTAAAATTTCTTCGCCCGATGGTTTAGCCCTAGAAAATGAAGCTTTTTTATTTGAAGAGTTGATACCGCTTACGGAAGAAAAATATAAAGTTTCCAATTACCGAATGTTGATTGGGCACTCTAGATATGGGTATTTTACCACAGCACTTTTTTTTAAACGCACAAATAACCTTAGCGCTGTTATTTCCTTAAGCCCTTTTTTTACTCAAAAAAATATAAGTTTAACCGATTCTATAAATCGGTTGAACATTCAAAATTTCAGCCATTATAAATATTACTGCTTTGGTATTGGTAATGATTACCCGAGAGACTATTACGCAATGGATAGCGCACAGCTTACTTTGGATAACCCTTACATTATAACCAATAGTTACTTTTTTAAAGAAGCTGATCACAGTGCAACGCCTGGTTTAATTATAGGATCAGCGCTGTATTCCGTTTTTGAGAAATGGTCAAACATTCAATCTCAATATCTAGTACAAAATAGTGCTATGGACTCTTTAACAAAAGCTATAAACACGCATTATGGTTCCAACCTCCCTTTTTCATTAGGCATCTTAAATGGTAAAGGTTGGGATTTTTACAACTCAGGGAACTTTGAAGCAGCAATAATTGCGTGGAATAACTTACTTGAATACTACCCTTACTTTGCAGAAGCTTATTTAGGCATACTTGACTCCAAAAAAATGCTTGGTCAAAACGTAGATGCTACCGTTATTCTTTTCAAAAACTGCTTGGCAAAATCCGAAATGTACACCACCAACGAAAAACAAGAATTGCTAGAAGAACTGACTAAAAAATAAAAAAGTGATTAGTGGTTAAAAATGTTTACCGAAATCACAACACCCCTTCCGTTTTTAAATATTCCTTTACGTCATCAAAACAATCCGGATTAATTCCATGACCCATGGGGTATTCCCGATAAGTATGCTTAATAGATAACTGCTCTAAAACCTCCGTAGCACTCCCTCCCAAACTTGCAGGTATAACTTCATCGGCTGTGCCATGAGTAATAAAATAGCTAATGTGTTGATGATCTTGCGGTTTAAACTGCTCGGGCACCAATTCTTTTAATACATAACCGCTCATGGCCAACACACCTTTAAACCACGTAGGATGCCTTAAAGAAAGTGCATAACTCAAAATAGCGCCTTGGCTAAAACCCATTAAATACACTTGATTTGTATCAAAGGAATACGCTTGTTTTAATTCTTCAAAAAGCTTTTCTAGCTTGGCTAAACTTACGTTGGCTTGCTCCATGTTACTCATTTTTCCACCGAGCTTATCAAAGTCAATATCATACCATGCAAAGCCGCCAAAAGGTAAACGCTGTGGTGCACGTAGGCTTAAAATCATTGCTTTTTTATTAAGCATGGGCGCCATAGAAAACAAATCTTGCTCATGACTTCCATAGCCGTGCAGCATTATTATTAAAGGCGGGTTTTCGGTATATTGTGTAGGTCCTAGTACTTCGTGATAAAGCAGTAAGTCCTTTTTCTCCATTTTCATAATTATTATTTTCTATATGTACCAAGATACGTTTTGCGCTCGTCCAAATTAGCTTCAAAAAAGCGCTGCAAGGCAAAGGTGTTACTACTAAAAGCTATTTCATGCCAAGGAATTTCTTCTTTTGTAAAAAACTCAATAACGGTGCTCTCTTCGGTGAGATGAAAGTGAGGATTGAGCATTGAAGCTGTAAAAATTAAATACACTTGATTGGCGTGTGGCAAATTATACACCGTATGTAAATGACCGAGTTTTACTTGAGCACCTGTTTCTTCCAGCACCTCGCGCATAGCGCCTTCTTCTATTGTTTCCTCGTTTTCTAAAAACCCGCAGGGTAAGTTCCAATAATTCTTACGTGGTTCTATTCCACGCTTAGCTAGCATTATTTTTCCTTTATACTCAATTATGCAACCCACCACCATATTAGGGTTTTGGTAATGAATGGTTTCACAAGCATTACAAACGTAACGCATCCGGTGATCGCCTTGCGGAATTTCCTGTTTAAGTTGCTCGCTACCACAATGGCTGCAAAAATTCATACTACTACGCTTTATAAATGGTGAAAATAAAAAAGGCTTCTCACAATAGAGAAGCCCTGTAAAAATATTCTTATTTTTTATTAATCAAACTGATAGCGAATACTCAATGCTCCATCATATCCAAACCCTCCATAATAGTCATTTGCGATAAAAAACGCTGGTCGTAAATCTAATGCCAATTGAATCGGTGCTTCTGAAAATACGTATTCAATACCAATCTGTCCATCTGCCGAAATTGATAAAACATTATAATTTCTATTTGGATAATTTCTTTTGTATCTATCATCATAATTCACAGCACCAATTCCGGCTCCAAAACCGGCAAACCAATTAAAACCTCCTTCTATATTCCACACCCATTGGTAAATTCCTACCAATCGAAAAGCATTAACATTGTACCTTGAACGTAAACCTAAATCTAATTCCAATCGGTTGTTATCGCCCAAAGCTCGTTGATAAGAAATTTCTGCTCCAGGGCCAAAACCTCCGCCTAAGCGCAACCCAATAGCGTTTTCACTGTATTGCGCATTCGCTGTAAATCCAATTAAGCAGGTGGTAAGGAGTGTAATTGCTAATTTTTTCATGATGGTGTGTTTTATAGTATTAACCTTACAAAAAACACCTTGAAATTGTTCTTCTACTCAAAAACTATTTTGAAGCATCGCTGATTTAGTTTCAATTTTTGCCCCCAACTTGTTTAAGATACTGTATAATCCAAAATAGGTTCTATTTAAGTAAATAGCATCGCGTGGACCTCTTGCCGCCTTGGCTTTGCGCAACATTTTATCATTACTATACACATTGCTTAGCGCATAAATTTGCTCAAAATATTTATTGTCGGCAAAGTCAAATGTTTCACTAAAAAATGGACGGCCTAGTAACTCCAACACTTCTGTATAAACAGTTGTAAAGTGTGCTACCTCTGCGGCCTTATCACTAGGTAATAAAAAATCTAGCTGAAATAGCAATTCGTTAAACTTATCCGCATTCCCTGCCACAGTGGGTTCCATCAGTTGAAAATAAGTATCGTGAAATTCTTTAGAAAACTGTTTTACACAACCAAAATCAATCACACCAAGAGTACCGTCTTCTTGAAATAAAAAATTACCCGGATGTGGATCTGCGTGTACTTGCAGCAAATTATGAATTTGATGATCGTAAAAATTCCACATAATTTGTCCGGCTTTGTTACGCGCCTCTTGAGTAGGGTTGGTAGCTAAATAAGCATCCAAATGTTTGCCGGCCATCCAATCCATACTCAATACCCGTTCACCGGATAGCTCAGCATAATACCTTGGAAAAAGCAAACCCTCAATTGGTTTACACGCTTCACTAATTTCTTTAGAACGTGCCAATTCTAATTCGTAATCCGTTTCCTCTAATAAGCGCGCTTCCACCTCTTGTAAGTAATGGTCCATTTCGCTTGCGCTGATGTTAAACATTGCACCTACAATTGGTCTAATAATCTTCAAATCTGATGAAATGCTATCGGCTACCCCCGGATATTGCACTTTTACCGCCAACGTTTTGCCATTCTTTTCCGCTTTATGCACTTGGCCGATACTGGCGGCTGCCGTGGCACTTTTTTCAAACGTATCAAACAAATCACTAGGGCTTTTCCCCAAGGAGTTTTTAAACGTTTTTATCACCAAAGGATACGATAAAGGCGGAGCCGAATATTGCGCTTGTGAAAATTTATTAGCGTAAGCTTCCGGTAATATCCCTTGATCTAAACTCATCATCTGTGCCACTTTTAAGGCACTTCCTTTTAGTTCACTAAGGGTGTTGTAAATATCGTTGGCGTTGTTTTCCTGCAACTGTGTGTTAGCAGCTTTCTCATCGCTAACCAATCGTTTACTATAATACTTCAGATAATTGCCACCCACTTTGGCACCTGTTTTAATAAACTTACCGGTGCGCCCTAAACGAGATGTACTAATACTTTCTTGTTCTTTTTGAGCCATGATTTAACGGTTTTGAAAAATAAACTTTCCAAAATCCAAAGCACTATCCAATGCATTTTTTTCAATTAAATCAAAAGACAAATGCACCGTTTTTTCAATGGCCGCGTCCGTGCGTTCAAAATTCTTGCTACGATCGTTTTTCCAGAAGTTCATTAAAAACAAAAATTGAATCCAAAACAAATCATCATAAGTGCTAGTAAGTTTACTACGCCCGGCAACTTCGCCTTGCGCCAAACCCTCGTTTACCATTTGCTTTACCCACAATTTATAGTCTTTTTTCATTTCACGTAAATGACGATTTTCGCGTTTCATAGAGCCTGTAGCCTCCTTAAAACTCATTATCGCAAAACTTCTATCCTTCTTCAAATTTTCAAAAAAGGCGTAGTACAAACTCAATACTTTTTCGCGTACCGTAAAATCAGAATAATCAGTATCTGCTTCCAGCGTGTTTTTGGTTTGCGTAAACAAGTGGTGCCAAAATCCTTCAGCTATTTGTCCAAAATCATTAAAATGCTGATAAAATTGTGCTTCTTCAATATCAATGCCTTTGCAAAATGCATATACGCTAGCCGGCTCTTCACCGTGCATAAGTACATAATCTTTGTATCCATCTATAATAGTGGCTTTTACATCACGCGTTTTTGATTTTGAGATCTTGCTACTTTTTGTAGTTTTCTTTACTCCGTCTGCTGCTTCCATTTCTGTAATATTTGTTTCAAAAGTAACGGCCAATACGGCCATTGTATTTCTTAATGTATGTTAATCTCAACAATTTAGAAAGGTTCTTGTTTTCTTTATATTAATTCAAAATTATTATACCATGAAACGTATATTTATCGTAGCACTAGTCGCCTTTTTCACAACTAGCACGCTTTCTATGTCGGCAAGTTTTACAACTAAAACAGCTAAAACAGTAGAGCAAGAAAAAGAAACTAAGGAAGAAATAAATGTTAAAAAATTACCAAAAGAAGTAACTTTTGACATTACCAAAAACTACAATGGGGCTGAAATTCTTGAAGCATACAAAACGTATGTTGATGGAGATTTCACCGGATATTTAGTGGAAGCTAAAAAAGGAGACAGAAAATGGAGCATTACCTATGATGCCAAAGGAAATCCTAAGAATAAAGTTACACCATAGTTGGGGGTTTGTTAAATTTTGGACTGGTGGACTGGTTAATTGGAAGGCAAGCTATGTACATAATAGCTGCATTAATTTAGTGAAGCATAATCTAGTTGCTCCCAATGTTTTTATTAAACAAAGTTGTATAGTTTGAGCGCTTGGACTTGTTTACGTTTTAACTAATTAACTCATTCTGTGTTCAAACTATTATTTGAGTTTTTCCAACCATCAATTAATTTACTACTCCACGTTTTAAACATACCACGGTTTTAACAAATCAACCACTGCTTATCTTCGCGCCATGCGTATAGATATCATAACCGCCCTCCCAAAATTACTAGAAAGCCCTTTTGGGGATTCCATTTTGCAACGCGCCATTACCCGTGGTTTGGTAGAAGTAGTGGTGCATGATTTAAAAGACTTTGGTTTGGGAAAACACCGTCAAATAGATGATTACCAATTTGGTGGCGGTGCTGGTATGGTAATGATGATTGAACCTATTGCTAACTGTATTAAACAACTTAAGGCAGGACGTGAGTATGATGAAGTTATATACATGACGCCTGATGGTGAGCGGTTTAATCAAAAAATAGCGAATCAACTTTCTTTAAAAGGGAATTTACTTTTGCTATGTGGACATTATAAAGGCATTGATCAGCGCGTACGCGATTTATACATTACAAAAGAAATTTCTATTGGTGATTACGTTTTAAGCGGTGGTGAATTAGCCGCAGCCGTGGTAAGCGATGCTATTATTAGACTGTTGCCTGGAGTATTAAATGATGAATCTTCTGCCCTTTCTGATTCTTTTCAAGATGATTTGTTAGCTCCACCTGTATATACCCGCCCCGCTGATTATGAAGGAAATAAGGTGCCTGAAATATTATTGAGTGGTAATTTCCCAAAAATTGAAGATTGGCGTTACGAGCAAGCTCTGAAGCGCACGGAAGAAAGAAGACCGGATTTATTGGGAGAGTGAGAGAACAGTTGGCAATTTGAGAGTAAAAAGACAATTATGTAGATTGGGGAATGTAAAGCGTATGCTGCACGCTGTACTTCTATTACGGATAACGAATAGCGGTAAATTGAGCTCCAATAACAGATAACCAATAACAGATAGCCATCACCCGCACGATGAGCACCAATAACCGATAACCAATAACGAATAACTTGTACCCCTATTTACCTCTCCAAAGTCATTAAATAACTGCCGCCACCTTGTTTTAAAATCACCGTTTTTTCTGTAGGATTAAATTCTAAAACCACGCCTGCTAGATCAAAACTAAAAATGTGTTCATCAGTAGCAACTAATGGAAAGGATGCTTGCCCTGTAGCTTGTCCTTTTAATACATTTCCTTCTTTAAATATGGTGAGTTTAATGGGTAATTCTTTTGACGCATAAACACCTACATATTTATCTAACTCATTGGTGGATAGATTTATCTGCTTAAAGCTGGGGATTTCATACGGCTTATTAAACACTGCACTAAGTACCGCAATGGTTACGCTATTTTGGTTGTAGTTATTACCGTTTGAGATGATGGCAAAACTTAATTGTTCGTTTTCAAAATATCCAAACACCGATGAAAATCCGTCAATTGCTCCGGTATGTCCGTAGCTACTTTTTTCATCAAAAGGCATACTAAATAAACCCATTCCGTAATCATCTTTTAATTCCATCATGGTTTTTAAGCTTTCTTGCGAAAGAATTTTACCGGTAAACAAAGCATGGGCAAAAAGGCATAAATCACTAGAAGTGGAAATTATAGAACCCGCACCCAATGGTACGGACATATCTGTTTCTGTTTCTTTTTGCCAACCATCCGCATAAGCGTAGGATAATGCTTGATTATCGGCTACCTTAATTTTACCACCAAAACCTGTGTACTTTAAATCTAACGGTTTTACAATTTTGGTTTCTAAAAGCTGAGCATAGGTTTTATTGTACACGTTTTGTAAAATCAACGAAAGCAACACATAATTTGAGTTACTGTAACTGGCTTCTGAATTAGGTTTAAAATCGCTGCCACCTTTGGCAATGTATTCTACTAATTTGGCTTCCATAATTGGCTTGGTCATATACTCCATGTACGCGTCATCATCAGTAAAATTATGAATACCACTTCGATGGTTTAGTAGATTACTAACGGTAATTTTATCAGCGTTTTTAATACTTGGAAAATATGTTTTTATGGTTTGAGTTAATGTAAGCTTCCCTTCTTCTATCGCTTTAAGCGTAAGGGCTGCAGTAAACGTTTTTGAAATAGAACCAATACGATACTGCGTATTTTCATCGGTTGAGATTTTATTTTCCACATCAGCATACCCGCTTGCTTTTGCATAAATAATCACTCCGTTTTTAGCCACCGCTATGCTGCCCATAAACTTGTTGTTTACCGCCAGTGCTTCTAAATAAGCGTCAAGCTTTTTTGCATCAAAATGTTGTGCAATACCCTGAAATATAAATAATAAGGAACAAATGGTAGATAGAAATATGCGATTCATTTTAAATGGTTTGTTTATTTTTTACTTAGACCAAAGTACGTTGACATTAGTTGGAAAATAACGTAAAATTTTGTTTGAAACCTGACTTCGATTAATACTAAAATATATTACTTTGATAATTAGTAGTTTAATAGTTCTAATACAACAAGCTAGCCCCTTAAATCCCTTCCGCTAAAGCGGTATTTTTAACAAAAGGGTTACTTTTAACTGGGAGTGGAGCAGCACTAACTCAGGCGGAGGATTGGAGGTTTTAAAGAAGTTTAAATGCTCATATTTTTGATAAAAAATCGAACTCAGGTTTAGGATAAACTACCCCATACGTATAAAAGCATTTACATTTAAAATTCAGTAAAGAGATGTGTGGTAGTATGATAAAAAATAAGTAATATTGCCATTGGTTTAGAAAGGAATATAAAGCCTAACTAAGCTACTGAATATCAACCTCTGGCAAAAATTGTGAACGTTGGTTTTTAGCAAACAAAAAAACCATTTATAGATGGATTTATTAAAATTTGTACAAGACGAGTACATTACAAGAAAAGATTTACCGGAATTTGGAGCCGGTGATACCATTACAGTATATTATAAAATTGTGGAAGGCGCGAAAGAGCGTATCCAGTTTTTTAGAGGTATTGTTTTACAAAGACGTGGCGAAGGACCAACCGAAACATTTACTATTCGTAAGATGAGTGGTAATATTGGTGTTGAGCGTATTTTCCCTGTAAACCTTCCTACGCTTGATAAAATTGAAATTAATAAGAAAGGTAAAGTACGTAGAGCACGTATTTTCTATCAAAGAGAACTTACCGGTAAAGCTGCAAGAATTAAAGAAAAGAGAATGTAGCATTCACCTTAGGTTAATATTAGAGCCGCTACTTTGTAGCGGCTTTTTTTATGCGCCTACTTTATGCAACATACCAAAATATACCGCGGCTTTATGCTTCTTAAAAAAGTAAAGGAAAAAAACTTTACCCTTAAATTATTAGTGCAAAATAACCAGCGCTACATTGTGCTGCTAAAAAGATATTTTTGGGGAGTGCCTGTATTTAGCAAAACCTTTACCTACACCGAACAAGAAGTTGCTCTAAAAATGTTTTATAAACTAATGCAAGCCAAAGTGTCCAATAGCTCAGCACTATCTGCAGCGGCTTAGCGCGAGGTAATTACAAAAACAGTACGCCTGTTTTGCGCCCTACCTGCTTCCGTATTGTTGTTGCCTAAAGGCACTGTTTCTCCGTAGCCATGGTTACTTAAACGCGTTTGACCAATGCCCTTTGCAAGTACATAATCATACACTGTTTTTGCTCTGTTTTTAGATAAAGCCAAGTTATCAGCGCTATTTCCTACGTTATCGGTATGCCCTTGTATGTCTGCTTTTAAGCTTGGATTTTCCTTTAAAAACAAAATAAACTCATCAATTACCGCGCGTGAAACTTCATCTAATTGATAACTATTGGTGGGGAAGTTAATATCATTTAAGGTGTATTCTTTGCCCACTTCCAAAGGTTTTACTTCTAGCGGAGCTTTTATTACTGTACTAGTTTTTACATCTCCCACCGAAATATACTTACTGCTAAAAGCCGCGCCTTTCTTTTTAACGGTAAGTATTAAATCTTCCTTTGGCCTTGCCTCCACTACCCTTGCGTAATTTCCTGTTTCTTTATCAACATCAATTTTAGTTACTTCTTTTGTTTTTAAATTTTTAATTTCTAAAGATGCCTCTTCATCTGCTTCGTTATTTTCATTAATTAAGCGTCCGGTAATTAACGTTACCGCCTTGGGTTGCACTTGCGTGGGAAGATCAAACTGATACATATCCCAACCCATATTGGCGCGCAGTTTATTACTGGCAAAATAGCCGGTTTTACCATCAAGGCTTACAAATAAACCCAAGTCATCCTCCTCTGAGTTTATGGGATAACCTATGTTTTGCGGCTCTTGCCAAGCACCGGTATCATTGGCACGCGCGTAATAAATATCATATCCGCCTAAGCCCATTTGCCCGTTTGATGTAAAATAAATGGTTTTACTATCGCTGTGAATAAAAGGCGTTTTTTCATCTTTACGCGTATTTATTGGTGCACCCATGTTGGTGGGTTTGCTCCATTTTCCATCTTCAAGGCGTTTGCATTCGTATAAATCTAATCCTCCCATACCGCCTTCTCGGTTGCTCGCAAAATACAGCATGTCTCCATTTGCAGAAACGGATGGTTGCGATTCCCAGCTATCTCGCCTATTTATATGATCGCCTACGCTTTGCGGTATTGTCCAACCATTTGCGGTGCGCTCACTGTAAAAAACATCACAATTTTGATAGCCGTTAATATCCTCGCAAACTGTAAAATACAGCTCGGTATTGTTGGCCGTAATAGACGGGCCCCCTTCGTTAAAACTTGTGTTAAATGGACTTGGTAAAGGACTTCCTTGATTAAATTGTCCGCTGGTTTCGCGCTCGGCCATAGAAAATTCTTCCACTAAACGTTTGCGTGCTGCCGGCCCATCTTTAGAAGTGGTTTTCATGGCGCGCCTAGTAAAAAACAGCAACTCTTGATCCGGAGAAATTACGCCTAAATATTCATCTTCAGCGGTGCTAATAGCTTTTACAGGTTTTGGATTAAACACCACCGGATTTCCTAAAAGGTCATTCAAAAGTAAGGCCTCTTTTTTCGCTTTTTTTACTTCCGGCTCATAGCCTCTGTCCCTTTCGGGATGATTTAGAAACTTGTCGAAATTAGCAATAGCTTCATCTCGCTTTCCATTTTCCAATTGTAGCGTTCCTAAAAAATAATACACTTCAGGTTTGTAATCCGGACATACTTCTAACAGCTTTGTCCACGATGCTTCTGCACGATTTAACTTTAAAGTTTTTACATACAAATCACCTAAAAGATAAAGTGCATCCGCATACGTATCATCTAAACTTACTGCTTGTTTTAAGTAGCGTTCTGCTTCTCTGTAATTTCCCGTTTTCCAATTTTTTAATGCCCGTGGCACTTGCTTGGCAGCAGTTTCATCCACTTCCTGTGTGCAAACACCCAGCTCAGGTTGCGCAAAAGCTGTTATAGAAAAAAAGAAGAGTAAAAGAAAAAAATGTTTATTCATAAAGCTTAGAACGCCATTTTTACCTTAAGATTTTTATCAACCTTAAAATTAATTGTTACTAATGTTCCCTTTTTCTCTAGCATCCGCCACTAAGCTTTCTTTTTGCGCACGTGCTTTATCTACCAAAGCATCTGCACGTTTAGCAGCTTCTGATTCTAATTTGTTCGCCTTGTCCTGAGCTTCTTCACGCAGTTTTTTAGCCGCTATTCGTGCGCCTTGCTCTTTTAAAATATTGCCTTTTGCATCAGCCTCTAGTTTAGTAGCTTGCTTCTCTCCTTCCGTTCTTATTACGTTAGCCTGCTTTTTAGCTTCTGCTTTTATATTAGCCGCTTGTTTTTCCGCTTCGGCTATTAGCTGATTTCCTTTAGCTTCGGCATCATCAATCAGTTTTTTAGCTTCTTCGTTTACTTTATTAATGGCATCCGTTTTTACCTCTTCAATTTTCTCCTTCGCCTGATTTTTTAAATTATCCAATACATTGTTTACCATGTCGCCAAGCGAAGTTTTTACCGTTGGGTCGGTTACCGTTCCACCAATTAATACAGCTACATCTACCTTACCACTTTGGCTTGCACCAATTTTGCTCAAAATATCAGCCGCGCTAATGCCACTTACCGGCACAGCTATATTCATTTTATAATCAAGCGTTTGATCTAGCCCATTGCTACCAGAAACCGTAGCTTTTACATTGCCAGCTGTAAAGTCAAATGGCTCCACTTTCACTCGTCCATCTTCCACCATAAAACTTAGGTTTACTTTACCAATGTCTAATTTAGAAAGTGAAGGATTTTTTAAAGCACTCGCCAATTTTTCTAACGATTTTGGCGCCACGGAAAGGCCATCCGTTTGTAATGCTCCATTGGCTAAAACGGTGCTTAAATCTGGACTCATATCAGGATTTAAATTTCCTGTAAAAGAAAAACCCGTGCTGAAATTACCAGTAGCCGTTTTCATAATAGGTGCAAGTTTTTCAAAAGAAACAAACTTTTCATACGTTTCTTTAAAGTTGAAATTTTTGATTTTGAAATCAAACTTCGCTTCTGGTGCTGATAGTACGCTGTTATAACTACCATCCATAGCAATTTCTCCGCTTAATAATTTCATGGTAACATCACGCAATTGCGCCACGCCTTTGTTCAATGCAATTACCCCTTGTAAATCATTGATTTCCAAATTATCATATAAAATTTTAGAAATCTGACTCGTTAAAGTGAAGTTGATATTCTCTGGCAAACGGATGGCTTCCATTGGCGTGCTTTGCTCTGTATTTTCGGTAGTTTCTTCACCACCAGAAGGTGCTGCTGCAAACAACTGGTTTAAATCTAGCATGGTACTGTTGAGATTTACCACCGCCTTAAGCGTAGAATCTTGCAACATATACGCTAAAATATTATCAATTTTTCCGTTGGCTGCAAAGTCACTCTTACCCAATTGCATTTGCAAACTTGGCAAGTTTACCTGCTGTGGCGTAAAATTCATTTCCGCATTGCTTACCACTATCGGAAAAGGCAGGCTGTCACTTTTCAACGTAATATTACTCGCCACCATGTTTCCTGCAAGGGTAACCGCTTCATAATTTTCATTGTCCACATCGCTCATTTTTCCAGCAAAAGTTACATCTCCTTTTATACGCCCAGAATAATCAAAATCGCTAGAAGGCACTACTTCTCCCAAATTTTTAAGCTGTAAATCAGTTTTAATCTGTCCTTTAAATTGTGGATCAGAAATAGGTGTTTTTAAATTTAACACCGCCATAAAAGGGCTGTTGGCAATATTGCAACTAGCTTTAGGGATGTTTACTTCGGTGGCATCTAACGTATTACTCGGATTTTTGATGTGCGCTTCTACATTAATATTAGTAACACCAGCCGGCAAATCAGGATAACGGAACGTGCCATCGTTTACCAAAAAGTTGAAATCAAAAGATGGATACACTTCATTTTCACCATTGTAAATCCCTTTTACAAAACCATCTAAACTAAAAGTACCGGTGGTTTTTACCGTTTCAAAACCCTCTAAAAATACGGTAGGTACTAAAGAAAGCACGCTTTTAAACTCACTTTGTGGCGCTTTCATTTTTAAATCCATTTCAATATCATCGGTTGGTAAAGCCACATAACCATCTAGCGCTAAGCGTAAATCGTTTAAACCAATGGTGTTTTCTTTTAACGTAATTTTAAACTGTGGTTGATTAAATTCCACGTCCATATCGGCAAAAGCTTTGGTATGACTCAGATAATCTACACCATCCATACGCACGGTTAAATCTTCAATTTTAGTGTTGGTTTTTAAGTCCACTACCTCTTCCGACAAATCACCTGAACCGTTGAAATCTAGCTTTCTAATTACCGCTTTTATGTTTCCTTCTCGATCATCATACACCAAATTAAAATTATTAAGGGTAAAGCTTTTCAGTTTCAGCTTAAAGCTAGATGATGCAGTATCTGCGGGCGTTTCTTCTGTTTCTTCACTTGCTTTCGCGATGTCGTAATTGGCGTTACCATCTTTATCAACAATAACGTTTACTTCCGCATCGCTAATGCTAATACCTTCAACCTCAAACTGGTCGCCTTGCATTACGCTAAATAAATTTAGCTCTACGTCAAAATCACCAATGGAGGCCAAACGCTGACCGGCAAAATTTCCTTTGCCATCTATAGTAAATTTGGTAATACCCAAATTAAAATTAGGAAAGGTGCTAAACAGACTAATGTCGATATCCTCAAAGTTAACCTCAGCCTCTATTTGCTTGTTAATTTCTGTTTTGGCTCTTGCAATTATTTCATCCTTAAACAAAATGGGTAAGAGAATAATAGCGGCAATAAAAATTACCAGAATAACGCCTAAAATCTTAAAAAACCTTTTCATATATACGTGTGTGTTGTGCTATTTATGGTTCAAATGTTTCCTCAGTATCTCTATCTTTCTGATAATTAAGTAAACCTTCACCTTTTGCAATTATAGTAGAAACAGTAGCATCGCCCGTAACGTTCACAACGGTGCGACACATATCTAAAATTCTATCTACGGGAAGAATAATTCCTATCCACGCGGGGTTTAAATCAACCGCTTGCAGCACAATGATTAGCATAACCAAACCAGCACTAGGCACAGCGGCAGAGCCAATGGAAGCCAATGTGGCGGTTAAAACAATGGTAATTTGCTGCGCAAAAGTTAAATCAATCATGTGCAATTGTGCCAAAAAAACTACGGCCACGGCTTGGTATAAGCTTGTTCCGTCCATATTTACAGTAGCGCCAATGGGCAGCACAAAACTGGTTACTTTTTTATCTACCCCTAAATTATCTTCCACACATTCCATAGTAACTGGCAGCGTGGCCGCACTTGATGAAGTAGAAAAGGCTAGGGTTTGCGCAGGACTCATGCCTTTAAAAAATCCGGTATAAGAAATTACACGCACAAATAATTTTAAGATGATTGGATAAATAGCAAAAATCATGAGCATTAAACCCAAAAATACGGTGAGTGAGTACCAACTTAAGCCTTTAAAAATTTCCAATACTTTGCCAACATCATCGCCCGCCATTTTAGAAATAACGCCCGCTAAAAGCGCAAAAACAAAAAATGGAGAAGCGCGCATAATTACGTCCACCATTTTTAAAAATATCTCCATTGTACCATCCACAAAGGCGCGTACGGGTTCTGTTTTCTCATTCGGAATAAACAGCATAGCGATACCAAAAAACAAAGCAAAAAAGATGATTTGTAGCATTAGGCCATTATCACCTAAGGAGTTAAAAATATTGGTTGGCACTATGTCAACCAAAAACTGTAAGGGCCCGGCATCTTTTGTTTGATTAGCGGTTTGCATTTTTTCCATCACGGCAGCATCCGCAATATCCGCTTGGCTGCGGGAGGTTATTTCTCTCGCTCTATCGGCAAATTCAGGAGCAGCCAAATAATTAATACCATCTTTTACCTCCACGCCTTGATCGGCTGCCCAAAACTCATAGCTAATGCGGTTGTCTATGCGGGTTTGCTCATCTACCAACTTACCCGGGCCAATAATATTTACTAAAAGTAAACCCAACGAAACAGCCAAAATGGTGGTAGCAAAATAAAAAAGTAGCGTTTTTACGCCCATACGGCCTAAGCTAGAAGGATCTCCCAAACCGGCCACACCACTAATAATGGAAAACAAAACTAAAGGCACAGCAATAAGCTTTAGCAGATTTATAAAAATTGTTCCAAATGGTGCTATCCAATTAAGTGTAAACGCGCTCCAACCTAACTGGCTGCTGAGCAACGCCCAAATTACACCTAAAATAAGACCGATAATAATTTTCCAATGGAGGGCTAGTTTCATAAAAATTTATGCTGTTTTTTAGGTTAAAATTTCAATATCCTTCAACCTAGTAAAATGTTTATCAAAGGTGTAAATAGCAATATTATTTGCGTAACAAGTTGCCGCGATCCAAATATCATTTTCAAGAATCGGTGTTCCTGCCAATTTTAACTCTAAACGCATTTGAGCGTATCGTTTTATAATCTCAAAATTTGAGTTTAAAACTTCAAAATCAGTTAAAAACGACTCTAAAGCCAATAAATTAGTTTGTGATTTGGAAGAATTTAAAACGCCAAAATACAATTCGCCAACAACAGTAAAAGGCAGAAACACATTATCAAAAGTCTCTAATTTGTTGATTATTTCTTTATTCCCGTTAAGAATGGCTATTGCAATATTTGTATCGATGGCTATGTTTGACATTTTCACCAATCCCCTTCAATTCTACTAAATTCCTCATTTACAAGTTGGGTAATATTCGCTGCCTCAGCATTATCAATCTTACCCGCGTGTCTTTTCAATTTATTTCCGATACTCTCTTGGTTCTTAGCACGTAAACTTCTTATAAACGCTAATAGCTCTTGCAACTTATTAGGGTTTTCAATGGCCTTTATTTCCTTAATTATTTGTTCCGTAAGTAGCATACTCAATGCAGTTTATTTAACCTCGAAGATAACATATTATCTACCAAAACCAACGCAGCCATTGCCTCTACAATTGGCACGGCACGCGGCACTACACAAGGGTCGTGCCTACCTTTTCCCTTTACAGTTACTGGGTTTCCGTTTTCATTTACACCCGTTTGGTTTTGCATAATGGTGGCGGTGGGTTTAAAGGCTACTCTAAAATAAATATCCGAACCATTGCTAATACCGCCTTGTATGCCTCCAGAGTTATTAGTGCGCAATTTTCCGTTTGCATCGTATTGATCGTTGTGCGCGCTGCCGTGCAATTTTGTACCGGCAAAACCGCTGCCGTATTCAAAACCTTTTACCGCGTTTATGCTGAGCATAGCTTTGCCCAAATCCGCATGTAATTTGTCAAAAACAGGTTCACCCCAACCGGCTGGTACATCTTCAATTACGCAAGTAATGATGCCGCCAACACTATCGCCTTTTTTTCGGGTTTCGTCAATAAAGGCTTCAAATTTTTGGGCTGTAGCCGGATGTGGACAGCGTACTAAGTTGTTTTCAATTACTGAAAAATCTAAATCTTGATAAGGAACATCTAACGAAAATGGCCCTACTGAAGAAACGTAAGCCGTAATTTTTACGTCCACTAAGAGTTGCTGTGCTATGGCTCCTGCTACCACTCGGCAAGCTGTTTCTCGGGCAGAAGCTCTACCTCCACCTCTGTAATCGCGTAAGCCATACTTACTTAAATAAGTGTTATCAGCGTGGCTAGGCCGTATCTGATTTTTTATGTGCTCGTAATCTTTACTCTTCGCATCTTTATTGGCAATGCTAAAGCCAATGGGCGTACCCAAGGTTTTTCCTTCAAAAATACCGGAGTAAAATACCACTTCATCGGTTTCTTTGCGTTGCGTGGTTATACGTGATTGTCCCGGTTTTCTTCTATCCAATTGATTTTGAATAGCTTTAAAGTCAATTGCTAAGCCGGCAGGACAGCCGTCAATAATACCACCTATGCTGCCGCCATGCGATTCGCCAAAGGTGGTAAGCACAAAATTTTTTCCAAAGCTGTTTCCGGCCATAGCCGCAAATATAGCATTACAAAGGCAGGTTTTTATAATCTGATAAGGGTGAAATTAAGTTCAATAAAGAGTTAAAAATTGTATTTAAATAAGTGATTTCGGATTTTTTTATGTGTTCGTGAAAGTTTAATTATCTTATTTACAATAACTTAAAAATTATATAGTACTTTGTATTGCATAGTACCTTATTATTCCTATATCTTTGCATAACCATTTTAATAGCTAAGGAAAATGGTGAAAACAAAAAATTATGAACTTAGAAAATACAAAGGCGCAAATGCGAAAAGGTGTTTTGGAGTTTTGCATCCTCTCGCTACTGCGCGAAAAAGATGCTTACGCCTCTGACATTATTGAGCATTTAAAAGACGCGCAAATGATAGTGGTAGAAGGCACTTTGTATCCCCTACTTACCCGATTGAAAAACGCAAAACTTTTAGCTTACCGCTGGGAAGAATCTAAAAGTGGGCCGCCCAGAAAATATTACGCCCTTACCGAGGAAGGAAAAACGGCCATTACTGAATTGGCTGAAACTTGGAATCAATTAGTAAAAGCTGTGGCAAAAACCACCAAAAAACAAGATTAAGATGAATAAGACACTCAATATAAACTTGGCGGGATTTATTTTTCATGTAGATGAAGACGCCTTTATGCGCTTAGAGCAATACCTGAATAAGTTAAAAGCACAATTTGCAAGCACGGAAGGTGGCGAAGAAATAATACAAGACATTGAAAGCCGTATTGCCGAACTTTTTAAAGAACGCTTGGGCGAGAAGCAAGTGGTGGCCTTAACTGATGTGGAAGCGGTGATTGGAATTATGGGTCAGCCCGAAGATTTTGTAGATGCAGATGATGAGCAAGAACAGCAACATAAAAAGGCCGATTTTGATAAGCAAACTTTTTACGCAGGCACTTCTCGCACCATTTATCGAGATACAGAAAACCGTATTATTGGCGGAGTAGCAGCTGGTTTAGGTCATTATTTTAATATCAATTCTATTTGGTTGCGCTTGTTATTTGTGGCGCTATTCTTTTCGGGCTTTGGCACCTTGGTTTATATTGTTTTATGGATAGTGGTGCCTAAAGCTATCACCACAGCCGAAAAATTGGAAATGCGCGGAGAGCGCGTAAACATATCGAACATTGAAAAATCTATACGTGAAGAGTTTAACGCAGTGGGCGGAAAAATAAGTGATTTTACTATGCAAGCCAATGCGCATGATTACAGCAGGTATAAAAAAAGTGCCGGAGGTTTTTTTAGTGATTTAGGAAAATTTATTGGATCAGCGGTGCGCTTGTTTATAAAAGTAATTGGCAAAGTTTTAGGTTTTTTATTGATACTTTTTGCCTTTGGTATTTTAATAATCCTTTTGATAGCAATACTTACCGGTGGTTTCCATTTATTAGGAAGCAATGTTGGGTTAGAAGAACTCTTAGGTCTTTTAGAATTGGTGAGCTTAAATACCTTACATTATAACAGTATTATAGTGGGGGTAATATTAGTTACGGTGGCTCCGCTATTTCTGTTTGTATATTTAGGTTTACGCTTATTGCTCAATTTAGAACCGCTGCACCCAAGTGCAAGAAGTGGCGCTTTTTTAAGCATTATAATTGGAGCAATTATTTTAGCTGTTTCTGGTATTCGCATTGGTATAAGTTTGGACGAAGACGGTGGTTTTACGCAGCGTACCGCATTGCCAATGCTTGAGGACAGCATAACCGTAGATATTGTGGACAACGATATTTATCAAAAATTTAAAGAGGAAAATTTTGAACCAAAATGGATGGAGCTAAACGAGCAAAACATATTTAGAGATGTGGAACTCAATATTTTAAAAAGCACCGATTCCTTTAACTATTTGGTGATAGAAAGAAAAGCACAAGGCCACAATAAAAGAGAGGCTAGCTTACAAGCGGAAAAGATTTCTTTTAACTATGAGCAAACCAACAACGCACTTAAATTTGAAAATTACTATACACTAGGCGAAGGAATTAAATACAAGGGGCAGCGCGTGCGCTATCAATTGTATTTAAAACCGGGACAAAAAATTTTCTTAGATAGAAACACGATTGATCTTATATATGATGTGCCGAATGTGCAAGATATGCACGACTTTTATATGGTAAACCATTGGTGGGAAATGACCAACGAGGGTTTAAATTGTATGGATTGCGAGGAGCGCGAAACGCCTAAACATAATGACCGGCTGCAAAATTTAAGCACAACAAACGACACCTTGAAAACCATTTAAATAATACAACTTATTTCAAGTGAAAAAAGCATCACTTTCTATGGAAGTGGTGCTTTTTAAGTTTTCGCTATTTCAATTAACCCTTTACTTGCTGTACTGCATAGGAATGTTTAAAAAATTGTAAGTTCCCGCCTACTCCAAATGAGTGATATTTTTAAAATTTAAGGTTTTAAACAACTGATTTAGTAAAGAATAGATTATTTTTTCTTTGTTTAATTAATAACGCATTGAATGTAAAAAATCTTTATTCTTTTATGTCTATTCACAGCTTCTTTGGCGCAGGCTCAGGTCAGTGCTGATAGTATCCAAACTCCCTCAACCGATAACTTACAATTGGTTCAAATTCCAAAAGTTCCGCCTACGTATTTAAAAAAATCAGCTTTAGCTTTAAATGTAGGCGCCATTGGTTTTGGATTGGAGTATGCCTACAACATAAACACAAATCTTAACGTAAGAGGTAGATTTAACTATCTACAAATTAAAGACTACACCACAGCGTATGATTTAAATGGAAGTTCTGTAAATATTATTGCTAATGGTAATGCCACTAATCTTGATGTACTGTTAGAGTATTTGCCCTTCAAAAAAAGCAGTTTTAAACTGGTTGGTGGGTTTTCTTACCTTATAAGTTATGATGCCAGCATGTTTGTGGAATACAGCGATTCTATTCAATTTGGCGAAGTAACGTTGACCAAAGAAGATATTGGAAATGTAACGCTAGGTTTAGATTGGGGCGGTTTTGCTCCTTACATGGGTTTTGGTTTTGGCCGCGCAGTACCTAAAGGTCGTGTAGGTTTTGGTTTTGAAATAGGTACTTATTACGCAGGCGCACCCAGTGTGAGTCTTGATGCCGAAGGTTTATTAGCAGATACCAGCGAAGAAGAAGCTGATTTACAAGCAGGATTTGATGATTACCGATGGCTTCCTTTTATACAACTACGATTAGCAATTAGACTTTAAATTTATCCATACTATACTTATGAAAAAAATAGCAATTCTTTTAGGTTTAGGCTTTTTAATAAGCTGCTCAGACCCTACCGAAAATTTCGGTTTAAAATTAAATACAGACTTTATTGCTTATTCGGCAATGATAGAATTTGTGGATCCGGCTGATCCCAACAAGTTTATTGAAAATGTGGAGGTTACCATTGAAGGCCCTGATGCAGCGCATATATTAGAATCTGGCGCAACTAAGAATTTTACCGTAACACAAGGCAGAATTCAACTAGCTCTAAACCCGAGACGTATTGTAACGGCTGAAAATCCTGTAAGCTATAGAATTGTGGCAAAAGCCCCTGGCTACCTACCCATAAATGCAGAAGCTTATTTTGGCTTAGGTGAAAACCAACAAGTACTTACATTAAATATGATTGATGTAGCTAATCCACCGGCAGGGGTAGCTAATACCACTACAAATGAAAGTATTACAGGCGGTATTACTACTGCTCCTATTCAAATAGGCGTAAATGCTACGGGGGTTAAAAAAACCGGTGCAAGTGTAAATATCCCTACCGGAACTGAAATGCGTGACGCTAATGGTGCTTTAATTTCCGGAGGTACGTTGGAAGTGAGTTTAACACATTTTGATGCAGAAGGTGGTGATGCCAGTACTAGATCTTTTCCGGGAGGATTTACACCAACCAATGTGATTGGTAGAAATGGTCAGCGGGAAGATATTTATTTTAATACCGCTGGTTTTGCAAGTATTGATATGAATGTAGGAGGTACTCCTGTAAAACAGTTTAGTCAACCTATTTCTGTAAACATGGAAATAGATGCCACCACCATGAATATGTACACCGGTACTGCTATAAAAGCGGGAGATACTATTCCTATTTGGAGTTATGATGTTGCTACCGCAACATGGGCGTATGAAAAAACCGGAACCGTGATAACCAATGGTTCTAAACTTGAAATGGTTTTTACCACCACACATTTAAGCTGGTATAATATTGATTTTAAAGGACCTAGATGCTCATTTTGGAATGCAAATGGTAAAGTAACCGTTGCCATGCCTGGTTTTGATCAAACAAATGCAGAAAACTTATACTGTGATTTAGTATTTACTTCTAATAATCAAAGCGTAAGCCAATTTTCTTCAAAATTGCAACGTTTATATAACGGACAGGAATTTAATTTTTATAATGCCCCGAGTGCTGATTGTAAGTTTATAGTAAGAGATGGTAGCAGCTGGTATAACAAAGGGAACATTATTGCTGAAAGTAACAGTTTTAATCCTTGCTCAGGTTCGGCTACCATTACTATTAACCGCACGCCTCCACCGGTTATTAATATTACTTTAGAAGGCACCTGTACTGATAATTCTAACTTAACGCTTAAGCCAAGTTTTTATGTGTACTACCGTGAAAAAAATAGCGGAGCTTGGTGGAGTTACCTAACCTATGTAAGAAAAGGTGAAGCCAGTACAAGCAAACTTGAATTAAATAAGACGTATGAATTTAGAGTGTGGTATAATGGTGAGGTAATAAATGTAGATGCTACACCAGACAAATTAAACTATGATGTAAAAGTGCCCTTAGATGCGAGCACGTGCAGCAGTTTAATTTAATAGTTATTTATAAAATTTTAAAAGCCCGAACGCCTTGTTCGGGCTTTTTAGTTTTATGCCTCTAAAGCAGCAATACGCTTGTTCATAATTTTAAACCAAACCGGTGGCACCGCAGAAAGCAACATCATACCAGGGTAACCGGTAGGCATTTGCGGACTGTTTTGATGTGCCTTTAAAATCTGAAATTTTCTATGGGGATTTGCATGATGATCGCTGTGGCGCGATAACTCAAATAATACCATACGGCCCACTACGTGATTACTGTTCCAAGAGTGCATTGGGTTGGTTTGCTCGTAGCGTTGTTCGTTTACTTTTTGCCTTACCAAGCCGTAGTGCTCAATGTAATTAACGGTTTCTAAAAGTAATATACCCACAACAGCTGCCAATAAAAATCCGCCTAAAGCCATGGCACCCACTAAATAAAAAATAGCATATATGGCAGCCAAAGAAAGCAGTGCGAAATAGAGCATTTCATTTTTTATGCTTAAAAAAGATTGTTTACTGCGTTGCAATATTCCAAACTGAATTTGCCAAGCACTTATATAACTGTACACAACCGAACGGATCCAAAACATATATAAAGGCTCGTTTAATCGGCTGGAAGCAGGATCATTAGGTGTGCTTACATTTTTATGATGACCGTAATTATGTTCTATAAAAAAATGCTGATATAAGGTAGTAAACAGTAAACTTTTAGCGGCTAATTGCGCCATTCTTTCCTTGCGGTGCCCTAATTCATGCGCCACGTTAATGCCTAATATTCCACACATTAAACCCATGGAAACACTACGCCCAAAAAAAGTAGCACTGTAAAAAGGTAAGTTTTGAATGCTAAATAAAAACCAAATTAAAAAACCAAATTGCACAGGCACAGCTAAAAAAAGGAGCGTATCGTACAATTTATCTTTTACAATCAATGCTTCAGTTGCTTGCTCCAAATTTTTATCGCTGGGTTTAAATAATAATTCTAATAAAGGAATTAACCCAAAGGCATACAGTACAGGTATAAACGTAATCCACCCGTGTGTGAGAAAAGAAATAGCCACAAACAGCGGCAGCACAAAAGCTAATAGATATTTTAAAGCTTTATAATTCATATTTTTCAATCCTGTTTTTAACTTACGTTGTTTGGTAGTTTGCCTACTTCATCTTGTGCCTTTAGGTATGCATGCACTTGATCTACAGAAATAAATGCTTGCGAAAATAACTGGTTTACACCTTCTAAAATAGGCAAATTTGGATAAAACGTATCTCTTAAAAAGTGTACTAATTTCAGCATTTTAAAGCCATCAAACCAAAAATCAAAGTTCTCTAAAAATTTGATATCATCGGTTGATCTTTTTTGTAAATCATTATAATCTTTTTGCAAATTTTCGTTTTCAATAAACGCTTGTATTTTTATGGGTGTGGGAGTAGCTACACGCTCCTTTTGTGCAGAAAGCCATTGTTTTATAATTACAAATATTTGTGGATTATAAAGCGTTTCAAAATCTTTTACACCATTCGCCATATCTAACATTGCTCTACCGGTGCCAAAGGGTACACGATCAGAAAATCTTGGTAAAGGAAATACTTTGCAACTGTTTAAAGTGTAAAAATTAGGATGCGGCATTAGCTTATGCAAAAAATAAAAATCTTCACCTGCCTTGCGTTTATTCATCCCGCCAAGGGTTACATATTTGCTACAACGCACCGCCATACTGCTACCAATGGTATGATGACTGTGTTTGTAACCCGTAAAACGTAAACCTTGAATATAGTAACGTAAGAATATTTCATACCGTAGCATTTCCGTTTGATGGCTTCCTCCCTCCTTTTGATGTTCAAAAGCAATACTTAAACCATTTACTTTTTTACTTTCTGTATTCAAAAGTTCATGAAAATAATTCTTGGAAACCGTGCAATCACCATCTAGACAAACGATTAAACCATCAAAATTAATGGTTTGAAAAAGTTTGGCTGCTGCATCCATACCAATTTTTCTTGCCAAACCTACACCTGCATGTTTCTTGGGTAAATCAAAAGCAGCTATGCTTCTAATTTCTAATCCATTAGATAATTTTATCGCTTGGTAACGCGCTAACTGAGCTTTGTGCTTATCTTTAATTATTGTTTCTACCTGCTCACCATGATTAAAAACCAATAAAACCAAAACCTCCTCTGTATCAAATTGATTTGTAGTGCTTAAGCTTTTCAAAAGCATATCCAAATCTTCATTAAAACAAGGAATTACTACTATAATACGTACCGCTTCATGTATCTGAAAATCAAACATTGATTCAGGATAAACGGTGAAACGCTTTTGATAATTAACATAAAGCTCAGAAATGCCTTGCATGAGTTGCTTACTTTTGGCTAAAATAAGTACAGAATATGGAGATGCAGTTAGAACTTAAAGTGGCCTCATCAAAAGCGTGGATTGAAACAGTGCTTGCCAATTTTGATGATTTTTTAAAAGATCATGCTGATTGCGAGCGAAAAGCGAGCAGTATGGCCATGAGTTTTGTAGCAAAATATCCGGATAGAACCGAAATAATTCCTGAACTAATCCACACCGGTATTGAAGAATTGGAACATTTTAGGCTGGTATATAGAATTATGGAAAAGCGTGGCTTAACTTTAAACCATAGCATTGGTGAAGATTTGTACATGAAACAGCTTTTAAAACTTTGCCATTCCGATAGAGAAAAACGCTTTCGCGATAGGTTAATTATTGCCAGCATTGTGGAAAACCGAGGCTTTGAGCGCTTTAAAATGATTAGCGAGCATATTGAAAATAAAGAACTTGCGGAATTTTATCACATGATATATGTTTCTGAAGCCAAGCACGGCAATGTGTTTGTGGATATGGCTTGCACCTATTTTGATACGCAAGAAGTATTGGACAGATGGGAGGAATTGGCAAACCAAGAAGCTGAAATTTTACAAAATTTAGCATTGAAACCTGCTTTGCATTAAATTAGGATTTGAAAATATTTACCTTCACACCATCAATTTTGAATTGTACCATGCGCATGAAACTCAAGTTACTCTTACTTTTTAGTTTGTGTTGTTTTTCAGTAGTAAGCCATGCTCAGGCCGCCAGCTACAGCTTTTGCGTAAAATCTGATGAGTTTGAAAGTTTTAAAGCCGTAATCGTTTTTCAATCGGTTGACTTTGGTCGCAGCTCTGCACAGCTTATTTTAAAGCAGCAGCTAGAAACAAAATTGAAAACAAAAGTAAGTTTATATCCATTTTTTAGTAGTTCTAATTGTGGATGTATGCAGGATGTTTGCCAAGAAATTGTGCTACACGCATCTAAAATAAAAGGTGTGCTTTCAGTAGAGGAAACCAACAATACCGAAAACATGCCGGCTGTCGCCATGGGCACAGTAGATAGAGCCGTTACTGAAGCAAAAAAAATAATGGCTGACCCTAAAATTTTATTGGATAGTGCTGTAAAACAAGGCGCTAAGTTGCTTGATAAAATTTTTAACTAGTAAGCTTTTTTCTAAAGCGTATTAAACTTTTTACAGGCTTATTTCCCAATTGATAAAAACAAAAACCTCCTGCCGCGTAGGCTACTACATCGTAAGCATCAGCGTAATGCCTGCTATCAAAAGTAGGAAACCAAAGTTCAAAAAGTAGGCTGTACCATAGCACATAAAAGAGCACATGCCAAAAAGTAAAAATGTACATTTTATTGCGAAAAGTTAGTTGCTGTTGTATGGCTAAAGCAAATCCCAAAACAATTCCGGCACTTAAAAAATCATCTAGGTAACTGTGCACAAAAGGTATAATTACACCTAGTTTTTCTATAAACTGATTGACACAAAAAAGTAAAAAGCAAAACCAAAAATATGTAGTAAAAACCCGCATTAATGAACAGTAGATGAAGCAATGGCCGCAATAACCGAGAGAATGGACAAAAAAATAAGTTGACCAATCATTACCGGCACTTTCCAAATTTTAGTAAAAACACTATCATCAGAGAGAATACTGAGCATTGGGAAAGGATTTAGTTCTGTTTTTTCTTGTAAAGAACGTTCAGAACTTCGGACATCTACAAAGGCCGTTTCACAGTTGATGCAATGCGAATTTTTGCTATCGTTCCAAGTTCCACATTGCTTACATTTTTTTTCATTCATGTTGCTAAATTACTATATACCAATATGCTAAGAATGCAGCTATAGTATTTAGATTAAAAAAAAATAATAGTAAAAGGCTATGTGATAAAGTGTGTATTTCAAGTATCGAACCTTCACCAAAACTTACATATTCAGTAAAACTGAAATAAAGTGGGTTTGATTAGCTTTGCGCCTCTTTAAAAACCACTGAATGTCCACGAGAATAGCCATTATTGATGATGACGCCACATTTGCAAAAATGCTGAGTGGTTTTTTGAGCAAAAACGGTTATGAACCCTCGGTTTATTCATCGGCAGAAATAGCGTTACAAGAACTGCCAAAAAACCCAGTGCAGCTTATAATTACCGATTATAGGATGCCCGGTATGGATGGTTTGGAGATGCTGGGAAAGCTTCACGAGGTTTTAGAAACCACGCCTCCCGTAATTTTACTTACTAGCTATGGCGATATAAGTATGGCAGTGCGAAGCATGAAAGCCGGTGCTTTTGATTACCTAACCAAACCGGTAAATCCTAGTGAATTATTGGCGGTGGTTCAGAATACGCTGAGCCAAAAAAATAATGCTGCACCTGCCAAAAGTGAAACTTTAAAAACTGATGTTACAAAAGAGGCTGCTGCCGGAAATGTTTTTGTAGAAGGTAAAAGTGCTCAAACTAAGTTGTTATTAGAGCATATTGCATTGGTTGGGCCAACTGATATGAGTGTATTAATACAAGGAGAAAGTGGCACAGGTAAGGAATACATAGCCAAACGTATCCATCAAAACAGTAAGAGAAACCAACATCCTTTTATTGCCATTGATTGTGGTTCTTTAGGAAAAGATTTAGCCGCTAGTGAACTTTTTGGTCATAAGAAAGGCAGTTTTACAGGGGCTTTGCAAGATAAAATTGGTCAATTTAAATTAGCTGATGGTGGCACCTTATTTTTAGATGAAATAGGGAACCTAAGCTATGATGTACAAATAAAATTACTGAGAGCTTTGCAAGAGCGCGTGGTGCGCCCCATTGGCGGTTCAGAAGATGTTGCCGTGGATATTCGCTTAATTGCTGCTACAAATGAAAACCTCCGCGAAAGCATAAAAAACAGCGACTTTAGGGAAGATTTATACCACCGCTTAAATGAATTTAAATTAGAACTTAGCCCGTTACGCAGCCGCCCAGAAGAAGTAGAGCAATACGCTAGGCACTTTTTACAACAGGCCAATGCCGAACTAGACAAGAGCATAACGGGGTTTGAGGAAAATTGCCTTACCGCGCTATTGGACTACAGTTGGCCGGGAAATTTGAGAGAATTGAAAAACGTGGTAAAACGTGCTGCGCTTTTAAGTAAAGGCGAAACGGTAAACATAGAAGCGCTGCCTAGTGAAGTGCTGCACAACCATGCCGATGTATTTAGCAGTGTAAATCGGTCTAACTCTACGGATTTAAAAGAGTTGGAGAGCCAAATGGAGCGTGAGAAAATATTAGAAGCCATGGAAAAAGTACGCTACAACAAAAGCAAAGCCGCCAAGCTTTTAAATATTGATAGAAAAACGCTTTATAATAAACTGAAACTCTATGGTTTCGATTTGTAAAACGTTACTCAAGTAAGATTAGCACTACATAATCAACTTTGGTATTTGCATTTATTTAGTTGCTGAGAATATCCTTTTTCACCTTCATTACCACCAGTTTCTCGTTTCGTTATGCACTTTTTCAAATCTAACCATTCGCACATCAATGTGTTAACGTTTTAGATTCTTAACCTTACGCTATTAAGTAAAACCTAATGATGTAGTGCGTAAATTGTTGAAAATAAGCACTATATAATGAGAATAATCTTACACAAAGTTTTCTTCCTTTTTACCTTCCTATTCTTATCGCAATTAGTTTTCGCGCAAACAGTTTCAGACACTGCCACCTTTTATGGAGGTGTACAATCTACGGTGTTTAACAATAATACGACCACAAACAGTAATGCATTTGGCTGTAGCGATACTCTAAAAATGAGCATTGGCGCGGGCAGGTACATCACTTCTGTAGATGTATTTTATACTATTACTGCACCTTTTAGCGGCAATGGATGGATTTCTGAGCAACGTTCTTTTGTTGAGTATTTAAACACAAACACAACAGAAGCCAACGTAACACTTGGCAATCAAACGTGGGATTCTTCCGGAACCGAAACTTATACTAGAGCCGGTTTAAATTTTGCAAATGGTGCAGCTGGTGCCGGAGATCTTTTATTCTTTTTACACGCCTTTAGAACGTTTGGAGCTAATCCAAACTGCTCTTCCACCGTACAGTTTTTACCGGATAGCACCTTTACCGTTATTGTAAACCACATACCCTTACCTACGTGCACCGAGCCTACCAATTTAGCTGTGGGCACTATTACTAAAAACACTGTTCAATTAAACTGGAGCACTGGCGGCGCCACAAATTGGCAAATAGAATACGGGCCGGTTGGGTTTACATCCGGCAGCGGCACTTTGGTAAATGCAACTTCTAATCCTTTTACAGTTTCCGGGTTAACCGATGGTACCCCCTATGATTTTAGAGTGCGCGACAGCTGTGCCGTGGGCGATGTTAGTTTTTGGAGCAACACCACTAGCGTCTATACGTTGTGCAACGCTTATTCCGCGCCCTTTTTAGAAGATTTTGAAAACGTAAGTTGGACAACCGGAAACGGCAATTTTGGTACCGGAACTATTGATACCTGTTGGATTAGAAATTACACAAGTGACTTTGTTTTTAAATCTGCACCCAAAAATTTTGTGAGTAATACTACCGGCCCAGCGGTAGATCATACCAGCGGAACAGCCACCGGCAAATTTATTTTAAGTGAACGCCTAGTAAATTCAGGAGCACCTTACACCGCCACCATACAAACTCCGGCCATAGAAATGAGCGCTTTAACCGTGCCGCAACTTAGCTTTTGGTACTACATGTATGGCGCCCAAATTGGTACGCTTTCCGCAGAAATAAGTACCGATGGCGGAAACACGTTTACCTCCGTTTGGACTTTAAGCAGTGAACAACAAAACAATAGAAACGCACCTTGGCTGGAAGCTACGGTTGATTTATCCGTTTACTCAACCGACACCATTATTGTGCAATTTACGGTGCTGCAATCATTAGAAGGTGGCTTGGGCGATGTTAGTTTAGATGATGTTGAAATAAGAGAAACGCCTACTTGCCTAGAGCCAACAAACTTTGCGGTAGATTTTAGTTGGATTAACAAAGCGCAATTAAGCTTTACAAGCGGTGGTGCTGCCGATTGGGAATTGGAATATGGTGCGCCCGGCTTTACCATCGGTGCTGGCACGCGGATAACTGCAAATACAAATCCTGCACAAATAAGCGGTTTACTTTCTAACACTACGTATGAAGTATATGTGCGTGATAGCTGCGGTGCCAATGATGTTTCTAATTGGGTAGGCCCGGTAAGTTTCACTACTTTTTGCACCACCGTTTTAGCCACTCCACATACCGAAAATTTTGATGGAACGAATTGGACAACCGGAACAAACAACGCAGACCTCGGCACTATTGAAACCTGTTGGTTTAGAAGTCCGTTAACGCCTTATGCTTGGAAAACCGGCCCAGCCCTTACCATAAACAATAATAGCGGAACACAAAATGACCATACCAGCGGCAGCGGGCAATTTGCTTACGCGGAACGTTTGGTAAATTTTGCTAATGATACCATTGAAGCTGAACTAATTACCCCGCCCATTGACCTCAGCACCTTAACCAATCCGCAAGTAAGTTTTTGGTACCACATGTTTGGTAATAGCGTGGTAAACCTAAATGTAGAAATTAACACCGGAAACGGGTGGACATCCATTTATACTAAAACGGGACAACAGCAAACTTCCACCACTGAGGCTTGGCAGGAGGCGGTGGTAAACCTTGGTGCTTATGGTAATGATACGGCTGTTTTTAGATTTACCACCTTCAACAACAATGGCGGAACCAATAATGATGTTTCTATTGATGACTTTTTTGTAGGCATTGCGCCTAGCTGCCAAACGCCTACTGACTTTAATGTTTTAGGAACTACTCAAAACAGTGTTTCCTTGCAATGGACAAATCTTGGAAACGCAGCTTTTCAAAATATTGAGTACGGTGCATCCGGTTTTGCTTTAGGCAGCGGAACGTACCTTTCTAGCACCGGCAATCCTTCCGCTGTGGCTGGATTAACGGCAAGCACCACATATGAATTTTACTTACGCGATAGCTGTGCCGTTGGCGGTGTATCCGCTTGGCTTGGGCCAATAAGCGCTACCACCGATTGCGCGCCTATTGCTGCACCACTTATTGAAAACTTTGATGGAGCCACTTGGACGCTTGGTAACAACAATACGCCCGGAGTTATAGATGCCTGCTGGAGAAGAGACTCAGATTCGGCTTTTGTATTTACCGCTGGCCAAAACGGCACAACTTCTAACAACACTGGCCCAAGTGCCGACCATACCAGCGGAACTGGTAAATTTTTATACACCGAAACGTATTTTGGCTTTGCTTTTAGCCCAAATGTTACCGTATTAAGCACCCCTTTGGTAGATGTTAGCGCGTTAATAAATCCTGAATTAAAATTTTATTACCACGCCTACGGGGCAGATTTTAACACCTTAAACGTGCGTGTTTTTAACGGTAGCACCAGCACCATTGTACACACTATAAGTGGCGCTCAGCAAAATGCTAGTGCAGCCCCTTGGAATGAAGTGATTGTAGATTTAATTGCCTACGCAGGCGATACCATAAAAGTAGCGTTTGAAGTTACCAAAGCCGTTGGCGTAAGTTTTACGTCAGATTTTGCTTTAGATGATGTGAGTATTGCAGAACAACCGGCTTGCCCAAAACCGGCTAATTTAACGGTGAGTAATGCTACCGCAAATAGTGTAGATTTAGCTTGGACAAGCGGTGGAGCAACTGATTGGCAAATAGAATATGGCACCACCGGATTTACACAAGGCAACGGCACTATTGCAGCTGCTAATGCAAACCCCTCTACCCTTTCGGGATTATCACCTAGCACTACCTACGATTTTTACGTACGCGATAGCTGCGGAGTTGGCTCCACTTCTGATTGGATAGGCCCGGTAACGCTAAACACGCTGTGTACGGCTGTTTTAGCACCTTACAGCGAAAATTTTGACGGCTCTAATTTTGATCCCGGAGCAGCTGGTTTTGGCGTTGCAGGAAACATTGATCCCTGTTGGAATAGAAATCCAATAGCCACTTACTTTTGGAAAACAGGTCCCTCCACTCCACAATCAAATGGTACTGGAAGTACCATCGGTGATCACACGTCAGGGAATGGCGGTTACATTTTTACAGAATCCGGTGGCTTTGCAGGGCCTCCGCTTTTAGCCGAAATTACTACCCCTCAAATTGATTTAACACCCCTTACCAGTCCAGAGCTTAGTTATTGGTATCATATGTTTGGGAATAATGTGAATGAATTGTATGTAGAAGTTTCTACCGACAATGGCTTAACTTATATAGGTGTTGATACCTTAAGTGGAAATCAGCAAAATGCGCAAAACGATCTTTGGCTAGAAGCTAAAGTCAATCTTTCGGCCTTTGTAAACCAAACAGTGACCATAAAATTTACGGCTGAAAAAACTTCCAATGGAAATCAGTCAGACATTAGTATCGATGATGTAAAAGTGGACGAAGCACCTACCTGCCCAAAACCATCTGCTTTAGCTATAACGGGCGCTAGTGCTAGTTCCATTACCTTAAATTGGACAAGTGGTGGAGCAACCGATTGGCAAGTTGTGTACGGTGCTGCCGGTTACAATCCTACAGGTGGAATTGGCGCTGGTACTTTAGTAAATGTCGGTTCAAATCCGTTTACGGTTTCTGGTTTATCGTCACAAACAGAATATTGCTTTTATGTGAGAGACAGTTGCGCTGCTGGCGATGTTAGCGAATGGTCGTTAGTAAGCTGCGGCTTAACAGATTGTGGACTATTAACGGCTCCTCATACCGAAAATTTTGACGGTACAGAATGGGTAACCGGAACAGGTATTGGCAATGCAGGCAGTTTAATTTCTAATTGTTGGACGGTACCAACTGCTGCCAATCCTAACTTTTCTACCGGCAACGGACCAACAACTAGCGGAGGTAGCGGACCTACAGCCGATGCTACAACGGGTAACGGAAACTATATTTATACCGAAGCCAGTGGTGGTGCGCTTGGAGCTGGTGAAATTGCCTCTCCCCTTATTTATGTTCCTAGCTCAATCTTAAACCCTCGTGTGGGATTCAATTACCACATGTTTGGAGCTAATATTGACTCGTTAGAAGTACTGGTTGACCTTAATGGAATCAGAACCAAAATAAGTAGTACAATTGGGCAACAACAAGCTACAAACGCAGATGCTTGGATTCAAAAATATTCTGACATATCTGCTTTTTCAGGAGATACTATTCGCATTGTATTTATAGGAACCAACAATGGTTTTAATGGGGATATTGCAATTGATGATTTTTCAATTGAAGCTGGACCTTCCTGTCTTGAACCATCGGCATTAAATGTAACGGCTACTAATAGCACTAGTGTAACATTAGCTTGGACAACTGGAGGTGCTACAAATTGGCAAATTGAATACGGTGCTCCTGGTTTCACTAACGGTACGGGTACGCTTATTAATGTTACTACTAATCCTTTTACTATTTCTGGCTTAACAAACCAAACTAGCTATGAATTTTATGTACGCGATAGCTGTGGAGCTAATGATTTAAGTTTGTGGAATTTTGTATCAGCCAATGCAATTACAGATTGCTCACTTTTTACAGCACCCTTTGCCGAAAATTTTGATGGTGCTTCATGGGTAAGTGGAACGGGAGCTCAAAATACAGGTTTTACCATCTCAAGTTGTTGGACACGAGCTACCGGCAACAATCCTGATTTTAGCACAAGATCTGGAGTTACTGCTTCTTTTAATACTGGTCCGAGTGGAGATTTCTCCGGCACCGGAAACTATTTATTTACAGAAGCAAGCCAAGGAGCAATTGGAGCAGGTGAAATTAGTTCTCCCTCAATTTACATTCCTACCACTATAACAAATCCTAGAGTTGGGTTTCAGTATTATATGTATGGTGCAAACATAGATTCACTTCAAGTGGCTATTGAAAAAAACGGCATAAGAACCATTATTGGTAGTTTAGTAGGGGAACAGCAAACAACTAATACCGCACCTTGGGTTCAGCAATTCTTTAATGCAGGTAATGTATCTGGCGATACCGTTAGGATTGTATTTATTGGGACCAACAATGGTTTTAACGGTGACATTGCTATTGACGATGTGGTTTTGGAAGAAACACCAGCTTGCCCTGCTCCAAATAACTTAGCAATTACCGCTACCAACTCCAATAGTGTAACGTTGAGCTGGACAACTGGTGGAGCAACTAATTGGCAAATTGAATACGGAGCACCCGGTTTTGTTTCCGGTAGCGGAACCGTAGTAATGGCTACCACAAATCCCTTTACCGTTACTGGATTAAACCCACAAACGGGCTACGAATTTTACGTGCGCGATAGTTGCGGAGCTGCAAGCACAAGCACATGGAACATTATTCCGGTTTCGGATACCACCGCATGTGGCGTGTTTTTAGCTCCTTTTAACGAAAGTTTTGACGGCCCCACCTTTATATCTGGCGGAAGCGTATTTAACCCTGGAAGCATTGATGATTGCTGGGACAGAACACTTGGAGGCAACTACTTTTGGGCGGCTGAACAAGGCGCTACCGCCAGTGCCAACACCGGCCCTAGTGCCGACCATACCACCGGCACCGGTAAATTTATGTTTACCGATGGAAATGGTGGCGCGCAAAACACACCGCTTACCACACCTTTTATTTCCTTGGTGCCTTTAAGCAATCCGCAATTACGCTTTTGGTATCACATGTATGGAGCATCCATAAACAGAATGGAAGTAGAGGTTTGGGATGGAGCCGCTTGGGTGCAAGCGTGGAGCTTAACCGGACAGCAACAAACTGCCAACACAGATGCTTGGCAAGAAGCGGTGGTAAGCCTAAGTGCGTACGCTGGAGACACGGTGCAATTACGCTTTATAGGATACAGAAACGCGGGTGGAACGGCTAGCGATATGGCTTTAGATGACGTTCAAATTGTAGATAGCACTGGCTGCGCCACGCCAAGTAATTTAAGTTTAGTAACAGCCACAACCTCAACCTTGCAAATTAGTTGGAGCAGCCTTTCTACCTTGGGTAGTATTGTAAAATACCGTCCAGTGGGCAGCACGGCTCCGTTTAGCTTTACCTCCGCTTTGAGCGGAAGCACTACTATTACTGGGTTACAAGCGGGTACTACCTACCAAGTATTGGTAAGAGATAGTTGTGGCGCAGATGTAAGTTTATACACGAGCAGCAGTTTATTTAGCACGCTTTGCGGCACTATAAACGCTCCTTTTTTAGAAAATTTTGATGGTGCAGGTTGGGCCCTGGGCACGGGAAATACTAATGTGGGAGATTTAATAAATGCTTGCTGGACTAGAGATAATGATACAGCTACACGCTGGACTACTGGGTCGGGAGGCACACCTTCTAACCAAACCGGACCTTTTGGAGATTTTAACGGTGGTGGAAACTTCCTTTATACAGAAGCATCCATTGGAACGGGAACTTCTGAAATACTAAGCCCGAGTATATTTTTACCTACTTTTTTAACACAGCCCATTTTAGAATTTTACTATTACATGTATGGCCAAGATATTACATCTTTAAGTGTAGAAATAGATAACGGAAACGGCTTTACCTCTTTAAGAACAATTAGCGGACAGCAACAAGTAAACAACTTTGCAGCATGGCTCAGCGATACCGTTAATTTATCCGCATACAGCGGAGATACCATAAGGCTAAAGTTTGTTGGTATAAATACCGGTTTTAGAGGAGATATTTCGATAGACAACATTTCCATAACGGGAGGAACAGGCCCGTGCGCTGCACCAAGTAACATCACTTTTAGTAACATCACCAGCACTTCGGCAAGTGTTAGTTGGGTAAGTAATTCTGGGCTTTCTGATGTAGAAGTAGTGGCGCAAGGAGCCGCCCAAGGAACAGGTGTTATATATCCCTCCGTGGCTTCTCCTTTTGTAATTACGGGTTTAACGGCCGGTGCTTCTTATGATATTTATGTAAGAGATGTTTGTGGAACCACTAGCAGCACTTGGATAAGCAACACAGTTACTACCACCGGATGCTTGGCCTTAACCACTAGTATTACCATTAGCAACAAAACAGCAACTGGTTTTGATGTAAACTGGACAAGCCTTTCGGGCGTTTCAGATATTCAAGTAGTTACCACCGGGAGCGCGCTTGGTAGCGGATTCAGTTTTAATTCTGTAACATCGCCTTACACCGTTGCCGGATTAGCTGTAAACACCACGTATGATGTATATGTGAGAGATCGCTGTGGCGCAGATAGTACGGCTTGGATAAATTTCACCACTTCTACCCTTTCGTGCATACCCGTGGTTATAAATAACATGGTTTTTTCAAGATTGGGCTTAAACGCAAACTTTAATGCAAACGTTACTGGTCAAGACTCACTTATGTGGGATTTCGGAAATGGAAATACTTCTACCGCTCAAAACCCAACCGAAGTGTATGCAACAGCAGGAGCTTTTACCGTTGTATTATCAGCTTACAATGCTTGTGGCAATAGCGCTTTTGATACGCTGATGATTGAGGTATGTGACTCAATTATTCCAAGTTTCACCTTTACCAATACTAGCGACTCCGTATTTTTTGATGCGAGCACTACAAGCGGTGCAAGTTTTTATTACTGGGATTTTGGAAATGGAAATACGGGTACAGGTGCACAAACTAAAACGCCCTTAATAAATGGCACCATGACGGTTACCTTAATTGCTGATAATTCTTGTGGCGATAGTGTTGTTCTCACCAAAACCATTCAAGTTTGTAAAACACCCATAGCTAGGTGGACATATACTATTATTAGCACATCATCTTCGGGTATGCTTGTTCAATTTGATGCAAGTGCCAGCCAAAATGCAAGTACGTATGATTGGAATTTTGGCGATGGAAATACCGCCACCGGAACCGCTGTGCCACAACATAATTATTTGGTGCCAAGTTTAAATTATACCGTTACTATGGTTGCTTCTAACCCGTGCGGAAACTCAAGTACTTCTGCTTATAAACTGAATCAAATTGGGTTGGAAGAAAACCTTTTAGATGCTCACTATACCGTGTATCCTAATCCGGCAAGTGATGACGTAACCATTGATTTTGAAAGTGCTACTGATAAACCAACTAAAGTAGAACTATATGATTTACAGGGTAAATTACTTTCGGTGTATGCTGTTGATACGTTGGCAGAATCAATTACTATTGATATACATAACGTAGCAAGCGGCACGTATGTACTAAAGGTTACCGATGCTGAAGGAGTGCACATTACGCGTGTAACCAAGTATTAGATTTTTGAAATAGAAGAAAGCTTCCGGCAATTGTCGGACGCTTTCTCTTTTTTTGTAAAATTAAAAAAACACCAATCGTTAAATAAAATTTACAATTCAGTGAGTTAAAGAATAATGGGTAGGCTTTCGCAGATAAATTTCTATGTAAGGTTTAGAGTAGGTTTAAAAATTTGACGAGCAAGTTTTTAAACAAAGTTTAGTGCTTTTCACAGTAAAACTTTATGCGATTTTTTTATAAAAAATTCGCAATAAAAACTTCATTTTTTTGTAAATGAAGCTGTTATATAAAGTGTAATCTTCCATGAAAAAATAATCAAGCACTTTTAAATAATGTGTAAATTGTATTCATTAATAAAATCCTTACAAAATGAAATCGGCCTTATCCAAAATTGTTACACTTCTATTCTTTGCTTTATTCTCACAATTAGCCAACGGTCAATATTCAAATACCACTGCTAGCTATACTACAGCAGAGATTTCCACAAAATTTAATTCCAATACAACGTTGAGTGATGATGCCTTTGGCTGTGGTGATACGTTAACTGTTTCTATTGGAACAAACCGCATTGTTTACGCAGTTGATGTATTCTATTCCATCAGAGCTTTTCCGGGAGCACAAATTTCTCAGCAGTCATCATTCGTTGAATTTTTAAATACCAAAAGTAAAGAAGCAGCCGTTTCAGTAGGTAATCCTAACTCGATAGGTGCTGGAGTTGCTACGTATTCACGCTATAATTTAACTTTTGCTAACGGCCCTGCCGGTAATGGCGAATTAAAATTTTTCCTACACGCATTTCGTTCCGGAAATAATACACCTAACTGTGGTACTACTAATCAAGTGGTACTGCAAAATTCTTTTAGCGTAAAGGTGTATCATTATATTCCTCCTAGTTGCCCCAAACCAACGAGCTTGTTGATTGACAGCATTAACGCCAATAGCGCAAAATTGAGTTGGAACACGGGTGGAGCAACTAATTGGCAAATCGCTTATGGTACCGGTGGGTATAATCCCACTAATGGCAATGGTTCAGGCTCCGTTATAAATGCAAATACAAATCCCGTAACCCTCTTTGGTTTAACTCCACTTACCTATTATCAATTTTATGTAAGAGATAGTTGCGCACCGGGTGATGTTAGTCAATGGTCACCTGTTGCTAATGGTAGAACAACCTGTGGTGTAATTACTGCTCCCCATACTGAAAATTTTGACGGAAGCGAATGGATTTACTATAACCAAAACAGCTCGATTATTCCCGAGTGTTGGTTAAGGCCTAGTAATTCAGCGCCTAATTTTGCTCCAAAGTCTGGCTCTACATTAACTACAAATACAGGCCCATCTGGAGATGCAACAACGGGAGCTGGAAAATATATCTATACAGAAGCTACTGCATCAAACCCTAATATAGGTGAAATAACCACTCCACTTATCAATATTCCCTCCACCTTAAGTAACCCTCGTTTAGGCTTTAAATATCATATGTATGGGAGTGATATTGATTCGTTAGAAGTATTGGTAGAAAAAGATGGCGTAAGAAATAGGTTGGGAAGTATAGTAGGACAGCAGCAAACATCAAATAATTCAAATTGGTTATTAAAATACTTTGACTTGTCCGCATATTCTGGCGATACCATTCGGGTAGTATTTGTTGGCAATAGCACAGGTTACAACGGTGATATAGCTATTGATGATTTTTCAATAGAAGCGACTCCACCTTGTGTTGCTCCTACAGCACTCGCTATTAATAATGTAAGTGGTACAAGCGTAAGTTTAGGCTGGATAAGCGGAGGCGCAAGTAATTGGCAAATTGAATATGGCACTCCTGGTTTTACGCTAGGTACAGGCACTTTATTAAATGCATCCTCTAATCCGTTTAGGGTAACAGGCTTATCACCACTTACAAGCTATGAATTTTACATTAGAGATAGTTGTGGTGCTACAAGTTTAAGCATGTGGAGCTTTACCTCGGTTTCTACAGTTACTGACTGCCTCCTTACCACGGCTCCCTTTTCAGAAAATTTTGATGGAGCCGCTTGGTCTAGTGGAATTAGTACTAATACAATATCAAACTGTTGGAAACAAGGCGCTAACAGCCAACCCGATTTTATAACAGGATCTGGTTCAACACCTACAACATTCTCAGGGCCTTCTGCGGATTTTTCTGGCTCTGGTAATTACTTATATACAGAAGCTACTATTGCATCGGGTGTCGGAGAAATTACCTCACCTGCTATTTACGTTCCACCCAGTATAACGCATCCCCGAGTAGGCTTTAAATATCATATGTATGGTTCCAATATTATAAGTCTTAGAGTATTTATAGAAAGAGGAGGAAATAGAAATCAAATAGGTGTTATTACCGGAGAGCAACAAGACTCAAGCGCAGCAGCTTGGTTACAGAAGTATTTTACCCCAGGTAATATTGTGGGAGATACTGTTAGAATTGTTTTTGTTGCCACTACTAATGGTTATAATGGGGATATTGCGATAGATGAAGTAGTGCTAGAAAATACTTGTTTTGATCCTGATAGCATTTCCTTTTCCAACACAACAAGTAGTAGCATAATTGTAAATTGGAATAGTAATTCTGGTTCTTCTGACATTGAAATAGTTCCTCAAGGAGCGCCACAAGGCACGGGTGTTGTTTATACTGCTGTAACTTCCCCTTTTTTAATTACCGGTTTAGCAGCTCTTACATCGTATGATGTTTATGTGCGTGATAATTGCGGAAGTGTAAAAAGCCCTTGGATTAATAATACATTTACTACTTTAAGTTGTGACTCCGTACTCATAAGCAACGTAGCTTTTTCAAGAACCAGTTTAAGTACTAATTTCAGTGCAATGGTTACCGGTGAAGATTCCCTACATTGGGATTTTGGTAATGGAAATACTTCTGTGCTCCAAAACCCAACAGAAGTATATAGCGCGGCAGGAACTTATAGGGTAATTTTATCAGCTTACAATGGCTGTGGTAATGATGCTGCTGACACCTTAATGATTGATGTTTGTGATTCCATTATCCCTAATTTCACTTTTGCAACTACCAATGATTCCGTATTTTTTGATGCAACCGCAACATCCGGTGCCTCTTTATATTATTGGGATTTTGGTAATGGAAATACCAAAACTGGCGCACAACCTACCCTACTCTTATTAGATAGCATTATGACAATTACGCTAATTTTAGATAATGCATGTGGCGATAGTGTAGTATTTTCTCAAACCATAAAACTTTGTAAACCACCTTTGGCAAGTTGGACACATACTATTATAAGCACCTCATCTTCTGGCATGTTAGTTCAGTTTGATGCTACCGCCAGTAAAAATGTAAATAATTATAATTGGGATTTTGGTGATGGAAATACAACAACGGGAACAGCCACTCCGCTGCACAATTATGTAACCCCTGGTTTAAATTATCAAGTATCGCTTATTGCCTCCAATGCTTGTGGAAACTTTACCACTTCTGCTTATAAACTGAATCAAATTGGGTTGGAAGAAAACCTTTTAGATGCTCACTATACCGTGTATCCTAATCCGGCAAGTGATGACGTAACCATTGATTTTGAAAGTGCTACTGATAAACCAACTAAAGTAGAACTATATGATTTACAGGGTAAATTACTTTCGGTGTATGCTGTTGATGCGTTGGCAGAATCAATTACTATTGATATACATAACGTAGCAAGCGGCACGTATTTGCTAAAGGTTACCGATGGTGAAGGAGTGCACATTACGCGTGTAACCAAGTATTAGATTTTTGATATAGAAGAAAGCTTCCGGCAATTGTCGGAAGCTTTCTCTTTTTTTGTAAAGGTCTTTCTACGATTTACAGTTAGTAAGCAGATTCTCTTAGTTTTCTAAAACATTATAGAGGTCAGTAGTTACTTACTCATAATTTGCGATTGATAAACTTTTGGATTACCTACCATCTTTGTTATCAAATTATTGAAAATGGTATGCTTGTTTTGAGAACGATTTATTCTATAACAGAACTCGTTAAAATATCGGTTTAAATGCTTTTCACTTACCCAAGAATAAGTGGTTCTAATCCATGATTTTATTTGATGTATGATGGTATGTAAAGCCTTAAAATTCAAGCCTCCATCACTTGGTATTTGAGTTATCTTAAAAGCTCTGGCTATTGGCTTATATCCTCTCCAATTGTCGGTAAACACATCTGCTTCTCTACTGATGTGGTTGTTGAACACATATTGTAAGGAACGTGCTGAAAAATCTTCTATGCGATTGCTATACACACGTTTAACTTTGCCTTCATCGGTCAGCTGGACAGCAATTGAAGCTTTCTTTTTCTTCATATTGTAGCTGCGCCCTATGTTACCTTTCTCGTGTCCACCTAGCACAAATTCATCTACATGCACAGTGCCATCCATGGGATGCTTTCCACTGCTTTTCATGGCTTCTCTTACTTTATGCATAAATAGCCTAGCCGTTTTCTCTGTAACACCATATCTAACAGACATATAACTAGCTGATAAACTTTTGGTTGTAGTGGCCATTTCAAAGCAGATGAAGAACGCTTTGCGTAAACCAAATTTTACTTTGTGAAAGAGGGTGTTTGCTGGAGCGGATTCTATATGACTGCAAATATTACAAATGCGTGAAAAGTCCTTGCGTTGTTGAGCCAATTTATGGTCACACTTTAAGCATTGATAGCCGTGTTTCCATTTAATTGAAGCCAAATATGCTTTGCAATCTAAGTCCGTTTTAAACCGATCATTAAACTCTAGGAGGTTTTGGCCTTTGAAAATATCCATTTAACCGTTGATTTTATTGAACCTAAATATAGGTAATTATATACTGACCTCTAAAACATTATTTCCAAACGGTTTTGTTTTCAATGGATGTAATTCGTCTTCCCATTAATGCTTCGGTGTCGGTTAAGCCTAAGTAGAAAAAACCCATAGCGTGGTGTTGACTATCAAAGCCAAAGTAATCGCGCAAAGCATCGCTAAAAGCTACGCCACCTGTACTCCAATAAGCTGCTATGTTTAAAGCATGGGCAGTTAACCACATATTTTGCACAGCCATGGCCACAGCACATACTTCTTCTACTTCAGGAATTTTTGGGTTGTCTCCTCTTCGCATGGCTATTCCTATAACATGAGAAGCCAAGCTTGGCATTTCACTTAATCTGTTGTAGCGCGTTTCGTTAAAATCTTCTGCGTCCTTGTTGGGTTGATCATTATCGGCCAAAAAAGCACCAAGTTGCTTTAAGCTTTCGCCACTATACACTACAAAGCGCCAAGGTTCTGTATAACCGTGGGTGGGCGCCCAATTAGCACTTTCCAATATTTCCTCCACAACAGATTTTTCAATCTGAATTCCATTATAGGCCGCAGGTTTAACTGTTCTGCGATTGGCTATTATACTTTTTAAAATTTCCGAATTATCCATTGTTAAGTTTCACGTTAATGTTTTCTATAATTTCCGGTATAGTGGTATTGGCATCTAAAATAAAGTGCGCTTTTTCATAAAAGGCACTCCGCTCAAATAGGTGTTTTGCTACAAATTCACTTAAAGCTTCATCTGCTACATGCTGAATTAAAGGCCTGTTATTTTGTGTTCCAGCTAATCTAGCCGCTAAATTTTTGGGCGAAAGCCTTAGGTAAAAACTTTTGCTTTCTTCATTAAGCATGTCCATATTATTATAATAACAAGGTGTACCACCTCCAACAGAAACTACTCCGCTGGCATTATTTAGCACCTTTTGCAAAATCTCTTTTTCTAATTTTCTAAAATACAGCTCGCCTTTGTGCAATATTATTTGGTTTACTAAGGCACCTTCTTCCTGTTCAATAATGGTGTCCAAATCATACATTGGTAATTTTAATTGAGCTGCCAACGCTTTACCAACGGTGGTTTTACCGGCTGCCATGTATCCAACAAGGGTAATTTTCATACGTGCAAAGGTGTAAAATTAGTCGGTAATTCTATCTAAAAAACTGTTCTTGAAAACTTTACAGCACATCAATAAAATAAATGATAAAAAAGGCTTGAATTGCTTGGTCAAAAAAAATAGTAACCACTATATTTGCAGCCGCTTTTGAAAAAGGCATTGATTCAGTAGCTCAGCTGGTAGAGCATCTCCCTTTTAAGGAGAGGGTCCAGGGTTCGAACCCCTGCTGAATCACCAAAAAGCCCCTCGCTATAGCTTGGGGCTTTTTAATGCTTATTACTTTTTGTCTTGTTTTATGATAGCATTTTGAGCTGTATAGGCAAGAAATATTAAAAGCCCAGGTGGTGGAATTGGTAGACACGCCAGCTTGAGGGGCTGGTGACCTTTTTTGGTCGTGCAGGTTCAAGTCCTGTTCTGGGCACAACTTATTCTGTAAGTTCTTATTAATCAATTTCTTATTGATTATAATTTGTAAGAGGGACGAAATGGGGGACGTATTTAATATATTTTGTTTTACTGTTATTTATTATATAGAGTACCTGTTCTAAAGTCCCATTCAGTAATGTAGGCTCTAACGCACTGCTAACTCAGCCCTTAGCAAAAGCAAAGTTTAGAGCCTTTTGCTGCACATTGCAATAGAGAATAACAACCTCCATCTTCTAGGATTTTAAATTTGTTGACAAAATTAAAATCAAGTGTTATGAACAGCTATTACGAAATCCATAAAGAACTACAAAAATTCAGCGAACGACTGAACAAGGAATTTAGAAAAGTGCAGCCTTCGTACTATGAATTGGAAACAGTTGCAGCAGAAATGCGAAAAACTTTTAAGACTACTGTTATTCCCAATCCAAACTATTTAAAGTGGTGCTCATTTGTGGATATGGACTTAGATATTTTCATTGAAGATATACCAGGCAACCTTGCTCATGATTATCGTTTTGAAAATAAACGATATTATTCCAAATGGATTATCGAAGTGAGAAAGCTAACATCTATCATGACTGACTTCAATAATAAATTTAGTAGAGATATACATTCAACTTAAACGATTGATTAAATAAACATTTTTAGGTAAACAGAAGGCTCTTCTAACATCCCGTTTAATTGCTAATACCCGCTATTTTTCAAATCTTGGTGTATAAGCGTTCGGATCCTGTCGCTCATGTTTACGTAATTACGTGCGCATTTCTTTTTGAATTGGTCTTTTATCTCCTGTGGAATATAAAGGTGAAAGTTTCTTTTATCTACGCCCATGGCCTGAATTATTGATGAGTTACAAATATAAGAATTGGCCAAAAAGAAAGGCCGCTTCATTACAAAGCGGCCTTTCAAGAAACCCAACCTTAAAACAAACCTTAAACTCTAATAACTTAGCATCCCGGAAAAGTCGGTTTGATATTTACTATACCTTTTTTCACGTGCAAGCTTTCGCGCATCTTCACGTAATGCAGCGTTTTCCGCTTTTACTTTAGCATAGTAGGCCGTGCGTTTCTTTGCTTCGCGGTCTTGCATTTGCTCAAGCTTAAACTGGCTTAAACCCTCGTTCATAGCTTGTCTATGCGCTTTAGCCTCCGCTAAGGTCATTCCCTTTGGCTGTGGTAATGTAGAGGGTATAGCTGCCTTGGCTGTGCTCAATCCCTTAATTTCCTTTGCCACTATATCCGCTATTTGTGTTGAGGTTATACCTCTAGTTTCTGAATTTTCTAATGATATACTGAATCCCATCGCTTTATAAATTTTTTAGTTAAGATACACATTTCATCGTAAGTATTTCGGCCTATCAAATATCCACACATTTCATCGCAAATATTATCATATTGCAACCACAAATCGCTTTGTGGATTAGGGGCATCCTTGCTTTTTGCAATGTTTATTGTATCATGGTCAACACCTAAAAGAAGGGCGAATAAATCAAAGGGAAAGTCTAAATAAAATCCCTTTTGTGTAAAAATCTCAACTTGTCTATCAAAACCGCTCAGTTCTTTCTCGAGCTCAAAAAAGGCTTTCAATTGAACTTCTGTTGGAAAATCTTTAGGATCCACTAAAAAGTCTAAAATCGGTTGAATAGTGGCAATATCAAATGCTTTTTGGCTTCCAATATCTTTAAGAAAAGAATTTGCTTTTTTAATCATCTTGATTTGGACGATTAAAGCAAACGTCAAGTTTAGGTCTAAGATATCAGCTTCCAAGTCAAAGGGCAATACGTCAACCGAAATAATGTGTTTCAATACGGTTTTATCCTTATTTGGAATACTAAATATTTGTGTTTCTACACTCATAATTTTTTTGATTTACTGTTAGTTTTAATATGAAAAGGTTGGTGATAATTTCACCGGAATACCTGAAGACTTAACCTTGGCTTTTCCGTTGCTCTTATCGTTAATATCAACCTGAAGTTGTTGTTTCTGTATGCTCTCAATGAAGGTTTGCTGCGTTTCCATCTTCGTTTTTTCCGTACTAATGAGGTCATACTGCTGAGGTTTATTCTGCTTTACCTGATCCTGTGCACCTAAATTTTTATTCACACCTTGAACCGGGGCACTCCATTTGTCCGCTTGGTCTATCATGTTCTGAATTTGCTCAATACCACCAACTGAAAAATCAGTCATAAAGGGTATTTTGCCGATAAGCTCCAAAAGCTGTTGTACTGGCTTTAAAACTGCATCTACGATTACAAAACCAATTCTTTTTAAAGCTCCTAAAATCCCTCCAGTTTCAAAAGCTTGTACTACACTATCCCAATGTTTGCGAAAAGACTGGATAAGTGAGATTACAAAACCTAAAGGACCTAAAAATATAGATACGGCCGCGCCCCACTCATCCCAATGTTTCACTATCTGCACAATTAGCGCAATAAGAGCCACTACACCTATTATTATTAAGCCTATCGGGTTCGCGTTCATTGCCGCATTCCAAAGCCATTGCGCGCCCGTTGCCATGGTTTGGGCGGCTGCAAATCCGTTTACTATTGCTGAACTGATGATAGAAATCCCTTTTAAGGTTATTAAAGTGCCTACTACCAATTTGCCGACCCTTAAGAAATCATCGAAATTATCCGAAACGAACGAAATTGCATTTCCTACTTTTTCCGCCCACTCTGAAACTTTGGACTTAATGAGCGCCTTATTGTTAGTCGTCCATGATGTAATGTTTTCGACCACCTTTTGAATAACTGGCATAAGCTCTGTGCCTACGATATATTTCATGGATAGCATAGATCGGTTCATATTGGTTTGAGCGTCCATAAAATCCTCTGCACTTTTAGCGGCATCATTGGATAAAACACCTCCCATTGCTACAAGCTGTTTCCTGAGTGCTTCAATACCACCCGTACCAACTTCTAGTAAATTAATCATTTCGGCACCTGAACGACCAAAAGCATCCTCAGCTAGTTTAGTTTTGGCAAATACCGTTGGTGCATCTTGAATAGCACCCACCATTAAATTGAACGCCTGTTCATTGCTCTCTACTTGAGCCAATTGCTTAGCTAGTGCCGGATTAGTTTTTAATAGGCTTGTGCGTAAAATACCCGTACCCGCTTGCAAATCACCTACGTTTTTATTCAGCTTCTCAAGCGATTTAGCATAAGCCGACTGACTAACACCGGACAACTCAGCCGCGTAGCCCAATTCTTGGTAAGCTTCAGCTGTTAAGCCAAGCCGCCTTGATGTTTTGGCTATCTCATCACCTTGCTTTGCGACCTCCACAACACCTTTATAAATTCGATCAAAGGCCATGGCTGCTACCAACGCACCAGCTGCATTTCTGAGGTTAAATATTTTGTTTAATGAATTATCAGCCCACGTGTTTATTTTCCTAAACGCGCGCTCTCCCTTCACGCCCATTGTTACTAAGCGATTTGTTAAACCTAAACCCGCCCGTTCCATGTTTCGCATGGGTGCCGTCATTCGGTCAACGGCTTTAAAAACTGCTGGAATTTGATACATTATTTTTTACTTTTTAATTCTTCGTTTTGCTGTTTAATGTCATTATACCAAAACATTAAACCCTTATGATCCACCTCATCGAGGTATAGACTATCTATAATTTTCGGTGGCCATTGTAGACTTCTGACCACCGAAACAATTATATTATTTACTGACTTATTCAAGTCCTCAGAATTGCCAGCTACTAAAAAAAACTGCAAATAGTTTGAGCAACCCTCATATCTATGGAATCTAAGTTCCTTAAAATACTTGTATTCTCATTTGTTATAGCTGCTATCTGTGCAATTGAAAATCCCATCATATCATCCTTTTTAACGCCTCTCATCTTAGCTTGAATTTTTGCAACGGCCACACGTGGAGCGTAACTTATTTCTTTTACATTTTCGCTAATGGGAAACATCAACTTATGAGTAATGCTAAAATCTTCATTTAGTGATAGCGTTCCACGAATGAACTGTTTTACCATGTCTTGCGCGGCTCTTATTTCGTCCTCCGTGCCTTCCGTGGTTTTGTGTTCACCTTCGTTCGCTTCTTCTAAAAAGTAAACATCTAGCCGTTTATAATCTAGCCATTTTTGCACTTCTTCTTGTGCTTTTTCAAGGGTTATTACTTGTTCTTTCATGTTGTTAATTTACTAATTTTTAATGAGTTAACTGTTATTTATTTATGATTTTTTACTCCAATTTTCAAGGATAATTTTAGTTTGACTTACTAAGTGTTAACATTTTGTAACAAAAAGTTAACAACACTTCAAATCAGGCTATACATATCTTTCTTCGGAGGGTGGAATACATTGCAAATCAGTGTTTAAGGCGTTCCAGTACCTTGGCCTTTAAACTTGCCCGCTATTACCCTATCCCTCTTTAGCTAAATTATTTCTGTACCTGTGAACTAAGTCGCTTAAAAACTGATTGTCTTTAGATACCTCATCATTAATGATGGTAAACATATCGGTAAGCTTTTCATTATGTGCCTTATCAAGTGGACTGGTATTTACATAGTTCCTCATATTTGCTTTTTGAATAGCCTTTAGAAACTCACCAAGAGCCGCCCCAGCTGCTTGATATTTAGTAAGTACTTCCACCTCTAAATCATCTTGAGTAAACATCCGTGCTGCGCGGTTTTCTTTTTCCTCCTGTGCTTTTTTGGAAACAGCAACTTTACCGCCTACAATACTAAAAGGTGTGTAGTTAAAAATTTCTATGGGGTTTTGATTTATAGCATTCTCAACTTGCGTTAGATCTGGTAATTCTAGCTTATCTAAAAACTCTTTACGTTTCATTTTGTAGCCTAAGAAAGTTGGCGTTTCAACTTCTGCGGTAAGAATCTCATGTATTTTACTAGGATCCTTAATAATGCCGGTTAGCTCATCAATTGATTTGATGCTAAGGTTTTCAATACCATTACAAGCATTTAGAACATCGTTGAGATAGTCGCTCTGTTGTCTAAGCTTTTGTTGAACTTGTTGCAGCATTGAGCTGTCTTCACTAATCATTAGTGTTTTCATAATTGAACTGATTTTAATTAAAATTTTACTGGTTGTTGCTGTTTGGTTTAGCTTGGCTGAGGATATTGTCTACCTCAACGCTTGATATTTTTAAAGCCTCAGAAATCTGTTGATTGCTAAAACCCTCATTGTGGTACCTTAAGATTTCTTTTTTGTAGCTGTCTACTTTTTGATATTTCCCTCTTCCAATACGTTCAAGTGTGCCGGACAATATTCCGTACTCTAAAACTTTATCCGCTGCACCGAGTGCGTATCCATTTTGGATATAAATTTTTTGCAATTCTTTACGGTTAAAAGTTTCACCGACTTTGCTTAATAAAATTGTATCTGCGTAACTCATAAATGTGATTGTTTTTTTTTAGTGTTAAATGACTATCCTATGGGAATATTTGAATACGTGCTTTCATCTGATAAACCACCTTCTTTATGGTTATTGCCGTACTTCTTGAGGTTATCTACCCAACTTATCATAAAGTTGTCGAGCTTGGCAAACAACATATCTTCGGTAAAATCTATTCTACCCATTACTACCGAATTATTGAACTTATCTACAAGCTTTTGTTTTTCGTCAAGGTTCTTAAAGTGTTTACTGTACTTTCCGGTTATTGTATTTAACCTTTCTGGAAAATTATTCTTTAAAAAAGTGAATGCGGGAATGCTATTTTCTCTCTCTTTTTCTAAGTTTTTAGGCATATTGGTATTAGGTATATCTACACTATAATTGATTTGACTAGTGCCTTGTATAGTGATCCGCTCTTGTTCTGTCATGTGATTTAATACAGAGTTGTCAAGTGATTTGTCAAGCGATTTGTCAATTTTTGATAGGGCTATAATATTAGCTTTGAACTGGTTTTCACTCTTCTCAATTAGAGTGATAAACTTCCAATCAACCAACTCCCTAAAAGCTTTTATGTAAGTATTATATGAGGCTATTCCTGCAACCTCCATGGCTTGAGATGCGGGAAAACCAAAAGATTCTTTCCAACCTAACATATTATTAAGCTGAACCGCATAGAGATATATAGCATGATGTACTGGACGTACTTTGTTACTCGAAAAAGCAAACTCATACCAAACCCTAGTATAATCAAACATGAAACGACCTTTACTCATCCTCAAACATTTTAAACCACTCATAGAACTGTGTGAAGCTTCTAGCGATTACGTAAGTTCCCCCAGCCTCTTCTATTTGCTTTTGATAAATCTTTTGGCCTTCACTCTGGTTTTTATCGTTGGTAGCTGTACATTTTACCTCAACCTTTACGGCTCTGCCTTTAATTATGGCTGAAATATCAGCCGTGCCATTTGTACCAGATCCTTTAATCCACTTCTGATGACCTTTAATATTCACTTGCCGCCCTGTGCTGCTAATTCGCTCTGCTTGGCCGCCATTGATTTTAATCCATGTAATTACACACTTAGTTAATGCGTTGGAATTGTCGTCCCTTAAATTGGGTTTAGGTGGATAGGGAAAGTTTGGGTATTGCCGCTTTTTGAAATCCAGATACTTTTCCTCTAAAAGCTTAACCGCTGGAGGTTTTTTATAGCGGGTTTTTGTTGTACTTTTACTTTCACTTTTTTGCAAAAGGCTGTTATTATGGTTATACATGGTACAGCCTTTTTTTATCGCTTATACTTCAAGTTCTTTACCTGCTCCAAAGCCATTTCAACTTCATTGGCTTTAAATCTTATTTTACCTCCTATCTTATACTTTTTTAAATGGCCTGCATTACTCCACTTATCAACTGTAACAAGCGACACATCATGAATATTTGCTACATCATGTCGTGAATAATAACGTGGGCGGGTTGGTATTTTCTCCTGTTTTGGTAGTGCTTTTTTTACTTCCTCGGAAATAATTTGGCGTAAATCTTCTGGGGTGAAATTCTGTATTTGAATAGTTTGCATATCGTTTCTTATTTAACTGCTAAACTATATCAGGTTACCTAGGATTTACGGGGTAAATGGGGGTAACTACTTTCTAAAGTAGGTAATTTTCAGTAACTTAAATTTCCTCTTCTAAATCCTTTACTGCCTTCGTATAGGCTGCTGGGTAGTCTTTAAGTAGTGGCAAGGTGTTTTTTATGTTCTTATTAGAAATTACTGAGTGGTTATTACCTTTTGGGTAATCTCGGTAAACCGGAATAGCACTTTTGGGGTATTTATATTTTTTGCAAAGTTTAGATATGTACGATTTCCCTTGCTCATAGTGTTCTACTCCCGATTGAATCAAATAATATAGAAATGTAGTCATTACCTCATGTGTTGCGTTTTCCGGGCTAGTGTTTTTCTCTGCAGGTGTGGAGGTTGGTATATCCTTATTCCCATATTTAGCTAAAAAACTATGATACTCTTTATGCCATTGATATGGGCTTTTTTTTAACCACTCATTCAAATAAAATCGGAACTCAGCCTCGTTAACCCGAAACGCATCGGTAATAATGCTTTTATACTTGTTAAAATCATAATGATATTGAGATGCAAAATCGTAACCCTCAACTGATGGTAAAAGAGGAAGATTGTCCCCCTTTTCAACCTCACCATTTGAAATAGTCATAAGGCAACTAGTCACTATTCTACCCTTAGAATCTGGGTGCATATCTTCATAGTTTCTAATAACTTTATCGATGTTCATGGGTCTACCAATTTTTAAACTTTCCCAGCTTTTCATTAGTCTACCTTTTTTAATGGTGTAAAGAATTCATGCCCTGCCATTAGCTGTGCGTGCTCTTTATTGCTGAGCTTTACGTATTTCATGAATGAAATTGTTGACTTATGCCCGGTAATCTTCATAATTGAAATAACTGGCATTTTAGCCTTATAAGCTAATGTTGCGAAAGTCCTACGTGCAGAATGTGCTGAAACAAGTTGATATTTCTTGTAAGTGGTAGCTTTATTTATTCCGCCATACGTTCTATATATTGTTACATCCTCATTTATCTCTGCTAATTCAGCTAACTCTTTTAAATAGGCATTGAATTTTTGATTGCTAATTTTTGTAGGTAGGTTAAAGCTATATTTATTCAGAATTTCCTTTACTTGCTGATGTAATGGAATATAGACCACTTCACCAGTTTTTTGAGTACGCATCTGTATCAAGGTACAATTCTCGACCATCTTATCAGCAGTAAGTCTACTTAAATCCGAAAACCTTAAGCCTGATCTACACCCCACCAAAAATAAATCTCGAACCCTATCTAGTCTTTGGTTTTGACTAAGATCTAAATTATAAAGGTTGGTTAACTCATTTTCAGTTAGGTAAATACTATCTGTGGTCTCTTCTAAAACCTTAAATTTCTTACTTCTAAAACTTTCATTCTTATGGAGACCTGCCTCAAATGAAACATCCATAAAAACTTTAATATTCTTGATATGCCCACCAACTGTATTAGTGGCGTACCCTTTACTATTAAGCCACTCTACAAATTCAAAATAAAAGTCTAAGTCTATATTTTCAAAAGTTAGTTTTACATTTTTAGCTTTTTGGTAGGCTTTCAACTTGTTTAGAGATGTGCGATATCCTTTTCGGGTCTCTAGTTGCTTATCGCATACCTTAATGTGATTTTCAGCAAACGCAGTTAAACTATTAAAAGATAAAGCCCCCTTTTTTGGCTCCTTCCTTTTAAACTCCTTATCTAGTTGCGCCCTAACATCTTCCAATAACACTGGCTTACGGCTCAACTTAGCGGTATTTTCAACAAGCTCAAAAAGTTCAGTATACCTATTTAATTGGGTATTCGTAATTTTCTCAGTAGAGTTAGGCTTTAACTTTCTGTTAGAACAATAGCCTGCCTTGTAATCCTCAGCCCCCCATCTTGTGGGTAGCACATATTCTTGAGTAGAGTATTTCAGGCGCTTACCATTACTGCGAACCACAAAATAAATAAGAGTTGGGGTTTTGGATCTTGCATCCTTCAAAACAAACGTAGAGGTGGCCATAATTAACTTTTTTGCACCTCAAAAGTACGGTAAAGGGGACGGATTAGGGGACGCTTTTTCTTTTTTTTTCTTATTTTTATTTATCTTATGTTTTCTTTACACCCTTATTTAGCAAAGCAGTAGCGCATGAATGAGCGTTTAAAGGAAAGATTTAACAAAACTAAAGGTGCTCCTGTTCTGGGCACTTTTTGCTACGGCATTTTTTTGTTCCCCTGCGCTTAGCATCATGGGCTTAAAATCTTACTACAATTCTTTAAGCCCTTTAAAGCATTACTTATAATTCCTGTTTTATAATTCCCATTCCCTGTTTTCAGGGATACGCTAGTTTCACGGTTATCTGTGATGTATAGCCCTGCCGCGCATCGCAAATTTGTACTCGTTAATCACATAAAACAACAATTATGAAAACGAGTATCATTTTTTTAACCGTATGCCTAATTGCTTTTACTAATTGCTTTGCGCAAAAAGCACCCATCTCAGCAGCCGCTCCAATAGTAACAATAGAAATTGAGGATGATGAAACCATCTTGCTATGGAGCATGAATAAAGAAGTAAACACGCGCTTTTTTGTAGTGGAAGAATCCCTTGATGGTGGTAATAATTTCAACCCAATGCGTACTGTAAAAGCAACTGGAAATAGCAATTTACCTACCCATTTTGAAATAAACGAATATGGCTTTATTAAAAAAAATGCTGTATATCGAGTAATTTTAGTACACATGGATGGTATTCGAGTTGCCTCAAATGTTGTGAAGCTAAGCCCTAAAAGGACTATGTTACCAAACCCTTCCATTGCGAAGAAATAAAACCTTTACATTTACAATCAGCACAAATCTTTAACAATCAACAAAATGGCCATGGAAGATACTGGAATATTTCAAACATTAAACGTAAATCCAAAGGGGAAAACGAGCGTAAACTTTTACTTTTTCTTGGTAGAGTTACTAGAAGGAAGCACCATAACCTTTTCAAAAGGCACCTACCAACCTGCTGAAAACAATAATTCAGCAACGATAAGTTATACGGCAGATTATGGCAACAACCCACCCGTTGATAATGCACCTATGGTAGCATATATGTTACCTTTTATTCAGCAGTATGAAGATCCAAGTGTTCAGGATAATGCCATTAACTTAAATGATGCTACGCTGTACGTATATGAAAAGGGAAAAGACAACCCCAAAGTGAAAGGAACAGTACAGGGAATAAAAACAACACAAAGACCAACCATTGGAAACGAAACTCCTACTGACTTTGTAAATACTGTACCTAAAGTAAATGAAATCCGCTATTGTATTGCAGAATATCACGTGAGCACTACAAATAAGAAACAGTATTTTGTAATAGCAATGAGCAAAACGGATAAATCCACGTACAATAACCTTTTAAAAATTCAAGAGAAGGAAAATAAGCCAGGCATTCTAGTAGGTGAATATCAAGCACAAACCAATTCGATTAATAATAGTGGAAACGTTTGCGCTATAGGTTGTATTTCTTCCTCCAAAAAAGACGAATTCACAAATATTGAGCTTAAAGATATACAGAACACCTCTATTAAAATAAAGTACGACAGTGCACACATTGTTAATTGTGATGCAGCAGACCCTGAACTTTCAAAGTAATTTAAATTGCGCCTTTTACTGTTTTTTTTAACGTACTTAACACTTACCACAGCAAGTGATTTAAGCGCCCAAAGTAACTTGGATAATATTGATGCATTAGCTGAGGAAGCATTTCTACTTCAAAACAGTTACCCCGACAGTGCTTTTTTAGTTGCAAAAAAAGTCTTGTCGCTATCAAAACTGACTCATTATCAAAAAGGAATGGGCGCTGCGCATATGCGTTTGGGTAGTATTTATGAACTGCACAAGAATTTTGATTCAGCCGTATTTCATTTAAACAGATGCTATCAAATTAGGCTTCAGATGAAGGATTACAGTGGCGCTGCCGGTGCTTGTTATGTTTTAAATGATGCCTACGAACAAGCCGCCATGCTAGATTCAGCCTTTTTTACGGCTTACCGAGGCTTGCGATTGGCAGAAAAGCACCATCTTGAAAGAGCGTATGCTGATTTTCTGTTTGAGTTGGGCGAACTTAACCTAAACTATAAAGAATCCGATACTGCCTTTTACTATTTTAAAAAAGCATTTGATTTAGGTGCATCGCTAAATGACAAAGTTTACAATTTAAAAGTAGCTTTTGGGCTGGGTGCATACTATTATACGGTAGGAAATTTTGAAAAAGCACTTGACTATTATTTAGTGGGAAATGAACTAATAGACCCAGTAACAAATAAAATTGCCGTAGCGATAAGTGCCAACAATTTAGCGGCTTGTTATGATCAGCTAGATAGACCGAAAGAAGCAAAAAAAAAATATCAAACGGCTGTAAGCATTTATCAGGAATTGAGCTATCCTGCGGAAGCAGCTGAAAGTATGAATAGCTTAGGCGCACTCTATTTTAGAAATGAAGCGTATGACAGTGCCGAATATTGGTACGCAAAGGCCTACCCCATTCTTAAAAGTACGGATAGTTATAATTCGCTCCTGAATAATTTATTGTTTAGATCAGTTGTATGCGAGGCTAAGGGTAAAAATTTAGAAGCCTTAGCTTTCTATAAGGAATATACCAATTATAAGGATTCTTTGCTCGATACACAGAAAATAAGCAGTATTGCAGAAATGCAAACCAAGTATGATACTGAAAAAAAAGAACAACAAATTTTACTTTTAGACGAGCAAAACAAAACCAAAGCTGCGCAACGCAATGTATTTATAGCCGGCACTATGGTGCTTTTTTTAGGTTTATTCATTTTGGGCTTTTACTATCGCCAGCGGGTTAAACTCAATAAAAAAGACAAACAACTTGCGCAAGAGCGCATAAATACAATGCTGAATATGCAGGAAGCAAAATCGTACACGGCCATGCTGCAAGGGCAAGAAGAAGAACGCCAGCGTATAGCTTCCGATTTACACGACCGTTTAGGGGGTATGCTTTCTACCACCAAACTACTTTTAGCGGCTTCTGATTTAAAATCGGAGCAAGCATCAACGCAAGTGCAAAGAGCTACTGAACTGATTGATGAAGCCGTGAAAGAAGTAAGGCGTGTTTCGCACAACCTAAGTACTGGAATGGTGCAGAGTTTTGGTCTTTTAGGTGCATTAGAAGATTTAGCGGACAGCATGAATCAAAGCAAACTAATTAAATGCACCGTAAACGCTTACGGAATAGATGAACGCCTTGAAACCGCCCTAGAAATAGACGTGTATAGAATGATACAAGAAACTGTAAACAACGTTTTAAAACACGCAAAGGCTAGTCGCCTAGATATTCAATTGAATCATTTAGAAGATAGCCTAAGCATTAGCATTGAAGACAATGGAATGGGGTTTAATCCCAAGGCATTGGGAAAAAGAGGCGGTATTGGCTTGTCTAATTTACAAGCAAGGGCAGGAAAATATGGAGGCGACTGCATTATAGACAGCCATATTGGTAAAGGTACCATGGTGATTATTGATATTCCGCTAAAAGAAACAGATTAATGATTAAAATATTAATTGCTGATGATCATCAAATGTTTATTGATGGCCTTACCGCGTTAGCTGAAAGTTTAGAAAACGTTAGTGTTTTAGGCGGTGCAAATGATGGTGTAGAACTTTTAAAACTTTTGGAGACACAGCCAGCCGATTTAATACTAATGGATTACAATATGCCCGAAATGGATGGGTTGGAATGCACAAGGGAGATTGTAGAAAAACACCCGAAAGTAAAAGTATTGATGCTAACGATGCACCATAGTAAGGATTATATTGCAAAAGCACTGAAGGCAGGTGCGCACGGCTATATTCTAAAAAACACAGGGAAAGAAGAACTTCAAGAAGCGATAGAAGCAGTAATGGCTGGCGATTCTTATTTTAGTAAAGAGGTAACCGAGCAAATTATGCACGGACTGCAACGTAAGAAAAAAATTCAAAAGGATTATCAGATTTCAGACTTAACCGAAAGGGAAAAAGAGGTGTTGATTCTAATAACTCAAGAAATGACTACCAATGAAATTGCCGAAGCACTTTTTATTAGTAAGCATACGGTAGAAACCCACCGTAAAAATCTTATAAGCAAGCTAAACGTGCGCAACGTTACCGGTTTGGTAAAATACGCGGTGCAACAAGGTTTGGTAGATTAGTTTTTAGCTTAAACTGAGCTAATCCGTTTTTGAATTGTAAAAAATCCTGCTATTCCTACTGCACCACAATGTGATGCTTACTCAACAAACCCTCTAAACCATTTAAAGCAAAAACCGCTTTTTTAATGTTATTCCGCTCAGGGTCAATGTTAAAATGATGTGCAGTGCTAAAATTTGCTTTTTCTAAAGTGGTGTTTTCAAAAGTGGCACCTAGTAAATCGCATTCTTCAAAATTAAGAGCGGTGCAATTGGCTTCGGTAAAATCAGTTTCCTTTAATGAGCAGTTTTGAAAACCAGAAGGTTGCAAAGCTAAATTGGTGAAGTTGCTAAAATCTAGTTTACATGCCACAAAATGCATTTGCAACAAAAACGTATTGGCTTCATTAAAATGAACGCCTAGTAATTTACAATTTTTGAAGGCTACTTCGCGAAAAGCGGTGTTTTTTACCTGTGCGTTGCTAAGGTTGCAGTCTATAAACGTGCATTCTAAAAACACACAAGTGCTCATATCTACGCGTTCCAATTCGCAATTGGTAAAAGTGCATTGATCGTATTCTCCTCGTTCTAATTTTTCACCTTTTAGCGCAAGCTGATGAAAGGTTTGATTGTAAAATTCTTTAGGCATTTTGTTGGTATTCGCTGGCGTTTATGCCATAATGTACGCAGTTCTCTAGACGTGGGTTATTCAATAACTGCGGATGATTAAAGTGTTTCCTTTCACGTAGACCTATTTTTTTCATCACCTGTATTGAAGGAGTATTTATGCTTGGCGCGATGCACATTACTTCCAAAAATCCTTTGTCCATAAAAGCATAATCCAAACACTTTGCAGCACCTTCGGTAGCATAACCATTACCCCAAAAGGGTTTGTGCAATCGCCACCCAATATCTACACAAGGTGTAAAGTCTGCGTCAAAATCTTTATACCCCAAGCCAATCATGCCGATGAGCTGCTTGGTTTGTAAAACTTCGGTTGCGTAATAGCAATAGCCTTTTTCTATTTGGGTGCGCTGAAATTTGTGTAACATCCTTTCACTTTCCTTTCGCGTAAGCGGATTAGGGAAGTACTTCATCACTTGCCCATCGCTATTCATGCTATCAAAAAAATTCAAATCATCATCCTGCCAAAGGCGAAAACCTAAGCGTTTTGACGTAAATAAGTAATCCATTAATGCGCAGGATTTAATAAGGTAAATTGTAACACATCATAATAAGTGCCTTCAAAAAAATGCGACTGAACAAAACGTGCTTCTTCCCTAAAGTTTAGTTTTTTAATAATGCCTTGCGATGCTTTGTTATAAGGTAGTATTTGCGCAAACAATGTGTGTAAATCTATTTCCTTGAAAGCATACGCTACCAAAGAACTAGCACCCTCGGTAGCAAATCCTTTTCCGTATTCCGTTTTGGTTAAAGAGTAGCCTAACTCCCCTCTTCTATTATTCAAATCCAATTCTTTAATAGTGAATAAACCAATAAAACGGTTGTCATCTTTACTAAAAGCACACCATTGCACTGCTTGAAAATTGGTGCGCCATTCTAAAAATGTATTCCACCATTTTTCTTGTTTTTCTACCGTATCATGGGTAGGCATTTTCATTTGATTCCTTACTTCATGATCACTTAAATAAGCAAAAATATGAGGCTTAAAAGTTGGCTCAACCGGCTTTAAAATTAACCGTTCGGTTTGTATTTCCGTAGGATGCGCAATGGATTTTTTGTTCATCTATGCAAGGTAAAACTATTGACCTTATCAAGTTTAATTTAATGCTGAACTATCAATTTAGATTGACGCGTTACCCCGTTTAGGTGTATAGAAATTAAATACAAACCAGAGGTTAAATCGCGCACTGAAATAGCGGTTTCTTTTTTAAGTTCCCCTTGCTGTAAAAGCTTCCCACTTTGGTTATAAATTGAATAGCTTCCCATTTCATTTGGGTTTAACCAGATTTTTACTATGTCATTAGCCGGATTAGGATAAAGCACGTAGTCACTTTTTACAAGTTTTTCATTCAAACCAATTTTTCTAGAAGGAAGCGCATGCTTATAAACACCGTGATAGAAGGTGGAAATATATAAGGTATCATTAAAAGTAACCATGCCTGAAGACAAAATATGACTGGATAAGCTATCAGTAAACGTTAGCCAGGGTTCGTTAAGATTAGCATGATAATAAATTTCATTATCACCAGCTAAAAATAAATAACCATTTGCGGTATCAGCTGCTGCTATATACTCATTTCCATAACCGGCACTTACGTCTGTCCACTTGCTACTTGATTTACCCTTGCCGTACATACGGCCAAAAAACTGCACGTAGAGCGTGGTATCTGAAGAAAATAATTTATAAATTTCGTTTCCTATCGAACCACTTATATAAGTAGAAGTCCAAGAATTATCCACCGAGTTGAACTTACGAATTAACCTTGGTTCACACGTTGCAGCATGCAAAGTGTCGTTAAAAAGTATAAGATCATTTATATCAGTACAAAACCCTGAAAATGTAGGTGTAACATCCAACCAGTTTTGTCCGAAATCCGAACTTTTAAAAATGAATTCTTCGTTCCATAGATACAAATTGTTTCTGTGCTTTAAGACGTTTAATTCGTTTCTAATCGTTGAAACTTGAGGCGTTGGTATGGTGTCCCAATTTTGTCCTTCATCGATACTAAAATATATCCTTGGATTTCTAATAAACCATTGAGAATCGGAAGTAATGGCAGGTGCAAAAAGAGTATCGCCAAAAACGCTTAAAGAACGTAATACCGTGCTATCATTACCAACATACATAAGCATTTCCCATGTATTATTATTTTTCAATTTATACGTTCTAAAAATATCGGAAATAAAAACATTGGAATCCGTTTTAGCAATACCTACCAAATCCGTACAAATTAAACCCTTACGCAATACTTTTTGCCACACGCCACCTACAAACTCGTAAAATGCTTCTCCTGATGCTATTACGTATAATTTTCCGTCCAAAAACTTTATATCTCTGGTGTATAAAGAAGGTAATCCAGTATTTAGCGGTTGCCAAGTTGTTCCATTATTGTTAGAATATAAAACACCATTTTCATACGTTGATAAGTATAAAACACCTCCAGCTTTTTCAAAACCCATCAAGGTTTCTGTAAAGCCAGATACAACTGTCCAGTTAGAACCTGTATCTAAAGAACTGTATAAGGTACCTCTAGAAATTCCGTATAAAACGCCTGATTTTTCGTATAAATTAGTGAGTACATCATTACTTAAACCTGTATTCTTTTTTTGCCATCCTGCATTTAGTGAATCACTTTTATAGACACCTTTTTGAGTGGAGCAAAATATTGATTTACCAATATTCAACAAATCTGAAACGTAAAGTCTGTAGTAAACTCCAGTAGAGATATTAACCGTATCTACCGGTAAACCTGTATTATAAAGCGTGATAGTTCTACCCCAATCTGTAGAAAAATAAATACCTTCATTAGAAGAAACGTACAGTACATTATTATAAGAGGCCAATCCTGGTCCGTTTAAAAAAGGAGCACTCGCGTAGGGATATACCACTTCTGTAGGATTGGGTTGTGTCATATCAATTACCCCTAAACCGTGGTAAAAAGAAGTAAAAACACTATCACCTTTAACAAACAATTTTGGAGTAAAGGCATACGAAATCTGATTCCATTGTGTTGCATTATTTTGTTTTATATAGACACCACATTGCGTTCCCGCAACTAAAGAGCCATTTACTTCTACTAGATCATAGGCCCAAATTCTGTCGTAAGGGCCTTCAGTTTGTATCCACTGAGCATTAGCAATAAAAGAACTTAAAAAATAAATTACACAAGAAGAAAAAATTAGGATAGGCTTGGATAGCATAATAATTGATTTTGGTTATTTAGGTGAATGGACAGCGTTATATACTAAACGTTGCTTGCAAAAGCAGAAATTTAACGAGTAAAAGCCTTAATTATTTTTTTATGTTGAGGATAAACTAAAGCAAGCTGATTTTCTTTAGCCAATTCAAAATCTCTAAAATCAAAACCTGGGGCTACGGTGCAGCCTACCAAGGAAAAACTGTTTTCTTCAAAAACTTTAGCCGCAAACCAATGATGTGCAGGTACTACTACTTGTGGTATTTCTCCTTTTTCAAAGGCATGACCAATCATAATTTTCTGATGCTCTCCTTGCGGTGATATAATATGTAACTCAATGGGGGTACCTTGATAAAAATGCCAAATTTCATCTTGATTGATTTTATGAAAAGCGGAAAATGTTTCAGACGTAAGCATAAAGTAGATGCTAGTACATACATTTCTATCGCCTATGTATTTATCTGCTAAAGCGGATGTAGGAATGCACTCGGCACTGCGATATACTTCTTTGTAAAAACCTCCTTCTGGGTGTGGTTGTAAATCTAAGTGCTCAATGAGTAATGCTTGTTTAGCAGCCATACGTAAAATTTGCTTTAATATAAGTGGTTTTGAAAATTTTGCCTGCTCGGTAAAGCACTATTTTAAACAATGCGTCACTCATTAAATACATATAAGGCACTCCGTTTTTTTGGGCTGTTGCTTCATAGTATCCGCCTTCACCACTAGTGGCCACCAAGGTATCACCAAAACCTAAATCACGCTTACGCCAACCTTCCATCATAGCGTAATTAGGGTTTGGTATTCTAAAAAAATTATGTTTACCAATCAGTCGTTTATAAGGCCGGGTACCCATCCAAGAAGGGTTTTCTGCTTGAAACTGCTGCCATGTTTTATGCTTGGGCAGATTTACCACAAATGGCTCAAGCGTTTCTACCAAGGTGTACAAAATCACTACACTATCGGTACTATTTTCAAGTTGTATTTCTAAAAGCTTGCCGTCTATGTCGTAAGCTACTTCTTCAAAACTAAAAATAGTATCATTTTTGGCCGGTTCAGCTTCTGCTTCATAATCATGTATGATAGCCCTAAAGCCATGGCCATATAAATCTAGCGGACAAGGTTGATTGTTTTTATCACACCATGATTGATAATTTGCCGGTGCGCCTTCCAGCAAATAACCATCAAACACGTAGCCTTCTAGGTCATCAGCTTCAAAGTAAATCCATAGCCAACGGCCTGAAACTACTCTGTTACCATCATTTATTTGTGAAATAGTTTCAGTTTTATCAAAACTAGAAACAACCGTTCTAAAAGGTAAGGTCTTTAATACTTTTGCGTTTAACGTGGGTTTTTCACGCACGCTCAAGCCATTTTTGGCTATTACTGTGTAAAATTTTTGCTGACTAAAACCTAAAAAGGAAAATAACAAGAACAGTATCAAAGACATTGTTTTCATAGTACAAGTTTATGAAAAACAACCTTTTAAATTGTAAAATTCAGATTAATTAAAAATTAAACCGACTGTACTTCTTTTACTCTGCGATACGTATAGCTATGAAAAATGTTGCGCTTACCAAAACGCATTTGCTTATCAGAATTATTAAACTTTAAAAAAGCATTTTTAGCAACACCAAAGTATTCATATTTGGTGCCATCGGTAAACGTAACTTCCAATAAAAGCCCTTTGTGTTTGTAATCTACAATACCGCAGGTTTCAAGCGTTTCATTGTATTTAGGTAAGTTAGCTTCTTTAGTTTCTGGCGCCATACTCACTAAAAAGTGATAGCCATCAATAATTTGTCTGCTCATAGCTTCTGCTTCGGCAGCTTTGGCATCATCTTCTTGAAACTTATCAGGATGCCATTCTTTAACAAGGCCACGGTAGGCATTTTTAAGGTCTTTTAAATCTAAAGGACCTTCTACTTTGAATAATTTTTTATACTCGGCTACGCGTTTCATAGGGCTATGTTTTTTGAGCGCGCGAAAGTACGGTTTTCTATACGTTTGGCAATAGGTGTTTTACGCACTATTTGAGGTTCATCACTAAAAACTCTTGTAATTCCAAAATATTTTTCTTGTAATTCCAAAATAAAAGTCTTGCAAATCCAAAATATTTTTCTTGTAATTCCAAAATAAAAGTCTTGTAAATCCAAAATAAATTTGTACAATTGCATGTATGTCAACAGTTAAAAGAAAATTACTAGCCGAGATACGTTTAGGCTTAAAACAATACCCATTGGTGGCACTTACCGGACCTCGCCAATCTGGTAAAACTACTTTATTGAAACAGTTTTTCCCCAATTATAGGTATGTTTCGCTTGAAAACCCTGACTTACGTGAATTTGCAAAAAAAGACGCAAAAGGGTTTTTTACTACCTATGATAAATATGTGATTTTAGATGAAGTGCAGCGCGTGCCGGAGCTTTTTTCTTATTTACAAACCTTGGTAGATGATAGCGGCATTATGGGTCAGTTTATACTCTCTGGTTCGCAAAACTTTCAACTGTTAGAAAGCATTACACAAACCTTGGCGGGAAGAGTGGCTTTATTTAAATTACTTCCGTTTGACAGCCAAGAATTGGAAAATGCTAACCTGCTAGCTGACGATTGGAAAACCGTACTTTTTAAAGGTTTTTACCCCGCTATTTACGACCGTAATTTACGTTCGCCCAGTTTTTACAGCAACTATGTGCAAACTTATGTGGAGCGAGATGTGGCCATGATTACCAACGTACAAGATAAAACACGCTTCACCAATTTTCTAGCGCTGTGCGCTACTAGGCACGGGCAATTATTAAACCTTACGAGTATTGCCAACAAATGTGGTATATCTCAACCTACGGCAAAATCATGGTTATCAGTTTTAGAAAGTAGTTACCTCATATTTTTGTTACAGCCTTATTTTGAAAACTTTAGTAAGCGTATTGTAAAGAGCCCCAAACTGTATTTTTATGATACCGGTTTGCTGTGTTACCTATTGGGCTTAAGAAAGGAGCATGATTTAGAAGATCAACAGTTGGTAGGTAGTCTTTTTGAAAACCTAGTAGTGGCCGATATGGTAAAGAAAAACTATCATCAAAATTTATTAGAAAATTACTGGTTTTGGCGCAGTTCAGATGCCAAAGAAGTAGATTTATTAACCAAAACCGGCACTACGTACAAACTGTGGGAAATAAAAAGCACCGCCACTATTAGCAACAAGCTGTTTAAAAACTTAGATTACTTTGAAAGCATTGCCGATGGTAAGGTTACCCAAAAGCAGTTGATTTATGGTGGCAATGAAAACCAAAACCGCACGGAATATTCGGTGCGTAGGTGGAAGGAAGGGAAGCCTTAAGGATTGTAGATTAATAAAAACCCTTTAAGCCTTGCTCACCTTTATCCGTTTACTATCCGTTTTATGTTTAACGGTATCGTAAAAAATAAGGCCTTCACTTGTAGCATCTAGTTGTGTAAGAAGCTGCCCTTTACTTCCCCAAACACTTGATTGGCCGGCACTTTCAAAGTTATCACACTGCCCTATTGCGTTGGTCATTACAATTGGAATGGCATATTGCAGCGCCTTAGCAGGAAAGTATTGCAATGCTTTTTCTACTCCTCCTTGTGGCTTGGCTACACTCGCTAAATATAAATTAGCACCAGCGGCAACCGCTTTTTCCAGGTGTTCTGGTTGTAACGCTTCAAAACAAATGGCGGGTGCAATTTTTTGTTTCATAATCGTTGATTCTGTTCTAAGGCATGCTAATCTGAATTTTGATTCAAATTGCAAGCTAAAAAGTGTAAACGATGTTTATATATCGTACCCTTTTTATGAAGGTTTACATTTTGGTTAATTTCACCTTTAAAAGGTTTTATCTGTGCAATACATATTTTCATTTGTTAGGGTATGCTTTACTCATGTTTTCTTTGTCAAATTTCGTTTTTGCAATTCCTTTTGCAGCGCTTGGTGTTGTTTTGGTTTTTTAAGAAACACATAAATTAAAAACAAGGGTATTAACGTAACCAAACCCCATGTACTGGCCACAACACTAAAAATAATAATGCCCACCAAAAATCCTATCAGAAAAGCATCTAGCACCGGTGATGGTTTATTAGCTTTTGCCACGGCTAGCAATTCCTTGTCGGTTAGTTGGGCTAGTTGTTTTGGGGTCATTTGAGGGGTGATTAAAGAATTACTTATACTCTGTTGATTAGTTACTTTTTATTATTCGGCTAAAAGTTTATCAAATGTCTCAAAGTGATGTTTTTCAGTTCTCAGTTCAATCTTATAAATTTCTCCTGACTGGAAAAGTGATTCTAATATTTTAACCAGTTTAACAATCAATTTTGATTTCTCATTTTTTGCTTCAAGAACGTATTTTTTGGAAATATCAAGTTCAAATAATGATTTATTCACCAATTTTCTAAACAAGTCTGTTCTTGATTTTTTACGTATTCTAAATTTTGAATCATAAGTCCATTTTCTTTTCATTTTTCGGAATTGAGTCTTTTGAGTTTGTTTGTCCCTGAACAAAAATGAATTGAACCACAAATATTAGAAGCAAAAAGTATCTCATTGTTTTTGTTGTTTAATTTGTGCTAACGCTCCCGCTATGAAACGTGTCCCGAAGGGCATGTTTTTATAGCGATTGTGTGTGCCTTGAATGGTAAATATAGTTCTTGAATAAGAATGTCCCAAGGGGTGGAAGTCCCTGATGCGCTGGGGTCGTGCCCAGAAGCAAAGTAAGCCGCAAGGTTGCTAAGTGTGAACTTAGGACTGAAGTAAGCGGGACTACGTTGTTTGAACTGACCCTTCGTCAAGCTCAGGACAGGCCAAGCAGGAACGGAATACGAGGCATGGTTGCTTGGGTAAGTAAGCACATCATTGCAAAGCCCAAAGAATACCAAAGGGCAGCTATGTAGATTCCGCAGGCTTAAACAAAAGGGTATTTACCTTACCGAGGGAGGTCTTGGCGATTACGAGTTAATCAAGTCAAGAAGTCAGCCGAGGTCATAGTACCAGCAGGAAACGAGCCATGCAAAAGGTTGGAGGTCTCACAAAGCTGGGAAGGACTGAATCTGGTTTTCCTTAAAATTCGCATAGGAATGCAAGGCATAGCCTATGCTTAAACTAGAGGATAGCCCCAAGGGTGAAAAGAGCTTTGGGGTGATGAATCAGGAACCGCCCAGTACGAGACCCGTACGCTGGGTGGTGTGAGAGGCGCACTCCGTTCCTATTTAGGGGCGGAGCCGTCTACTCGATTGTGCCTTCGTGCTTTTTTATTCTTTGAACTCATCAAAGAAGTCAATCAGCTTATCAATAGTAAAATAAGGGTTTCGTTGGTGTTTGGGTAAATCGGTTTGAACATTTCTTCTCAAAGTTTTTGCTCTGTCAATTGCTGTACTTAATTCATCTTTTAAGATTTCGTAATGCTTTAGCTTGGTTTTGTTGTATTCAGGCCACTTAGTTTTTAAAAATCTCAAGGCTTCTGTACCGTCTTGAAAACTTCTGCCGCAGTTCTCAAAATGCAGTATGAACCAATGCTCAATACACATTGCGCTATATGCAATAAAGAATCCTTCTGTGTTTACAATCCTAAATGCAGCTTCAAGTTGTGGCCAATTGTCATGGTCAAAAAACAACCAAACCGAGTCATATGAGTTTCTTTCTTTTCTAGCTTTTCGCTTTCTCTTTCGTGCTTCTTCGGCTAAACTTTTGGGGTCATTTCTTGAGTTATAGTCAATTTCAATTGATATTGATCTCTGAAGATTCCTCGGTAATTCACTTTGTAAAGATTTAGCATATAAATATTCAGTTACTCCTTCACAAAGTATTAATATCCGTTTATTTGGTTTATTAATCTTCATCACTTTGCATTTCTATAAGAAAGTCAGAATCATTTATAATAGGTGTGGCACCAAACCTACCTGACGAATACCATTTATCTAAAGGAGTACCTAATCGAATTCCTTTTATGTCTGAGCATCTGTAAAGTGTGGTTGACCCAAATTCATCCTTCTCTGTGAACCAAACCTGGTCTCTCCTAAAACTGTCATTTGAAAGTTGAGTTATGTCGTGTGTTGCAAAAATCAGCTGAGAGTTTTTCGGATTGGTAATTTCATTGTGAAATAGATTAATCAGGAATTGTGTGATACTAGGATGCATGTTCTTTTCAAACTCATCAACAACTAAAACCCTTCCTGTTTCTAGGGCATCAAGAATAATTCCACCAATTACGAACAGGCTTTTAGTTCCAGTTGATTCTTCCTCAATTTCAAAGTTTTCAAATCCAATTTCTTTTTCACCATCAAAAAGTGGATGTTGCGTTTTTATGTCATACTTGTATTGATCTTGGAATTTTTCCTTTACATCATCGGGCATGTTACTTGGAAACTTGTAACTACTCCAATCAACTTCTTCTGCCTGAATCCCTGTAATACCCGTGTCCAATGCACAAATAAGTTTATTAAATCTCTTAGAAAAGTTGGAGTTCTTGTTTTCCGCTAATCTTTTTGCATAAAGCTTACTTAATGAAGTTTCTCGGTAGTCCTCGAGAAAAGGAAAAACCATCATGCCTTTTCCAAAAAACGAAAATGCAGGAAGCAAGGGCTCTACGTTATTTTCCGCTGCTTTAGAGAGGAATAGTTGATTTGGTAATAATAATTTTTCAATGGTTTTTTTTCCACCTTTATACGATTCACCAAATTTTATTGAACTGCCATTTTTTCTGGTGAATAAAAGTGTTCGAATAGAGTTGGGGTAATGGTAAAGTTCTTCAAACTCAATTTTGTCCTCAGTAAAACTAATATGATAATAGTAATGGTTGCTCTCGTGAGAAAACTCTATTTCCATTGAAACTGGAGCATTTGAATTCTGAACATTTAACTTGAATGGTTCATAAGGAGCAATTCTGTCGTCAGGTTTAAAACTGGAAGATCTTCGAACTAAAAATTCAAGCGCTTTAAATGCTCTAAGTAAACCACTCTTACCTGAAGCATTAGGACCATAAATAACAGCTGATTTGATTAACTTATTACTTCCGCTCTGGAAGGTATTGGATTTTAAGCCTCGGAGACTTGTCTTTGTTAACGAAAGTTCAACGTTATCACGAATTGACCTAAAGTTCTTTACACTAAAACGGATTAGCATTTCTTTGTTTTTGTGCAAATATCGTTTAAAGACGATATATTAACAAGGAATAAGGACTGAATTTACGTTAATTATGCAAATTAAATGTCTAATACGGGTCGTAGTGTTATTTTTCGCATAAGGCACAACTCAAAACAATAAAAAATTCCTGTTATTCCGCTCTCTCAGCATCGTTAAGTAGTACCGCTAATATATTTCTTTAAAACCTTTTGCAGTAAAACAAAACCTGCAACTTTCTAACCCTATTTAGCCCCTCAAAAACCCCGCTTTTATCTCCTCCACAACCTCCGGATCTAAAAGCGTACTGGTATCGCCCAAGTTACTCGTATCACCTTCAGCTATTTTGCGTAAAATTCTACGCATAATTTTTCCGCTGCGCGTTTTGGGCAGTCCGCTTACAAACTGAATTTTATCAGGCTTGGCAATTTTACCAATGTGCTTGGTTACGGCAGCTAAAATTTCTTGCTTTGTGTTTTCATCGGTGGCAACACCTGCATGGCAAATTACAAAGGCGTAAATACCTTGCCCCTTAATATCATGCGGGTAGCCTACCACCGCAGTTTCCACCACGCCCGGGTGCTGGTCAATGGCATCTTCTACTTCGGCAGTGCCCATGCGGTGTCCAGAAACGTTGATTACATCATCTACCCTACCAATTACACGGTACATGCCGTTTTTATCGCGCTTGGAACCGTCTCCTGTAAAATAATAGTTTTCAAAGCTGGAGAAATATACTTGTCGGCAACGCTCGTGATCACCGTACGTAGTGCGCAACATGCTTGGCCATGGAAACTTTACCGCCAACAATCCCTCCTGCTCATTTTCTCTAATTTCTTGTCCATCTTGCGTAAGCAAAACGGGCTGTACGCCCGGTAAGGGATAACCAGCGTGTGCGGGTTTCATAGGGCTGTGTGCGCCTAAGCCAGAGAGCATTATGCCGCCTGTTTCGGTTTGCCACCACGTATCTACCACAGGGCAATTGCCTTTACCAATTTTGTCGTGATACCAATCCCATGCTTCTTCGTTTATGGGTTCTCCCACGGTGCCCAATACTTTTAAGCTGCTCAAATCATGTTTTACTACATGCTCGTTGCCACAAGCCATTAAGGCGCGTATGGCGGTTGGTGCCGTGTAAAACTGATTTACTTTATGTTTTTCTACCACTTCCCAAAACCTACTGGCATCTGGCCATGTGGGTACGCCTTCAAACATAAGCGTGGTAGCGCCATTGGCTAAGGGGCCGTATAAAATGTAGGAGTGTCCGGTAATCCAGCCTATGTCTGCCGTGCACCAATACACATCGCCCGGTTTATACTGAAACACATTGGCAAAACTGTAGGCCGCATACACCATATAGCCGCCACAGGTATGCACCACGCCCTTGGGTTTTCCGGTGCTGCCGGAAGTGTATAAAATGAATAACACATCTTCGGCATCCATCTTTACTGCAGGACAATCAGCGGAAGCGTTGCTCATTTCTTCGTCTAAATCAAAATCACGCCCAGCGTGCATGTCCATGTCTAAGCCGCTACATTTTTTCACAAATACCGCTTGTATGCTTGGGCTGGTTTTTAACGCTTCATCGGCTATCGCTTTCGCGGGAATGGCTTTGTTACCACGATTAATACCGTCTGAAGTAATGAGCATGGTGCAGGCAGAATCCTGAATTCTATCGGCTAATGCTTTGGCTGAAAACCCAGCAAATACTACGGAATGGATGGCGCCAATGCGGGCACAAGCCAAGGTTGCGAAAGCCAATTCAGGCACCATGGGCATGTACAAACACACTCTGTCTCCTTTTTTAACCCCGTGTTTTTTAAGCACATTGGCCATTTTACAAACGGCTGAGTGTAGCTCTTTATAAGTAAATTTTTGAACTGCTTCTTCTGGGTTATTCGGCTCCCAAATAATGGCGGTTTGATTTGCTTTATCAGTTAAATGTCTGTCAATACAATTTTCTGTAATGTTCAGCTTGCCACCCACAAACCATTTTACATCAGGGGTTTTAAAATCCCATTCCAATGTTTTGTCCCACTTTTTCTGCCAAGTAAAATTGTTTGCAATTTCCTCCCAAAAGGCTTCAGGATTTTCAATACTTTTTTGGTATTCTGACTGGTATTCTGAGAAGGAAGAGATTTGAAAGGGCATTTAAAAGAAATTTGGAATTTGGAATGATGAATTACGAATAAGGGCACGCAGTAGCACCTAAAAAATAAATTACAACTGATTGATTTACGAAGGTATGAATGAATGTTGAGTTTTGATAATTAGTTGCGTCTTCTTAAGCCACCCTTCGATACGCCTTCCTTTGGTCGGCACTCAGGGTGACATTTACTAATGGTCAAACCTATTTCTTAAAACGCTTTTTAGATAATTGGACTAACAAATCAAATTTACCTTCCATTAAAGCCACCTTTTTAGCCCTTGACCATCCTTTTATTTGCTTTTCAACATCTATAGCTTTTTCTATTGATGTAAAATCTGCAAACCACAAAAGACTTACAGGTCTTCTAGAGTAAACGTACGCGTTGGTATCCTCCCCAGCATTGTGTTGGACTATTCTTTGTTCAAGATTATTGGTTACGCCTACGTAGTAAGATTTGTCCCGACAAAGCAAAATATAAACGTAGTAGTTTTTCATATTCCCCAAAATTAAGTAACAAAAACAATTGTCATTCTCATTAGCGCGAGGAACGAGCGTTATATCGAAGGATGTGTCGTTTTTATAAAATCTAATTGCGTCTATGTAAACCACCCTTCGATACGCCTTCCTTTGGTCGGCACTCAGGGTGACATTTGGATAAAAATAATTCGGTACCAATAAAACCGTGTTTTTCAATAGTAAAGTCGCACGTCATCCTGAGTGGCGCGAGGAACGAGCGTTGTATCGAAGGAGGTGTCGGTTTGATCAAATTAGTTACGTCTTCGTAAGCCACCCTTCGATACGCCTTCCTTTGGTCGGCACTCAGGGTGACATTTGGATGCCTACCTTGGAAGTTAAGAAGCTAAATTCCGAAAACAATATATTCAATAACAAAGCCGCATGTCATCCTGAGTAGCGCGAGGAACGAGCGCTGTATCGAAGGATGTGTCGGTTTGATGAATTAATTTCGGCTTTGGTATTCACCCTTCGATACGCCTTCCTTTGGTCGGCACTCAGGGTGACATTTGGATGCCTACCTTGGAAGTTAAGAAGCTAGATTCCGAAAGCTATATATTAAATAGCAAAGTCGCATGTCATCCTGAGTGGCGCGAGGAACGAGCGTTGTATCGAAAGATGTGTCGGTTTGATGAATTAATTTCGGCTTTGGAATTCACCCTTCGATACGCCTTCCTTTGGTCGGCACTCAGGGTGACATTGGGGTTGAAGGAAATATTGTAGTTACAGAAATTTTCATCACCAAACCTTTCTTATTAATGTCAATATTCTAACGCTCCTCCTTCTTCAGTCCCGCTTGCACCATGCGCAGTGCACCAAAACTAACCTCTCTATTCAAATGTGCATAAACTGCGTTTAAGCCTTTGGCGCCAACTTCTTTAAAAGCTGTTTCTATTTTTACCATTTCTGAAGGATTCAAAAATTTATCCGCTAAAAAGCGTCCTTCGCTTATGCCGCGTGCAATATGACCTTCAATGGTGCTAGTGGCCATTTTTCGTTTTTCGGCAATTTCTTCTACGGTAAATCCTTGCTCCACCAATCCGTATGTTTCTTCGTACGTAGCTCCTTTGGGCAGCGCCTTTTTCTTTTTAGCCGTTTTTCCTTTTATTTTTAAAGGCTGGTCTTTCATTATTTGCTCCACTTCCTCAAATAATTTATCGCGCAAAGCAACTATGCCTTTGGCAATGGCAGGACTTTCAACTATTGCTTCACCTTTGTTTAGTTGCTCTATTTTTTCGGGTAAGGCGTATAAGCGTTTAATATTTAGCGTAATAGCTTGATCTAACTCATCTAATCCCGTTACCAATGTTTTGGTTTTACTCAAGGTATCTAGCCGTTGCTTAAACAGTAAAATCGTTTTTAAATGCTCCCGTAGTTTGGCACCATAATAATCAATACCCTTTTTCAATCTATCTTGAAAATCTTCACTTTCCTCCTGCAGCAATCTATCTAATTGATGCATAAACTTGGCCACATTAGTAACTTCGGGCAGCATGGTTTCATACACTTGCTCCACTACTCTATCTAATAGTGGTTCTTCAAATTGTGCTTGTGGCCCCAGTTTTTCTACAAAATATTTAAGCTGACTACTTAATAATTGAAGCGAAAAGGCTTCGTGATATAAAAAACGTAAATAGGCGCGCTGCTCCACAGAAAGTCTTTCCGCAAGATTTACTGCCTTATGTGTTTGCGCCATTTTCCCTACCAATACATCACTCATAATAGCGCTAGCGGGTATGGGGTTACTAAGATGCAAACCATCTAAACTGCGCAAGCGCGAAAGCGCCACATATACTTGACCGGGAGCAAAAGCTCTGCTTACAAGCAAGTTAGCACCATCAAACGTTAACCCTTGACTTTTATGTACCGTAATGGCCCAAGCTAGTTTTAGTGGAAAATGCTTAAAACTACCCACTTGCTCCTCTTCAATATCCTTGGTTTTGGCGTTTACATTATATTTTTTATTACCCCATTCGTGCTTGGGTACTTCAAGTAATTCATCGCCCTCTTCACCATCTAAATGCACAAAAATTGATTCATTATTTAGCTTAATTACCGTGGCAATTTTACCGTTGTAGTAGCGTCCGCCATCGCCATCATTGCGTGTAAACATTACTCTGGAGTTTACTTTTATCTCTAAGGTTTCGGGTAACGGAAATAGGTGATTTGGAAAATCTCCTTTTACATCGGCACTGTATTTTTGAGCTTTACCGGGTAAATTTTCCAAAGCCTTGGTATTAATTTCATCCGCTTGACGGTTGTGCGTTGTAAGCGTAATATTTTTAGGGTTGGCTTTTACCTCAGTGTGCTTGTTCAACAAGGCCAAATCAGCCGGTGTGCAAGCATTGTTTCTAAGATTATTTAAAAGTTTTATAAACGTTTCATCGCTTTGGCGATACACTTTATCCAGCTCAATATAAGTGTATCCGGCCTTTTTAAGCGCGTGCGATTCGAAAAAATGAATGGAAGGATAAAAGTCTTTCAGAATACTCCATTCACCATCTCTCACAATGGGTGGAAGTTGAAATAAATCACCAATAAGCAACAATTGTACGCCTCCAAAAGGTGTATGGTAATTACTTTTTGCCGCTTTTAGCCGATAGTCAATAGCATCCAATAAATCAGCACGCAGCATACTTACCTCATCGATTATTAATAAATCTAAACCACGCAAAACCTGTTTTCGTACGCTATTAAGCGGATGTTTTCGCGCAAGCGTAGTGCGGCTAAAAAAGTTGCTTTGTGGGTTTTCAGTAAAGTCGGTTGGCTCGGTTAGGTAACTCCCAAACGGAAATAAAAACTGCGAATGAATAGTAACGCCCTGAGCATTTAAGGCAGCAATACCCGTGGGTGCCACTATTACAAAATTCTTGTGTGTAGCCTTGGCAATGTCCCGCAAAAAAGTAGTTTTTCCCGTTCCTGCTTTTCCCGTTAAAAAAATATTTCCTTTGGTGGTATTTACAAATTGAGCGGCTAGTTCTGCGAGGTTTTCCATAAGGTGTAAAATTAACAGATTTTTAAAGTTTATCGTCTAAATTAGAGCTTCAAATGTTATTGAACCATCAAATTATGAATACATAAAAAATACAATGTAAAACCATTTACTTTGATTATATCCAAAATTGTTAAAGACATAAGTCTATAAACAACTTGTTAGCCAATTAGTTAAACCCATTAAATTAGTACACTATGTTAAAAAATATTTTATATTGCCTATTCATCATTTCTATTTTTGGATTTTCTTTAGAGGCGCAATCGTTTAAAGTATTGCATTATTCCGAAACTTCAGGTTTTGATCATAACACTCGTGCTAATGCACTAGCTATGCTGAACGCTTTAGGCGCGCAACATAATTTTATGGTGGATGACGACCAAACGGGAGCAGCTTTTGATACCCTCACCAATTTACAACAGTATGCAGTAGTTGTATTTTCCAACACATCCGGCAACACTATTTTAGACTCAACCCAACGCGCTAATTTTGAACAATATATAAACAATGGAGGAGCGTTAATGGGCATACACGCGGCCAGTGATACGTATCGGCATTCTACGGCAAATGGAGGTAAAACGGGTACATGGGATTGGTATGCAGAAACAATGGGCGGTAGCGTGCAGGAAAGTCCAAATCACACAGCCTCAAGATACAACGGTATTATTGATGTAATTGGCACACATACCACTACCAATAATGTACCCAACCCTTGGAATAAAGTGGAAGAATATTATTATTGGGAGAATGGTTATTTAAATGATAGTATTGTTTCTGTTTTAGAAGTACGCAACACGGGGCCAAATAGTTATGATACTGTGCGGCCTGTTTCTTGGTACCAAAATTTACTTGGTGGTGGACGTACTTTTTATACTTCTTTAGGTCATGCAAATAGCAACTATACCGCAGATACTAGTTTTCAAAATCACATTCGTGATGCCGTGCTTTGGGCATCTGGTAATGCGCTTTCACTCAATTATGCGTTAAGAAAAGCACCAAGCGTTTTTCCTAATCCAACCACTAATGTTTGCACACTTTCGTTAGACATTTTAGCAGGGAGTAATGTGTATGTAAGCATTTTAGACCTAGATGGTAACGTGTATTTGCGAAAGCAAATAACGCTTCAAGCTGGTGAGAATAACGTACCGTTTGATTTGAAAGCATTACCTCCGAGTATTTATGTGCTTAATGTTCAAATGGGCCTGCGTGAAGTAAATGTAAAGGTGGTAAAGCAATAAGTTTTAGTTGATTTACATTAAATAGATAGTAACATTAATTACTGTAAAAAATGCCGGATTAAAGATGCATCCTAATGTAATATGCCGGATGATGTCTTAAAAAGCATTTATGCAATATTTAAAACACCATTTGGTATAAACAAGCATTTTTATGGATAAAAAATAAATTATCCCTCCTTTTCAAATAGATAACGCCAATATCTGCGGGGCACATGTTTTACGTGTAATTTCATATTTCTCCGTAATTCAATATTTACCGCTTTAAAATAATCCTTCCAAAGTTGTTGAAACACTTCCTCTTCCGGATGTAGCATGGCTTTTTCCAATTTTTCAGGGGTAATTTTCTTCGGCAAATCCATTTCTACAAAAGAAGCATCGCGTAAATCATAATGCAAACCATAGCCGCGCATTACATCATAAATTACCCATTGCTGATCGGCATAACGCTTTTCAAAATGATCACCAATTAAAGGTATTACATCAAAATCAGGGGAAATAGCTGCAAAGTAAATATCATCTTCCATCCGCTGAAAGCGCACAAAAGCATGCATACGGTGCACTTCCCTGCCTACTTCTTTTAAAATTTGCTTGGCGCGCAACACTTCCTTGTCTTGGTAATTTCCTTTAACCTGCTCAGGCGTGTATATCAATTTAAAAATCAAGTGGTACAAAAGCATTTCACGGCCTTTTTCTTCAGATAGAAACACACAATATAATTTTCTAAAATACTGAGCATCAATAGCCATTAATTTTTTTGCCACCCGCTCCACCTTGGCTTGATCGGTTTGAACAAATTCTATGCGCCCAAAAAGTCCGGGTTGATAAGCTGTTTCTGCCACTATATTGCTGGGTGTTACTTTCAAAGCAAAAACCTCAAATATGGCGGTAAGGAAACCATCAAAACTACCATCGGTTAAAAATTGTACGAACGCTTTTTCTTTTACAAAAACCATTTTAAAATAAGGTTAATTGTTTTTGGTTTTTCAAAACGCTTTGCGCGATGAGCTGACTGCGTAAAACATCAGGTTTCCAATCTTTTGGCTGCAAGTTGCGCTCAACCCCCGTTATAAAATACTTAGCACGTTTCCACACCAATCCCATTTTTTTTACATGTTCTGCATACAATTTTCCAAACCTGCGGCTTTGCACAATCATCAAAGCAGATTTTACTCCAATGCCTGGCACGCGTAAAATACTTTCATACGGAGCCTTTTGTAAATCAACCGGAAAAAGCTCTGGATGGCGCAAGGCCCAACCCACTTTTGGGTCTAAGTGCAAATCTAAATTTGGGTTGTTTGCATCTACAATTTCATCGGCATCAAAGCCATAAAAACGCATCAACCAATCGGCTTGGTACAGCCTATGTTCCCGCATAAGCGGTGGTTTGGCTATGGCCGGAAGTCGATTATCATCACTAATAGGTATGTATCCCGAATAATACACGCGTTTCAATTTTTGCTCGTGATACAGCGATTTACTGAGCTGCAAAATGTGGTGATCTGTTTCTGGCGTAGCGCCAATTACCAACTGTGTACTTTGTCCGCCCGGACTAAATAAAGGCGTACTTTTTATCTTTTTCTTTTCCGCTTTATAATCCACAATTTTACCAGATAAGTAATTCATAGGTTCATATACATCTTTAAAGTTCTTCTCGGGCGCAATCAGCTTTAAGCTTTTTTCAGAAGGTATTTCAAGGTTTACACTTAGTCTATCGGCATACAAACCGGCTTCGTGCAACAGCTCCTCGCTAGCACCCGGTATTGCCTTTAAATGAATGTAGCCATTAAACTTATGAATGGTGCGTAAATCTTTGGCAATGCGCACCAAACGCTCCATGGTAAAATCGGCATTTTTAAAAATACCGCTGCTTAAAAAAAGGCCTTCAATGTAATTTCTACGGTAAAACCCGATGGTTAAATCTACCACTTCTTGCACGGTAAATGCCGCGCGTTTTACATCATTACTCTTGCGGCTTACGCAATAGGCACAATCAAAAATGCAGTGATTGGTCAATAGAATTTTAAGTAGCGAAACACAACGCCCATCTTGCGTGTAGCTATGGCAAATACCCATACCCGTTGCATTGCCTAAACCTTTATTGTGGTTAGTTCTTTTGCTACCGCTTGATGAGCAACTTACATCATATTTGGCTGCATCAGCTAATATTTTCAATTTCTCCCTTACTCTTTCTGTCATAATGCTACTTTAAGTGCACAAAGTTATTTGAAAGAAAAGAGAAATGCTAATTATTTAAGAGTTCTAATTTTAGAGGAATAATTACAACCTCTTTGGAGTTAATAATACATAGTTATCCCTGCAATTTTAAAAATTAATTTTAAAATTGCAGGGATAAATCAATGATGTTTTACTGGATTTCTATTAACTGCTCACTTTGTCGTATGTCACCCTGAGTGAGTTTCTGAAAGAAAATTGTATCGAAGGGTGAATAGTAAAAATCAAATGTAGCATTCAAAACCCACCCTTCGATACGCCTTCCTTTGGTCGGTACTCAGGATGACAACAGCGTAAAAAATTGCTTGATTTCTATTAACTGCTCAGGCGGATGTCACCCTGAGTGGTTTTCTGAAAGAAAATTGTATCGAAGGGTGGATAGCAAAAATCAAATGTAGCATTCAAAACCCACCCTTCGATACGCCTTCCTTTGGTCGACACTCAGGATGACAATGGAGTAAAAAATTGCTTGATTCCTATTAACTGCTCACTTAGTCGGATGTCTCCCTGAGTGATTCCGCTGAAAGCGGGATTGTATCGAAGGGGCAATAGTAAAAATCAAATGTAGCATTCAAAAGCTCACCCTTCGATACGCCTTCCTTTGGTCGGCACTCAGGATGACAATAGCGTAAAAAATTGCTTGATTTCTATTAATTGCTGACTTAGGCGGATGTCACCCTGAGTGATTCCGCTGAAAGCGGGATTGTATCGAAGGGTGGATAGCAAAAATCAAATGTAGCATCCAAAAGCTCACCCTTCGATACGCCTTCCTTTGATCAGCACTCAGGATGACAATGGAGTAAAAAATTGCTTGGTTGCTATTAACTACTCACTTTGTCGTATGTCACCCTGAGTGAGTTTCTGAAAGAAAATTGTATCGAAGGGTGAATAGCAAAAATGAAGTTTAGCTTCCAAAAGCTCACCCTTCGATACGCCTTCCTTTGGTCGGTACTCAGGATGACAATAAAGTAAAAAATTGCTTAATTTCTATTAATTGCTCACTTAGGAGGATGTCACCCTGAGTGATTTCGCTGAAAGCGGGATTGTAGCGAAGGGTGGATAGCAAAAACTATATCGGAATTCCAAACTTCACCCTTCGATACGCCTTCCTTTGGTCGGCACTCAGGATGACAGCTCGATTCAATAGCTGCGGACTATCGACTGTGGTCTATGCACACCTACATATTCCTCCTATACTGTCCGCCCACTTCAAAAAGTGCATTCGTAATTTGCCCTAGTGAGCAATACTTTACCGCCTCCATTAAAATATCAAATAAGTTTTCGTTTTGCACCGCTGCTTCTTGCAGTTTACGTACCCATTTTTGCGTTTCGTTAGCGCCACGTTTGTGCAGTCGGCCCAGCATTTCTATTTGGTATTGTTTTTCTTCCTCGGTGGCTCTAATTACTTCTCCCGGACGCACGGTTGGCGAACCTGTAGAACTCAAAAAGGTGTTTACGCCAATAATCGGAAATTCACCAGTGTGTTTCAAAGTCTCATAATACAAGCTTTCTTCTTGTATTTTTCCACGTTGATACATGGTTTCCATCGCGCCAAGCACGCCTCCCCTTTCCGTAATACGGTCAAATTCTAAAAGCACCGCTTCCTCTACCAAATCAGTTAGCTCTTCAGTAATAAAGCTGCCCTGCATTGGGTTTTCATTTTTAGCTAAGCCCAATTCCTTGTTTATAATCAACTGAATAGCCATTGCTCTACGTACACTTTCCTCCGTTGGTGTGGTTATCGCCTCATCGTATGCATTGGTATGCAAGGAATTACAATTATCATATATCGCGTAAAGCGCCTGCAACGTGGTGCGTATATCATTGAACTGAATTTCTTGTGCATGCAACGAGCGACCTGAAGTTTGAATGTGGTATTTCAACATTTGCGCCCGTTCATTGGCTCCGTATTTATTTTTCATGGCTTTCGCCCAAATTTTCCTTGCTGCTCTGCCAATTACAGCATATTCAGGATCAATACCGTTGCTAAAGAAAAAACTTAGGTTGGGCCCAAATTCATTGATGTCCATACCACGACTTAAATAATATTCCACGTAAGTGAAACCATTGGCCAAAGTAAAGGCAAGCTGTGTAATGGGGTTTGCTCCTGCTTCCGCAATATGATAACCAGAAATTGAAACCGAATAAAAATTACGGACTTTATTTTCTATAAAGCTTTCTTGCACATCACCCATAAGGCGCAAGGCAAATTCTGTAGAGAAGATACACGTGTTTTGCGCCTGATCTTCTTTCAAAATATCTGCTTGTACGGTTCCTCTAACGGTTGCCAAGGTTTTGGCTTTTATTTTCTGGTAAACAATATCGTCTAAAACCATATCACCCGTAATACCCAATAGCATTAAGCCCAGCCCTTTGTTTCCTGCTGGTAATGCACCTTTTACAGATAAAGCTGAAGCTACTTCCTTCCCTTCGGTAAGGGTTGGGGATGGGCTTTCGTTTTCATCCTTCGATACAATTCCGCTTAAAGCAGAATCACTCAGGGTGACATCTTCTTTGCCATTGCTAGGTTTACCCGAAACAATACCCTGATACATTGGGCGCTGCAAACCATTATCATCATATTGTGCTTTTAGCACTTCTTCTACTTTGCTTTCTAAGCCGTTTTCACGGATGTGTTTTTCGCATTGCTGATCTACCGCTGCGTTCATAAAAAACGCTAGTAACATAGGTGCTGGGCCATTAATCGTCATACTCACCGAAGTAGTTGGCGCACATAAATCAAAACCCGAATACAGTTTTTTGGCGTCATCTAAACAACAAATGCTTACGCCAGAATTTCCAATTTTACCGTAAATATCAGGTCGTTCATCGGGGTCGTTCCCGTAAAGGGTAACGGAATCAAAAGCGGTACTCAAACGTGCAGCCGGCATATCTTGACTCACATAATGAAATCTTCTATTGGTACGTTCGGGTCCACCTTCTCCGGCAAACATTCTGGTAGGGTCTTCACCCGTGCGTTTAAACGGATAAATTCCTGCAGTAAACGGAAACTCACCAGGCACATTTTCTTGCAAATTCCATTTCAACAAATCGCCCCAAGCGGTGTATCGTGGCAACGAAACCTTGGGCACCATAGTGTGCGAAAGTGATTCGGTATGGGTTTTTATTTCTATTTTTTTATCTCTTACCGTAAAGGTATATACATCATCAGTATAGGTTTTAACCTTTGCTTCCCATTGGGTAATAATGTCCCAATTGTGCGGATCAAGGTCTTTTTTAAGTTCTAAAAACTTATTGATTAACGATGCTACTACGTTTTCATTTTCACCCTTCGATACAATCCCGCTTTCAGCGGAATCACTCAGGGTGACATCTGCCGAAGATGAATTGTCATGCTGAGTGGCGCTGTCATCGGCAGTGGTGTATCGAAGTATGGCTTCCTGATTTTTCAAAACATCGGGTCCACCAAACGTTAAAATTGCTTGGTATAAGCCATAAAGCTTTTGAGCCACTTCGCCTTGTGCATTGGCCGTTTTATCATACGCACGATTTCCTTCAGATATTTCTGATAAATAGCGCGTTCTATTTGGCGGAATGATGTAGATTTTTTCACTCATTTCCGTGCTACTCACAAATTCGCTTTTCAGCGATTCTACACCCGTGCGCTCCACTATTTTATCCATAATGGCACGGTAAAGCGCGTTGGTACCAGGGTCGTTAAATTGACTAGCAATACTACCAAAAACAGGCATCGTTTCAGGGTCTTGTTCCCAAAGGCCGTGGTTGCGTTGATACTGCTTTTTAACATCGCGTAAAGCATCTAAAGCACCACGCTTATCAAATTTGTTTAATGAAATTAAATCTGCAAAGTCCAGCATATCAATCTTTTCCAATTGTGTTGCTGCACCATATTCAGGCGTCATCACGTAAAGGGAAACATCACTATGTTCTATAATTTCGGTATCGCTTTGGCCAATGCCCGAAGTTTCTAAAATAATTAAATCGTATTGAGCGGCTTTAAGAATATTAACCGCTTCTTGCACGTGTTTGCTTAGCGCGAGATTGCTTTGACGTGTAGCCAAAGAGCGCATGTACACACGATCATTTTTAATCGCATTCATGCGAATTCTATCACCCAAAAGGGCACCACCTGTTTTACGCTTACTCGGATCTACCGAAACGATGGCGATGGTTTTATCTTCAAAGTCCATTAAAAACCTGCGTACTAACTCATCTACTAATGAAGATTTTCCTGCACCACCCGTACCTGTAATTCCTAAAACCGGAGTATTTACTTTTTTAGCTTTCTCATCAATCAGGGCAAGCACCTCCTTGCTTTCCTCCATGTAATTCTCCGCAGCTGAAATTAATCGCGCAATAGCCGGCTTAAATTTTTCTTCCAATTGGTTTATTTCCCCATTTATGTCTTTTCCTGTTGGGAAATCTGCTTGCTGCACCATATCGTTAATCATGCCTTGAAGCCCCATAGTGCGGCCATCATCGGGTGAGTATATACGGTTAATGCCATACGCATGTAACTCATCAATTTCTTCCGGAAGAATTACACCGCCACCACCACCAAATATTTTGATGTGTTTTGCGCCCTTATCGTTCAGTAAATCGCGCATGTACTTAAAATATTCTAAATGCCCACCTTGGTAAGAAGTCATAGCAATGGCTTGTGCATCTTCTTGAATAGCGGTATTTACAACCTCTTCCACGCTGCGGTCGTGGCCGAGATGAATTACCTCGCAACCGGTAGCTTGTATAATGCGCCTCATAATATTGATGGCTGCATCGTGCCCATCAAAAAGGGAGGCGGCTGTTACAATACGAACTTTATTTTTTGGAGAGTATGGAGCTACTTGCTGCATTTACAAATCTGTTTTTATTTGAGAGATACGCAAAGGTAAGAAGGTTGGAAAGATTTAATGTTGAAGGTTTAATGTTGTAATGCTTTAAGGATATTTTGCGATGTTTTAGAGCTTTAAAATTTTTTGTATAGCATTATATTAAGATGAATACGCAGGTTTAGTATTTACGTTTTTAGTTAGCATTATTAATAAAAAACCGCATTCTTCCTAGCTTATTTACTAAATATTAAGTCCATATATGTACGAATGTTTAAGGAAGCGAAACGCTCATAAAGCGTTAATTAAATGGTTCTACATATTTTAGAGGATTGTAGAGATTTATTAGTTAGTTGGGAAATTCAATTATTATTAATGTCACCTATCTAAACCTTGTTATGGCTTTCCAAAATGGATTTTCAAAAAGTTAAATTTAGAAACGAAACATAGTGTTTGGTATCCTCTAAAAGGAAATTTGGATATGTTGGGATAGTGTAGGTTCTTTACAAAAAAATTAACCCTTCTATTTTGTTCATGCACTCTGTATCTAAATTTGCAGTCATATTAACGGTGTTATTAATTATGCCGTCTCAAAAATGCCTTGCTCAAGATAATTATATATTTAGTGGGTTTGTGCAGCACAAGCAATCAGGAGAGCGAATAGTTGGGGCTTCGGTTTACCATGCTGGTTCTAAAACAGGTACCGTTACTAATTCATTTGGATTTTTTTCACTGGCTCTTCCTTCGGATACTGTAAAAGTAGAAGTGTCCTTTATTGGCTTTGCGTCAAAGAGATTAGCACTATACTTGAAACAGGATACTTCACTCTTGATTGAGCTCATGCCTTCAAGCACAGAATTAACCGAAGTTGAGGTGCGTAGTTTTAGGCCGCGACCACAAACTGAGGTACTAACCATAAAAGAAATAGAGGCTGTTCCTGCTTTGCTAGGTGAAACAGATTTAATGCGCGTGGTTCAAACTTTGCCTGGTGTACAGGGTGGTTTGGAAGGTTTTACAGGAATACATGTGCGAGGCGGTTCGCCTGATCAAAATTTATTATTATTAGATGGTGCTCAAGTGTATAATGCCAATCACCTATTTGGTTTATTCTCTGTCTTTAATACTGATGTGGTAAAAAGTGTGGAGCTTACCAAAGGCGGGTTTCCTGCTCGCTTTGGCGGAAGGTTGAGCTCCGTTCTAGAGGTAAACTTGAGAGAGGGAAATAACAAAGAATTTGCTGGCGGAGGATCAATAGGCCTCATTTCAACCAAGTTCTTTTTAGAGGGGCCAATTATTAAGAATAAATTAAGTTTTCTAATCAGCGCTAGACGTACCTATTTTGATTTACTAAGTGCTGCGCTGGGACCTAATTTCATATCCTTTGATTTCTTTTATGATGATTTCAACTTTAAGTTAAATTACGATATTTCTCCTAAAGACCGATTGTACTTAAACACTTATACGGGCAGAGACCAGTACAATACAGGAGAATTCACTTTTGATGGACAAAGTACAGATTTGTCTTGGAGAAATATTACTTCAGTACTGCGTTGGAACAGAATTTACAACAACAAGCTTTTTGGCAATCTTTCTTTGCACTATACCCGTTATAACATTACAGCCACACAGCTTTTTACAAGAAACAATCGAGGTGAAGAAATTAAGTTGGGCGCTACTAATGCTTCAACCATTGCTGACCTTGGTTTGAGTTACGTTTTTAATCAGAGACTAAACGCAGACCATGAGCTGAACTACGGAGTTCATTATCTGCTCCACAATGTTTCACCATCTATTTCACAATTTACAGAATCTACTAGCAGCCCCACTATTCAACAACTGCCAACAGCTAATAATCAAATTTTAGGCAACGAGGTTTCAGTTTTTGCCGAAGACAATTGGCGAATAAACACTAGGCTCACCCTTAATTTAGGACTACATTACTCTATTTATGCTACTCAAGGAGCTACGTACAATTTGCTTCAGCCACGAATTTCAGCGGCCTATGATTTATCCGAAAAATGGAGTCTTAATACCTCTTATAGTAGCATGAATCAGTACATTCATTTATTAACCAACCTTGGTTTTGGTTTACCTGCAGATCTTTGGGTTGCATCTACTGAAAGTATTCGCCCGCAAGAGTCTCATCAATGGACCGTTGGTAATCTTTATCGCTTAGAAAACTGGAGTACTGATTTACGATTTGATGCATACTACAAACGGATGAGTAACCTTATTACCTACAAAGAAGGTGTGGCTTTCAGTTACAGAACAGACTGGGAAGACTTGTTAGTTAGTGGAGGGCGAGGCACGGCCTATGGTTTTGAATGGTCGGCAGAGCGTAATCGAGATAAACTGTCGGCAAGAGCTAACTATACGCTGTCTTGGAGTAATCGTCAGTTTGATGAGGTTAATAACGGTAAGGTTTACCCCTATCGTTACGACAGAAGACATGTCATCAATTTGATGGGCAGCTACGCCTTTAGTCCAAAATTTTCGCTCAATGCTTCTTGGACATACTTGAGTGGTCAAGCATTTACAGCTCCAGTGAGTATTATCCGTGTTTCTTCGGGCTCTGCTATCGAGTACTCCGATAGAAATGCGTTGCGTTTCCCTAACTACCATCGTTTAGATCTAGGCTTTCAGTTTAAAAAGAAAACCAGCTGGGGAGAACGTACATGGAGTTTCAGCCTTTATAATGCTTATAATCGCACCAATCCTTTTTTCCTTCTTCCTTGGGATGGTGATGATAACCGAATGGAGTTAAGAGTTTTTAATCTATTTCCCATTATCCCTTCATTTCAGTACTCATTTAGATTTTGATTATGCGCGCAATTATAGTTTTAATGATCGTTTGTTGTGGTGTTTTTTTCAGTTGTACTAAGCCCGCTGAAATAGATTTACCTGTTCCTGATGATAAATTAGTGCTGGATGCTAAGTTATATCAAGGTGATTCTGCTGAAGTTTGGTTAACAACATCGTATCCTGCTTTTGAAGAAGAAAGAAGAGTCGGTTTAGATTCGACAGCAAAAATGCGATTATTCGAAAACGGTAGGTTCGTAGAGGAATTACAACAGTCTTTTACATCAAGCAGGGTGATAATTTACAAAAGTTTTTATTCCACCAAAGTCAATCAGGTATATACGTTTGAAGCATCCTACAAGAGTTTTAATACGGCAAGAGGTAGTACCTTAACTTCAGATAGAGTAGCTGAAATAAAAAGTGCCAGCTTAGTAACTCAAGGAGAAGTTGCAGAATTGGTTTTTACGTTGAAAGATGATGGTAGTGCAAAAGATGCTTATTTAGTTTATGTGAGAGTTGACTCCGTAGCGTTGGGTAGTGCCATCAAACTACGTTTGAGAACTTCAAATCCAATTCTCCGCTCATTTTTTTATTCTGGTATTGGAAATCTAGATCAAGAAAAAAAATCGTGGATTGAATTCTATTTGGATGACGCTGAGTTTAATGGTGAAGAAAAAGAATTTCGTTTAACCGTAGATGATAATAGATGGAATCAAACAGTTGCTAGGGAAGCTTCATTAGAGTTAATAGTAGTTCGCATTGAGCCAATATGGTACGAGCATCAAAAGAGCTTGTTTGATCAAATTCAAAGTTTTTTAGGAATTTTTTCGGAGCCTGCTCGAGTGGTTCAAAATGTAGAAGGCGGATACGGAATTGTGAGATCAGGAAAAATAAAAAAATACTCTTTGCAGTAAAGTAATTAGAATAAATTCCTGTTTTAATCTAATTATACCTAATTGTGTTTTGGATGTCGCAAAAATGCTCCTTAAAACATAGCTCAGCATACTGCAATATGCGTTTATTAATGCGACATTTTTTTACCCTAATTGGTATTAAAAAAACGCTAAGTTTAGTTTCTCAAAATTAGGTACAAGGCGAAGTGCTAAGCCTCAAAACATACCACCCAAATCATTTTGGACGTGAATTTTAAAGTGAGAAATTAATTATCTGATTCTACAAAAAACCGTTAAACCACCACAATTGGCACATACCTTGTTTTGCGCCATTCTCAATAATCAAATTAAATAAACATGTTAAAAAAAATGAGTTTAATGGGTGTAATGCTTACCCTCGTGTTTTTCACCTCTTGTAAAGAAGACAATCCGTATGCAGACTACGAAGGGAATTGGAGCGGAACCTACACGGGTGAAGACACTGGAATTTGGTCAGTTAATATCAATGAAGAGGGTAAGATAAAGGGAACTTTTGAATCCGATTCTATTGCCAACTTTGATTTAAATTTAGAAGGAAACGTTTCTGAGTCTGGTCGTTTTGATGCAAGTCAAACAATATTTGGGTTTAGATTTGAGTTTACAGGACAATTGGCCGACTCAAAAGCGAACGGAACTTGGAATAACGTGGAGCAACAGATATCCGGTACTTGGAGCGGCACAAAAAAATAACATTAAAACAGAAAAGCCCCGCTAAATAGCAGGGCTTTTCTCTTAATCTCAGCGTTAAAAACAACTTAATTCATTTTACTGAATTGCTTTTTTACAAACTCAGTTAGCGCCTTGCCGTGTAATAAATTCTGAGAAAGCATCGCTAACTCCAAACCTTCTTTCACCATAGCATTTTTAGAAGTATCATCCGTTGCTTCTAAAATTTTAGTAGCTAAAGGGTTGTTGGTATTCACCACCAAATTATACATTTCAGGCAAATCACCCATACCCATCATTCCGCCACCTCCGGTCATGCTCATTTCTTTCATTCTACGCATAAATTCCGGTACGGTAATAATAAATGGATTTTCATCGCTATCTAAAGCTTCCAACTGCACGGTGTACTTCGCTTTTTCCACAGCACCTTCTACAATAGGTTTTAGTTTTTCCTTTTGTTCGTCATTTAAAACGCTAGGCTGCTCGTCTGTTTTAGGAATTAATTTATCAATCGCATCTGAATCCACTCGGGCAAATTTCACTTTGTTTTCACCGCCTTCTAAGCGCTGAATTAAATGGCTGGCCAACGGACTATCCATAAGCAAAACATTGTAACCTTTAGCTTCTGCACGCGCAATAAAGCTATGTTGTGCATCAGCATTAGCTGCGTATAACATTACCAAATTACCGTCTTTATCGGTTTGCAAATCTTTCACTTTGGCTATGTATTCATCAAAGGTGAAATATTCATCATTAATGGTTTGATGCAAGGCGAATTTTTTGGCACGGTCATTAAACTTATCGTCAGATAACATACCGTACTCAATAATCATTTTAATATCCTTCCACTTACTTTCAAAATCTTTGCGGTCTTTTTTGAAAAGTTCCTCCAATTTATCAGCCACCTTTTTAGTGATGTGTCCACTAATTTTCTTAACAGCACCATCACTCTGTAAATAAGAACGCGACACATTTAATGGAATATCTTTAGAATCTATAACACCGTGTAGCAGTGTTAAAAAATCTGGCACAATACCTTCTAAATTATCAGTTACAAAAACTTGGTTTTGATATAATTGAATTTTATTACGCTGAATTTCCATGTTTGGTTTCAAGCGTGGAAAAAACAAAACTCCGGTAAGATCAAAAGGATAATCTACATTTAAGTGAATGTGAAACAAAGGCTCTTCAAAGGTATATGGGTAAAGCTCTCGGTAAAAAGCATTATAATCCTTATCCTCTAATTCGGTTGGGGTTTTAGTCCAAGCCGGATCCGTATTGTTAATGATGTCCGCTACTTTAGTTTTCACCTCTTTAGCATCTTCACTTTCTCCTTCTTTCTCTGTTATTTCTTTTTCACCAAATTGAATAGGTATGGGCAAAAACTTGCAATATTTATCCAATAGTTGTCTCAGCCTGTGCTCCTCTAAAAATTCTAAACCATCTTCAGAAATATGCAAAACAATATCCGTCCCTCTTTCTTCTTTTTCTCCTTTTCCTAATTCAAATTCCGGATTTCCTTCACAACTCCAATGTGCAGCTTCACTATCTTCTACGTGGCTTTTGCTAATAATCTCAACACGCTCTGCCACCATAAAAGAACTGTAAAAACCTAATCCAAAATGACCAATAATAGCTGCGCCATCCGCTTTATCTTCATATTTTTTTACAAACTCTTCGGCTCCTGAAAAAGCTAACTGATTAATGTACTTATCAATTTCCTCAGCCGTCATTCCAATACCTTTATCACTCACGGTAATGGTTTTGGCCTCTTTATCAATGGAAACTTGAATAGTTAAATCACCTAATTCCGCTGTGCTTTCACCTAGCCGCGCTAATGTTTTTAATTTTTGGGTGGCATCCACCGCATTAGAAACCAACTCGCGCAAGAAAATTTCATGATCACTATAAAGAAACTTTTTAATGATTGGAAAAATATTATCTGCTGTAACATTTATGGTACCTGTACTCATATTGTTGCTAATTATTTTGTTTGGCTAAAGTCATAACAACTGCCGTGCCGTGGCATTTCCCGTGACAAACTGTCCCCGTTTATCTAAAAATGACTGCCACTTAACGAACCAAATTATTAGTTAAAAAGTAATAACTTATTGTTTTTAAGGTATTTAACTATATACTTAGTAATCATTTAGCCTGCGTTTAGTTAAAAGTTGACACTATTAATTTGGGCTAAAACTATAAACTAAACTACTTTCGTTACATGCGAATACTTATAACAAATCTTAGCAAAATATTACACATCACTAACAGTGGTAAGCTGTTTAAACGTGGTAAAGAACTTGGTGATTTTCCTATTACAAGTAATGCTTGGTTGCTAATTGAAGATGATCATATTAAAGATTTTGGAGCAATGACGGCAGAAATTCCCCAGGGTTTTGACCTAACGATTGATGGTAAACAAGGTATGCTTTTACCCACTTGGGTGGATAGTCATACACACCTCGTTTACGCCAAAACTCGAGAAGATGAATTTGCGCAACGGTTGGCCGGAATGAGTTATGAAGCGATAGCAAATAAGGGTGGTGGAATATTAAATTCGGTTGCAAAATTACGTAATGCCAGTTTTGATGAATTATATTATTCTGCGAGTAAACGGCTGGATGAATTAATAAAGATGGGAACAGGCGCAATTGAGATAAAAAGTGGTTATGGATTAAACACCGAAAGTGAACTAAAAATATTGAAAGTTGCCGCTGAGCTTCAAAAAAATTACACCTTACCTATAAAGAAAACCTTTTTGGGAGCACACGCTATTCCTACCGAATTTAAGGGTGATGCAGATGGCTACGTAAACTATATAATTACCGAAATGCTACCCGAAATTGCCAAGCAAAATTTAGCCGATTATATAGATGTATTTTGCGAAAAGGGCTATTTCAGTGTAGAACAAACGTTAAAAATAATAAAAGCTGCACAGGAATTTAACCTAAAAGCAAAGCTTCATGTAAACCAGTTTAACATTTTGGGAATCATTGAAAAAGCAATAGAAAATGACACGCTGTCAGTAGATCATTTAGAGGTTTTGAGTAATGAAGAAGCGCAGCTTTTGGGTAAGAGTAACACTATTGCCACCCTCCTACCCGGCTGCTCTTTATTTTTAGAAATCCCATTTTCTCCTGCTCAAAAACTGATGCAAGAAAACGCGATAGTTGCGTTGGCTACAGATTATAATCCAGGCTCATCACCCAGTGGAAATATGAATTTAGTAGTAGCCTTGGCTTGTATAAAAATGAAAATGACACCTGAAGAAGCCATAAGTGCTGCAACATTAAATGGTGCTGCTGCCATAGAATTAAGTGATAAACTTGGAAGCATTGAAAAAGGAAAATTAGCCAATTTAATACTAACAAAACCGATGGAAAATCCATCTTTTATTCCGTATAATTTTGGGCATAATCATATAGAAAAAGTATTTATAAAAGGTAAAAATATTAGTGATGTTTGAGTTTATTTCCAGCGATAGTTTAAAGACATTTACATCATCCCGAGAAGGAGAAACCAAACTTGGTGATGTACTTTATTGCTTAAAAAACTGGGAAGATTTAAAACACCGAAAAGAAAAATTTGTGGTGCTAGGCATTAAAGAGGATATTGGCATAAGGGCCAATTTTGGAAAGGCCGGTGCTGCAAATGCATGGGACACTTTTTTAAGCGCTTTTTGCAACGTGCAGCAGAACAGTTTTTTTAACGTAGAAAATTTGGTAGTTGCCGGTGCTTACCATCCTTCTGATTTAATGCAACAGGCAGAAGACCTAAACCCTTTAAAAAAGGAAGATTTAAAAACATTTAGAACCTTAACCGCCCAAGTTGATGAAGCTGTAATTCCAATTATAAAAAACATTATAGGTTTGGGTAAAATTCCAATAATAATAGGTGGCGGCCACAACAACGCCTACCCTATTTTAACGGGTGCTGCCAATGCTTTAAAAAAACCACTAAACTGCTTAAACATTGACCCACACGCAGATTTTAGAGCCTTAGAAGGACGACATAGTGGAAATGGTTTTAGTTACGCTCATGCAGAAAATGCTTTAAAAAGATATGCTGTTTGGGGATTGCATGAAGGTTATAATAATCAAACAATTTTAGATGCTTTTAGTGAAAACGGTAATTTAAGTTTCACTTTAATGGAGCAGCTTTTACATAAAACCTTTGCGGAGAACGATAGCTTATTGAAAAACACGCTTAATTGGTTGGGTATGGATGCCTTAGGTTTAGAGCTAGACTGTGATAGCATTGAAGGATTTCCCGCAAGCGCTCTAAACGCAAGTGGATTTTCAGTAAATGAAATTAGACAAACTGTAAGTACCACTTCAGCATTGAGTGCCCCCATTTATTTTCATGTTTGCGAAGCTGCGCCAGGCTTAGCATCTCACGAAAGTGATAAGGCAAAAATGGGTAAGCAATTGGCTTATTTTGTAATAGATTTTATAAAAGCACACCCTACATGGAGTTAGTAGAATGCATACCAAACGTAAGCGAGGGGCGCAATAAAGAGGTTATTGATGCGCTGGCAAATGCTATTGCTGCAACGGAAGGTGTGCAATTATTACATGTAGATAGCGGGTATGCCGCCAACCGCACGGTTTTTACGTTTATTGGTGATGTGGAAAGCGTGTATGAAGCGGCTTCAGCACTTTACCATAAAGCTTTTGAGCTAATTGATATGCGCACACAAACGGGCACTCACCCTAGAATGGGCGCGGTAGATGTTTGTCCCTTTGTGCCATTACAAAATTGTACTAATAACACGCTTATTGACATGGTGATGCGCTTAGCCTATGAACTAGCTGATAGCTTAGGTATTTGTGGCTATTATTATGAATATAGCGCAGTGTATAATGACCGAGTAAACCTTGCCAATATTAGAAAAGGTGAATACGAAGCACTTCCGCAAAAATTTGAAACAATGCCTCCTGATTTTGGTGACTGCACTAATTGGCCACGCTTTGGAAGTACAGTTATAGGCGTTCGTAAATTATTGGTTGCTTACAACGTAAATATTGACGCTAAAGATGTAACGCTTGCCAAGAATATAGCACAACGCTTACGCACTTCAGGAAATGGCGCAAATAAACTAGCTGCCGCCAAAGCTATTGGTTGGTATATTAAAGATTTTGATTGTGTGCAGGTTAGTTTTAACCTTACTGATTTAAATAAAACGGGGCTGATTGATGCTTTTGAAGCGTGTAAAAGAGAGGCAGTAGCATTGGGCTGCGAGGTTACGAGTAGTGAGTTGGTGGGTTTGATTCCTGAAAATGAATTTACTAAAGCTTATTCTAGAATATTTGATACTAAATCTACAGGTCTGTTAACCATTGACCAAGAAGAAAAAGTTATCAATTACTTGGGACTTAGATCTATAAAGGATTTTAACAGTAAACAGAATATTATTGAGCGACTTACCGGAAGCAATTAAGAACTTACCGTACTCTGGCTACCTTTTGTAACTCTTCAAAACTATACTTCTCTAAAACCTTATTATCTAGGCTATAGTAAATAATTCTGTAGTTATCAGTAGGCATATTTTCGCCCAGCCAGTCGGCTGCATCTTCTAGCTTTTGTGCATCTAAAGGATGTAAACCTATTTGATCTCCAACGTATAAATAGGTTTGATTTAAATACATATTTTGAATTGCTTCGTATTGATTTTCGCCAATTTTCTGACAACAAGTAGAGGCTTCAACTTGATCCTTATTAAGGTTTGTAATAATGTTGAGTAAATTGTCCTCTCGTTGATGAATACCCCAGCCAGAAAGGGGCAACAGAACATCTAAATGCAATGAGTAGGAGGATAATGCTTTTTTATACTGCTTAGAATCTCGCAAATTCCAAACATAATCATCTTTTTTTCTGGTTAAATCATAAAAGGTAAGCACGGCTTCATCTACGGGTGGCACGCCAAATTTTCCTTGATAGAGCACCTGATTTAAACGAACAGCAGCCGATAGTTTATTGTATTTAAAACGCTCTGTTTCGGTGCGCATATAGTTTAAAAACCGAAAATATTTTTCTTCTGTTTGTGCTGTCCAATCACAATCTACTTGCACTTCATTAAGCACAATTTTAGTATTTGATTCAAATTGCCCTCGTGTGCGCTGCAATAGTAGTGCAGTTCTAGCAGCTAAAAATATAACGTCTCGCTTTTCAATTTTTTCAAAAACTAAATTATCTATAAAAACCGTAAGTACTACTTCCTTAATAAATTGCAAACTATCCGGCTTAATTTTCATGTAAGATAATTGCACTTCTTCTTGTGTGTTTGGATTCCAAAGCAAATCAAAAGCACGGATGTACACTTTGGTATTTGGCTCGGTAGCCTCCAAAAATTGCTTTTCTTGACCTGATAATGCAAAACCTGTACGGGTATGGTAAAAACTTATTGGGTGCTGCTTACTGGTGCAGGATTGCAGAAAACAAAGCGCTGAAAACGCTATTAAATACATACTGTTCTTCATGGGGTCAATGGTACAAAAACACGGCAGCAGTTTCTACTGCAAATTATTATTAGCACACTATTCTTTAGCAGAGGCCAATTGTTGCAATAAGGTATCTACCGCTTTTTTAAGCTGAGGATCTTCTCCTTTCGCCTTGCTATCGGGTGCATTTTCCACTAAAATATCCGGTACAGCCGGGCCATTTTCCATATTCTGGTCGGTTGCTTTTACATACCAGCCTCTAAACGGAATGCGTACAAACGAACCATCCAACAAACCAGCACCACCGGTAGAAATTACTGCACCAAAAGTTGGCATCCCTACCAAAGTGCCTATTCCCAGAGTTTTATAGGCATGTGAAAATATTTCAGCGTTAGAATAACTACTTTCATTACACATAGCAATACTCGGTTTTACCCATGCGCTTAGCGGCAAGCGTTCGCTATATGGGTAATATGGTCTAAATTTCTTTTGCTCTTTTTCCAAGTTTTCCGCTGCTCCGCGCGGGATGGTGTAGGCGTGTTGTTTTACGTTTAATACAGCCATCAAATAATCGGTTGTCCAGCCACCACCATTAAATCGGACGTCAATTACAATGCCTTCTTTACCAAATCCACTAGCTTGTAGCTCACGCTCAAAACGCTCAAAACTAGGTTTATCCATGCCTTTTATGTGAATATATCCTAACCTTCCGTTGCTGTATTTTTCCACCAACTTTTGACGCTCTTTTACCCAATCTTCATATAACTCGGTGCGTATGCTTCGGGTTGGCCTTATTACTAACTCACGTTCGCCATTACTACTTTTTACGGTAAGCAATACTTTATTTTCCGTTTGGTTATTTAATAGTGAGTAAAAATTTAGTTTTTCATTTACTTCAGTTGTGCCCACTTTCGTAATTACATCCCCTACCTGTAAGCGGCTATTTTCACGATCAGCGGGACCGTTGCGCAATACTTTGGTTACCTCCACTCCTCTTTTAAGTGGTTTAATTTCAATACCTAACAAGCCGGTAGCTTCCTCTTGGGTCTCCTCGGGATCACTTCCGTAGATACCTAAATGGCTGGCGTTTAGCTGCCCAAGCATTAAGCTAAATATGTAACGAAAATCCTGCGTGGTAGAAGCATTAATAGCATAAGGCTCATACTGCTTGCGTAAACCTTCCCAATTTTTTCCATGAAAATTAGGGTCATAAAAACGCTCGTTCAGCTTTTTCCATCCTTCATTAAATACCTGCTGACGCTCTTCAGGTAAGTTAATCATCATTTTAGCATTGTGCGGATAAGTAGTTGCCTTGCCTTTTTCGTGTTCAATTTTAGTGAGCTTCCCGCTTTTTATTACGTAAAGGTCTTTACTTATAGGATCTAACTTTATCCCATTTGGCCGCTGTCCGCCATTAGTTAATTGGTTAATTTCTGTACCGTCCCACTTAATGCTGTATAAATCATAACCATCACTTAATAAACTACTTGCAGTAAAGTAAATCGTTTCGCCATCTTTACTTATCACTACGCTTCCTTCATTTCCCGGTAAGGAAGTTACTTGCTGCAAGCGATCATGAATATCTTCAAAATCAATTTTAATGGGCTCTACTTCCTTTTTCTTCTTTTTCTCTTCTTTTTGCTTTTCTTCGTCTTTCTTGTCCTCTTCCTCTTCTACTTTAGGCTCTTCAAAATAGTAACCTTCTTCCCTATCCTCTTGCGTTTTAAGCCAATCTTCGCGCGTAAGCCATACAAACCATACATCATTATCACCATTATTTCGGCTGCTTACAAAACCTAATTTACTGCCATCAGCACTCCAAAACGGACTGTAATCACCACGCGGATGCATACTTACATTCACTGGTTTTATGCCGCCATCAGCCGGAACAATAAAGATTTCATTGTTAAAATTTAAATCGCTTTGGCTATACGCTAAATAACGGCTATCCGGACTCCAAGCCAAACCTCCGGCACCATCCCAACTACTTAACAGCGTTTTTTCGTTGCTTAGTTTTCCTTCTTTATCCACCTCAGCCACCTTCACCGTATTTCCGCCAAGTAAATACACTAGTTTTTTTCCGTCCGGTGAAACCTCTACTTGCGTAATATCTTCCTTACCACTGGTTATTTGAGTTATTTTATGCTTTAAGCTAGCCTCTAGCATCGGCTTCTTTTTATCTTCGGAAGTTACTGCGTACAAATTATAATTTCCATCACGGTCAGAAGTAAATAACAGCACCGAATCATTTACCCACGCGGCTTCCAAATCTCTGTATGGATGGTTAGATAAGTTTACAGCCTCCTTTTTTTCTTCATCCATAGGTTTTACAAAAATTTCCCCATGAATAACCATCGCAACGGTTTTTCCATTTGGTGAAAGCGTATAGCTGTCTATATTTCCGGTATATGTTTTCTTTTCAATGGGGTCAAAACGGTAGTCCGTCAACAAATTCATATTTATTTTATCCAAAGTGCCCTGCTCGCCCCGCTTTAAATAAAGTCCGTCTAACTTTTGCACTACAAATGTGCCATCAGCAAAATCAAAATGTAAAATACCATTGCTAGAAAATTTGGTGAGTGCAACCGGTCCCGCTTCCTTCTCAATAGATTGTTTTACAAGGTTATAGGTTTTAGTTTCGGTACTGCTTAAAAATAATAAGGTAGTGTTATCCATCCATTTTGGCAACACCTCATTGCCCTCATTATTGGTGATTTGACGATGCTCTTTAGTTTCCACATTATACAACCAAATTTCAGTGTCGGCTGGGCCACGGTATGCTTCACGCGACATGCGGCAAGCCCCACGTACGTAGGCAATTTTTTTTCCATCAGGTGATGCAGTGGCTTGCTCGCCAACGGCATTTAAGTAACGCTCAGGCGTGCCACCATTTTCGTTTATCGTATATACCTCCCCATCCCATTCCACTTGGGTAAATACTCTGCGGGTATTAAAAAATATTTCCCCTTTTGCTGTCCAATCGGTTGGCACATCTCCTGCTGAGTGATAGGTTAAGCGCGTGGGTGTTCCGCCCAAATTTGGAATTACAAAAACATCATCATTTCCAAAACGATTTCCACTAAAAGCAATCTTTTGACCATCAGCACTATAAACCGGACTGTGCTCATACGCTTGATGAATGGTTAAGCGGGTTAATTGTCCGCTAAGCAAACTCATGCTCCATATATCCCCTTGGTAAGAAAAAGCAATTTCATCTCCTTTTGGGCTCATAGCCGGAGTACGTAAAATTTGCTGAGCAATTGTTTGTGTACTAAAAATTAGGATGATTAGGCAAGCCGAGAAGATTCTAAACATGGATTTCAATTTTGTGATGTACGAATATATGGTTTGCCCGACACTTGTGGCAATGCAGAACCGACATTAAGAAAATAAAGATGTAAAAACCGATATTAATGCTTGGCTCAGGAGAATTAGAAAAGGAATTAGTAAGCGCGCTAAAGCGATTGGGCGAAAGCGTAATTGCCTGTGATAATTATAAAAACGCACCCGCTATGCAAGTGGCAGATGATTTTGAGGTTTTTGATATGCTTGATGGAAATACACTAGATGCAACCGTAGAAAAACAACAACTCAAATTAATTGTACCTAAAGTAGAGTGTATAAGAACCGACCGCTTTTATACGTATGAAAAAAAAGGCTATACGGTAGTACCAAGTGCTAAAGCTGCCAATTTCACTATGAATAGAAAGTTGATTAGAGATTTAGCTGCTAAAGAATTAGGCTTAAAAACAGCTCCTTACGCTTACGCGGATAGCTTGAAATACTTTAAAAGCGCGGTTGAAAAGATTGGAATGTCCTGCGTTATTAAACCTTAAATGTCATCATCAAGCAAAGGACAATCAATAATAAAAAAACAAGAAGATGTTGTTGAGAAAGCTTGCTACTATGCTTTAAAAGGAAGCCGTGGCGATTTACAAGAAGTGATTATTGAAGGATTTATAGCCTTTGAATCAGAAATCACACTGCTTACCGTAACGCAACATAATGGTGAAACGCTGTATTGCGAATTGGGCATAAGTATGAAAGTGGTGATTATCGCGAAAGCTGGCAACCCGCACATTTACAACCAAACCTTTTTGCCAAAGCTGAGAAAATGGCTTATGAAGTAACCAAAGCATTTGGTGGTGCAGGCATTTGGGATATTGAATTTTTCATAATGAAAGATGACGTTATTTTCTCTGAGCTTTCGCCTAGGCCGCATGATACGGGCATAGAAACGCTGGAGGAAATCCAAAACTTAAACGAATTTGAATTACATGCACGTGCAATTTTAGGCTACCCAATTCCTAAAGTAGAACTTTTAAAAACCGAAGCTTTGGCTATGTTATTAGCAAATAAAATTTCAAGCAACCCAAGAAGTTTTAAAGGTATAAAGGATGTCTTGAAAGTGTAAAATACAGATATTAAACTATTTGCAAAATAAACCATGCGTATAAACAGATGTAGGGTTGGTTTTATTGAACGCACCTTTGAATGATTCGGCAGAAGTGCTTGCGAAAGAAGCAGCACTTTTTAAAAAAAAATAACCATAGATAGTTAAATGGTAGATAAAAATTTCGGGGCACACTAAAAGACCCTAAAATTTGACTAAATTTGTCAAGAATTAATTAGTCATCAAAATGAAAACGCTAGAAACCACTTTGAGTGCAGCACGTAAAGATTTAAATTTAAAATTGCGTGAAGCTGCGGCAGTTACTAGCATTGATGCCGCTTTATTAAGTAAGTATGAAAGTGGTGATAGATTGCCCAGTGAAAAGCACCTATTAGCCTTAGTAGAAGGCTACAACCTTAATTTGGTAGAATTACGCAAACTTTGGGTATCCGAAAAAGTAAGCAATTTAGTGCGCTATGAGCCTAATGCAATGAATATTTTGTACGCAGCAGAATCAAGGGTAGAATATTTGATGAGCGCAAAAACCTTTGAAGTAGAAACGCTTAGCGACAGTTTACAAGCACAATTGAAGCGCATTGATACCTTGGCCATAGAATGGAAAGCTACCAAGCCTTTAAATGCGGTGCAGCTTAAGAAAATGCGTGAATATTTTAAAACCGAGTACACCTTTGAAAGTAACCGTATAGAAGGTAATACGCTTAGTTTGCAAGAAACGCATTTGGTAATAAATGAAGGATTAACCATTGGTGGGAAATCAATGACCGAGCATTTGGAAGCTATTAATCATGCCGATGCCATAGAATTTTTGTATGAATTGGCGGGTATGCCTACTCAAGTTACCAAGCGTAATCTTTTAGATATGCACAGGTTAATTTTAAAAGGTATTGACCGTGAGAATGCTGGTAAGTATAGAAGTATTGGCGTGCGTATTTCGGGTAGTAAACATGTGCCGCCAGAGCCTTATTTACTGCAAAGTTTAATGGATGATTACTTTGTGCATTACAAGAAGCAGCAGCATATTTTGCACCCAATAATTTTGGCCGCAGAAATGCACGAACGCTTAGTAAGCATACATCCATTTATAGATGGAAACGGGCGTACCTCGCGCTTAGCAATGAATTTAATTTTGCTAAACTCTGGTTACACGGTAGCTAATCTTAAAGGTGATTTAGATTCTCGTATGGCCTATTATAACGCTTTAGAAAAAGTACAAGTAAATAATGATGCCGATGCTTTTTATTGCTTGGTAGCCGATGCTGCCGAAGAATCTTTAAAGGAGCACCTGAAGTTAGTGTAAAAAAATACCCGCTTCAAAATTTTGAAGCGGGTATTTGCATTAATAAGCTACAAAGAGAATCTTATTTCTCCCACCAAACCTTACTGTTTATATCATCTCCACCCATTCTGGCAGCAGCCGTTGCATAATTTTGTGCATTAGTAGCTTGCTCTGATTCCGGATATAAATAACGAGAAGGATATTGATCGTTGTTTAAGTTATCAGGACCTGGTTTCAAATTAGGAATACCGGTTCTGCGCACGTTAAACCACGCTTCGTGCCCGCAATTGATAAGTGATAGCCACTTTTGCGTTAAAATACGGTTTAGATTATCCGTAGTGTTTAGCACCACAGGCGCACTAGTAAAATATCCCGCAGGCACTGCCACCTTGTAGTAATCAAAACTTGCCTGAATACCTTTTGTGTAATAATCATTTACGCTTCCTGAAATTAAACCACGCTCAGCAGCTTCTGCTAAGGAAAATTGTAACTCAGCATACTGCATAAACTGTCCGTCCACACCGTTTGGTACATCTCTAAAAATAGAACCAAAAAGCGATATGGTGTTTAAATCTATCCCTTGCGTATTAATTGACTCTCGGCTTAATCCATTTTGCAAACCTTTAAAATTTCCGTTTGCATTTGGCTTATAAAGCACACTTACTCTAGGATCATTCCAAAGGGTTAATACAGAATCTACCGTTTTAGTCATTCTATGCTCTTGGTACAAACCAAGACCGGCTTGGCTCATAGGAAATTGATTAGGCGCTGAGCTTAAAAATGGTAGCACAGCATTATCCATATTACCCATCATTAAAGGTTGGTTATCAACCAAATCCTGTAAATCTGCGGAAACATTTGCTCCGGGAACATTACTAATACGCATTAAATAACGCACACGTAATGTATGGGCAAAACGCACCCATTTACTCAAGTCATTCTTGAACATCACATCTCCTTGAATGGTAGAATTGGTGTTTTGAAGCACATTGGCCGCCTTTTCTAGTCGTGCTAAAAGCCCTGTTTCAGGATTGGTATAAATATCCTCCTGCTTATCATAGGCAGGAGTAAAATTTCCACCCCTTGCCTTAAGCGCTTCTGTGTAAGGAATATCACCCCACATATCAGTAAGTTGAGAGAATATATACACACTCATAATTTCGCCTACTGCATTGTAAGCTTCATTACTACTTTCTAAATTCTTGATAGACTCAATGTCATTCAACAATCCAAAAAGTGTATTCCAATAGCTACTATTGGAACCCATTTCGTATCTATCAATACGCTCAAACTCCACACTAGCAGCAAATTGTGCCAAATAGTTTGCTAGCCTGAACCCTTGTTCAAAGGCACTTCTATCCGCACTTACCGAAATTACGTTGGCCAGTAAAAACTGAGGCGTAATATTTTCAGGAGCATTAGGATTTTTATTTATCTCTTCAAAGTCTTTAGTGCAACCGTAAGCTAATAAGCCAATGGCCAGTACACTTGCTAAAATTCTTTTCATATTTTTCATCTTAAAATTCTGTTTTAATGCTTAAGCCAACACTGCGCGTAGATGGATAACTCGCGTCTTCTACTCCATACGTATAATTGGTTTCTTGCATACCGTTGAGTTCTGGGTCAAAATGTGGATTTTCTGTGGCTAACCATAAGTTGCTAGCTACAAAACCAAACTTTACAGATTGAAAACCGGCTGCTCTAGAATATTTTCCTGGTAAAGTGTAATACAAACTTATTTGGCGCAATTTTACGTAAGAAGCATCGTATAAGGCACTTGCTTCGTTTCCACGATCAAAAACCGTATTGTAATATGAACTTGCCGAAACTACCGTGGTATTTTCTACATATACAGGGTTTTCTGCCGTTCCTACATTTACTACCCCATCGCCAACAATACCATCTTCGCGTCCTTCTAAAGATTCTGCTAAAACACCTGAGTTATTTCCTAAGGCACGTGTTCTTGAAACAATAGTTCCGCCAATGCGTGCGTCAAATAATATACCCAATGTAATTCCTCTGTAAGAAAATTGGTTATTAAAACCAATGCTGAAATCAGGATTGTAATTACCTAATAAGCGTAAAGTTCCATCTTGCACAGGTAATCCATTAGCGTTGTACAGCGTGCGTCCATCAACTTCCACAAAACCTGATCCGTACATGTCTCCTACACGACCACCTTCACGAGCAATGTAAAACACTGTGTTAGAACCACCTGCACCGCCAAAAATATTTGCTTGGCCGGTAACATATTGGTCAACACCTTCTGGTAATTTGGTAACCACACTGCGATATACACTATAATTTACCGATGTTCTCCACTGAAAGTTTTTACCATCAATTACCTTAAAACCTACGGTGCTTTCAAATCCGCGTGTGCGCACCTCACCACCATTTTCAATAATATTACTGAAACCGGTAGCGTAAGAAATTGGGCGACCAATAATCTGATTTATACTCGTATTTTGAAAGGCTGAAAGTTCAATTTGCAATCTACTTTTGAAAAACCAAGCATCCACACCGGCTTCGTAAGCATTTAAGCGCTCAGGATTTAAGTTGGCATTTTTAAAGATATTCTCATTAGTAACTCTAAACTGTGAGCCATAATTTTGATTAAATCTAAACGTATTTACCAATTGATACGGATCTGTATCATTACCAACACTTGAAGCATTTGCCCTAACTTTTAGGTAAGAAACAGGCTCTGGCAAATCAAACATATTAGAAAGTACGTATCCAACACCCAAAGAATAATAAGCAAAAGAATTATTATCTACCGGTAATGTGCTACTCCAATCATTGCGCAAGGTTAAATCAAAAAACAAGTAGTTTCGGTAAGCCACATTACCAAGTGCATACACACTATTAATGCGTCTTTTAAACTCCTCGCTAGTACCAATTAAAGGCACTCTTGAGTTTGATAAACTGTAAATCTCTGGCACAGCAAGTTGCTCTGTTTCTGTATATTGATACTCAATTAACTGATCAAAACGGTTGCCACCAACAGAAACATCATACGTCCAAGCCGCATTAATTCTATCTTTATAGGTAAGCAATACATCAGAGTTAATTTCCGTAAAGCGCACATTGTCTTCTCTGTATCCACCAAATACTTTACGGTTGGTACTAATCGCTCTTCTAAATTCTCTGGTTTCATCCCAAATATCAGTTCCTGAGCGCAATCTTAAACTTAATTTATCGGTAATATCATACGTAATAGCACCATTACCCAGCACTCTATTCTTGTTAAAACTATTGGTGTTTTCAAAAAGGGTTAAGTACGGATTAGTTAACCATAAATAATTGAAATCATAATGCTGCACACCTTCTTGGCCGGCTTGCCAGTAATCTTGTAATGCCTCAATATTCATTTGACGCCCCGTCCAATTGAAACCATACATCACGTTTTCATAGCCGTAACCAAGGTTTGGACGGTTATTACTGCGAGAGTTAATGTAATTAGCGTATAAATCCACACGTAATCTATCGCCAATTTTATGGTCAATACTAATTGCGATACCATCGCGATTTAAATCAGTATTTGGTAAAACACCATCGTTACGTAAGTTACTGTAAGACAAACGGAAACCGGTATTACCGTCAAAACCGCTTACTGCCACGTTATTTTGACTAGTAACTCCGGTATTGAAAAAATTACGAATGTTATCCGGTCTTGCAATAAATGGAGTTGGCGTAATTGGATTTAAAGAACCATCAGGATTGGTACGCGCAATTACGTCACCACCACGCACAGTATTTCCTCTTGAATCAGTAGATGGGCCATCAAACTGTGGAACATTAAAACCTGCATTTAGCGGTAAACCGTAACTTGCAATTCCACCATCGGCTACACCACCACCAATACCATTTTCAAAAGCATAATCACCTTCTGTTTGGCCACGACCACTGCCATATTTATTCTGATAATCAGGTAATGTAAGGAGGGTTTCAAACGTAAGCACATTACTGGTGCTGATACCAAAACCTCTTTTACGCTGACCTCTTTTAGTGGTAATAAGTACTACACCATTGGCTGCTCTTGAACCATAAATAGCCGCAGAACCAGGACCTTTTAGTACTGTAATACTTGCCATATCATCAGGGCTAAGCTCAGCACCACCATTACCAAAATCAACTTCTTGACCAGCACCATTATTGGTAAGATTACTGCTAATTTGTTGATTACGAATAGGCACACCATCTACCACAAAAAGTGGTTGGTTATTACCACTTAGCGAGTTTTCTCCACGAATTATTATACGCGAGGAAGAACCTAAACCCGAAGAACCGTTGGTAATTTGCACCCCTGCCACTTGACCGGCAAGGCTATTAAGCACGTTGGTTTGCGGTACATCGGTAAGCGTTTTCTGATCTACTTCCGCAATACTTGCAGAAAGCGATTGCCTATCGCGCCTAATTCCTAGTGCGGTAACAACTGCATCTTGCAACTGCTCTGACTTGGAGGATAATAATACTTCAGTACCCATGGCTGAAGCTATTACGGTAAAGGTTTCATAACCTAATGCGGCAATTTCTAAACTTGCATTGGCTGGTGTAATAATGGTAAAACGGCCATCAACACCGGCAATAGCATAATTTTCTGAACCAACTTGTTTAATGCTGGCTCCGGGTATCGACTCACGCGTTTGCGCATCTACCACCTGACTTTGAAATGTTGATTGTGCAAAACCCTGTAATACAAAGCATTGCATAATCAGAAAAAAGTATATTTTTTTCATACTCAATTTGAAAATTTATTTTGTGAATTAATTATTAAGCAGCTCTACCTATTAGTAAAGCGCTAAAAAAAGCTTTGAGATGTTCACAAAACAGGTGGTGCACGAGATGGCAACAATCTATTTAAGAGATATGCCAATGCTATGGTAGGTTTTTCAGGATTGTAAAACCTAAGATGTATTAATTGCGCTAAAAATCTACTAAGCTTAGATTTGCTTATACGTATAAATTGAAATAAATCTTGAACAATATCTACATCCCGTAAGGGCTTTAGTAAAATTGTACACAAGCCACTTTTAGCAGTTAATGCAACTAACTTTTTACAAAGTGATTTTCGCTGCCAAGGCAATTTTGTAAATTTATTTGCCTTAAAATCAGCGGTATGTAGCGCCATTAGGTAAACACCACCATCTTTAGATGGACCTATAACCGTTTTTCCTATTCCCGTTTGCCCTACTGCTTTTAAAACCAGCTGCGCGCTAAGTAATGGTGTATCAGTGCCTACCACCACCAAGCGCTCCACACCTCTTACAAAAAGCGATTGTACAGCGTGTGTTATACGTTCTGAAAAATTAGCGCCTTTTTGTAAAGATTCATCAAACCAAAAAATTGGCAAAGCGGTTTTATCCAACTCTGCTTTGGTGCTAGTTATAAAGGCTTGATGCACTTTTCTATTATCCGTAAAACGACCTTTGCCAAGCAACGCTTTACGCTTAGCTTCAAAGGGGGCACTGTTTGAAAAAACCAACACAGCAGTTTTCTCAAAATCTGGATTATACGCTATAGGATTATTCGTGTACAGTTTTTTGCAATTAGGCGTTTCCGCGATTAATACTCACTCTATTTTCCATTTTTTGTGGAATAAAATGAGGGTTTTCCTCTAAGTACACTTTAGCTTCCTGCTTTTTAATGTCAAAATATTTGGTAAAAAATTCATCACACCACAAGCATACGTTTTGCAATTCCTCTGAGCGCTTGCGCGCAAATTCTTCGGAAATACCAACGCTCTCGCCCATTTTCCAAGCATCACCAGTATTAAGTATCTGCATGATTTCCGATTTGGACATCCGTTTCAATACATCTGAAACCTTTTCGATACGTGCGTCTCCCATGGCATCTTTAGTACCTGGGCAGCATGGGTTTATAGCCCAAAGCTGTATGCTTATTTCTTGGGGAATATCCGTTTTTTCATTTCCTAAAAAAGCAATGGCACCAGAAGGAATAGCGCAGAAATTATGTGTGCCATCTTTCTTCCAAATATCATTATCCATGGCTCGGCCACGTGCCCAATTACCGCCTAACCACATATCTTCGGTTGCACCAAAAAATCCGTAGGTAGGGTAATTTCTAAAATCGTTTTGCAAATCCGTTTTAGTCAATTTTGGCTGACCTTCAATAAACTCAATACCCTTACTTTCAAATAATTGAGACAAAAATTCTTTACGCTCCCCCTGCTTTTTATGATAACGATCAATACTGGCAATTGAAAAACGATCTACTCCTTTCTCTAAAAGGGTATCCAAAATTTTAGGTGTTAGTAAATCACCGTTAAACTGAAGGGCTATGTATAATTTACCCCCGTACTTCTCCTTCAACCTATCTAATATTTTATACAGCAGCTTGCGCTCAGCTAATGGCTCGCCACCGCTTAGGCTAATCCTATCCAGATTATCCGGCATATTTTCAATAATTGCTATACAATCTTCTTCACTAATGCGCTCGCCCTGTGGGCCGCTACTGTTGTAGCAATGGTCGCATTTATCGTTACACAATTGGGTGAAAACCCAATAAATTCTGTCGATGTGGTTAAAATTGGTGTGCATTTTTTTATGGTGTTAAAATGTTTTTTGCTTCTTCTAAAAGCGCTTTCCTTTTCTCTAAATCAATTTCCAACGGAAGCTGTGCTAAGCCTAATATTCTTCTAATAATTTCGCCCGCCATAAATTCTTTACACAAGGCCTCATTTAGCGGAGCCATGGTTGCGTAGGTGGTTAAAGCCAAATCAATTAGTTCTTGTGGCTGGTCGGCCATTTTTAAATGAGCCAAACACACGCCTATTTCAAAAGCCGGTGTACCAAAAAAGCAAAATTCGGGGTCAATTACTTTAATACCTTTAGCTGTGTTTAACCAACTCCCAGGGAAATAATCTCCATGTAAAAGCCGTTCGCCATCCGCTAAATACTGCTTACCGAGCTGTGTTACTTTTGCTTTAAGTGCTTCATTTTGCTTGTATTGCAAGCCAACTTCTTGCAGGCCGGGTAACACATCATCTAAGTTCAACCCATTTTCTTTCATATATGGATATACGTACATGTGCTCATGATTTAATGCGCGCATGTCCTTATTGGATATAGGTTTTTCTACCGCATCTACCGGAAAGGCATTGTGCAAAGCGGCTGCAAATTTCACGAGTTCTACCAACGTTTCGCGTTCTATTACAATTCCTTTTTTATACAATTTGGTAAAGTCAGAACCTTCACCTAAGTCTTCCATTAAAAGCACGTTATTGGCTTTATCTACGCCAATAAGTTTCGGCATTTCTTCGGCCAATTGAGGCCTTTGTGCAATTAAACCGTAAAATTCAGCCTCACGTAAAGCCCGCTCTTGCGGAGCCGCCACTTGTGGATACTTTTCTACGTAATCTCTGCTTTGCTTTACAATGAAGCTACGGTGATTGGTAATTACCCGCAACGTAAAATTCATATTTCCCTCACCCGGCACTTCCGTGCTTTCTACTTGCTCATCAGCGTTAAGCCAACCCTGCTCTTGCAGATAGCTTTGTAGCTCTTGTGTATTGGATGTTAGTTTTTTCATAAGTAGTAGTTTTTTAGTCCGCAGTCCATAGTGGATAGATTAAAAGATGACACTGAAAAGCGCATGACCGGCTATGGTCTGTGTACTATGGTCTTTCAACTAAAAGACTTTCCATCAACCTTTCGTGGTAATCATCTGATACATCAAAACAGTAATTTATGGGATAACCGGCTGATTTATCGCACAACAAAAACTGCTTAAATATGCTGCCGTCATTTTCATCTATATTGTCTTTTAAATGCACTTCTAACCTTGCATTAAGTGCTTCGCAAACCACATCTTGCGGACGAATTATATAATGACTGGCTAATACGTCAAACGGATTGAAACCCTTTTCACCCATGGCATTCCATTGCTTCAGCCAGTTCACCGATTTATCGGCTATCCATTGATTTCCTTTATCCTTTGATGCTGCCAACGTTTTTAAATCATCGGCAGTAAGCCATACCTTATTAGAAATTTCAAAGGGGCAAAGCGTTAAGTTCAATTTATGCTGAAACATTAAACGGAAGGCATCATTATCTAAATCAAAATTTAAGTCTGGTGCTGAAGCTTTGCGCGTGCCCACCGTAAAGTGATCGGTTGCTTTTCTGCGGCCTGCTACCAATACTACTTCAATAATTTGTGAAGCTAATTCAGGGTATAATGTTACCAATAACCCTACGTTGGTGGCAGGGCCAATAGCCATAATTATCAGCTTTTCTTTTCTAAGCGCCTCGGCCAAAGCTTCTATTGCATCATTGGTTTTTACATTTTCTAACTTCATAGCCTCGCCCGCTCCTTTGTGCACAGGTATTTTACCTGCGGCAAACTCATCATTCATATACTTGCACAAGCGAAAAGCATCGTCAATTTGGGTATTGCCAAACACGGCACTTATGCCTATAATTTTCACATTATCAGCATTTAGCAATTGTAAAATTGCATAACCATCATCTACATCGCAGTAGCCTTCGCGCAAATGGCGCTTCATGCCTACCGATAGGTCGGTATCGATCCAAACTTTTTTCATAACTGTTTTACCGCAGAGAACGCTGAGTCTCGCAGAGATTTTACTTCTTGCTAACTCTAAACACCTCTTAATTTATTTTTACTTCTTTCTTAATTCCAAATTACTGGATTTTTCAACAATCCTCCCCCGCCCTACGGGCACCCCCTCCAAAGTGGGACAAAGCACACTAGCCGTAAGCTACATTTTCTACTCACACAGACCTTTAACTTTTCCCTTTTCAACCTTCAACACGCTTAGCCTTCAACACCAACCTTAATACTTTCTAAACTCTCCCAAAAGCCTATTTCTTCTTTCACGCCTGTTTCTGGGTCACTTATAAACTCTTGTTTGCTTTTATATACCTTCAATTTCCCCGCGCGCATAAAAGCAATTTCATCGCCCATTAAAATGGCTTCTTTTAAATCATGCGTTACAAATAACGAAGTGATGCTATACTGTGCCGCTATTTTCTTAAAAAACTGCTGCATCCGTTGGCGCGTGCCACTATCTAAACTCCCAAAAGGCTCATCTAAAAGCAAAAGCGAAGGATTTGTAATTAAGGCTCTGCCAAAGGAAACGCGTTGCCTTTGTCCACCCGAAAGTTGGTGCGGCATTTTATCCGCTTGTGCTTGTAGCTCTAAGCTAGCAATCATTTCCGTTACTTTTTGCTGTATTTCCTTTTCGGGAATTTTTCTTAAGCGTAGGCCAAAAGCCACGTTTTCAAACACGTTTAAATGCGGAAAAAGCAAATCTTCCTGATATAAATACACGATGTTTCGTTCATGCGGTTTTTTGTCAGCCACCGTTTGTCCATCTAGGGTAAGCGTGCCACTATCCGGCACCACCAAACCCGCCAGCATTTTTAGCATAGTAGTTTTACCACAACCCGATTTACCCAAAATGCTAAGCGTTTTATGCTTTGGCAAGCTTACGCTTAGATTTTGTACTACAGCCTCTTTATTAAAGCTTTTGCTAATATTTTTTACTTCTAAAAACATTAAACCAGTTTATTAAACACGTAGCGTTTGTTAATATAAAGCAACACCACGGGCGGAAATATGAGTAAACAGCAACTTAAAGCGCCATAATAAAAGTTGGCTTCTTTTATAAATAGAAACACTTTAATGGTAAGCGTTTGCACTTTGCCCACGCCAATTATAGAGGTTAGCCCATATTCAAACCAGCTGATTAAAAAGGTTTGAAAAAAGCAAATAAGCAACATGCCTTTAGCCATTGGAAATAACACTTTAGTAAAGGTTTGCCAAGCATTTCCACCTAAAGTGGCCACTAAATTTTCCAGGTTTTTTGATTTAGCTCCCCAAAAGCTTCCGAAGAAAATAAGCGCATACGGAAAGGCAATCATAAACTGCGCAAGCACCACACCCGCGGCTTTACCAAATAAACTAATTTTTAAAAAGAAGAAACTTAAACAAGCGGCAAACACCACCGGAGCAAGGATGTATGGAAAATAACTCAATAAAGTAAAGAAGTTTTTACGCGGGTGGTAATTAACAATTCTGCTTAAAAAGAAGCCGCTAAAGGTTGCTGAAACGGCCACCGCTAAAGATATAAATATGGATAAACCAAAGCTACTTAACAAACTTGTTTCGGTGCCCAACACCGCGCGCCAATTGCGCAAACCAAAATACTCCGGCACTACCGCTGGGAAACGCCAATCTCCCGCAAAGGAAAGGGCTACCAAATAGACAAATGGAAACAGAATTAACAGCACCATAAGGCTCAATATGAAAGGCTTATAGCTAAAACTCATGGGCTGTTTTTCTACGTTTGTAAAAGAGCAATACGGTTGCCACCGATACCACAAAAGTGTACATAACCGCCACCGCATAGCCTTCCGGCAATTTGGTAAGGTCAAACTGCTTTAATTCTCTAATAATGAGTACCGAAAGCATTTGCGGAGATTCTTGACCAAGAATTAAGGGCACTTCATAGGCGCCTAAAATAAAAATGAAATACAGGGCTATAAGCGTCCATGTTTTTTTGAAAAGAATGGGAATACTTACTTTCCACGTAATTTGCTTTTGATTGGCACCCAAACTTTTAGCTAACATGGATAAATCTTCAATGCGCTCATTTTTATACACATTGATAAATAGTAAAATAAAAAAAGGGGTAACTACGGTGATAAAAGTCAAAATCATACCCAAAGCAAGCGGGTCATTCACCAAATCAGGAAACTGCCGTGCTTGTTCTATTAACCCTAAGGCATGACTAATCCGTGAGAAATAACCGGCTTTTGAAAACAACTGCAAGGTGAAAAATGCAGCTACCACTCCGGGAATGGCCAAGGGCAAATAAATAATGAAGGAAAGCGCTTTTTTATCAAAACTTTTACGAAAAGTAAGCACTAAATACATGGCTAAAGCAATAGAAACTGCCACACTAACGGCTGCCACCAAAGCTGAATAACCAAAGGATTTAAAAAATTCTCCGGTTTTAAAAACGTTGGCCCAATACATAGTAGTAAAGCCTTCGCTTAGCACGCCCACCAAGCCAAAGCTATAAAGCAGGGCATATATAAACGCTGAGGCAAAGGGCAAAACGCCAATTACCACAAAAAAAGTCAAACCTATATTATTGGTTTTATTTTTCAATTACCTCTGTTCTAAAATCATCGTACATTCTAATCATATACTCTGGTGCCGGTTCTTTAATGGCATTATCAATCAAATCTTCCGGATTAGGACCATACTTGCGTTTCGGTCGGTTTTCAAATTTTGATTTCCAAGGCTCCTCAAGTTTGTCAATTGATAATACGGTATTCGCATTCATACGGCTTACTTGTGCTTTTTCCAATTGTGCTTCTGGTGAAAGCAAAAAGTTAATTACTGTAAGTGCACCGGCTTTATTCCCTGAATTATAGGTAATACCTAAATAGTTGGAATTGCGCACTGTACCATTTTTCATAGCGTAACCGCGTGTAGTTTTAGGAAATAAACCTTGTACTACTTTTTCTTCAATTCCTCCCTCGCTAAAACCATACGTAAGCCACAATTCACCGTTAGCAAAAAGCTGATCCATTTTAGAATGTTCGCTAGGAAACGTGCTTCCCTCTTTCCAGAAATACTGTTTATTGCGGTTTATAAAATCCCAAAGTTTGGAAGATAATTCAGCGTACTTAGCTTCATCAAAAGGGCCATCTAAACTATTGGGAGAGCCACCAAATTCGGCAAGCATGGTTTTGAGTAAACTCATACCTGTAAAATCGTTGCTAATGGTAAACGTACCGGGATTAGCCTTTACATAAGCTTCTAATTCTACCAACGTGGCAGGCGGATTTGGCACTTTTGCAGAATCATACACCATCGCAAATTGACTTAAACCCCAAGGTGCCTCCATATACTTTACGGGTTGTTGAAAATCAATGCTTATATAGGGGTTTGTAAAATCTACATAGGTTGCGTTTGGTAGCTTTTCTACAAAAGGACCCCAAAGTCCTTGAATTTTTCTTAGTTGAAAAAAAGTCTCCCCGTTTATCCAAACAATGTCCACCTGCCCTTTCTCAACACCGGCTTGGCGTTCGCCCATTACCAATTGCACAATTTCTGGCCCTTGTCCGCCACTAATTTTTAAGTTGATATTATACAATTCTTTAACACGTGGCACCACATAGTTATTTATGTAATCATTAATAATTGGGCTACCCTGCCACATCATAAATTGCACGTTAGTACCCGCAGCTTCCTGTTCTATTTCTTGCCAAGTAAGGTCTAGTTGGTTGCTGGTTTCCGTTACCGCATTACTGCATCCGGAAAACGTAAATAATGTAATAAGACATCCGCTAATAAGCGCAAGCCTTGCATTTATAAAAAATACACGCATAAAAGTACCCGTAAGGGTTTTGTTCAATTTAAAAAACAAAGAAATGTGAGGAAAGGCAGGATTATTATGCCATAGGAGGGCCGCGTAAGCCATATCCCGTAAGGAAAACAGACAGCGCTGCTTTTACTTTTGAAGCACCTACCGGAATATTTAGTAAAAATTGTAAATAATAAGCAAGTGCCTGTGGCGATAAGGCAGAAACCAAATCGGCAAACGTATTTACATTTATAAGGTGCACTGTTTCGCCAAATGCACTAAGGCAAGAATTTGCTAAAGCTTGATACAAAGAAGCGGTTTGCCAGGGTAACACTTCAAAATTTTCCTTTTGAAAAGCATCCTTTTGCATACCAATTAAGTAGCTGCCACCATCTTGCGTTGGGCCAAGTACAAGTTTGTGCTTGTTTAACTTTTCTGCTGCTTCTAAAAGTATGTGCGTATTTAAATCAGGACAATCATTACCAATAGCAATTACCTTGGTATATCCTTGTTTGTAAACACTTTCAAAGGCATTGGCAATACGCTGGCCAAAATTGGCGCCAACTTGATTGTGCTCATCAATCCAAAAAACAGGTAAGCCGGTAGCTTTAGCACGATGATGTGCGTTGCTAATTAAATCTTGAAACAACATTTTACCTGCACTTTTTGCTTTACGCGAAAAAATACGTTTTTCCTGTCCTTCCGCTTCTGCGGAACGAGAAAAAAGTAGAATTGCCGTTTTTGAAAAATCTGTTTTCAAGAAAACCTAGTGTTGAACTGATTTATTGGTCAAACATATAAAGAAATCTTCAGAAAAAAATATGATAAAAAATAAAATACGTATTTGTTATACACAAATTTGTAGTGCAATACTTACCAAACAATACAAAAGCATTTATATAATTTAAGGATTATACTTTTAGTACCGAATTGTGTTTTCAATGTAGCGTAAATGCTCCTTGAAACACCTCTCGGCATTGTAGTTTGAACGCTTTTTTAACGCAATATTTTTTACAGTAATTGGTATTTGTATGTACTTTCCCTAAATAAATAAAATACCTTCGCAGCATGGAAATAGGTAAATATCATACGCTTAAAGTAGCGCGCTTAACCGAGTTTGGCGCATTTTTAACCAACACGGCTGAAGAAGATGTTTTGCTTCCGCGCAAGTTTGTACCCGCAGATTTAAAAGTGGACGATGAATTAACAGTATTTGTGTATTTAGATAATGAAGAACGCCCAACCGCCACTACGCAAACACCTAAAATAGAACTAGATAAATTTGCATTTTTAAAGGTAGCCGATGTTAGCAAACACGGGGCTTTTTTAGAATGGGGTATTGATAAGCAGCTTTTTGTGCCCTTTATGGAGCAAGCGCAAAAAATGGAACAAGGCAAATCATATGTTGTCCGTTTGTATGTAGATAAAATGACGGATCGCTTAGCGGGTTCTGCTAAGGTGAAAACTTTTTTAGAGCTTGAACCTGAAGGGCTAACCGAAGGTAAGAAAGTAGAATTGATGATTTATCGTGAAACAGAAATTGGCTATGAAACCATTATTAATCACCGCTTTTTAGGCTTGCTCTATACCAATGAAGTCTTCAAAAAAATTAAAATTGGAGAAACGCACACCGGTTATATAAAAAAGCTGCGTGAAGATGGAAAAATTGATGTTTCATTAAAAGCGCAAGGGTATGAAAATGCCATAGGCTCAGATGCAGATTTACTAATGCAAGCGCTTGAAAACGCAGATGGCTTTATTCCGCTGCATGATAAAAGTGACCCAAAAGACATCTACAAAATGTTGGGTATGAGTAAAAAAGCTTTCAAGAAAACAGTTGGTAAATTGTATAGAGAGAAGAAGGTAAGATTGGAAGGTGATGGGGTTAGGTTGGTGTAGTAGGTTGGAAGTCAGAAGATTATTAGAAATGAGTTGAATAGCGGGAAGCTTGCCTCCCGAAGGGATGATTGGAAGTCCTCAGACGGAAGACCATTAAAAATGGGTTGAGTAAAGCACAGCCCATAAACGATAGTCCATAGATTGCTAGAAATAAGTTAAATAGGTGGAGTTTTTCCTTTGTTAGGGATGGTAAATGCAATTTAGAAATGATTGAGTTTGAATGAAAAAACTATTACAATTATTAATTCCCTTAACCTTAGTAACAAGTTGCTCTGAAAGTGAACAACCGGATTTAAAATTTCCAATACAATCATTACAAAACTTGGAATACTTTATAACATCTTCCGAAACAAAACTTATTGACGGTGTAGGATTAAATACCACTAATAGTTTCTATAAATCTCAATTTTAACTATTGATTTGATAGATTTTACTAAACGATAAAACCCTCCTAAAAATCATTCCCCTATACGCCTTTGAATATAATTTAGATGTATCAACCTCTTTTATATTTAAAAACATATAATTAGCTACATTTGCTATGAGCTATATTTAAAAGCATATACTTATGGATTTAGCAACTTTTGTAAAAACACGTAGAAATCAGGTAAAGCTTACACAAGCTGAGTTTGCGGAGCGTACGGGTGTGGCTCTTACCGTTATTAGAAAAATTGAACAGGGAAAAACCAACCTCAATCTGGATAAGGTAAATCTTGTATTACGGATGTTTGGACATGAATTAGCGCCAAAAAATCTTAAAGAAATGCAACCATGAGAAGCGGAAAAGTGTTTTACAAAGAAATTTATGCGGGCATTATTACAGAAACCGAGGACGGAGAATTTCAGTTTAATTACTCGGAGCAATACGTAACAATGCATCCCCATGATTTTATCACTTTCTCCATGCCGGTAAGTTCAAAAGTGTACGTTAGCCCTCGCCTCTTTCCATTTTTTGAAGGTTTAATTCCTGAAGGTTGGTTACTAGATATTGCTTCTGAAAGTTGGAAAATAAATAAAAGCGACCGTATGGGTTTGCTGTTGGCTTGTTGTGAAAACTGCATTGGGGCCGTGAGTATTAAACATAAAAATCAAGATAATGCATAAAAATTCTTGCCTTTATTGTTGTAAGCCACTCAATGGTGCATTGGATTTTCACGCCACATGTAGCAAAGTTTTTTTTGGAACCAACCAACCGCCTATTATTCCTTATTCCTTTAACCAAATGAGCACATTGGCCAAACAGGTGGTAGAGCGCAGCATTACCATTCCTGGTGTTCAGCCAAAATTATCTATGTCGCTTATAAAAGATGTTGAGCAAAAAGATAATTTTAGACTTACCGTAGTTGGTGCATTAGGCGGGCAGTATATTTTTAAACCACCTTCACATCAATTTCCAGAAATGCCGGCTAATGAACATGCAACCATGCGTTTAGCTGAAATTTTTGGAATAAAAACCGCTGATTCGAGCTTAATCAAACTAGCCTCGGGAGAATTGGCCTATATAACTAAACGTATGGACAGAACTTCAACGGGAGCAAAAATCCACATGTTAGACATGTTTCAAATTACCGAAGCTTTTGACAAATACAAAAGTTCTATGGAAAAAGTAGGCAAGGCTTTAGATAAATTTTCCACTAACACCTTGTTAGATAAGTTATTCTATTTTGAACTAGCCTTATTTAGCTTCTTAACAGGAAATAACGATATGCACCTCAAAAATTTTTCCATGGTAGAAACCGGATTTGGTTGGTTGTTGGCTCCGGCTTATGATTTATTAAATGTGAGTATTGTTTTTCCTAATGATGATGAAGAATTGGCTTTAACACTTTGTGGAAAAAAGAAAAATATAAAAAAGGCCGACTTTGTGCATTTTGGAAATACGCTCAACCTTACCGATAAACAAATAGATGGTGTATTTAAGCGCTTTCTCAAAAAAAGGATCGTAGCGGAAAAATGGATCAAAGCATCTTTCCTTTCTGAAAAAATGACAGTAGCCTATGTACAAATAATGGAAAAACGGTATGCTATTTTAGTTTAAAGTTTTCGTTCAAAATCACCACCGCCTCCCATTCTCCATCATGGCTTACCGAAACAGCGTATGGTAACTCCTCTCCTTTTACAAACGCTTTGGGTATGCCAAATTGATTTTTTAATATCTCTATTTTCCCAAACTCAGGATTCATAATCCTGCGCTCTTGGTTATGTACTTTCTTATAAATATTTGTAAAAACTGACGGTAAAGTTGCTTCGTTAGCAACAGCTATGGTGTGGAGATAATCATCCAAGATGTTGGTGGAAAAAAAATAAATTTTGCTTAAATAAGTAACCGTTCCACTAGCCTCCATTGGTTTTATGATTTTGATGGAAACCTCAAATTTTTTGGGTGCATAAAACTTTTCCTTTTCGGGATGTTGCTGCATGTAAATTTTAAAGGCGGCTTCCTTTGCACTCCATAGTAAAAGATTTATGAACGGAAAACGGGAAGCCACAATGACCTCCCGTTCTTTAGCTGTAAAAGTTTTGCGTAGATAGCGCTCATGGCGCTCTGCAACTCTAGTAGGGTTTGATTTAAAACATACTAAATCATTACCAATCACTCTATTTTACTTTTCTTCAATCAAACGTTCAGAAATATCTAAGGCTTGACCAATGGTCATCATTTTTTCGGCATTTTCATCATCAATCTCAATATCAAACACTTCTTCCATATCCAAAATAATATCCACCAAATGGGCAGAATTTATTTCCAAATCTAAAAGCAAACTTGTTTCGTCTGTTGCATTTTCTAAAGCCGGTTTGTTTTGTACATAAGGCTCAATAACATCTTTCAGTTTTTTCGCAATTTCTTGTCTTTCCATTTTTTGAGTAAGTTTTTCTAATTGTATTTTTTAAAAATCAAGCAGCTGTTTACATCTCCAAAGCCAAAACTTGACTTGGCAATAATATTAATTTCTTTTGTTTCTAAGGTGCGCGGTACGCAGCTTCCGTCAATATTTTTTGCAATTTCCGGATGTAATTCACCAACATTTAAACTTGGGTGTATAAACCCTTCTTGAAGTTGCAAAAAACTGGCAATACTTTCTATAGCTCCCGCAGCACTCAAGCAGTGTCCTGTCATCGACTTTAAGGAATTTACCTTCGGAAAGTTCTTCCCGGAAAGGCCAAGCGCTTTACTCCAATTGTTTATTTCCAACACATCGCCCATAGTGGAAGTTAAATGGCCGGATATTAAATCAATATCCTCTGGTTTAATGGAGGCATTTTTCAACGCTTCTTTTATGCAACGCTGTGTTCCCACTTCGTTAGGTGCAGTCATGCTTCCCGTATTTCTTTGTCCTCCAGAGTTGGTATGTCCGCCCAAAATTTCACCGTAAATGTGGGCACCTCTTTCTAATGCCGACTCCAATGTTTCTAACACCAAAGCGCCACCACCACTGCCCGGCACAAAACCTGATGCATCTGCACTCATTGGTTGTGAGGCTTTTTCCGGAGCATCGTTATGTTTAGAGCATAATACACGCATGGCATCAAAACCTCCCCAAACGTACGGCCCACCTCCATCGCAGCCACCGGCCAACATTATGGTGGCTTTGCCTTCTACTATTCTTTCGTAGCACATAATTATAGATTCAGAACCCGTGCTACAGGCTGAGGCATTGCTGCTTACTTGATTTCCCAATCCAAACCTACCACCTAAAAAAGCACTAATTCCACTGGGCATGGTTTGCTCTACAATGGTGGTTCCCAAGCGCTTTACATTTAAATCGTCTGTCTTGTTAAAAGCATCTCTGGCAGTTTCCATGGCGCACATACCCGTGCCAAAAATAGTTCCAGCATGCCAAATTGGTTCGGCATCCGGCTCGGCTTCTATATCTAACCCTGCATCGCGCCAAGCTTCCATACCCGCTACTATTCCATAAATTACACCATTAGCTGTCAATCGTTTGCGTTCTAAATCCGTAAAAATATCCTCCATTAGCGCGTCACTAATTTCTGGCTTGCCACCTATTTGGCATCTAAATTTTAAACGCTCCAATTCACCGTAATATTCAATGCCTGATTTACCGCTTTTAATAGCTTCAGTAAATGTTTTTAAACCAACACCGTTGGGAGAAACTACACCCATTCCGGTAACTACTACTCGTATTTTGCTCATGTTTTTTTAGGATATTACTTTAATCATTCCCGCCAACTCTGCTTTTGCCACTACCTTTTTTTGCTCGTTATGCATTTCTACTGCACATTTTAATTTTCCCATGCGCCAAAATTTCTTTTTGCTGCTTACCGTAACTTTTTCTCCCGGCAACACCACTCCTAAAAATTGCACATTGCTTTCCGTAAAGGCTACTTGCAATTTTTTTGGTTCCAAAGCATCGCCTTTATCTTTAATTAAAAAGTGTAAACCCATACAAACCAAGCCAATTTGCGCCATACATTCGGTTAAAATTACACCGGGTGTTACTGGATTTTCCTTAAAGTGTCCTTGGTAAAAATACTCGTCTTTCTTAAACCTATAGCTGCCGCTGATTTCATCATCAGTTACAGAAATTAAAGTATCTACAAAGTGAAACGGCTTGCTATATGGCAGTAAATCAATTATTTGTTGTTTCATTAGGCGATAGATTCTCCTCCGTCCACCGGAATTATTGCTCCATTTATCCAAGCTGCTTCAGGCGCGCTTAAGAGGTACACCGCGTTACCCACATCCTCCGGTTTTGTTAGTCTACCAAACGGATTGCGAAATTTGCTTTGCTCCTTCATTAAGGTATTGCCTTTAATTTTATTTAGGGCTGCGGTATCCGTTACGCCCGCTTGTATTACATTGCTACGAATACCATAGGCGGCAAACTCTACTGCCATTTGTCTAGAAATAGCTTCTAGCGCAGCCTTAGCGGCAGATACAGCTCCGTAATTACGCCATGCTTTTCGTCCTCCTTCGCTGGTTAAGGTCAATAAACTACAACCCTCTGCTAGTAAATTGGCATCAAAAAGTGCTTTAGCCCAGGTGTAATAAGAGGTGGCCATGGCCTCAATGGTAATGGCAAAATCATCTGCTTTTAAAAAGGCTGTTTCCTCGCCAAACTCTTCCTGCAAAAGGTTTACGCTAGCTTCGGTAAATGTTGTTTTGGGCATTACTTCTTTGTACGGCACCATCAACTTTAAGTTGCCCTTAGCAATGCTATGTAGCATTACGTGTATTTGGGCATTTTGCTCTTTTATTAGTTGTATAATTTCGTCTTGCACTTCCGTGCGCAGGGCATCCTTGTTAAAGCCATAACATTCTACGCCTAGTTTACGTATGGCTTCAAATTCTTTTTCTGCCTCTTGTGCACCGGCTTTTCTATCTCTAAAAAGTATAAATAAGTTATATCCTTCATTGGCTAGTTTCTTAGCTGATGCTAATCCTAATCCTGTGCTGCCGCCAAGTATTAGTGCGTATTTTTTCATGTATTGAGTGTTGGTTATTGGTGAACCGTTAGTCGTTATCTGTAAACCGTTGTCTGTTAGTCATTATTCGTTGAACGGTTAATCGTTATCTGTGAACCGTTATCTTTAAGCTGTACTTTTTTCACCTTACTTACTGCCATTCCAACAAAAGCCTTTGCGCTGAAAAACCTGGTCCAAAACTCAACATCAATCCTTTTTCTCCTTTTTTAATATCCTTCTTCAAATATTCCTCTAATACATATAGCACCGTTGCGCTACTCATATTTCCGTAATCTTTTAGTACTTTTTTAGTGTCGTTTATATGTTTGCCCATATCGTGCAGCATTCCTTCTACCAATTGCACAATTTTCTTTCCACCAGGGTGAAAAATAAAATGTTCAATTTCATCTATGGTTAAATCATTCTCTTGTAAAAAAGCTTGAATAATGTTTGGGAAATGCTCTTGAATAGTTTCTGGCACTGATGGATCTAACACCATTTGCAAACCAGAGTTTTTCACATCAAAACCCATCATGTGCAGCGCGTCATAAAAATGGTACATACCAGAAGCTGTGATACTTGGCAGCACTTTATCGGGCGCAGGCCCCATAATAGTACAGGCAACACCATCGCCAAAAATAGCAGCACTCACCACGTTTGTCATGGTAATATCTTCATGCTGAAAAGTGCTGGTGGGAGATTCCAATGCAATAATTGCCGCACGTTGCCCAGGGTTTGCTTTAAGCAGATGTTGGGCATAGATTAACGCACTTGTGCCACCCGCACAACCCATCTCGGTTACAGGCAAGCGCATAATACCTTGCTTCATTTTTAAGCGGTTAATCAAATGGGCATCCACCGATGGAATCATGATTCCCGTGCAACTGGTGGTGATAATAATATCAATATCCTTTGGTTTCAAATTGGCTTTGTTAAGCGCTTTTAGTAAAGCTTGCTCGGCCAAGTCGGTCATTTCCGTTATATAATGATTGTTTTTATCTTCAAAAGAAGTTTTGGTAAATACATCCGCTACATCCATAATGCTGTAGCGCGTGTCCACCTCAGCGTATTTAAAAATACGTAAAGCCTTTTCCTTAAAACGGTCATCTTTGCCTTCTAACCATTTTTCTACATAAGGTAAAATTTCATCTGTGGTACGCGAGTATTGTGGTAATGCTTTGGCCGAGGCCAATATTTTAATTTCTGTCATGTAGTTTGCGTTTGTGCCGAGTGCACAAAAACTTATGTTTCATTGGGCACTAAAACTAAGTAGCGAAACGCCCATTTCCAAGTAAGGTTGTAGTTTATGATGCCCGCTTTGGCTAAAATGCGTTGCCAATCACTTTTAGTGAAGGATTTTTTAACCGATAATTTACCGTCATGCCGACTAATATAGGAGAAGCCAAATGCCCGCGAAGCCAATCGGAACAAGTGATACGCTATTTTACTGCGATGTAAATCGTTGATTAAAATTACCGCATTTTTGGCTTTACATATTTTTAACATACGTACAATATCTTTTTCGGTAAAGTGATGTAAAAACAGGTTAAACATGAATACATCACCTTTCAAAGCTTCAAAACCTTCACCAAAAACGTTCATTTTTTGGTAGTGTAGGTTAGAAAATGCGCGCGATTCTTCTTTGCAAAATAATACAGCGGTTTCGTTTGCATCTACCCCTATTCCCTTAAAATTAACTTGGTTTTTTTTTGCCCACTTGGCTGCTGCCCGAAGTGAATCTCCTCCACCACAGCCTACATCTACCAAAGTAAATGGGCCGTTTTTTAATTGCACCAATGGTTTTAACGCGCTGGTAAGTAAGGAATAGCCACCTAAAAACGTATTTACCTTTTCAAGTTCACGTAAATTTTCACGTAAGTCGTTTCCAGTAAGTTCAAAATCATCTAAAATTTCAGGAGCATCGCTGCGCGTTTTAAAGTTACACATTATTAAAAGTATTTACCATGCGCGTATTTTACCACCTGACGCAAAGCAGAGGGAAAAGTTTTACCGAAGGCAATAGCGGGTTCAAAAAAGGTATTGGTTTCAAATAAACGCTGTGCCGCTTGCCCAAATTTCATTCTGCTTTTGAAGGTTCGCTGCCATTTTCTTTGATAAAAATATTCCATATCCTCGCGTGTAATATGCTGATGCAGAAAACCTTCCACTGCTTTACTCACCAATTTTGCTCCGTGTATAGCCATTGCCATACCGTTGCCGCAAAGGGGGTGAATTAGTCCGGCTGCATCGCCACACATTAAGGCGTGTTTGCTCACTAACTCATGCTGTCCAAAATTAATTTGACTAATTACCAAAGGATCAAAAACAGGTGTAGCTTCTGCAAAAAATGCTGCTAAATGTGGGTTTTTACAAAGCACTTCTGCTTCAATTTCAGCAATTGATTTATGTCTTTTAAAGATTTCATTAGTGGTTAAATAGCAAAGGTTTACGTATCCATTTTCCACTTGTGATAAACCACAATAGCCTTGCTCAAAATGATGTAAGGCAACTAAATCATCTGGAAAAGCTGTGCTTTTAAAGTGATGCTTTATGCCAACGTAAGCACTGCGGGTTTTAGCTGAAGGTCGTTCTAAGGTTTCATTTAGTTTGTTGCGCTTGCCATACGCACCAATTACAACTTGCGCGGTAAACTGTTGGTTTGTAGCGGTGGTGATTTGATGCTCATCCTTTGAAAAGGACAGGTCTATTATTTTACAATCTTGATGCAGTTCCACCCCATTTTCCTGTGCTTTTTTTGCTAGGTAAGCATCAAACATATAGCGACTAACCCCAAAGCCACCCATTTTCATTTTTGTTTTGGCCAGCTTTCCGCTTGGTGCGCTAATTTCAAATCGGTTTATTTCTTTAGCACTTACCTCCGCTGGGTCTATTCCTAAGCTTTTTAAATAAGGCTTTACCTCGTTGGAGATATACTCACCACAAACCTTGTGAAAAGGATAGGTTTTTTGCTCAAACAAGGCAACCGAAAAGCCCATTCGCGCAAGCGCAATGCTGCTTACTAATCCGGCTAAGCCGCCACCAATAATGGCTATTTGAGGGTTTGTTTTGATAGTTTTTATGCTTTACCGCAGAAGCGCAAAGGTCGCAGAGTTTCGCGGAGTTTTATGGAATAGAGGCAATAATTATTCATCTGCTCAATCTAATACTATCAGGTAAAAATGGAAATGGCTCAATTAAACTTAACATAAAATAAGGCTCTAGATTTAGTAAAGAATCGCTGCACAAATTGATTTTGTTTTTTTTACTCAAAAAAAGTAAATATCCTTGGGTAATTGACTTAAATGCCTTTCGTCTATTATCAGAACTAATGCTATCTTCCCACGTCAATTTGTAACGAGCTTTCCGATCCTGTTCAAACCAATACTTAGAAGCTGCGGTAATGGTTGAATCTAATTGTGCATAATAAATAGTGTCGCCCATTATTACAACTCGATTATTAGAACTTAACTCAATTTTTAGGCTAAAGGGGTATAACCCAGGCGGCAAAATAGGGCAACATGAGCAATAAAATTTTTCCAACCCAGTAGCAATTGTAATTGTGTCGTTATGCTCAAAAACATATTTACCTCTATATACGCGGTTAATATGACAGGAGTCAACGCTAGGCTGCTGCACAATATCTTTAAATAAGTCTTCCCAATTTTTGCTCAAATCCACCACAATGGTCAGGATTTCTGAGGAGCTGCCTCCATTTAATAGTAGTTTTTCATTTTCACAAAGCGTATCAGAAAACCGAATTGGTTTTGGTTCGCTTTGACAGGAAAAACATAAAACAAGAAGTAAGTAGAGGAATTTTTTCATGCTTTAAATCTACTACTTTTTCTAAATTTATAACCCTTCAAATGCTTGAAACCCTTGAGGGATTACATCTACTATATGCCTCTCAACCCTTACTGCTAAAGCAGTACTGTTAGCGAAGGATGTGCAGCGATACTTATAGCTTACCTCTCTTAGCGGCTTTGCGGCTTTGCGAGAAATTATTTCACTCATAAAGCATCATAACACAAATTCTTACCTATCAACTTTATCCATAAAACCTGCGTTTCATTGCCGCTAAAATCTGAGTAATCAGTGTAATCTGTGGCAAAGTTTTTACACAAAGTAACTCAAAGCTGTTGCTAAGCAATACAAATATAACTCCACCTTTATCCGCTCAACCTATAAAAATTCTTGTTCTATTGCGGGTGAAATTAAGAGCCCCCCAACCCCCGAAGGGGGAGTTGGCTACATGTGTCGCTAACTCCCCCTTCGGGGGTTGGGGGGCTTACTGCGTTTTGCAAAATATTATTTTCACAAAGACAAACAAAACTATTGCTAAACAACACAAACATAACTACACCTTTATCCGCTCAACCTATAAAATTCTTGTTCTATTGCCGCTAAAATCTGAGTAATCTGTGTAATCTGTGGCTAAGTCTTTACACAGAGATACACGAAGATTCACAAAGAACGCAAAAGGATAGCCTCTATAATTAGCTTACTCCGCAAAACCTCCGTTTCATTGCCGCTAAAATCTGAGTAATCTGTGGCAAAAACTTACGCTCTTTTCTCCGGCACACTTTTCAACGCAGCTAAAAAATAATTCCAAAATTTCTCTACCGAAGCAATGTTTACTTTTTCATCTGGTGAGTGCGGATGGCGAATCGTAGGCCCAAAGGAAATCATTTCCATATCTGGATAATGCTGACTTAACAATCCGCATTCTAAACCAGCGTGGCAAGCCATTACTTTTGGCTCTGCATTAAACATTTCTACGTATAAATTGCGCATCAACTGAAGCATGGGAGCGTTGGGGTCTAACTTCCATCCTGGGTATGAGCCGCTGTGTACCACTTCTGCGCCAAGCATGTGCCAAGGTGCGCCAACACTATGCGCCATATCGTACTTTGCTCCTTCCCTATCGCTGCGTTGCAAACATAATATCTCAGCCTTACCATCTCCTAAATTAACCTGCGCTAAGTTGTTACTAGTTTCCACCAAGTCTTTAACATCCGGACTTAAACGCTTAACACCGTCATGTGTAGCTTGTATGGCATTTAAAAAGTCTTGTTGATCGGTTAAGCCCAATACTCTTTTCGGGGTTTCAATCTTTTCCCACGTTACTTTTAATTTAGGGTCGGTGGTAGCAAATTCATTTTGTAAAACTACCGTTAAACCTTCCCAATGGGTTTGTAACGCCTCTAGTTTATCCTCTGAAACGCTAAGCTCTGCAACAGACTCGCGGGGAATAGCATTGCGCAAACCCCCACCCTTAATACTGCTTATTCGTACATCAAAGTCTTCCGTTCCTAGCAAAAGGCGATTCATAACTTTATTAGCATTTGCACGACCATAAATAATATCCATACCCGAATGACCACCAAACGCTCCTGAAACTTTTAAGCGAATACCGGTGGTATTATTGCCACCTTCTGTTTCTTCCACATATTCCCAATTTATATTGGTATCAATCCCTCCGGCACAGCCAATACTTAATTCATCGTCATCCTCAGTATCGAGGTTCATCAAAATTTCTCCTTTCAATTTACCCGCTTGTAAACCATGTGCACCGGTCATCCCGCTTTCCTCATCTATGGTAAATAAAGCTTCTAGTGGTGGATGAGGAATATCTGTGCTAGCTAAAACCGTCATAATTGCAGCTACGCCCATGCCATTATCCGCGCCAAGTGTTGTGCCTGTGGCCGTTACCCAATCTCCATCTATATAAGATACAATGCCTTGGGTATTAAAATCAAACTCCGTGTCGGCATTTTTTTGGTGTACCATATCTAAATGCGATTGAAGCACTACGGGTCTACGGTTTTCCATGCCTGCTGTAGCTGGTTTGCGGGCAATTACATTACCTACATGATCAATTTCATAATCTAAATTTAAGCCTTGCAGAAAAGACTCCATAAAACGAATTACCTTATCTTCTTTCTTTGATGGACGAGGAACAGCGTTTAAATCTTCAAAATTGTTCCATACTTTCTGCGGATGTAGTTGTCTTACTTGGCTCATTATTTTTTCTTTTTAGTAAATATGTGTTTGATGTTGGAAAATACCTTACCACTTGTACCTCGGTTTTGTTTACACATTTCTCAAAATCGCTGGCAAATAGATAATAATATTCATGCTTACGCGATTCATCACAAAAATCTAATTCAGGATGTACCAACCAATTTAAACCAAAATACTGTTTGTAAAAAGCCAGCGTAGTATTCATATATACGCTTTTTCCAAGGTGCAAATCTGTAGGTATTTCCTCAAACTGTTGGCTTAATACGCCAAGCGCGGCTTTAGTATCTGCATGTTCCTTAAAATCTGCAAAATAGCTTGCATTGTAGCCCATTTGCATTCCATAAATGTTTATTGTAAAAAATAGCAACACTAAAGCCTTGGCGGCAGATGAAAACCAAGTGGACATATTTTCAATTAATTGAGCTAAAGCAAAAAAGAAAAGAGGTATAAAAAACAAAGCCGTTCGATCAATTAAAAAAGGAGTGCCAAACAAGTAATGTTGCAGCATACTACCAATAACCGGAAATAGTAAGAAAATAATTAGAATGGTAAAAGACGTTAGTTTAATTTTTAAGGTCTGCTCTTGCCACAATTTGTAAAAGAACATAGCTAAAGCAGCAAAAATTAACACCAATGGCATCCAATGTATAGCAGGGCTTAGCTTATAATAGGTAAACGCTGAGATAAGAGAGCCCATGGTATTTTGGATAAATCCTGCATCACCCCCATAGTATAATTCGTTGGCAGCAATTAGTGCTTTAAGCGGAACATAGAGTATGGCAGCACTTAAAAAAATGAATAGTAAGCAAAGTAAAAATCCTTGTTTAACCCTACATTTTTCAGCAAAAGCTATAAATACCACTGCCAATGCCGAGAAAAAAATTAGCAAATAAGTAAAATTTGCCCAAGCTGCTATAAGAGCAAAGAGCAAGGATAACGTGCCATTTTGAATGGTTCGTTTCTTTAAAAGTTTTAAACTAAAAAACACACTTAAAACCGTAAAAGCCAAACTAATTCCGTACCCTCTAGCTAAGGTGAAATAATCTAGTATGTAAGGGTTTAGCGCTAAGATTAAAAACACCAACCAACCAAAAGTAGGTGCGTGCTTTTTAAGTAATTTATAACTAAAAAGTAAAAATATAACTTGTGCGCAAAGCACCGGAAGCCGCAATGCATATTCCTGTAATCCAAAAATTGAATATGGCATTTTGAGTAAAGCCGAGTGCAAAACATGGTTGTTAGCAGCCGGGTAGGTATTTTTAAAAATATCTGATAAAGATTGAGTTGCATAGCCAAGCACCGACCAGCTTTCATCATAGGTAAAGGCTAAGTGGTATGCGCGGAAATGGGTATAAAAAATGGCGAAAAGTGCGGATAGAGCCACTATATAATTTTGAACCCTTTGCCTTTTCAATTTTTTTCTGTGAGCTTAATTTGAAAGAACAAACTTAGTACTACTAGCGTAATTTACCCTTATCGCGCTCGAATAAAAAGTAACGTAAAAAATTTCAAAATTAATTTGACCCATTTTTTTTATTTTTGAGCCGAGCAACTAATTCATTTTACAAGTTGTCTTTATACCTAATAATACTTAACTTTTTCCAATGAAATTTCCTACTCTCCTACTCATTTGTGCAAGCGCAATTATATCCTTTTCTACCTGCTATGCTCAAAATGGTTTGAACACAACTAGCAATAGTGAAAACTATAAGCATAGTTTAACAGTAAATTTATTGCGCAACTCATCAACAATAGGCGCAACTTACGAGCGCATATACACGCCTTTTAGGAACCCACAATGGCAAACCGGTTTTGGTACAGGTATTGGTGGAGATTTGGTTTTTACGTTTATTGATGATGTAAGTTCTTCAAAGTATTCTGGTGTATCTATTCCCTTATTTGGTTTTTTAGAGTATGGGGTCAAACATCAAATTGGTTTGAGTTTAGGTTATGTATATAATTTTAGATTTATTAATAACGTTCGCACTTCCACAAATAGAGAAGCAACTGTTTATTTAGACAAAAGTAGTGTGAATGCTGCACTTTATTATCGCTACAACTTTGGAAAAGATAGAAGGTACTTTATGGGACTAACGCTTGAAGGAGAGCAATCATTTGGTTCTTATTATGGAACTAAGCTTAGGTTTCCTGCTACCATTGCTCCGTCTATTAGTTTTGGATATCGTTTTTAGATAAAAGCGGCAGCTCTCAAACAGAACTGCCGCTTTTCTAATAATATTTAGTGTACCACTTACTAATTCCCTAAAATAATTGATGCACAAAGCACCGGAAGCCGCAAGGCATATTCATGTGAGCCAAAAATTGAATATGGCACTTTGAGTAAGGCCGAGTGCAAAACATGGTTGTTAGCAGCCGGATAGGTGTTTTTAAAAATATCTGACAAAGCTTGAGTTGCATAGCAAAGCACCGACCAGCTTGCATCATAGGTAAAGGCTAAATGGTATGCGCGAAAATGGGTATAAAAAACGGAAAATTCTTTTGAATCAGAGCCGAAACAATAACGTTTGTGTCAATAACCAGCTTTTGCATTCCTATGCTGCTTTATATCTTGATTAATCTCGTCCATTGTCATTTTAGCCAATCCATATTTCTCCGCAAGTTTTACGCTTTCTTCAAGCATGTGTCCTGAAATACGTTTTGTTAAAATATCCAACAATTCGGAAAACGAAAGTTTATTACTGCTCAAGTTCAACTGATTGTACTCAAAATCTGAAAGTTCTATTTGTAATGATTTCATACTAAATATCTTTCTTTAAAGGTATTATAAAAACGTAAAAGTATTATCGTTTGCTATTGATTCCCCAATATAATGGGTAAGCCATCTTTACCGCTACCAATAATTACGGTTTTAGTATTTGGCGACTTGGCTAACTCTAGCGTTGCCTCTATCCCCTTCTCCTGTAAAATTTTATCAGTTAAAGAACTACTAATAATCTTATTTGCCGTTGCTTTACCTTCTGCTTCAATTTCTTGGCGCTCCGCTTCTTTTTGCGCTTTATCTAACCGATATTGATATTCTAAAGAAGATTGCTCTTGCTCTAATTTACGCTCAATGGCGGCTTTTAATTTTGGTGGCAATTGTATGTCACGAATTAAAATCGCATCTAAATACAAATCATTACGCTTTAATGCATTGGCCGTGCGTTCAGCAATTTCGCTTTGTATGGTTTCACGTTTAGTACTATACAATTCATCCGGCAAGTACTTTCCAATAACTTCACGCGTAGCCGAGCGGATTTCCGGTATAATTATTTTATCGTGATAGTTGACACCCACGTTGTTGTGCAAATAACCAATACGATTTTCATCGGGTTGATAACGATATGAAAGCTCGGCTCCAATGGTCAATCCATTTTTACTCAATACTTCCATGGTGGTTCTACTTTCTTGCAACTGCACATTGTAAATAAATACTTCATCCCACGGTAACTTAAAGTGAAATCCTTGTGGATAAACGGTTTCTTCATCTAAACCACCTTGGAATTTTCTGAAAATTACACCTTTTTCACCCGTTTGTATAGTATAGGTAAAACTGTTCCAAGCTACCAATACAATAATAAAGGCTACTGCTGCGATTACGATAATCGCGGTTCTTCTTTGATTCATGTTTTTTTTAATATTTTCCGAAGTACTTTCTGAGCACCCATTCTAATCCTACGAAGGTAAGGAGTATAAAAAAGAATAGTTTAATACTTATTAAAGGTTTTGTTTCTGTTTTAAAAACGGATTGTGGAATAGCGTTATTGCTGTTCAATAAATCATCAACCAACTGCTGGCTAGTGGCTAAGGTATATGCTTTACCACCGGTTTCGTTAGCCAAATTACGCAGCATTCCAAAGCGTGCGGTTAAATCACGCGCTTCTATACTTATGGCTTTTACTTCAAAAGCGCCTTTTTTAACAAAAGTTTCATCGCCCAACTTGGCTTGTGCCGAATAACTGTAAACACCCGCTGGCAAAGGTTTTATTACCAAACTGTAGGCTTGTTCATTTTGGTTAAAGGCATAATCAAATTGCTCACCGGCTTCGTTAAGCAATTGTAGTTTCACTTCTGCCTTTTGGCTTAATTGTCCACTTTGGTTTAGCACGTTGGCTTTTAGCCTGATATCTTCTCGGTTGCTATAACTGCGCTTTACATTTAAAGTAAATCGTTGCTCACTTTCCTGCAAACTCAAATAGCTAAGCGTACTTTGAATTAGTTCATCAAAGGTTTTTTGGTTTCCGTTTACACGATAATCTTCTACACGCCAACGCCAAAAATTTATACCATGTGTTACCGTAGTTTTTATTTTTCCTTTTTGTGTATAATACCAAAGTGGGTCTGCAGTTACCACCGAACCTACTTTTTTATAAAACAAAGGGGTTACTTTTTCACCGGTTTGCAACTTCCCGAAAGGGCTAAGCAACGGATTGGTGGCGCTGCTTAATGACTCTAATTCGCTTGGCAAGGCAAAAAGGGTAAAACCAGTATTTAACTTTACCAAAGTTGGTTCAAACTGCGCAGAAACCTGCGCGCCAAGCTGTTGATTTACAGCACCTGCATTGGCTTCCGGACCGTTAATTAACCAATACGCTTTTTTGGTTTGTGCAATTGCTTGTAATTGCACAGCGCTAGGTTGATGTAAAATAAAAAGGTCATTCTCTTTCGCAGCTTTCTGTAAGCCATTATCGCCTAAAATCAAGTTTATTTTATAGCGTTCACTTTCCGCCAAAGCGGCTTTTATAGCGTAAATATCAGGGTGTGGTGCATGTGCAAAAAAGCCCACTTGCTTTTGCTGATTGTTGATGTTAATGGTAAAACTAGCTGCGTTGTTGGCCGTGTTTTCTTCTTCACCCAATGGATTTACTGCTATGGAAAATCTGCGTAAGCCAGCTTTTTTAGGTTGAATAAAATATTGAAACGTAAAACTTTGCTGATTTTGAGCCACAGAAATTGGCTCGCTAAACAGCGTTTCTCCTTCTTGGTTTTTTACAGTAACAACACTTCTTTTTCCGGATAACCCGTTGGTTTCAATGGTAAAACCTACGGCAAATTCATTTTGTAAATATGCTTCATCATTTACCTGTATGGCTGCTATTCTAGCGTCAGCATACTGTATGCTATCGCCCATTAACACCGTTTGCACGGGATAAGTAAAATAGCGTGCACTGTATTGAGGATTACTGCCTTTGTTGTAAATACCATCACTTAGCAACACCAAACCGCCCACATATTGATTGTAATAATTGCTTTGTGCCGCTTGTAATGCGGAAGAAATATCGGTGTAAACACCTGTAAACTGAACTGAATCGGGATTTTCTAAGGTTTCTGCAAAAGGCATTTCTACTACCTCAAACTTTTCGCTAAGCGCTGCTTTTACTTTGGGGGCGTTTTGTTGCAACCAATTTTTGGTCTCGGTTGAATCTTTCTGCAAAAGCAAAGACGCTGAAACATCCTGCATCCAAACCAAAATAGGTTTTTGCGTGCTTTCTGTTTGCCTTTTTAGCATAGGTGAAAGCAGTAAAATACCAATAACCAGAATAAGTAAAAAACGCAATGAAGCCAGTAAGCCACGCTGACTTTTTGTGAAGTTTTTAGCATTGCCATACAGCACCCAAGCAGATGCTCCGGCCAACGCCACTATCGGCAAAAGCCACCATAAAGAATATTGAAAAATGAGCTGTGCCAAAAGGCGTTGTAGAGTTTTAGGTTAACATGCCACCGTCCACGCTTAGCGTTTGCCCAGTGATGTAAGTAGAAAGATCTGAGGCTAAAAATAAACAGGCGTTGGCAATATCTTCGGGTGTGCCGCCACGTTTTAACGGAATACCATCGCGCCAAGCTTGCACCGTTTTTTCGTCTAATTTTTCGGTCATTTCTGTTTCAATAAAACCCGGTGCTATGGCGTTGCAACGGATGCCTCGGCTACCTAATTCTAAAGCTATAGATTTGGTAAAACCAATCATACCGGCTTTACTAGCTGCATAATTACTTTGGCCGGCATTACCTTTTACCCCCACAATAGAGCTCATATTAATAATAGAACCCGAACGTTGTTTTAAGAAGGTACGTTGAATCGCTTTAGTGGTATTAAACACGGATTTTAAATTGATTTCTATCACCTTATCAAAATCTGCTTCGCCCATGCGCATCAGCAAATTATCCTTGGTAATACCCGCATTATTTATCAAAATATCAATTGTACCAAAGTCTTCAAGCACATCAGCAATCAGTTTTTCTGCAGATGTAAAGTCAGATGCATCAGAGCGATATCCTTTTACTTTGGTGCCGGCTGAGGCCAATTCTTTTTCAAAAGCCTCTGCCGCTTCTACTGAAGATAAATAGGTAAACGCCACGTTGGCACCATGATTTACAAACACTTGGGCTATGCCCTTACCTATTCCTTTTGAAGCGCCCGTTATAATGGCTGTTTTGCCTTCTAATAATTTCATACAATGCGATTTTGGTCAAAGATAATAGTAAGGAGTTAATAGTTGGGAAAAACGAGTTGGGAGTATAAAGTTGGAAGCAACAATAGTTAGTAAAACAAATACAACAGTCAATTACTTATAACGAAAAATAAGCAATGGATAACAGATAATTATTCTGTAACCCTAATTTCTTCACTCACTACTGTATTGCTTCTGTTTCCTGCTTTGTCTTTTGCGTAAATTTCAAAACTTACAGTTTCGGAAGGTGCAGTGTCAGTTACTCGAAATAAACCCTTTAGCACTACTTTAAACGTTCCTTTTATAGGTACTTCTGCCCCACCGGGCACCAATTCTTGAATCCTAAATCCGTAAACAATTCCTATCCGGCTATCGGTAATAAACAGGTTTACACTGTCGGGATGTACGCCTCCTAAATCGCCATCACCATCTTCATACGCTATAGTTAAAACTAAACTATCACTAAACTCTTGCACCACTTTGGGTGCAATGGATAAAAGGCTTATGGTAGGGGTGCTAGAAAGTGAAACCTCTTCTTTAGAACAGGAAACAAGTGCTACTACAACTACTAAAAGTATTAAGGTGAAACGCTGAATGAAAAATTTTCTTTCCAATAGAATGGACTATTTAAATTTGGGAATATCGTTTTAGCGCCTCCTTCATCGGTTACTTCGGCTCTAAAATAAATGATGGTATCGGGCAAAAATTGATTAGCACTAAATGGTGTAACCATTGCATCGTCAAGTAACTTGGTTAAACTTAATGTTTGTATGGTATTCCATTGATCGCGGTTGTAGCTAAACGTAACGTTGGCTGATGTAAAATCGGCTAAATCACTTTCGGCATCCGTTACGGCAATGGCCAAATTTCCCGAAAGGTTTGCGTTTACTATAAAATTAGAGGCAAAACCATTGGTACGCACCGTATCTAAGCGCGTAAAGGAAGCATCAAACAATCCGTAACCGGCTATAATGGGAGCTAAATTTGGTTTACCTGCCGTGTTATTAAAAATATCTTTTGCTCCGTTTTCAATCCAAGTTTTTATAGCAGAAATTTCGGTGGTAGATAAAGGCTCCGCATAAAGCGGCATTCTACCCAATTGCTCATCACCGGTAATTCTTCGGTACAGCCAACTGCTATCAGGCTCCCCCGGCCACACGCGGTATTTATAGGTTTCATCATCATCATTTTTAGTTACCGGATGATACACTAAACTTGCGTAGGTGCTTTGTATGGTGCGAAAATCAGGCTCAAAACTTCCATCATGGCAGGTAGGATTTGCACACTTCAAAGAAAATATACTTTTGTGTAGCCCTTCTAAATTTTTAAGCGAAACGATGCTACTATCATTTGACTGGTTTACTTCTGTAAAAGGGTTCTCTGTTGTGTCGGAAATAGTTTTTGTGCATTGAACAAGCCAAATACAACTGCATAAAAACAGCAAGGCAACTAAGTGTTTTTTATAGTTTTTCATACAAATGCTTCCTGTAAAACTTGCCCAGGTAATAAACCTGAAACATCATTATAAAACCCTAAAGCATCGGCAATGGTAGGCACAATATCTACACTTTTACCAAAAACCTGACTCACTACTTTATTTTGGTTTACCACATTATTAGGCCCTGCAATCATGCAAAAAATCTCCTTGCTTACAGGATCTCCATTGGTATGATCTAGCGCAGCCCTTCCATTTTCATCACGCAATGAATTTGGCACTCCGTTTCTACCAATTTCTGGTGCTACAATGAGGAGCGTATCATCGGCCAAACCTGGGGTATTTTGAATGGTTTGCCATAAACGTCCTACCGAATAATCGGCTCTGCGCAAACTATTACAGTAGCCTGTGAAATTGGTATGACAAACATCCACATCAAACATATTTACCACCAAAAGCTCTGGTTTAAAGGCTTTTAATATTTCCTCAGCATAAAATACGTTAAACATATCATTACTCATAAATCCGGGTACACCCCAAGGATTATTATGCTGTCCGTTTTTAATTTTTGTAACCATTGTATCCACCCAGGTGTCCAGCTGCAACTGCTCCTCTTGGCTGTTTTGAAAGCCCACGTTTTGCGATAAGCCGCCACCAAAATTGTTGTTTAAAAACTTTCGCATCTTATCCTGCTCTTCTTTATGTACGCTAGAAAATTGCTTTTTAGCGTTTAGCACATTAGCATTATTAAAGTTAAAAAACTGGGTTGGTGAAATTTGATTTGCTCCGTAAATAGGGCCATAACCGGGATAATTGCTATAATTTAAAATTGGGTATAAATTATTACTGTGCGAAACCCACCAAGCATTAAGCGGAGAGTTTGAAGGCCCGCTGTGCTTGCGGTACATTTCAAAAATGGTAGGCGAAGCTGGCCGCTCGCGCAAGTTTAAGCTACTGTTTGTGTATTGCCCGGTAAGTGCCGTGGTATGTCCATTAAAGTGGCCTAAAGGACCATCATCGTACCGAAATTCTTTAAAAAGCGTTGCTTGTGTTTGCAAAGGAGTAGTAAGTACCGGTGGTGGCAATGCAGCCATACTGTTTGCAATATCAGCCGATATACTTTTATTTCCGCTTAAAAGCGAAGTCATAAGGTTGCCATCATTTTGCTGCACGCTTTCATAATTGCGAATACCACCCGCAAAAAGACAAAACACCACATGGTTTACTTTGCGCGCACCAGTTGGCGCAAACAACCTACCTGCGGGTAAAATGCTAGGCATAGCAATTAATCCGGCAGTAGCCAAACCCGCTTTCTTAATAAAACTTCTTCTTTCCATAACTAATAATATCGGTACTCATCTGCGGTGAGCAAAGCATAATATACATCGGTAGGTACTAAAGCGGGTTCATTTTTTATAAGGTTATTAAAAAACCAAAGTTCTTGAGCTGTTGCGTTGCGTACGTAAAAACGTTTGAAAGCTACTGATACAAAGCCTTCTATATCCTGACGCATTTCCGTTTCGGTGGGTACTTGCGCATCAGGGCTTACCAACATTGTTTTTATAAGCATGTCAATTATCAAGTTTTTGTCGCCAAATGAATTGTAACTTCTGGCTAAAATGGACATTTCCTGTGCCGTAATGCTCACGCCAAATAAATCAGTGTAAACGATGGATAAAAACTGTGCATCCGTTTTTAAATTTTTCTTTTCACTGGCGCTGTTATACAGCGTAATGGTCTCCACTTCATATACTTTTACCTCCTCCTTTTTACATCCTGAAAAGGAAAAAACCAACAGTAGTACAACACTTATTTTAGTTAAAAAAGTACGCATCGCTAGCTAGTAAATTGATTTGTAAAGTTTTGTAATTCTGCTTTTCAGCGAAGTCTAAGGTGAGGGTTACCATCTCTTCCGAAGTGGGTTCTCTAAACAAGCTTTCTTTGTACAGGGTGCGTACCAATCCTTCAAAATAACCCGAACTGTTAAAAAAAATATCAATAAAATCTGCCTTTCCGGTGCCATTTCTAAAGAATAAAATTCCGCTAAACCCATCTACCATACTACTGCTTTGGGCTAATTCCACTTGCGTGGGATAGCGAAACATAAAATTGTTAAAACTGGCTACTACAAAATTTTCTGTACCCATATTTATGTCATCATAATAGGCATTATTTACAATACGTTTGTGCACATCTATTATAGATAAATCATCGTTTAACAAACCCTTTGGAATATCCTTTAGCGCCTGTAGTCTTTCTAATTCATACAAAAGAAATTCCCGTGTGAGTGCATCGGCAGTAGCCAAAAGACTGGTATAAATTAAAAAATCATTGTTTATGGTTGGTGTATCTACTCCGTTTAAAAAGTCGTTGCATGCTTTTTCGTATAAGCGAGATTTATACTCCGGTAAGGCAATAATGTTGGAAATAAGGTTACGCCTATCGTCCTCAAAGGCATTTTCTGATAAAATAGTTAAGGCTTCCGAAAATTCTACGTTATCCGCTTTTCTTCCGGTAAGCGCTATATACAGGCGGTTTACGTAATTTTCTTTAAGGTTTTGGTTTACTATTGTTTCGGTAGGCGCAGTATTGTTTGGTATTACCACTATTTCTTGCTTGGAGCATGCCAATAGCGTTGTTACAAATAAAATAGCGTATAAATTTTTCAAAATCAACGTTTTAAACCGTGTTATAAAAATAGGTTTTTTAAAAGTTTTTAGCTTCAAAATAATAGAAACATCAATATTTTCACGTCCGTTCATCGGTATATACCAATATTAACGCGTTGCCTTAAAGAAATTGCACTATTTCCTCTAACCTTACTATTTCATAGGTAATCTTTTCTTGGTGTTTTACTTTTTCAGGATTAAAAAAAACTTGATCAATACCGCAATTTTTAGCGCCTATCACATCGGCAATCAAGTTATCACCAATCATTAAACTTTCCTTTCTGCTAGCCTTGGCTATGCGTAAGGCTTCCATAAAAATGGTTGCATTTGGTTTGGTGGTACCCGCTTTTTCCGAGGTCATTATTACATCAAAATATTTAACCAAATTGCTGTTAGTGAGCTTTATGTGCTGCACTTCCTCAAACCCATTGGTTATAATATGTAACTTGTATTTATTGGAATTCACTAAATAATCTAATAACTCTCGGGTACCTGCAATTAGGGTTGTCTGATAAGGGCTGCGGCTTATATAGGCTTCTTCAAAACCTGAACTAAACGCAGCATCTTGTAAGCCAAACTGCTGAAACGTTTCAGAAAAGCGTTGCCTTCTCAGCTGTGCTTTATCAATTTTTCCTGCTCTGTAAAGCGCCCATTTTTCATCGTTTATACGATAATAGGTTTCTAAAAAATGTGCACGCGGGGTTTCCAAGCGATTTTCCAAATCATGCTCATCAATAAGCTCGTGTAAGGTTTTTGCACTATTCGCTTGAAAATCCCACAGGGTATGATCTAAATCAAAAAATAAATGGCGATAGGTTTTCATTGCTTTAGCCATTTTAAAAGTGGCGGTAAGCCGTTGTAATGCAGGCGTGTATATTGCCGTAACTCAGCGCCAAAGCCTTTGTAAAAACGCGCTATGCCGGGATTCATGCTCCCTTCAAAATCGAACACTACATCGTTACCAGAATTAAAAATTAAATGCTCATTAAGTAAATAATGCATAGCCGCTTGGTTTTTACCTTCTTCTGAAATAGCCGAAGAAAGCAAAATATGCCTTTTGGGTGCCATAATAATAAAAGCTGCGGCTACCACTTGGTTTCCTACTCCATACACAGTATATAGTTTACCCATTTTATGATGGAGGTAGGTAAACATTCCGCGTTCTATTTGCGCATAAAAAAGCGGATCTAAATTAAGTTTAGCGCCAATATTTGCTTTAAATAAATTAAGTAAAACCTTGGGAGGGTCGTGTTCAAAAAGTTGTAAATCTTGTGCATCTGCTTTTTTTAAAGCACGTTTAGTATTAGTGTTAAATTGCTCATACAACTTTTGATAACTACTGTGCAGAGATAAAACATAATTGGGCAAACTAGCATATTTTACACGGTATGCAGGGGCGGGCAATTGTCCTTCATTTAAATATACATCAGCAAATTTAACGCTTGCACATAGGCTGTTTACAAAGCTTACTAAATCCTCATCAGTAAGTGGTTTTTTACTAAAAATGCCTAACTGCTGTATGCTAAAGGGACGATAATAATAGGCAACACCCAACTTTCTTCTAATGGGTAAGGGCCACACTGCTTCATAATCATTTTTAATGAGCACTTGCCATTCACACAAGGTATTTAAATACCAAGTATAAGCATACGGTAAGCCACTAGCATCCATAGAAATGCAGTGATTGTATTTTTTTTCATCAACTTGATGCTGCTTAAGCAGACGTATCATGCGCAGCGTTTTTCACCATTTCTTCATACACGGAATTCCAGCCTTTCCAAGCTTCATCTTTCTCGCTAAAAATACGGTTGTGCCACAATGGAATAAACTCGCCACCATATTTCCGATAGGTTTCAATATACCGTAGCATTTCCTCTAAAGCCTTTTCGGGAGGCATATTTTGATAATAAATATACGTACCATCCATAAAGGGAAAAGGATGCACGGTAAGATTTGTTTCTACCTCCATTTCTAAATCATAAAAGGTAAATGGGGTACAAATACCGGCTCTAAAACCAGTTTCAGCCGCAAATCCCATTGAGTAATCATGCTCTATTTCAAGGTCAAGCAAGTTTCTATAGGTTTCAGGAAAATTTAATTTTATAAAATGCTGGCGACTGTTTACCACATCTATATTTAAAATTTGCTCAAGGCGATGCAACTCCTCTTCAGCAATAGTTATACTTCCATTACTTTGATAAGAAGGGTGAATGCCTACGGTACAAAAATCATTGATACTTTTTAGATAGCGATGCAAGCGTGGGCTGTACATGCTTAAGTTTCTATCAAACTTACCGGTGCGCGAAAACAGCGCAAAATACATGGTATGAAAACCGTACTTTTCTTGTAGTTGCAACACATGGTCAAACGTTTCAAAGGGGTCTTTTTCCAAACCAAAAATTACGCGGGTACGCTCAAAAAGCTGTTGAAAGTTAAAGGAAAAAATGTCCTTTAAAAACCCACCGGTAGTGCGCATAATACCTTTGCCGAGGTATGCGTAGGCGTTATCTATGTCAATAGAATTTACAAAATTATAGGAGCGCTTGTTAATAGAAAGCTGCGGATAAAACTCCAATAATTTCTTTTCCAGCAGTGCAGCGTAGGCATTTACTACCGGTATATGCAATTTCCCCTGCTTAAATAAAAAACTTTCCTTAGCGGGAAAACGATTATGGTCATCGGCAATAAAAGGAATGTATTCTTCGTATCGACTTACAAAAAAGAAACTTGCTGCAAATGGATCAAAAGGCAGCTGTGATTGCTTTCCCGTTGTGTAAATCAAAGGGATTCCATCATCATTAAGGGTTGATTGAAACTCTTGCTGAAAAATATCATGCTCAAATAAAAGGTTGGCTGCCTGTATGTAAATACCGCTTTGCAAAGGGTTTTTAGAATAGTTAATTTTCGGTAAGGTAGATTGTAAATAGTCTTCCTTATCGGAGATAAAATTGATTTCTAAACCCAACAAACCTTTTAATACTGTTTTAACACTGTATTTAAGGCGTGGTGTAACTTTTTCTGTATAGAATAATAACATACAAGGCAAAGATATGTGGTAAAAGGGAATGGGGAATTATGGATTATGAATGATGAATGACGAATGACGAATGATGAATGTTGAAGGACGATGACCTTCCCTAAATAGCGTTGACCGCTTTGGTTACTAATTTACTTTATCATTTTTCATTACCATCGGACAATTATGAGCCAGAGGGTGCTTTCTTGGGTTAAAGTTAAGCTGGCTAGATGCCAGCTTAACTTTAGTGTTACCTTCGGCATAAATAATCACCATCGGTCTTTCTTGGGTATTCAAATTTATTAAAGTTTGCTTAAACCCAAGTGGAGTTTGCTCATTATTAAAAGCTAGGTGTAGCCTCTGCTTGTTATAATGGTTAACCGCTTTCTTCGTTTTTATTTTCAGTGTTTTAAAATTAGGGATGTGCCAGCGTTTTAAATATTCATTCTTAATGGTGCCATTTATTCTTTCTGCGTAGGCATTGTCTTGCGCCTTTTCACCCATGCTTATTGATATTTTCGCCCTATTTAGCATATCGGTATATTGCTTGCTGCTATACTGTGATCCCCTGTCTGAATGATGTATTGCCTTGTTTTGTTGGGATAGGGGTATTTTTCCTAATGCCATCTTTAAGGCTTTTGTATTGCTTTGGGCTCGCATATTGTCCGCTAGGTTGTACCCTAGTATTTCCTTGGTATATACATCTATGATAAATACCAAATAATAAAACCTACCGTTGAGTTCAAAGTAAGTAATATCGCTCTGCAATACCTGATGTGGGCGGCTCACCATCATCCCTTCTATTAAGTTGGGGTAGTTAAACCAGCCTGGCAGGGTGGTTTTGGTGTAGTTTTTAATTGCCTTTACTCTGTAGCCTAGCCCTATAAATAGCTCGCAAAACTTATCTCGCCCCATAGTTTTGGGCTTTAGTGTTTTGTACATTTTTTCTACCCCACAGCCCGGATGTGCCTCCCGTAGTATGTCCACTTGTTGTGTTATCTCCATAAGTTCTTGGTCAAATGCCTGTTGCCTGTTCTTGGCTTGATGCACCGCTTGCTTGCTTACCCCAAGCAGGAGAAACAGACGGTTCAGGCTATATCCTACTTGTTCTTTATGTTCTTGGAACCACCAGAGTGTGGGGTGTTTGAGTTTTTTTTGATATCGATATCATAGTGTTCCTTGGCAAGGTCTATCATCTTTTCTAGATAGTCTATGTTCATTTGCTTTTTACCCACAGCCTGTTCTAGCTCACGTACTTTTTTTTCTAATGCCTGTATTTTGTGTTGTTCACTGTCTTTCATCTCTACTATCTGAACAGATTTTTTGTTGTACTCAGAATATTTATATATCCAACGGTAAACCGTAACACTCTTTAGGCCATAATCCTTGGTAAGCTCCTGTACCGTTCGTTCACCGCTCTCATAGAGCTTTACCATCCGCAATTTAAAGGCTTCTGCGTAAAGTCGCTTGTGCCTGATCCTTTTTCCGTTTTTTAACATCTAACTTCTGTTTAAAAACGGTCAACTTATATTAGGGAATGACACGAAGGACGAAGGACGAAGGACGAATGACGAATGGAGCTACACTGGCTGGAATAACGCTATGTTGATTTTTGTGTCACAAAGCAGCTGCATACGAAATGAAGAATGACGAATGATGAATTACGAATGGAGCTACACTGGCTGGAATAACGCTACGTTGATTTTTGTGTTACAAAGCAGCTGCATACGAAATGAAGAATGACGAATTACGAATTACGAATGGAGCTACACTGGCTGGAATAACGCTACGTTGATTTTTGTGTCACAAAGCAGCTGCATACGAAATTGTAAGCTCCCCCAAAACTAGTACGGTTTAAAAATATAATTTTTAATTTTAAACTGTAAATATGAAAAAGAGCAAATTCACCCCAAACCAGATTGCCAGTATTCTCAAGGAGTTTGAACAAGGCAAAGATGTAGCTACGATTAGCCGAGAGCATGGCGTAAGCAAAGCAACATTTTATAAATGGCGGCAACGCTATGGCGGCATGGAAGCTAGTGAGCTAAAGCGCATAAAGAAGCTAGAAGAAGAAAATGCGAAGCTAAAACGCATGTACACCGATTTAGCTTTAGAGTTAGATATCGCCAAGCACATTATTGAAAAAAAGCTTTAAAGCCTTGCCAAAAGAGAGAAATAATGGAAAGCATAAAAAGCACTTATCCGCGCGGCATAAGCAAGGCGTGTCGCGTATTAAAGACTAGTCGCAGTAGTATTGCTTATCAATCAATAAAGGATGATAGCAGCGTAGAGCTATTATTAAAGCAGTTGAGTATAAAACATCCACGCGAAGGCTTTTGGAAGAGTTATTACCGTCTTCGTAATAAGGAGGAATTAATCAATCACAAGCGGCTACATAGGATATATAAGCAGATGGGCTTGCCATTAAGAAGGAAAGTAAAAAAGCGTTTACCAGCGCGGGTAAAAGAACCCATAATAATACCCGAGTGCTTTACGCATACGTGGAGTATTGATTTTATGAGCGATGCTTTAGAGCATGGAAGGAAGTTCCGAAGCTTTAATGTAATAGATGACTACAATCGAGAAGTACTGTTTATAGAAACAGATTATTCTTTAAAAAGTAGCAGAGTAATTTGGGTATTAAACCACTTGATAAACAAACACGGAAAGCCGCAAAAACTACGTATGGATAATGGTCCAGAATTTATAGCTAAATTAACGACTCAATGGAGCGTGATGCACGGTATTGAGTTTAAATATATACAGCCCGGTAAGCCTACTCAAAATGCGCTAATAGAGCGTTTTAATAAAACCTATCGCAGGCATATTTTAGATGCTTATCTCTTTAGTTCAATAGATCAAGTAAGAGAAGTGACCGAATCTTGGGTAGAAGATTACAACCATGAACGACCACACGATGCGCTGGGTGGCATAAGCCCTGTGGCCTATAGAAACAAAAACCGAAAAATATCCCTTGGTTCCGTTCCGCTACGCTCCACTGCACCAAGGGATATTTTGATTAATGAAACTAATAAAGAAAATAGTCTACTTTAGAACCGTACTAAAAAAGGGGAGCTTACAAAATGACGAATGTTGAATGACGAATGACGAATGAAGAATGACGAATGAAGAATGAAGAATGACGAATGAAGAATGACGAATGACGAAATGACGAATAACGAATGGAGCTACACTGGCTGGAAGTACTTTGGGTTGATTTTGTCTCGCACAGGCGCAAAGAAGCTGCATAAGAAATAACGAATGCTTGCCTGCCGGAGGGCACGGACAAAAAAAGCTGTACTAAAGCAAAACTTGAGAAAGAAAAATAAAACCCATCCAATCCCCAATCTATTGGGGAGGGGCAAGCTGCGGATTTTACTAATCTTAACGGATGAATTCTGCTATTTAGCAGACCATAAAGTAAAAAATCTAAAGCTGTTCTCTTTGAGTGTATTTGGATTTCTTTGGGTAACTTTTAGAAATAGTTTCTTTTATTCATCATGTTATTTATACGTTTGATTCTACATGTGTTCTGCTCCTTTCTCCAACGTGCCTCGTCTATGGACTATCGACTGTGGACTTCTGTCTTCGGACTAATCAACTCATTTTTAGTAATCTTCCAACTACTACTCACATCATCCCTTCATCGCTAAAGCTGAAATACTTATTATGGTGTAATATAATGTGATCGGCTACTAAAATTTCTAACGCTGAGCCTGCTGCTACCAGTTTTTTAGTAAGAGAAATGTCAGGTGGTGACGGTTTTACGCTGCCCGATGGATGATTATGCGCTAAAATTAAGCAAGTAGAATTTAGCGCCAAGGCTTCTTTAAAAATTACGCGAGGGTCGGCAAGTGTAGAATTTAGTCCGCCTACGCTCATGCGCTTTACATCTAATACACGGTTGTTACTGTTTAAAAAAAGCACCCAAAATTCTTCCTGCAGTTGCTCGGCCATTAATGGTTGTAAAATATTAAAAACCGATTGACTGCCTCTTATTCTAACACGTTCCACGGTTTCAGATTTTCTTCTTCTCCGACCCAATTCTAACGCGGTGATAATAGATATGGCTTTGGCCTCGCCTATTCCTTTAAATTGGCATAAATCTTTAACGGTAAGCTTACCAAGCTCTTGCAGATTATGGTGCACACTGGCCAAAATGCGCTTGGCTAATTCTACCGCTGTTTCATTACGGCTGCCGCTACCAATTAAAATTGCCACTAATTCGGCATCGCTTAAAGCTGCGCGGCCTTTTAGCAAAAGCTTTTCACGTGGCCTATCATCTTCTGCCCACGATTTTATGCCTTGCGGCTGTTTATAGCTGTTCATGCAGGAAAATTTTTGTGCTGCCTAAAATAACAAAAAAAAGCCCTTGCCAATTTTACTCAGCAAGGACTTCCCTATCTTAAATTAACCAAATTTAAAACTAGCCTTTCTTAGCTTTTAAATCTAACTTCAACTTTAAGTTGTCAGCAATAGCTTTATCTTTTGCCATTTGTGTATTAATGGTGCTGCTTCCGTATTGTACGCCCCACTGTGTGCGGTCAATTACAAATTCTGGCGTTTTTACCATAATCATGTCGTTTTCCATGGTTACCATAGCGGGTACAGTAATGTTTTTCTCCATGTCGCGCATTTTTAAGTTACCCATAATGTTGTGGGTAATACCTTGCTCAGAACCTTCTACCACTTCAATACCGGTAACGGTAAACGTAGCTGTTGGGTGCTTTTCTACAGCAAAGAAATCATCACTTTTTAAATGACCTACTAATTTTGCTTTTTCTTCTTCGTTTTCCAAATCTGTGTTGGTCAAAGAATTCATATCAATAATGAAAGAACCGCCTACGATGTTACCATCTTTGGTCATGAAATTTCCTTCTTGAATTTGAAGGGTACCGGTGTGCGAATCATCACCTACAATTTTGTAGCCTTCCCACATTACTTCATCTCCTTCGGTTACTAAAGCGTAAGTTGCTTCAGTTTCCATTTCCACCACTTCTTCCGCTTCGGTGGTTTCTACTGTTTCTGTTGGTGCGTTATTACAAGCTACGGCAAAGGTTGCAGCTATAGCGAATGTAAAAAACTTGTTTACGTTGCTCATTTGTGTTAGTATTTTAATGTTTAAACAATGAAGGTGCAAATATACTTTAAGGAAAGTACTACACAATAGGTTAAACAGTTATAGTTGAGTTATGTGTTTGAGCGCAAATTATGCCGAATTGTGTTTTAAATTTAGCACAAATGCTCCTTAAAACCTGAGTTCGATTAATACTAAAATAAATCAATCTGACAATCAGTGGTTTAATAGTTCCAAAACAAAAATATAGCCCCCTAAATCCCCCAAAGGGGGACTTTAGCTGCACGTGTAGCCAAGTCCCCGCCAAGGCTTTGGGGGCTTTAAAGAAGCTTAGGTACTCATAATTTTTATGTAAAAATCGAACTTAGGTTTAAAATAGCTCTCGCCACCATACAGTAGGATGCATTTTTTAATGCGACATTTTTTTAGACGGATTGGTATTAGAAACTTCCAAAGCCATTTTTTTGAGCGGTTTTCTTAAAAGCTCTCGTTCTAGAAAGTGATTTTTTTCGCAATTAAACCCATTTCTCACTCCCCAATCACCACTTTTTTTCTAGCTAATATCTCCTTTTTATCGCCTTGTATGCTTATAAAATAAACACCCACAGGTATGTTTTTAGTGGAAAGTTGGTAAGCATTTTCCGATAGTTTTACTGCTTGTACAGCAAGTGATTTTCCGCTTAACTGATGCAGTGTAAATACTGGATTGTGCACCGCTTGGCCAAACTCCACATTAAATATTCCTTTATTAGGATTTGGAAAAACCTGAATAGCACTTTGATTAATTTGCTCTGCCAAGCTAATTAAACACGCGCTGGCCACCAGTTGCAAACGCACTTCCATGGTATCTGCTGCGCAACCTACCGATGCAGGTATTTGATATTGATAACGGTACAGCGTATCTGTAAGCAATTGATTTAAAGCAACCAAATTTCCATTTAAGGCTCCGCTACCGCTTACATCTACCCAAGTGCCGCCCACCGCATTGCTATCTAGTAAATTGCTTAAAGAATAACGCCCGTTTTGTATTTGGGAAGCTGTATCGCACAACAATATGGTTTTATCTACTCCCGCTAAGGCGCAACCGGGTTTTTCGCGGATGGAGAAATCGTCAATAGCGAAAGAAGCCTCGCGACTCGGTACCACAAATTTTACTCTTATCGTTTTATTTTTATAGGCAAACAAACTAAACACTTGTTGCTGCCACGGTTGGTTTATTGAGGTTTGCAAAAGCCCCTTAACACTATCAGTTTTTTGCCAAATACCATTAGCTTCCACATAAATCAGCATTTTATTATTATAATTAGACCGGTAGTTGAAACACCAAAAACTCAATTCAGGATTAACTGTATTGTTTAAATTGATGTAAGGTGTAATTAATTCAGGCTCTTTGTAAGCTCCTGTGGCGCGTTGTTTACAAATTCCTGTAAATATTCCATTGCCGGAATGGTCTTTTGCAGGAAGTCCATCATTAAAGCTTCTTGTTCCATCAGCGCCATTGCTACTAATATAATAAGGTGCGCCTTGTATTCTAAAAAAAGGATTTGTCCAACAGGCCGATAATCTCCCTGCTACCCGTGATAAATCAAACGATTCTCTAATAGCGGTATCCCCTACCCAATCATCAAAATTTTCATTAAATGGAAAGTTAAAAGTATCAATACAAGCTTGCTGAAAGGAAATAGGTGAGCTCCAGATACTGGAATCTTGACCACAAATAGAGCGGTATATTACATCATAAAACAAACCCGGTTTTAGGTTATTTAAAAGCAGATTTCCTGATGTACCAATTGCTTTTAAACCCGTGTTTAAAACCGTGCTGTGTACGATACCATAACGCAGTTCTACCGTTTGATTTATACCACCTGAAAAATTGACCCGAGCAGAATCGGCACTGATGCTAGTTAAATACACGTCATTTACTAGACTACAACTTTGTTTCTCTTTAACGGAAATATTATCTAAAGCGTAAGAATTGGGTTTACCCTTTGTAGAAACCACTCTGAATTGAATAATTACAGTATCATTTACAAAGGGCATTAAAGTATTGCGGTGATAAGTAAAAGGATCAGAAGCATAAATATGCCTAGATCCTTTTATTGAATCTATTGTTGTAAATACAGTATCGCTCAAACGTTTCGTTTCTACGTAAAGCACCTCATTATCTTTTCCAAAAGAATGATATAAAAATTCAAGTTCGGGATTTTGCATATTTTGGATGAAAATAGGTGGACTATTAAGCACCATTGTAAATATGGTATTTGGAAAGTGACCATAACTTTTAAGCCAATTATTTCTGCTATAACCTACGGGCCCTACTGAATCGTTGAAAAAGCGATATTGATGGTTACTGCCTATACCGTATGTATTCAAACCAAAACCTAAATATGCTCTGAAATAATTATTAGAACCGAAACGCTCATTATACCAACAGGAATCATACTTTCTAGGGAAATCATTTCCTAGATACCATGAAGCCCCGTTATCAAACGTTTCAGTGAAGGGCGCGGTGATTAGGCATTGGCCGGTACCAGCTAGCCCAGCAAAACTTAACACCAGAGCTAAAACCACTTTTGCTACGTTCATATTTTAAATTTATGGCATTCTGTTTTTCTTGCAACCCATTTCTCACTCCCCAATCACCACTTTTTTTCTAGCTAATATCTCCTTTTTATCGCCTTGTATGCTTATAAAATAAACACCCGCAGGTATGTTTTTAGTGGAAAGTTGGTAGGCATTTTCCGATAGTTTTACTGCTTGTACAGCAAGTGATTTTCCGCTTAACTGATGCAGTGTAAATACTGGATTGTGCACCGCTTGGCCAAACTCCACATTAAATATCCCCTTATTAGGATTTGGAAAAACCTGAATAGCACCTTGATTAATTTGCTCTGCCAAGCTAATTAAACACGCGCTGGCCACCAGTTGCAAACGCACTTCCATGGTATCTGCTGCGCAACCTACCGATGCAGGTATTTGGTATTGATAACGGTACAGCGTATCTGCAAGCAATTGATTTAAAACAACCAAATTTCCATTTAAGGCTCCGCTACCGCTTACATCTACCCAAGTGCCGCCCACCGCATTGCTATCTAATAAATTGCTTAAAGAATAACGCCCGTTTTGTATTTGGGAAGCTGTATCGCAAAGCAATATAGTTCTATCTAATCCCGCTAAGGCGCAACCGGGCTTTTCGCGGATGGAGAAATCGTCAATGCTGATAGGGTATGTTGCGTTCTTTTGTTCAAAAACTATTTGAATAGTGTCGTTTTTATGGGTACTCAAGTCCGCTTGAAATGTTATCCAAGGTTCTTGCTTATTGGTTTGCAAGGGAGCAACTATGCTATCTAAAAGTTGTAATGATGTTTTAGATTTAACAAAAACCTTTAGCTTATTACTGCCTGTATGACTGTGAAGCTTGTAGGAAAAAATGGGATTTACAGCAGCTGATAAATCTACCCTTGGACTATAAATAGTTGGTTTATTTCCTAAGCTGTTGTATTGATGTTTGAATACAGATAAAGAAAAATCTCCCGTATAATCTGCAGGATAATCATAAGCGGGCGTAAGCCCCAAAATGCTTCCCGAAACCGTTTTAAAAACACTATATCCTCGTTTAAATTCCTGTTTATTTTCCCAACATTTATTGGTTTGCCCAAAAAATGTTGGTGCGTATCGGTAGTCATATTGAGCCAGTGTGTCAGCCATCCAAGTGTCAAAATTTTCACTAAAAGGAAAAGTTTCTATATAATTTTCGCAAGGAAATTGTAACAATATGGGATTGCTCCAAACCGAACTATCAGTATTTGTAAACTGCCTAAAATATAGGTTGTAAAGCGCTCCGGGTGTGCCGTTGGTAAGCGTTAAAGAATCACCCACCACATTATTCACGAGACCATTTTTATCTCTTTTTGAATGATTAATGGATTGAAGAGAAAATTGCCTATTCATGCGCTTATCAAAATGTAAAGTGCAGGTTTTGTTGTTATTGTAGCTTATACTTTGAGGATAATATAGTGGCACAAAAATTTCCTCAGTAACAGAAATATTATCTAAAGCTACAATTCGGTTAGGCCCTGTGGTGGTTTTAGCTTCAAATATTACCATTAAAGTATCTGAAAACCCGTTTAGAGAAACTGAATGTTTGCGGAAATAGTGATAGGGCGATTTATGTGTTTGGCCTACTATTGAATCAAGCAGAATGTCGGTGGTGCTTCCAAACGGTCTTACCTTAACCAACACTTTTTTTATATCCTTACCAAAAAGATGATAATCAAAACTCAGCGTAGGTTTACTTAAAGTATTTAAAATCAAATAAGGTGTGCGTAAACGAAAAACGGTTTGATTTTGATTGTAAATGTCTCCTAGATTTATCCAGTCTTGCTGGTGTTTTCCTCCATAGGCACCAGTAGAGTCAAAAAAGTAGGAAACCGTTGATTGACCATAATAACCCCCAACCGTGTTTAGACCCCATGCCTTTATAGCGCGGGTAGAATCTCTATGATAAAACCAAGTAGTGTCCATTACAGGATAAGACCAATAACTAATGCCGAAAGGTAGATACTCAAAGTCCTCCTCAAAAGGTGCAGTTTTGAAGCTTTGGCCGGTACCAGCTAGCCCAGCAAAACTTAACACCAGAGCTAAAACCACTTTTGCAACATTCATATTTTAAATTTATGGCATTCTGTTTTTCTTGCAACCCATTTCTCACTCCCCAATCACCACTTTTTTTCTAGCTAATATCTCCTTTTTATCGCCTTGTATGCTTATAAAATAAACACCCGCAGGTATGTTTTTAGTGGAAAGTTGGTAGGCATTTTCCGATAGTTTTACTGCTTGTACAGCAAGTGATTTTCCGCTTAACTGATGCAGCGTAAATACTGGATTGTGCACCGCTTGGCCAAACTCCACATTAAATATTCCTTTATTAGGATTTGGAAAAACCTGAATAGCACTTTGATTAATTTGCTCTGCCAAGCTAATTAAACACGCGCTGGCCACCAGTTGCAAACGCACTTCCATGGTATCTGCTGCGCAACCTACCGATGCAGGTATTTGATATTGATAACGGTACAGCGTATCTGCAAGCAATTGATTTAAAACAATCAAATTTCCGTTTAAGGCTCCGCTACCGCTTACATCTACCCAAGTGCCGCCCACCGCATTGCTATCTAGTAAATTGCTTAAAGAATAACGCCCTGTTTGTATTTGGGAAGCTGTATCGCAAAGCAATATAGTTCTATCTACTCCCGCTAAGGCGCAACCGGGTTTTTCGCGGATGGAGAAATCGTCAATGCTGATAGGATTTGTGGCATTTTTTAACTCAAATTTAATTTGGATGGTAGTTCCTTTAAATTGAGAAATATCATAAACATAAGGCAACCAAGCGTCAGTATTACTAGACTGAAATGGGCCTTTAAGCGAATCAAGTAGTTGCCAACCAGTAGAATTTAAAACTGAAATATACAGTGTATTACTACCCGAATGGCCGTGATAGTAAAATTTAAGTTCGGGATTAACGGATGGGGTTAAATCAATACTTGGAGAAATTAAAGCACTGTTTGTAGTAACTATTTGAGCACCACCAGATGAAAAGCTCAAAAAATTACCTTGCGTTGAGTAGTCCAATTTCGGATAAGGGCTTCCCGTTTGTTTTCCGCCATTGGTAGTAAACCAATACGCTTCATTTCCCACATTCCTAGAATTTTGACTGACATTTTCCCAACAGGAATTTAGAGGCCAATATTTATTCAAATACTTTACTGTGTCGGCAGTCCAGCTGTCAAAGTTTTCAGTAAAAGGAAAAGTACGCGTAAAGCCACAAGGCACTGAAATAATTTCAGCACCTTGCCATTTAGAAGTATCTGAACCACATATAACGCGCTGATGTACATAATAACTTTCGCCTTGATTCAAATTTTGAAACATTACACTGTCCGAATTTGTAAAAACACTTATACCTATTCTATTTACTGCTAAACCTACACGCACCAGTTTAAATTGATGCAGTGCGTTAGTAGTATTGGCAAACTTTATTTGTACTGAAGTTCCGCTGAAGCTAATATTTGAAATGGGTAGGGGAATACTACAATTAGGCTTCTCCGCAATTTTAAAGAAAGATAATGCCGTATGTACATCAAAGCCATTTGAGGTATAATGTGCAAATCTAAAACTGAGCGTATCAGGTAAACCGTTTAAGTTTAAGGTTCTGATTTTGTAAGGCTCAAATCCAATGTGCTGTTCTCCAACAAGCGAATCTAAATTTAACCATGTGCTTGACCCATACCCTTGATATTGTAGAATTAACTTAACAATGTTAGCTCCGTACATGTGGTATGCAAAGGAAACTTGAGGATTTACCACAGTACTTTTATCTACAAAAGGCGATTGAAAATAAGCGGGTAACTGTTGATTTCCATTATTGCTAGTTTTAGCAACTATTGCCATACCGTGTAGTAAAGGCGGGCCACTTTTTCTGCTTAATGGTAGTTTACCTAAATCTGTTATATAAAAATAATTTTTCGCACCATTGTCATCAAATATCCAACAAGTATCTACCACCGTAAAAGGTCCGAAAGGATTGTTATTTCCCACCTTCCAAGGGTCGGAAGGGTTAAAATTTATAGTATCAAAAACTGCAGTATAGGGTGCGGTAAAAAGGCATTGGCCGGAAATCAAATTTCCAATAAATAGCACAAAAACCAAAAATCTAAATTTTAGCAACATAGCAAAGTTGAGATTACACCAACGCTTATACCAAATTGTGTTTTAAATGGCTCATAAATGCCCCTTAACACAGCTTTGGGCATAAAATATCGTCCATTTTTTATATGCCATTTTTACCGTTAGTGGTGTTATAACGTATGTCCACATAAATTCTAGAAATACCAAGCGTTTGACACTCAAATAAACGTAATTATTGTGAATAAAAATGTACGATACAGAAGGTTACCTAACTTTTTCGTTAAAATGTAGCTTTGGGTAGATTTACGGTAAAATCCCCTCATCTTCCACATAAGTAAGCGGCACCCACTGCCCCATTTTCTTTTGAATAACTTTAAAATGCGGGCGGTCTTCCGTAGTGATAAAGGAAATAGCTTCTCCGGGGTTTTCGGCACGGCCGGTTCGGCCAATGCGGTGCACGTACTTTTTGGGTGATCGGGGTAATTCATAATTAATTACATAGGGTAAAAAAGCAATGTCGATACCGCGTGCCAATAAATCGGTAGTAACTAACACACGTAATTTTCCTGCTTTAAAATCGCGCAACATTTCCGTGCGTGCTCCTTGGCTTTTTTTACTGTGAATGGCTTTGGCCTCAATACCGTTTTTATTCAATTTATCCGCTACATGGTTGGCTTGATATACAGAAGAGGTAAAAACCAACACTTGCTGCATTTCTTTACTTTTAATTAAATGGCGCAGTAACTTTCCCTTTTCTTCTTTTTGTAAACTGTAAGCCGTTTGCTGTATAAGCGCTATGTTTTCAGGTTCTTCGGCAATTTCAATTACCGTAGGGTTATCCAACAGCATTTCATTAATCGCGTTTACTTGCGTAGATAAAGTTGCCGAAAACAATAAATTTTGTCTGCTAACCGGTAATAATTTAAAAATGGCGTTCATTTCTTCCTTAAAACCAAGGCTTAGCATTTTGTCAGCCTCATCTAAAACCAACGTATCAACTGCTGAAAGCTGTACCGCTTTTGCACGCACTAATTCCAACAATCTACCGGGAGTGGCCACTAAAACATGTGTACCGTATAAATTTTTCATTTGCGGATTAATGGAAACACCGCCATACACCGCCATGCTTTTTACGTTGGTATTGATACCGTTGGCAAACTGAAAAAACACTTCCTGCACCTGCACTGCCAATTCTCTTGTAGGTACTAGTACCAATACGTTTACTTGTCGGTTTTTATCATCTAAAATACCTGCTAAATTGGTAAGTATGGGTAATGCATACCCCATAGTTTTACCCGAGCCTGTTTTTGCAATGCCCAATACATCCTTACCTAATAAAATAGCCGGAATACTTTTTTGCTGAATAGGATAAGGTTTGGTGTAGCCTTCTTTTTGTAACAGCGCAACCATTGTTTTAGATAAACCTAGTTTTTGGAAAGACATAGTTTTAATTGGAAAAAGTGAGAGTGAAAATTTTTATATCATGTTAATAGCTCAATCTCTAAATGGGTTGGTTCCAAATTTTTAGTTTATCCTCTTTGGTAATGCCGCCCAAAACTTCCACATTAATACCATCGCTTAAGCCTAATTGTACTTCTTTTTTTATGTATTGCTGGTCAGTAGTTTCTACTTCTACAAAAGGTTTATTGTCCTCATATTGCACCACCGCCTCGCGTATGGCCAGTACGGAGTCTTTTTTAGCCAGTACAATATCCGCATTAGCGCTGTAGCCCGCGCGAATAAAATCGGTAGAATCTAACTTTACTTTGGCTTTAATCATAAACTGAATAGCCCCGTTTTCCTCCAACCCTTTGGGTGCTATGTATTCTAAAATCGCATTGAACTGCTTGTTTTCAATAGCGCCCACTGTTAGTAAAATATCCATTCCTTCTTTAATTTTCCCCACTTCAGATTCATCAATTTTACCTTCAAAAATCATGTCGCGCATATCAGCAATAGAGCCAATGCTGGTACCTTCATTAAAATTATTACTTTCAATCACCTGATTTCCAACACGTATAGGCACATCTAACACCATACCCGCTATGGTTGCTTTCACAATATTTAAGGCACCCATACCCTTTTTATTACTGGCACCTTCTTTAATAATTTGCAAATTGTCTTCCGCAGCATCCAGCTCTTGCTTACTACTGCTGTAAATCAAATCAAATTGCTGAAATTCACTGTTGGAAATTACATTTTGATCATTCAATTTTTTATTTCGGTCGTAATCAATTTTAGCGTTGCTAAGGTTTAAGCGTGCTACCCGCACACGGTTTTCAGCATTGTTTAAAGAAACTAAATCTGGTATAACCTGAATTTTTGCAATCGGGTCGTTTACCTGCACTTTATCGCCCGCTTCTACATACACCTCCTTTACCAAGCCGCTTACTTGTGGTTTTAGTAAAATTTCTTCTCTTGGAATAATACTGCCGGTTGCCACCGATTTATTTACAATATCAGTATAAAAGGCAGTTTCAGTACCAAAACGCTCAGGCGCTTTTTGCGATTTTTGAAAAAGATAAAATAATGTGTAGCCAAAAATGCCTATTATTATTACCACTACACTTATACGAAGCACTGTTTTCATTGCACTATTTCTTTGGTTGATTTTATATTTTTATTCCGCACGTAAAGCATCTACGGGTTTTATACTTACCGCACGCTTGGCTGGTATTAATCCGGCTAATATTCCCGCAAATATGAGAATGCCTAACGCAATTAACACAATAGGTAATTTTACACCAGGGTTTCTAAAAAATTCTGATTCAGCGGAATAGCTGTTCATTAAACTGGCGATGCCTTCCAAAATCCATACGCCACCAATAATTCCTATTATACCTGCGGTAACGGTAAGCACCACCGACTCAAGCACCACTTGTTTCATAATGCTAAACGGTTCTGCACCAATAGCGCGTCTTACGCCAAATTCTTTTGTACGCTCTTTTACAATTACTAACATGATATTGCTTACCCCAATAGCTCCAGCCAACAAGGTAAGCACGCCTACTATTAAAGATAGCATTTGAATACCCGTCAGTAAACCTTCCATTCGCTGAAATTCTTCCTCCTTATTAAAGCTGCCAAAAGCTCTATTATCTTCAGGATTTACTTTTAACCGTTGTTTTAAAATATCTTTTACTTCTTGCTCTGCTTGCGTGGCTGGAATACCTTCCTTAGAACTAAAACTTAACCAACCAACCACATCTCCCCAATTGTAGGCTTGCTGAAAAGTGCTAATAGGAATGATTACCGCTTTCTCTTCGTCTTCTGCTTGATTGGGATTTTGGTTCATGCTTTTAAACAAGCCAATTACCTTATAATTAATACTTTGTGCTTTTATATAAGTACCAATGCATTCCTCTCCTTCATTATACAGCGCTTTGTACACCTCATTGCCAATTACACATACCTTCCGTTTGTCATCAACATCACGTTGGTTTAAAAACCGTCCTTCTACAAAGTTAAAAGGTGAAATACGCTGATAGTCAGGCACATCTCCATACAAATTAAACGCACCTGTTTTTACACCTCGCGTAACATTATCCAAGCCTCTATGTCCACCTGCTTGCGTTCTAGGCGCTAGAATATCTACACTAGAAACATTTTGCCGAATTGCTTCCACATCATCATTGTGAATGTTTATACTTCGGCCTTGCTTAAATCCTTTGTATGGCATTGTGGTGTTTCTTGTCCACATAAACACGCTACTTTTTACAGAATTTCCAAAACCGGCTTCTGCACCATTTTGTAGGCCTTGGCCACTACCCATCATAATAATGAGCATAAAAATTCCCCAAAACACACCAAAACCTGTAAGGAACGTGCGCAGTTTATTTCTGCCCAATACCGCTACTATTTCTTGCCACTGATCTCTATCCATTAACGCGAGATTTAGTTAAAAGCCCCCTAACCCCCGAAGGGGGATTTGCTGCGCTTAGAGTGAACATGATCGTGGATGTAAAAAGTAAAAAAGTTTCTACTATATGCTGTCGGGTGGTGAGTCCCCAAACCACAAAAGGGAGTTTAGCTGCACGCAGTTTTACGTTTGAAAAAACTGAAACACATGGAAAATATTGCGCGGAGTGCAGCTCCCCACCCCCCGAAGGAGGTGTAGCTACATTAAATATGGGATTTAATTGTAAAAAACTATTCATCGCGCAAAGCTTCAATGGGTTTTATACGGGCAGCTCTGTTGGCAGGAAAAAATCCGGCAACGGCTCCTGCTACTACTAAAATAGCCAGTGTATAAAGGGCTACTTCAAAGTTTATTTCTGGTTTCCTAAAAAAATCATGTTCAATACCCCCACCGATAGCCGAAACTAATAATACGCCTAATACCAAACCTATGTATCCCGCGAAAGCGGTAATAACAATGCTTTCTTGTAAAATTAACGACACAATGGAACCGGGTGTTGCACCCAAGGCTTTTCTTACGCCAATTTCGCGCGTACGCTCTTTTACCACTATCATCATAATGTTACTAACGCCTACAATACCGGCTATAATAGTACCAATGCCAATTACCCAAATAAAAATTTTAATACCGCCAATTACATTCATGGCTTCCTTCATTTGCTCCTGCCGGTTCCAAATGCGCAAGGCACTTTCATCTTCGGGGTTAAAGTTATGCTGACCGGCCATTGCCGCTGTAATTTGCTTTTCTAATGCTTCAGATTGTTCCAGAGAAAAACCTTCCGGATAACGTACGATTATTTGCGAAAGCTCACGCGGCTGTTGACTCAAAGTACGCTGGCCAACATTTAACGGAATATATACATTATCCTCTTCATCCTCGCCTCCATCATCAGAATACACGCCTACCACTTCAAACAACACTCCATTTACAGAAATATACTTACCAATTGGGTCTTCCCCTTTAAACAAATCACGCTCTACCATTTGGCCAATTACGGCTACTTTTCTAAAATCATTAAGGTCGCGTTGGTTTAAGTACCTGCCTTTCACTACACGATTTCGCTCAACATCTTGTACATCAGGTGTGGCGGCTCGCGCTTCAAAAGCACCGTATTCACTTTTATAATTTATGGTGCTGCTCCAATATCTTTTGGTGGCTGCTGCCGATTCTATCTCGGTAAGATTAAGGTTTAAGGTTTTTAAATCCGCATTCTCCAAGGTTATTCTACGGTTTGGTTTAAAGCCTTTATGCGGTAAACTTGTGCGTCCACCGTTTACCCAAAGCGTATTCACTGCATCGCTCTCAAACTCGTGCATAGCCCCATTTTGCAAACCTTGACCGGCAGCTAATAATACAACCAACATAAAAATACCCCAAGCCACGCTAAACCCTGTTAAGAAAGTGCGCAATTTGTTTTTGCGCATGGTTGCTAATATTTCTTGCCATTTATCTAAATCAAACATGCCTTTCGCTTTAAGCCGATTGAATTAAACCATCGCGCATTGTAATAATGCGATTGGTCATGTTGGCAATATCCTGCTCGTGCGTTACAATTATTACGGTAATTCCCTCCGAGTGTATCTGCTTAAAAAGCTCCATTACTTCGTAGCTAGTTTTAGTATCTAATGCTCCGGTTGGTTCATCGGCCAGCAATACTTTTGGTTTGGTAATTAATGCTCTGGCAATAGCTACCCGTTGTTTTTGTCCACCCGAAAGTTGATTTGGCAAATGTTCTGCCCATTCTTTTAGCCCTACACTTTCTAAATAATCTAAAGCCATTTTATTGCGCTTGGCGCGAGATACACCTTGGTAATACAACGGCAAGGCTACATTTTCCATGGCGTTTTTAAAACCTATTAAATTGAATGACTGAAAAACGAAGCCTAAAAACTTGTTGCGGTATTGTGCAGCTTTTTTTTCGCTTAGGTTTTTTATGGGTGTATTGTCTAGTGTATAATCACCGCTATCATACCCATCTAAAATGCCTAAAATATTAAGCAAGGTAGATTTTCCTGAACCGGAAGAACCCATAATGCTAACAAACTCACCTTCTTTAATGTGTAAATCAACCCCTTTAAGCACCTGCATGGGCTTATTTCCCGTAAGGTATGATTTGGTGATTTGCTCAAGTTTTATCATGGAAAGCGTTACAATTGAGAGAGCCTCAAAGGTAGTACTTTCTAAAAACCCTGAGGTTTAGTCGTTGGCTAGTTTCTCTTGCCTTTTTTGAAAATAGAAAGCAGGAATTAAAATCATCATCAGCACAGGATTCATAATAATACGATGTAAATGGCTTATTGCAGAAGAAAAACCTTTGGGTTGTTCAAAAATGAGATACAAATACGTTGGATGTAAAAAAAGCACGCCAAAAATCATAACGTAAAAAGAAAACTGGGTATATTTTTTTTCTTGAAAAAGTCCGTAAATAATGCAAATGGCAAACAAGTCATTTACAAAATAGCGCATGGTTTTGTTAAAGATGAAGGGGATTTTTGGCCCATTATATTGTAACATTCCATACTCCAATTCCGTAGGCGCTTGCCATTCAACCAAAACGGTATAAAAATCTAAATAATGGTGAAACATGTACACAATAAGCAATCCCAAACCACCAAAGCCAATAGCTGCAATCCGCTTCAAACTCATGCTGCATCTATTTTTTTAGACGCTAATCTACCAGAAACTTTAGCTACCCAAACATACCAGATAAGCACCACCGCTAAGTAAATACTAGCCGTGAAAAAATATTTATGAAAAAAATGAAAGCCGTTTCCGTTTAACTCTACATTCATATAGGCCAATAGAATCAACCTTCCTAAATTAAAAATATGGATAGCAAAAAAACCGGCTGGTATAAACCAAAGCATGTTTTTCCATTTGCCACTAAAGCCTACTACAAAGGCTAAAAATAAAATCATAATATTGATGCCGTTACAACCTTCTTCTACCGAAATAGCGTATTTGCCGTTTAAGTAAATACTATCATAAGTAGTTTCATCTTGTGTTGCATAATTTAAATGATCATTTTGTATAATGCTACCCTCGTAACCAAAAACAGAGGCAAGTTGCACTACATTGTAGGTTACAGCGCGGGTAATTGGGTCTAATTCAGCAGGTGTTTGTTCATCATAGTTTTTTATAAAAACACCATAAAGCGTAGAAAGCACAAGGTAAATACCAAAAAACTTGGCTAGAAAAAATATAGTGGGCCTAAACTCTTTTAACATGTCATCAAAAGTCGTAATAACGATTTAAAAACTCGGTACGCAAGCCCACAAAAAACCACGTATTGGAAGAAGTATTAAAAGGAGTGGTTGCGTTTACAGCCGCGCTTAGGTTTCTATGTTGCAAGCCGGTTTCTACTTTTAAACCACTAGCCGGGTTTACCAAATAGGCCAACCTCAACTTTACATAAAGTAGTTGCGCGTTTACACCTTGTCCTATTTCATTTCCTAAATCTAATTCTCTAGTGTTGTAAGATTGATATACATCCGTACCCCAATTAGAACCGTTGGAATCTAAACCGATACTGCCGTAATTAATTTGTAAATCAAATTCATAGCGGTTAGGCTGGTAAATAGCTTGAAAAAGCACCTCGCTGAAATTAGCACCCCACGGATGTGCTAAAGGTTGTCCGTAATGCCCGTAATTAGTAAGCACTTGCCGGTGTGAATACGTATAAGGTCTTGCTGCGTTCCATTCTATCCGTGTAAACAAATTTGACAAACCAAATGAACCGTAGTGTTTTACACCCAATTGCCAGCCAAATTTATTTACCCAACTTCCGTTTGATGCGCGTAAGGATTCCAAATTAAATTCATCTAATACAAATTGGCCATAAGCTTGTAAACCATCTAAAATTTTATAAGATGCCATGGTACCCAAAAGTGCGTTGCCTTGGCCTGAACCAATAGCAAATTCCACCGGCCGATAAAAAATAACCGGATTAAAGAAGCTAGCATCCAATCCGCGTACTTGATTGGTATCTCCTACCACAATGGATTCAAAAAAGCTAACATTTAAACGTTTGGTAACGTTGATACTTAATAAATGAGAGGACACAAACTTTTTTGAAAAGATATTTCCACCACTTATTTCTGGGCGAACGTCATACATTTGGCTCCAAAGATTTACATATTTAATACGCCAAAAAGTGGTTGAAATTCTAGCAAACGGATAATTAAAAGCTGCATCAGAAAGCATCATTGAACGGTAGCCTTCACCAAAAAAATTATGCCCCTGCCCTACTGTAAAATTGAAAAACTTATTGGGTGTATAAGAAATTTCGCCACCGGGTACACCATAATCAAAACCACCATCGCCAAATGTTCTGGCAAAACCTTGTCCGGGTACTACCCTACGATAACGTACAAAATCTGAAATGTAGCTAGGAAAAAAAGCCTGATTTTCTAAATAGTATGTTTTAAAAGTGAACTGTTGGCCTATTCGGCCTTCCACATTAAAACCGCGCGTATTTACAAAATAAGTACGGGCTTGGTTGGCATCTCCAAAACCTCCTTGAAAATTTACAATCGGATCAATGGTTATCGCGTAATCTTCCTTTTCAATTTCAATTAAATGCTCGTTAAACGCTTTGCGCCAAAACCATTGCTTGTAAGGAAAAGCTAATGACGAATCAGAAGCAAGCGCACCGGCAGAATCTAATTGCCAAATATTGAGTGGACGATTTTGAGTGTGTACATCTTTATCTACATCATAAGCAGACTGCTCATAGCGTAAAGAATACAACTGATTTTGCCTAAAAAACTGATACTGAGAAAATAGAGAAGAGCAGGTAAACAAGGCCAACAAATTGGCCAATAAAAATTTATTCATTTACAATCATCTTAAGGTCTAATGACGCAAAGATGGAATTATTACTGATATACTCGGGAACAATTGCTTTTAGATTTCCAACTAATTCTAGATTATCGTTTGACTCTAACGATTTTTCCAAAATTGCTACCTTCTTATCAATATCCTCGTACTTATAACCAGAAACCTCAGCAATTAATATTTTAGGATGATGTGTAGGCTTGGTATTTTCTTGTATCGCTAGTAATTCTTCATACAATTTCTCACCGGGACGTAAGCCAACTTCGGCAATTTCAATATCCTTACCCAAACGCAAACCGGAAAGCTTAATCATTTTTTTAGCTAAATCGTAAATTTTTACAGACTCACCCATATCAAAAACAAAAATCTCCCCTCCTTTAGCCATTGCTCCTGCTTCTAACACAAGATTACAAGCTTCAGGAATAGTCATAAAATAGCGCGTAATATCTCTGTGGGTAATGGTAATAGGGCCACCATTTTCAATTTGCCTTCTAAATAAAGGAATTACGGAACCATTAGAACCCAACACATTACCAAACCTCGTGATTACAAAATTAGTTTTACAACCCGCTTTATTGCTCAGGCCTTGTGTGTACATTTCTGCAGTGCGCTTAGTAGCACCCATTACATTGGTTGGGTTTACGGCTTTATCGGTACTAACCATTACAAATTTTTCCACATTAAAAGCACAAGCTAAATCTGCTACATTTTTAGTGCCCAGCACATTTACGCTTACCGATTCATACGGATTATCTTCCATTAAAGGCACATGCTTGTAAGCAGCCGCGTGAAATACAATTTGTGGTTTAAAAACATTGAAAGTTTTTTCAATTCGTTTTTTATTGGTTACATCAGCAATTACAAATTTTGCTAAATCATATAAATTTGGGTGGTTGTTTTTTATCTCCTGCTCTAAATCGTACAACGCAGATTCTGCTTGATCTAAAAACACTACTTCCAAAGGCTTATAATGCAAAAGCTGGCGCGAAATTTCACTACCAATAGAGCCTGCCGCGCCTGTTACTAAAACACGCTTTCCATTAATTTCTCTCCTAATATGTACGTTGTCTAAAACAATAGGATCACGCTCTAGCAAATTTTCAATTTTTACATTTTTAATTTGCTTGGTACTCAATTCCCCGTGTATCCAACTTTCCACAGGAGGCACAATTTTTATTTCCAAGTTTTTTGCTAAAGCCGCTTCTACAACTTCCTTTTTACGTGTAGTGTGTAATTTAGATTGTATAGATATAATAAGTTGGTCAGGATTTAATTTGGTAACATAATCATTGGTAAACATCTTTTTAAAACTGTACACCATTACACCTTCTATCGTTTTGCCAACCTTGTACGCATTATCATCTACAAAGCCTAAAATGTCATATTCTCTGGTGGTATCCTGCATTAAAGTGCTTTTAGTAATCATACCTGAAGCGCCTGCACCATAAATTAAAACCTTTGTTTTTTTAGAAGCAGCCTGGCCATTCATAATGCTTTGGTACAGTACTTTTACCACCATACGAGAACCAACCAATAGAAATAAACTAAGCAGATATTGAATTAAAATAACGGAACGCGAAACAAAAAAAGCACTTTCAGAACCTACAATAAGCCCCTCAATTAACAGCATTGAAGCTATAATGATGTTGGCTTTCATTAAATTGTAAGCATCGCGCAAACCGGTGTGCCTTATAATACCTGTGTAGGAGCGGCTAATTAGAAATCCCGTGAAGGAAGCAATAAGAATAGAGCTTAATTGAGGCCAATTAATAACGGTAGGTAAAACAAACCAGTCAAAGTTATTTCTTACAACAACCGCCAAAATAAAGGAGATTAAAACAATAGTAATATCATACGCTAGCACTATCCATCTAGCTAAGTATTTATCAGAGTTCTTATTTACTATCTTTCTAATCATGAGTACATTGCTTCAAGCATCTTTATAGCCTTAGGCTTTGGCAAAGCTAGACAATTTCATTAATTGTAAGTTTTTTCCGCTTTATTTTTTAGTTAGTGGTAGCTTTTTTGTGGTGAGTGGTACAATATACGTGTTTAAATGCATAAGGAGTTTGTTATGAATGTGTTTAATACTCATTTTTTGGTGAATACCAATATTTACCGAGCCAAAACAATACCGCCTATGAGTTGTAATAAGGCATATTAAAATATACGCATGAGTAAAGCTACAACGGTAGGTGCTTTGAAAGAAAGCACGTATTTAAGTAAATCAATAAAAGACGAATTAAGAGATAATTTATTAACGCATTTAAAAAATGGAGAAACAGTTTTTACCGGTATTCATGGGTATGAAAACAGCGTAATTCCTGATTTAGAACGTGCCATTTTATCTAAGCACAACATCAATTTTTTGGGTTTAAGAGGTCAGGCAAAAACACGCTTAGCGCGGATGCTTACCGAATTACTTGACGAATACATTCCTGTATTAGAAGGTACCCCTTTAAATGAAGATCCACTTAACCCTATTTCATCATTAGGTAAAAAAATTATTGCCGATAAAGGAGATAACGCACCTATTACTTGGCTGCACCGTAGCGATAGATATTTTGAAAAATTGGCAACACCAGACGTAAGTGTGGCTGATTTAATTGGTGATATTGACCCCATAAAAGCAGCTAATCAAAAGCTAAGTTTTTCCGATGAAGGTGCCATTCATTTTGGTATGATACCAAGGGCACATCGCTGCATTTTTGTACTTAATGAGTTGCCAGATTTACAAGCGCGTATTCAAGTGGCCCTGTTTAATATTTTGCAAGAAGGTGATATTCAAATAAGGAGCTTTAAACTACGCTTAGCGCTAGATGTACAGTTTATTTTTACCGCTAATCCTGAAGATTACACAAATAGAGGAAGCATTGTTACACCACTAAAAGATAGAATTGGTAGCCAGATATTAACCCACTATCCGGAAGATATTGCCACCGCCAGAAAAATTACCATACAAGAGGTAAAAGCAACCAGCGGGCAAAAGGAGAACATTAATATACCGGATGTGGCTTTTGATTTATTAGAACAAATTTCTTTTGAAGCGCGTGATAATGAATATGTAGATGCAAAAAGTGGGGTTTCTGCTCGCTTAACTATTTCCGCTTTAGAGAATTTATTAAGCACTGCTGAACGTAGAGCTTTACTTGCCGGAAAAGAAAAAACAGATGTACGCCTACTCGACTTTTTAGGCATTATACCCGCTATTACCGGAAAAATAGAATTGGTATATGAAGGAGAACAGGAAGGCGCGCAAACCGTAGCAGAAAATTTGATAGGCGCTGCCGTAAAAACAATTTTAGGAATGCATTTTCCAAGTTTAGATAACTTAAAAGTGTCCGATAAAAACAATGCATACGGAGAAATTATAGATTGGTTTGCACAAGGAAATCAGCTAGAGCTTTTTGCGGAATTTGAAGATACAGAGTATAGTAAATTGCTGGAAAATATTAAACCGCTAGCGCGCCTTATAAAAAAACATCAGCCTGAAGCAAATGCTGCGGAGCAAGTGTTTTACGGAGAAATGATTTTATGGGCTTTAGCCGAAACAGCAAAACTAAACCGCGAACAAGTAACAGGTGGTTTTAATTATACCGACTTGTTTAACAGCTATTTACGTAGCGGAGAAATTTAGTTGTTAATTCTAACGAGCGTATAGTCTTTAAGGGCGGTGGTAAACATAAAAGTGTTTACATATCCGCCCTTTTCTAGTTTTTTAAAATCAAAACCGGTGTAATTCAATTCCTGCGGTTGCTGCGCTAAACTCTCTTTCATATAAGGCCCGTAAAGCCACAGTTTATTTAAAAAATACAAACCAACATCGTATCCTTGAAGTGCATATTTAGATGGCAGCATTCCATACGCATCTGCATATTTTTTACCAAAAACAGCATCATCTACTGCTTCTAAATTATGGTCATCAGGCATAATTAAGTTAATAGCGTTCAAATACTTATAGTCTAAAGTGTTTACGTCCATAATAGCTGAAGAAGCAATAAGGTTGATATTTTTATCGCGCAATTTGTACAATTGATTAACCATATCAGCTAACAAAACTTGGTTGTTACTTAGGCATACGTAGTAGTTCGTTTTATCTTCTCTTCTAGTATTTATAACAGCTGAGCGACTAATGGTTGCTTTTCTATTATCCGTTACCATCACAATTTCACCAAAAGAAATTTGATTATCTACAGCTGCTATTCGTGCCTTTATCTGTTTTTGCAATTCTAATTCTTTGGCAATACCCGTATGAGTAAATACAATGTGCTTGGCGCCTTCTTTTTGGTTTAAAATTTTGGCTACGGAAGCAGCAAACGCCTCTTCATGCGTAATGCATTGTATTAAATTTGAAATTCCATTTACTTCCACCTGATTGCTAAGAGGCGAAACCACTGGCACACCCGCTGTTTCAAACGCTCTTGCAACACGCTCTACATGATTTTTATAAAGCGGCCCAATTATGAGTTCAGGACTAGTGCGCTGCAACTCATTAATTTTTTCTTCTACTATAGCTTTACTATTGCGCGTATCTATTACTTCCAAATTAAGATTCATACCCGCTTTGGTAAGTGAATCTGCTGCTAACAGAAATCCGTTGTAAAAATCTAACGCCACAACCGAGCGTGCATCAAAATCTAAACTGTACGCAGTGTCTTTAGAGGAAGGCGCAAAAAACGGCAACAGTATAGCCACTTTATGGCGAGTAAAATAATCGATGTTTAGCGTGTCTAAATTAAATTTATTCGTAGTTTTTGGTTTCACAACTTTTGCTGGGCGTGTATTTTGCTCTGTTTCTACTTCAGAAAAAAGTTGATTAAGCCAAGCTGTATCGCGCTTCTCCAAATTGTTTGGAATAATGATATATCGATCTACCTGCAAACCACCGTCTTTTAATTCCGGATTTAGGCTTAATAAGGTTTCCTTTGAAACTTCAAAATTCTTACCTAAGCTAAAAAATGTATCACCACTTTTTACCTTATATAAGCTGTACTCTTCTTCTTGATTTGATGCTTGTGTTCGTTCAGTATTCAAACCTTGTGTAATAGTATTTTTTGTAGCCGAAGGATATTTTAAACGTTGCCCAATGCTTAATGCATCTTTAGCATCAGGATTTAACAAATACAAACTATCCAAACTCAAACCAAAATCCTTGCTTAAAGAATAAGCTGTTTCGCCTTTTTCTACCGTGTGATACGCGTAGCCTTTTTCCGGTGTAAATACTTTAGGCGCAGCTACTTTAGCTTCTTTAGGCAATTTTAAAACCTGACCTTCCCGTAGTCCGTCTTCAATATCAGGATTAAGTGCTTTTATTTCTGCGTAGCTCAATCCGTAATCCTTACTAATACTATACAGCGTTTGCTGCGGTTTTACTTCTACATATATATACTTGGCGGTATCTTTTACATCAGCCGGCTTTGCAACCTTATCAAGCTTGGGTATGTACAACTTCATCCCCGGTCTTAATCCCAACTTTATATCCGGATTAAATTTCTCCAAATCTTCCATGGAAATACCGTACTCCGTAGCTATACCGTATTTGGTTTCACCGGGTTTTACCTCGTGAAAAGTACTCTCTTTTACTTGCGCAAAAGTGCAGGTAATGGCTAAACTAAAAAGTACACTTAAAAGAATTTTAAACATGAAATTGTAATAAATTTATTCCCACTCAATAGTGGCTGGTGGCTTTGAACTAATATCATACACCACTCTATTAACGCCTTTTACACGATTTATAATACGGTTAGAAATTTGGGCTAAAAAGTCATACGGCAAGTGTACCCAATCAGCCGTCATGCCATCGGTGCTTTCTACTGCACGCAAGGCTACCACACTTTCATACGTACGCTCATCGCCCATTACACCTACTGATTGTACGGGTAATAACATAGCGCCCGCTTGCCACACTTGGTCGTATAAACCAAACTCGCGCAAGCCGTTTATAAAGATGGCATCCACTTCTTGTAATACACGTATTTTTTCGTGGCTTATGGCACCCAATACTCTAATGGCTAAACCGGGTCCAGGAAAAGGATGACGCCCTAATAAATCGGCATGAATACCTAATTCTTTGCCCACTCTGCGCACTTCATCCTTAAATAAAGTGTTCATGGGTTCCACCACTTTCAGTTTCATAAAATCGGGCAAACCGCCCACATTATGATGTGATTTTATGGTAGCAGATGGGCCATTTACTGAAACCGATTCTATAACATCAGGATAAATAGTGCCTTGCGCCAACCATTTTACATTGGTAATGGCATTTGCCTCATCGTCAAACACTTCTATAAATACACGGCCAATGGTTTTACGTTTTTCTTCGGGGTCAGATTGCCCTTCTAACGCATCCAAAAAGCGCGCGGAAGCATCTACACCTTTAATATTCAACCCCATTTCTTTATACTGCTCTAGCACTTGGCCAAATTCATCTTTACGCAACAAACCATTGTTTACAAAAATGCAATGCAAGTTTTTACCAATGGCTTTATCTAGCAACACCGCTGTTACGGTAGAATCTACTCCACCCGATAAACCTAAAACTACTTGATCCTTACCCAGCTTTTCTTTTAGTTGCGCTACGCTTTCCTCAATAAAATGGGCGGGCGTCCAATCTTGCGCACAGCCACAAATGCTTACCGCAAAATTCTTTAGTAGAGCTAAGCCATCTTTACTATGATATACTTCCGGATGAAACTGGATACCAAAGGTTTGCTCATCGGTAATTTTATAAGCAGCTACCTCCACATCATGCGTGCTGGCTTCAATTCTAAAATTTTCCGGCAGTTTTTTAATGGTATCACCGTGGCTCATCCACACTTGAGAACCAATTTCTAAACCTTCAAATAAAAGGGAAGCGGGTTTTATATCGGCCAAATTTGCTCGGCCATATTCTCTTGTTTCTGAAGCTTCTACGCTGCCACCAAAATGCTGTGCCAAATACTGCGCTCCATAGCAAACACCAAGCAAGGGTAATGTGCCTTTAATATCATTTAAATGAAGCTTGGGCGATTTTTCATCGCGCACCGAAGCAGGACTACCACTTATAATTACACCTTTAACGTTGCTCCCCAATGGAGGAATTTTATTAAAGGGATGAATTTCACAATAAATGTTTAATTCTCTTAATCTACGCGCTATAAGCTGTGTGTACTGCGAGCCGCAATCTAAAACCAATATCATTTCATGCATTGGGCAAAGTTAAACGCTTTTTACACCTGTAAAAGCGAAATAATGCACGCGTTTTCAACATGAATTTAGCCGTAACATGCTTGTTTGAAAAAAAACTAATTTTACCGTCAAATCAAAACAATCAATTATGAAATTTTTAAAAGGTCTATTAGTTACCCTGCTCGTGTTGTTTATTATTTATTGCATTGCAATGTTCTTTTTACCAAGTAGATATGTTTTAGAACGTGAAATAACCATTGAAGCCCCTGCAAAAGAAGTTTATAACACCGTGGTGGATGTAAAAACTTGGGGAAATTGGAGCTATTGGAGTACCATGGATTCCACCAGTCAATCTACTTATTTTGGAAACCCAAATGAAGTTGGTTATGGATATGCTTGGAAAGGAGACCTTACGGGTGAAGGCACCTACACCATTGCTGAGCTCACTCCCTATGAACGCATTGACTATGATATTTTTTTTAAAGGCCAAGGAGATTCTAAAGGCTATTGGACTTTAGAGCCATTGAACGAAAATGAAACTCGGGTGAATTACGCTTTTATAGCTGAATTTGGTTTTTTTAATCGTATTGGAAAATTCTTTATTGATATGGGTTTAGGAATGCCCTTTGAGGAAAGCCTAAAAGCCTTGAAACTTTACATTGAAACAGGCGGAAATACTGATGCTCAAGTAATGGAAATACCTGATTATGAGGTGCAGCAACTAACTGTTTCTGCAATGCCTTACTATGGTATAAGACATGAAATTGCCATCAGTTCAATGACCTCATCATTTTTTCAAGATAATTTTCAAGCGTTGAGCGCATATTTAGGTGATGATATGCAAACCATGACAATGCCTCCTTTTGCTATTTACGAAAAATGGGAACCGGAAATGGATGAAACCATTGTAATTGTAGCCGCAGCATGTAACAGTAGCAAACCGGAAACAGAAAATATTAAAATGGGTAAAACGTATGAAGGAGCCGCCTTAAAAATTAACTACTACGGAGCCTATGAAAAAAGCGAAATGGCACACATAGCCATGGGAAATTATATGACCGAAAATAACATTAACATGAATGGGAGTCCGTATGAAGTATATGTAACCGACCCAAGTACAGAACCGGATACTGCCAAATGGCTTACCGAAGTATATTATCCTATTCTCGCAAATAAAACAGAAGCGTCTTTATAAACTTGATAAATAAAGATTATAACTGCCCCGACTTTAAACGGTCGGGGTTTTCTTTGCAGCATAAACCAACAACAAATGAAGAGAATATTAGGCAGCGTGATTTGTGTGTTTTTAGCTTTGGCAACCCAAGCACAAACGGGTATAATAAAAGGAAGGGTTTCTGATGAAATTAATAACCAACCCCTACCCTTTGCCAACGTAATTATAGAAGGTACTACTAATGGTACTACTACCGATATTGATGGAAATTATACCTTACAGGTAGATCCCGGATTATATAACGTAAGCGCCTCTTTTGTAGGCTACAACTCCAAAACTGAATTTGAGGTACAGGCAAGCTTATCAAAACCTCGGTTTTTAGATTTTAAACTCAGCGAAAGCAACGAAGTTTTAGAAGCGGTAGAAGTTAGCACCCAAAATAAATTTCAGCGCAAAGCCGAAAGTCCGGTTTCCTTAAATTCTTTAGGTATCAATGAAATTCAGCGAAACCCGGGCGGCAATCAAGATATATCTAAAGTAATACAAGCCTTGCCGGGTGTAGCTTCCACGCCAAGTTTTAGAAATGATATTATTATACGTGGCGGTGGCCCCAATGAAAATAAGTTTTTTTTAGATGGCATTGAAATTCCGGCCATTAACCACTTTGCCACGCAGGGCAGTAGCGGTGGCCCCGTAGGACTTATAAATGTGAATTTTATACGAGAAGTAGATTTATACACCAGTGCCTTCCCTATTGAAAAAGCTACCGGACTTTCCAGTGTTTTAGATTTAAAGTTAAAAGAAGGACGCACCGATAAAACGGGGGGCACTTTTCAAGTAGGTGCCAGCGAAGTAGGGTTAACCCTTGAAGGGCCGCTTAGCAAAAAAACAACCTACATCGCTTCGGTACGTAGAAGTTATTTGCAATTTTTATTTGGCTTACTCGACCTTTCTTTTTTACCTACGTACAACGATTTTCAAGTAAAAGTAAAGTACAATATTGATCAAAAAAACCAACTTACCTTTTTAGGTCTTGGCGCTATAGATCAGTTTAAACTGAACCTTGACGCCAACGAAACGGAAGCGCAACGCTATCAATTACAAGTACTTCCGGTTAACGAACAATGGAATTACTCGGTAGGTGCAAAGTACACACGCTTTGGTGAAAAGAGCTTTACCAACTTTGTGTTAAGCAGATTTATGCTTAACAATGTGGCCTTTAAATATTTGGATAATGATGAATCTAAAAAGCAATTGTTAGATTATCAATCGCAAGAAATTGAAAACAAACTACGGGTAGAGAATTTTAGACGAGCCAATAAATGGCGCATTACCAGCGGCTTTGGTTTTGAGGAAGCAAAATATAACGTTAGCCAAATAGATTTTCAGCAACCGGTAAATAGCCCCGCAGCAAATTACAGCAGCGACTTACGGCTTTTTAAATACAGCATTTTTGGTGGAGCTACCCGCAGCTTTTTTGCAGAAAAACTTTCTCTAACGCTTGCCTTACGTTTTGATGGAAACACCTTTAATGAAGAAATGGCGAACCCTCTAAATCAAACTTCGCCAAAGCTTGCCTTAAGCTATAATATAAACGGTAATTTAAGTTTTAATGCCAGTGTAAGTCAGTATAATCAACTGCCACCATACACTAGTTTAGGTTTTAGAAACAATAGTAACCAATTAGTAAATAAGGATTTACAATATATAAAAGCGCAACATTACGTAGCCGGCTTTGCTTATTACCTACCATTTAATGCCAAGGTAAGTGTAGAAGGTTTTTTTAAGAACTACCAGCAATACCCATTTTTACTTAGAGACAGCATAACCCTGGCCAATTTGGGTGGCGATTTTGGCGTAATTGGCAATCAACCGGCTACTTCTACCTCAACTGGTCGCGCGTATGGTTTGGAATTTTTATACCAGCAAAAATTATTTAAAGGCTTTTTCGGAACGTTTGCCTATACCCTTGTAAAAAGTGAATTTGAAAATCAAAACGGAGATTTTATTCCATCTGCGTGGGATAATGAGCATATTATAACCGTAACAGCCGGAAAGAAATTTGGTAAAAATTGGGAATTTGGTGTGCAGTATCAATTTTTGGGCGGTTCGCCTTTTACACCTATTGATGTGGCCGGCAGCAGTATTGTATCTGTGTATGATAACAACCAACGTGGTTTGCCCAATTACTCCCTATTAAACACCAGCCGCTTTGATAATTTTAACCGCTTAAACATGCGTTTAGATAAAAAATGGTTTTTTAAACGCTTTAGTTTAGATGTGTATTTAGATATTCAAAATGCGTTAGGACAATCCATACCCGGAGTACCCATTTTAGCTTTGGAGCGTGATGCAAGCGGAGAACCTATAGTAATTACAGATGCGAATGGACAAGAAACGTATCAAACCAAATTCTTGGAGAATGATCAAGGAACAAGAATACCGAGTATTGGGATAATTGTGCAGTTTTAGGAGGGAATAGTTATGAAAATGAATAGAAGTTGAGTAAAAACGAATAAAACCCATAAATTTGTTTTGAAGATTTGTTTATCACAGCAAATTTTATTTTTAGGACATACATGAAGCACTGGCATTCAATTAATAAAAGAAGTTTTACTTAATCAAGATTAAGATAACATCTTAAAAACTGAAAATATCTTTTGCCAACTAATCTGTTTGTAAAAAATAACTATATGAGAACCGAAAATACTTTCATTATTCATCCAGAAACCACTGAGCAAGAAAATGCGCTTAAGGCATTTATCAAAGCGCTGAAAATAAAATTTGAGGTAAGCAACGAAAAGCCTTACAATCCTGATTTTGTAACCAAAATAGAAGAAAGTAGGAAACAAGTAAAAGAAGGAAAAACCACGAGGGTGGAAAAAGAAAAACTTCAACAGTTTTTGGGTTTATAAAATGGGTTATCAACTCAATTTTACTGACCAGGCCAGATTAGATATTGAGGCGCACAAAAAAGCCGGAAATAAAACAGTACTTAAAAAGCTGCTAAAGCTTTTAAGCGAACTAAGTGAACATCCTTTTACAGGAACTGGTAAACCAGAAGCACTGAGGTACAATCTTTCTGGGTGTTGGTCTAGAAGGATAAATCAAGAACATAGGCTTGTTTATGAGCTGTCTAACAACATCGGTCAAGTTCTTTCCGCTAAGGGACATTATTAATTTTTAGGTTTTTTCTCTATACAAATCCCGTAAACGCCTAATTAAAGGAGCAACATCCACTCTAAAAGGCACCTTATAGCCAGCAAATTCCCCCTCTTTGCCCGGATAGTACTCCCAACCTTCTGGGATGGTGTTGTACATCGTTTCATACTCATCCAGCTCTTCCAAAAGATCAGGTAGACCTGACAAAATTTTTAGATAAGTTTGTTATGAATAAAAGCACACGCTTAAAAGTGGCGCAATGCAACTATAGAATGTGCTTTAGCTACTTTCAACAAGAGGGTTTTCTCCATGAGAAATGATATAGTTTTTTTTAAGATGAAAAAAATAGTTTTTGTATTGTCAATGGTTAATGCGCTTTGCTCCTACGCGCAAGTTCTCTCCGTAGATTCTGTCTTTGTCTATAATTATCAAAATATTATAACTGATTCCGTCATTATTAAATTACCAGAAAACAAGGGTGGACCTAGTGTCGTTTTTTATTGTTCAATCAAGAATAACACTGACTCCACGTTAGAAATTAATTTTGAAAGCTATTCACTAAATCTTTCTATGAATATCAAAAATTATAGAGTTAAAGAACAAGTGTTTTCTTTTTCTATACCTGAACGAAATTCATATCAGTTAGAAACTGGCAAAGTTGTTTTATTTGATTTTTATGTTGATATTTTCTTGGGAACTCCTATTCATAATTATGAAAAATCTAGTTATTTAAAAGATTTAAGTGAAGTCTTACCTGCGGTTTGCATATTCTTTGAGGAATCAAACGGAATTGATATTAGTACTTGTAGAGTTGAAAAAGTTAAATTGAAATAGAATTTCCCACTAGCCCACTTCTATAAAACGTGCTCCCAATGTTTAGCCAAACTACAAAATCTCAACCTATTAACTTCCTTCTTTTTCCTGCAAATTATCATCCATTTCATTCAGCGCAATATTTGTACTTTTAAATGGTTAAACGCCATAGAAATAAATGCACTATCAAACCATACCTTTGCATGTACCTATGAAAAAAACAATTCTTTCTTTACTATTTTTTTTATGCGCATTTACTATGGCCACTGCGCAAACGCAAGCAGAGCATAAAGCCTTTGCTCAAGAAATAATTCAATATTTATCTGATTCTACCTATCATCAGGGAGTAGAGTTTATACGCATGAATTTGCTTCAAGATTTAATGGAGGAGCAAAACTTTAGCAAAAATCAGCTGGAAGAAGAAAAAATAAAAATCACCCTTAGTTTTAAGGATGACTTCCAAAATTTTAATCGGATAATGGCTTCTTTACGTAGCGAGTATTTGCGTTATAAAGCAAATGGTGCTTCTTTTGAGTTTTATGATATTCAAACAGAACCTTTGGAAAACAGAACAAAAATGTTTTCTAATCGTGTGCGCTTTGTTATGAAAACCGATGATTTACAAAATGTGGTGAGTTTGTATTTCAACTCTGCTTACGTACTAAATCTTTTAGTGCTCACTTCGCCTATTGAAGATAAATTTTAAAAGCCTTTTTGCTCTAGCATAGGTACAAACCTGAAATCACCAAAAGATTCTACACTTACTTTGCCTTCCGCATCTTTTGTAAGCAGTTTCATAATTTGCTCACCATCGCCCACCGGAATTACCATACGCCCATTTGGTGCCAGTTGCTCTACTAACTTAGGCGGAATGTGTGGTGCTCCTGCTGTTACTAAAATTCGTTCAAACGGTGCAAACGTTGGTAACCCTGCAAAGCCATCACCGAATTTCATGGTAAAAGAATACCCTAACTTCTGCATCAATAGTTTGGTAATTTTAAAGAGCTCACTCTGCCTTTCTATCGAATATAGTTTCACACCTAATTCAGCCAATACCGCTGCTTGATAACCCGATCCGGTACCAATTTCCAACACTTTCATTTTTGGTGTAACTTCCAATAAACTAGTTTGAAAAGCCACCGTATAGGGGTGCGAAATTGTTTGCCCCGAAGCAATGGGAAACGCTTTATCTAAGTACGCATGGGCTTCAAAAGAACTGTCTAAAAACAAATGGCGCGGCACTTTACCTATGGCGCGCAAAATTTGTGGGTCGCGAATTCCTTTGCTTATTAGCAGGCGCACCAATTGTGCACGCTGTCCATTGTGTCTGGCTGTATCTCTCATGTTTATAACGGTAAAGGTGCAGATTATATCTACTAAGTATTTTGCCAATTTCACTTAAAAATCAACATTACATTGTGCATAGCAAACATCTGCAGGAGCAAAAGCTAAAGATTATATTTGCGCCTTTAAGGAAAAATGCAGGTATGGTAAAAATAGGAGTGCTCGGAGCGGGCCATTTGGGTAAAATTCACATTAAATGTATTCAGGCTTTGGCCGATGAATTTACGCTAATTGGCTTTTATGATCCTAATGATGAAGCGGCTAATAAAGCTAGTGCTGAGTTAAATATTAAGCGATTTACAGATATTGATACACTGCTGGATGAGGTGGACGCGGTAGATATTGTAACACCAACCTTAAACCATTATGACTGCGCAGTAAAAGCGTTGCGCAAACGCAAGCATTTGTTTATTGAAAAACCCATCACCGAAAATTCTGAACAAGCTAAAGAGTTGATTAAACTTAGCGAAGAAGCTGCGGTAAAAGCACAGGTTGGCCATGTAGAACGCTTTAACCCCGCTTATTTGGGCGCACGCAATTACATCCAAAGTCCTATGTTTATTGAAACACATCGCTTGGCAGAATTTAACCCAAGGGGTACGGATGTGCCAGTGGTGCTTGATTTAATGATACATGATATTGACATTATTTTAAGTGTGGTAAAAAGCGGTATAAAACGTATTAATGCCAGTGGTGTAGCGGTGGTAAGCGATACTCCTGATATTGCTAACGCACGTATAGAATTTGATAACGGTTGCGTAGCCAACTTAACCGCCAGTAGAATTTCGTTAAAAAACATGCGTAAAACGCGCATTTTTCAGCGAGATGCTTATATAACACTCGATTTTTTAGCTAAAAAAAGCGAGGTGATACGCATGAAAAACGTGGTAGCTCCGGTAGAAGATCCGTATGCCATGGTGATGGATTTAGGCAGCGGAAAGCAAAAACAGGTGTATTTTGAACAACCGGAGAGCTTAGCAATCAACGCAATACAAGAAGAGTTAAAAACTTTTTGCCAAGCTATCAATAAACAGGGTGAAATTCGCGTTACTCTAGATGATGGTTACCAAGCGTTAAAGGTAGCCGAAGACATTTTAGAGAAAATCCAGTTGAATCTCAATCACATCGCCTAAGCATAGGCTTTTTATGGTAAAATTGTTACGCCACCACACTTTGTGGTTTATTATTCTTATTATAAGCACTTCATTTTCATGTAGTAAGCAAGACTTGGCTGCCAAGTTACCGGCTTATCTATATATCCCTGCTTTTGAGTTACAAACCGATTATGCTGAAGAAGGCACCGCACATAGCAATTTTACTACCGCTTGGGTGTTTTACAATACCGAGCCTATTGGTGTGTTTGAACTACCGTGTACCATTCCCATTATTCCCCTAGAAGGAGCCGTAAATATTCAGGTATATCCAGGTATTAACATGAATGGTATTGGAGCCACTCGAAGTATTTATGTGCCTTGCGAGCCGGTTGATCAAAACGTAACATTAACAGCCTTAGACACTTTTGTTTTTAATCCGCAAACCGATAGCGTACTCACCACCCGATATATTGAAAATGCCACCGTAACCATTGTAGAAGATTTTGACGGTAGTGGTATTAATTTAGAACCCACTTCTTCTAGCGATACATCTATTGTGTTGATTGACGATATGGACAATACTTTTTCCTTTCCGGGAGAAAATAATGGTAGAAGCGGACTGTTGGCTTTAACCGAAAATACGCTTAAAGCGGAGGTAAAATCTTCAGACACTTACTCCTTGCCGCGCGGTAGAGATGTATATGTTGAAATAACCTATAAATCTAATAATAGCTTTTTAATTGGGGTTATTGCTAATGAAGTAGTTGCCGTGCCACGCTCTACCCTTTTTATTAGAAGTAGTAACAATGAATGGAAGAAAATTTATGTAAATATTATTGGCGAAATCGGCTTGTCGCCCGGAGGAACTAACTTTAATTTGTTATTTGGTGCTTTAAAAGACCCTGGTGTTACCGAGGCTAAAATTTATTTAGACAACATTAAATTGGTGTATAGGTAGCCTATGAAACACCCATTACTTCAAAAATTAAAGTATATTTTTTGGGATATATTGGCAGCCTGTGGTGCCTATTCCGTATTATATATTTTCAGAAAATTACGCATTGAGTCGGACAAATTTGGGGAGGTAAACCTTGATTTTTCTGTCAATTATTTTTTGGGTTTGGTGCTCATCGCTGTTTTTTGGCTTAGCATTTACTCTATTACCGGTTTTTACCGAGATATTTATAGACGCAGTAGATTAAAAGAATTTATCTATACGTTCAACTCCTCTTTGCTAGGCAGTATTGTTATTCTTTTTCTTTTAATTTTAGATGATTTTGTAAGCGATTATACAGATTATTACAGCGCCTACTTTGTATATTTTTCTGCACACTTTGTACTCACCGCCTTTTTCCGAATTCTCTTAAGCACCCGCACATCCATTCGCATAAAGCGTGGCACCATAAAATTTAATACACTTATTGTGGGCAGTAATGCTAAAGCTGCTGATTTAATTGGCGAAATAAACGATCTTAATTATTTTAACGGGACGCACTTTGTAGGTTTTGTATCTGTAAACAACAACATTAAATTTTTACTGAATAAAAACCTTACACATTTGGGTAGCTATCAAACTATGGCCGAAACAATTACTAAATATGAAGTGGAAGAAGTAATTGTAGCTGTAGAAAGTAGCGAGCATGAAAAGCTGGAAGAAATTATTAATTTATTAGAAGATTTTAACGTGCTAGTGCGCATGATACCGGATACGTATGATATAATTTCCGGTAAGGTGAAATTAGAATCTTTAAACGCCCCGCTGGTAGAAATAAGGCACGAGCTGATGCCTCCTTGGCAAAAATTTACCAAACGCGTTTTTGATGTTGTTGCTTCTTTAACGCTGCTTTTTTTAGTTTCTCCTCTTTTCATTTTTTGCATGATTATGGTATTTATGAGTTCTAAAGGACCTATATTTTATAAACAAAAAAGGCTTGGCTTACACGCAAAAGACTTCTACATGATAAAATTTAGGAGTATGGAGAAAGACGCGGAAAAAAATGGGCCACAACTAAGCAGTGAAAACGACAATAGAATTACGCGCTGGGGCCGCATTATGCGTAAATATAGGCTTGATGAACTGCCACAATTTATAAATGTATTAATAGGCCAGATGAGTATTGTAGGGCCAAGGCCGGAGCGCGCACACTACGCAAATCTTATAAAAGCCCGTGCTCCTCATTACAAATATGTACATAAAGTAAAGCCCGGCATTACCTCTTGGGGGATGGTAAAATTTGGCTATGCCGAAAATGTGGATGAAATGGTAGAACGATTGAAATATGAAATCATTTACATTGAAAACATGACACTCTTTAATGATATTAAAGTGTTAATTTACACGGTGTTAATTGTTTTACAGGGTCGCGGAAAATGAATCCTGAGTATAAAATCTATTTAGATAAGGGCCTTACTGCAAAAGCTGAAAACGAGCGTTTTTTTAAGCGCTTAAAAAAGGTAAAACCAAAAACCTTAGATGCTGCATTTCACACCCTGCATGATGAAGCATTTGAATGTATTGATTGCCTGCAATGCGCAAATTGCTGCAAAACAACTGGTCCGCTTTTTACCAACACGGATATTGATAGACTGGCGAAACACCTAAAAATGCCGGCTGCTACTTTTATAGATACATACTTAAAAATAGATGAAGATCAAGATTATGTATTAAAGTCTGTGCCTTGTCCTTTTTTAGGTGCTGATAATTATTGTGGTGTATATGAAGCCCGACCAAAAGCGTGCCGAGAATATCCGCATACCGATAGAAATAAGATGCATCAAATATTAAATCTTACAAAAAAAAATATTGAAGTTTGCCCTGCGGTGGCAAAAATTACGGAAGCTTTAAAACTTAAGCTAAAGTAATGGCGGTGTATAAGGTTATTATTTAGTTACTTAGCCTCTTAATTATTTTAGTATTAAAAAACTAAAAAATATTCTAACATTGTACTCATTATGAGATTTATAGGGTCAAAATATTTTGTTTTATTATTACTTACTTTTTTCAGTTTTTTTCAGCTTAAAGCGCAATATCAATCAAATTATGCGCTAGGACTAGGTTCCGTGCGTGGTGATATGCAATCTAGTTTTTACACGGTAATTGGCTTTGGTCCTTATGCACAGTACAGTTATTTAAGACAAGTTAAACAATCGTCTATATGGTATGGAGGAACAGTTTCCTATCTATTTAACCAACAACGTAGATCTATTAATGGTACGGCAGAAAGTATGCGCACTTATATAAATATGCATCACGTATTTATTGGGCCTACGGTAAAAGCATATCTTACAGGTGTAAACACATTAGATAGAAGAAGTGGAACCTTTTTACCCTTTTTAAGAGCTAGCGCGGGTGCAGATTTATTTTTCACCAACATTGTTCAAGGTTTTCCTAAGGCACCGTTTCAAGTCCAAGATGGTTTTGGTGTAAGTCCTACGGTTATGGTAGGTGCCGGATTTGAATATTCCTTTTCAAGAGAGTTAACCATAAGCGGAAGTGGTGCCATGCGTGCAGGCTTAAACGATTATTGGGATGGAGTAAAAGGAACGGGGCCGGGTGACGACCTAATTCTTAATTTAGAAATAGGTGTAGTGTATATTCTTGGGGGTAAAGAAGTTTTTTAATTATTTACTCTGCATAAAGCAAATATTTTCTTCGCATTAGCTGATATTCTTCTAATCCCTTTTGCCAAGTCGCAGCAATTTCATCTGCATTTAAGCCTTTTTCTACTTGCTGTTGCAACGTTTTAGTGCCCGCTAATGTGGTGAAAAAATCAGTGAAAAACTTATCCTTATTAGGCGCTAATTCGTAAGACTGTACTAACCAGTTTAAATATAAACCCCCGTTTCCCTTCATATAATAAAGTGCAAATTGTGTAAAATCATGCCCATAGCATAGTTCGTTTTCATATTTCGGATTTTTCGCTCCTTCGTTTGATTTTGGTGTAAAGGTTACGCTATACTCTGTAAAATAAGGCGCACCTATTTGCTCAAAAGGTTTGTTTGTTCCCCTACCCACACTTACCGAAGTACCTTCAAATAAACACAAGGTTGGGTATAAAACTATGCTTGCTTCGGTAGGTAAATTAGGACTAGGCGCTACCGGTAAAACATACTGGGTATGATGGTTGTAACCATAAACCGGAACTACCGTGAGTTTACACGTAGCTTTAGCGGTTAACCAGCCTTCACCATTTACCATTTTGGCATACTCGCCAATGGTAAGTCCGTGCACAATAGGCACAGGATGCAAACCAACAAATGATTTATGCTCCGGCTCTAAAATTGGCCCGTCCACATAATAGCCATTTGGGTTAGGGCGATCCAGTACAATTACCGCTATTCCGGCCTCTGCGCACGCTTCCATTACATACGTTAAAGTACTTATGTACGTATAAAATCGTGCACCCACATCTTGAATATCAAAAATTACTACATCCAAACCTTGCAACTGAGCCTGCGTGGGTTTTTTATTATTACCATACAAACTCACCACCGGAAGACCGGTTTTGGCATCTTTACCATCCGCCACTTTTTCTCCGGCAGAAGCCGTACCTCTAAAACCATGCTCAGGAGCAAATACTTTTTTAAGCGCTACATTGTTTTGCAAAAGATAATCGGCCAAATGCTGATTTTTTACCATAGAGGTTTGATTGGCCACTAAAGCCACTGATTTACCGTACAAAAGCGGCAAATATGCTCCAGGTCTTTCTGCGGCTACCACTAGGCTATCACTTACTTTAAGCTGTGCAGATACAGTAGTACAAAAAAGTAAAACCAGCAGTGTGTAATGCCTATATTTGGGCACTTCCAAAAAGTACTGTCTTACATTGAACGTAGCGTTTTTCATTGCAAATAGAATTCTAAAAAGTAATACTGCCTCGCGAAAAATTTCGCGACCGGTCATTAAAATTTCCGTTTGGGCCATAGCGTTGGGCATTGTAATTATGATTATTGCAATGGCAACGGGCTTGGGCTTACGAAAAGAGATTAGCGACAAAGTAATTGGTTTTGGTGGACATATTCAAATACTTAATTACCAACCCAACCCTATTTTTGAGCAACAGCCGGTTAGTATTTCAGACTCTACCCTTAAAAGTTTAAAAACCTTACCGGAAGTAGATTATATTCAAGCCTTTAGCAAAAAAGCCGGTATTCTAAAACACAACGATGTTTTTGAAGGAGTAGTGCTAAAAGGTGTGGATGTAGATTTTAATTGGCAACATTTTTCACAGTTTATTACTCAGGGTAAGCGTTTTACCGTGCAGGATAGCGCGTATAACGACAGTATTTTAATTAGTGAGTACCTAGCAAAACTATTGCAAGTGAAATTAGGCACAAAGCTTAGCGTATATTTTGTGCGCCAAGCCCCCAAGCCTCCCCTGCTTCGCTATTTTTATATTTCCGGATTATATAAAACCGACTTTGAGGATATTGACAACAATTTTATTATTGGTGATTTAAAACATTTGCAGCGCATTAATAAATGGGATGCAGACGAAGTGGGTGGCTACGAAATTTTTTTGAAAGAAGGTGTGCCGATGGACGCAACCACCCGAAAGCTTCGTCTTTTATTACCCTTAGATTTTGATGCAATTTCGGCTAAAATGTTAAATGAGCAACTCTTTCAGTGGTTGGAGTTATTTGATTTAAATATTGCCATCATCCTAATTATAATTATTGCGGTGGCTGCTATAAATATGTCTATTTCTTTACTGATTTTAATTTTAGAACGCACCCAAATGATTGGCATTTTAAAGGCCTTGGGCACTACCAATTTAACGGTAAGAAAAATATTCTTATATAACGCTGCCTATTTAATTTTAAAAGGTTTGTTTTATGGAAACCTTATAGGCATTAGCTTGTGCCTTATTCAAAAATATTTAAAACCCATAAAATTAGATCCAAGTACCTATTACGTAAGTTCCGTAGCCATTGATTTGAATATACCCTTACTCTTACTTTTAAACTTAGGTACGATGCTCATTTGTATTTTATGTTTAATCATTCCAAGCTTTCTAATAACACGCATTTCGCCTGTAAAAGCAATTCGGTTTGACTAGTTTTGCACCTTCAAATTTTATGTTAAAAAACGTTTACTATTTTAATAATAGTAAGCCTTCAAAATATTTTGCTTTATGCGCCCAATAAAAAAAATTTACGATAATATTCTAGAAACCATCGGACATACGCCCATGATAAGGATGAATAAAATAGCCGAAAATATACCCGGAACTATTTTAGCCAAAGTAGAATACTTTAATCCTGGGCATTCTGTTAAAGACCGTATGGCGCTTAAAATGATTGAAGATGCTGAAGCAGAGGGGAAAATAAAGCCGGGTGGAACTATAATTGAATGTACCTCGGGAAATACCGGAATGGGTTTAGCGCTTGCTGCGATTGTAAAAGGATACAAGCTTATTTGCACATTAAGCGATAAGCAGAGTAAAGAAAAAATGGATATTTTAAGAGCTATGGGTGCGCAAGTGCACGTTTGTCCTACCAACGTATCTCCAGAACATCCGGATAGCTATTATTCAGTGGCCTCACGTTTAAACAAAGAAATTCCAAACTCTTTTTACCCATATCAATATGATAATCCGGGTAACGCCTCGGCACATTATGAAAGCACTGGCCCCGAAATTTGGGAACAAACAGAAGGGAAAATAACCCATTTTGTAGTTGGTGTGGGCACTGGCGGAACTATTTCCGGTGTGGGGAAATACTTAAAAGAGAAAAATCCTGACATTAAAATTTGGGGAGTAGATAGCTACGGTTCAGTATTTAAAAAATACCATGAAACAGGCATTTTTGATGAAAATGAAATTTACAGTTACATAACGGAAGGCATTGGTGAAGACATTTTACCTAAAAATGTGGACTTTAGCGTAATTGATCATTTTGAAAAAGTAACCGATAAAGATGGTGCATTGGCCACTCGAGAATTGGCCAAAAAAGAAGGTTTGTTCATGGGATACTCTTGCGGTTCAGCTTTTCAGGGCTTACGTCAAATGAAGCATGAACTCAAAGAAAGTGATGTAGTAGTGGTGTTGTTTCATGACCATGGCAGCCGCTACGTGGGTAAAGTTTACAATGATGATTGGATGCGCGATCGTGGTTTTTTAAATAATGAAAATAGTACTGCGCAAGATTTAGTACGCAAGCATCAAAACTTAAAATTGGTAACGGTAAAAAGCAGTGAACTTGTTTCTCATGCGGTGCAACGGATGCAAGAATTTGGTATTTCTCAACTTCCCGTTAAAGATGAAAATGGTTTTGTAGGTTCTTTAGATGACAGCAAACTATTTAAAAGCTTAGTGTCTGACCCTGAGATAGGTGGCAAGCAAGTGAAAGAAGTGATGGGTGCTGCATATCCCGTGGTGGCTTATGATATGGATGTAAAAGAAGTGGCCAAACACATTACTAAAGAGAACAATGCGGTATTGGTAAGTTTACCTGATGGAGAACATCATATTATTACGAAGCATGATGTGATTGGAGCATTGAGTTAAGTTGCTTGGAGGAACAATGGTTAAAGAACGAAGGTTGAAAGCTTGCCTGCTGAAGTAGAGGGGTGAGGAACGAGCCAAGGGAAAATTAAAACTAGTAGCAAATTTGATGGTCTTAAAACGCGATGCAATCGCGTACTATCGCCCTGAGCTAGCTTTTATGCGTGTTATCGGTTACTCTCTAAATCGTGTAAACTTTATATTAATTAGGAACGCGATGCAATCGCGCACCAGCGCACTGAGCCTTAATTAGGAACAGGATGCAATCGCGTACCAGCGCACTGAGCCTTAATTAGGAACAGGATGCAATCGCGTACTATCGCCCTGAGCTAGCTATTATGCGTGTTATCGGTTACTCTCTAAATCGTGTAAACTTTATATTAATTAGGAACGCGATGCAATCGCCCACCAGCGCACTGAGCCTTAATTAGGAACGGGATGCAATCGCCTACCAGCGCACTGAGCCTTAATTAAGAACGGGATACCAATCACGTACCAACGAACTGAGCCTGATCGATTAGAGTGGTGAGGAACGAGCCGAGGGAGAATTAAAACTAGCAGCAAATTTGATGGGCTTGAAGCGTGATGCAATCGGGTACCAGCAATGATTTTAACTAAAAGATTTACTTTTACTATCTAATTTAAAGCTTCGTATATCTTAGGGTATTCCGCAACACAACGTTGAAGCAACCTCATACTTCATGAAAATAATCTCCACCGTACCCTCACAAACTGAACTTCTTTACTATTTAGGTTTAGAGAAACAAGTGCAGGGTATAACAGCCTATTGTGTGCATCCTAAACATTGGCTACAAGAAAAAACAGTTATAGGAGGCACCAAAGATTTAAAACTTGATTTGATTGAATCACTAAAACCTGATTTAATTTTAGGTAACCACGAAGAAAATGTAAAGGAGCAAATTGAGCGTTTACAGCAAAATTTTAAAGTACATATTAGCCATATTGAATCAGTAGAAGACGCGCTAAACATGATTTTAGAAGTGGGTGCCCTGACAAATACCCGTACGAAAGCAAAAATGTTAATAGCTGAAATACAAACACTTCGCGCCAAGCTAGAAAAACCAAAACAGAAAAAAAGAGTTGCTTATTTTATTTGGAATGAGCCAATGATGCTAGCCGGAAAAAACACTTTTATTGGAAAAATGCTGGAAGAAGCAGGCTTTGAAAATGTAGCTCCACTAAGCGAGCAGCGCTATCCACAAATTGCATTTGACAAAATTACTTCGCTTAAAGCTGACGTGCTTTTACTTTCTTCTGAACCATTTAGTTTTACTACCAAACACCTACATCATTTGGCGCAAGCCAACCCTACATGCCTATGCAAAATTGTTGATGGAGAACTGTTTAGCTGGTACGGTAATAGAATGCTTTTAGCCTTTAAATATTTACAGCAATTGCAACAAGAAATACGCTTACGTTAAGCCAGCACAAATACGCTTAACCATACCCGGACCTTCATAAATAAAACCCGTATATACCTGTACTAAGCTGGCTCCCGCATCTAATTTTTCTTGCGCATCGGCTGCGGTAAATATTCCACCAACGGCAATTATAGGAAAGCTTCGTTTACTTTTTTCCGACAAATATTTTACCACTTCAGTAGATCTTGCTCTTACTGGTTTTCCACTTAATCCCCCCATACCAATTTCGTTGATACGCGCATCAGAAGTTGCCAAACCTGCCCTATTAATAGTGGTATTGGTGGCAATTACGCCCGCAATTTTAGTTTCAGCCACAATATCTACAATATCATTAAGCTGACCTTCGGTTAAATCGGGTGCGATTTTTAAAAGGATAGGTTTAGGTGCTTTCTTTTTTAAATTCTCAGTTTGTAACTGCGAAAGTAAATTGGTAAGCGGTTCTTTTTCTTGTAAATCTCTGAGATTTGGTGTGTTTGGTGAAGAAACGTTTATTACGAAATAATCTACGTAATCAAAAAGCTTTTCAAAGCAAATTAAATAATCTTTTGCGGCTTCATCATTAGGTGTAGTCTTGTTTTTTCCAATATTTCCACCAATAATCAACTGTTTATTTCTACGCTTTTTTAAGCGTTTAACCAATGCATCTACACCTTGATTATTAAAGCCCATACGGTTTATTACCGCCTCATCTTTGGGTAATCTAAAAAGGCGCGGCAATTCATTTCCGGCCTGTGGTTTGGGTGTTACGGTGCCCACTTCAATAAATCCGAAACCATAGTTAGCTAACTCTTCATAGAGCTTACCATCTTTATCAAAACCCGCAGCAAGTCCTACCGGATTTGCAAAACTTAATCCAAAAACTTCACGCCTAAGTTTCTCGCTAGGCTGATACAATCCTTTAATCACTCCGGCTACACCGGGAATTCGTTGTGTATTTTTAATAACCGAAAAGGTGAAGTGATGCACCTTTTCGGGATCATATTTAAAAAATAAAGGACGGATGATTGATTTGTACATGCCAAGAATTTAGCTGCAAAAATACATTGGACGCAACTAATGCTTTCAATAGTTTTAAAGCTAATTGGGCAGCGCAGCTTTTATTTTATTGTAACTTTTTTGTAAGCGGTTACGCCTAAATATTCTTCTACCTCCGGCAAGGTCATTTTGCTAAAATCGGGTAGCGTTTTAAATGTACCTGGCACCACTATAATGGGTAATGTTTGTCCCGCTTCGCCTTTATCAGGTAGCGTTTTAAATGTACCTGGCACCACTACCATTTTGTAATATTGTGCTTGCACAGGAATTTGGGTTTCGTTGTCGCTTTCACGTTTGTAAAATTCTATTTCTCCCGGGTACAAAATGAAATCGTAATTGGTGCTAAAACCGTTGTTATAAAATATTGCCGGCATAGGAAGTTGGCCATCATCTGGTAGAATGTAATAACCTAAAACTAAACCACCATCTAAAACAGTATTGGTTAATTCAGGAAAATCTGCTAAAGCGAAAAAACCGTAATCGGCATTTCCAAAAACGCCAGACTCAATCCAAGCACTCGGTAATACTTCATATTCAAAAGCTTGAATATTAACTTGGCCGTCCAAACCATCAAAACCCGCAGGGCCCTGCGGCCCACGTGGACCTTCTTTTGAACATGACATGGAGATAATCGTAATAGCGAATAGAGAAAATAAGAGCTTTTTCATTTTTATTAATTTTATTTGATATACGGTACAAAACAAAAGGTGCGCCAAGTTTTAAACTACGGCAAAAAAAATCCCTGCTCTTATAAAGCAGGGACTTTTCTTTATAAAAAATGCTATTTAATTAGCACTCAAGTAGCTTGCAACACCATCATGTGTAGCATTCATACCTTCTTTGCCTTCATCCCAATTTGCAGGACAAACCTCTCCTTTTTCTTCATTAAACTGTAAAGCTTTTACCATACGAATAGCTTCATCTACATTTCGGCCCAACGGTAAATCGTTTACAATTTGATGACGCACAACACCTTCTTTATCTATTAAAAACAAACCACGATAGGCTATCATTTCACCTTCTGCTTGCATTTCATCATGCTCATCAAAGAAATAATTTCCTGCTAAAACATCATAATTAGCACTAATTGTTTTGTTAGTATCTGCTACAATAGGGTATGTAATTCCTTCTATACCTCCTTTATCTTTAGGTACTTGTAACCATCCCCAATGGCTTTGCTCTGTATCGGTACTGGCCGCCACTATTTCTACGCCTAATTTTTTAAAATCTTCTAATCTGCTTTGGAATGCATGTAATTCAGTAGGACAAACAAATGTGAAATCTTTAGGATAAAAGAATAAGATTACATGCTTTTTACCTAAGTACTGATCTAAAGAAAAATCATCTACAATTTCTTCTCCATTAATTACTGCTGCTGCTGTAAAGCTTGGTGCTTTTTTACCAACTAATACGCCCATATTTATTCTATTTAAATTTAATTTAAGTTTTTGCTTATCAAAATCTTACTTTTAATAACTGATGCAAATATATGGGCTTAAAAAAGGCTTCACAACTCTATGCCATTAGTTGTATCTATTGGCAACACAACATACACCTATAATACTAAAAATTGTGAAAGCTGTGGCATCAAAATGTATAATGTATTATGCTGAGCGCTGTTTTAAGGAGTATTTATGCAACATTTAAAACACACTACAGTATAACTTTTTAATGTACTGATGAAAACCAGGCAACCACCACCGCAAAAATGGTAACTGCCAGCTTTTGAAAGTTGAATTTGTGCGAAGCACTGCTTTCAAAAAGTATGGTAGTAGAAATATGTAAAAACAATCCAAACACCACCGCTGTAATTTCTTTACTATAGGCTTGGATGATTGGAAAAACATCGCCCACCAATACGCCCAAAGGAGCCACTGCTGCAAAAGCAATTAAGCCAAAGGCAATTTTAACTTTGCTTAATTTTAATTGTAACAACATGGTGGCGTAAATAATACTCACCGGAAATTTATGAATAACCACTGCCCAAAGCATGGTATTTTTACTATGTGCATCTGCGTGGGCGCCAATGGGTAAGCTCTCTAATAATGCGTGTACAAAAAGTGCTATAAGAATACTTAAGGGCAATACGCCAGATTTTAACTGATCTACATGTTTGTGACCATGCTCCATACCCTTACTAAAAAACTCAAGCACTAATTGTATGAAAAACCCTATCATAATATACAAACCCACTACATGATTATGCCCTGCATAAATTTCAGGTAAAAGGTGAAAAATACCAATGCTTAACAAATACGCACCGCTAAAAATTAAAAGAAATTTTACTACACCATTACCTTTACTTTTTAACAAAAAAGCCACAAGGGTGCCGGTTAGTACCGATAGAAAAAGGTATAAATACGCGCTCATTACAGTTGGGCAAATAAAATCAATCGTTCGGAATTACGCTCGTCAAAAGCATTTAATTGGAAGTCGCCATAGCTGCTCACTATTTTTAAGCGTGCTTTTTCAAACATTTGTTTAAAATCGGCAAGCGTAAAAAGTTGCACCTTTTCTTCAAAATTATAAGTTTGCCCTTTATCGCTAAAGCTGATGGATTTAATCACCCGTTCATCTCGTATACTGCGATTAATTTTAAATTGAATTCCTTCTACGGTAACCAATTCATCTTGCACCAAACCCAATTGCACTTTCGTAACATTCATAAAATCTAGCACCAAAAACCCGTTCGGTTGTAAGGCTTCGGCTATTCGGTTTATAGCCTCTTGATTTTCTGTAACATCACTAAAATAGCCAAAGCTGGTAAATAAATTGAAAATAAAATGGAACCTGTTTTTACCAAAGGTTTGGCGCATATCACCCTGCTCAAACTCTAATGTCTGATTTTCAAATTGGCTGGCGTACGTAATATTGGTGGCCGATAAATCTAAACCAACCACATGATACCCAAGTTTATTTAAGAAGATGGAATGCCTGCCTCGGCCACAAGCTAAATCTAAAATTTGCTGAGTGGCAGTAGGTTTTAGTTTTTCTACCAACCGTCTGATAAGTGCCTGTGCATCGTTGTCATCGCGGTGCTTGTATAAAATGTGGTAATACGGACTGTCAAACCAATCTCTATACCATTTGCCATTTTTCATGTGCCAAAAGTAGTTATTAAAACAGGCTTAGCACAATATCTATTATACCTAAAAGTTTGGCTGATGAAACAGTTAAAATTACGATTAAAAGCCATTTGACATAGAGATTGGCTTTGGGTAAAAACAAAATGTATCGCGCACCCACAATAGCTCCGATTGTTTGACCAATGGCCAATGCAATACCGGGCAGCCAAGCCATATCTCCACTATACAAAAACACAAAAAAAGCGGGTAACACAAATAGAAAAGCTAAAAGTAACTTGATAATATTGGCATCGCGCAAGCTATATTTAGAAACTAACACTAACACGCTGAGCAACATAATACCTATGCCCATTTGAATAAAACCACCATACACGGCAATTAAAAAAATAATGATCCATTGCAAAGCGGTTTTACGCTTAACATACACATCGGTAGCTTTTTGCCACTTCTGAGGCTTGTATAGCATGGTGAACAACAAGAATAACATAAAGAAACCAATAACCAAACGCAGTATTTCTGCATTTACTTCCACAGCTATAAAAGCACCTAAAACGGAACCCAAAATAGAAGGAATTAAATACCACTTTGCGTTTGCAAATAAGAATAACGTACGTGGAGTACGCCTTAAACTGCCCACCGCAGAAACGGTTTGCGCCAACGCTCCAATGCGATTTGTAGCATTGGCAACATCAGCCGGAAAACCAAAAAATATGAGTAGTGAAAGTGTAATGGCCGAACCATTACCGGCTAACGTATTGATTACACCAGTAAGCAGTCCGCCAAAAAAAAGTAATATGTATGCGTAAATATCCAAAGCGCTGCAAAAGAACAAATAAAAGAAAGGCTAAATTTTACACGAACCTAGCTATTTTTAGCGTAGTTTTTTTACGCTCTGTTTTTCAGCTGGGCTTCAACTATTTTCAAGCCTTCTTCAAAACTATGGGGATTATAACCCAACTCCCTACGTGCTTTATCTAACACAAAACCGGTTTTTGGTGGCCGTTTTGCTGCTTGATTTAAGGTACTGCTACTTACAGGTTCTACTAAACTCACATCTAAATGATACGTTTTGCCCACCCGCTGCACCAGTTGTAATACACTCATAAAATCTGCTCCACTAATGTTATAAATGCCGGTGGCTTTTTGCTTGGCGGCCAAAATGCAACCGTCTGCTAAGTCTTCCGCTAAGGTTGGTGTTCTAAATTGGTCATCAACAACCGTAAGTTTTTTACCAGACTCTAAAGCTCCTTTTGCCCAAAGTACAATATTGCTACGGCTCATTTCTTCGGCTACGCCAAATACCAAAACAGTGCGTAAAATGGCTGCTTTCACATCACTTTCTAAAATCAGTTTTTCCGCGTCAAGCTTGGTTTCACCGTAAAAACTTAAGGGTTTCGCTTCAGCTTGTTCGTCATACGGGCCGTCCTCTCCATCAAAAATAAAATCAGTACTAAGGTGTACTAAATGAATGTTATTTTTTGCACAGGCTGTAAGCAAATATTGCACAGCAGTAACATTTAATAGCTCCGCTCCTTCCTTATCTACTTCACAGGCGTCCACATTGGTCATAGCGGCTGTGTGTATAATTACGTCCGGTTTTTCAGCGGCACAAATGGCGGCTACTTCCTTTTCTACCGTTATATCTAAGGGAAAATAAGTGTAACCCTTACCATCTTTCAATCGGTTTTTACCACGCGCGGTAGCTATTAGTGTTACGGTACTATCTTTTTTAAGCTTATGCACAAGCTTTTGGCCTAACAATCCGTTGCTACCGGTTACTAAAATCTTCATGAATATCTTGGTTTTACTAAAGCTAAAATCAAATAAATTAAAATGGGACTACCTAAACCGAAAACAACAGCTAAAATGAAAATAATACGTACTACAAACACATCTAAATTAAAGCGTTGGGCAAGCCACCAGCACACCCCAAGTAGTTTATCTCCTTGCTCTTTCATTCGCCTAACAGTTTATATAGCAGTTTAATTTCCTCCGGTTTACCTAACACAAAAAGCTTGGCATCTTGCGAAATTTCTTGCTCACTAGACGGATTAATAATGTATTCGCCTTTGTTGGTTTTAAGACCAATTATGCTACATCCTGTTTTTTGGCGCAGCTCCAAATCTTTAAGCTGTCTTGCGTGTACGTTACCTGAAATAGAACTTACATCTATCTCCTCTAAATTTATGGCGCTACTGCCATCTACCGAAAGGTGATCTAAAAACTCTACAATATTGGGTGAAACCGTAAGCGTGGCCATGTGCGCACCGCCAACACCTTCGGGCATTACAACAGCATTGGCACCTACCGCTCTTAACTTCTGTTCTGCACTTGCATCAGCAGCGCGGCTTATAATGCGCATTTCCTTGTTTAGCGCTCGGGCGGATATTACGGTGTATAAATTATCAGCATCTTTACTAAGAGTAGAAATAAGGCTTTGCGCTTTGGCAATGCCGGCACTTAGCAGCGTTTCATCTTTTGTGGCATCACCAATAATAAAGGGTATGCCTTGCTTAAGCAGATATTGGTCAATAATTTCTTGACTGCTTTCTATTACCAAATAGCTTTTTTTGAAAGCATTTAATTTTTCTGCGGCCCGTCTTCCGTTTCGGCCAAAGCCACAAATTATGGTGTGGTTATCTAACTTTTCAATTGCTTTATCCAAGCGGTAAATTTTAAATTCTCTTACTAAATCGCCACTTACCAGTGCGCGTGTAATTTGCGAAATAGCGTAGGCGAAAATACCAAAACTACTGATGATTAAGAGGGCGGTAAACAATTGGCCAGGACCACTTAAAGGGCGGACTTCTTTAAAACCAACCGTGCTAAGCGTAATTACGGTCATGTAAAAACCTTCTAACGCGCTGTAGTCTTCTATAATAATGTATCCGGCCACGCCCACTGCCAAGATACCCAGCAATAACAAGGCAGCCAAGTAAATGGTGCGCAATACCGAAAGCTTATACAACCTTTGCAGCGTTGCCATGTGTTTTTTTATAAATCTAAAACAGAAGTGCGCGTGCTTTGTACATAATCTTTTATGCGCAGCCAAAAAGCCAACATTATATACAGCAATACGGGAGAACCCAAGCCTACAAATGAAACATAAATGAAATACAAACGCACCACCGATGGACGAATGCCCATTTTATCGCCTAAGCGATTGCAAACCTCAAAGCCTCTACGCTCAAAATAATCGCGTATGTCGTTTATCATATTTACTTTTTCAATAGTGTGTTTCCAATGGTGCAAGTTAAACATTTTTTAAAATCACAGTAGCTACTTTTTAGCTCTAGCAAGCTTTGCGAGTTAAATGCAGTGTGTAATTTAAAACCTAAATTACCAAAATTGTTGACCACCGTATTGCTTTCTGCCGGTAGTTGATCTAATAAATCAAACGCGCGCTGTTGGTAAAAGGGTTCTTGCTTTTGCTGTGCGTAGGTAAATAAAAACGGTACCACCACATTGATAATGAGCCGCTCTACAAATGCTTCAGAGGCAGCGGCATTATGCTCTTTTGCTAATTTGCCTAAACGAAAATGCGTATTAAAATATGGATTTGGTGCACTGGCAAATAGCCTTTTAAGCGCGGCTAAATTTCCCGTTTCTATTAAGGTTCTAAACAAATGTTGGTTAGCGCATAAGGTAGCCGCCCATTGTGCTATGCGTGTTTCAGGAAAGGAGAAGGGACGTAATCTTCCGTAGTTCCAAACGTTTTTTTCTAAAGGCTCAAGGGTATATTTTTTAGCGTAAAAACTAAATTGCTGCCGCCAGCTTTCTATTTGTCTATCAGGTTCTTCCACGTTAAGCAAACCGGCAGTGCCCAGCAACATAGCTTCTACGGCTAAAGGTTCATCCGCATGTTTTTGTAAATATTTTAAGGGCACCCTACGCGCTAACCACAGCATAGGATCTGCGTTAATTTTTATACCAAAACCATAGCTTAACCACTGGTAGGCCGTTTCCTCCCAATCATATTTATTTTTAACTAAAATGGTGGTAAGGTTTTCGCTTTTACGCTCCATGCGTTCTACCATTACCCGCTCAAGCATTGCTTCTTTTTGCAAAGCATCTACCGCTTTTACCTGTTGTTCGCAAGGAATAAAGCCGGTGTTTTGTACCAACTGCTCGTAGCGCCAATACAAGTATTCATCAAAGCGGCCTTTTAATTCAATGGTGGGAATGGTGTTGCCTTTTTCATTTTGTATTTCCTCATCATGCGTATATACTACGTGTAAAATCACATTGTTATACGCTTCATCCTGCTGATGTTTATGCTTACGCCAATCTGAAGAAGCAATATGAATTTCAATGTTTCCGGCCCACAGTTGCGTACCAATCATCACTTTAGCATCACCAAAATCAGGGCCCGCATGGTGGTTATGAAAACCGGAATTTAGTAAGGTTACAGCCTCTCCATTGGTAGCAAGCAAGGCTGTTTTGTCAAAATTTTGAAACTTCCAGAGGTAATGGAGGAAATCTTCGGTCATAGGAGTTTTATTGATGCGCTAAAAATAAGCCTACAAAGTAAACAAATTGGCAATAGCTTTGGGCTAAGGTTTGGCTATGGTTGTTTGCAGATTATCTTTGGGCGTTTAGCATGTGTTAATATTAATTCAATAAAAGCATCGTATTTCAGGTTTAGTGGAATTCGGTAAAAATTATACATCCACAGTTATTTGTTGGGTCTATTTCGATACAAATTTTCGCTGCAAATTCACTCAATATGACAAAACGTATTCATGCAATTCATTTATCCAAATGGCGCTATTAATGATTAATTCCCCTACCCTTTGCCTTTAAACATTGTACTTATAGAACCGGAAATTCCCAACAATACCGGAAACATTGGTCGCCTTGCATTGGCAGCCGGTGCCACCTTACATTTAGTAAAGCCTTTTGGTTTTGAGCTGAGCGATAAACGCTTAAAACGTGCCGGGCTTGATTATTGGCAACACTTAAATGTGCAGTATTATGAAAATCAGGCGGAGTTTTTTGAAACACATAAAGAGGCGAACATGGTGTTTTTATCTAGCCACGGCAACAAAACACATTATGAAATTCCCTTTACCGATGCACTTTTTTTAGTATTTGGAAAAGAATCGGTTGGCTTACCAAAAGCTTTGTGTGCCACTAATGAAGCTAGGGTGCACACCATACCCATGCATAGCCCGCATATTAGAAGTTTAAACTTGGCCAATGCTGTGGCTATTGTGGTTTTTGAAGGATTAAGGCAGTTGAGGGTTTAGCTAAGAATGACAGAATGCTTTTCTCTTCGGGAAGCAATTCCGCTTGACGTGCCTAATGCTACTGTGCTTCCCTCTCCCTCGTAAGGTCTTTTTTGGTATGTTGAGGTAAAAAATTTGAATAGCTTTAACTTCGGTAAAACACCTGCGGTTTTTTTCTTAAGTATTTATTTTTCAGCACTTTAAATACAAAAAAGCTAGATACTTTACTTTTGTCTTATTCTAAATACCTCGTATTATTTATTGATAATCAGATTGTTAATGATCAAGCTAAGGTTTACAAGCACACCTATACGGTTCAACTGCTATTCGGGCTATATCATCTAAAATCCGCATAGATAAATTCGTTAGTAAATATTTTTGCCGCATATTAAATAGGTCATGCGAAATATACTTAGTGTATTATTTTTAGTTTTAGTTATAGGTGCTCATGCATCAACAAACGTGCGTGCACAATCTGCCCGTTTACATCTTAATACCTTACATTCAGAAATAGAAAAATTTAAACTGAAAAAGAAGGATTTTTACGAAATAACATTTTCAGATAACAATCCAAGTGAGATGGAGATTAGGCGCGGGGCTATTGTAAAAGAACTAGAACGTAGCATTTTTAAGCTAAGTAAAACAAAGCCCTATCCGAACAACGAAAATTTACTAACTTCTTATAAAAATGAGTTTGACAGTTTGCTGAGTATTTGTAAAAATGAAATGAAGATGGTGATAGAGTTAAAAAAATATTCCTCCCGATCTACGGAAGATTTACAACACTATTTTGATGTGTTAAGCAGAACAGAGCATAAATTAAACGATGCAGAACATCGCATAACGGAAAGCGAAAGTCAATTTTTTAAGCAAAATCAAATTAAAGGAAAGTTTATGTTTAGTGTGCAAGCAGATAATACTAAACTTTATGAACTAAACAAGGAGATTAGAACATTAAAACTTCAAATAATTTATTTGGATAAAACTATTGAAAAGAATGTAGCACCGTTATTAAGTGGCGCCAATAGTCCGCTTGAATTAACTACCCGCACAGAAAATACTAAACAGGCAATAAGTAATTTTAGTAAGTTGGTTTCTAAAATAGATAATGAACCATTAAAAAAATTGGTTGAGCATTATTTAGAGGATTTAGAGGAAAACTATATTACTGAGATTAAAAAAGTTACCAAGCGTTTAAGGGATACTTATTCACCTCAACTAGTGGATAACACCAATATAGATTTACGCTACATACAGCTTGACTACAGCAGCGACCATCAAAAATTTAGTAAAAAATTAATCGCTTTTCACCTATCCAAGCTTAAAAAAATGGACGTTATATAACTTAACGTTAATCTCCGTAGAGGGTAAACGTAATTTCAGTAGAATACGCTTGAGCAGGTAGTAAAACTGAAATACCGGAAACCATAAACTGAATTGCAATATCGTTTACCTCTCCACTACCAAAAATAAAATCAGTTTCCATGGCATTTACAACCATGTAATTAGTACCAGACATTCCGGCCTGCACACCAAGACATGTTCCACAAGGTGCACCTGCCGAATTACGTTTTACTGAAACTACCAAACTAGCATTCCAATTAATATCTTGTTTACTTACCACTACTCTCCAACCTTGATTGGGTTTCACATTTTTAATATCTAACAAATTAAAGTTTACCGGAGTTTCATACGCACTGGTTAAATCTGTTCCCGCTTCATTGGCAATGCTTAAATCATTGGCATCTAAAATATCTGAAAATGTATATTGGCTGCTCAATATTGCCTGACCCTTTAAACAAGAACAAACACCTAAGAACAATACCATTATATTTAATAGCTTTTTCATTAATTATCTATAATTGTATAGGTAATAGTAATTGTGGAACTGCCGGTAGCAATAGTTGCAAAATTTCCATTTACAGCTTGTAGTGCAAAGGATAATTGATGTCCAAAATTAGAACCATCTCCGGTATATGCCCCTGTGATTCCCGTTAAAATATTTTGATTGGTTGAGGTTAAGGTTACTACACCTGCAGAAGTACCTCTTGTTCCTCCGCCAGAGCCACTAGCACCTGCTGTTAATTGCAGGGATAAGCCAGATGGTAGTGTACCCGCACTAATTCGTGCGGTAATGTTACGGGTAGTACCTAGTTGTACAGCCGATGTATAATTAAGCCAATTATCATTGTTTGTTGCAAGTGCACCAGATCCAAAACCTTCACCTGCCTCCGCTGGCGCAGTTATCGCCATATTAAAATTTGCATTTGCACTACCTGAATTTTCAATATCCAAAATAGCAACTGGCCTTAAATCTAGCTCAAAAAAAGTAGATGCACGTAGGTTATACTCGGGGTTACCGGGTTGGGCAAATGCAATTGTGGTAGTTATTAGAAATATAAATAGAAGGCCACACCATTCTACATACGATTTATTTGATGATGCTATTTTCACAGTTTTAAAAGTTTATCTGTGTATCTATTATCAGGTGTTGTTAACACAAAGAAATATGCACCAGGAGCTAAATTCTGAATGTTGGTAGAATACTCTTGCTTATCATCTTCATTGATGGCACCGGTTTGAACCACTTTACCGCTTGCATTAGATAAATACCACGTAGCATTAATTACACTTTTACGCGTTTTTATATGTAAAAAACCATCTTTAATATAGGTATAAAACGGTTTGCCTTCTTGCCACGGGTTCGGTGTTAATGCAAAAGGTGCAAAATGTAGCCAAAATCTATTTTCATAGCGTGTATCTTGTATAAACGTGTACGAATTTTGATCTATACGATTCCAAATACCCGTTTTAATGTCTTCTAAATAAATGGAGTAACCGATTGGAGCCTCTACTAACTCAATGGTTACGGTGCTGCCATTATTTGTTCTACAACCTACGCGTATGCTGTCTTTTTCTCCGTTTAGTGGTAGTGTTCCTATTGCTTGCACATTGCCATCTACTTTAGTAAATAAAGAAGGAGCATCATTGTAACGTGAAAATAACTTATGAATATCCTCCGATGGTTTAAAGGATCTCAAAGCTCCCGGTGCTAGTTGCAGCACGGTTTCATCTATTTTACCTGAGCTACCATGCGTAGTGCGTAATTTTATTACATTATCTACTTGCTGTCTCTTAAAAAACTCACTATTATCTTCTGTACAAACCGAAGGTCTGTCTGCATTTGTTAATTGGAAATCATGGAAGATGTTATTTCCACCTTGAGGCTGTACAGCGCTTGTTTGCACATAAAATCCCTGAAAAGGAGCTATAAATTGATTGGTACCTAATGTACCCGTACCGTTAGCGTACACTGCATAATTGGTATTTTCTTCATTCCAAATATGATAACCATTGGCGATGCCAGCAGTAGCTAAATCGTCATCCACTATATCCCAATCAATAACTGATGGATATGGGTTTGCCATTAAATTCCAACCCGCGTTATTTTCATTGGCCGTATCTAAAAAAGTTCCGTTGTTAAAGGTACCGGTTACTTGCAAAATAAAAGGTGCTTCGTAGAAACCAAAAGCTTCATCTAAAAATATATTCCAACCGCGATCTGGCTTAAAAAGTTGTGTTCCGTTAGTACTGGTGCGCCACGTTCCAAATGCATCACTACTTCCAAAACCAATGTCCGTACCATTATCGCTAGAAACATCGTAATACCACATATTACAGTATAAACAGCTATCTAGGCTAACCCCATCAATGGGATGGTTGACTAGACCATTACCGACAGCACCTGAATCATTAAGAATCATAAAATCGTTGAACTGCACATCGGAAAATGGCGAACCAATTAAATGCCAGCCGGCATCATCTACATACTGTTGAAAGGTGCCACGCACTGCCGGACCAATGTATTGAGAAAACCCTGTAACATCAGATTGAAGCACAAAACCGCCATTATTAGTAAATGCTCCACCAACATTAAAACAGTTGGTAGCACTAATTAGTAAATCAGCATTATTTTTAATAACAACATTATTAATTTTTATTGGCTCAATGGCTAAAGCAGAGTCTCCCGGAAACACATACATAGTTTTAGCTGCATCTATTGCTAAAGCAGACGGGTGATTTGCATTTGTAGCGCTTTGCCCTCCTCTCCATTCCTTACCACTCCAAACTATAAAATCTTTCTGCACCACGGTAAAATATTTGGTACCGTTAAAATCATAATTTGTTGTGTAGCTAGGTGTACCATTTACGCTGGTGGTAGAATCTAATACTAAGTAAGTTACATTGGTGGTAAGGCTAGAATCATCCGCGATTTTTAGAAATAAATTTCCGGCTGAACTAAAAGGTAAGTATGATTTTATAGAATCTCTATTAAATACCATTTGCACCGTACCAATGTTGTTGTATTCAACTATTTTCCATTTTTTGATTAATCTATCTACTTCTCCGGTGCTTGCAACCAAGGAGGAATTATCAGCTAAACCAGTATCAGGAGCTGCGTTATTTCCCCAAATTAAAAAATCTAGACCTAAACCAATGGTAGTGGTATTTTGAATATTACTTTGCTGTACAGCATTAACACCGATGGCTAAAATTTGATTTTCTGAACTACTAGTAGCTTGCTTTTGAAATAAATCTGAACCTGCATCACTAGACAACCCCGTAATGTTTGTACCAAAATCAACATGAGTAGCTGCATTCCAAATAATTGTACCATCTGATGCTAGATAATTACCATCAAGAGAAACACCATATTTTAAAGCGAAGTAACTTTCAATTCTATTGCGTTCAGCTATGGAATACACCTTTTCATTATAATAAACCATTTCCATAATACAGCCATCAAAGCCATCTTCATCCATTGCACTAATATCTCCGGCATACTGCGTACCTCCTATTACTTTTCCAATACCTATTTGTCCGCCATGTGCATTTAGATTAGAAGTTGTACTGGTGTTACTTCCGGCTAACACACCGTTTACATATAAATCTGTGCGCGTGTTTGAGCCGTCATATACATAGCTCACTACGTATGTAAAATTGGGTAAAACTGAAGTAGTTATTAAATAATCTACATTATCATTAAATAGGTTGGTAATTAAATTACCACTCTCAATATAAAGATTGAGTCCATTAACAGTTCCCCCTTGCTCATACACAACTTGTGTATTGGTAACATCAGCATTAGTTTTAAATGCTATAGTGTATGATTTAGCTGTGAAACCGCCAGACTGCTGATTAATATCATTGGCATTAGCAATAGTTAAACCACCCGTTAAATCATTTGCAAAATTTAATGCCGGATTATAATTTTCACCTACGCTAACAAAAAGTGGACTAGTTCCATCGTTACTTGCGTCAAACCCATTACCGCTAGTATCAATCCACGTACTTACACTTGCTCCGTTGGTAGTGGTATTGGTGCCCGCATCGGCTTTAAGCCAAAAGGTTAAGTCAACAAAAACGCCACCCGGGGCTATGGCTCCGCCACCTCCATCATTATCAAATATATTAGCCACCGCTGAAGCTCCCCCAATGGTGATACCCGGATCAGAAGGATTACTTATGGTTAACCTAATTGTCTCCGTTACTTCAATAAAAGCATCGTTTACAATTGAAACCGAATATGTTCCGGTAAGCGCTCCATTTGGCACAGAAATTTTTGTATTTGCAGGAATAGCGCTATAATCAAACCCGCTAGTGGCTGTACCGGATAAATCATCAGTAAGATCAAAAGTGATGGGGCTACCTGTGTTATTTGTGTTAACCAAGGTCACCGTAAATACCGCATCTATTGGTCCAGCTTCATCTCCATCAGTTGTTACGGTTAAAATAACACCGGGGGCGGCAATGGTAAAATATTCTCCTGTGTTAAAATTTACGTTTACTTCCCAGTTATCTCCATTTAAAGTCATAGGAATTGAAGTGGCTCCTGAAGTGAAGTCATCATCAGTATCAACCAGTAAATTCAAATTTGAAATTCCGGGCATTTTTTCAATAGCCGTACTGTTGATAGAAGGCACTTGAAGTAACACAGATCCCACGCTACCCGTTTCTTGTACTTTCCATATTCTATTTAGTGTTTGATTGTTTACAGGACTATTAGCTCCGCTAAAAACATTACCAGCGCCATTATTTCCCCAAATTAAACTACTAAAATCACTTGGGAACGAATTGGGATTTAAAGCATTAGAAGCGGCTACCGAACCTATACCAATGGTAACTAAACCGTCAGATTTAACTGATTTGGATTGTTTTTGGTTTAAGGTGCTAAAATCATCTCTACCTATGCCAGCAATGCCAGTAGTGTAACCAACGTTTAAGGCTTGATTCCAAATTTTTGTAACTCCATTAGAACTTATGTAATCTTGGGTTAACGAAATACCGTATTTCAATGCAAAATAACTATGCATTTTATTTCGGGAAATTGTAGAGAGCACATTGTTGTTATAATAAGCTATTTCCGAAATTTTACCAAAGAAATCATCTCCACTACCAACATCATTATTGTTAGGATACTGTGTGGTTTGATTTATAACACCCAAAGCAATATCCCCTGTATGCCCGGGTAGGGAATTTTGTACCGTAGCATCAGCACTTACCGCAAGTCCACTTAAATATCCATCCCATCTTCCGGTAGGAGAAGCACTTCCATTATACACCCAAGTGTACATGTATGTAGTATTAGGCTGAACTACGGTGCCAGCGGCATTATCTGAGCTACTTACCCATATATTAGAAAAAAGCTGGCCACTTAATATGTATAAGTTAAGACCATGTGTACCTCCTCCCTCTTCGTATATTAGTTGACGTGTAGTTATATCCGTACCAGTTGTAAATACTATTGATATAGCTTTTGCACTGCTCGCTCCCAAATTTATTTGGTTATCATCGGCAATTTGCAAACCACCCGTTGTTGCTCCAAAATCTAAAGTAGGGTTAAAATTATCAAACACACTAATAAACGTTGGGCCAGTGCCAAAATTGGTGGCATTTCTAACTCCTGGAGATTGATCAGTCCATTGCGTAACTGAAGTACCGTTGGTACCCGGTGTAACCCCCACATTACCTTTATACCAAAATATTAAATTACTAAAAACCCCACCTGGAGAAGGGCTAGCATCATCATCTGTAATATAAGCTGTGGCACTATCTTGATTAATAGTTACACTTGCCAAACTTGGATTACTTAATAAAAAATCAATGATTTCCGGGCCTTCGGCAAGCGCATCATTTAATACCGTTACTGTAAAAGTTCCTGACGAAGCACCATTGGCAACACTAATCTTGGCATTACCGGCAATGGTGGTATAGTCACTTGCCGGAGTTGCGGTACCGGTTCCTAAATCATCAATATCAAAAGTAATTGGGCTACCCGAAGTATTTGTCATACTAAGCGTTACCGCCAAAACTATATTAACAGGGCCCGCTTCATTCCCATTTGTTGTAACCGATAAGTCTGCACTAATTGTGGGTATTCCAAACGTTATGTAGTCTCCATCGTTTAAATCGATATCTACTTCCCAATTTGTACCCACTAAAGTCATGTTAGTAGCTACCGAGCCTGTGGTAAAATCACCGTCAGCATCTACTAAAATAGAATAAGATGCCGATGCTGGTAGTTTAGTTGCATTACTGCTAGTGCTGGCAGGCACTCTTATTTTTACAGTACCTACTACTCCTGTTTCTTCTATTTGCCAATTTCTAGATAGCATTTGAGTAGCCGTGGGTGCACCGGTAGTAGTAAGTGTTAATGCTCCATTATTGTGCCCCCAAAGCATGTAGCTCACATCCGAATTAAAAAGATTAGGATTATTTTTGTTGGTAGATGTAATAGACCCTAAACCAATAGTGAGTAGCGAATTTGTGTGCACAGATTTAGTTTGTTTTTGATACAAACCTGCTTCATCATCTCTACCTATGCCCGCCACATTGTTAAAGTAAGCAAGACCTCTGGCTGTATAATCCCATACTTTTGCATTGTTAGATGCAATGTAATCTCCTTCAAAAATGGTTCCTCCGTTTAAGCTTTCGCCAACTGTTCCGTTTCCATTATTATCATTCATTAAGCGAATGCCGTATTTCAAAGCTAAGTAGGTATAAACTCTTTGCCTGTCCAGCACACCTAAAAAATCACTGAACACAATTACTTCACTTATTCTACCATTGAAGTACCCAAAATTACTCAGTGTACCTATGTAATTCGTTTTAGTTCCACTTAAAAGGGTGGAATTATTATCCGTATTAACACTATATACTTGATCTCTTACTTCCTCTAAAATACGTTCGTTCGTACTTTGGCGTCCCATCAAAATAAACGGTGTAATACCGGCCGGGTCATTTGCCGGAGGTACATTCGTATTCATATCATTACCCCAATGCGCTAATGTGGCAGTATTTCCATTTCTATATCCGAAGTGTAAATCCTGATTAGTTGTACCACCTTCAGAACCGATTACTACATTAAAACTTGCGTTATCACGTTCTCCTACTGCAAACAAGGTATAATTACTATTTTTTATACTGCTTAAGTTTACAACTAATCTATCATCAGTTCCGTCAAAATCTACCGTAGGGTTAAAGTTAAAATTGTTTAGCGTATTGTTTAAATAAGCCGGTGGGTTTCCATCTTGCATGGCATTATTTCCACTTCCCGAAACATCTGTCCAAGTATTTAGCGCGGTATTATTTACCGTAGTAGAGGTGCTTTTATCCGCTCTAAGCCAAACTTCTAAATCATTATTAATACCACCTGGACCTATATCATTATCTTGTATTGTAGCGGTTGCCGTTGAGCTAACAATTCCCACTGAAGTGGATGAAGCATTGCTAATTTGAGCAATTATGGTTTCAGTTGGTTCTTGATTAGCATCATCAATAACAGGAATTGAAATGCTACCTATGCTTGCGTTATTTGCTATGCTAATTATGGCATTTCCTGCAACGGCAGTATAATCAGAACCAGAAGTTGCTGTGCCCGTGCCTAAATCATCAAAATCAAAGGTTATAGCTGAACCCGTGGTATTTGGGGCATCAAGCGTAACGGTGTAAACTATTGCAGTAGGGCCATTTTCGCTTCCCTGTGTAGTTACGGATAAATTAGCTGGAGTTGGCGGCACACCAAATGTAAAATATTGTCCGTTTGTAAAATCTATGGACGCCTCCCAATTGGTACCATTTAGCGTCATGGTAGTAATGGTAGCACCTGATGAAAAATTAGTAGTGTTGCTTTGAAAAAGTGAAAGTGTGCCTGAATAAGGTAATTTAGAACTTAGTGTACTTGAATTATCAGGTACACTAACTGTAACATTACCTAAAGCTCCGGTTTCTTGTACTCGCCACTTTCTTGTTAAAATAGTAGTATTGGCTGGTGCGCCAGTGGTGGTAAACGTGTTGGCTCCGTTGTTATTCCCCCACATCAAAAATTGCTTGTCTGCGTTAAAACTTCCGGTGTTGGCGCTGTTGGTAAGCGCCACACTGCCCACTGCCATAGTAACTAATGCATCGGAACTACTGGATTTGGATTGAAGCTGACTCAACGATGCATTATCATCTCTACCAATACCTGCTACATCATTAAAATAGGTAAGTGTGTTAGTAGCATAAGTCCAAAAAATGGTAGTGCCATCAGATGCTACATAATCTCCCTCACGCACGGAGCCACTTATCACTTCGTTTACCGTACCATTTGCGTTACTATTATTTGTGAGCTGCAATCCATATTTAAGTGATAAATAAGAATAAATTTGATGCTTTTGAAGGTTAGAAATAACATTTTCAAAGACAATAATTTCACTCATAGGCCCTTGAAAATAGGCCGTTGCTTGAGGAAGAGCCCCGATAAAATTGCTAGAACCCGTTTGTATTTTACCAGTGTAGGTATTAGTTCCTCTTCTAAAAATACCATCACGCTGCTCCTCTAGCGTTCTGCCTGAATTACTACTAGCTGTATAAAGCAAGAAGGGTGAAATCGCAGGGTTGTCAAAATTATTTGTATTAAAGCTTAAACTTGCATTGTTTTCAAAGTTTACCGTTCCATTGTTCTGGTAACCAAAATGCACTTTTTGATTGAAATTAAAATCAGGAGAGCCTATTACCAAATTGGTTCCTATATCCGTACGTTTACCAACACCGAATATAGCATAGCGTCCATTACCTGCCCCATTTCCGTTTTTGATATCTTCTAAATCAATAACCAACCGATCATTACTTCCATCAAATAACACAACTGGATTGTAATTCATATTATCCACAGCGTTATTCCTGAAGCTTGGTGGGTTTCCATCTTGTGTTCCGTTATTTCCGTTAAAGGACTGATCTACCCAACTTGTAACATTGGTATTATTAGTGGTACCAGCACCAATATCGGCTTTAAGCCAAACATTAAGATTGGTGCGGACACCCCCTGGGCCTCCATCATCATCAGCAATAGTAGCTGTGGCTGATGACTTAGAGATGAAAAAAGTGGGATTAGAGGAATTACTAAGGGTAACATTTAAGCTTTTTAAACCTTCTGCAATAGCATCATTTAAAACGGTTACATTGTAGGAGGTACTTTGCGCATTATTAGCGATTGAAATTGGAGCGTTATTAGGAATTGCATTGTAATCGGTACCGCTTATGGCCGATCCGGTACCGGCATCATTTAAATCAAAAGTGATAGCACTACCCGTAGTATTAACAGAAGGTAATGTAATAGTAAAAACGATATTGATGGGGCCAGCTTCACTACCGTTAGTAGTGGTATTGATTTCAACTCCTCCTGGCGAAAAGGTAAAGAAGTCACTATTGTCAAAATTAACGTCCACTTCCCAATTAGTACCTACTAAGGTCATTTTGTAAATTGTGGCACCGGACGAAAAGTCTCCATCATCATCAACCAATAAGTCTAAAGTTCCTGCAAATGGTAATTTGGTTGTTAAGCTACTAGTGCTTGCTGGTATTTGGAGTTTTACAGTGCCTACGGTGCCTGTTTCCGCAATACGCCAAACTCTTCCTAAAATCTGCCGATTGGTAGGTGCACCAGTAGTTGTAAAAGTGTTTGTACCGGCATTATTACCCCAAAGTAAAAAAGACTTATCAGTAGAAAAAGTATTCGTATTGGCCGTATTGGTTGTGGCAATCGCTCCTAATGCCATTGTAACTAATCCATCAGCACTTGCATATTTACTTTGCTTTTGATTTAAACCACTGTTATCATCTCTACCAATACCCACAACGGTATTTGAATAAGTAGCGCCTTGTAAATTGTAATTCCATAACCTTGTAATACCATCAGAAGCTACATAGTCGCCTTCTCTAACAGCACCTGAAACTACTTCATTTCCAGTACCGTTGTCATTCAAATCATCGGTAAGCGCTATACCATATTTTAGTGCTAAATAAGTGTAAACCTGCAACTTTTCCAGCTGTGTAAGTATCTTCCTGTAGGCAATTACTTCGCTTATTCTACCATTATAATTATTTATACCCGGTACATTTAAACTTCCTATTCTATGACCGCTAAATCCATTTAATGGAGTGGTAACATTATCTGTATTTTGATTGTGTCCTCCATCTCTATATTCTTCTATTAACCTACCAGAATTTTGATCATAACTACCCATTAACAAAAACGGACTTAAACCATTGCCATTAAATGTATTGAGCCCATTAACCACCAAATTAGTATTTAGGTGTGTTATTCCTGCAGAAGTGTTGTTATTAAAATAACCAAACCCCAAGGTATTATCGGCTCCATCATTGTTTTGGTCTCCAAAAACTACATTATAATCTCCATCTTCTCGAATACCGATACCAATGATGGTGTAGTTATAAATGGGGTTGCCAAATTGATGATTACTACTCCGTATGCCTATTCTATTTAATTGGAAGTAGCTATTATTATCAAAATCAATCGTTGGGTTAAAATTTAGGTTGTCCGTAGCATTATTTCGGTAAAACAAATTTCCGCTTACCGAGGCATTTGTACCTATTGGTGATTGATCTTGCCAAGTGAAGGTTGCCGCACCATCCACGGTGCTAGTAACCCCAACCCCGGCTTTATACCAAAGACGTAAATCACCAGAAACCCCACCAGGGTTTTGAGACCAAGCTGAAAAACTACTTATAAGCAACAACACTATGCACGAAATTTTTATTCTCATCAATTCTTCTTGATGTTAATATTTATCGGCTCTTTAGAAAATTTAATGTTGCGCACATTTTTATTAATCTCAAAATCAATGGTGCCTTTATCAGCTGGTTTTAAATCTATCGTTTTATTATTTTCAACAATGGTATAGCCTCCCTCCTCAGCATTAACCACTCTTAAAACCCATTTCCCTGGTACTAAATTTGCAAAATTGTAGTTTCCTTTAGCGTCTGAATAAGTTAAGAACTCTCTATTACCACTTGTTATTTTTACAATCTTTATAGGCAGAGGTTCTTTATTTAGTTTTTCAGATTGTGATTGTTGAATGTTAAGATTACCCTTAATACTTGCTCCTCGCACCAAATTGAAAACAACGGTATTCTGATCTTTAGGATACACGAAAACCTCAGAGGTATAGTCAATATCTGGTAAGAGGCCGGATTTTATACTTCCATTATCAATATACATATAATGCACACCTTCTGGCACATCATTTATTACGAAATGACCATAAGGATCCGTTACCACAGTTTGACCTGCAATTGTTAAGATTATGCCCGCGGCATCTTTTGGGTTAACTGCATTAACTTGACCATTAATAGCATATAAACCCTCTTTTCTTTTAAGCGGAGCACCAAGTCGGTAATAATAACCAACCGACACAAAGTAGTCCTGTCTATTTATACTCCTGCGCACTAAGGCACTAGAACCAGAAAAAACAATTTCATGATTTCCTAATTCTACATTAGCCCTTAAATCAAATAATGTTCTGTCGATTGCGTATTCATCCAATGAGTAATTATTTCGATATGAAGCATTTAATCTTAAAAAACGCTTGAAGTTATACGAAATTCCCCCTCCATAAAACAATAGAGATTCTCGCTCTAATGAAAATCTGTTGGTATAAAAATATTGTGTAAAAGCATTAATACTAAGACCACGAGTCAACTTTTGAGAAACATCTAAAGCGGCAAGATAAGTGGTGCTTGTATTGTCATCTGCAGTAATTAAAAGATTCTCCGTTTGGAGTATTTCACCTATAAACTGGGCTTGAGTATTTTTTTTATTCATGTTTAAAAAATACCTGAAACCATTTTCTCGAAAAGCGAACTTACGCTGAGGGAAGCGATCTTCACGCGCTCTAGAAATATAAGTAAGACGTGTATTCCAATTTTTGCTTATGCTATAGGCAACACCTCCTTGATAGGAGACACTATACGGAGCAACAGTAAAAAGTGTATCACGTTCAGGATTACTTTCATTATAAAATAGAGAAGCCACTAAATTAAGTTTCCCCAGTTTATAGTTAAGATTACTATTACTGATTAAAGAATTGGAAAAATATCCAGCATACTCGGGAGATGCATAAATATTGCTGGTAGTATATGCAAACCTACCAACGCTTCCAGATGCTATAATACTTCCACCGTACTCAATGTTTCCGTTTTGAATACTTGGAGATAAATCTAAAGAAATAGCGTGTTTCTTTAATTGCCAAGTGTTTTGAAAAGAAATTAAATGGGCGTTGTCTGCACTGTCAGCGTATATCTTCTGCATGTAACTAACCTTAGTTTGCCATACCGAATCAATTTGATATGCTCCGTAAGTAGCAAATTGGAAATCGATATCGCCAATGAATCTTGGAGAATTTATAAAACCTCCTACCTCTAGTTTACCGATAGTTTGAGCAATTCCAACACCTCTAGCAAATCGTTGAAGTTCCGTTACACGCGTTAAACCATAATTAAAGTCGCCTACCCTAACGGTGGTTTTATTTAATCTGTTTTTATGATAAGTATATTCGGCTGAGTATTGGTCAAAAGTACCAACTCTAGCCAACTCAAAGCGGTTGGGTGCTCTAACGGTAAAATCTAGCTGATGACGTTTATTTTGATCCAAATAACCCGAACCAACGGCTTCTAGCTGATAGCCACCATTGAAACCCTCTTCTCCAATTTGGGCTCCAATATAGGTTGCTCCCAACCTAATAGGTAAGCGATGATACTTGTCTGTTTTAGTAGTTTTATCAGGGTATGCTTTAATTGGAGCAGTAATCGTAATTTGTTCGGTTTGATATCCAACATCTACAATCAGTCCTGCTGTAATGTAACTAATCTGTTTAAGACTTCCAATACTTCTATTTTCAACTGAAATTAAAATAGTTCCTCTTGGAGGTAACTGATATTTCTTTTTTTGAAATTGTCCATTGAGACTTGAAACCAATATTTCCTCATCGCAGTTTCCTAAGTTTCTAATTTCAAAATCAACTTGATAGTCATCAGAGGCAGTAATGTAGCGTGGCTTACGTAATATATTAATTATTACATTTCTTACATTCTCAACTTCCGTTTGATATGTCTCTTCAACTTTAAAATCATATTCTGTATTCTTGAAAGCAAAACTTATTTCTTGAATACCCACTTCGCATACTCTATCAATTTTAACCAAAAAAATTACATTTCTCTTCTCTTTAGGGTTAAGTACAATTTTTTCATTTTTTGATAACAAATGCCAAGATGATGGCATATTAACCGACAAGGTTAGTTCCAAATCATGCTCAAAAGGATTATTTACTTCTAGAATAAAAGAACTAAACTTTCCGGGCACCACCGTTTCTGGTACTTTTACTGGAATGACTAAACGATCTTTATCTACCGATTTACCGGAACTTGGGTCACCCGCAATCAGCAGTACTGAAAAAAGTAAAGCATAACAAAGCATGATATGTCTTACCAGTCTACTCATCCACCGTTAGGTTGACTGTAACGCCAAAAAAATTTGCATTACCGCAATCAGCCACTAAAACCGCTTGATACGACCCTGGCAAAATATCTTCTAATCTTATGAACATTTTTTTACACTGAAAGGGATACAGGGTGCGCTTTCTGGAACTTTGCTCAATCAAAAGTTCACCCTCTTCGTTATACACCTCAAGATTTACCTCAATTTTTTGCGCTTCTACACTTTCATTAAATAACTGCACACTTAATTGCTTGATTCCCTCTTTATCCACAACTTCAATATCCTTAAACGCAACCTCTGCCTTAAAATCTCCAGGTATAGTAAGTAGGGTTTGTACAGCAAAACGCACATTAGTGGTAATTTTCAGCAAATCTCTTGTTCGTGTAGTATCAATTAATGGCTTTTCCTCTACCATAATTAAACTCCAATATGTACCACTAACATCTTTATTAGGTACACTAAACTGATAGGTTAAAGTATATTCCTCTTTCGGATTAAGTATTCTCTCCTCTGCACCTAAGGCTAACCACGCTGAACTACTACGTTCATGCGTAGCTGTATCAGATGGGTTTAGCACCTCACTATCACATCCCACCAAAAAATCACTTTTGTAGAATACTACTTTAGCAGGTTTATTACCAACATTTTTAACTTCTATTAGCCCAGATACCACACTACCCTTACCGGCCGTATGACGTTGAGTGAGTCCATTAGTAACCGCAATTCCAGCGGTACTATTTATACCATAAAGAAATAGAAGTAGTATAAAAACGGTTTTCATAGGATAAACGTGTATTATAGAAAAACAAAATGGAGCTTAAACAAGCTCCATTTTATACAATTCTTAGCTTGTAAGAAAAATAAATATATTGTTGGTATAATTATTTATGAAAGCTAACAGCAATTAAATATCGTCAGTAATTGTGTAAGTAACCGTTACAGTATTAGTACCACCATTATTGTGTACAATATTTCCATAATTAGCAACAGCTTGAGCATCTAAAACGTACGTTAAAACATGACCATTAGCATTACCATCACCAGTATAAGAACTACCAATACCAGTTAATACGTCAGTTGCAGTTCCATCTAATGTAATTTGACCTGCAGAACTTCCTAACGTACCACCACCAGTACCTGTGTGTGCAGCTGCAGTAACTTTTAAGTCAGAACCAGCAGGTACAGTTCCATTAGTAATAGCAGCGGTAACACTTCTTAAAGTACCTGAAGCAATAGTAGAACTATAGTTCAGCGTTAAAGAATTATCAGTCGCACCACTAAAATCAAGAGGCTCACCAGCTTCCGTGGGAGCAGTAGGTCCTAAGCTAATAGTAGTATTGGCACCACCTGTTTCAATATCTAACAATGCTACCTCAGGCACATCAGTTGTAATGTCATGTGCGTCATCCGCATCATCAGCTTGTGCATTAGCTCCAAAAGAAATTGCTCCTAATGCAAGAGCAAATAAAAATTTGTTTACGTTTTTCATCATTTGTTTATTTTAATTAGTATTTCAAAACGACAAGGCAAAGATGAAGTAAATATTCAGCGCTACCAAGGGCTACACTTGACAGTCAACGAATTATATGACCGTTTAACGACCCATCCTTTTTACCTTCTTATAAATACGTGCCTATCTCTTACACGGTTTATTTAGAAATACAGGAAACATACACAACTGATTATCATTACGTTGAGCTTAACAGATTTTATATAATCTTATTTCAAAAATCTATATATCAAGTAATTGAAGAATTTTCCTACAATATTTTTGTAATAAAAAATTGTAACGTTTTTAAAGAAAGTCAATGATTAATTAGTGCCACCAAAAGGGAAAATAGACTATTTAAGTGAAAAAAACGTTTTTTTAAATACAAGATACTATATTACAGCTATTTGTTCGTTTTTAAACGGGTAACTTATTATTTAACAGTCTATTATATCCCGAAAACATATAATAAAATATAGTACAAGTTTATTTTACTGTGTTTAGAGGCGTATCGTACTCATTCTCAATAAAGGGTACGATAGTAAAATTATTAACAGAGATATTAACCTAATGCTTCTTTAAAAGTATCAATAGCATTAAGTCGTGCTTGCTTATGCTCTACAATAGGATCAGGATACTCAGATGTTCCAAACTCAGGTACCCACTGTTTTACATATTTGTAATCTTTATCAAACTTTTCTAATTGCAAAGTAGGATTAAACACTCTAAAATATGGTGAGGCATCTACCCCGCTTCCGGCAGCCCATTGCCAACCTCCCACATTAGAAGCAGCATCATAATCTAAAAGCTTTTCGGCAAAATACGTTTCACCCCACCGCCAATCAATTAGTAAATGCTTGGTTAAAAAACTAGCTACCAACATACGCACTCTATTATGCATAAACCCGGTTGCATTTAACTCGCGCATTCCTGCATCTACTAAAGCATAACCTGTTTTACCTTGGCACCATGCTTCAAATTGCTTTTCATTATTACGCCAAGGTATTGCGTCATACTTGGGTTTAAAAGAATGCTTAATACTATGTGGAAAGTGAAAAGTAATGCACTGATAAAAATCCCTCCAAATTAACTCATTAAAAAACTTCTCATTGGTTTGTTGAGCCATGTTAGCCAAATGACGAATGCTTACCGTGCCAAAACGCAGGTGCAAGCTTAAACGTGTGGTGCCTTTTATAGAAGGAATGTCGCGTGTTTTATGATAATCCTTAATGATATCGGCATTGATTTCCCTAGATGGAAATTCAAAATCAAATGGTTTAAAATCCATTTGATTGAGCGAAATACTAGGTAAAGGCTTTGTTTTATACAGATTAGAAAAGTACTTTTTAGTTGGGTAAGGTTTTAAATAATAAGGCGTTAATACAGATTTCCAAGTACGCATGTATGGTGTAAATACTGTGTATGGCTTTCCATCATTTTTTAATACTTCGTTTTTCTCAAAAATTACCTGATCCTTATAGCCCTTAAAAGAAACACCATTTGCTTGGTAAAAATCATACAAATCCTTGTCTCGTTTTTGCGCATACGGCTCATAATCTCTATTGGTAAATATTGCAGCCGGTTGGTATTCCTGTAATAATGCTTCGTGCACTTCTTTAGGCGTTCCGTATTTTATAAGTAATGAACTTCCTAATTTTTCTAATTCCTTTTTAAGTCGCAATACTTCTTGGTGAATAAATAATACCCGCGCATCTTTTTCAGGAAGTTTATCTAAAATTTCTTTATCAAAAATAAAAAGTGGCAACACCGGGTGTTTTGATTTAAGCGCATTATATAAACCCGCGTTGTCTTCTAATCTCAAGTCTCTTCTAAACCAAAAAATTGCCAAACTATTACTCATCTAAGTTTTTTAAAGGTTCATTCGGTCTTGCATAGGCCAAGCGCTCAAGTAAAGTTGGCTGGTAATAAGCATCTAAAGCATTAACAGCTACACCTTGCCCCGCTGCTAAATCAATTAAACCATCTTTTTGTAGAATAGTATCCTCTACAAACACCTCATCAATTTTAGCCACCATAAAAATGGTTTTATTCGCCTCAATTAAATAGTCCTCTACATACGTACACGCAATTTTTACAGAACTTTCTTGCACAAATGGAGCAAAACAAGTGTCAGAATAAAACGGTGTTAAGTTAACTTCAACAAATTCAGAAACTGCCTGCCCATAACTAGCGGAACATTGATGCGCTTGCTTGTACATAGCTTTGTTTACAGAATTTACCGTTAGGCTTTTGCTTTCGCGGATATTTTCTAGCGTGTGCCTAGGAACGGTATGCGGCCTAAACACTAAACCCAGCAAAGGCGGATTTGCGCCTAGATGCACTACCGAGAAAAAAACTGCCAAGTTTTCAATTCCGGAAGCGCTTTTAGTGCCAATTAAATTTAAACTTTTAAAACCACCAATAGAATTAAAAAAATTAGCGCGATAAAACCGCTCCCACTTGTTAAAATCCGGTTCCGAAAAATGAACTTCAGCCATCTTTTATAAAGATCTTACCGATGACATACCACCGTCTAGTTGCATTATTTGACCCGTAACCCAACGGGATTTCTCTGTAAGTAAATACAATACAGCATTGCTAATATCTTCTGGTGTTCCTATTTTTTTAAGCGGGTGGCGGTTGGTGTTTGATTCACGTTTCTTATCGTTATTCAGCAAGCTTTCAGCCAAAGGCGTATCGGTTAAAGAGGGCGCAATAGCGTTAAACCTTATTTTTGGCGCGTACTCAGCAGCCAAACTACGGGTAAGCCCCTCTACTGCTCCTTTGGCACCACTAATGGCTGAGTGAAATGGTAAGCCCGTTTGCACAGCCACTGTACTAAAAAGCACCACACTTCCCTCTCCTTTTTTAAGCGCCTTTATGCAACTTTGCACCGCTTTAATGGCGCCTATATAATTTAATTCAATTTCTTCCCTAAACTTATCCAAACTAAACCGATCAAACGGTTTTAAATCAATACTTCCCGGACAGTAAACCAGTCCCGATAAGGTTTCGGGCACCTCTAATTCATTATCGCCCAGTGCATCATACGTTTGTTTTTCTACCTCTTTTGGCAAATCAGCATCCTTTATACTACGTGAAGCCGCAATTACTGTATGTCCTTCCTTTACTAAATCTTGAACTACTTGTTTTCCTATGCCTGTTCCTCCTCCTACTACTAAATAAGTGCTCATTCTATATGGTTTTTATGTATTCTATAAATTCTGCTTTTTTACTATCTTCTTTAAAAATACCCGAGTAATGCGCTGTAAGTGTGCTACTTCCAGTATCTTCTACACCACGGGTTGCTACGCACATGTGGTCGGCATCAATAATTACCGCCACATCATCTGTTTCTAAGGCTATTTTAAGTTCAGCGGCAATTTGCTCCGTTAAGCGCTCTTGCACCTGCGGGCGTTTAGCAAAATACTTTACAATCCGGTTTATCTTACTCAAGCCTATTACCTTACCTGATGAAACATACGCTACATGCGCTTTTCCTAAAATGGGTACAAAGTGATGTTCGCAATACGAGTGCAGGGTTATGTTACGCTCCACCAACATTTGGCCATAGCGATACTTATTATCAAAAAGCTTTACTTCTGGTTTGTTTTTTGGATTTAGGCCTTGAAACACCTCCTTCACGTACATTTTGGCCACGCGCAAGGGTGTACCTCTTAAACTGTCGTCATTCAAATCCATACCCAGCAAATGCATAATATCAGCAAATTTTTCACTTATTTGCGTAATCTTCATTTCATCGCTTAGCGCGAAGGCGTTCTTGTGCATTGGGGTTTCTAAACCGGTAGAAATATGATCTTCACCAGCCATTTCAATATCCTGCCAAATTTCATCGGCATTCGCTTCTATTTTATTTCGGTTTAATTTTCCGTTAACCGGAGTATTCAACAAAGTTTCTCGGAGTTTCATACAGTGTTATTTTAAGTTCAAAATCATCGTCCATCTCCCTTTTTAAAATATTCCAAATCACCACCGCTATATTTTCAGCCGTAGGATTTAGTGCTTTAAATTCTTCCGTTTGTTCATTTAAATTTTTATGATCAAACCGTTTTTCTATCTTTTCTTCAATTATATCAGCCAACCATTTCATATCTACCACATAACCGGTTTCGCTATTTACTTCTCCTTTTACAGAAACAATTAATTCGTAGTTATGCCCGTGATACTGTGGATTATTACACTTCCCAAAAAGTGCTTCATTTTTAGCAGCATCCCAATTAGGATTGTGCAATCTGTGCGCAGCATTAAAATGCGCATGTCGGCTTACAGTTACTTTCATACCGGATTGCTTACGGCCTTTACGAAGCGGTCGAAAATTATTTTAAACCATTCGGTATAATGCTCCGGATTTTCTTCTAAATCCAGTGAAATATCGGCTACACTCATCCATTTCCAAGAAGCTACTTCATCAGGGTTAATGTTGGGAATAGTGTCGCATTCACCCACAAAAACATGGTCAAACTCATGTTCGGTAAGGCCCTTATCAAGTTCTGCGTAGTAAATGAAGTCAAGTACTTTGGTCATTTTGCAATCAAAACCCATTTCTTCTACCATTCTTCGGTGGGCGGCTTCTTCTACTGCTTCTCCCTTACGGGGATGACTGCAACAAGTATTTGTCCACAATCCGCCCGAATGATATTTATGATAGGCGCGTTGTTGCATCATAATTTCTCTTTCATCATTTAGCACAAAAACCGAAAAAGCGCGGTGTAATAACCCTTTTTCATGTGCTTCCATTTTCTCCATCAGTCCAAGCTCTTCATCATGCTCGTTAACCAGGATAACCTTCTCCACCATGTACTTTATTATATAAGATTAAAGCTATGTTTAAAATATGATTGTATAAATAAACCGTATTTATTACGATTTGGAATGCGCACCCGCTGACTTAAAATTACCGTGGCGGGCGTTGCTTTTATTTTTTGAAACAGTGCAAAATAATACACGTACGCTATATAAACGCCAAATCTGGCTTTTTTTGGTAATTGAATTATTCCTTCGTACCCCATTCTAAAGTCTTTTTCAATATCCTGCTCTATAGCTAGTTTTACCTCATCGTTAAACACCGATAAATCTACTCCCGGAAAATAGGTTCTTCCAAGGTCTTGATAATCTGCATTTAAATCTCTAAGGAAATTAATTTTTTGAAAAGCTGAGCCTAGCTTCATGGCCGAATGCTTTAAGTGATTGTATTGCTCTTGATTACCGTAGCAAAACACTTTTAAGCACATCAAACCAACCACTTCCGCAGAACCCAAAATATACTCTTCATACTTTTCAGTAGTATAGTGGTGTGATGGATTTAAATCCATTTCCATGCTATTCAAAAAAGTATCAATTAGCTCAATATCAATATTAAATTCCCGCACCGTAGCTTGAAAAGCATTCAAAATAGGATTTAAACTAATCCCTTTTTCAATAGCTTGATACGTTTGGTTTTTAAAATCTTTTAGCAACCATGGTTTATCATATTCATGAAAGCTATCCACAATTTCATCAGCAAAGCGCACAAAGCCGTAAATGCCATACACATGATGGCGCAACCGTTTATCTAAAGCTAAAATGCCTAGCGAGAATGAAGTGCTATAGGTTTTGGTAACCATTTTACTACTTCGCCAAGATATGTTATCAAAAATCTCCTTCATAAAGTGGTTTCCATCTTAAATTCTTTCGCTACTTCCTTTGCCACTACATTTCCGGAAATTAGTGAAGGCGGTACGCCTGGGCCAGGAACAGTTAATTGCCCTGTGTAATAAAGGTTTTTTACCTTTTTACTCTTAATGCTCGGTTTTAAAATAGCCGTTTGCTTTAATGTATTGGCAAGCCCATAGGCATTGCCTTTATAGGAATGATAATCTTCCTTAAAATCTTTAACTGCGTAACTTCTGTTATATACTACATGATCTGCAATAGATTCGCCCACATGCTTTTCTAACCTATTCATCATCAAATTGTAATACTTTTCTCTAGAAAAAGCATCATCCTTTAAATCTGGTGCAATAGGCATCAGTAAAAATAAATTTTCACAACCTTCCGGTGCTACTGTATTATCTGTTTTGGAGGTACAAGAAGCATAAAACAAGGGAGCAGAAGGCCATTTTGGGTCTGAGTAAATTTCTTTGGCGTGTTCATCAAAATCCGCATCAAAAAAAAGCGTGTGATGCTTTAGGTTTTCTATTTTTTTATTAATGCCTAAATAGAACAATAAACTGGAAGGCGCCAATGCCCGTTTATCCCAATAATCAGCACTATATGTGCGATATTTTTTCTCTATTAAATGTTGTTCTACATGATGATAATCTGCTCCGGCAATTAGTACATCAAAAGTATATGTTTCTTTTTTGGTACGCACTTGAGTAGCTACACCATTTTCAACGTCAATATTTAACACTTCCGCATCGGTAATAAAGGTAACGCCTTGTTCCTTTGCTAAGGCAACCATACCCTCCACAATTTTATGCATTCCACCTTCCGGATACCAAGTACCCAAAGCCATATCTGCATAATTCATTAAGCTATATAAAGCGGGAGTATTTTCCGGTGTGCCACCTAAAAATAAAATTGGAAATTCCATTAATTGTCGCAGTTTTTCACTTTTGAAATAACTGCGCACATAAGAGCGCATGGATTTTAATAAATGTAATTGAAAGAGCCCTTTCATTACGCGCATATCGGCAAACTCCGTTAGTTTTAAACCTGGCTTATACACCAAATCATTAATACCTACATCATATTTATACGCGGACTCTGATAAGAATTGACGTAATTTTTCGCCTGCACCGTTTTCAATAGAATCAAACAGTTTGTACAATCCATCTAAGGAAGCAGGCATATCTACAAAATCGTTTTCAGCAAAATAAACACGGTAAGAAGGACTTAACCTTTTTAGGGTATAATAATCAGAAACTTTTTTTCCGAAATCAGCAAAGTATCGCTCAAAAACATCGGGCATCCAATACCAACTAGGCCCCATATCAAAAGTAAAACCCTGCTCAGAGAAAGATCTTGCCCTTCCACCAAGCTGGGTGTTTTTTTCTAAAACTGTAACCTCGAACCCTTTATTAGCTAGGTGCGTGGCAGCTGAAATACCTGAAAAACCTGAACCAATAACAAGAGCCTTCATACGTTTTGAGGGTAGCGATTTATATTAGCGATAATCCTGCAATTTTGCTTGCATCTTCTTTCTTGCCAAGAAAATTCTGCTTTTTACAGTGCCTAATGGAATATCTAATATTTCAGAGATTTCCTCATACTTATAACCATTGTAGTACATCATAAATGTTTCTACGTATGTTTTCTCAACACTATTAATTTGCTGCATCATGTACTCTTGATCAACAGAGGCATCAGTAGTAGCTGTTTTTTCTGTTTCACCCATATTCAAGAAATACTTATTGTCAGTTTCATCTACAAAAGTATTTTGATTTTTTCTCTTACGATACGCATTGATAAAGGTATTTTTCATAATGGTATATAACCACCCTTTAATATTAGTACCTTCTTGAAACTTGTCTTTGTTTTTTAACGCCTTAAAAAAAGTTTCTTGAATTAAATCATTTGAATCTTCAGAGCTTCTGGTAAGCTTCATTGCTAATTGCATTAGGAAAGATTCGTGCGAAAGAATCATGGAACCGAATTCTGACTTTGACATATTCTAGTTTATTTGAATTGCTTGTTTAAGTATTCTTCGGTCAAAGTTAAACAAAAAGTTGAATAAGCAATACTTTTCTGTAATAAAAGTATGACAAAAATGTAATTTATTGAAAATTAGGAGCATTGAATTCGAATTACATTGCGCTAAGCGTAAGCATTAATAAACTAATAATAAGGAGCGTACTGATTTATTTTACCAAGGCTTTCTTCAATTCCTCAAAGTTTGGTAAAACTTGAACAGAACTTGGTAACTGTTCAACATTGTATTCCTTAACTTGGATTCCACAAACAAAGAATTTATAGGTGTCTGCATCAAAAGACTGCCCTATCTCTTCAAAATAAATATCTACCTCTTCGTAATTAGGACGTGTGGTAAAAATGGAGATAAAACGATCTATCTTGGTACGCTCTGCCACTTCCTTTAAGTAATCAATAGGAGTAGATTGGCCTAAGTAAATAACTTTGTGTCCGGTTTTTTTTAGGAAGTAGTATAAATACAACAAGCTTAGTTCGTGTAATTCATCAGAAGGTAAGTACAAAACGAAACTAGGTTTATCCTTAGCATTAGGAATAATAGTTTGATCTATAATGGAAAAAAGCTTTTGCTTTACAAGGTTGCTAATAAAATGCTCATTGCTAACAGTAATTGCGCCAGCTTGCCACAGCATTCCTATTTCTCTAATAAATACGCCTAAAATATTGGTAAGCGTTTCATCTGTACCAAACTGCATTAAGCATTTGTTAAATACAGAGTCAAACAAATACTCGTCATAATCGAGCATGGCAATTTTAAAAGCGTTTATTTGACTTTCATAATTCCCTTGATATCTGCCGGCATCTACAACGGCTGAACGAATTTCGCCCTCGCTGAGTTTGGCAACCATGCTAATTTTCATACCGCCTTTTACTAAAACGGCCGTATTTAATATGCGCTTTAAATGCTCATCTACGTAATACCTAATATTGGTATCCGTGCGGAAAGGCTCAATTAAATTATAGCGCTGCTCCCAAGCTCTAAGTGTATGTGCTTTGATACCGGAAAGTCGTTCTAAATCTTTAATTGAATATTTGGACTGCATGACTTTTTTTATTGTTAAAACGTCTTAGGAACGATGCAAAGATATTATTGTTTAATGTTTTATGCAATTTATTAAACAAAGTTGATGACTTCCTCCTCAACGGAAACCGTTACTTTTGCGCTCCAATTTTTTAGGTTAATGAGCAAGTTTACAACGGAGATAGAAAAACGTAGAACGTTTGGTATTGTATCGCACCCCGATGCGGGTAAAACAACGCTTACGGAAAAACTTCTATTATATGGTGGAGCCATACAGGAAGCGGGTGCTGTAAAATCAAACAAGATTAAAAAAGGAGCTACTTCTGATTTTATGGAAATAGAGCGCCAAAGAGGTATTTCTGTGGCTACTTCGGTAATGGGTTTTGAGTATGGTGGTAAAAAAATAAACATTTTAGATACACCCGGTCACCAAGATTTTGCTGAAGATACCTATAGAACCCTTACGGCAGTAGATAGCGTAATTGTGGTAATTGATGTTGCAAAAGGCGTAGAAGCCCAAACGGAAAAGCTGGTAGAAGTATGCCGGATGCGTGCTACACCGGTAATTGTTTTTATAAACAAGCTAGACAGAGAAGGAAAAGATGCGTATGATCTTATTGATGAAATAGAAGAAAAACTGGGGCTAACCGTATGCCCTTTAAGTTGGCCAATTGGTATGGGCCAACGTTTTAAAGGTGTTTACAATATGTGGGAAAATAACTTGCAATTGTACACAGAGCAAAAGAAGCAAAAAATTGCAAAAAGCATTCAAATTAAGGATGTAAACGACCCTAAATTGGATGAATTAATAGAAAAAGAATACGCCAAACAATTGCGTGAAGATATAGAGTTGGTAAAAGGTGTTTTTCCGAAATTTGATAGAGACGCTTATTTGAAAGGTGATTTATCTCCGGTGTTTTTTGGAAGTGCTTTAAACAACTTTGGTGTGCAAGAACTATTAAATTGCTTTGTGGACATTGCACCAAACCCACAACCTAAAATGGCGGGAGATGTAGAAGTATCTCCGTTTGAGGAAACTTTCCGTGGCTTTGTATTTAAAATTCACGCAAACATGGATCCGAAGCATCGCGATAGAATTGCTTTCTTAAAAATTGTTTCCGGTAAGTTTGAGCGCAACACAAACTATTATCACGTGCGCTTAGGTAAAAACCTAAAGTTTAGCAATCCAACGGCTTTTATGGCTTCTAAAAAAAGCGTGGTTGATGAATCGTATCCCGGAGATATTGTAGGCTTGCATGACACAGGAAATTTTAGAATTGGCGATACCCTAACCTCTGGTGAAAATTTACAGTTTAAAGGTATTCCTAGCTTTTCACCTGAGCATTTTAGGTTTATAAATAACGCTGATCCGTTAAAGTCTAAACAACTTAATAAAGGTATTGACCAATTGATGGACGAAGGGGTGGCGCAATTATTTACGCTAGAAAGTAACAATAGAAAAATTATTGGTACCGTGGGCGCATTACAATATGAGGTTATTCAATATCGCCTTGAGCATGAGTACAACGCAAAGTGCACGTATGAACCCTACTCTGCCCATAAAGCGTGTTGGATAGAAGCCCATGATGATGCGCAACTAGCAGAATTTAGTAAGTTGAAATACCGCTATTTGGCTAAAGATAAATTTGGACGATTGGTGTTTTTGGCAGACTCTTCCTTTAGTTTAAATATGGCTAAAGAAAAATTTAACAAACTTACTTTCCACTTAAAATCAGAATTTTAAGCGCTCTAAGTGTTCAATGAATGATTTTGGAGAAAATGGCTTTTTAAGCAAGTGTTCTACATGCTTATTATCATTGGCGCGTTGCTGATCTGATTCATCTTCTGAGCTGCTAAGCATGAAAATTTTGGGCACTTTAGCCATGGTTTTATATAATGCATCAAAGTGTATTAAAAAATCAAAACCATCCATTTCAGGCATCATAATATCAAGCAGAATAATATCCGGTAAATCAGCTGCATCTTCTTGATTTAACTTTAAATGATCTAAAGCATCCATACCATTTGAAAACTCCACCACTTTAGTACTAATATTTCCCAAACGCAAGAGTTTAACATGTACAAATCTATCTACATAGTTATCATCAATAATCATAAAAGATTTGCTCTGCATAAAGCTTAAATTCGATTGGGAATTTTAAGAATAAACTTGGTACCTTCTCCTTTTTCAGAACTTACGCTAATCGTACCTTCCAATTTATCAAGGGCTTCTTTTACTATGTATAATCCTATACCTGAGCCACTCATATCACTTTCGTTCGATTTAAAAAACATTTGAAAAACCTTTTGCAAATGCTTCTCCATTATACCTACCCCCTCATCTTGTACCGAAATTATGGCATGGTCAAGATCTATGAAAATTTTTACTTTTATTTTAGCAACTGGCTGTGTTGGTTTTTTAAACTTTACGGCATTACTAATTAATTGACTTAAAATAATTCTAATTCTAAAAGGATCGGATTTGAACTGTAACTGATCGTTAACATCATAATCTACTGTAGCTACTGCATTTTCACTAGCACTCCTTAGCGATTCTAAAATACCGTTAATAATCTTTTTCAAGTCAACTGACTCTAACTCTGACTGCTCGCGCGAATTTTTATAATAGTCAACAATATTATGGATGAGTGCATCTAAACGTTGAAGGGTACCATCTACCTTATTGAAATAGTCTAGAGCCATTTCATCCTTAACCTCATATTGTGCAACTCTAAGTACACCTAAACTACTAGCTACGGGTGCTCGTAAATCATGTGAAGCACTGTAAATAAAGCGATTTAACTCGTGATTGGTTTTTTCCAGCTCCTCCATTTTATCTGCCAAGCTACGTTTGGTAAGATATAAGTCATACGCATTTTCAATGGCTACTCTTACTTCATGCTCATTCCAAGGCTTTGTAATATACCTATAAATATGACCTTTATTTATAGCAAGGATAATATCATTGATGTCCGTATAACCTGTCATAAGAATACGAACAGGATCAGGGAAAACTTGACGTACCGCGTTAAAAAATTCTACTCCTGAGGTAACGGGCATTCGCTGATCAGAAAAAACGATTTGCGGTTTTACCGTTTTTAAAATATTAAAAGCTTCTTCAGAATTTTTAGCCAAGTAAATATCATACTCTCTTCTAAATGCTGCTTTAAAAGAGTTTAAATTATTTTCTTCGTCATCCAAATATAAAATCCGGATTTGCTTATTTTTTAGAGTTCCGATCATTCAAATTCACTTGGTTGGCTTATAGGCAAATGTATGCTAAAATCCGTTCCCCTACCTAGTTTACTGTGCATGGCAACATTTCCATTATGCTTTTGAATAATCTTAAACACAATAGACATACCCAAACCTGTGCCCTCTCCTACATCCTTTGTTGTGAAAAATGGTTCAAATATTTTCTTTTGAGTTTCAGTACTCATACCTATTCCATTGTCTGAAATAGTTATAATAACTTCCGACCCTTCTCGCTCTGTTTTTATTATGATTTTTGCTGCTTCACCTTCTTCATATTTTTTATGCTGCACTGCATAAATTGCATTGTTTAGGATATTCATCAACACTTGATTTAACTTACCAGGATAGCACTCTATATCACCAATTTTTGAATCAAAAACCTCTTCAATTTTAATTTCTCCATTAATTTTATTGTTTAGCAAAACCATTGTACTGCGTATATTTTCATGCAAATTGGCTTGCTTAATAGTGTCTTCATCTAATCTGCTAAAGGTTCGTAAACCTTGCACTATTTCTTTGGTACGGTTGGCACCTTCCGATATCCCATCAACTAAAGAATTTATCTCCGTTTGTAAGTATTCAAACTCCAATTCCTGTTCTGTTTCTTTAGCTTTTTTGTACTGCGTTTCAAATTCTGCGGTATTTATAGTACTGTAAGCATTTATAATTGCATATATATCGGTTAAGTCTCTTCGTAAAGGCGTTATATTACTAGTTACAAAGTTAATAGGGTTATTTATTTCATGCGCAATACCCGCTGTAAGCTGACCCAAAGAAGCCATTTTTTCAGAATCTACCAACTGTGTTTGGGTTTCTTTAAGGTTATCCAGGGTTACCTGCAACTCTTCATTGGCTTCTTGTAATTCAAGTGTGCGCTCATCTACCCGCTGCTCAAGCTCTACATTTTGTCGTTTAATTAAATCTTGTGTTTCTTGAGCCGCATCAAGTGCTTGCGCCTGCGATAGTTCCTTCTCCTTTCTAAGCGTATTAATCCTATCTGCCAAAGCAATAGAAAGTAAAACTACTTGCACGCCAAAACCTATTTGCAGTGCATTATTACTAAAAAAACCATACGGAATTAGTCCAACATTTCTAAAAACAAATACTACCAAAGCTAATAGTAATGTAGTAAATGCAATTAGAAAAAAGCGCGCTGGCCTACTACCAGTTTTTGCAATTAAAGATGAAAACACTAAGGAATACACCGCCACCAATAATGCGGCTACATCTACCAAACTGTATAAAAAATTCAATTTTGGATAAAACGATAAAATGGCAATAAGCAAGTAAAAAACTTGTAAGGCTATAATTCCTGCATTTAACCTTTTTGAATATTGTTTTACATGCAGAAATACTTGTGCAAAATAGAGCGCAAAAAAGCCTGCCATACTGGGCGCAAAAATCACTAAAACATGGGTTAAATAAATACTATCTCCCAAAATATAGCGCTGAAAATATCCATCTAATAACGATTGGCTGATGGTAACAAAAACGATGTACGCTACATAAAAATAATACGACCGATCTCTTATAAAAATTGAAATAATCAAATTATAAAAAATCATGGCTAATAAAACGCCATAAAAAATTCCTTTCCAGTAATCTTGAGCGGTAAGGGAGGTAATTAATTGCTCCGGTTTTTCAACCGAAATAGGAATAATTAATTGTCCTGATGATTTTACTTTTAAAAAAATTTCTAAAGAAGTGGTGTTATCCTCAAATCTTATCGGAAAAATAAAATTTTGATGCTTAATAAAACGCTCCGCATTTTCGAAATTAGCACCCGACTTATAAATTTCCACCAATTGGTTTTCTAAATTTTGATACACCCAGATAGAATCTACTAATGGGAAAGCATAATTTAGGTAAAAATCATCTTCATTATTAGCATTTAAACAGTTTAATTTTAGCCAAACTGGATTATCATTAAAGCCTAAATTTAAAACTGGACTTTCAGTAGATTCAAACGTTGCACTCCTAATATTATCGGAAGTAAAAACGCGAGCATCATCAATGAAATACCCTAAGCTACTGCCTAAATACCTACTGTTATTGGTTTCTACTGGTTTGCTTTGGCTTTCAAAACCTTGAAGGCATAGCAGCAGTAAAGCCAAAAGCTTAACTGATTTTAATGTTTTAAAGAGGAAAGTGAAATTCATTGTTTGGTATTTCGGTTAAGTTAAGTTCGTAGTGTATTTCAATTGTTTTGTTTCCCCTAGGCGTTGGCTCCACTACCAAACAAGAAGGTTTTTCCCGTAAGGCATTAATTTTTGTTTGCTCTGTTTCCAAAGCCGTTGTTAAGGCATTTGTATCGGGCAGCAGCACTGCTGTGGCTAGTAAATCTAATTTGGGGTAATAAAAGGTTCCATCATTGCCCACATCTTTTAAAACTTGGCAGCCTACGCGTTCTGCAAATTCTACGGTGTAAGGAGCGCAAAGGGCAAATAGTGAGTTTAAACCTATTTGATTGCAAATGGTAACGCCTGCTCTAGTGGCTAAGAAACTACCTACACCTAACCCTGCTACTTCCATACTATTCCATAATCCGCAAAGCTCACCGGTACCTTTTACTGCCTGCTCTTTTACGTGCGCATACACCGTTTCATCCATGTATCCGGTGGCATCTTCAATAGGCAAACTATGCTTTGGCAACCATGCGTGAATGCGAGAGCCGCCAAACACTTTTTCGCCATCTAAAGACTCTACCAACAATACAAATACACCGGGGTTTTCAATCCATTCAGCATTAACAGAAGTAACTTGCTTTACACCGTGCATTTCTAACACACGTTTGTGGCCGTTTAAAAACTTTAGTGAAGATTCCTTATCATCTATCGCTCTAAATGCCCGAATTCTTACTTTGGGATCATGTCTAAACATTGGTACTAAGTATAGTTTCTAACGGTAGCCTAAGTGCGCGCACCGGTGTGTGATTGGTTTTGAATAATCTAAAAAGAAAAATTTCTCCCTTATACTCCGGAATATTCCAAAGCTTCAAAAATCGCTCACGTAAGTGTTTTAATTTCAATGCATCAGCTTGACTTAAACCTTCGTTTTTTCCATAAACTTGCCGAGGAAACAAATATAAAGGAGCTATTAAAGGATGAATGGCTAAATCCATTACCGTTGCTTTCAGCCAAAGTCTTTCCCAAGCCATACCCCCTAAAAAAAACTCTTCTTGGGCAAATGTAGGACGAATTACTAAACCAACGGCAGCGGCTGCATTTATGGCTTCACGCGATATAGAATTAAAGCCATCGCCCCCCTCCACTTGGCGTAAAGTATCAATAACTTCTTCCTCTTGTAGCATTTTTATAGCGCCCATCATTTCGCTGGGTACTTCTAATGTTCTTATATCAATACCATCGCCCCGTTCTATGGCTTCTTCTGGCGTCCAGCGCATTTCTCTGTGAAAAAAATCATAATGCCCCCATTTATGTAAAACTCTAATCTTATCACACTCCGATAAAATTTCGCCTAATTCTGCTAAATCATTAGTATCGGTTAGCCATTTTACTTCCGTATTTTCCACGCTTTCACCACAGGTAGTAAGCTGCTCAAGCAAAGGTTGAGGCACCAATTTTCGTGGTTCTACAATTCGGTTGGTTTGACGAAAGGGAATTGCTTTTAGCAGGGTCTCGTTATCCAATTTACTCTTTTCAAAAAGCTGTTTAAAACCAATTACCACTTTTAACAAAGCTTCGTTTTCTTCTGCAATAAATTTATGCTCTATGGCGTATCCTTTAAACTCGGCAGCAATGCGTAAATTCTCAATAGCTGCGCCTATGCTTTGTATGGAGGCAATGTCTTTAAAATCTCCAAATGAAAAAGAGCGATCCTTTCGGTGAAACACAAACAGCAAATCACCTTCTTGCACAAATTCCCAAGGTTGGTCGTTTCCTGATGAAGGTGCTTCCCCCGCTCTTTCTACAATAAAATATAAATCCTCTTTTGAAATACTAATGTTTCCTTCCCAATCATTCGTTTTATTAAACCGCTGTATTGCTTCTTTTTTAAGCGATTTATCTGGTCTTTCAAAAACCGGAGGTTTGAATTTTTCTTCCGTTTTTTCTGGAATTAGCGTATTTAAATCTATGTAAAACCGACCACTTTCCACTTTTCTGTCCAATAATATTCTCCTAGCTAAATCGGTAGTAATAGCACCACCCAAGGTAACGCTGGAGGCAAGTTGCGGCCAACTCCCTATGGTTTGATTCATTTCTAAAAGTGAAGCTTTTAATCGGCTAGATAAATCCTTGCCGCCCACCACTTTAAAAAGAATGGCCACTTTTTGTGCTTCTGATAAATTGCCAACGTCAAGCAACATTTTCTCCTCTACCAAACCGTGGAATATAGGTCTTTTGGGCTCTAAGTCAAAACGTTCCACGTCCATCATTCCTCTATCACTGGTATCCATTAGCACCGGAATTTTAAGCGCTCTAGCTTTAAGTCTGGCCATAATTTTTATTGGGAAGGCATCGCACTCTTCAATTAAAATATCTAGGCAATTTTCTCCGGTTCCCAAAAAGTCGTCTAGGTTGGTTTTAGTAATTCCCTCGGTGAATAATTCAACCTTCAAATAGGGATCAATTTCTGCAATTTCTCGCACTACCATGGTTGTTTTAGCACTACCTAAATAATCTAAACCTTTGCGTATTCTATTAAGGTTGCTTAATTCCAAGGTATCAAAATCGGCAATTCGTATGGTGCCAAAAATTCTTTCGGTAGCCATAGTAATTGCTACACTTTGCCCTACTGATAAACCAATTACACCTACTATTTTGGTGGCTAGTTGTGCTTGCTCAGCTTCCGTTATTTTATGCTTATTGCGACTGGTGCGCAAGCGAATAAATTCCTTTTCAGGTAAAATTCTAATGAGCTTTTTACTCCAAGGGTAATATATATAATTACCAAAATCATCGCCACCCATAGCTTCTAAAAACTTAAGCGCTTCAGCCTCTAAGGTTGATTCGTCAAATTTTTCTTTTGGCCTGTCAATCTTTACTAATTCCCTGCATTGCGCTACAATTTCGTTGTGATGCACAAGATTAGAAGTTGCGTCTATCAGTTTTTGTAAATCTGCAACATCCTCCGCATTGTTAAGCCTATAAATAAAATGCTCGGTACTTGCTAAGTCGGGTGATTTCAAATCTCTGAGTTTCTCAACTAAAACTTGAGTAGTTGTTTTCATTTGTGTTGGTAATATCAGAATGCTAAGGTAACTATGTGGAAAATATCAGTTACTTTCGGCTCAGATTTTATTCACAAACTTATGCTATGAGTGAGCCACAAGAAAAAATAAGAATGCTTTATGTAGATGATGAAGTGCATAACCTGACTTCATTTAAGGCTACTTTCCGTAAAGATTTTGAGGTACACATTGCCGATAATGGCGCGGAAGGTTTAAAAATTGTGGAAGAAAATGATTTGCACATTATTCTTACCGATCAACGCATGCCCAATATGACAGGTATAGAATTTTTGGAGCAAGTGCAACTTATAAAACCGGAGCCAATTAGGATTTTAATTACCGGTTACACAGATATTAATGCGGTGGTAGATGCTATTAATAAAGGGCAAGTGTATCGCTACCTAACCAAACCTTGGAATGAAGGTGATTTAAAAGCCACTATGCACACTGCACATGAGGTATTTCGCTTAAGGCGAGATAATAAAGAACTTCTTGAAAAACTGGCAACATCAAATGATCAACTTGAATTTTTACTACGCCAAAGATTACTCTCTTAAAAAAGTAGGTTTACTTATTTGCTGCTTCCTTTTATGTTTTTCTATAAATGCTCAGCAAAAGCTAGCAGCGTTAACATTAGAAACTTTTAAAACAGAATTAAATGCTGCACAAGAAAAAGCCGCTTTTAAAATAGCTGGAAAGTACTACGCTGTAAATAAAAGTTTTACTGAAGGTAAAGTTGAAACCTATGCCTCTAAAACGCTGTATCATTTATCTTTTCAAAAGCAACAATTAGCTATGCAGGCTATGGTGAAAAACCTAAGGCTTACCTTTAAAGATACCTTGCTTGTAAAGCAAAATGAACAAGTAATTCAAATAATTACCGCAGATAAACTCTTTCAAGAAAGTACGCTTACCGAAAGTACTTTAGAACACTTGGAATTGATTTTAATATGGAGATCAAACCTAACTCCTACCGCACAGGTTTCTGAATTACTGCTTTTGCCCGCCTACCAAAACGCTTATAAAACCGAAGACTTTGGTGATGCTGATGTGTGCCAAGTAAACACAGCTTGCAGCGAAGGAAATAACTATGCAAAGCAAATACAAAGTACCGTGCGCATTTTGCTGCGGGTAGGTAGCATTGCCGGTTGGTGCACAGGCACGCTTATTAATAAGGTAACGTATGATTATGAACCTCTGCTACTTTCTGCGGAGCATTGCGGTATTTTTAATACGCAATTTGCTAGCACTAATGATTTACAACAGTGGGTATTTTATTTCAATTATCAATCGGCTACTTGCACAAATCCCGCTTCAGAAGGGGCACTTGCAGCACAAGCTATTTTGGGTGCTAGTTTATTAGCACGTAGTGATGATGAAGGCGGTGAAAAAGGCTCTGACTTGCTTTTATTAAAATTGGCTACTGATATTCCGCCTGCGTACAACGCCTATTTTTCAGGCTGGAGTAGAAATGAGCTCATTAAACCTGTTAACGCCATCACCATTCATCACCCAGAAGGTGATATTAAAAAGATTAGCACCAACCGAACCACTATTTCTAGTGGTGCTTTTGGTCCTATTTCCGAAGAAACCCATTGGCTACTCCGCTGGAGTGCTACTCAAAATGGATTTGGTACCACCGAGGGAGGCTCTTCGGGAAGCGGATTGTTTAGTGAAAATGGATTGTTGCGCGGAGTGCTTACCGGAGGTTCATCTTCCTGCTCAAACAACAATGGGTTAGATTTTTATGGTAAATTTAGTTATAGCTGGAATCAAAATAGCAGTGCTCCAAACCGACAATTACAACCGTGGCTTGACCCTAATAATAGCGGAGCTATTGCTTTGGGTGGCGCATTTTTAGGAGATGAAAAACCCGCTGATTCCACCGTTTTTGAGTATGCCCCAAATCCCACCAAAAACGTGGTTGTTTTTAAAGGCTTGGGCTCCTTTACTGAAACTTGTAAGGTTGCTATATTCTCTATGGAAGGAAAAATAATGGATGTTTTTGACAAAATTGTATTGCCTAATGAATCGTTAGATATTGCCTTGGGTAGCTATCGGCAAGGTTTATATATTATAAGAATAGTACAGGGTGAACAAATTTATACCGAAAAGGTAATTAAGCTAAACTAAACATGAAAAAACTATTGTTCTTAACCATGCTTGCTTCTTTGGCGTTTGCTTGCAAAACAAAACAAACGGCTGTTACCGAAAAATCAATAGAAACAAACGTGGTGGAAAGCGGTGAAAAAACAAGCCGAATAAATTGCGAAAAACTAAGCAAAAACCTAGAGCTTTATAATGACACCAATCTATTCCGACCCAATATTTCTAAAGTACACGTTAATGATAAGTGTGTAAGCATTACCTATTCTTACAGTGGCTGTGGTGCAAAAGAACCCACTTTAGTTTGGGATAAAGTCATAAATGAAGAAGGAACTTTTCCTGAAGTGCGCTTACGTTTTTTAATGGAAAATCCGGGTATGTGCGAAGCTTTTTTCAAAGACAGCATGGCCGTAGATTTTTCCGGATTGCGCACCGTTGGCAATAAAGTACTGATGATTATTAATGATAGAGAATCTGATATTCCTTTAGTTGATTTTCAAAACTGATTAGTATTTAACATTACTAAGGTACACGCTTGCAAAGCCTCTATACCGGCTTTTTCTAACTTAGCTTCTAGTTCAAAATTTTCAGCTCCGGGATTAAAAATTACACGGGTAGGTTTTAAGCCTAAAATGTAATCGTAATAATCGGTTTGGTTTTTCGCGCCTAAATACATGGTAATGGTGTGTACATTTTCTATCTCCGGCTGGCCTTCTAAAATGTGCCAATCTTCCACCTCTCTTGCCTTACGCCCAATGGGCACTACTTCATGACCATTTCTCTTTAATGACTTTACCGCCAAATAAGAATACCTGCTCGGATTATTACTTGCGCCTAATACAACTGTTTTCATATCATTCTTTTATTTTAGCCGCTACACATTATTATGCGTTTACAGCTTTTCAATCTTAGTTATCAATACAACTCACAAACCCATTTAAGGTTTCCTAACCTTGCGCTGGGGCGCGATGAGAGTCTGTTGATTTTAGGTCCATCGGGCAGCGGGAAGAGTACATTGTTGCATTTAATGAGCGCTTTATTGACGCCTACTACCGGAGAAGTTTTGATTGATGGAGAAAACCCAAACCTCCTAAATACGGCAAAGCGCGATGCATTTAGAAAGGAAAATATAAGTTTAGTTTGGCAAAAATCTTTTTTTGTGGAAGCACTAAACCTGCGCGAAAATTTAAAACTCGCACAAAAGCTAAGCACCAACAAATCAGATGTAAAAGAAATTGAAACACTATGCGATGCTTTGCAAGTGAAACACTTATTAAGTAAAAAACCTAAAGAATTAAGTTTAGGCGAGCAACAACGCTTTTCCATAATTAGAGCAGCATTAAGTAAACCAAAACTGATATTGGCCGATGAACCAACTTCTGCCTTAGATGATGAAAATGCAAAACGTGTTGGAAACCTATTATTAAAAACCGCAAAAAAAACACAAGCAAGTTTGGTAATAGTAACCCATGACGCTCGACTTAAAAGCTTATTTACTAACACCTTGCAATTATGAATGTAGTAAATCTGGCTTTTAAAAATTTGCGCTTTCGCAAGTTGAGCACATCACTAAGTATTTTGTTACTCACATTTGGTTGCGGCTTAATTTCCTTAATCCTGTTGGCACAAAACCAATTAGAGCGCCAATTTATAAAAAACATTGAAGGTGTAGATATGGTGGTGGGCGCAAAAGGTAGTCCGCTGCAACTTATTTTAAGTGCTGTATATCAAATAGATGCACCAACCGGAAATATACCTTTGTGGGAATTTGAAAAACTTAAGAAAAACAGTTTGGTAAAAAGCGCTATTCCCTTAAGCTATGGCGATAGTTATCAGGATTTTAGAATCATCGGCACCGACCAAAGTTATTTAACGCTATACGATGTAGCAGCTAAAAACTTCCCGAAAACCGGAGAGGTACTGTTGGGTGCAACTGCCGCAAAAACCACAAAACTAAAGGTTGGTGATACATTTAGCGGTAATCACGGATTGCAAAACAGCATAGAAAGCCACGACCATTTTGCGTACAAAATCATTGAAATTTTACCACAAACCGGAACCGTATTAGACAAGCTGATTATTGGAAATTTGGAAAGCGTGTGGGCGGTACATGCGGAAGGGCACGGGGAGAGTGAGCATAAATTAGAGACAGCTGATGATGGCCATGCAAACCACGATCACAGTAAAGATGAACACGCTTCACATGCAGCAGATTCAACTTCATCACCTTCACAAACAAACGATTCTCACGCAGCACATTCTGATTCCTCCAAACAAATTACAGCCGCTTTACTACAGTTTAAAGGAGCTATGGCGCGTATAATGTTGCCAAACTATATAAACGAAAATACGGGTATGATGGCTGCTTTACCTGCTTATGAAATTAACCGATTATTTGGTTTGGTTTCAGATGCGGTTTTATTTTTACAGGCCTTGGCTTTGGTTATTATGTTGTTATCTGGCGTTAGTGTTTTTATTGCTTTGTATCAGTCCCTTCAAGCCCGTAAAGGGGAGTTAGCGTTACTTAGAAATCTTGGCGCAAGCCGCTGGAAGTTATTTAGCTTAATTTGTACCGAAGGTTTACTCATTGCCGTTTTCTCACTATTGCTCTCCTTTTTTATGAGCCGTGGAATTTTACTTTTGGTGGGCAACAGTTTATCCGTTGGGTTTACTTTGGCACCAAATTGGTATGTTCCTTTAACTGCGGAATACTACTTGATAGCCGCTAGTTTTGTTATCAGCTTTTTTGCATCTTTACTACCCGCTTTGCAAGCGTTTTATTTGAATATTCCTAAAACACTTTCTAATGCATAAGTTTCTGGTACTTTTTGCAGTTCTATTTTCTTCGATACCTCCTGAGCCCAAAATTTTACCGTGGGAATTACTTGGACTTACCACTTATAAAAATGATTTTGGCGATGGTGGCGAGATGAGTTTTAAACCAAACTTTCCCAAACCGTTGCAAGATTTAGAAGGTCAGCAAGTGTTTGTAACCGGCTACATGGTGCCTATGGACGTATCTGCACGTAAATATGCGCTCTCTAAAAATTCTTTTAAAAGCTGCTTTTTTTGTGGAAATGCCGGGCCTGAAACGGTAATAGAATTACGCTTTGAGGAAGCTCCCAACCGTTTTACTACTGATGAATATGTTTCTGTTATTGGCACTTTAAAATTAAACCGAAACGGTAACGACCTCTTTTTTACCTTAAACAATACCTTAGTACAATGATGCGCTTGTGGTTTCTTTTTATTTTAATTATTCCCTTAAACGTAACCATCGCGCAAAGCAAAAATGCCAAGCTTATTGATTGGAAAATGCTTAGCGAAGTAAAATTTGAAGACAAGTATTCTGAAGAATTGGCCGGTTGGTATTTATATCCTGTGTTTTCTGAAAAAGTAAAAATGCTGGCCAATAAAAAGGTAGTGATTAAAGGATATATTATTCCGGTGGACGTGGAAGGTGGCGAATACGCGCTTTCTGCCTACCCTTTTAGTTCTTGCTTCTTTTGCGGTGGTGCAGGGCCCGAATCGGTGATGACTTTAAAATTTGCCGAAAAGCCAAAGCGCTATAAAACGGATGATGTTGTTACGTTTATGGGCACGCTACAACTCAATGATAGCGACATTGATAGCTTCTGTTATATCCTAAAATCGGCTGAGCCGCTTGATTAAATGAAAAAATTTCTGATTGGTCTTTTAGTAGTTTTAGGCATCTTAGTAGTTGTCTATTTTTTAGGGCCAACCCCTCCTATTCCCGTGTATAGTATGGATTTTCCAAATATTCCCGCTGAGGAAAATTTGGAAACTTATGTTGCGGAAAGAGAAAGTAACCACCAACTACGCGCTAATAATGAAGCAAAATTTATTTGGGCGGACAGCACCAAAGGCAATACCGAATTTGTGTTTTTGTATCTACATGGTTTTAGTGCTTCAGAAATGGAAGGCTATCCTGTAAACCGCAATGTACCTGCTTACTTTGGTTCTAACACCTACTTGGCCAGAATTTACGCACACGGACATGATACCACAAACGCGCTTATAAATTACACGCCTGAAACCGCATGGGAAAGCGCTAAAGAAGCTTTGGCCATTGCCGAAAAACTGGGAGATAAAGTGGTTTTAATGAGTACAAGTACGGGCGGAACATTAGCGTATTACTTGGCCGCTAACTATCCTGAAAAAGTACATGCACTTGTAAATTTATCGCCAAACGTGCGCATTGCTGCGCCTTCCGCTAGAATTTTAAACGATCCGTGGGGCTATCAAATTTTAAAAATAGTAATGGGCGGTGAGCAGCGTATTGTGCACCACGAGCAACCAGAAGCAAAATTATATTGGGATACCATTTACCATATTAATTCATTGGTAAACTTGGAGGAACTAATGGAAACCACCATGACGGAAAAAACGTTTAACGCAGTAAAAGCACCTACCCTAACCCTTTATTATTATAAAAATGAAGCGGAGCAAGATGAAGTGGTGGATGTATCCGTGTTTCCAAAAGTGCACCAACAACTGGGTACTCCTGAAAATTTAAAAGTAACTAAAGCACTGTCCACACCGGGTAATCATGTAATTGGGTCTAGCATAAAATCAGACGATTGGCAAACGGTACAAAATGAAATTATTGCTTTTTTGGAGGAAAAGGTAGGCATGAAAAAAGCGCAACCAAAACCTAAACCGGAGGCAACAATGGAACTGTAAAAGTCCACTTTTGCCACCACTAGTTTTATATCTTTGCCACTCATGAAATTTCTGTATCCACAGTTTCTTTGGGCGCTCACCGCCCTACTTATTCCGCTGGCGGTGCATCTCTTCAATTTTAGGCGCTACAAAACGGTATATTTTAGTAATACGCAAGCGTTAAAAAACGTAAAACAACGCTCGCAAGCCACCAAGCAGTTGCAAAAATTATTGGTATTACTAAGCCGTTTGCTTGCCTTGGCGCTGCTAATAATTGCTTTTGCACAACCTTATATTCCCTCCGCTACTGCGGGAAATGAAAGCACTTCGGTAGTAGCGCTTTACATCGATAATTCAGTAAGTATGCTGGAAGAAGGTGCAAACGGACCGCTTTTAGATGAAGCTAGATTAAGCACTGCCACCATTTTAAAATCTTTGCCGGCTGCTACTAAAGTGCAAATTATAAACAACGATTTTGAAGGCAAGCAACAGCAATATTACAGTCCTACGGATGCTTTGCAACTACTAGATGAAACGCAGGTAAGTTATGCACAGCGCAACTTTAGCGAAGTACTTGGCCGTGTAAAAGCCTTGGCTACCAAAGAAGAAAAAACCAACGTTGAACTAATAATTCTTTCTGATTTTCAAAAAAATGCGTTTGATTTTGAAGCGCTTGAAAATGACGCAAACATCAGCTTTAAAGCGATAAAACTAGAAACCCTTACTGAAACTGGTAACGTAGCGGTGGATAGTATTTGGTTGGAAAATGACATACTGCTTTCTGATGTTCCGCAGAAACTAAATGTGCGCGTAAAGCAATATGGAACAAAGGATAGTAAAGGTTTAGTAAAAGTTAATCTTCTTTTAAACGGACAACTATACGGATCAAATACTGGTACTTTTAAGGAGGTAGAAAGTGCCATAATCGACTTTTCATTTTTGCCGCAAGGCGCAAACTTTTTTGAAGGAAAAATTGAATTGGATGCTCCGGCACCTACCTTCGATAATCAGTTTTATTTTGCTTTAAACCTAAGTGCTAAACCAAAAGTAGTGGCTATTGGTGATAAAGAAACCACCGATGCATTGGCCGGTTTTTTTGACACTGGAAAATTTGACTTCACCGCTTTTTCTGCATCCAACTTAAACTTGCAGGCGGTAAATAATGCAAATGCGCTACTCTTATCGTTAAATCAAAAACCAAGTAGTGGTTTGTTAAGTGCTTGTCGCGATAATTTGGCTGCGGGTGGAAATTTAGTTGTATTTCCCAGTAACGGAACAGATGCCACCAACGAACTTTTGACCAATTTAGGAGCCGGCAATCTTGGGGAATTAATAACCGGAGAATTGCGCGCCACGCGTATTAGTTGGAACGACCCATACTACCGTGATGCCTTTTTAAAACAAACGGAACGTCCCGATTTACCGGTGGTGCAAAAGCATTATAACACCACTTCGCTTAGCCAAAGGTTTGTAGCGTTGGTAGGTTTTTCAAACAATCAGTTTTTGTTAGGCCGTTTACCTTTAAACAGCGGACAATTATTTGTGAGCAGTGTGCCACTTTCTAAAGATTTTTCTAATCTGCAAGAGCATAAAGTGCTAATACCCACGCTTGTAAATGCTGCCCGTTATAGTGCAGGTGAAAAAGTATTGTACAATTATCCGGGTAAACCAAAAGGGCAAACTTTTGCGTTAAGCAATGGAGATGAAAAGCCAGTGAGCATGGCGCTTTCCGATGCTTCCACTTTAATTTTGCAACAGCGCGTAATGCCCGACAAAGTGGAGGTTTATAATTTACCAACCGGCAATGCACCCGGCATTTACGATGCACTTAGCGCAGATAGCTTGATTGGAAAAATTGCTTTAAACTTAAATCCGCTGGAAAGCGATTGGGAATTTTACAGCAAGGATAATTTACCTAAAAACATAGAACTCTGGAGCGAAAAGCAAAGCACCCTTAGTGCCGAAGTTACAGCCAGATTTGTGGACAATACCTATTGGAAACTCTTGCTAGGCTTGGCGCTTTTGTTTTTTCTTATTGAAATTGCACTTATAAAACTTTTGAAATAAATGGCAGATAAAATCATCATAAAAGGCGCAAAAGTGGTAGATCCGCGCTCTAGCCTTCATGGCAAAACGGTTGATTTTTTATTTGAAGACAATACCATACAGTTTTTTAAAGATGGAGATTCCACGGACGGTTTTGAGGTAATTACCGCTGAAAATCTACACGTTAGCCCAGGTTGGTTTGATGTGGGCCCTGAGTTTGGCGATCCGGGATTAGAGCACAAAGAAGATTTAGACACTGGCTTAGATGCCGCATTGCACGGTGGTTTTACGTCCGTGGCGGTTGGCCCAAATACGCATCCTGTAATAGACAGTAAAACGGGGGTTGATTACATCGTCAATTTTCAAAACAACCATTGGTTGCAGGTTTTCCCATTGGCTAGTTTTAGTAAAAACCTTAAAGGGGAAGCACTTACCGAGCTTTATGATATGCACGAAGCCGGAGCGATTGGTTTTTCACACAGCGATGTACCGTTAAAAAATGTGGCGCTTTTAAAATTAGCCATGCAGTACAACCGCACACTCCCTGCACCCTTACAAGTGCCAGCTTTTGATGCTGACTTATCGCACACCGGCCAAATGCATGAAGGAGAAATAAGCACGTTAATTGGCTTAAAAGGCATTCCCGCTTTGGCGGAAACCATTACGCTTTCGCGGGATTTGCAGTTGGCTGAATACGCAGAAACCGCGGTGCATTTTAACGGTATTTCTTCTGCACAAGGCGTACAAAAAATTAAAGAAGCTAAAAAAGCCGGAGCGCTGGTTAGTGCCGATGTATCCATCGCTAACCTATATTTTACAGATGAAGATTTGAAAGAATATGATGCTAATTTAAAAACACAACCGCCTGTGCGCAGTGCTGCTGATAGAAAAGCGTTGATTACCGGTTTAAAAAACGGCACGTTAGATTTTGTGCGAAGCCAACATAGGCCACAAGAAATTGAAGCTAAAAAATGTGAGTTTGATTTTGCAGCTTTTGGCGCAGTTACGTTGGAAGCCACCTTTGGCGCGCTAAACAGAGCCACTGAATCCACTTTGAGTTTAGACAAGCGTATAGAACTTTTAGCATACGGGCCTCGTGAAATGCTGGGCTTAGAAATTCCACATATTGAAGCGGGAAATGAAGCGGTTTTAAGCTTTTTTAATCCAGATACGGAATGGACATTTCAACTTTCAGATGTAAAAAGTAAATCTAAAAATTGTCCGTTTGTCGGTAAACCGATGAAGGGCAAACCATTGGGCATATTCTGTAATGGCACTTTGGCTTGGAGCGAAGACTAGTTTATGAAGATAGGGTTTGAAGCAAAACGTATATTTCACAATCACAGCGGCTTAGGTAACTATGGCCGTGGATTGTTGCGTGCTTTGGCCAACTACTCTAGCGAAAATGAATTCCGTTTATACAATCCTAGCCAAGGTAAAATTGCTTTTGGTGAAGCGTTTCCCAACGTTACCGAAGTATTACCTCCAGTAAAAAATAAAGTGTTTGCCAACTTTTGGCGGCAAAAATTAGTGAGTACCCAAGCAGCTAAAGAAGGCGTACAAATTTTTCATGGTTTAAGCCATGAATTACCGGGCGATTTAAAGAAAAACGGCATCAAATCGGTGGTGAGCATTCACGATTTAATTTTTATCAGATACCCTAATTTGTACAAGTGGCTTGACCGTAAAATTTACATCAAAAAGGTGAAGTTGGCTATAAAACGTGCGGATAAAATTGTGGCCATCAGTCATCAAACAAAAAGTGATTTGATGGAATTATTGCATGTACCACAAGAAAAAATTGAGGTGATTTATCAAGGGTGCGCTCCCTTATTCAGCCAAAAAAAAAGCACAGAGGAAATCGCCCAAACTCAAGCCAAGTATAATTTACCAAAAGAGTATTTACTATTTGTAGGAACGCTGGAAGAGCGCAAAAATGTGCAGTTACTTTTAGACGCCAATCTTACATTAAACTTTCCGCTTGTAATGGTTGGTAAGAAAACTAAATTTTGGAAAAGGCTATTGGCTAAGCCAAAATATGCCGCAGCAAAACCAAATTTATTTACGCCAGAAGTAATTGACAATGAGGACTTGGCTGCCATTTATCAAGGAGCAAAAGTGTTTGTATATCCAAGTAAATTTGAAGGATTTGGTATTCCTGTGTTAGAAGCTTTGCAAAGTCATATTCCGGTAATTACCAGCAACCGTAGCTCCTTGCCGGAAGCCGCAGGGCCAAAATCTATTTTGGTGGAAGTAGATGATGAACAAGAATTACAATCGGCCATAGCCAGAGTGTGGCAGGATAAAGCGTTGCGCGAAGAAATGATTGAAGCCGGAAAAATACACGCCCTAAAGTTTAGTGATGCCTATATCGCGAAAAGCTGGTTGGCCTTGTATAAAAATCTGCTGAAATGAGTTTATCCGTTTGCATTATTACGTTTAACGAAGCGGAGAATATTGAGCGCTGTATCAATTCTATTTCCGCTTTGGCGGATGAAATTGTAGTAGTTGATAGCGGCTCTACTGACGATACTGTGCGCCTTTGTAAAGGATTGGGCGCGCGGGTTATGCATCAAAAATTTTTAGGTTTTGGTAGGCAAAAGCAATTTGCGGCAAGGCAAAGTCGTGGCGAATGGATTTTATCTTTAGATGCCGATGAAGTGGTTTCTCAAGATTTATTGCTTTCCCTTCAAAATGCAATGGCAAAACCAACCCATCAAGTATATACCTTAAACCGTTTGAACAACTATTTAGGCAAATGGATTACGCACGGAAATTGGTACCCTGATTGGCAAACACGCCTGTGGCAGCGCGGTATTGCACAATGGGATGCAGCAGAAGTACACGAAACCGTAAGCACCGAAGTAGAAGTTGGTAGATTAGAAGGTTTCTTGCTGCACTACGGCATAAACAGTGTGGAACAACACCGCGCTACCATTGAAAAATACAGCAGTTTAGCTGCCATAAAATTGAAAAACAAAGGCAAAAGTGCTGGACTTTTAAAACCGTATGCTAGCGCCATCTTCAATTTTTTACAATCCTATGTGCTCAAAAAAGGCTTTATGGACGGCTCTGCCGGTTTTTGGATTAGCTGGCGCTCAGCCTACGCCAAATATTTGAAATACAAAAAGTTGCAAGCCTTATAATGAGAAATTCAATACCTAGAATTTTACACATTAGCAGCCCACTGAGTTGGCGTGGCGGTGAACAGCAAATTGCTTATTTGCAGGAGGAGCTTGCTAAGCAAGAGGTTTTTCAAATCATTATTTGTCCCATTGGTTCAGTGATGGAAAGCTATTGTAAAGAAAACAATATCCACTATGTTTCGGTAAAAAAACGTTCGTCCATTGATCTCGGTTTCGCAAAAGCTTTGAAAAAAATTTGCGTGTCAGAAAAAATTAATTTGATGCACGCGCATGATTCACACGCCCACACTTTTAGTGTGTTATCTAAAGTGTTTTACAATAATCCAGCTAATACCATCTTATCGCGTAGAGTAGATTTTCCGGTAAAGAAAAGTTGGTTTTCTCACTTTAAATATAACCATGCCTCCGTTAAAAAAATCATTTGCGTAAGCCAAGCCATTAAGCAAATTATGCTTCCCGCTATAGCGGATAAAACTAAACTTACCGTGGTACACAGCGGTATTGATTTCAATAAATTTAGTGCCGAAAAAACGAACAGATTACGTACTGAATTTAATCTTGACCCAAGTTTGCCATTAATTGCAAACGTTGGTGCTTTGGCGCAGCAAAAAGATTATTTCACGTTTATTGACACCATGGTTTTGTTGCTTAAAAACAATGTAAAAGCAAATTTTTTAGGAATAGGCGAAGGTGCGCAACGCGCGGAAATTTTGGCTTATGCGAAAGAAAAAAAAGTTTCGGAGTATTTAACGCTAACCGGCTTTAGAACAGATGTAGCGCAAATATTTTCTGAACTTGACATACTTCTGTTTAGTAGTGAAACCGAAGGCTTGGGCACTACCATTTTAGATGCTTTTGCTACCAAAGTTCCCGTGGTTGCTACCAATGCAGGTGGTATTCCGGAATTGGTAAAACATTTAAAAACTGGTTATTTAGGTGCGGTGAAAAATCCGGAAAGCTTGGCAGATGGTGTCCAACTCTTTTTGAATGAGCCGAAAATCAAATCACATGTGGTAAAAAATGCGGCACAGTTTGTTCAAGGGTTTAACAAAGCCGAAACCGCTACCAAAACCTTAGCCATTTACAAGGCGGTGCTGGCTTAAACCCTTATTTTTGCCCATATTTCAGTTCACTTATGGGTCAAACACTGTTCATCATACTTTTTTTAGTTTTAATTACTACAATCCTTTTTCTTTACGGAGTAAAGGCCGGATTACAGTTACAGTATTTAAACCTGCAAAACAAAAAACAAAAAGGCTCTATTGCTGACTTTTTTCGCTTTGGAGATGAAAAACAACGTAGCCTGCGGTGGAAAGCTTTCTTAATGTTTCCCCTCACCTTTTCAGTAATAATGGATGATGAAAAACAGGAATTGCTCGACTTAAAAAAAGGCGTAAAAAACATTCACATAGCCATTTATATTTTACTTGCTTTATTAATAATCATGGGAATTTATTCCGAAAAAGTATTTACGGTTTGATGCAACATAATTACGCGCATTTTTTAAACGGAAGGATTTTTAAAACTCTTAGCCAAGCCGCTGATGAACTGCATGTAGAAGCTTACATTATTGGCGGTTTTGTGCGCGATAAAATTTTGAATCGCAAAGAACCAAAAGATTTGGATATTGTAGCTGTGGGTAGCGGTATTGAATTGGCGCAAAAGGTAGCCGAGTTACTTGGTGGAAAGCGTGTTACGGTATTTAAAAACTTTGGAACGGCTCAAATTAAACTCAAAAATATAGAGTTAGAATTTGTGGGTGCGCGTAAAGAATCATACCAACGCAACAGCCGCAAACCCATAGTGGAAGATGGCACGTTGGAAGATGACCAAAACCGAAGAGACTTTACCATTAATGCGCTTGCGTTGGGTTTAAACGAGAAAAATTTTGGCAATTTATTAGACCCATTTGTAGGTATTGACGATTTGCAAAATGGTATTATCCGCACCCCATTAGATGCAAATATTACTTATTCTGACGACCCTTTGCGTATGCTGCGCGCTATACGTTTTGCCACACAACTTAATTTTATCATTGAAGATAATAGTTATTCCGCCATTGCGCGCAACGCAAATCGCCTTGAGATTATAAGCCGCGAACGTATTACTGATGAGCTGCATAAAATAATGCGAGCGCCTCAACCTTCGGTGGGTTTAAACCTATTGTATAAAACTAAATTACTGCACCAGTTTTTGCCAGAAATAGTGGCATTACAAGGTGTAGATGAAGTGGAAGGTCAACTGCATAAAGATAATTTTTACCACACCTTAGAAGTAGTAGATAATGTTGCGCGCAATAGTGATAACATGTGGTTACGCTACTCCGCTTTGTTTCACGACATTGGTAAACCGGTTACTAAAAAATTTATAAAAGGTACTGGCTGGACGTTTCACAACCACGAATACGTAGGCGGAAAAATGGTGTATAAAATCTTTAAACGCTTAAAGCTTCCGCTGAATGATAAGCTGAAATACGTACAGAAAATTGTGCAAATGAGTAGCCGCCCTATTGCTGTTACCAATGAGGAAAGTACCGATAGCGCAGCGCGCAGATTACTTTTTGATGCTGGTGATGACTTGGAGGATTTAATGAAATTGTGCGAAGCCGACATCACCACCAAAAACGACCGTAAAAAACAACGCTTCTTAAAAAACTTTGAAGCAGTGCGCGTACGCCTAAAGGAAGTGGAAGAAAAAGATCATGTGCGCAACTTTCAACCGCCCATTGATGGGGCTGAAATTATGACGCTTTTTAACCTTACGCCCGGCCGAGAAGTTGGGATGTTAAAAAACGCCATTAAAGAAGCTATTTTAGAAGGGGATATTGAAAACAACTACGAAGCCGCGAAGGGATATTTGGTAGAGAAAGCGAAGGAGATTGGGGTTGGGTAAATAATCGTCATGATAAGCTTTTAAGGTTAAAGGTTAAAAAATTTAATAAACCAACTATTTTATAATGTAGATATATTTGACCATCCATTAATAAAAGCAATGTATTTTCATTATGAATTGATGCGCATACACCCTTTTGTAGATGGTAACGGACGGATAAAGCGCATTACTAAAAATTGGGTGTTGATGTATAATTTATACCCTCCTATTTTTATAAAAGACGAAGTAGAAAAAAAGGAGTGCATTACTTCATTAGGCAATAATTTGAACGTGATAGCAAGAAATGGCAATGTTTGGCATCAAGAAACCAACACTTTTTTTGAACAAGAACTTACCCAAGCAAAGGATTCAATATATACTAGAGAAAATAAAATCTGGAGAGAAAGGGTAGTGTAATATACTTAAGTCGTTACGTTAATCTGCCTACTTCATGCATGTAGTATTGGTAAAATGTTTTTTGCTCTCTTCAGATAATTATATCTTTGCAGACTCATTTCCAACTGCATTTTTTTACTCAAAATGAAAATTAAACTACGCATAATTTTAGATACGGATGAAGATGTATTGCGCGATGTAGAACTCAATGCAGCGCACGGTCTTATCGATTTACATCACTTAATTATTGATGCTTTTCAATTGGAACGTGGAGAACTAGCTTCTTTTTTTAGTAGCAACGAAGATTGGGAACAAGGCGAAGAAATTGGCATCGTAGAATTGAGCATTTCCGGTAGTGATACTACCCGCACCATGAGTGAATTTACCGTATCAGAATTTTTAACAGATACTGGTGACCGTATGTTATATGTGTACGATTACCTGAATCTTTGGACATTTTTTATTGAAGTATTGTCTTCAGAAAAAGGAGAAGTAACAATTCCTGCTGTTTTAGCTAGCATAGGTGAGCGCCCCAAATCCGCGCCTGAAAAGGAAATGAAAGCTGATAGCCATGAGGATGATTTTGATGAAGATTCAGATGATTTTGATGAAGATGACTATAACGAAGCTGATTGGTATTAGGTCAATTGTACTTTGTGAATTCTATTTATAGGTATGCTCCTACCTGCTTTTAACAATATTTTTCTATCGGTAATCGCCCAAATGGTGGTGTGCACCTGCTTTATACTTTCGGTATCTTGAAAAGTGATAATTACTTTGTGCTTGCTTAGATTTCCTAAACTGGTGGCGTTATGCAAATTTGTAATTCTTTCCATTATCGCGGCTTTGTTATCTAGCACTTCACTGCTCGGAAAGCGTAAATCTGAAAGTAGCATTTTATCTACTAGCGGAATTTGGTTGGGGACATTCATAGTGCTTATAAAATTTTGTTAAAAGAAAGCGCGTTCATTAAAAAGCTGAAGTAAATTTAGTAAAATTACCAACACAACCAATTACATTTTATGGATGCAATCTTGTCAATTAGCGCATTGTCAAAAAAATACGGGGCTGTTCAGGCGCTGAACAAATTAAACTTAACCATCCCTAAAGGCAGTATTTACGGACTATTAGGACCAAACGGAAGCGGAAAAACCACCACCTTAGCCATTGTTTTAAATGTGCTAAAAGCCACCGAAGGAGATTACAAATGGTTTGGAGGGCCTTTTAATTTTGCAGCAAAACGTAAAGTAGGCGCCATATTAGAAACGCCAAATTTTTACCCCTACTTAAGCGCTTATAAAAATCTTAAAATTGTAGCTCAAATAAAGGAACTTAAAAATCCAAATTTCATGGCGGTATTGAAATTGGTAAACCTTGAAGAGCGTGCTCACAGCAAGTTTAAAACCTACAGTTTGGGCATGAAACAACGCTTGGCCATAGCCTCTGCCCTGCTTTGTAATCCGGAAGTTTTGGTATTAGATGAACCTACCAATGGACTTGATCCACAGGGAATTGCCGAAGTACGACAAATGATTTTGGATATTGCAGCACAAGGAATTACCATAATTATTGCCAGTCATCTTTTAGTGGAAATTGAAAAAGTTTGTACCCACGTTGCCGTTATTAAAAAAGGAAATTTACTTTACAGCGGCTTGGTAGATGGGATTGCTAACGACACCGGTTTTATTGAACTCGCTTGTGCAGATAATGTGGTGTTAAAAGCGGCACTTGAAAAATTACCGGAAATTGAAAAAATTACGGAAGAAGCAAACCATCTGCGCGTAAGCGGTACTGCTGCACTTACCCCCGAATGGTTAAACAAACAACTTGTGCAAAACGGAATTTACTTGCATTATTTAGAGCAAAAGAAAACCAATTTGGAAACACAGTTTTTAGAACTGATTAAAGAAAACGCAGCATGAAATTATTAAAAATTGAATGGCTCAAATTAAGTGGACACCCGTTCTTTTGGATTGGAATGTTCATTTTTGGCGGTTTACTTACCACTCTACTTTTTACCGTAGGCGAATTTAATATGGGCGATGGGCAACAAGAATCACCATTTGGTAATTTATCTGATGCAGGCGTTTATAAAATTGAAAATTTGTGGCACGGAATCACATACATGCCAAACTACATCAAATTTATTCCAGCCTTTTTACTCATCTTTTTTGTGTCTAATGAATATACTTACCGCACTGCGCGTCAAAATTTAATTGATGGCCTAAGCAAAAGTCAATTCTTTGTTTCTAAAGTAATTACAGCGTTTTTAATCACCCTTTTCGCCACGTTAATTATCGTAATTTTTGGGAGTGTTCTCGCCTTTTCTTACAACGAAGATTTAGTACTTGCCGATTTATTTACAGGTGGCATGTACATCTTAGCTTACTTTAATGAGCTACTATTTTTTATGGCTTTTGCGCTTTTTGCTACGGTATTGTTAAAACGGAGCGCCATTACCATTATAGCGCTCTTTGTGTATTACATAGCCGAAGAAATTCTACAACTACAGCTCGGTACAGATTGGGCTTACTACTTTCCTACCCAACCTTCGCGTGAGCTAAACAACCAACCTTTTACGCAACTTTTTAATTTGGATGTCCTTTTAAATAAGGAAACTGTAAATGAAGTTTCTAGTAAGTTTATGATAATTACTTTTGCGTACACGCTTGTTTTCTTCACTAGCGGGTATTTAATATTTAAAAGTAAAAATATTTGAGCAACAGACCGGAAGGCAATACTTGGCGCAGCCGCTGGTACGATATCGTTTTTGAAGCTGATACCCCAAAGGGTAGAGCTTTTGACGTAATCTTGCTTATTGCTATTATAGGCAGTTTAGTGGTAATTATGTTTGAAAGTGTTTCAGCCATAAATGATAAATACCTTCCACAGTTTAAAATTATTGATTGGATTTTTACGGGAATTTTTACCGTAGAATACCTGCTGCGATTGGCCATTGTAAAGCGCAAAAGAGGATATGCGCTTAGTTTTTTCGGTATTGTAGATTTATTAAGTATTCTCCCCACCTTTTTGGCTTTTTTCCTTTCGGGAGGTCAGTATTTCATGGTCATCAGAAGTTTACGCTTAATACGTGTATTCCGTGTATTAAAAATGGTGCGCTTTTTAGGTGAAGCTGAAGTGTTATCAGACGCTTTAAAAGCAAGCCGTGCAAAAATCATTGTTTTTATCATTGCTGTGCTTTGCATCGTATTCATTATGGGTACGGTTATGTTTATTGTAGAGGGCGAACCTGGTGGTTTTACGAGTATCCCAATGAGCGTATATTGGTGTATTGTAACCCTTACCACCGTTGGCTATGGCGATATTTCACCCGTTACACCTTTAGGTCAGTTTATAGCTTCGGTAATTATGATTATGGGCTACGGAGTAATTGCGGTGCCTACCGGAATTGTAACCGCTGAAATGAGCAGCGCGCAGCGCAAACATGCGGACATTAGTAATCCACCTAAAAATTGTGACGATTGTGGCGCAGCTAATATTGGTAAAGCCAAATTTTGTAATTCTTGCGGAAACTCGTTTTGAAAAATACCGCTTTATTTATTTGCGGACCAACCGCTGTTGGAAAAACTTCGGTAGCCATAGCGTTGGCCAAACATTTCAATACTGAAATTATTTCCTTTGATTCTCGTCAATTTTATAAAGAACTTAAAATTGGCGCTGCACCGCCTTCGCGGGATGAATTAAACGCTGTACCACATCATTTTATACACAACCTTAGCGTAAGTGATAAACCCTTAAATGCAGGCGCTTTTGAAAAACAAGCATTAAAAACGCTAACCGAGCTTTTCAAAAAACATAAAATTGTAGTTTTAGTTGGTGGTAGCGGTTTGTATATGAAAGCTTTAACCGAAGGTTTTGATACATTACCAAAAATAAGCTTAGAAACACGCAACACTTTAATTAAAGAATTAGAAACCAAAGGATTAGAAACTCTTAGCAAAGAATTAATAGAAAAAGATAAGGAATACGCGCAAAGAGTTGATTTACAAAACCCACAGCGCGTAATGCGCGCGCTAGAAATTATACGGGAAACAGGTAAACCCTTTTCACATTTTAGGCAAAATGAAAAAGCAATACGTCCTTTTGAAAGTATAAACATTGGTTTAGAATTACCGCGCCCTGAATTGTACGCAAGAATTAACAAGCGTGTGGAGTTGATGGATGCCGAAGGTTTGGAAAAAGAAGCGTTTTCGCTGAAAGCATACCATGAAAATAATGCTTTGCAAACTGTGGGTTATAAAGAATGGTGGCCTTATTTTAATGGTTTAGCTTCACGTGATTTTACTATTGAAGAAATTAAAAAAAACAGCAGGCGCTACGCTAAACGTCAACTAACTTGGTTTAAAAATCAAACAGAAGCAAAGTGGTTTTTACCTACTGAACTCACCGAAATTAAAGCCTATTTAGCACAGCAAATATGAAAGAGCTGCGAAAAATGTTATGGCCATTTTCATTACTGTACCATGGCATTACAGCGCTGCGTAATGTTGCGTTTTCCACGGGAGTTCTCACCGAAAAAAAGCACGATGTTACGCTAATAAATGTTGGTAATTTAAGCACGGGCGGTACTGGTAAAAGTCCAATGGTGGCACATCTTTCCAAACTATTTAATCAGGAAAAAACGGCTGTTTTAAGCCGTGGCTATGGTAGAGAAACCAAAGGATTACTGGTGGTAAAAGTGAGTAGCAAAGCTTCTGAAGTTGGTGATGAACCCTTGCAATTAAAGCAGCGTTTCCCTAAGCTTACCGTAGTAGTTTGTGAAAACCGGAATTTAGGTGTGGAGCATATTCTAGAAAATTTTAAAAACACCCAGCAAATTCTGTTGGATGATGCCTATCAGCATCGCTCCATAAAACCCGATGTGAACATTTTATTGAGCACCATTACCCAACCTTTTTATAAAGATTTAATGCTGCCGGCCGGAAATTTACGCGAGAATAGATTGGGTGCCAAACGTGCAGATGTGGTGGTAATCACCAAATGTTCATCCACTTTAAGCGATAAAGAAGCAACAACCATAAAACGTAAAATAGCTACCTACACTAAAAAGCCGGTGTATTTTACTACGTTAAAATATAATGTAGCCACCAATCATTTAGGTGCTCATTTATCTGCGCAAAGCAGCGTGCATTTAATAACCGGCATTGCCAACCCAAAACCTTTGGTTGTTTATATAAATGAGCATTATACACTGTTAAGTCATTTGCAATACGCAGATCATCATAACTTTAAAAATTCTGATAGTGAGCGTATTAAGGCAATTCTAGAAAAGGAACGTGATGTTATTTTAACCACTGGAAAAGACTATGTACGCTTGCGCGAAATTCTTCCCGAAAGGTATTTACCGCGCATTTTTATACAGGATATTTCTGTTGAGTTTTTATTTAACCAACACGCTGATTTTCAAAAAACAATACTTGATAAAATTAAGGAGCAGAATAAGTGATGGCAATGGTTTATTAAGCCCTTTCCATTTTGTTTCTTTGCAACGCTTTTAGCAGATTATGAAAGAAATTTTAGAAAAATACGATCCTGTAATCGGTTTAGAAATTCACGTTCAGTTGGCCACCAATACCAAGGCTTACTCTACTGAATCTACCACTTACGGAGCGATGCCAAACACCTTGGTAAGCGCCATCAGTTTGGGGCATCCCGGTACATTACCCAAGGTAAATAAAAGTGTAATTGAATATGCTATAAAACTTGGTTTAGCCTGTGGATGCAACATTAGAGAACGCAATGAATATGCACGTAAAAATTATTTTTATGCAGATTTACCAAAAGGCTATCAAATTACACAAGATAAAACGCCTATTTGCACCGGTGGCTCTGTAAAAATTAAGGATGCAAACGGAAATCCTAAAACAATTGGTTTAACGCGTATTCACATGGAGGAAGATTCCGGAAAAAGTGTGCATGATATTGACCCTTTTAACACGTTGGTTGATTTAAATAGAGCAGGAACAGCCTTATTAGAAATTGTAAGCGAGCCGGAATTTAAAGATGGACAAGAAGCGTATAATTACCTTTCGGAAATGCGAAAATTGGTGCGTTATCTTGATATCAGCGATGGAAATATGGAAGAAGGCAGCTTACGTTGCGATGTAAACGTATCTATAAAACCAAAAGGTCAAAAGAAGTTTGGCACCAAGGTGGAGGTGAAAAATATGAACTCCTTTCGTAATGTGCAAAAAGCCATTGATTTTGAAATTACCAGACAATACGAACTGATACAAAGTGGCGGTAAAGTAGAGCAGCAAACTATGAATTTTGATGCTACCACCGGTAAAACGCTAGTATTAAGAGCTAAAGAAGATGCACATGATTACCGGTATTTTCCTGAGCCAGATTTGCTACCTGTACTTGTAAAACAGGAATATGTAAAAACGATAAAAGGAAATATGCCTCCTTTACCCACAGCACTTTTTGATAAGTATAAAAAGCTAAAGCTGAGTGATTACGATGCTTCCTTGCTTACTGAAACCAAAGAAATAGCCTTGTATTTTGAAGATGTAATTGAACATACTAAAAATTATAAAGCCGCTGCTAACTGGATGATGGGTGTGATAAAATCGCATTTGAACGAAAAAGCAATAAGTATTCAAGAATTTAGCATTGCGCCAAAAACCATTGCTATTTTAATTGATATGGTAGATGCCAATGCGGTAAGTAATTCAGTGGCCAGTGGTGATCTTTTTAAATTACTTTTAGAAAACCCGGAAGCTAATCCTAAGAAATTAGCTAAGGAACATAACCTTATACAAGAAAGTGACTCAGGTGCTTTGGAAACGTTTGTAGATCAAGCACTAGCACAATATCCCGATAAGGTAACCGAATATAAAAACGGTAAAAAAGGCTTAATGGGACTTTTTGTGGGTGAAGTAATGAAGCTTTCAAAAGGTAAGGCCGACCCAAAAATGACAAATAAAATTTTACAACAAAAACTAGATAAATAAATATATGAATAAATTGAAATTAGGCGCAATAGCGCTTGCTGCAGTGGCTATACAAGCCTGTGGAGGTAAGGAAGGAACCAATATTACCGGAACGGTAGAGAACAGCGAAAAGATTTTTGTTATAAAGCCAGGTCCTCAGAGTATGGACACGCTGCAAACCATTGAGGTGAAAGATAACAAATTCGCTTTCAACACTTTAAATTTAGATACCGCTGACTTTTTTATTCTACAAACGTCAGATCAGTATGGTTTACCGGTTTTTGTTTTGCCTAATGATAATATTGAAGTGAATATTACCGGTAGCACGCCTGAGGATAGAACCTACACGGTTTCGGGTAGTAAAGAAAGTGAGCGCGTGTTGGAAATTAACAACATCTTAAAGGAAGCCATGGCTGATATTGACACACTTAATCAACAAAGTCAAGCCACGTCTCAAGAGGATATGATAGCGCTACGCGAGCAAATGGACGTGGCTTTTCAAAAAATTGTGGCTAAAAGTCAAGAAAAGCTTTTAGCTTTAATTGATGAAGATCCTGCTAGTATGGCCAACATTTTTGTTTTTCCACAGCGCATTGGCCAAATGCAATTAATTAATCTGCAAGAGCATGAAGCGTATTACACTAAAGTGATTGAAGCGGTAAACGAGCGCTATCCTGAAAATAAGCATATCAAAAATTTTGAGCAACAGGTAAATCGTTTGCGCGAATCACAAAAAGCACAGGAAAAAATGCAGGAAGTTAGTGCCAATATTAAAGAAGGTACTCCCGCTCCAAATATTGCTTTGCCATCAGCTACAGGCACAGTAATGCAGCTTAGCGATTTAAAAGGAAAAGTGGTGTTGGTTGATTTTTGGGCCGCTTGGTGCAAACCTTGCCGCATGGAAAACCCAAATGTTGTGCGGATGTACAACGAGTATAAGGCAAAAGGCTTTGATGTGTTTAGTGTTTCCTTAGATGGTTTACCTCAGCAACCAAACCCTAAAGAAGCTTGGACGCAAGCTATTGAACAAGATGGTTTAATCTGGCCTAATCATGTAAGCGATTTGCAAGGTTGGAACTCAAGTGTGGTTGGCAATTATGGTTTTCAAGGTATTCCTTACACCGTATTGGTGGGCAGAGATGGTAACATTTTAGCTACCAACTTACGTGGTCCTCAATTAGAAGCAAAACTTAAAGAAGTTTTATAAAGCATTCATTTTAATAATGAGGTCGGCAAGACGGTTGCTATAGCCGATCTCATTATCATACCAACCTACTACCTTCACCATTTTTCCAAGCACCACCGTTAATTCTTCATCATATAAACAAGAATACGGTTGCCCTATTACATCTCTAGAAACAATAGGGTCATTGGTGTAACCCAAGTAATTTTTATAGGCTCCTTCGTAACTTGCTTTGTAAAAAGCATTGTTTAAAGCTTCTACCGTTACCGGATTTTTTACGGTAAAGGTGATATCCGTTAAGCTGCCATCAGGTACCGGCACTCGAATACCTCCACCCCCTATCCTTCCTTCAAACTTTGGAAATACGCGTGTAATAGCTTTGGCGGCACCGGTAGTAGTAGGAACTATGGATTCTGCCGCTGCTCTACCTCGCCTAAAATCCTTATGCGGCCCATCTTGCAATTGCTGATCAGTAGTATAGCTATGTACCGTTGTAATAAAAGCGTGTTCAATTTGGCATAAATCATCTACAATTTGTAATAACGGTGCTACTGAATTAGTGGTGCATGATGCGTTTGACACAATTTGATCTTCTTTGGTAAGAATTTCATCGTTGGCGCCTAGCACAATGGTTTTTATATCATTATTGGCTGGTGCTGAAACCACCACTTTACGAGCGCTGTTTCCAATGTGATGTTGCAATACTTCCGTTGACTTAAATTTTCCTGTGGCTTCTACTATAAAATCTACGTTGTGCTTATCCCATGGTATGTTTTCAATTTCTTTATGGTGATATACCGCGATGAATGCCCCGTCTAAACTCAAACCATTTTCTTCTGGTTTTACCTCTTTCATTAGTCTCCCGTGCACACTATCATACTTTAGTAAATGAGCCATATTTTTCTCATCGGCTAACTCATTTATTGCTACCAACTGCAGCTGAGGATAATTTTGTATTACTCTGGTAAACGATCTTCCTATCCGGCCAAAGCCATTTAAGCCAATTCTAATTTTCTTTTGTTGCATGTGCTAAAGTAAAAAGCCCTTTCGGTATTACCGAAAGGGCTTTAATTGTATTTATAAACAGTAAGTGCTTAATGAGCCACCACCAACTTACCTGTTTTTGCTGTGTTATTTACTTGCAATGTAACAATATATGTACCGTTACGAAGAGCGGATACATTTAAAGGTACATTATCAACATTTTTATCTAAACCTGTTAAGCTGATAACTTTTACCTGCTTTCCAGTTAAATCGCGAACTGAAATTTTAACATCACTACGATTTTCTAAGTTTAGGCTAACTTTAACTTCGCTGCGTGCAGGATTAGGATATAAGTTTAAAACATCCTTTTCCTTATTAGTAACGGTATTTGCTTTAGGCTCTTTCAATCCTATATAATCTGCAGTAGTAGCAGTTTTAAAATACCCTCTACCGTGCGTACCTAAATATATAGAACCTTCAAAAGCATCATTGCTCAACAAATCATAACGTATGGTGCGTGGCTGACGCATAGAGAAAACAGCAACGTTGGCCATTCCTGCATTTTCTTTAGTATAAGAAACCGAACTTGCATTTAAGTTTTCAGTAGTATATACACCATCTTCTGTACCAAGCAGTAATTGATTACCGGTAGGATCGTTATAGTTAAATGAAGCACTATACACAGGTTGTTTTGGCATATCACCGGTAATTGGAATAAGTGTAGGATTCGCACTAAGCGCATTATCACTTCTATATACATATTCTGTATTACCATAATTACCTAGCGTAACTACAACTTGATTCAAATTTTGAGAATTTACCGCAATTCCGGTAATAGCTCTACCGTTAAAATTTCTCATTAACGATGTTTGAACCACGGATGTATTAGGTCTGCTTAAAGTACCTTGTAAATAAAAATCATCTACATCTGTACTAGCTGAATCTCTTGCATTTTCAAGATTAGTAATTTTATAAAGCTTACCACTATTAGTTCCTACATAAAGTGTATTACCATCAGGTGAAACCTCCATGCTAGAAGGAGTTTCATTATCTCCTAACTTAGCAATATGATACCACTTTGGCGTAATTAAAGGGCTGCTAATAGCTCCACGAGTCATCCAAATTCCACCTTTCAAGTTTCTATTAGGATTAGTAGGCTGATCATACGCTCTTAAACCTGCAAAGAACATAGCTTGCACGGGGTCTTGCACTTTAGCTGACTGATTAGGATTTAATGCGGTAGGCAATGTATAATTAATTGGTAAATCATTAGTAGCTGATTCTAAGAATAAAACTGATCCTGCATCATAACGAGTAGCACATTTGGCATTAATCTCTAAAACCACCGGATTTGTAAAAGTTACTATAAATGCACCTGTTGTTGGATCAAAAGTACCCGTACCATCCCCTTGTAAATTACCAGAAGCATCAGAAGTAACTACTTGTAAACCCGCCTTAATAATTAAAGACTGCGGTACAAACTTAGTTGAAGGCTGAATTAATCTTAATTGACCGTTATAACTTCTTCCACCCGTTCCAAAACCTAAACTTGTGGTAGATGAATCAGCTGTAAAAGTTATGGTATCAGTACTCAAAGGATCATCCAAATCTTCCCATAGTAAAAATGGCATAACAAAATCAGCAAATCTACTGGTTCCATCCCCGGCATATCCGGCAGGATCCATACGTCTAAAATCATAAAACGCGTTAAAACTTTCACCGCTATCGGCAGATCTACCTAAAACACCGTACTGCATTTCTTTGAAGGCCATTAAAGGATTTAAATGTGATATTTCCGCATATCCGCCATCTCCATCACGATTTGAACCTTTAAAATTAATTCCCTCAGTACGCACGCCTTGTCTGGGAAGAAAGCTTTTTGGCGATACGAAAATAGTTCCATTATCCTGTGTTCCTCCCAATAAAGATCCATCATATCCTACTCCAATGGAGTAAAATTGAGTTGAAACATATTCATTATTTAAGGGTACCCATGTTAAGCCGTTATTTGAACTTTTAAATACACCACCGTCATTCCCCATATAAATTTCATTTGGGCGAGTAGGGTGAAATTCAACTTCATGATTATCCGCATGTACATAGAAAGGAGAACCAGTACCTCCCCCTGCTAAGGAAGCAATTTGCAACCATCCTTGACTTGCACTCCACTGCCATAATTCTACTCCTCCTACAATTATTCTTTCTTTGTCTAACGGAGAAACCGCCAAAGCATTATTGTAACTTCCTTGTGTACGGTGTGGGTTTAGCACTGCACTATTTTGGCCAATTTTTATCCAATTGGTGCCGCCATCCTTGGTTTGCCAAGCTTCTTTAAAACTACCGTTAGGATTTGTAGTAATTACATAAACATAATTATCATCCGTAGGCGCTACTGCCACACGCGCTCGTGCACCCGTTATTCCAATACCTGTTATTTCATTAAAAGAACCATCATCACCCGTGGCCGAAAAGTATAATTTGCTAGCTTGCTTTAACCATATACCACCTTGGCTATTCATAACCATATCTGTTGCAGCACCCTTGAGAAAATTTAAGGGATTACTCCAATTAACACCGCCATCATCTGACCTCCTAATACCACCGCTAGTAGCAATAAAAATACGCTGCGCGTTGTTTGGATCTATTTCAATTTTTCCAATAGAGGCATAATCGGAAGATGTAGCACCAACACCCGGCACGGTAGAGGGCAATACTGAAAACGATTGTCCTCCATCTGTGGATTTAAACAAACCTCCACCTAGTAAACCTCCCGACTCAATTCCTGTATCAAAATAATACAAACCTTCACCGGTTCCATAGTAAATATCCCCATTAGGTGCTTGTTCCAAACTTACTACTGCAAGGTTATTGGCTAAGTCATTAACCCGATTCCAAGAAGAACCGCCATTATTGCTTCTAAATAAGCCACCACTAACACTACCAGCGTAAATAATTTTGGTATCGTCCTTGTCAAACAATATAGAACGTGTACGACCAGCTATATTATTTGGTCCTTGGTTTTCCCATAATAATCCTAATGAACTACCGGTTTTACCCAACATACGTTCCTGTTGCGCACGTGCAGCCAAAACGTCTTTAGGGTCAATTTCACCGGTTATTTCATTTGCTCTAATACGTTGCAAATAATCTCTAGCTCCAGCCCATCCATTTTCATAAGCTGTTTTAGAATCCTGCTCTCTTGGTGTATACAATACCTTATCAGTAAAGCAGTATTCATTCATCATTATGCCTCCTGCGGCAATCACCCCGGCTACTGCTCCGAGTAATAATCCTCTTTTCATTCTTTATCTTTTGATATTACTTATTTTACAAATATACTCTACAAACACTATTTTAAAACATGTGTTTTTCTGCATGATATGAAGACCGTACCAATGGTCCGCTTTCTACATATCTAAAGCCTAAATCTAGGCCTATCTCTTTATACTTTTCAAACTGCTCAGGTGTAACATACTCTTGCACAGGCAAGTGTTTTGGTGTTGGCTGCAAGTATTGACCTAAAGTTACAATATCCACACCCGCATTTCTCAAGTCTTTTAAACTCTCTATAACTTCTGCTTCTGCTTCACCTAGACCTAGCATAATTCCACTTTTTGTGCGTGGCAACCCACTATCCTTCAAATATTTTAATACCGCCAAACTTCTGTCATACTGCGCTTGAATGCGCACTTGTCTGGTAAGGCGCCTTACTGTTTCAATATTATGGCTCACAATTTCTGGCGCTGCTTCTACAATTCTATCAATATTATGCGTTTCATATTTAAAATCCGGAATTAAAGTTTCCATGGTTGTACCCGGACTCATTCTTCGTACCGCTTGCACTACTTCCTTCCAAATAATTGAACCACCATCACGCAAATCATCACGATCTACCGAGGTAAGTACGCAATGCTTAATATCCATAAGTCTAACTGATTGAGCAACACGCTCGGGCTCATCCCAATCTACTTCATCTGGCCTACCTGTTTTTACCGCACAAAAACCACAACTACGCGTGCAAGTATTTCCTAAAATCATAAACGTTGCTGTGCCAGCTCCCCAGCATTCACCCATATTTGGGCAATTACCGCTTTCACAGATAGTATGTAAATTATAACTATCTACTAATTTTCGTACGCTTCTATAATTTTCACCAGTAGGCAGCTTTACGCGAAGCCATTTTGGTTTTGTTGATCTTTTCTTTTCTAAAAGTGCCGTAGCGCTTTCACTCATATCTTAATTTTTCTTGTAACCGAAATTAAACTGAATATACACTTGAAAGAACCCTGGTATATTAACATCTGAACCGTTTGATTCTAAAAAAATGGGTACATCAGCAAAAAAGAAATCATAAATTATACCCGTTTCTAAAGAAGTAACCTTATCATCTAAAAAGTCATAATCAAAAGCTGTTCCTACTTTACCATATATGCCAGGACGCAATTTAGTTTCAAGAATTCCGGTGAACCAATTTGCCTCGCCACCAAAGTTAGACGACTCAAGTCCCAAACGGTTGTATCGAATATTGGCAGGAACTTGAGATCCTTGCTCATCTTGCTTAAAACCAACTAAATAAACTGGTTTTAAAAGTCCTAAACTTAACCCTCCGCTAGTAATTAATGATATACTTACCGTTCCTTGATCTGTTTTATCAAACAATATTTTTTCTTGAATATACCCTGCGCGTATGGTATAAAAAGAGTTAGTTCTGCCAAATACAAATCCTCTAGAGTTTTGACTAAATGCGGGAGAGCGTACTTCTTTCGGGTGCCTGAGTTTTGCTAAATCTAATTCAAAACCTCTTTTGGTATAACCATCCGTGTATTTTAAATATCTCCCATTAATGGTGTAACCTTTAGAATGTCCGCTTAAGCCAACGGTATATTCTCTATCATAAACGGAGCGTTTAAAATCTGCAGAAGTATTTAACTGCGCATATACAGGTGTAACCGCAATTAATAAAAAGCCAATAATTAAAAGGGTATTATTTTTCATGAGCTGCCTCCTCTACCTCATCTGGTCTTATATCATAATGGGAAGCTACGTAAGTGGCAGCTCCTTTTTTTATTACCAATACTTGGGGTGACTCATGTTGCACGGCATATTTTGCGGCAATGGCATTAGAAACATCGCGAAAAGCGATTAAATCTAAATAATATACTGGTAATAGGCTTTCATCTACATTCCAACCTCTTTCAAATCGGCTTAAAGCCATTTTACTTATAGAACAACTTGTGCTATGTTTAAAAATAACCGCACCGTTTTTCTGTGATGCAGCATCTACATCAATAAGTTGATTGATATTTGTAAGAGAAATAAATGACATACTAGCCTACTAACGAATTGCTTATAGTATTGTTTTGGGTATAAGTTGGGCATTTTTCGCCACCACCACAAGACTGAGCGGCAAAACCTAAAACAGCTAAAACTACGATTACAAAAACTTTTTTCATTTTAAAGGGACGCGTTAAAAACGCTTTAAATTACAATAGATAAGCTACAAAGTTAGTTAATTTGCTTTATTGACTACACATTAATTTAAACAGTCTATCACATCATTTAGTATTTAATGCAAGTAAGTAAACTAAATATAAACCCTACGTGGCGTAATTTTTTAAGCGAAGAATTCGCTAAACCCTATTTTAAAAGCCTTATAAAATCTATTTCAGACCAACGAAGTACCACAACCATTTATCCTGAAGAATCTTTATTATTTAATGCCTTTAATTTGTTGGAAATAGAAGATTTAAAAGTTGTAATACTTGGCCAAGACCCCTACCACGGGGAAGGACAGGCTAATGGACTTGCTTTTTCTGTAAATCCTGAAATGAAAATCCCACCTTCACTCAGCAATATTTTTAAGGAATTACAAGCTGACACCGGTGCAGAAAAACCAACTTCGGGAGATTTAACCAAGTGGGCGGAACAAGGTGTGTTACTCTTAAATACAATTCTTACGGTACGCCATAAATCTCCAAGTGCACATAAAAACTTGGGTTGGGAATTATTTACCGATGCAGTAATTACAAAATTGTCTGAACAGAAAGCACACGTAGTTTTTATACTTTGGGGCGCTTTTGCACAAAGTAAAATATCGTTAATTGATACATCAAAACATACTCTTTTAAAATCTACACATCCCTCCCCTTTTTCAGCGCATCGTGGTTTTTTTGGTTCAAAGCCATTTACAAATGCCAATAATGCTTTACAGCAACATAATCAAACACTTATAGATTGGCGTTTATAAAAAAAATAGCACTTTTACTTTGTTTGCTTCCATTGTGGCTTTTGGCGCAAAAAGAGTATAGCTTGCAGCTAAATGCAAATGCGGAAGTAAATGCTTTAGTAAAAGTATTTACTACTATTAAAGGAGACTCCTTAACAATACTAAAAGCTTCGCAAAACGTAAAAAGTACGCTTTGGAAAAATGGCTATTTAGCAGCGGAAGGAAAATTGATTTTTGCAGATAGCACCGCAACGCTAAACATCTTGGCTAACCAAAAATATAGCTTTAACACCTTGGCTATACAATGGCAAGATAGTGCAAGTCCTACACGTCCATCTTTATTTTTTGATACTGAATATTTTAAAGAATTTGATGCATTAGAAGAGTATCAGCAAAAGCTAATTAATAATTTAGAAAACAACGGATACCCTTTTGCACAAGTATCTATAACAGAAATAGAATTAAAAAACGACACCGTATTAGCGAACATTAATATTGATGAAGGCCCGTACATTCGCTTAGATAGTTTGGTGATAAAGGGATATACTAAGTTTAGCAAAAATGTGCTGCGCTATTTTCTAAATTATAAACAGGGAATGCCTTACAAGGAGGCGTACATTCAAAAATTACCCGATTTAATAAACCAAGTAGAATATTTAAAATTTACGGCTGCACCAGCGATTGCTTTTACCGAGAATAAAACTATTTTATTTTTATATATAGAAGAAATTAAAAGTAACCAAGTAGATGGAGTAGTTGGCTTAAATACCACACCTGAAGGGGAAACAACCATAAATGGTGATTTTCAATTACGGTTATTAAATATATTTAAACGAGGCGAAGAAATTGAGTTACGCTGGCGCAGACCCGATGAAAGTGTGCAAAGTTTAAACGTAGCCGGCACCTTTCCCTTTTTATTTAATACCCCGTTTTGGCTCGCTTCTAATGTGCAAATTTTTAGGCAGGATAGCAGTTTTGTAAATACCTCAGCCGAAGGACTTTTGAAATATTATTTAGGAGGCGGCAGTTTACTAACCGGAGGTATTGGCTACAAAGCATCTAATGCCCTGCGCAATGAAAATAGTGGCTTTGGAAGTTTTAACACCACACAGTATAAGCTTGGGGTAGAGTTACTTAAAACCGACCGGGTTCTTATTCCTCGTTCCGGTTATATTTTAAAAACCTTTGGCTTTACCGCTCAGCGTGTAACCACTGAAAATAGATTGCCGCAATATGGGTGGCAGGTATTGGCAGAAAATTATTGGCGTATAAAAAAGAATAACGTTATCCTAACCAAACTACATTCTGAATCACTTTTTGGCGATAATTTGTTTATAAATGAAGTGTACCGCATTGGTGGTTTAAAAACTTTACGTGGGTTTAATGAGCAGCAAATTTTTACAAGCAGCTACGCCATTGGCACACTCGAGTATCGTTATTTATTGGGCGATTATGATTATATAACCGTGTTTTCTGATGTAGCGTTTGCTGAAAACACCGCTAAAAATAGTTACATAAGTAATGTGTACACAGGCATAGGAGCCGGCTTTAGCTTTAGAACCAATGCCGGCATCTTCTCTCTTTTTTATGCAGTGGGCCGCGATTTACAAAACCCGTTTGATTTTAGAACTTCTAAAATTCACTTTGGTTATGTTAGTCAATTTTAGCAATTATTTTACGTTTGACTAACACTTGGTTTTATAATTACCTTTGTGCAGTATGAGAAAATTTTTGGTTGTTGTTCACAAATTTGCCGTGCTGGCGTTGCTTTACCTCCTTATTTCAAGCTGTGGTGGTAGCTCCTCTTTTAGCCGACCAAATGTAAACTACCTCTACGATTTCAAATCGCTGGCTCCACGACCTAACTATACTGTTTATCATGCGCATAAAGATACCACCCGAGTGTATTATCGCTTAAGCGGAAAGGAACTTTTATACATGCGCAATGCTGAAAATAGTGTGTATAAAGCTAATTTTAGCATTACCTACCGGCTTTTAGAAAGTTTGGAAAACCCGTTGGTTTTAGATACTGCTTCGTTTAATTTAACCGATGAAAGCCAAAACCCCGGTGATGAAGTTATTTTTGGATATTTTAAAGTAGCGCCACAGAAAAAATTTACGGATAGAAATTATGTTTTAGAAATTGAAATTAAGGATAATAATAGAAACCTGAGTTTCAATAATTTTATTAATGTAAATAGAAAAAATAAAGACGGAGAGCAATACTTTTTGCTTACGGATACAGCTAATAACCCGCTATTTAAAAACCATTTACCGCTGGGTGTTCCCTTTAAATTAAAGCATCAAAGTAATGCAGCGCAACTGTACGTTAGCTTTTATAACCGTTCGTTTCCGTTAGCTCTTCCTCCCTATTCCAAAGCTCCTGATGAAAGTTTTGAGCTTAATCCTGATACCACCATTTTGTTAAATATTGACACCGTATTGTTTTTAAAACAGTCTGGTTTTTATCATTTTAGACGCGATACTACAAAATGGCCGGGGCTAACCGTTTATAATTTTTATGATCAATTTCCTTATGTGGCAACCCGTGAGCAAATGGTGCAACCAATGCGCTACCTTACCACTAGAAGAGAATTTGATGAATTGGTGGGTGAGAAAAACAACCCAAAAGAATTGCAAGAAAATATTAATGATTTTTGGTTAAAAAGAACGGGAAGTGTGGAACGTTCTAAAATTTTATTGGGCAGTTATTTTAACCGTGTACAGCAAGCTAATTTATTTTTTACTAGCTATATAGAAGGTTGGAAAACAGATAGAGGCATTATTTATACGGTGTATGGCCCTCCCGATAAGGTGTACCGTTTTAACGAAAGTGAAGCGTGGATTTATGGAGATGAAGGTAGTAGTTTGTCTTATTATTTCACTTTTGCCAAACTCAATAATCCGTTTACAGAAAATGATTACGCATTAAATAGAAACCCGAGTTTTAGATACGGCTGGGGGCAAGCCATTGAAGGCTGGCGCAATGGAAAAGTGTACGGCAGCCGCGACATTCAACAAGAACAAAATGATAGCGACCAACGCGTTAGATCCCAGCAACGGGCTCCTTATTGGTATTAGGCCGGTACTTGAGGCTATAAAGGCGGGTAAAACAATTGATAAAATATTTATTCAAAAAGGCTTGCAAGGTGATATTTTCCCTGAATTAAGTGCGCTTATTCATGAGCATAAAATATTAAGCATTCATGCGCCTATTGAAAAACTAAACCGTATTACACGTAAAAATCACCAAGGAGTGATTGCTTTTACGGCAGCTGTGGAATTTCAAAACTTGGGCGAAATAGTAACCCGCACTTTTGAAAAAGGAGACAATCCGCTTTTTTTAATATTGGATAGACTTACCGATGTGCGCAACTTTGGCGCTATTTGCCGCACGGCAGAATGTACGGGTGTGCAAGCAGTGGTAGTGCCCATGCGCGGTAGTGCGCCCATAAATTATGATGCGTTAAAAACCAGCGCGGGTGCTTTGCATCATTTGGCTATTTGCCGAGAGCATAACCTAAAAGAAACTATTTCTTTTTTGCAATTAAGTGGTATTAAGGTATTTGCAGTAACTGAAAAAACGGAAGGCAATATTTATTCAGTGCCTAACCTTGATGAGCCAATGGCTTTGCTAATGGGTTCTGAAGAAGATGGTGTTTCGCCCGAATATTTAAAAATGGTAGATGGCCGATTAAAGTTACCTATGTTTGGTAAAATTGGCTCACTTAATGTATCGGTGGCAGCCGGAGCTGTTTTATACGAAGTAGTGCGCCAGCGCTTACTAAAAGAAACTATATGATGTTAAAAACTACTATAAGCGCGCTCGCTTTATTTTTGAGTTTTAATGGTGTTGCTCAATACGCTTGCGGACATCAAAATGCGCATAATGCCGTGGCTTTTGGGCCATCTATTCAAAATAATGCAAAGTCGGACACGGTAGATATTTTGAACTACACACTAAATTTAGATTTATACAACATTGCCTCAGGACAATTAAAAGGTGCGTGTGAAATAGTTTTAAAAGCAAAGTTGCCTAACGTTAGTGCTATTAATTTAGACTTGTTGGAACTAAATATAGACTCCATAAAATTAGGTGCAAGCAACTTAAATTATACCTACAACGACACCCTTATAAAAGTAAACTTTCCGGGTGCTTTGTCTCGCACTAGCAACACTTCTATTACAGTTTACTACCAAGGCACACCACAAGTAGATGCTAGCGGCTGGGGCGGATTTCATAGACAAAGTGGCTATTATTTTAACCTAGGTGTTGGCTTTGCTGCAGACCCACATACGTATGGCCGTGCTTGGTTTCCGTGTTTTGATAATTTTGTAGAAAAAAGCACGTATAGTTTTAAGGTAAAAACCAAGGCTCCATTGCGCGCTTTTTGCAATGGTTTACAGCAAAGTTTTACCCTTTCGGGAGATACAGCCACTTCCCTATTTACCTTAAATCAAGAAATACCAACCTACTTGGCATCGGTTGCGGTGGCTGAATACCAATTACTTACCGATACACTACAAACATCTAACGGAAGTGTACCCATTTGGCTAATGGCTAAAGCGAGCGACACCGCAAATATGAAAAGTTCTTTCAGAAATTTGAAGCCGGTAACCCGTTCTTTTATTAAGCATTTTGGGCCTTACCGTTGGGATAAAATTGGCTACGCAGCCACTACCATTGGCGCTATGGAACACGCCACCTCTATTCACTATCCTGTAAATACCATTAATGGAAATTTAGCTAGTGAAGATTTATTAGCACATGAACTTGCACACCATTGGTGGGGTAATTTAATTACCTGCAAAACGGACGCTGACATGTGGATAAACGAAGGCATGGCGGAATTTAGCAGCCATTTATACGCAGAGCAAGTGTACGGACGCGAAAACTATTTTGACATTGTTTTGGACAACGCAGCGTTAGTTTTGCGCGTGGCGCATAGTAGAGATAACGGCTACAAAGCTATTTACGGTTTAGATCATGAATACACGTATGGTACCCACGTATATCAAAAAGGCGCTATGGTGGGCCATAATTTAAGAGCCTATTTAGGGTATCAAAACTACGATGCTATAATAACTAACTTAATGACTAACAATGCTTACGGAAATTTAAGTACGGCAGAATTGCAACAGCAATTAGAACAATTAAGTGGTAAAAATTTAACAAGCTTCTTTAATAATTGGGTGTATAATGCCGGTTTCCCGGAATTTAATGCTACCCTACAATCTGGTGGTAAGTTGGCCATAACACAAAGCACCTATGCCGCACCAAATTTGTTTCAAAATGTACCTTTGCCCATTACCTTTTTTAGTAGCACGGGAGATACTATTTCTAAAATTTACAACGTAGGCGGAGCATCCGATACTTTGGCCTTAGGCGCACTTCCTTTTACTCCCGCCTTTGCCTTGGCAGGATATAATGGAAAACTATTAACGGCCAACACCAATGCCTTGGAGGTGAAGCGCAGTAACGGTTTCAGTAATTTAACGGAGTTGGATGTTCGTTTAAACTTTAATAACCTAATAGATTCGGTAAGGGTGGTTGCACAAAAACATTGGGCCGCTCCAAAAGGTAATACTGCATTACCTATACGCGTAAGCAGCGATAGATATTGGACGTTGCAAGGCTTTGATTGGAAAAATGCCGATATGGAAGCCCGTTTTAGTTATAACGCTACTGATATTTTGCAAGATGATGAATTAGTGAAAAATGGCGAAGATTCACTAGCACTTTTTTACCGACCTAACGGTAATGCAAATTGGACGTTTTACCAGAATCAAAATCAGGTGAAAGGTAATGGTAGCGATGGGCGTGGCTACATTGAAGCCACCAGCCTTTTAAAGGGCGATTACGTATTGGGCAATGCAAATCCGAGCATAGGCATTAACGAAAACAAGCAGAATGTAACGCCTTTTAAAGTATATCCGAACCCAGCAAAAGGTAAAATTAAAATTGAATTACCGGAAGGTACTGCGCTACCTAAAGTACTTGAGGTAAATGGTTTAGATGGTAAATTTTTAGGGAGTTTTACTTTAGAAAGCTTAAAATCTGAAATTTTGATGGAAGGATACGCAAAGCAAGCGGTGTTTTTATCAGTAGGTAAAACGGTGGTAACGGTGGTGTTAGAATAAATTATAGTAAAACGCTTAAGGCTCCTAAATGAACGTATTGGAAAACTTTTAATTTACTAAAAAAGCCAAAAGTGAAACCTTACCAACCTGAGTTCGATTATTATACAACTGGAAGTCAGTATCTTAAATATAACAAGCCCCCTATATCCCCCGAAAGGGGACTTTAGCTGCACGTGTAGCTAAAGTCCCCTTTGGGGGTTTGGGGGCCAGTTTGATATTTTATAACCAGAATTTACTGATTATTACCCTAATTTATTTTAGCGTTAATCGAACTGAGGTTACCGCTAAACTGCCGCACCTACTTAACCCAAAAGCCAATAAAAAGGCTAAGTGTGCGCAATCCTAAACCCAATACCGTCCATCCTTTTTTGACCATTTACGCATAACGAAAATGCGCAGCCCTCCCTTACGTTCAACACTGGCTTTTCGCTGGGCACTACGTGCCGCTCGAATGCTTAGGTATTAGGCAAAGTTATTTTTAATTTATTCTTTATTCGATTCGTACAATGCAACAAAATCAGACTCTTTTAAAATTCTGATGTTATGTCCGTTATCTTTCAGTTCTTCTGCTTTCCGGTGTTTCGAGCTTTTTTCTTTTCCCGAAAGTTTGCTTATATCTTGGTCTCCAACCACTAAAAGAGTTGTTTGCTTTGTAACTCCATTAACCACTTTACAACCTATTTCAGATGCAAGTGATGAAGCTTCTCTTCTTGGAATTTGTAGTGAACCCGTAAACACTAAAATTTCTCCAAATAAATTTCCATTTGGGTTTCCCTCTTTTGAAACTGAATCACTATAATTTTTGGTATTTGCTAAAATTGGATTATTAACTCTTATAAACCAATCATCAATGGTGTTCTCTTTTTCTTTAATTGCTGAAATTAAAATATGAGCACAAGCTTTTGCATCTTCCAAAGCATCATGATGATTAAATGAAAAATTTAATTTTTTACAAACATTCGCAAGTCCATATCCTTTGTAAGCAAATTCTTCCCAACATCTGCGAGAAACTTTAGCTGTGTCAATCCAATTATTTTGAATTGTAGGAAGTTCATATTTTTCACAAGTCCGATTTATTGAAACTCGGTCAAAATGAGTGTGACAAACGCAAATATAATTTTCCAAATGTTGTTTAAGAAACTCATATACATCTGGAAATTTTGGGCTGTCAATAACATCTTCTTCTATTATATTATGTATTGATTCGTTCCAAAAGTCAAAGTAATCTTCTGGGTTTAACAAACTTGACCATTCTTTTTTAATTTGTCCGTTTTCATACACTACAAATCCAATTTGGCAAATTGATGCCATATCAGAATTGGCGGTTTCTACGTCAATAGCCAAGAAGTCCATTAAATTGAGTTTTTAAGTTTTTCCAAGTCCATTGTAAATGTAACTCTCACTTTTGTTTTTGAACAAGTTAAAACCATTTCCTCGTTCATATCAATATTCAAGTCTTCTCCTCGAAGTGCTTGCCATTTTGCAATGTAATTTAATGCTCCGATTTTTTCCTTTTTTTTTAAAGCTTTTTCAACTCCACCTTTATATACAAGAACAGGCAATTCTCCTCTTTTTGCTTTTTCGGCTAATTCAGGTTCTTTTATTGCTAAAGCTCTACCAACTTCATAATTCTTTATCAAGCCTTTGTCCTCTCGTCTCCAAATTTCTTCCCAAGTCAGGTTCTTTCTATCAGGTTCTGAAAAACTTCTATAAATTATTGTCATTGTTGTTGGTTTTAATTTTGCCTAACGGCTTTAATAAACTCAGGGCGGCTTCTTCCATGGTTTTGTAAAGAAACGAAAGGTTTCTCCGTCCACCGTAAAGCCGCTACCGAAGCGGGATTAAGGCCAACTTGCGGTTATTTTTTAATTAAGTACTGGTTTTTCTAATTTTCTTCAAATAGTTTCTTCAAAAACTTAGTTCTCTGTTCTTCTGTCCAATTATCTGTGAAGATTGCAAAGTTGTATGCGTACGTTTCTTTTGCTCCATAAAGAAAAATTGTATTTGCATTATTTCCATTCGCAGTCCAAATAACAAAGTTGTCGCCCGAGGACTTTTCTTTTATTTCAAATCCGTGTTTTTCGTAGTGTTCTTTTTCCCATTCGTAAAATTTTCTCGCGAATTCTTTGTGTGTGACAATCTCGCTGTAGAATGGATAATTTTCTTGGGGATTTTTAGTCACCGCAATGGAAGTCGAGTCCTTGTCAACCAAGAAATGTTGTCGACTTACTTCATTGTATTTGGTTTTAGTCCACTGCCCTGGAATTTCAATGCTTCCGTAGGGCAGAAAAGTTAAGGTCGTAACATTTTTGGTTTGGTCGTAGCTGTCTGCAACAATCATTGAAGTTTTAGTTGTAGAACAGCTAATTGTCAGTCCAAGAAGAAATATGGTTAATAGTCTGAATTTCATTTTTTTAAATGCTACCCAACGCCCCGTGTAAAAATAGGCGCGGTTAAAATTACGTTATTGTCGGTTGAGAACGAAAGTAGCAAAAAGACACGATCTTTGCGGTAAGCGCTCAGTCCATGCTTGTTTATATATGTTGCTATGCACTGGTTGTATTTATTCAGCGGGAGATTGAACGATTTTCGCTAGCCAAAAAAACACAAACAGAACAGCTTTTTTAAAGCTAGTGTAAGCGCCAAAAGTGAAACCTTACCGCTACGCTGCTACACCTACTTTAACCAAAAGCTAAGAAAAAGGGTAAACTTGAACAACCTTAAACCTACTACCGTCCATCCTTTTTTGACCATTTCATTTACCCATAACGAAAATGCGCAGCCCACCGCTTCGTTCAACACTGCATTCTCGCTGGGCACTACGTGCCGCTGGAATGCTTAGTTATTGTGCACAGTTATTATTCATCTTTAAAAATATCTTTATCCCATTTTCTTAATTCGTAATATTTGGATTTTGGTTTCCCTGTCCATCCATTAATTCCTTTTTTTGGTAGGTCAACAAGGTGTATCCAAAACACAGGTATGTACAGAAGTCCATATACGATTAAGGCAACTTTTTGACCAAAGAAATGAGATAATAAAATGATTAGGGTCAGAACTACAGAGTATTTAATAAACTTCCTTAATCTAGGTGTTCTTTCTTCAAAATGTCCTAAACAAATGTGACCTAAGGCAATGGTGCTACTCACTATAGAAATTTCAAACCATATTGTATTTGTTTCCCACATTTAACTTATTTTTTTATTCTGACTAACGTAAACATTTGTTTCTGGTAATCAATTAATTGTAATTCCAAGCTCTTCATTAGTCAAACCAAATTTATCGATTTGATTTTTTATTCTTTTAACAATTCCGAGCTTTCTTTTCTGATCAAGGAATAAATAGCCGGATGGATTATTATAAGGCACCCCTTTTGCCACCATATTCCAGATTATAACCGCTAATTTGCGGGCCGTGGCACTTATGGCTGATGTCCTTCCTTTACGGAAGTTGATTCGCATAAAGAAGTCTCTTAACGGTGTAGATTCTTTGAGATTCCCTATTGCATTGGCTGCTTGCCGTAGAGCAATTTTCAAGCGGTTACTTCCTTTGGGAACTTTACTAGATAAGATTTTCCCTCCACTTACTTTATTATTAGGTGCAAGCCTGAGCCAACTTGTAAAATGCTTGGCAGAGGGAAACGACCGTATACCTTTTACACCTACTTCGCTGATTAGGGAAAGTACTGTAGCATGGCTCATGCCTTCGATCGCCAACATATCTGTTCCTTCCAGCATCTGATATCCTTTTAAGTTTAGGTCAATATTCTTTGGTGTGTTTTTATTGATCCGCTTATGAGGCTTAGGGTCAGTATAGTGTTGTTTTTTATTTTCATCATTTTCGATAATGTTCTCCAGTAATTCAGCTATTTCCTTATCACATTCCTGTATTTTTAGCTGTAGGTATTGATAGGTTTCCAGTTCCTGCTTTAAGGCAAACAAAAAATCTTTACGGGCATTAGACTGTAGGGCGCGGGCAATCTCCGCTTCACTTTTACGGCAGTTTCCATGTCTCAGGGCAGCCAGTTTTTGAGGATTGGATTCACCTTCACAAACAGCATGGATAATGGCAAGCCCGGTAAGTCCACAAATATCTTTTACCACTACATCCAACCTCAGGTTTAACAAACGCAGGTATTTCTGCATTTTTTTAGAGGTAGATGCAGCCGAATAAATCAAATTGGCTCGGTGCCTGCAATAAGTCCTCAACTGCTCGGTTTCTTCATCCGGTAAAAAGCTGCTGCTGAGCAGCCCCAGGCTATGCAGTTTTTGAATCCATTGGCAGTCCTTCACATCGGTCTTTTTACCTTGTATGTTTTTGGTGAACTTGCCATTGCAGAGGATTACTTTAAATCCTTTCGACAATAAAACGGCATAAAGATTTTGCCAATAAGTACCTGTACTTTCCATGGCCAGAGTCGTCACTTTTCGCTGTGCCAGCCAATCGGCCATGTCAAAAAGGTCATCATTAAAAACTCCGAATTCACGGATATCTTCTTCTTTCTGACCCACAGCTACCCAGTGAGAGCGGCTACCTACATCAATACCTCCTGCATGAGGATTTACAATCTCCATGCTAATAGACTGTTGTTCCATTTTTTTTTTTAGAATTAAGTGAAAAGCTCTAAGGAGATGCGCTTTTGGCTTGATAAATATTCTGAACGGGGTCCACACCAAGGCGTGGCCGCCACTGTAGTCATCGCAAACATCTCAACCAGGATTGTGACCGTGCTATTATGCAACAGTTTAAAAAACGGCCTTGCATAGAGCTACACGAAAATACAATTTGTAAGTATTGGTTCTACTCGTTAGCGGAGGTAGTCAGTGGCCTGCTACATGGGGGATTGTGCACAACATGAAATATCATCACATTGTTGATATTTCGTTTTGTGTTATTGTTGTTTTTTGTCTTGTAAAGACTTGGCTCTAAAAGTAATACTATCTACTGGACTTACTAGTTTTTGAAGATTTCTTTGGCTCACGTGTTCGTAAATGGCAGTGGTTAAAATTACGTTATTGTCGGTTGAGAACGAAAGTAGCAAAAAGACACGAGCTTTGCGGTAAGCCCTCAGCCCGCGCTTGTTTATATATGTTGCTATGCACCGGTTTTATTTATTCAGCGGGAAATTGAACGATTTTCGCTAGCCAAAAAAACACAAACAGAACAGCTTTTTTAAAGCTAGTGTAAGCGCCAAAAGTGAAACCTTACCGCTACGCTGCCGCACCTACATAACCTAAGAGCCCATAAAAAGGGTAAACTTGAACAACCTTAAACCCAATACCAATAATCTTTTTTTGACCATTTACCCATAACAAAAATGCGCAGCCCACCGCTTCGTTCAACACTGCATTTTCGCTGGGCACTACGTGCCGCTGGAATGCTAAGTTATTGTGCTTTCGTCATTTTTTACTCATCACTTAATTCACTATCTATCATGCGGATTATTCTTTTTATTAATTCAATCCTTTCTTTATAGTTAGGGATTATTTGATATTTATCCCTTGTCATCTTATGAGAGATTAAGTTTATAAACGAATGATTTGAAAATAACAACTCATAATCAACTGGACGAGCTTCCCTTAGCAAACTATAAGCGGACATTTCTTTTTGATACATTTTACCAAACTCTTCATAATCGTAATCATATGCGGCTCCAGTAATTTTTGCTGTATAGACATACCTCGCTTCATACAATCCTTGCAGTTCTCCTCTCAAGGAGTCATTAGCGATCAAATTAATATTGTTGGCTTTTAAATTTTGGTATGCGGATGTGGTAGGCATAAAAATTGGATTTACAGGAATTCTTGAAAAATGTTTGCTCAATGAGTCATGGTAAGCAGTTGTATTTTTAAGTGCATCAAGAATAATTTGTGATGATTGGGCAGATAATCCGTGCGAACGTATGTTTGTTTTAAAGTCTTCGATGTCTCTTAGCAAGTTTACCCTTATCTCCTTTAAAGTGGATACTTCGAGTTCTCTTAATTTCCTGTCTTCATTCCAATTATTAATCTGCAACGCAATCAAAATTCCAATAACAACAAGTATAATTTCTCCAATAGCATAAAGAAGATATTTCCTGAATTTATTTTCAGTCAGTAGTTTCTGTCTAATTTTTCTAAAGAATTTTATCATTTCTCAGCGGTTGGTATAATGAAGCATAACGGTTTTAATAAACGCAGGGCGGCTTTTTCCGTGGTTATGTAAAGTAACAAAATGTTTCTCTGTCAAGCGAAATGCCCTGCCGGAGCGGGATTAAAGCCGACTTGCGTTTATTTTTTGTTGGCATTAGTTTTTTTATTTTTTTCAAGGTTTAACTCCTTCTTTTTCTGTCACAAATGTTTTTAGTTCGAAGACGTTCTTAAAAGTCTTACCCAGTTTTCCATTTTCATAAAATTGAACTTCGCAACAGTGCAATCCACTACAGAATTGTCTTTCTCCGTCTGGATATTCGTAGATAGTTCCGCCAATGTCGAATGTTGCGTGATGGGTTAAGAACCAAAATTTTACTTGTTCCCCATTTTGGAGATGAATTAATCCGTATTGAATTTCTTCTCTAGTTTTCCAACTTATACTGTCAAGCCACATTGTCAATTCGGAAAAATCAAATTCTTCATTTTCAATTTTCTCATTGAGGATTCGTTCCGACTCAGAAGTACAAGCACATAAAAGTCCGAATAGGCAAAAGAGTATTATGTATAGTTGTCTGAGTGTCATTTCAAATTAATGCTAACGCATTTAATAAACGCAGGGCGGCTTTGTCCGTGGTTTTTTAAAGAAACAAAAAGTTTCTCTGTCCACCGTAAAGCCCCTACCGAAGCGGGGTTAAGGCCAACTTGCGTTTATTTTTTAATTAAGTACTGTTTTTTTTAATTTTCTTCAAATAGTTTCTTCAAAAACTTAGTTCTCTGTTCTTCTGTCCAATTATCTGTGAAGATTGCAAAGTTGTATGCGTACTTTTCTTTTGCTCCATAAAGAAAAATTGTATTTGCACTATTTCCATTCGCAGTCCAAATAACAAAGTTGTCGCCCGAGGACTTTTCTTTTATTTCAAATCCGTGTTTTTCGTAGTGTTCTTTTTCCCATTCGTAAAATTTTCTCGCGAATTCTTTGTGTGTGACAATCTCGCTGTAGAATGGATAATTTTCTTGGGGATTTTTAGTCACCGCAATGGAAGTCGAGTCCTTGTCAACCAAGAAATGTTGTCGACTTACTTCATTGTATTTGGTTTTAGTCCACTGCCCTGAAATTTCAATGCTTCCGTAGGGCAGAAAAGTTAAGGTCGTAACATTTTTGGTTTGGTCGTAGCTGTCTGCAACAATCATTGAAGTTTTAGTTGTCGAACAGCTAATTGTCAGTCCAAGAAGAAATATGGTTAATAGTCTGAATTTCATTTTTTTTAAATGCTGCCCAACGCCCCGTGTAAAATAGGCGTGGTTAAAATTACGTTATTGTCGGTTGAGAACGAAAGTAGCAAAAAGACACGATCTTTGCGGTAAGCGCTCAGTCCATGCTTGTTTATTATATGTTGCTATGCACTGGTTTTATCTATTCAGCGTGAGATTGAACGATTTTCGCTAGCCAAAAAAACACAAACAGAACAGCTTTTTTAAAGCTAGTGTAAGCGCCAAAAGTGAAACCTTACCGCTACGCTGCTACACCTACTTTAACCAAAAGCCAATAAAAAGGCTAAGTGTGCGCAACCCTAAACCCAATACCGTCCATCCTTTTTTGACCATTTACCCATAACGAAAATGTGCAGCCCATCGCTTCGTTCAACACTGCATTTTCGCTGGGCACTACGTGCCGCTGGAATGCTTAGTTATTGTAGCCAGGTTTTTTTTAATCAAGTTCTTCTCTCATTTTTACAACTTTTCCATTTTCATAGTCTATGGCGAGAAAATACCAGCCGATTCCAAGGCCATGATTAGTTAAATATCTTGCGGTTCCCGTTCCATTTTCTCCTATCTCTTCACCTGATTCACCCAATAACTTTGTGACTTCTTTCTCTGTTAGTCCTTTTAACTCCTGAGAAGTTACAATTCGTCTCATTATGCAATACCTGTCCTCTGGAAAATCTTTCCAATTTTCTACAGGATTCATAAAGTCCAAACAAATCAATGGAGTCTCGAAGATTTGTTTGCGTAAATACAACAACCCTGATACGATCAGAAAAGTTAGGGTTAATACGATGAGGATCTTTTTATTTTTCATGTAATTGGCTACAACGTGTTTGTGTATGATTTGGTTGCGTGTTTAAGCAATAAAGCTAGCAAATAAATCACAGATAGAAAGTCCGCGAGGACTTTCGTAAGTAAGCTTTAACTAGCAATGAATTATACACGTTGTGCCTGTTGCACAACTATGTTGATAAAGGTAGTATTTTGATTTATATATGTATCTATCTTATATCTAACTTGCTGTATGCAAGGAAAGAAAGACTATCAAGAAGAGCTATTCACCAACTTTCAGTTGAGCGAGTTTGTACCACCAACTAACGTGTATCGTAGGCTTAAAGAACTGCTGGATTTAGACTACCTGTACGCTAAAATCAAACCTTATTACGGGGATTGTGGCCAAAAGAGCATAGACCCTGTGGTTTTCTTTAAACTGTGTTTGGTAGGCTACTTAGAAAACATCATTAGCGACCGCCAGTTGATGCAGCATTGCAACATGCGGCTTGACCTTCGCTACTTTTTAAACTACAAGCTTACCGAGCCCATGCCTTGGCACAGCACCTTAAACCGTACCCGAGATTTATTGCCCGAAGCCCTTTTTAAAGAAGTGTTTGAAGAGATACTTCGCCAATGCGTAAAAAGCGGTTTGGTCAGTGGGCATACACAGGTGGTAGATAGCGCACCCATAAAAGCCAATGCCAGCATGGATAGCCTAGAGCTGAAAGTGCCTAAAGAAGAGCTAGAAGACCACTTGGCTAAAGTGCGCTACCAAAGCAAGCCAGACCGGGAAAAACATACACCTAAGCGCAAGGCAAAAGAGAATAAAGCCAGCAAGGAGCAGCAAAGCATTACTGCAACAGAGCGGGAGTTAAAAGAGATAAAAGCCAGAAACAAGAACTGGCAAAAAACACAAGACCAGCGCCCTGGTGCGCAGCGGCAAAACAGCAAATACACCAGTAACAAAACCCACTACAGCCCTACCGACCCCGATGCCCGGATAAGCGTAAAGCCCGGTAAGGCCAGAAAGCTAAACTACCTGAGCCAATTAGCGGTTGACCCAGCAACGCACGTTATTACCCATATAGGAGCGGACTTTGCAGACAAGCACGATAGCCGCTGCTTACCCAAAATTGTAAAGGAGCTACAGCCACGACTAAACAAAATGGGTTTACTACTTAGCACCTTATTGGCAGACACAGGCTACAGCAGCGGAGAAAACTACGCCATGCTAGAAGACCAAGGCATAGATGCTTATATACCACCTCACGGAACCTACAAGGGAGGTCCAGAACATTTTACCTATCATAAAGAAGGAGACTATTGGCTATGCCGTAACAATCAAAAAGTAACCTACCGCAAAACGTTTATAGAAAAGAAGGGCAACAACAAAAAGAAGCTATACCTAACTAAGCCCAGCCAATGCAAAGGTTGTCCATTTGCAGCAGAGTGCATCGGCAAGAGCCCCGAACGCAGAATTACCATTACCTTTTATAGAGAACACTATGAAAGAATAAAAGAAAAGCTGGCAACCAAACGCGGGCGGTATATGAAAAGCAAACGGCAAAGTGTGGTAGAGCCTGTTTTTGGTATCCTCACCCAGTTTATGGGCTTAAGAAAAGTGTACACCAAGGGTATTAAAAATGCAAACAAACAGATGCTGATGGCCGCTGCCGCTTATAATCTTAAAAAGCTGCTGAAACACGGTAGAAAACCTCCAAAAAGTCTGGCCAATCAGGTAAAAGTGGGTGCAACCCCTACTTTTTTAAAAACAGGACTTAATAGATTCCTTTCAAGCTTATTTAATCAACCCAATTTTTACCTCAAAATTGTTTAGTACAACATGAAAAAAGCCCGTAAAAGGCTTCGTTCAAAATGCAAATCTCAAAAATCATAAGGTTGTGCAACGGCTACTGTTGTTAGCTGTAGTCATTGATTACAATTTTTTTAATTCCATTCTTGTTACAATACCATTTTCTAATTGCATTTGGTATAACTTACATTTGTAATCAAGTTTTTTAACCATTTTAATTACTTCTGACTTGTTTTCCTCAGATGTTCTAGTGCCAAATGTTATTGATTTAATATTATCTGCTAAAATTTTCAAATCAGTATATAATATTTCAGTCTGATTACTAACTGAAATATTAGTTTTTTTTGTTTGCATATCTGTTACAGAGCTAATAGAACCAAAGCTTTCTGAAAACATAAATCGATATTCATTTTCATAGCTCCAGTTAGTTCTTTTTGAAAATATTACATCTTTAATCATCAAATCTCGAACCTCTTTAGTTTCACCATATAATAACATATCTAAAGGTTTGGATTTTGGATTTAAATTTTCGTGATAAGTAACCTTACCTTCCTTTAGATTCCAAGGTTTATCAATAAATACCTTATCTAATTCAATTACACATCCATAATTTTGATCACCATAGTGTGCCCACATTAAATTATTACTGTAAGTATCAGTTACGCATAAGATTCTAAAAATTCTAATTAATGCAGTATTAATATAATTTCTATAGTCTAAATCAGGGTTACTTGTGATATTTAACATCACATCAACAAAATTTTCTGTACTAAAAGTACCTTGGTCAATCGATAACTTAAAGGCAGCTATTAACATTTTAGTATTATGGCTAAATTTATTATAATCATATTCTAATTGATTACCCTTAGCGTACTCCGCTAATATTTCAATATATTTTTCGTGAGCAAATCTATGTTCTTCAATTGTAAAAGGTACAAATTGACATTCTTCGATATCATTGAATTGTAGTGGACTTGACCATCTCAATGAAAGGTTTTCTAAAATTAACTTTGTTGTCGATATAGTAGTGTACTTAAAATAGCTCATTTTAAACTCATACTTTCTTTTTTCTGATTACAGCTAACGCACAGCTATCAGACGTGGGGATTTTTATCTTCTAAAGTTAAATATTGCACTGAACTTTCCAACAACTCCGATCTTTTCCAAACCACAGAAACCCCATGACTGATCAACGAATGTTAGATGTATTTTACTTTTTCTTTCTAAGCCTTTTATATTTTAATTGCATGGCTTTTTCTGGGATTTCATAGAGGTTGTCAAAAACATTTTCAATAATTTCAATTGCTAGCAGCAAATCTTCTTTATGCGGAATTGAAAGCTCATGAACTGCTGTATTTCCTAAAAAACGATGTTCATGAAGAATTTCTGCATTTGCTTCTGTAATCTTTCCTTTTTCATGCAACCCGTTGATTTTAGCTTGAAGGTTCTTGCTTCTGACTTTGATGATGGTTCCATCTTTTTTTGTTTGTTCAATTTCTCCATCAATAATTCCATTTTCGTTACAAAGTCCCTCGACTAAAGCTCGTATTCCTGCTCCACATAATGTTAAATTATCGTTGTTATAACTATCAATAGTCTCTCTGTATATTCTTTTCAAATTAGGAGGGACATTAAAGAAGTCTTTAGTTACCCATGTGTCTTTTGTTCTTTTAGGGTATAAAAGTTCATTGATGTAATATTCGCCATCTTCAGGATCATAGTCCTCGGAATTTGAGTGATCTGATCTAAATGAAACAGTTTCACAACCTAGGCATTGTACAATTTCATAGTCATTATTCCATTGATAAAAATCCCCATATCCCATAGGTTCTTTACCATATTCATTTACACTTGTAAGAACCTTGTGCTTAGTAGTTATTTTACATGTCTGACATAGAATTGAGTGTTCCTTGTCCACTGACTGATTTAGATCGTATTTTTTCATGGTGTTTATCAGAGTGGTGATAATTACATCTAATGGGAGTCCACGCAATAACCCCCATCTAATTTTTCATTGTTTTAGAGCAAGGCCTTACGCAGTTTGTAAGGGCACTAAAATAATGCTTTTAATACAGCAACGGATATTGATAGTAATAATTAAGATGTCTTAAATGAGCTTTAAACAGCTTAAAATAGATTTGAAAAATAAGACCAAGGCTTTTTAACCTTGCTTTTAACTTGTCAGGGCCTAATATGCTAATGTTAACGTCAGTTCGATGTAAAAAACTTCAAAAAGGTTGAAAGAAAAGAGAGGTTTTTCGTATCTTAAAGGTCTGAAAAACAACAAAATACTACAAAACCTCTCTTATGATTACTGATGATAAAGTTATTGAAATCTTCTGTCAAATCGATGATTTCATGAAAGAATATGATAACGTGTTGGAAACTTATGGTATTCCAGCCCCGCAAAACGTCAAATTGCGAAAGCGTAAGTTCAGGATGTCCGACAGTGAGGTGATGACCATCATGATTCTGTTCCACCTAAAGTCCTACCGTAATCTAAAACACTTTTATATTACCCATGTTTGCAGGCACATGGCCGATTTCTTTCCCGATACGGTCTCCTATAACCGTTTTGTGGAGTTGCAAAAAAAAATCATACAACCACTGGCCGTTTACCTTAAGCTAAGGGCGCTGGGAAAGTGCACCGGCATTTCTTTCATAGACTCCACGTCCCTAAAGGTAAGCCATATTAAACGTGAAAAACAGCACAGGGTCTTTAAGGGCATTGCCCAGAAAAGCTTTGGCACGATGGGCTGGTTCTATGGGTTTAAACTTCACTTAATAACCAATGATAAAGGAGAAATCATAGAGTTTTTGATAACCAAGGCAAACGTGGACGACAGGCAGCCACTCAGGGATAAATCCTTTCACGACAAGGTTTTTGGTAAGATATACGGGGATAAGGGCTACTTGGGAAAAGACCTCTTTGATAAATTGTTTGTAGACGGTATACACCTGATAACCAAAGTAAGGAAGAACATGAAGCGAAAACCAATGGAGTTTATGGATCGCGTAATCCTACGCAAAAGAGCGGTAATAGAATCCATAAACGATGTACTCAAGAACATCTGCCAAATAGAGCACTCTAGGCATCGGTCATTTGATAACTTCATAGGAAATCTAGTGGCAGGACTCACTGCATATAGTTTTCTTGAATCTAAGCCTTCGGTGATAATCCAAGATATGCTCCCTTCAATAACTCTTCCTTAGGTCGAACTCACGCTAATGTTATAATCATTTTCAGGATTTCCCGTATTTGGTATAGAATGTAGCCACTCAATTCCACCATTTTTGTCAGTAATATATCCCTCTAAACTTGTGGCAATACATACGCTGTTTGTTTTATACATTCGGTTCTTTTAGCTCTTTCTAAAGGCCAAGTAAAAAGGAGTTGAACACAGCATATTAAATAATCAGATGCGTAAACATTTAAAGTAACATCACCACTCTGAAGTTTACAATACATCTTTTAGCCCTAGTTTTTATATGAATAATCACTTCTTTCTCCTTTTCAAAGAATGGTTGTATTCATTCTAAGATCAAGATACACATGAATTAAAGGTGTTCTGAATGACGCTTAGAAACCATATAATAAGCCCAATTTCTTTAATAAACTAAACAGTTTTGGTGATTCAAGTGCTGTTTTACACTATACATACATTACTAAAACTATTGACTTTTAAGCAATTAATAGAGGTTGTTAAATAATCATTTTTTTCTGTTTGTCAGAACCATCAAAGTATATATATTTGCGCTCCCATTACGGAAAAGGAGAAATCCTTGTATTGGTCCGGTAGTTCAGTTGGTTAGAATGCTGCCCTGTCACGGCAGAGGTCGCGGGTTCGAGTCCCGTCCGGACCGCTATTTATTATGTAAATAAATGCAAAAGCCTGAAAGTCAAACGATTTTCAGGCTTTTTTTTTGAAGCATTCCTGTGGCATTTGCAAAAAAGTGCAAATAAATGCACGTATTCTGTGGCAATTTCGGTGCACCGAGTTTTAATCCATAAAATGCCACAAAATCCTTCAAAATGTATTTAATGCATTGATTTGCATCGTTTTACATATTGCATCATACGTTTCGCTGATTTAATTTTGTTTCAACTTAATAACCGCGAATATGTATACGCAAAATACTGGATTTACCTGCAATTTTTTCCTTAGAAAGTCTAAGCCATTAAAAGATGGGAGCATTCCCATTTATATGAAATTAGAGCTCAATGGAAAAGTAAAACAAAAGAGCACTGGACTATCAGTACCCGAAGATTTTTGGTTAAGAGCATCTCAAACAGTGGATCAAGCTTGCCCAAACTTTGAAAACTTAAATAATAGCTTATACAAATTAAGCGAACAATTTGTACGTGCGGCTTTAACCGTAAAGGCCAATAAAAGAAATTTCACCCTAGATAACATACTATGTGAGTATAATGGTAAAAAGGAAATTGAAAGCATACTTGAGTTTTTCGCCTCAAGGTTAGAGAAGATAGAATCACTAATTAATGTTCAATACAAAAAAGGTACCTATGTTAATTATCGAACAGCACTTAAGCACCTTCGAAATTTCATAAAAACAGAGCTTAGAAAATCAGATATTTTATTGGGAGAGGTACGCGTTCAATTTTTGGAAGATTTTTTCAACTTTTTAAAAGTGAAATGTAATTGTCAAATAAATTCAGCCAATAAATATATGCGTTCCCTAAGAGCCATATTAAACGATGCTAAAAAACATGAGCTCATTACCTATTCACCCTTTGAAAATTATAGCCTTAAATATGAGCAGACCGAGCGCTCTATTTTAACCGAACATGAATTAAAAGTGCTTATAAAGAAAACCTTTGCAAATGAAAGGTTAGAGAATACGCGTAAAATTTTCTTGTTTGCATGCCTAACGGGGTTAGCGTATGCAGATATAAAAGACTTAAGAGGTAAACACATAATAAGAGACAATGGTCGGTTGTTTATTCTTAAACCAAGGGTAAAAAGTTCGGTAAAAAGTACCATACCTTTATCTCAAACAGCAATCACTATTTTGGAGTCATATCAAGTAGAAGAAACACCCTTAAACACCCAGTTGCCACACCCCGAACACACCCTCATCCACACCCCCTCTAATCAAAAACTAAATGCCTATTTAAAGGAAATAGCGGATGTATGCGGCTTTGATACGAATTTAACCTTTCATTGTGCAAGGCATACGTTTGCTACCACCGTTACATTATCTAATGGAGTACCTATGGAGAGTGTAAGTAAGATGCTAGGACACACCTCTATGAAAACCACTCAGATTTATGCGAAAGTATTGGAGAGTAAATTATTGGATGATATGGCTAATGTTTTTGAAAAGTATTAATTTATGGCGAAATATTCAATATTGTAATTAGATTAACAACCTCAACGCCACAGAACTTGAAGAAATTTATGGGAATAGGGTGAGGAGCCGTTTACGAGAAATGTTTAATCAAATTTCACGTGTATGAAGTGATAAACGAAAGTAACGTTAAAATTACCGCACCATCATTTTCTCTTTATCAATCAACTCTTGTTGTATTGACCTCATAAACGTTCACAATCTTCGTGATTCATATCCAAATCTATCACGTTTAAGATGTCTCCATTGGTGCTGTGGTGTAGCACAAATATTCCATCTTGGGCAATAGTATTGACAGCGGTGTTGCGCAAGGCTCCTCTTTTTAATTAAGTGAGCCAGTAAACTTCACCGTTGTCCTGGGTGTCCATCCAATAATCTATGTCAGGGCATTCCGAAATGCTAGTGGTAGAGACAGAGTCTGAGCCCGGCATCCGCAGCCAGTTGAAAACCCCACTGGTATCGTATTGGATAAGGAAGTTAGATTTTCTACGTGGCTCTTGAAAAACATAGGGTTCATATACAACGGTATCTGTATCAAAATGGGCTGAGTCGAGGGGTTGGTTGTAACCCGACACATATACTAAGTTGTTCACAACCTTTAAATCAACTGCCTCTTCCCCACTCTTACTACCAAGCACTTTACTCCAGCGATGAATCGATGTCTGGCTAACGTTAAACTCCTCACACAGAGCCTTTGTAGTTTTTCCAGACTCTAACAATTCTAAAATGGTTCGTTTAAACTCTTGATCGTAATTGATTTTCCCCATTTTGCTAACCTAATTTATTCACTTAAAAATTTATCAGTAAAACTAGACTATCCACTGCCTCGAGAATAATTCATTATAGAAACTGAGGTATCTGATACCAGATAAATCCTAATTTTTATCAGAAACAGATGTAATTACCTAATTAATTTAAGTCAAAGACATCCATAATTGAAGTTTGTAAAGAATTTTTCTATATTTTCGATTAAAATTAATCTAAATAAAAATCTGTTTATGAAAAAATCTAAATTTTTAATTGTAATTGTATTATTCAATTGTTTATTGAGTTCTATTTGGGCTCAGAATGCTCCTGGAGTTCAATGGACAAGGTTTGATTGGCCTAGAATTGAACCAACGACCAACTTGCCTCAAAGTAGAGAAAAAAGTGGTGAAGATTGGTGGTATGATCATGAGAATGTATTTATAAATGGTCAGCATACTGGATATATAGCAGGAGGTTTTTCAGAAGGTTTGAACCGAGATGTTAATGCAAATACTTATAAATCACTTCAAGATGAATTATATACCTGCGGTGATAGAGTTACACCTACCTGTACCGATTTTGAAGTTATAGGTAGAACAACTGATTGCACTAAATCATTGATGTTTGAGTATGAGTTGAACGGGAATATGAAATGGTGCAGAATTTACTATGATGGAGAATTTACAGATGTTCAGCAAACTTCTGATGGAGGTTTTATTGCGGGAGGGTACACGCGAAATAGTCACGTAAATGGAAATCCCAACGCTTTTTCAAATGGACAGTTACCTAATCAAACTAGACTTTTATATAATCCCATAAATTCAAGTTCCAATCAATTTTTAACCAAAAATCCGAACGTGGCTTGGAATACCGGATCTTCTCGGGTTGGGATAGTTAAAACAGATTCGGAAGGTAAAATTCAATGGATGCATAATTACGGTCCCTTAGAAATTATAGGAGGAGTTAGTAACTCAATAGAGCTTACAACGATGAAAGCCAAATGGGTTAGTATTGTTGAAATTAATTCTGATTTTTGGGTTGTGGCTGGTTATGAATATAGAACGAGCATTGGTGGCCCAGTTATTTTTGGTTCGTTTCTATTAAAACTGGATAGTCAAGGTTATGTAAAAGAGAAAATGTTATTGGCACCTCAGATAATTACCGTTGGTAGTGCTTTTATAAGCCTTAAAGATGTTAAAAAAGGCCCAGGCTCAAATACTCTATATGTTGCAGGCTCATTTCATGAGGAAAATGTTATTCCAAAGTCATATGTTGCTAAAATCGATATAACTGGGACTCCAAATATATTATGGGAAAATCTATTTTCAGCACAAACTGTTCGACCAGACCCAGTAAATCCGAGTAATACTCCTGTATACAGAAATTCTATAATACATGATATTGAAGTTAGAGGAAACGGCAATATTCTAGTACCTGCCATTGTGAATTGCTATAGCGGAGATTGTTTTAGTTCTAATAATTCAACAAATAAAGCAGAACTTGAAATACATGAAATCACAAGCGGAGGATCTAGGAGTGTATTATATAACTTGGGCGAAGTGAATGCTTATGATTTAAAGGCTGGAATAACAAATACATCAGATGGAGGTTTTGCTGTTGTTAGCTCTAAAGGACAGTATGATTCAAATGGTAATCTTATTTTACCCGCACCTAATGACCCATTGATTCTTAGTTTGCTTCCTCCAAACACACCAAATTGCCACGAAGATTATAAGGCTTGGATGTCCGATGTTTTTGTTGCAAAATTTAGCAGCTCTAATTCATTGGAATGGCAAAAAACCTATGATTCCCATCCTAACGAAAGACAATCGTACCCCTATGATTTAAAAAAACAAGAATGTGTTTACGAAATAACTGAAGATCAAGCAACAGGTGATTTGGTAATTAGCGGTAATACTTCTCACAATTTCGATGATGCTTATTTGTTAAAATTAACTGGATGTCAAAATGACCTAAATAGTGAGCCTATTACAAGTGTTGGTGCTGCTGGTGATGAAATAATTATTTCAAACAACACCACATGGAATTCAAACAAAATCATAAGAGGGTTAGTTCGAGTTCAAAATATATTAATAATTGATGGTGCCACAATTCAATTTGCGGATAAAGGACAATCTGGTCAGGAAAGCGGAATTTTGATTGAGCCTGGAGCAAAATTGATAGTGAGAAATGGAGCGACTTTAACATCCATTGCGGGTTGTGAAAGTTCTACATGGTCTGGGATTAAAGTGGCCTCAAATAATTTTATCTTTCAAAGTAATAATAATTCAGGTCAGCTTGAATTGGATGGGACAATCAATAGAGTAACAATAGAGAATGCTGATAACGCAATTTTTATGGGTGATCCCTACAACATTTCAGCTAATTATTGGTCGTCTTTTGGTGGAATTGTACATGCAAACGGAGTTGATTTTAAAAATAATTTGCGTGATGCAGCGTTTAATAGTTTTGGATCTACAAATACAAATATCTATTATACCCAGTATGATAGTTACTTCAAAAACTGCAAGTTTACTAAAACGGAAAAGTACAAGGCTGGATTAAAAAGTGGAGGTTCTGTCACTATTTGGGCTTGTCATGGTATTGATTTTGAGAACTGCGTCTGGGATTTCACTGGTGAAGACTACGATGAGCAAAGCGTGCAAGCAGCTATTTATACTGTAGATGCCTCATTTAATGTTACAGGAAATGTAATCAATGAAACTGCTAGTTCGAGATTTATTAACTGTAATTATGGTATTTATTCTTTTAAAAGTTGGGATTTTCCATCTCGAGTAGTAATCAATAATACCTTGTTTGACAATAATAAAAAAGGTGCTTTTCTTTATGGTGCAAGTGGTTATCGAATTCAAAATAACACTTTTAAAATACCTTCTTTGCCTAAAGATGAATATGATTTGATTAATGCTTATGGTGTTTATAATCGTTCAAAAAGTTCTATTCAATTTTTTAATAATAACACCTTTGAGGGAATAGGCACTGGCGGCTTTAATGCTGGAGTAATTGTAAGTCAGTCTTATAGTTTACCCAATGTAATCGAGCAAAATACTTTTAAAGATTTATATATGGCAAATGAATCGAATATGGACAACAGAAGTAATGATCAAGCTTTAGGTGTAAGTGGGTTAACTGGTTTGGAGTATCACTGTAATTACTTTGATAATAATGACATTAATATTTATGTGCATCATCAACCGTATCCAGGGAATTCATGGACGACAATTAATTCTCTTTCATTACCTCCAACTACGGGCATTAAAAAATTTCAAGGATCTAATACTGGTGATAAAGAAAATTTAGCTGGAAATCAGTTTGACGCTACTGTCGTTAATGATATTGATGTTAATTTATCCCGAAATAATGTAATTTATGTTCATCATAATGAAACTTACCTAAGTAATCCTCAAAACTTAAAACCCTCAATTAGCAGACTTATAACTAGTTATGGATTTGACTTAGAGTTTAACGGATCTTGTCCTTCTATTGGCAGTACGGTATTAAACAAAACTGAATTGGATGGGATTATTGAAGATAGAAACGCTCTAATAGCCTCATCTAAAGGGTTTTTTGATGAAAATGTCGACTTTGGAAATCATATCAATTTATTGGAAGCAATAGGCTTTTATGAATCGATAGTATTATACGGAGAGGAAGATTTCCCTGACCCTGTTTTTAATGATGATGGTGATCAATTTGCAAGCTTATATAATAATATTTTAGGTAATGCACCTTGGATGTCTGACGAGGCTGCCGCTGCGCTAATTATGCAATTGGGTTTTTCTGATGTTATGTTAAACAACATATTGTTGGCACACCCACATGTTTTGAGAAATCCTAAAATTATGGACCTCTTAGAGCTATACCGTGATGGCTTTCTTGCTTATATTGATGGAATTAATAATGCAAGGGCGAATAATTATACAGATTATGAAAATAAAATGATGTTATTATCAAATTACTCTACCGACAAATTTAAAGCAGTAGAAGAAATGGCCTCATTATTGTTTTTTGAAGATATCGGCAATGGTCTTTCTGATTTAGATGAACTTATTAGCTTTTATTCTGCTTACGATGAACCTATTTATCAATACAGAAAAGCGACATTAGAACTAGTTACTGGCGATTATAGTAGCGCTCAAAATACTCTTACTAACTTGAGTGTTCAAAATAATTTTGAAGGAGATGATGAAAAGCTGTTTAATGATTTTAGTGAATTATTAGCAATTGCGTCAAATGCCAATGGTAATGTAGCAAATTATACTCCCACAGCGAGTGAGGAAATATTTTTAGCGCGGATTGCTGAGGAGCGAGACCACCCTTTAACCGGTTTTGCTTATAGTTTTTCACTAACTAAAAAAATGGCGACAGCGACATTGCACGATGAAATACCTAATGATAGATATGATCCCGTCTATGATTATAACGTAACTTATAATAATAAAAAGAATATAGTTGAAGAGAAAGCGTTAGTCAATCAACAATTGATAAGTTCTTTCTATGTTTATCCCAACCCAAGTAGCTCTTATTTTAATGTTGTTTCGACAGATATATTGGAAGGGGAAGCAGTGTTATATGATGTGCGGGGAGCTAAATTAAGAACAGTAGTATGCAAGAATGGCTTAGCTATTTTGCCTTTAACCTCCTTACCATCTGGCATATATGTAATAAAACTTAGTAACAGAATACAGGTGCAAACTCAAAAAGTAATCATTGATTAATTTCTCCATTAATAGAATTTCAAATAATCTAACAAAAGGGCTGCTTTTAGTAGCTCTTTTGTTATTAAATTCTAACCCTATAATTGCACAAGCTAAAGGATTTAACAAGCTTTACGGAGAAGTGGTAGTAAGCAGAAGTGTTCAGCCTTTAGGTCACACTTTCTTCACATATAGTGAAATGTCTGATGCTTTATGGAATTACATTAAACTAATCAAGATAGATGCGGGTGGGCTGGTAATAGATACTTTTAGTTTTCGATTGGATTCTGTTCATTTAGGCATTAGCAATCACGTTTCTTTAACTTCAACTTCAGACTCTGGATTAATTTGTTCTTTTTACTATTACAAGCCTTCAGGAATAAAGGTTAACGGATTATTGAAGCTTGATAATAATTTAAATGTTAAGTGGCATAATAACGTCTTTGAGGATACAAATAGACGAGGTTTATATCAGATTACCGAAGTATCAGACAAAGGCTTTGTTTGTACTGGTTTTGCTTATTTACCCGCCAGTAATCGCTATGAAACGTTTTTAGTAAAAACAGATAGTCTAGGTAACAAAGAATGGGAAAAACGCTATGATACTAATGTGCCTCAATACAGTCAATATGGAATATTTGTGTATGAATGCCCCAATGCAAGTGGTTATTTAATAAGCAACAGGCACGAAATTTTAACCAGTGGTCCTAATAATGATGTGAAGCTAATTCGTACCGATATACAAGGCAATGTGCTTTGGGAAAAGCGTTGGGGAAAACCGAATGGTAGCGAAGGGTACGGCAGTGTGGGATATGTAAATGATAGTACGTTTATACTGTATTATTCTGAATTTACTGATACCATTCTCTATAACTCTACCTCAGGAGTAGTTCTACCTTTTATACGATCAACCCCTACATTTATTTTAGTTAATGATAAAAATGGAGCTCAGCTCAATCGTAATCAACCTATGAGCCCTACAGTGCAGATGGTGTCTACTAATTCATATTTTCAAAATGGAAAATTGTATGGGGCGGGTTACTTTTTTAGTTTATTTGGATCTATGCTTTTAGAGGGTGGAGGTTATCAAGGGTTTATTATTAGCGTGGATGAAAACTTAAATTTTAATTGGTATAGACATTACAATCCTAGAGGAGCCTTAGCAATTCCTGATGATGATAGTTTTTTAATAGATATTAAACCAACGTTGGATGGCGGCATTGTAGGGGCAGGTTATTCTTTCAAATCAGATACGGCAGGTACAGGTAGGTTTGGTTTTCATGGATGGATGTTTAAAACAGATAGTATTGGATGCCTAGAAAGTACTTGCGGAGGGGATATACATTTAAAAGAAGATTTAGTTGATGAAGGAAACGGTATTCAGGTTTATCCAAACCCGAGTAGCTCTTTCTTTAATGTTTTGTCTACTGATATTTTGGAAGGGGAGGCGATGCTTTATGATATGCGTGGAGCAGCTTTAAGTTCAGCACCTGTAAAGGACGGTAAGGCGCGACTAATCGTTGGCAATTTGCCAAAAGGAATTTATGTTATACGCGTTTTTTCCAAGTATCGTTCATTCAGTAAGCAGGTAGAGATTGATTAATATGTAGTCATATTTTGAAGGTTATAATTTAGTATAAACACTAATCTATAACTTGTGTAAAGGATGTATATTAATGAACAGAGAAAGAATGCCACTTACTACCTTTTGGTAAGTGGAATTAGGGTGAACTTCATGAGGTCTTCGAGAGAGTTCTCTAAGACCTCCATAACCTTCATTTTCAAATCGAGCTATGATTTTATAAGCCGTTGGCCTAGAAATTTCAAAGCTCCGGCAGAGTTCTGTAATGATGTAATTTCCCGTTCTCCATTCGCAGATAAATTCAATTTTTTGTTCCATAATCGTTGATTCTTTCCAAGGTACGCTAATCTGAATTTTGATTCAAATTGCAAGCTGAAAAGTGTAAACGATGTTTATATAACTATGTAAAGGATGTTTATATATCGTACCCTCCAAAAGAAAAACACAAACTCTGGGGATCAGAAAAGATGCACAAACTGTTGTATAAAATTCCCCACATTAGCCCATCCGAAATTGATAAAGAGAAGATATCAATTTCCACCAGAGCTAATTAATTTCTACAGCTAGCGATAAAATTTAAAAATCCTCATATACAATAATTTACGATTTGGTAATTTTACCGTTTGTCGCAATTCAAAAAAGAAAAGAAAAACTGAAATATATATATGTCATTAATAGACAAAGGACTTGAGCATGGGCACATCAAGTTTGATGAAGAAGAAAAATACATCATCTATGTAGCTCCAGGCAAACGATACCGCTATACTGATCCCGAAGAACAAGTAAGAACTGAATCTTACTTATCCTTCATTTTCGAATATGGTTACAATCCTAAGCGCATGAGTCTTGAAGTAACTGTACCTAGAAGAACCCCTAGCGATTTAGCCGACATTGTCATTTTTGAAGATGATGATAAACTCACGCCCTACATAGTTGTAGAATGTAAAAAGCAAAAGATTTCAGAAGCAGAGTTCAACCAAGCCATTGAGCAAGGTTTCGGAAACGCTGTTTCGCTCAACGCACCTTTCATGCAGATTACATCAGGCATTAAAACAAATGCCTATGATGTCAAAAACTTTCCTCCACTCGAAAGGGTAAAGAACCTTATTGCAGATATTCCCCGATTTGGTCAATCGGGTATTACCAAAGCAAAGTTTTACAAAGGCGCCATTGATGAAGACGGCAATCCTGCTAAAGACATTAAAGTTGTAGAGCAAAGCGACCTAACGAGAGTTTTTGAGCAAGCGCACCAAGCCCTTTGGGCAGGTGGAAAGCGGAATCCTTCCGAAGCATTTGATGAATTGGATAAACTCATTTTCTGTAAGATTTGGGATGAACGTAAAGACCGCAAGCCAGGTCAGCCTTATGCCTTTCAAGAGTTTACAGGCGAACATCCGAACGAATTGCTTGAGAGAGTACAAGCCATTTACAGCGAAGGAAAAGAGAAAGACCCAGAAGTATTCAAAGAACCAATTCGCTTATCAGCTTCTGAACTTAAAACCATCGTGGGTTATTTATCAGAACTCAACCTCCACGATACCGACCTTGACAGCAAAGGCCGAGCATTTGAAACTTTCTTAGGTTCATTCTTTCGTGGTGATTTTGGACAGTACTTTACGCCTCGAGAAGTGGTAGACTTTATTGTAAAAGTACTGCCCATTAATAACGATAGTTTAGTGCTTGATTCTTCTTGTGGAAGCGGTGGTTTCTTATTGTACGCCTTAGACAAGGTGAGAAAAAGAGCCGACCAGATGGCCGAAGAAGGCTATTTCAAAAAAGGCTCTACCAAGCACCGCGACTATTGGCACGATTTCGCAGAGCATAACCTCTACGGTATTGAAATTTCTGAAAGCATTGCCCGTACTGCCAAAATTAATATGATTATTCATGATGATGGCCACACCAATGTAATTGCTGTGGATGGCCTTAATCCTATTGAAGAAATTGCTCCAGTACCCAACGAAACCGAAAGAGAGAAAGAATGGCGTGAAAAGCTCAATGCCATTTCTATTCAGAAAGTTTCAGGAAACAAAGGATTTAAAGAAAACAACTTCGATTTCATCATCACCAATCCACCGTTTGGCTCTAGCATCAAACAAACCGAACAAGCCTATCTCAAAAACTACGGCTTGGGTATTAAAGATGTCAATTGGGTTGACCAACGATTAAAATCCAATTTCAAATTAGGAACACGCACCAGTCAAAGCACTGAAGTGCTTTTTATTGAGCAATGCCACCGTTTTTTAAAACCAGGCGGTGTGTTAGCAGTGGTTATTCCTGATGGTATTTTGACCAACTCAAGCTCGCAGTATGTGAGAGATTGGATTGAAGAACACTACCGCATCATTTCTGTGGTTTCACTACCTCAAACAGCCTTCTCTGCCAATGGTGCAGGAGTTAAAAGCTCAGTTCTCTTCTTAATGAAGTTGGATGCCAAGCAAACCAAGAAAGTTCAAAACACCAAAGAGAAAATCCAAGATGATTTATTCTTTCAACCCCAATACGAAGCGGAGATTAAGCGGCTTGATAAAGAGAAAAAACGCATCATTAAAGAGCATGAAGGCTTTGACTACACCAGTATCAATTGGGAATTAGAAGACAATCTAAAAGCCTTAAATGGTGCATCTGCACCTGAGCAATATGACAAAGCCGCTCGCAAGCTCGCTGAGAAAAGCGAAGAATTTAAAGCATGGAAGTCTGACATTGGTCAACTCTACAATGAGCAGATCAATGAAGTAAAAGAAAATTTGCAAGACGAGTACCTCAAGCGCATTGGCGAAGAGCTGATAGACTATCCTATCTTAATGTTAATTGCTGAAAATATCGGTTATGATACGGTTGGTCGTAAAACAGGGATCAATGAACTTGAGATAATTGCGCCAGAAATAGAAAGGTTTATTACTGACATTAAAACAGGGCAAGACCCTTTTTTCGTCTAAGCCCCGATTTAGATGAAGACAGGTTCTTCATTTTGAATCGGGGCGAAATCGAATTTAGATTAGACCCACTCTATTTTAGAGCACTAAAGCAAATTGAAACTGATATTGTTGAAAAGGCAAAATATCCAGTTCACCCCGTAAGACAAGTTTGTGCTATAAAACGCGGAAAGTTTACGCATAGACCGAGAAATGATCCAAAATTGTATGATGGCGAATATCCATTTATTCAGACAGGAGACATTGTTCGTTCAGCGACAACAGGAAATGAAATAACCTACAAGCAAACTCTTAATGAGTTGGGTAGAATGACCAGTAGATTGGCCTATCCTCCTCAGTTATTAATGACCATTGCTGCCAATATTGGGGTTACAGCCATTCTTGATTACGCATGTTGCTATCCTGATAGTATTGTCGCTATTGACCCAAAGAATCAGGGATTAAACACTTCAATAGAATACTTAGATGTTTATTTTACTTTGATTCAACCTTATGTTGAACAGCTTGCCCCTTTTGCAGCACAACGAAATTTAAACAATCAGCAACTCGGAGATATTCCTCTAATTCTGCCCGATAATACCATTCAGCAAAAAGCAATTGATAGTTACAAAAAGGCCGTTGAAGACAAGAAAGCCAAAGAAAACCAAGCCCAAGAGCTACTCGCTTCTATTGATGACTACTTACTTACAGAGTTAAGTATCGTCCTTCCGCCTGAGCCAGAAAATGCAATTGAGAATAGGAAGTTTAGGACTAATTTTTCAAGTGTCACAGGTAACCGCTTCGACCCAAAAAGATACAGCACAAGAACGGAGCAACTCTATGATTCAATTCACAATTCTATTTTTCCATTAAGAAGCTTAAAATCCCTTCTTATTCACACCGCATCAGGCCAATGGGGTGATGAGCCTCATGAGTCTTTTAATGAAAAGCTTTACAAGCAATGCCTTGTTATCAGATCTACAGAATTTGACAATCGATTCAATTTAAAACTTGATAATAGCAGGGCAAAATATCGCCTTATAACTAAAACGAAACTTGATAAACTTGATCTGCAACCTTATGACATCCTAGTTGAAAAATCTGGTGGCAGTCCAGATCAACCAGTTGGTAGAGCAGCAATTCTTCTACCTGAAATATTTGAAAACAATACGATTTGCTACAGCAACTTCATTCACAAATTCCGTGCTGATCAGTCTATTATAGATCCTGAATACTTGTTCGCTTATCTAAAGGTGATTCATAATATCAAGTTGACAGATACTATGCAAAGTCAAACCAATGGAATTAGAAACTTGATTATGAGAGAATATTGGAATCAAGAGATTCCTATTCCATCACCCGAAAAACAAAAAGAAATAGCTACTCAGTTTTTCAACCTTAAAAATGAAGCACAAGAATTATTCAAAAATGCTGAGTTAGACTTTCAGCAAGCAAAAAAAGAAATTGAGCACTTAATCTTAAATCCTGCAAACAATGACTAAAACGATAATAGCCCTTTGGGGCACAGCCAATATCGGTAAATCTATGACACTAGCTCGCCTTGGCAGACAGTTACAAGCTAATGGTGCTACCACAAATGCTAACATTACAGGTGGAGATTATCGAGCCATATTTCAGTATCAAAACAAAACTATTGGCCTTCAAACCTATGGTGATACAGAGCATTTGGTAAACCAAGGATTAACTGAGTTTCAAAATCAGCAATGTGACATAATTGCCATTGCTTCTAAATCTTATGGAGCTACCGTTGATACTATTGGAGCATTTGCAGGTCAAAATGGCTATCGCATTATTTGGTCAAGTCCCTATGAAGTGAGAGATGGCTCCATCACTACTGATACAATTAAGAACTATGCTGCAAGCCACTTGCTTAGAATGGTTGATGATGTAATTGCAGGTATTCTATAGAATTGAATATAATGGGAGAGAAAACTATCACATACCAAAGGCAACTCATAGGCGTAGAAATAAAGCTTGGTTTCTTATACGTTCCGGCACAAGCCAGAGACTTGTTGCCCAATGAAAACGGCAAAGTGCAAGTGCTACTCGAAGGAGAAAACAAACCCAAAGCAAAGAGCTACAATGCAGACTATAACCGCATTTTTGGCCTTACTCCTTTCTTCAAAAAGCACAAACTAGAAAAGGGCAATATTCTCACCGTACAGGTCAGCAATGATCTTATCAAGGTAGAGCTTGCCAAAACCACCATCATAGAAGATCAGGAAGAAAATGAGCAAGCAGATGTCATTGATATTTCAGGTTTATCATCCCAAGCCAAAGGAAACATTGCCGAAGACCGAGTAAAAGAAATCATCTTACTCAATAGTCAAGGCTTGCTCAATGTCTATCGTCCCGTTATCGATACCAGGGGCATTGATATGATTGTATTGAAAGAAGGTTTGTTTCATTCCATTTACCTACAAGTAAAATCACGTTTTCAGGTAAAAAGCAATGGTCAATTAATACTCACCATCAGCAAGAATACTTTTAAACCACATCACGCTCATTATTTAGTAGGCATTAGTTACGAACCTGATGTTGCAGAAATAGGTGAACATATACTCTTTATGCCTTCCAAAAAGGTAATAGAAATGGCCACCATAGTAAAGAACAAAGGCAAAGAATATTACCGCATCAATGTTTCTTACAACAGCGCCAAAAGTGGTAAATACAAAAAGTACTTTATGAGCAAGCAAGACTTTGTAGAAAGCCTACTCGAAAAATTTGAAGCCATGAGCGAAATGATAAAATAACCCACTTACCTATGAGATTAGAAGGACTATTACAAGAATCATTAGGCGGCTTTGTCTGCATCCGTGGGTATGCCCCGCTTGGTGATTTAGCACGTATTTCAGAGTCAGACCCGGACTACCAAAGAAACCTGATTGAAGAACAACGAGAAGAGATTGTTCACTTTTTAGAAAACAAAGAATACCTCTTCTTTCCAGAAGTAATTCTATCCTACACGCTCAAGTATGATTTTGCAACGGGTGTGTCAGGTATCAATCCATTAAGAGACATTCTTGACCGCAAGAAATTCGCTTCTAATGTTGATGGTATTCGCTTTAACTCTACAAAGTCAGGAGTTCATAAGGTAATAGTTGACATCACAGAATCTTTCCTAAAATCAGATACACCCTTCTTTCGCATAGATGGCAACCACCGTTTGAGTGCTTCACAGGAGAAAACGGCCTTCAACGAGTACGTTACTCCTTTTTGCTTGATTCTATTTCCTGAAGGAAATCAATCAGAAGAATACAAAAGGGTCATATTTCATAACATCAATTCAAAATCAGTTCCACTTACATCAGAAGAAAATCTAAGGCTCATTCTTGATGAAGAAAACATATTCTCTGATGAAAAGCTCAAAACCCAACCCAGTTTTGGTGTGGAGTTTTTCTTAGCACGTAAGTTGAAAGACAGCATCGATCTCCATGTTTTAAAACACATAGCTAATTCCTTTAAACAGGTAAAACACAATGGGGATGAAATAGAAAACAAACGAACCGTTCTACTCAAACTCTTTAAGCTTCTTCTTGATAAAGAAGCTGTTGAAGGCAATGATGAAGCCATCAACATGGTGCATTCGGCTATAGTGGCAGTAAACGAACTGTATGGCAAGTATGCCAAGCTAGCCGCTTGTCATTCTCATGCCTTGTTCATTGCTTTTGTCTATTACGAGCTACACCTTGAAAAGGGGGATTATCGTGCATCATTCAAAAATTGGGTGCTGTACAACCACATGTACAATGTAGATGACATTTCACCATCCAATTTGGTTAGTGTTTACGATACCATACTCGAATCTCGCAAGCGACACATCTTCGTTTCTATGCAATTCTCAGATGATACAAAGAATCATTACACAGCCATTAAGAATGCCATAGATCAAGTAAACCAAAAGCATAAACTTGACCTAGAACTAAAGGAAATTAGAATAGATGAAATGAACAAAGGGTACTCCTACACCATTTCAGACGAAATACTACAGCTAATAAACAACACAGGCTTGCTTATTGCAGACCTCACGCATGGCAACAGAAATGTTTACCATGAGTTAGGCTTCCTTATGGGGCTTAATGTAGGGAGAGACTTAAAACACAACAACTTCATACTCTTAATGAAAAATGACCCCAACGGAAAAACAGATGCTGAAGTAGGGTTTAACATTAGAGACTTTCAGCAAATCAGATTCAATGAAGCAATAGAAATAACCGCACGTTTAGTTGAGTCATTGGAGGTCTATTACAAATTAAAACCAGCAGGGAATGAAGTAGAAAACTAAAAACAGCATACAATAAAAGTAGCCCTTGCACAACCTTATAATTCTTGAGATCAGCGATTTGAACGAAGCCCTTTACGGGCTTTTTTTGTTGTGTTGTAAGCTCCCCCTGTAAGCTCCCCTTTTTTAGTACGGTTCTAAAGTAGACTATTTTCTTTATTAGTTTCATTAATCAAAATATCCCTTGGTGCAGTGGAGCGTAGCGGAACGGAACCAAGGGATATTTTTCGGTTTTTGTTTCTATAGGCCACAGGGCTTATGCCACCCAGCGCATCGTGTGGTCGTTCATGGTTGTAATCTTCTACCCAAGATTCGGTCACTTCTCTTACTTGATCTATTGAACTAAAGAGATAAGCATCTAAAATATGCCTGCGATAGGTTTTATTAAAACGCTCTATTAGCGCATTTTGAGTAGGCTTACCGGGCTGTATATATTTAAACTCAATACCGTGCATCACGCTCCATTGAGTCGTTAATTTAGCTATAAATTCTGGACCATTATCCATACGTAGTTTTTGCGGCTTTCCGTGTTTGTTTATCAAGTGGTTTAATACCCAAATTACTCTGCTACTTTTTAAAGAATAATCTGTTTCTATAAACAGTACTTCTCGATTGTAGTCATCTATTACATTAAAGCTTCGGAACTTCCTTCCATGCTCTAAAGCATCGCTCATAAAATCAATACTCCACGTATGCGTAAAGCACTCGGGTATTATTATGGGTTCTTTTACCCGCGCTGGTAAACGCTTTTTTACTTTCCTTCTTAATGGCAAGCCCATCTGCTTATATATCCTATGTAGCCGCTTGTGATTGATTAATTCCTCCTTATTACGAAGACGGTAATAACTCTTCCAAAAGCCTTCGCGTGGATGTTTTATACTCAACTGCTTTAATAATAGCTCTACGCTGCTATCATCCTTTATTGATTGATAAGCAATACTACTGCGACTAGTCTTTAATACGCGACACGCCTTGCTTATGCCGCGCGGATAAGTGCTTTTTATGCTTTCCATTATTTCTCTCTTTTGGCAAGGCTTTAAAGCTTTTTTTCAATAATGTGCTTGGCGATATCTAACTCTAAAGCTAAATCGGTGTACATGCGTTTTAGCTTCGCATTTTCTTCTTCTAGCTTCTTTATGCGCTTTAGCTCACTAGCTTCCATGCCGCCATAGCGTTGTCGCCATTTATAAAATGTTGCTTTGCTTACGCCATGCTCTCGGCTAATCGTAGCTACATCTTTGCCTTGTTCAAACTCCTTGAGAATACTGGCAATCTGGTTTGGGGTGAATTTGCTCTTTTTCATATTTACAGTTTAAAATTAAAAATTATATTTTTAAACCGTACTAGTTTTGGGGGAGCTTACACCCCGTTTTGTAGGAATCCAAAGTAGACTATTGTAAGTGAGTGTTGTTATTATATTGCAAGGGTGTGGTCAAATAATGTGATTGGTGTGTTTGTCAAAGGTTGGGAGGTATGGTTTATATGGGTAGAAAGATATATTGATAATAAAAGGAATGGTTTAAGGTGAATTTCAAACGCAATTCGTGTTTTTGATTGCTGAAAGTATCCATGTGTTAATTGTTAAAAGGTAATCACACTGAACCTAAAACTTACAAGTAATATTGTAAGTAGGTGTTATCATGGTATTGTAGGGGTGTGTTTCACGGGTTTGATAGGTGTGGTTTAGGTGTGGTAGAAGGGTGGTTAACTGGTTTTATAGGTGTGTTTAACAAGCGGCATAGGTGTGGTTTAGGTGTGGCAGGATGATGATTATCTGATTGTATAGGTGTGTTTAACCAATAGGGGTAGGGTCTTGACATGTCTAGTAGGGGTGCAACATGTGCTTTCCAATATTTGAATTTACTAGGTGCAAGGTTTGTCCTATGGTTAAAACCTGCTTTCATTAATGAAAAATGATTTAGAGCCATTGTGCGGGTTTGTGGAATCTGCAATTACTATTTTTAGCTGTTACACTACGTTTTAATTGGTTTTTGTGAAACTAATATGAGATGCAGGAGTCTCATGGCCATGTGTTTGTCAATTGATGAGTTCATTCATCAAGTATCTCAGTTATGTTTAGGTACGGCAGGGGGGGGTGTTTCACGGGTTATATAGGTGTGTTTAGGTGTGGCAAAAAAGTGGTTAACTGGTTTCATAGGTGTGTTCCACGGGTTGTATAGGTGTGTTTTAGGTGCGGTAGAAGGGTGGTATAACTTGCCTTATAGGTGTGTTTTAAAGGCGGCATAGGTGTGGTTTAGGTGTGGCAGCATGATGGTTATCCGTTTGCATAGGTGTGTTTAACCAATAGCGGTAAGGTCTTGACATGTCCAGAAGGGGTGCAAAATGTGCTTTCCAATATCTGAATATACTAGGAGCAAAGTTTGTCCTATGGTTAACACCTAATTTCATTAATAGAAATGATTTAGAGCCATTGTGCGGGTTTTTAGAATCAGCAATTACGATATTTTAACTGTTACAATATGCTTTAATTGGTTTTTGTAAAACTAATATGAGATGTAGGAGTATCATGGCCATGTCTTTGTCAATTGATGAGTTCATTCATCCAGAGTCTCGGGTATATTTAGGTACGGCAGGGGTGTATTTCACGAGTAGTATAGGTGTGTTTTAGGTGTGGTTAAAAAGTGGTTGACCGGTTGCATTGGTGTGTTCCACGGGTTGTATAAGTATGTTTTAAGTGTGGTAGAAAGGTGGTTAACTGGTTTTACAGGTGTGTTTCACGTGTTGTATAGGTGTGTTTTAGGTGTGGTAGAAAGGTGGTTAACTGGCCTTATAGGGGTGTTTCACAAGCGCATAGGTGTGGTTTAGGTGTGGCAGCATGATGGTTATCCGTTTGCCTAGGTGTGTTTAACCAATAGCGGTAAGGTCTTGACATGTCCAGGAGGGGTGCAACATATGCTTTCCAATATTTGAATTTACTAGGTGCAAGGTTTGTCCTATGGTTAACACCTGATTTTATTAATGAAAAATGATTTAGAGCCATTGTGCGGGTTTATGGTATTGGCTATAAGGGTTTTAAATATGGTATCTCAGTTGGTTTCAGTGAGACTTATAGGAGTGAGATAGTGTATTATGACTGTTATCTCGATTGAAAAGTCTCTTAAAGTTTCGCAAGGTGTTTAGGTATGGCAGGGTGTGTTTCACGGGTCACATGGGTGTGTTTTAAGTGTGGCAGAAAGTTGGTTAACCAGTTTGATAGGTGTGTCTATTTTATTGTGGTAGGATTTTGCGATGATTTCTAGGGTGCAAAGAGAGTGTTCCAATAAATATATCCAATCGTTAACCTCTGGTTTTATTAATTAAAGAAGATATAAAGCCATTGTACGGGTTTGTTGAGTCTTATTTTACGGATTGGAGTTGTTAAATGCGGAACTACATCTTACTTGGTCTTAGTGAGACTTATAGGGGTCAGATAGTGTTTTAAGGTTTTTTATTTTATCGTCTGGAGGGTGTTTCTTGAATTGCCATTGGGTGTGTTTAGGTGTGGCTGGTATGATGGGTAATTAAGCGTTCTAGGGATTAAAAAGATGGTGGATTTGTAGGTAAAAGGTGCTGATTTATACAGAAAGAATTTTTCTTCGTGTGGAATAGGGGGGTGTTGTTATTCAGTTAACGGGGAGCAAAGGGATGGAAGAGAATTGAATTTATAATAAAAGCCAACGAGACATCTAAATGAAACATGCTAAGGAATAAAAATATTCGTGAGGAATTGAGGAAATGAGGATTCAATCGAGAATGTTGGGAATGTTCAAATAAGTGTGTCATTTCCTCAATTCCTCATTTCCTTAAGCTGCTTTTGTGTAATTGTTGTGTTCGTGTATTAACTTTCCATCGGTTTTTAAAGAGTTGATATAACGTTCAGCGGTCTTCTGGTTAATTTCTAGTGCATTGGCAATTGTCAAATACCCTTGTCGGGTAAAATTATCGGGTAAATTTTTAAAGAATTGAGCCACCTTATCCGATGGTTTTTTTGGAGCAACACCTTTAAGTTTGGCAAATATTTGAAGTGTATGTTCAAAAACTGTTTTTGCCACCTCTAATGCAATATCTACATCCTCATTACTCGGAATCAATTCGTTTTTGAAGTCACCATTATCCATCATTCTTAATACAGTTAAAATCATACAAACTCTATAAGCGAATGATGCTAATCGTCTTCCGCTTGCTGTGGTGTCTTCTCCTAACTCAGCATTAGCTCTTTCTAGTAAGATTGGGAACTCCTGATTAAATCTATCCAGTAAATAGTTAGTTTCAGTAAAATTGACCTCCCCAAGGTCGTGCAGTCGCTTTACAAAACCACAATATCTATTTCCTAACACTTTAAAGTAATCTTCTGTGCTAACCGATTTTCTTTTCTCAAGCTTAAGGGGCGTCCATAACCTACCTATCTCAATTTGATAAAATTGAAACCTACTAAAAAAACCATCTTGCACATTTGGTATAAGATTGGCAACCTGATTATCCGTTCCGCTTAAAAGTGTTGAGAGCTTTGGGGTATCAATTTCGGAATATTCGCTGTTAGTGGATCTAAATGAGGTGATGGTTTCGTGTTCAAACGCCCTCCTTAACATTTCGGAGAAGTTACCCATTTCACTTTTCACTGAATTTGCTAGAGTGTCAGCTTCTGTCTCAAATAGGCATCCAATACCGTTGTTTTCAGAAAGGTTTTTTTTAAATCCAGCTGAAGTGTTGTTTGCGGGTATAAAGTGTAATTTTCTAGCAGGTTCAATCAGAGGAGCAACACCCTTATTATTAGATTCTTTAAATAGTGCTTTATCGATTTCGTACTGCGCCCATTCTTGCTTGGTTTGCTCCAATAACATTTTGTGATATGGCATAGCTAATAATTTGCATAAGGATAATTTACCTTTTCCAGCAGATGCAGGGCCTGTTATAAATAAGAATAGGTTTGGAAAAATCTTTCTATCGCGATAAATACCAGAAACATTAAACATCAATGAACCTAATGTAACAAGCGATCCAAGGAATAATAAATCTCGCTCTTGCTCACCTTCATGTGTTTTAAAGATATCAGTTAAGAGCGTTGGTAAATTCTCAAAAACAGCGTTTGGGATAAATGGCGGTCGTTTTTGTTTTATTTTTAAGTTGCTTTGCATCTTATTGCTAAGTAGTTGTTTGGCATGTTCAGTATGTTTGGATGTAATAGAATTAGCGGTGCTCCTTTTTTTTGATTTTTTAGTGCTAATCTCTAAGTTAGCTTCCTTAGCGTAAGAGAATAAAGTCCCTATTGAAATTCCACCCATATTACGCTTGAGCGCTTGGTTAAATTTCGCGTCACTTTCCTTACTATTATAAGCTGGGTGAAACTGACTGATTTTGTGAAAGTATGGCCGTCCATCTTCCTTAAATTCATCAACTAATGCAAAAGCTATATTCCGCCAACGTTCTTCCGTAGTAGTTAAATCAAGGGAGTGATGCTCAATCTGGTTTATTATTAATTCCACCTGTTCTCTAGTTGAATTGAACTTTTCATTTTTAGAAGAAAAGGCTGTTTCCGACTTTTTTAAAGTAGGTCTATCATTTTTATTAAATCTCGACTCGTTTTCTATTCGTTTTAGATACTCTTCTGGGTTGAATTTAATTTTCATAATTTTTTTTTGGATTTAGACTAAGGAGTTAGTGATTAAGATATTTTGGATTTATATAGACTTCAGGATCGTGGCATAAAAAACAAGCTCTAGACACATCTTTCCCAGAGGGATCGGCTTCTAAACTGAAATTTTGTTTTAGAAAAATGGAAACTGCTTGAAAGTACTTCTCATGGGTTACCTCTTTTGTCAACTCAATTGGAATAATCCATTTAAGACCATTTCCTGAAGGAGATTTAAACAGTAGTTCGGTTTCAAATTCCTCAATCCCTAACAGTGTAGCACGTGTTTCAGATACGTTTGGTAAGTCATCAAAATCTATAGTTAAAAGGTTTGAATGGTGGATTAAACCAGCATTAGATCGTGTACTAAATAAACCGGAGAAAGTAACATAGTCCAACCCCGTTGATTTAAATTTAGAGGCTTGATTTTTCAAACTAAATGCTCTGAGCTTTCTAGTTACATCAGGGTATTTATTTCCTTTAATAAGCTCATACACCTGAAGGGTGTTAAGGGTGCTTTTTGGGGTGGTATTATGGATGGGAGCGTTATAGTAACTAAACAGCGGCATTGCTTCTCCCTTTAGTGTAGGTGGTGATAAGTTGGGTGCTACCTCTAGTATTTCAGTAAGAGGAATTCTTAAGTTCATTTCATCGTTAAGAATATTAGATAATGCATTTTCGTTATCACCATAGTGCAGTTTAGCAAAATCAAAACAGTTACCTGCTGCAATGGAATTATCCGTATCGGAGTGCATTGCCACATTATCTACTATTTTAATTTTCAGAGATTTTTTACCATAATTAAATGGATTTCTTGTAGGCTCACAGATGGTGCCATTTAACTTTAGGACTGTTTCACACGGGTAGTACTTCCTGAGTACATGTCCATAAATATTTAACCCGTAATATGTCTGTTTTAAAATAGCGGTATTAATTTGGTTCATAGGTAGAGGTTTTAAAGGTTACTGTTTTGTTGACTTTGGTCTAACATTTCATCGATATCCTTTTGACGATAGAATATTTTACCTTGAACTTTGGAAAACTTAATAGTTCCATTTTCCCTCCACGAGGCGAGGGTTCGTTGAGAAACATTTAGAAGTTTCATCAAACTAGAATTGTCGTAAATCTTACTAGGAGATTTATTTGACTTAATGTACTCGAAAATCGAATCGAGTTGCTGCTGATAACGGGTGTACTCTTCTTTAGGTACTGCTGAAAAATTCATCTTTTATTATTTTTAATGAGGGCACAAGATGAATGTGATTTTCAATAATTAGGAATTGCTAATATCATATATGAGTGATATTAATAAAAAAAGTACTGTCTGTCAATGATTTACAATTTTTTAAAAATCTCCAAAATTGTTTCCAACTCAGATCTAATTGGGCTTAGTCGGATTGTATTGTATTTAAGTTCTTGCATGTTTCCCCTATGATCTTTAAATCGAAAATTACTTGCGAAAAAAAGTACCGCCTCCTTTTGATGTTCAAAAATGTTTAAACCGTAAAATAACCTTATCAAAAGAGCGGCCTGCTTAATAGTCAAGCTTGTATTTCTAGCAGAATTAGAATTTTGAATATTTAATTCAAGCAGTCTATAAAAGACTGCAGCAGCTTTAATTCGGCAAAAATTGTTGATTTCGAAGAAATTACTTGAAGTGCTTAGCATGTTTGGATAGCTTGACTCTTCATATTTTAAAAGTTTTGGTAAATCAACTTCTGAAGTAGACAATTGGGAAAAGTATTTCTGTTTATGAACTGTAAACAAATCCTTTTGAACTTGTATAGGATTAAGATTATTTTGAATAGCTCTTTCACGACTATCAAAAAATTCTTTTTCATACCGTTCAATCAGGAATTTCACCAAGTTGGAAATATCAAAGTTCGCTTTGTAAATTGCATGTATAGGAAAGTAAACGAAGTTATCTTCATGTAAATTTAAAATCTCAACTATTGCATCCTTTGGACGCATTTCAACGATGGCTTTTAATTTTTCTAAAAATGGAAATATTCTCTGTTTAACCCAAAAATCATCAAAATTTGAAACGCTATAATTCATAAGCTGTTTCTTAAAGAAAGCTATGTTAGATTTTTCATTAAAAAGAAATGGTAAGGTTCTAATTACCTGTTTATCTATGTAGTGACTACCAAAAACGTCCCCCTGGCTATTGTAAGATTCTTGAGTGAAATTATTGTTACCACCTTTTCTCATTACATCTGCCGCAAAAACGGAAAGTAGAATAGGGTAGTCCCTATCTATCCAAGGGGTCATTCCTAAATGCACAGGCCAAACAAACCTATTGCTTGAATCATTAACCATTCCTGTAATGGTCGGATTATTATGGAGAGTGTTATTTATCTCCCAGTTTTGTAAAGATTTTAGCAACAGAGACTTTAAACCTGTGAAATCATCAATTTTGAAACTAGTAAGATTCAATGTCCTGAGATCTTCAACGCAATTTGTGAAGTTGAAATGATTTCGGATTGCCGTATTAATATCGTCCACAAAATAGGTAAGATTATGTTTTTCAATCAATTCGTCCAGCACTGTGTCAAGCGTTTTATCATTCATAGTGGTAATTTAATGCAGCTAATGTATTAAACGATGCAAATCAATGTTTTTGAGTACTTTTGACCTTTATAGAATTTAGAAACGTAGGATTTAGGTGGCAATTTTTGTGGCATTCCATATTTAGAAAATGCAACGTATTGTCAAGTAAACGTTTACAAAATATTTTTCGGTTCCGTCCGGACCGCTATTTATTTAGTAAATAAATGCAAAAGCCTGAAAGTCAAACGATTTTCAGGCTTTTTTTTGTTCCATTAGGTAAAAAGAAGTAATAAAATACACCTCTTTTAAAGCAATTCAGAAGCATTGATTTTAAGTAATACCGAAATGAAATTTGCTAGATTAAATTGTAAAATATCCAAAAATGTGGTATCCTGCAACTTGATTTAATAAACTATGGATATTCACTGGATTGACTTAACCATCTTCATCATTTATTTACTTGCCATGTTGGCGGTGGGCTTATTTTTTTTGAGAAAAAACAGCTCAGAAGATGACTACTACGTGGGTGGTAGAAATTTTTCGGCAGGTCATATTGGTCTTTCTGTAGTAGCAACTGATGTGGGTGGTGGCTTTTCCATTGGCTTAGGTGGACTGGGATTTGTAATGGGAATTTCCGGTAGTTGGATGTTACTTACCGGATTGTTAGGCGCTTGGCTGAGTGCCGTATTTTTAATTCCAAAAGTCTATCCTGTTGCAAAAAAATATGCGCTTTTGAGTTTTCCACAAGCACTAAAACACTTTTACAACGCCCGTGTGGCTTTACTTGCAGGTATTATATCTTTTATTGGATATATAGGTTTCACAAGCTCGCAAATATTAGCTGGAGCAAAACTTGCATCTGCCACTTTCCCTAGCATTAGCATTTTTTGGGCGGTACTTATTATGGGTGTAATTGCCATAGGATATACGGCTGTGGGCGGTATAAAAGCGGTAATTTACACCGATACCGTGCAGTGGATTATTTTGATGGTGGGGCTAATTGGTATTGGTATTCCCATGGGTTACTACGCGCTTGGCGGTTGGGAAAATATTACTTCCGTACTACCTGAACGCTTTTTTTCGATTACCGAAATTACTTGGATGCAACTCTTTAATTGGGCGATAACGATTATACCTATTTGGTTTGTAGGTATGACCCTATATCAAAGAATTTATGCTTGTCGCGATGAACAAACCGCAAAAAAAGCATGGCGCATTGCTGGACTTTTTGAGTGGCCTGTAATGGCTTTTATGGGTGTAATTTTAGGTCTTTTTGCTAAAGTCGGTTTTGAACAAGGCATGTTTGCCGATGTTGGCTATCCCGCTAATACACAAATAGATGCCGAACTAGGGCTACCTTTATTTCTTAGTCATATTCTTCCGGTTGGCTTAATGGGTTTAATGATGTCAGCTTATTTTTCTGCCATTATGAGCACCGCTGATAGCTGTTTGGTGGCCGCTTCCGGAAATTTATTAACCGACATTTTACACAGAAAAAAAACCCGAACCAACAAACAAAATATTAAACTATCTCAATTATTAACGCTAGCCATTGGAGCAGTAGCAATTTTATTAGCCACCGCTATGCAAGATGTATTAGAACTTATGCTCTACTCCTACGCATTTATGGTTTCCGGATTATTTGTGCCCGTGCTCGCGATGCTAACCTTAAAAAAACCTTCATCTAAAGCAGCCTTTGCGGCTATGCTTAGTGGTGGTTTATGCACGCTATTACTCATACTTAGCAAGTACCCTTTACCTTATGAGTTAGATGCAAACTTCTTCGGAATTGTGTTATCAGCTTTGGTGTTTTTAGTGGTGCAATTTGGTGGTAATTGGAAAAATGTTTCTCAGTAAAACGCTTTTTCTACACAAACTTTTTCATATTAAATGTTAGGTGTCACCTTTTCCTTCTATTGCTTTACTAATGCCCTGCAAACCTTTTGCTACAGCCTCTACTTGCTCTAATAAAACCCCCATTTCATTACCGCCCAAGCCTTGCCTTTTTTGGTTGCGCTGAAACACTTCTAATATTTCCTCCTTACGGGATTTCTCCTCAGCGCTAAGCCAGCCTTGTAATTCCTTAAACTTTAAAAAATTAAATTCAGCTCCGCTGGTTAGGGTTTGCGCTTCATTTTCATAATGTGATAACACCATTGTTTCCAATTCTTGATCATTCATTAAAGGATTCAGCTTCTCTACCAACTTATTCATATTACGGTAACTGCCCTGCAACTGGAATGGTGGCTCCCTACGGTAAGCATCTGCTTGACCTGCACTATCAATATACTGTTGGTTTACGCTCAAAATTGCGTTTCTAACGCGTAGCATTTTTTCTAAAATGGCTAGGTAATCTTTTATCTCTTCAGGACTATGATTGCTTTCAAATGTTACACCTTCTTGTTCGCCCGTTTCAGCTATCTGTACCAGCGTGTACACATCTTTGGCACTTTTAGTACGTAGCTTTGCTAGGATATCATTGGATGTTAAACTGTTTTCTATATAGCTCAATTCAAATGCCTTAGCCTTTCCGCCAATTACATCTCCCAAATTGTAGGTATCGGCTCGGTTGGCCAACATATCGGGAATTTTAAATTTTTCACCACTCTCCGTATAAGGATTTCCCGCCATCACCACGGCTACCTTTTTGCCTCTAAAGTCGTAAGTTTTACTCACCCCTTTATAAATACCTTCAACCTTTCTTTGAGCATCACAAAGTGAAATAAATTTCTGTAAAAACTCAGGATTGCAATGCTGAATATCATCTAAATAAATCATCACATTATCACCCATTTCAAAAGCTAAGTTGAGTTTTTCCAACTCTTCGCGCGCAGCAGAATTTTTAGCTGAACCTGGATCCAATGCCGTAACCTCGTGCCCAATGGCCGGCCCGTTAATTTTCATAAACACCAAACCCAAGCGGTTGGCTACGTATTCCATTAAGGTGGTTTTTCCATATCCCGGAGGTGAAACCAAGAGCAACATACCCATTAAATCCGTACGTTTTTTATCTCCGGCAGCACCCATTTGCTTGGCTAAATTATCGCCAATCATGGGTAAATACACTTCGTTTATAAGCTGATTACGCACAAAAGAACTCATTACCCTCGGCTTAAATTCACTCAAGCGTAAATCGGCTTTTGCCTTTGCCAGCAACTGTTTTTTGGTTTCTGTATATAATTTGTATCGCGGTACATCAACGGTTGAAAAATGCGCTAAGCGCAGCATAAATTTGCTAAAATGCACCGTTAATTTTCCATCAACCACCAAAGGATGGTCTCCCGCTAAACCCGAAACCTCCGCGCTAAGCATTACTTTATGCTCGGTAGGCGGTGCTATCCGTGCACTCATTAAAATAGTGGCTGCTTCTCGAATTTCTGACGCTTCAACGTTTAGCCGTTGCTCTTGCAAGAAGCTGTTTAACCAACTCATAACCAAATTCATGCGTTTTATAACATTCTCTGATTCAGCTTTTAAAACTTCCTCAAACAAACGCATATTTCGTTTCTTCTTTAAATGCGTATTAAACTCCTCCACTAAATGCCACGCTTCCCAAGAAAAGCTAAACTCCGTTTCATATACCAAGCGCTGAAACAAATATTGCGCTGCTTCTTCGTGTAAAATTGTGGTGCTAAAAGTTGGTTGTGGCTGCACGTTAGCTATGGCCTCGCGTAATTCTAGCACCGTGTTTTCAAAACTCGTACTACCCGGAAACACCTGCACAATTTTCTTGATGTTATCAAATTGAACCTCCCATTGCGCTTTTTCCTTCTTAGGTAATAAATGCTCCCAAAATAAATAAGCTAGCACTCTCGCTTCCGCTGAAAAGCGCAATAAACCGATGGAAAAGTAAAAATCTAATAACTGCTTGAGAAGTAACGCTGCATCAAAATCATGAACACCTTTAATATAACCTTCTTCATAGCGTAAAGCCATGCGCTGTTGTATATATTTTTGAAGCTCCTTTTGCGTAAGTTGATGAAGCGTATCTAATTCCTTTATCGCGTCATCCACTTGATTTGAAATATTTTGCGCTTCCTTAAAGAGCGCATAAGCCAAATACTCAGCTCTGTAAACAGTATCATTTTCTGAAACCAACGATTGGCTCCATACTGCTTTGGTGGTCAAAAATTCCGTATCATTAATCTGCTCAAAAAAGTTGGTACCTGTAATATGAAAAAACATATTGCTGTTACGCTGCACCATTGATAAATCAATTTCTTGCGTATTCACGTTAAAAGCATGTTGACCCAACTGAATAATATTCTCACCATCTACAAAAAGCTCTTGCTTATCTTTTAATTGTCGGCTTGCATCCTCATAGGCGGTTTTTAATTGACTTTGCAGGTCATCTGCTTTTACAACGTCATCAATACCAAGCAATTGTTTGGTAATGTCGCGCACCTTATCTACCATTAAATCAGAGGCGTAATAGGCATTTATATCCTTCTGCTCCTTAAAATTTAATAGGCGTTTTTTAATACCACTTATAATCCGTTTTCCGGATTCATATAGCGCAACCGACTTTTTATTACGTGCCTCAACAAGTTGTATTTTTTTGGTTTCAAACGCATTATAAACCTGCTCACGCTTTTCAGTAAGTTTTGTAATAAAGTCGTCAAATTCAGAAAACTTACCCTCCAATTCTTCCAATTGCACCATCAACTTATTCTGGTAATCTTCGCATTTTTCTGGAGAATCACTAATATCTAAATAATTGGTAAGCCCTTGGTTTACTAGTTTTAATTGCGTATTAAACTCTGCTTCGCCCTCTTTACCTAAAAGCTCTTTTCGCTTTTTGCGTAAGGTTGCGTTAATACGATTAAACTGTGCGTAAATGGTAGAAATACCATCAATAATTTTGGTGGTTTCGGTAGCATCTTCAATTTTAAGATTGCTCACAATTTCAATAAGCATTTCCAAGTCTTTAGAAACCTTATTAATATTATTTGCTAGGCGATTAGCATCTACCACCTTGCTAGTTTTTTCTACCGCTTCGCTTAGTTCACTCACTTTATCTCGATAAGGTGCCAAAGCTTCTTTTTTCAACAGAAATTTTACTGTTTGCTGAGAGGTATCTTGCGTTAACTTACTTAAATCAGCTTCGTAATTTTCAATAATAGCGTTATTCATGTAGCGCAAGTCTTTGAGGGAAAGCACCTCCCCTTTTGCAGCGCGTAAATTGCTCAAGCGTTCTACAAACTCATATATCGTTTTGGCGTTTCCGCGTTTAGCTTGGCTCATAACTGCATCTGCGGCAGCGGTTACTTCACCGGCTCTTTCAGCTGTGCTGCGCTTTATGCGCACTACTTTTTCAAACTCTTCTATGGCGCTGCTTGCTGCTTGTTTTATAGCCTGCAAAGGTTCACTTAACGTAAAGGCTTCTCCGTTACCCAACCAATGGTAACTATCTAAAATTCCGGTGGAAACTTTTACTAAATCAATATACAAATTGCTGTAGCTATCTTCTTTACGGATAAGCTTTTGCACTTCTGCAACCTCAGCCATAGCCTGTACAATCTCTTTATTACCTAATTTATACAAATACGATTTATGCTCCACCTCCACCGTTTTGTTAGGTGAATAAAAAGGTGTTTGCCAAATTTGAATTTGATGATGTTTTTTTTGCTCTTCTTCTGATTTAAAGAAGATTAGCTCTCCTTCCTCAAACAATGAAAAACCGTTACAAATAATGGGCGTTGCTACTTCTTGATTGATAATATTGTACGGTAAAAGTGCATAAAGTCCGGTGCCTTTTTGAAAGAACACGTAAATAAAATCTTCTCCGTTTGGCGAAACAATGCGTTTCTCAAAAAGCATGTTTTCCAGCTGATTATCAAATAATTTTACCTCGCCCGTTTGAATATAATAGCCTTTGGCGAAAATAATTCCTTGGTCATCGGGCAACAGCACGCAAGAATCTTCTAAAGCATCAACACGCACCGCCTTTTGTATTTTTTCATTATACACGATATAGCGAAACTTCTGCTCTTTATAAGGCTTTATCTTTAACGCTATAAGATTGCCAATCAGTGCGTAATAAATTTCCGCATCATCCAGCGTTTGGTCAGCATCATCCACCGGCTCTTCATAAATTCCTTTGCCGCTGTTGGTATTGTCTTCTATTTTAATGGTTAAATCTCCACCCACGGTTTCCACAAAAAGCTTATCCTCAATAGAAATATGCGGATGTATGCCCTTGCGCTGCATCTCGCGTACTACACGCTTCCATTTAAATTCATGTTGATTAGGGAAAATATACTCGTGGTCACTACGGTTGTCGGCATACTTTAATGTGCTATCTTTTGCTTTCCCCCACTTAAAGGTTTTGATATCTTCGGTAGTTTTACCCACCTGAAACACCATAAAAATATGACCGCCTATTTCGGCAAACTTGCTAAAACGTGTATCTCTGTAATATTTATAGAGGTTGGCAAAGTCAATTAAAAAGGCTTCATCCTGTAAAAGTGTATTTTCCTCTTTATGGAAAGTATGTGCCTTAGCATCAAAGCGATACACGCCAAAAACATCCTCTATATGCGTTTCTGTTTTAAGGCCCATGTGTACGTTGTAGCCAAATAGAAACTGATTATTGCCCAACGCAATCATATCGCGCGCCAAACAATTATTTTCGGTAGTAACGCGCTCTGTGGCGATTAACTTGGTTTCGATGGAGCCAAAAACTTCTTTTCGCGCTGCGTTGAGTTGCTGCACACGGCTGCGTAAATCAGCGCCATGCTTCTCTAAACGCTCACGAATGATTTCATACGTACCGGCTTCTAAAGAGGTGTTTTTTTGAGTATTGCTATCGGACATTTTTTTGCTAGCTGTTAATCTGTTTTTTATTTGGAGGTTGCGATATTTTTAAATGACTTTCGAGTAGAGATGCATTGCAAATGAAATTAATACTAAACTTTAGGTTTTACAACCATGCTTCGATACACCTCGTTCCTCGGCACTCAGCATGACATCCGTTTGTCTATTAAAACCAATAAAAGCATTTTAAACATATGCACTTCATTTTAAAATTTTTAGTTTAAAACATTTTAGGGGTAAAAACCATGCTTCGATACACCTCGTACCTCGGCACTCAGCATGACATTCGTATATTAAAACCAATAAAAAAAACAATGACAGCGCAACGGATTCAAACGTGTTTTCTAACGCTTCAATTTTCTTCATGGTTTTATTGCCTTATAAGAAATTATCCCACTGCGCCAAGGCGCACGAATATTTGAACGCGTCTAGTTAAAAAATCAAACTAAGAGGTAGCTCCTAAAAAAACTATAAGCTTCTCACTATTTCCCAATTCGTCATTCCAAATTCTACATTCGTCATTTGTTTTCTCTAAACACTAATTCCTAAGCTACTTGCAGTTTTATTACCCATACCACTACTTTGCGCCAAACTCATTAATTGTTGTAACAAGCCTTTTTTCTCGGGATCATTAGTTTGTGCTAAAAGCCTAACTAGCAACGCGGTGATAGAAAGATTTTTAATATCCTCGCTGTCTAAGTCGCTTTCTTTAATCAAGGTTTTGATTTTATCTACCATGGAAACACCATCAGCATTGTCTAGCAACTGAGTTTTTACTTTAGAGAAAATCTCACTGTTGTTTACCGTACGGTCAAAGGCTTTACCGTTGCTAATGGCACCCACAATCTTATCAAAGAATACATTTTCTCCGCCTACAATATCAATTTTGGCCGACCTTAAAGCGGTAGCTAACACTTCGGCTTGTGCATCTGCAATAGCTTTTTGAATATTGATTTGTGCCAATTCCACTTCCTTATCTTTTAATAAGCGTAATTTAAATTCTTCATGATCTTTACCTACACCATCTAGTTTTTTCATAGCCGCAGCTTTACGATCAATACCTTCTGCTTCCGCATTGTATTTCTCTAAGCTTACGTGCGCTTCCGCCAATCCTTTTTCTTTATCAGCAGCAGCCTTTTTAGAAATCACCTCCGCTTCGGCTAATCCTTTTGCTTTATTTACATCTGCCGCAGCATTACCAAGTTTTAAATCTGCTTCTGCTTGAGCCAATGATTTTGCCTCAATACCTTTTGCCTCTGCCAATGCCTGATCTTCTAATACAGACGCTTCGGCTTCCCCTTGCTTTTCACGTGCTTCAGCCTTAGCCTCCATCACTTTCGCTTCAGCTAATCCGCTTGAAGCAAACCGTGCCGCTTCCGCTTCAGCTAAAGTTTTAATGGCTTCCGCTTTTTGCACCGATGATTGTTGTTCTGCATCAGCATCAATAATTTTTTGCTTGGCCAAGAATTCAGCTGCTTGCTTAGAGGCTTCGGCACGTTTTATTTGCTGCACCAACGATGCTTCCGCTTCTTCTTCCGCTTTGGTTATTGCCACTTTTTTGCTGCGCTCTGCTCCTGCAAAGGCGCGTGTATCATTTATCCGCTCTTCCTCATCTACCACCGTTTTTTCAATGGCTACACGCTCGCGAATTACTTCTTGAATGTTTTTCTTTTGTTCTTCTACCGCTTTTTCCTTATCAATCTGTGCTAGTGTTACAATCCGTTCACGCTCGGTGGCCTCTAACATCCTATCCTTTTCCACACGCTCCGTTTCCACAGCCTCCGTGCGTTCTTTAGATTTTGATGCCACAATAACTTGACGCATTTTATTCTCTTCGGCCACCGCAACTTCTTCATCGGTTGCTATACGCGCACGCTCAGATTTTAATCGCTCCTCTTCATTTACCCGTTTCGTTTCTGCATCTTCTCGCGCTACAGCATTCGCTACTTCACGTTTTTGTTTAGCTTCCGCTTCTGCTAGCTGACGCTCTAAAACCAAGATAGCCTCACGCGCTTCTACATCCTGCTGCTTTACCGTTTTTTCTTTGTCGCGCTGAATAAAATTAGCTTTTACAGCTTCCTTGGCGGTGATTTCGGTGATCTTTTTAATACCCTCTGCATCTAAAATATTATTAGGATCGAGAGAACTTAATGGCGTTTGTTCTAAGAAATCAATAGCCGCATCATCCAGCACATAACCATTTAAGTCGGTACCAATAATGTTGATGATTTCTTTACGGAATTCATCACGTTGGTTGTACAAGTCAACAAACTCAAACTTTTTACCAACGGTTTTTAAGGCTTCTGAAAATTTAGCATCAAAAAGTAAGCGCAAAGCATCTTTAGAAGAAGCCCGGTTGCAACCCACTGCTTGTGCCACCTTTTTAACATCTTCTACCATTTCGTTTACACGCACAAAAAAGGCCACTTTTATATCTGCACGTAAATTGTCTTTACATACTAAGCCGTCTTTACCATCGCGTTCAATGGTTATAGTGCTCAGTGAAATATCCATTACTTCTAGCCTGTGTAAAACAGGAATGACCAGCATTCCATTAAAAGAGACTTTAATACCCCCCACACCTGTACGCACCAGCGCTTGACCTTGTGAGGTTTTATGGTAAAAACGCGAAAACATGGCAATAATGCCAAAGACCAAGACTACACCAATAACAACACTTGTTATCATTGAATTTTCAAAAATTTCCATTTTTTAATTTGGTTTAATTAGTTAATCTACAGAATAATATGGCTCAATAAGATATACTCCCGTTGTGCCAAGTAATTGAATGAAAAGCACATTATCTCCTTTTTTAACTTCCGTGCCTTCGCGGGTAAGGATATAAAACCGCAAAAAGGAACCTTCATAATTTACCTCCGCCATACCCTTACTATCATGCGAAGCAGAAGTAGTGACAGTACCTACCTTCCCTATAATTTCTTTTACCTTGCTATCTTCATCAATGGTATTAAAAAATTTAACGAACGGCCAGGTTAAAAACTTAGCAATAAACAAACTCCCGATAAGGGCTGGCAAAAAGACAATAAGGCCAATAATAAAATTACTGTTACCTAAAAATCCGTTTACGTTTATACAAATTATCCAAAGTGGAAGGGTTAAAAAGCTCAACCAAATCATCACTGGAATTTTGCCCAAGTTGAAAAACAACAGCACATTGTTAATCCAAGATATATCGGCAGTAGCTGTTGCACCTGTATCCATATCCGCATCAAGGTCGGCATCTACCTCTAGGTCAAAGTCTAAAAAGTCGGTGCCTAAAAGCCCAAAAATTACAATTATCCAATAGAGGATAATGAAGAGGAGCAATGCCGTGGGAATAACATTGGCTCCGTTAAAAATAAAATCAACAAAGTTGCCCATGGCTAGGAAGAGGCATTATCCGCCCCACTATCCTTTTTATCTAAACCCAACTTTGCTTTTAAAGCAGCTAACTCGTCCGTTGCTTTGGCATCAGCAGCACCTTCCACTGCTCGGTTTAGTTCTTCATCAATGCTTCTGCTTTCATTGGCTATATCGCCATAGCTTTCCGCTAATGCCTCCTCTTGTAATACTTTTTCCTTCATACGTTCTAGCATACTCACAGTTCCGCTTCCATCAATTTGCGCCATTTGCTTATTGATGTTTTTTGTAGCTGAGCTTACTTTCACTCTTGCTTTAAGCGTTTTTAGCTCATTTTCATATTGGCTAATTTGGTTTTTTAAACGCTTTATGTTTGCATCCATAGTTGCAATATTTCCGTCAAATTTCTCTTTGTCTGCCTTACTACGTGAAATATCTGCTATGCTATGCTCTCTTTTTGCAAGCGCCTCAGTAGCCAGTCTGTCTGCTTCCGCTGCATCCATATCACCTTTAGCACCACGCTGCAAAATAACTACTGCTTTTTGCTGATAATCTGAAGCTTTATCCTCACTTATCTTCATATCGTTGCGAGCTCTTATGCTCAACGCTTTAATTTCTGCTAGTGCATGTAACGCCTGATCTAGGTCTGCCTTTAAATCACGGATTCCTTGTTCCGTCATTTTTATTGGATCTTCCAATTTATCAATTGCAGAATTCGTTTCTGCTTTACCAATGGAAAAAAGTCTTTTTAAAATACTCATGTGTTTATTTTTTGTGGCTTGTTAGCCGATTTATTAATGTTTAGAAAAAGCGATTAACTCATCTGAGTATTCGCTTAATAAGAGGCTGAGAGAATTTAATGTTCCCTCTAACTCGTTTAAATCTAAGTTCTCTAGTTGTAGCGTATCTCTAAAAATTACGCGAGAACCGTGTTCATCTAATGCAAATGCACCATGTACAATATCTCTATTCTTAATCAGTAAATTTTTAAAAACCTCCATCGATTCCGATTTTAATTCAAATAAGAACTGCTCCATTACTAAAATGGGGTCAGCGCAGGCTATTACTAAATTTCTAATACCTGTGTTTTCACTTTCCACCACAAACACCGCTTCTTCGGCATTTTCATGTGTGATGTTAAACTCCAATTCCATTAAAAATTCTTTAACTTTTTCGAAATGATTTGTCATACTTTGGTTTTTGAATACTGTAATAATTAAGTTTTGCACTGTTTACACAAGTAATTTAGCCTGTGTGAAAAGTGCTTCAATATAGAAATATCTGTTCACTTTGGCGGAGGATTTGGGCGATCACTAAATTCTTTCATGTTATTTTTATTAGTTTTACCCCGCTAAAATACTAATAAATTTAGTTTAGCCAAAAATATTAGCATTTAATTTTATGAGTACTTCTAAAATTGGTCACAACATTAAAAAAATACGTGGTGTTAAAAACCTTAATCAAAGCGACTTTGCGGAGCTTTTTGATTTGAAGCGTGCTAGTATTGGCGCTTACGAAGAAGGTAGAGCGGAACCTAAAGTTTCTACTATTATACAAATAGCCAATCATTTTGGCATTAGCGTAGATGAATTATTAACCAAAGCCCTTTCAGTAAACGATTTAATTCGCTTTGACATTATTAAAGAGGATTTAAAAGCACAAACCAAGCATAACTTATTACCAACCAAAGATTGGGTGGAACTGATACCTATACCCTTGTTGACTACTGAGTATGAAAAGGATTATTTAGACGGAAAGTTGAAAACAGAAACACTGCCTTATCTGCAGCTACCCTTAGCGAAAGGTAGAATGTACTTAGCGTTTTTCATAAATGATAATGCCATGCAAATAGCGCATGGCGGTGTACAGCAAGGGGATATACTAGTTGGTTGCAAACCTGAAAAATTTGATTTGGCTAAAGCTGAAATTGGCATGATGTATATATTTCAACTAAAATCTGAAATTATATACCGAAAATTGAATGTAAAAAACCTAAGCTCAGTAACGCTGACTGCCGATAATCCAAATGTATATTCTAAAACTCTAAAACATTCGGAAATAAAAGATATTTGGCAAGTATGCCTACGCGTTACCAATAATATTAGCAATCAAAACTTGATGGAAAATAAATTGATGCAGCTTGAGAAAGAAATTGAACAACTAAAAAGGATGAGCCGCTCGTGAAAAACACCTTAATAGAAATTGAGAGATTGCTTAGTGCCGCCTTTGCAGATTTTGTGCTGAGCAGAAAAGAACGTAGCGACTTGCGTGAAGCGTTAAGCTCCATAACGTTAGAGTTGCGCGAAAAACAATTGCTGTGGCACTTTTGCAAAAGCTTAGCAGAAAAATCTGAAACCTTAAGTACCTACTCATCCATAGAATGGATGTACGCTTGTGGCAAACTATTGCAACAAACGGCAGAAACTCCCGATGCTGAAACGCAGGTTTATTTTTCACCGGGCACCGCTTGCCAAACGGCTATATGCAACGCCATCCGCTTTGCGAAAAGCAAAATAGACATTTGCGTTTTTACCATTAGTGACAATACAATTACCGATGAACTTTTGCAAGCACACCGCTTAGGCAAGCATATTCGCATAATAACGGATAATGATAAAACCGAAGATCACGGATCTGATATTGATTTATTAGCGAATGCTGGTTTACAGGTAAGGGAAGACCGCACGGATGCGCACATGCATCATAAATTTGCCTTATTTGATAACGAAAAGTTACTTACCGGCAGTTATAATTGGACCAGATCTGCCATGACACATAATTTGGAAAATATTCTCCTTACAGATGATGAAAATGCCATAGGCCCATTTAAAAAGGAATTTAAACGTTTATGGGAAATGTTGAAGTAGATGAATTTTTGTACTCTTTAATATTGAAAATTATCTAAAAACTCCTCTTTCCATCCCCTTGTGTCCCAACCTCCTTTAACAGATATTTGCCAAAATTTTTTCCATGCAATCTACTTTTAGTTTAGCCATACACGGAGGTGCCGGTACTATTTTACCCGCAGAACTTACTCCTGAAAAAGAGCAGGCGTACAAAAGCGCCTTAGCGGATGCTTTACAAGTGGGTAACGATGCTTTAAAAGCCGGCAAATCTGCCATAGATGCTGTGGAACTTACCGTAAATAGTTTAGAAAACTGTCCGCTTTTTAATGCCGGAAAAGGTGCTGTTTTTACCGCCACCGGTGGTTTTGAATTAGATGCAGCCATTATGAACGGTAAAGATTTATCAGCCGGAGCCGTGGCCAGTGTTAAAAATATTGCCAACCCAATTTCTTTGGCGCGTAAAGTTTTTGAACACACTCAGCACGTATTGTTAGGTGGTGAGGGTGCTTTAGCTTTTGCTAAAAGCATCGGTATTGAGCAACAGCCAGACGCCTATTTTTTTACACAACAGCGTTATGATCAATGGCAGGAATTAAAAGGAACGGACACCGTTTCCTTAGACCATGGTTCATCTAAACCCATTGGTACCGTGGGCGCTGTGGCTTGTGATATGCACGGAAATGTAGCAGCCGCAACCTCAACAGGGGGCATGACGAACAAAAAATTTGGTCGCATTGGCGATACCCCTTTAATCGGTTCTGGTGCCTATGCCAATAACAGAACCTGTGCAGTTTCTACCACCGGACATGGCGAATATTTTATGCGCTCGGTAGTAGCGTATGATGTTTCCTGCCTTATGGAATATAAAGGTTTATCGCTTGAAGAAGCTTGTAATTACGTAGTAAAGGATAAGTTGGTAAAATTTGGTGGTGAAGGTGGTTTAATTGCCGTGGATGCCAAAGGAAATATCTGTTTACCTTTTAACTCGGAAGGGATGTACCGAGGATTTATCCGTGAAAACGGAAAAATTGAAACCGCTATTTTTTAAACCACCATTAAACGGTTTCTAACGCAGCTGCCGTAAAATTTTTGGTTTCCAAATTATACTTATCTCCTTTTGCCAAGGCGTGCACCACCATATTTGCTAAACTTATGGGCGCATTTTTAGGCAAGCTGCTAATGTTATTATGCGTTAATTTCTGACCATCAAAAATTAACACCAAACCCGAACCAATTACTTCCAAGTGTTTATTTTCGGTTACCAATACCGCGGTATCTTCACCCAAACCAACACCTAAACATTTAGGATTGGCAGCTACAGCTTGCGATAATCTGCCAAAGCGACCACGAGTAATAAAATGAGAATCAATAATTACGTTAGGCAATAGATTTAAACCCTTCATAATTTTTACACCGCCTTTTAAAAGCGCTTCTACCCTGCCACCACGGGCAATCATTACATGAGACATAGCCATGGCTCCCGCACTTGTACCCGCTATAATCAATCCATCATTAGCATAGCGGTTTTGTAAAATCTCTAAAAATTCTGAACCTCTAAAAAAGTTTGATAAACGTGCTTGATTTCCACCGGTAAACATCACACCATCGGCTGAAGATAAGCGGGTTAAGTAGTTTTTTTCGTCAGCCTCTTCTTTACTCTTAATGTGCATAAACTGCACATTAGTACAACCTAATTTATCAAAAGCATGTGCATAACTTTCTGCCACCTCCAGAGGTATGCTAGATGCCGAAGTGATTACTTCAATATGGGCATCTATTCCACCGCTTTCTGCCACTACGCGCGCTAAAATACCTAATTCAAAAAAATCGCGATCTAGTTTTGCAATTACCTTTTGGGTATTCTCTCCGCGCTTATCTCCTTCTTCAAACTTATACTCGTTTCCGCCTATGGAAATTAATTTACCTAATGGCATAGTGGTTTTTTTATTGGGGCGCAAAAGTAAGTATTGTGGCGGTTATTAGAATGATAAAGTTAACGTTAGCTTAACAAAGCAATACACTTTAAACAGCTAAAAATCCTTCGCAACAATAAAAATTAATCAAAATGTGGAGGCTTTAAAGTTATTTCTATCTTAAACGCGCTAAACAGGTACATAAAAACAGCAAAACAAACCGTATGAAAATAAATGATTTACGCGTAATGCGTGGGCCTAATTACTGGTCAATAAGACGACACAAACTGGTGGTAATGGTACTTGATTTAGAGGAACTTGAAGAACTTCCTACCAATAAAATTGATGGTTTTTACGAACGTTTAAAAGAAATGTTTCCCGGTATGTATGAGCACCGTTGCTCGGTAGGTGCGCCCGGTGGATTTTTTGAACGCGTACAAGAAGGCACTTGGATTGGGCACGTTATTGAACATATCGCCTTAGAAATTCAGAGTTTGGCAGGTATGGAAACCGGTTTTGGCCGTACCCGTGGCACCGGAAATCATGGTGAATACAACGTAGTATTTTCTTATGCCGAAGAAAATGTGGGACTTTTTGCTGCAAAAGCATCCGTATATATTGCACGTGCTTTAATTGATAATAAGCCCTATAATTTAGAAGATGATATTCAGCACATGCGCGAACTGCGTGAGAAAGAACGCCTTGGCCCAAGCACCGGTTCTATTGTAGAAGAAGCTGCTAGCAGAGGTATTCCTTGGTTGCGCTTAAACCGATATAGCCTTGTGCAACTAGGCTATGGCGCAAACCAAAAACGCATACAGGCAACGGTGGCAAGTTCCACAGGAAGCATAGCAGTAGAATTAGCGTGCGACAAGGAAGACACTAAGGAACTTTTAGAAGCCAACGGAATTCCCGTTCCACGCGGACGTATTGTGCGCAGTGAAGAAGGATTAATGGAAGCTATTGATCGAATTGGTTATCCGGTGGTAACCAAACCTATTGACGGCAATCATGGTCGTGGCGCCACTATAAATATTACTAATGATGCCGATGCCAAAGTAGCCTATACAGTAGCTAAAGAACACAGTCGCTCCATTATTGTAGAACGTTATATTTCAGGTTTTGACCACCGATTGCTCGTAATTGACAATCAATTTGTGGCTGCGGCCAGACGTACGCCTGCTAGTGTTACGGGCGATGGCACCTCCAACATACAACAATTGATTGATAAAGTAAACGCAGACCCAAGGCGTGGTTATGGACACGAAAAAGTGCTGACAGCCATTACCGTAGATCATCACACCGAATTAATTTTAAAAGAACAAAATCTTACGCTTGACTCAGTTATCCCGAAAGGAGAATTATTATTATTAAAACCAACCGCCAACCTTAGCACCGGTGGTACTGCGGAGGATATTACCGATGCCGTGCATCCGTATAACATCTTTATGGCCGAACGTATTTCTAAAATTATAGGTTTAGATATTTGCGGTATCGACATTATTGCGAAAGATGTAAGCACGCCCATTGATGAGAATGGTGGTGCTGTAATTGAAGTAAATGCCGGCCCCGGTTTTAGAATGCACCTTGCTCCTACGCACGGTTTAGCGCGCAATGTAGCGGGTAATGTTGTTGATATGCTTTTCCCGCAAGGCACACCATTTAAAATTCCAATTATTGCTGTTACGGGCACTAATGGAAAAACTACCACTACACGATTAATGGCGCATATAGTGCGTAACATGGGCTATAAAGTTGGCTTTACCACTTCAGACGGTGTATATATTCAAAACCGGATGTTGCAAAAAGGCGACTGCACCGGCCCAGTAAGCGCTGAATTTGTGCTACGCGACCCAACGGTAAATTTTGCTGTATTAGAAACAGCTAGAGGAGGAATTTTACGTGCCGGTCTTGGTTTCGGAAACTGTGACATTGCCATTATTACGAACATCGCTGCTGATCATTTAGGTTTAAAGGGTATTAACACGTTAGAGGATTTAGCGCGCGTAAAATCTATTGTTGCTGAAAGCGTGCTACCCGAAGGTTACGCTATTTTAAATGCTGACGATGATTTGGTGTACGATATGCGTAAAAACGTAAACAGCAATGTGGCATTCTTTAGTTTAAAAGAGGATAATCCGCGTATTATAGCGCATTGCAGCAAAGGTGGCTTGGCCGCGATTTATGAAAATGGGTACATTACTATATGCAAAGGCGAATGGAAAATGAGGATAGAAAAAGCCGTAAATATTCCCATTACGTTTAGAGGAAAAGCGGAGTTTAATATTGCCAATACGCTACCCGCTGTGCTTGCGAGTTTTATACGTGGGTTTAAAATTGCGGATATCAAACAAGCGTTGGAAACCTTTGTACCATCGCCAGCGCAAACGCCCGGACGTATGAATATGTTCCGTTTTAAAGATTTTGATGTGATGTTGGATTACGCCCACAACCCGGCTGGCTTTACCGCCATTGGTAACTTTTTAGCACAAGTAGATGCCACTGAAAAAGTGGGTATTATTGCTGGTGTAGGCGATAGACGCGATGAGGACATTCTGGAACTTGGTGCTTTAAGCGCAAAAATGTTTGACAAGATTATTATCCGTCAAGATAAAAACCTGCGTGGCCGCACCGAGGAGGAATTAATTGGCCTAATGAAGCAAGGTATTTTAAATGAAGATCCTAAAAAGGAAATTTTGATAATACCCAAAGAAAGTGAAGCGATACGCTATGCGGTAAGCAACGCCAAAAAAGATTCTTTTATAGTGATTTGCAGCGATGTGGTACCCGATGCCTTAGAATTAGTAAGACAACTTAATGAGGAGGAAGATTTGGCTTCGGCTAAGGTTTAAAAATTGAGTGTTTGCGTGTTTCTAATTTGTGCTTCAAGAATAAAAAAATGTTATGGCAGTTGAATACAAATCTGCGCTAGTTGAAATATGTAAGACTATTAAATAAATGAAAATAGGTACGAAATGAATAAAGAGGTTAGAGAAGGTTTTATACCAGATTGGGCTATGGGAACACAGGGTGCTATGATTAATATTGTCAAAAATATTAATTCTGAAACAGCAACAACTTGGCCAACCATACGTGGTTTTAAATTTAGCCCCTATCGTTATAATGATTTTATGTTGCTCGTCTTACAGGATGAACCAAATCCTCAAGGAGCGATGATTGGATCAGGGGCTTTTTTAACATTGCCCGAAAGTATTACTACATCTGTTCCGGTAAACATCGAAACATTTAGAAATATATATCAAACTGTTGTAGCTGCATTTAATTTGACTACTAGTGATTTTATTTATTTTATACCTATTAAAGAGGGTGGAAATTTGAAGGAAAACTATTCAAAATTTTCTGAGGAAGAAGTCTTCTTTTGGGAATATCAACATAGTTTCAATATTAAAAACTATCGCGATATTGATAACCATACAACACCTTCACCCACACCAAAACCCACCGCAGCACCAATTACAATCGTGAATAATCATTATCACCTAAGCGATAATTCAAGAATTAATAATAATTCAACTGACAATTCTGTAAATAAGCAGACAATCAGTTTTAAAAGTTCAGTTTATGAAGATTTAAACAAAAGGGCTGAAGAAATAAATAGCATATCAGAGCAGAAGGAAGTTAAAAAAGCGATATCGGAAATGGAGCAAAGTGAAAACATTCAATCCTTCAAATCTGCATATAATAGCTTTATAGCGAAAGCTGCTAATCACATGACACTGTTTTCTCCATTTATTCCTGCACTTACAGAGATGTTAATCAAATAAAGTTTCATTCCAATTACTTGAAGGTTACCATTTACAACAATAATTGAAGCATGCAGGAGGACACACACAGAATTCTTTACATCTTAGGAGCTGGTGCTAGTGCTAATGCGATACCTCCTGTAAATGGACTTAACCACGCCATAATTGTTTGGGGCAATGCAATGAAGGAATATACTAGCGTATTGGAATTACCTCAAAAGCACAGTCTCAGCAGACTCTCTAAACTGTTTTTAAGATTTGGACAAGAAGCAAAGACATCTTTTTCTGTTGATACACTTGCTAGAAAATATTACCTTAGAAAAGACTTCAAGACATTAGGAAAGTTAAAAACAGTGATAGCATTGACGATCCAATTAGAAAGTTTGAGTAATCCTAAATTGTTGAAACCTTTTCTCCCGTATCGAGAGCAGGTACTCACTGATTTACGATATGAAGCCTTTTTGGCCAGCCTTATTGACGAGCATACTAAGGCTATACCTGATTCGATTAGAATCATTAGTTGGAACTATGATTTACAACTAACTCAAGCTTATCTTCAAATACTTAACAAGTTTAACGCTGATATGAGTAAGTCATATTACGAGGAGGAGGTTGATGGATATACACATCTAACAAAATTAAATGGATCTATCTACAACGATAGCACCTTCAGTGATTCCTATTCAGACCTCAGTTTAATTGAACATCATAAGCATAAGTTGTCTAAAAATGCACTTTTAGTGCATGGATTAATAGAGTTTATTGAGGACAGAAAAAGCAATTGGTATAAATTGACAAATATTGGTAGTATTAAATTTGCGTGGGAAGAGAATCGTGATTTTTCAGCGCTCGAAGCTTTTAGTCCAACAATTATTGTTGTGATTGGATATAGTTTCCCAACGTACAATAGAGATGTTGACAAGAATATTCTTAATACATTAAATGGCACAAAGGAAAGCAAAGTGTATGTCCAATGTAATTTTAGAACTAGTAAAGGTAAGTTGGTTAGAAATTTTGATGGAGTAAAATCAAATTTATTAGGATTAGGGGTATCTGCTGAGAAAATTGTGGAAGTAGCAGAGTCTAATGAATTTAGAATACCCTTTGAATTGAATAAGCCATTAGACCCGTTCGGATTTGTGATTTAAATTCAATGAATGTAATTGCCATAATAGTATCAATTCTCACCCGCTAGCGCGGATTTGTAATCCGTGCTTTTAAAATTCTTTAATTTAGATTAAAAATGATTTGACACTATTGGCAGTTTTAGCCCTCACTAGCGCAGGTTTATAATTTGTTCTTCACAAAAGTTAAAAAAATAGTGGCCATAGATTGCAAATCTGCGCCAGCTGACGACAAAGAATGAGATAATTGTACTAACTTTATAAAGCTTTACTTTAGCATTATTATGGAAACAACAAATTTGAGAAGAAGAATCTTAGCCTTTGTGCAGCACGCTGACGTAGAGCACCTTAAACGCTTAGAAGCGTTTATAATAAGAGAACCATCTGATCTATCCATTTTAACTGAGAAACAAAAAGTTGAGCTTGATGAGCAGGAGGCATTTTATGCATCAGGAAATGGTGAGGTGTACGCATGGAATGATATTAAGCAGGAACTGATTGATGAGCATGGCCTATCAACTTGAACTTAGGGAAAATGCCCGTACAGGTGTAATTAATGGATTTAAATGGTATGAGACAAAAAGCGAAGGGCTTGGAGCAAGGTTTGTCCAGCAAGTAGAAGATGTAATTGAGTACATAGGTAAAGATCCCTTGCACTTTCAGGTTAGGTATAAAGATTATAGAGAAGCACTTTTAAAAAACTTTCCCTACGTTGTAATATATCAAGTTATAGGAAACCTTGTCATCGTTTCATCGGTATATCCGGCACGCGCTAATCCTGAAAAAAAGATATAGGTTGAGAAAGGCTCTCTAGCTCACCCGCTTTTTTCAAAACCTTCCCACTCTAAATATACATGTAATAAATACTTGTAAACCAAATACTTGAATTTTGCTAATCTTTACCTAATACATACCAAGTAACCTGAGTTCGATTAAAACCAAAATAAATTAAGCTGATAATCAATAGTTCCAAAACAACAAGCTAGCCCCTAAATTCCTACCGCTAAAGCAGCACTTACGGCCTAATGAGGACTTTAGCTACGCGTGTAGTTAAATCAAATTCTTTTGAATCTTATTTAACCCTTTACGACAGTGCCCAAGAAGGCTCATTAGTCAATAATAAATCTTTAAGCTGTTTGCCTTTTAACCTGTAATAGAAAAAACAGAATAAAATTTTCTAAACTATTATTTGTCGCTGAATAGTAGTACAAACCAGCTTTAAACTATTGTTGTGAAAAACTATAGATTGAAATAGCTTTGCCAGTGCAAAAGCATAGTATTTGCTAACCACGTAATACCTTGCCGTTGCACGTTTATAAGACTTCATAAAAATTCCACCGTTTGAAAAAAATACTCTTTAGCCTAACGCTTTGTCTTGCCAATCTTTACGCTTTTGCCCAAAATGAAATAGAATGGTCGCCCAACGTGCAATTAACGTTAGAAGATTTTCAATCACCTTCTACGGAAATAAACCCTGCCTTTAATAGCGTTTCATTGAGTGGTGGGTCAAGCCTATCCTTTGCAATAGCCATGAGTTCTTTAGAATTTATGCTTACTAAAAACTTTAATAGCAAAGTAAGCTGTGTTTTTTATAAAAACACGGCTATGGTTGTTGCACCTGATACCGCCAATGCTATGCAACTCGTTAATTTTGAAATGTACTGTTTTAACTTAAGTGAACTTTACGCCCGTAAAATGAGAAGGAAGCTACACGAAGAAAAGCGTGTTTTCTCAAACTTGAGTTATTTTGAACCCATTTACAATAGCTACCAACTATCACTAAACAGCCGAAAAACAGCTACTCAAAAACTAACCGAATTTGGAGCAAAGGCTGATTTGTTAGCACAGGAAAACGGCAGGGTATTAGCGGAAATTGAAACGCTGGCTGATTTTTGCAAAACGTGCACACCACCAAAAAAGAAGAAGTAATCCACCAGTTGCGCTTACATTTTTATTTCCTTAAGCGGATTAGTTAAAATAATACTGCTCGGAGTAACCATTCAGAACAATTCGATTTTTAAAACCTTGTTAGTTTGTTGCTTTTTAAAAAGCAGTGGATTTATGAAGCAAGCTAGTTACTTACAGAATTTCCGTTCTTTTATTGAAGAAATTTCGCCTATTAGCGAAAAGGATTGGGACTTTTTCTCCACTAAATTAGTGGAGCGCGTTATTCCTAAAAAAACCATTTTTCTTAAATCAGGTGAAATTGAAAACCACATTAGCTTTATAGAAGCAGGTTGGATACGTTTATTTATTCCTCATGAAGACCCGGAAAAAGAAATAACGTTTGGCTTTAGTGGTAAAAGTGAGTTTATAAGTGCTTATGATTCCTTCTTAACCCAGCGCCCAAGTTTATATCAATTAGAAACACTTACTGACACTACGCTTTGGAGTATTTCCTATCAACATTTACAACAAGTTTACAAGCATACAGAAATTGGCAATCACATCGGTCGCCTAACGGCAGAACGCCTCTTTTTACTAAAATCAAAACGTGAACAGTCTCTTTTACAGGATACCGCCCAACAGCGCTATTTAAATTTACAGAAAAACCGGCCTGCACTTTTTGATAACGTTCCACTTAAATATTTAGCCTCTTACATAGGTGTAACACCACAAGCACTCAGCCGAATACGCAAAAGAGTTACTGAACCCAAGTTCATTGTTTAGCACCTCGTTGTACAGCACCTTTGCAGCCTCTTATAAAATAGGCAGATGGCAATTTTCATTTTTTTAGTAGTGCTCTGGTACGGAGGACTTTTTTTTCAAACATTTTTCTTGCACCGTTACGCAGCTCATCAAACGTTTACCATGAGTAAGCGGAAGGAAAAAGTAGTGTTTATCTTAACCTGGATTTTTCAGGGTAGCAGCTATTTAAGTGCCTACGGGTATGGTATTATGCACCGTTTGCACCATGCTTACGCAGATACTGAAAACGACCCGCATTCACCAAAATATGATGATAGTCTGTTTTCTATGATGTGGCGCACCAAAGGCATTTATCAAGATATTAATAACGATAAAATTGAAGTAGAACCAAAATTTAAAAAGAACGTACCGCAATGGAAAAGCTTTGACCGCTTTGCCAGCTCTATGTACTCGCGTGTTTTTTGGGGCGTTTTATACGGAGTGTTTTTTATGGTTTTTGCAACGGCTTGGTGGCAATTTTTATTTTTACCCTTAGCCTTTTTAATGGCTCCCGTACACGGTGTAATTATTAATTGGTATGCTCACATTTATGGGTATTCCAACTTTAAAGTAACTGATACTTCCAAAAATTTACTACCGTTTGATTTTTTAATGATGGGCGAGTCTTACCATAATAATCACCATAAACATAGTACCAGAGCTAATTTTGGTGGTGTGCGTTGGCATGAAATTGATCCTACCTATCAAATAATGCGGGTGTTAAATCTACTACGCATTATTAATTTGAAACCGCAAACGGTAAGGGTGAGCAGGGAGCGATAAATCCGTAGATAAGTAAAACTAGTTCTTTAGGTTTATTTTTATCCGCCTCTAGCTTTTAATAATCTTAGTACGTGCTTAGTATAAAAACCCAAAAAGCCAAAGGGGAATTGTATTTCCAAAGCCTATTTCAATATCATCTTTAAGTATATAGGCTTGCTCAACACCTTTTATTTGTGTGCTGGTTTTCCCTTTCCCTCCTACTTCAAAGGTGTAGGTGTTATCTACCAAAAAATCCCCGGTTTTGGGTAGCGATATTTCTATATGCTTATTTATTAGTTGGTTCAGCAAAAAAGTTTCTCTTACAGAACCAACGTTGGGTAATTCCTTTAAGGCGTAAGCCAAATTAGTATTTTCAAGATATACTTTATCCGGCTTTTGTAATAAGGATGAACCTTTGCCGGCAGCATGTAAAAGGTTTATTAACCGCGCTTCATCCAAATGCTTAAACCAAGCATATACAGAATCTCGGCTTACATCTAATTTCCTAGATAAGGCTGCAATATTTGGTTTAAACGGGGCTGAGTCTGCCAATAGTCCAAGTAGTCTTTTCACTTTATAAGCGGTGCTAGGCGTGTACAATTTTATATAAGCCAAATCAGAATCTAAAACCGTATTTATTACTTGCGATAGGATAAGGCCCACTTCACTTTGAGGAATTTCTTGAATTATAGGTAAATAACCACTTTTAAGATAATGCTTAAAATGTGGTAAAGGGTGAAATTTGTCTAAAACAAGTTGAGCGTACTTCCTGTGATTACTTAGTACATCTGTAAAAGTAAAAATTGGAAAATCCTCTTTTGTGGCAAACCATAAATACTCTCGGAAAGATAACCCTGGTAAGTTATACGTTATTACCCTTCTACTTAAATCAGCCTCTCCTCGGTATATTTCTAACGCTGATGAGGATGAAAAAACCACTTTCATACTTGGAAAGCCGTCAAAAATATTCTTTAGTTCTCGCGACCAATTAGGATACTTATGTACTTCATCAATGTATAAATACTTACCGCCATTTTTGTAAAATTCATCCACGGTTTCAAAAAGCGTATGGTTATAAAACCAATGAAAGTCTGCAGTTACGTAGAGTGCTTCCTCATTTTCAGCACCATGTGCTTTTAGTAAATGTTGTAACAATAAAGTTGTTTTGCCCGCACCCCTAGGCCCTTTAATAGCAAGCATACGCTGCTCCCAATTTACCTGCTGATAAAATTGGCGTACGTAATTCAACTGCACATGTTTCAATATACTGTCGTGATAAGAACGCAAAGCTTCCATTAAAATGTCTTTTTAAAACGACAAAAGTACTATAATTTTGTTTAGTACAATAGACGTTAATAAAAGCATATCATTTTCAATGAGACCCTTTTATTGTTAATACAATGAAATTTAGGTTAGTTATAGGTTGTAAATCACAATCTTCTCTTTACAGTGCTAACAAGATTGAGAGCGAGTTAAGTCTTGCTAAATGGCTTTCATAGTCTTGAAACAAGGTTGAGTATCAGTAAACCTCTACCTGCTTACTGAATGAACGATACTCGGAAAGAACGCGTATAACATAAATTCCTTTTGGCAAATTGCCAACGATTAATCGCGCTTTACCGTCCTTTACAGGTGCTGAGCTTAAAGCTGCTCCACGCATATCATAAAGCATCGCCTCCCCTTCCAAAATATCTGTAGACAAAACATTAAAGAAAGAGCTACTCGGATTTGGATAAACCTGAAAACCGTTTCCTTCATCAACTAAATCTTCTTTTAAATGTATATCCCCTCCGCAAGTACTTTCTAGGCATCCAATACTATCTGTTTTAAACATCCATCCATGAAAACCAAACCTACCAGTACCAGTAGTATCATCTTTAAACGTATAACCAGCGGCCACAATACCACCATCCAACGTATGTTTAATATCAATTAACCAGCTGTCGTTAGCTTTATTCGTTTGTCCTTCAATAGAATTATAATGTCTGTACCATTTAAATTTTAAATTTTCGTCTACACAGATTATGTAACTGTAATAACCATCTATTGGTATGGAACTTAAACTCTTCAAATTCAAAAAATAACCGACACCGTAAAAATTACCATCTTTAAAGAAAGAGTTTGTTGATGTTAAGCTAATGGTGGGAATAGAAATTGAGCTAACGGATTTAATATTTCCGCTTTTATCATCAACTTTTGCAAAGATGGGAGAAGCACGTACTTCAGGTATTAGGACACCTTGATAATTTTCATGTATAGTATCAACATACTCGGAATAATACAGTATAAACGTACTATCATTTACATATCCCACACTGCCGTACCCTTCGCTGCCGTTGTGTTTTCCACAACGCTTTTCCCAAAGCACATTGCCTTGTATATCGGTACGAATTAGCTTCACATCATTATTAGGACCACTGGTTAAAATTTCGTGCCTGTTGCTTATTAAATAACCACTTGCATTGGGGCATTCATACACAAATATTCCATATTGACTGTATTGAGGCACATTAGTATCATAGCGCTTTTCCCATTCTTTGTTACCTAGGCTATCTGTTTTTACTAAAAACGTTTCATAGCGATTACTGGCGGGTAAATAAGCAAAACCAGTGCATACAAAGCCTTTGTCTGATACTTCGGTAATCTGATATAAACCTCTTCTATTTGTATCCTCAAAGACGTTATTATGCCACTTAACATTTAAATTATTATCAAGCTTCAATAATCCGTTAACCTTTATTCCTGAAGGCTTGTAATAGTAAAAAGAACAAATTAATCCAGAGTCTGAAGTTGAAGTTAAAGAAACGTGATTGCTAATGCCTAAATGAACAGAATCCAATCGAAAACTAAAAGTATCTATTACCAGCCCACCCGCGTCTATCTTGATTAGTTTAATGTAATTCCATAAAGCATCAGACATTTCACTATATGTGAAGAAAGTGTGACCTAAAGGCTGAACACTTCTGCTTACTACCACTTCTCCGTAAAGCTTGTTAAATCCTTTAGCTTGTGCAATTATGGGGTTAGTATATGGTAACAAAAGAGTTACTAAAAGCAACCCTTTTGTTAGATTATTTGAAATTCTATTAATGGAGAAATTAATCAATGATTATTTCTTGCGTTTCGCTAATTAGTACTATTGTAAACACTCGATGCTAAAGAAGATTTCGGATAAACACTTCAGCAATTTCTGCATACAATGGTTTACCGCAGGCCCAAGCACATCAAACAATATAGCCTAACCTTCAAAAATAACCATTGGCACATTATTGAAGAGAGCTTTGCGGCATTGAGATAAACGGTTAAAGTCTGAATTAAGTATTACTTACTTCCCGCCATTCGCTCTCAAATCCGCTTTACATTGCGCATCTAAATCAGGTAAACTACCCATTAAATTACCCATAGCCGTTACAGAGTTTAGCGAAAAATACATCAAACAACTTTCTACATCGCAGTGTCCGGCATGACCATTATCAGTATCTTCATGGTTATCAACCATAGGTGAACCAATGTTTACCAAGCCTAGTAAATGTCCCAATTCATGCTCATAAATGGCACTTGTAACACGCTCTTCACTTGGACGTCCTAAGCCTCCACTATTGTCTTTTATAGTTTTTCCGAAGCATACAATGCTCGTGTTTTTATAAGCAATACCCAATGTTTTTACCGTGTCGTCATTTTCAACATAATCGCCACCCGCCATAAAAATATACATAGCCAAAGTACTTTCACTATTAAATTTTGTGCGGTATTGATCTTCTATACCTCTTATTTCATCTAAAGTATAACCCGCTTTTGCTGCGTCAGGAATTTGGCTTGCAACCACCTCTACCCCATTGGGCTTGTTGCAATATTTTAAGATAAATGCTTCTAAATTATCTAAAGCTCCTGCGGGTGGCGCAAAACCCGCTGGATATTGCACCTCTAGAACTACTTTGTTAAACGTTGCGGCTGTTAAAAAATCTTTGGCACTACCTCCGGTATTTAGGTTATTTCCGGGTATTCCATTGTCTTCGTCATCGTCTTTACAGCCAACAAACAAAAAACTAATGGCCAAAAATGCGTACAGTAACTTTTTCATATTTAAATTTTATATAGCGTTATAACTAACCTACGTTAATAAGGTTTCATTCGGCTAACTTAGGCTAGCAATTTGCGTTTTCAACGCTTCAATTTTTTGTTCAGCATCCGCCATTTTCTTACGTTCAGCGGCTACTACTGCTTCAGGTGCATTATCTACAAAACGAGCATTACTAAGTTTTTTACCTACCGAATTAATAAACCCTTGCTGATACTCCAAGTCTTTATTTAACTTGGCTAGTTCCTCTTCCACATTTACATTTTCGGTAGCCGGCACAAATAGTTGGTGCGCTCCTGCCAAAAATGTAAAACCTTGCTCCTCTCCTATTTTATCCACCTTAATTTCGCTAACGTTGGCTAGCTTTTTAATCAACGCTTCAAATTGAGTGGGAATCGCTTCTTGGGTAGCCGCTACTAAATTCATTTCCTCACGCGGACTTATACCTTTGCTTGCGCGGATACTGCGTACTCCATTTACTATGGCTTGCACTTGGTCAAAATCAATAAGTATTGATTTGTCAAACGTTGCTTGCGCAGGATACGTAGCTACACAAATGCTTTCGCCCTCTTTTCTTTCGGCTAGTTCATGCCAAATTTCTTCTGTTATAAACGGCATAAATGGATGTAACAGCAAACATACTTCTTCAAAAAACGCGAGTGTTTGTGCATATACTTCGCGTGAAATTGGTTTTTGATAAGCTGGCTTTACCGCTTCTAAATACCATGAACAGAAATCGTCCCACACAAATTTGTATAAGGTCATTAAAGCTTCAGAAAGGCGGTAGCTATCATACGATGCTTCCAAGCTTTCCATTACCGCTTGCTTTCTATTATTCAGCCAATTAATAGCTGCTTGTGCGGCTTCATCAGCGGGAGTTTCTTCCAACTCCCACCCTTTTACCAAACGTAACGCATTCCAAATTTTATTGACAAAATTCCTACCCTGTGCGCACAAATCTTCATCAAAAGGTAAATCATTACCAGCCGGTGAAGTAAGCAACATGCCCACACGCACGCCATCGGTGCTATACTTTTGCATTAAGGTAATTGGGTCTGGTGAATTGCCTAAACTTTTAGACATTTTACGGCCTTGTTTATCGCGCACAATACCCGTTAAATACACCTTACTAAAAGGTTTTTCATCTCTAAATTCATACCCTGCAATAATCATTCGCGCTACCCAAAAAAATAAAATTTCCGGTGCTGTTACCAAATCTTGCGTTGGGTAGTAATAGTTTATTTCTTCGTTTTCCGGATTTCTTATGCCGTCAAAAACGGAAATTGGCCACAGCCAGCTAGAAAACCACGTGTCCAAAGCATCTGCATCGCGCTCCAAATCGGCCACAGCCAAATTTGCATTACCTGTTTTTTGCTTGGCTAAATCCAGCGCTTCTTGTTCCGTTTCGGCCACCACAAAATCCTGGTCGCCCGCACCATAATACCAGGCAGGTATTTGATGCCCCCACCAAAGCTGACGCGAAATGCTCCAATCGTGTACATTTTCCATCCAATGGCGGTAGGTATTCTTAAACTTTTCAGGAATCAAAGCCACTTCATCGTTCATAACTGCATCAAGGGCAGGTTTTGATAAGTCTTTCATACTCAAATACCACTGCTTGCTCAAGCGCGGTTCTATTACCGCACCCGTCCGCTCACTTGTGCCAATGGACGTTTTATATTCTTCCACTTTTAACATCAAGCCAGCTGCTTCTATGTCTTTTGAAATTTGCTTACGCACCACAAAACGATCTTTACCGACATATATTCCAGCATGTTCATTTAGCGTTCCATCTTCATTTAGCGAATCAATTATTTCCAACTTATGGCGGTCGCCAATGGCTTTGTCATTAACGTCATGCGCTGGTGTAATTTTTAAACAGCCCGTTCCAAACTCTAAATCAACATATTCATCTGCTATAATGGGCACCAAACGATTAACCACCGGCACTTGTACTTTCTTGCCTAGCAAATGCTTATAGCGTTCATCATTTGGATTTACGCAAACTGCCACATCACCAAAAATAGTTTCCGGACGTGTAGTTGCTACGTTTAAATATCCGCTGCCATCTTCAAACGCGTACTTTAAATAATACAGTTTTGCGTTTACCTCCTTGTGGTTTACTTCTTCGTCAGAAACGGTGGTTTTCGCCTCTGGATCCCAGTTAACCATTCGGTAGCCTCGGTATATTTTGCCTTTATTATATAAATCTACAAACACCTTTTGTACGGACTCACTACGTACTTCATCCATAGTAAATGCCTCTCTGCTCCAATCGCAAGAAGCACCTAATTTTTTTAGCTGTTGCAGTATAATTCCACCGTGCTTTTCCGTCCAAGCCCAAGCGTGGGTTAGAAATTCCTCACGGGTCAAATCAAATTTATTGATGCCTTCTTCCTTCAATTTAGCTACCACTTTTGCTTCGGTAGCAATAGATGCATGGTCTGTACCGGGCACCCAACAGGCGTTATATCCGCGCATACGCGCCCTTCTAATTAGTACATCTTGCAACGTATTATTAAGCATATGGCCCATGTGCAGTACACCAGTAACGTTTGGCGGAGGAATTACAATGGTATAGGGCTCACGCTCATCGGGTTTACTTTCAAAAAATTTTTGCTCTAACCAGTAGGCGTACCATTTATCCTCTGCCGTTAAATAATCAAAACTTGCGGAAATACTCATTCTATAAGGGCTTAAAGTGCTAAATTACAAGCCGCCAAAGGTAGTAAACCGCATAACTTTACGTTGAGAATTTATGGCACATTTTTCGCTTTCTAAGTTGAAGTTTTTAATTATGGCGATAATCGCTTAAATTTGCACACCTTTAAAAAATACAAATGATGAAAAAGTTATTAATGAGTTTAGGTTTAGTTGCTTTTGGAGCACTAACGGTAAGCGCACAAGCTACTAAGGAAGAAAATCCAAATTCTGCTGAAATCAACTTTACAGAAGAGACGATAGACTACGGTACTATTGAAAAAGGAGCGGATGGAACACGTGTATTTGTGTTTACAAACACCGGAAAGGAGCCTTTAATCATTACAAATGCGAAAGGTTCTTGCGGATGTACGGTTCCTACAAAACCTAATGACCCAATTGCTCCCGGACAAAAAGGAGAAATCAAGGTAAAGTATGATACACAGCGCGTTGGACCATTTACCAAAACGGTAACAATTAATTCTAATGCTAAAACTGCCGTTAAAGTTTTACGTATTAAAGGAGTAGTTGAGGCACCGGCACCAGTAAAAACTTCTCCTGAAAAAGAAGAAGTTACTTCAGTTATGATGAAGAAATAGGCAAAACGCCTTTTACCCTATACATTTGCAGTCCCGCTTTTTGCGGGACTGTTTTTTTTTGCCAAAATATTATTTATGCCAGCAATTTCATTAAAAGGGCAAACCATGCCCGAATCACCGATTAGAAAGCTAGGACCGTTTGCAGAAGCGGCTAAGTTTCAAGGAAAAAAGGTGTTTCATCTAAATATTGGTCAGCCCGATATTAAAACGCCACCAAAAGCAATAGAAGCAGTGCGTAATGCAAATCTTGAAATTTTAGAGTACAGCCCGAGCGATGGTTTTGTATCCTATAAAAAGAAATTGGCTAATTACTACGCTTCGCATAATATTAATATTACAGCCGATGATTTAATTGTTACCACCGGTGGTTCAGAAGCAATTCTTTTTACGCTTAATTCCATTACCGATCCGGGTGATGAGATTATTATTCCAGAACCGTTTTATGCCAATTACAACGGCTTTGGTATAAGTTCTGGCGTTACGGTGGTACCGGTAACTTCTCGTATTGAAGATGAATTTGCTTTACCACCTATTGAAGATTTTGAAACGTTAATTACTCCGAATACAAAAGCAATAATGATTTGTAATCCGGGTAACCCAACCGGCTATTTATACACGCTAGAAGAACTTGAAAAGCTGCGTGACATTTGCTTGCGCTATGATTTATTTTTAATTGCTGACGAAGTGTATAGAGAGTTTGCCTATGATGGTGCCAAACATTATTCTATAATGGGATTGGAAGGTATGGAGGAAAATGCTATTGTAATTGACTCTGTTTCTAAGCGTTACAGCATGTGTGGTGCAAGAATTGGCTGTATGATTACTAGAAATAATGCCTTAATTGCCACGGCTCAAAAATTTGCACAGGCAAGGTTAAGTCCGCCTACAATGGCGCAAATTGCTGCTGAAGCAGCGCTTGATACCGATGCTAATTACTACGATGAAGTAAAAGAAGAATACCGTGAGCGTAGAGATATTTTGGTGGATGGACTAAACTCTATTGAAGGTGTTTATTGCCCAAAACCAAGAGGTTCTTTTTACGCCATAGCGCAACTGCCGGTTGATAATGCGGAGCGTTTTGCGCAATGGTTATTATCTGCTTTTGAAGTAGATAAAAAAACGGTGATGGTGGCTCCTGCCGAAGGGTTTTATGCCACTACCGGTATGGGGTTAAATCAAATCCGTTTGGCTTACGTATTGGAAAAAGACAAACTTAAGGAGGCCGTGGAACTATTGCGCCAAGCTCTATTGGTATATCCAGGAAGCCATAATAGTTAAATGAATTTTAAGGAACACGTTTCATTAAAACCGTATAACACCTTTGGCATTAATGCTGAGGCTAAACTTTTTTTTGAAGCAAAAAGCTTAAGCGATCTCAAAGCTTTATTAAATACTTCAACGTACAAACAGAACAAGGTACTTTGGCTAGGCGGTGGTAGTAATATGCTTATCACTCAAAATTTTGATGGCTTGGTGGTGTTGCTAAATCTGAAAGGAAAAGAGCATCATATTGTTGATGATAAAGAGGTGGAACTATCGGTAATGGCCGGTGAAAATTGGCATCAACTGGTGCTACACACATTAGAAAATAATTGGGGCGGTTTAGAAAATTTATCGCTTATACCCGGCAATACAGGCACTGCACCCATTCAAAATATTGGTGCGTATGGGGTGGAACTAAAAGACAGTTTTTATGCGCTTAATGCACTAGAATTGGCTACCGGAGAAATAAAGCATTTTACCAAAGCACAATGCAATTTTGGCTACCGCGATAGTTATTTTAAAACCGAAGGAAAAGGAAAATATGTGATTACAGAAGTGTGCTTTAGGCTTAGCATAAAAAACCACCAATTACGTACCGAATATGGCGCCATTACCAATGCTTTGCAAGAAATGCATTTGGAACCTACTATTCAAAATATATCTAAAGCGGTAATTAGCATACGCCAAAGTAAGTTACCTGACCCTGCTAAAATTGGTAACAGTGGTAGTTTTTTTAAAAACCCGGTGGTAACAAAAAAACAAGCAGAAGATTTAAATAAAAAGTTTCCTGAATTGGCGTATTATCCTGTTGGAGAAAATGAAACAAAGCTTGCGGCAGGCTGGTTAATAGAAAAAGCGGGTTTAAAAGGCTTTAGAAAAGGTGATGCCGGTGTGCATGAAAAACAAGCATTGGTTTTGGTAAATTATGATAGCGCCACCGGAGAAGAAATTTTAGCCTTAGCGGAGCACGTAAAAAGCGTGGTATTTGATAAATTTGCAGTGCGCTTAGAAGCGGAAGTTAATTTGATTTAAAAGAAAGGAGTATGCAGTTGTTTTTAATTTCGTTGGTATTAATAGGTTTAGCGTTTGCCGGAATTGCCATAAAAATTTGGGCGAAAAAAGACGGAGAGTTTAGTGGCACTTGTGCCAGTAATAGTCCCTTTTTAAACGAGGAAGGTGAGTCTTGTAGTTTTTGTGGTGCTTCACCGGAAGAAAAATGCAAAAACCCTGAAGAAGCCAAAAAATTAAATACGGCTTCTTAAAAGCTTCTAATTCTTAGTCGGTTTAAAAAAGCAACCAAATTATCAAACGCTTCAGGCGTTTCAAATCTTCCAATCACCGTTTTAGATTTTTCTTGATTTTCACCAAGTGTAACGGTTACTTTGGTAGTGGCTAAATCTGATAAGCCCGGGTTATCATAAATACTATCCAATTCAAAAAAAGCAGTTTTACGCAACATAAATTTTAAGGAATCAATTTCGGCTTGCGGTAAATCTGCCGGAATCATGCCTTCTTTAGGTAAAAAGCGAATGGCTTCTAGCGTAGCTTTTCCGGTATGGGCAATGTCTAAATTAAAAACAGGACAAGTACCAAAACAAGCACCCTGCTCCAATCTTAAACTAAAAACAGCTGCTTCTTTTTTAAGATATTTTTCGGGTTTTAATCCCGCGCAAGCGGAAAGCATTACGGTAAGCCCAAGCGCTAAAAAAAACTGACTCTTCATCTTCTACTATTTTCTTTTATTCTTTTCTTGCTGCTCTTGCAACTCACGCATTCTACGCATAAAACGATTTTCTTTTGCGGGTGCTGCTTCCTTTTTCTCCTGAATCTTAGCGTGAATCTTATCTTCATTCAAATACGCCTTAATGGCAAATTGTTGACCAAATGTAATCATGTTCGCCAAGAAATAGTAATAACTAAGACCTGCTGCGTAATTGTTGAAAACACCTAAAAACACTACCGGCATTAAATACACAATATATTTCATTTGCGGATACTGCTGATTCTGACCTGTTAACTGTTGATTCATATACGTATAAATCAAAGTAGAAACAGTCATCAATAGCGTAAATAAACTTATATGATCTCCGTAAAACGGTATGTTGAATGGTAAATCATAAATGGAATCGTAGGTGGATAAATCGGTAGCCCAAAGAAAAGACTGTTGCCTTAATTCAATTGAAGATGGAAAAAAGTTAAACAACGCAATAAGAATTGGCATTTGCAGCAATACCGGAATACAACCACCTAAAGGGTTTACACCTGCCTGTTTATAAAGTGCCATGGTAGCTTGCTGCTTAGCCATTGCATCTTTACCCTTATGTTTTTCATTTAACGCATCAATTTCTGGTTTTAGCACACGCATTTTTGCCATACTACGATATGAAGTGTAGGTAAGCGGGAAAATGACAATTTTAATTAAGAGCGCTATAATTAAAATGATAAGTCCGTAGTTTAAACCATAACCTTCTAACCAGTTGAAAATATTGATAATAACACCACGATTTATCCAACCTAAAATTCCCCAACCCAATGGAATAACCTTTTCAAAACTATAACCGTACGCTTCTAATACTTCATATTTATTAGGCCCTAAATACAAACCCATTTCTGAATTTATATCTTCACCTAATGCCCCTAAATCTACACGTGCTAAATACTTTTTGGTTAAATCTTCCGCTTCTAACGCGTTGGAAAACAACCGAACATCTGTAAAATCTTTGTTTTTATTGAGTAGGATGGTGGAGAAAAATTGCTGCTTAAAAGCAATCCATTTAGAAGCAGGCAGCGTTTCTTCATCCTCACCGGAAGCTGATAAATCATCTAAATCTTCCCCTTCAGAATCATAATATTCAAGATTAGTTTTTTGTCGCTCCGTTTCTATATTTTTTTCTTGACGTAAGGTTACCATTTCCCAAACCAAATCAGAGTTTTCTACAATTAGATCTCCCAAGCCATTGGAACGTACTTTCCAATTAAGCATGTAATTATTTGGCTCTAAGCTAAATGTGTATGTAAGGCTACCTCCATTTTGCGTTGTTACATTAAAGGAAACTTTGCTTTTATTTGAAGCATTAGCTGTAAAAATAAGCTCACTGGTATTGTAAGTTTTACCATCTGCCTGTAAGTTTAAATTATGGCCGGCACTTTCCTTTATCAAATAAAGCGGAAGGCTATCCCAAGTTTGGTAATTTTTTAAACGGGCACCAACAATTTGAGCTCCTTTTCTACTAAATTCTAATTCCAGCACTTCATTCTCAAGCGTAATTGTTTCCTCGCCTTCAATAAGTTGCTCAGTAAAAGGGCCAAAATTATTGACTACTTTATTAGAGTCAACCGGAATTATGGTGTCGTTTTCTACTAATTTTTTGGTCTCTTCAACTACCTCCGTGCTGTCGTTTGCCTTTTTATCAACTTCGGCAGCTTCGGCTACAGCATCTGGTGTATTAAAGTAATTGAAAAAAATTAAAATCCCGGCAATCAGTGTTATACCGATTATCGTGTTCCAGTTTATCGATTGTTTATCCATCAATAGTTTATTTTGAAGTCTTAATTACGGCTTCAACAAATTTTACAAATAGTGGGTGTGGGTTTGCCACGGTGCTTTTATACTCGGGGTGAAATTGTACGCCCATAAACCACGGGTGATTATCTAATTCTACAATTTCTATAAGACCTAAATCAGGATTTTTACCGGTGGCTTTTAATCCTGCTTCTTCAAATTGCTTTAAATATTTATTGTTAAACTCATAGCGGTGACGGTGGCGCTCGCTAATCATTTTTCTTCTATACACCTCTAATGCTTTGCTACCTTCTTTCAATTCACAATCACACGCGCCCAAACGCATGGTACCGCCCATCTCTTCTACATTTTTCTGCTCGGCCATTAAGGCAATTACAGGATGTTTCGTTTCCGGATTCATCTCCGTAGAATTAGCATCGGGCCAACCTAAAACGTTGCGTGCAAATTCAATTACTGCCGCTTGCATGCCTAAGCAAATACCTAAAAAGGGAACATTATTTTCTCTGGCAAAACGAATGGATTCCAGCTTCCCATCAAATCCACGTTCTCCAAATCCGGGTGCCACCAAAAGACCATCTAAATGCTCAAAGTTTTTTGCTGCGTTCTCGGTAGTTAATGTTTCTGAATGAATCCACTCAATATTTACCTTACATTCATTTGCAGCTCCAGCATGTATAAACGCCTCTACAATAGATTTGTAGGAATCTTGTAACTCTACATATTTACCTACTAAACCAATCCTAACTTCACTTTTCGGATATTTTAACTTGTATAAAAAATCTTTCCAATTTACAAGGTCAAGATTATCTTCAATGGGTAAATCCAAACGTTTTAATACCACTTCATCTAAGCGCTGATTACGCATTAAAATGGGCACTGCGTAAATTGTTTCAGCGTCAAGCGATTCTATTACCGCGTCTTTTTTTACGTTACAAAAAAGGGCTAGTTTTTTCTTAATATCATCACCAATATGATGCTCACAACGGCAAACCAAAACATCTGGCTGCACACCACTTTCTTGCAGAGCTTTTACACTATGTTGAGTAGGTTTGGTTTTAAGCTCACCCGTGGCGGCTAAATATGGAACGAGGGTTAAATGAATAACCATGCAATCATCACCCAAATCCCACTTTAACTGACGTACAGATTCTATATATGGTAAGGCCTCAATATCGCCAACGGTGCCTCCTATTTCCGTTATTATTATTTCAAATTCACCGGTATTGCCTAAAATTTGAATACGTCTTTTAATTTCATCAGTAATGTGCGGAATTACTTGCACCGTTTTACCTAAAAAATCACCGCGTCTTTCCTTGTCAATTACTGATTGGTAAATTCTTCCGGTAGTAACGTTATTAGCCTGAGAAGTAGGTCGGTTTAAAAAACGCTCATAATGTCCTAAGTCTAAATCCGTTTCTGCACCATCATCTGTTACGTAACATTCGCCATGCTCGTATGGATTAAGTGTACCCGGATCAATATTTAGATAAGGATCTAATTTTTGAATGGTAACGCTATAACCCCTTGATTGCAAAAGCGTTGCTAATGAAGCAGAGATGATACCTTTTCCTAAAGAAGAAGTAACACCACCTGTAACAAATATGTACTTGGTTGACGGCATAGAAATTTATTCCCTGTTGTGAAAAACGGGGCAAAGCTAACCAAAAAAGGCAGATTTAAAGGGCTAGTTTGGCTTTACTATTGCGCCAATTAAAGTAGTTGCTTAATAATATCCTCAATCTTAATTCCTTCGGCTTCGGCTTTGTAGTTACGCACTACTCTGTGCCTTAATATTGGCTCAGCTACGGCAAGCACATCTTCCTTATCGGGAGAAAATTTTCCGCGCAAAGCGGCATGGGCTTTAGCACCTAAAATAAGGTATTGAGAGGCACGTGGGCCTGCACCCCAAGCAATATATTTATTGGTAATATCTTTAGCTCTTGCACCATTTGGCCGTGTAGCAGTAACTAAACCTACCGCAAATTCATAAACAGAATCAGTTACCGGTAGCTTCCTAATTAAATTTTGGAAATCAATAATTTCCTGACTCGTAAGCACTTCGTTTACCGTTTCCACAGTTTTGCCCGTGGTACTTTTTACGATGTTTAATTCTTCTTCAAACGTTGGGTAGCCTACTTCTATGTGAAACATAAAACGGTCTAACTGTGCTTCCGGCAAGGGATACGTTCCTTCCTGCTCAATGGGATTTTGCGTGGCCAACACAAAGAAAGGCTCAGCCATTTTATAGGTATTGCCTGCTGCGGTAACCGAACGCTCTTGCATCGCTTCAAGCAAAGCACTTTGCGTTTTTGGTGGCGTACGGTTAATTTCATCTGCCAAAATGATATTGGCAAATAAAGGGCCCTTTATAAACTTAAACTTGCGCGCGTCATCTAAAATTTCTGCCCCTATAATATCAGAAGGCATTAAATCTGGCGTAAACTGTATTCTGTTAAAATCTAAACCTAAAGCTTGCGCTGTGGTGTTTACCAAAAGTGTTTTTGCTAAACCAGGCACACCCACCAATAAAGAATGTCCGCGTGAAAAAATTGAAAGAATGAGTAAATCAACCACTTTTTCTTGACCAACTATTACTTTACCTATTTCCGCTTTTAAGGCTTCGTACTTTTTACCAAGCTGCTGTACTGCAGCTACATCCGTGTTATTCGACATATTGTGAAGACCTTTTTATCCAGCCACTTCTAAATTCGCAATCTAAATATGAGTTATTTACTCTTATATAGGTTGTGTTTACTTTTTCTTCAATCCACTTGCTAAGCAGCTTATTTTTTTTGTCTTCTTTGGCTATATTTTGCAAAAGCTGATAATCGGTTTTCATTTCTGCTCGATGCGCTGATGTTTTATCCAACACCTGTATTAACTTAAATACCTCACGACCATCCGGCTCACGATAAAAAGTTGGCTCTGAAATTTCTCCAATTTTTACGCTCTCAATGGTATAAAAATCAGCTTTATCCAACTGTCCCGTTTCCCATCTGCTATCACCCGTTTGGGGGTTTATCGCTATGCCACCATTTAACTTAGAATTTTCATCATCTGATATTTGCTCGGCTGCATCTGCAAAACTTACAACACCCGTAATAATTGCTTTTTGAACGCTATCTAAATACATTTTGGCACCTTCTAAATTTTCTGAAGAAATTTTCGGCTTAATTAAGATGTGGCGTAAATCTAGCTCCTCTCCTCTTCTACGTTGCAATTGCACTATATGATAACCGTATTCCGTTTTAAATGGGTCAGAAATTTCACCCGCTTTTAAATTAAATGCTACCGCTTCAAATTCTTTTACAAATTGCCCTCTTTTAATACCTAAATATTCGCCTCCATTTTTTGCAGAACCAGGATCTTCTGAATAAAGTACCGCCAAGGTGGCAAACGAAGAACCGTTGCTAATACGTTCTTTAAATCCTGATAATTTTTCAATAGCTTCTTGCTTTGCATCAGCACTTACAATAGGATATTTTAAAATTTGAGCATACTCTACCTGTGCATTTACCAAAGGCAAACTATCCTTAGGCACACGTTTAAAAAAAGTACGCACTTCAGTAGGTGTAATTTCCACATCGCCCGTAATTTTTTGAAGCATCTGTTGTGCTACCATTTGATTTTCTACATAAGGGCGCATCTCTTCCTTAATTTCAATAATGCTCTTTTTATAATACTGCTCCAGCTTTTGCTTGCTACCAATCTGTTGTATAAAAACGCCTATTCTACGCTCAATGGTTTGGTCAATTTGATCAGGAGAAACTTCTACTGAATCAATATCCGCTTGGTGTAAGAGTAGTTTTTCAAGTAGTAAATCTTCAAAAATATCACATTTGTCTGCTTCACCTTGGCGGGATACCTGCTGATACTGCTGATCTATATCTGATATAAGTACAATGTTTTTACCCACTACCGAAGCCACGCCATCAATAGCTTTTGGCTGGGCTGCGCAGGTTAATGTTAGGAATAAGGCAAAGCCTAAAAATCTATAACTCAAAATGTATGTTTTATCAAAAAGTTTCAAATTCATTGTTGCTTAACGCATCTTCCAGCAATTTCTTTTCTAAATCATCCAGCAATGCTGATTTTCTTTGATTTAAAATAATGTTACGAATAATATTGCGCACAAATGGGAGGGGTGAATTACTATCTGCAATTTTAAACGCCTTAATACGAAGCAAATAGACTAAACCATTTTGCTTTAATTCTACAATTCTATTTCTATTTAAAAACTCTACTTGGTTGTAAGTTTCAATGGGAATTTTAGAGGTTAGCACATCAAAACTAATCCAAGAAGTATCACTCAAAGAAAACTCGCGCGCGTATTTTTGCGCATAATTTTTTAGCGGTAGTCTATCTTTTTTATCATCAGACTTAAACCAACTTATAGCTTTAGTTAGTTGAGGCGCTTCATTACTGATTATCATATACTCTACACGCACAATATTTTGCTTTAATAAAAAATTGTCCATGTGTTCCTCATAATACCTTTGAATTTCAGAAGCTTTCACGTTAGTATCCAAACGTTGTGTAACATACTCTTGCTTATAAGTAAAGGTTAATAAATCGTTTCGATAGGCATCAATCTGTTTTTTGAAATCCTTAGTACTAGCCGTTAAATTATACTCTGCTTTAGCAATTAATAACTGCTCCTTAGCCCATACGCTAATAAAATTGCTTATTAAGCTGCTACTATCTTCCGGAGCAGTTCCTTCGGGTACAATGCCTTCAATATCGCGCTGATACAGATAACTTCCGTACACTCTGGCTACCACTTCTCCTTCTTTTTCTTCATCAGAAGTAAAGGGCATTTCAAAATTACTGCATCCACAACTTAAATAAGCCACAGAAACCAAAACCATTACACTATGTAGTGTATTAATCTTCAAGTTCGGCTTCTACTTTATCCATTACTTCATCATTTACGGTAACATTATACTTACCCTTAAGCTCTTTTAACCATTCTTTTTCTAAATACGTGGTATAATCACTCAAAACTGCGCCACGTGCTTCGGCCAACGTTTTACCTTGTGCCGGCAATGTACTTTTTACGTAAGCAAATACATATCTTCCGTCCTTAGAAATAATCTTTGACGCTCCTTGATCTGCAAGATCTAAAAGTGAAAGCATATCATTGTCTTTCATTTCAAAAGTTCCGGTATCGGTTTTTAAATTTAACAAGGATTCTTTATTTAACTTCTCGTTTAGCTCTGCTATACTTTTTCCTTTTTTCAACATCTTCTGTGCTTTTTTAGCAATCTTTTCAGTTGCAGCACTTACCAATACCAGCTCATAACGCTTTGTCCATTGATATTGCGCTTTATTACCGGCATAAAATGCTTCTAAACCTATGGTATCCGTAACTGATTTGCGCCACACTTTCTTTTCGGTAAGGTCAAACAGTAAAATACCTTCAAAATACTCACGACTAAGCATGGCAAATTCAGGATACTTACTTTCTAAATTAGCCTTTTCATAGGCCAACACCATACTTTGGCTATAGCTATCATACGCCTTTTCTAATTCTACATTTAGTTTACCTAATTTTTTTCCTCCTTTAGCCTGATTTAATTCTAGCCAATCTAAAAAGTTAGTAACGGTATATTGCTTGTCCGCAAAACTAAACATGATTTTATCTCCATATTTATGATTTTCAGAATCATAATTCATGTTTAAATATCCTTTATCAACTTGAGAAAAAGCTAAATCAATATTCTTTGGAAATTCTTTAAATCCAAAATCTTTTTTCAATTGTTTGATAATACTAATTCGTCCTTGTTGAGAGCGACTATCACGGTCAATTTTTGTTTTCAACTCACGCTCTGAATCTGCAAGCGTTTTTACCGTTGGCTTATCTAAAACCTTTACAATATGCCAACCCACTGGTGTTTTAAAAGGCTTGCTTACATTACCTGTCTCTAAGCTAAAGGCAGCTTCTTCAAATTCTGGAAACATTTTATTTATACCAAACTCCGGTATTTCACCTCCGGCAAAGGCAGAGCTTTTATCTTCGCTATACTGCTTAGCCATGGTTGCAAAATCAGCACCTGCTTCTATTTCTTTATAAATTTCTTGAATTTTTTGTGCAGCGTTTTGTTTTTGAATTTCACCGGTTTGGTCATTTTCTACTAATAAAATATGCGCCACTTTTACCGTGCCTCTTGCCGGACGTACATCTGTAACTTTTATTAGGTGATAGCCAAATTGAGAGCGTACAATTTTGCTAAGCTGCCCTACCTTGGTATTGTAAGCAGCTGTTTCAAAGGGATATACCATATTAAATACAGTAAAATATCCTAAGTCTCCATTATTTTTTGCCGAGTAAGTATCTTGAGAATACTCTTGCGCCAATTTTTCAAAAGACTCTCCACTTTCAATGCGTTCCTTAATTTTTACTAATTTTTTGTAAGACTTAAGCGTGTCTATAGCATCACTTTCAGGCGTTACGGCCATCATAATGTGCGAAGCTCTAATGTCATATTTTCCTCTGTCATAAGCTTCGGCCACTAAATCTTTATTCACCGCTTTATCAGAAAGATATGGTTCGGCTAATTGGCTTCTGTAAGAGTTAAACTCATTTTTAAAACGAGGCATTGTATCCATTCCTAATTCCTTTGCATTCTGCACCTTCAACTTAAAGTTGATGTATAACTCCAAATATTCGCGTGGCGTTTTTGGGTCAATATCCTCACCAATATTGCGATTTTTATTATACACCTGCATAAACTCTCCGGCAGTTACCTTTTCTTTATTTACAGAAAACAAAGTTTGCTCTTCCAAAGAAACATTTTGGGCGTTACCCACAAAAAAAACCAATGCTAAAAACGCTGTAAACACTCTTTTCATAAATTTATAAATCTTAAAAATTTCTAGAATAAATTAAACTTCCTTTTTTACTTTCTACTATAATTTGGCGCCTCTCTGGTAATATGTACATCATGTGGATGACTTTCATTTACACCGGCAGCAGTAATTCTAACAAAACGTGCATCATTTTGTAAAGCTGCAATGTCTTTTGCTCCACAATATCCCATCCCGGCACGCAAACCTCCAATAAATTGGTACATCACTTCACTTAATTGTCCTTTATAGGCAACACGACCCACAATTCCTTCAGGCACTAATTTTTTAATATCATCTTCCACATCCTGAAAATATCGGTCTTTAGACCCACTTTGCATGGCTTCAATGGAACCCATACCTCGGTAGCTTTTAAATTTTCTTCCTTCGTAAATAATGGTTTCTCCCGGTGCTTCTTCGGTGCCGGCTAATAATGAACCAAGCATTACACTATCCGCACCAGCGGCCACAGCTTTTACTATATCTCCTGTAAATCTAATTCCACCATCGGCAATAAGTGGCACCCCGGTTCCCTCTAACCCTTTGCGCGCTTCAATTACAGCGCTAAGCTGTGGCACGCCTACACCTGCCACCACTCTTGTGGTGCAAATAGAACCCGGACCTATACCTACTTTAACAGCATCGGCACCTGCATCGGCTAAATATTTAGCGGCTTGCGCAGTGGCTATATTTCCTACCACTACTTCAAGCTGAGCAAACTTAGCTTTTACTTGTTCTAATGCATGCACTACTCCGCGCGTATGTCCGTGGGCTGTGTCTATAATTATGGCATCTACATTAGAACCTACCAATGCAGTAACGCGCTCAAGCACATCTCCCGTTACACCTACCGCAGCAGCAACGCGCAATCTACCATAGGCATCTTTATTGGCATTTGGTTTTATTTTTAATTTGGTGATGTCTCGATACGTTATTAAACCAATTAACTTATTGTCTTTGGTAACAACCGGTAGCTTTTCAATTTTATGCTTTTGTAAAATCACTTCAGCTTGTTCTAAACTGGTATTTTCAAAAGTGGTAATCAGATTATCCTTCGTCATTATTTCATACAAAGGACGCTCGTCATTTTTTTCAAAGCGTAAATCGCGATTGGTAATAATACCTATTAAAACCTTATGATTATTAATGATAGGAATTCCACCAATTTTAAATTCTGCCATCATGCGTTTGGCATCAATTACTAACGCATTTTCTCTTAAAGTTACAGGATCTAAAATCATCCCACTTTCTGCACGTTTTACATTACGCACTTCCACAGCTTGCTGCTCAATACTCATGTTTTTGTGCAACACACCAATACCACCATCTTGAGCAATGGCAATAGCCATTGCAGATTCCGTTACCGTATCCATAGCTGCGGAAACAATGGGTGCTTTTAGCAAAATATTCTTTGTAAACCGTGTAGTTAAATCTACTTCACGCGGCAACACTTCGGAATATGCAGGCACTAAAAGCACATCATCATACGTAAGTGCTTCGCCTAAAATTTTGTTTGTATCTAATGACATGTGGAGTCGCAATTTTGGATTTAAAATTGCACGCAAATGTACTAAAACTTTGCATTAATAATAGCTTGATAAAATCCATCTTAAATATACACCGTAAACTAAAAATCCCCATACATTGCTGCATAGGGATTTAGTTTTATAATCCATTGTTTTACTATATATACTTATCGTATTAATGTAAAACTTCCGCTTTCTTCTTGTTGTGATGAGCCTTCTGTGGCAAATCTTACTTTATATAAATATACTCCGGCTGGTAAATCTTTACCATTTTGCTTTCCATCCCAGCGCTCTAGCGGATCATCTGTTTCAAAAACTTTGCTACCCCAACGATTAGTTACCAATAAGCGGTAGCGATTTACATCATCAAAGCGTAAGCTTGGACCAAATGTTTGGTTTTCTGGTACAGAACTTTCTGGTCTAAAAGCATTGGGCATAAACATTTTTACGCGCTGATATACACAATCTGAATTTGAACGACTTGAAAATGGTTGACCTTGATTGTTTACATAATTCAGCGGATTGTCTTTTTCTACCGCTCGTACGTAATAACAAAACTCTACACGCTCATCTGCAAATGCTGATATATTGTCTTCAAAAGTGGTATCGTTTCCTTCGTTAGTGCCTACCAAACCATACGTTACTCCTTCGTCTATAGAGCGATAAATGTCATAACGACCCACTTTTCCATCCCACTTTTCATAAGGATTCCAACTTAAACCATTGGTAAGATTGGCATTTGAAGTTGCGGTAATTACCAAGTTACGACCAATGTTACTTATGGTATCTCTACCGCCACAGCTGTCGGTTGCTGATATTCGATAATAATAACTATTGTTTATATCTGCTCCAAAATCGCTAAACGATATAGTATAAGGAGGTGCTTGGGGTTTACCCACCGTTCCTATGTTTTCCCATGGACCAAAGCGGTCTAAGGCTCGCTCTATTTGAAAAATGCTTACATCGGCTGTGCCATCTATAAAAGTGAAAATATCAATTGAATTACGTTCTATGTTATTGGTCACATTGGCGATATACAACTCCTCACTTGGCTTAGAAACAGAAGCATCTATACATACTTCGTTACTAGTACTGGTGGCTGTGCCTGCGGTATCATACGCTACCACCGTAAAACAATATTCCGAACCACTTCGCAATCTATTTATACGATGTATCGTATCTGTTTTGCTGCTAAAGGCTAGCGTTTGTGATCCCGTTACTCCGTTTATATCTGTTTCTACATACAGTAATTTATACTCACCTATGCCTCCCGCAAAGCCTTTATAATTGCTCCAAGACATGCGTAAATATCCTTCGCATTTATTTAAATAATCGCGTAAGAAAATTGTTTTATGTGCAATCACAGCTTTGTCATTACTTTGATTACCACAGGTATCTACTGATATTACTCTAAATTCTTCTGCTCTGCTGCTTGCTTGGCTAGCCGCCCATTCATAAGGCATTGTAAATCCTACCTCAACACTATCTATTACTGTCCAACCTATATTGGGGTCGTTAAACAAAATACGGTATTGATCTACATCATTTTGTGTAGTAGGCTGCCAGCTTATGTTTGCTAATCCTGTTACTTGCGATACTGTAACGCTATCTAGCACTATAATATCTGCATTGGTTTCATCTTTAAAATCTCCCGGAGTGGTAAGCGTGGAGGTAGAGTAGCAACCTGTTACAGGATCTAATACGCGTATCTCAAATATTGCCTGATCATCACATGCCTGCAAAAAGGAGCTAAACGTAGTATCAGTACTTTGATCAAACAATTTCCAATTTCCCGAGCCGGTAGGTACTTCTACCCATATTTCATAAGTAGTAAGGGCATTAAAATTTATGGGGTTCCAATTTAAAACCAACGTATCTGAACGTCCACCTACTGGCTGAGTTAACTGAACGTTTATTGTACTTAATGTATCACTGGGAGGAGATAAAAACACACATCCTGCTCTACTACTCATACCTAAAACTATGTAATAACTTGATGGAATTGTATTTCCACTAGGCAATTGTGCTGATGTAATTATCGTGTTGACCTGATTTGAATCAGTTATAGTGTCCACTACACTAAAATTACCCATTCCATCATCAGCATACACTAAATAATAGTTGAAAAATAAGCCACTATCTAAAGGTGGTTTTTCCCAAGATACATCCACATCATTTGCGGGATGGTTTACAACGTTTACACAACTTATCGGAGGCGTATCAGGATTACCACGTAATACATCTACTATTACGGTAACAACCGATATAGCATTGGCAGGACAACCATTATCCACCATTCTTAAAGCAAAAGGATATGTATTAGTAAAACCTCTACAGCCTTGTTCCGTAGCTAAATGTTGACAATTAGGAACCCAAAGAAACGCTTGTTCATTTTGTATTGAGTTACAATACCCTGTTTGCGGAGCGATGGGCGTAACTGTAGCGCAAGGGGTTTTACCACTTACACAACCAAGTTGAGAATTATATGGGCTTCCCACTTCATCATTGGCAACCTCTAAGCAAATTTGCTGAAAATTGAAGCCATTAAGATCAGGATCAGTGGCTAATAAATCAAATTGAACGGTATCTCCGGGATAAACACTAGTATAATAATTGTCGCCAATTTTTTTAATATTAGGCCAAGCTACCAAGTCAATATTAGCGGATGGAGGATTATTACCTAAACAATCTGAAGAGGTATTAAAAACTAACGCTAAATCTCTAAAAATTTCTGCTTTAAGCTGGCAGCTTTTCCATGCCTCTACCTTTACACAACTTATATAATTACCGGCTGTTGGGTTATATGATTCCACCGTCATTTGGCCTGTTACACCATCTAAAGTTACCGGGCCGTTTGATGGATTTTCTCCTGCATCAGGATACGGTGCATTAAAACTATACCCTGTATTAAAAGCGCCATTCGTATTTAATCCTATCTGTGGGTAATCCCAAGTATAAAATAAAGAATCTACTTCCTTATCACTTGCTAAGTGATTATAACTGAATTTATAATCACTACAAATAATACTAGTAGGGCTAGCAATAAAACGCGGACTACCATCGTAACAAGGATTAGCAGGAAGCGGAATGGTAGAACCACTTGGAATGTACGGATACATTTTAGAACGAATTATTAAAGGGTCGCCAGAGGAACCTGCTAAATTTACACTAGGTGGCCTGCAACAGGGTAATTGCGCATAAAGCGTCCAACCACCAGCAGCAGGTGGTGTGCTGGGTAAAGTTGCAGGTGCGGTTGCATTAGTATATACAAATTCTTCCACAGCACCTCCCTGAACAGGTGGATTTTGAGAACAATTTAGCAACTGATTAGCACCTCCACATTGCGGTGTAATATCATTAATTTGACGCAAAACAACAGGATAGTTACCACCACCAGAATTAGTTATGTTAATAGAAGAGGTTCCAATTACTCTTGGAAAATTAGCTCCACTACAGTCTCTATAAACTTTAAGTGTAAATATATACCTACCACCTGTGGTGCATTGCCATGTTAGTTCACCACCTAAATAATGCGAAGCATTAAGGGAGGAAAAGGAAATAAGCATGATTAGTGAAAAGAAGCCTAGAATTAATTTATTGCGCATTGGTTTTAATCTTTTAATACTTTTCAAATATACTATCTCCTTACCATTTAACCTTGGGCTATCTATTTAAAGCTAATACACCGTAAACTAAAAATCCCCATACATTGCTGCATAGGGATTTAGTTTTATGATCCATTGTTTTACTATATATACTTATCGTATTAATGTAAAACTTCCGCTTTCTTCTTGTTGTGATGAGCCTTCTGTAGCAAATCTTACTTTATATAAATATACTCCGGCTGGTAAATCTTTACCATTTTGCTTTCCGTCCCAGCGCTCTAGCGGATCATCTGTTTCAAAAACCTTGCTACCCCAACGATTAGTTACCAATAAGCGGTAGCGATTTACATCATCAAAGCGTAAGCTTGGACCAAATGTTTGGTTTTCTGGTACAGAACTTTCTGGTCTAAAAGCATTGGGCATAAACATTTTTACGCGCTGATATACACAATCTGAATTTGAACGACTTGAAAATGGTTGACCTTGATTGTTTACATAATTCAGCGGATTGTCTTTTTCTACCGCTCGTACGTAATAACAAAACTCTACACGCTCATCTGCAAATGCTGATATATTGTCTTCAAAAGTGGTATCGTTTCCTTCGTTAGTGCCTACCAAACCATACGTTACTCCTTCGTCTATAGAGCGATAAATGTCATAACGACCCACTTTTCCATCCCACTTTTCATAAGGATTCCAACTTAAACCATTGGTAAGATTGGCATTTGAAGTTGCGGTAATTACCAAGTTACGACCAATGTTACTTATGGTATCTCTACCGCCACAGCTGTCGGTTGCTGATATTCGATAATAATAACTATTGTTTATATCTGCTCCAAAATCGCTAAACGATATAGTATAAGGAGGTGCTTGGGGTTTACCCACCGTTCCTATGTTTTCCCATGGACCAAAGCGGTCTAAGGCTCGCTCTATTTGAAAAATGCTTACATCGGCTGTGCCATCTATAAAAGTGAAAATATCAATTGAATTACGTTCTATGTTATTGGTCACATTGGCGATATACAACTCCTCACTTGGCTTAGAAACAGAAGCATCTATACATACTTCGTTACTAGTACTGGTGGCTGTGCCTGCGGTATCATACGCTACCACCGTAAAACAATATTCCGAACCACTTCGCAATCTATTTATACGATGTATCGTATCTGTTTTGCTGCTAAAGGCTAGCGTTTGTGATCCCGTTACTCCGTTTATATCTGTTTCTACATACAGTAATTTATACTCACCTATGCCTCCCGCAAAGCCTTTATAATTGCTCCAAGACATGCGTAAATATCCTTCGCATTTATTTAAATAATCGCGTAAGAAAATTGTTTTATGTGCAATCACAGCTTTGTCATTACTTTGATTACCACAGGTATCTACTGATATTACTCTAAATTCTTCTGCTCTGCTGCTTGCTTGGCTAGCCGCCCATTCATAAGGCATTGTAAATCCTACCTCAACACTATCTATTACTGTCCAACCTATATTGGGGTCGTTAAACAAAATACGGTATTGATCTACATCATTTTGTGTAGTAGGCTGCCAGCTTATGTTTGCTAATCCTGTTACTTGCGATACTGTAACGCTATCTAGCACTATAATATCTGCATTGGTTTCATCTTTAAAATCTCCCGGAGTGGTAAGCGTGGAGGTAGAGTAGCAACCTGTTACAGGATCTAATACGCGTATCTCAAATATTGCCTGATCATCACATGCCTGCAAAAAGGAGCTAAACGTAGTATCAGTACTTTGATCAAACAATTTCCAATTTCCCGAGCCGGTAGGTACTTCTACCCATATTTCATAAGTAGTAAGGGCATTAAAATTTATGGGGTTCCAATTTAAAACCAACGTATCTGAACGTCCACCTACTGGCTGAGTTAACTGAACGTTTATTGTACTTAATGTATCACTGGGAGGAGAAAAGAAAGGACAATCACCACTATTACGACTAGTATCACTATGCACTACATAAAAACTACCCGGTATTGTGCTTCCTGAAGGCATTTGATTTGAAGAAATGGTGGTGGTTAAAACATTGTAATCATCTACCGTATCTATAGGAACATAATTACCACTACCGTCATCTGCATAAATAAAGTAAGAATAGAAAAACAAACCGCTATCCACGGGCGGCTGTTGCCAGCTAATTTCCACATCCTTAGCGCTGTTAATTACATTTACACAACTAATGGGCGGAGTATCAGGATTACCTTGCAAAACGTCAATAACAATGGTAGTTACCGATATTGCAGGGGCAGGACAACCATTATCAACCATTCTTAAGGCAAAAGGATATGTGTTTGTAAAGCCTCTACAACCTCTTTCTGTGGCTAAGTGCAAACAGCTTGGTACCCAAAGAAAAGCTACTTCATTTTGTATTGAATTACAATAAGTAGTTTGAGGAGCAATAGGGGAAAGCGTGGCACATGGTGTTTTACCACTTACACAACCAAGTTGAGAATTAAATGGACTTCCAATTTCATCATTAACTGCATTTAGGCAAATTTGCTGAAAATTAAAACCATTAAGATCAGGATCAGTGGCTAACAAATCAAAGCGAATGGTGTCTCCCGGATAAACACTAGCATAATAATTGTCGCCAACTTTTTTTATGCCGGGCCAAGCTACTAAGTCAATATTAGCCGTTGGTGGGTTATTTCCTGCACACGCAGCATCTGTATTAAACACTATACTTAAATCTCTAAAAATCTCTGCTTTAAGCTGACAGTTTTTCCATGCTTCTACTTTTACACAACTTATATAATTACCGGCAGGAGGATTGTACGCTTCTACGGTAAGTTGACCAGTAACGCCATCTAAAGTTACCGGACCGTTTGATAGATTTTCTCCACCATCAGGGTAAGGAGCACTTCTGCTATAGCCCGTAGCAAAAGTTACCGAGGTATTAGGGTTCACACTAACTAAAGGGTCTGCCCAAGTATAAAACAAAGAATCTATTTCGGTATCACTAGCTAGGTGATTATAACTAAATTTATAATCACTGCATATAACCGTGTTAGGCGAGGATAAAAACCTTGGACTATTATCATAACATGGGTTAGCTGGTAAAGGAATAGTAGAACCAGCAGGAATATAAGGATACATTACCGTTCTAATGGTTTGACCGGGTTGAGTTGTTAAATTAACGCTAGGAGGACGGGCGAAATTAGTATTAGAAAATATCCACCCACCTGCAGCTGGTGGTACCGAAGGTAAAGTTATTGGGTTAGTGGCATTATCGTAAATAAACTCCTCTACGGCACCTCTTTTGGTATTATTGTTATTGGCTGGGTTACAATCTGGAATAGCGATAGCTGCGTTTCCACAACTAGGGGTTAAATCTGTAATGGATCTTAAGGTTAAATTAAATGATGCTCCACCTGTAAAATTTATATTTTCTGTTGAGCTACCTATAACCCTTGGGAAACCTACCCCTCTACAATCTCTATACAGTTTTAACGTAAATATGTAACGGCCTCCAGTGGTACATTTCCATGTAAGTTCACCACCTAAATAATGTGATGCCTTAGTTTGATAGGAAGTGCAAATTAAAGTCACTAAAAAAACTAGACTTAATATTTTCTTGACCATGATATCGGTTTTTTTTATTCCACGTAAAAATACAAAGGTTAAGGCACTATACAGACCTGTAATGATTAAAAGCCGCTCTAAAAATACTTAACGTACTAATAAGACCTTTGAAATGGCTAATTTTCTTTAAATCACTCCATTTTTTGCCTACCCATACACCATGTAGCTGCATTAAAATCGCTTACTAATTGCTCTATTATAGCTTTTGCCGGAAGAATTTCGCTTATCATTCCGCTGATTTGGCCTATCTCTAATTCACCTTCTTCCAAATCACCTTCAAACATACCTTTTTTTGCCCTTGCCCTACCTAAAAGGGTTTTTAACTCATCAGCTTTTGCACCTTGCGCGTAGGCAGCTTCAATATCGTTATAAAACTTGTTTCTAATTAAACGCACCGGTGCTAATTCTTTGAGTGTAAGATGGGTATCACCTTCTTTAGCCTTTAAAACCGCTTGCTTAAAATGGGGATGCGCAGAACTTTCTTGACTAGCTACAAACCGAGATCCTATTTGAACGGCTTCTGCACCTAAAGCCATGGCCGCTAAAATTTGCGCTCCGCTGGCAATACCACCGGCTGCAATTACAGGTATATCTAAAGTTGCCGATACCTGAGGAATCAAACAAAACGTGGTTGTTTCATCTCTACCATTGTGCCCTCCCGCTTCAAAACCTTCTGCTACCACTGCATCTACACCCGCTTCTTGTGCTTTTAAAGCAAATTTTACACTGCTTACCACATGCACTACGGTAATGCCTTTTTGTTTTAAAGTGCCGGTAAATGTTTTTGGATTTCCGGCCGACATAAAAACAATGGGTACTTCCTCTTCTACAATTATCTGAATATGCTGGTCAATATCAGGATACAGCATGGGTACATTAACTGCAAACGGTTTTGAGGTAGCTTTTTTACATTTTTGAATATGCGTACGTAAAACATCTGGATACATACTACCGGAACCGATAATACCTAAACCACCGGCATTGCTAACTGCTGATGCTAATTCCCAACCGCTGCACCAAATCATACCCGCCTGTATAATTGGATATTGAATGCCGAATAGCGCACAAATTCTATTGGTCATAGTTGTTTATTGAACAATAATTTCTTTAGTAAAGTACATGGTATCTCCCGAAAGGGATAAAAGATATACCCCCGAAACACTGGGAAGATTAATGTGTATTTTACCATTTGGCTGAAATATTATTTGTTTTTCTAAAATCTTTTTTCCGGCTATGTTTAAAACAGAGCACGTAAATTGCTCTTGCTTAGTAAGACCGGCAATTGCTATCTCCACAAAGTCAATTGCAGGATTTGGATAGACTTCTATTTCTACTTGCTGCTTTAGTTTTTCAGCAATACTAATGCTGTAAGATGCTGAAGCAAAGTTGGGTAAGCCGAAACCTACCTCAGCGTTGGGTGTAAAGTAATGACTTGAATTTGTGATGATTGCTTGGTAAATATCCATATTAGACAAGCTTGGTTTGGATTGCCACAAACAGGTAGCCAAACCTGCAATTAAGGGCGATGAGAAGGATGTACCGTTGCCGCCTTGAATATTTCCGTTACCAAAAATTAACGTTGTACCCTGCGCCATACCTACCACATCTGGTTTCACTCTACCATCAGCAGAAGGACCTCTACTTGCAAAAATCACATAATCACCATTTCCATCAACTCCACCTACGGCCATTACGCTATCACCATCTGCTGGAGCTCCTATAATGGGCCAACTACCGGCTCCACCATTGCCCGCACTTGCAATTACTAAAATACCTTTTGCGGCAGCCATATCAGCGCCAATGGTTACTATGGCGGTGTTTCCATCCATATCGGCTTGGGTTAAATCACCTTGCCCACCATCAAAAGTTGTGTACCCTAAAGAACTATTAATTACATCAGCACCTACGCTATCGGCAAATTCTGCTGCGCGCACCCAATTATCCATTTCTGCTGTGGTTTCATTGGCTTCATTTTCTGATTTTAATAACCAATAATTTGCATCCGGAGCACTGCCAATCATACCATTATCAATAAATCCGCCCATTACAGAAAGTACCAAAGCTCCATGCGTACCTCCTTCAAAAACATCTGTATCATTATTTACAAAATCGTATGAACCTAAAATTTGCTTTCTATTATATAAGGAGTCAAATCCAGGATTGGAGGTGTCCGCTCCTGCAAATCCCCCATCTAAAACAGCAATGGTCATTCCTGTGCCAGTAAAACCAAAGCCGTGCAACTCATTGCCTTTTACCATTTCAATTTGCAGAGTACCTTGGCCATAATTAAACGCACTAGTGGCGCAGCCTGCATCAGCAAAAGAAACTGTGGCCATTTTTACACGTTCTACCTTTTTTACAAACGATAAATTTTCAATGAGGGCTACTTGATTTTCCGATGCATTAATCACTTGATAATTCAGCCACTTACTATGATTTTTAGTAAGGGTACCGTAGGCAGATAAACTAGTTAAGTACTTTTTGGAAACCGGTAAATCCGTTTGATTAATGGCAATATTATGTTTAGCTCTGCGCCAAATAGCTTTCCCGCTAAGGAAACTGCTTGGGTTTGACAGCATTTCTATGTTTTCACCTTTATCAGAAAAATAAACCCTGTACAAATTTTCTTGTGCTGCTAATCCGAATACAGAAAAAGAAAGAAAGAGTAAGCTGAAATATTTATACATAGTGTTTTTTTAAAAATCGATAACGCCAGAGCCAATTAATTCATCAGCATCATACCAAGCGGCAAATTGTCCGGCAGTAATAGCTTTTTGTGGCTCTTCAAAAATAAGGTACAAGCCTTGTTTTTCCATATAAAGCGTGCCCTTAACCAGTTTTTGGCGGTAGCGAATGCGTATAAGGTATGTACGCTTTTCGCCTACTTTTAGTTCTACATCAGGGCGTACCCAATGAATATCTTTTGGTTTTATAAACAAGCCTTGCTTCTGTAAAGCATAGTGCGCCTCGCTTTGGCCGGTATAAACAATATTACGTTTAGTATCTGTAGCTAGTACAAAAAGTGGCTCAGGCGTACCTCCTACTGCCAAACCCTTACGTTGGCCTACGGTAAAGTAATGTGCTCCATTATGTTGGCCAACCACCTTTCCTAACGTAGGTTTGTACTGAAACGGCAGCACTTTTTCGTCCAAACTATTGTTTGTGCTCAAAGCTTGCTCTAATTCCAATTGTTTGGTTTTAGCTATTTCTATAATGTCTCCCTTTTTTGGCGCTAATTGTTGTTGCAAAAAAGTGGGTAAACTTACTTTGCCTATAAAGCAAAGTCCTTGAGAATCTTTTTTATCGGCTGTAACTAAACCTAAGTTTTTTGCAATTTGGCGTACTTCACTCTTTTGTAACTCCCCAATAGGGAAAAGAGCTTTACTTAATTGCTCCTGAGTAAGTTGGCACAAAAAATAGCTTTGATCTTTGCCGGCATCCATTCCGGCTTTAAGCTGATATATAGTTTTTTCATTATCAACAAATTGGCTTTTTCTACAATAATGCCCAGTAGCAACATAATCTGCACCTAGGCTAAGCGCGGTTTTCAAAAAACTATCAAACTTAATTTCTCTGTTGCAAAGCACATCTGGGTTTGGAGTGCGGCCAGACTCATATTCAGCAAACATATAATCTACAATGCGCGTTTTATATTCTGCGCTTAAATCAATAACTTGAAAGGGAATTCCGAGTTTTTCGGCCACCAGCATGGCGTCATTACTATCTTCAATCCACGGGCATTCATCATGTAGCGTAACCGTTTCATCATGCCAATTGCGCATAAATAAAGCAATTACTTCGTGCCCCTGTTCAATGAGAAGATGCGCAGCTACGCTGCTATCAACACCTCCGCTTAAACCTACCACTACCCTTGCCATTAGCGTTCGTATTCTTGTCTTATTTCATCAATCGTTTGTATGGGCGATGGACTTTCCTCTGATGCTTTAAGTTGTGTGGTAGAAATCATACGTCCGTGAATCCATTCTTCTTGATATTCCAACTCTTTTTTATCGTTGTAAAATTTCCAAGTGCCGGCCATTAATCCCTTATTATAATTACCCTTAGCACGCAAAGAGCCATCATATTCAAATAGATACGTAACACCTTGCAAATGATCATCTGCGTAAGCGCCACGCATTTTTATATTTCCAGTATCATAAAACAATTCCCATTCACCTTCTTTAATTCCGTTTTTATATACAGTAGTTTCTGCAATTTTTCCATTTTCATGATACACAATTGCCTTACCTTCTTTTAAATCGTTTTTATACTGTTCTTTAGAGAGTAGGCGCCCCGTAGCATCATAATAAAGCCAAGTGCCTTTACGCTTGGTTTTTAAATATTGCCCCTCGGCTACCAACTGCTTTCCATCGCTGTATTGCTTGCTATAACACAGGCCAGCAGTATCTTTACTAAAAATATTCAATGCGCGTAAGCTACCGTTATAAAAGTAAAATTTAAAGGTATCTACCTCCGCACCATGGTTAAAAGTGCCTTCATACCGCAATTTTCCGTTATCGTGATACTTTTTCCAAACTCCGTGATTTTTCCCCTGGGCATCTATAGGTGTAAGATTAGTTTGAGCTACCACACAGTAACTACAAAAACTAAGTAGAAATAAATAAATCCATTTGCTCATGGTGCAAAAATACATGCAATGTTTATTTTAAATTAAGAGTAAAACTATGATTGCATAAAGTTATTTTGAATTTTTGCAACAAATACAATTTATGAAAGCCATTATTCTGGCAGGCGGCAAAGGAACACGTTTAGGCGTTTTAACTAAGGATCTTCCAAAACCAATGGTTCCCCTACTGGGTAAGCCTTTGGTGGAGTATCAAGTAGAGCTTTGCAAACGCTATGGCTTATCTGAAATAATTTTTATTGTAAATCACCTAAAACAACCGCTTATTGACCATTTTGGTGATGGCTGCGATTTTGGTATTAAAATAAGTTACTTTGAAGAGTCCGAGCCGCTTGGTACCGTTGGTGGCATTAAAGAAATTGAGCATTTACTTACCGAAGATTTTTTGATTTTATATGGTGATGTACTCGTAGATATGGATTTGAATCGTCTGTTTAAATTTCATCGTGAAAAACAAAGTGAGGCAACCTTAGTGGTGCATCCAAACGATCATCCATACGATAGTGATTTGGTAGAATTAGATGAAAATGAGCGTGTAACAGCCGTACATCCTAAACCGCATAACGCGGATACCTATTATCATAATATGGTAAATGCGGCTACCTATGTGTTTTCACCCAAGGTATTAACGCATCTTGAAAACGGAGTAAAGGCAGATTTTGGCAAGAATATTTTCCCACAACTTATTGATAAGATTAGAATGTTTGGCTACAACACAACCGAATATTTAAAAGATATGGGTACGCCTGAGCGTTTGGAGCAAGTGTCTGCAGACATACAAAGTGGAAAAGTGGCAGCTAGGAATTTGGAAAATAAGCAATGTTGTATTTTTTTAGATAGAGATGGCGTGATAAATCCTGATTACGATTTGATTGCCAGAACGGAAGATATGGAGCTGTACCCTTGGAGTGCCGCAGCTATTAAACGTATTAATAAAAGTAATTTTATAAGCGTGGTAACCACCAATCAAAGTGTGGTGGCGCGTAACCTAACCGACTTACAAGGTTTGGGTGAAATTCACAAAAAAATGGAAAGCTTGCTTGGCGCGGAAGGTGCCAAACTAGATGAAATAAAATTTTGTCCGCACCACCCTGATGGAGGTTTTGAAGGCGAAAACCCTGCTTTTAAAATAGTATGCGATTGCCGCAAACCTAAGGCGGGTATGCATTTAGAAGCTGCGGCACAATTTAATATTGACCTAAGCAACAGCTACATGATTGGTGATAGCGAGCGTGATACAGGTGCCGGAAAAGCTGCTGGTTGTACCACCATTGGTGTGCGCACGGGGCACGGACAAAAAAAATCTTTGCTTGAACCAGATTATATGTTTGACAATTTAGCCGAAGCCGTTGATTTTATTTTAGATGAACCACTAAAAGCGGAAACTGACTGGATGCTAGAGCAAATAGCAAAAAGCAGTAAAATACCTTTTGTGGTGGCCATAGCCGGAAACTCGCGTAGTGGAAAATCTACGCTAAGTGCTTATTTAAATGAACGCTTAATCAAACAGGACATTTCTACCCTACTTGTAAAATGTGATGATTGGATTATTGCCAAAGAAAAACGCAGCGCTACCGAAAATGTATTGGAAAATTTTAATCAGCCACAATTAGAAAAAGATGTAGCCGCGATTTTAGCGGGTAAAAAAGTAATGATTGATCGGTATAAAGATCATCCTCACAAACCTGATTTGCGTAAAACGTATCAATTAAAAAATGAAGCGATACTTATTTTAGATGGGGTAACAACTTTGGCTAGTGAAAACCTTCGCATACTTAGTGATTTGAAAATTTTTAGAGAAATAAACGAAGAGCAACGCAAAGGCCGCGTGGAAAATTTATACAAATGGAAGGATGCTGATGCAGATCATATTGCCACCCTATTTGAACAACGTACGGCTGGTGAATATGCGGAAATTGCGCAAACAAAGCAATGGGCGGATAAGGTTTTTTAAATTTTGAAAGACGAATGACGAATGGAGCTACACGGGGAGGGTAAGCGAAAAAGTAAAATTCTCGCAAAGACGCTAAGTCGCTAAGGAGCTGCAAAAGAAATGACGAAGAATGAAGAACGAAGAACGAATGTGGAATGACGAATGGCACCACACGGGGAGGATAAGCGAAAAAGTAAAATTCTCGCAAAGACGCAAAGTCGCTAAGGAGCTGCAAATGAAATGACGAAGGACGAATGTGGAATGACGAATGGAGCTACACGGGGAGGGTAAGCGAAAAAGTAAAATTCTCGCAAAGACGCTAAGTCGCTAAGGAGCTGCAAATGAAATGACAAAGAATGAAGAACGAAGGACGAAGGACGAATGTGGAATAACGAATGGAGCTACACGGGGAGGATAAACTAAATGAAAAGCCACGCTTCCTACTTGTACACAATTCGTTGGCGTAAGCGCTTTGTAAAACATACGCGATGCAATCGCGCGGCAGCTTACTTTCTTTGAGAAACTTTGCGACACTCTTTGCACATAATTTATCTCCAAAAAAACTTTAAAAAGGAATCCCCTCTACTTAAATTGAGCAAAGGGGATTTTTCAAAAACCAATTTTTAAAACTTAGCCGTAAGCGCCAATACAAAATTTCTACCAGCGCCAGATATACCTGAGCTATACGGTCGGTAGCGCTGATCAGTAATATTTTCGAGTCCACCGCTTACCGAAAACTGTGGCGTGATTTGATACATAGCGCGAAAGTTTAACGTGTACCAACTCGGTGCGTAGGTTTCTCCGTCTGCATTTAAAGCGTAAATTTCCGTTTTTGCTTGTTCTTCTACCGCAAGGTTCTGATGCGCACGTTCGCCTTGGTATTGCGCATTAATTTCTAGCATTAACGCATTATAACTGTAACGCAAACGGCTTACCCCAAAAAGAGGTGCCGCATGGCGAGAAGCACTCAGCGTACCATCATCCAACTCCTCCTCCCCTTTCTGATAATTAAAATCCGAAAAGAACTTAAAACCACCGGTTAGGTTTACCTCAATACTGGCTTGTACACCGTAAACATTAGCCACGGCAGCATTTTGAATGGCTTGTACCTGGCTAAGCGCTCCATCGTAAATAATGCTATCCAAACCATTCAGCTGAAAATCTCTGCGTATCAAAGCATTTCTTAAAATAGTGTAGTAAACATTGGCTTCCACTTTTACCGACTCACCAAAAACTTTAGCCACGCTTACATCAACATTATATGCATATTCAGGCTGTAAATCAGGATTAGGCACCACCACACTGCCTGGAGCCGGATCAAAAACTTTTCCTACATCATCTACGTTGGGCGCACGAAAAGCAGAGCCAAGATTGGCCTTAACAATCCAAGTATTATTAGGCTTATAAATACCACCTAAACTTCCCGTAAGGGCACCATTATTTAAGGATGTTTGGACAAATGGCAATGGATAAAAAGCGGTGTTGTTTGAAAAATCAGCATCTAGTAAAACCTGATTGTAACGCGCACCTGCTTGTAGCGTAAAATTTTTACTTACTCTAAACTCATCATTTATATAAACCGCAGCGGAATTCCAAGTAGCTTGTGGATAACGACTTGCACCGTTTAAAACCGAATCTGCAGCAATGGAATTTGTAGGTAAAAACTCGTCCGTGCCAACGGAAGTTACATCATTTAACACATATTCTACACCGTAAAAAAGGGTGTTTTTTGAGCCCAAGCCTTTGGTAAAATCTAGGTTAGCCGAATACGCTAATACATTTTCCGCACGCCTTTCTCTTACGTTATTATTAAAATTTCTACTAATACGGCTTTCGTTAAACTCTTGCTGCGCCAGCCTAAGTGTGACTTGGTCATAAACCGCGTTGTTTTTAGAATGATTTACAGCTAGGTTATGCATCATCCACGCTTGCGGCCCATAATTCCATTCTCCGTATTGCGGATTGCCTCTTCTCACACGGTTATGTCGGTCGTATCTGCCATAAGGCGATGTTTCCGAATAATGAAAACCATATTGAACATCCCAATTTTGGCTTGGTTTGAAACGTATTTTTTGCATCAAATTAATTTGAGCATAAGCACTAGGTATTTGCAATAATGGATCTTCTTGCGTAATAATTACATCGGTACCATTTTGGCGCTGCACATAATAGTCCTTCACATAATCTTTTGGCCCATTGCTACCTTGGCGTAAATGATTATAATTCCAAGTGCTAAAGCTGCTTACCAAGGCCCATTTTTCCCAACCCACGTGCACATCTACGTGGCCAGTTTTTTCGCTGTTGGCAGATGAATAGCGCGTTACTGCTTTGCCGCTAATTATAGGTTTATCCGTAAGTGAAAGTTGGGGTGTAAGGGTTTGAAAACTCATAACGCCACCAATGGCATCGCTACCATAAATTACTGAACCCGGGCCAAAAAGCACTTCGGTATTTTCCGTTGCAAAAGGATCTATGTTAATTACATTTTGCAAGTTTCCACCTCTAAAAATGGCGGTATTCATACGCACTCCATCCACTGTGTAAATTAAGCGGTTGGTGCTAAATCCTCTAATCATAGGGCTTCCGCCACCTTGTTGACTTTTTTGAATAAACACTTTACCGGAAACACCCAATAAATCTGCTGCGGTTTGCGGATTTTGAAAAGCCACTTCTTTGGCAGAAATAGAAACTATTTTAGACGCAACACTACTGTTGCTTTGGCGCCATTTGGTAGCAGATACCACTACCTGATCTAAGTTTAAACTGGCCGTTTGTAGCCCTACGGTAAAATCAATTTCTAGCAATTGTGCATAGCTAAAAACCTCTGTTTTATAGCCTAATAATTGAAGCTGAATTTGTTTCGCATTTTTAAAAGCAGTAAGGTCAGCTTGCCCTTCTGAGTTAGTTACGGTAAAGGGTTGTGCCTCTTTGGCTGTTAGCACTACACCTTCTAGCGGAAGCTGCGTTTGTGCATCTTTTACCGTAATAGTTTGCGCTAAGGAAACATGGATAAATCCTAGCACCAGTACCATTAATACAATGTGTTTCATTGTTTAAATTTTATTTTATAAGTGCGTATCACTACGGCTAATGTCAAAGTAGGGATGACTAATCGCTTCACAATACATTGAAATACCATGTATTGAATTTTTAAGTGATACACTCAATTGATTTATTTTAAAAACTAAAAACCAACAGCGTTGTAGCTTCTAAAACTTTTATATTATTAAAAAACAGTGTACTACCGAAGAATAAGTTGTTAAGAAAAACAACATCCGGTAAACGCTTAACAATAAAAACTAAACCATGCGGGGCGGTGGAACGGGAGGAACAAAAGTAGCGGTTAGCACAGATGTATTATAGATGTAAATAAGGCCAGCGTAGGTACTGTAAGCGGTCGCTTTTTCACTACGCTGGTTAAAAAACAGCTTTTTGAAAAACTCTTGTGTCGTTTTATTTTTATTGTGCTCAAAGGGATTTGAGTCGATTAAATTAGCTAAAAGTCCATCCAATTTTTTATTTAACCGCGATTCTTCCGCATCATGCCAACACCAATAAGCAATAGAATCTCCTTTCTTTTCAAGCTGTACCACATCATACATTTCCCCTTTAAACTCAAATTCTTTGGCGTGTTCCCACTTCAAAAGACTGTCCACATCAGCCACAGCAAAAGTTAAATGTACCAATTCATTTTTATCAATTTGCGCCAGCATACGGTGCTTTACTTCCTTACGTACGGTACGCTTGGCGTAATGCAAGTAAGAAAATGTAGCGGCCCATGGCACCACTAAACAGAATAAAAGTATAAAGTGAATTTTCTTGCTGTTCAAGGAAAAATAGTATTACGCAAACTTAACAGCAATATTTATATGATGAAAAACTTAATGCGTAAAAAGTGGAAAAGGCGAAAGTTGAAATGACTAGCCTTGTTTATGTATTATAAAAGGTAAAACAGGCTCTCAAACCCCACCTTGGCGATGAATAGCTACACGTGTAGCTAAAGTCCCCTTTCGGGGGATTTAGGGGGCTAAAAAGCACTGGTTCTCAATTGTGTACAAACAAAACTCAGGTTAACAGAAATATTTATAAGTTGAAAAGCATAATGGGTAAAAAATGGAAAGAAGAAATTTGAATGTTGAAAGGCGAAATAATTAGCTTTACTAAATACGAATTAGTCAACCTTTTAAGAGGTCAAAAATTAATTCTTCAAAGGTTTCTGTTTTGCTGATCGAATATTCAGTATTTCAATTCTGTTCCTATCTCTATTGACCCGATATGTTATTACGTTGTGATTATCTAAAGGACCTCTACGCACCATTTTATGGCGATTAGTTTGCTCTAATAATTCAGGATAATTAGAAATTTTAATTATCAAAGAATTACTAGTACGTATAAAGTTTCCTATTTCTCTATCTGTCCAGTGTTCATTTAAATAACTGATTACATTTTCGTAACCTGCAATCGCTTGTTGAGTCCAAACAACATCTAAAGCCATTTTTCAAACTTTTCCATCACTTCATCATGAGCTGTTACCTCGTTGTTTTTTGCTTGCGCTAAACCCCTTTCAATCTCAATGCGCTCCTCCATCTCAATGGTATCCCACCAATCTGATCTAGAAGTTTGTATCAATTTTAAACGCGCAATAAGTCTTTCATCGCTAAGTTGAGCAAGCCATTGAATAAGGCTCAATTTTTCGGCTTCTATATTCATAATGTCAAATTTAATAAAATCATTCTTTACATTTCTATTCAAATCATCACAAGTGGAATAAAAAACCTCCCTTTTTTCTTCCTTTCTTTGCAACATGATAATTACCAAAACTCCTTTTAGGATAAGTTTTGTGGGCGGAGGCTCAGACCTTGCCGCGTTTTACGAAAAAAGCCAAGGTGCCGTGCTTAGCACAAGCATTAATAAATACATGTACATAAGTTCGCACGCATATTTTGAAGCCGATAAAATCCGGACGAAGTATTCGCAAACCGAAACAGTGGGCAGCGTAGCCGAGCTAAAGCACCCTATTTTAAAAACAGCTTTAAACCAATTTAATATAAAAGGCGGTATAGAAATTAGCTCTATCGCTGATATTCCGGGAGGAACCGGCATGGGTTCTTCCTCTTCTTTTACGGTTGGTTTGCTGCACAATTTATATGCAGCTACCAATAAATATGCATCAAAAGAAACCTTGGCCAAAGGCGCATGTGAAATTGAAATTGATTTGCTTAAAGAACCCATCGGAAAGCAGGATCAATACGCTGCGGCTTACGGTGGTTTAAATGTAATTGAGTTTTTGCCAAACGGACATGTTGCCGTGCAACCTTTGCATCTGGAAGCAGAAGTAAGCAACAGCTTGCAAGAAAATTTATGTTTGTATTACATTGGTAATCAGCGTAGCGCAAGCAGTATTTTAAGTGAACAACAAAAGAATACCGCTGCCGCAGATAAGTTTAAAACGCTGCAAAACATGGTGCAATTGGTGTACGCTTTACGCGATAGTTTAATGGTCGGTAATCTTAATGATTTTGGAAATCTAATGCACGAAAACTGGCAAATGAAACAAGCCTTAGCCAGCGGTATTACTAATCCTTTGATTAATGAATTATACGAAACAGCGCTAAAAAACGGTGCCCTTGGCGGGAAGTTATTAGGCGCTGGCGGAGGCGGATTTATGCTGTTTTATTGTCCTAAAAAAAATCAACAAAAACTAAACGAAGCCTTGCATAAAGTGCGCAGGTTTCCGTTTAGCTTTGAGCAAGATGGCTCAAAATTAATATACTACGGAGATGAATAAAGCTACAGAATATATAGACCTTGTAAAGGCAACTTTAGATACCCTGAATAAAGACAGTATTGCAAAAGCGGCCAACGCCTTTTTTGATACGTACCAAAAAGGTGGAAACATTTACATATTCGGAAATGGTGGTAGTGGCGCCACAGCCAGCCATGTAGCCGGAGACTTTATAAAAGGTGCCAGCTATGGTTTAGATAAGCGCTTTAAAATGATTTGCTTAAACGATAATGTTGCAAGCATGATGGCTATTGCTAACGATATTGGCTACGAAGACATTTTTATAGAGCCACTTAAAAATTATATGGGTACTGATGATTTGGTGGTAGGCATTAGCGGAAGTGGAAACTCTGAAAACGTGGTACGCGCCATGCAATATGCTAAAATACATGGTACTAAAACATTGGCGCTTTGCGGGTTTAATGGAGGAAAAATTAAAGACATTGCAGACGTTTCTGTACACGCCACTGTAATGGATATGGAAGTGTGTGAAGATGTCCATATGGTAATTTTCAATATTATAAAAAAGGAAATGCAGCAACGCCTAATGGGTGATAACCCGAGCATGGGCGATGTGTATGACAATCGAGTGAAGTAAAAATGGTTTTAAATGCGCGAAAAACGGAAACTCTGCTGTGGATTTTAGCAGCAGCATTTTTCAGTTACACCGTAGTACGCGCATCAATAGTTTCCATAACGCATGATGAAGCTTTTTCGCAGATATATTATGGTGTAAAATCCTATTTGGAAATTGCTAAATCTCCCGCGCCACATATTCCCAACAACCATATTTTAAATACCTTGTTATTTAAGGCTAGCGCTCAACTCTTTGGCCTTTCACATTTTACCATACGCCTGCCCAACCTACTTTTTTACGCAGCTTTTTTAGTTTTTAGCATTATATGGTTAAGGTCATTCAAAAGCAATACGCTAAAAATATGCGGCTTTTTGCTTTTACACGCCAACGTTTATGTGTTAGATTTTTTTGCGCTGGCACGTGGTTATGGCATGGGTTGCGCACTATTATTTATTAGTTTGTTTTATCTGTTTCGTTACCGAGATACCAAAAAAACAAGCGCCATTAGCTACGGAATAATTGCCGCAGCCCTTGCTACGTATGCTAATTTTACATTTTTATATGCGTTTGTAGCTGTTGCGCTTACATACAACTTGCAATTTGTAGCTGAACGGAACAATTGGAAAATCTTGTTAAAAAAGAACCTACCGATTGGCAGCACCGCAATAGGTTTGGCATTTTTAATTGTACTACCGCTCAAAAAAATAAGTGGCGACCTTTTTGGCGGAGCCGATAGCTTTTTTGACAATACGGTTAAAAGTTTAAGCCATAGCTACCTCTATTCAAATTCAGGGAAATTTACTATGCTTTTAGCATATTTGGTAGTATGCTTATTTTTATTGGCGCTGATTTTCTTGCTTTTCAAAATTCTTAAAAAAAGGCATTTCATTAGCAGTAAGTTTAGTGTTGCTAGTAGCGTTTTAGTGGTTGTAATACTAATGCAAATTGTACAACATCATATTTTGGGCACACCGTATATTACGCACCGTACAGCCATTTTATATTTTCCTTTATTCACGGTTTTCCTAATTTGTTGGTTACAAGTTTTATGGCAACAAGGCGTAAACGCACAAAAATTTGCTTTAGCACTTAGTGTACTTTTAGCGTTTGGCGCTGCGCTAAATACCGTTCTGCGGGCAAATTTAAAATCTGCTTTTGAGTGGCAGTATGATGCTTATAATGAAGATATTGTAAAAGATTTAACCAAAATGCACACAGGTGAAAACATACGCTTGGGCAATACTTGGTTTTATGAACCGGGCTTAAATTTTTACAAACAATCCAAACCCCTACCCTGGCTACATACCATAAATAGAGAAAGCCTTTACGCCAAAAATGATTATTACTTGGTAAACTTTAATATGAATCCTGATTTTTTGACAATGGTGCAAACGGAGATTAAGTTAGTTAAATCTTATTCTGAAGATATTAAACTTTATAAACGGACGCAGTAAGTTTAATTTTGTAGAAATTGTTAACCTTTTAGTTTTCCAAGCATCACGGCTAACACTAATTGAATAGGGCATATTAGAAAGAATTTGACCTTACATGAAGTCAAAATAAACCATAAAAAAAGCCTTCGCGCAATTTGTGGGAAGGCTTTTTTGGTTTGGGAAGTGTGTATGAAGATTAATACAAGGTTAATGTTTTTGCAATTCCAAAACCTGTGGTAGGATCTAAAATTTGTAAAACATAATTTCCTTTTTGCAAATGGCTTAAATCAAGAAACTGACAGTTCTTTTCTGTGTTATTAAACTGTTCTTTACCCATCATATCCACTAAGCGATATTTATATAATGTATTTTTAGGTAAACCTTCAAAATGCACTATTCCTTGAGAAGGATTTGGGTACATAGAAACTGAATTATTAAATAAAGCATTTTCCGCTGCGCCAAGTATATTGCCGCTTCCATCTATAATCATTAAATGTATAGATGTATTTTCAGTGGCATATTTATCCCAATTATACTCATTTAAGCCAATTAAAAACCTGTTACCCGGTAGCGCTTCAGCAATGGTTTGTACATGATTGGTATAACCGGAGTTATACACCCGCATCCAATTTAAAGAAGTATTAGTAAGGTTGTAATTGTATATATAAATATCATTGGCGAATTGCTCCGCAAAATTTATTTCATGCATAAATTGGCCGGAAACACACCCAATTACAGAATCATTGGTAATTCGGTCAAAAGAATCAAAACCAGGGGAAGGATTGGATAAAGGTATTTGTGGTGATTCGTTATTAAAACCCGAGAATGGTAAGGTATCTATCTTCTGCAGGTTTAGGTTTGAGTCAAGATGAGCAACACCCAGTGTAAAATAATTTTCAGAAAAACCATTACCATTAATTTGATAAGAACGATTAGTACTTAAATAGGAAAACTCGTTGCTATGCTTTATAGGAAAACCTAAACGACTCATTGAGTAGTCATTAGTATTTAATCTTATTCTTTTTTTTAACTGGAAAGTGTTGTCAAGTTCTATTAAAATTTCTGGAGCACTAAAAGCACCTACTGCTCGCTCTAAAATGAAATTATCATTATTTAAACGTAAAATGTTCCTGAAGCCGCCAAAATCATCAAATAAAGAATCTGGATAAATTATCATTCTTCCTAGTGCACCTAAAGAATCATAGGTTAAAATTACTGACTCTAAACTAAAAGGGGTAAACACACCACCTGCAAAAACTAAAGAATCATTCTTTTCAATTACCCCAAATAATCTTAAGGAATAACTATTAGAACTTATTTTAAACTGCTTTAAAACAATTAGGTTTTCATCTATTTCTATATAATGCATGGTTTTAAACCAAGTGTTTCGGCTATTCCAAACCGTGTCAACCTCTTCCTCTATTAGTAATCTGAGGTTACCTTTATCAGTAGTGTTTAAATGCGTAAGTGCTAAATAATTACCTTGTGGAATCTTCAATGCAGTTATTAAACCTAAACTATCTACTGTGGTTAAATTTAAATCCAGTTTCAATAACCATAGTGAAGTACCAAAACGTGAACCACCCAAGTTCTCCGTTCTATCCATATAAATATGGACTCCATTTTGAACGGCAAAATTGGTAAAGGTGTAATCAGCACCGTGAATGAAGCGTTCTTTTACTTGAGCCGTTCCATTAAAAGCATTAATCAACAAAAAGAGCGCGCAGATTTGTTTCATTTATAAAAAAAAATCGTTGAAATATTTTGCAAATGAAGCTAATTTTAACCTTTAAAAACTAATGCTGTTTAAATTTTAGTTACTGATATTCAAATAGATAAAATGCTCTATTCTGTTTTTACCAAATTTTAACTTTTGGAGGTTTCAGGTTGAATACATTGAATTATTAATTTGACCCTAATAAGAAAACAGAAAAAATTTAGCCTAACGGCTTAAGCTAATAATACAACTAAAAAAAGCCTTCTTGCAATTTGTGGGAAGGCTTTTTTTGGTTTAGTTTTTCCTCCTCCTTTAGCAAGACAAGTGTAGTAAACTTTTAAAAGATTAGTGGTTTAATAAATATGAAGAAATCGAAAAATGAGTTGCAAGCATACGGATTAAAAATGCTACAAAGAGGTGATACCTTTCGGGCGGTTTCTGATTTTGTCAACAAAAATTGTGATGATCCACAGGTAGTAGCTGACGTTTTAATTTTTTTAACCAAAAGAAAAAACTTACCAGACACAAACCATTTGCAAAAACCTAACAAGATTTCAGCAATTAATATCATATTAGGAATGTGCTTACTCGTTGGCGGTATAATCATGCTCATCCTCTTTTGGAATAGAGGCTACATAATAGTTTTACCTTTTGCATTAATCGGTGCCGGTATGTTGGCGATGCTTCGTGAAATCAACTAAGCAAATTTTTTTTGAAAATAGCACTAATAAAATATTCTTTTTTCAATTGAGATTATTTATATATTTGATAATAGAGAGCAGCAAATAGCCCATATTCAAAAACTTATAAACATCTCTTATTATGTGTAATAAAAACGCGCTACTTTTCATCGCCTTTGGATTTACCCTTATAGCCTGCAGCCCAAAATATTATACCGCTAATACTCAAAACGTACCTTTAATTTCGCAAAAAGGTGAAACCAATTTAACCGTTTCCGGAAATGGCAATCAAGCAGAATTTCAAGGGGCGTATGGCGTTACCGATGCTTTTGCTGTTAAAGTAAATGCCGGTTTATTTATTCCAACAGACTTGGATAACGGCAACGGTGGCTCGGGCAACTTTGCAGAAATTGGCGGTGGTTACTTTAAAGCACTTGAAAACAATTGGGTTTTTGAAACTTATGGCATTGTAGGTTTTGGTACGTTTGAAAACCATTTACCCTCTACTGTTTCAGATAATCCTCAAACAACGGGAGATATTTCGGCCAATATTTTTAGAATTGGAGTGCAGCCAAACTTTGGCTATAAATCCAAGTATTTTGCCGCAGCCATTTCTTCACGCTTTGTAAATTTATCTTACAGTGATATTCAAGGTGATTTAATTTTTGAAGGTGTAAATCAAACCAATTATTTGAATGCAAACGCCTCTAATTTTCTTATTGAGCCCGCACTCACGTTAAAGGTTGGATTTGAAAAAATAAAATTTCAATTTCAATATGGGCTCAGCTTAAATGCTTCCAACGCTGATTTTAGGCAAGACAATCAATTTGCAACCATCGGGCTAAATTTTAACTTTTATTAGGTAAGTAGGAGGGTTATTGCCCTTATGATTTAGCTGTAATGAGGAGGTTAAAGTTTCAACCCACCATCTTTCCCTTGCACCTCATACGCATACCAATTTTTAGCAAAACCATAGCCATAGCCAAAAAGCATGGTAATAGAAGTAAGCACGGAAAGTGCTCCTACAAAGGCAGACTTTGACTCCAACATCGCGCCAAGCGCAATAAGCAATAGGTATAACTCTAAAAACAAAATAGGAAGTAAAAAGAGCGGACTAAGTGGTGTAAAAACCAAAAAAAGAAAAGCCAAAATAATGCCCATTGAAAAAAACAACGGAAACATGTGTGTTAGTTTTAGTTGCTCCGGGTGACGTTTCCAAATATTAATGCGGGCTGCACCAAAGCGAAATACTTGATTAAAAAATTGCTTTAAGCTAGTTCTGCGTTTGTGATACACAAAGGCTTCAGGAATTAAACCACTTTTAAAACCAGCTTTAATTAAGCGCATGCTCAATTCAATATCTTCTCCGCACCTAAATTCAGAATAACCTCCTACCGCCTCAAAAGCTGAACGCTTTATACCCATATTAAAACCACGCGGATGAAACTCACCTACATGTTTTTGCTTACCGCGAATGCCACCTGTTGTAAAAATAGAGGTCATGCTATAAGAAATAGCTTTTTGTAAATCGGTAAAACTCTCGTGCGCTACATCAGGGCCACCAAATAAATCAAGCTTTTCCTTTTGCAAATGCGCTTCTACCCTATTCAAATATTCAGAAGGAATAATGCAATCTGAGTCTAAGAATATTAGGTATTCCCCTTTGGCAATTTCTGCTGCGCGGTTTCTACCATCACTTACCGATAAAAACTCTTCGTAATAAATGGTAAGTGGATATTTGCTATTATTTTCAAAACGCTTTAAGGCTGGTCGTAAGGTGTCTTTTGGAGTTCCATCACCCAAAATCACTTCAAAATTCTGATAGTTTTGTGTAAGTAAACTTTCCAAAAACTCGGTAACCTCTTCCGGTCGGCCAAAGGTTGGAGAAATCAAACTAAATTTCATGCAGTAACAGGCGTTGAAAAATTCAAACGTTGATCTACCGTGTACACGGTTCTACGTCCGCTGTTGCGTACAATAAGTTCAGCTATAAATCCTGTAAGAAAAAGAAGTGTACCAATAATCATGGTGGTAAGCGCTATGTAAAACCAAGGATTGTCGGTAACCAAACGCGCACCAGTGTGGTTGTTTAACGCAATAAGTTTATCAATACCTAAATACAGCGCCATAATAAAACCTGCAAAAAACATTAGTGTTCCAAACAATCCGAAAAAGTGCATGGGGCGCTTTCCAAATTTTGAAATAAAGGCAAGTGTAAGTAAATCTAAAAAGCCATTTATGAAACGTTCCAAACCAAACTTGGTAGTTCCATACTTTCGAGCGCGGTGCTCTACTACTTTTTCTTCAATTTTAGAAAAGCCTGCGTTTTTGGCTAAAAACGGAATGTAGCGGTGCATTTCACCCGATACTTCAATATTTTTTATTACCTCCTTTTTATAAGCTTTTAATCCACAATTAAAATCATGTAAATTATTGATTTTACTTGCTTTACGCGTAGCCCAGTTAAAAAGTTTGGTAGGTATGGTTTTACTTATAGGGTCGTAGCGTTTTTTCTTCCAACCGCTTATCAAATCAAAACCTTCTTTTGCAATCAAGTTATATAGTTCCGGTATTTCATCCGGGCTATCCTGCAAATCGGCATCCATAGTTATTACCACGTCTCCTTCTGCAGCTGCAAAACCCACATTTAAGCCGGCAGATTTTCCGTGATTTCTTCTAAAATGAATAGCCTTACACCTACTATCAGCCTTAGCCAAATTTTGTAACACCTTCCAGCTAGTATCCGTTGAGCCATCATCCACAAAAATCACCTCAAAAGAAAAACGATTGGCGTCCATTACTTTGGCAATCCAATCGTATAATTCTTTAAGCGATTCTTCTTCGTTGTAAAGAGGTATTACTACCGATATATCCATATAACTAGTGAAAATTGCTTTTAGCTAAATTCAGCCGTTTTTTTCTGAAAAATTGCGGCTTCAATTACGGCTATTATTGCTCCCATTATTGCACTAAACAACACGGTGATTGCCGCTAAAATCCACGGAGAGGTAAAATAACTCATAAATTTTATTGTTTGCTCCGCTTGTGCTTCGCTCATATCAGGACTAGACTGATAAATTTGATCCATGGCTATTTCTTGTGCAGTTTCCTGATAACTAGGCTCTAATACCAAAGTATATAAAAGTATCCAAACCACGCTAATTAGGGAGGAATAAATTATTGCGGTAAACGCAAGTTTAAATGCTTCACCAAAAGTGATAAAGCCGTTTTGTTGTTTTTTGGCTTTAAGAATAGCTAAAGCCGGCAATAAAATTAAAAAGACAAAACCTATAATAGAAAAGGCCGTGTTACCGCTATTTTGAACCGCTAGATTATAGCCATCCACTAAAAGATATTGAGCAATTCCTGATAAAAAGGTTATACCACCTAATATTAATCCGTAATTAATTGCTATTTTTTTTCTTGCTTCTGCGCTCATTTTTAGAAGTTTTGGTTGTTGCGCAAATATAACCAAAATGCGTACTCACAAAAGTGATAAAATGTTTTGCAGATAAAAAGTTTACTGTACTTTTGCCCGCTAAGGCAAGTCCCATACAACCAGCTCCTAATGAACTCCCCCAGGGCGGGAACGCAGCAAGGGTAATTGGTCGTAGCGGTGTGATATGGATCGCTTGCCTTTCTTTTTCCCCTTTTTTATTTACGCGTTTTGCATTCCCTTCTTTATACTTATTTTTAGGTAAATAGTCTGCTGTACCTCTGCATATTTATGATAGTTTTGCAACAAATTAAATCAACGTTATTTCCATGAAGTTTTTTATAGATACAGCCAACCTCAACGAAATTAAAGAAGCACAGGATTTAGGTGTTTTAGATGGCGTTACCACCAACCCGTCTTTAATGGCTAAAGAAGGTATTACCGGTGACGAAAACATTAAAAATCACTATCTAAAAATTTGTGAAATTGTAGATGGCGATGTAAGTGCCGAAGTAATTTCTACCCATTTTGATGGTATGGTAAAGGAAGGTGAAGCCTTGGCAGCACTGCATCCGCAAATTATTGTAAAAATACCAATGATTAAAGATGGTATAAAAGCACTTAAATATTTTTCTGATAACGGAATTAAAACCAACTGTACCTTGGTATTTTCTGCAGGACAAGCATTATTGGCTGCAAAAGCAGGTGCTACGTATGTTTCACCGTTTATTGGTCGTTTAGATGATATTTCTACCAACGGCTTAGCGCTTATTGAACAAATAAGATTAATTTATGATAATTACGGTTATGAAACCGAAATATTAGCGGCTTCAATACGCCACACTATGCATGTAATAGAATGTGCTGAACTTGGCGCAGATGTAATGACGGGGCCACTTAGCAGCATAATGGGGTTATTGAAACATCCACTTACGGACATTGGCTTAGAAAAGTTTTTAGCGGATCATGCTAAAGGCAATATGTAAGTAGTCCATAATTTTCTTTTAGGGCGAAGTGAACTTTTAAAGGGCACTTCGCCTTTTTTTATAAGTAACGGAATTATATCTCTTATGGCACAGTTTGTAAAAATTTATCCAGAAAATCCTAACGAAAAGGAAATTGAAAAAGTAGTAAAGCTTCTGCGCGATGGCGGTGTAATTGTGTATCCTACCGATACCGTTTATTCCTTTGGCTGCGATTTAAATAATAAATCAGCCTTAGAAAAAGTGGCGCGTTTAAAAGATGTGAAACTGCAAAAAGCCAATTTTTCGGTTATTTTTAATGATTTGAGTTTGTTGAGTGAATACACTAGGCAGATTGATACCGCTACCTATAAGTTACTGAAACGTGCTTTACCAGGCCCATTTACTTTTATTTTAGAGGCCAGCGGGACGGTACCAAAAATCTTTCAAAACAAAAAGAAAACCATTGGAATACGTATTCCTGATAATAATATTCCACGCGCTATTGTGGCCGCTTTGGGTAACCCAATTATTGCAACTTCGGTGCATGATGATGATGAAATTATTAGCTATACAACAGACCCTGAACTAATTTTTGAGAAATACGATAAGTTGGTGGATATGGTGATTGACGGTGGCTTTGGTGATAACGATGCCAGTACGGTGATTGATTTAACCAACGGACAGCGTGAAATAATTAGAGAAGGAAAAGGTGATGTAAGCCTAGTTTATTAAGGTACGATACGCTTCTCCTATAAATTCAGGAATATCTCCGGCTAAGGTGCTTTCTAAACCAATAACTTCACCGGCCAATTTTCCGGCTTTGGCATGTATATACACGCCTAAGCAAGCCGCATCTAAAGGTTTGTATCCATTTGCTAATAAAGCGGTAATCACTCCTGACAATACATCGCCACTACCTGAGGTGGCAAGTGCTGCGCTACCTTCGTTTATAAAATAGGCTTTTCCATCGGTAGAAAAAACGGTAGTTATAGTATCTTTTAACACCAAAATTATTCCATACTTTTTAGCAAAAGCCGCAGCTTTTTCCAAATAATCATAACCCAATGAATCTATTTTTAACAAGCGTTTAAATTCACCAATATGTGGTGTAAGTATGGTTTGAGCCGGTAGTTTCTTTAATAAACTGGGTGAATTTGCTAAAAGATTTAAAGCATCTGCATCTAGCAACAAGGGTACTTGCACCGCTTTTAATAAGCGCTTTAAAAGTTGTTTTATTTGAGTAGATTGACCCAAACCCATACCAAAACCAATGGCCTGAAAACTAGCTGTATTAGGAAGTTCAGTTAGATGTTGTTCATTTTTATCTTCCACCAACATAGCTTCGGGCAGCACAAGATTTAGCCCTGCGGCTCCGCCCTTTGGTAAGTTAACGGTAAGCAAACCAACACCCGCGCGCATACACGCTTTGGCACTTAAAAAAGCGGCACCCATGGTGTTTTTAGTACCGGCCAAAAGTAAAGCGTGGCCAAACGTATTTTTATAGGAAAAAGCACTGCGTGGTGTATATATATTCTGTGCTAAAGTGCGTTCAAACTGATAGAAATTACTTTCCAGCGTTTCCATTGTTTCGCTATCCAAACCAATGGGTAAAACATGTATTACTCCCACTAATGGAGCCGTTTCTCTATGAAAAAAACTAAACTTTGGCGTTTGCAGCGTGTAAGTAATATCCGCTTTGCACACTACTTCTAACTTATTTTTAGCATTGTCATCTGCAAACAAACCCGAAGGAATATCAATGGCAATGTGCGTATTGGGGAGTTTATTTAGCAGTTGTGTTACCTGAGCAAAATGTCCTTCCACCATTCGGTTTAAACCACTTCCAAAAAGTGCATCAACCAAAATAGCCTCTGGGTCAAACGAAAAATTTAAAGTAGCATGCTCATCCAAAACCTCGTGTTTGCCATCATGAATGAGATATCTAGTTTTATTTACATTGGCATCTTTACTTAATTTTTGGCTATCCTTTTTTACTTCAAACACTTGCACCTTAGCTCCTGTATCCTTTAGTAAACGGGCTAACGCAAAGCCATCTCCGCCATTATTGCCGGGGCCACAAAAAATAATAAACCGATTATTTGTACCAAAATCCGAGACGATTGCCGTGCAAAGTGCTTCCGCAGCACGCTCCATTAAAGCTAAGCTGCTTACGGGTTCTTGCTTAATTGTGCAGGCGTCAAGATGCTGAATTTGCTTTGCTGATAAGATTTTCATGAATTGCTAAAACTTGCTTAATTAAAGATTTTGAACCATCATTATATAGTACAAAATCTGCTCGTTTTAGTTTTTCCTCCTCCGGCCACTGATTAGAAATTCTACTTTGCACTTCCGCTTTGGTAATGCCATTGCGTTGCATCACCCGTTCTATTCTTAACTCTTCCGGTGCAAAAACCGTAATTACAGCATCGCAATCTTTATACGCGCCACTTTCAAAAAGTATAGCCGCTTCTCTAAGTACATACGGTTGTGAAACCTCTTTGTACCAGCTTTTAAAATGTTTCGCTACAGCGGGATGCACTAAAGCGTTGACCTCGGTAAGTAGTTTTTTTTCGGCAAATACCAATTCGGCCATTTTTGCACGATCAATTTTACCTGCACTATTTTCTACTGAATTGCCTAATAATTGCACCAAGGCTTTGTGCAACTTGTCATCTGTGTCCAATAAAATTTTGGCTTCAGTATCGGCATCATAAATAGGAACCTTTAGCTGCGCAAAGATTTTGGCCACCGTAGTTTTACCACTACCAATGCCACCTGTAAGGCCCACAATCATTTTCTAGATATAATGTATTCCACACGTGTTGGCTCTACTATGGCGCGTCTTACATATTTAGGCAACGAGTCTAGCTGAACATTCAAAAAATTTTCTGTATCCATTGATAGTCCTTTAGCCACATCTACATAAGCACGCACCTGAATGCTCTTAATGCGCTCATAATCTTCTAAAGCCAACTGCACCTTTACAGAAACCTGTTTAGGAAAAACTACCACTTCTACATTATCAGGCACTTGACGTAACTCTACCTCCTGCTCAAAAAGTTTTTCGGTAAGCTTGGCTACTTTTAATTTTACTGAAACACTATTAACGGAGTAATTAACATTGCTTTCATTGGTCAATTTTAAATCAATCGTTTCCTCTAACTCTTCCATATTATTGGTTACTATCAACTTAGAAGTAACTACCGAGTCAATCTTCGCCAAATCTTCTACATTTCCTAAAATGGTAACACTATCTGGTGATAATTCTGGTGCAGTATATAGCGTGGTAAACGCATCAAAATCTGATTCCAAATTAAGTATTATCGGCACTTTTTTAGATACAAGTGCTTCGTATTCAAAGAAAATAGTATCGGGTAAAATCTGAATTAATTTTACATCACTAGCCAGTTGATTTTGAATATAACTACGCTTAGAATTTGTAGCCCAAAAGCTTCGCAACTTACCACCAGAGGTTTGTAATTCAGAAACATCAATTACAATAGGTTTAAAATTTGCGAGGCGGTATTTTAATAAATCAAAACCGGGGGCTTTAATTTTTAAGGAAATTTCTGAAGGAAGGGCATTTTTTAACTCCTTATCTTCCGGTATATTTTGAAATTCAACCGGGAAATCCAGAGTTTGAGTAAATCCTTCCTCTTTAGAAAGATTGATAATTACCCATAAAAAAAACGCCAGAAACAAAAAGAAAAGCTTTGCTCGATTATCTTTTCTACCAAAAATCGATTTGACTTTTAAATAGTTTTTATTCTTTTTACCGCTGTTTGCTGGCATGTGTTTATAATAAAAAAAGGCTGCTTTAGTATTGCATCCGCAAGGTTACGTATAACCCAGCAAATACCAAAAATACTAAAACAGCCTTTTGCTATTTTTTAAGGGACTTTGTTTTGTCCTCTTTCTTTTCTTCCTTTTTCTCTTCTTTAGGAAGATACACAGCGCTAAGCTCGCGGCTAACCGCACTACGCTCAACCTTTAAACGAGAATTTTCAGATTCAATAGTGATGGTGGTATCGGTTAATTCTAAAATTTTACCGTGAATACCACTGTTTAATACCACCCGCATTCCTTTGGATATTTCGGTACTAAACTTTTTTTCTGCCTTTTGTTTTTTCATTTGCGGACGAAAAAAGAAAAAGTACATCACTACTAAGAGTAGTGCAAAAACCGGAAGGCTGCCGAAACCGCCACCACCTCCGGCTTGTAATAATAAGTATGTCATGCTATGTTTTTAACCTTGTGCAGGAGCATCAGCTGTTCCTTCTTTAGGGTTTACTTGAGCACTAATACGTAAAATTTTAGTTGCTGGAGTAGTGTTCGCATTTAAAGTAACCGTTTTTTGTTGGTTACCCGCTCTGCCTGCACTATTAAAAGAAACTTTAATTTCTGCCGTAGCACCCGGAGCAATTGGCTCTTTTGGTGGATTTGGAACGGTACATCCACAACTACCTTGTGCACTTGTAATAATTAAAGGAGAATCGCCTGTGTTTTTAAACACAAAATTGTGCTCAGCAAGTGTTCCTTCTTCAATTTCACCAAAATCGTGTGTTTCACTTTCAAACTCAAATACCGGAGTACCGTTCGTATTATCTACCATGTCGGCAGTTACTTCAGTGTTTTCTCCATCGGCAGTAGCCTCAGTAGAAATTTTGTCTGTTGCATTGTTACAAGCTGTAAAGCTTGCAGTAAAAAGCAAACCTGCGAATAATAAAGCAGTTTTCTTCATGATGTTTATTTGTATAATTAAAAATTTTTAAAAACCGATTGCAAAAATAATGCTAAAGTAAACCCCTGCCAATTTTTCTTATCTCTCCTTTCTTTTCTAGCTCTAAGCGCACCTTATCTAAAATGCCATTTATAAAGTTGCCGCTCTTTGGTGTACTATATTCTTTGCTTAGTTCAATGTATTCATTAAGGGTAACCTTTACGGGAATATCATGAAACTCAATCATTTCCGTAATACCCATTTTCATTAAGATGATATCCATTACCGCAATACGATCTGTTTCCCAATTCTGCGCTTTTTCCGTAATACGCTCTTCTAACTTTTTAGAATGTACTACCGCTTTTCTAAATAAGCGCGTAGCAAATTCCATATCTTCTTGATTTTTAAGTAAAGGAATTAGTGTGGTGCTTGAGTTTGTTTTTTCGTCAAACTTACGCATGGTTTTTACCACCAACATTTGGGCGGCATCCAAATCATCAGACCAATGCAAATCACGCTCTTCATAAAATTGATGGAAACGCTCATCATACGCAAATTTTAAACCGTACAGTTGTTTCACGAGCTTTACATCTTTTTTAATGTCGCCATCTTTTTGCTGCATATACGCTTGAAACTCTTCTGTTTCTTGAAAATCGCGCCAAACGCTACGGATAAAATCTTTTTGATCTCCCCACTTAACGTTGTTATTCTCCCATTCCACATCAAGCACATTACTAGTATTTAGCCACGTTAAAAAACGGTTGTTTACAAACCGTAAATTTGGATCTAGGTCGTCTTTTGACGGCAGTTTTTTGTTTCGTTTTACCTCCACTTGCTCCTCAGCAAATTGACGAACCAAAGCCAACGCTTTTAATTCAAATAAAAACAACTCGTAAATGTCGTGAATGCTACTCTGTAACTTTTTTTCACTGCGCGCCATGTCTGCGTTATCCTGTTGGAAAAACTCATAAAGCGCCTGCATTACTTTTATGCGTAGGTGTCTTCTACTTAGCATTAAAAACTTTTAAAATGTATATATAAGAACGATTTTTTTTCTAACCCTTTTCGGCTTTTACTTTTACAATTCTTTCTTCGGCAATAGCCAAAGCTGCATTTTGCGGAGTTATATTTTCTGTTTCAGCTTTCGCCAAAATATGTAGTGTAGTATTGTAAATTTCTTCTGTTCTGCGTAATGATTCTGCACGGTCGTATCTAGCAATTTCTGAATACACATTAATTAAACCACCGGCATTAATTAAAAAATCAGGTGCGTAAAGTATGCCGGCTTCTACCAACATTTTACCATGTTGCTGCTCATTAGCCAACTGATTGTTAGCTGCTCCGGCAATAATAGCACATTTCATTTGCGGTATAGTTTCACTATTTACCGTGGCTCCTAAGGCACATGGTGCATAAATGTCCATTTCTTGCGCAAAAATATTGCTGCCTCTCACTACTGTAGCTGCGTACTTTTCAGAAACTTCAAGTAAGCGATCTTCATGTATATCGTTAATTAATACGTGTGCACCGGCTTCCGTTAAATGCTGCACAAGCGTTTCGCCAACATGGCCAATGCCTTGCACCAACACTTTTTTTCCTGCTAAACTATCATTACCCCATTTAAATTTTGCGGTAGCTTTCATACCCATAAAAACACCGTAAGCCGTTACTGGAGAAGGATCTCCACTACCACCCATGTGTTCAGGAATACCCGTTACGTGGTTGGTGCTCATTTTCACCATTTCCATATCATGCGTATTAATACCTACGTCTTCGGCAGTTATATAGCGTCCGCTTAAAGAATCTACAAACGCGCCAAATTTGCGCATTAAAGCATCCGTTTTGTCGGTGCGACTATCGCCAATAATTACCGCTTTACCTCCACCTAAGTTAAGTCCGGAGATAGATGCTTTGTACGTCATACCGCGGCTAAGGCGCAATACATCTTTAATGGCATCGGCTTCATTATTATACATCCACATTCTAGTGCCGCCTAAAGCAGGCCCAAGCACAGTACTGTGAATTCCGATTATTGCTTTTAGCCCAGTTTCTTCATCTTGGCAAAAAACAACTTGTTCATGATTTTTAAACGATTCAGAGCCAAAAAGTGGCCCTATTTGAGAGGGGTTTTCCAGAATTCTAATGTCGCTCATCGGATTTATCAATAAAAGAATAAAATTTTGAGAGGTAGAAAAAGTACCTTTGAGACCTTAATAAATAAGGAAAAAAAGGTTTTTTTTCGTGCTGCGAAAGTAATCTAATTTTCTTGAGACAACAAAGCAAATGAAATCACTTTGGGTACTAAATAAATACTTTTATAAGTACAGAGGACGCCTTCTTTTAGGTGTGCTCTTTGTAGCTATCTCGGTAATTTTCAGCATTTTTCCTGCAATTTTTGTGCGTGAATCCTTCAATTTGGTAGAAGAAGGTGTAAAGCAATTTAAAGAAACCGGCAATGCTTTTGGCGAAGCCGAACTACGTAATAAACTGATTATGTATGGGCTTATAATAATTGGCGCAAGTTTATTACGCGGACTCTTTACTTTTTTTATGCGTCAAACTATTATTGTGGTAAGCCGCTACATTGAGTTTGATTTAAAAAATGAAATTTTTGAGCAGTATCAAAAACTCTCGTTAGCTTTTTACAAGCGTAATAATACCGGAGATTTAATGAATCGCATAAGCGAAGATGTAAGCAGAGTGCGGATGTATTTAGGCCCGGCTATTATGTACACCATTAATACAGCCCTTACGGTGCTTATTGTAAGCACTATAATGTTTATGCAAAATGTGCAGCTTACGCTTTTTGTGCTCGCTCCCCTACCCATTTTATCTTTTGCCATATATAAAATAAGTGCAAAAATTAATGTAAAAAGTGAGCAGGTTCAGCGTCAGCTTAGCGCGATAAGTACGTTTGTACAAGAAGCTTTTTCAGGAATACGCGTATTAAAAGCGTATGTGCGTGAGGAGCATTCTATAAACACATTTGAAAAGGAGGCCAATTTATACTTGGATAAAAACGAGGAATTATACCGTATTAATGCGTTGTTTTTTCCGCTTATGCTTTTGTTAATTGGTATATCTAACATCCTTACTGTGTACATTGGTGGCTTGGCGGTAATTAATGGTGAACTTACCATTGGCAACATTGCAGAATTTATTATTTACGTAAATATGCTTACTTGGCCGGTGGCGGCTATTGGTTGGGTTACCAGTTTGGTGCAACGGGCGGCTGCATCGCAAACGCGTATTAATGAATTTTTAAAAATTACGCCAGAAATTGTAAATCATAACACTAAAAATTTAACCTTAGGTGGAGATATTGAATTCAAAAATGTAAGTTTTACCTATCCTGATACCGGTATTAAAGCTTTGGATAATGTAAGCTTTCACATGAAAACAGGTGCTTCCTTAGCCGTGGTAGGAAAAACCGGCAGCGGAAAATCTACCATTGCTGCTTTGGTAGGTAGGTTATACGATGTGGATGCCGGAGAAATTTTAATAGATGGCGTTTCTATTAAAGCGGTTAATCTGTATGAATTGCGCAAAGGCATTGGCTATGTGCCGCAAGAAGCCTTTCTTTTTAGTGATAACATTGGCCGCAACATCGCCTTTGGTTTGGAAGATGCTGACCAAGCACAAGTAGAAAAAGCGGCTAAAAATGCGGAAGTACATGCAAGCATTATAGATTTCCCGAAAGGGTATGAAACCCGCGTGGGTGAGCGTGGCATTACCCTTAGCGGAGGGCAAAAGCAACGGGTAAGTATAGCCAGAGCCATAATAAAGGAACCTAAAGTTTTAATTTTTGATGATTGTTTGTCTGCCGTGGATACGGAAACGGAAGAAAACATCTTAACTAATTTAAAACAGCTTATAGATCAGCGCACTACGTTGATTATAAGCCACAGAATGTCGTCAGTAAAACACGCTGATTCCATAGTGGTGCTAGAGGGTGGAAAAATTGTTCAAGAAGGAAGCCATGAAACGTTAATGAAAACGGAAGGCTATTATAAGGACATGTATGAGCAACAATTAAGTGAAGACCGCAGCGAAGTAGCATAAAGTAGTAGGTGCGTGTAATAAATTATTTAGATTTGCCGAATAGAAAATGAAATAGATTATGAACGAGCAAGATCAATTTAACGAGAACGAGGAGATACATTCTAAAGTGCTGAGAGCCGGCCGTAGAACTTATTTTTTTGATGTGCGTAGCACCAAAGCTGATGACTATTACTTAACCATTACAGAAAGTAAAAAGCACACTAATGCTGATGGTTCCTTCTATTACAAAAAGCATAAAATATACTTGTATAAAGAAGACTTTGAGAATTTTAAAGAAACGCTGAATGAGGTAACAGACTTTATAGTAAATGAAAAAGGCGAAGAAGTTATCAGCGAAACGCACCAAAGCGATTATCACAAAAAATACGAGCCAGGTAGCAATCCTATTTTAGATGAAGATAAGGACAGCGCAGACGAAAAAGTTAAAAAAACTAACTTTACGGATGTAAGCTTTGATGATATTTAGCACTAAATTCTTACAACTTAAAAAGCCCTTTTTGCAATGCAAAAAGGGCTTTTTTATTTTTACAGTTGAGTTTTGTTTATGTTATATAACATCAACCACCGTGGCAACTGACTCCACAGAAACTTTTACCGTTTTTTCCCCACCCAAATAGGCGATCTTTTTGAACGCATAATTAAGCTGTGTTATTTTCAAAACCACTGTTGCGCCTTTTGGTATTTTTCTTAAATCTTTAGAAGTAAGCACATACGAACCATTATTAGGAATAAGTTTCCTTTTAGTAATCGGTTTCTTATCTAGCTTGTGGTTTGATAATAAGTCGGGTATATACCTAATGGTTAAATAAACGTAAGCGTTGCTTAGCGAATCTGAATTCCATGAAACAGCACGTTTTTCCTCTGTTTGTGCGGTGGCACTTAAATGAACCGATGTGTGCTGTGGAAAGTGTAAATATGAAGTGAAAATACTCTTTGAATTTGCATCATTATACAAAGAGATACTAGTGGTATTTCCAAACGGGTCAGCATTTCCGTTAGAGTCGATTATGCTCCATCTTTTGCTATAAGCATTATTGCTATCCGGGGCTACGGTGTAATTGCTACCAATATTAAGCGCGCCAAAAGGAGATAATTTGAAATTTGTATCGGGCAAAAAATAAGCTGTTACTTCAAATGATTTGCTTTGTGCGCCCTCTCTTTCTGTAATCCGTATGGTTCCATCAGAAGTAGATTTCATATCGGCAACTATCTGTTTTGCTTCTACGCTAAGATTTCTATCTGAAATATCTGCAGTCTCTGCTATAAACCCATATGAGCGTGACTTACCACAGGAAAGCAGCAGCGCAAAGCTTGCTCCTAATACAATTAGTTTTCTCATATAGTATTTAATTAGTTAAATATTTCAATTAGATACATGCTACCAAATTTCCACTTTTACTGAATCTGGGCGCACCATATTGTCTCCGGCTTTGCAGCCCCACGCTTGTGCAAATTCAGGCATATTGCTCATTGGGCCAATTACTCGGTATTGTGCAGGGCTATGTGGATCCGTTAATACCTGATTGCGGGTGGCTTCATCCGTTTGATTTACTTGCCACACCTGGCCCCAACCTAAAAAGATGCGTTGTTGCCATGAAAAGCCATCAATAGTATCTCCTTTATAATCGCCATTTTTTAATCCTGCTTTATAGCCATAATATGCTAAGGTTAAACCACCTAAGTCGGCTATATTTTCACCTAACGTTAATTTGCCATTTACAAAGCTTTCTAAAATTGGTTGGTAGCCATCAAACTGACGGACCATTTTTGTGGTGCGTGAATCAAAACTTGTGGAATCTTGTGCTGTCCACCAATTGTCCAAGTTTCCTTCAACATTGTACTTACTGCCTTGGTCATCAAAACCATGCGAAAATTCATGACCAATAACACCGCCAATACCGCCAAAATTTATAGCCATATCAGCAGCAGGGTTGTAAAAAGGTGGTTGTAAAATTCCGGCCGGAAACACAATCTCGTTAAACGAAGGATTGTAGTAAGCGTTTACAATGTGCGCAGGCATAAACCATTCGTTTCTATCTACTTTTTTACCAAGCTTTTTTAAGTTATCTTTTATCTGAAACGCGCTAATAACCATTGCATTTTCTAAATATACATTGCTATTAACAATAAGTCCTTCCTGCTTATCCCACGTATCAGGATAACCAATTTTATAGGTAAAACCCATTAATTTTTCTAAGGCTCTTTTTTTGGTTTCTTCGCTCATCCAGCCCAGCTGCTTAATTCTTTCGCGGTAAGCGGTGCGTAAATTTTCCACCAAATTTTGAATTTCCACTTTACTTTCTTCAGGAAAATACTTTGCCACAAACAAATGACCTAGTTGCTCTCCCAAACCATTTTCTACGGCAGAAATAGTTCTCTTCCAGCGTGGTTTCATCTTTTTAGTACCGCGCAAAGCAGTATTGTAAAAATCAAAATCACTTTGCACAAAGCCGTGTGGTAAATAATCTGCGTAAGCATGTAGCGTGCACCACACTGCATAAGCTTGCAGCGTATTGCCGTTTTGTTTTGCTACAATATTATCTAGCGCTGCTATATAGTTTGGCTGATTTACAACCGCAGAATCAAATTTGATTTCATTTACAGAAAAATAACTTGCCAAATTAAGTGCCGGAGCCATATCTACCACCATTTTCATGGAGCGCTTGTTATACGTATTTTCCGGAAAACGCATGGCTTCTCTGGTCATAGATACTTGTGCTAAATCCTTTTCAAAAAGGAAAATAGCTTCAGCCAATTGGTTGGCATCACCATCAAATTGTGCTAGCGCTAACATTTCGGCCACGTGTTTTTTATATGCTGTACGCATCTCTGCAAAACGCTCATTATCTTCTACATAATAATCACGATCTGGCATTCCTAAGCCACTTTGCGAAATATTTAAAACGTAAGCTGCGCTGTTTTTATCATCTACACTAACACTAGAAGCAATAGGAGCAGCAATACCATTGGCTTTAAAGAAACCCATTAGATTAACATAATCGCTAGGCGATTGAATGGTTTTTATCTTTTCAAAAACTGCATTTAAAGGAGTTAAACCGGCATTTTCTACTGCGGTACTATCTAAACCACTGTTGTAATACGTAGCTAGTTTGCGTGCATAATCGGTAGTATTTTCAGGCTTTAAGGCCGATACACTATCCAGCAACAATTTTACTTTAGCGTTATTCTCTTCTAGTAAAATATTGAAATTGCTCCATCTTGATTCTGTTTCTGGAATAGGATTATTTCTTATCCATCCGCCCGCCATAAACTGAAAAAAATCATCGCAAGGGCTTACGCTGCTATCTAAATTGGCAACATCAAAACCAAGGTTGCTTTTTTCTGCCACCTGCGGTGCGTCCGTTTTACAAGCTGAAAAACTAACACACAGTGCCAGCATTAAAACACCCGCTTTTACTATTGATTTATCCATTGTTTCATATTTGATTTTGCTTCTGGTGAAGCGGTTTCTTTTTCTTTTAATACGTGCGTACGCATATCAGGTACGCGGATGGCTTTGGCTTTTAACTTTTTGATTTTAAACGCACCATTAGCTTTTGGCCTGGCCACTTCCACTTTTACTTTATCTCCTTGTTCAGTAGTACTAAAAAAATTATTCATCACTGTTTGCAACGTACCCAGATTTAAGGAATCACCATTAAAGGTAATAATTTCATCACCCGGCTCATAGCCCATATCTACGCCAAAAGCATCTATGTTATCTATTTCCTCTACTACCAATCTTTCCGTTTCCGGATTATAGCTCAAACCAACGTTGCCATAACTAAAGCGCTCAAAATATTCCTCTGGCAAATAGGTAATTCCTACCGTTTGAAATAACTCAAAAAATGGAAAAGGTACCGTTGACTCATAGTGTAACGCGAAAAATTCACGCATTTCAGGATAGGTAATGTCGGTAATAATGTTGAAGAAATTTTCATCCACAAAAAAAGTATCGGCTCCATAAATAGTCCCTAATTCCTTTAACAGCTCCGGTAAACCATAATTTCCTTGTGATAGGGAACGTAATTTAAGATCAAGCGCCAAGCCGGCAATAGCTCCTTTTTGATAGAAGTTGCTGTACTCTTCCTTTAAAAATTCTAAGGTAAACTTGCTCGCCATGGTAAGTGGAATGTTACCATTATAACTTTCATTTTCTATCATCTTATCCCGCATTTGGTCTAAAAATTCATCGGTAGTAATAATACCATCGCGCACTTGTACTAAAATGGAATTATACTCGGTTACGCCTTCATAAAACCAAATATGCTCTGACATTTCAGGTTCAATAAAGTTGAATTTATGAATTTGCTCGCTGTGAATATTTAAGGGAGTAATAATGTGGAAAAACTCGTGAGCCGTAATATCACGCACCCCATTGTAAAAGAAATCATCGTCAACTTCAGGCATATATAACACGGTACTTTTATGATGCTCCAAGGCTCCGTAGCCAGCGCCCATTTTTTCAGGATCAGCACAGTAAATAAGTACGGCATATTTTTCTACGGGTAAAGTTCCACCTAAATAGGTAGCCGCAGCATTTAACACTTCACTAATTTGCTCTAACGATTTTTTCGCATTTACCAAACCTAGTTTAGAAAAAACAGAAACCAACACACGCGCACCACCTACTTCCATACTAGCTGTATCTGGCACACAGTATAAAATGGGATTATCATGTAAATCAAAATAGTTTTTGGTGGTAAATACATCTAAGCCATTTTCATTGGTGGCAATTAAGGCTGAGCTGCCGTAGAAACCTTTCGGTTTTTTTACTTTTAATGTAAACTGCACCTCTTGAAATTCTTTTAAATAACCAATAAAACCAAAGTTATTTAGCAGAAAAACACTATCATCTACACTAGTGCCTGCCGGTTCAAAAATATCTGTATTTTCCTCATAATCATAAGTATCATCTACTTTATAGGTAATTTTATACAGATCAAATGCTTGGTAAATACGCCAACGATTTTTATCTAGTTGCTTTACCTCCAGTTTTTCTCCTTCTGGGCCTAAGGCTAAAAATTCACTTACAAATCTTCCATAATTGTGCACATCATACGTACCGGGTATAATTTTGGGCATTTGAAACTCCACACTGTCTTTGTTAACAATAGGCGGTACAATTTGCACCGGTAATTTATCGTCTTCTAAAGCGGTTAAGTCTAGATAAACTTGATAGGAATCCGGATATTGAAAAGGTTTAAAAGTACTCTGTGCTTGAAATTGATAGGCGGCAATTAGGAGTAAAAATACTAGTTGTTTCTTCATTCTACATTTTTAAGGTGGCGAAATTACTACAACTACCTAACTTTATGTTACTTTAACGTATTTCAGTTGAAAATTATTTATACTAAATACAGCGCTTATTTTCTATAAGTAAGAAGTGCTGTATAATAGGTATCTGTTTAGCCAAAACAATTCCTATTCAATTTTTGTGCTGATATACCGCATGGCAAAGCTACTTTTGCAGCCTGCACTAATTTAGGTAAATGATTATGAGTAAAGAGGTAAAACCTTATCAACACGAAGACGGAAGTAAAAAAGAGCAGGTTGCCAAAATGTTTGACAACATATCTGAACGCTATGATTTTTTAAACCACTTTTTATCTTTAAGTATTGATAAAGGATGGCGTAAAAAGGTGGTGAAAATGGTGGAGCAAACCGGTGCTAAGCATGTGTTAGATGTAGCCACCGGCACAGCTGATTTAGCTATTGCTCTTACCAAGGCCAATCCTCATAAAATTGTAGGTATTGATATTTCCGCAGGAATGCTAAGCGTTGGCCAAAAGAAAATTGAAGCTAAAAAATTAACCCATATTATTTCTTTAACACAGGCAGATTCAGAAGATTTACCTTTTGAAGATGAAACGTTTGATGCCGTAACAGTAGCTTTTGGGGTTAGAAATTTTGAAAATTTGGAAAAAGGATTGAGTGAAATTAACAGAGTGCTAAAAAAAGGCGGCACCTTGTTAGTGTTAGAATTTTCTCAACCAACCAAATTCCCATTTAAGCAGTCTTATAATTTTTACTTTAAAAATATACTCCCAACTTTAGGTAAAATGGTGAGTAAAGATAGCAGCGCATATACGTATTTACCTGCATCGGTAGGGGCTTTTCCTTTTGGTGAGGCATTTATGCAAGTACTAAAAAAAGTAGGTTTTGATGCCAAGAGTTTTAAACCCGTTACCTTTGGCGTGGCTACCATTTATGAAGCCTTAAAATAATAGTATTTCAAATCCGTTTTAGCCGCATGCAGCAAGGCCGTTTATTTTTTTTCACTCTTTTATTTTTAGCCACCGTTACTTCGGTTTGCGCTCAAGGCAGATTAAAAAATCAACCTAAGTACGATAGACAAGGAATTCATTTTGGATTTTCTATTGGTGGCAATGTTTGGGATTTTCAAGTACAACCCAAAGCTGATTTGGCTGCGCAGGAAGGATACTACTCTATACGCACAGAAACAGCGCCCGGCTACCACATAAATATTATAAGCAACTTACGCTTAAGCGATCATTTTGATTTACGCCTAATGCCCGGTTTTGCCAGCACAGAGCGCACCATATTTTTTAGTATTGCTAATCCTAATACGGGTGGTTTAATAGAGGTTGAAAGAAAAATTCAAAGCAGTTTTGCAGATTTACCTCTACTTTTAAAATACAAATCGAACCGGATTAATAACTACCGAATGTACGTAGTTGGTGGCGTAAAATATAGCTATGATTTTGCCAGTAAAAAAGATGTGAAAGACGATCGCTTTTTTAAACTAAACAACCGCGATTTTGCGTATGAAATTGGTTTTGGTTTAGATTTTTATTTCGAATATTTTAAAATGTCGCCCCAAATAAAAGGTTCTTGGGGTTTTGTAGATTTATTGGTGCAAGATGGAACCCGCTTTGTAGAGGGCATTAATCGCCTAGAGAGCCGTGCTATTACAGTGAGTTTATGTTTTGAATAAGTAAAACTAACGGTTATAGAATTTTAACCGTTACTGTTTAAAACTTCATTACAGCACCGCACCAACCTCCAAGGCTCTTTATGCTCTATTTTTTTTTATTTCTGCTTGCGAAGAAGGTAAGCAGTGTACCGCTTTAGATGATAACGATTTTAACGCCTAGTTTGGTTCGTTTTCATTTTACGGAAACAATGTAACGTTTAAAATTGCTGTGGAAAAGTAATACGGAAAAAACACCGCTCTTGACGCTTTGGTTTGGATACGCTGAAATGGTGTTTTTTCTTTTTACAGAACTTCGCGCTCCGGTGAAAATGGCGATATCGTATTAAATGTAAACAAACCTTTCACTTATGCGGAGCACACCGTGATACATGGAGAAAATCACCATCATGTATTGGAAGAAAAATTTGCTAACCATGAAGATGGTTTTATGCTTAGTAAAAACAAAGGGCTGCTTGCTTTTACAGATAAAAATAGCATAACTTGGTAAAGAAAATTTTAGCGTAGGCAACGGTCATATCACTTGCAGTGTCTTTAGTTTAATTCTAATTAATCTTTTTTAATATGTATCAAAAAAAAATAGTTACCCCTCTGCTGTTTCTTACCATTTTATTGGGTTGTAAAAAAGAACCTGTAACTGAATTAGGTGATATTTGTCAATTTATAGGTGAAAGTATTTTTGAAGGCGAAAAAATTGAGAACGTTTACTTTTCTGTGCATAAAAACGACCGTTGGACGTATGTTGATTCCAATTGGAGCGAAACGGATTATACCTTTTTGAGCACCGATACATCAGATTTGGTTATTACAAAAATTTTAAATTCCAAAGATTCTTCCACAAGTAAAATTATAAATCTTAATGCCTCTAACCCGCTTTCTATTAAATCATTTTTAGTTAAATCTGATGCATTGTATGAAAGTGTTTTTGGTAGCAATCCAAATACCGGAGATTGCTATACTTATAACTTGTTATTTTTTAATGTAATACGACCAATCTATTTTTCTAATTCCGATAGCACCAAAATAAGCTTATTATACTTTGAAGAAAATAAACCACTAAAAACCGGAGTTGGTGAATTTTTTCAATATTTGGTGCACGTTGGTGATAATGGTAAAGTAGAATATGCGTTTAGAACAGAGCGTGGCATTTTAGAAGAAAGACGCTACACATTTACCTCAACAGGAGAAAGAAAATTAATTAGAAAAGTTACCTTGCTTAAAACAGAACTTTTTTAAAATACAAAAAGTAACTGCGCTTCTGCAGATTTCTTTAGCTAGCTTTGCTCCTATTGCGCTAAGCGAAAAACAATACACCCAAGAGCATACCACAATGGCTGCGTTTTTTAAAAAGAGAATTGAAGATTGTGGTATAACATTTAACCTATGACTAGTAAAAATTTAATACTGCTATTTGCAACCGTTATGCTCCTCTTTGGATGCGCTGCGGAATCTGATGCAGACTCAAATTCTTGCGGTTACCTAGCAAAAAGATTTTTTGAAGGCGACCGACTAGAGAGGGTATATTTTCCATTGCATCGAAATAATTCTTGGACGTACATCGACTCAAATTGGAGTGAAAATGACTTTGCTTTTTTAAGCACTGATACTTCAAAAGTAACGATTAAAGATATTCTAAATCATTTAAGTTCAGTGGATAATCAATTAGTTAATCTAAACGAACCGAATCCATTATCAATAAAAAGTTGGCTTTTAACGCCAGACTATTTATTTGAACGAGTGTTAGACTTTAACCCTGATATAGAGTATTGCTTCACTTTTAACCCGATGTTTGCTAATGTTAAAAATCGTGTTAAATTATTAGGTGGAGATGGGATTTCTATAAACACCTTGTATGAAGAAAAGTATAAACCTTTAGATATAGCTGCCGGCAATTTTGCTAAGTATTTAGTACATATTGCAGATAGTGGTAAAAGTGAATATGCCTTTAGAAATGATATAGGATTTTTACAAGAAAAACAGTTTATCTATACCGCTACTGGCGATAAAAAACTGATACGAAAAGTTACCCTGCTTAAAGCAGAACTTTTTTAAAATACAAAGGGTAAATACGCTTCCGCAGATTTCTTTAGTTAGCTTTGCTCCCATCGCGCTAAGCGAAAAATGTAACGCCCAAGAGCAAACCCCAATGGCTAGATTATTTAAAAAGAGAATTGAAAACCGTGGTTTACCACCCGGCAGTTTGGTATTTATTGGTACCAAAATGGTGGAAAAACCTACCATTGAATACATGGCGTATGATGAAAAGCAGGTAATAGCCAAAACAAATGTAGAAAGACGTAAGGTGCCTAAGGAACATGAAGGTATGCGCCAATGGTATAACGTTACCGGATTAGATCAGGTTGCTTTTATGGAGCAAATGCGCGATCAATTTGAAATTGATCCTTTAGCCATGGAGGATATTATGAATACCGGCCAACGGGCTAAATTTGATGAGTTTGGAGACTTTGCCTTTATTACTCTAAAAATGCTGCAGTTTAATGAGACAAGTAAACGCGTGTTAAGTGAGCAGGTAAGTTTTGTGATTAAGGATCAAATGCTCATTACATTTCAAGAAGCACCCGGAGATACTTTTGATGCCGTGCGCCTACGTTTAGAAAACATAAATAGTAACGTAAGAAGACTTGGACCAGATTATTTAACCTATGCGCTTTTGGATACAATAGTGGATAATTACGTGTATTTAATTGAAAATTTAGGTGAAAAAATTGATGATTTAGAACTTCAAGTATTAGATGACCCTGATGAGGAAGTGTTGGCCATGATTAACACTTACAAACGCGAATTGCACTTTGTGCTTAAGGTGGTAAAGCCGGTTAAAGAACTAATGATACAATTACTACGTTCGGGCACGCCTTTTATAAATAAAGAAAAAACACTGCCTTATTTTAGAGATTTACAGGGGCTGGTAGTTCATAGTATTGAATCGGTTGAAGCATACCGCACGGTTTTAAGTGATTATATTCAATTGTATCACAGTGCTATGAGTAATAAGATGAACGACATAATGAAGGTGTTGACCATTTTTTCGGCCATATTTATACCCTTAGGATTTCTAGCAGGAGTATATGGTACTAACTTTCAAAACTTGCCTGAATTAGAATATAAATACAGCTATTTTATTTTTTGGGGTGTGGTTATCAGTATTGGTGGCGGCTTGCTTATTTATTTTAAAAGAAGAGGTTGGTTGTAAAGAATTTTCAGAAAATATCCAAAAATTAAAAAGGGCTTCACTTTACAGTGAAGCCCTTTCTTACCTAACACCTATAATAAACTACTAACACCTATTATTCCTTAATCACTTTATGTACCTCTCGGTTTTCCTTGTGTATAATTTGCATTAAGTACACACCTGATGGCAGTTCTTGTAAATCGAATTGCTCTTGTACATTACCATCTTTTGTAACTATGGTGCGCTTTTCAATCAATTTCCCTGCAACATCCGTAAGCACAAAATGCACATTACCGGCTCCTACGTTTTTAGCACTTAATGTAAATAAACCACTGGTAGGATTTGGATACAAGCCAACACTTACGTGCAACGGGTTTTCTGAATTTGAAAGCGCTGCACCTTCCACTCCATTTTGTTTTTCAGCAGATTGCTTATCCGCCACAGCGGTATTTTCGTTGCCACCATTGCTTACCAAAGCATTAGGCTGATAAAACTGTCCTGCATCTACTGTTGTAAATACTTCGCTTCCTTTGGTTAATTTAAAATGATGCGTTTGTCCGCTGTTCTTGTCGGCATCACTATCTTGATGATCTCCACCTCTATTTTTATCAGTAAATACAAAACCTCCATAAAGCTCATACTCCAATTTTACATCAGCATTAGCTGGTACGTTGGTAAAAGTGGCTATTCCATTTGCATTTGTCCATTGTGTTTGCAGCAACTGACCGTTGGTTTTCTTCATAAAAACTTTTGCGCCAATTAAAGCCGATTCACTCGCATCTTGTTTTCCGTTTTTATTGGCATCATCCCAAACATAGGTTTCTATGCTGCCCGGTGCCCATAGTCCGCCATCCATATTCGTGTATGTTTCTGAGCCTTTAGTTAACTTGAACGTACGGGTACTTCCATTATTTCTATCCACATCACTGTTTTGATGATCGCCACCTCTTCCTTTATGCGTAAAAGCATAGTTTGCATTAGGCAAATTAAAGGTAAGTTTTACGTTCTCATCTGCCGGCACTCTATCCAAATGGGCTATACCGTTGGCATCTGTCCAAGCAGTATTTATATTTTGACCGTTGGCTTTTTTCAGCTCCACTTTTACGTTTGTTAAAGCCGGTTCGTTATTATCTTGTTTTCCATCGCCATCACGGTCGTCCCACACATACGCTTCCACAAAACCCGGTGCCCATAATCCTGCATCCATCTTTTCATACGTTTCCGAACCTTTGGTCAGCTTAAAGTTCCTAGTGTTTCCGTTGTTTCTATCGGCATCACTATTTTGATGATCGCTTCCTCTACCCTTATGGGTAAAGGCGTAACTGGCGTTTTTCTCTTCAAATTCTAGCTTCACATTTTGGTCAGCCGGCACGTTACTAAACAACACCAATCCGCTAATGTCTGTATTAAGTGTTTGAAGCACTTGTCCGTTTGATTTTTTCAAGCGTACGCGCACACCATCTATAGCCGGTTCGTTACTATCCTGTTTTCCATCGCCATCACGGTCGTCCCACACATACGCCTCAACAAAACCCGGTGCCCATAATCCTGCATCCATCTTTTCATACGTTTCTGAACCTTTGGTTAGCTTAAAATTCCTAGTGTTTCCGTTGTTTCTATCGGCATCACTATTTTGATGGTCGCCTCCTCTACCCTTATGGGTGAAGGCGTAGTTACTATTTACAGTTTCAAACTGAATTTTCAAATGCACATCCGTAGGTATCCAATACATCGTGGCTAGCCCGTTGCTATCGGTCCAAGCAGTTTTTATAATCTGGCCATTGGCTTTTTTCAAGTACATTTTTGCTCCAGTAATGGCTGGTTCATTTGCATCTTGCTTTCCATCGGCATCGCGATCATCCCACACATAAGCTTGCACCGTGCCCGGAGCCCACAAGCCTGCATCCATATTCGTATATGTTTCTGAACCTTTGGTTAGCTTAAAGTTCCTAGTGTTTCCGTTATTTCTATCGGCATCACTATTTTTATGATCACCACCTCTTCCCTTATAGGTAAAGGCATGATACTGTTTTGCCTCAAACTGTAGTTTCAAATCTGTATCTGCTGGCACATCATTAAAAGAAGCAACACCATTATTATTTGTCCATGCCGTACCAATTTGCTGCCCGTTAGATTTTTTCAAGAACACTTTTACACCGGCAATAGCGGGTTCACTTGCATCTTGTTTTCCATCCGCGTCTCTATCATCCCACACGTATGTTTCTACTACACCCGGAGCCCACATTCCGGCATCCATATTCGTAACCACTCCGTTGGCCGGAAGTGTAAAGTTTCGAGTGTTTCCATTATTTCTATCGGCATCACTATTTTTATGATCACCACCTCTTCCCTTGTGGGTAAAGGCATATTTACCATTAATGGTTTCAAATGCTAGCTTAACCTGCTCACCGGGCGTAAGATCAAAAAACACTACAAAACCACTGGCCGCGTTTCCCCAAGCCGTGTGTAATACCTGCCCGTTACTGCGCTTTAGTTTTACTTTTCCACATCCTATGTAAGGTTCGTTTACATCTTGCTTACCGTCCGCATCTTGATCGTCCCACAGATAGGCTATTACACTAGGCCTGTTGTTGTTAGAAGCATCCGCAGGATATTTATCCATATAATCAGGAATACCATCAGCGTCTGTATCTTTTGTAATGTCTATCACCGTTACCGTAATACTGTCGGTTACATTACATCCATTAATATCGGTTACCGTAACAAAATAGGTGGTGGTGGCCAAAGGTTGCGCAATAGGATTAGCAAGATCCAAAGCACTTAAACTTGAATCTGCCGCCCAGCTGTACGTATAGCCTTGGCTTCCGCCCGATGCAATTGTTTGCAATTGCACAGCTTGCGCACCATACCCGAGGTAAAGTTTATTGTTAGCAAGGCCACAACCTTGAGCAAAACCGCTAGCCGTGGTAGTTAGTTGCAGAGCGTTATTGGGTTCTGTAAGTGTTACAGAGGCGGTGGCAGTAGTTCCGCTATTACCGGTTACCGTTACCGTATAAGTTCCAGCCGATAGATGGTTGATATCTTCGGTGGAAGCACCATTGCTCCAACTGTATGTGTATGGAGCACAACCACCGCTAACACTCAAATCTATACTACCATCTGCGCCACCCGCGCAACTAATGTTGGTACCACCAGCCGCAGTAGGACTACTTGTGTTAAGGTTAATAACCGATGGATTTACCGTAATCGTAAAGCTTTCGCTAGTGCTGTTTCCGCTAGCATCAGTAGCTGTGTAGCTTACTATTGTAGTACCTATGGTAAAAACATCACCTGTATTGTGCGTACTGGTAAGCGTAACTCCGCAATTATCAGTAGCTATGGGTGCCGTCCAGCTTACGGTTTCTGAGCAAGTATTGTTGCTTGCCGTTACTGTAATATCGTTTGGCAAACCGGCCAAGCTTGGCGCGATGTTGTCTTCCACCGTTACTACCGCTGTGGCAGATGAAGTATTTCCGTTTACGTCCGTTGCCGTTAGGGTTACGGTATTAGAACCAATGTTTGCACAGGTGAAGGATGAAGGTTGAACGTTTAATGTTGCGATACCGCAAGCATCGTTTGAACCGTTGTCAATATCTACTGCTGTTATGCTGGCGTTTCCGTTGGCATCAAGTTGTACGATGATATTTTGAGCTACTGTGCTTGGCGCGATGTTATCTTCCACGGTTACTACCGCTGTGGCGGATGAAATGTTTCCACTAGCATCTGTAGCGGTAAGAGTTACCGTGTTGGCTCCAACGTTTGCACAGTTGAACGTTGAAGGGGCAACGTTTAAGGTTGCGATGCCGCAATTGTCCGTGCTTCCGTTGTCGATATCTGCAGCGGTAATTATAGCGTTTCCGCTAGCATCAAGTTGTACGATGATATTTTGAGCTACTGTGCTTGGCGCGATGTTATCTTCCACCGTTACTACCGCTGTGGCTGATGAAATGTTTCCACCAGCATCTGTAGCGGTAAGAGTTACCGTGTTGTTTCCAACGTTAGCACAGTTGAACGTTGAAGGGGTAACGTTTAATGTTGCGATGCCGCAATTGTCAGCACTTCCGTTGTTAATATCAGCAGCGGTAATAGTAGCGTTTCCGTTAGCATCAAGTTGTACGGTTAGATTTTGAGTAATAATGCTTGGTGCGATGTTGTCTTCCACCGTTACTACCGCTGTGGCGGATGAAGTATTTCCATTTACGTCCGTTGCCGTTAGGGTTACGGTATTAGAACCAATGTTTGCACAGGTGAAGGTTGAAGGTTGAACGTTTAAGGTTGCGATACCGCAATTGTCCGTGCTTCCGTTGTCGATATCTGCAGCTGTTATGCTGGCGTTACCGCTGGCATCTAACTGAACAGTTACGTTTTGAGCAATAGCCGTTGGTAAAGTATTGTCTTCCACCGTAATGGCAGCCGTACAGGCATCGCTGTACTCGCCATCACTTACCGTTAAAGTTACCGTATGTGTTCCTACACCAAACGGACCAGCATTATCTACGCTGTACGTCAAGGCATCTCCATCAGGGTCATTTGAACCACCATCTACATCGGCAGCGGTGATAAAGGCTTCACAACTTCCATCGGTAGAAACGGTAAATGGCGCACATGCTGCAACGGGTGGGTCGTTACACACACTGTTGGGGTCAGCGATGGTTACCGTTACTGGAGCGGAACCTTTGTTACCAATGGCGTCAGTACCGATGAGGGTTAAGTTAAATGTTTGTCCTACATCATTGCAACCATAATTAGTTTTACCCGATCCAATAGTAAATCTCAAGGAACAATTGTCTGAAGAATTTGCTCCTAGTTGAGATATCTCACTTTGAGATAATGTGTAGGTATTTCTATCAACAAGATTTACAGTTATGCTATTAGACTGCATATCAGGCATAATCGTATCCAACACCAAAATTTCTACTGAAGTAGTATCCGAATTACCTGCCTGATCCTGCACAACATAGGAGTAGTTTCCTAATGCATGGTTAGCCGAGTAAGGTTTAATTACACTTTGCCAAGCTGAATTGCTATGTGATGCTATTTGGGTAGAATCGCCTAACGACCCGCTATTGTGTATCCAAGAACCATTACCTTCCGAAAAATCCCAATGTACTAAAAGGTTATTTTGCGAACCTACTACGGGAGAATAGGTGGCATTTAAAATTTCAGCAGAAGTTAACGCTCGGTTCCACGCTCGTGCCATACCAATCTCTCCGGTAAAATAATGCGGGGCATTGGTATATCGTTTTCCTAATTGTAATGCACCATACTGAATATAGGAGTTAGTGGTATAACTCGCCTTCTCCAATCCATTTACATATACATTCATCTGACCTGCATTGTAAGATACTGCAACATGATACCATTTTCCCTTATGTAAGGTATCCGGTAAAATTTCTAGCTGACCAGTTTCTATTTGCAGTTTCCAATTATCAATAAAAACGTTCATTCTCTTATAAAAGAGCGTTTGCCACGATGAATGACTACCATAGGCAATAACGCCCATGGGCCCGCCATTATAACTATCATCAAGGCGGAACAAACATTCTATTGTATAGGCTCCTCCGTTTCTTGTAAGACCTTGATTATAATAGAATCCATGCCTACGTGTAGGGCTAAGCGAATAGCTGTAGGTAGTATCCAAAATCGGAGCAGAGCAATCATAATTGAAATTTAAAACCGATGAACTAGTAATGCTACAATTGTCCGTGCTTCCGTTGTCAATGTCAGCCGCGTTGATACTGGCATTGCCATTAGCATCAAGTTGTACGGTGATGTTTTGAGCTACTGCGCTTGGCGCGATGTTATCTTCCACCGTTACTACCGCTGTGGCGGATGAAATGTTTCCACTAGCATCTGTAGCGGTAAGGGTTACGGTGTTGGCTCCAACATTAGCACAGTTGAACGTTGAAGGTGCAACGTTTAAGGTTGTGATACCGCAATTGTCGGTGCTTCCGTTATCCAAATCTGCAGCGGTAATACTGGCGTTGCCATTGGCATCAAGTTGTACGGTAATGTTTTGGGTTAATGTAGTTGGAGAAACGGTATCTATCAGATTTACATAAGTGGCGTCAGAATATTTATTTCCAAAGCCATCGGTGGCCGTTAAAATTGTGAAATTGCCCGTAAAACCATCGGCTCTTTGTCCATCTACCCAAGTAAGGCCTGTTCCATTAAAGGTAGCACTTCGCCCGTTGTTGTTTTTATCATAAGCCACTGTTCCCGTAGCCTCAGAAAAGTCTAAGTGCAATAGTACATTACCACTAGAAGCTGTGTTGCCAGCAAATATGGAAGTTATTTCCACTGGAGTAAGCGCTTTATCCCATACTTTAAATTCGTCAAGCTGACCGTTTAGCTTGTTAATTCCATCACGATCAACACCTATTAAAAGTGGGGTAGGCGAACTACCACCGTGGTAAAGAATAGTTCTTGTTGCTTTTTCAACACCATTTACATAGATAAACATAAAATCGCCCTGTTTTACAAAAGATAGGTGCATCCATTTGTTACCAGCATACGTATTAGCTGGCGTAGTCAAAAATGACCAGCCGCTACCAGGGCGGTTTATTCCAAAGGTGATGCTGCCATTGCTGTTTACATTTCCATATAGCGCGGTGGTTCCGGTAGCCGTTTGTTTTTTACCGAATATTGCCCCATTAATTAAACCCAAAGGCTTCACCCAACTCTCTATTGTCCAATCGTCTGCTATGTTTCCAGTCAGTTCAGGAAATTGATAATTAGTAGCCAAGTTTCCTGCCCCTGTGAATTGAATAGCTCCGGTATCTAAAAACGAAGTAGGAGCAGAAGTACAGCTAAAGGTATCCTGGCTAAGTGTGTAAGTAAAGCTACTATTGCAACTGCTGGTGGCAGAAAACAATATGTCGCTTGACGTAACATTAGCGTTGCCTGTAGCGTCTAAATATACGTTTACACTGTCTTTGGACACAACACTGCTGCCATCACAGTCAATGAAAGCAAGGTATCTTGAACTCATATAGCCTGTAGAACTTCTGTAAACATTTTCAGCTGAAACTTTTAAACCGAAAGTATGCGTAGTTATATTTTGAGGTACCACATAATTGAGCGTGGAAGAGCTTCCTTGATTTGAAGACTGGCCTAGATATACATCATTTATATACCATCGAGTATAAGTTCCCTCTGCACGAGAATTGATAAGGGAAACCGCATCACCATAAGTAACGGCACTTTGGCTGAATGAAATGGTGGGGCTACTCAGCTTTCTTACATTTATTGTTCGCACACTGCGAGAACTCTGAGGTGCCGCGCCCCCAGTATTCTCTGCCTCTATTCTCATTTGCCCATCATTAAGAATGGTGTGTGAAATAGTTGAAACTGACGCATTATTTGGAGAAGCACCAATGTATGCTCCATCTATATACCATCTCGTTTGGCTACCCTGTGGATTCGTATTAGTTAAGGTAATAGTATTACCAACGGTTGGAGAATAATTGGTTAAACTAATAGAAGGATTTGAATACGGTAAGTTTCTCATCATTATGTACGGTAAACCTACCGTGCTTTGAACATCATTCCAATAACCGTTTTGATCAGCCCTAAACTCCACAGCATCTTCGTTGTTAGCGTTGTTCGGTTCTCCCGGCATCCAATTTCTATACGAACCCAGAGGAGAATTGTCTTGCCATCTAAAATTTCCTTCCGAGGAAAGATCGTTTAGTCCTATAAAAACTCTATATACCCTTCTACTAAGTAATCTTGACCTAAGCCAGAAGTTAAGCCCTGGCGTCTCGATTTTCACTAATTCACCGCCATTTCCCAAAGCCGTAGCTCTAGCACTAAAATAATTTTGATTAGTGCTCGTGGAAACATAATAAGCTTTTTGATTATATACGCCTAAGAATGAAAAGCCACTTATTGGTTGTTGCGCTGCGCTTTCAAGCGTACTTAGCATAAAACAACCAAAAAGGATGATTGCGAACAGACTTTTAATTTTGTAGGAATTCTTCATGTTTGAAATTTTGATGAAGTGAAATACCACAAATCACCAAAACCTCACAAGAAAAACTAACCCTCATTTACCCCTCATTTTATGTAAGTAAATGATTTATAGATACTTTTATTTTAAATTATCCTCCATGAATTGAGTCAACTAAATGCATTTTCAGGTCAATGGCATCTTGCAACCCTAATCTTTTTCTTACACGGTAGCGCAAATTACTTACAGCTTTTGGTGAGCGCTTTAAGGCTCGGGCAATATCATCAGAAGTATATTCCATAACCAACATAATGCAAAACAATTTTTCGGCTTCGCTTCTTGACGTTAAGTTTTTAGATAAATATTCGTACAAAATTGGGTAAGCACCCTGCGCTTTTTGATCTAATTCTACTAACTGAGATTCAGCACTATAATCCTCCAGCTTTTGCTTCATTTGTTTGGTTTTTTTGCTCACAAATGAATTTTCCGAACCGGCTTGTAGTTCCTCTACCATTTCCATTAACTCGCCAATTCTATTTTGCTGAAGCATGGCTTCATTAATACTTACTCTTAATTCCTCTTGTTGTTCTTTAAATTTTTCTTCTACGGCCACCCTTGCTTTATCTGCTTGCTGCGCCTTTACTTTCATTAATTCGGCTCTATTTTGGGCTAGTTCTTTTTCACGCTTGCGCTGACGAGCTAAGAGATATAAAATAATTACGAGTGAAAGTAGGGCTACCCCTGTCGCGCTTGCATATAATAGTAGTTGCTTTTTTTCTAAAATAAGCCGTTCATTTTTAGCTTCTTTCTTGGCCGTTTCAAATTTGGCCGCCATCTCCTCAGTAATGCTAATTCTTTCCTCCCCGTTTATTTTATCTAAAATGGAATCGCGCTTAGAAATTAAGGCAAGCATTTCCGTTGGATTTTTAGCAGCCAAGGCTTGCTGAATGCGTAAGGAAGCACTTAATGCGCTAAAATTTAAGGGATCTATAATGGGGATTACAGTATCCAGCAATGCTTGGGCATTCCTATAGTTTTTATAACGTACATAATGCTCTGCACGTAATAAATACGTTTGATTAAGGCCGGCTTGCCAAGGGAATTTTTTAAAAACTGTAAGTGCTTTGCCAAAGTATTTCTCTGCGCTATCAGGCTGAGCGGAATGGGAATATTGCACAGCTAAATTTCTGTATGAAGTACGTAACACCTCTTCATAAGGCGTACCTATTACATTTTGTATTCCTAACTTTCGTAATACTAGAGCAGAATCTTTTGCTTTAGCATTGCCGTTTTCTAGCATTATGGCTAGCGTTTCAAAAAATGAGAAATTGTAATAAGAAGTGCCGTATTTTTCATTTTGACGCACCCCTTCGCTACAAAATTTTATAGCTCTTGCACTATCACTAATAGCCTGATAGAAAACACATAATTGTCTATATCCATACATTATCCGCATGGTATCCCTACTAAGCGTAATTACTTTTTCTAACTTTTGGGCGGTTTCAATGGCTTCTTCTATATTATCTACATCTTTTAACGCAAACATGTGATAACCCAATGCATCGTATAAAAATGCTTCTTCTAATTTATCTGATTTTTCAGTTAGGGCAACTAGTTTAGAAGTATATGTCGCGCTGCGTTCAATATTTCCTATTTCTTTATAATACCAACGGGAGTAAAGCAAAAGATGCACATACTTTCCTTTATCACCTATGCGCTCTTCTTCCTTATTTAAGTAAGGTTCTAAGTAGTTTAAAGAATCTTCTGATAAGGGAAAGTTTTGAACGGATTGTAAAAGCGACAAATACTCGGTATAGTCAGGATTATTTTGCTTTAGATAAGTGGCCGCACCTTTAAAACCGGACAACTCTTGTTGAGCTTTTACCACCTGTGGAAAAACGAACACACAAATCCAAAAAAAAACCCAAAAGTGCTTTTTCATATAAGGCAATGAGAAGTTATTTTTTTCAAACATAGCTTATACGCATAAATAAAGTATTACAAATCACCCTATTTATCATGCTACACATTTAAACGGTTCGTTTTCAGATTGTATTTAAATACCTCCTAAAGCAAAAAAGCCCGATGAAGTATGATTCATCGGGCTTTTCTAATTTTTACTACGTTAACTTATACGTCAATTTTTGCGTATTTCGCATTGCGCTCAATAAAATCTCTACGTGGTGGTACATCATCCCCCATCAACATAGAAAATACTCTGTCTGCTTCGGTAGCGCTATCAATGGTTACTTGGCGCATCGTTCGTCCCTCAGGATTCATGGTTGTTTCCCAAAGTTGCTCAGCATTCATTTCACCCAAACCTTTGTATCGTTGGATGCCGACTCCTGATTTTGCTTCTCCACCTAATTCAGAAATAAAACGATCACGTTGATCATCATTCCACGCATAGTGTTGCTGCTTACCTTTTTTAACCAAATAAAGGGGCGGTGAAGCAATATAAATGTAGCCTTGCTCAATAAGCTCCTTCATATACCTAAAAAAGAAGGTAAGAATAAGCGTTGCAATGTGGCTACCATCTACATCGGCATCACACATAATTACAATTTTGTGGTAACGTAGTTTAGCCAAGTTCAAGGCTTTGGCATCTTCTTCTGTGCCTACGCTTACACCCAAAGCTGTAAACATATTTTTAATTTCCTCGTTTTCAAAAACCTTGTGTTGCATGGCTTTCTCCACGTTCAAAATTTTTCCCCTTAGCGGGAGAATTGCTTGAAAATTTCTATCGCGCCCTTGCTTGGCTGTTCCACCTGCCGAATCTCCCTCTACTAGAAATATTTCACAAATTACAGGGTCTGTTTCAGAACAGTCACTAAGTTTTCCCGGTAAACCGGAACCACCCATTACCGTTTTGCGCTGCACCATTTCACGTGCTTTTTTGGCGGCAACTCTAGCTTTAGCAGCTAAAATCACTTTCTGCACAATCATGCGCGCATTGTTTGGGTTTTCCTCTAAAAAGTTGGTTAGCATTTCACCCACCAACTGATCTACGGCACCACTTACTTCGCTGTTTCCTAATTTAGTTTTGGTTTGTCCTTCAAACTGAGGCTCCATTACTTTTACCGAAATCACCGCTGTTAAGCCTTCACGGAAATCATCGCCCGAAACCTCCACTTTTTCACGCGCTAAAATGCCGCTTTCGTCAGCGTACTTTTTTAGTGTTCGCGTAAGCGCCCTTCTAAAACCGGCAAGGTGTGTACCCCCTTCATGCGTATTAATATTGTTTACATACGAGTGTAAATTTTCGGCATAGCCAGTATTGTAATGCATGGCTACTTCCACCGGAATATCATTTTTTTCACCTTCCATGTGAATAACCGAAGGCATGATGGCCTCCCGGTTTTCATCAATAAACTCTACAAATTCTTTTAGTCCACCTTCACTTAAAAAGGTATCCGTAATGGGGTTTCCATCATCATCCTCGTTACGATAATCGGTAATAGAAAGTGAAATTCCTTTGTTAAGGAAAGATAATTCGCGCAAGCGCGATTGTAAAATATCGTAATGATATACCGTATCTATAAAAATAGAAGCATCCGGCTCAAACGTTACTACTGTACCTCTAATATCCGTTGTACCAATCTCTTTTACAGGATATTGTGGTACACCAATTTTAAACTCTTGTACGTAATGTTTTCCGTTTTTATGTACTTCTGCTTTTAGATTAGAGGAAAGTGCGTTTACACAACTTACACCCACCCCATGCAGTCCACCAGAAACTTTGTACGAATCTTTGTCAAACTTACCCCCGGCATGTAGTACTGTCATTACTACCTCAAGGGCAGAGCGCCCTTCTTTCTCGTGCATTTCTACCGGAATACCACGACCATCATCTTTTACGGTGATGGAATTATCTTTATTTATAAATACTTCAATGTTCTTACAGTGGCCGGCTAGCGCCTCATCAATAGAGTTATCTACTACTTCATACACCAAATGGTGCAAACCCTTTACGCCAACATCGCCAATGTACATGGATGGGCGCTTACGCACCGCTTCCAAACCTTCTAAAACCTGAATACTATTTGAATTGTATTCCTTTGGTATATCGCTCATAATAAATTAGTTGTATCCTAAATGAATAATCACAAAGCTACACTTTTAAACCGGTTATGCACTACACGGAACCATAGTATTGATAAGGGTTTTACACATTTTTTTAACATTTTTTTTGAGGAAGTGGGGAGGTGGTGGTTATTGGTGATTGGTTATCCGTTATTGGTGATTGGTTATTCGTTATTAGGCTGTGGGTGGGAAAAGGCACTAGTTAGGGGTTATGGGTTATGATTGATGTTCGCGGCAGCGATAACATGCAAATGTAATAAAGCACGAGGGGGATGTTTGCAAAATCTGACCAACTAAGCACAGGTTAAACTACGTTTGAGACAAAGTAAAGGCATATTCAAGGAACATGTAAATAATGGAATATAGCAATCAAACAGATAAGCTAATTCGAAAAATAAAACTGAAATTTTCACATTAAATCTATCACAAACCTGCAGTGCTTTCATTTAAGTTTAAAACTATATAACATGCACATTTATTAAAAGCCTCGCGGCAGCGATGAGTAAGCGGTAGAACCTTATTCGTTCATCCCCTCTTCCTTAATAACCTTCACATCTGATGCTCTGCGCTTCCTAAGTTCAAAATTTTGACCCAAATACACGCGCCTTACTGTTTCATCATTAGCCAATTCTTCCGCTGAGCCAGACTTTAAAATTTTACCCTCAAACATTAAATACGTTCTATCGGTAATAGCCAAGGTTTCTTGTACGTTGTGGTCGGTAATTAAAATACCAATGTTTTTATCTTTTAAAGAAGCTACAATACTCTGAATATCTTCCACCGCAATGGGATCCACACCTGCAAAAGGTTCATCTAACAATATAAATTTTGGATCTACGGCTAAGGCTCGTGCAATTTCCGTTCTTCTACGCTCACCACCCGAAAGTAAATCGCCCCTATTTTTTCTAATATGCTGCAAACCAAATTCATCCAACAACTTTTCTAAACGTTCTCTTTGCGCTTCTTTATTTAGCGGGGTCATTTGCAACACACCCATAATATTATCTTCAACGGATAGCTTTCTAAATACCGAAGCTTCTTGTGCCAAATAGCCTATTCCTCTTTGCGCACGCTTATACATAGGATACTTGGTTATTTCTTCATCCTCTAAATATACATGCCCTTCATTGGGTTTTACTAAACCAACCGTCATGTAAAAAGAGGTGGTTTTACCGGCACCGTTTGGCCCTAATAAACCAACAATTTCTCCTTGGTTTACCTCATAGCTTACCCCTTTTACAACCGTGCGCTTGCCGTATTTCTTCACAATGTTTTCTGCCCGTAATTTTAATGGTGCCATGTAGGTGTTTTTGTAATGAAGGTAAAATTACCGCTATTGTTTTTTAACTGCGGTAAGCATTTCTTTTTCCTGCCTTTTTACCACGCGCTTGCAAATTTTTATACTTACTTCATACAGTAATAAAATAGGCAAGGTTACCAACACTTGGCTGCTAATATCGGGTGGCGTAATAATGGCCGAGAGTATCAAAATAAGTACCAAAGCATGTTTGCGATATTTACGCATCCACTCAGGCGTAAGCACACCCACTTTTGCTAAAAAATACACCACAATAGGTAGCTCAAAAATTAAACCTGCACTTAGCGTAACGGTGGTTACGGTGCTGATGTAACTTATTAAATCAATTAAATTGGTAATTTCTGCACTTATATTATAAGAGCCTAAAAACTGTACAGAGAGTGGTGCAATTAAATAATAGCCAAACAAAACACCGAGTATAAATAAAATACTGGCGAAAAATATTACCCCTCTTGAATGTTTACGCTCACCTTCACGCAAACCCGGTTTTATAAAACGCCAAACTTCATACAGCACATAAGGAAAGGCTAAAATAAATCCGCCAATAAACGACACCCAAACATGGGTGCTAAATTGACCCGCCATTTTATTATTGATAATTTGAAATGGCATTTCAGTAAGGCAAAACACACCTTCGGCACTAAATAATTGGGTAAACTGGCAAAAAAGACGATAAGTTATAAAGTTAGGGTCTTTAGGGCCAAAGATGATAACATCAAACAAAATATGCTTGGCAAAGAAGCAAATAATGGCCATTAAAACAATAGCAACGGTAGCGCGTATAAGGTGCCACCGGAGTATTTCTAAATGTTGTAAAAAGGACATACTGCCCTCTTGTTTTTTTGCCATAAACGTGCCGTAGTATATTTTAAAGGCGCAAAGGTGATAAATAAAGTAAAAAGGCGCACATTTAACTAAAAATAGGTTTTACCTTTAAGGAGTTTTTTTATCTTTAAAACCTGCATTATTGTATAATTTATATTTAAGATTTGAGTACTAAAACAGTAGACGTACAGGCACAGCTTAAAAAGTTTTTTGGCTTCAGCAAATTCAAAGGAAATCAGGAAGAAGTAATTGAAAGCATTTATAGCGGACAAGATACTTTTGTAATAATGCCTACGGGTGGTGGTAAATCCATGTGTTATCAATTACCCGCGCTTATGCAAGCCGGCACGGCAATAGTGGTATCTCCCCTAATTGCTTTAATGAAAAACCAAGTGGATAGTATCCGTGGGTTTAGTGAAGAAAATGGAGTGGCGCACGTGCTGAACTCTTCTTTAACAAAAACACAAACGGAGCAGGTTAAAACCGATTTACTTAGCGGAGTTACCAAGTTGCTATACGTAGCTCCGGAATCGCTTACCAAAGAAGATAATATTGAGTTTTTACGCTCCATACCCATCAGCTTTTTTGCCATTGATGAAGCACATTGTATTTCAGAATGGGGGCACGACTTTAGGCCGGAATACAGAAACTTGCGCGCCATTATGGATAAAATCGGGCGGAAGCCGGTGATTGCTCTTACCGCTACGGCCACGCCAAAGGTGCAAAGTGATATTCAAAAAACACTGGGTATGGATAATGCGCAGGTTTTTAAAGCCTCGTTTAACCGTCCTAATTTATTTTACGAGATACGTCCAAAAACGAAAAATGTTGACCGTGATTTAATACGTTTTGTAAAGCAACACACCGGCAAAAGCGGTATTATTTACTGCTTAAGCAGAAAGCGTGTGGAAGAAATTGCGCAAACATTACAAGTAAATGGTATTAAAGCACTCCCCTATCACGCAGGTTTAGATGCAAATACACGCGTAAAACATCAAGATGCATTTTTGATGGAAGATACCGATGTAATTGTGGCTACCATTGCATTTGGAATGGGTATAGACAAACCGGATGTACGCTTTGTTATTCATTATGACATGCCTAAGAGCATGGAAAGTTACTACCAAGAAACCGGACGTGCCGGTCGCGATGGTGGCGAAGGAATTTGCGTGGCTTATTACGCGTATAAAGACGTGGAAAAGCTGGAGAAATTTTTACACGGCAAACCGGTATCAGAACAAGAAATTGGTATGCAGCTTTTAGCGGAGGTAGTTGCTTACGCAGAAACTTCTATGAACCGTAGAAAATTTATTCTGCATTATTTTGGTGAAGAGTTTGACGAAATAAATGGCCCCGGTGCCGAAAATGATGACAACACCAAAAACCCAAAAAAGCAATTTGAAGCGAAAGACAGTGCGTTATTAGCCTTACAAGCCATTGATGCTACTAAGGAACGTTTTAAAATTGTACCAATCATTCATATTTTACGCGGACATCTTACCAATACGTTAAAACAGTATAAGGTTAATGAATTACCCATGTTTAATAAGGGTGTAGATAAAGATGAAAAATACTGGATGTCGGTATTGCGCCAAGCGGTGGTAACTAATTTACTAAGCAAAGACATTGAAAAATATGGTGTATTAAAACTTACGGATGAAGGCCGTGCGTTTTTAGAAAAGCCACATAGCTTTATGGTAGCCGAAGATCATAATTATGATGATGTAGATGGCGATGAAGATATTATTACCGACAGTAAAGCCGCAGCAGCAGTGCTTGATGAGCAGCTTTACAACATGCTTAAAGACCTTACCAAAAAAGTAAGTACGCAAAAAGGTGTGCCGCCCTACGCTGTTTTTCAAGAAACATCGCTTAGTGAAATGGCCTACAACTACCCTACTACTTTAGATGAATTAAAAAATGTAAGCGGTGTGGGAGAAGGCAAAGCCAAAAAATTTGGGAAGCCATTTGTAGAGCTTATTGCTAAATATGTAGAGGAAAATGATGTAATGAAGCCAGATGATTTTGTAGTGAAATCGGTGGTGAATAAATCTACCATCAAAGTATATATCATTCAAAGCACCGATAGAAAGTTGCCGCTTGAAGATATTGCCTCTGCCAAAGGTTTGAGCATGGGCGATTTAATTACTGAAATTGAGCACATTGTAAATTCTGGAACCAAAGTAAACATAGATTACTATTTGGAAGATAGAATTGATGACGACCAAATGGAGGAAATATTTGAGTACTTTATGGAAGCCGATAGTGACGACCTAAAGGAAGCGTATGATGAATTTGATGGCGAATACGAAGAAGACGAATTGCGTTTAGCGCGTATTAAGTTTTTAAGTGAAGTAGCAAATTAAATGACTTTGGATACTATATAAGAACCCCGATGCTTTTTAAAAGTATCGGGGTTTTGTTTTGGTATAAATTAGATGAATATTTAAGCTATCTCGATCTGTATTGGATGGTTAAAAAACTTCCTATTAAAAGTGTTTTCTAATTAATTAACGCGCGATGCAACCAAACTACCAAGTAGGAGCTCAACGAAGCTAATCGCGCGAAAGCGTTGGTTTAACAATATTTCAATTGGCTATGTAGCCTTTATTGTTTTGTGAAAGATTGGAAGCACGCTTTACAAAAGCGCGCTAGCGGAGCCATACATTGTCAAGCGCGGCAAAGCCTGTGTAAACAGGGCTTTCTGGATTTACGCCATCAGCGTTAAAAAATGAAGTTGGCACCCCAATAGATTTATCTATCAAAATACCGCTAGGTATTCTAGCTGGATCAAGTTGACTAAAAAAAACATCAGCTTCAACCGAATCGGTTGTTTGACCAAAAAATAAAATTGGAGTAAGTAAAAGAAGGAAAGCGCAAGTGTAATTTCTAATTTTCATAGGTTAAGTATTTAGTTTAAAATTCATTGTAGTAAATAAGCGTATCGAAACGAGGTATAAATGGATAATCATCACGAGAATCAAAAAGTGTATCCTTAAAAAATATACTTACCCCAACACGGTATGTACTTCCTCCTGGATATCTTGACACATAAGGTTCGGAAATATTAGCAGCAGTTCTAGTTTGCACAGTGGTATTATATGGTATAAACCTGACTTTTGTAAAATCTGGAATACCTGAATTATAATTAAAAATATACTTCACATACCCAATAGGCGGCAATACAATATCAATAGTGTTTTTAAAGCCATCTTTGTCTATTGTCAGTTTGCCATGGGTAGGATAATCAAGGCCAAAATGTCCAACATTATCATTAGCTAAATAATTTTCTGCTTCTGCTGCTACTGAGGTAAGGGTAGTGCCAAATTGCTGTAATTCGCCTTGAAAATATTTAAAATAATAGCGTCCGTTTTCATCGGTTAGGGTATCCATAAGCACGCGTGTGCCCAAGCCTAAATACAGGCTTACTTTGCCGTTTTTTATAGGTGTGTGGGTGGCAGCATCAAGCAACTGGCCTTCTACTTCGGTGTAGTCTTTTGGTTCTGGTTCTTTGTTGCAAGCAAAAAAACTGAGTAATAGTGTAAGCGATAGGAGTAGGTTTTTCATAATAACAGTGTTAAATTTCCAACGTCTGAATTTAGTGCTGTAATTCCGTACTAATGTAGATAAAGAAATCTTACCTTCTTTCATATCTCACTAAAAATCAGCTATTTTTTTTAGTGAATGTCAGTATTGATAGGGTGAGTGGTTCAAAATTTTTAGTAAAAGTTACGTGAGTTCGACCTAAGGAAGAGTTATTGAAGGGAGCATATCTTGGATTATCACCGAAGGCTTAGATTCAAGAAAACTATATGCAGTGAGTCCTGCCACTAGATTTCCTATGAAGTTATCAAATGACCGATGCCTAGAGTGCTCTATTTGGCAGATGTTCTTGAGTACATCGTTTATGGATTCTATTACCGCTCTTTTGCGTAGGATTACGCGATCCATAAACTCCATTGGTTTTCGCTTCATGTTCTTCCTTACTTTGGTTATCAGGTGTATACCGTCTACAAACAATTTATCAAAGAGGTCTTTTCCCAAGTAGCCCTTATCCCCGTATATCTTACCAAAAACCTTGTCGTGAAAGGATTTATCTCTGAGTGGCTGCCTGTCGTCCACGTTTGCCTTGGTTATCAAAAACTCTATGATTTCTCCTTTATCATTGGTTATTAAGTGAAGTTTAAACCCATAGAACCAGCCCATCGTGCCAAAGCTTTTCTGGGCAATGCCCTTAAAGACCCTATGCTGTTTTTCACGTTTAATATGGCTTACCTTTAGGGACGTGGAGTCTATGAAAGAAATGCCGGTGCATTTTCCCAGCGCCCTTAGCTTAAGGTAAACGGCCAGTGGTTGTATGACTTTTTTTTGCAACTCCACAAAACGGTTATAGGAGACCGTATCGGGAAAGAAATCGGCCATGTGCCTGCAAACATGGGTAATATAAAAGTGTTTTAGATTACGGTAGGACTTTAGGTGGAACAGAATCATGATGGTCATCACCTCACTGTCGGACATCCTGAACTTACGCTTTCGCAATTTGACGGTTTGCGGGGCTGGAATGCCATAAGTTTCCAACACGTTATCATATTCTTTCATGAAATCATCGATTTGACAGAAGATTTCAATAACTTTATCATCAGTAATCATAAGAGAGGTTTTGTAGTATTTTGTTGTTTTTCAGACCTTTAAGATACGAAAAACCTCTCTTTTCTTTCAACCTTTTTGAAGTTTTTTACATCGAACTCACGTTAAAAGTTAGGTTATCCCAATTTATTTAACCACTTACTAATTTTCTTCATTTAAAAATTCAACATGTTGAAAATCAAATTACACAAAGAAACTTTTTAATTCCACACAAATATCCGTGTTAAAACATTAATTTAAAGCTTTTTACATGTTTTCGCATTTTTCTGCTTAGGAATCCAATTTTTGTGTGAAAAAAATAGGCGTTAAGGTATAATGCGGAAATAATAGTAAATTTCTTTTTAACATAAAACCCCAATACCTTTAAAAAGTATCGGGGTTTTGTTTTGGTATAAATTAGATAGCAATCTGGGCTACCTCGATCTGTATTGGATGATTATAAAAACTTATTAAAAGTGTTTTCTAATTAATTAACGCGCGATGCAACCAAACTACCAAGTAGGAGCTCAACGAAGCTAATCGCGCGAAAGCGTTGGTTTAACAATATTTCAATTGGCTATGTAGCTTTTATTGTTTTGTGAAAGATTGGAAGCACGCTTTACAAAAGCGCGCTAGCGGAGATGTTAGCGTTTTCATTTTTTGAAAGGTTAAAATTCAATGGTAACATCCACGGTATCACGAGCAATTGTACTGATGGTATAGGTTTTTTTATCCACTTGCACATTATTTTTATCAATAAAACAGTGGATTTCTACTTGTTGATTTCCATAAGTGAGTGCAATTTGCGTTTGATTACTAGATACTTGAAATACCTGCCCCCCCCGATAATTCTATTGGTTTGAATAGCATCGTTACCTAATGTGTTTATAAAATCTATCCGCACCCAAGCAAAAGGGATAAGCGTTAAATCAAGTTGTTGAGCCTTCCCGCGCTCCACATTATCATCTTTATAGGTTTGCTCAGAAAAATCAAAATACTGATCAGCCACAGCATACGCTACCAGGTTTTCGTTTGGTGGTTCTCCTTCTAAGGTATAAGTGCCATCATCATCACTTATAGTGGTGGCTATTTCATGTTCTATTACATTAAGTGTAAAAAACTCTTGCCACATAAAATATACTTTGGCATTGGGTATAGGTTTGTTACTGCCTTGTTCTACTACTTTTCCACTAAGGCTGGTGAAGCTTTCTGCTGCTTTTTTGCAGCTGGTAAAAAGTAACAGAAGAAATAATGGTAGTGTGCACAGTTTTCATTTTTTGAAAGGTTAAAATTCAATAGTAAGATCTACTGTATCACGAGCAATTGTACTGATGGTATAGGTTTTTTTATCCACTTGCACATTATTTTTATCAATAAAACAGTGGATTTCTACTTGTTGATTTCCATAAGTGAGTGCAATTTGCGTTTGATTACTAGATACTTGAAACCCCTGCCCCCCCCCGATAATTCTATTGATTTGAATAGCATCGTTACCTAATGTGTTTATAAAATCTATCCGCACCCAAGCAAACGGTATAAGCGTTAAATCAAGTTGTTGAGCCTTCCCGCGCTCCACATTATCATCTTTAATGGTTTGCTCAGAAAAATCAAAATACTGATCAGCCACAGCATACGCTACCAGGTTTTCGTTTGGTGGTTCTCCTTCTAAGCTATAAGTGCCATCATCATTACTTATAGTGGTGGCTATTTCATGTTCTATTACATTAAATGTAAAAAACTCTTGCCACATAAAATATACTTTGGCATTGGGTATAGGTTTGTTACTGCCTTGTTCTACTACTTTTCCACTAAGGCTAGTGAAGCTTTCTGCTGCTTTTTTACAGCTAGTAAAAAGTAACAGAGGAAGTAATGGTAGTGTGCACAGTTTTTTCATAGGGATAAGCAGGTTTAATAAATGATTTGCGCGTATGTAGTATCAAGGCCAGGGCAAAAGACTTGTTTTTCATTAGGAGTTCCATCCGGATATACAAAATAGTTTATAAAATTTATGCCGTTGCCAAGGGTTGTGGCTAGCACTGTAGTATCCAGTTTTCCATAAATTCGGTATCCATAAGGATTATTGTATATGCGATTCACATTTACACCATCCGCACCACTTTGGTTTAAAAAGCGAATCTTTAACCAAGCATAAGGATCAAGTTCCACATTATGCGTTTGTAATTCTCCTACTCTTATGTGCGGTTTTAAAGTTCTATACTCATTATTGGTATAATGGTAAGGTGCTTTTCCTTCTATTTTATACAGTCCTTCCCCATAATTAAAATCAAAATGGTAGTATCCTTCTTCATTAGTAATTAGAGAGTCTAGGTAGTAATCATTGGCAGAGCCTGTATATACCGTCTCTACCAAATATACCTTGGCGAAAGGTATTTTGCGGGTACCGTTGTTTTCTACTACATGGCCAGAGATGGATGTTTCGTATATACTTTTGGTGCAGCTGGTTAAACAATAAGCTAAGAAGCAAAAAAGTAGTAGGTTTTTCATAGGGATAGAATCAAATAGGTAACAGTTAACAAGCTAAAAAGTCATCAAAACCAAGTGTATTTTGATTTTGTAAACGTAATTAAATAAACTATGTAAATTACATACCCCTCTAAAAATCAGTTGTTTCAAGCGTTAGATAGTACACTTCTGTTAGTACTCAAGCAAACCGTGTAAATAACAACACTTTGAACTTTGATTAAAACACCCATTAAAGGTTTGCGCTTGTATGTATAGGACATTGATGTACCGCGCTTGGCAAGCTTGGGTAGTTTAATGGAAGAAATCAATAGATGCGCATTTCTTATGTTCCACTATTTTTATATGCATTCGTTTGGTCTATTTCGATACAAATTTTCTTCGAAAATTCACTCAATATGACAAAACGGAGTACCTATGTTTTTTAGATAAAACTTACTTACCTAAACCAAGCAAACAGTGCAAGTAACAACACTTTGAACTTTGAGTAAAACACCCATTAAAAGATTGGCTTGTATGTATAGGACATTGATGTACCGCGCTTGGCAAGCTTGGGTAGTTTAATGGAAGAAATCAATAGATACGCATTTCTTCAATTCCACTATTTTTATATGCATTCGTTTGGTCTATTTCGATACAAATTTTCTTCGAAAATTCACTCAATATGACAAAACGGAGTACCTATGTTTTTTAGATAAAACTTACTTACCTAAACCAAGCAAACAGTGCAAGTAACAACACTTTGAACTTTGAGTAAAACACCCATTAAAAGATTGGCTTGTATGTATAGGACATTAATGTACCGCGCTTGGCAAGCTTGGGTAGTTTAATGGAAGAAATCAATAGATACGCATTTCTTCAATTCCACTATTTTTATATGCATTCGTTTGGTCTATTTCGATACAAATTTTCTTCGAAAATTCACTCAATATGACAAAACGGAGTACCTATGTTTTTTGGATAAAACTTACTTAACTCAATCAAGCAAACCGTATACATAACAACACTTTGAACTTTGATTAAAACACACATTAATGGTTTGCGCTTGTATGTATAGGAGATTGATGTACTGCGCTTGGGTAGTTTAATGGAAGAAATAAATTGATGTACATTTCTTATGTGCCACTATTTTTTATCGGTAAGCATTTTTACAGGAAACCCCTTTCCTTTATAATGTTTTAATTCTAAAATATCTGCCGGAAGGCCAATCTTAGCCGCTACTAAATCCGCTAACACTTGAGCTATAATCCTACTTTTTAATACAGCAGAACTTACTTTATAGTCATACGTCTCTACCCAAAACTTAACACTCAAGTTTACGGTACTTACGCCTAAGTCGCTTATTAAAACCAAAGGCTTTCTTTCCTCACTCTGCAAAACACCTTCTTGTTTTTTAAGTGCATCGTAAATAATGTTTTGTACGTGGTTTACATCCTCATCATAATCAATACCCACGGCAAATTCAATACGTAAAAAACCATCAATGGTGTAATTGATTAGTTCATCCTGTATCATGGTGCTGTTGGGAATATATACATCTTTACCATCAAACGTTTTTATTTGCGTATTGCGTAAACTTAGCGCTACCACCCTGCCCATGTGGTCGCCAATTTCAATGGTATCGCCAATATTAAAAGGTCGGTTAAAAGCCAGTATAATGCCGCCTAAAAAATTGGAGCCAATATCTTGAAACGCAAAACCAATTACGATAGCGCCAACTCCTGCGCCAGCCAACAAGCCACCCGCAATACCGGTAAGCCCAATAGCATTAAAGGCCAATAGTAAACCAATAATCATAAGTACAATACGGAGTATTCTGGCTAAAAAGGAACTTAACAGCGGATCATCAATACGCTTACCCACCCGATTTTTAAATACGCCACTTAACCATCGTGAAATTAAAATGGCTAAGATTAAAATGACCAAAGCCAATAATATACCAGGAACATGTCTTAAAAAAGACTCCCAATAGTTTTGCAAACTAGCCGCAATTAGTTCTACCGCATCCATACGTATCTTTCTTTAATTTAATTGTGGATGTTAACCTAATTGCCTAATAAAAGTTGTGTTTAATATTCTCTATGCACCAAAGTGCCGGCAAATTTTCCTAATTCAAGTAAAATAGGATGCTCAATATTTAAGGTGTTAAGCGCGGTAAGGGCATCGTTAAAATAGGCATCGCGTTTTTTTTCAGCGTAAGCAAGGGCACCGGTATCTTCATAAATCTCCTTTACCACTTCTACTTTATCAGTATCTACCAAATTTGCAACGCTAATCATTTTATAGCGTTCATTATTATCGGCCAGCGCTTTTGCAGAAATATGTAACAGCGTTTGTTTGTTGTTCATTATATCACCACCCACGGTTTTTCCAAACTTTTCAGGGTCGCCAAAACTGTCTAAAATATCATCTTGAATTTGAAAGGCAATGCCAATGTTTACACCAAATGTGTACATAAACGCCTGCTCTTCTTTTGTTGCTCCACCTATAATCGCTCCAATTTTTAAGGCAGCGCCCAGCAATACTGAAGTTTTTAAGCGAATCATTTCAAGGTACGCTTCTTCCGAAACATCCTTTTGGGTTTCAAAATCCATATCCATTTGCTGTCCTTCACAAACCTCGCGTGCGGTTTGAGAAAAACAGGCTAAAACAGCTGGTAATTTGTCTGCATCTATTTGTGCTACATACTCATAGGCCTTTACCAACATGCCATCTCCCGAAAGGATGGCAATATTTTTATCCCACTTTTTATGCACCGTAGCTTCACCTCTTCGCAGCGCTGCCTTATCCATAATATCATCATGAATTAATGAAAAATTATGAAACAATTCAATGGCTAAGGCTTGTGGAAGCGCATCTTGTGCGTTGCCGCCAAAAAGCTCGCAAGCTGCTAAAGTTAAAGCCGGCCTCAACCGTTTTCCGCCTAGCGATAGAATATAATGCATAGGATCATACAACTTTGCCGGTTGTTCACCTAAACGTAGTTGTGCTAACTCTTGCGCAAGTAGTTTGGTATAAGATTCAATATTGGTCATACGCGCCTTATGCTTCCTTTATTAAACCTAATAAATATTCACCGTAACCACTTTTTAACAAAGGTTCTGCAATTTTTTTGAGTTGAGTAGCATCTATAAAACCCTGTACATAAGCTTCTTCCTCAATACAACCCACTTTTAAACCTTGCCTTTCTTCTATTACTTGCACAAACTGACTGGCTTGCATTAAGCTGGCAAACGTGCCTGTGTCTAACCAAGCGGTGCCTCTATCTAAAATACCTACGTGTAATTTTCCTTGGCGTAAATATTCGCGGTTTACATCGGTAATTTCATATTCGCCTCTTGGCGATGGCTTTAACGCTTCCGCGATGGCTACCACGTTATTATCATAAAAGTATAAACCCGGTACCGCGTGTTTGGATTTCGGTTTTTCCGGTTTTTCTTCAATAGAAATGGCCTTAAAATTTTCATCAAACTCCACTACACCGTAGCGTTCAGGGTCGCTTACTTGATAGGCAAACACAACGCCTCCTTCCGGATGTTCTTTACTGCTTTTTAATAAATCGCCCATGGCAGAGCCGTAAAAAATATTATCACCTAATACCAAAGCCACACTATCATTACCTATAAAATCTTTACCCAATACAAAGGCTTGCGCCAAACCGTTGGGTATTTCTTGCACTACGTAGCTAAACTTGCAGCCAATACGAGTACCATCGCCCAATAGTTTTTTAAATAAGGGCATATCATGAGGCGTACTGATGATTAAAATTTCGCTAATACCCGCTTGCATGAGTGTACTTAAAGGATAGTAAATCATGGGTTTATCATACACAGGCATCAGTTGTTTGCTTACGGCAAGCGTTAAAGGATGTAAACGCGTACCGGAACCTCCGGCTAAAATTATTCCTTTCATAGTAATTCATTTTCTTCCACCTCGTCAAGCTCTTCATCTGGCTTGTAAAGTGTAATTAATGGATGATTAAAACCGGCACTCAGCACAATTTTTTCTAAACTTAATAATAAAGAGGGCAAAATAATAAGATTACTAAGCATGGCAATAACTAAGGTTACAGAAACTAAAACACCAAGAGAAACGGTGCCGCCAAATTCTGAAGCGATAAACACACTAAACCCGAAAAATAAAATAATGCTGGTGTAAAACATACTTACGCCTGTTTCGCGTAAAGCGCGAATTACCGAGCGACCAATGTTCCAATTAGACGCTCTTAATTCTTGCCTGTATTTTGCTAAAAAATGAATGGTATCATCTACCGAAATGCCAAAAGCCACGCTAAACACCAATATTGTACTAGGCTTAAGCGGAATGGCAAACCAACCCATAATACCAGCCGTAAGTAATAAAGGAAATAAGTTGGGGATTAATGAAACAATAACCATAGCAAAAGAGCGGAAAAGCAAGGTCATGATAATGGTAATAACTACCAAGGCCAATAACAAGCTAATCATCAAGTTTTTAATAAGATAGCTAGTGCCACGCACAAAAATTATGGCTGCTCCGGTGTAGCCTACATCATACCTTTCGGGAGGGAAAATTTCAGCAGTTACTGCCTTTATCTTTTCCTGCAAAGCTCTGCTTTCTGCCGTGCCTAAATCTACTGCTTGCAAGGTAATCCGCGCCACTTGGTTGTTACTGTCCACCATTGCGTTTAGCATTCCTAAATCTGCATCTTTCCCTTTTGGGAGATAACTAAAAACGAAATTACGTTCTTGCTTGGTGGGTAAACTATAAAAAGACGGGTCTCCTCTATAAAAACCTTGCTTGGCAAACTTTAATCCATCTACTAAAGATAAGGAGCGACTAATCCCCGGTATTTCTGAAAGTGCTTCCTGCAATTTATCAATCCGCTTAAGGGTAGATTGGCTTTGCACGCCATTTTTACGTCTCGTATCAATTAAAATATCCAAGGGAACTACACCGCCAAACTGCTTTTCTAAATACTTTAAATCTATTTTTAGTGGGTCTTTGCTTGAATATTCTTCACCCATATTACCCGTAGCATAAATTTTTGTGGCACCAATAATTCCAACCACTATTAGCACAACGGTTCCCAAATACACCCACTTTCTTTTAGTGGTAGTAAGCATTACTAAAAAATTGAGAAATCCGGTAATCCATCGCTTATCTAAATGTCGGTAGTGCCTTTTTTTAGGAGGCTTAGAAAAACTGTAAGCAATGGGAATAATAATAATTGAAATCACAAACACCATTAAAATACTGATACTCGCAACAATTCCAAACTCAAAAAGAATAATGCTATCGGTAAGTATAAAAGCGGCAAAACCTAGGGCAGTAGTAAAGTTAGTAAGCAATGTAGCATTACCTACTTTTATAATTACGCGTTGTATGGCCAATATTTTATTGCCATGATCTTTATACTCGCTGTGAAATTTATTTATTAAAAATATACAGTTGGGTACTCCAATAACTATAATTAAGGTAGGAATAAGTGCCGTTAAAAGGCTAATTTGAAAGCCAAATACAGCAATTAACCCGAAAACAAAACATACGCCCATAATTACCACCACCAAGGAAATAACCATGGCTTTAAAACTCCTTAAAAAGAAATACAGCAGCAAGCTGGTGATGCATAAGGCCATCACTATAAACATAAGAATTTCTTTGGAAACCTTTTTGGTATTGGCCATTCTTATGTAAGGCAATCCACTTACGTGCACTACATTTCCGGTGGCCTTTTCATAGTTGGTAATTTTAACTTTTACCGCTTCTACAATGCGTATAATATTCTTGTCATACAGGTATTTAGTTTCTACCGATAAAAGCATCAACGGTGTTTTCCTATCGGCACTATACAACAGGTTTTCATAAAACGGCAAATTATCATAGCGCTTGGCCATTGCCTTATAATCACCATCAAATTGACTTGCAATGGGTCTTATTTCCAGTCTTTTTAAACTGTCGTTTCTATCTAGCTCAAAAGCGGAAATAGGTGAGAGTGTACTTCCAATACCTTCTATATTACTTAAAGATTGCTCAAGCTCTTGCCAATTCTCAAACTCCTTTTTGCTAAAAACATTTATATCTTCTGCGGCTACCACTATGGTATTACCCACCTGATTAAAGGTTTTTAAATAGTTAGTATAAAAAACTTGAGCGCTATCGGTTTGTGGTAAAAGGCGCGAAAACTGATAGCCAATGCGCACTTGCGTACCCATATACGCCATAAACCCTATCACTAAAACCAACAGTGATAGAATAAGGATGCGATTCCTTAAGATTATTCGGGCAATAAATGTGAACATATAGTTTTTCTTAACCTATGGGGCTTAAAAAAGCGAGCGGCAAAATAACGACATTTTATGCTTCAAATTCCAAGCTGTTTGAGCCACAAAGCGGCTACATTTATGATACTACTAAGCCATTTATACTTTATTCTTTCCGCTTACACAAAGCACAAATTCGCCTTTTGGCGGATGCTCAGTAAAGTGTTTAATTAATTCAGAAAAAGTTCCTCTTTGGGTATCTTCAAAAAGTTTACTTATTTCTCGGCTGGTGCTGGCTTGGCGTTCCTCCTGCCAATAACTTAACATGTCGCTTAATGTTTTTACTACTCTATGTGGCGATTCATAAAAAACCATGGTACGCGTTTCGTTTTCCAAAAATTCTAAACGCGTTTTTCTACCTTTTTTGGCCGGTAAAAAACCTTCAAAACAAAAATTATGGTTGGGCAAGCCCGAATTTACCAAAGCCGGAACAAAGGCCGTGGCACCCGGGAGCGTTTCAATTTTAACCCCTGCATCTATGGCGTAGCGCACTAATAAATAGCCGGGATCAGAAATTGCGGGCGTACCGGCATCACTTACCAAAGCCATTTCTGCACCCAAGGCCATTTCTGCAACCAAACGCTTGCCTATTTCGTGCTCATTATGCATGTGATACGAGCGCTGCTGGGTTTCAATGCCAAAATGCTTGAGTAATTTTCCGGTGGTGCGGGTGTCTTCCGCTAAAATTAGCGACACACTTTTTAGCACCTCCACCGCGCGGTAGGTCATATCACTAAGATTACCAATAGGTGTAGGCACCAAGTATAGTTTACTCATGGTCAATAAAATCTTCTCGGTTTAGTACTTCATTAGGATCCCAAAATACGGTGCTAAACTTTTGCACCTGATCGTTTTTTACTTCTATCCCTTCATTTTCAAGTAATTGCTGCATCACCAAAGTACCTCCAAAATGATGTTTTCCACTTAGCAATCCATTTCTATTTACAATACGATGTGCAGCTATATCAGGCATTTCTACGGAGGCATTCATAGCATAACCAACGGTGCGCGCAGCTTTTGGTGCGCCAATAAATCTGGCAATAGCCCCATAACTGCTTACTCTACCATAAGGAACCAACTTTACCACGGTATATACTTTTTCGTAAAAATCACTGGCCATTGGGCGAGCATTTAATGTAAGTAATGGTTTTACCCTTATCTCTAAAAAGTCCTTCGTAGTGGGTTTTTACGGTGTGTAATAAATGGCTGGTATCATACAATTGCTTATCAATGTCGTGCCAAGCCTCATGCACAGTAAAGGGTAAAAACTCCAGTACGCCAAGGGTATAACCGTACAAAAATTCACTATCGGTTTTTAAGTGAATAATTCCTTTTGGTTTTAGGATAGCTGCATATTTAGCTAACATATCAGGATTGGTTAATCGGTGTTTTTTACGCTTATGCTTTATTTGCGGATCAGGAAAGGTTATCCAAATTTCACTAATCTCCCCTACATCAAAGCAATGGTAAATTAGTTCAATTTGCGTGCGTAAAAACCCCACGTTTGCCAATTGCAATTCCTTTGCTTCACTAGCTCCATACCAAATGCGTGCACCTTTAATATCTACACCAATAAAATTTTTATCAGCGTATTTTTTGGCCATGGCTACGGTATATTCTCCTTTGCCACAGCCTAATTCCAGCACAATGGGTTTATCATTTCTAAAAAAATCACTGTTCCACTTACCTTTTTGTGGTAAACCTTTTAAAACCTCATCTCTGGTAGGTTCAATAACATGAGTAAACGTGGCGTTCTCTTCAAAACGCGCTAGCTTTTTTCTTGACATGCCGCAAATATTGGGAGAAAATGTGAATTATAAGAAGCAATGTATAGTTTACTAACCGGATTTTTAAACATTGCTATGCATAGAATACTAGAAGTACGCATCCTTTTAAGGGATTGTAAAAATGCTTTTTAATTCTAATTAAAATTCCTTACAAATATTCTGTACAGAACCATGTACAGTTTACTATCTTTGAACAAAAAACAATGAAAATTACTACAGTAACAGATTTTAGGCAACACATGCGCGCCTACTTTGATAAAGTTTTTGACATGAAAGTTCCGCTTTTTATTACTAGACCAAAAGGAGATGATATAGTAGTAATGAGTAAAAGTGAGTACGACAGTATGCAGGAAACGTTTCATTTGCTTAGAAGTCCAAAAAATGCTGAGTTGCTTTTAAAAGCTATTGAAGAGGATAAAGCAGGAATGGGCATCGTTCACAAACTTGAAGATTAAAAGGTGGAAGTTACTTTTTTATCACAGGGATGGATAGACTATGAATACTGGCAGACTTATGATAAAAAGGTTTTAAAAAAGCTCAACGCCCTGCTCAAAGATATTCACCGCAATCCTTTTTCGGAAATTGGTAATCCTGAGCCATTAAAGCATGAATTATCAGGATATTGGTCAAGAAGAATTACTCTGGAACATCGGTTAGTGTATAGAATTGACAATGGCAGAATTGTGGTCTTACAGTGCCGTTATCATTACTGATGCAATGTTCTTCATCTAAAACCTACAACACTTTTCCCAACAAACGCTGGCACACCTTTTTACTCATTTCAATTTCATCGGTAAGCTCAGCAGGATTTACCTTTACGCTTCCATCAAAATCTTCTCTACTTACTACCGTAAGCTTTAAACCAAGTCGTAGATTGCGCTCATTCAAATAGCGTAAAAAAGCTTCGGACGATTGTTGCACCGCCAAAAACACAAACGTTTTTCCAACTTCACATTCCGCTAAAGAAATAAGTTGCATATTTTCCACGGTGCCCTGCGCGTCAGGAATGGGTGAACCATGAGGATCAAATGCAGGTTTCCCCAATAACTCATCCATTTTTTGAAAAAAACTCGTAGAATTTATATGCTCTAATTGCTCGGCAATGTCATGCACTTCCTCCCAACCAAAACCCATTTTTTCTACTAAAAACATTTCGGCCAACCGGTGTTTACGTACAATTAAAGCCGCTTTGGTTTTTCCCTTTTCCGTAAGTTTTAGTGGCTGATATTTAGCATAATCAACCAAACCTTTATCGGCCAAGCGCTTAATCATATTATTAACCGTGGGTGGCGTAAGTGCCAAATGTTTGCTTAATGCCGATGCCGAAATTTTTCCACTTTGTGTACCTAAGTGAAACAATGCTTTTAAGTAATTTTCTTCCGTGTGTGATGGCATTTGGCGAAGATACTAACCGGACTAAATCTAAAACTACTATTTGGCAAATTGAGTGTATTACATTTGAAGCAGGCAACGAAACGCATGGTTTACCTTGTCTGTAACAACATCAACCCACTATGTATGAAGCATTTTTTTACAAGCTTTTTTTTACTTTTTCTTACGTTTGGGCAGGCACAAATATTTACAGGTCAGGTAGTTGATAAAGCTACCGGAGAAAATTTACCCTTTGTTAATATTACTGTAAATGGTAGTAAAAAAGGAACTGCATCTGATATAAACGGAAAGTTTACACTACCCTATTCCATAGAAAGTATTGAATATTTAGAGTTTAGTTTTATAGGATTTCAAAAGTTGATTGACTCTAATATCCGTGCGAATAAAACCTATAAGCTTACGCAAATTTCTGAAGCTTTGCAGGAGGTAACGGTTTTACCCGGTATAAATCCGGCCCACCGAATTATAAATAATGCGGTGACTAATAAGGATAAAAACCGACCAAAAAGTTTAAATGCATTCGCCTACATCAGCTATTCAAAATTAGTAGTTGGCTTAAATGTAGATTCTGTGGAAGCCAAAGTAGATACAATTACAAAAACGGTGGGAGATTCTATAGTTTACTTGCCGGATAGCTCTAACCTAGAAAACATTGAATTTGCGAATAAGCAATACATGTTTTTAACCGAAACCGTTACTAAAAGGCAGTTTTTAGCGCCTTCGCGCGATAATGAAACCGTGCTTGCTCAGCGCACTTCGGGTTTTAAAAACCCGCTTTTTGCACTTATAGCCACGCAAATGCAAGCCTTTAGTTTTTACGATGATTACTTTACCATGATTGGTGAAGATTTTTTAAATCCGCTTACCAAAGGCAGCACCTCCAAATACATTTTTATTATAGAAGATACCACCTATAATGAAACGGATGATACCGTTTTTACCATTCGATTTTTGCCAAAACCAAATTATGCGTTTAGGCCAATGAAGGGACGCATTAGTTTAAACTCTAAAAATTGGGCAGTGCAAAATGTAATTGCCTCTCCCGTATGGGAAGCAGATGAAGAGCGTTTAAATTTTACGATAAAACAGAACTATAAGAAGTTTGGGGAGCGCACTTGGTTTCCGGTGCAGCTAAGTGCAGAGGCTCATTTTAAAAGGCAAAAGGATAAAACCTTACCAACGGCTGTAATGCAGACCTACATTAAGGATATTGAAATTAATCCGGAATTAAAGCGAAACAAAATTTCTTTAGCAGAGATAAGTATTGATGAATTGGCAGTGCAAAATGCTGATGAACTATTAAAAAAATATAGAAATGATACGTTGGATAAAAAAGAAGAGGTTACTTATCAAGTAATTGATTCAGTGGGCAAAGCCGAAAACTTAGACAAGCAATTACGCTTATTCTCCACCCTGCTTTCCGGTAAAATTCCGTTATACTTTGTAGATATTGAACTTGATAAACTTATCTATTATAATGAATATGAAGGTTTAAGATTAGGCTTAGGCGCACATACCAATAGCCGCTTTAGCCGGTGGTTTAAAACCGGTGGATACTTTGCTTATGGCTTTGGAGATAAGGTATGGAAGTATGGATATGACGCCAGCATAACCATAAATAAGGTATATAATGTAAAAGCATACGGTGGTTACTTTTTTGATTTAACCGAAACGGGTGGCGTAAACAAATTTTTAGTAGAACCGAGAGGGTTTTTACTAGCCGACAATTACCGTGGACTTTTTGTAGAACAGTTTGACCAAAACTCCCAAGTATTTGGTGGTTTTACTTACGACCCCGTGCCTACTTTAAACACTAAGTTAGAATACAGGCGGCAAAACATGTTTACCATTGGTGATTATCGTTTTATTAAAGATTTAAACGAAAGCGTGGTAGAAAAGGGGTTTACCTTTAATGAGGTGGTTTTAGGTTTACGCTACTCGCCCAATGAAAAAGTATTAGAAGCCGCAGAATATGGACGTATTACCTTAAATGACCCCAGTCCAATATTTTACGCAGATATTTCCAAAAATATTCCCGCTATTGGCGGAGATGATTTTGATTACCTAAAAGCGGAGGTAAAAGTTAATTACACAAAAAAGAATCTTTCTTACGGGCGTAGTATTTTTGAAATACAAGGAGGAAAAGTTTGGGGTGTTGTTCCCTTTTCTAAACTTTATGCAGGAGAATCAAATGGAGTAACGAATAATGATTTTTTTGAACGTGCCGGTGCTATTGCCGATAGAAGCTCATTTGAAACAATGCGCTTCAATGAATTTTTAAACAGCGCTTATGTGCATATAATGTTTAGACAAGATTTTAGAGCAACGCTTTTTAAACGCGGCAATTTTGCTCCACATATTGAAGTAGTAACGCGTGCCATGTGGGGTATTTTAGAAAACTCAGAGCGTCATTTAAACATCAGCACACAAGATTTACCAAAGGGATATTATGAATCAGGTTTGGAGTTAAACAAACTTTTAAAGCTCAATTTTACAGCTTTTGGCCTAGGTATTTTCTATCGCTACGGCCCTTATTCTTTGCCGGAAACTATTGATAATTTCACCGTAAAGCTAACCAGCAAATTTTCCTTTTAACCAACTAATAGCATAACACGTTCTTAAAATTTAATTTGGTAAAAAACTATATGGTATATTGGCTTTATGAGCAAAGTTGCCAAAGCATTGGTTTTTACCCTTTTACTTTCTACCGTATGTATTATTGCCTGCAATACAGGTAATTCAAATACTAAAGCTTCTAAAGCATTTGCTTCTAAACCGCTTATAAAACGCGATTTAGCGGAAATTAAAAAGAGCGGTGAACTTCGCGCAATTGCTATTTACAACAGCACCAGTTATTTTTTATACCGTGGCCAAGCCATGGGTTTTGAATACGATTTACTTACCAAATTAGCTAAAGAGCTAAACGTAACCTTAAAAATTGTGGTGGCCGATAATATTGATGAGCTGTTTGATATGCTAAACCGTGGTGATGGCGACATTGCTGCTTATGGATTGGCCATTACCGAAGGTAGAAAGCAGTTTGTAGATTTTACCGATCATCATTATATAACGCATCAAGTATTGGTGCAGCGAAAACCAAAAAATTGGCGCAGAATAGCGGCTTATAAAACAGATCGCCAATTGGTAAAAGATCCTTTAGATTTAATTGGTGATACCATTTCTGTACGGAAAAACAGTAGCTATGCCGATAGGTTAGAAAGCCTGAGTAATGAAATTGGCGGCCCTATTTACACCAACTTTATGAGTGGAATGCTTACCACCGATGAAATAATTGCCATGGTAGCGCAGGGTAAAATAAAATACACGGTAGCGGATAATAATATTGCCGAACTAAACGCAAACTATTACCCTATTTTAGATGTGGAAACTGCGCTCAGCTTCTCACAACGTATTGGTTGGGCAGTGCGTAAAAATTCTCCTAAGCTGCTAAAGGCTATTAATAATTGGATTGATCCACTAAAAAAAACCGACTTTTACTGGGCTACGTACAACAAGTATTTTAAGCATAAAAAAACGTATGCCAAGCGTATTAAAAGTCCATTTTTCAGTAAAACCACCGGGCAAATAAGTCAGTACGATTCAATTATTAAAACGCACGCCAAAAAAATAGGTTGGGATTGGCGTTTGCTGAGTTCCTTAATTTATCAAGAAAGTAAGTTTGACCCTGATGTGGAAAGTTGGGCAGGTGCTACCGGATTAATGCAAATGCTACCCAGTACGGCTGAAAAATTTATAAGTGAAAATCAGGATATTAAAAACCCCGAAAACAACATTGCAGCCGGCACTACTTATTTAATGAATATTTATGCAAAATGGGCAGCCATAGAAGATACCTTACAACGTATAAAATTTACCATGGCCTCTTATAACTGTGGGTACGCACATTTACTTGATGCACAGCGCTTAGCATCACGTAACGGTTTAGATTCACTTAGGTATGATGCTAATGTGGAATACTATTTAAAGCAACTCTCTAAAAAAGAATTTTATACCAAACCTTACGTGCGATACGGTTATGTAAGAGGTTCTGAACCCTATAAATACGTACAGAATATTTTTGCGCGGTATGCTAGGTATCAACAACTTATACCTGATGAAGGAAAACAGGATACGGTAGCCGAAATGTAATTTTGTGGTGCAATTGCTTGTAAACCAAATTAACTTTTAAAGGATGCATAAATGTCTCTTTAAACATCGCTCGGCTTACTACATCAGCTGTAGTTTATAGTTAATGCTGTGTTACTTCATGCGCTCCACATTACTCCAACTTCCACCATTGGCGCAAACAATACCCGCATTTTTCCCGATAGAACTTGCTCTGCCGCTGCGCATACCGCTAGCGCAGCAAAAAACTACTGGCTTACCCCATTTCCTTATTTCTTGTATTCTACCCGAAACCTCATCAAGCGGAATATTTTTAGCGTTTTTTCCGTGGCCGGATTGAAACTCGCCTTTTGTGCGTACATCTACCACCACTGCCTTTTGTGCCAAAAGTTCTTTTGCGGAAGGGCCGCGCTTGCCAAATAAATTGCTTAAAAATCCCATATATTATTTTTTAGTTTCTGTGATTTCCGCGCCTGCTGCTTGTAGCGCTTTGTATCCACCGGTTACATTTATAAATTTATAATACCCACGCGCTTTTAAAACACTGGCCGCTATTACTGAGCGGTAACCGCTTTGGCAATGTAAATGCACCGTTTTAGTAGAGGGGTATTCGTTCATTCTATCTTGAATAAAATCTAAAGGCAACGATTGCGCGTTAGTAACGTGTCCCGCTTCGTATTCACCGGGTTTACGCACATCTAAAATTATATCCTCTTCATTTTCTGCGGTTGTGCGAAGCGTTTCCTCCGCTGATTCTGTTTTTATAATTTCAAAAGGCCAGCTGGCTGATTTCCAAGCTTCAAAACCTCCTTGCAAATAGCCCTGTACATTATCAAAACCCACTCTAGCCAAGCGTTTAATGGCTTCTTCTTCTCGGCCAACAGGTGTAACCAACAGTATTTTTTGGTTTACATTTTTTAAAATAGCACCCACCCAAGGGGCAAAAGTTCCATCTAATCCAATAAAATAAGCGTCTCTTAAAAACCCTTTTACAAAATCATCTTGATGGCGCACATCCAACACCAAAGTGTCTTTTTCCTCTTTTAGTGCTTTAAATTTTTCAGGACTAAGTGGCTTTAGTGCTTTGCGTAATACTGCGTCAATGTGTGCATAACCCTTTTTATTTAAACGTACGTTCTCCGGAAAATAGGCCGGTGGCGGCAATAAACCATCGGTAAGTTCTTTTATAAAATCGGCTTTACTAGTATCTGCACGTAAGGCATAATTCACCAATTTTTGATTGCCCAAGGTATCCTGCGTTTCGCTACTCATATTTTTACCACAGGCAGAACCTGCTCCGTGTGCGGGATAAATAATTACATCATCTGCTAAGGGGTAAATTTTAGTACGTAAACTATCGTAAAGCATTCCGGCCAATTGCTCTTGAGTTATTTCCGCAGATTTTTGGGCTAAATCCGGGCGACCAACATCTCCAATAAAAAGCGTGTCGCCTGTAAAAAGGGCTATTTGTTTCCCTTGCTTATCTAACAACAAATAGCAAGTACTTTCCATAGTGTGGCCCGGTGTGTGCAATACACGCATAGTAAGTTCCCCAATTTTAAACTCCTGATTATCTGGCGCTATATAGGCTTTAAAATCAGGATTTGCCAATGGCCCGTATATAATTAACGCATCCGTTTTTTCGGCTAGGGTAAGGTGGCCACTCACAAAATCTGCATGAAAATGCGTTTCAAAAACATATTTGATTTTAGCGCCTGATTCTGCTGCTAAATCAAGGTATTGTTGCACTTCTCGCAAGGGATCAATTACTACCGCTTCGCCATCGCTCTCTATGTAATACGCACCTTGTGCTAAGCATTTTGTGTAAAGTTGCTTTACTTTCATTGTTTCGTTTTCTTTCTAAATATTGTTTCCTTATTTGGGCTGTGCGCCAAATATTTCCATTATTAAAATGAGTAGTGCCATAGCCAGTACAAACCAACCAAAAGCCTTTTTTAACTTACCCGCATTTACAAATTGAGTAGTGTACACTCCTATAAACAAGCCTATTATAGAGGCACATGTAAAGCTTAATAAAAACCACCAACGGATGGCTTGGCCTGCGCTTAAATCTCCTATAAAACCCACAGCACTATTTACCGCTATAATAAGCAAGGAGGTACCCACGGCCATTTTTACCGGAACTTTAAGCAGCAAAACTAACGCAGGCACAATTAAAAAACCACCGCCAGCACCTACTAGAGCCGTTATAAAACCTATCAAAATTCCGTAGGTAACGGTTATAATTTTTTTTGGTTCACCGTGGGTGCTGGTTTTTAAATGCTGCTTATCCCAAATCATTTTTAACCCTGCCGCCAGCATTAATAGGGCAAACAATAGCATAATGGCCAATGGCTTGGTGAGCGTAAACGCGCTATTGTTTACTAAAACCTGTGGCAATGCCGGAAGTAAAAAGCGTCTGGTAAAAAAAACAGTAAGCAAACTTGGTAAGCCAAAAAGAAAGGCTGCACGCACATGCACTAAATTCTGTTTGTGTTTTTTAAAAGCACCTACGGCTGCCGTAGCGCCTACCACAAAAAGCGAATATCCTGTGGCTAAAACTGGTTCTACCGCAAGCACATACACCAAAATAGGAACGGTTAATATAGAGCCTCCTCCGCCAAGCAAACCCAGCGAAAAACCAATAAATAATGCTAAAACATAACCTAAAATTTCCATGTAAATGGTAAAAATAAAAAAGCCGTGATTCTAATAAAACCACGGCTTTCTTTTATAAATTCTATTGGTGCTTAACCTACCAATTCTTTCACTTTATCAGCAGCTTCTTTAAGTACAATGGCTGAGTGCACTTTAAGTCCACTTTCATCAATCATCTTTTTAGCTTCTACAGCATTGGTTCCTTGCAAGCGCACTATAATTGGCACGTTTATATCACCAATATTTTTGTATGCATCAATTACACCTTGCGCCACACGATCGCAACGTACAATACCTCCAAAAATATTTACCAAAATAGCTTTTACTTTATCATCACGTAAAATAATACGGAAAGCAGTTTCTACGCGCTTAGCATCAGCTGTACCGCCCACATCAAGGAAGTTTGCCGGATTTCCACCCGCCATTTTAATAATATCCATAGTTGCCATAGCTAAGCCTGCTCCATTTACCATACAACCCACGTTTCCGTCAAGGTTTACAAAATTTAGTCCTGCATCGCCCGCTTCTACATCAATTGGGTCTTCTTCTCGCTTATCGCGAAGAGCTGCATAATCTGGGTGACGGAACAATCCGTTGTCATCTAAAGAAACTTTTGCATCAACCGCAATTACACGGTCGTCAGAAGTTTTTAACACCGGATTAATTTCAAAAAGTGCCGCGTCAATACCATCGTACGCTTTATACAAAGCCGTTACAAACTTGGTCATTTCTTTAAATGATTTTCCGCTCATGCCTAAGTTAAAAGCAATTTTACGCGCTTGAAAACCTTGTAAACCAACTTTCGGATCAATTTCTTCGGTAAAAATTAAGTGTGGCGTTTCTTCTGCCACTTTTTCTATATCCATACCACCTTCGGTAGAATACATAATCATGTTTCTTCCACTGGCACGGTTTAGCAAAACCGACATGTAAATTTCATTAGTTTCTGATTCCCCAGGGTAATACACGTCCTCAGCAATAAGAATTTGGTGTACTTTTTTACCTTCCGCAGAAGTTTGTGGCGTTACTAAATTCATTCCGATAATATCCGAAGCAATAGTGCGCACCTCATCTAATGATTTGGCCAACTTTACACCACCACCTTTTCCGCGACCACCTGCGTGTACTTGCGCTTTTAAAACGTACCATTCGGTGCCCGTTTCCTTATTCATGGCTTTGGCCATTTCCACCGCTTCATCTGGCGTAGAAGCCACCATGCCGCGTTGAATGCCTACACCATAAGAGGCTAAAATTTCTTTTCCTTGATATTCGTGAAGATTCATAGTACTAAAATGCTTACATTATTTAAGATGGACAAAAATAGAGTAATACATGCCAAGCCAACAAAACATTCGCCATGTTTTCCTAAATAATATTTAAGGATGCAAAAAGGAGGTTTCACTTCGGTTTAAACCAAACGTACATTAAAAATAAATACGAACTTGTTAACCCGAGTTCGATTTACATAGAATTTCCCATCAACACATTTATTCCTTTGAGGCCCCCAAACTCCCAAATGGGAGTTTAGCTGCACATGCAACTAAAGTCCATGCAAAGGCAAGGATTTAGGTGGTTTTCTTGATAGTTTATAATTCTTAAAAACTGATTATCAACGTATCATATTACGTATTAATCGAACTCCACCTCCTACTTAATAGTAAAAACTGACATAATCTTAAACGCCCAATTGTCTGACTGTACCGGTAATTGATTTGGCCCATAGCGGTAAAAAGCACCCACGCCAAATCCTAAATATCCGTATCGAGAAATGTTGAAACTAATTAATCTATTTAAGGCTAAACCGGATTCGTAATACCCTTTTTCTAAAGTTGCTGCCTGTAAGTTTACATGCTTTTCTCTATCTAATCTTCCAAATCCAATTGCTTGATATACGCGCACTTCCGGTTTAAAACGGTTGGTTCTAAAAAGCAATGGGCCAAAATTATGATTTAAGAAAAACGACACGTATTGATCCGAGAAAAACTCATTAAAACGCATAGTTTGAAACATGTTTTGCGTGGCAAAAGACCATTTGCTAGTGTAAGCAGATTTACCCGAAAATAAAACCGATAACGGAACAGGCGCATCTACCAAGCCGGTTTCTATGGTGGTGTTTAGCAAACCAAAACCTTTTATGTAGCGCTTAAAGTGTACGCCTGCTTCAAATTTATTATAAGTGTATTCACCTTCTAAAAACCCGGAAACTCCGCGTGCGTAGTTTATTCTAAAAATAGGAAAGTCAGAACCGATAGCAATTTCTTGTCCCATATTGGCCGAGCGCTTTTCACGATACGCCCATTTAAAACTCACAAACAACTCCGAAAAATCAAAACGCGTATTAGATGGGTTGATGTTTTGCAAATCCGCATCATCTGAAAAGGCGTGCGAGCTAAACGGTGTGATGGTAAAACTTTTTAAACCTACCGAAACCGAATAATCTTTTGCCCAACGCCTATTATACGCCACGGTGCGCTCCTCTTTATAATCTAAATCGCGCTTTAAAAAGTTGATGAAAAAATCGTTTTGATCGTGGTAACTTAAATTTACAATACCGGGCTGCACCACATCATAACTATAGTTGAAGCTTAAAAAATGTGCTTCCTTACGGTTGAAATAATACTCAAAAGTGCCACCGTATTTATGCTGCTTATCGCCAAAACCGTAGCCATAATATCCGCCAAAGCGAAAACGCTTAGAAAATAAATCATTGGTATAAAGCCCAAAGCCGGGACGCCACCCTTCAAATACATTGTAAAGCAACAGTTTGCTCATTTTAATTTCAAATTGGCCTACGGTAAAATAGCCTTGGTAAAAATTACGAGTAGCCTGCATCCAAAAATCAAGTTTGTAGCGCTTGCCAATGCTGTCCATACGGGCGTAAGTGCGCACTTCTTGTGTGCCTAATTCCTCCGCACGATTACGCTCCCAAAAATCATCTGTTACATAAGAAGCGCTATCGGTAAGCTCTCGCTCAAAATTGGTAAATACCTTATCGGGAATTGTGCGGTTCACATTTACACTGTCTAAAAACAACTTAGAAGTGATAAAACCGGGCGCAGAAATAACGGGCGCTTTTTCCATAAATAATGTGGTAGAAAGCATTACCGGAAACCAATGCGTGCCGTTTACATTAGCGTAGCGTTGCTTTAGCGCAAAATCTACCTTGCCTTTGTACATGGGCGTGGCACTTACATATTCCATTGCCCAACGTGCCGAATTTATGTGAATTTCACCTTTAAGCCCTTCAAAGTTTGAACCAAATTTAGGCTGATAACTCATTATAAACGTGGTATCTAGTGTATGTATCACTGTGTCTTTTGGGATATAAAAATAACGGCTATCAGCACCGGGTGCTAAAGGCGTAATGTAATATTCTGAAAGCATTTTTACTACAGGATCGTACAAACCAAAAATCTGAATATCATCCGAAGCAAAGGCATAAATGTTCTTAGAAAAGCCGCTTAGCTTGGTGCCACTAATCTTTTCTGAACTCTTATTCGGTTGCACGTAATATTTTTTAGAAACCGTTTCAGAAATCAATAAATGACGATACGCATCGCTGGTAGTATCGTTTTTTGCCATCAAGGTTTCCAAAGTATTTACGGAGCCGGTTTCATCCTTTAATTTTGTTAAAGTATTTTTTGCATACCCTTTAAAGGAGTAGGAATTATAGGCTTTAGGATTGTTTAATTCTCTGGCATTTATGGCGTTTCGCACAATACGCAGGGCAGGATTTTCACCTGCTTTTATTTCCACCTCGTTTAGTACGCTTGTTTCTTCCTTTAGCAGGATTTGCATGGCGCCAGCAGCAGGAATTTGATTTTTTGCAAGCACCTTGGTATGATACCCAATGAGTGAAATTTGAAGCTGATTAATGTTCCGCCTATCCTCAATTTCAAAGGCTCCATTTTCATCGGTGGTAACACCCAATAGCTGCGCACTATTATACACCACAGCTGCGAATGGTAGCGGTTGTTGATTTGCAGAATCAAGCACCACACCGCTTAATTTCTGAGCAAACCCGTTGGAAAAATTTAAAAACAGGAATGCCACCAAAAAACACAAACCGCTAACGCTACACTTTTGAAAAGTAAGCGGAATTATTTTACTGCAGGGCTTGGTAATATGCATTAAAAATTTGTGCAATATATTTTAAACAACACTCAAAAAATAGGGTAATAAATTGATTTACAGCGTAAATTTTAAATGTTTGTTTCTTTTTTTCTTGTTAAAATTTTCAACTTTGGTTGATAACAATAGTAAACATTTAACGTGAAAAACCAAATACAAAATCCTATGTACACCGCATTAATAAATGCACACCCTACCCTGCCGCTTTTTAGGAATATAATACCTTGCAGAAAATTTGAAACGCATGATTGAAGCCAAAGGCATCACAAAATCTTACGGAAGTTTAGAAGTACTAAAAGGTGTAAACCTTAGTGCACAAAAAGCTGAAATTGTGTCGATAATGGGCGATAGCGGAGCCGGAAAAACCACTTTTTTACAAATTTTAGGTACACTAGAAAAACCCGATAAAGGAACCTTGCACATAAATGGCACAGATGTATTTGCCTTGAGTCAAAAAAAACTAGCCGCTTTTAGAAACAAGCACATTGGTTTTGTTTTTCAGTTTCACCATTTGTTACCTGAGTTTAATGCACTAGAAAATGTGTGCATACCCGGATTTATAGCCAATAGAAAAAAAAATGAACTAGAAGCAGAAGCCAAACGCCTCCTTACTTTATTAGGATTAGAAAACCGCTTAACGCATAAACCAAGCGAACTTAGCGGTGGTGAGCAACAGCGTGTAGCGGTGGCTCGCGCCTTAATTAACAAACCCAGCATTGTGCTAGCCGATGAACCTACGGGGAATTTGGACACTAAAAATGCCACGGAATTACACCATTTATTTTTTGAATTACGCGAAAGTTTTGAAAGCAGTTTTGTAATCATTACACACAATCCGGATTTAGCAAAATTGGCAGATCGGATGATTCAGATGAAAGATGGACAGTTGGCTTGAGGTTGGAAGATGGGAAACAGAAGGTTGAAGGTTGAAGGTTGAAATTAAACTAAATACATGATTCAAGAAAAAATAAAACAACTGCTGCAAAAGGAAATTGAAGCGATACAAAATATTCCGGTGGATGGCGTAATTGAAAAAGCCATTGACTTAATTTACCAGCAGGTGCATCAAAAAAATGGTAAAGTGGTAGTAAGCGGAATGGGTAAGGCTGGTCAAATTGGGGTTAACATTGCCACTACCCTATCTAGCACCGGTACACCGGCTATTTTTTTGCATCCTGCAGAATCGCAACACGGAGATTTAGGTATTGTACAAGCCAACGATGTGCTTTTATTAATAAGTAATTCGGGGAAAACCCGCGAAATTGTAGAAATGGAATTTTTGGTAAAACGCCTTCATCCAAACATTAAAATTATTGGACTTACAGGAAACGGTAAGGGGAACCTTTCGCAGTTTAGCGATGTACTCTTACACACCGGTGGCCCTGAAGAAATTTGTCCATTAGGCTTAACCCCTACTACAAGCACCACTGTAATGAGTGTGGTTGGTGATATTTTAGTAGTGCTTTTGATGGAGAAAATAGGTTTTACAAAAGAACAGTATGCACTGCGCCACCACAGCGGATATTTAGGTGAAAAAGCACGGGGGGGAAAATAAAATTGAGTATGAAAAAATTTACACTTATAGCCGGCCCTTGCGCCATAGAAGGCAAAGAAATGGCCATGGAAATAGGCACGGCCGTAAAAGCCATTTGCGATGATTTGGACATCAACTACATTTTTAAAGGCAGCTACAGAAAGGCAAACCGCTCAAGGCTAGATAGTTTTACGGGCATTGGTGATGAAAAGGCATTAACTATTTTAAAAGAAGTAGGCCAAGCACTTGGCGTGGAAACCATTACCGACATCCACGAAAGCCATGAGGCGGAGATGGTGGCCAAATATGTGGATCACATACAAATTCCCGCTTTTTTATGCCGGCAAACGGAATTATTACTGGCTGCCGGCAAAACAGGCAAAGGCATTAATATTAAAAAAGGTCAGTTTTTATCTCCAGAAGCCATGAGTTTCCCGATAGAAAAAGTACAGTCCACCGGAAATCATAATGTATGGGTTTGCGAACGTGGTGTTTCTTTTGGGTATTCTGATTTAATTGTGGATGCAACCGCTATTCATCGTTTAAAGAAATTGGGCGTACCCGTAATTATGGATTGTACACACTCGGTACAAAAACCAAATAAAACAGAAGGTGTAACCGGTGGCGACCCAAGTTTAATTGAAACCATTGCCTTGTCTGCTATGGCTACAGGCGCTGACGGTTTTTTTATAGAAACGCACCCCGACCCTAAATCTGCAAAAAGCGACCCACATACCATGTTGGAATTAAATAAATTAAAAGGCATTTTAACCAAAGCCATAAACATTAGAAAAGCTTTGTATGCATAACTTATTTGCCAATTTAGAAAAGCTGCGTGCCATGGGTGAAATTGTGAGCTATCCACAAACACCTGATTTAGAATACGTAGTAACGCTTGCCGAAGATTTACAAATCAGCATAGATCAACTGATTTATGAAGAGATTATTGAAAATCAACTACCCGAAAAAATAAGCAACATTAAAATGTTGGTGATGGATTGTGATGGCGTGCTTACTGATGGCGGCATGATTTTTACCAAAAACGGAGATGAAATAAAACACTTTAACGCCAAAGACGGGCAGGGCATTAAAAACGCGATGGACGCAGGTTTACTAACCGGAATTATTAGCGCGGGAAAAAGCACCGGTTTGGTAGAAAGAAGAGCCGAAATGCTGGGTGTAAAACATTGCTATGTTGGCACTACTCCAAAAATAGAAACACTGAACGCTTGGGTTGAAAAGCTCAATTTAAAACTAGAGGAAATTGCTTACATCGGTGATGATGTAAAAGATATTCCTGTGCTTGAAAAAGTTGGACTTTCCTTTTGCCCTGCTGATGCCGTGCCAGAAGTAAAAGAAGTGTGCGATGTAATATTAAATACTAATGGAGGAGCAGGCTGTGTGCGGGAATTGGTTGATGAATATTTGTTGAGGGGTGTTTAGCTAGAGAGAGGTAAGATGAAAAAACACATTGAAATATTAATTGTTATTTGCATTACATTTTCATCTTGTACACAAAAATCACCAAAAAACTTAACTCTACTTTCTAAAGATTGGAATTATGCAAATACAACGTTTTGGAAAATCAGTAATGATTCCGAAATTGAATTATTGAAACCGAAAGATACCGTAAATACTGAATTCATCGCCCGAAAGGTGTACACAAAGGAAATTAGTAAAAATCTCAATGTAGATAAAATAGTTTTGATAGACTCTAAAAATCATCATAGAATATTGGAATCAGATTTATACAGAAAAAAAATAAATGTTTTCACAGAATCACATGTAAGTCTTAGCTACGACTTTGCTAAAGATGGGTACTCAGCTTATATAATTGACACGATAGGAACAGATAAAAAAATTGAAGAAAATCAAAGAGAAGCTAAAAATGCAGTGAAATATGCCCGTGAAAATGATTTAGAATTATGTGGAACCGCTTATTTTGGAATTTTGAATGAGGATATTCCAGCATTTCCAATAATTAAAGAAATTACAAAAGACTCTGCCTTAACAGTAATAAATATCTGGAGGAAAAAAAGTTAACCTAAAAAGCCCAAAGTTTAAAAGTACTTTATTGCTTTTGACACCTCCCCCCTACCTACGTCCACACCCAAGCATTGCTTAAAAACATATCGTATAAATGTGCATTAAAGGCAATATTTAATAACACCAATATAATGGTTAAACTTTGCTGAAGTACACCTTTAAAACTTGCGGTAAAAAGCAATAAAATAGAAAGCGCCAATAAGGGTAATCCGTTGAACTCCGGTTGCCAGGAGTGGCCCGCATATTCCACGCTTAACAGAAGGCTTATTGCCATTAAACTTGAAGTAAGTATCCAAAGCCGAGCACCTGCTTTATTCAATTTTACGCCAACCACTAGTATTAAAAAAGCAGGAGAACAAAGGGCAAAGCGAAATAATCCGTGTAAACTGCCTTGTGTTTGAAAAAAAAGAAATATGCTAAGCGTTGCTAAGTAAAATATCGCAACCTGTATAAAAAGCGTTTTTGAATGATTAGCGATTTTCTTTAATACACATGTTAACCAAACAGCGCGCAGTAAATAAAAAACACTAGGAATAAGCACTGCCATCAATACAAAAATTGAAAGCGAAAAGCTCTCATACGTCCAGCCACTAAGTGCATTCGGTATGCCCCACCGATCTTCCCACAAACTGGTTGCACTATTGCTTAAACCCGTATCTACTCCCGTTTGATACCATTGTAATGTTTTGGTAATTATCCAAGCAAGACCAAATGGAAGGCTCCAAAGAAGCTTTTTCCAAGGAACAGTTTTAAACCTTGTGGTAATAAAGTATAGCGTGAAGATTATAAGCAAGGCGGCCAAAAACATAAAGCCGGCTGGCCGTGTAAGCGCTAATCCTATTAGAGCAAAACCGCTGAACCAATATTTGTGCACCGTATAAAAGTAGAAAGCTAAAGCACCAAAAAACACAAACAACGCTTCGGTATAAGGCATACCGAATACTATAAATCCTGGTAAACTGATTAATAGTAATGTTTTAAACAAATTGAGTTTTTGCTTAAAGGCAGTAGCTACTAGCGCAAGAGAAAATCCGAAAAGCAAAAAATTAAGGATTGAAATTCCCACTGCATTTAAGCTGGTAGAGCGCCACAGTAATGGAAAAGCCGGATAAAAAGCCAAGCGCGCCACATCATAACAATTTTTATTTTGCTGATACCCATGCTGCGCCATGCAGTTGTAAATGGCCGCATCCCAAGCTAACATATTATTGGCCGTTACTTTGGTAAATGTGGTGTCTGACTGTATAATTTTAAAATCATCCCAACCGCCAATACGTTTGTAACTTTTTGGAAATACTGCCTCGGCATTTTCAGAGAACGCATATTGACGACCCAAGCTGTAAAATCCCGCGAAAGCGGAAAGCAACAACACTTGAAGCAATAGAACCTTAATGATATTTTGAAAAAGCATGGTACAAAAAAACCGCTTTAATAGATACATTACCTATTAAGCGGTTTTATTTTTTTTAATATGCTATTCGTTATTCTTCTACCTGATTATTGGTGTATTGCGCCATTACCATATCGCTTACCCCCATGTTGCTAAAACCTCCATCATGAAACAAGTTTTGCATGGTTACTTTTCTGGTTAAATCCGAAAACATCATAATGGTGTAATCAGCACATTCTTCAGCTGTTGCATTGCCTAAAGGCGACATTTTTTCTGCAAAACTCATAAAACCATCAAAACCTTTAACACCGCTTCCGGCTGTAGTCATGGTAGGAGATTGTGAAATAGTATTTACACGCACCTTTTTGCGCACACCCCAATGGTAGCCGAAGCTACGCGCAATACTTTCTAAATATGCTTTGTTGTCAGCCATATCATTATAATCAGGAAAAGTGCGCTGTGCAGCCATGTAGGTAAGGCCTACAATGCTTCCCCACTCTTTCATGCTGTCTTTTTTCCAGGCTGTTTGCATCACTTTATGGAAAGATAAAGCAGAAATATCCATGCCTTTGTGTGTCCAATCGTAATTCTGGTTGGTGTACGCATTTCCTTTTCTAACGTTTACACTCATACCAATGGAGTGCAACACAAAATCTAGCTTACCACCTAAAATTTCCTCGGCACGCTCAAAAAGATTTTCTAAATCCTCTTCGCTGGTAGCATCGGCAGGTATAACTTCAGCTCCGGTAGTTTCTGCTAAATTTTTTAATTCACCCATGCGTAAGGCAATGGGCGCGTTGGTTAGCACAAATTCAGCACCATGTTTATGCGCTTTTTCCGCTACTTTCCATGCGATAGAATCGCTATTTAAAGCGCCAAAAATAATTCCTTTCTTTCCTTCTAAAAGCTTTATTGACATATCTAGTTTTCTTTCGGTTTAAAGGCTAAAGGTAAACGCTTTTGCCAAAAATCAGGTATTGAGCACAAAATCTTTAAATTCAATAAAGTCTTCCTGCTTCATCACTTTTTTGGTTTTTATTTGCCCTCCTTTTTTCCGATCCTTTGCGTGCCAATCATAAAAACGTTGTTTATCAACCGAATACACTTTTACCCCCTTTAGTGCTTTACGTCTAGCAACTTCATAATTTTTAGTATTTTCTTTTAGCGTTTCGTCTATTAAGGTTGCTAAGGCTTCATTACTCGGCCCTACCTGCTCAAAACCCAATACCCACTCGTGGTAATAATCATCATTTTCATCAGCAACTGCTGCTACCGTAAATTCATCAACTATGGCATCAAACTTTTCTTCAATAGCTTTAATTGCCATGTTCATTTTGCTTTCGCCTAATTGAGAACCCACCACATTTAAGAAATGCTTGGTACGCCCGGTAATTTTAATTTCTGCGCGACTTTTATCGGTAAAAGCAACTAAATCGCCAATCATATAACGCCATGTACCAGCAACGGTGCTTACAATTAAAGCATAGTCTTGACCTTCTTCTACTTCACTTATGGTTAACGCCAAGGGGTTTTCTATCAACGTGCCGTGCGCATCAAATCCTCTTTCATCAAAAGGTATAAATTCAAAGAAAATTCCGTGTTGCAAAGCCAACTTCATGCTAGAGGTTTCCGGACGTGCATTGTACGCTATAAAACCTTCTGAAGCCAAATAAGTATCCATAATAACCACTTCCTTACCAAACACTTTTTTAAAGGCCGGTAAATATGGCTCAAATGCAACACCACCGGGTGTGTACACGGTTAGGTTGGGCCAAATTTCATGTATATTATTTAGGTTATTTGCTTTAATAACTTCCTTTAGCATTAGTAATATCCAGCTTGGTATTCCGCTCATGGCAGATATATTCCACTCTGGTGCTTCCTTGGCAATTAAGGCCACACGTTCATCCCAATCATCAATAGCAGAAATAGCATCACCCGGTCTATAAACACCTTCAAACCAAGAAGGTAAGTTGCTGGCGCTTATACCGCTAATTTCTCCTTCTTCATGGTCGTCCACTTTTTTAAGCTTGGTGCTACTACCTAACATAAGCACCTGATTTTCAAAAAATTCTGGCGGAAAATCATAGTTGGTAATAGATAGCAACTGAGAAATACCCACTTTACGAATACTTTCTATCATTTCATCTGAAACAGGGATACGCTTGGCATTTCCGGTGGTACCGCTACTGCGGGCAAAAAAACTAGGCTTGCCCGGCCAAGTTATATCCGGAACGTTTAGTTGTTGGCTCCACCAGTCTTCAAACATTTCATCGTACTCAAAAATGGGCACTCTTTTTTGATATTCTGTTACAATATCTTTGGCTTTTAAAATATCTGTAAAACCATAAAACTTACCGAATGATGTATCATGAGCGGTGTTTAGGAGGTTGTAAAGCTCGTCTTGCTGGCAAATTTGCGCGTCTGTTTCTTTTTTAAACAGCGTATTACCAACTTTAATGGCGCGTTTAACTACGTTTCCTACTATATGCATTTTGTATATTTTTAAAAGGAAAACCTATTTCCCTACCATTAGTTTAGTCTAATTGAAAATTTGGTTCCTTTTTCCAACTCACTTTCTACTCTAATTTCTCCTTTTAAAGATTCCACTTGTGTTTTAGTGATAAATAAACCCAAGCCTTTACTATCAGGATGTTTGCTAAATGTTTTGTACATACCAAATAGTTTATGGCCATGACGAGCCAAATTTATGCCTATCCCATTATCTTCAAACGTTAGCCATACGCTAGCATTCTTATCTTTAAAGGAATGTATATTAATTATTGGATTACGCTCCGGATGCTTGTACTTAATAGCATTAGTAATAAAATTTAGAAAAATAGAATCTATGTAAGCGGGAATGTATTTCACACTTTTTACTTTAAAATTTAAATTTACTTCCGTTTTTTCTTCTTGCATAAAAGCGCTCAACACCTTCTCTAAATTTTTAAAACTATCAGCAAAATGTAATTTCTTTAAAGAACTTTTTGCATGATTTTGAATACTTACAATTTCATTCAAATCTTTAATAGTAGTTTCCAATTGGCGCGAAGCATCTTCAAGCATACCTAAATACTGATGCCAATCTTTTTCATTTTTAGCTTCCTTTAAAAATTTTGTAAGCATTTGAATATTGCTGGTGTGCGAGTTTAAGTTGTGCGACACAATGTGCGCAAAACCTTGTAAACGCTTGTTCTGCTCACCTAATACCGTTAGCGAATCGCGAAGTGTAATTTCCTGTTTTTTCTTTTCAGTAATATCTTGAAAAACACCGTTTAGTTTTATTACTTCTCCGCTTTCATTTACTATTGGCATACAAATGGAACGTACAAAAATTTGGTTGCCCTTGGCCGTAATAAAGTTAAACTCTTCATCAAAACCCTCCCCTTTTTCAATTGCCTTTTGCAGTAATTTTTCTATTTGTGCTTTGTCTGCTTCCGGGTAAAAAGACAATGCCTTATCTAAAGGAGGTTGCTGCCCCAAAGGCACTTCATGAATACGGTACACCTCATCACTCCAATGTGGTTGCATTTCACCATCACCCACAGTAAGTTCCCAGCCACCAACTTTTGCAATGGTTCCGGTTTCATTTAACACACTTTCTACTTTTATTTGATGCGCTTCCTGAATTTTACGCTCATTTATATCAACCAAGCTTCCCGCCATTCTAATGGCTGTGTCGCTTTCGTCCCAAATTGCTTGGCCACAAGCTTCTACCCAAATATAATTAGTTGATTTATGTTTAACCCGTATTGGCACATGCACCGGAAATTTTCGATGCAAATGATCTTTAATAGCAGTGGTTAAAACTAGTTTATCTTCGGGATGAATAAGTTGTAAAAAAGTTTCATAGGAACAGTGTAATTTATCTGGCTCATAGCCGAGTAGTTCGTAAAATTTAGGGCTCCACCACTCTTCGCCCGTTTTAAAATTATAATCCCAAACACCTGCGTTTACTCCTTCTATAATTAAACTGCAACGCTCGGCTTCTTCCTTAAAATTACTATTAGCTGTTACTAGATTTGTAACGTTTACATGAGAACCCACCATCCGTTTAGGGTCTCCGTTTGGCAGCCACTCCATTACCTTACCTCTACACCAAACGTTTACAATTTGGCCGTTTTTATGAAAATACCGTACATGATTATCATATGGAACAACTCCTTTACTTTTTATATGTGCATCAAAATGCTTAAGCACCATTTCTAGATCAGCAGGGTGTATAATTTTTTGCCATGCTTCCGGTGTGTTTTCCATCTCATCATCAGCATAGCCAAACATTGCCTTAAATGTAGGACTCAAATATTCCGTGTTGTGCTCTATATCCCAATCCCAAAATCCTGCTAGCGTTCCTTCCAAAATTTGATCAAAAAGCGCTTCTTTGTCCTTTAATCTCGCATCCTTCTGTGCTAATTCCTCTTGTAAAGCCTTTAGTTGTGTTTCAACTATTTTTAAATCACTCATGTTCTTTTTATAAAAATCTCAACCAAATTCCTTTAAAAAACCATGTTCCTCTTTTGTTAAACTCTCAGGGCCATGCTTTTGTAATTTGTCTAAAATCCTATTTAATTCAACCTCGCGTTCTGCACGTTTTTCATTGTAGGTATCATCTACATCTACATAAGACGTATATTCTAACGTATTGGTTTCTACAGCATGTAATAGGCTTGGTTTAAAAAGTAATATTGCTGTAAAAACCAAACATGGGATACTTATTAAGCCTATGGTAAGCGCATTAAATTGTAATACTGCCGGCACTAAAAGTATAGCACCTAATAGTCCAAAAATAGCACCGCCCAAATGTGCTTCATGCCCAATACCATCGTTTTTTTTGCGGATGCCGTAAATGGAATACACGATAAAGCCAATGCCAAAAACCCAAGCAGGAATAGGTACATTTTCTAAGAAAAGAAAATATAAATCCATACCTGGAAACAGGGCAATAGCACAAAATACAATTCCGCTTACTGCACCTGAAGCACCTACTGCGGTGTAATCTGCATTATTACGATGAATAAAAACCGCCAGTATATTACCGCCTACAAGTGCGATTACATAGATAAGTCCAAAATAAAGAGAGCCTATACTTTGCTCTACTTCGCCAGCAAAAAACACTAAAGAGAGCATATTAAAAAACAAATGGCTTCCGCTTACATGAATAAACCCGCTGGTAATTAATCTGTAATATTCGCGACCACGTAAAATGGAACCTACGTGTAATGATAACTTATTAAACTGCACACGATCATTTAACGCATACAAACTCAAAAGCACATTAATTACAATAAAAATTAGCTCTAAAGTCCCAAAACTATATCCTCCCATTTATCTAAGTGTCTTGGCAATCTGTAAAGATTCGTAAGCTGCTTGTGTATTAAAATCTAGTGTAAGCTTTTTATAATTCACTAAATCTACAATGGTGCCAATTAAGCAAAGGCCGCCCGTAAAAAGATAGAGCAAACCCATACCAATTTGTTTTAATAAAAACCGCTGAATACCCGCCACTACCACAAATCCTAAAATGGTAACCAATAAAATAGTGTCGGGATTTTGGCGTTTTCCGTTATATACAGAAATGAAATTTTGTAATTCAGCATCTTCTAAATTTCCGGCTACAGCGTGTAACATTTGTGCCTCTTCATGCGATAAACTTGGTAAAAACTGATAAAATTTTTGGTTCATGGTTGATTGTTTTTTTAAGTAGGGGAAAATACAAATTACCTATTAAGCACACATTAGTTTTACTACTTGATGCTTGTTACTTGTTAATACTTTATCAAGAATTGCTTTGGTGGTAATACTGCTGCGTAATTTTTTTAAATAAGGAAGTACTTGACTGATTTCTTTAATTTCTGCTTCTTTTGGCACAAAGCCTATTCCGCCAAAATTTCCATCTAAAATGTAGGCAAAACCATCCTCTTCAGCAGTGCGCCCGCTAGTTTTAATTAATAACGTTTCTTCCTTTTCACTTAAATGTTGCAGCATTTGCTCAAATCCATCGTTATGATTTACAGCTACTTGCTTACCAAAATTTAATAAGGGGAAGCCACAAAAAGTAGGATTTAATTCAAATTCTTTTACCAACTGTAAAGCTTTTGAAGTAGCTTCTTGCTGACTATAAAACTCCGCTACAAAACCATGCTGCGTGCTCAATCGGTTTACCGCTAAATGCCAATTTCCTGAAACCGATTTATAGGTGAACAAGCCAAATTTTTTCTTTGGTTTTTTTTGAGCCCGATTGTACTTAGGCCAATGGTGACGGATTTCGTGATCTTCTAAAAGAATGGCGAGTAACTCACTACCGGTTAATTCAAAATCTACGTGATAAATTTCACGTTTAAACCCTTGGCTCTTTTTGCTCTCCGTATCTGTAATAAAATGACTGGCTACCCGCTTTTTTAAATTTTTAGCCTTGCCAATGTATAGTGGTTTTCCTTCTTGATCCATAAAATAATACACGCCCGGAGTTTCGGGTAGAGCTTTGTATTCTTCGCTTGGTAAATTGGCCGGTAAGTTAAATTCCCCGCTGTTTTTCTTAATTAAATGCTGCCATTGGCCACCGGTATCTTTACCTAATAAAATTTCCATAATCTGGGCCGTGGCGCTTGCATCTCCCCAAGCACGGTGGGCGGCTTCATTTTTAATCTTAAAATGTTTACACAAATTTGCTAGCGAATAAGATTTTAATCCTTTTTCAATCCTGCGCGCGTAACGCACCGAACACATTCGTTTAGGATTATAATCAATACCGCAAGAAGCGAAAGCCGCTTTCATAAAAGAATAATCGAAATTCACGTTATGTGCTACAAAAACGGCATCGCCCAAAAAAGTTAATATTTCCTTCGCTTTTTCTGAAAATTTTGGTGCACGCGCTACCATTTCCGGTGTAATTCCGGTAAGTGCTTGTATGTTTAAGGGTATAGGTTGCCCAGGGTTTAATAAGGTGGTATAGCTGCCGTGCTGTTTTACTCCATCGTGCAAAACTATGGCTACTTCGGTAAGGCCGTGGCCGCTAGCGTGGCCTCCGGTGGTTTCTACATCTACTATTGCAAACAAAAAAAGGGGAGTTAAATAACTCCCCTAAAGTACAGTACAAATTTTTATTTCGCCAACTTTATCAGCTCTGCATCAATATTTTTTCGTTCAATAATATCGGTTGCGTACTTCATTGATCCATAAGGAACAAAAATTTTAAAATCTCCATTCTTCATTTTGGCTAAAGTGCTCAGCAATTTCCATTTACCAATTACTTGCTCTTTAGGCTCCGTTCTGTCTGCAATTTCAAAATAATAACGATTTCCGTTACGCTCGGCTGTAATGTCCGGAGTAAAAACGGTATCAGTTCCTTGCATGGCCATACCTGCCGGGGCTTCAAAATCTTCGTGACGGGCTTTGATGTTATCAAAACCTCTATTCTGTACGTAGCCTATTGCCTGTTTAATACTTTGTTCAAATTTACTGGATGCTACGTTTTCTGCTAACATTTATTAGAATTTTGTGTTATAAAGGAATTAGCAAAAGTATTAATAATAAACCACTTACCAAAGCATTATGCCCGAATTACCTGAAGTAGAAATACTTAAAAGATATTTTGAAGAAGCAGCGTTAAATAAAACGATTGAAAATGTAGGTTTTTTTGACCATTTGAATAAAATTTTTAAATCGCCCAAAGCAGAAATTGAAAGTACTTTGCTTGGAAATTCTTTTAAAAGCGTTACCCGCATTGGCAAATATTTATTTGCAGAAATAAGCACCGGCAAATGGTTGCATTTACATTTTGGCATGACGGGTAATTTATCTATTTACATGGATGAAGCGTCCAAACCAAAGTACGTACGTTTTGCTTTACAATTTAATGATGGTAGTACGTTGGCATTTCAGGATTCTCGGAAATTTGGTGTTATTGCCATTGTAGATAATCCCGAAGCCTACCAACAAGAAAAAAATATTGGAATTGATTTATTGAAAATAAAACCGGAAGTATTTGTAAAAGCATTGCAGGATAGAAAAATTGCCATAAAAACTGCTTTACTAGATCAAAAACATTTTGCTGGTATTGGTAATTGGATTGCCGATGAAATGCTGTTTAACGTAGGTATTCATCCTGAAAAAGAAGCCGCTGAACTAACCGATAAACAACTGAAAGCACTGCACAAAGAAGCTTGCGCGATTTGTAAAGTAGCCATTAAAAAAGACACCCACTATGGTGATTTTCCGAAAGACTTTTTTGTAAACTATCGTAAAATTGGTGCCATACATCCTGAGTATCCACAATGTGAGGTAGAGCGTTTGGTAGTGGGTGGTAGAGGAACCTTTATTGTGCCCGAAAAACAAAAATTATAATATGGAAGAAGAATTTTTTTACACCTGCCCGTATTGCTTTACGGAAGTTTCAATAATTGCCGATAAATCTGTGCGTAAGCAAAGCTACATAGAAGATTGTGAGCGTTGTTGCAACCCCATAGAATTTACAATAGTGGTAGAAGCATGCGAAATTGTACACTTTGATGCGGAAGCTATTGGACAATAAAACAGTGGTTTAAAGGATGAATCCGAAAAGACAAAGCACAAAAAGCAAATGGCAAATCACAAAGCACTAACCCGAAGAATAAATCCGAAAAAGTAAATTAGCTTGCACCTCCATTTATGAAAAAAACAGTATTTGAAATATCAAAAATGGATTGCTCGTCAGAAGAAAATCTAATCCGTATGAAGTTAGACGGGATTTCCAATATTGTGCATTTAGATTTTGACCTTTCTAATAGAGTATTATCTGTTTTTCACAACGGAACAGTTGACCTGATTGAAAAATCTATTCTAGAATTAAATTTAGGTGGTAGAAAAATTTCCACAAAGCAAACTGAACGTACAGATTTTAAAGAAAATACCAATCAGAAAAAACTGCTTTGGATTGTGCTTGCTATCAACTTCGCCTTTTTTATTATTGAAATGGCTACTGGACTGATTTCAAAGTCAATGGGGCTTGTTGCCGATAGTTTAGATATGCTTGCCGATAGCTTTGTTTACGGAAGAAGTTTATTTGCCGTTGGTGGAACCCTTGTAAAGAAAAAGCGTGTTGCCAAACTTGCCGGTTATTTTCAAATTGCATTGGCAGTTATCGGGTTTATAGAAGTTTTAAGGCGTTTTTTTGGAACGGAAACACTTCCTGATTTTTCAACAATGATTGTTGTTTCAGTTTTTGCACTTATTGCAAACGGCATTTGCCTGTACATTTTACAAAACTCAAAAAGCAAAGAAGAAACGCACATGAAAGCAAGTATGATTTTTACCTCAAACGATGTGATTATCAATATAGGGGTAATAACGGCAGGTGTTCTTGTACATTGGCTCAAATCTGGCACACCCGATTTAATTGTAGGAACTATTGTTTTTGGTTTGGTAATACAAGGCGCGTTTAGAATATTAAAACTGAGTAAGTGATTGAATGTACGCTTAGCTGCTTATCAATTTTAAAGTCAAAAAAATCCGCTAAAGCGATATAATACCTTCAATGTCTTCTACTGAGCGGTAGCGATCTATTACACTTTGAGGGTTTATCATCATTTCTTTAGCACTTACACTTAAAAAATTTCCTTTGCTGGAGTTGCGTACCGTTACCTGCGCCTCTTTGCTGTTAAATTTACTTTCTAGCACAGCAAGCTTTTCATTATCAGCAGGTATAATAAACTTGAATAAATAAACACTAGGCCAGCTGACCTCCGTGGTTAATTTTTCCAATAAACTTTTATATACGTCTTCCTTCTTGCTCATTAGTTTTTACTTTGCTTTGCGAAAATAATTAACTTAGGCTTCACAAAAAGCAAATTGAATGAAATCATTGGACACGTGGTTCCGAGAATATGGTGTTTCACATCAAAATAAAACAAATAAGCTGGTGCATTGGATTTGTGTTCCGCTTATCTTTTTCAGCATCATAGGTTTGTTAGCCTCCATTCCCTTGGGTACTTTATCAAATCAATTTGCACCAGCTATACAGCCCTACGTGCATTTAGGAACACTTTTGGTGATTTTTGGATTACTATTCTATGCCCGACTTTCTATACCCATGGCCATTGGAATATTACTTTTTAGTGCAATTTGTTTATTTATTGTAGCTCAACTTATTAAGAGCGATTGGGTGTTATGGCAAATTTCGCTCATCATTTTTGCTACCGCATGGATTGGGCAATTTATAGGACATAAAATTGAAGGTGCAAAACCATCTTTTTTGGAGGACTTACAATTTTTAATGATTGGTCCTGCTTGGTTAATGGGCTTTATTTACAAAAAATTAGGAATAAAATATTAGCGCTTAAGCGCGATACATAGCACTATGGAAAATACCCAACGGGTAATTATTACCGGAGGTCCCGGCACCGGAAAAACAGCATTAATTGAACATTTAAGAGCAGAAGGCTACCCCTGTTTTACAGAAAGAGCGCGCGCAACTATTAAAGAGCAGCTTGAGCTTGATACTGATTTAGTGCCTTGGAAAAGGTTAGTAGATTTTAGCATTTTAGTACAACAAAGGCAGCAGCACGATTATGAAAAGGCACTACCAAAAAGCTTAAACTTTTATGATAGAGGTATGCCCGATGTGCTGGCCTATTTACATAGAGAAAATCATTATGTGAAAACATTGGAAGATGCTGCAAAAACACATCTATATCATCATCAAGTATTTATAACGCCACCTTGGGAAAAAATTTACGCACAGGATAATGAGCGAAGGGAAGATTTAAACACCATGATTTCCATTCATTTAGCCATTGTGAATACGTACCAAACATTAGGATACACAGTTATTGAAGTGCCAAAAGTTTCTATTGATGAGCGTATTACATTTATAAAAAACCATTTGGCAATTTGAATCAAGATATTCATCAAATACTTAAAAAGTATTGGGGTTTTGATGCGTTTAGGCCGTTGCAGGAAGATATTATACAGCAAAGCTTAAATGGAAAAGATACCCTTGCCCTGCTGCCTACCGGTGGTGGAAAATCTATTTGTTTTCAAGTACCCATTTTAGCAAAAACGGGCGTTGGTATTGTTGTTTCTCCGCTAATTGCCTTAATGGAAGATCAGGTGCAAAACCTTAAAGGCCGTGGTATAAAAGCTATTGCGCTAACCTCCGGCCTTAGCCATACAGAAATAGATATTGCGCTAGACAATGCGGTGAACGGGTATTATAAATTTATATATATATCTCCCGAAAGGATACAAAACGAGTTGGTGCAAGAACGCTTAAAGCGTATGAATATCAACCTAATAGCGGTAGATGAAGCGCATTGCATTAGCCAATGGGGTTATGATTTTAGACCTGCTTACTTACAGATAGCCGAATTGCGCAAATTACTACCGCAAGTAACCGTATTGGCCCTTACTGCCACTGCCACGCCTAAAGTAGTGCAAGACATTCAGCGTAAGCTAAATTTTAAGCAGCCCAATGTTTTTCAGAAGAGTTTTTACAGAGAAAATTTGGTGTACAGTGTTTTACATACCGAGCAGAAATGGAGTAAATGCTTAGCTGCCCTGCGCAAAACCACCGGAACCGCCATTATATATGCACGCAACCGAAAAGGCACGGCAGAAATTGCAAAATGGTTGCAACAAAACAGTCTTTCGGCAGATTTTTACCATGCAGGACTCTCAGCAGATGTACGTAGCACTAAATTACAAAAGTGGCTAAACAATGAAACGCGTATAATGGCTTGCACCAATGCGTTTGGAATGGGTATTGACAAACCCGATGTACGTTTGGTAATGCATTTGGAACTACCTGATTCTTTGGAAGCCTATTTTCAAGAGGCCGGGCGAGCAGGACGAGACGGCCAAGAAGCACACGCCTTAATGCTATTGGCACCCAATGATATAGATAAACTAAAGACCCGTTATTTAGAAACTTTTCCTACTCAGGAAAATGTAAAACACGTGTATCAATGTTTGGCCAACCATTTACAATTAGCCGTGGGGGGCAGTGCCGGACGTGAATTTCCATTTAGCACCGCTGAGTTTAGTAAAAAATACACCCTAAATCCTTTTATGGCTTTGCAAGCTTTAAAGATGTTAGAAAAAGAAGAGTTGATTTCCTTAAGCGAAGCTAGTTATCAAAACAGTAAGGTTTTTTTGAAGGTAGATAGAACGCAGTTATATGATTTTCAGCTTCGTAATCCTAAAATAGATGCTTTTATAAAAGTGCTCATGCGCTCTTACGGTGGATTGTCGGTAGAGTTTACACCCATAGATGAGGAAGTTTTGGCTATGCGCATGAAATCAGATCCGGCCACGGTGAAAAAAACCTTACTACACCTGCAAAAAATGAATTTAATAAGCTATAAACCTAAGCAGGATAAAGCCATTATTACCATTTTAAAAGACAGGTTAGAACCGAAAAGCTTACGTATTTCAGACGCATTTTTAAAAGACAGAAAAATAGAATTGGAGGTGCGTATTAAAGCAGTGGTAAATTATGCGCAACAAAATAATTTTTGCCGAAGCAGTGTATTACTACATTATTTTGGCGAAAAAAATGGCGAAGCTTGTGGAAGGTGTGATGTATGCCGGGCCAATGAAAAAATAAATTGGTCCGTTACACAAAAAGAAGCTTTAGAAAATCAAATCATCAATATTTGTAAAACTGATAGCGGTATTTCCTTACAATATCTTATTTATAAACTTGCACTACCAGAAGCTTTTGTGAATAATATAGTATCCTATCTATTGGAAAAGAATACGATACGGATAGAAACCAATAAAATTTATTTAAATTAACGGTTAAGGAAGTAGATTATTTAAATTTAGCCCAAACAAAATTTACTATGAAAAAAGTATTACTACTCCACTGCCTTTTAATATCCTGCTTTGCTTTTGGCCAAGTTTTTAATCCCGGACCTTTTGTAGCGGGAGCCAAAGAAGATGCAAATTATTTGGGTGGTGAATACCTAAGACCAATGGGAAAAGCTTTGGCTACGGGTTTAAATAATGGTTGGTACACCACCGCCAAAACGCATGGCTCGGGTAGGTTTGATCTTATGCTGCATCCTACGTTGGTATTTATTCCTAAGGTAGATAGAACGTTTCAAATTGACCCGGCCAGATTAACAGAATTAGAATTAGTGAACCCTAGTGAGGCCACTGCAAATACAGCAGCAGGAGCCAGAACTTCTGGCCCCGCGCGCTTAAGATATGAGCAACTTATTGGCTCAGCAGAATTTGATGCACCCGCAGGCACCGGCCTTAGTGTATTGCCTTTTATTACCGCACAGTTAAACGTAGGTTTGGTGTTTGACACAGACCTTTCTTTACGCTACATACCAAGTGTGGGCGTGCCAGGCTTTGATGGTGCTAAAGTAGATATGTTTGGCTTTGGCGTAAAACACAATCCGCTGCAATGGTTGCCCGGAGATAAATTATTACCTTTTGATGTAGCCGTAATGTTTAATTACAGTCAGTTAAATTTTAGTGCGCCTATACAGGGTGGCGATAATAATAAGGAAATTGTAATGAAAGCATCCGGCTATTCTGCCCGAGCATTACTATCTAAAAAATTACTTTTTGTAACATTTTATGGAGGTGTTGGTTACAATAGCGGAACCACGGATATTAATCTTAATGGTACTTATACTTTTGATAATCCAGATCCTACCAACCCTAATGATATAACTGTTACCGACCCTGTTGCTACTACTGCCACTAATAATGGCATGATTGGCCAAGTGGGTGTGCGCTTAAAATTTTTATTTATTATGTGCTTTTCAGCAGATTACACTTTTGGAGCTTATGATGCTGTTACTGCGGGTTTAGGATTTAGTGTAGATTTTTAAATTCCATGCAGCTTTTAATAAGCTAGTCATTCCTTACTATCCATTGCGTTTGCCGCTTTGTACTTTTACAAAAAATTAGCAAACACAATGGATATTGTTTTTATGGGTACCCCAGAATTTGCGGTGGCCAGCTTAAAAGCGCTACACACAAGTACACATACCATAAAAGGTGTGGTTACCATGCCCGATAAACCTGCCGGTAGAGGAAGAAAATTACAGCAAAGTGCGGTTAAAGATTTTGCTATTGCCCACCAACTACCTGTTTTACAACCCACTAATCTTAAAGACGAAGGATTTTTAAAGCAATTGGAAGATTTGAAACCACAACTTATAGTAGTTGTAGCGTTTAGAATGCTTCCAAAAGTGGTTTGGAGTATGCCCCCCTTTGGCACTATAAATTTACACGGCTCTTTACTGCCCAATTACCGAGGCGCAGCACCTATTAATTGGGCGGTAATAAATGGCGAAACAAAAACGGGCGCCACCACTTTTTTTATAAACGAGGATATTGATACAGGTGCGATGCTACAACAAACGGAAATTGACATTTTAGAAAAGGATACAGCCGGTGATGTGCACGACCGATTAATGGAGGCCGGAGCGCATTTACTGGTAGAAACAGTAACATTAGTGGAGGCCAAAAAACTTACCCCGAAGCCGCAACAGCTAAACGGAACAGAAAGAGCTGCACCCAAAATTTTTAAGGAAGATTTACATATTGATGTGCAACAATCTATGCACCATATTTATAACAAAATTAGAGGGCTATCCCCTTTTCCTACCGCGCAGGCCACATTTATAAATGGAGAAACAGAGCAAAATATAAAGCTAATTTTAGCAACAAAAACAGATGAAACGCCAACCATGCCCGCTGGCAGCTTGCAACAAGAAGGAAAAAAAACCTTGTGGTTACATACAAAAAATGGCGTTTTATCCCTTACAGAGGTTCAGCTGCAAGGAAAAAAAAGAATGCAAATAGCTGATTTTCTAAACGGGATTAAAATAGAAAGCAACGCTAGATTAATTTAAGTTGCTATAAAACAACATCTTACAATCAAATCACACGTTAATTTGATTTTTTTTTTATAAAAACACGCTTTTTACCGCTTCAAAGTTGGTCAATTCCCCTATTCGTCTAACTTTGTGAACCATTGTTTAACTATTTAAAATCAATTTACTATGAACAAAGCTGAATTAATTGATGCTATGGCAGAAGACGCTGGCATCTCAAAAGCCGCTGCCAAAAAAGCATTAGATTCTTTCACTGACCATGTGTCTGACACATTAGGAAAAGGTGGACGCGTTTCTCTTGTAGGATTTGGTTCTTTCTCTACATCTGAGCGCAGTGCACGTGAAGGTAGAAACCCACAAACCGGCAAAAAAATTCAAATACCAGCAAAAACTGTTGCTAAGTTTAAAGCTGGTGCAGAATTAACTGCTAAGTTATAATAACTTAAACGTTAGTTTGATTTATTAAAGGCTCCTTCGGGAGCCTTTACTCTTTTATAGCCTTCACAAAACGTTGCTTTCCTTGCATATCTTTTATTAAAATAGCTGTGTATTCTTTAAAAAATAAAGCTAACGTGTCTTCTGCGTAAAGCGGGTTAATTTCCAAGAGTACACATCCCTTCTCCTTCAGCTGTGCATCGGCAATAGCCTTTAATCGTTTGTAAAAAAGTAAAGGATTTTCTTCAGGAACAAACAGTGCCAACTCCGGCTCAAAGTTTAGTACATTTTTATGCATCATGGCTTTTTCGCTTGGTGCGATGTAGGGAGGATTGCTAATTAGTAAATCCATTTTAAATGTAGGCATTTCTACAAGCGCATCCATATTAGTAAATAGCACGTTAGCCATATACTTTTTAGCATTGCGCTGCGCCACTTGCAAAGCCTGTTTACTAATATCAATGGCCTGTACCGTGGCATTATTAAAATATTGAGCCAAAGCTATAGGAATGCAGCCGGAGCCGGTACCCACGTCTAAAATAGAAATAACAGCATCTTTAGGGAATAACATTCTAGCGTAATCCACTAACTCCTCTGTTTCAGGGCGTGGAATTAAAGTATGTTCATTCACTTCTACTTCCAAATCAAGAAAATAAGCTTTACCTAAAATATGTTGCATCGGTTTTCCGCTTTGCAAAGCATCCACATCATTCCACAAGGGATGTTGCGTTGGTAGGTGGTGGAAAACTTCTTTCACCTCTGAGAGTGTTCTTACTTTTTTATTCAAACGCTCTTCCAGTAACCACTGTATTGAAGAAAAGGCTTCATCATCTCCGTAAAGGGAAATCAAATTTTTTAACGACTGCGTGATGTTTTGAACCATTTAATGCAGTTCAATTTTATCTATTTCTAAAGAAAAGTTCTCCTCTTTACCATTGCCAATCAAAAAGGCTAATTCGTCTAATTGAGCACCTGGAAAGTTTGGTTTATCCAACTTTCGTCCTCTATAAAAGGCTTCCATTCCATTAAAAGGAACAATTACGGTTTGCCAATCTCCAGAGGTTTGAAAATAATAGATATAGGAGAATTGCTCGGAGTCTTTTGCTTTAACCCGCACTTGATAACGCTTACCATCGCCTTTAAGGCGGATGTGCACTTCAGCGTAATTGGTTACAGAAGTAGTAGGTGCATTGTACTGCACCATAGAAAAACCACCATTATTTTCTAACGATACTTTTCCGTAAAAATGACCATACCCTTCTTTAGTAAGTTCAAATTTTCCATTAGACTCCCCTCCCATTACTACATCATCTACAATTTTCCATTGAGAAATATCTGCTTTTGGTGAAAATGTAAAGAGGGTGAGCATGGTGATAAATAATGAAATGTAAAACATAAGGAAATCAATAAAAATTGCAATGAAATGTTCGAGATATTAAATGTAGGAAACGGAAAAGCTATCCTCTTGTTGATGATTGCTTACATAAAATATGAATATGATCCGTACAACCCTTACTATTAAAACAGAGCGTTTTTGGCGAACTAAGGCATGTAAGTTTCTACTGCTCAAAACGAATCAACTTCTCCACAATTTCATCCAACCGATTATTCACCGCTTTATCCGAGATATAAGTATCTCCATCCGTCTTTAAACGCATTAAATTATCTACCGAACCATTGTCCATTTCATTATCTGCGGTAAGCACTTTAGGTTCTAAGCGGTAATAATTGGTTTTGTCTTTTGCGCTAAGTGTATCATAAATTTGTTTTAAATGATAGTGCACGGTTTGAGAATTTCCGGACATCATAATTTCTATAACAGGCTTTATCCAGCCCACAGCTCCCCAATCTTTCACTTTGCTATATTCATATTTTTGGCTTACGCCACCTGTGCCAATGGATACTAACATCATGTCTTTTGCAGTTGGATATTTTAACCCCTCAAATTCCATTGTGCGCACCTCTGAATAAGCTACCAAAGCAGGATTATTAACAAAAACACCTCCATCAATTAAAGGAAAAGGTGTGCCCAACTCATTTTTAATTCTAGCCGCTTCAAAATAGGTAGGTGCCGCTGAAGTAGCGCGTGCAACATCTTTTACTTTAAAGTTATAATTGGCTTGATGCGCCTTATGCGCTTTAAAAAAGTGTGGTTTTCCATTTCTAACATCGTAGGAGCTTACAATGCAAGGTTTCAGTAAATCAGACAACATTGCTTCTCCAAAGTTGTCATCCAAAGCTTCTTCTAATTCCTTGGCGTTGTATTTTTCATCGGTAATACCCTTTCCACTCTTTACCTTTTGCCAAAAGTTAACGTCAAATATTTCATCGCCTCTATCTAAATATAGGTTTACGGCTTCTTGAGCAGTTAATTTTGGGCGGTTTTTTTTATTGGGTGTTAAGTAGGCTAAGGATAAAATACCACCTGTGCTGGTGCCGGCCATAAAATCAAACATATCAGCTATTCTAAGCTCCGGATTTTTGAGTTTTTCTTGCAGTTTTTCTTCAATACGGGTTAGTACAATTCCGGGTAGTATGCCGCGTATGCCGCCTCCGTCTATAGATAGTATTCTAACTTTTTTCATGTTTGAAAGATTTGGATGAAATTTCAGACAATGTAATGAATATTAGAATCTTACAAAAATAAGTGAACAATAAAGCACGTTAATTAAAAAAGCGTGGAACGGAATTCCACGCTTTGCTTTCACTTATTATCTACACTTTTTTATCCAAGAAATACGGCAAATCAATAATCTAAATTCTAAGAATTAAGGTTGTAATAAAAGTGGCTGATTTCCACCACCAATAATTACTTTGGCGTTGGGCGATTTTGCTAAATCTTGATACACTTCAAGGCTTTTGTATTGAATAATAGCGGGCGTTAATCCTTCGGAAATAATTTTGTTTGCATCACGTACACCAGCGGCTTCAATTGTTTTACGTTCTGCTTCTTGCTTTTCTTTTTGTAATACAAATTCCATGCGCTGCGCTTCTTGCTCTGCCTGTAATTTTTCTTCAATAGCTTTGTACAAACCAGGGGGCAACGTTACACTCTTCAATAAAACTGCTTCAATAACAAACCCTCGGTCTCCAATGAGTTCCATCATTTTGACGCGAATGGCACTTTCTATATCCAATCGATTACCCGTGTGCATATCTTTAGCCATAAACTTAGCTGTAACATCAGCCGCAGCTGCTCTAAAAACAGGCATCACAATGGTTCCTAAGTAATCTTCACCTATAGTTCCAATAATGTCTGTGGCTTTGGCCTCATCCACATGGTACAAAATAGATATTTGAGTTTCTACATTCAAACCTTCTTTGGAAGGTAACGGCAGACTCACCTCTAAATTTTGTGTGTTTACCGGCACAATTATTACCCTTGATAAAAAGGGATTAAACCATCTTGCACCTGCTGGTAACCTAGGCTCTTGTATTTTACCTATGGTTCGCTTTACCCCTACGTTGCCCTGCCGAACGGTAACACAACTGCTTAATGTGAATGTTACAATCGTACTAAGGGCAAGTAATCTTAATGTATTTTTCATGGTTGTTGATTTTCCATACACCTATCAAACTTATTGCCAAATCTTATGTCAATTAAATCTTAATAAGAATGACTAATGCGAAGTACTTTATATGAATACATTACAGACAAATCATTTATAGAAAATTTAGTGCTTTATTTACTCTATTGGCTAAAAGCTGGCTATTGATAGGCAGAATTTTTTTTCAAAACTGTTACTTTAAAAACTAAAAAAGCCGTTCTGCTTTTGCAGAACGGCTCTATAAAAACTATCTTATAAACTACTTAATTCACTTTTACCAGCAATACATCAAACACAAGCGTTGCGTTAGGTGGTATTACGCCACCTGCTCCACGGCTACCGTAAGCCAACTCACTTGGTATAATAAAACGCGCTTCTTGACCTTCTTTTAAAAGAGCTATACCCTCATCCCAGCCAGCAATTACTTGACCAGTGCCTAGCTTAAAGCTTATTGGCTCACCACGTTTGGAAGAATCATCAAAAGTGCTACCATTCATAAGCATACCACGGTAATGTACCGCTACGGTATCCCCTTTTTTAGGTTGTTTGGCATCAGCTTCGCCTTCCGCCATCAGCTTGTATTTCAGTCCACTTTTGGTTTCTTCAAAACCTTCTGTCAATTCATCCAATTTAGCTTCGCCTTTTATACGTTCCTTTTCAGAAGCCGCTACTAAATCTTTCATACGGTTTTCAAAGATAGAAGCCGCATCAAACGCTTCAGCTGCATCACCTACGCGCACAATTTCTAATGTTTCAATTTTATCGCCTTGCGCAATAGCATTTACAACATCTTGCCCTTTTAGTACTTCGCCAAAAATAGAATGCTTGTCATCTAACCAAGGTGTTTCTACATGCGTAATAAAAAACTGGCTACCATTAGTACCTGGCCCTGCATTGGCCATACTAAGCTTACCCGGAGCATCGTGTCTAAGGCTGCTATCAAATTCATCAGGAAAATTATATCCCGGGCCACCGGAGCCTGTGCCTTGAGGATCGCCACCTTGTACCATAAAGTTGTCTATTACTCTATGAAAACTAAGTCCATCATAATAAGGAACGCCTTGCTCTTTGGCTGAATTCTTTATTTTTCCTTCTGCTAAACCCACAAAATTAGCCACCGTTACAGGGGTTTTTTCGTAGGTAAGTTCAGCTAAAATTTCTCCTTTTGAGGTATTAAACCTCGCATACAATCCGTTTTCCATTAATCTATTTTATGGCTACTATTTCGGTTTCAAAAATTAAATACGAGTTTGCAGGAATTACTGGCGGGTAGCCACGCTCGCCATAACCTAAACTTGGCGGGATAATCAATTTGTATTTATCACCCACTTTCATCATAGCTAAGGCTTCTTTCCATCCGGCAATTACCTGACCTTGAGGCCCTACTTGCACTTCAATAGGCTCATAAGGGCGTTGTGGGTTATAGGATCCAGCTTCTTTAGCTAATTCTTCTAAACTGGTGTCAAACAAACTTCCATCAGGTAAATAACCTGCGTAATTTACTTTTACAAACTGCCCAATTTCTGGCTTTGGTCCGTCACCTTCTTTTAACACTACGTAGTACAAACCACTACCGGTAGGCGTTGCACCTTCCAATAATTTCTCATTTTCTTTAGCCACACGTGCCGCATCTTCTTGTTTGCGCTTTTCTGCTACTTCTTGCTGCTCAGTAAATTGTTTAGCAGCATCAAAATCTTTGGCTTCTTTTCCTTTACGGATGATTTCCACCTTTTCCATTACATCATTTTGGGCAATTTTGTTTACCACATCCATGCCCTCTATTACTTTACCAAACACACTATGTTTATCGTTTAACCAAGGTGTTTCCTTGTGTGTAATAAAAAATTGACTGCCGTTTGTACCAGGACCACTATTGGCCATAGAAAACATACCCGGACCATCATGGCGTAAACTTGGGTCAAACTCATCGGCAAAAGAATAGCCTGGGCCACCAGAACCTGTGCCTTGTGGATCTCCACCTTGAATCATAAAATCTGCAATTACACGGTGAAATTTTAATCCGTTGTAAAACGGCTCACCCATAGCTTTTTCTTTATTTTCGATGGTACCTTCGGCTAAGCCTACAAAGTTAGCTACGGTTAAGGGCACTTTTTGGTAGTATAACTCTCCAAAAATATCCCCTTTGGCTGTGGTTATTTTTACATACATACCATCTTTTAGCTCCATTTTTTTACCATTTACGGTTACGGAGTTTTGCGAAGTACAAGAGGTGGCAAAGGCAACTAAGGCTACAGCCAACAACATGGTTTTTTTAATCATTCCTTTTTTTGTTTTTCTAATTTTAAGAGCTTTATTTTATAAATCAATGCGGTAACGGGCGGCACTCTATTTTGGTCTCCGGCCACGCCAAACGCAAGGTGCGAAGGTAATATAAACAAACCCTCATCACCAAGTCCTAAGCGTTTTAAAGCCTCATGTACACCAATTTCTGCATCTTGCTTATCAATACGCAATTGCCGCAAGCCTGTTTCTTTGGCCGAGTAAATTTCGCTACCATTTAACAAGCTTATCGAATAATCAAACAGGACATCATCTCCTGATTCAGCATTTTCTCCGGCCACACTATCGGTGGTAATAGCGTAATACATACCGGTGCCGGTGCGTGTAAACTTTATTTTTCTATCGGCTATATAGTCTTCTATGCTTTTACGTTCGCGCTTTAAAAAATTACGCTGGTTTTCTATTTGACTTTCTACTGATTGTGGTGGCGCTTGGCTTGGTTTAGCCTTATCACTAGAAGAACCACATTGACAACTTATTAGGGTTATAAATGTGAGCATTAACAGAAATGGTGCGCTTAACCACTTTTTATTTTGATAATACACGTGTGTTTTTTTGTTATTCGTTACTGGTTATTTGTTAACGTTACGGGAAATCCTTTAATAACCTCATCTCCTTACTATCGCAATCGCTTCGAAAGGTAAATTCCGTATTCACCGTTTCTTTATCCCATCTCCTTACCAACCCTCCCGTAAGCAAGCTCCCTACACCTGCCTTTTTAATATCTCTGGCAACAATCCTCTCACCTTTTCCACCGTTTCTGTAAATCCTAAATAAGAAACACCACCCGCAGCGTTTTTATGACCTCCGCCTTCAAAATAATCACGTGCAAATTGATTTACATCAAAATTACCCTTACTTCTAAAGCTAATTTTAGTTTTCTCATCCTGTTCGGTAAGAAAAATGCTTACCACCATTCCACTTAGGGATAAGCCATAGTTTACAAAACCTTCGGTATCTCCTTTTTTATAATGATGTTGATTTAACTCTTTTTGCGAAAGTGGAATCAGCACTGTTTTCTCCGCATCATATACTTCCATATTCTCTAACGCTACACCAAGCAGTTTTAATCTATTGCGGCTGTTGCTATCATACAAGGCACTCGCAATATCGTGTGGTATTGCTCCTGCCTCCAATAAAGTGGCAACCACGCGGTGAGTTGTAGGGCTAGTGCTGCTAAATCTAAAGTTTCCGGTATCTGTCATTATTCCTGCGTATAAACAGGTAGCAATATTTGCATCAAGTATGGGTAACCAACTCATAGCCTCGGCAAAATGATAAATCATTTCACAGGTACTGCTCATAGCTGTATCGGAATACACTACATCAGGCCAATCTTCCGGTTGCTGATGGTGATCTATTAAAATACGTTTAGCCGTGATGTTGCGCAACGCAGTTTCCATAGGGCCACTTCTTCCATAGGCGTTATAATCTAAGTGGAAAATAAGATCGGCTTGATTTAAAAACTGTGCGCTAGGCAGATTTTCTTCAAACACCAGCACCAAGTTGTTTTGCGGTAAAAAATTTAGAGATTCAGCGTAAGGTGTTGGTACAATTACGGTACTTTTTTTACCTATTTTTTGCAAAAGCAATTGTAAGCCTAAAGCAGCGCCCATAGCATCAGCATCGGGGCTTAAATGATTGGTAATTACAATGTTTTGAGCGGCTTTTATAAGTGCTTGTGCTTGCTGCACCGCTTTTTGAGATATTGACATAGCGGCAAATATACAGACCAATGGACGGGTAATTAAGCGCTTTTTTTGGTAAACTATGTAATCCACTAATTGCCCTATATTGCCGCCTCTATGAATAAAAAAACACAAAACGCTTGGGCTTTTTATGATTGGGCTAATAGCGTGTATTCTTTAGTAATAAGTACGGCCGTTTTTCCTAACTACTTTGCTGCAGTTACCGAAAATTATTATAATGGAGCCGATATTCCGTTTATGGGATTAACCATACCAAACACCAGTTTGTACTCCTATTCTCTGTCTTTTTCCTTTATCATCGTAGCGCTTATTTCTCCCATTTTATCAGGTATTGCCGATCATACGGGTAAGAAAAAAGGCTTTTTACGTTTTTTTGCCAATTTAGGGGCCTTAGGTTGCGCCTCTCTTTTCTTTTTTGATGGCAGCAATCTTTGGCTTGGCTTATTGGGCAGCATAGTAGCCAGCATTGGTTTTTGGGGCAGTTTGGTATTCTATAATTCCTTTTTGCCTGAAGTTGCACCTCCAAAAAAGCAAGATAAACTAAGTGCTAAGGGTTTTGCTTTGGGCTACATTGGCGCTTCTATTTTACTGATTATTAATTTGGTAATGATTGAAAAACCTAATCTTTTTGGTTTAACTGATGCAGGGCAAGCATCGCGCATTAGCTTTTTAATGGTAGCCGTTTGGTGGGCCGGTTTTGCACATATAAGCTTACGCAAATTTCCCAACAATCCGTTTAAACGAAAATCAGATGAACGCTACATATTTAAAGGTTTTAAGGAACTAAAAAAAGTGATAGCCGAATTGAAAAACGAAAAGAGCTTACGCAGATTTTTATACTCCTTTTTTGCCTTTAGCATGGGCGTACAAACGGTTATTTTACTGGCCAGCCTTTACGGAAGTTCTGAATTAGGTTTGGGTATTTCTGAGCTTATTGGTACTATTTTAATTATACAATTTGTAGGTATTGGGGGGGCTTATTTGTTCTCCTATCTAAGCAAGAAGTATGGAAATTTTCAATCGCTTAAAATTAGCATTGTGCTTTGGGCGGTGCTTTGTTTTGCGGCTTATTCACTTAACGCCAATGACCCAAATGTGGCCTATAAATTTTATGCTTTAGGCGGATTGGTTGGCTTGGTAATGGGTGGCATACAAGCTATTAGCCGTAGTACGTATAGTAAGTTATTGCCCGAGGGAACACAATCTCACGCTAGCTTTTTTAGCTTTTATGATGTTACCGAAAAAGTGGCCATTGTATTAGGCACCTTTAGTTATGGCTACCTAATTTACCTTACGGGAAGTATGAAGTTGAGCGCTTTGGCGCTTAGCCTGTTTTTTGTAGCCGGCTTTATTTTATTAATGCGTACGCCCAAAACAAAGCACGTTTATTAAGCATAGCAAGTTCTATAATAACTAGCACTTAAAATTGCCTAATATTTATTTTGGAAAAATAACTGCTGCATTATCTATGCGTACTTCACCCATTAAATCGTCATAACTAATAACGCGGCCTTTTACAATTACTTTTAAACCTGATTTGTAATTGGATGCATCAAAATCATCTGCCATAGCGCAAATAATTCCGGGTTCTAAAATTATTTGCTTTTCACTTACTTCTGAAACAATTCCCTTTACTTCTGTGGTTTGCTCTAAATAAAGTGTTTGTGCCGTTTCTAAATTTTCGGTAAACTCCTTTAAAAGATGATCGGCAGCAATGTTTACAGTGGCTTCTTCACTTTGCACATCTCTATGTGGCTTATGAAACACATAAAAATATCCCGCTAAGGCGATACCTAAAATTACAAGTACAGCTATTAAAACTTTTTTCATTTTTTTGGAAAATTTGATGCTGAAAGGTAGGTGAATTTATTTCATAGCAAACTTAATACAACCATTTACCGTAAATTTTTAAAGAAGCTATTTATTCAAAAACACTAGCTTGCGGCACTTTACTTTATACGATTACAAGGCCGTATATACTAATACTGATATAGAATATGAAAAGAAAAATTATATTGTTTTCGCTAATAGTTTTCACCTTCGGGTGCTCTTATGAAAACAAAGAAGAGCTTTTTCCGGCTGCAGCCGAATGCGAAACGGAGGATATTAGCTTCTCTGCCTTTATAAAACCGTTGTCGGAAAGAAGCTGTGCTAAAGCAGGTTGTCATGTAGGCTCGTTTCCGAGTGCCAATTTAGATTTATCAGATTATGAAGGTTTAAAACAAATTGCCGATGACGGTCAGTTTGTAGGTAGAATTACAGAGACTTCGGGGAGTTTAATGCCGCAAGATGGCGCCCTACCCCAATGTGAGATTTTAAAAATAACTTCTTGGGTACAAGCTGGTGCCCCTAACAATTAAATTTAAGAGAAATGAAGAATGTAGTATTATGTGTGGCCCTGCTATTTGCCGGTTCACTTTCTGCCCAAAAATTAATGACGCGCAATGGTTTTGTAAAATTCTTTTCGGATGGTGCAGTAGAAGATATTGAAGCGCAAAATAATCAGGTAAGCAGCATTATTAACCTAAGTGATGGTCAGTTTGCATTTAGCGTGCCTATTAAAGGGTTTAAATTTGAAAAAGCTTTAATGCAAGAGCATTTCAATGAAAACTATATGGAAAGTGGTGAATTTCCGAATGGTACTTTTAAAGGCACATTGAAAGGTTACGAAAGTATTGATTTAACCAAAGATGGCTCTTATGATTTAATCATGGAAGGCGTTATGAACATCCATGGAACAGACCAAAAAATTTCAGAAAAGGTGAAAATTGAGGTGAATAGTGGTGTACTTTCTTTGAATAGCAGCTTTAATTTAAGACCGGAAGATTACGGAGTGAAAATTCCGGCTTCCAAAAAAGATAATATTGCAAGTACATTGCAACTAACCGTAAAAATGACCTATGCCAAAAAATAATTTCTTTAAAAGCATAAGGCTTGCGTTAACGCTTGCAGCGGCATGTTTCACAACTTCCAGTTTCGCTCAAGATGATTTGCTAGCGGAGCTTGAAGCAGAAGCAATACCTGAAACCAACTATACTTTTGCCACATTTAAAGGCACACGTATTGTAAACCTTCAATCTAATGAACTACCTGCAAAGGGTGTTTTACAATACATGATTTTACACCGTTTTGGGGCTTTTAATGAAGATTTTTTTTACAATTTTTTAGGCCTTCACAATGCGCAAGTAAGGCTTACTTTAGATTATGGTATTACCGATTGGTTAAACGTAGGTATTGGTCAAAGTTCTTTTCAAAAAATGTATGATGGTTTCGTAAAGTATCGTTTGTTACGCCAAAGCACAGGAAAGGTTAATATGCCAGTAAGTATCACTGGGTTTTCCAGCCTCTTTTATACCGCACAGCGCTTTAATGATGGTTTTGATAGACCAGTAGATACCCGTTTGAGCTTTGTACATGAATTAGTAATTGCCAGAAAATTTAATAAGAACTTTAGTGCAGAAATTGTACCTACACTAGTACATTATAACTTGGTAGATGCTGCTAGTCAAAGCAATGACGTGTTTGCCATTGGTATAGGCGCCCGTTATAAAATCACCAAAATGCATGCTTTGTCTATTGAATATGTACCGCAATTAACACCTTATAAAATTCAAGACCTGAATGATAACAACCAGTTAGTTACTAAAAATTCTAACAATGCATTGTCGGTTGGTTTTGATATTGAAACCGGAGGGCACGTTTTTCAACTGTTTTTAACTAATTCTCGTGGCGTAGCAGATCCATTGGTTTTTACACAAACCCCAGGAAGTTGGTTGGATGGTGATATTCACTTTGGATTTAACATTTCCAGAGTTTTTACCATTGTTCGGCCAAAAGAATTTCAGGAATGAAATTGACTGGCTGAAGACTTGGTTGCAGGGGTACTTTAGTTGAATGTTAAGGGTTAGTCGTTAAGGGTTAAGCGTTGAAAGTTGACCTTCCCTAAATAGCGTTGACCGCTTTGGTTACTAATTTACTTTATCATTTTTCATTACCATCGGACAATTATGAGCCAGAGGGTGCTTTCTTGGGTTAAAGTTAAGCTGGCTAGATGCCAGCTTAACTTTAGTGTTACCTTCGGCATAAATAATCACCATCGGTCTTTCTTGGGTAGTCAAATTTATTAAAGTTTGCTTAAACCCAAGTGGAGTTTGCTCATTATTAAAAGCTAGGTGTAGCCTCTGCTTGTTATAATGGTTAACCGCTTTCTTCGTTTTTATTTTCAGTGTTTTAAAATTAGGGATGTGCCAGCGTTTTAAATATTCATTCTTAATGGTGCCATTTATTCTTTCTGCGTAGGCATTGTCTTGCGCCTTTTCACCCATGCTTATTGATATTTTCGCCCTATTTAGCATATCGGTATATTGCTTGCTGCTATACTGTGATCCCCTGTCTGAATGATGTATTGCCTTGTTTTGTTGGGATAGGGGTATTTTTCCTAATGCCATCTTTAAGGCTTTTGTATTGCTTTGGGCTCGCATATTGTCCGCTAGGTTGTACCCTAGTATTTCCTTGGTATATACATCTATGATAAATACCAAATAATAAAACCTACCGTTGAGTTCAAAGTAAGTAATATCGCTCTGCAATACCTGATGTGGGCGGCTCACCATCATCCCTTCTATTAAGTTGGGGTAGTTAAACCAGCCTGGCAGGGTGGTTTTGGTGTAGTTTTTAATTGCCTTTACTCTGTAGCCTAGCCCTATAAATAGCTCGCAAAACTTATCTCGCCCCATAGTTTTGGGCTTTAGTGTTTTGTACATTTTTTCTACCCCACAGCCCGGATGTGCCTCCCGTAGTATGTCCACTTGTTGTGTTATCTCCATAAGTTCTTGGTCAAATGCCTGTTGCCTGTTCTTGGCTTGATGCACCGCTTGCTTGCTTACCCCAAGCAGGAGAAACAGACGGTTCAGGCTATATCCTACTTGTTCTTTATGTTCTTGGAACCACCAGAGTGTGGGGTGTTTGAGTTTTTTTTGATATCGATATCATAGTGTTCCTTGGCAAGGTCTATCATCTTTTCTAGATAGTCTATGTTCATTTGCTTTTTACCCACAGCCTGTTCTAGCTCACGTACTTTTTTTTCTAATGCCTGTATTTTGTGTTGTTCACTGTCTTTCATCTCTACTATCTGAACAGATTTTTTGTTGTACTCAGAATATTTATATATCCAACGGTAAACCGTAACACTCTTTAGGCCATAATCCTTGGTAAGCTCCTGTACCGTTCGTTCACCGCTCTCATAGAGCTTTACCATCCGCAATTTAAAGGCTTCTGCGTAAAGTCGCTTGTGCCTGATCCTTTTTCCGTTTTTTAACATCTAACTTCTGTTTAAAAACGGTCAACTTATATTAGGGAATGACATGACGAAAGTTAGCTACATTAAGCGTATCAATCAATTGCCGCTCTTATGCAGCTGCTTTGCGACTTTGCGACTTTGCGAGATAAAAGTTAAAAGTTGAAAGTTAGCTACACCAAACCCATCAGTCAATTGCCGCTCTTATGCAGCTGCTTTGCGACTTTGCGAGATACATTTCTATAATTCAAAAGTTAAAAGTTAGCTACACAAAGCGCATCAATCAATTGCCGCTCTTTTGCAGCTGCTTTGCGACTTTGCGACTTTGCGAGATACATTTCTAAAAGTTAAAAGTTAAAATCATAAGGAATACTAACGATTAACCGATAACGAATGATGATTGACTTTAAACTATTCCTCTCCCATTTTAATAAGTGCAAATACGGAGTAATTTATCATATCAAAATAATTTGCGTCAATTCCTTCACTTACTAAAGTTGCGCCTTTATTATCTTCAATTTGCTTTATACGCAGTAGTTTTTGTAAAATCAAATCTGTTAAAGAACTTATGCGCATTTCGCGCCATGCTTCGCCATAATCATGATTTTTACGCTCCATCAATGCTTTGGCTTCATTCGCAAATTTTTCAAAAAGTATATCAGCCGCTTCCGCTGTAATGTCGGGTTGCTCCACTACTCCTTTCTCCAATTGTATTAAAGCAATTATAGAATAGTTTAACACACCAATAAATTCACCCTCAATACCATCGGCCACCTGTTGCACACCTTTATTTTCTATGCTTCTTATGCGCTGCGCCTTAATATAAATTTGATCCGTAAGGCTTGGCAAGCGTAAAATCCGCCATGCCGCGCCATAATCTTTCATTTTGTTATTAAATAAAGTACGGCAGTTGGAAATCACTGCATCAAATTGTGCTGAAGTATTGCTCATTATAATAATTTAGCGGCTTAGCTATGAAAAACGTGCAAGTGGCCAGTAAAACAGATGCCGAAGGTAGTACACCAAAAGCAAATTTTACCCTAAATGTAGGAGGTAAGTTGTTAACGCTTGATACGCCCAAAGTGATGGGAATTTTGAACGTAACACCAAACTCTTTTTACGATGGTGGAAAATTTAACAGTATTAACGCTGCCTTAAGACAGTGTGAAAAAATGCTAACCGATGGAGCTACCTTTATTGATGTTGGCGCGAATAGTACCAAACCCGGTGCGGAAATATTATCTCCCGAAAAGGAACAAGTACAATTATTACCCATTTTAAAAGCATTACTAAAGGAGTTTCCCAAGGCGTATTTTTCGATAGACACCTTTAACAGCAGCACCGCTAAATTTTCCATAGAACTTGGTGCGCACATGATAAATGATGTGAGTGCCGGAAATTTGGACAGTGCTATGTTTCAAACGATTGCCAATTTAAAAGTTCCGTATGTAGCCATGCACATGCAGGGAAACCCGCTTAATATGCAGGAGAAACCAACCTACCAAAATGTAACGCAAGAAATTCTGCTTAATTTATCACAAAAAGTTGCGGTGCTGCACAGTTTAGGTGTTAACGACATACTTTTAGACCCGGGTTTTGGTTTTGGCAAAACACTTGAGCACAATTATACTTTGTTACAGCAGCTACACCGTTTTCATATTTTAGAAAAGCCGCTTTTAGTGGGCGTAAGCCGAAAAGGTATGATTTACAAATTGTTGCAAACATCAAAAGAAGAAGCCTTGATGGGCACCACGGTTGTAAATACACTAGCCTTGCTTAAAGGTGCACACATTCTGCGCGTACATGATGTTAAAGAAGCCATGGAAGCCATCAAAATTGTACATTACACCCAAAATTTACGCTAATGCCCTTGTCTTTTTTAGACATTTCTATTTTAGATATCATCGATATTTTTCTGGTAGCTTTTCTGCTTTACCAAATTTATCGCTTAGTAAAAGGTACCGTGGCCATCAATATTTTTATTGGAGTAGCCGCCATCTTTTTAATTTGGAAATTAGTACAAGCCCTTCAAATGGAGGTGCTAAGTTTAATTTTAGGAAACTTTATTGGCGTTGGTGTAATTGCCTTAGTTATTGTTTTTCAGCAAGAAATTAGGCGTTTTTTATTGGTAATTGGCTCTACCAACTTTACCAGTAAGCGTATTTTTTTAAAGCAGTTAAAATGGCTACGCGATGAAAATGAGGAAGAAATTGGTTTTAGCGAAATTGTGCTGGCATGCAAGGAGATGGGGCAAACGAAAACAGGAGCGCTAATGGTGATTGAACGAAAATCCAAACTTGGTTTTTATAGCAATACAGGTACAAAAATTGGCGGTACGCTTAGTACTGCCTTGCTACTCACTATCTTTAAAAAGAATAGCCCTTTGCATGATGGAGCCGTTATTGTAAGCGGATCTAAAATAATGGCAGCCGGTTGCATACTTCCGGTAACGGAAAAACCAAATGTACCCACCCGTTTTGGATTACGCCACCGTGCGGCTATGGGTGTAGCTGAAAAAACCGATGCTTTAGCCTTAATTGTTTCCGAAGAAACCGGAGATATTTCTATCTCTAGTGGAGAAAAATTTATTAATAAAATTGAAATAGATCAGCTAGAAAGTAAGTTGCGCAGCTTGCTAGATAATTAAAGCTCCTCACTTTCTAAAAACGCGTCAATTTTATCTAAATCCATCACCGTGTCTCCCAATTCATTGGTACCATAAGCAGCTACAAACTTGGCGCCTTCTTTTATTTCTTCAAAGGTGTAAGAGTAGCGGGCGCGCACCGTTTGATTGAAAGTAGAGTCATACGCCCTAATTAAAATCAAAATTTCTAAATCCTTATTCATTAAATTATTTCCATCGGCATCGCACAGTGGACTATCTGCATTTATACGATGTACAATGCGCCAGTTTAAAGGAAAAAATCGAATGGAAGGCACAACCAAATCAAGATTATAAAATTCCCGTTCATACGTTTCGCCACGCTTTATTACCACTTTGGCCATTACGGTGGCCTCCAAATCCATTAAAATGTGATTTTTGGTGTTTACCACTTGAAAATGCAATTCTTTTTGCCCTTTATTATTTACAAAAAGTGCAGTTTTACTAAAACGTAAAGAATGTTGCGGTTTTGAAAACCGTCCATAAAGCAAACCGGTGGCCAAGGCAAAACCCATTAAACCAATCATGGCTTCTAAAGTGGCAATAATATTGGTGGTCATTCCAGTGGGCGAAATACTGCCATAACCCACGGTGGTAAAGGTTTGTACGCTAAAAAAGAAACAGTTTAAAAAGGCATCTAAGCCATAAACTTCCTCTAAACCCGAAAGATTTTCTATGCCCGCTAGTAAATATAAGCCTGCAAAAAAACTGTTAAACACCAAGTAAAAAGCAAACACCCACAAACTAAACTTCATCCAGCCAATGGCAATTAAGTATTGATACAAACTTTGCTTAGCCGCGCCCAATTTAATTACGTTAAAGGAGCCATCTTTATTTATAACGCGCTTGGTTTCAGAGGTGTATTTTTCTCCAAAACCCGTTTGATTTGTTTTTCTTGCCATAGTATAGTGGCGTAAAAATAGAGTAAAAGCATTTACCTGAAAGCCCAGCGATGCTGCCACGCCCCATCCTTTTTGGTATCAATTATTTTTACATTATTTGCTTGCGCCCATTTTTTCCACGCTTCTATATCCTTAGCATACAAGGCGTTTCCTAAAATTATTCCCGTGCTAGGCGCTGTTTCCATATTACTTTCCAAAGGTTGGGTAATAAACCAATAATCAGCTTGTGCCCCATTAGCCGGATTTTTAGCAATCCGTACATTTCCAAATTGCCAATTACCTCCCTTTACATAAATATCTTCAGCATTAAATACGGTATCAAACGGCAGATAAAATACCTGCTTGGCATTGCTAGCCCACCAATGGTGTTTGGCATGAAAAGTAAGTTTTCCATCATTTTGCAGCAGGCTTATATCTCCTAAAAAGTACAATCGGTGCGCTTGCCTAAAACCTATGGCATCTTGATTTTTGATGCTGTAAAACGTGAGTTCATTAGTATTGCCCAAGGTGTAATTTTCCCAAATTTGGTAGCCCTGTAAACTTAAAGCGATAGATAGAGAAATTATTAACCATTTAAACTTTTTTGTAAAAATGTAGTGAAAGGTGAAACCTATCAGCAGGTAAAAAAGCACCAACTCCAATCTGGAGATATGTATTTGCTCAAAGAGAAAAACATCCCATTTTTCAACAGCAGAAACACCCGCATTCATTAAACCTAAAAACCAACTGTACGCTGCAATTAACCAAGAAAGGGGTTGAAAAATTACGCTAATAAATAACAGGAAAAGCCCAAGATACATTAAGATAGTAACCAGCGGAATTACAATTAAATTAGACACTAAAAACAAACCCGGAAACTGATGAAAATAATACAATCCTAACGGAAAAGTGGCAATTTGTGCAGCAATGGAAACGGTGGTAATAGCCCAAATTTGCCGTAACAGCCATGTTGGCGGGTGTATTAATTTTTGAAATTTTGGCTGAAGCCAAACAATTCCAAAAACGGCCAAATAACTGAGCTGAAAACCAACTTCAAACAAATAGGTTGGTTTTATGCATAGTAAAAAAAGAGCCGAAACCAGTAATGTATTGTAAATAGAAGTATTTCGCTGAAAAGCTAGGCCAAAGGCAACAAAGCTAAACATGGTACTAGCGCGCACTACTGAAGGACTTAATCCCGTAAGGCACGCATACGCCCAAAGTGCAAAAATGAGTATCAAAGATTTCACTAATTTTTCTCGTTTGCGCCTCAAAAAAAACAGTAATTTTTCTAACACTAAATACACAATACCGATATGTAAACCACTAACTGCCAGCACGTGCATTGCACCTACGGCTGAATAAGCTTTCAGTAAATCAGCATCTACATCATTGCGATAGCCTAGTAGTAATGCTTTGCTAATTTGCGTTTGTTTAGGTGGTAAATTCCACGCATCAATTTGTGCTAAAAGCGTTGCGCGATAATGAGTAACGCGCGCTAAAAAACTGGTGGAATCTGAGGTTTGCTTTTTGCGATTGTCTAAACCAATATAACCGCTAACATATACTGCACGTAGGTTTAAGTAATTCTTGTAATCAAACTCGTAAGGATTTTGCGGAGCCTGTAAAACGTTGAGGCTGCCTGTGTATATAAAAACATCACCAAAAGCTAGCGTAGCGGGGTTTAGCGAATCTTTTTCAAAATATAAAAGTGCCTTTGTAGTGAGTTTTATTGACGAATCAAGTCTTGTAATTTTTGCTTCAGTGCGGTATGCGTAACCTTTATCAATGGGCGATTGAGTAAGCTGAAGCCGATAAACACCCTTTTTTGTAAAGCTGCTAATAGCAGGCACGTGCGCTTGCCGCTGATACATTTGACTGCACCAAGCACCTAAACCAAAACAGAGCAACAAAACAGAAATACCAAAAAACACGCGTGTTTGGTGTTTAAAGAAAAGGAGATTTACAGAGAATAACAAGAATAGCAAAAAGGCAAAGGCAGTAAAAACAGCTATGTAACTTATGGGGATTACGTAAAAGTTGGTAAGTAATATACCTGTGCAAAAAACTAAAAAAATTCTAAAAAGAGGGTAACGTTGCCACAGCATGGTAATAGGTTTGAGCCATAAACTTACTACTTTTCAGTTAATTACAACTCAAAAACCTACAATTACTTTAGTCTATAATGAAACCCGAAGGGTACGTATTAATTTTTTTGTTAGGAAAAAGCGATGAAATTTCCGACACGGGTATTAAGTATGGCCGCCAATTTATTTGATTTACATAAAGTAATTGAGCACTACCATTTATAATTTCTCTTTGCATTTTATCAATTTCTTCTTCATAGCGAGCGCTCATTTGCTTGCTATTCGCCTCTTCCCTTCTTGGTAAATAGGTGGGGTTTTGAAATCCATATAGAAGTAAAAAATCTGGTGCGTTGCTGTAAGTAACTTTACTTTTAGAAACAGCGCTTTTGGTTAAAACCTCTAAATTTTGATACGCTTGCCCATTGTAGCCGTTACCAAAAAGAAAATGTTGACGCCAAACAGGCACTGCCGTAACTAAAATACCCAATAATAAAAGCATGGCTAAACCAATAGAAAAAGACGCGGAGTAAACTGTTTTAAAGCGAAACAAATACCCTATTAATAACAGCAAAAACGGATAAAGTGGCGCAAGCATTCTATCATTTAAAGGCGTATAAGCATCTAAAAATGAAATAGAAAACAGTAGGAATAAAAGGTATGTCCCAATAGAAAGCCATAACAACTGCCTAGTTTTTGTTTTTTGCTCACTCGGCTGAAAATTGCTTCCCTTAAAGGTTATTAATCTTACCATACAAAGCAACGATAACAGAAAAAGTAGCCACCCCCACTTTTGCGGATAAAACCAATGATATATGGTTTTGATACCGTTTAGAATGGTTTTAGAATCTACAAGATGCAGCACAAACGGACGATCAATACCCTCTTGCTTAAAACTGTAAGCGTATGTAAACCAATACATTAAACACATAGCAATGGGTAGTACAAAGAGGGAAATTGTTTTCAATTTTAATTTCCCGCCTTTAGTATGGTAAAATAACCAAAGGCAAAAGCCGGCAATAAATCCTACTCCTGCATAGCGCGTAAGCAAGCTTAATCCGGCAAAAATTCCTGCAAATAGTACGTATTTAAAGGCTTTATTTTTTTGAAATTGAAATAGAAAGAACAAACATGCTAATAGCAGCACTATATACAAACCTTCCGTCCACATAAACAGAAACAGCTCATTGAGACGCGCCAATAAAAGCAATGAACCTAAAATAATTTGTGTTATAAGAGAAAATTTTAACTGCCTACAGAGTGCTAAAAAAACAATAATAAAGGCAGTAAAGCACAAAGCATTAAAGGCTAAAGCAGCCTCTTGAATCGTTATCGCAAAAACCGTGGTGAAGATGGCTAAAATAACAGAATACAATGGTGGCCAATGGTTTATAAAAGAACCTTGATAATCAATATAGCCTTTTCCTTCGGCTAAACTCTTGGCACCATCTAAAAAATAAACTGAATCTGTAGTAATACCAACACCATAATTTTTAGTGATGGAAAGAAAAAAAATCAAAGCCGCTAATGCAAATAAAAAATACAATTGCCTATTTCTCATTGGTCATTTATTAGCGTTAGGCTAAAAGTGTATTACCTTAATGGATCTTTTAAATTGATGCTAATTTGGCAGCAAACGATCTACCGATTCTAAATCCACACAGTCAAAGTAAAACTTTAAAATAGCGCGGTAGGAATATCCTCTGCGGCTCATTTCAATGGCGCCATCTTGCGACAAGCCAACACCATGACCATATCCGCGTCCAGTTAATATCACCGTTCCGTTCTTTTCTTCGATGGTAAAATAGGTGCTTCGCAAATTAAAATGCGTACGCAAATGGGTTAGCTTTAGGCGCTTGTTGGCAAAAGTAAAATATGGTTCCCTTCCATTTTTTTGATCAAATTCCTGCAAAGCTTTTCTAAAACTAGCGGTATTCGCAACCTTCATGTCGCGCGCAGCATAGCTGTAAAAGCGATCCGCTGAAATTTCACGCTTCCATTCATAGCTGCCCACGCCAATACTAAAACTATCAGTTTTTGATTTTAAATAATCTACACTGGTAAGCCACGCATCTTCTGCATTGGTGGTAATACCACCACTATTTGCATGAAAAACCCCTAAAATTGGCTCGCAACTGGCCGTTACAATTATGGTATCCGTAGTAGCTTTTACGGCCTCTTTAATTAAAGCTGCATTGGTGTAGCGTGCTTTAGAAAAATACACCTGAGAGGTAACATCATCTTTTAAATTATACCCTTCGCTTATATGCTTATTTATATTTTTTAAAGCAAACGTTCTGGCTAAAACTGCTTGTGCTTTAAAAAACTCCGGCTCTTCCACATGGCCTCCCTCGCTTTCCACTACTCCCGCTACATACTGTTCTATATCCACAATATTTACCATCTGTATCAAACCACCAATTACGCGCATTTGAATATTTCCATGATAGGTACGTCCACGTCCGTTTACCGTTACCCTATACTCTCGCATAGGATCTGTACCAACCATCTGCAAAGCATAATAAGCGCCCAAACTTATTTCTCCGCGTTTTACATTAATATGCTTTACACCTATTTTAAACTCAAGTGCTCTATTTTTCTCCGCTTGAAAAACACTATAAATCGTATCAATTACTTTAAGATTTTCATTGTATCCCACCAAATAATAGGTACCGGTATCGGGGGTAATGATGGTAGATTTTATCCTTTCATTGCTGTAAATACGCACCTTTACATCAATAGCGTACAAGCCTTGAGCAAATAATAACAGCGCTATAATGGTGTAAATCCTGCTCATTGTAAAAAGGCAATTATTTTAGAAGCCGCTTTTTCAGAGGCACCGCCACCACCCAATTTTTTTGCTAAAACATTATACTCCTGCAAAAGCGTTTGGCGCGCCTCACCATTAGCTCCGGTCAGCTTATTAATTTCCTTGTTTAACTTTTTGGCGTTCATCTCCCCTTGTATCAATTCTTTTACCAACTCTTTATCAGCAATTAAATTAACCAACGAAATATATTTAATCTTAACCAACTGTTTTGCAATAATATAAGATACTGCATTAGCTTTATAGCAAACCACTTGCGGCACTTTAAATAATGCTGTTTCCAACGTTGCTGTTCCGCTGGTAACCATGGCTACGTCAGCCAATTCTAGTAAATTATAGGTTTCACCAAACAAAACTTTTACTTCAGAGTGTTGAATATGTGTTTGATAAAAATCTGCATCTTGAGAAGGCGCTCCAGCAATTACCACCTGATGCGTTTCTAACAGAGCCGCTGCCTTAAGCATAACCGGCAACATAGCATTTATTTCCTGTTTCCTACTGCCGGGCATTAATAGAAGCAAAGGTTTATTAATAGCTAAATTGAATAAATTAAGTCGTTGCTCACGCTCAAAATCAGGTCGGTTTTCTATGGCATCTAGCAGTGGATGTCCCACATACGTGGTGTGCATTTCAAAATTTTGCTGATAAAAATCTTGTTCAAAGGGCAGAATGCACAGCATTAAATCTACATCTCGTTTTAGCTTAAAACCGCGTTTTTGTTTCCAGGCCCAAATTTGTGGAGAAATGTAATACACCACTTTCAGTCCTTCCTTTTTAGCCCATTCCGCTATGCGCATATTAAAGCCGGGGTAATCAACTAAAATCAAAACATCGGGTATAAAGCTTTTAATATCTTCTTTACAGAAAGTAAGATTAGCCAAGATGGTACGTAGATTCATTACTACTTCCAAAAAACCCATAAAGGCAAGCTCCCTATAATGTTTTACAACCTCAGCTCCAGCAGCTTGCAACAAATCTCCGCCCCAAGCACGAAATTGCGCGTCAGAATCTTTGATGGAAAGTTGTTTGGTAAGATTGGCTGCGTGTAAATCACCGCTGGCCTCACCTGCAATTATATAATACTTCACTAGCGGAGCTTTTCAAAGGCACCAATGTATAAGTAAAAGCACAAGTTTACAGTTGCTTAAAGCAAAGTTTATAACAAGAACCTGTAAATAAAAATGGCAATTAAATACGCCACGGTAATTATGAGTACACCGCGACTCATGGCTTCCTTTTCTAGCTTTAAAAACAGAAAAAAAGCACCGGCATTTAGTAAAATACCCAAGGTGATTAACTGTACGTTTATAACTTTAATTACCTCAGCATCAAAATTTTGAATAGACAAAAGCTCTGGCCTAAAATTAAAGATGAGCCAAAGTACCAAAGGTGGCAACAGAAGACCTGTAACCATACCCACTATAAGTTGCGTTTTAAAATTTTTCATGAAAGAACATAACGAAAGTGCTTATTCTAAAGTATAATTTAAGCTATGGAAGGTTAAAGTTCCCAACTGTTTAGCGTTTGACTTAGCGCATGAGCGGTTAAATCGCTATTTATAGGCACCACCGGAATGTAGTAATTTTCTAAAGCCCACTCATCGGTATCGTCTCCTCCATCGTAGTTTTTAAAAGTGCCGGTAAGCCAATAGTAGTTTCGCTTGCGCGGATCTTTACGGCTATCAAACTCCTCCTCCCAATTGCCTTTTGCCTGGCGACAAATTTTTATTCCTTTATAAGGCTTATCCTCAAATTTTGGAATATTCACGTTAAGGCAAATCCCGTAAGGCAAACCTTCTTCCAACACTTTTTTAGCAATCTTTTTGATAAAAGGCTTTGCTTCTTTAAAATTTGCATCCCAACTAAAGTCGCATAGAGAAAAACCAATGCTGGGAATTCCTTCTAACGCGCCTTCTACTGCGGCAGACATGGTACCGCTGTAAATTACATTGATACTAGAATTGCTGCCATGGTTAATGCCTGACACTACCAAATCTGGTTTTCTATCCAACACTACATTCACTGCCAGCTTGACGCAATCTACTGGAGTGCCGGTGCAACTATATTCTGTTTGTGGCCCTTCTTTAATGGTAATTTTATCGCACCTTAAAATTCCGTTTATAGTAATGGCGTGTCCCATTCCACTTTGCGGACCATCAGGGGCAACTACCACTACATCACCAAGTTCATTCATTACATCAATTAACGTACGTATTCCCGGAGCAGTAATTCCATCATCATTACAAACTAGGATTAGTGGCTTTTTTGACATCAGCGTTTAATTTTTGATAAAACTATTATATAAAGTGCGGTTAGCGGGCATGTATTTTGATATTTTTGACCTGTATTTAATGCAACATAAAACATGAACGAAAACAACAATCTTCAATCCTCAGAATTTAACGCAGAACAGGTAATTAGTACGCCAAAAACTTTTGTAGCCAAAGTGATGACTTTAATGACCTTGGGGCTTTTGGTGTCGGGCATAATGGCCTATCTTTTCGGAACTTCAGAAAGCTTAATGTCCTCTTTGTACAATCCGGAAACGGACAGCCGTACTATTTTAGGTTGGGTGGTAATGTTGGCGCCTTTGGGTATGGTTTTACTTTTAGGTGCTGGTTATAGAAAGTTTTCAGCTGCTACTCTAACCATTTTATTTCTAGTGTTTTCTACCCTTATGGGGATGAGTATTAGCTATATATTTTGGGCATATAGTATTGGTTCTGTAACCCTTACCTTTTTTATAAGTGCTGGAATGTTTGGCACCATGGCTTTGGTTGGTTATACCACAAATACCGATTTAAGTAAGTTTGGCTCCATTATGATGATGGGTTTGATCGGTATTATTATCGCATCGGTAATCAACATGTTTATAGGTTCATCTACTTTTGATTACATCATTAGTTTTATTGGTGTGCTTGTATTTACAGGACTTACCGCTTACGATATGCAGAAAGTAAAGAATATCGGCATGGTGATAGATCATGAATCTGAAGAAGGTAAAAAGGCAGCCATAATGGGTGCTTTGAGTTTGTATCTTGACTTTATAAACTTGTTTTTAATGCTGCTCCGCTTTTTTGGAGGCAGAGATTAACCAGTTATTTTTTTACAGCAAAAGCCGCTTAAAACGTTAGTTATAAGCGGCTTTTTTTAAGCCTTGTTGCTAAAAGGTCTGCTGCCATAATGCACCCTTTCAGGAAAAAATTACACCGTGTTTACCCGTCAAAAACACTAATGTCAGGTGTTTCTATTTTGAAACCAAAAGGCACGTGTTTTGTTATCTATCTTTCTTTATCAAATTTAATATACACGCAAAATGAGTTTAGTTTTTATAGTTTTAATCGGCTTTATGATTTTAGGCTTTGTGGCGCAATCTCGACTGAAAAGTAAATTTAAAAAATACAGTAAGGAGCAATTGAGCAACGGACTAAGTGGAAAAGAAATAGCGGAAAAAATGCTGCGCGACAATAACATTCATGATGTACGCGTAATTTCTACACCCGGAAGATTGACCGATCATTATAACCCAAAAGACAAGACAGTAAACCTTAGTGAATCTGTTTACAATGAACGTAATGTAGCAGCTGCTGCCGTGGCAGCGCATGAATGTGGGCACGCAGTACAACACGCTACCGCTTACAGTTGGTTAGAGTTTCGTTCTGCCATGGTACCATTCGTAAGTTTTAGTAACCGCGCCATGGGTATCATTTTTATGCTTATGATTTTTGGTGGGTTCTTAGTTTTTTCATTTCCAATTCCAATGGTACTGTGGACAATGATTATTCTACAAGGCTCTATTACCCTTTTTACATTAGTAACATTACCCGTAGAATATGATGCTAGTAATCGCGCCTTAATTTGGTTAGAAAGCACCAATACTACACAGCCCTTTGAACACACTAAAGCTAAAGATGCTTTAAATGCAGCTGCCAATACATATTTAGTGGCAGCCTTAGCTTCGATTACGCAATTGGCTTATTATGTAATGTTATTGATGGGAAGTAGGGATTAGATTTATACATTAGGTACGCGGTGCAATCGAGAAGGAAATCCTTAAACCCTCCTCCGCCCGTTGGGCACCTCCTCCAAAGGAGGAAAACCTTCTAACAAACTTTTTTTAACGAATATATCTCTGGTGAGGAACGCGGTATCATTGCGTACCAGCGGTGTAATGCTATTGATAGGAAGTAGGGATTAAATTTTACGTTAAGTGCGCAATGCACTCGATAATGAAATCCTTAAATCCTCCTCCGCCCGTTGGGCACCTCCTCCAAAGGAGGACAACCTTCTGATAAGTTTTTTTAACGAATATATTTCTGGTAAGGAACGCGGTATCATTGCGCACCAGCGGTTTGAGGTTTTACAAAATAGTGCGATTTGAAAAGATTTGAAAACAAAAAAGGCTGCTTCAATTAAGAAGCAGCCTTTTTATCATCGTTCAAAAATTGTTTAGTTACCTACTACTTTGGTAGGATCTGATAAGGTGTACCAATTTACATTATTAACACCCAAAGAGGTAGCCCATAATTGAAATTGTAGATAGGCGTTTAAAATGTCAACTTTTTCTTTTGGTTGCTTAAATTTAGTAGCACTTACAATTTCAATAGCCCAAGGCAAACCGTTTGCGGTTTTAAAAGCCCCTGCATCTTCAGCGGTGTTAAACAAATTAGTGTTCATTGTGGCTGTGGCCGGATAACCTGCCATGTGTACTTCTAAGCTACGGTCTGCCGCTCTAAATAAATACAACTCAGGAATAAAATCGGCTGTTACACCTGCTTTAAATGTAATTGTAAAACTTAATGTATCCGGAGTTTTAGTTGGGCCAACACCGTTATTCTGATAATATTGAGAAATGGTATTAAATACATTTGGTGATAAAATTAAACCATTGGTGTTACTAGCATCTGCGGTTGCATCTCCACTTACAGAAGCTATTACGCTTCCAGAAATTGATGTTTTATTAGCTTTATGCAGCATCATGGCAATACCATTTTCAAAACCTGCACCAATGGCATCAATACTTACTTTAAACTTAGCCTCTACTAATTCATTAGCTGCGTTTTTCACGATTTCAGCTTTGTTATTTAAAACCAAATCATTAAAATCATAATCTCCGGTAGAAGGCCATAAATCTTCAAACGCTACCGTTTGTCTGCCCGCTGTTGGGAAATAGCTTTTGTATGCTCTTGTAGGGTCATTTGGAAAATCATCATCACTATCAACTACACCATCACCATCAATATCACACGTAATTCTAAAGTTATCAATAAGGTTACCGTAGCTGCTACCACCACTAGAGGAAATTGCTTCAAAAGCAAATACCGTATTGGTTTGCCCCACAGGCACAACATAGGTACCTGTATGATACGTCCATGCGTTTGGTACACCAGTCATAACTTTTTGTTGAACAGCGCTAGCAACTGTGGCACCAATTTTTACTCTGGCTACATCTACTCCACCTCTACCTCTGTGATACAAAGACCATTTAATAGTGGAACCGGCCTCTAAACATAACGTTTGATATAAAGCAGCGGGTCTGTTCGCATTAATTTCAAGAAACTGTCTTCCTTCCTGCGCTGAAACACCGTTAAATGTGGTTGACCATACTTCTATTTTACCATCAGAAGCGGTAGTGCTCCACCCAGGAACGGTGGACTGATTTACAATTCTATAAGTATTATTTGGAATTATTGGAGTTTCCATAGTACCATTTTGAAACGCAGATGCGCAAACCGTACAGGAGGCAGTATTTGTTTTATTAACGCTCTTTTTATTTACTCCATCTTCAGTTAAAGTAAAGCTTACGTTTCCCGAATTTTTAATAGGAAATTGGTTACCGGAATGTGGAAATAAAATGTAAAAATCTTTATCTTGTGGGAGTAAGATGTTAAAGGTAACCGATGCATTTTCAACAATTTGCTTTTCATATACCGTTCCGTCCGCATCTACTATATGTACAAATTCGTTTTCCAAAGAAACGTTATCCGGATTTACAAAATTTACCGTTAAAGGCTCATTTATACTAGCCGACCAATCAAAGGAATTTGAAACATTTAAATCACTGGTACTTGTTACCAATGGAACAGTAGGTGCTGTTTCAGAATTTTTAGAGCAAGAAACCACTAATGCGGATAATGCTAATATCAATAAGCTGTGTTTTGAAGTGCGTACGGACATGGTTGATTATTTTTAATTGAACGGTTCAAAAGTATTTTATCTTCAAATGCTCAAATAGATAATTTCGTTTTTAGGTATGTTACAGTCGCTTAAGTTAATTCGTCTATAAATTAGGTCGTTAAACTACCCTTTTACAGATAAAAATTAATACAAAACTAAGTTTTTAGTTTATTAACTAAATATTTAGTTATATTTGCTTTATGGAAATTAAAGAACTTACAAAAGCCGAAGAAGAGGTAATGCAGGTACTGTGGAAATTAAATAAAGCATTTGTTAAGGAGTTGCTTGCAGAAATGCCAACTCCCAAACCGGCTTATAATACAGTATCAACCATCGTGCGCATTTTAGAGCAAAAAAGTTTAGTAGCTTATAAAGCATATGGCAAGTCGCACCAATATTATCCCTTAATTTCTAAGGAAGATTATAGTGCATATAAAATGAAGAATTTAATGCAAGGTTATTTTAAAGGATCTTTGAGTAATATGGTGAGTTTTTTTGTAGAAAACAATCAGCTAAATGCTAAGGAGCTTGACGATATTTTGAAACTAATACAACAGCAAAAGAAATAAAATGAACTACCTATTAACCGTAATAGCCCTAAGTGCTTTTTACTACATCCTTTACAAATTGGTTTTTGCTCGCTTCAGTTTTTTTATGGCGAATAGAGTAGTATTATTAACCACTCCTTTATTGGCAATTGTTACGCCCCTACTCGCTTCTTTACTTCCTTTTAACACAATTTTGGCTTTGCAACCCATTACTATTGAGGCAACTGCTGTTACACTTAACGCCTCTCCTACCACTACAAGCGGTATTACTTGGTTGCACATGGCGCGGTATTTTTATTGCGTAATTATTGGTTTTGCTTTTTTTAAATTTTTGTTTCGCTTACGCGCGATACTATCCATTATAAAAGCCGCTACAAAGCACACTAGTTTGGGTTTTTCCTATAGCATTTCTACCCAAATAGATGCACCATTTAGTTTTTTTAAAACTATTGTATTGCCCGTTAAACAATACTCTGAAGGTGAAAAGCAAACCATTCTAAAACACGAAGCTGTGCATTGTGTGCAGTGGCATAGCCTTGATAATCTATATTTTACAATGCTTTCTTGCATTTTTTGGATAAACCCCTTCTTCTATTTAATGGCTAAAGAAATACGGCAGGTACATGAGTGCCTTGCAGATAATCAGGCCATCAAAAACACTTCACGCGCGGAGTATGCTCAAATGCTTTTGAGCCAAACGTTTGGAAAGGAAATCGTATTTCCTGCCCATGCTTTTTTTAATTCATCACTTATAAAAACAAGAATTACCATGATGTACAAAACAAAAACAAGTTCTACAATGAAATGGAGTTACCTACTATTACTCCCCGCTTTAGTTTTAACCACTATTTTCTCTTGCTCTAAACAACAGGAAGAAGCTCCCGTAAATTTTGCTTTAGTAGATAATCCACCCCTGTTTAAAAGCTGCAATGAAAACGCAACGGTTGACGAGCAAAAAATCTGCTTTCAGAGAGAGATTATCAACACGGTAGCTAGCAACTTTAAATATCCAGAAAGTGCTTTAGCCTTAAAAATGGAAGGAAAAGTTTATTTTGGATTTATCATTAACTCAAAAGGAGTGGTTTCTAATATTGAAGTTAAGCGAGGTTTAACTGGCAACACCAATGCCGAAAAACAAGCGGCAGAAGACGTGAATAAGGAAGCTGAACGGGTGCTAAAACTCTTAAAAGATTTAGAACCAGCCACAATAAACAGCAAAGCGGTTGCTATGAGTTTTACACTTCCTATAAATCTTACACTTCCGGTAAAAAAGGAGGTAGAGATTGAAGAGGTTCCGTTCTCTGATTCAGAATAATTTGTTTACACTAGATTAAAACATCGTCTTTTAGAAGAAAGGCGGTGTTTTTTTTATCAATTTATGACATCAATAGTACTAAATACCCAAATAAAACAATCAAAACGAATTGTATTTGATTTGTCTCGAAGTATTGATTTACACACGTTTTCTGCGAGTAAGTCTAAAGAAAAAGCAATAGATGGACGTACTTCAGGGTTAATTTCACTTAATGAGACGGTTACTTGGGAGGCAGTTCACTTTAATATAAAACAAAAATTTACTTCAAAAATCACTCATTTTAAACCCTATAACAGTTTTACGGATGAGATGGTCAAAGGTGTTTTTATCAGCTTTCATCACCAACACTTATTCACCGAGGAGAATGCTATAACAAAAATGCAAGATGTGCTAACGTTTAAAGCTCCATTGGGGATTTTGGGGGAATTAGCTGAACGGCTTTTTCTTACTGCTTATTTAACCCGATTCTTAAAGGAAAGAAACCAAGTAATTAAAAGCGTAGCTGAATCTGATAAGTGGAAGGAGTTTTTAAGTGCTGAATAAGATTTAAAACTTATACCTCCTTAACAAAAGTGATTGCGTTTGCCTTAAAGTTTACACCAAATTAATAGAAAGCAAAAAAATGGCTGCCGCAAGGACAACCATTTTAAAATCAAAACCTATTTTTCCCACTTCTTCCATCTATAATCTACCGCTAAGGCCAAGTAATCTCCGCTCATTTTATACGTGCCCCTAGTTTCTGGTGAACTGCGCAGGTTGCCAAAAACGTAATTGCCGTAGTACTGCGTAGCAAAGGTTTTACTGTACGTAAGCCTAAAATGCCATAAACCAAATTTGGAAACATAATAATCACCAATACCAATAGTTCCCATAAAATACGGTCTTGGCTCTCTATTATAAGCCGTAAATCCAAACACCTGCCTATCAAAAGTATCGTCAACTATACTATAGGTAGTTGTTGCAGTACCGTTGGTTGATAAAACACATTGACCACCCACTGAAGTTGCCCAATAATGATTAGTAAGAATTTGCCTTTTGTATTCTATCTCAAGTGGTATGGTTAAGGAATAATCATTGTAAAAAGTTTCTGAAAAAATGGTGGCGCTATTTGAGGTGGTGTATTTGTCCTTGGGCTCAATAACCCAACCATAGCTATAGGTTGGCGGCATTGCAATAAACGCACCCGTTTGCACCCCCCATTTTTGTTGGTTAGCTAAAATACTGTATCTAAACCCAATGGCTCCCGTGTATAAACCGTTGCTTTGTATTTCCTGATTACCTTCCGTTCGGGTAAAAACACCTTTGGTGTAGGACATGCTTTGAACGGAAAGTCCTAATGATTTATACTCATTTAATACTGGGTATGATTGGCTTATAGCGAGTTTACTTAGTATGAATAATAGCACACAGGTAATAAGCAGGTTTTTCGAATTTTTCATCTTTCGGGAAAATGAATTAAAATAATGAAGCAAAAGTAAATGTACCATTTGCACGAAAATACATTCCTACAAAACCATCTTAATTACAACCCGTATTTTTTATGGTAACAAACTCAATATCAACGAGAAAAAATTTTACGGGAGGCTCTTTCAATGAATAGATTTCTTTAGAAAATAGTGCATACTCTAAAGGGTATTAAGTCGCAAGTGCTGCTACTCCGTTTCATTACAAATACCGACATTATGATAGGGCCTGAGGGGGGTATCTACGAGCGCTGAGAATCATTGTATCATTTGCTTAATATTTATATATGTTCCGCCCCGCTGGGGCTTTATACTCGTTGGGGAATATCTGTTGCTATTAATATGTCGCCCCGAAGGGGCTCTATGCTCGTTGGGGAATTAATTTTTGTAATTATTATGTTACCCCATGGGGCTTTATGCTCGTTAGGGAATATCTGTTGCTATTAATATGTTACCCCATGGGGCTTTATGCTCGTTGGGGAATATCTGTTGCTATTAATATGTCGCCCCGCTGGGGCTCTATGCTCGTTGGGGATTATTTGAGCTACATATATATCGCCCTGCTAGGGCTTTATGCTCGTTGGGAATGGTTTGAGCTACATATGTATCGCCCCGAAGGGGCTCTATGCTCCTTGGGGATTATTTGAGCTACAGATATATCGCCCCCCTGGGGCTTTATGCTCGTTGGGGATTATTTGAGCTACATATGTATCGCCCCGCTGGGGCTTTACGTTCACTCGTAATATCAATCGTATTAAATATATTGCCCCAGTAGAGCTAAACACACGTTGAACAGAATGTAGTTTTAATTTACAAAAGCGCCAATTACCCTTCCACCACCCAGCTATTTTTACCTGCAATCAGTGCATCTAAATCGCCTTCACCTTGCAGGTTTTTGGCTTTTTCTATTTGGTTTTGTGCGGCCTCTTCGTAAATGAAACGATCTTCTTTATACAGCAAGCCAAACGGACGGGGAAATTTTTGTTCGTCCTCGCGCTCAGCAAAAAAGCGACTTAATATATTTGCTTTATAGCTATCTGCAGGATTGTGTATCCATAAATCCTGCTCCTGTCCTGCTTCTATTTTAACAATTTCAGGTTTACCGTTTTTTAAACACAAGCCCTTCGATCCGTTTTCAAACAAAAGTGGTTGGCCCTCTTCTACATATACCGAAGTTTCTGCACGTTGCTTTTTATCGGTAAAGGTTTCAAAAGCACCATCGTTAAACACGTTGCAGTTTTGATAAATTTCTACCAAACTTGTGCCCTTATGTTCGTGTGCCTGTTTTAAAATCTCACGCAAGTGTATCGGGTCTCTATCCATGCTGCGCGCCACAAAAGTTGCATCTGCGCCAAGCGCTAAAGCCAAAGGATTAAAAGGGTGATCTATACTGCCTAGTGGACTACTTTTGGTATATTTTCCGAACTCAGAAGTTGGCGAATACTGCCCTTTGGTAAGGCCGTAAATTTCATTATTGAACAACAAAATATTTACGTTTACATTTCTACGCAACAAGTGTATTAAGTGGTTTCCACCAATGGAAAGGCCATCGCCATCTCCGGTAATAATCCAAACGGAAAGATCAGGATTTGCCATTTTTAAACCTGTAGCCACTGCCGGTGCACGCCCATGAATGCTATGTATGCCATAACTATTCATGTAATAAGGAAAGCGAGAACTACAGCCAATGCCCGATACAAAAACCAAGTTTTTACGCTCTATGCCAAGTTCCGGCAAAATGGTTTGCATTTGTTTTAAAATGCTGTAATCACCACAACCAGGGCACCAGCGTACATCTTGGTCGCTAGCAAAATCTTTAGCTGTTAAAGTAGATTTGTCACTCATAGTGTTGCTAAAATTTCGTCCACTTTTTCACTCACTTCTTCTGCCGAAAAGGGCAAACCTTTAATTTTATGTAAACCAATAGCACCAATTTGATATTCTGCTTCAATCAGCTTTATTAACTGACCGTTGTTTAATTCAGGAATTAGTACTTTGTTGAATTGCTTCAAGATGCTTTGCAAATCTCCCGCCAAGGGAAATAAATGGCGCAAGTGCAAATGCGAAACCGCTTTACCTTCTGCCAGCGCCTTTTTTACCGCCACGCGTATAGCACCGTACGTACTACCCCAACCTAAGATTAATACATCTCCCTTTTCTGCACCTTGATCAAATACTAAAGCCGGGTAACTTTCGGCAATACCGTTTACTTTAGCTGCTCTGGTTTTTACCATTTCGTGGTGATTATCAGGATCATAACTTACGTTTCCTGATTCTTTTTCTTTTTCTAAACCACCCACACGATGCTCTAAGTTTTCTTGCCCTGGTAACGCCCAGCTACGTACCAATTGCTTGTTGCGTTTATATGGCACGTATGTGTCGTCTGCTTTCGCTAATACTGGTTTTATCTTAGGTAAATCCGCTTGCGCGGGATAACGCCACGGCTCAGCACCATTGGCAATGTAGCCATCAGAAAGTAAAATTACAGGCGTCATATATTCTACTGCAATGCGTGCCGCTTCTAATGCAACATTAAAACAATTGCTAGCCGAACGAGCCGCTAATACCGGAATTGGTGCTTCACCATTTCTACCATAAATGGCTTGTAGCAAATCCGCTTGTTCCGTTTTGGTAGGCAAGCCAGTACTTGGGCCACCGCGCTGCACGTTTATAATTATAGAAGGTAATTCCAACATCATGGCCAAGCCAAGGCCTTCACCTTTTAGCGCCATGCCGGGCCCGGATGTAGCCGTAACCGCCAAGGCTCCGCCAAAGGCTGCACCAATTACTGCTGTAATAGCCGCAATTTCATCTTCCGCTTGAAAGGTTTTTACACCAAAATTTTTATGCCTAGCCAAAAAATGTAGAATATCAGATGCAGGCGTAATGGGGTAACCAGAATAATATAGTTGTAAACCCGATTGCTTACTAGCAGCTATTAAACCTAATCCAAGTGCCTCATTACCAACAATATTTCGATATTTACCGGGTGCTAATGTGGCTTTTTTTACAGAATATCTGGCAAGGGCTTCAACGGTTTCACCATAATGATAGCCCGCTTTTAAAGCGCGAATGTTGGCTTCTAAAACAAGCGGGTTGTTTTGAAATTTAGTGCTTAAATATTTTAAGGTAGTATCTAATTCTCGATGGTAAATCCAATACACAAACCCGAGCACAAACATATTGCGGCTGCGGTCTTTTTCCTTCATACCTAAACCCAAGTCGGCCAAAGCCTCGCGGTTTAGTTTGGTAATATCTAAGCGGTGTACTTGATATCCTTTTGTTTCAATCGTGTCAAGCGGATTTACGGCTTCATCCATGTGCGCCAAACGCAAATTGCGCTTATCAAAACCCGCTTCGTCCACTACTAAAGTACCGTTGGCTTTTAAGTTGCCTATATTTTTTTTGAAAGCAGCAGCATTCATAGCCACCAACACATCCGGCTTACCACCGGGTGTATCTATTTCTATACTTCCAAAATGTATTTGAAATCCTGAAACACCCGCCACGGTACCAATTGGTGCGCGTATTTCTGCCGGAAAATCAGGAAAGGTGCTTAAATCATTACCCTGCAACGCGGTGGTAGAAGTAAACTGACTACCTGCTAACTGAATACCGTCACCGGAATCACCAGCAAAATGTATGGTTACTTGCGCTAACTCTTGTTCCATTTTTTACGCCTTGGCCACTGCATTCACCTCCAACACACGTAGCACTTCAGGAGCGTGTTTTTTAACGGTCATTTCCACACCACTTTTTAAGGTCATTTGGTTTACCGAACAACCGGTGCAAGCGCCATGTAACTCCACCATTGCTGTGCCATCTTTCTTTAGCTCAATAAAACTAATATCGCCACCATCTGATTGTAAAAACGGACGAATTTCATTTAAGGCAAGCTCAATTTTGGCAATGGTATTTTTTTTACTTTCTATGCTCATAGCTTATTTATTTACTGCCGAACAGCCCGACATGGTGGTGATTCTAGTAATTTCAGTAGGTGGCATATCCTTATTTCTACGCATCAATTCTTCTAACATACGCTTAGTGCTATCTTCAAACGCTTTGCCTACTTTACTTTCCGCTTGTAATACCGCAGGGCGGCCTACATCTCCGCTTTCGCGAATACTTTGCACTAACGGAATTTCTCCCAAAAAGGGTAAGTCCATTTCTTTAGTAAGGTTTTTCACACCGTCTTTTCCAAATATATAATACTTATTTTCAGGTAATTCTGCAGGTGTAAAAAACGACATATTCTCAATCATACCTAAAACCGGTACATTAATGTTATCAATTTTAAACATGGCCGCACCTTTTCGCGCATCTACCAAAGCTACATTTTGCGGTGTGCTTACAATTACGGCTCCCGTTACCGGAACAGATTGCACCAAACTCAAGTGAATATCGCCAGTGCCCGGAGGTAAATCAATTAACATAAAATCCAATTCACCCCAATGCGCATCGCGCACCAGTTGGTTTAACGCTTTACTAGCCATTGGTCCGCGCCACACTACCGCTTGATTAGCTCCTGCGAAAAAACCAATAGAAAGCAATTTCACACCGTAGCTTTCTACAGGATCCATCTTTTCTTTGCCATCAATGGTAATAGAACCCGGTTTTGCATTTGGCACATCAAACATGGTTGGCTGTGATGGCCCGTAAATATCAGCATCTACTAAGCCCACAGAAAAACCCATCTGCGCCAAGCTTACCGCCATATTTGCGGCCACCGTGCTTTTTCCTACACCTCCTTTACCAGAAGCAATAGCTATAATATTTTTTACACCCGGCAGTTCGGCTCCACGTATCATGGTAGCTTTTTCCTGTGCTTCATCTGGCACAGTTATGTTTATTTTGATTTTAAGTTTTTGGTCAACTTCGGCATGAACGGTTTTAAGAATTTCTACCTCCAGCTTCTTTTTTACATGAAGTGCCGGTGAAAGACTCACCACGTCAATAATCGTTTCATCGCCAAAAAGCTGCACATTCTTTACATGACCCGCTTCCAATAAACTTTGACGACCATCCGTAGAAGTTACTTTTCCTAAACTTTCTAAAATATCTTTCTTTGTATAAGCCATTTAAATTTTGCTCATTTTGGCAAAGGTAAGCACTGTAAATCCTTTTTTGGAATGAGTATAAATAAAGATGATGTACACTTTTGAATTTGTTGATTGTAAAGGTAAATTTTTGAATTTTTAAGTACCATGAACAATACCTTACTACCTTTGCCACATGGCACAAGGAGATATTAATGTTAAAAATAAAAAAGCGTTTTACGAATACGAGATTTTAGATAAGTACGAAGCAGGATTAAAATTACTGGGTACCGAAATAAAATCAATTCGTGAAGGACGCGCTAGTTTGGGTGAAGGGTATTGCTATTTTAAAAATGGTGAGCTTTTTATCAAAAACATGAACATTAGTGAGTATAGCCACGGTAATATAAACAATCACGAACCTCTGCGCGAACGTAAATTATTACTTCACAAACGCGAATTAAAGAAGTTAGAAACCAACATGGACAAAGGCGGCAGCACCACTATTGTACCATTGAGATTGTTTATAAACAACAAGGGCTTGGCTAAGTTAGAGGTGGCATTAGGCCGTGGAAAAAAACTATATGATAAGCGCAATACCATGAAAGAGCGTGATATTCAAAGAGATATAGATCGATTAGGCCGGTAATTTTTAATCATTTATTTTGACAAAAAAACAACGCACCAAACTTATTTTAATTCTTGGTGCAATTGCTGCGTTAGGTCCACTTAGTATAGATATGTACCTGCCTAGCTTCCCTTCTATTGCTAAAGATTTAGGTGTTTCTACCGCGCAGATAAGCTTAACACTTACCACCTATTTTATTGGTATTTCGGTAGGCCAGCTTATTTACGGGCCGTTAATTGACCGCTACGGCAGAAAGCCTCCTTTACTTTTTGGATTAGCCTTATACATAGTTGCCAGCGTTGCTTGTGCCTTTTCTAGTAGTTTAGAATTATTGATTATTTCACGCCTGTTTTTAGCCTTAGGCGGCAGCGTAGGTATGGTATCGGCACGAGCTATGGTGCGCGATTTATTTGAAACCAAAGACGTTGCCAAAGTATTTTCATCCCTCATTCTTGTAATGGGTGTTGCCCCAATAATAGCACCAGCCATTGGTGGTATTTTAGATTCATTTTTAAGCTGGCGTTACATTTTTTTAACCCTTACGGGAATCAGTATCTTACTATGGATTTTAGTGTATTTCTCTTTGGAAGAAAGCAAAATACCGGACAAGAATTTCTCCTTAAAGCTTGGTAAAGTTGGCCACCGCTATTTACAGGTTTTAAGCAATAGGCAGTTTATGGTGTATGGTTTAGCGGGCAGTTTGGCTATGGCCGGATTATTTACGTATATAGCCAGCTCACCGCTGGTTTTAATGGAAAGATTAGGTTTTGAGCAGCGCACTTACACGTGGCTTTTTGGTGTAAACGCGGCCTGTTTTATATTAGGAAGTCAAGTAAATAGATTGGCGCTTAATTATTACCCTACGCGCTTGGTTTCTAAAATTTGTGCTTTGGCCGCATTAACGCTTTGCGCTGTTTTTATTGGCTATGAAGTTACCTTTGGTTTACCCAGCTATTTAACTTCAGCATTTTTTGGATTTTTCCTTTTCACTTTTGGCTTTATAAACCCAAATACCACCGCTTTGGCTTTAGAACCATTTAAAGAAATGGCAGGGGTAGCCTCCGCATTGGTGGGTAGTTTTAGAATGGCAGCCGGTGCATTGGCTTCAGCCTTTGTAGGCACCTTGAGCAATACCAATGTGCAACCCGTATTTTATATGATGGCGGGTATGGCACTGGTAATTACTCTATTAGTTTTTTTATACAAGCCTGTGCACCAAGTAGGCCTTCAAAACTCTTAATACCTTAGCATTAGTTTAAAGTTAAACAGAATCATTTTGTACAATTTGCATGTGATACACTGCTTTAGCCAACTTACTGCTTTTACCGTTTGATTTTAATTGGTGCGCAAATACTTTTAGCAAGTGTTCTTTTTTATTTACAGCAAAAAGTTGCGCTTTTACCAGCACTTTTTCACCAATAGTTTCTTGCGCAAGCATTTCTACCTTTATTTCTTTAATCTCTTCATGGTAGCCATCGGGTAATAGTAATTCATCTACTCTGCCTTTTAAAACCATGGCGCTGTGCTCAATAGCGGTAAGAGCATTCCACTCGCTAAACTTTTTCTTGGCACTGCCTCTGTTTATTATTTGCTGGTAAATGCTTTTGTTGCTGTGCGCTATAATTTTTGCGTAATCTTTCATAAGGTGTATATAAAAAAAAGCGTCCCAATTTCTTGGGACGCTTTTAAAAATTTTGTTCTAGTATTAAATCTACAAATCTTCAAACATCCCACATACAGTCGTCCACATATAATTGCTTATATGCTTACGCGAAATATTTGTAACAGTATGTTGGATGTTTACGTTCATTGCTATTTCAAATATAAAATTAAATATGATTGAAACGGCTTTAACTGGAAAATTTATTTGGAAAACCATTAAAATGATTGGTAACTCTAAAATTAAGGCAAGCGCGTGTAGCTTTATGGCATACGCAATGTGTACTTTATAGCTTTAAATTTGAACTATTCTTTTCGCTACTTTCGGCCAAACTCTATAAACATAAATTAAATGCGTTTCTGTCTTTTGCTCATTTCAATTATTATTCAACAAACGGTTTATGCTCAAAAATCAGCATATGTTTCCGAAATTGAAACCTATCAGCATAAGCTAAACCATGAATTTGCTGACCCCAAAGAAACACCCCTTACGGAAGAAGGGTTAGCACATTTTGATAGTCTGAATTTTTTTACCATTGATGCTACCTATTTGGTAAAAGCGTACTTGGTAAAAACACCAGAAAGCAAACCATTTAAAATGCTTACTACCACTAACCGCAAACCGGATTACCGACAATACGGTACGGTTTCGTTTATGTTAAAAGATACGCTCTGCACACTTTCCGTATTTGAAAATTTGCGATTTAAATCCGATACCACACGCACACCCTATTTATTTCTTCCGTTTAAAGATTATACTAACGGTGGCGAGAGCTATGGTGGTGGTAGGTTTTTAGATTTAAAAATTCCTGCAGACGATACCTTACATATTGATTTTAACAAAGCTTACAATCCATATTGTGCGTATAGCGCAAGATACTCCTGCCCTATTCCACCAAAAGAAAATGAGTTAAAAGTGCACATTGCAGCCGGTGTAATGCGCTATGATGGAGAACATTAATCGGTTAACCTAACTTTTATTGGAATATTCATCAAAGGCCACTCGCCTTCATCAGTAGGTTGCTTCGCAATTTTTTCTACCACATCCATACCTGCTACTACTTTTCCAAACACGGTATGCTCGCCATCTAAATGTGGCGCTCCACCTTGTTTAGCGTAGGTGTCAATTTTTGCTTCGCTTAAATCAAAACCATATTTAGCAGACATTAAGCTTAGCTCAGCAGCCGTATATTTTTTACCCAAAACAATATAAAACTCGTAAGGATCAGAGTCTTTATTAGGGTTATTTTTATAAGAACGTGCAGCTGCCACCGCACCATAAACGTGTAAGTTGGTTTCAAGAGCCTCAGCTGGTATTATGTGCGTGCCAATTTCTTTACGTTTATTACTAGTTTCAAACCCATCTGTATTTCCCGCTTGTATTACATGATTTTCACTCACACGATAAAACCATGTATCATTAAAATAACTCCTGTCAAAAAGGAAATTAAAATTAGCTAAATGTAAAGGTGTATTACTGTAAAGTTCTACTTGAATTTCGCCAAACTTGGTGCTAATTGTAAAATTTCTGTGTAAAGTTTTTCGCTTAGCGTATGCTTGTAAAAAACTAACGGCAATTTTTTCGGATATAGGTTTTTTAACTTCTTCTAAATCAACAGTATCTTTTGTTTTTGATTTCTCTGATTGCACTGATAAAGAAGTATTTGGAGCATTGCCTGATGTACAACTGAACGCCATGCACGCTACCAAAAAGGCCAATAAATAAAAAGAAACTTTAATTGAGATAAATATTTTGATACACACTTTTTTCCTGCTCTTCAAGCAAATTTAAGTAGTGTAAATAGTTTTCCAAAAAGCTATTGTACTCCTCTTTGGTTTCGCAACGTAATAGTTCAAGCTTTTCCACTTCTGTTAAATAAAGCTCATTGGCAATATCAAAAACCAACAATTGCTTTACGCTTAAAAGCTTATTTGCCACGTTACCATATTCCAACAAATATTTTTTAAACTTATCCATTAAACTGGGCGAAGCAGAAAAATTCTCCACCTTCTCCAATCCTGAGATATCACCGGTAGGGTATAATTTATCCTCTTTTTGAAAATTGAATTGATTTAAACGGAATAAGCCAACTGACTGCACCAAAATATCAATTTCACCACTTGGGTGGCGTTTAATTACTTCAGAAACTTTTACTAAACTACCTAACTTGAGCGTGTTTATTCGGCTGGAAAAAGGAATTCCGAAAGGCTGATTTTTTTCTACACATTCATTAATAAGCTGTTTGTAACGCTCTTCAAATATGTATAGCTGAGTGAAATCACCCGGCAGTAAAAAAATGTTTAATGGAAAAAGAGGTATATCGTGCATCACAAAAAATCAACTACATTATATCTTTAAACCAACGTAAACCTATAAAGTTTAGTCTATTAATGGGCTTACCACTTCTTGTTTTTCTTCCAACAATTTTTCGGGTACTACGCTCTTAATAATTTTTCCAAGCTCGTTAATAATTTTAATCTTTAACTCGGCTCGTGTATATATTAAACTTATTTCTCGGGTGGGCTTGGGGTCTGCTATTGGTTTTACAAACCTCTGGTCGGCCTCAGGTAAATCTACCGCGTGTAAATAAGGTAGTAAAGTCATACCAAAACCTTGTTTGCTAAGGCGCGTAAGCGTTTCAAAATTGCCACTTTCTAAATCAATGGGTTTTTTTAAATCCATATCCATTTTCTGGCAAATATTTAAAATGCTGTTTCTAAAGCAATGACCTTCATTTAACAACAAAATATCGTTAGCATCTAACTCCGAGTTGGTTATAAAAGCCTCTTTACTCAAGCGATGATTATCAGGTACAAAACCCATAAATGGCTCGTAATAAAGCGGTTGCTCAATAATTCCTTTTTCATCTAAAGGTGTAGCAAGAATAGCTGCATCCAATTCATCTCTTCTTAATTTCTCTAAAATAGTGTCGGTTCTTAACTCCTGTACTTGCAATTGTATTTTAGGGAATTTCTTATGAAACTTACCTATAAAACGCGGTATTAAACTTGAAGCTACCGTAGGAATTACCCCTAATTTAAAAGGGCCATCCAATTGATTTTTTGATTCTTGTAAAATTTGCTTCATCCGTTCACTTTCATTCACCACCATTCTAGCTTGTGCAATTAGCTTTTCACCAATGCTAGTAGGCCTTACGGGATGCTTACTCCTGTCAAAAAGTAGCACACCCAACTCATCTTCAAGTTTTTGGATTTGCATGCTCAACGTTGGCTGCGTTACAAAGCAGGCTTCCGCTGCTCTGGCAAAATGCCGGTGATTATCTACGGCTATTAAATATTGTAATTGCGTTAGTGTCATTTGCTATAAAAATAGTTTTCTTAAATACAAATTCAAAGGTAATAAGTTTTCTTTATTTAAAGTGTAAACATTGAATAATTTTCAACTCCATAATATGCGCAATATTGAGTTTCTAAATCTACCTTTGTGTCATGCAGTGTACATTATCTGAATTAAAGCAAACCCTCACTCAAAAACTTAAAAACCCCTTACCGGGATTAGCCGCGCAGCTAAAAATGGCTCCTATTGGCAGAGAAAATTTAGACTTGAAAAAACTAAATAAGCAAAAGGTGAAACACGCGGCCGTGCTTGCACTTTTTACGGAAGTAAACAATCAAGCACATATTATTTTAACTAAGCGGGTAGCCTATAAAGGCGTGCATAGCGGCCAAATAAGTTTTCCGGGAGGCAAAAAGGAAGCTGCCGATAGTAATTATCAAGCAACGGCTCTGCGAGAAACGGAAGAAGAGATAGGTGTTTCCCCCACAAATGTGGATGTTTTAGGTGCTTTAACACCATTATATATTCCACCTAGTAATTTTTACGTAGAACCTTTTTTAGGTTGTATTTTAAACATTCAAAAATTTACACCGCAACCTAGAGAAGTAGCCGAAATTTTACTCATTCCCTTTAGTGATATATTAAAAGAATCGAATCAATCTTACGAAAAGTTTACACGGAATAATGTTGAAATGGAAGTTCCTGTATTTAAAGTACACAATGAAACCGTTTGGGGCGCTACCGCAATGATGCTTAATGAGTTGCGTACACTTTATACCACATAGCTTAGTCCTTTATTTAGATATACTATATTTGGCACTTATGGTAAATTCCATTACATGAAAATTAAATTTGTTGACGCTTTCGGTAACTCATTATTTATCAAACGAATACTTATAATGGTTTTTGGTAGCGTTGCTCAGTATCGTTTTAATTGGGCAAATAAAACCACGGTTATCAATGCTCAAGTACTAAAAAATCTGCAAAAGCAAAATGTGCTTTTTGTAAGCAACCACCAAACATATTTTGCAGATGTTACCGGTTTATACCAAGTTTTTTGTGCGGCCAAATGGGGAGTTTATGACACTATAAATTATCCATTTTCGCTATTAAATCCTAAGTTAAACATCTATTTTATTGCTGCTTTAGAAACTATGAAAGCTGGTTTGCTACCCAAACTTTTTGCATACGTAGGTTCTGTAAGCATAAAACGTAGCTGGCGAGAAGCTGGCAAACAAGTAGATAGAGGTGTGGATCCAAAAGACATTGATAAAATATTTGCCGCGCTAAATAATGGTTGGGTCATTACGTTTCCGCAAGGAACTACTACACCATTTGTGCCGGGCAGAAGAGGTACTGCACATATTATTAAAGAGCAAAAGCCAATTGTTATTCCGGTAGTAATAGATGGTTTTAGGCGAGCCTTTGATAAAAAAGGCCTGTTTTTAAAAAAGAAAGGTGTTAATCTTACCATACGTTTTAAAGAGCCTATGAATATAGATTATACGCAAAGTTCTGCCCAAATTTTAGATGATATAATGAAAAGTATTGAGCAGACTGAGGAATTTAATACCATGAAAAAAATTAACGAAGCAACAACCAACCCTTCTGAAGCTAATTACGTTAACTAATTAGCAGGAGTTTCGCTAATTAATTGCTTTAATAACCCTTCTGTAACTATTATATTTGTTATCACACTACTAGACTATGACTAAGAATATTTTGTATTTCTGTTTTGCATTAATCTTATGCTCTTCATGCGAAGAAAAAGACCTAAGCGAAAAAAACCCTGCACTTCCTAAAGAAAATGTTTTGGTAGCTGCTACCTTTTTATTTAATGATGGTAACTTACCTAAAGACACCATATTAACCGATGGAGCGGGAAATCAATTTTTTATTTCTGAAATAAAAGTGCTCCTAAACAACCTCTACTTCGTAAATTTCTTTAAGGATACCATTAGAGTAGATGGCAGATACCTATTTACTCGTGAAGAAACGGATAATTTAATTACTCGTTTAGAGCCTGCTGGTTACAGCGCATATTTAGTGGCTGATGTAGGCATGGATAGCCTTGCAGCGGTAGAAGCTAGAACCGGTGGAGGTTTATCGGAGAGCGACCCTCTAATGGATATTGATGTAAAACGTCCTATTGATGCTTCCGGTTTTGGATACAATCATTTGATAATTAAAGGAAGAATAATTGATGTAGCCAATCCGCTTGACACAAATGGAACCATACCTTTTAGTTATAAAATTGGTACGGACGAATTGGTGAAAAGGATAAACTCTGAAGTTGTAAATTTTAGAGTAGAAGCAGTAAAGCCGGTTAAGTTTGTTTTTGTAATAGATGTGGGTAGGGCTCTTCAAAGCAAAAATTTGAAAGCACGCTCCGAAGTTGTTACCGATAAATCAAATTTGGCTGATTTTAATGCTGCAACGGAAGTGATGAATTTAACCCAATTTTTCCTTTTTTAAAAAAAAATATTATGAAAAATTTAAGAAATAGTTTTATCGGATTGGCCTCAGCTTTTTTACTAGGTGCTGTTTTAATAACAAGCTGTGGTAAAGATGAACCCGAAGTAAAAAGTGATCCAACAGGAAACTTAGACATTGCCTTAATGATAAGCAATGCGGGTAAGCCAGTTAGTTTAAATGAAGATGTTACACTTTCTTCCGGCTATAAAGTGAATTTATCTAATATGCGTATGTATGTTTCAAGCATAAAAGGTATTACAACCGATGGTGAAGAGGTAGATTTTAAAAACGTGGCGCTTTTAGACCTTAAAGAAGCAAACGGCACCTCAATGCAGGTAAAAGCGCAAAAATACACGGGCTTAAAAATTGGTTTAGGCTTAAGCCCTGCCTTAAACAGCAGCGATCCCTCCACGTTTCCGCAAGAAAATCCATTATCTAGCTTTCAAGGTATGTATTGGAGTATGCTTAAATATCGTTTTACAATTATTGAGGGACGTATAAATTCAGTTAATAATCCTTTGGCTACTGACGAATTGCTTACCTACCATACGGGTACTGATCCTGCTTATCGCGAAACTACCCTTACCTATTCTTTTGATGTGGTAGAAGATCAATTAAGCACTACCATTTTAACTTTAAACGTAGAATTAGACGAACTTTTTGATGGTGATGGTGGAGATTTAGAACCAATTACTAATAACTCTACCCACTCACAACCTTCACAAATGGGCTTAACCAATAAAATTATGGATAATCTTAAAGGTGGAATTTTTATTGAAGGCTCGGTAATAGTTGAGTAAACTCTGCATTTAGTGTTTAGCTTTGCGCAAAAGCACTAGCAAATGAACGTACACTTTATTGCCATAGGAGGCAGCGCCATGCACAATTTAGCCATAGCGCTAAGGCTAAAAGGTTACCACGTAACCGGTAGTGACGATGAAATTTTTGAACCCTCAAAAGGCAGATTAACTAAACATAACTTACTTCCTGCAAAAGAAGGTTGGTATGAGCAAAATATCTCCAAAACGTTAGATGCAGTAATTTTAGGTATGCACGCTCGGGCGGATAATCCGGAGTTGGCAAAAGCCAAGGAATTAGGCTTAAAAATTTACAGTTATCCTGAATTTCTTTACGAACAAAGTAAAACTAAAACCCGCGTTGTAATAGCCGGTAGTCATGGTAAAACCAGTATTACCGCCATGATTTTGCACGTGCTGCATTATCACAATGAAACCTGCGATTTTATGGTAGGTGCACAGTTAACCGGTTTTGAAACTATGGTGCGCCTTACTGAGGATAGTGAATTTATGCTTTTAGAAGGCGATGAATACCTTTCCTCTCCTATTGACAGGCGCCCTAAATTTTTACACTACAAACCAAACATAGCCTTACTTTCCGGCATTGCTTGGGATCATATTAACGTGTTTCCCACCTTTGAAGATTACCGCCAGCAATTTGATTTATTATTAGAAGCCATAGAACCCGGTGGCGCATTGGTTTATAATGAGTTAGATGAAGAAGTGGTAAAAACCGTAAAGGCCACTAAAAATGAAATTAAAACCTTTGCTTACGGCCTACCCAACTACTTTTTAGAAAAAAACCAAGTGTTTTTAGATACGGAAGAGGGTGCTGTGCCCTTAGCTATTTTTGGCCGCCACAATATGAATAATTTGGAAGGTGCCCGCTGGATTTGTAATCAAATGGGTGTTACCGATGCACAATTTTACGAGGCCATTCCATCTTTTACCGGAGCCGCCAAACGTTTAGAAAAAATTGAAGGGGTAAAATATACCGCTTACCGCGATTTTGCCCACGCGCCCAGCAAAGTAAAAGCTACCGTAAGCGCTACCAAAGAAGGCTTTACCGATGCACATTTAATTGCCTGTTTAGAGCTGCATACCTTTAGTAGTCTTAATAAAGAATTTATTTTACAATATAAAGGCAGCATGTTAGCCGCAGATACCGCCATTGTTTATTTTAACCCAAAAGTATTGGAGCACAAACGTTTGCCAAAGCTTACCAAAGAGGAAGTAAAGCAAGCTTTTGGTCAAGAAAATATAGTAGTGTGCAACACCCGCCAAGAACTTTTAGAAGCTATACAACCTCAGCTTAGCGCAGATAGCCTTTTGCTTTTAATGAGCAGCGGTAATTTTGAAGGCATGCAATGGGAGCAAGAACTGGCTTAATTAACGTGGTACTTTAAAAACAAAACTTAAATTTGCGCTACTACCACTATGATTAAAAAAGAGCTTTTAAGTGCAGATGCCATCAGCATCATATTACATCGGTTAGCTTTTGAGCTAATTGAAAACCACCGCGATTTTTCCAATACCGTTTTAGTTGGTTTGCAACCCAGAGGCGGTTTTGTGTTAGACAAATTGGTAGCTCTTTTAAAAAACGAAGGCTTTGGCAATATTGCCAACGGGCTTTTAGACATTACCTTTTACAGAGATGATTTTAGGCGCAGGGCTAATCCGCTAGAAGCCAATAAAACGCGCATTGATGTACTTCTTGAAAACAAAAAAGTAGTGTTTATTGATGATGTACTTTACACCGGGCGAAGTGTACGAGCAGCTTTAGATGCTATTCACTCCTTTGGCCGCCCTTCAGAAATAGAACTTTTGGTTTTGATTGACCGTAGATTTAGCCGCCAATTACCCATTCAGCCTGATTATACCGGGCAACGTGTAGATGCCATAAGTAGCGATAAAGTGTTGGTACAATGGGAAAATGAAGTAGGAAAAGATTCGGTTTACCTTTTAAATACGTTAGATGAGCGAGCTTAGTGTAAATCATTTATTGGGCATAAAATATCTGAATAGTGCAGATATTGATTTGATATTTAACACTGCCGATCAGTTTAAAGAAGTGATAAACCGACCGATAAAAAAAGTACCATCCTTACGGGATATTACCGTTGCTAACCTGTTTTTTGAAAATAGTACGCGTACCCGTTTAAGTTTTGAATTAGCTGAAAAACGCCTTTCAGCAGATGTAGTTAATTTTTCAGCCGCCAGTTCTTCCGTAACAAAAGGCGAAACTTTAATAGATACTGTAAATAATATTTTAGCCATGAAGGTGGACATGGTGGTGATGCGTCATCCCAATCCCGGTGCGGCTTTGTTTTTATCTAAAAACGTAAACAGTATTATTATAAATGCTGGCGATGGTGCCCATGAACATCCTACCCAAGCACTTTTAGATGCTTACTCCATACGCGAAAAGCTAGAAACTTTATCCGGAAAAAAAGTAGTTATTGTGGGTGACATTTTACACTCAAGGGTGGCGCTAAGCAATATATTTTGCCTGCAAAAATTGGGCGCGGAAGTAATGGTATGCGGCCCTACTACCCTTATGCCCAAATATATAAAAAGCCTAGGCGTGCAGGTAAGCCATAATTTACAAGAAGCTTTACAATGGTGCGATGTAGCCAACATGCTCCGCGTACAGCATGAGCGTCAGGACATTAATTATTTCCCAAGCTTGCGTGAATACACTAAACAATTTGGACTTACCAAAGCCATTTTAGATAACTTGGATAAAGAAATACTGGTGATGCACCCCGGGCCAATAAACCGTGGTGTGGAAGTAAGCAGCGATGTAGCCGATGGTGAACATTCCATTATTTTACAACAAGTAGAAAATGGTGTAGCTATACGTATGGCGGTGCTGTATTTATTAGCTAGTAAAAAGGAAATGAATTTTGGAGGGTAATAATAGTTGAAGGAGTAAGGTTGAAGGTTTAACCTCATCCAAACTTACAAATACTAACTCTTTACTCAATGTATATTTCCTAGTAATTCAAAACTTGCACAGCCCCCTTTTTACCCCTAATATCGCGCAGCATAATAATGAAAGTGTAAATGGAGTTAGCGGTATGTATTTTAGGTTCATCTTCAGCATTGCCCATGGTGGGTAGAAACCCTACCGCTCAGTTTGTAACCTTGGCTAACCGTCATTTTTTAGTTGATTGTGCCGAAGGTACCCAAGTGCAACTTAGACGCAACCACATTGGTTTTGGGCGCGTAAATCACATTTTAATTTCACATTTGCATGGCGATCATTATTTTGGTTTGCTACCCTTGCTTAGCACCTTGCATTTGCTAGATAGGCAAAAGGAAATACACCTCTACTGCCCTGCTCCGCTTAAAGATATTTTGGAAAGCCACATGAAACTCAGTGAAATTTGGTTTCGCTTTAAAATAATATATCATTTTCATGAGCCTAACGGTAAACATTTAATTTTTGAAGATGCTAAAGTGCAGGTGGAAAGCTTTCCGTTAAAACATAGTGTAGATTGTTGGGGCTTTTTGTTTACGGAAAAGAAAAGGCAGCGGAATATTAAAAAATCGGCTTTGGAGAATTATAGCATTCCGGTAACAGAACTACGCAAAATAAAGGATGGAGAGGATTGGATAAATGAGCAAGGAAAAACCGTTGCCAATGAAACATTGACCACAGCCGGGCCCCCATCTTTGAGTTACGCCTATTGCACAGATACTGCACCTTTGCCTAGTTTGGCCGATATTTTACATGCTCCTGATGTGCTCTATCATGAAAGCACTTTTACCGAAAAACATAAAAAGCGCGCTAAGCAAACCAATCATAGTACCGCTTTGCAAGCTGCTGAAGTTGCCAAATTAGTAGATGCAAAGTGCTTGCTTCTAGGACATTACTCCACACGCTATTTAGATTTAAGCGACTTAAAAACGGAGGCGGAAATAATCTTTAATCCTACGTTTTTAAGCAAAGATAATTACGTGTACACTATGAAAGCCACCGACAGAAAACTGAGAATTGAGCTTTCCGTACCTAACAAAAATGAAAACGACTAAGCGCTTGAAATCACCCATTTTTGTTTTATTCATCACCATTTTTTTTGATCTTATTGGGTTTGGAATTGTTATTCCCATCCTTCCTATTTATGCTGATGAACTAGGCGCTTCCGGCTTTACCATTGGTTTAATTGGGGCTAGCTTTTCTGCTGCACAGTTTGTTTTTGCCCCCTTTTGGGGAAACCTTAGCGATAGAATTGGCCGAAGGCCGGTTATTTTAACCTGCATTTTAATAATGCTTGCCTCTTACATTGTGCTTGGCTTTGCGGCAAGTGTGTGGGTATTGTTTTTAGCACGCATAGTTGCGGGTATTGGTGCAGCAAATATTAGTGCGGCTCAAGCTTTTATAAGTGATATTACAGAAGAAAAAGATCGCGCCAAAAATTTTGGAATTATAGGTGCTGCTTTTGGTTTAGGTTTCATATTTGGTCCACCTTTGGGCGGTTGGCTTAAAGAAGATTTTGGCATACAGTGGGTAGGTTTTGTTGCAGCAGGCTTGGCTGCTGTAAATTTTATTTTAGCCTATTTCTTACTCCCTGAATCCATTGAAGAAAAGCAATCTTTTGAGTTTAAATTTCCAAATCCGCTTAGCGGAATAAAGCAGGTTTTACCACGGCCAAAAATCAGAAGCTTATTAATTATCAACTTTGTATTTATAGCTGCCTTTAGCATGATGCAAATTACCGCTAGCCTTTTGTGGAAAGATAAATATGGCTTAGATGCCGGTGACATAGGGTTGGTTTTTGCGTTTATTGGCCTAAGTGTAGTCATCATTCAGGGCACGCTTATTGGGCCTTTTACCAGCTGGTTTGGCGAAAAAAACTTATTTATAATTGGCAACCTTTTTATGGCCATTGGTCTTTTCGGGATGCCCTATATTCCGGTGGACTGGTTTATGCCGGGCGAGTACATTTCGCTGCTATTCATTTCTTTTGGAAACGCATTTTTCACGCCAACGCTTTCCTCCCTTTTAAGTAAATCTGCCGGTAAAAAAGAGCAAGGCACGGTTATGGGCGTATCGCAATCGGTAGGTGCATTATCACGCATTGCCGGGCCGTTTATTGGTGGTTTCCTATACGGAATAGATTTACACTTGCCCAACACCTTAGCCGCAGCTGTAATGCTCCTTACCTTTTTTATGGCATGGCGTATTACTACAAAGTATATGGGTGAAGGCTTGCCTGCCGAAAGCACTGTAAAAGGGTGAAAGTTGAAGGTTAGCTGCCTTGAGGAAGGAAATAGTTAATCATTAAACCTAAAACCAATGGTATGGATAATCAGATGTAGTACCTGTGAAGAAGGCTTAAGCTTCCAAAGAAAACAGGAAGCGATTTATTAAAAGAAGCATCTGTATCACCCGCTCCACCGCTGGTTAAAAAAAAGAAGAGGTCTGGCATTGGAAAAAACTAAGGGAAGGGTACAAGCAGAAGCGTGAAATTATATAGAGCGTAGAGAAATTTGGTGCAGGAAAACACAGCTACAGCCTTGTCAAAACCAAGGTAAAACTGAAGAAAACATCTGAAATGTGGGTGAGCTCAATCTTAATTGTAAAAAACCTACTAAACTGCCGAAAGAAGCTTTCTTCTGCACCTCTTTCGGCATCCGTTTTTATTTACCATCAAGTATTGACCGTATCAAGTTTCAACTATATAATGCCTTTTTCAGTTACCTTATAAGTTTGCCACCACGGCTGAACGTCCTGACTGTTTGCTTGACTGTCCACATTCATCAAACGTAAAAGTATATTTTTCTCTTACTATTTCCTGATTATCTTTTATGCCAACAAACTCAAATTCTTCTAGTTGATCAGAAATATAATCCCCAGAGCTAATAATTATATAGGAAGCATTCGTATTGGTATCTAACGTTGTGTTTTCAAACTTACTTGATACAACTACCTCCTGTGTTGCAACATGAATCGTGTAATGTTCATCTAACCAAACAGCATTTCCATTGGTATCAGTAACCCAAACTGGGTAATATATAAGATTTAAAGGACAGATTACCTTTTTTCTACATGAGGTAAATAAGGTTAATGCATATACTAATAAGCTGGCAAAGACGATTTTTTTATACATAATGGCGTTGTTTTTAGTAAACACGAAAACAAATAAGTAGCGACCTTAAACGCTTTATCGAAAATAAAATATTGTTCATAAATAGGATAGATATTGTCTTAAAGGAAAAAAGCCAATAGAGGAATCTACTTAATTCATGACACAGTTGAAAGCAAGAAAAATAAACTGTACTAAAGTCTTCAATTTTTTTACGTCTTGCTCCATTAAAAATAATACACTACTCTTCCAATTTACCCTAAGATACTTTTATCCAGTGCATTTTTGCTTTAAATGTCGCATACAAACTCCTTAAACCATCTCTCAGCACTATAAATTGGATGTACTTTAAATGCGTCATTTTTTTTTGCAATAATTGGTGTAGCTCGTTTTCCCCTTTCAGGGTTGTTTGTTTTACCCGTAACTTTTTAAGTTCTGATAGCGATTCGGTAATTTCTAAATGTGTTTTTATCACATTGTTAAATACGCGCATTGTTTAGCACACGTCAAAGTTTATTTGGTACAATACCATTAAAAACCACAGAAAACAAAAAACCCCGAGCGTTAACTCGGGGTTTTTATTTTATTTAAGCTTGCCCTTGCGGACCACCAAAATTGAGTGGTACTTGAGGCTGCTCCGTATCCTTTATTTCTCCGTGCTGCTGTTCAAAGCGTGCAACGTTATCGTTCAATGCGCGTAAAAAGCGCTTGGCATGCTGTGGCGTAAGTACAATTCTAGATTTTACTTTCGCTTTGGGTACACCGGGCATCATCTTAATAAAATCAAGTACAAATTCACTAGCAGAATGATTGATAATAGCCAAATTGCTATAAATACCTTCTGCTACCTCCTCGCTTAATTCCACATTAATTTGCCCTTCTTTAGGCTCCATGTGATCTTCTGCCATCGCTTAACTTTCTACTTCTTCAACTTCTACACTGCTGCTTGATTTCAAACGCTCATAGTCAGACTGAGCACCAACAATAATGTGGTTATACTCTTTTAAACCAGTTCCTGCAGGAATTTTATGTCCTACAATTACGTTTTCTTTCAAGCCTTCTAACGTATCGCGCTTTCCATTTACGGCAGCCTCGTTTAATACTTTAGTAGTTTCTTGGAAAGAAGCTGCTGAAATAAACGATTTAGTTTGAAGCGATGCTCTTGTAATACCTTGCAATACAGGACGTGCAGTTGCTGGTTGAGCGTCACGCGCTTCTACCAATTCCTTATCCGCTCTGCGCAACAATGAATTTTCATCTCTCAATTTACGAGCAGATACAATCTGTCCGGATTTTAAGTTTTCACTGTCTTTAGGATCTACAATTACCTTCTTATCAAAAATCCAATCGTTCTCTTTAATAAAGTCATTTTTATGCACCAAGTTACTTTCCAAGAAGCTAGTATCACCGGCATCTTGAATTTGAACCTTACGCATCATTTGACGCACAATTACCTCAAAGTGCTTATCGTTAATTTTTACACCTTGCAAACGATACACTTCCTGTACTTCATTTACTAAGTACCCTTGTACACGGTTTGGTCCTTGTATGGCCAAAATATCAGCCGGTGTAATAGCACCATCTGAAAGTGGCATACCTGCACGTACAAAGTCATTTTCTTGTACAAGAATCTGCTTGCTTAGGTTAATCAAATATTTCTTGATTTCACCCGTACGGCTCTCTACAGCAATTTCGCGATTACCACGCTTAATTTTACCATAAGAAACCACACCGTCAATTTCTGAAACTACCGCTGGATTAGATGGATTACGTGCTTCAAAAAGTTCTGTTACACGTGGTAAACCACCCGTAATATCTCCCGATTTAGCAGATTTACGTGGAATTTTCACCAACGTTTTACCCGCTTTAATCTTGTCGCCTTCCTCCACTATGATATGCGCTCCAATTGGTAAGGTGTAGTTTTTAAGTTCTGCACCTTTATTATCTACAATAGCAATGGTAGGAATATGTTTCTTACTTCTATTTTCAGAAATCACTTTTTCCATAAATCCGGTTTGCTCATCAATTTCTACACGATACGTAATACCCTGCTCAATATCAGCAAACTTAATAGTACCCGCTGTTTCAGAAATAATAACCGCGTTATATGGATCCCAATCGCAAATTACATCTCCTTTAGCAACTTTTTGACCTTCTTTAGAAATTCTAAGGAATGAACCGTAAGGAACGTTGTTGGTAGCAAGGTTAATACCTGTTTTCTCATCAATCAACTTCATTTCAGCAGTACGACCAATAACAATCTCTGTTTGGTTTCCGTCATTGTCTTCGCCCATTACTGTGCGTAATTCTTCAAATTCAATGCGTCCGTCAAATTTAGCTTTAAGGTTAGATTCTTCAGAAACGTTACCTGCTGTACCACCCACGTGGAATGTACGTAGCGTAAGCTGTGTACCAGGTTCTCCAATAGACTGTGCTGCAATAACACCTACTGTTTCTCCTTTCTGTACCATCTTGCCACTAGCAAGGTTACGTCCATAACATTTAGCACAAATACCACGGTCAGACTCACAAGTAAGTGCCGAGCGTACTTCTACCATTTCAATGGGAGAATTCTCTATCTTATTTGCAGCGTCTTCCTCAATTTGATCTCCGGAAGCTGCGTATTGCTCACCCGTAAGTGGGTCAACGATATCATGTAAAGAAACACGTCCTAAAATTCTATCTACCAAAGGTTCTACAACCTCTTCGTTTTTCTTAAGTGCCGTTACTTCTAAACCTCTAAGTGTATGACAATCTTCCTCATTAATAATTACATCTTGAGAAACGTCCACAAGCCTACGTGTAAGGTAACCAGCATCAGCCGTTTTAAGAGCCGTATCTGCAAGTCCTTTACGTGCACCGTGTGTAGAAATAAAATACTCAAGAATTGAAAGACCTTCCTTAAAGTTAGAAATAATCGGGTTTTCGATGATTTCACCACCGGAAGAACCAGATTTTTGAGGCTTAGCCATCAAACCACGCATACCTGATAACTGGCGAATTTGTTCCTTAGAACCCCTTGCACCAGAGTCAAGCATCATGTAAATCGGGTTGAACCCTTGACGGTCAGTAATCAAATGGTGCATTGCACGATCTGTTAACCTTGCATTTGTATTGGTCCAAACATCAATTACTTGATTGTAACGTTCGTTGTTAGTAATTAAACCCATGTTGTAGCTATTCAGAATACCCTCAATTTGAGTTTCTGCATCTGCCACTAAGGATACCTTTTCCTCTGGGATAATAATATCTCCTAAAGAGAAAGATAGGCCACCACGGAAGGCAATACCATAACCCAAATCTTTGATACTATCTAAGAATTTAGCAGTGGTAGGAATATCCGTTTGTTTTAAGATATCAGAAATGATACCTCTCAACGCCTTTTTAGTTAGTACTTCGTTTATAAAAGCAACGTTTTCTGGCACCGACTTATTAAATAATACGCGACCTACCGAAGTTTCGATAATACGTTTTACCAAATTGCCATCTTCCCATACGCGCGCTCTAACTTTAATACTGGCGTGTAAGTCAACTTTTTCTTCATTGTAAGCAATCTGAACTTCTTCATCAGAGTAAAAGGTCATGCCTTCTCCCTTAATAGGGTGTTCTTCAGAGCTTTTTCTCACTTTCGTGATGTAGTACAATCCTAAAACCATATCCTGAGAAGGAACCGTAATAGGTGAACCGTTTGCAGGGTTCAGAATGTTGTGTGACGCAAGCATTAAAACTTGTGCTTCTAAAACAGCGGCAGAACCTAATGGTAAATGCACTGCCATTTGATCACCATCAAAATCTGCGTTAAAAGCCGTACATGCTAATGGGTGCAACTGAATAGCTTTACCTTCAATAAGCTTAGGCTGAAACGCTTGGATACCTAAACGGTGCAGCGTAGGTGCACGGTTTAGCAATACAGGATGTCCTTTCATTACATTATCAAGAATATCATATACTACTGGCTCGCGCTTATCAATAATCTTTTTAGCTGATTTTACCGTTTTTACAATGCCACGCTCAATAAGCTTGCGCACGATAAACGGCTTGTATAATTCAGCCGCCATATTTTTAGGTAATCCGCATTCGTGCAGGTTTAAGGTTGGCCCTACCACAATTACAGATCGTGCAGAATAATCTACACGTTTACCTAGTAAGTTTTGACGGAAACGACCTTGCTTACCTTTCAATGAGTCAGAAAGCGATTTCAACGCACGGTTGCTATCGGTTTTAACGGCACTTGATTTACGGGTATTGTCAAAAAGTGAATCTACCGCTTCTTGAAGCATACGCTTCTCATTACGTAAAATTACTTCTGGAGCTTTAATTTCCATCAATCGCTTCAAACGATTGTTACGGATAATTACCCTACGGTAAAGGTCATTTAAATCTGAAGTTGCAAATCTACCTCCATCAAGCGGCACTAATGGGCGCAATTCTGGCGGAATAATAGGCACAACTTTCACAATCATCCATTCCGGCTTATTCTCAATGCGTGTATTTGCATCGCGGAAAGCTTCTACAACTTGCAAACGCTTAAGCGCTTCTTGCTTACGTTGCTGAGAAGTTTCTGTATTTGCCTTGTGGCGAAGATCATAAGAAAGTTGATCTAAATCTAAACGAGCTAGTAATTCAATAAGTGCTTCTGCACCCATTTTTGCAATGAATTTGTTAGGATCGCTATCTTCCAAGTAATTATTATCACTTGGCAAACGCTCCAACATATCCAAATATTCCTCTTCTGTTAAAAACTCCATGTAGGTAACAGGAGTTCCATCAATATGCGTAGCATTACCCGCTTGTACTACGGCATAGCGCTCGTAGTAAATAATCATATCTAGTTTTTTGGTGGGTAAGCCCAACAAATAACCAATTTTATTCGGTAAAGATTTGAAGTACCAAATGTGTGCAACCGGCACCACCAAATTGATGTGGCCTACACGCTCTCTACGTACTTTTTTCTCTGTTACCTCTACACCACATCTATCGCATACAATACCCTTGTAGCGAATACGCTTGTACTTTCCGCAAGCACATTCGTAATCTTTTACAGGGCCGAAAATACGCTCACAAAATAAGCCATCACGTTCAGGTTTGTGAGTACGGTAGTTAATGGTTTCTGGTTTTAATACCTCTCCATACGAGCGCTCCAACAAAAACTCAGGCGAAGCCAAGCTAATGGTGATACTTGTAAAAGAACTATTAAAATTGTCTTTATCGTTTTGTCTTAAAGCCATATTTTAAGAAACTTAAATACTATTAATAATTATTCTAAGGTGATTTTCAAACCAAGTCCGTTCAATTCGTGTAACAATACGTTAAACGATTCCGGAATACCCGGCTCTGGCATTGGCTCACCTTTCACAATGGTTTCATACGTTTTAGCTCTACCCACCACGTCATCTGATTTCACGGTTAAAATTTCACGTAAAATATTAGATGCTCCAAAGGCTTCGAGTGCCCAAACCTCCATTTCACCAAAACGCTGACCTCCAAACTGAGCTTTACCACCCAATGGTTGCTGCGTAATAAGGGAGTATGGTCCGATAGAACGCGCGTGCATTTTATCATCAACCATGTGGCCTAGTTTAAGCATGTAAATAATACCTACGGATGCTGCTTGGTGGAAACGCTCGCCCGTACCTCCATCATATAGGAAAGTATGTCCGAAACGCGGAACACCGGCTTCATCTGTTAACGCATTAATATCATCAATAGAAGCACCATCAAAAATTGGTGTTGCGTATTTCTGACCTAATTTTTTACCTGCCCAACCTAAAACGGTTTCATAAATCTGACCAATGTTCATCCTTGAAGGTACACCCAATGGGTTAAGTACAATATCAACCGGAGTTCCATCTTCTAAAAATGGCATATCTTCATCACGTACTATTTTGGCAACAATACCTTTGTTTCCATGACGACCCGCCATTTTATCTCCCACTTTAAGCTTACGCTTTTTGGCGATATATACTTTGGCTAATTTTACAATACCTGATGGTAACTCATCACCAATACTGATAGTAAATCTCTGTCTGCGGTACGCACCAGAAATATCCATTACCTTAATTTTATAATTATGAATAAGGTTATCAATAAGGTCATTTTTGTCACTATCGGTTGTCCAAATTCCACCAACTATACGGGTATAATCATCAATACTGTTCAGTATTTTTTGTGTAAACTTGGTTCCCTTCGGAATCACATCTTCCGCTAGATCATTTTTAACACCTTGGCTAGTTTTACCCGCCACTAAGATGTTTAACTTGTCTAAGAAATTCTGACGGATTACCTCCATCTTAGTGTTAAACTCTTGTTCAAGATGCTCCAATTCCTGCTTGTCTTCAGCACGTTTTTTCTTATCCTTAACTGAGCGTGAAAACAATTTCTTGTCAATAACCACTCCGTTTAATGATGGAGAAGCCTTTAAAGAAGCATCTTTTACATCACCCGCTTTATCACCAAAAATAGCTCTAAGCAGTTTTTCTTCAGGTGTAGGATCCGATTCACCTTTTGGCGTAATCTTACCAATAAGAATATCACCCGGCTTAATTTCAGCACCGATGCGTACAATTCCATTCTCATCTAAATCTTTGGTGGCTTCTTCACTTACGTTCGGAATATCCGCGGTAAGCTCTTCAGCTCCTAATTTAGTGTCACGCACTTCTAAAGAATACTCATCAATGTGCAAAGAGGTGAAGATATCCTCACGCACCACGCGCTCAGAAATTACAATTGCATCCTCAAAGTTATATCCTTTCCAAGGCATAAATGCTACTTGCATGTTTCGACCTAAAGCCAAATCACCACCTTGTGTAGCGTATCCTTCGCAAAGCACCTGACCTTTAGCAACACGCTCACCTTTGCGCACTAACGGACGCAAGTTGATACAGCTACCTTGGTTGGTTTTTCTAAACTTTACTAATTGATACGTTTTATAATCATCATCAAATGAAACCAAACGCTCATCATCCGTACGGTCATATTTTATGCGAATAGTTTGCGCATCCACATAATCAACTTCACCGTTTGCTTCAGCATTTACAAGCACTCTACTATCAGAGGCAACACGTGCTTCTAATCCGGTACCAACTATAGGTGCTTCAGGACGTAACAATGGTACAGCCTGACGCATCATGTTTGATCCCATCAATGCACGGTTTGCATCATCATGCTCCAAAAATGGAATTAACGATGCAGAAATAGAGGCAATCTGATTTGGCGATACATCCATATAATCAATGCCAGCTGGCTCAATTAATGGATAATCTGCTTCATCTCGCACTTTTACTTTGTCATTCTCAAAGTTGCCATCTTCTCCAACAGGAGCATTGGCTTGTGCAATTACTTTTTCTTCTTCCTCTTCAGCACTTAAGTAAACAGGATCTACAGAGAAATCTACTTTACCACCTTCTACTTTGCGGTAAGGAGTTTCCAAAAATCCCATTTTATTTACTTTGGCATAAACACACATGGAAGAAATCAAACCAATGTTTGGTCCTTCAGGTGTTTCAATTGGGCAAAGACGTCCGTAGTGTGTGTAGTGCACATCTCGAACCTCAAAACCTGCACGCTCACGAGATAAACCACCGGGTCCTAAGGCAGAAAGCCTACGCTTATGCGTGATTTCTGCTAAGGGGTTAGTTTGATCCATAAATTGCGAAAGCTGGTTGGTACCAAAAAACGAATTAATTACAGAAGATAAAGTCTTCGCGTTAATCAAATCGATAGGCGTAAACACTTCATTATCACGCACATTCATACGCTCACGAATGGTACGCGCCATACGTGCCAAACCTACACCAAATTGGTTCGCTAACTGTTCACCAACGGTACGCACACGTCTATTACTTAAGTGATCAATATCATCAATTTCTGCTTTTGAGTTAATTAACTCAATAAGATACTTAACGATGTTTAAGATATCATCTTTAGTTAAAACCTGTGTAGTACTATCTACGTTTAAGCCTAACTTTTTGTTAAGACGGTATCTACCAACTTCACCTAAATTATAACGTTGCTCAGAGAAAAACAATTTATCGATAATACCGCGCGCTGTTTCCTCATCTGGTGGCTCGGCATTTCTTAATTGTCTATATATATGTTCTACCGCCTCTTTTTCAGAGTTGGTAGGATCTTTTTGTAAAGTGTTGTGAATAATTGAAAATTCGGAAGCTTCAATGTCTTCTTTGTGCAACAAAATTGTTTGCACATCAGCATCTAAAATGTCATCAACGTGATCTTTCTCAAGAACAGTATCACGATCAAGCACTACCTCGTTACGCTCAATAGACACCACTTCTCCAGTATCCTCATCTACGAAATCTTCTACCCACGTTTTAAGTACACGAGCTGCTAATTTGCGGCCCATTACTTTTTTAAGTCCTGTTTTAGAAACTTTAACTTCTTCCGCTAAGTCAAATATTTCTAGGATGTCCTTGTCGCGCTCATATCCAATTGCTCTAAGCAAAGTGGTAAGCGGCAACTTCTTTTTACGATCAATGTACGCGTACATTACGCTATTGATATCGGTGGCAAATTCTATCCAACTTCCTTTAAATGGAATAATACGTGCTGAATATAATTTAGTACCGTTGGCATGGTAGCTTTGGCCGAAGAAAACACCGGGTGAACGGTGTAATTGAGAAACTACCACACGCTCTGCCCCGTTTACGATAAATGTACCGCGTGGAGACATATATGGAATTGTACCTAAGTAAACATCCTGCACGATGGTTTCAAAATCTTCGTGCTCTGGATCAGTACAATATAATTTCAATCTTGCTTTAAGTGGCACGCTAAACGTAAGACCACGCTCTATACACTCATTTTCGCTGTACCTAGGAGGGTCAACAAAATAGTCTATAAACTCCAGTACAAACTGGTTTCTAGAATCAGAAATTGGAAAATTTTCACTAAACGTTTTATACAGACCTTCATCGCCCCGATCGTCTGGTTTAGTGTCTAATTGGAAGAAATCCATAAAGGATTTCAATTGAATATCCATAAAATCTGGATAATCAAAGGCATTCTTAATTGAGGCAAAATTTACCCTACCATCAATTATGTTGTGTGCCGAAATTTTGGTCATTGCGGAAATGAATAAAGTTAAACTAAACACAAAAGGGTTTAGGCCAATTCTCCCAAAAAATGGAAGAAAGGCCTAAACCATTCTCTTAAAGCCGAGAGGAAGTTATTACTTCACCTCTACTTCAGCACCAGCTTCTTCAAGCTGAGCTTTAAGCGCTTCGGCTTCGTCTTTTGCAATACCTTCTTTCAAAGGCTTAGGAGCTCCATCTACAAGTTCCTTCGCTTCTTTTAAGCCTAATCCTGTAAGTTCTTTAACTAACTTTACTACAGCTAATTTAGAACCACCAGCAGCTTTAAGGATTACATCAAACTCTGTTTTTTCTTCTGCAGCAGCATCATCGCCACCAGCAGCTGGTCCGGCAACTGCAACAGCTGCAGCAGCAGGCTCAATACCATGCTCTTCTTTTAAGTAAGTAGCTAGTTCATTTACTTCTTTTACAGTAAGGTTTACTAACTGATCTCCTAGTTCTTTAACATCTGCCATTTTGGTCTTTCTTTTGAAATTAAAATTAAAATATAAGTGGAAGCTTATGTGCGTACTAAATCTTACGCTTCTCTATCCTGCAAGGTTTTTATTAAACCACCAAGCGTATTTTTTCCGCTTTGTAAAGCAGAAACAACATTTTTGGCAGGAGATTGAAGCAATGCGATAACATCTCCGATAAGCTCTTCTCTAGACTTAAGCGTAGATAGAGTTTCAATTTGATTGTCACCGATATAAACTGATTCCTCAATATAAGCACCTTTCAAAATCGGTTTCTTCGATTTTTTTCTAAACTCTTGAATAAGTTTAGCGGGTGCGTTTCCAGTATCCGAAATCATGATACTGGTATTTCCTTTCAGCACTGGAAAAAGATCATCAAAGCTTTTACCGCTTTGTTCCATAGCTTTTTTAAGGAGTGTATTCTTTACAACATTTAATTTTATGTTGCTTTTAAAAGCCAACCTTCTAAGGTTTGACGTTTGCGTTGCATTAAGACCGGCAATATCTGTTACATAAACGATATTACTACCTTGTAGAACTTCCGTCAGCTTTTCAATTTCTAAGTGTTTCTCTTCTCTTGTCATCTTAAGAAAGTTCTATTTTATACAATTTTTACGTCAACGTTAATGCTTGGGCTCATAGTACTGCTCATGGCAATACTTTTTACATATACACCTTTAGCCGCAGACGGCTTTAAGCGCATAAGTGTCTTAAGCAACTCATCAGCGTTTTCTTTAATTTTTGAAGCCTCAAAAGATGCTTTTCCAACAATTGCATGTACAATTCCGTAACGATCAACTTTAAAGTCAATTTTACCGGCTTTTACTTCTGCAACAGCTTTAGCAACATCCATAGTAACGGTACCTGTTTTTGGGTTTGGCATCAAACCACGAGGGCCTAACACTCTACCTAAAGGTCCGATTTTACCCATAATGCTTGGCATGGTAACGATAACGTCAACATCTGTCCAACCACCTTTGATTTTTTCAATATAGTCATCCAAACCAACGTAATCTGCACCCGCATCTTTTGCTTCCTGCTCTTTGTCGGCAGTAACTAATGCTAATACTTTTACGTCTTTACCGGTTCCGTGAGGTAATGTTACTACACCACGTACCATTTGGTTAGCTTTACGGGGATCAACTCCCAAACGCACAGCTAGGTCAATAGAGGCATCAAACTTTTTGTTTGAAACTTCTTTTACTAAGCTACTAGCCTCCTCAACAGAATATGTTTTATTCTTATCAATTTTAGCTAATGCTTCTTTTCTTTTTTTACCGATTGTAGCCATTTTGTAGTTTCTTTTTTAAGATTATTAAAATGGTTTTGTACCAGTTACTGTAAGTCCCATGCTTCTTGCAGTACCAGCTACCATACTCATGGCAGATGCTATTGTAAAAGCATTAAGATCTTGCATTTTGTCTTCTGCGATAACTTTAACCTGATCCCAACTAACCTTACCTACTTTTTGTAGGTTTGATTGCGGAGAGCCTGATTTAAGTTTTGCCGCTTCCATCAACTGCACTGCCGCTGGAGGAGTTTTTATGATAAATTCAAACGATTTATCCATATAAACTGTAATCAGCACAGGCAGAACTTTTCCTTGCTTATCTTGGGTACGGGCGTTAAACTGCTTACAGAATTCCATAATGTTAACACCTTTAGCACCAAGTGCTGGACCAACGGGTGGTGAAGGATTTGCAGCGCCACCTCTTACTTGAAGTTTAATTATCGCGCTTACTTCTTTTGCCATTTTCTTCTTTAGTTTTTTCTAGTTACCAGTACCGGGGTGGAAGCTTCCCGGATTTTATATTGAGCTCACAATTTTTCTCTTAACCTTCTTTCTCTACTTGCATATACGATAGTTCTAATGGTGTTTTTCTTCCGAAAATTTTCACCATTACCTCTAACTTACGCTTCTCTTCATTAATCTTTTCAATAGTACCGTTAAATCCATTAAACGGACCATCTACAACTTTAACGGTTTCTCCTACTATATAAGGAATGTTGATTTTTTCGTCAGTTTCAGATAATTCATCCACTTTACCCAACATTCTATTTACTTCACTTTGACGCAAAGGCACAGGGTCTCCCCCTTTAACTTCGCCTAAAAAACCTATAACACCTTGCACACCTTTAATAGTGTGAATCATTTCACCGGTAAGGTTGCATTCAACCATTATATATCCAGGAAAATAATTACGTTCTTTACTTACCTTTTTTCCGTTTCTAATTTGAAACACTTTCTCGGTTGGCACTAAAATTTGACCCAAATAGTCACCCATTTTAAAATGCTCAATTTCATTTTCGATATAAGACTTAATCTTATTCTCTTGTCCTGAAATACCACGTACCACGTACCATTTTTTTCCGCTATCGTCCATCAACCGTTTGTTTCTCGTTTAAAATAAATCGTAGAATGCCTCCAAAGCCGTGCTGATGATTTTATCCATAGCAAAAATGAGTAATGCAATTACTATAGACGCAACCGCAACTAAAACCGCAGTTTTTTGCAATTCCGACCAAGTTGGCCACGTTGTTTTATGCAACAACTCCTCGTATGACTCTTTAAAGTATGTAGTTACTTTACTCATCCTAATTATTCTTTTTTGCACGGGCGGTAAGATTCGAACTCACGACCTTCGGTTTTGGAGACCACTGCTCTACCAACTGAGCTACGCCCGTATATGTTTAATATAAAAGTTTAATGTTGACAAATGCCTCGTACATCAATCTTTCCTCCTGTCCATTCTATTCAAATCTATCCTCAATAACTCACAACCTTCGGTTTTGTCCCGCACACATGCGGGATACCAACTGAGCTACGCCCGTATTTTTTTTATTTAATAAAGGCCTTAGGTTTAGTTGATTGTCTCCAAAAACAACCCTATACTATCAACACATTTAAACCAACCTCTTATTTAGGCAGAAAGGTGTCACGCCTTTGGCGTGACACCTTTACCTAAAACACTATGTTAAAATAGAATCTAAAATTCTTATTCAACAATTTCCGTTACCTGTCCGGCACCAACAGTTCTACCACCTTCGCGGATAGCGAAACGTAAACCTTTGTTGATTGCTACTGGAGCGATAAGTTCTACTGTGATAGAAACGTTATCTCCAGGCATTACCATTTCAGTACCTTCTGGCAAGTGAATTTCACCTGTAATATCAGTTGTACGTAAGTAAAACTGCGGACGGTATCTGTTGTGGAATGGAGTATGACGTCCACCCTCTTCTTTTTTAAGGATATACACCTCAGCTTTAAGCTTGGTATGAGGAGTAATAGAACCTGGCTTGCAGATTACCATACCTCTACGGATGTCACCTTTTTCAACACCACGAAGTAAAATACCAACGTTATCGCCAGCTTCTCCACGGTCCAAAATCTTACGGAACATCTCAACACCAGTAATAGTTGAGTTTAATTTTTCATCACCAAATCCAATAATTTCTACAGGATCTCCGGTGTTTGCAATACCTGTTTCAATACGACCGGTAGCAACAGTACCACGACCAGTAATAGAGAATACATCTTCAATAGGCATTAGGAATGGCTTAGCAGTATCACGCTCTGGCTCTTCGATCCAAGCATCAACAGCATCCATCAACTCCATAATCTTACCTACCCATTTCTCCTCATTATTAAGTCCACCAAGGGCAGAACCTTGAATTACAGGAGAATTATCGCCATCATATTCGTAGAAAGAAAGCAATTCTCTGATTTCCATTTCTACCAATTCTAATAATTCTTCATCATCAACCATATCCACTTTATTCATGAATACAACGATACGAGGAATACCTACCTGACGACCAAGTAAGATATGCTCACGTGTTTGTGGCATAGGACCATCAGTAGCAGCAACTACTAAAATAGCACCGTCCATCTGAGCAGCACCAGTAACCATGTTTTTCACGTAATCCGCGTGACCTGGACAGTCAACGTGTGCGTAGTGACGGTTATTAGTTGTATACTCTACGTGAGAAGTATTAATAGTGATACCCCTTTCTTTTTCTTCAGGAGCATTATCGATAGAATCGAAAGAACGCAATTCAGAAAGACCTGCATTTGCCAAAACTGTTGTGATTGCAGCTGTTAAAGTGGTCTTACCGTGGTCAACGTGTCCGATGGTACCGATGTTCAAGTGGGGCTTATCCCTTTTGAATTGTTCTTTTGCCATGGTTTTAAAACTTAATTTTTAAAAAAATATATAAACAAGCGAGACCACTATGGTCTTTCACTTTGAGCCAATGAGGGGAATTGAACCCCTGACCTCTTCCTTACCAAGGAAACGCTCTACCCCTGAGCTACATCGGCAGTAATCAGTTAATTTGTTGATTCATTAATTGGCGATTAGTTATATCCCAATCAACCGTTTTCTAACAATCAACCAATTTCCACCTTGAGCGGAAGACGAGATTCGAACTCGCGACCCTCAGCTTGGAAGGCTGATGCTCTACCAGCTGAGCTACTTCCGCAATGACTTGATTAAAAATTTACAACAAAATGCTTACACATTAAGCCTACTAAAACCTTTAACCAAGCTCTGGTTGTGGGGAGAGCAGGATTCGAACCTGCGAAGGTGAAACCAACAGATTTACAGTCTGTCCTCGTTGGCCGCTTGAGTATCTCCCCTACATAAAAAAAATGAACGTACCGAAGGTTTCACCCTTCTCTCAGACTTTCATCCGAACTATAATCCTTACAACAAAACAAGCCAACCCTTCTACTTAAAAGACTTGGCTTATAATTAAAACATTGCATAGAATAAAACCTACACTTTGTTTTTAGAGCCGATGGAGGGATTCGAACCCCCGACCAGCTGATTACAAATCAGCTGCTCTGGCCAACTGAGCTACATCGGCAAATCTTCTTTAAAAAAGAACAGCCCGCTTTTTTCAAACGGACTGCAAATGTAAAAAGATTTTGTATTGCTACAAACGCTAAAAAAAAATATTTTTAAGAAGCTTTCGATCGAAGCCTTTCTTTGTGCTTTTTAAGCTGTCTTGTGAGCGCATCTGTGGACATGTCTGCCGCTTGCTCAAAGGATTTGCACTGTTTCTTCACAATCATGTCGTGCCCTGGAATACTTACACGAATTTCTGCAATTTTATTCTCTTTCTTATGGTTGTTGTCCACTTTTAGGTACACTTCACCGTCAATTATTCGATCATAATACTGTTCTAACTTATCCATTCTGCGTTGAATGAAGTTTACTAATTTAACGTCAGCACTGAAATTTACCGATTGCACTTGTACTTTCATAAGCTCTAAGAATTTTTTGGCCCTCTCGGGTGTGCCTGGTTATATGTTCGTTTAAGTTTGTCAATAGAATTATGTGTATAAATTTGAGTGGCCGATAAATTGGAATGCCCGAGCAACTCCTTTATTGAATTTAAATCTGCACCTCGGTTTAACATATGTGTTGCAAAAGAGTGTCGTAAAATATGCGGACTCTTTTTTTCTACTCCACTGACCAAACTAAGGTATGTGTTTACCAAATTGTAAACAAATTTTGGATTGAGTTTTTCACCTTTCTTATTTCGGAAAATAGGTGTATCCTTTACAGCGTTTGCATTTTGAGCTTGAAAATTTTTTAAAGCCTCTGCAAATATTTTGGTGAGCGGAATAATTCGCTCCTTATTTCTTTTACCCAATACTTTTAATGTTTTTGCAGCAGCATCAAAGGATGCCCACGTTAAACCAATTAATTCTGCTGAGCGGATACCCGTATTGTAAAAGGTTTCTAAAATCAATCGATCTTGTTCCGAATCAAATGTTACGGACTCAAATAGCTGTTCAAGTGATTTTTCATCTACCACCCGTAAAAGTTTCTTCCCCGTTTTAGGAGCAATAACTTTGTCCATTGGGTTAATCTGAATAACTTCTTGTATTAAGAGGTACTTAAAAAAAGATTTGAAACTGCTAAGTTTACGCTTTATGGAAGATGGCTCTAACTGTGCATCCATTAACTGCAACACATAAGCCCGTAGCATTTGATGGGTAACCTTCGGCCACGCTTCTTGTAACTCGTACGTTTCTTGTAAATACTTTTCTAAACTATCTAAATCCTGATGATACGCCTTTACAGTATGCGCTGAATAGCGTTTTTGAAAAGTGAGGTACTCTAAAAAGTGAGGTATAGACATAAAAAAAACTAGAGTTTTTAAAAACTCTAGTTTCAAATATAATAGAAATTAAGGTGCAGGCACCCGTAATTTATTCTTCTGCTTGATTTTTCTTTTGAATGTAAGCAGCCTTAATCATTTCCTTTCTACGCTCAACCGATGGCTTTACAAATTGCTGGCGCGCACGTAAAGCACGTGAAGTACCAGTGCGGTCAAATTTTCTTTTGTAACGCTTAAGGGCGCGATCAATAGCTTCTCCTTCTTTTACAGATATAACTAACATATATTCAGTCTTATTTTTAGGGCAGCAAATGTAAGTGTTTTACTAATACCTGCAAGCCAAATTTTTTATTTCATTAAATTTTTTGAAATCACCACCTTTTGTATTTCAGAAGTTCCTTCACCAATGGTGCACAACTTTACATCTCTGTAAAATTTCTCTACCGGAAAATCTTTTGTAAACCCATAACCTCCAAATATTTGTACGGCTTCATTACAAACTCTTACCGCTACTTCAGAAGCATACAATTTAGCCATAGCACCGGCATCCGTTACTTTCTCTCCACGGTTTTTCATATCAGCCGCCTTAAAAGTTAAAAGCTCTGCCGCTTCTAATTCGGTAGCCATATCTGCAAGCTTAAAAGCAACACCTTGAAATCTGGAGATAGGCTTACCAAACTGCTCACGCTCCTTACTATATTTTACAGCTGCATCTAAAGCTCCGTGGGCAGTTCCTAAAGATAATGCCGCAATAGAAATTCTTCCACCATCTAAAACCTTCATAGCTTGAATAAATCCATCACCAACCTCACCTAAAATATTTTCAGCAGGAACTCTGCAGTTGTCAAAAACCATTTCAGCGGTTTCTGAAGCACGCATGCCTAATTTATTTTCCTTTTTACCACCGGTAAAACCTTTAGTGCCTCGTTCTACCACAAAAGCGGTTATGCCATGGCTGTCTAATAAATCTCCTGTTCTTGCTAGCACTACTGCTATATCTCCAGAAATTCCGTGAGTAATCCAGTTTTTAGCACCATTTAAAACGTAATAATCGCCATCTTTCTCTGCGGTTACGCGCATACGCATAGCATCCGAGCCTGTGTTTGCTTCCGTTAAGCCCCAAGCGCCAATCCATTCACCGGAAGCTAATTTTGGCAACCATTTTTTCTTTTGCTCTTCATTGGCAAATTGTAAAATATGACCGGTACACAAAGAATTATGTGCCGCCATAGATAAGCCTATTGAGGGATCTACTCTACTTAATTCCGTAATTGCCGTAACATATTCCGTATAAGAAAAGCCACTGCCACCGTATTCCTCAGGCACTAAAACACCCATTAAACCCAATTCACCCAGTTTTTTAAATACATCAATTGGGTATTCCTGACTTTCATCCCACTTCATAATATTTGGGCGAATATGCTGTTCGGCAAAATCGCGCACCATGTCTTGCACCATTTTTCGGGTTTCTGTCATCCCGAAGTCCATTGTCATTGCTGTTTCTGCTGCGTTCATCAATTAAATAGTTTAATAATAAAAGAAGGTTTTGCGTTGTACAATTGTTTTACCTCCTAATAAAATGCAATTTTAAGGAATAAAACGGAGGTTCGCGAATTTCTTTGGAAAAGTGTTTCTACGCTGAAGCGTAAAAGCGGCATAGCCACAGATTACACGAATTGCACAGATTTTAGCCGCAAGGAACTAACCATAAGCTACAATGGCGTGAAGATTTGCTAAACCTCTAAGTAAGGTTTCAACTTTTTCATTTTTTCAGGAGTAAAGCCTTCTAAATTTACCAACTCATCTACATTTTTATACAAGCGACTATTTTCTCTGAAATAAAGTAATGCTTTCACCATTTCGTATTCCATGTATGGATGCTCCAATAGTTCTTTAAAAGTAGCGGTGTTTACATTCAGCTTTTTCACTTTTATTGTGCTTAGGCTCAGTTGTTTTTCAAATTGCGTATAGCGTTCTAGTTTTATACCATACACTTCTAGCAGTTGGTTTTTAGAAATAAAACCACCCAGCTTTTCGCGATACTCAACAATGCGCTTTGCGGAAAAACCACCAATGCCGCGTACCTTAGTAAGTGTTGCGCTATCGGCCAAAGCCAAATCTATTATTTCCAAAGGTTTGGTTTCCTTTTCGGGAAGTTTTAAATGGCTGGTATCAATTTTTACGAAAGGCAAAATTTCCTCTACAAAAGTGGAATCAAAACCATACACTTTATATAGTGTGTTTTTGGTTTTAAAAGGCGACACCTTCTCACGATATGTAATCATACGCTTTACGCGCCATGCATCCAGTCCTTTTTCCTCTGCCTCTTTTACAAGGATGGTATTTGGATCAAAAGGTTTTAAAGGCGACTTCTTAAATCTATCAGATTTTTCAAATTTATTGGCATAAGCAGGTTTATCTGGTAGTTGAATAAATGGTTCTACATGCTCAAACCACGCTGAGTCCATTCCATAAATGCGCTGTAAATCTCGCTTACTTTTAAACGCTCCACCTTTATTTCTATAATTGATAACTTTTCTGCGTAAGCTTGTTTTTAAACCCAAAGCTGCTAAAACAGAGTCATTTGCTTCGTTTGGATTAAAAAGAAAGGCTTCGGGTAAAAGGGCGGCTTCAAAACGCGCAATACTATCTTGCGTTACCCAAGCATTAAATGCCTCCTGTTCTTTTGGGCTAAATTTTTGAACAGGATAAAATAAATCATCAAAATACAGAAAAACTTGTAAGCCGATAACCAAAAAAAGCAGCACAAATAAGGCATTGCGCTGTTTTTTAGTAAAATGTAGAAACTCTTGAAGGATAGGCATAGGTTAAGGTTTAAAAAAAATTATCGCGGTATATCGTCATTTTCATCAAACGAATCCGGTTCGGCCTTGGGAGGTGTTTTTAGCACCTTCCAAAAAAAGTAAATGGTAAAAGCGGTAACCGTAAGTTGTGTGGCCACCATTAAAATTAAGGCATCTGTATTCATACGGTTTGTGTTTGTAAGCTGTTTTTATTTCTTTTTAAATAAGCGATATACACCAAAGCACTAATGCCTAAAAATAGGGTTACTAATAAGCCGCGCGCCACGTTTACCAACACTATTTTGTGTTGCAATCTGTCCACCACAATTGGATCAGTAGCTGCGGCAATTTGTGCTTTTATTCCTGAGTTTTGCAGCATTTCAATAATGCTTCCGTTGTCCAACGTCCAGCCTTGGCTTTGCATTAAGCCACCTAATGAAGCTCCCCAATCTCCGCCTTCCGGTAAGAATAAGGAACCTAAAAATACAATGATTAAAAGAATAGGCGTAATTACCATCATAATGAATTTAAACACTTTGGGTACTTTTATATCTGCACCAGAAAGTAACTCGGGCCACCCTCTTTTTAAACCAAATATCCATGAAAATAATATTGCCTCTGCCAATGCAAAAACTACCAAAGACATGGTGCCCGCCCAATAATCATACTCATTAAAAAGTACTTGATCTACCACGCCATTTTCCATTACTTGATACACCAAAACGGTGGGTAATCCGAAAAATGCGATGAGTGCACCAAAACTCCACGCTGCGCTACCCCGTTTAAAATTAAATTCATCTTGCATAAAACCCATCCAAGGAGTACCCATAGCTAAGGATGATGTTATACCTGCAAAAAACAATAGGCCAAACCAAAAAATTCCGGCAAAATTGCTGATTACCGCACCCCATTGATCAAACAAATACGGCATAGTTTGAAAGGCCATTCCGAAACCGGCATTTTCTTTTACCCAATCAATACCCAAATAACCAGCTGCAATAGGAATTACAATTAAACTACCCAAAACCACCTCCACAAATTCATTCATAAAACCAGCGGATACTGCGTTTAAGGCAATGTCGTCTTTAGATTTCATATAGGAAGCATAGCAATGAATAGTACCCATACCTACGGAGAGGGTAAAAAACATTTGTCCGGCAGCAGCTAACCATACGGTTGGGTTTGCAAGCGAATCAAATTGAGGTGTCCAAAGAAAGTTTAATCCATCCCAGGCACTAGCATCAGGATGCTCAAGGCTTGCGCCCGAAGTACCTAAAGTTAAGCCTCTAATTGCTAAAATAGCACCAAAAAATAATAGCAAAGGAACCCCGATTTTAGCGGCTTTTTCCACACCTTTAAGTCCTCTAGACAATATGTACGTATTTAGTAACAAGCATAAAATATAGAAAACCACAGCTTCGTAAGGAATACCGCTGGTAGATTTCCCAATCATTAAATAACGGTTGAAAAAATCAGCAACCTCACCTTGATTCATACCACTAAATGTATTGGCGATGGAATGAAATACGTAGGAGAGCGTCCAAGATTCTATGTAGCAATAATAAGCGGCAACTGCTACGTTGGTAAATATGCCGAAAACACCAAAGTACTTCCAAAAGCGCCATTTAGCCATAGAGTCAAGTATAAAAGGCGTTGAATGATTGTTCTGCTTTCCACCAAAGCGCCCCATTGTCCACTCCATCCACAACAGTGGAATACCCATTAAAAGAAAGCAAATTAAGTAGGGAATAATAAAAGCACCTCCGCCATTTTGTACGGCCTGCACCGGAAAACGCAAAAAATTACCCAAACCTACTGCGTTGCCCGCCATGGCTAATATTAAACCAATTCGCGAACCCCACGCTTCTTTATTAGCGCTCATTTATATGAATTTTAAAAGGTATTTGAATACTTGAAAGCGGTCAAATATAAACATATTCATTATCCAAAAATTTGAGATTATTTAGGTTTTATCTTGATAAGAGCTATTTTTTTTAGATACTTGCACACTGTTCAAAAAATCCAAATCAGTTTATGCGGTATTTTCACCTACTTATTGTTTCTTTTTTCTTTATTTCAAACGCTTTTGGTCAGCAGCCACTTAGTGTAGAAGTGGAACTTGACAACCCAACGGATCAAATTAATGATGGTACTGTACAACTTATAGTAACGGGTGGTCAGCCTCCATATACATATTATTGGTCTATAAATACGGTTGATACCATGGCCAGCGTGGCTAATGCAATTTCGGAAGGCGTGACTAATGAAGTAACCGTAAAAGATGCCACCGGTGCAAGCATAGATAAAGCATTTAAAATACCGAGTAATTCAGTAGCGGAGCATTTTAATGGCACTTTTAAACCAATAGTAGCGGGTATTGCAACCGTAATTTTTTGGGATCCTTTTTACGCAGTTGGGCTGTATGATAATCGTGTAATGGCAGATGACGGCACACCTGTAATGAACCCTAACGGAACAGTGCGCACCAACCAAATACCCTTTATAGTAGTATGGTTAATTTTTGGAGCGCTGTTTTTTACCATTCGCATGGGCTTTGTAAACTTCTGGGGCTGGAAACACTCAATAGCGCTTATACGTGGTAAACATGACGAAAAAGACGCTCCCGGTGAAGTTACCCACTTTCAAGCGTTAGCAACGGCCGTTTCAGCAACCGTAGGTTTAGGAAATATTGCTGGTGTAGCTGTGGCCATTTCGCTGGGTGGGCCTGGTGCAACATTTTGGTTAATTATAGCGGGGCTGTTGGGAATGGCCTCGAAATTTACAGAATGTACGCTTGGTGTAAAATATAGAGATATTGGTGAAGATGGTGTGGTGGAAGGCGGCCCCATGCGTTATTTACGTAAAGGATTAGCAAAAAAGAACATGGGCGGCCTAGGGAAGGTATTAGCGGTGGTTTTTGCTGTGTTAGCCATTGGGGCAAGTTTTGGTGGTGGCAATATGTTTCAGGCCAACCAAGCTTTTGAACTTTTAAACGGTCAATTTCCATTTTTAGATGGTCAAGGTCCTTTATTCGGTGTGGTTTTAGCCATTTTAGTTGGAGCTGTTATTTTGGGCGGTATTCAAAGTATTGCCAAGGTTACAGAAAAAATTGTTCCACTAATGGCGGGTACTTATGTGCTAGCCGCTGTGGTAATCATTGGTATGAATTTCGGGAAGGTTGGTGAAGCGTTTACCTTAATTATTGATGGTGCTTTTAATCCTGATGCCATGTTAGGAGGCTTTATAGGCGTAATGGTGCAAGGATTTAGACGCGCTGCTTTTTCTAACGAAGCCGGTGTTGGTTCTGCGGCTATTGCGCATTCTGCTGCAAAAACAAATCATCCTGTAAGCGAAGGCTTTGTAGCCTTGCTAGAACCTTTTATTGACACCGTAGTGGTGTGTACACTTACCGCGCTAGTATTAATTTTTACAGGATTTTACCAAGATGATGGATTAGGCGGAGCACAACTTACTTCACAAGCATTTGGCAGTGTAATCAGTTGGTTTCCTTACGTATTAGTGTTAGCTATTTTCTTATTTGCATTTTCTACTATGATTAGCTGGAGCTATTACGGAATGCGTGCTTGGACTTTTCTTTTCGGGAGAACCAAAACCACTGAAATCATTTACAAAGTATTGTTTTTATTTTTCATAATTATCGGTTCATCAGTAAGTTTAGGAGCTGTTTTAGACTTCTCTGACATGATGATTTTAGCTATGGCCTTACCCAACATTATCGGTTTATTACTATTAAGTGGCGAGGTGCGCGCAGAGCTAAAAGACTATTGGGGAAGATTTAAACGTGGAGAGATATTAGCAACCAAGAAATAGATTTATCCTTTATACTTTTGCCGCTTGCTAAAAATCAAACATGGCAGAAGAAAAAAAGCGCCACGGCTTAAACCGTTCTACGCTTAAAAAATCCCTTAAATTATATAAATACGTAAAGCCTTATCGCGGAGAATTTGCCTTAGGCTTGGTGTTTTTATTGCTCTCAAGTGCCGCTAACCTTGCTTTCCCAAAGTATTTAGGTGAGTTAGTAGATGCAACAAACAGCGATAAGATTATTGAGAATATTCAGCAGATTTCCTTGATTCTTATCGGGATATTAATTGCACAAGCTGTTGTTTCCTTTTTTAGAGTGGTGTTGTTTGTAAACGTTACTGAAAAAACCTTGGCTTCCTTACGCCAAGCCACTTACCAACATTTAATAAAGCTTACCATTCCCTTTTTTAATCAAAAACGTGTGGGTGAATTAAATAGCCGGATTTCTGCAGACATTAGCCTTTTGCAAGAAACATTTACTACCACCATTGCGGAATTTATCCGTCAGTTGGTTATTATTTTTGGTGGCATTGCCATCCTACTTTACACCTCTCCACAACTTACACTGTTTATGTTGGCCATCGTTCCTGTGGTGGTAATAGTAGCAGTATTTTTTGGCCGCTTTATCAGAAAATATTCTAAAGATGTGCAAAAGCAAGTAGCCGAAAGCAATACCATTGTAGAAGAAACTTTGCAAGGTATTTTGGCTGTAAAAGCTTTTGCCAATGAGTTTTTAGAAATTGGGCGATACCGCGAGAAAACAAACGAAGTTGCCAAAACCGGCATGAAGGGCGGTAAATACCGTGGTGCGTTTAGTTCCTTTATAATTTTAGGATTGTTTGGTGCTATTGTAGCCGTTATTTGGCAAGGGGTAAACCTTATTGCAGCAGGAGAATTGGAAGTAGGTGAGCTATTTAGTTTTGTTATTTATTCTGGTTTTATTGGTGGATCTATTGGTGGTTTTGCTAATGTGTATGCCAGTATTCAAAAAGCCATTGGTGCTACTGAAGAACTGATGGAAATTTTGGAAGAAGAAACAGAAGACATCAGCGAAGACGGCAGTGCTAGAACCATAGAAAATTTTAACGGAAAAGTAGCCTTCAAAAATGTATCCTTCTCCTACCCTAGCCGTCCGGATATTCCGGTACTTACCAATTTAAGTTTTACCGCCTTGCCGGGAGATCAAATTGCGTTGGTAGGCCCAAGTGGCGCGGGTAAATCTACTTTAGTGAGTTTGCTTTTACGCTTTTATAACATCAGCGAAGGCTCCATTGAATTTGATAATAAAAACGCTACAGAATACGGTTTAAGTGAGTTGCGCAATCAAATGGCGGTAGTACCGCAAGATGTATTTTTATTTGGAGGAACTATAAGAGAAAATATTCTATACGGTAGGCCGGATGCTAGCGAAAAGGAAATTATAGAGGCCGCTAAAAAAGCAAATGCTTGGGAGTTTATTCAAGGTTTTCCTGAAGGTTTGGATACCTTGGTAGGTGAACGTGGCGTGCAACTTTCTGGTGGGCAAAGGCAGCGCGTGGCTATTGCCAGAGCCGTTTTAAAAAATCCAAAAATTTTAATTTTAGATGAAGCTACTTCTGCGCTTGACGCGGAAAGCGAACGTTTGGTGCAAGAAGCTTTAGATAGATTGATGGAAGGCCGTACTTCTATTGTGATTGCACACCGCTTGGCTACCATCCGTAAAGCCGACAAGATTTTGGTTTTAGAACAAGGAAAAATAAAAGAAAGCGGAACCCACGAAGAGCTGTTGGAATTAGAGAATGGTTTGTATCAAAGTTTGAGTGCTTTGCAGTTTACGAGTTAGGGGTGCAGTTGGCAATTAAGGAAAGTTGGCAATTACATGCGTGGTGCGGGAAAATTGGCAATGATTTAAATTGGGTGGGGAAATTGGCAGTTTGCAATTACGTTAATTGAGTTGAAAGCAGTTGGCAATTACGTTAATTGAATAAAAGTTGGCAATTATATGCGTGGTGTGGAAAAGTTGGCAATGATGTAAATTGGGTGGGAAAATTGGCAGTTTGCAATTACGTTGATTGAGTTGAAAGCAGTTGGCAATTACGTTAATTGAGTAAAAATTGGCAATTATTTGCGTGGTGTGGGAAAGTTGGCAAAATTTAATAAGCTGGAAAGAGTTTAACAGTTAACAGTTAACAACAAGTTGCACGAAACAGAATCTCGTTTAGGCGATTTCATTTTCTTTACGGAGTGAAAAAGCTAATCAAAAAGATAAAAAAATCGCGTTGGTATAAGATTGGAGCTAACAAGTTTATGTTGGCTACGCTTGGCTTTATTTTTTGGATGTTGTTTTTAGATGTGAACTCACTCTTGATGCATTTGGAGCTGAATGACGAAAAAAAGGACTTACAGCAAAGTATTCAATATTACGAGGCTGAAATAGCTACCGATAAAAAACAGTTAGAGGAACTGACTTCCAACCCTGAAATGCTAGAAAAATTTGCCCGCGAGCAATATTGGATGAAACGCCCCGGTGAAGAAATTTACTTGATTGATGAAAAGTAGATTATCATTTTTACCTAACAGGTTTTTTGAGACGAAGCCACCGCTTTCTTTTTGTTGCTGGTATTGCATTTAAAAAAACTCATCTCCAAAACCCATTAAATACACCTTTTCTTTGGCCCGCGTTACGGCTGTGTAAAGCCATCGCAAATACTCTAAATCCGGCTCTCCTTTCGGCATCCATGGTTTTTCTATAAATACATTTTCCCATTGTCCGCCTTGTGCTTTGTGCCCAGTTATAGCATAGGCAAATTTTACTTGCAACGCATTGTAAAACGGATTTTGCCTTACCAACTGATTGCGCTTGTATTTATTAGGTTCATCATAATAATCTTCCATCACCGCATTGTAAAACTTCCTATTCTCTTCCCAATTTAATGAGGCAGCAGGCATATCCAACACATCCAGCATAATTACCGTTTCAAAGGGTGGTTCGCTTGGGTAATCTACCATACGGATGTTAGCACGTACAAAACGTAACCCATACAACTCATTATGCTCATAAATCTGCAGTAGTTCAATGGTATCTCCGTTGGCAATAAAACCGGCTTTGCTTTCCTCGGGCAACCAATGGTAATTATTTTTTACCACCATCAAATAATCTCCCGCGTTAATTTCATCTTCCTGCCAAAGTATGCGCGACCGTATTTGCCTATTGTATAAAGCCGCCCTTTTATTAGAGCGCACCAAAATAGCCGTGTCTTCTTTTCCTGCATTAGCAAAAGAATCGTTTAGTGCGTCTTCCACTTCAAAGCCTTCGGTAAGTTGTATAAAATCAGGGCCTGTTTTAAACCTTGGTAATAAAACGCCTTCGGTTATTTGTAATTCACGAAGGTGCGTTGCGTTGCTTAAAATCATAGAATCTTTAGCTTGGCGCATCACCTCTTTCATTTCCACCTGAAACACTTCTAAACCATAAGCACGTTTTAAATACGCTGCGTTTAAAGCCGGACTTTCATCGCTACCCACCGGTGGTAATTGTGCCACATCTCCTACCAATAATAATTTACATTGATGACCTGTTTCCACAAAATGCAGTAAATCCTCTAAAAGACTTTGGCTATTCTGGTTCTTATGATCGGCTTCTTGAATCATACTAGCCTCATCTACAATATATAAAGTGTGCGTGGCTTTATTCTCTCGCAAAGAAAAACCCATACCACCCATACCATCTTTTTGAGACCAATAAATATGTTTGTGAATGGTGTAGGCAGCCTTTTCACTATACAGCGTCATTACTTTAGCTGCTTTACCCGTAGGTGCCAATAAAACGGTTTTTTGCTTAAAATCAGGCAGGGTTTTAACCAAAGTTTTTATTAAAGTGGTTTTACCCGTACCTGCGTAGCCCTTTAATAAAAACACTTGGTTGGCATTTACACTTAGGCAATATTTACCAAGTTCATCAAGTGCATTGGCTTGATCATCAGTAGGGCTGAGTAAAAAATTACGGTGTAAAGTATGTGTAAACACATGCAAATTAGGGAAATCCATCAGGTAAAAGTAAGTGGATTTTTGCTTGTTTAAAAACTATTTTGCCAACAAAAAAAAGTTGTAGATTTGTCCGCAACAGAAGAATAAAACAGCCCAAAACACTATGAGTTCAACGGTTCAGTTAGTCTTAAAAGTAGTATTAGGTTTAGCCATTGTAGGCTTATCGTATTTTTTATATGAAATTATACAAGAACCTATCCGCTTTGAAAAGATAAAGGAGAAGCGATATAAGAAAATTAAGGAGCGCTTAGAAAATATTAGAGATGCTCAAAAAGCATACAGAGCGGAGTATGGAAATTTTGCTAAGGATTTTAATACCTTAATTTCGTTTGTGGATACGGGTAAGCAAGCTATAATTGAACGGAAGGATTCTTCTTTTATGTACTACAATCAAACGTATCAACAAGACATGAAAAAAGACACGGTGATAGTAAGTATTTTAGGTTTTAGAGAAGTAAAGAAAAATCTATTTGGTGAAACTTTTAAAGCAGACCAAATGCGATATATACCTGACACAGATAATGAAGAGTTTGTTTTAGAGGCGGGTAGCGTAAAAGCAAATGATGTGGTTGTTCCCGTATTTGAGGCAAAAGCGCCAAACCGTGTTGTATTTGAAGATGTATTTAAAAAATACCGACAATTTATTGATGCCGATTATGCGCTTACCATCGGCTCGTTACAAGAACCCACTTTAAGTGGAAACTGGAAATAACGTTTTTCATAAAGCAGCCTTTAGTAGAGATTTAAGTCTTGATACCGAAAGCATTAAGCTTGCCCATGCCATTATTAATTTAAGGTATGATGGTGTATCAATACTAATAACTTCCGCAGACAAAAAATTAATTATTGGTAGCTATGGTGTTGACTGGGCACCCCGTAAAAACACCAGTGATCTTTTGCTAAAAGCTGAAATTGAACTAAGCAATCTCAAATTAAATATTAAGGATTGTAAAAGCATTCATTGGTTGCTTACTACCGATAAATTTACCCTAATACCTGAGAAGTTTTACATAAAAGGTAAAGGTAGAATGCTGCTTAGCAACACTTGCCGCTTAGATAAAGGTGATTTAATTTACGCTGATATTTGGAATACATCCTCTATAATTAACGTTTTTTCTTTACCAAACACCGTGGTTGATTGGATAAAAACCAAGTATCACGGAAGTACGTTTTCCCATAGTTCTACTGCTGTAAACAGGCTATACAAATATTATCCTAAAAGTGAAACCTTCGCCTTGCTTTATGTAAATGATTATTTCGCAGAGTTTTACGCAGCGCAGGATGGTCAACTTAAATTTTACAACCTTTTTAGTTACCAAATAGAAGAAGATTTACTTTATATGGTGCTTTTCGCATTGGAGCAAAGCAAAATTTTAGCACCAGAAATAGAACTGAAATTAGCGGGAAAAGCAATAAAAGGTGAAAAGCTTTTTAGCCTTTTAGAAAATTATATGGGTGCTTTAAAGCCAATAAAAATTCCCGAGCGTTTTGCTGTTTCACCACAAATAGGCACACAAGAAGTGCGCAGATGTTTTAATCTTTTAGGCGGTATATAATGACAAGGATAATTAGCGGGAAATTTAGAGGAAAACGCATACAGGCTCCCAAAACATTGCCTACTAGGCCAACTACAGATATGGCTAAAGAAAGCCTTTTTAACATTTTAAATAATCACTTTTATTTTGATGAAATAAAAGCCTTAGACCTATTTGCGGGCACCGGTAACATTAGTTATGAATTGGCTAGCCGTGGTTGTACAGATATTATTGCGGTTGACTCTTCACACGCCTGTGTAAAATTTATAGATAAAATTACGGATGAAATGGAAACCACCGGTTTGTTCCCGGTCCGTTCTGATGTATATGAATACCTTGATCGTGAATATCACAAGTTTGATTTAATTTTTGCTGATCCACCTTTTGAATTTTTGGATGAGGATTATGAAAAATTAGCGTCTAAAGTTTTTGAAAAAAATCTATTAACTGAAAACGGAATGCTTGTAATAGAACACCAAGAGCGTATAAAATTGCATGACTTTGCTAACTTTAAGGAAGATAGGAAGTATGGTAATATTCGCTTTAGTTTTTTTGAGGTTGGCAAAGAAGCGTGATGTTTTTCTAGCAAGCTTTAGAGTTTTAAAAAAATACGCCTACCTAAAAAATTTATTATAAACCGTATTCCCGCCAAAGCGGGATGCCTAGGCGGATGGGTATTTCTGTTATAAATTTACAATCCTCCCTCGGCTCATACCTCACAACTCTACTTTTTCAAGCTCAGCACAAGCGCTCCAAAAGGGAAACAAGGTTCTTAAAAACCTGAGCTCGATCTTTATATAACTGAATATGAGCATCTAAACCTCCTAAAGCCCCCCAGCCCCCAAAGGGGGAGTAGCTACAAATGCAGCTAAACTCCCCCGCCTTGGCGGGGTTGGGGGGCTAGATTGTTGTTTTAAAACTATTAAACCACTAACTATCAGATTGATTTATTTTAATATTAATCGAACTCAGGTTACAAGCTTTGGCGTAAGGAGAATATTTGTTTTCTCAACTAAAATTACGCAGCTTAAAAAAGCTGATTTTAACATATGCTACATTTATTAAACCGTATTTAAATGTTAAATTTTTAGCGAAGCACAATAAACTATTCTATTTAATCATTATCAATCAATCAATTTAAAACGTACACCATGAAAACCCTTTTCTTTACCACATTGCTATTCTTTGGTTTTTTAACCATAGCCCAAACAAATAACACATCTACACCTATTGAAGGCGCAAAAAATCAAATTTCACTTGGGTATGGCGTAAGTAATATTGGCCGTGCTATTCATTTAAATTATGGATATCAGTTTAATCAAAATCTATTCTATGCAGGTTTAAGGCTACACCAAGATGCTAATGTAAATCCGCTTCAATCAGAAAATTATAATGCCTATAGATATGATGTAGATGGTACTCCTTTTGGGTTTAACATTGGGTATCAACGCTATATCAACCTAAAAAACAGCGCGTTAAAGCCATTTGCTTTTACAGAATTACAATACGCCTATTTAGGACAACAACTAACCTTTCCTGATTACGGTGGCCGCAGCGGATATGCATGGCTACAAGATGCAGAAAACCAATTTTTATATAGCTTGGGTATTGGTTTTGAAGTAAAGCTTTATAAAAACCTACTCTTAAAACAAAGCTTTGCAGGCGCTGTACATTTTGATAACAATTACAAGGGTACTTACAGCAATGGCAGCTATTTTAGGAAAAATTTTGTGGAAACCTTTAATGGAATAGGACTTAATATACAGGGGGGATTAGCATATATCTTTTAAACTTGTTGTAAAAACTCTACAAACCTTTTTACCGCTCGCCCCCTGTGACTAATTTCATTTTTTTCTTCTGCGCTCATTTCCGCAAAAGTTTGTGCTTTACCTATTGGTTTAAATATAGGGTCATAACCAAAACCTCGGGTTCCTTGGTATTCTGTTAAAATTTCACCGTGCACTTCACCTTCAAAGTAAAACTCCATACCATGTGCATTTACATAGGCAATTACGGTTTTAAACATCGCTTTTCTATTATCAACCCCTTTTAAATTTGCTATTAGCTTGATATTATTCTCATCAGCAGTAGCTTTATAGCCTGCATAGCGCGCAGAATAAACACCCGGCTCATTGTTCAACTCCTCTACCAACAAACCCGTATCATCAGCAAAGCAAGCCATACCTGTTTTATTATGTAAATAGCGTGCTTTTATAAGTGCATTTTCCTTTAATGTGCTACCCGTTTCCGGAATTTCTTCGGTAAAATTTAAGTCGTGTAAATCTTTAATCCGATACATATCGCCTACCTGTTGCGCTATTTCTCTTGACTTATTTTTATTATGGGTGGCAAAAAGCAAGGTTTTAGGCATGATGATAGGGTTCATTATTCAATATGGTGAAAGCTCTGTATAACTGTTCGGCAAAAATAGTACGAACCATTTGGTGAGAAAAAGTCATTTTAGAAAGTGCCAATTTTTGATTTGCTCTTGCATAAACATCGGGTGAAAACCCATAAGCACCACCTACCACAAATAAAATACGCTTTAAACCCTGATTTAAGCGCTTTTGCAAATTTTGTGCAAAGGCTTCGCTAGTAAACTCTTTACCTTCTTCATCTAATAACACTAACCAGTCCGAGGGCTGCACTAAGGGTAATAATTGCTCCGATTCACGTTGTTTTATCTGTGCTTCACTACTATTTTTTGTGTTTTTTAAGTCTGGCAACATTTGTATTTCAAAATTTACGTAATGACTTAAACGCTGATAGTATTCACTTTCAAGGGCTTGCAAATGACTATCATTTGTTTTGCCGTGGTATATAAATTGTATTTTCAAAACGAAGGGAAATTAAAATAAAAGTTGAGTACTTTGCTATATGGTGGATGAAAAATACTTAAACGATTTTATTGCACAGGCCATTGCCGAAGATATTGGCGATGGTGATCATAGCAGTAACTGTTGTATTCCCGCTAAGGCGGAGGGAAAAGTACAACTTATTGTAAAACAAAAAGGTGTTTTAGCAGGAATGAGCGTGGCAGAGGCTGTCTTCAAACATTTGTCTGCAAACATAAAATTTACCCCTCTTATAAAAGATGGTGATGCCATAAACGTGAGGGATATTGCTTTTACGTTAGAAGGGCCTGAACGTATTTTATTGAGAGGTGAACGGTTAGCCTTAAACTTGATGCAACGGATGAGCGGTATTGCTACTAAAACTGCGCATTATGTAAAATTAATTGAAGGCACCAACACCAAGCTTTTAGATACGCGCAAAACCACACCAAATCTTCGTCCGCTTGAAAAATGGGCCGTGAAATTAGGTGGCGGTGAAAACCATCGCTTTGGGTTATTTGATATGATTATGTTAAAAGATAACCATGTTGATTTTGCAGGCGGAGTAACCGAAGCCATTAAAAAAGCACATCAGTATTTAGCCGAAAATAAGCTAGATATTCCTATAGAAATAGAAACACGTAATGAAGCAGAAATAAATGAAGCGCTTACTATTGGCGGGATTAAGCGTATTATGTTTGATAATTTTACACCAGAAGCTACAAAACGAGCTGTAGCTTTGGTAAATGGAAAATTTGAAACTGAATCATCTGGTGGTATTACGGAAAGTACCATTCGTGCCTACGCAGAAACTGGCGTTGACTATATTTCAGTTGGAGCGCTTACGCATTCTGTAAGTGGTTTAGATATGAGTTTAAAGGCGTTTTAAAAATGCTAAAGCGAATAAAAGCATTTTGGAAAGGCGTAAAAGAACAGTCGAAACGGATTAAACTACCTTTATTTGAAGGACTTAGTGTATATGATGTGGCGGTATTCTTTTTTGAAGGAATTGCTGAAGGCCGGGTAACTAACCGTGCCGGTAGTGTAGCTTACAGTTTTTTTATAGCCCTGTTTCCGGGTATTATTTTTCTTTTTACACTTATCCCCTACTTTAACGTTGCCACTTTACAGGATGAAATTTTCAATATGCTTTACCGTGTAATGCCACCGGACACTTTTGAAGCGGCTCAAAGCACCATAAAAGATGTTTTACAAAACAGACGTGGAAGTTTGCTTTCCATTGGTTTTTTTCTGGCATTAATTTTTGCTACCAATGGTGTTAATAGCCTCATTTCCAATTTTAACCATTCAGCACACCAATTAGAAACGCGTAATTTTTGGCGGCAACAGCTTGTTGCGATGGGCTTAACGTTTGTACTTACCTTTCTATTTCTATTTGGCGTAATCCTCATCATTTTTAGTTCTACGGTTTTAAATGAAATGCTTGCTTTTTTTAGGTTAGATACCATTTCTCCCGCCATAGTAGAGGCAAGTAGATTTTTGTTAATGTTAATTGTGGTAATGCTAACCATTACGTTACTCTATAATTATGGCCCTGCAAAAAGGCGTGAGTGGCGGTTTATTTCTCCAGGCGCAATTTTGGCCACGGTACTGATTATTCTTACCTCTTTTGGTTTCAGTTTTTATGTGTCAAATTTTTCGCAATACAATAAACTTTATGGTTCTATTGGCACGTTAATAGTTATTCTGCTATGGATTTATTTAAACGCATTAGTGCTCATTATTGGCTTTGAGCTCAATGCCAGCATAGCTTCAGCAAAATTAAAAAGAAAACAAGATTTACTATGAAAATATTCTTAAGTGCGGTGGCTTTAAGTTTGTTATCAATTACAAATATTACCACTACTCCTTCAGAAAAAATTGTTGGTGTTTGGCTTACTTCAGAAAAAGAAAGTAAGGTGGAGATTTATAAAAAGGGAACTAAATATTTCGGCAAAATAGTTTGGATAAAAGAATCTATTGGCCCAGATGGTAAAACAAAGCTAGATGTAAACAACCCGGATGCTGATAAACGTAGCCGCCCTTTAATAGGATTAAACATTGTAACAAATCTTGAGTGGGATGTGGAAGATAAAGAATGGAACGAGGGCAATGTATATGATCCTGAAAGTGGCAGTACTTATTCTGTTTTCGCTGAAATGATAGATGATAATACGCTTTTCTTAAAAGGCTATATTGGGTTTAGTTTGTTGGGCAGAAGCACGGAATGGACAAGGGTGAAGTAAAAAATTAGCGGATTAAGCTGAAAAAGCCATATTCGGTTTTTGTCTTATTACTTTCACCATAGTTAAGTTTAAAGAAATATACTCCTTCGGTAGCTTTTTTATTCTTTATAGAACCATCCCACGGCTCAGTAATTGTGTTTGATTGATAAATTAATTGACCCCATCGTGTGTACACAAGCAAGTAATAATTTTCAATAGTACAGGAGGCTTTTATTTCAAATGTTTCGTTTAATCCATCCCCGTTTGGGGTAAATACGTTGGGTATAAACACATCGCAGTTACAATCTTCAAACTCCACTAAAATTGTTTTCTCCAAAGTGTCGCATGGCCCATATACTTTATAGTTTACCACCTGTGGCTCTTTTACAATGTATTTATTTGATATACTTCCATCGGGCCACCCAAAAGAAAATCCCGGCTTAAATAACTCTAATATTGCCAATTCATCATCACAAAAAGTAATGGCCGGAATGTAGTTAAACACAGTTTTTCCTAATGCCGTAACCACAATTGTATCCGTTCCTGAGCATCCCGCACTATCTGCGGTAAGCACAAACACACCCGTATCATTTACTAAAATTGAGGTGCCTACTTCTCCACTAGACCAAGAATAACTGTAATTGGGATTAGGATTTAACACCGAAAGATTAAGATTTGATGGTATCGCACAGCCCTGAATATCGGCACCCAAATTTACCTGCAAAACTGGGCAGCCACGGGCATTAATAATATACTCTTGCCGATTAACATCCTGTTGAGTAAGTTCTAAATTAGCCCCTGCTAAAACGGAGGTACGTGTTTGCCAACTATTGCTAGCATTATGCTTTCTACTAAAAATATCTATTACCGTATTTTGACTTAACACTCTTACTTTGTAGGTTACGTCAATATTTAAATTCGTTCTGGCTATATACACGCCAAAATAATGATTTACGGGGATGGTACTTGTAATTCCACTTAAGGTATTAGGGGTTTCTAGCACTTCATACACTTGCACGCCCGCAGTAGGAGGCGAAATATCATACACTTCAATTGTGTAGCCATTGCTAAGTGTTTGTGTAAAATTGGTAACCGTTGGAGATGTACTGTATAAAAAGTAATTGGTATCGCCTATTGCTGCTTGAGAGGTAATCCAAGAAGTGCCGGAAGATTTAAGCGCATCAAAACCACGTGTAGTTTTATCAACCGAAACAGAACCAGAACCTTCATCAAGTGCATAGTTACCGATTAATCCTTGTTCAGTTCCTCGCAATTTTTTGCTCATTACCGTTCTAACTTCGGCTAAACTCAAGCTCCTATTCCAAACGGTTACCTCATCAATATCACCAGAGTAATATATGGGACCTCCCCCGCCCATGGTTTGACCTATATGAGCCGAGCATCCATTTCTAATTCTATAAAAACCTGTACTAGTATTGAAGCTTCCTCCCATATCAATGCCGTTTAGGTAATTAACCATATCATTTTCAGCATTAATCACAAAAGCCACATGCTTCCAATTTCCGAATTGAGTAGGTAAAGTGGCAACTTTTGTTCTACGATCACGAGAAGCAAAACCTGCTGAGACACCCACGTTAGACTCCATCCAAATATCTTTTATTTGTACAAAAACACCCATATAGCCTGTAGAATTTGTACAGCTGCTAAATATAGGTAAAGGTGTGCTTTTAGTAGCAGTATTTACCCAAGCGGTAACGGTAATAGGAAGTTGCATGGTATCAAAAGCTGCTCTAAGTGCTAGCCCTCCCGTTCCATCAAACCTAATTGCATTGGCACTTCCGGGAGATTGAGATAGCAGCACAAATCCCATTAACTGAAAACTTATTAAAATGAAAACTCTATTATACCTCATATTGAATTATTGAGCAGCGATTTAAACAGAATCAGGCGTATGAATAAAGTGATCACAAAGCTATTAATTACAAAAAAGCTAAATTATTTGTACTCAAACAATCTCTATTTTCGACATTAAAGAAATTAAAACAACATCAAATCATTTTGAACTTACTATCTTTTTTCATTTCTCATTCTCCAGTTTTTAATGAGCCTCCAAGCCAAAGCAAAGTCTGGATTTAGATTGAATAGTAATATTGGCAAAAAAAATGTGGAAAATAGTATTAGTGCATTAAAACCGAAATTGAGAAGTATGTTATCAAAGCCAAATTTTTCGGTAAGAATAAATGAAACAGCTGCAAGGATCAAAACATATAAATTTTGAATGCGTAAGGGTGAAATTTTCAACTTTTTCTTTACCAAAAAATATCTTACTGCATTATAACTAATTACTGTAATTAACGTAGCCAAAGCAGCACCTTCAATTCCATATATTGGGATTAGCAGCAAATTAGTACTAATTGCTACCACAGCCAAAATTGGGGTTAAGTATATATTCCACCTATAATATTTACTGTTTTGGAGAATTTCACTATTTACACCCATGGCCATATCAAAAACCTTAGCAGCACCTAAATAAAAAAACACCCATTTACCTTGCTCGTATATTTCTCTTTTAGGAATAAAATGATAAACTAAGTCCAAGTTACTCCAAATTCCTATGAATACCAATATACCAACAATCATAAGATTAAGCGATGAGCGCTGATATAGGCTTTTCAGTTTAGAAAAATCCTTTTCATGATAAGCAGCAGCAACTATAGGTGATAATATGGTACTAAAAACACGCCTTGGCAATTCTATAATAGTTGCAATAAAAAAAGCTATTCCGTAAATACCTGTTTCTGTAAGACCTAAAATTGAAGCCATCATAAGTGAATCGACTTTAGATACAAGCCCTCCACTGCCTGTGCCTAAAATCATGAATCCGCTATAATTAAGTAAGGGTTTAACGTATCTAGTTTTGAATATGCCCAAACTTGGAGTAATCCATGCTTTTCTGAGATTCACATAATACAGTATCAAAATGACCAACTGAATACCGTTGATTAATATAAAGCTAAATACCAATGATTTTAAATCAATCCAGTCCATGAAATAAAACCATACCGCAATTATGTTCAACAGTCTTATTACTATTTCTCGGATGAAGCGAGGAACTACGATTCTCAATTTAACATGGATAAGTGCTTCCACAAGTTGTACATAAACGGCTAAGAATGCCATGGGGAGGACGTACCAAATGTATTCTGCAAATAAGGGCGATTTTTGTAGAAATGCATTAAAAATAGTGGTGCTAAAAAAGTTTACCAATATTATAGCTACAATAAAGAGCAAGGCTGGTACTAATAGTGCAAAGCCTAAAAAACTTTTTTCGTTTTCAACTTTAGTTTGTAAATATGGAGAAAACTTAACAATGAGACTAGATACGCCACCTTGAATAAATGGAACCAAAAGAACTGTAGCATCAAATAATGCTTTTACAAAACCAAGCTCCTCTGAGGATAACCACTTTGCAAATAGCTGAAGCCAAAGCAAATAACCTAAAAAGGCTCCAATATATGTAATTATGGAGGCTTTTAATCCTTGACGAATTATTACTCCCACAATAAGTTAATTTTGAAAATTGACGTGCTTACGATCATTTAAGTTGGTGGAACTGATTAAGTTTGTGCGTAAATGAAAAAAGCAAAGATAGTTTACATAGCTCCTACAAGAAGTTCATTTGTAAAAACAGATATCAAGTTTTTACAACATAATTTTGGAGTCAAACATCATTTTTTAGATTGGAAAAATAAAAGATTGCTTCCTTTCACAATTTTAAAGCAATTGATATGGCTCATAAAAGAAGGCCGAAATTGCAAGGCTTTTTTAATATCCTTCGGTGGGTTTTGGTCGATTTTACCCGTCTTATTTGGTAAATTCTTTAAAATCCCTGTATTTATTATTTTAAACGGAACTGATTGTGCTGCTCTACCCTCTGTAAAATACGGCAGTTTAAGAAAACCACTTACAAAATTAGCCTGCTTTTTCTCTTACAAATTAGCTTATCAACTATTGCCTGTTTCACAATCATTGGTCAAGGTTGTAAACACCTACTATCCATACGATCAAAATCAAGGTTATAAACATTTTTTTTCGAATATAAAAACACCTTACACAGTTATTCCTAATGGGTTAGACGTTACGTACTGGAAAAAGAATGAAAAAATTAAGAAAGAACCAAAATCCTTTATTACTGTATTTAATCAACCTCAATTTATTTTAAAAGGCGGTGATATTATTATGCAGCTTGCTTCTAGGTTGCCAAATTGTACGTTTTACATATGTGGATGCCTCCCTCCATCGACTCTAATTCCAACCAATGTTCAATTCTTAGGCCGACTTGAACCAGATGCTTTAAAAGACAGATACTCTGCAACTCAATTCCACCTTCAACTATCTGTTTTCGAGGGTTTCGGAATGTCTCTTTGTGAGGCAATGCTATGCGAATGTATTCCTATTGGCTCAAGCGTAAACGAAATCCCTAAAATAATTGGAAACACCGGTTTAATTGCAGAGACTTGCGATATTTCGCAAGTCCTAAAGACAGTGTACATGGGTTTACAAATTTTAGATAAAGAAAAAACCGGTCAACTTGCGAGAAGTCGTATTCTCAACAATTACACAATAGAAAATCGGATAAAACTCTTAACTTATCAAATAAATTCGGCTAAATATTAGTTTGATTTTCGGAAAATATAAAAATCAGCAAATGACGTATTCACCTCATCATTTGCATTGAAGGGAAAATCATTTGGAATATGTTTTATCATTTCAAAATTTGAAACATTATCCTTTATCCAACCAGTAAAAGCTCTAGGCTTTACATGATCAGCAAATTTCCCATAATTGTTTTTATCGCAAGCGTAGATTATTACATATTTATTCGCAGCATCAAATAAATCTCTTAAGTATTTATAAAACACCTCATCTTCTATAAGATGATATAATACATCTAAACTTATCGTCAAATCTGCTTTATAAGCATTAGCTTCATCCATCAAGTAAAACTCCTTCGTGCTATCCTCCGAAAACCTAGCTTTACATAAGTCTAACGCATTTTGACTTACGTCAAAACCGGTATATTTAGGAAAAGTAAAATACACTAATTGATTACCATCGCCACAACCATATTCAATAACAGATTTAATTTCATTATTAGCAACAAATGGATTTAACACTTTCGCTTTAAATTCAGCAAGATTATTGTAAGACCCAGCCCCAGAGTTACCTCCGTTTTTGTATCTATCAATCCAATATTGCTCTGAAGTAGTAAACCGTTTTACTAAGCCCAGTTTTTGTTTCGTTTTAAAAATTAACGATTTGATAGTCATAATTACATTTATTTTAGTTCCAAGAAATAAACTTTACCCCTAATAACTCTTCTAAATCTTCTTGATTCTTTTTATAGATTTCTGAAATTTCATTTGCAATAAACGCTTTTTCTTGCTCTGTTGCTTTTGGTTTACCTCCACTATTCAATTTTAGATATAGCGGCAAAAGTAAGTTTTGGATTAAATGAGGTATTTTTGATTGAACTTTTAAACCTAATTGGTGCAGCTTAGTACTTTTCATTTTAAGCGTTTCGTTACGTGTAACAAAATCCATAGAATCATAAAACGTTGGATCAAGGCCAACATCGGACGCCAATTGTTTCATTCCATTCCTACTATCAGCAATAAATTCCTCAAAAATATAAACCTTTATTCTCTCTTTACCCATTAGCTCTATCCATTTAGATAGATACTCAGAATACATACCATGTTCTAATATATTGGGTAATTTAACATACTCCTGTATTGATAAATTTTTCTTAGTTCCTGTTCTATATTTTTCAAATAAGTATTGAGACAATAACCTTTTCGAAGGTTCCCTCAAAATAAAAATAACCTTTGGTTGAGAGGGTAATGCCGCTATCTGCTGCATGGCAGTTTCGTAATAAATGTATGGAGCTGTTGCCTCAAAAACCACTTTACTTCCAGAACAGTGCGTAAAATGGTTTGCATATGCTTTTAAACCATGTTCTTTAAAATTACATCCTTTATTAAAACGGTTTACTTCATCAGCAAAGAAAAATGTTTCCTTTGCTTTTGAAGCGCACGCATCAGGATGCGCTGCTAGCCAAAAGTATAAGGAACTAGTGCCACATTTAGGCGCTCCTGCAATTATTACATTTGGAAAACTCATAGACATTTGATTGCAAATCTACGCAAACAAAATTCTTATATTAGCCGCCTTTGCTAAGTAAAAAAGCACATTTTTATCTATGTTGAAATTCAAAGCTAGTCTGCATTACGTAATTCCCGTTGTAGCACTCCTTCTAATAAACCTCATTTATTTTTATCCGTCTATTCAGGGTAAAGTTTTAGAACAAGATGATATCATGCTTGGCTATGCAAAGGGTAAAGAAATTCGCGATTACCGAGAAAGTAATGATGATGAACCACTCTGGACGCAAGCAATGTTTAGCGGTATGCCTGCTTTTCAAATTTCCACTCTTTATCCCAATAATTGGTTAAGTTATCCTCAATCTATTCTCGTGTATATAGGTGGTAAATCTTCATCGGTATATATTATTTTTAGCTTAATGCTAGGTTTTTACATTGTACTTACAGGATTGAAAGTAAACCCTTGGCTTGCTGCTATTGGAGGTTTGGCGTTTGCTTTTTCTGCTTATTTTATTATTTCCTTTGGTGCTGGTCATAATGCAAAAGTTAGAACAGCGGCCTATATCGCGCCCACCGTTTTAGGTGTTATTCTAGCTTATCGAGGTAAATTACTTGCTGGACTTGCTATAACTGCTCTCTCATTAGGGTTAATGATTAATAGCAATCACCCTCAAATTACCTACTACTTAGGTATTTTACTTATCGTTATTTCAGCAGTAGAATTTGTTTTCGCTTTTCGCGAGAAGCAATTACCGACCTTTTTTAAAGCTTCCGGCATTTTAATTATTGCAGCAGTATTGGCAGTAGGGCCAAACATAAGTAACCTTTGGAGTACCTACGAATACACCAAAGAAACCATGCGTGGCGGAAGTTCTGAGCTAAGCAGTAAAAAAGCTGAAAAAGGAGGCTTGAGCTTTGAGTATGCTATGAATTGGAGTTACGGAATTCCTGAAACGTTCAACCTTATTATCGCAGATTTCACCGGTGGTGGTTCTGCGCAAACCTATGAGGGTACCGAAACACATGATAAGTTTTTCAACGCTTATGTTTCAAGTTTAACCTCTCGTGGCACTCCTAAAGCACAAGCAGAAAAACAAGTAAATCAGTATTTAGGCAGTATGTTTTATTGGGGCGACCAAAGCCTTGTAAATGGAGGCTATTATGTAGGTGCAGTTGTGTTTTTTCTATTTGTTTTTGGTTTGTTTTTCCTTACCGGAAGAATAAAGTGGTGGGTTATCATTAGTACAGTCCTAGTTGTTATGATGGCTTGGGGCAAGCATTTTCCGTTATTAAACGAGTTTTTGTTTAATAATCTGCCCATGTATAATAAGTTTAGGGTTCCATCCTACACCTTTACAATTGCGTTTTTCACTCTTCCCTTTTTAGGCTTTTTGGCGGTAAACCAACTCATAAAAGGTGACTACAATTTAGCCAAAATCAAAAAAAATCTTTTATACAGCCTATATGTAACAGGCGGTTTATGTTTGTTCTTTATAGCGCTTGGCCCTTCTCTTTTTAGTATGGAAGGTATCCGTGATGCACAATTAGCAGAAGGTGGAATTGATGTGGACACACTTATGGACGATAGAATTTCCATAATGCGTAAATCCGCTTTTAAAACATTAATATTTTGCGGTTTAAGCTTTGGTTTACTTTGGCTTTATATAAATAAAAAAATAAAACTAAACATTCTTTTTGTAGCTCTAGCGGGGTTGGTTATAGCCGACCAATGGAGCTTTGTAAAACAACACCTAAACGCAGATGACTTTGTTTCTGATCGCGCATACGAATCTGCATTTGCTCCTACACCCGCCAATCAAACTATTTTACAAGATAAAGACATACACTTTAGAGTTTGGAACACCACTGCGGGCTTAACTAGCGACTCATACACATCCTACTATCATAAATCTATTGGTGGTTACCATGGTGCCAAGCTTATTCGCTACCAAGATTTAATTGAAAATCAGCTTAGCCAACAAAATATGGCTTGCTTTAATATGCTCAACGCGAAGTGGGTAATTTTAGGCGATCAGCAAACGGGACAACAGCAAGCGCAACGAAACCCGGGTGCTTGTGGTGCAGCTTGGTTTGTAAATGAAATTGAAACAGTAGCTAATGCTGACGCAGAAATGGCCGCATTAACAGGATTTGAACCTCAAAATAAAGCAATTGTAGATCAGCGCTACAGCGATGCTTTACCCAAAAACTTTAGCAGAGATTCGTTGAGCCAAATTACACTTACATCCTACACCCCTAAACACATGGTTTACGAAGCTAATGTAATTGGAAGTGAGCAATTTGCTGTGTTTTCAGAAATTTACTATGAAGGCGGAAATAACGATTGGAAGACTTACATTGACAATGAAAAAGCTGATCATATTCGTGTAAATTATTTACTACGCGGAATGACCATACCGGCAGGAAAGCATACCATTGAATTTAAGTTTGAGCCGCGCTCTTACTTTTTAGGAGAAAAAATCTCATTGGTGTTTTCTATCCTACTCTTTGCCTCTATTGCGGTTTCATTATTCTTAAAATTTAGAAAGAATAAAACTACATTATAGATTTCACCAACTGCTCGGTAATTTTTTCACGCGAATAAGCATCTCCCTTAAAGCTATATTGCCTTTGTTTTAAGATTAAAGACTTCAGCAAGTCTTTAATTGCAGACTTATCAGAATAATTAAGCATATTTCCACTATCGGTTTCGCTCAAAATTTTGGCGGCATCACCGTCTGGTGGTCCAATACCAATTATTGGCTTTTTAGCAGCAAGGTATTCAAAAATTTTACCGGTAATAATTCCTTCGTTGTCTTTCATATCAGGAATCCCTAACAATAAAGCGTCTGCCATTTTTAAAAATTCTATTGATTCTGTATGAGATACACTAGAAACTAATTCAACTATAAGTTTAGATGAGTTTAAGTTTAACAGCTTTTTTTCCAACAGCTCATCTCTTTTTCCTACAAATTGTAATTTCAAATTATGCTCATTACTCAGGTATTTAATCGTCTCTAAAAAAACATCAATCCTATATTGACTAGTAATTGTACCTGTGTAAGTAATTGTAAAATGGCTATTTACCACCTCTTTTTTCGTTTGTTTAAAATCATCTGCATCAAAACCGTTCGGAATAACTAAGAATTTTTTAGCAAATTTTTCATCTATTTTTTTAGCCAATAAGCGCTTCATGCTGGTACTTACCACGCTCACGTAATCTGCCTTAAGTAACACTTGACGCTCATAATTCAAGTCAATTTTTTTAGCCAATTTGGTTGGATAAAATTGGTTGTAATAATAAATATCCGTCCAAGGATCACGTAAATCTGCCAACCATTCTATTTTGGGAAACTCTTTTTTTAGCTGTAATCCAATAAGTTGACTAGAATGTGGTGGACTAGTAGTAATAATCAGTGCAATCCCTTCCTCCTTTATTATTTCGCGTGCCTTTTTTAAAGCGTGTTTATTCCACCCTTTTCTGGGGTCAGGAATCAAAATGTTACCTCTAACCCATTTGCTTAGTTTTTGACGAGGTCCTGGCTTATCACTTTCATTGGCAAATCCACTAAAAGGTACTTCGCTTCTGCCACTTGTTTTTTTGTACAAATTAAAAAGCTCAGAAGTATCTGTATAAAACACCTTCAAATCATTTGGTACTTCTTTTACTAATGTTTCATCCCGCAAAGGGTAAGTGGCTTTATCACAATTAACGGTTAATACCAAAGGTTGCATAGCAAAATTAGGCAAATATTTAGCCATCTTTAGCCAACGTTGCACCCCAGGACCTCCAGCAGGTGGCCAATAATAAGTAATAATTAAAGTTTTTTTCATGTAATGCAAAGATGTAAAGTTTATAAACTTATACTCACTAAAATATTATATTTGCAATTAATCCTATTTTTAGCCTCAATGAAAAAGAATTATTTCACATTTTTAGCAACCACTTTTATGTTTTGTGCGCAGCTATCTTCAGCACAAACATTTACTAAATTAGTAAATTCGGATATTGACGCTCAACCTGGTGATTGGTACAATGCTGTTCCAGCTGATATCGATAATGATTATCTAGTAGATTTATTTTTAAGTGGGAATCCTCAAGAAGCCTACTACAACCAAATTGATAGTTTAGAATTCGTTTATAAATCAGGTTCATCTTTTGTTTTACAAACAGGAAATACTTGCGTTAGTGTTTCTTTAGTAGATATTGATAATGATTGTGATTTGGATGTGTTCTTTCCTGCTAGAGGTACTGGTATTACCAGCTATTTATATAGAAATGATGGTGAAAGAGTGTTTACTAGAATTACTACCGGAGCATTAGCCACTGATTTTCTTAAAGCTGAAAATGTTTCGTGGGGCGATTATGATAATGATGGTTTGGTTGACATATTTGTGGGTAGGCAAAATGGAGTTAACGGTGGCGAGATCAATTGGCTCTACAAAAACAACGGCAACTTCGCTTTTACCAAAATTGATACTGGTGCAACTGCTTTATCTTCAAAACCAACCGTGTCTGCAAATTGGGTTGACATTGACAATGACAATGATCTAGATCTATTTGTAGTAAATAGAAATAGACAGCAAAATGAACTTTATATAAATATGGGGGGCGGGCATTTTGTAGAAAATGATAGCTCACTACTTACTAATTCAACTAATTACCCTGTGGGAGCAAATTGGGGTGATTTTAATAATGATGGTTTTCAAGATGTTTTTATTGCCAATATAGATGGAGACAACAATGAATTACATTTGAACAATGGCGATTTAACTTTTACCAAAGTACTTACTGGTGCTATTGTAAATGGTATCGACAATACTTATGGTGGTGCTTGGGCAGATTTTGATAATGACGGTGATTTAGACTTGCACACCGGGAACAACAGCAATGTTTGGGGAAAAAATAACTTCCTTTATCTAAATAATGGCGACAGCACTTTTACCAAAATTACTTCGGGCCCTCAATACACAGAGTTAAAAGAAACCTTTGGCAATTCAACAACGGATTTAAATAATGATGGCCATATGGATATTATTGATGGCGCACGCTACGCTGGCCCTATTTCCATCTTTCTCAATAATGGAAACTCAAACGGCTTTCTTAAGTTAAACCTATTAGGGTCTTCTTCAAATAAGTCTGGAATTGGCGCACGCGTGGTTACTAAGAGTAATTTTACTGGCAAGCAGACAAGAGCGGTAAATATGATGACCGGTTATGATAGTCAGAGTGATTTCTCCCTTCACTTTGGTTTAGGTCAAGATACCGTAATTGACTCCATGTGGGTATATTGGCCCTCGGGAAGCACCTGTGTTTTTACAAATGTTACCACCAACGCCTTTTATAACTTAGGTGAAGGTGGCTGCACGTTGGATACCGTTACCGGCCCATCTTTTATTGATTCTTCTAAATTTTTAAATGTTCAATTCACCAACACCTCTAGCGGAAAAATTAATTCTTACTTATGGGATTTTGGAGATGGTGATACTTCAACGCAGTTTGAACCTAAACACCGTTATTCCGCTCCCGGAAAATATCAAATTACCTTAACTGCTTATGATGATTATTGCAAACATCGTGTATTGAGAGATTCAATTGAAATTTGCCCCGACACAACCATTTTGGGCTTTCAAGAATCTAAATTAGGAACAACCGTTACTTTTAACGATACCTCTAATTCTTTTGCCTATTCAGTAGCTTGGGATTTTGGTGATAATAGCACTGGTGTAGGTAAAAATATCTCTCACGTATATGCCAATCCTGGATTATACAATGTGTGCTTAACCCTTACCGATAGCTGCCGCACTAAAACTTTTTGCCGCATTGTTAAAGTATGTAACAATGCACTTTCAGCAGGTTTTACTTCTGCAAATCAAGCGTTTACCACCACTTTTACCGATGCATCTACCAACGCAACTTCTGTATTTTGGAATTTTGGTGATGGTAACACTTCAACGCAAAACAACCCTACTCACATTTACGCAAATGCCGGAACATATTATGTTTGTCAATCTGCTTTCGGACTTTGTGATACCGTGGTTTTCTGTGATTCTATAGATGTTTGCAAAGACAGCATTTTTGCCGGATTTAGCTATAGCATAAGTGGTAATGTAGTAACTTTTACTGATCAAAGTGTGGGAGCTACTTCTTACTTATGGGATTTTGGTGACGGCAATCAATCCACAAATCCTAACCCTACCAACTTATTTGCAGCAGACACTACGTACACGATATGTTTAACAGTAAGTAATCTCTGTAAGGTAGATTCTGCGTGCTTTACCATTAATTTATGCGCAGCACAGGGTATAGCCAGATTTAACTCATCTAAATTAGTAAATACACCGTTTGGCGTTCAGTTTACAAGCTTAAGCACCAATGCCGTAAAACATTTTTGGGAATTTGGTGATGGTTCAACTTCTACAAACCGTAATCCGTTAAAGATATTTTCAACCAATAATCCTTATAACGTTTGCTTAACAATAACAGATAGTTGTAATAGTAAAGACTCTTCCTGTGCTACCATTATACCAAATACCATTGGTTTAGAGGAATTTACTGTGTTGAATAACTTACATATCTTCCCAAATCCTGTAAAGGATATTTTAATTATTGAACAAGACATACAAGGAAAACTCACTATTGACGGTCAACTATTTACGCTGGACGGAAAGCTTTTAAACAAATTTTCTTTTGCCACTGGTACCTACACACTTTCTGTAAAAGATTTGCCTAAGGGAGTGTACATTTTACAACTTACCAACAACGGTGAAAGTAGGATGAGTAAAATTGTGAAAGAATAAGAATTAGTAACGCAGTGCTTCTAATATTTTAGAAGCACTGTTTCCACTGCCGTAAGGAGTAGATGCAAATACCTTGTTATTTGTACTAACGTTTGAAACAACTTGTGCTAGTTGGCTTAAATCAGTAACCAGTATATTAGCTCCTAAGTCAACCAACTCTGTCCATTCAGTTTCATCTCTTAAAGTGAAACATATTTTTTTGGCGTAAAAAGCCTCTTTCTGCAAACCTCCACTATCCGTTAATACTGCTTTACAATGCAGTAGAGCGCTTAACATTTCTATATATGGTAATGGTTTAATAAATTTAATGCTAGATGAAATACCATGGGTTTTGAGCGAATTTTTAGTGCGCGGGTGCAGCGGTAAAATTACCTGAGTTACCTCGTTCAGCGTATCTAATTCTCTAAATATTGTTGTAAGTCGCTCTTTATCATCCACATTTTCTTGACGATGTACACTCGCCAAAAAATAGTTATTAGATGATAGGCTCAATTCTTCAAGCCAGCTTGTTTGCGTTTTAGCATTATTTTGATGCTGCAAAAAAACATCATACATTATGTCTCCAACAATCTGTATCTCTGCATTTTGAAGATTTATACCTTCCTTACTCAAATTGTTAACGGCATCCTTAGAAGGCACAAATAAACATTGACTCAATCTATCCGTAAGCACTCTATTCTGCTCCTCAGGCATTTGCCAATTAAAACTGCGTAAACCTGCTTCTATATGTGCAACTTTTATATGCAATTTAGCTGCGGCCAATGCTCCCGCTAAGGTGGAATTTGTATCTCCATAAAGCACCACAATATCCGGAAGTTCTTGCAACATTATTTTCTCCAGCGCCTCCATCATTCTTCCGGTCATAGCCCCGTGCGACATGCTATGTATATCAAGATTATACTTAGGCGTATCCATACCCAACTCCTTAAAAAACACATCACTCATTCTTTCGTCAAAATGCTGACCCGTATGTACTACTACCTCTTCAAAATGTGAATTTTGATTAATTGCATTGCTTAAAGCAGATGCTTTTATAAACTGAGGCCGTGCTCCTACAATCGTCAATATTTTTTTAGCCATAGGTAAAAATATAAAAAGGCTTTGAAAATTAATCCAAAGCCTTTTGAAAATTTGTTTTGTTATTTTCTAATCCTTAATCTCCTCGTAATCTATGTAGTCGCCCATACCATCATCATTGGTTTTACCATCTTTTGGTTTAGAAATTATGGTAACATCACCCTCTTTTTGAAACGGGTTTTTGAAACCTCCTCGTTGGTTTTCACCATTCCTCTGCCCTTGCATACGACCTTGTAAAAATGGTTTTATAAACAACGTTTTTACAATGTAATAAATCAGATAAAAAACTAAAAAAAATATAATAATCCGCACCACTTCTTCTATTTGCTTAAGTATAAATTACGTTCCGAGTAAATCTTTTTGAATACAGGGTCGCGTAAATCTTTAATAAAATAAATCTTCTCACCCGTTGATTTCATCTCCGGACCTAAATTTTTGTTTACCGAAGGAAATTTGTTAAACGAAAACACCGGCTGTTTAATTGCCCAGCCGTTTTGCTTAGGATTAAAGGTGAAATCCTTCACTTTATTTTTTCCTAACATCACTTTTGTGGCATAGTTCACGTACGGTTCATCGTAGGCTTTCGCGATGAATGGCACGGTACGCGAAGCCCTTGGGTTAGCTTCAATAATAAATACCTTGTCATCTTTCACTGCAAACTGAATATTTATCAAACCCTTAGTTTTTAAAGCCAGAGCTATTTTTTTGGTGTGATCCTTAATTTGTTGCATCACCAAATCACCTAAATTAAAGGGTGGTAATGTAGCATTGCTATCACCTGAGTGAATTCCGCAAGGCTCTACATGTTCCATTATACCAATAATGTACACATCTTCACCATCGCAAATCGCATCCGCCTCAGCTTCAATAGCGCCTTCTAAATAATGATCTAACAATACTCGGTTACCCGGAATACTCTTAAATAAATTGATAACATGATGTTCTAATTCATCTTGATTAATCACAATTTTCATCCCTTGGCCACCTAAAACATACGATGGACGTACTAAGATTGGAAAGCCTAATTTATCAGCTAAAACTCTAGCTTCCTCAGCATTGGTAATTACACCAAAGCGTGGGTAAGGAATATCATTTTCTTTCAATAACTCTGAAAAACGCCCTCTATCTTCCGCTAAATCAAGCGCATCGTAACTGGTGCCTATAATCGGGATATTAAAGCGATCTAATTTCTCAGCCAGTTTTAATGCTGTTTGTCCACCAAGCTGCACAATTACTCCCTCCGGCTTTTCATGTAAAATGATGTCGTAAATATGCTCCCAAAAGACGGGTTCAAAATATAGTTTGTCAGCCGTATCAAAATCGGTGGAAACCGTTTCCGGATTGCAATTAATCATTATTGTTTCATAACCTTCTTCTTTCGCGGCAAGCACACCATGTACACAGCAATAATCAAACTCAATACCTTGGCCAATGCGGTTTGGCCCGCTACCCAACACAATAATTTTTGGTTTATCAGAACGTACACTTTCGTTCATAGAAAAGCGCTCTCCGTCTTTATTTTCCATTTCCGCTTCAAACGTACTGTAATAATAGGGCGTTTGCGCAGGAAACTCAGCTGCACAGGTATCTACCAACTTCCATACACGTTTAATACCCATGCTCAAGCGCTTAGTGTGTACTTCGCTTTCCAGCTTACCCAGCATGTGGCCAATTTGTCTGTCTGCAAAACCTTTCTTTTTGGCTTCCAGCAAAAGTTCTTTTGGTATGTTGGCCAACGTATGATTTTCAATATGCCCTTGCAGTAAAGCCAGTTCTTCAATTTCCTTTAAGAACCACATATCAATACGTGTAATTTCTTGAATACGCCTTAAGGGAATTCCCATTTGAATGGCATCGTAAATTACAAATACCCTATTCCAACTAGCGTATTTTAAACTGTGGATTATTTCATCTTGGTTAGTATTTCCTTTACCATCGGCTCCCAAGCCATTGCGTTTTACTTCTAACGATTGGGCTGCTTTATGTAAAGCTTCTTGAAAGCTTCGGCCAATGCCCATCACCTCTCCTACTGATTTCATTTGTAAGCCAAGCGTACGATCGGCTCCTTCAAACTTATCAAAATTCCAACGAGGAATTTTTACTATCACATAATCTAAGGTTGGTTCAAAAAGCGCGCTGGTAGTTTTAGTTATCTGATTTTGAAGTTCTGTTAAGTGATAACCAATGGCCAATTTAGCCGCAATTTTTGCAATTGGGTAACCGGTTGCTTTACTAGCTAAAGCCGATGAACGCGACACACGCGGATTAATTTCTATGGCTACAATTTTTTCTTCTGCATCATCGCTTACCGCAAATTGTACGTTACAACCACCCGCAAAATTGCCAATAGAGCGCATCATTTTGATGGCCATATCGCGCATTTTTTGATAGGTGGTATCTGAAAGCGTCATGGCCGGAGCCACAGTTATGGAATCTCCCGTGTGAATACCCATCGGATCCATATTTTCTATAGAACAGATTATCACCACATTATCGTTAGAATCACGTAATAATTCTAATTCAAATTCCTTCCAACCCAAAAGTGCTTTATCAATCATCACCTCATGTATGGGCGATGCTTCCAAACCCATAGAGAGAGCATTTTCAAACTCCTCTTTGTTCCATACAAAACTTGCACCTGAGCCACCTAAGGTATAAGAAGCGCGAATACAAAGTGGAAAACCAAATTTTTGTGCAATCTCTTTTCCCTTTAAAAAGGAAGTAGCTGTTTGGGCTGGCGCAACAGGAATATCAATTTTCTCCATCAACTTCCTAAACTCCTCACGGTCTTCGGTAATATCAATGGCGGCAATATCAACACCAATAATTTCAATATTATTTTCCTCCCAAATACCCATCTTATCGGCCTCAATACACAAGTTCAAGGCTGTTTGTCCGCCCATGGTAGGCAACACAGCGTCTATACTTGGGTGCTCGCGAATAATTTGCTCCAAAGATTCCACTTCTAATGGTAGCAAATAAATATTATCGGCTACCACCTTATCCGTCATAATGGTAGCGGGATTACTGTTAATTAAGGTTACTTCAATACCTTCTTCTCTTAAAGAGCGAGAGGCTTGCGAACCTGCGTAGTCAAATTCACAAGCCTGACCAATTACAATAGGGCCACTTCCTATTATTAATATATGTTTAAGCGCGTTATTTTTTGGCATATTTTGGAATTTTTTGGTGTGTTATCATAAACCCACACCGATTTTACAAAGGTAAAACTTGAGCAAAAAAAAGGTGTTACCAATGGTAACACCTTTTATTAATTGTTATAAACAAAACGGCATATTATTTATGACCCATTTCATCACTTACAGTAAGTCTTTTTCTGCCTTTTGCTCTACGAGCGGCAATTACTTTACGGCCATTTACTGAACTCATGCGTTCGCGAAATCCGTGTTTGTTTTTTCTTTTTCTGTTAGAAGGTTGAAAAGTTCTTTTCATCTTACAATATATTTACCGTTCGTTCTCGTCTATTTTTGGGGCTGCAAATATAAAAGGATTTGCATAACACACAACAGCTTTTAAACAAATATTTTATGAGTTATTTTTCAGGCAAAACCATTTGGATTACCGGAGCATCTTCAGGCATTGGAGAGGCTACCGCTAAAGCTTTATCTGCTGCCGGTGCAAATTTAATACTATCGGCTAGAAGAAAAAATGAGTTGGCGCGTGTGCAAGCGGCTTGCCAACATCCTGAAAAAGTAAAAACCTTTGTTTTAGATTTAGAACAGCACCACTTTGCAGCAGATTGGGTAAATGAAGCTTGGCCTATGTTTAAGGGTATCGATATTTTAATAAACAATGGCGGTATTGGCCAATTTAGCTTAGCATTAGAAACTAAAAATGAGGTGGAGCAAAAAATAATGGATATCAACTTTTTTGGAAATATAAAACTTGCAAAAGCTTTAGCTACCAAAATGATGGAGCAAGGAGCTGGCCAAATATTAAGTATTGGCAGCATAGCAGCAAATTTTGGTCAGGCCAACTTAGCAGCATATTCTGCTTCTAAAGCGGCTTTAAAACTGTATTATGAAAGCCTACACCAAGAATTGAAAAACACTCCTGTACTTATACAAGTTATAAGTCCGGGTTTTATTAATACCAATGTTACACTAAACTCGCTTAAAGCAGACGGCACAAAGGTGAATAAGAATAGTAGCGCACAAGAAAATGGAATGCCGGCTGATGTATTTGCCAAAAAACTATTGAAAGCGTTGCAAGGAAAAAAATTTCATACCTACATAGGAAATAAGGAATTGCTGGCAGTGCCGCTGCATGGAGTGCTGCCGGGGTTGTTTTATAAGATGTTGAGCAAATAAGCCGTTGTTTATTTTAAAATCAACTGCTTTGCTACACCAAAACCTGTTTTAACATCTAAAATTTGAAAAATGTAATTTCCTTTTTATTGAAGTCAAATAAACGTATGATTTCACAAAATACGACCCATAATGATGGGTTATAAAAATTTATAGGACGCAATAGTGCCATTAAAATTTATTTCCATTGACTAAAGCAAGGTGAGATTTATAAATACCAGCTTCACGGAAAGCTCTCAACTACCCAGGGCAGACATTTTGTGTCGGTTACAACCGCCTTACTTGACTTGGAAGTTACATTTTCATTGCATACCGTAAGAGTAATTAAAATTAGTAGAAATTTAAATATCCTTATAGTCAATCAGTTTTTTAATTCTCCTTTACAATTAATCGGTGGTTCATCTGATTCCATTGATTACTTAATCCCTAAAGAAAAATTAGACTACCGTATTCATCCATATTATTATCTCTGCCAGATTTTTCAAGCCATATAGCATAAAACTTATCATACTCATCTTCATTTAATTCTGGTAATTTGAAGTTCGACAAGTCCCAATATTTAGAAAATTCAGCTTCGTTAAGATTTTGACCAGTGATGTTTTTAATACCTATTATCTGTAATAACAAGTTAAGTTCTAATTCATTATTAAGGAATACCGTTTGAAAATCTGGATAGGAAACCACGAATTTTTCGAGGCTCTTAAAGTCCTCCAATTCTAACCTGTTACTTGCTATGAAATTAAAATTCATTATTCGCCATACTTACATGTATCATTTAATACTTACAGGAAATATATCTAACCCTCTCAACTAAAACCCTACCCTTCCTTCCACGTTTTTAATGGTCCTATATATTCTTTACTTGCCTCATACGTAAGCATGTGTCTATCCTTTTTCTCTGGATAAATATCGCTAACCGTTAATAAAATTCCCGTTTCTTCTACGTGTCCAAATTCATAATTAGCAGCCGTATCAAAGGTTTTCATGGTGTTGCTAATGTTCATGTAGGTATTAATTAGGGGTGGAATATTTTCGCCACGCTCACGTACTAAATCTCTCAATTTAACGTAGGCTTCCTTAAATTCTAATCCTTCAAAATGATGTGCAAAGGGTTGTAAAACACCAGGCTCTACCAAGGGTTTTTCTGGCCGTACTAAGGCATTTTTATCAGGAAAAACTGTTTTTAAAAAAGATAGAATGATGTTACGTGCTTCACGTTGAAAGGAAGGATACATGGTAACCTTACCAAACAAATACTTTACATCAGGATTTTGCACCAAAACAGCACCCAAGCCGTCCCATAAATTATCCATACTAAAAAGCCCTTTGCGCGATGCATTACGCTGATACATAGGCTGTACAAACGATCTACCCAACTCTATGGTATAGGGTAAATAATCGTTGTAAAATTCTTGACTAAGCTCAAATAAATGGGCTGTTGCCGATACAATTTTCCCTTCTTCATCGCGCTCAGCCGTAGAGCATTTTAGTAATCGATAACCGGCTATAATTTCCTGATCTTCCGGATCCCAAAGCACTAATTGTTCAAACGGTACCTGAGCTGTATCATACGCATCTACATCTAACTGCTTGCCCGTGCCACCTCCGGCAGAGCGAAAAGAAATCTCGCGTAAGCGGCCAATTTCACGCATTACGTGCGGTGCATTATGATGCGTTACCAAATACAACTGATTGCCCCCCTTATTAGTGTGGCGCAAAAAAGATTGCTCGTTTAATTCCTCTATCAACAATTCGCGACTTACCGCGGGTATAATATTTTTCATAAAATTGTTTGGCTTCTCAAATCTCCATACACCAAGCTACGCAGCTCTGTTGCCCATTCTTGGTGATTTTTAGATTTATCAAAATACGTTGGGGCTAATGGTTTACCAAAAGTAATGGATAAGGTTTGGTTGCGCTGTTTAAAAAGTTCATCGGCTAAATAAAACATTTCCAAATTTGCTTTCACTCCTAAGCGCGTTCTAAGCTTACTTAAATTGTAAAACCAATCACTATTTCGTCCATTAATGTAAGTAGGTACAATGGATTTATTATAGCGTAGGGCTTTTGAAACAAAGCTCTTTTTCCATTCTAAATCCTCAATTCCCTGCTTTTGCTTGCGCGATACCAAGCCTGCCGGAAAAACTAGTATTGGAATATCTTTGGCGTAAGTTTCCTCAATCATACGGGTAGCTGCACGCGGATTATCACCTACTTTATTTACAGGAATAAAAAACTGCTCTAAATTTTTAATACTTAGTAAAACATCGTTTACCAAAAATTGAAAATCAGTGCGCACCTGCCCTACTGCGTACATTAAAGCAATACCATCTAACCCGCCAAGCGGGTGGTTGCTAGCAATAATACAACCTCCGGTTTTGGGTATATTTTCTAAACCTTTTAGTTTTACGGTAGTGTTTAATTCCTTTTCAATCAAACCCTCTAAAAAATCCATACCCTTTAAATCACCAATATTGTCCATTACCACATTAATATCTTTTTGATGTAAAATGCGCTTAATGTAAGCGGTTACAAAACCGGGTAGCCACTTTCTAAGGTTCGGATTTTTTGCATCCAACACCTTATCAATATCAATGTATTTTTCTTTATCGCTCAATTTCTATCTTCCTTATTTACCATTTACATAATCTTGCAAATAGCTAAAATGAGACGTTAATTGTCCCTCTTTACCCGTTTCTGAAGCACGTTCCAATACTCCGTTTTCATCTCCATTAAAAAAGTGCGGCATTATATTTTTTATAAACTCATTGCCAAAATCTTCAGAGGCATCGCGTGGTAAGGCACAAGGCAAATTATCCACAGCGCTTACCCCAATAGAGTTTTCTTTGCCAAATTCAACTTCACTTTCCGTTTCCGGATGATAGCCGTAGTAAGGATTTTCTATGGTGGAAGGTCTTAAGGTACTGGCCACAGGGCCATCAATATCACAACTAATATCAGAAACTAAATGAATGTTAAATGCTTCTTTTTTAGCATCTTCTCTTGTAAAAATAATGGGCGATTTATCACTCCAAAAATGGCAGGGAATATAAATATCAGCCTGCTTGGCATAGGGCATAAAATTACTTTCAAACGCCTCGGGCTCTGTATAAAAATCATGGCGAGTAAAATCTTTTCCATCTTTACGCTTAAAATAATGCTTTACATCAAGCTGGGTAAACACAGGCTCATGGTGTACTTCCTCTAAAAATTCCTCATGAAAAACTTGGGTTAACCTTAAAGCCGATAAAATTTCTATGCACCCTAAGGCTACTCTACCTCTACCAGTAATAACTACCTTTAGATTTTGAGGTACGTTCACCTTTATTAATTCTGATTCAAGTTCTTTTCTATCAAAACACTCATGCGCGGCTTTTAAATCAAACGTATTATGCATTTTTCCGTACGCTCTAAAAGCGTTGTACGCGCCAACAATTCCTGCATAGCGCCCAAAACCAATCAGTCTTTTTCCGCCCTGCTCTTTCAGCATTTCATAATCAATTAACCTGATTTTTTTCTCTAAAATAGTTTGCAACAAGTCTCTATTGTAAGGTTGCTTTTTATACGTATGCGAAAAAAATAAGTAGGTTTTTCCGGCAATCAATTGATCTTTTGGCACTTCTTTTACACCAAGTAATACATCACAGTCGCTTACATCCTCTTGAAGCTTAACACCTTGCTGCACGTACTCCTTATCATTAAAAATTCTGATTGTACTAGGTTGCACTACTAATTCTAAATCTGCATATTTTTCTAAAAGTGCTTTGCATTGCCGTGGCACTAAAGGCACCCGCTTATCAGGCGGATTTTTACCTTCTCTTATAATTCCTATCTTCATTGGGTAATAATCAATTTTTTAATTTCAGGAATAGTTTTTCCTATTTGCAAAAAATACAAACCAGGTGTGCTTGTATGCAAATGAATTTTCGTAAAATTTTCATTTTTTTTAAGGATGTACGATACAGATTTTCCGCTGGCATCATATATATAATATTCGGGATCCATATTTACCCCTAAAGTTTTTATTGTAAACTCACCGGTACTACTTTGGGTTGGATATACTTCAAAATTAGAGGTTTTATGTTCATCATTTGACAAACTTTTTACGCGAATATCAAAGCTAATATTGGTGCTTCCCTGCTTATCACCAATTTCAAAAAGCGTAAAACCCATGCGGGCTGTTCCCGGAAAGCCGTTATGTTCAACACCAAAAATTAATTTATGGCTAATGCTATCGCGTTTTGGTTTCAATAAAAAACTACCGCTATCAATTTGGTTAATAATGCCATAAGCACTATCAGGATCAGAAAAATAAGTATCCCAAACGGCAGGATAACGTCCGAAAGGTTGTTTTATCCAGCGCATGTTAAGGGTATCAGATGTGTTATTTTCAATAAGAATATACTCGTGAAGCGTTCCAAAGCTTACATCTTTCTCCATAAATTTCACAGTATCAGCAAACTCGAATCTTACCTGTGCAAAGCCGCTAAACCCTAAAGAGAGACCGCACACCAATCCTACTATTTTTAACGTGGTTGTTTTCATAATTAGTGGCCTAAAATAGTAACTTTGCAGCTTAATTTTACAATCACAAAATCTGGTTAAACTGTTTTCAACAGTAAACTGATAGGAGATAAGTGTTTCACTTATCCCCACCAAAAAGGGGCTGACCTGGTTTCGACAGCAAGCCGAAAGAGATTGTAAGCATGCCGGGCTATGGAGATGTTCGCCCGTAAAACTGATGCTTCACATTTATAAAAGGCGAGAATAATTTCGCGCTTGCAGCCTAATTTACGGTTAGTAAATTAGCGCTAATCGCAGCGTAAGACGCGCGAGCAAGCTATCTCTCGGTTCCTACGTCCGGTTGGAAACGATTCAGAGGTATCATCAAATCTGGACTAGTTGGTAAGGCGTTGTGCTTTGCCTCCGAAATTTAAACCGCAACTAAGCGTAAAGTAGGGTGTTTGTTCCCAGCTTTACGACAAAAACCCAATAACAAAATAAGCATGTAGAAAGCCGTTTGTTTCCTTGTTTGGACGTGGGTTCGAATCCCACCAGCTCCACAAAAGAAAAATCCCGTTTCAAAAAAGAAACGGGATTTTCTAGTTTAAAAGGTACCGTTGAGCTTGCTCATAAAGGAATTTTTAAACTAGAAAGCAGGATGCACAGCAAACTGATTTTTCATGCTTGGGTTGGTAGCCATCAAAGGGTTCATGAAATAATCCCACCAGCTCCACAAAAGAAAAATCCCGTTTCTAAAAAGAAACGGGATTTTCTAGTTTAAAAGATACCGTTGAGCCTGCTCATAAAGGAATTTTTAAACTAGAAGCAGGTTGCGCAGCAAACTGATTTTTCATGCTTGGGTTAGTAGCCATCAACGGGTTCATGAAATAATCCCACCAGCTCCACAAAAGAAAAATCCCGTTTTTAAAAAGAAACGGGATTTTCTAGTTTAAAAGATACCGTTGAGCCTGCTCATAAAGGAATTTTTAAACTAGAAAGCAGGTTGCGCAGCAAACTGATTTTTCATGCTTGGGTTGGTAGCCATCAAAGGGTTCATGAAATAATCCCACCAGCTCCATAAATCAAGATGCCTAATAAGAACCGTAGTGTTTAAGCGAATTTCGCTAAAAGCAGGTCTCCACAAAAATATCCCGCATTTAGCGAGATATATTTTTTTGTTTTATCCGAGTGCGCTTATTTTTACACCTATGAACACTACCAACCAACAACCCAACAATCCATTACATGGAGTAAAACTTGCCGATATATTAGAGCAACTAGTAGAAAAATATGGTTGGGATGAAATGGGCGCGCGCGTTGATATACGCTGTTTCAATTTTGAACCCTCCATAAAATCAAGCTTAAAATTTTTAAGAAAAACACCTTGGGCTAGAGAAAAAGTGGAACAATTGTATTTACGTAGCCTTGATAGATAAATTCCATAAGCAGGTAAATACACGTTCAAAGTTTCATCAATTGTAATTACCTCTGCACTTTGAAAGTATAGTATCATGAGAATAGGCATAGTTTGTTACCCAACGTTTGGCGGCAGTGGCGTATTAGCCACAGAATTAGGCAAATACCTAGCTAAGCAAGGTCATTATGTGCATTTTATCACCTATAGCCAGCCGGTGCGTTTAGATATTTTAGAAGAAAATATCTATTACCACGAAGTAAATGTGCAAGATTATCCATTATTTCAATATCAACCTTATGAACTGGCGCTAAGCAGTAAAATGGTGAATGTGGCCAGTAAGTATAAATTAGATGTATTGCACGTACATTACGCTATTCCTCACGCGTATGCGGGCTTTATGGCCAAGCAAATTTTGAAAGATAAAGGTTTAAATGTGCCCTTAATTACCACATTGCACGGTACTGATATTACTTTGGTGGGTAAAAATCCTAGCTACAAACCTGCGGTTACCTTTAGTATAAATCATTCTGATATTGTTACTTCCGTTTCTGAAAGTTTAAAGCAGGATACATTAGCTTTATTTGATATTAAGCGTGAAATTGAAGTCGTTCACAACTTTGTAGATTTAGGCTTATACAAACCTCAAGAAAATTGCAAAAACACTTTTGCACCTAACAATGAAAAGATTGTTACGCATATTTCTAATTTTAGAAAAGTAAAACGTATAAACGATGTAGTTTCTATTTTCAACCTAATACAAATGGAGGTGCCCGCAGTTTTACTAATGATTGGTGAAGGCCCGGAGATGGAAAAAGCACGGCAAATGACCAAGGAAATGGGTATTGAAGGTAAAGTGAAATTTTTAGGAAAAACAACCGAGGTAGAGCGCGTATTGTGTATGTCTGATTTATTTCTACTACCTAGTGAAAAGGAGAGTTTTGGATTGGCTGCCTTAGAGGCCATGGCAGCTGGAGTGCCCGTTATTAGTAGCAATACGGGAGGTTTGCCTGAAGTAAATATTGATGGCGAAACCGGATACACCGCAAATGTGGGTGACGTAGAAACCATGGGAAAAAAGGCTGTGCAGTTACTTAAAAATGATGATTTATTTTATGCCTTTAGTAAAGCTGCACGCATCAAAGCCGAAACATTTAGTATAGACAGTATTTGCCCTAAATACGTGGCGCTTTATGAAAAAGCAAAAGCCACATCCCATTAAAAAGTTTTACATTCGTTTTTTTAATGCAGCTAATTAAAGCCAAGTGGAAATTGCCTTTTATATACTTTCATCGCTATGTGTTTTGGGTGGCATTTTGCCACAAATTAACAACCAACACTGGGTATTTAGGATTTTTGATTTTGGTAAAGTACAGTTAGCTTTTATCCAAACATTAGTAATTGGGTTAGGCTTTTTATTTATTAAAAACTATACAAATTTCTTCTGGATAACTCAAAGTATAAACATCCTATTAGTTGGCTATCATACCTATATTTTACGCAGATATACACCTTTATATCGCTTAAAGCGAAACCCTAAGGAAGCCGATAAGGCATCAGATTTAATTTCCATTCTTTCTATTAATGTTTATCAATTTAATACGGAGTATCAATTACTCTTGAATTTAATTAGGGAGCAAAAACCTCAAATGCTACTAACTTTAGAAAGTAATAAAGACTGGGAAAACGCCCTTTCAGAAATCGAAAATGATTATCCATATACCAAAAAAGTAGCGCAGGAAAATACGTACGGTATTCATTTGTACAGTAAACTTCCGTTTGAGAAAATTTTAGTAAACTATTTTGTGGCAGATGATTTACCAAGCATCGAAGCCGTAATAAAAACACCTGAAGGCTTAACCTTTACGCTTTTTGGCGTACATCCACCGCCCCCTAGCCCCACGGAGGAACCAAATTCTAAAGAGCGTGATGGTGAGTTACTTTGCATAGCAAAAAGAATTAATGAAATAAAAACTCCGGTAGTGGTGGTGGGTGATTTCAATAATGTGGCGTGGGCAAAATCTTCTATATTATTTAAGAAAACCAGCGGATTACTTGACCCTCGTATTGGTCGTGGTTTTATTTCAACCTTCCACGCGAAGTATAAATTACTGCGTTTTCCTATCGATTTGTTTTTTCATTCAGAACGTATTCAAGTAGATACGTTTAAAACCTTAGCACCTATAAACTCTGATCATTTGCCGCTGTATTGCGAATTTTTTATTACCGAAGAAAATCATCGTACCGAAGAAGTGTATGCTAAATTAGAGAGCGATGAAAAAGAAGAAGTGGAGGAAATGATACATGATGGCAAGCACGAAATAAGCTCTAGACCATCTGTGGCAACAGAATAATTTTTATTCTTGAGGCATAAATTCGTTAATTCTAGCGAGCATTGGTGCATGCAAAGCATCACTTGCCGCAGCAATCTCTTTTCCAAAGATATACGCATCCTGGTTAGCATAATCTGTAACAATACCACCGGCTTCTTGCACTATAAGCGCGCCTGCTGCTACATCCCAAGGACTAAGGCCGTATTCAAAAAAACCATCAAAACGACCACAAGCTACGTATGCTAAATCTGTGGCGGCAGAACCCAAGCGCCTTACGCCACGGGTATGCGTGCACATATAACCTAACAATTGCAAGAAACCTTGCATACGCGTAAAATCATAATATGGAAAACCAGTTGCAAAAAGTGCTTCAGAAAAATCCTTGCGTTTACTGGCCATAATGGGTTTGCTATTTAAAAATGCGCCACCACCCAAAATTGCTGAAAACATTTCCTTTTGACCTAGTTCATATACCACTCCTAAAAGTACTTTGTCTTTTTGCATAAGTGCAATACTAATGGCAAAAACAGGTAGGCCAAATAAAAAATTTGTAGTACCGTCAAGCGGATCTACCACCCAGTTATATCCGGATTTATTTTCGGTGCCTGAACCTTCTTCAGCTATAAAACCGACTTCGGGTAAAAATGCACGTAAGCCTTGTACCAATTGCTGTTCAGCTTCTTTATCCACATAGCTCACTAAGCTGTTTAAATCCTTTATTTCGATGTCTTGTTTACTAACTTCATCTTTTTCGGTTAAAATAAAATCACCGACTTCGGTACATAGGTTTTGTACCGATTTACTTAGTTCAATGAGGTTTTCTTTAGAGTGCATTTTCCTTCAAAACTTCCATGCGATGCAATACATGCACACTATTACAGCACTCTTTTAACTTGTTAATTAAAACAGCATATTTAGTATTCGTATCGCGTGATAGTGACTCAAAATCATCTTTGGTGTACCACTGCATATAGGAAATATAGGAGATTTTAGATTCCTTATGTAAAATTGCCTTTTCAATATAATTATCACGCTTTAACTCCACGGTAAGCTGGTTCCAGAGCTTGGTAAAATCGCTCTCGAAAATTGGATTTAGGCGGTATAATCTTAAAGATGCAAACATTTACGCTAAAGTAAAAACATTATCTAATTCTTCAAACAAAACAGAGCCATCTGTATCAATTTCTTTTAACTTTATTTTCTTCTTGGTATTTACCAAATCAGGATTCCATAAGTGCTTTACCTTCACGTAGTTTCTTGTAAAGCCTGTCATATACCCTTCTTTAAAATCTCCCTCTAATAAAACTTCCTGCTCCGTTCCTATTTGGCTTTCATAAAAAGCACGTCTTTTTTTCTCTGAAAGATTCCTCATCATCCGCGCACGTTTTTTTCTGGTAGCATAAGGAATTACTTCATTCATTTCTGCCGCTTCGGTATTGGCTCTTTCACTATACGTAAATACGTGTAAGTAGCTTATATCTAGGTTATTTACAAAATTATACGTTTCTAAAAATAAAGCTTCTGTTTCTCCGGGAAAACCAACAATCACATCCACACCAATACAGCAATCAGGCATTACCGATTTAATACGCGCAACCCTGTCGGCATATAATTCACGCAAGTAGCGCCTTTTCATTTTTTTAAGCAAAGCATTGCTGCCGCTTTGCAGGGGAATGTGAAAATGTGGAACAAAACGGTTTGATTGTGCTACAAAATCAATGGTTTCGTTTTTTAGCAAATTTGGCTCAATGCTGCTTATTCTAAAGCGTTCAATTTCTTGCACTTCATCTAGCGCTTGCACTAACTCTAAAAAAGTATGTTCATGTGTTTTATTGCCAAACTCACCTTTACCGTAGTCGCCAATGTTTACACCGGTTAATACAATTTCCTTAGCACCTTCAGCGGCAATTTTACGGGCATTGCTAACTACATTTTCAAGTGTATCGCTTCGGCTTATACCACGCGCAAGCGGAATGGTGCAATAGGTACATTTATAATCGCAACCATCTTGCACTTTTAAAAAGGCCCGCGTTCTATCGCCTATGCTGTAAGAACCTACGTAAAAATCAGCTTCATTAATATCGCAAGAATGCACCGCTCCTATTGCTTGTTTTTCAAGATTATTTAGGTATTCGGTAATGTTAAACTTTTCAGTTGCTCCCAACACTAAATCTACACCCGGAATTTTAGCAATTTCTTGCGGTTTAAGTTGTGCATAGCAACCCACTATTATTACAAATCCCTCAGGGTTTGATTTTAACGCCTGCTTTACCCAGTATTTACATTCTTTATCTGCATTATGCGTTACCGAGCAGGTGTTAATTACATACACTGCAGCTACATCTTTATAATCTACCTGCATATATCCTTCGCTATAAAAGCTTCTGGAAATAGTGCTGGTTTCAGAAAAATTTAGTTTACAGCCTAAGGTATGAAAGGCAACTTTTTTAGCTCCATTATGCATGCGGCAAAGATAATCTGTAAAATTAATTTTACATAAATTGAACTAATTGTATAAGTGGCTTGCTCTATTAATGCACTATATCTTTGCCAAACAGCGCATGAAAAAAGTGAAACCTACATATTTAATTACCTTTTCCCTAGTTGCTATTGGGTTGGTTTATCTTTATTTTTTTAATCCGGCTAATGCCGATGGCACTTTTTTTAGTTGTCCGCTGTATGCTACCACCGGCCTGCAATGCCCCGGCTGTGGATCGCAAAGAGCTACACATGAATTATTACACCTACATTTTAAAGAAGCATTTACACTCAATCCACTTTTTGTGTTAGGCCTGCCGCTAATTATTTTTGGCTTTTATTTAGAAATAGTAAAACCAAAAAGCGCATTTCTTCTTAAGGTAAATAATATTTTTTTTAGTACTCCAATGCTTTATATTTTAATAGCCGTTGTAGTACTTTTCACAATTATTAGAAACATATTTTTTTAATGGATTTATTTGAAAAAAGACAGGTGCTAAAAAGCCCTTTGGGCCAGCACAAAGCGCATGCAGGTGATTATATTTATCCAAAACTTGAAGGGCCTATTGGGCCCAGAATGAAATTTAAAGGCAAAGAATTAATTGTTTGGAGTGTAAATAATTATTTAGGCTTAGCAAATCACCCGGAAGTACGGGAAGCCGATAAAGCAGCAGCCGAAGAATGGGGCGTTGCTTACCCAATGGGAAGTCGCTTACTTACTGGCCACACCACACAACACGAAGAATTAGAAAAACAACTGGCCAAATATGTAAGTAAAGAGGATGCCTTTTTACTAAACTATGGTTATCAAGGTGTTGTAAGCATAATTGATGCAATGGTTGATAGAAATGATGTAATTGTGTATGATGAAGAATCACACGCTTGCATTGTAGATGGTGTACGCCTGCACATGGGCAAACGCTTTATGTTTAAGCATAATGATATGGACGGTTTTGCGCAACAACTAAAACGCGCACAGGTAATTACGGAGCAAACGGGTGGCGGCATTTTGGTAATAACTGAAGGGGTATTTGGGATGAGTGGCGACTTAGGAAATTTACCCGCCATTATTGCCCATAAAAATGATATTCCGTTTAGATTGTTTGTAGATGATGCGCACGGTTTTGGCACCATGGGAAAAACTGGAGCAGGAGCCGGTGAAGCATTAAATTGCCAAGAGGGTATTGATTTGTACTTGAGCACCTTTGCAAAATCTATGGCCAGTATTGGTGCATTTGTAGCGGGAGATCATTCTATAATTGAATATTTGCGTTATAATATGCGTTCGCAAATTTTTGCTAAAGCACTGCCAATGGCCTTTACCCAATCTGCTGCCAAGCGCTTGGAATTAGTAAGACAAGAAGATGGACTGCGCGCTAAGCTGTGGAAAAATGTAACTGAATTACAAGAAGGTTTAAAAGCCCAAGGTTTTAATTTAGGCAACACCGCTTCTCCGGTAACTCCGGTATTTTTAAATGGAAGTGTACCCGAAGCATTGGCTTTAAATTATGATTTACGTCATCATCATGGAATTTTTTGCTCGGTAGTAGTATATCCGGTAGTACCAAAAGGCGTAATAATGTTACGTTTAATTCCTACTGCTGCGCATAGCGAAAAAGATGTAACAGAAACTATTGAAGCTTTTGTAGCGGTAAGCAAAAAGCTTAAAGCCGGAACGTATAAACAAGAAGTTGCTGCTGAATAAACTTCAGCAATATTCAAAAAAAAAGTCCCACAAATTTTGTGGGACTTTTTTTATTTCAACTACCGTATAACTTTTAACTTCCTTGAAATACGTTTAATATTTTCCAACCGCCATTTTCTAAATCTGCTGTCCAAGCAATGGTTAAAAATTTAGGTTTAATCCAACGCTCTAGCGTTTCATCAATATCTTCCGGTTTTTTAATGTAAATCCTTATAGCTGTAGATTCTGTACCCAATACATCACCGGCAAAAAATTCAGATTTAAATGGATTTATTTCCTGAGCAATGTTTACGCCTCTTTGCAAAAAATGTGGATTAGCATATAACACTACATCTTTTAAGGTAATAACATCACCTTTACTTACAATTTTAGTTTCACCGTCAAAACTGGTATAATCTCTGTCATGATAACTAATACCATTTACATTACTTACAAAATCTTTAAAGGCCGGTAAGGTTAAATCAAAACCACCGGTGTCACTTTGTGCAGTAAAATCGCTAAGCAAATATGAGTTTACGTAAATAAAAGATGAGTTAGTATCTCTATAAAACTTCATTTTTACATCTGTGTACCAAGCGGTATCATTTTGACCACCTTTGTGCGCAACGGATAAAAAAGGCTTCTGATTCAACATTTTTTCAATTTCATCTGGCAAAATGCCTAGGGCATCCTCCATATTAAGGTATAAGCTAATACCGCTTGCTCCAAGTCTTCTAGCCAATGAATCAGCAAAATACGTTTGTAAAGGGCCGGTGCGAAAGCTACTGGTTGTAATTACTCTATTGGGAAAGAGTTTATCATAAGCAGTTTGATTGGCGCCAAGCGAAGCATAAGCGGGCTGAGGCTCTGCGGATAAATGAAGTAACAAATTCTGCTCTTCTTTTAAAACTAATCCGTCCGTAGGATAACCTATCTCCGGAATTACTTCTTCTTCCTTACATGAAAATAACACTACAAGTGCAAAAAGTGAAAACAAGATTTTTCTCATATCTAAAGTTTGATGGTACAAATATAGGATTTCTAGTACACCGATAAATTAAATAAACCATTCATCTAACGTACGGCTCCTTCATTTATTTAACGATGCTTTAAGGTTTAGGGTTGGGTTTATCTACTTTAATAATATCGATATACACTGGCAGGTGGTCGCTAAAACCTCCAATATAGCGCATGCCTACAAAAGTTCTAAACGGCTTGGTACCCGGAAATTTTTCATCGGGTTCCATTAAAAATTCGGCTTTATGTACTTGTGCTCCGCCATTTAACACCACACCGTTGGTAGCTTTTAATAGCGGAACTGACACAATTATTTGATCTAAATATCCCCATTCTCCTTGGTATCTATGCGAACCTTCTTCACTAGGTAAATCTTGCATTAAATTTTTAAGATCAGTAGCATTTTTGGGTTGTTTTACTCCGCGCAATATTTCGCTTACGCTGATATTATCGGGGCTATCATTCAAATCTCCCATTATTACCACTTTAGCAAATTTATTGTTTTGCTGAATGCTATCCACTACTCCCCTTACCACGCTGGCAGCCAGCATCCGCTTAGGTTCACTTTGCATTTGCCCGCCATATCGGCTTGGCCAATGGTTTACAAAATAATGTAACGTATCGTCCAAAATGCGCATTTTTACATACAACACGTCTCTGGTTTTAAAATCTACATCATCCAAATTTCTTACAGGATATGCCTTAGCATATAAAGTATCTACCGTTTCTGGTCTATATAGCAATCCCACATCAATACCTCTTCTATCTGGGCTTTCAAAATGGATGATTTTATAGTTTAGTTTTTTTAAAACATCGGTGGCAACCAAATCTTGCAACACCCTTTTGTTTTCTACTTCACACACACCAATAATATCTGGAGCCTGCCAACCACCAATACTTAAAATAGCTTTTGCCATTCGGTTACTCTTTTCAGTGTATCGGTAATAACTCCAATTACGCATACTTGTGGGTAAATATTCCTCGTCATTAATGAGTGTATCGTCCTCAAAGTCGAAAAGATTTTCAAGATTGTAAAACGCTAAGCGCGCATATTCTTGCTGGGCACTACTTACGTTGAGAAAACACAAGCTTATTAAAAACAACAAAATGTATTTCAATTTTTTAATGTTAAAGGTTTTTAAGAAATTCGGCTATTTCTTCTAAGTGCATTACATCTGCATTTGGCACCAAAGTTAAACCACTTTTGGGCATTACATAAACCTGAGCACTGTCCGGATTTTGTACAATACACCTGCCTCCATTTTCAAAAACACTTTTTAAGCCTACGGCACCATCGTTATTTGCACCCGTTAGTAATACGGCAGTAGCATTTTTACCAAAAGTATTGGCAAGGCTCGTAAAACATACATCAATACTAGGCCGGCTATAGTTTACCCTTTCGCTAGAGTCAAGCGAAAATTCTAAATCCTCATCAAACAATAAATGGTAATTTGATGGAGCTAAGTAAATCTTTCCTGACTCCACAGGCTCTTTGTCTCCAACCTCTACCACCGGAATTTGCGTATAAACTTGTAATAAGCTACTAAGCTTACTTTCTACATTTGCCAAACGGTGCAGCACCACTACTATGGTGTAATTAATAGTTTGGGGTAAATGTTGAAATAGTGTTTTCAGTGCATGAATTCCTCCTGCACTGGCGCCAAGCACCACTACATTATCTAATTTTTTGGAAGATTTTATACTCACGGTCAACTTCTTTAAATCGCTCTCGATTATTATAAAATATTACGGACTCTTTTGAACCAAGAGCCAAAAAGGATTTAGCAGAAATTAGGGATTGAGATAAATTTTCTATAACACGGTTTTGTAATTGTTTGTTAAAATAGATAAGCACGTTTCTGCAAATTACTACATCAAAATTTGTAGCAATAGGATTATCTAAGAGATTATGCTGCTTATACTCCACATTTTTAAGCAACCAAGGCTGCACATAAGCAAAGTCGTTTTTAATAGTAAAGTAAGTGCTTAAAGGCTTTTCTCCTCCTGCCGCACTAAAAGATTTAGCGTATATATTCAAATCGCGTACGCGGTATTTTCCTTCTCTTGCCGCTGCTAAAACAGATGCACTTATATCTGTAGCTACTATGGTGGTTTTTTCCAATAAATTAGCTTCATGCAATAGTATTGCTAAGGATACGGCTTCTTCTCCTGTGCTGCTTGCTGCCGACCAAATTTTAATGGATTTATTTTTGGCTAGCTGCGGGAAAATATTGGTTGCTAAACTTTTAAAAAAAGCCGGATCTCGAAACATTTCTGTAACATTTACCGTAAAGTACTTAAAAAAATAATCAGCTGGCCTTTCCTGCTCCATTAGTTTGGCCATTAATTCTACAGCGCTGTTTACGTTAAAATCACTAAATATTTTACTAAATCGTCTGCTTACAGATGACTTGGAATAATTGCTTAAATCAATATTGAGTTGTATTTGTAAAAGCTCAATGAGTTTTTCACGTTCCGTATTATCAATATATTGATGCTCAACATTATTATCCAAGGGAAACAATTATTAAATGCTTTACTTTATGCTTTCAAAAATAACTTAAGCGAAAATATGCTAAATCGCTGGTACGTAAGCATCATCATTCTTATATTTTTTTTTCAACATTCCATTTTAAACGCTCAAACCTCCGTTGGGCAGGATATAAAACAGGGTTGGAGCCTTTCTAAACGCACCTTACTACAACCCCTGCAAAATAAAACACAAACTGCGGTGAGCATTGCTTTTTTAGCGGTGGGCACCGGCATTTTAATTACGCAAGATGCTAACATAAACAGGGCAATTACCACCAACCCTACCGGTGCTAAAAATTTTATAGCCACTTACGTTGGCGAGCCGTTTGGCAACCCAATTTTCCACGCCAGTTTAGTGGGAGGCGCCTACCTCACAAGTAAAATTATACAGAATGAAAACCTTACGGACAAAAGCGTTAGAGCACTTACGGCTCTTACATTTTCTGGCGTAAGTGTGCAGTTGTTAAAAATTGGTTTTTCACGTGCTCGTCCTTATACAGGTGAAGATCAATATCAATTTTTTAACAATTATTTTCAAGGTGCCAGTAATCTTTCTTTCCCAAGCGGACACACCATTATGGCCTTTACGTTTGCCTCATCGGCTACGTATTTATTTCCTACTAGTAATTGGATTCCGTTTGTGGTATATCCGCTAGCCGGTGTTACCGCTTGGAGCAGAATGCATCACAATAAACATTGGGCAAGTGATGTGGTAATTGGTGCCGTTTTGGGTCATTTTATAGGAAAAAGTATGGCGCAAACAAAAGATGTAAAAATTGGCGTTGCCTCTAATGCTTTTGGAGGTTGGGGGTTGAATGCAACGGTTAATTTTTAAACTGATACGGCTTTGTAAAGCGATATGCATTTGGCACGCCATCTATCAACACATTTAGAACATAGCCGCCTGGGTCTAATCTTTCTGCGTTTATAATAAGCTTGTGTTCTCCTTTTTCAAAATTGCCAAGTTTACCATATAAAGGGCGTTTACCATCTACCGAAAAAACCTCAAAAACGACTTTTACCTGTTTATCTGTTTTTAAATTTAACTCAAGTGTATCTTTTATTTGCGTGGTTAAAAGCGTTAATTCCGAACTATTTTTTAATTCGCTTAATGCAAAAGAAGGACTATTAAATTGTGCTTTATATAAGTTTTGAGTACCGGCAAAGCTGCTTTCATCTGAAATATAAAGCAACGTATCGTTTACAAAATCAACACACTCCTTTTGAGTAAAGGTGTTGAAGGCATAAATGGTGGGCGTATTTCCATTGAAGAAAAAGGGCGGGTTTACGTTTCTGAAGGACCAAAGTTTATCGTATCCTAATAAAACCAAGTGTTTATCTGAAGCTTTATAAGCAGCTCCTGTAATCCAAAAACTAGCCATTACTCCTGCCCCACTCACAAAACTATCTACGGGTGCTACATGGTATGTTCCGGCCAAAGCCGGCAGCGTGTATTGATATACTTTTCCGTTAAACGGATCGGTTCTGTTTTTAGAAAACAAATACAAGCTATCATTATTAAAAATCATGGCTTCCATATCATAATGAAGCTGTTGCGAAACCGGTGGAAAAGCCGTTTGCCTTTGGTAACTTAGGTTGATAAGGTATTCCGTTTGTACGGTATCTTGAGTTAACAATTCATTTAAGCGAAACGCACCAATCTTTAAATTTTGCCGAGCATTTGCGTTGTTTCCAAAATCACCAATAAAAATCCGGTTGTTGCCATCAAAGGTTAATTCTTCCCAATCCTTATTCGCAAAATTACTGATGTACGTTTGGTGCAAAATATTACCCAAGGTATCGGTTAAAAACACAATGGGCGGATTTCCACTATCGTTTATAAACAAAATACTATCTGCGCTAAGCACCACCATACCACTGTTTTCTTCTAGCACATTGGGCAGCACCGTAAGCTGCTGTGGTGGCAATTGCTGACCAAAACCACCCATAGTTTTTAAAAAGAAAAGAAATTGAAAGAAGAAATTGCGCATTTGCTTTACATGTAACGTGGTTTATTTAATCTTAATCATCTGTTTTAAACACCTTTAAAAATGCATCGTAAGCGGCTACGTGCAATACATCCCCATGATCTTGTTCAGGAAAATACTGATGAAAAACGCTCGTATCATCGTCCACCCCTTTTTTTAAGCGTTTGTATAATTGCTTGGCAGGTTTAGTCATTCCGCGACCTTCTTTACCTACACCAATATAAATATTTTGCACCCCTAAAAAATGCTTTGGTTGTAAGGCTAAAAGCGATCTACCATCCCACCACAAGCTAGGGCTGATAATGATATAGTTTGTAAACAACTGTGGATTTTTAAACAAAACCTCTGTAGCAAAAAGCCCACCCAGTGATTGCCCAATTAACGTGCTCACCGTATCAACGGTATATTTTTTCTCAACTAAAGGCTTTACCTCTTTTGCTATAAAATCTAAAAACGCAGCTGAACCTCCGGTAGTAGGAAATTGCTCTTTATCTTTTGCTATGCTTGTAGGGAACGTTAAATCACGTTTCCTATCTACATTAGCAATACCTACTACAATGGTTTCTGGCATTATACCAATCCACGGGAAAGAGCAAAACTGCACCAAACCGGCCATGTGTATAATATCTTCATCCATAGAACCATCCAACAAATAAATAACCGGGTATATTTTAGCAGAATCTGCATGATAACCATTTGGCAAGTAGATATTAAGCACTCTTTCTTCACCTAAAATCTTGGATGTAAAGCGAAGTGTTTCACCAATAGTAAATGGTTTTACATCTAAAGAAATGGAGGCTTCTTGCGCTTTTAAGCAATTTTGGATTGTAATAAGAAAAACAACTACTAAAATATTTTTCATAATCAAGATTTTATTCTCAGCAAACTGCCATCGCCATAGCTTAAAAAACGGTACTCATTTGCCAAGGCATAGTTATATATTTTTTTCCAATCACTTCCCGCAATAGCGGATACTAACAAAAGCAAGGTGCTGCGTGGCTGGTGAAAATTTGTAAGTAAACCCTTAACTAATTTAAAGGTGTAGCCGGGCGCAATTATAATTTGCGTGCGTGCCCTTACAAAGGTTAAGTGTGCCTTTTCTAAGTAGTTAATAATCGCGTAAAATGCTTCTTCTACGGTTATTTTTTCAAACACGGTATCATACGCAATCCATTGTGGCACTAGCAAGTCGGCTTCTTTTAAAGCAGGATTTTTAAGCAACATACAGCCCAACCAATACATACTTTCTAAAGCCCGCATACTGGTGGTACCCACACAAATAAGATTTTTAGCTTGCAGTATCGCCAAAATTTCTTTCAAAAAATGGAGTTCTACAAAAAACTCTTCCGCGTGCATATCATGATCGCCTAAAGCAGCTGCATTTACAGGTTTAAACGTGCCTGCGCCAACGTGTAGCGTAAGCTTACTTTCACCCACCTTTTTTTCGGTTAACTCAGCCAATAATTTTTCCGTAAAATGCAGCCCTGCCGTGGGTGCAGCTACCGAGCCTTCGGTTTTAGCAAATACCGTTTGGTAGCGTTTCTTATCCGTTTCTTGAGAAGCCCGTTTTAAATACGGTGGCAAAGGTGTTTTACCCATCAGCTCTAGCATTTCAGCAAAGGTTTTTTCTGTATTCCAAGTAAAACCTACGCAAAAAACACCGTCATCATTAAATAGCTTTTCTGCAAATAAGGTTTCTCCTTCCTGCTCAATTTTAAGTTTTCCACGTTTCCATTTTTTAGCTCCGCCAATCATACACCTGTATTTAATATCGCCTTTGGCTTGCATAGCTTCTTGTACCGAAAGTTGTTGCCAAGATTCCAAACAAAATATTTCAATGGTTACGTCATCCCGCAAAGGAAAAAATAGGCGCGCTTGCACCACTTTGGTTTGGTTAAATACTAAATGATCATTTTCTGAAAGTAATGAAGGTAGTTGATTGTACACAAAGCTTTCAATTTTACCTGCGTTGTAATGCAATAGTTTGGCATCTTCGCGGTTTGGTAAAGGAAATTTTGCAATCCGTTCGTTTGGCAATGGATAGTCAAACTCGTTTATATTGATTTCTTTTACCTTGTGTAACAAAAGCTTTTTTTTAGTTGAGCAAAAGTAATAAGAAGGTTGTAGTAAGCGTAACCAATGATTTGGTGACCGATCAGCGGGTGCAACGCACCATTGGTGTGTTGTTACACCTTGGCTATCAGATACATTTTGTGGGTAGGAAGCTGCCCAATGGTATGCCCGCCAACTTCTTTTACCCTTATACCCGCTTTAACCTTTGGTTTACTAAAGGCTTTCTTTTTTACGCCAATTACAATCTACGCTTATTTTGGTTTTTACTGTGGCTTAAAGCCGATGTGTATTGGGCAAACGATTTAGATACGCTGATGCCCAATGCTTTAGTGGCCAAATGGCGCAAAAAACCGTTGATTTATGATAGTCACGAATATTTTACAGGTGTGCCAGAAATTCAACATAGGCCGCTAGTAAAACGAATATGGACCACCCTTGAAAAATGGTTTTTGCCCAAAGCTGATGCGCATATTACCGTAAACAAAAGCATAGCCCATTTATACAAGGATGAATACAACATTGATTTTAAAGTGGTGCGTAACATTGGACATTTCCCAGAATTAAAAACGCGTAAAACCCGCGCTCAATTAGGTTTGCCCGAAGATGCCTTTCTATTGATAAACCAAGGGAGCGGGATAAACATAGATAGAGGTATAGAAGAGCTTTTGGACACTTTGCCTTTACTTCCCGAAAGGGTAAAATTGCTTATAGTAGGTAATGGCGATGCTGTGCCGCTGCTAAAAGCAAAAGCTAAAGCGGATGGTGTAGAAGATCGTGTGCTTTTTATTGCTAAGCAGCCGTATGCAATGTTGCTTCAATATACGCTTAACGCAGATTGTGGAGTTTCTTTAGATAAGGATACCAATGTAAATTACCGCTATAGCTTGCCCAACAAACTATTTGATTACATCAATTGCGGATTGCCCTTAGTGGTAAGTAACTTGGTGGAAGTAGCAGGTATTGTGCAGCAGTATGGCATTGGCGTGGTAGCTAAAAGTCATGCACCAAAAGATTTAGTTACTGCCGTACTTACCGTGATGGATACTGATGTAGCTATTTATAAACCTGGACTAAAAAAAGCGGCTGAGGAAAATAACTGGAAGCAAGAGAGGAAAGTATTGGAAGATGTGATGAAGGAAATAGAGAAAAGGTGTTAGCGGCAGATTACACTGATTGCACAGATTTTATGAATGAGGGGAGTTAGCTACATTTCTCGCAATGGCGCAAAGGAGAAAGCGCAATGGAGCGGCAAAAGAAGGTTGCCTCTGATTACATGGATAGCACAGATGATAGCGGCAATGGAAGATGGAGTTTAGGAATCACGGTACCGAAACTCATATAATTAAAGTACTTTTAGGCCATGAATCACCCAAAACTACGGCCATATATGCCCACGTAAGCCAACAAAGCTTTGACAAAATTAAAAACCCATTAGACCGTATTTTGGAAGATAAAACACTGAAAATTAAACCATTAAACAACGATTGATATAGGCGATATATAACACAGTGTTTTATATACAGATGTTGGGGGTAATGTAAAAACGAACGACACACTATAAGTTAAGCCGTCAGAATAAAGTAAATTAGCAGCATGGAAAATGAAGTACAAGAACCTCAATTGGAACTGTTCAAAACAGAGAAAAATAATGGGAAGGTCGATCTGACTTCAACCTTTGCAGACAACATGAAACTACCTATTCACAGGTGGTACAGATATACTGCAGGTTTCTCAGGACCTTGGGTTAGAGAACTCATTTCTACAGAAAATGGACAAAATGTACTTGACCCTTTTGGTGGTTCAGGCACTGTAATGTTGGAAAGTGAATTTGCAGGGATTAATTCAATTGGAATAGAGGCCCACCCATATGTTTTTAGAATTGCTAAGGCAAAACTTACTTGGCAAATTGACCCTCAGGAATTTAAGGACTCTGCTAGGAAATTACTTAGCCAAGCAAAAGAAAAGAATATAACCAAGTCCAAATATCCAAAACTGATTGAACAATGCTACCCAAAAGAGATAATTGAAAAATTAGAAGCTTTAAAGCAAGCTTGGTTTGAATCAAACGATAATGCTGAATTAAAGGAACTTAATTGGTTTGTAATAACGTCAATTCTTAGAACGACTTCGCCAGTAGGAACTGCTCAATGGCAATATATCCAACCCTCAAAAACAAAAGGTAGAGTTTTAGATGCTTTTCATGCCTTTGAAGCCAAAGTTTACGATATGGCTCAGGATATGCAAAACATGCAAAGAAAATATCCAAATGCTTCAATCAGCGAAGTATATATGGAAGACGCTAGACATATGCCTTCAGTACCTGATGATTGGGCTGACTTAGTTATCACATCCCCCCCATACGCCAACAACTACGACTATGCTGATGCTACCAGACTAGAAATGACTTTTTGGGGTGATATAGAAGGATGGGGAGATTTACAAGATAAGGTTAGACAATTTCTTGTTACGGCTTGCACTCAGCATGTTACTAAACTGAAAGATAAAGCTGATGAAATTCTTGATTCGCCTCTTTTGACTCCAATTAGAGAAGAAATAAAAGCAGTGTATAATGAACTTGCGGAGACAAGACTAACAAGGGGTGGTAAGAAGAATTATCATTTAATGATTATTGCATATTTCAATGATTTGGCAAAAGTCTTTCACGAATTAAGGCGAGTGACAAAAAGCGGATGTACTGTTTGCTTTGTTGTAGGTGATAGTGCCCCTTATGGAGTTTATGTTCCCGTTGACAAATGGTTAGGAGAATTAGCTATTTCAGCAGGTTTTGACTCTTACGAGTTTGAGAAACTGCGAGATAGAAATACAAAATGGAAAAATAGAAAACATAGAGTCCCTTTGCATGAAGGACGACTTTGGATAAAAGGATAATGGCAAAATCACCAGCACATAAATGGGGTCAAATTATAGGTGACTTTCTTGAAGAAGTCTTTGCGATTGAATTGACAAAATTCGCTCGCAACCATAAATTGTATTTGGACACCCAAGGAAAACGTCTAGCTAGAACAGGAAAAAAAGTAAGTTGGATAGACTCTTTTGAAAATACTCACGACTTAGATTTTGTTCTAGAACGATATGGAACAAAGAACAAAATAGGAGAACCAGTAGCGTTTATTGAAAGTGCGTGGAGAAGATACACTAAGCACTCTAGGAATAAGGCACAAGAAATTCAAGGGGCAATTCTTCCTTTAGTTGCAACCCATAAAAACTTTGCTCCTTTTATGGGAGTAATGTTAGCAGGTGAGTTTACAAGTGGAGCCTTGAACCAATTAAAATCTTTAGGCTTTCATGTGTTGTATTTTCCTTATGACCTAATTCTTCAAGCTTTCAAAAAGTATGGAATGGATGCTAGTACTGAAGAAAACACTTCAGAAAAAGATTTTTTAACCAAAATCAAAAATTGGGAAGACTTCGATAAAAAAAATCTTCTAGCTCGGTATCTGTTAAAGTTGAATAAGACAGAAGTTGATACGTTTTTCGATAACCTCGAAAAAGCTGTTTCTAGATTTATAGAATCAATAAGTGTTTTGCCTTTACATGGTGCTTCTTCAACTCTATCCTCCGTAGAACAAGCTATTGACTTTATTGAAAGTTATCAAACTAAGAATGGAGATTTACCTATTTTGAAATATGAAATAATTGTTCGGTATAATAACAAGGACAAGGTAGAAGGAATCTTTAATTCAAAGGATTCTGCAATTGAGTTTCTTGAGTCATATGCAGCTCCGAAACCAAAGAAAAAGAAATAAAACACTACCCCCAGTCGAGTAGGTAAAGGGGAGTTTCACCCCTAAACCTCTCACAGAACCGTGCGTGAACCTCTCAATTCATATAGCTTGCCCCCCTTTTTCCGGGGGCTCTTATTATACAGTCGATGTGACCTGAAAATGATTAGACCATTTTGTAGCCCAATTCCCAATGGTAAAATAAGCTTACATAAGGGTCTTGCACCCTTTGGGAAATTCTTATTCAAGAACTATATTTACCATTCAAGGCACACACGTATATAAATCCGTTGTGGCTAATTTGAAAATGACAAGAATAGCATTCATACTGACCATTGGACTTTTAATTTCAAGTTGTAATAACATGCCATCGAATTCCTCAAACTCAATTCCAGCAATGATGCAACCAGATTGGACAGGTCTAGAGCTTGAAAGATTTCCTGTGAAATTCGGGCAGATATTGAAGTTTGGTAAAGACAGTTCCGAGTTAAAAGCTGTTGTCTTGGACTTTAGTGAAGACGAAGGTGGACAATGGATTGGAGTAAGTTTCATTGACAAAAATCAACTTTTCGGTCGACAAATTCCAAGTGGAATGATAAATAAGAAATGCCTTGACCTACTTGACTTGACATACATTAATAAAGGCGCTCTAAATGACTATGAAGTAGTTGAAACAATCGCTGTCAATAAAACGAAAGTTGGAATTGGTTCGCAAAGTCCTGCAACAAGCTTTTCTGAAATTAAAAGAGATTTTGACAGGGGAATTGAACAAAGAAAAAAGGAACAAACCCTATGTGACCAAGGACTTACGGATTTGAACCCCGTAAGAGAATGCTATTTTGACATTGAAAAAATAAAAAACTAGCCACAATAACTAAGCATTCGAGCGGCACGTAGTGCCCAGCGAGAAGGCAGTGTTGAACCTAAGGGAGGGCTGCGCATTTTCGTTATGGGTAAATGGTAAAAAAAGGATGATTGGTATTAGGTCTAAAGTTGTTCAGGTTTAGCCTTTTTATTGGCTGTTAAGTTTAGTGTAAACCCTAATCTATAACTTGTGTAAAGGATGTATATTAACGAACATATGAAAAAACAAATCCTTCAAATATTAATTTTTAGTCTGTTCTTGTCAGCATTCTATTCTTGTAAGAGAGAATGTTCGAGAAAAGTGGTTGAAATGGAATTAGTACCCGTTTCAAAAACAAAGACAGATCGCGAGTCAAATGTTGAGGGTTATTATGAAAATGAATTTCAAAAAGGAAGCATCAATTTCGTGATAGACTTTACTCATCAGGGAGCTGGAGAATTTTGTGAATATTCGTGGAGTACCTACCCCGTTAAGAATGGAATGAAATTGTTTGCGGGAAATTCAATAATCCTTGATGCAGATACAATTACAATTGGTGAAGATATTTCTCAATATTTTACAATAGAAAACCTTGAAAAGAATTTTTTGCTTCAATATTTAATTACATCAAAAAGTTCTGTACCTGATTCTGGAAAATATAAAGTAATTGGAAGTCTAGAATTGGATAATTCGACTGTAATCAAAGACAGTGTTTTAATTGAAATGAATTAAAAATTCCGTTGCCAATAACTAAGCATTCTAGCGGCACGTATTGCCCAGCGAGAATGCAGTATTGAACGTTAGGGTGGGCTGCGCATTTTCGTTATGGGTAAATGGCCAAAAAAGGATGACTGGTATTAGGTTTAGGGTTTTTTAGGTTTTGCCTTTTTATTGGCTTTTGGGTTAAGTAGGTGCAACACCCGCTTAGGCGGGGATTCGTTCAACAAAGTACTAAGTTAAAATGCGGGCTTCCTGCTTAAAAATGAAGATATTGCAATTAAATAACATTCGGAGGTGAACAAAATTCAATTTTAAAATCTCGCACTTGCCATAGCCAAAAGCATTGTGTTTCATGCCAAAAAAATACAACCTGTTGTCTAATCGGACTACTTTTAGTAATTTTAAATAATAAAAAACAAGCGAAAACTCTATTTCTTTAAGGAGTACTTCAAAAAGTTTTATAACGACCAAAACGATAAGGTTAAAAAGAAAATTCTTTGGACTTTAAGGATTATCACTGAACTTGAGCAGATTCCTGAAATCTATTTGAAGCATATTAAAACTCTTCAGGACTTTATGAGATAAGAGTTCTAGTTGGAAGTAATATTTTTAGAATATTCTGCTTTTTTGACATTGATAATTTGGTAGTTATTGGACACGGATTTCAAAAGAAAACGCAAAAAACACCAAAACAACAAATAGAAAGAGCCGAACTAATTAAAAACCTGAGTTCGATTAATACTAAAAATGAATTAATCTGATAGCTAGAGGTTTAATAGTTTTAAAAGGGCAACCTAGCCCCCCAACCCCCGAAGGGGGAGTTGCGACACATGCAGCAAACTCCCCCTTCGGGGGTTGGGGGGCCTTAGAATAGTTTAAATACTCATATTTAGTTATATAAAAATCGAACTCAGGTTAAAAGAGAATACTATGAAAGCAAAAAATAAAGACCTTACAAGCCTAGACGCGTTTATTAATGATAACATAGGCAAAATTGGTACTCCTAAAAGAGAACGGTTTGAAAACGAGTACGACACTTTTAAACTTGGAGTCCTTATCCAACAAGCAAGAGAACAAAAAGGATTGACACAAGAACAACTTGCTCAGCTTGCAGGGACAAACAAGTCATATATTTCGAAGTTAGAGAGAAACCTAAAAGATATCCGTTTTTCGACTTTGCAAAGGATAATTAACGAAGGTCTTGGCGGACATTTAAATATCTCAATAAACTTGGAATAAAAAATAAAAGCACGAAAGCACAACGCATATAGCTTATGGCGGGTAAACGGCTGCTAGCAAGATTTTTGCTCCGTAGCCAGCTTTGATTTCGGTGAACAGGAAAGTGCTTCAAAACCGCCACAAGTCATATACAAATCGTTAATGATAATTGCTCCGAAAAATGAAAATCGTAACCAAAAAAATAAATAGCGAACCAAATCATTCCATCTTGAAAAAGGATGTGAAAGCGATTATCCAAGTTATTCCAGACGATTGGAAAAACTCACTCAAAGCAAGGATGATAGAATTTTTAAGGAAACAATCAAAGACCTTAGACATAGGTTAAACTAAATTTGAGACCAATTAATTTGACACTAGAAGAATGTTCAAAATATACAATCATTGTTTAATATTTACTCTGGGTCTGCTATGTTTTAAAACCCATGGCCAAGTTTCACTCACCATGGTTATCGCCCAAATAGACTCAATACGATTTGATAGACCTACTTTTGAACAACAAGTGAAGGCAGATAGCTTGAAAACGGTAAATGGTACAGAGATTATTGATACATTACCAAATGGATCTATTATTTCGTCTCACCCAGTCATGCCAATAAGGATGTCTAATCCATATATCCTTTTCATAAAGATCAAAACCTCTTTTCTGGAGCCTATAAATTCAAGTCAAATTAGTGTAAGGGTCTGGGAGCATGAGCACCCTAAGCTATTCTTAAATAACAAAAATCCATTTATGTTTATCCTAACGGTGGCCGATTCAAATGGTGTTTATAACGTCTCTGATTACTATCGGGTATTCAAAACTTGGAATGGTAAGTGGGCAGAACCAGTGGGTACTAGAAGAAAAAAATATACGGAAACAAGGAAAGCTCTTTTCAAATATTCTTTGCTCAAAACGATGAATACTAAATATTTTCAGCTAATTACTGATGAAATCCACTGTTGTAAAGAGCAACTCATCGATTTTTATTCGGATTAGTTAGTCTTTTAGTAATCTTTACGGTAAACAGCGCCTCGCACGATAATTTATCGCTACTTTTTCTTTAAGCCAAATCCCGTCAACATATTTGGCCCGCATTGGTTAGCCACATCAACATGAAAATAAACACACCCTTGCAGAAGCATTTTAAAAATCTCCTATCAATCTTAAGCCTAGCAATTTTAGTTAGCTGCGCCTCCAACAAAACTTCAAACCTCCCCTATCTCCAAAACTCCAAGGCTTTAGTACAATCATTACCAAAATTGGATGTATTTGAACCACGCAAGGCTGAAAACAACCCGGTGGTGATTTTTATACATGGTGGCTATTGGGAAGCGGGTGAAAAAGACACGTATTGGTTTTTAGGCAGAAACTTGGCTAAAAAAGATGTGGTAACTGTAATTCCAAACTACACCTTAAGCCCAGATGGAAACTACAACACCATGGCCGAAGAAGTTGCTGCGGCCATAAAATGGACGTATGAAAACATAACACAATACGGTGGTGATCCTGAGCAAATCTATTTAATGGGGCATTCTGCAGGTGGGCATTTAATAGCGTTGGTTGGCACTAATCCTAAATATTTAGAGAATGTTAACGTAATTAAAGGCATTATTTTAAATGATGCTGCTGGACTTGACATGAATTCCTACTTGCAGAAATATCCGCCCACGGAAAAGTATAATTATAACGTTACTTGGACAAAAGATGAAGCTAATTGGAAGGATGCCTCCCCAATTTATTTTTTATCAGAAAAAACACCGCCAATGTTAATATACGTTGGTACCAAAACATACCCTTCTATATTAGCTCAGAATAAGTCTTTTATTAAAGAGCTAAACATATATCAACCCAAAGTGGAAATAAAATATTTAGATAAAAAACATGTTCCAATGATGAGCCAATACGTATGGCCTTGGAATGATCATTATGAAGAAATTCTTGATTTTGTTGACAAGCAAAAAGCAGAGTAAGCTGTTTGGCTTAAGTTTCAAAAAAAAAACTTGTTTTAGGAAACGCGTACCATAGCACTTAAACATTTACAACCAACGCATATATACGCTAGTATTTTTAAAACTAATGCTTAAAGTATATTTGTAGCGTTTCATTTTAGAAACCCTAATTTTTAGCACACCATGGAGTTAATAAACCCAACATATACATCCGCGGAAGCGATAGAAAAATTGCACCGCTCTTTTAGCACGGCTATACCTTGCAAACATTTGGTGCTAGATAATTTTTTAGACCAAGATATTGCCGATACACTTTTTAACAATTTTCCGAGTGTGGAATCGCTTAACGTAAAGCGAAAAAGCATGAATGAAAATAAGGCGGAAGACTATCATTTTGAGCGCTGGCATCCGGCCTTTAGTGATGTACGCAGCGTGGTGGGTAGTGAAGCGTTTGCCACATGGATGAGCAAAGTAACGGGTGTGAAGGATTTACGGACTACCACGGATAGTCTTGGAAGTGGCGTTCATCAAGGTGCAAACGGCAGCTATGTAGATGTGCATGTGGATGTAAATATGAATCCTGAAGCCGGCTTATGGCGAAGGGTTAACTTATTGATTTACCTAAACAAAGAATGGAAAGAGGAATACGGTGGCCATTTAGAACTCTGGGATAAAGCCATGAAAGTAAAACATCATCATATAGCTCCAGCCCATAATAGGGCGGTAATTTTTTATACTGATGATAACTCGCCCCATGGTTATTCTAAAATTAATATTCCGGAAGGTGAAAGCCGGAAATCCTTTTATACCTATTTCTATACAGAAATTGGCGAAGGTTTTAAATATCGCGACAGTAAATTTGTCTCTCGCCCTGACGAGGCATTTTCTAAAAAAATAGCAACGGGAGCCAAAGAAGCATTGAAAATTCGCGCAAAGCAAATTTTGAAAGCTTTAGGCGTAAAGAGTTTAGATTTTCAAGATAAAAATAAAGACAAGTAAATTTTTGGAAACACAAATAATTTCTGAGAATATGGAATGGGAAACTACCACCATGCGTTTGTTTTTAGACGCTGCCAGTGGAATATTAACCATAAAGGCACATGAAAATTTTAAACGCGCTGAAACACTAGAGGAGGCTGAGCACAACATAAAAGTGGGTATGGCAAAAGCGGCTGATTGTACAAAAGCTATTCTTATTGAAATGCCCAACCATTATGTAAGTGCCGAGGTAACCCGCTATTATAAAAACAATACGCCAAATTTACCCATGGCCTTGGTGGCAAATTCATTTTTTAAAAAGATGATGGGTAATTTTATTCTGAGTTTTGATAGTCCGGAAAGGCCTACCCGCTTGTTTACTAATTTTGAAAGTGGAAAACAATGGTTATTGGAGATACTTAAACTTGAGCAAAAAGGTTAGATCCTTTTTAAGAAGTAAGTCCTTCCGATTTTTCTTAATTTAAAATCCTGAATTGAACCATTGATTTCTAGTAACTTGCACCAAGTTTATAACGCTTATGAAGTGGGAAACCCAAACTATGAAAGTTACCTATCACCTAGAAAGTGATATACTATATATATACCCTAAAAAAGTAAATGGCCCTGAAACGCTGGAACAGGCCACGGAAAATTTGGAAACCGCTTTGCTACACGTGGGTGAAACCATTAAAGGCTTAGTGGCGGTAATGCCAAATCATTATATAAATGCAGAGGTTACTAGGTACTATAAAACCCACATTCCCAACATACCTATTGCCTTAGTAGCCGACTCCTTTTTTAAACGGATGATTGGTAATTTCCTATTGACGCTAGCCTCCCCTAAAAGGCCCACTAAGTTATTTTCAGATGAAAAAGAAGCCACAGCTTGGGTTAGTCTGCAAATAGATGTGATGTCGAAGGTAGGTTAAATGATTCTATGAGATTAAACCTTTTAGCTAAGCGTGCATCTATGCTTCATAATCTTAAAAATTCTTTTATGAAAATTATCCAAATGCACAGGTTAGCCGTCTTAGTTGTTTTCACTTTATGCTCTTGCAATAAGGATGATGATACAACTACGCCAGCTACTACTCAAGATGACGTTACCATCTCCGTAAATCCCGACAATTTCCTTTCAAATGGTGTAACCGTAACCTTAGTACCATGCACGCTATCCGATGGTTCTGAAACTGAATGTTACCAAATTGTAAGTACTTCACAACCTGACGATCATACTATGGGCCCATGGTGTCCTAATAATATTACAGATGACGCTAGTGCCGGTGGTATTTGGCTAGAAGGTGGTGAGGTTTATGACGTTGACGGTGCATTCATCCAAAATATGGCAACTTTTTATAACGATAGTAAATGGAAAATGTACGATTCTAACGGTGACATTTATACCACAGAAACGCAAACGGATTGCGCCAATGCTGCCAACCCAAATGTAGGAGTGGCTTATGAAAATTATTGTGTAGAATGCCTACCATCTTATATAACTTCACTTACCGCTACATACACAATTCCTAAAACACCTGTAAAATTGGCAACTGCGGTTCAATTTGGCGGTCCAGGCCCACAAGGCAATTCAGGTCCTTCTCAAAGAGGCGTTGCTTTTAACGGAATTGTGTTTGATGCACCAGCCCCTACCGATGCCATTTTGGGTGCTTATACTTTAGCTCCATTTGATGACGCGGGCGGTCATATAAACTTAAATGCAGGATATCACTACCATGCAGCCACAGGTTTGATCACAGAAATTCTTCAAGCTGATGGACATGCTCCTCAAATTGGATATGCAATGGACGGGTATGCTATGCACGCTCAATTAAATGAAGATGATAGCGAGCCTACTGATCTTGATGCTTGTCGCGGTCATTATGATGAAACTCGCGGTTATCACTACCATGTTTCCGCACCCGGCACCAACAATTTTATAAATTGTTTACAAGGCGCTTACGTAAAATAGCCTTGCGTAAAATGCATTTAAATTTTAAAGTTGAGTAAACTAATAACAACGGTATGCATTGTTGGGCTTTTAATGAGTTTTTCATTAAAAGCGCATCAGCCCGATATATCTTCTACCATGCTGGTAGAACAAGAAAACGGAGACTGGTTATTTCAAATAACAGCGCCATTAACCGCCTTTCAACAAGAGGTGTGGTATGTACATGGCAAAGAAAGCTATAGCACTCCAGAAGAGTTTAATGCATTTGTTTTAGAATTGGTTAAAAACAACGTTAGCGTTACTTTTAATAAGCAAGAGCCAAGTACCTTAAAAGCAGGTCAAGTTTTTTTAGGACACGAGACAAAGGTGCTGTTTAGCATTTCTAAAAATAACAACGCACTTCAATTTTTAACTATTAAAAACGCCTCTTTTAAAAACATCCATAAAAGTAAAAGCAGTGTGATTATTTTAAAAAAAGGTTATGAAAAACATATTTTCACGTTAAGCCAAGACAATCATCATGTGGTTAATCTTAAAGTAAAAGACACTAGTTTTATTGAAGTAGCACCCTCTAGCTTTATTGAAAAATATGCAATATGGCTTAGCGTTGGTTTGGCAATATTATTGTCCGTTGTGTGGTTTGCTATAAAGCGACAAAAAACTCAGCAAATCGCGTAAATCAATCCTGATTTTTTTTTCAGCGCAAGCTTGTAAAGCCTCAAGTGCTATTTTATATTCTATAATTTAATGAGCTTAAAAAAAAAACTTATTTCTAATAGCATAGCGTATAAGTGGTGCTCAAAAAAGCAATACAAAAGGTGTATAAAAAATATGTTTTCTTAACTGTTCATTTAACAACTTGTAGAAGCAATAAACGGCACTTACCTTAAACAACCTTGATTTTACAATATATTATATTAGCCGTAACTAAAACTTACGACTATGAGGTTAAATTACTTAGCTCTATTCATTTTATTGCTGGTTGGCCACACCACCTCAAAAAAATCAGTTGAATTTTTGGAAGAATGCGAGGCATTAAAAGAAAATGAAAAATGGGAGGAATTGTTTTCCCTTGGTAAATCTAATTTAAACAAGGCCTTAGAGAATAACGATACGTTGGGCGTAACGTTGAGTAGAAAAGCTATTGGCGAGTTTTACCTCGATGCAAACGTATATGACTCAGCCACTCATTATCTAGCGCTTGCCGCAGATGGGTTTTCAGAAAACGAATCTTCCCAAATGCAACTAAAACTTGAAACACTACTGGATTTAAGTACGGTACATAGGCGTTTTAGAGCCACCAAAAAAGCGGAAGATATATATGCTCAAGTAATAGAATTGAGTAAAAAAAACCTTAACCAACACGCCAAGTACTCCGTAAAAGCATTAGCCGCTTTAGGCGAAATTACAAGACGAAAAGGCAATAATACATTGGCGAAAAACTACTTAAATTCTGCTATTCAGCAAATTGAAAAATACGAGGTACCCCCCATAGAAGCCTCTTTTGCTTATGAATATTTGAGTCGTATTTATATAGGTAAAAATCAGCCAGACTCTGCCTTAGGCTTTCAGCAAAAGGCGTTGGCGCTTTTAAAAGATACCACTTCTGCCATTTTAACCCAAAAGGCAATGGTGCTAAACAGTACGTCTTACGCCTATCGTAAAATGGACAATAACAAAAAAGCCTTAGAAGCTTTGGAAGCTTCAAAAGATATTTACATAAAAATTAAAGGAGGTAATGACCGAAGCGTGGGTATTGCCCTGCTTAATATGTGTAATTTAATGATTGATGATTTAGATTTTAGTTTGGCCGAACCCTACATTAAGCGAAGTTTAGAAATACTTGAGCAAAACCCTAAACGAAATAAAACTTCAATTTATAGTGCGAAAATTAATTACGCACAGATACTTCAACACCAAGGAAAATATAAACTAGCCCAGAACATTCTAAACCAAGTACGTTTAGCTGCGCTTACAGAAGCCACTTCAAAAATGTATGCTTTTAAAGCAGATTATTTTCAAATTCCGCTTTACACACTAACGGGCCAGCTAGATTCTGCACAATACTTTTTAGAAGAGGGCAAAAGCATTGCAGCACAATTTGATGGCAGAGAAGCGAGTATGTTGTATTACTTAAAAGGTGCGGAAGGCGAACTGTTGTTAAGCCTAAAAAAGTATCAAGCGGCTTATGATTTATACGCAGAGGTGTATGCATACGGAAAACAACAAACCAATGGGCAACCAGATCATTTAGCCGCTCAACTGCTAGCTATGGGAAAGTGTAGCTACTTTTTAGGCGATACTGCTAAAGCAATTTTAGAAACAAAACAAGGACTTACCGAAAGTGGATACAACCTAAGTAAACCTTATGATTATGAAGAAGTAGTGAGTAAAGAAAAGCCAACGATTGGTCTAAATTTTTTAGCCCAAATTTATTTTGATCAATGGAAATCTACATCTAACAAACGGCTGCTTGATTCTATTTCTTTCTATCAAACACAAGCCATAACTGCAATTTTGAATTTACAGAAAAGTGCACGTGAACCCGCTTCTGCGGCAGGCATTGCTCAACTGTTTAATAGTGTTTTAGACGCTTCTTTATCCCGCTGTTATCACTTACATGAAGCCACGCAAAAAAACGAATTTATAGAAGCTGCCTTTTTAGTGATGGAAGTGCAAAGAGATTATACTTTAAAGCAAGCCGTAAGAATGGCCAACATTCAAAAGTTTGGTGGAGCGCTAGATAGTTTACTAATGCAGAAGCAAAATTTACAAACCGAAGTCAACTTCAAAGAAAAACAACTTCTTACGGAAAAGGTACCCGAAGATTTGAGCATGCAAGAAAGCTTGGTTTTAGCCAATGAGAAAATAGCGAAAATTAACCAACGCATAAAAAATGAGTTCCCTAAGTTTTATGAGCTTAATAGCGCTACCCCTATTTTAGAACTAAACACTTTGCAGGGTTTATTAACAGAAAATCAGACGTTTGTAGAATATAAAGAAACCGATAAAACGGTTTTTATGCTTAAAGCAGATAACAAAACGGCTCACCTTATAAAAGTAGAAAAACCTGAAAACTATCATAACTTGATAAATGGTTTACTGACCCAAAGTAAACAACGCACACCTAATAAAGCGGTATTCACCAAAAACGCTTTTGACCTCTATAATTTACTTATAAAGCCGCTAAGCAAAACCAATGAAGAACTGATACTTGTGCCCGATGGACTACTCACGTACGTTCCGTTTGAATTATTAACCACAGAAAATAGCCAAGATTATTCTTTTGCTGAAATGCCTTATTTAATTAAAAACAAGCAAATTAGCTATAATTTTTCTGCTACATTATGGCATCAACTTACCGAAACTACAATTGAAAGCAAAAGACTATTGGCTTTAGCACCAAATTTTGAAGCATTAGATGAGGGTAACGCGTTAGTGGCTACTAGAAATTTTACTCCATTAATTTTTAATCAACAAGAAGCTAAAACTATAAGCGAAGCAACCAATGGAGATTTGCTAGAAAATAAAGAAGCATCATGGTATAATTTAAACCAAAAATTGGCTGACTATAGCATTTTTCACTTTGCTACACATGCCCTTACTAATGATGAAAATAGTGAATTGAGTTATCTCGCTTTAAGCGAAAAGCAAAAAGAAAATGACATTGATAAACTGTATGTAAAGGATTTATACTCCCTTAAAATGAATGCAGATTTGGTAGTGTTAAGTGCCTGCGAAACAGGAATTGGAACGCTAAAAAAAGGGGAGGGTATTGTAAGCATGGGACGTGGATTTACGTATGCAGGTGCAAAAGCGGTAATAACCTCTTTATGGAGCGTAAATGATAAGGCTACGGCTGATATAATGCGTTTGTTTTACAAGAATTTAGGCGAAAACATGAGCAAATCTTCAGCCTTGCGAAAAGCTAAACTTGACTATATGCTCAACCAAAAAAATGACGCCTTATCTTCTCCTTTTTATTGGGCTCCTTTTGTAGTCTATGGCGATGTAACACCCATACAGTTGAAAAATTCGTGGGGTAGTGTTTGGTACTGGTCTATTTTCGGGTTTGCTTTTAGCGGTGTTGTAGGATTTGTGCTAATCAAAAAAAATAAAGCTACGCCAAGGGCTGCCTAGCTTTTTAAGCAATGCTTTGGCAGATGTTTGATAAGGTGAGCTAGTGTCTTCCGCCAGTTTATTTAAAATCACTCTTGATTCTTCTATTTTTTGCTGTTTTAAAAACGCCAAGGCAAGCATATACTTCGCTTCATCTTTAGCTATTTCCTTACTATTTTCAAGAGATTTAAAAGAAGTAGCGGCCAAATTCAATTGGTTGGTTTTAAAAAAAGCGTATCCCAAAAGCAACTCGCTTTGCTCGGTTGAAACCGATTTATTTTGTTGAAGAAGTTCTATTGCCTGCAAATAATCTTCAGCTATAAAATATTGATAAGCTTCTTGTATTTGCGCTGCATCAGTTGATTGACCGCGTGCTGCGCTTAAATTTGGTGTGCTGTAAAAATCATTAGTCAGTGCTGTATTAGAAAAATTTTGGTGTGCATACCAAACGGAAGAAACACCCAAAAGTATAACAATGCTAGCGGCTATGCTTAAAAACGATGTGTAGCTCGGTTTTTTCTCCACTTCAGGTTTTTCTAACTTTTGCAAGCGTGCTTTAAGCGTTGATTTTTCTTGATGCGCTAATGCCTTGCTTACATCTAAATGCCACAGGTAGCTTTCTTTAAACGCTTTGTCCGAGAGTTTTTCTTCAAATGCAAACTGCTCTTCCGCGCTAAGCGTACCCTGCAACTTTTTATCTATAAGTATGTGTGTAGAATTAGTTTCCATACTATCCTTTACTTGTAATCAATTTTGTTTGTAAAGCTTTTATACATCTGCTTTTGTGCGCTTTTACAGTATTTTCATTAGCATAATTCATGTGCTGCATAATCTCTTTAATGCTCATTTTATTATAGTAGAAATACGTTAATACTAAGCGACATTTTTCGCCTAGCTTTTTTATTTGCTCCACCATAGCCAATTGTTGCGCATTAAGTTTTTCCTCTTCTGCAAGATTAAATTGTACACTTTCTTCTTCTTTGGTAAGGATATCACTAAACACCAAACGGCTATTTTTTTTCAATTTGGTAAGCATCATATTTTTACCAACGGCAAACAAATACGTTTTGGCCGAGCAACTTTGGGCATTCACTTTTTGTGCTTTTACATTTTCGTATAGCACCAAAATAGCGTCTTGATATACATCCAATACATCTTGCTCTGGCAAACTATAGCGTTTTGCAAAAGCCAAAAATTCAGCTCTGCATTTCACGTATAGCTCTTCTGCCGCAGCAAAACCTTGATCTTCTATTTGCTCTACCCAAGTAATAGTAGCGCTTACGCTCATTAGTATAAAAAGTGAAAAAAGATTAACATCGAAAGGGCTAAAATTATGGTTTTTGGGTTGACCTGCCTATTCGTAAAACTTTTTATGTTAACCTATTTGTAACTTTTATACAAAGTGGAAATGATTTCGCATGAACCATCTTTTCCGCATTTTTCTATTTCTAGTCTTTAGCGCTCCACTTACATTATTTGCGCAAGCACCAGCTGTGCAAATTCAATTGAGCCTTCCTAATAACCCAACACCAACCACCACCCAGGACGTTTTAGACCAGCTAGACAAGCCAGTAGTTTTTGTTACCAATACTAGCTTAACCACTCAAGACATTATGTTTTACGCTAAGTTTCAATTGAATGGAGCAGATTTTTTAATCATTGATCCGTTTGCACGCAAGCCTACACAACCTTTATCTCTTCAGCCCGGTGAGTCGCGCAGCTTGAGTTTAACGCAGTTTACCTCATTTTTTGGAGACTATACAGTGGACGATATAAAACTTGGAAATCTTAATCTTACAGATTTTCTTCAAAATCAGTTTTTACCAGAAGGCGCTTATAGTATTTGCGTACAAGCCTTTGATTTTAACACTAGCCTACCGCTTTCTGGAGCTGCGCCCATGGGCTGCGGAAACCTTTTTGTGTACACACCAGATCCACCCATAATAACAACCCCTTATGATGGGATGCAAGTAAACCTATTAAGCGGAATACAAAACCTCAACATTAATTGGTTGCCCGTAAATATGCCGGGGCAAAAGGTTACGTATAATTTAAAAATGGTAAAAGTGCCCGTAGGCGTAAATCCTTTTGATGCCATTGAATCTGACGCTTTTATATGGCTTGAAAGAACCGGATTGAACACTAATTTTTTTCTGTATGACAATACCCAACCCCTACTTGACCCCGAAACGCAATATGCCATACAAATAACGGCAAAGCCTCAGTTTGCTTCTACCGTTTTAAAGAATGATGGCAAGAGTGATATCGTAACCATAAACACCTTAAAGACTTCATTTCTAGCGCCTACGCTGATATCCCCCATCAACAGAGGGAGCTTTTCGTATCAAAATAAAGGTACGTATACCTTTAACTGGCAAAATTTAGACGCACTACCCGCTCAAACAAAATACACCCTACAAGTAGCCGAAGTTTTAACCGGACAAACGGCTAACCAAGCACTTGCTACAAATACGCCTATTGTAAATAGAACCAATATTATGGGTACTATGTATGCACATACTGGTAAAACCAACCCGCTATTACCTGGCAAAACCTACGCGGCAAGAGTAAAGGCGTATGACCCATTTAATCAGGCTGAATTTGCCAATAACGGATGGAGCCAACCACATACGTTTATTGTTGCGTACCCCACTTTAGAAGCTCCTATATTAACGGAACCTACCAAGCAATTGGTAGTAAGCTACCCCATGGATTACGAGTTTAACTGGACGCATGATTTACCTGTACCCATTGCGAATATGCGCTATAAACTAATGCTGTATAAAAACCCTGCAAGCACCAAAAAAAGCGCCTTAAAAAGACTAGCGCCAGACTATACTAAGACAGATATTTCTGAAACTAACGTTAAAATTTCGGGCTCCGATTATTATTTTTCTCCAAACGAAACATACGTTATCCGCTTGGAAGCATATGGCTCTAAAACCAATTTTACGTTTGAAGATGAAGGCCTAAGTAATACCATAACACTTACTACTACCGGCACAAACACCACTTTTGCATGCAACGGCACTTGTAGCATTTCCGAACCAAAGGGAAGAGCACGCACATCGTTTACCAATAATGCGGTTGTAAAAATTGGCCAGTTTGATGTGTTGCTAAAGGCAATTACCCTTAACGGTGATGCGTACAACGGTGACGCGGAAATAGTGCCCAACAGCTTTTTTAATTCGCCCATTGCCGTAACCCTTTACGATGTAAAATTTAACGCGAGCGGCCAAGCCATTGAAGGCTATGCAAAAGCAAAAATTAGTGCCAACGCAAATATTCCAAGTAATTGGAAAGGAGAAGAATCTGCAATGACTTTGTTTGGAGATGCCGGTGAAACGGCAACAAGATTTAATGACTATGGCAATAGTTTAGAAGCAGTTGGAGCAACCGCACAGTCGCTTCCGCTAGATTTTGGAGGTGTATATATTACCAACTTACGGTTAACGCCAACCAGTGCAGAAAGCAACTTGGTTAATTTTTACGAAATACCCAATATGCTTACAGGGAACAACCAAACGTTAGTTTTTGGTAAAAAAAATGTGTGTATTTCTCCTGGTGGCCCAGCTATTTCAGCCAGCAACGCCTATTTAAGTTTATTGCGCACAGCCACTATTAACGAAAACGAAAAGTATAACCTTACGCTACAGCACAATTTACCGCAAGCCCCAAAAGGCGGCACAGTGCGCTATTTTAGTTGCGATGGTGCGGAAGATATACAAGCAGTAGGCTACGTAAGTTTAAAAGATGATGCCTTAGAAAAAAACGGTGTTAACTTTAACCAAGTAGCGCTAAACGCCCGCTTTGTTACCACATTTAGTAACTGGCTAAACTGGATGGCCGATGTACAATTTATAACCAACGTAAATGAATTTAATGCCGCTGGTGCAGCACCTCTTTTCAACCATAAAAAATTAAGTTCTTACAAATTTGAGGCGGTAAAAGCCATTTTTGACCACAGTTTTTCTCAAAATCCAGCTGGCTACAGTGCAGGTACTTCTGTAGCAACTGCATCTAGCCAAAGTATAAAAAACTTAAGCCAACAGAATAACTCGCCAAAGGGCAATGCAGTAAACCTAAACAATACTATAAACACCAATTTGGGCGTGAACACCAATGCAAACACGCCTCGGGTAAGTAATGAAAACTTGTGGCAAGGTGTTTATTTTGAGCAACTTAATTTACTAGTACCCGAGTATATATCCCCACAAGGGCAAAACACTGCTTCCAAAATACGCTTAAGCAACTTTGCTTATGATTACACTGGTTTTAATGGGCAAATAGACCAAGAATTAAGCGAAATAGACAGGGTGTACAGCAATATTGAAGATTGGGCATTTACCTTAAAAAAGGTGGAGCTAAGCATATCTGGCAACACCGTTGACGCATCTAACTTGGGTGGTGAACTTTACATTCCACTTTTTCAAGATTATATAGATGTAAATTTTGAGTACGATTGGGACGGCAGCCAAACCACCGTGCTGCTTACTTATAATGGGCTTAATAATCAACAAAAGCGACTGACTGCTCTTTACGCTGACTTTTACGTGGGTGCAAATACGCGTATAGAACAAAGCTTGAGTGCAGACAAACAACACATGTTTATTAAACTGCGCTTAGCGGGTATTTTAAACTTTGATGAAAACATTAGTATTATTGGCAATAATGCACTGAATAACATAGTAGTAAACAATTTAACCTACAATAATTACGGAGTTAGTCGCAATGAAAATCAAGCTAATTTCTTTGATAACGGTGCCTATTTCACCATTTACGGCACACAAAAAATTGCGGGATATGAAGCTAACATAACGCGTATTTCTTTGCAAAACACCAATGATTTAGATATGAACGGCATTGGTGCAATTTTTAAAATTGAATACGATTTTGAGCTTGATGCGCTTTTGGGTGCTGGAATTCAAGCACACTCCGCTTTGAGTATTGGTATGTTGCCAGAGGGTAGCCCAATTACACGTTTTACGAGTTATTCACCTAGAATAGAGTCTTTTCCGCTAAACAATGTGCAAATAGGCGGCACTACGGTAAATGGAACTATGGAATATGAGGTAACCTCAGCACACGTAGGCTTTAGCGGAAATTTCACTAGCAATTTAATGGGCGCTTCGGTTGATTTGGTGGGCAAAGCCGGAAATTATAAAGGAACCAAATATTGGGGCTTTACAGCCGATTTCACCTCATCCGTACCTATCCCCATTTTTGCCGGACTAAGCTGCCAAGCCATTGGTGGTGCTATGTATTACAACATGACAAAAGCTGCGCAAATTCCGCGTGGCGGGTCTATAAACAATTTAGCCTTTTTCCCACCAACCGAGGCAAACTACCGTACCATAAACACCTTTGGTTTTGCTTTTGGCACTACGCTTATGGCCAGCCAAGGTTCTTTATTTAACGGTAGGTTTTTAATGGAAGTAGATTTGGCCAACAGCGCTTTAAACAATGTGCGCTTTAGCGGAAAAGCCCACTTTTATGATGATAATTACGACCCTACTTATTGGCTCAGCAACACTGAACCTACGCCCGGGGCGGCCTTTAAACTGAATGGTGAAATAAACCTAAACTGGCCTAGAAAAACCTTTTCTGGTCAATTTGGGTACAACACAAACTTGCACAATGGCGTATTAACTGGAACGGGTAACGACAACATTGCCTTTTACTTTAGCCCGAGCAATTGGTATTTGAATTTTGGTGAAAGAAGTGCGCCAGTAGGGGTAACTTTAAATTTAGGCGTATTTACACAAACCAGCCTTTCTTACTATCAAGCCAGTGGAAACTTTAGCAGTTTATCTTCTAGCCTACAGCGTATAGAATTTGGTGTAAAAACCAGATGGACCGGCTCTACCCCAAGCATTTGGGTGCCCGTAACCAGAAGAGACAGAGCAAGAATAAATGGATCTGTAGAGATTGATGTAAACGGAGGTTTTGGTATTGGTACAACCCAATGCAGCAACCATGATCCTAATGATTTTATGGCTTATTTAAGTGCAGGCATTTCCACCTCACTGAGCTTACAGTATAAAGAAAGTTGCAGGAGCTGGGTGTTTTTCTTTAATGAAAAGCACTGTGGTAAATATCACTCAAAAGGCAGTATTGGCACCAGCGTAAATGCCGATTTGTATGCACCCTCACCTTCTGGTTTAAGGCTAGGTTTTAGCATGAGGATTCCGGGTATCTGCACTATCAATCCGGGCTTAACCCTAGGCGAATCTTGCGAATAAACCTCCATCATTAAAATTATTATGAAAACAATTTATAGCATTATCACACTGTTGGTATTCACAATTTTTACATCCGCGCAAGCGCAAAAAACTACTGTAAACTACGCTTACACAACCAATGGCTTAGAGTTACGATGGCAACCAACATTTGAAATTTGGTACACAAATTTAAGCCTAGGATACCGTGTAGAGCGTTCTTCTGATAATGGTAAAACCTATACACCTATTACAAATCAGCCAAAGCTTAACCGATTTATAGAAACGAGAAAGCCCCTAAGTTTTTCTGATACGCTTTTGCAGCGGATGTTAGCTTCTACCGAGAAATTAACCGCTGTTTACCAAGAAGATACGGGCGAAATTGTATTAAACAACTTTGCAAATTATTACAATTATACCTTATTGAGCAGCAAAGGTAATTTGATAAACTCTGGTTTGTATTTAGTGGATAAAGAAGTTACCCTAAACAATAAATACATATACCGCATTTACGAAAAAAGCAACAATACACGTATTGCCGAAATCACCACTTTTACGCTAAAGCCTAAAAAAGAGGCATTTGCAGCTAAGGCTGAAAATAAAATGCAAGAGGTAACGCTAAAATGGCCTGCAACCAAAAATGCCAAAAGCTACAGCATAAGCCGTAAAGAAAACGAGGCAATTAAGGTTAATTTACTTGCAATACCCAACCCAATATTAGAGGAAGATCGCGTAAAAGATTTAGTGTTTATAGACTCTGTGCCAAAACTTAACAGCACCTACACATACACCATTACGCATTTAGATGAATTAAGAAACGAAATAGGAAGCACCCAGGTAAGCCTTACCGTTTTAGATAAAACCCCACCAACGGGCGTAAGCTCTTTTTCAGTAAAAAAAGGCGCAACAAAAAAACAAGTAGAACTCACTTGGGAGAATAAAAATATAGAGCCAGATTTTGCAGGATATAAGGTGTATAAAAGCTTAAACCCAAATGAAAAATTTGAGCAAATCAATAAAACCCTTTTACCACCATCGCTCACGTATTTTAACGCAGCACTTGGCGAAAATGAATACCAAGCCTATTATCAAATAGGGGTGGTAGATAAAAATGGAAACGAGCAAAAATCGCTGCCTAAAATTATTGTGTTTGATGACAAAGATGCGCCCAACATCCCGAAAGGTTTACAAGCGGTGGTTTCAAAAAGCGGGGTGGTTTCACTTACGTGGGATGCCAATACCGAAAATGATTTGGCGGGTTACCGTGTATTTGCTTCGCGTACTGGAAAAACCGATTTTATAGCTATAAATCAACAAGCTTCTTTAAAAACTATTTTATACGATACGCTGGCACTAAATTTTAAAAACCCTAAATATTATTATAAAATATGCGCATTAGATATAAACGGCAATAGCTCCCAATTATCTAAAGCAGTGGCTATTAGCTTACCCGATACTATTGCGCCTATCAAGCCAATTTTACAAAAACCTATATTGAAAGATGGCATTTTGATTTTGAAATGGACACCTGAATTAAACAGCAATATTGCTGCACATAAATTATACAGTAAAGAAGTAAATACCACAGAAAATTGGACTAAAATAGCCAACGTGCTAGCTGCTCAAGGCGATTCAATTAAGCTTACTTATAAAGGAGAATCCACTCTTTTTGCCGTGCAAAGTATTGATTCAAGCGGCAATGCATCTCCCTTTTCTAACACTAGACTATTTGCCGTAAATAATGCCGACATGGTATTGCCCGTAGAAAAAATAACTACTGAAAAAGAAGAAAACCAAACCACCATCAGCTGGAACTATCCTATAGAAAAACCGATTCGATTTTTAGTTTTTGAAGTGACCCCTAACCAAAATGATTTTAATTTGGTGAGCAATAGTACCGAGCGAAAAATTGTATTAAAAAATGAAGAAGATAAAAGCGTAAAAACTTTTTTCATTATCGCTCAAAATGAAGCTGGCGTGCGTTCAGCGGCCAGTAAGACAGTTACCGTTCTTTTATAATCAATGAAGCTATTTGCTATGAAAAAATTCATATTTCTCAGCTTACTGCTGATAGGTTTGTATGCTCATGCCCAAGAATTAAGCAACTTAAAAGATAAAAAACCCGTTCAACTTTCTGGGGGGTTATCGTTGGGTGGATTTTTATACAATACCAATCAAAGTACCTCTCGCCTACCTCCTTTGGGTTACAGCATAAATGCCAATGCTACATTATCTATTTATGATGTGCGCATACCTTTTAGCGTTTCTATAAATGAGCAAGGCAGCAGTCTCCAAACTCCCTTTAGCCGTTTTGGATTAAGCCCTACTTACAAATGGCTAACTCTCCACGGAGGCTATCGAAATTTTAATTGGCATCCATTTGTATTGCAAGGCGCTACCTTTTTAGGTGGTGGTATAGAATTAAAACCTGGCAAACTTAGAGTTGGTGCCGTATATGGTTATCTTAATGATGTTATTCAAAATAATCCTAACTTAAACCTACCTGAAAAATTTACACGTAAGGCACTGGCTTTGAAACTAGGTTATGGTGGTCAACATACTTTCTTGGAGTTTGTAGCATTAAAAAGCAAAGACGATACACTTAGTTTAGGAAACTCAATATCAGATAGTTTACGCGCAACACTAGAAGCGCAAGAAAATTTAAGTATAGGTATGAGCAGTAAATTAAGTTTTGTAAAAAACAAGCTTTATTTGAGCATAGAAGCTGGCGGAAGCCTTCTCACCGAAGATTTGAGAAGTGAATCTGTTCCTTTAGATGATGTGCCAGAAATAGAAGATTACACTTCCATTTTTCAACCCAAATTAAGTACCCACGCCAATTATTCTGTAGAAGCGAGCTTAAACTGGAATACGCGCTATTTTACATTGAGACCTGTTTACCGTAGGGTAATGCCCGGCTATAAAAGTCATGGGGTAAATTACTTGCTCAGCGATGTAGAATCGTACACCCTTCAACCTTCTTTTACGCTTTTTAAAGGAAAAGTGAATGTAAGCGGTAGCTATGGCATTCAGTTCAATAATATCGACAATAGGTTAACCCAAAAAACCAATCGAAACATCGGCTTCATTAATTTGGGCATCAATCCAAATCAAAATTTTGGTGTGTTTTTTCAATACTCCAACTATAGTATTTTTCAGCAGGTTTTGGTGGTAGATAATGTGGTGGGTAATGACAGCTTGCTTATAAATCAGGTAAACCACAACGCTACTTTTTCTCCAAGAATAGGTTTTGGTAAAGAAGAAACACGGAGTGAAATAACGCTTTCCTTAAACTATCAAACATTAGAAGATAACAACGACTTTACCCGTTCCTTTTCTGAAAACACCTTGCAACTGGCCAATTTGAATTACTCCATAAATCTTGCTAAGCAAAACTTAATACTACGGGCAGGCATAAATTACTTTGATTATTCATCTGCTCAACTTAGAAACATTCAAAAAGGTGCAAGTGCTGGGCTTACCAAGCTCTTCTTCAACAAAAAGTTAAATTTCACCTTATCGGGAAGTTTTAATCAGCAGGATATAAACGAAACCAATGGCTATTTTTTTAGAGGCAATACCTCTTTGGCCTACAAAATTTTAAAAAATGCTAGTGTGGAGTTGGCGTATTTCTATTTCAACAATGAAACGGATGCCAACGTATTTACAGAAAACAGAACCACCTTGCGTATAAATTGGTTTTTTTAGGGCTATAGACTACACCAAACCTTTTTTTATCGCATTCTCGAACTTATGGCTATATACAATACCTAAAGAATAAAAAAATGAGTTTAAAACCGTAATTTTGAGTTTGAAATAAGAAATAAATGGATGCAACAACTCAAATAAAACACAACCTAATTGCTCGCATAAAGGCATCAACTGACCTTAATTTCCTGCAAGCACTTCAAACAATTTTTGATTCGTCTGAGCAATCTATATTTGAATTATCCAAAGCGCAACAAGAATCCATTAAAGAAAGCCGAACAGAACTTGAAAAAGGAGAAGCCTTAGATAATGACCTTGTGCTAAGAGAAATGCAAGAATGGTTGACAAAAAAATAGTTTGGTCGCCACGCGCTCGAAAAGAATTAAAAAACATTTTTGAGTTTTATAATGAACGAAATGGCAATAATGCATACAGTATTAAACTGCTGTTAAAAATTGAGAAATTGTTAGAAAAGCTCTCGAAACAAGAGTTGATTGGAAGATTGACCTCAGATGGAAATACCAGAGTATTAGTCATGAATACTTATCTAGTATTTTATGAAATTTCTTCACGCCAAATAGCCATTTTATCTGTATGGAATAATCGCCAAAATCCTAAAAAAAGATTGCCTCTTTAAAAAGTTTTATAGAATGGAAATCCAAGAAGATAATGCCAAAATTGTTGCTCATCAATATGAAAGCCTAATGCGGCATCTTCATCCTACAATAAAAACTAATAGAAATGGCTGTGACAAAGATTTGATGATTAAACTAATTTGCTCGGAATTTCATCGACTTCATCCTATTAAGTACATGAAATGGTATAAAGCCTCATCAATATCAAACCAAATAGAAAAAATTGTAAACCACATCTACAAAGGAATTCAAAAACTTCAGGACAAAGGTGTTTCCGAAAGTGACTTAAGTAAACTATTGAAAATTGAAGAAAAATTAGAACATATTCATTCAGCCCGTGGGATTATGGTAATTTTAAAAGAACTAGAATTATTTAAACATCAACCTTAAACCAACCCCTCCTTCTTCATTCCCCAGCGCATACCTATAAACCCTATCGCGCCCAATGCAGTCCAAATGGCCAACTTTTGCCATTCTGCAAAAATGAGGTAACCCATGCTAAACAACACACTATACACAAACAGCACCCCGAAAAGCCACGCTGCAAACAAATATGCAGTATTGTTTTTTTCACCGTTTTTAATGGTAAACTTTCCCCAAAAGCCGCTTGGCTTTACGCGAGCATAAAAACTGGTTAACACTTCTGCTTTTGTAGGAGTGGTTATAAAAGTGGCAATGAGCCACGCTGCGGTGGTAAACAACACCGTAAACATAAACGGTCCATTTTCATCTTTAAATGATTCAGGCATATACTCGGGCAATATATAATTGCCAATGGCTAATCCTAAAAACGGAGCCACGGTTGCCACCAATTCGCTCCACGCATTTATGCGCCACCAATACCAACGCATTATTAACACCATACCTAAACCGGCACCGCTGGCTATTAAAAATTGCGCGGCACTGTCTATCATGGTAATTTGGGTGGTAACTACTAATCCTACCAACATTACTAATACGGTGATTACTCTACCTGCACCCACATAATGTTTTTGCGCTTTTTCTTCATCGGCAAAAGCAGAAGATGGTTTCATAAAACGCTTGTATAAATCGTTGGTTAAATAGCTCGCGCCCCAATTTAATTGCGTAGAAATAGTACTCATATAGGCCGATAAAAATCCCACCAAAAGAAGACCTTTTAAACCTACGGGTAAAAAATCGCGCATCACCATTATAAAACCTTTACGGCTTTCCTCTACAGGTAAATCAGGATAAAGTATTAACGCGCAAAGCCCAACAATAATCCACGGCCACGGGCGCAAACCATAGTGCGCTATTTGAAAAAACAGACTAGAATACACGGCATCTTTTTCGGTTTTGGCGCTCATCATACGTTGTGAAATGTAGCCTCCACCGCCCGGCTCATTACCCGGATACCAACTTGCCCACCACTGTAAGGCGATGTATGAAAAGAAGGCACCAGCGGTAAGTGAAAAAGTACCAGCTAGTAGATCGCTACCACCGCCTATTTGCGGAAAAAAGTCTAAACGCCAAGCGGGTAATTTTGCTTTTACACCCGCAATGCCGCCTACCTCGGGTGCGTTTAACACGATGACAGCGAGAAGGATACATCCCGCCATAGCGATGATAAACTGCGCGAAATCTGTAATGGCAATACCCAATAAACCTGCAATAGAACTGTACACAGCTACCAAAACCATAGCGCCCGCCACTACCCAAAAAGCCGTCATGTAAGGCACCTCAAAAAACACTTCTATAATGGAAATAAGTGCAGCGTTTACCCAACCTATAATTACCACATTTAAAAACAAACCCAAATACACGGCTTTTACACCACGTAATATTCTTGCTACCACTCCGCTGTAGCGAATTTCCAATAGTTCTAATTCGGTGATTATTTCTGCTCTGCGCCAAAGCCTAGCAAAAAAGAAGGTTGTGAGCATACCGCCAATAAGCATGTTCCACCAAAGCCAATTGCCACTTATACCATGTTGCGCTATTTTTTCGGTAACCCAAAGTGGGGTATCAGCCGCAAAGGTGGTAGCCACCATACTTACACCCGCTATGTACCACGGTAAATTTCTCCCACCAAGAAAAAAATCACTTAAAGAACTACCCGCTTTTCCGCGAAAGCGAATACCGATAAATACAAAAAGTGCTAAAAAGAAAACTACAATTACCCAATCTAAAATTTCTAAGTGCGCCATAAAGCAATTTTGGAATTAGGCCGGTGGCATTGATTACCTTTGACCCGATTTTTCTTAAAAAATATGCGCATGAAAATAGCACGTTTATTTGTGTTGGCAAGTATAGCCTTTACAGGATGTAGCACCGATACTGAAATTAGCGACAAACATCTGATTTCCAAAGAAGTGTACACCCTAAATTTAGGAAATAAAGAAGTATATGGTGTGCGATTGCGCGTAACTACCACTGAAAAGATAGAAGAGCTTGGCGCGAAAATCAGCTTAATGGCCGATGAAAAAACATTTGTTGATACCTTATACTTGGAATTACGCCAAGGTGATACCGTTGAAACAGAAGCTATGTTTAGCCAAGCTTTGGCAAAAGACTTTCCCAACGTTGATAGCAAAATTGAATTTTTTCCGCTTTGAGTGATCCAAACTTTCCCATGTTGGCCAAAACACTTTATGGCCTAGAAGAAGTATTAGCCAAAGAGCTGCAAATACTTGGCGCGCAGGAAGTAAAACCTATTGTAAGAGGCGTTTCTTTTAAAGGTGATATTGGTTTTTTATACAAAGCAAACCTATGGATAAGAACGGCTGTGCGCATATTAGTGCCTATTAGCGAGTTTAAAGTGCGCAGCCAAGATGACTTGTATAAAAAGATGAAGGCCATACCGTGGGAGGAATATTTTGACGTGGATAAAACCATAGTAATTGACGCCACCGCTAATGATAGTTTTTTCAGAAACAGTTTATTTATTGCCCAATTGGCCAAAGATGCGGTGGCCGATAGATTTAGAGAATTAACCGGCAAACGTCCATCCGTAAGCACGCGCGACCCAGATGTGCGCATAAATCTTTATATACAAAAAGAAAACGTGGTGGTGAGCATGGATAGCTCAGGCGATAGTTTGCACAAGCGTGGTTACCGTACTTCGGTAGATAAAGCACCTATAAATGAGGTATTGGCGGCAGGCATTATTCAACTTACAGATTGGGACAAGCATTCACCTTTAATTGACCCGATGTGCGGATCAGGAACTTTTGCCATTGAAGCCGCTCTTTTGGCACACAACATTCCACCTTCCGTTTTTAGAAAAAACTTTTGTTTTAAAAACTGGAAGAATTACGATGCCGATTTATACGCGTTAATTTTTGATAAAGCCTTAGAAAAAGCCAAGGAGTTTCATCACCCAATAATTGGACTGGATAAACTTACTGGCGTAGTGCGCAAAGCAGAGCAAAACGTGCGCAACGCGATGCTTGAAGAAGAGATAACTATTGGAGAAGCCAACTTCTTTAAAAGTGAACGTCCCGAAGCAGCCGGCAGGCGTGGTATTTTACTTTTTAACCCGCCTTACGGGATAAAAATTGAAGCCAACATACCTGAATTATATGCTAGCATTGGCGATGCTATGAAAAAATATTGGAGTGGCTACACCGCTTATGTACTTACTAGCAGCACCGAAGGTATTAAGCACATTGGCTTGCGCCCAAGTAGAAAAATACGGTTGTACAATGGGGCTTTGGAAAGTTACTTATTGAGGTATGATTTGTATGATGGGAGTAAGAAGAGTAAGGGTTTGGAGTAGGGAATTGGGAAAAGGGAGTTAGGAATGGTGAATTTGGGAAGTTATGGGATTTAAACTGAAATTGTAGTGTAATATTTAAATATGTATTAAGGATAATGACTGTAAGAAACCTCTCCCCCTCCGATTTTGATGTACTCCTGCAGTGCTTTTTACTGGCGTTTGAAAATTACTTTGTGGAAATGCCTACCGATAGAAACTACTACAAGCAAAAGTGGGCAGCGGCTAAAGTGGATTACACTTTATCCTACGGCATGTTTCAAAACCAAAAAATGGTTGGTTTTATCATACACGCGGTAGATACACGAAATGGAATACGCACTGCGCACAATATTGGCACAGGTGTACTTCCTGAATTTAGAAATCAAAAAGTGGTGCGAGCTATTTACAATTTCGCACTTCCTGACTTGCGTAAAAATGGTGTTTTAGAAAGTACTTTGGAAGTGATTACTAAAAACCAACGCGCCATTAAAGCGTACCAAAATATTGGTTTTCGCATTGCTAAAACCTACAGATGTTTTAAAGGTGCATTAAAGCACGGAAACACCGCGCTACGCTTGGAGGAAATTAAATATGCAGATATAAATTGGTCTGAAATTCCCAATCAACATACCTACGCTTGGGAGTATCAAAAAGAATCTCTAGCAAATGGTAACTACAAGTATTATAAGGTGTTTTTTGAAAATCATTTTGAATCGTTTTTCGCCATAAATCCGGATAACGGCAAAATTGCCCAATTTGAAATTTTAGCCAACCTGCCTGACGCTTTTAAAAGATTATTTACAGCCATAAGCACTATTTCCAAAAAGGTGATCGTAAACAATGTGGATGAAAATCTTACAGAAAAAATTGATTTCTTAAACCAACTTGGGTTGGAGCATTACGTAAATCAATATCAAATGAAGTTGGTAATTTAAAATGGTTCATCTTATTTAAGCACTTATATGCAAATCAAATTTTTGGTTCAAAAGCACGCCTGTAAATATCATTACCACAGTCTCTTACTAATTTTTAACATTTAAAAAGTGGTACATTTTACTTTCCGCCTAATGGTTAGCTTCAACTTTTTCTAAACCATCTAACTTTACACCTTAAAAACTTTCATTTTTTGCATAATCTTTATAAACCAAATCTAACAGTAATAGGTTAATAGAATATTATAGTAGTTTTAACGCTGTTTCTACTACATTCGCGCATTCTATTAAACTGAGATTTTTATACACATGAGTTCTGTAACCACTAAAGACCAAATAATAAATAACGTAATTACTTTTGAGCAATACCTCAATAGTAAAAAGGAAGATGAAGTGACCTTTGCCAGAAAATTACTTAAAGAAAGCAGAAATGCTGTGCTTTATAAAATTGATGGTGAAAATCGCTTTGCTCCAAGTAAGTTTATGGCTTTTCAGAACAACTCTATGAAAGAGTATAAGAAAACTGAGGAGAAAGAAGAGAAAGATGCAAGCCACATTGTGGAGAAAGTGTTGCGTATTTCTGCATTTTCTAATACTACTACTGAAACAAAATTTCAGGAGTATATGAAAATCCTTAAAAATTAAGCCAGACGCACATGAGCGCAAATACTGGCGTATAAAGGCTGGTGAAGGTAAAAATCTAGATTTAAAAATGACGGAAGTTATGAAAGGTTAAACCTTTCTTGCTTTTTGTTATAATTAGATAATGGAGAACTAAGTCACTCCAAATTTCTGTCTTTTACAAACCATATTGCTATCATTGGGTTGATTTTTCAATAGGATAAAACCAAATGGAAAACCTCTCAAATATTGCTATGCCGATTATTATCGGAGTTATTTCTTTTAGCATAGGTTTCAGTTTACATTTCAGAAATTTTAGGCGTGTAGCCACGCACCCTGCTCCTATTATTACCGGGCTGGTTACTCAAATTATTTTCTTGCCTACCCTTGGTTTTGCTATTGCCCTTTTATGGCCCATGGATCCAATTTTTAAAATGGGTTTAATTCTTATTTCTGCTTGTCCGGGTGGCACCATGTCTAATTTCATTACGTTTTTGCTAAAAGGCCGTGTGGCTTTATCGGTGAGTTTAACCGCCTTTAATAGTATTATAATTCTTTTTAGCATTCCTTTTATATTGCAACTTGCCTCCATCATTTTTATGGGAGAAAGTAGTTCTATTCAATTGAGTTTTGGTAATAGCGTTGGCGAAATTCTTTTCAAAGTAATATTACCCACATTGGCGGGCTTGTGCATTAACGAACTACTGCCCCAGCATATTTCCGAAAAAATTAAAGGCTCTTTAAAATACATTATATGGTTTCTTTTAGCCGCCTCAGTAGCCTTGGTAATTTTTGGTAAAAAAGGCACCGGCCCAGCTGATTTACTTGAGCATTTACCTTTAATTTTTCCCTTACTCCTTTTAAACATACTCAGCATTTATTTGGGCTATTACGCAAGTGGACATTCCTACTTGAAATTAAATGCAGAAAGTCGTTTTACCATTGCTATAGAAGTTGGCTTACAAAATAGTGTGTTGGCTATATTTATTGCTTCTGAGTTACTACAAAAACCGGAAATGGCGCTTATGCCCGCGCTATATGGAGGGTTTTCTTTATTTACAACTTGGGGTTTAGCTTGGTATTTCAAAACGCGTGCTCAAAAATCTGCGCATTAATTAGTCAACATTTTAGATTGTTGTAAGTTAAATCTACAAACTATAAAACGTAAAACGATGGATGATTTAATGAAAAAGATGACTTATGGCTATTATGTAGTAACCGCTTTAAAAGCCGGAGATGAAATGAAAACCAGAGATGAAGATTATGTAGTTGCCGGAACTATTAATTGGGCCATGCAAACTTCTTTTACACCGCCAATGCTAGCGGTAGCGGTTGGGCAAAAAAGTCATTTAAATGAAACAATTGATTACAGCGGCCATTTTACGCTGCATCTTTTAGGGAAAGAACATAAAAGCTTAATTGAAAAATTTGCCAAAGATTCAACCGTGAAAGATGGTAAAATAAATGGGGTAACTTTTGAGAAGAAAAACGGTGAAATAATTTTAGAAAAAAGCTTGGGTTATTGCACCTGTAAAGTAATTAAGAGTGAAAACATAGGTGATCACACCGTACATTTTGGTGAAATTATAAAATCGGAAGCACTGCACACTGGAGATGCAATTTGCACGATGGAACTGCCGAGTACCTATACTAAGGATAATTTGACGCAGTAAATTGATGCTGTTTAATTGAAAAAGGGCTACTAAATCTCAAAAGATTAGTAGCCCTTTTTTATTAGTTTTATGCGTTATTTAAGTATCTGTACTTTTTGAAGATAGCTGCTGTCTGCTGCCTCAATTTGAAGTACATAAACACCATTACTAAACTCGGATGGCAAGTTAATCATCTCAACTCCTGCATTTACATTTGCTTCTTTGGTAAATACTATTTGACCAACTTCATTAATTAAATGTATAGTATAATTTCCCCCTTCGGTAAAATTAATGTTCAATTTATCCTTTGCGGGGTTTGGATATACTTCTAATTGACGCACTACATTTTCAGAAATACCAACAGCTGCATCAACCGTTAATAGCACTGTGTACGTGTAGCTCATTTGCTCATCTTCTACCCTTACTTTTACTATAAAGCGTTGGCCTTTTAAACTTTTATCAGGCGTCCAGGTAAATGTTCCTTTTTTACCACTGCCGCGTTTGTTTAGCGATACTACAAAACTAGCCGCGCTATTTGTCATGGTTAGTGGCATTCCCGTAGCTTGCATAGTCAAGCCAGTAGTACTATCAGCCACCAAATTAGTAAAGGCACTCACTGCAAATTGAAACGGTTTACCCGCTGTAAGTGAAAAGCTTGGTAAGCCGGTGCTAACATTTAGCGTGCTAGAATCAGGAACTATAATGTTTAAAGAAGCACCAGTATCCAATACTTCTACAAACATGTCCCGATTAATTTCATCACGCTTATTTCCAGTTGCATCAAACGTTTCTGCTTTTACATTTAACACATATTTACCAGCTGTGGAACCTGAAATAGCTAACACTCCTGCTGATTGAACTACTTGTAAATTTAACGGACTGTTTGAGGGTAATCCTACAAATTGATTTACAGAAACACCTGCTGCTTGCAACGGATCTGATACAGAATAATAAATGCTATCGCCATCCAAGTCGGTAGCGCTTATATCGTACCCCCAAAGGCTGTCTTTGGGTACAGCCGTTAAAGGAGCAAAATTAAATTTTGGAGCGCCTTTGGTAGTGGCATCAATGGTAAATTGTGTTTCTACATAAAAACCATTGGCTGTGCTTTGTGCTACATTCAACACATTGTTTAAGCGACAACATTCTTGGATATAAGCGGTGTACGTTCCCGCGGCTAAATTTCCTAAGTCTGCGCTGTAATTGGAAACTAAAACCGCACTTGGTATAGAGCGCACCAATTGAACATTATCCTTATAAACATTATGCGTGGTTGTATTGCCCTGCGCATCTTTTACCAAAATGGTTTGTGCCGTATCCAATACCGTAGTACCTCCGTGATATAGATTCAAACTCAACTGCGTATTTCCTGCACTATCCTTGGCTGCGGTTAAATCTGCTCCTTCATGTTTTATGGCACTATCGCCCTCCACGTAAATCCAAAAACTATAATCGTAGGAAGAGTATTTTGATACTAATCGGAAATTGATTACCTCAAATTGGTTACCGGATGAAGCGTCAGGAATATACGTAAGACTAAAGTTACGTAAGGTTTTAGCCGTATTTAATATGCTATCCGTTAATGTAGCATTGGTGCCAAACTGTATACCTGATGTAGTCACCACTTCTACCGTTACATCTGAAACTGAAGAAGGGCTATACACACCAAAATTTGGAAAATCAAAAAGTAGGGAATCCAAAGTTAAAGGTGTTCCAACTTGAGCAATATAACCGTTACCACGAGAACCTAAATTTAAGGTAGAAGGTGGTTTTGAAAAGTTTATGATATCGGAACTTACAGCACTTGAAATCGGGTAAGTTCTGAAAACGTTTTCTCTAACAGCATATCCAGAAATCAATCCATTTCTGTAAGCAGTAGCTTTAACAGCGTAACCATAAGCACCAGAAATAGGATTGTAACCCTTGGTAGTTAATTGCCCTGTAATACTATTAAAAACTGGATTTACGTTGAGTGGGTTTTGCGATGAGAGAAAAAATGGGCTAAACTGAGGTACGTTTTGAGTGAAGGAAATTTTAGGTATCACATATTCGTGGGTCACACTATCGGCATCAGACTGATCGGCCAAATTAGTAATACTAAATTGCTCAGTATTATTGGAATAAATAGGGTTGTCCAAAAAACGAACACCTTTATTTGCTACTCCCATGGTATGCGTTATTTCACTATGCACATACATGAAACCTGCACCTGAAAGATTCACACAAGGAGGACGAAGAACGTATTCAGCGTCAAACCTATAAGTTCCAGAACTTGATAAGTTAATCGTATCTACATAAACATATCGTTCCAAACCAAAAATATTATTAGTCATTGGGTTCGGTTCAACAAATACGGTATCATGAATTACTCTTAAAGCTACAGATCTTAAGGGTCCTGCCGTATCAGCAAGGTTATCATAGAAATAACTAGCCACAATAGGTAAATTAATACTTTCCATATTGCGAAAAAGTGTAATCGTAACAATCGCTTGGTTGTTGCTATTTATTGAAATCCAAATATCGCCACCTGCATGATGAGAAGCATTTACCTTAGGTGTAAAACAAAATAGCCCGGCTAGAAGTAAGCAAGTAACAATTAGATTTTTCATAAAATTTGAATTGAGGATATTATTGAATTATTATTAGTTGTTGGGTTCTTGATTCAAAGGTGTTTAATTCTACTACGTACGTCCCTTTCGAGAGGTTTTGAATGGCTACTTCGCTTTCATTTTCAGTAAGTGTACATGTTTTTATCACTTTACCGCTTAAAGCGTAAATCGTAACATCTTTTAGTCCGGGTTGCGTAACGCTTATCTTAAATGCCCCACTATTTGGATTTGGGAATACGCTAAAAAACATTTTACTCTGTTCTTGTAATCCCACATCATCAAACACTCTAAGCAATACAACTTCACTTTTTTGATGATAACCATTTGAGGCACTTAGATATAAAAGATGTGTAGTACCAAAATCGCTACCCTGCGGAGTCCACTCAAATTCTCCTTTTTTACCAGACCCTACTGCTGTATTACTTACAGCAAAGGAAGCATTGAAGTTAGGATTAGCTAAAACGGTGGAAACAGCGCCTATATTTAAACCAATAGTGCTATCAGCCGCAGCTAAATTTTTGCCATCCACAGCTAATTTAAAAGGTACTCCAGGTTTTAAATTAAACGTTCTTATACCATTTTGAACACTACCGCCTGTGGCACCATTAAAAACCAACGAATTTTGTGTACTCATCACTAATCGAGATATATCTCTGGAGACTTGGCCAATTTTAACTCCATTTCTATACTCCTCTACAGTTACTGCTAGTAAATAATCTCCATCTAGCGTAGGTTGCCATTGCAAAGCTTTACTGTTAGCAATTTCCCCAAAAGGTGTATTGGGATTTGATGCTGGCAACGAGTAACCACTCATTAGGCTATTGTTGCCAATGGATGGTGCTCCAACTATCAAATTCAAGCTATCTCCTTCGATATCATAAAAACCAGAGTTAAAAACATGTTTGTCATTGATATTAAATAGAACTTGGGCTGGAAAATTAAAAGCACTAATGCCTGAGTTAGTTCCATTTTTAAGGTCGAGAGTTGCCTCTAATACTAAATCAAAATAATTTTGCGCTATTACATTATTTGATAAATAATTTCGGCAACAACCTGTGAACACAGCCTTATAAGATGCACTATTTACAGCTGAAACACTTGCTTCGTAGGCAACATACTCTAAAACGTAAGGATCTCTAGCTAATGTATCTCTACCCAATATATTTAGAGATACATTCCTAGTTGCTCCTCCAAGTTCTTCTAAAGCAACTAATAGTGTGTCTGGTGTTGGCCGCATATTGGAAGTTCTATAAATTCCTAACTGTACTTTTAAACTGCCGTTAGCCGCAGATAAACCTAATTCTCCACCTGTAAATTGAGATCGGTCATCGCGTGTAAGCGTATATATAGTTTGATCAAAACCATAACGTCCGTTTTTAAAGCGAATGGTAGCGGGTATAAGTTTTCCAATAGTTGAGATGTCTGGAATAAAATTCAAAGATCCAACTGCTAGGTTAGCTGTTGCACTATTAACCAAAAGATTGGCAAATCCATTTGAAGGTTCAAAAATCTGCCCTCTGGCAAGAAGTCGATCTCCATTAAAATTTGCGCCATCAAAACGCACAGAATCTATTACATTAGGCTTTGCTACGGACACAAAATAAACCGGTAAACCTTCATAAGTAGAATCTGGTATGGGAAATGAGGGTTGAATACTTAATCCTGGAAAGTCTGATGCTAAAATATATTCCACCCTATTTACAGCTGACACAAATACGCCATTTTTATAGGCTTGCACTTTTACACTAAGAAAATATTTTCCAGTAGATGAAAAATTAAAATTGATCATCCCTGTTTTAGAATTAATTTTCATTGTATCAATTCCCGAAATGGGCGGCACATACCCAGATATAAATGTTGGCGCAGCATACCTATTATTAATATCTCCCTCAAAAGGCTTTCCGATAACATACACTAAACTATCGTACTCTGATGTTGCAGCAACATTATATTGCCATGAAACTCCAGTAGGAAAAGTGTAGCTTGGCAAATTAGTGAGAATGGCTGAGCTACAATTCACACCTGTATAGTGTTGAATGTTAGTGTAAATGAACACGTCCTTTCCGCTCATAATATCAGAAGTAAATTGACCCGAGGATGCGTAAGAAAACCTATAAAGTCCGGTATCGGGCATATAAATTTTGCTGGAATATAAAGCGCTTTCAAACCTTAATCCATTGAAATTGTAAATGGTATCGCTGCCGTATTTATTTGCAGAAAATAAAGTAGGAGCCATAAAAGGAAATGTTCTGTCCACTCTAAGCATTACACTATTAGGAGCGGCAGAGGTAGCCACGCGATAAAAATTTAGCTTAACATAAGCCGTATCGTTAATAAACTTAACGTTAATTTCTCCCCCTAGTTCATGGTTGGCTCTCCCTTCGATGATCGAAAAAACAACACATACTAAGGCTAAAATAAAGCGGAATTTAAGGGGAAAAGAGATGTAGTTTTTTTTCATATTCAAACTTAGGTTAATAAAATACAAGGTTAAGAAATATCTTTTTACAACAAAGTGTTAAATAAGCAAAAGATAAATTTATCTGCTATCGGAATTCCTATATTTAGCCACTGTTTATTATCCAACCCTACTTCAAATGAAAAAATATAAGCTACCGCTAATAATAGGATTTGCCGTATTAGCCCTTTTGGCAATATGGTACACCGCAGGTGATGACGATGCTGAAATACAATTAACTACCAAAGCATTTATTGGAAAATTTACCGAAGAAGTAGTAAGCAGTGGTGAATTAATGGCTAAAAATTCAGAGAACATTTTAGCTCCTACCGGAATGCAACGCTATGGCCTAAATCAAATTAAAATAGCCAATTTAGTTCCGGAAGGCACGTATGTAGAAGAGGGCGATTTTGTAGCCTCGTTAGACAAATCGGAAATTAGCTCTAAAATAAATGAAGCCTTGGTAGAGCTTGATAAAGCAACTAGCCAATACACGCAAACACAACTGGATACCGCCCTTACCCTGCGTGAAAAACGCAATGAATTAGAGAATATTAAATTTCAGATTACACAAAAAGAAATTGAAGTAAAGCAAAGTGCCTATGAACCACCGGCCACCATTCAAAAAATGCAATTGGATTTAGAGAAAGTACGCGATGATTTACAACGTAAAAATGAAGATTATAAGATAAAAAAGCAGCAGAGTAAAGCAAAAATGAATGAAGCGGCTGCCGAGCTTCAGCAGACACGTAACAAGCTGGAAAAGCTAGAAGAATTGCAAAAAGAATTTACCATTACTGCGCCTAAAAAAGGGATGGTAAACTACTACCGAAGCTGGGATGGCAAAAGGCAAACAGGAAGTACGGTAAGTCCTTGGAATCCTACCGTGGCTACTTTGCCAGATTTAAGTTTAATGATGAGTAAAACCTATATTAACGAAGTAGATGTGCGAAAAATACAGATTGGCCAAAAAGTAGTCTTGGGTTTAGACGCCTTTCCTGATGCTGAACTTAATGGAAAAGTTACCAGCGTTGCAAACATGGGTGAAACACGTAAAGATGGTGACACTAAAGTGTTTGAAGTAGAAATTGAAGTATTAGAAACCGATAGCTTGTATCGCCCGGGTATGACTACTAGTAATCACATAAATATTAGTGAGCAAGAAAACGCACTTCAAATTCCTTTGGAAGCCTTGTTTGGTGCAGATACAGTAAGTTTTGTTTACATAAAATCGGGTGTAGGATTAACTAAGCAAGAAGTGAAACTAGGCGCATCAAACGATGAATTTGTTGTGGTATTACGTGGACTTTCTGAAAATGACGAGGTGTATTTAAATGCACCTGAAAAGGCTGAAGAATATGCATTAAAAACACTAAATACCAGTAAAACTGTTCAAAAATGAGTCGCTTTTTTAGTGAAAGAGATAAGATAAATCTCAAAATTGCTTTTGATGCACTTTTGGCTAATAAAGTAAGAAGTATGCTTACCGCTTTGGGAATTATTTTTGGTGTAGCTGCGGTAATTACCATGCTAGCCATTGGTAAAGGCGCACAGGATGAAATTCTATCTCAAATGGAATTAGTAGGTGTAAACAACATTGAAATTTCACCCATTGTAGAACAAAAAGAAGAAGAAATTGGTGAAGAAACCAACACGGATGAAACTGAAAAATTTTCTAAAGGATTGGATTTAAAAGATGCGGAAGGCATAGGTAAAATGCTTCCCAATTTAAGTGCTGTGAGTCCAGAAATACTTTTAGATACTTATGTAATAAGCAATGGCAAGCGCAGAACTGCCAAATTGATTGGTGTAAACCCAACCTTTTTTACCGTTGCTAATATTAAACTAGCAAAAGGTGAAGTTTTTAACGCGGAACAAATTGATAGAGCCTTGGCTGTTTGTATTATTGGTAGTGATGTAGAAAAAAAGTTTTTTACAGGAGGTAATGCCTTGGGTAAAAGTATAAAATGTGGCAACCAATGGCTTAAAATAGTGGGTGTTACTAAAAGTAAAGCAATCAGCAAAAAGGCTATGGAAAATTTGGGTATCCGTAACTACAACATGGATATTTATACACCAATAAGCAGTATGCTTGTGCGGTATGAGGACAGAGGAAGGCTATTAGCCGGAGAACAACGAAACTATTTTGTGATGGGCGAAAAAGCAAAACCAGCTATAAATTATCATCAAATTGACAAGCTTACCATTCAGGTTCAAGAAAGTGCCACCCTTTCAGCTTCTGCTGATGTTATTAGTCGTTACTTAAAAAGAAGGCACAATAATGTAATAGATTTTGAAATTGTAATTCCTGAGCAATTGCTTCAGCAACAGCAAAAAACAAAAGATATTTTCAATTTAGTTTTATCCGCTATTGCGGGAATATCGTTGCTGGTGGGAGGCATTGGAATTATGAATATTATGCTAGCTTCTGTTTTAGAAAGAACGCGTGAAATTGGCACACGTCTAGCCATTGGCGCCAAAAAAGATGATATTATAAAGCAATTTCTATTTGAAGCCTTATTGATTAGCCTTACCGGTGGTTTAATTGGAATTTTTCTGGGTGGCTTGGCTTCTATCTTAATCAGCGAGTTTGCTGATATTAAAACCATTGTATCGCTTTCTTCCATTTTAATATCTTTTGGTGTAGCATCAGCTACCGGACTTATTTTCGGCATTTCACCCGCGCGCAAAGCGGCTATGCAAAACCCCGTTGAATCGCTTCGCTATGAATAAAATTTTTACCTTTTTAGGCATTTTGGTTGCCGGCTGTGTTTCCGCGCAAAGCACTACTGAGCTATCTTTAAGCGGAGTTATTCAACGTGCCAAAGAGCAATCGCCTAGCTACTACCGCGCTATAAACCAAGCTGAAAACAGGTATTGGAACTATCGTCAATTTAAAGCTTCTAACCTGCCCTTACTTACCTTAAACGGTACGTTGCCAGATTATAGCAGTTCTATAACGCGCGTTTTACAAGATGATGGAACTTTTGATTTTAGACAAAGAGAGCAACTTTTTCTTGCCGGAGATGTAACCTTAGACCAAAATGTACCCTTTACCGGAGGTAACTTTTCTGTTTCTAGCGGCTTACAACGCACCAATGTTTACAGCCCTATTTCACGCACCGATTACTTTAGCACACCTTTTTCCATCAGTTATTTTCAGCCCATGGTGTTATACAACCAAATGAAATGGAACAATCAAATACAACCTATTTTATATAAAGAATCTAAGCGCGCGTATGATGAAGATTTGGAGCGCATTGCTTCTGAAGTTACCCAATTGTACTTCCAAGCGCTTTCGGCTTCCATACGTATGAAAATTGCGGAGCTAAATGTGAGTAATAATGATACACTTTTTAAAATTTCTCAGGGAAGATTTAATCTTGGAAAAATTGCAGAAAATGATTTATTGCAAATTGAACTTAACCTTTTAAACGCCAAAAATTCTTTACGTGCTGCGGGTTTAGATTATGAAGTTAGTACACAAGGACTTATTCGCTTTTTAAATTTAGAACAAACGGAAAAGCTAAAACTAGAAATACCGAGTAAGATTTTTAATCTGCAAATTTCCATTGATGAAGCTATGAATCAAGCACGTGCTAATCGCCAAGCTGTGTTAGAATTTAGACGCAGACGCCTAGAAGCGGAGCAATCAATTGCCGAAGCCCGCGGACAAAGTGGGTACAATTTAAATGTGCGTGCAAATTTTGGTTTAAACCAACAGGCCAACACGTTTGATGGTGTGTATCGCAATCCTTTAGAACAACAAAACGTGGCCGTGGGTGTAAGCATTCCGTTGGTAGATTGGGGCAGGGCAAAATCTAGGGTTAGGCGTGCCAAAGCCAATCGTGATTTAATTGAGGTAGATGTGCAGCAAGATGAAATTAATTTTGAACAGGAAATTTACTTGCAAGTTATGCGCTTTAATATGCAGCAAGAACAATTAAAGGTAGCCGGTAGGGCCGATACCGTTGCGCAAAAACGCTATGAAGTAACCAAAGCGCGATACTTAACCGGTAAAATTAGTATTACCGATTTAAACCTCGCGCAAAGCGAAAAAGACAATGCACGGCAAAGCTATGTAGCTGCTTTACGCGACTATTGGATAGCTTACTACACCCTACGCAGACTTACCTTATACGATTTTGTAAACGAAAAAAACATTGACTATGATGAAGGGAGTTTCTAAGGAATAGCTAAAAAATAAGCCCCGCATCTAAAACGATACGGGGCTGTTTTTTGTGCGGAGAGAGAGGGATTCGAACCCCCGGTACCTCGCGGTACAATGGTTTTCAAGACCACCGCATTCGACCGCTCTGCCATCTCTCCAAAAAAAATCAAATCCTCTAACTTTGAGGGCTGCAAAAGTAAAAGATTTTTTGAGTTGCCAAACAACCTTTGCACTTTTTTAAGACTATATTTATAATTCCAAAAAAAATATTTTCATGCGTATAGTTTTTAGCATCCTATTTTTCTTCGCGATAAGCGCAAACACCCTAATTGCCAAAAACTTAGGTGTAAGTGTTGGCTACGCTAGTTTTTTAGACGACAACAATAAACCGTACGTAGAATTATACTTTGCCTTAGCCGGTAACAGCTTAAACTTTAAAAAAATGCCTTCCGGTAAGTATCAGGGCGCCTTAGATGTATTGGTTACTTTCGATAAAATGGGTGCTACCGTTGGTTTTTCTAAGTTTAGAATAAAAACAGATTTTTTAAAAGATACGCTTCAAGTACCCAAGGTATTGTTGCATCAGGAGCGAATTCCCGTTGATGAAGGTAATTTATTGTTGTTTATACAAATGCTAGACCTTGCTGACACTACCAAGGCTTACCCCATTGAACAGCGCATAAGCGTTGGTTTTCAAAATTTAGTATGCAGTTCAGATTTGGTACTTTTAGAAAGCTTTAAAGCTTCTCAAGCACCCAGTAGTTTTTCAAAATCCGGTTACGATTTATACCCAATTATAAGCAGTGGTATTGCCTACCTACCACCTACTATTAACAAACTAAACTTTTACGCAGAAATTTATAATACTCAAAAAACCTTTGGTGAAAATGGTGCTTATGCGTACCGTTACTTTTTGCACGATGTAAAAACAAGCAATAGGCTAACGCGCTACGGACTAACCAAAAGAGAAACTGCCAAAAGCATACAACCAGTAATAGGCAGTTTTAATATTACCGATTTGCCCACGGGTAAATACGAGTTAATATTAGAAATAATTGATAACAAAGGAGAAGTGGTATATGAAAAAAACACGTTGTTTTATAGAAAAGCAGCGGCTCAACCGCTTTCCGTAATTTTAGAAAAAGCATCTAAAAATCCACAAAATTTTGCCAAAAAAATTACCGAAATAGATACACTATCCACTTTTATTAAATACCTGTCACCGGTAAGTAGTGCGGATGAAATATTGATGCAAAAAGAAATTTTGGCCAGAAAAGAACAACCAGAAATGCAAAATTATCTTTTTGGGTTTTGGGAGGAAAAATTTCCTGCACAAGCAGCCGAAATTTGGAGGCGTTATTTAACCCTTGTACGCTATGCTAATACTGAGTTTACCTCTACCATGCAGCCCGGATACCTTACGGACAGAGGTTATGTATATTTAGTATATGGCGCGCCAGACCAAATGGAGAACCGAAAAATGGAGCCATCTTTACCACCTTATCAAATTTGGCAGTATCAAACAGTAAATTCTCCTTTTGCTACTAGGCAAACCAATAAAATTTTTGTGTTTGCTGAATTTCAGCACCCTACCAATGATTATGAATTAATACATAGCACCGCCATTGGTGAATTGCAAAACGATCGCTGGCGTTATCAGCTGGCAAATGGCAAGTTGGGTACCGATAATTTAGATCAAAGCAATCCTAATATGGGAGATGAAATGGGTAGCCGATTAAATAATAATACCCTTATAATGGATAGAGGAAATTAAACTTACTTTAGCAGGATGATTGGGTACTATTTGGCCATTGCTTTTGGCCGGCTTATTTCTTTTTTACCTTTCTCTGTGCTGTATCTCATCAGTAATTTTCTGTATTTTCTGTTGGCTTACGTTGCTAAATATCGCAAAGCGGTAATTCTACATAATTTATCGCTTGCCTTTCCTGATAAATCCTTGAAATGGAAAAACAAAATCAGATTAAAATTTTACAAGAATTTTGCTGATTTAATAGTGGAGTCCTTTAAAAGTTTGAGTATTTCTGAAAAAACCATACGCAAACGCTTTGTACTAAAAAATCCGGAGTTGTTTCAAAAATTATATGCCAAGGAAAAAGGCGTTATGCTAGTAATGGGGCATTACACTAATTTTGAGTGGACAGCCATGAGTTTTCCATTATTGATTCCACATCCAAGTTTTGCGGTTTATCACCGTTTGCGCAATAAACGTTTTAGTAAAAAAGTAGTGCAAATTAGAGAGCAATTTGGGTTACAACTATTTCCAATGAGCGAAACCTATCCCTTTATGCTGGGCAATCCGGCCAAAGCACCTTTATATATTTTTATGGCAGACCAAAGTCCACATAAGGGTAAAATAAAATACCGTGCACCCTTTATGGGAATTGATACTCCGGTACATTTAGGTGTAGAAAACTTAGCGCGTAAATGTGATTTAGCCGTTGTATTTATTGATATTCAGCGCGTAAAAAGAGGCTATTATGAAGTGGAAGCCAAGCTTTTATTTAAGCATCCTCAAGCGGTAGAACCTTATGTAATAACCGATACGCACGTAGCCTTTTTAGAAAAAATAATTAGAAAAAAGCCGGAAGATTGGCTTTGGAGTCATAGACGTTGGAAACATGCATAGTACAGAAAAAGTAGCCGTAGCTATACTAAATTGGAATGGAAAGGTATTGTTAGAGCAGTTTTTACCCTCGATAATAGCGCATAGCGGTAAGGCCACTATTTATGTGATTGACAATGCTTCTACTGATGAAAGCAAGGCGTATGTAGCCCAGCATTGGCCCACCATAAATTGGATACAAAACGAAACGAACGGTGGTTATGCAAAAGGTTATAACGATGGTTTGCAACACGTTAAAGAACCGTTTGTTGTTCTTTTAAATAGCGATGTAGCGGTTACTGAACATTGGCTTGAGCCATTGCTACAAGCTATGGAAGCGGATGATACATTAGCCGCCATACAACCTAAAATAAAAGATTTTAAAAACAAGAACTTCTTTGAGTATGCAGGTGCTTGCGGTGGATTTATAGATTACTTGGGTTACCCTTTTTGCCGGGGCAGATTGTTTTATGCGTTAGAAGAGGATACCACACAGTATAATGACTATGCGGAAGTGTTTTGGGCTACCGGTGCATGTGTAATGGTACGTACCGAAGTTTTTAAAAAGGTGGGTGGGCTTAATGAAATTTTGTTTGCACACATGGAAGAAATTGATCTTTGCTGGCGCATGAAAAATGCCGGTTACACCATTGCTTGCGCTCCACAATCTACTGTTTTTCACTTAGGTGGAGGAACTTTAGATAAGCTGAACGAACACAAAACCTTCTTAAATTTTAGAAACAATCTGATTGTTTTGTTTTTAAATCTACCTACCGCAGAAGCTTTCACCGTAATTTTTACCCGCTTAGTGCTAGATGGTGCGGCTGCACTAAAGTTTCTTTTAGACAAACAACCAAAGCACTTTTTTGCCGTTTTTCGCGCTCACTTTGCATTTTACGGCCTTTTTACAACCTTGGCCAAACAAAAGAAAGTACAACGATTAAGAAGCCTAAAGGAGCATACTGGTGTTTATCAAAAAAGTTTGGTAGAAGCATTTTTTATAAAAAAGCAAAAACAGTTTGGTGAGTTGGATAAAATAGGGTTTACGAAATAGGGATAAATTTTTTAAATTAAAGTGAAAAAAATGTTCATTCAAACGCCTTTTCAATCGCCTTCGTAATTTCCTCTTTATTAGGCAAATACAATTGATATTTACTTGTTAAAATAGTAGAATTATTTTTTGGCAATGCATATTCTACCATCGTACTGTTTTTATCTGTACACAATAATATTCCAATAGTTTTATTTTCATCTTCTTGTCTTTCTGTCCGGTCATAATAATTTACGTACATCTGTAATTGACCTATATCTTGATGTGACAGCTTATGTGTTTTAATCTCAATAATTACAAAGCACTTCAAAAGCCGATTATAGAAAACTAAATCAATAAAAAACTCATCTTCTTCTATTTGAATACGCTTTTGCCTAGCTACAAATGAAAACCCATTACCAAGTTCAAGCAAAAATGTTTGCATATTAGTAATTAGCGCTTGCTCTAAATCCTTCTCATAATATGCTGCTTGAGGTTTTAACCCTAAAAATTCCAACACCATAGGGTCTTTTATAATTTCATTGGCATTTTCAGGTTGTGCTTCTCGTTTTGCCACTGCAAGTACTTTTTCTTTATCGTTACTCAATAATAAACGCTCATAAAGCTGGCTGTTTATCTGTCTTTCCATTTGACGTGCACTCCAATTGTTATGGCATGTTTCTTCAATATAATAAGTCCTTTTATCTATATCTTCTATTCTTAAAAGAAGTTTGTATTGGGTCCAATTCAATTGCGCACGCAGTGCGTTCGCAATTGGAAAAGTAGTGTAAAACTGTCGGCAAAGTTCTAATTGCCTTACCGAAAACCCCGAACCAAAATCTTTAGAAAGTTCATTGGAAAGATTTTGTAATAATTTTGCTCCATAATCAGCTCTTTCTTTACCATTTTGTTCTTCCACTACAATATGTTTGCCTATATGCCAATACATTAAAACACGCTCTTGATTTACCGCACGAAAAGCCTGCTGCTGTGCAGCAACTATAATTTGCTTAACCGAGTTTACAAACTGTTTTGATAATAAAGTCATAGAAGCATTTTATAGTTTTCCTGTTTTTTCATCTCAAATTCACAACGCATCATTATTTGTTTCTTTGAGCTTAGCAGCTTGCACCGCCACTTCATATCCCTGTAGTCCAAACCCGGTAATACACCCTTTGGCATTTGCGCTAATGTAAGAATGCGCCCTAAACCGTTCGCGGGCATATACATTACTAATATGCACTTCAATAACCGGAGTTTTTATTGCCGCCACGGCATCGCCCAAGGCAATGGAGGTATGCGTATAAGCCCCGGCATTTAAAATAATTACATCTGCTTTTACCGTTTGTAAAAAGTCTATTAATGCTCCTTCCCCATTAGTTTGGTAAAACTCAAAATGATCGTCAGGGAATGTTTGCTTCAACCCTTCTAAGTATGCATCCAAATTTTGATTTCCATATACCTCCGGTTCTCTGTTACCCACCAAATTAAGGTTTGGCCCATTTACTATTGCTATGTTCATACGCTTACTTTATGAGGGTTACTTACCCATGTGTTTTGCTTCAATTTCCTTTGTTAAATCTGCTAAAAAGCGATCAATCACTTTTCCTTCCGTGTGTGGCATTACCACAATTTTCCACCATTTTGGTGTGCCTGTATAATCATCTGCTACCAAGCGGTATTTAGTACATAAAGCTTCCGAAACAAACCCAGCTTTAATGGTTATAATGTTCATTTCCGGGTTTCTAAAATACTCTACACCCAAAGCATCTAGTGCGGCACAGCATCTATTGGTTTCTGAAAGTAATGATTGCATTTTTTTCTTCCAACCGGCTGGCCCGTGTGCTTGTAAAATCATCCAAATACTGATGGCTTGTGCTCCATTTCTACTGCCACAAAGTGTGTAATCTAACCCTTGAACGTATTGTGCTTCTTCGGTTGCTGCAAAATGCATCCAACCTTTTCTTATTAAAAACATACCCGTACCATACGGAGCCATAAGCATTTTATGGGCATCTAAGGTGATGGACGTTATATCAGGATTACTAAAATTAAGCTGATTTTGGGCGCTGGTAAATGGATAAATAAATCCGCCAAAAGCACCATCTGCGTGCATTTTAAAAGGTAAATTCATACTTTTAAACACTTTACTATATAGTTTGGCATCATCCACAGAACCAAACATGGTGGTACTCATGTTGGCAATTACTATAAAATATTTTGTACCCCTTATTTCTGCATTATGCAAAGTGTTTTTGAGCTCCTCCTCTTCTACTGCGCGTGTTTCCATATTTACGGCTACCGGCAAAGGTTCTATACTCAAAAGGTTGGCGCCTTTGTAAAAGGAGTAGTGACTGTCTTTACTAAATACAACCGCTATTTCGTGATTTTTAGCTTTAAATTGTCGCTTAAAATAATTACGGTAAATCCATAGTGCTTGAATATTGGCTTCCGTACCTCCGGGTGCTACATAACCATCTATAGAATTAGGCTCTGCATACATTATTTCTTCACTTACAAGTTTAATGAGTTCTACTTCTAATTGCTGTGTTCCTTTAAATAAATCTTCACCATCATCTCCCGTAAGGGTATGACAACCAATATGATTGGGATTATTAATAAAGGTTTTTAAATATGGTGCATTTTCTAAAAAATCAGCATCGCGGTAAAATTGCTTAGTATCTAAATAGGAACCGGGAATACCTAAAATATTATCAGAATCGTAATTTCTGTTTTTATCTAAGGCCGTAAGTACTTTTTGTTTAATGGCCTCTTTGTTTAGCTTTTTCCAATACATGAGTGTAATTTAATAATAATGAGCAAAAAAAATGCCTCCACTAAAAGAGGAGGCATTTTGTATATAAGAATGTTTAAGAAAATTACTTTTCTCCAACTACTTCAAAGTCAAAATCTACAACAACCTCGCGGTGCAAACGGATGTTTGCTTTGTAAGGACCCGTTGCTTTAATGGTACCACCTTGAATTTGAATAAACTTTCTATCAATATGGTGTCCTTCTTTTGTAAGTGCTTCTGCTAAGTTTGCATTGTTAATAGAGCCAAACAACTTATTACCCTTACCAACTTTGCTGATAATTTTAATGTTGAGTTGCGCTAATACTTCCGCTGTTTTCTTAGCATCTTCAATAGCTTTCGCTTCTTTATGCTTACGTTGTTTAATATTCTCCGTTAACACTTTTTTAGCACTGCTAGTAGCTAAATCGGCTTGACCGGTAGGAATTAAAAAGTTTCTGCCGTAACCGCTTTTTACGCTTACTACATCATCCTTATAACCTAAATTTTCTACGTCCTGCTTTAATATTACTTCCATTATGCTTGCTTATTTAAGGTTATCAGCCAAGTAAGGCAAAATAGCTAAATGGCGTGCGCGCTTAATGGCGGTAGCTACCTTACGTTGATATTTTAGTGAAGTTCCGGTAAGCCTTCTTGGAAGGATTTTACCTTGCTCATTTAAAAAGCCTAACAAAAAGTCAGGGTCTTTATAGTCCACGTATTTAAGTCCGTAGCGCTTAAAGCGATCGTACTTTTCACGTTTACCTGTATCAATACTTAGCGGCTGTAAGTATCTGATTTCTGATTGATTCGATCCAGTTTCTAATTCACTCATTGCTTAAGATTTTGAGGTTTGCATTTTTTTTCTTCTCACTTTGGAGTATTCTACGTGATGCTTATCCATGCGTATGGTTAAAAACCTCATGATGCGCTCATCACGCTTCATTTGCACTTCAAGCTCGGCAATTACCTCACCGGGCGCATTAAACTCCATTAAGTGATAAAAACCACTGCGTTTGTGCTGAATTGGGTAAGCCATTTTTTTAAGACCCCAATTTTCATTGTGCAGCACCTTTCCATCTTTGCTTTCAAGCAAACCTTGGAACTTTTCTACCGTTTCCCTTACCTGATCTTCAGATAAGACGGGATTCATAATGAAAACGGTTTCGTACTGATTCATCCGTTAAAGATTTAAAATTAAACTAGTTACATCCCTTCTTAAAAAGGGAGCGCAAAAGTAAGGTTTATTTTTGTATTAACTCAAGTTTGCATAGTTGTTTTATAGAACAACAACAAATTGTACGAGGATTAAATATAATCAAGTATTTTATCTACTAAATTTGAGCTAAGTAACTTACATTTAACGCTTAAAACACATACTATTTTTTTATATTTAAGTAATTAGTTTTAATGTTTCGCTATACCAATTACTTCAAGTACATCACTTAACAACTACTAAAATGAATTATTCATCCATCTTTAAAATTTTAACCACCTTTTTAATTTGTTCTTTATCATTAGTTACTACAGCACAAGTAGATTCTGTTTTAAATAAGGCATTGAGCATAAATAATATGGAGGAACGTTTTACTGCATTGGATGATTTGTGTTACTTCACCTCCTATGATAATCCAAATAAAGCTAAAAAGTATTGTGATATTGCGTATAAAACAGCTCAAAAAATTGGCAATGACAGTCTTTTTGGAAGACTATACGTTTCGTTAGCTATACATAGCGTTAAGTCTGGAGATTATAATAAAGCCTTTGAATATTTAAATAAAAGCCTTGCTATACGAAAAGCTTTAGGTCACCCTAGAGAAATTGCTGGCGTGCAAACCACTTTAGCCATATTATTAAGCGATGTTGGGCTATATGATTCTGCAGCAACGTATTATTTTAATACGCTTAAAGTTTTTGAAAGCATTAAAGACACAAATGCTATTGCGCACAGCTACATGTATTTGGCAGAACTTTTTAATAAGGCAAACCCTAAACGTGAAACGGACTATGCTAAAAAAGCCATAGCGATGTTTAAAACGGTAGGTAACCTTCCAGCTTTAGCGCAATCTTATGAAGCCTATGCCACTCAATTATCAAACCGAGATCAATTAGACTCAGCCATTTTTTATCATAAGAAAGCTTTAAAAATACACAAAACCGGTGGTAGAATGCACACTATAATGACTAGCACCAATAACTTAGGGTATTTGGTTAGAAAAAACGGAGATAACCAACTTGCATTAGCTTATTATAAAGAATCACTTGAAACAGCGGTTCTTTTAGGAGATACAAGTTCTATGGCACATTTTGCATGCAATGTGGCTAGTGTAGCGTTAGTGCTAAAACAACCGAAAAAAGCCCTCACCTATTTCTTAGATGCTAACAAATGGGCAAAGAAAAATAAGGATTTAAGCATTCTACAATTGAGCTCCAAAGGAATTGCAGAATGCTACGAAGCGTTAGGTAATGCTGACTTAGCACTTGCTTACGCTTGGGAAACCTTTGCTTTACGAGATACCATTTATTCCAAAGAGGCTATCCAGTCCATGCAAGAATTAGAGACAAAATATGAAACTGAAAAAAAGGAAAAACAAATTGCTCAACTGAATCAACAACAAGCAGAAGCTTCACTATTAACCGCTAAACAGCAAAATTGGATTATTAGCTTAATTGGCTCCATACTCTTGATTTTAGCCGTGGCCGGTTTTTTAATTTACAGACGCAAAAAACGTGCGCAGCAAACGCTTACCGAAAAGGAATTGGGTTTTAGAAAACAACTGATTAAAAACACCGTAAACAGCCAAGAAGAGGAGCGCAAACGCATAGCCAAAGAACTACACGATGGGATAGCCCAAAGTTTGGTGGCGGTAAAAATGCGCTTTCAATATAACATATTGGCAAAACAAAAAGCCGGTGAAGCGCAAACCGAAGAAGATGAAAAATCCTTAGAACTAATTGATAGTTTATACAATGAAGTACGTGGCTTATCGCATCAAATGATGCCTTTAAAACTTACAAATCAAGGTTTACTTTCCGCTATGGAAGAGCTACTCAATAACACTTTGAAACCCGTGGGCATACAATATACATTTGAGCACAATTTAGCTTTAGACAAGCGTTTAACAGAACATATTGAAGTAGCTCTTTTTAGAATTAGTCAGGAATTATTGGCCAACATTTTAAAACACAGTGAAGCAAGTGAGGTAAAAATAAAATTGCAGCAAAAGCACGCATTAGTGCACCTTACGGTGGAGGATAATGGCGTTGGAATAGAGCAAAAACCTCAAAAAGAAGTAGGAATTGGACTAGCAAGTATTATGGCTAGAGTAAAAGCACTTAATGGAAATGTGGAATGGACAAAAGGCGGATTTGGGGGATTGCGTGCAGAGTTAACAGTAGAAATGTAATATGTTGTTACGCATTTTAAAAGCGTGAATATTGATACCTTTACACTATGCAAAAAGTATTTTACGGAACCAAGGAAGAAAACAACCAAAGGCGAGAAGCTGAATTTTTGGCTTTGAGTGGAACCGAGCGTTTTAGTGTTTTCCTTAAAATGGTTGATTCTATTGCTGTTTTTCCTACACTTAAAAAAAGAGCCATGGGAGAAGAAAAAGGAAACTTTATTGTAAGAAAACCTGATTGTGGATTTTGAGTAAGAGGTTAAAGAATTTACCAAACTATGTCATCAACAGGAAGTTAAAATGCTTTTAGTTGGTGGTGGAGCAGTAAATTTCCATGGATATAAACGACATTCTGCAGACGTTGATTTTTGGATAAAGCCTACAACCAAAAATTTAGAAAAACTCAGATTGGTTTTAAACGAAATGGGATATTGTATAGAAAGCTTCCCGGCAAAAGTTGTAAGCGGACAGCAAAATATTTCGATAAAAGTTTCTCGTGATCAGGAGTTAGAATTGATTACAGCTTTTAACTTAGGCAAAACTTTTAATGAAGCTTGGGCTCTTTCTATAAAAATAACCATTCACGATTATCCTTTAGCAAAATATAGAGTTTTAGATTTTGAAACACTCATAGAAAGTAAAGTAAAATCCGGACGTCCGAAAGATTTTTTAGATATACAAGAATTGAAAAGATTGAAAGACTAACGCTTTAACTTTAGTTGTAAATCAGGAAAAATCAATACACCACTTTTAAGGTGGATGATACATGTAAATTTCATATTTACCGTGGAGTCTATCTCTGCAATGGGCGCAAGCACCACATCTTTGTATCTGGTGGAAACAGACAAGAAATTTTGAAAAGTTTTTAGTTGTAAGCTATTACGGTAAGTTCATTCAAATTATCTCTTCTATTATAAGATAGAAAATTACCGCTGTAAAGCTACACTTATTTTCTCTCGCAAGGGTTGGCAATTTTCAAATATTGCTTGTGCGTAACATGTAGCTTTACAAAAGCCATATTAAAATTCTCACATATTCAACTGCTTTTTCAAACCTTTTGGTACAGAATTTTTATGTACTAATACGGATATAGTTTTATATCTAAAAAAGGACTTTGAAGCGTAAATATATCCAACACGTTCCCCCTCTCCTCTATCGCCCCAGCTATTTTTTACAATGTAATAGTCATTGCCATTTTGATCTTTTGCAACTCCGGTAATTTGCATTCCGTGATCATCTTGCGTATCGTAATTATCATAGGCTTTTTGACGAAGTTCTTGCGTAACTTTCATTTCTGGCTTTGGGCCATCAAACATTGCTTTCTTTTCTTCATCCGTCATATCTCCATATTCCGTTGCCGAAACAATGGCAACTCCTTTTTTATAAGAAAAGCCTTTTTCACTTACATCCGTTGCCCAACTAATGCTATACCCTTCTTTCAAACTATTATCTACAGCCGCTTGCATTTCATCTAAAGGCACGTTATAGGCAGTTGCCCATGTCCAATTATCCGGCACTTGCACCATTGTTTTTGTGTAAAAAGGGTCTTGTGTAAAACTGGTCAGTTGTATATATTCATCAGGATTTACGCCCACCACCTCATCAGCAAAACTGCGTGGCGTATAAGTTTTACCTTCATATTTAAACGTTTCAGGATACTTACCTAAGTACGCATCTAAAATTGCATTTACAGCCGGACGCCATGCAGTAGTTAACGTGCCATTTTTGTTTTTTATCACTTCGTCCAAAACACCTTTTAACACTGCTTCTAACTCACTATGGTTGTTTTCTTCTGTTCCATAATTTAAACCTTCATACGCCTTTTGCGGTACAGCACCATATTTTTTAATTACGTATAAAACATCAGGCGAAGCCCCACCTTGCGCAAAATTTAAGTATCCGTGCAAGCGCACATATTTTTCGGCTTTATCTAAATACACTTGTCTAACGGTAAACATTTCTGATAAATCAACGGCTTCTTTACCCATACGTAGCATTTCAGACTCTACAAAAGAGGTGGTGGCATAACTCCAACATGTACCACTTCTGCCTTGATTTTTTACCGGGGTAACTTCTAAATCAATTACTGTTTCAAAACGATATTCATCCACCACTTCCATATCCATCGGAGGCATACCGGCTTCTACATTCTTTTTAGTGCTTCCGTTGTCCTTTACCTTATCCATCAAATCTACTTGCGCTTGTCCGCTTATCGCGAAAGCAAGACCAATGGCTAGGAGTGTTTTTTTATTTTTCATTTTTATTTAGTTTTAATTGTAGTACGCAGAGCAAACTGTATTAAGTATTAAGTATTAAGTACCAGGTACATTGACAGCGGCACTGAGAGTTAGTGATACGTAAATTGCTGGTGGGAATAGTGCTTTGCTCATCATTTAAGTATGCTATGTTTTAATTATCTGAAATTCTTTTAATCTATTAATTTGTTTATTCACTAACGCTTGTGCATCTTCAATCTTCTGATCTCAAACTTGCAGCTTCCCTACTCCCTATTCATCCGCTTCTTACCCGAAAATCTCATTCAACACCGCTGCTAATCTAAGGCCCCCTTTTAATAATTGCTGTTGCACTAATGGCCAATTTTGGTAACTGTATTCATAGCCTAGTTTATCCGCATCTTCAAACGCATACACTTGAGGATGTAAAGATTGTGCATCAACGGCCCAATCTACCACCGTGCCTTTTTGCCAGCGTTCTATATCTTCTTTATCGGCTCGGTCAAGTTCATTAGTTATTTCAGAAAAGCTTAATTCCTTGCCTTCAATAATGCCGCTATCCCATACGCGGTGCAGGTTACTTTTCTCCCAAAAGAATTTTACTTTTACATCATTACCACCTTTATCCGTGCCATTTCCTACGTGCAACGGTTGATGCAAATCGCCCACCAAATGGGCCATAAAACGCAGCGCTTTTATTTTGCTTTCGCGCGATGCTGTATCTGATTTCAACGTACACTTCATCCGCTCAATAGCTTCAATTAAATCTCCTTTTGGGTTTTTTTGAGATGCCTCATAAGTAGTGCCGTAAGGAATTGTTACCCAATGCCAATCATGGGTATAATCGTACGCATCATCAGAGCGAATTTCATCCATCCAAGTGGAAGCCATTGCCAAGCTTTCTTTACCCAACAGCTTTTCTACTTGCTTTTTTGCTTTTTTACTTAAATGATTTTCCGCAATAGCGCCAATAGCACGGTGGCCTGTTTGCCCCCATGCAAAAGCCGAGGTAATGGTGGCAACTGAAACCGCCATGGCCAAAAAATACTTCATAATGTTTATTTTTTGCTAAAATAAGAGTGGCGAAGGCAAATCAAAACAATAATTTGCAATTTGCCGTTTTTACATTTTACCTTGCAATACTAATTGCAGCTTTTTAGAAAGCCTACTCTATGTCTTCATCTGATTTTTTTGAAATTAAAAGTGCTCTAGATGCTCCCGGAGGAGATATTCACGCCCTTGAAAACCGCATTCGCGAGGGTGAACACCAAACACAAGATTTTAAATTTAGAATTGATAGTACCCAAAAAATAGCCAAAACCTTAAGCGCTTTTGCTAATACCGATGGTGGTAGTTTATTAATTGGCGTAAAAGATAGTGGTAAAATTACGGGTATAGATCCTCAGGAAGAGTACTATATGATAGAGGGTGCCGCCACATTGTATTGCAACCCGCCCGTTACTTTTAATACTGTTGTGTATCAAAATGATGAAGATAAATTGGTATTGGAAATTGTGGTACCATCATCAAAAAACCGTCCGCATTATGCTAAAGTAGAAGATGGACGCTGGATGGCATATATCCGTCAGGCGGATGAAAATTTTTTGGCCAACCGCGTGCTGATACGTTTTATGGAAGATAAAAATCCGGAAACGAAAAGAAAAAATATGGTAGCCTATGGCAAAGAGGAGCGTGCTCTTTTTGATTTGCTAAGCGTAGAAAAGGAAATAAGCATGAGCAAGTTTATAAAAGCATCTAAACTGCCGGTACAAAAAGCGGAAGAAACGCTGGCTACCTTTTTAAAATGGCGCGTTATAAAAAGTAGGGCTACCGAAAAAGGAATTCGCTTTTACTTATCGTGATTTTTCACAATTCCCAACTCAAACAGTTTATCGTCAATACCGCTGTACCAGTCTAAATGATCGCTGGTTTGTTCGCAACCATCCCGCCAAGGTATGCAAGGTGTTTGCTGATGATTAAAACCGCAAACGGTGCAATCTCCAGCCTGTTCAAACATATCAAATTCACTGCTACACGCTTGGCAGTTCCAATCTCTTTCACCCTGAGGTGTAAAGGCGCAATGTGGACACTTAATAATCAATTTTTATACGTAGCATTGTAATTGTGAATTCTATACCTTTCACGCAAAACTAAGCAACTTGGGTAAACAGTATTTATACTTTCTAGGAATTTTACTATTTAGTGTAAACTTATTTGCACAGGATAATAAAGCCATAAAAGATGCCATTTTAGAATTGACGTGGCGTGCTGATAGCCTTGCTGAAATTGACTCTAAAGCGGCAATTGCTACTGCCACACGTGCTTATTTATGGGCTAAAGATATTGAGGATAGCGCTTTAGTGGCAGATGCATCTTACACACTTGGCTATTGTTTATATTTTGTAAATCAGCTTGATTCAGCTGAAAAACTCTTGCTTTTTTCATTAAAGTATTACACTCAAGTACAAGATACATTTAGCAAAAGCTATGCATACTATTGCTTGGCCGATGTAAATTTTGATAAAGGTAAATATGCCAAAGCCCTACGCTACCTATATGCTTCGCTTGATGAAGAGCGTTTACTGGGTAATAATAGTAGTGGAGAAATGTACACGCTGCAAAGAATGGCAGACATACATGCAGAACAAGGTGATTATGCACTGGCAGAAGAAAAATATAGAACGGCCTTTACCATAGCAGATGCGGAAAACTTCAATCATGTAAAGCTGAGTTGTTTAATTGGCATCTGTGCCATTATGATTAGAGATAACCGAATTGAAGAAACAAAACCCTTGCTAAAAATGATGCGAGCGCTGCATACTTCTGGTGAAAGTGTGGTACATAGCATTTATGCAAAACGGGTGTTTGCCTATTACTACTCAGCAATTGGCAATTACAAAAAAGCCATTGCGTTTGCTGATTCTGCCGTAGATATAGCCACAAAGTTCACCGATCCATACTTACTGGTGGAAGCCAAACTTGTGTTGGGAAACGTTCATTTACAGGCTGGAAATTTAAGCACCGCAAAAATACACGGTAGCGATGCCTATTCCATCGCGCAAACGCAGCCCGGTTATTATCTTCAAAAAAGTGCTTTACAACTTTTAGGTGTTATTTCTGAAGCATCAGGTTTATACAAGGACGCGCTTTATTACAACCGGTTGTTTCACAATTTTGAAGACAGTATAGCGGCAGATAATATTCAAGATAAAATACTTGCTAATCAACTTAAACAAAGTAAACGAGAGGAAACACTTTTACGCAGAGAAGCCGAGCTTTCACAAAAAGTAATTTCTCGTGATAATACGTTGAAAATAATGCTAGCTGCGCTCGCTTTGGTTTCCGTCATACTCATTCTTTTGGCAACAATAGCATCGTTAAAGTTGCGAAAAAAAAATGCTTCCTTATCTTTTAAAAACCGAGAAATAGCTGCGCAGCAACATTTAATTGCTAAAGCAAACGTGCAGTTGAAGTTGGCCAATGATACTTTAAACAAACAGAATAAAAATAAGGACAAAGTATTTTCAATTTTATCTCATGATTTACGAGAGCCTTTTAATCAGCTTATTGGGCTTTTGGAAATTATGGAAAACCAAGATAGTTTAGATAAGGAAACGTTGGATATGCTAATTCCAAAAATTACAGAATCTGCTCATAGTGCTCACAATTCAGTAGTTAACCTACTTTTTTGGAGTAAAAATCAACTTACGGAGATAAAAACAGAGAAAACAACTTTTGTGCTTAAGGATTTAATAGAGAATGTAAAACGAAGTTTATTGCTTACGGCAGAACGTAAAGGCATTCGTTTAATGGTAAAATATGCACCAGATTTAACACTTTATGCCGATTACTATCAAGTGGAAATTGCCTTGCGTAATATTCTTACTAATGCTATAAAGTTTTCTCCTAAAGATGGTGTAATTCATATAAACACAAGCACTGAGAAAAATCAAGTTATTTTATCTGTTACGGATAATGGAAAAGGAATTTCTGAAGCTCAAATAACGAAAATTTATAGTGAAACTTTAGATGGCGATAGCACGGTAGGTACGTTTAATGAAAGAGGTACAGGGCTCGGTTTGAACATTGTAAATGACTTTGTGCAAGCCAATGGCGGCACGTTACAAATAAAAAGCAAGGTTAACTTTGGCAGTACATTTAGCCTTAATTTTCCGAAAGTCTAAACTTTAGTAAGCTTAATTTCTTCTCCCAGTTTCTTAAACAGTTTTTTCATTCTGCGCTTGTTTGCACCCAAATCAGAATAACCAATGCGCGAAGCGCTGCGAAAATGAATTAGTTTTTCATTAGCGTCAAACAAAAACTCTACATCATCTACAAAACCAAAAATAGGAATAGTAAAAGTAGCGTGCGTATAATGTGTTTTATCTTCTTCTATTTGCACATGGCTACTGCTGCGCAACACTTTTACTAGCGCTGCTTTTGCCGCGCTTTTCTCCGTTGTGTATTGCCAAGCCTTCATACTATGCTTACCATCAGCAGGATACATGGTTACCACACAGTTTGGCATATCCGGACATGGATGCAGAACACCATCAATAACACCCGTGTTTTTATGTACTTTTCTTGACATTCTTTTTAAAATAAACGGTGAAAGCACTACCTTCCATGGGAATACTTTCTACCTTAATTTCTCCCCCAATGGCTTGCACTTGATTTTTTGTCATAAACAAACCAAACCCTTTAGCATCAGGATGACGATGAAAAACCTTATGTAATTTGAATAGCTTTTTTCCGTGCTTCTGCAAATCTATACCTAAGCCATTATCTTTAATAGTGATGTATGGCACGCGCTTTTCGGTAATACCACTTTGCAGCATTAACTGAAAAGATACTTCTGGGTTACTATATTTAAACGCATTTGAAATAAGGTTAGTGAAAATACTAGTGAAATAAATGGAGGAAGTTTCAATTGACTTAAAGTCTTTTAAATCAAATATAATTTTAGCATTTAATCGCTTTATATCTCCTTTAAAAAGACTTAAAACCTTTTTTAACACCTCTTCTATTTCTACGGTTTTTATTTTGAAAGAAGTTTCAGTTTTCACCTTCAGCACCTCCATCAACTCCTCAAATGTTTCATTTAAACTTAATACAGAATCATCTATTTGATTGGCAATCATTTCTGCCTCGGCTTTATCCTCAGCTTTGTTTAAAAACATACTTAGTGTTTTTAAATTACCCACCGGAGCGCGCATATTGTGTGCAATAATTTGCGAGAAATCTTGTAGCTGAATATTTTTCTCACTCAACGAAGCCGTTAGGACTTCCAACTCTTTATTTTTTTCCCTTAATTGAACCTCCCTATTTCGTGCTTCCGTAATATCTTGAAAAGCACCGAACAGCATTGATACATTTCCATTTTCAAAATGTGGTTTACCAAAAGTTCTAACCCAACGTTTATTTCCTTTAGCCGTTGTAAAGGGTAATTCTAACAAATAGGGTGTTTTATGCGCGATAGCTTCTACAATGGCTACGTTTAATTTGTCTTGAGCATGTTTTGGAAAAAAATTCAAACCTTCTTCCAAAGTGGGTTCTACATCGCCATCTAATTCATGTACGGTAAAAACCTCTTTTGTCCAATAAATTTTTTTAGTAGTTAAATTGTACTCCCACGCTCCTACTCCTGATAGTCCGCTTATGTTTTCAAATAATCGGGTAAGTTGCTCCAACTTTTTACGTTGATCATATTCGCGGGTAACATCGCGTGAGCTAGTATAAATATCTTTTACTGTTTTAGTTTCATCTAAAACCGGTTGAGAAATAGTTTGAAGCCGCACGTAGTGTCCGTTTTTATGACGATACCTAAAAGCAGAAATAGAGTCTGTTTCTCCTCTCAATGCAGTATCATGAAGCTCGTTTCTAGTTAGTTTAATATCTTCTTCATGAATAAATTCATAAGGATCTTTGCCTTCCATTTCCTCTGGCATATATCCTAAAATATTGAAAGAACTTTCACTCACATATTTAAAACGTCCATCGGGATGATGAATACAAATGAGCTCTTTAGCCTGGTTAATCAATACTTCTAAAATACTGGCACTAGCTTCCTTAAGCCTATCGTTATTGCTATTCACTAAAGTTTATTTATGTATGGAAACTAATTCATTACAAATTGGTTCTGCAAATAAAGCAGAAAAATATGACAAAATTTAAATGTGCAATTTTAGAAATAGAAAAAGTAACACCCAATGTATATCAGCTTAAGCTGGAGAAACCTGATGGATATTCTTTTACACCCGGTGAAGCTACCGAAATGAGTATAAATAAAGATGGTTGGAAAGATGAAAAAAGACCTTTTACATTCACTTCTTTAAATGAAGATTCGTTTTTACTTTTTACAATTAAATCCTATCCCTCTCATGATGGGGTTACCGAGCAAATAGCCAAACTTAAAGTGGGTGATGAAATGCTGGTGCATGACAATTGGGGAGCCATAACGTATAAAGGCGAAGGTGTATTTATAGCCGGTGGTGCAGGTGTAACACCTTTTATAGCCATATTTAAAAATTTGCAAGCCGAAGGAAAACTTGGATCAAACAAACTTATTTTCAGTAATAAAACCGCCAAAGATGTAATTTTAGAAGATTGGTGGAGAAGCATGTTGGGTACTAATTTTATTTCAACCTTAACGGATGAAAAAGCAGATAATCACTTACATGAGAAAATTGATAAGGCTTTTTTGAATAGGCATATTGATGACTTTAGTCAAAAATTTTACGTGTGTGGGCCTGAGCAAATGGTAAAAGATATTAGTGAAGCCTTAGAAGCATTGGGCGCAAACACAGAAGCCATAACTTTTGAAGAATAGCAAGCACATTATTACGGGGTGCGCCAATAAGCCAATGCCTGCCAGTTTATTTACCACTGCTGCCAAAAACAAGCCCTTAGTGCTTTATGCACATGGTATAAATGGTTTTAAAGATTGGGGAGGAATGGAGCAAATTGCGACCGCTTTTGCGCAAGACGGTTTCAATTTTTTGAGTTTCAATTTTTCGCATAATGGCACTACCGTAGAGCAACCAGAAGAATTTGTAGATTTAGAAACCTACGCTAAGGATAGTTATTTAAAACGGCAGTTTGATTTAGCGCAAGTAATGGCTTATGCCAAAAAAAATCTTGCTAGCCAAGTGGATTTAAATCGCATCTATTTGATTGGCCATAGCCGTGGCGGAACGGATGCCATTCTTTTTGCATCTAAAAATAATGACATTAAAAAAGTGGTAAGCTGGGCGGCACCTTGCGAAGCCAAAACGCCTTGGGGAAGTTGGGATATAGATACCTTAAAACAGTGGAAAGACGAAGGTGTTATTTACCGTAAAAATGGAAGAACAGCTCAGGATATGCCCATAGCGTATGCTTTGAGAGAAGAATTTATAGCCCATAAACCAGAGTTGGATGTGTTTAAAGCTTCCCAAAATTTGGCTAAAAAACCGTGGCTTATTGTGCATGGTGAAGATGATGAAGCGGTATTTGTTAAAGAGGCCTATACATTAAAAGAATATCAGCCAGCCGCGCAAGTTGCCATTATTACTAACGCAGGACATACTTTTAACCGCACGCATCCGGCTTCTAATACCAAAAAACTACCCGAAGCAAGCGTACAATTGGTTGAGGTTACGTGTGCCTTTTTGCACCAAGCTTAATAGAAACTTTTTGAGGCTTTACAAGTTGATGCATATACTAAAGAGAACCATATTATGAATGAGCATTACGATGCGGTAATAGTTGGCGGAGGATTGGCCGGTTTAACAGCCGCTTTGCACTTAGAAGAGTACAATTTAAAACCGTTAATAATTGAGCGCGATAGCCGCGTGGGCGGACGTGTAAAAACCGATGAACTTAATGGTTTTCTCCTAGATCATGGTTTTCAAGTGTTGTTGGAGGAATACCCATTGGCCAAAAAATACCTGGATTATACTGCGTTGCAATTAAAACCATTTTCAGCCGGTGCCATTTGTTTTAATGGTCCTGATAAATTTAATGTTAAGGATACCAAAAGAAATCCATTGGCCACTGTTAAAATGGCTTTTTCACCAGTTGGTTCCTTTATGGATAAAATTAGACTTGGGAATTTAGTAGCTGAATTGCAAAAAACATCGCTAGACGTACTTTTTGATAAGCCTGAAATGACCACGTACGCCTATTTGAAAAAGCGTGGTTTTAGCAAAAAAATCATCAATCGCTTTTTTAAACCTTTTTTGGGTGGTATATTTTTAGAGCAAGCACTTGAAACTTCTTCCAGAATGTTTGAATATGTATTTAAGCTTTTTAGCGAGGGAAATACTTCCGTACCGGCATTGGGTATGGAGGAAATTCCAAAACAACTAAAAGCCAAGCTTACCAAAACGCAATTTATGTTTAACACTGAGGTGAAAAATGTAAGCAGCGGAGTAGTTACTTTAAAAAACGGAGAGCAGATTTTTAGCGACCAAATTATTGTAACCACACCCGGAGTTATACATCAAGAAACATCCGCTTTAAGCTGGAATAGCACTAGCACCTTTTACTTTGAAGCCGATAAAAGCATCATTGGAAAACCGATAATTGCTTTGAACCATAATGAAAACGCCCTTGTTAATAATTTTGTAGTGTTAACAGATGCTAGCAAAGCGTATGCACCAAAAGGAAAAGTGTTAATTTCTGCAAGTCTTACGCACGCGCCCACAGAATCTGTTGAAGAAACTAGCCGAAGAATTAAAAATGAGTTAGCGCTAAGTTTTGGTGTAGAAGTTCAAAAATGGAAATACTTAAAAAGTTACCAAATTAAAAAGGCTTTGCCTAAAATTGCTAGTCTTGCGTATGAAATGCGTTTAGAAGAAACGCGTGTTGCTGAGGGTGTTTACGTGGCCGGAGATTATTTATTAAACGCTTCTATAAACGCAGCTATGCAAAGTGGTGAAGCTGCTGCAAAAGCTTTGGTTTTACATTATAGTTCTTAAAAAATGCGCAGTATAGGCACCCTTCCACACACTAAATTTAGGATAGAAGTATATGCTTTAGAACAACATTTATATGTAGAAATAAATGCCGGACCAATGAAGCAATGCTATAAATTTAAAAAAGACACCTGCGCTAATCTTCAAGAACTTGCGGCCTTAATGGATGATGCTTTTTACAGCGCTTGTTATACACAATTTGAAGAAATGTACAAAGCTCAAACCGCTGCTATTAATCGGTTTAACGCGTAGCGGTTGCTGCTATTTCTTTTTGAATAGCAGTTCCTTTGTCTTTAGAATACCACAATTGCAATTGCTTTTTTAGCTCGTCAAAATCTACACTTTGCTCTCTTGCTTTTTTTACTAATTCATTAGCGGCTTCCGGTCGAGGGCCCCATGTAGTTAACTCCTCAAATACTTCATTAAAAACAATCAACTTAGGTATAGAGCGTCCACCATTGGTTAGGTAAGCATCCATAATTTCTAAATACTCATCGCGTAAAATAATGCGTAAGGTAATAGCAGGATTACTATTTGCTAGCGCAGAAATTACCGGTACCGAATGCGCAGCGTCTCCGCACCAGCCTTCCGTTAAGAGTAACCAATTTTGTGGCGTGGTAATCTTTGAAATTTTAGTCACAACTTCCTCCTCTAATTTTAAATGCTTATCCCAACGAGACATTCGTGCAATATTCATTTCGCTATAATGCAACATATCCGCATTTTGAATAGGTCCGGTACTTTCGCCTGCTTCAAAAAGTTTAGTTACTAATTTGCGATATTCCTTATAGGTATGGCCTTTTTTAAAAGCTGTTTTGGGCGTATGCATCTAAAATTATATTTAACGCAAAGTTGCAGTTTTTTACCCTTTTAAAATGTCACTTACGTGTCTGAAATAATTACGGTGCTTTACGTTACCGCGTGGTTTTAAATGGCGTTTTATAAAAATTTGGGGCACACGCGATACAATCGCGCGGCAGCGGCAACGGTACTTTAACTTTGGTCGGCCTTTTATCTGCTATAAAAGCTTAACCATTACGCTAAATAACTGGCTGTTGAAAATAGTAACTGGCCACGCTACCGCGCGATATCGCGTGGTTTTAAATAGCGTTTTAAAAGAAGTAAGTACTATTATTCTGGAGCACACGCGATGCAATCGCGCGGCAGTCGATAAGGGTACTTTAACTTTGGTCGGCCTTTTATCTGCTATAAAGGCTTAACCATTACGCTAAATAACCAGCTATTGAAATTAATAACTAGCCACGCTACCGCGCGATTGTATCGCGTGGTTTTAAATAGCGTTTTAAAAGAAGTAAGTACTATTATTCTGGGGCACACGCGATACAATCGCGCGGCAGCCGATAAGGGTACTTAAAAGAATTGGTTTTATAAGATTAACCAACTTTCTATCTGCTATTAAGACCTAACCTTACGTTAAGAAAAAAGCTTTTAAAATTAATAACTAGCCGCGCTACCGTGCGATTGTATCGCGTGGTTTTAAATAGCGTTTTAAAAGAAGTAAGTACTATTATTCTGGGGCACACGCGATGCAATCGCGCGGCAGCGGCAACGGAACTTTAACTTTGGTCGGCCTTTTATCTGCTATAAAAGCTTAACCATTACGCTAAATAACCGGCTATTGAAAATAGTAACTGGCCACGCTACCGCGCGATTGTATCGCGTGGTTTTAAATATCTACTATAACTACCTTTAACAACCCGTTTTTTCCCGCATAATCTCTTGCACTGCTATATATATAATCCTCCGCTTTAAAAACCAAATTAGCTTTCACTGGATTTTTATGGATGTATTTAATTTTTTCAGAAATAACTTTATTACTCCACAATTCAATTGGCTGATTATCATGTTGCCAAAATTGAAAGTTAATAACGTTTGAGGTGTTATTTGCAGCCTCCCTAAATTGAGTCAATAAAAACTCTTTATGAGTTTCGTTTGGATTTTCTGTAATCATTTTAACTAGTAACTTACTTGTAAATCGCTTAAAATCTCCTAAAAGATTTTGAGGAGTACTCCCACCATTACTTCTAAAAACTAAGTGTACATGATTGCTCATAATGCACCAAGCAAAAATTTCCATGCCTTTATTTTCCTGACAATAGTTCAAACTATCAAGCAGCGCGTTTTTATAGTTTTCTTTTGCGAAAATATTTAACCACTTAACAACAGCGAAGCTTACAAAATAAACTCCATCAGGATTATGAAATTTGTAATTTCTACTCATTCAACTAAGGTAACTTATTTCGAAAAATTTAACATCATTAGATACACTTACGTTGCACATGCGATGTAATCGCGCGGCAGCAGCAAGGGTGCTTTAAAGATAGTCGGCCTTTTATCTGCTATAAAAGTTTCATCCTTGCGCTAAATAACCGGCTATTGAAATTAATAACTAGCCACGCTACCACGCGATTGTACTGCCTGGTTTTAAATAGCGTTTTAAAAAATTTGGAGCACACGCGATGCAATCGCGCGGCAGCCGATAAGGGTACTTTAACTTTGGTCGGCCTTTTATCTGCTATAAAAGCTTAACCATTACGCTAGATAACCGGCTGTTGAAAATAGTAACTGGCCACGCTACCACACGATTGTATCGCGTGGTTTTAAATAGCGTTTTAAAAAATTTGGAACACACGCGATGCAATCGCTAGGCAGCAGCAACGGTACTTTACCTTTGGTCGGCCTTTTATCTGCTATAAAAGCTTAACCATTACGCTAAATAACCGGCTATTGAAATTAATAACTAGCCACGCTACCACGCGATTGTACTGCGTGGTTTTAAAAAGCGTTATAAAAAATTTGGAGCACACGCGATACAATCGCGCGGCAGCAGCAAGGCTATATTAAAAAATTTATCGTCTTTTTATCTGCTATTAAAACCCAACCTTACGTTAAGAAAAAAGCTTTTAAAAATAGTAACCAGCCACGCTACCAAGCGATTGTATCGCGTGGTTTTAAATAGCGTTTTAAAAAATTTGGAGCACACGCGAGGCAATCGCGCGGTAGCCGATAAGGGTACTTTAAAGAATTGGTTTTATAAGAGTAACCAACTTTTTATCTGCTATTAAAACCTAACCTTACGCTAAGAAAAAAGCTTTTAAAATTAATAACTAGCCGCACGGCAGCGGTAAGGGATTTTTAAAACCACCTTACCCTAAAACCAAAACTCTGTATTCGCTAAAAGCAAAATCTCTAAAAAGTGAATTCACACAAATTGCTTGCTAACTTTTGCATTTTTATGTCCTTCACTATAATCGTAAAAACCTTCTCCTGACTTTGCGCCTAAGTAACCGGCTGTTACCATATTAACCAATAGCGGGCAAGGAGCATATTTACTGTCGCCCATACCCTTGTGCAGCACGTGCATTATAGATAAGCAAACGTCTAAACCAATAAAATCAGCTAACTGCAACGGCCCCATCGGGTGCGCCATTCCTAGCTTCATAATGGTGTCAATTTCTTGTACACCTGCCACGCCTTGCCAAAGTGAAATAATGGCTTCATTAATCATTGGCATTAAAATACGATTGGCCACAAAACCCGGATAATCATTACACTCCGTTGGTGTTTTACCTAAAGCTTTTGATAGTTCCATCACGTTAGCTGTGGTAACATCTGAAGTGGCATACCCTCTAATAATTTCCACCAATTTCATCACCGGTACAGGATTCATAAAGTGCATCCCTATTACTTTATCTGGTCGTTTGGTAGCCGCTCCAATTTTGGTAATTGATATAGAAGAAGTATTAGTGGCCAAAATGCACTCTTCATTACACAACGTATCTAATTGTGTAAATAGCTTCAATTTTATATCCATATTCTCAGTAGCAGCTTCCACCACAAGCTCGGCATCCTTTACACCCGTTGCCATATCCGTAAACGTGGAAATATTGGCTAGTGTTTCTTCTTTCTTCGCTTCGTCAATCAATTCCTTACTAACCTGACGGTCTAAATTTTTAGCAATCGTGGCTAAGCCTTTATCTAAACCGGCTTGATTTATATCTATCAAATTAACCTCATAATTGTGCTGTGCAAAAACGTGCGCAATTCCGTTACCCATTGTTCCTGCTCCAATTACTGCTATTTTCTTCATCCTTACTTTTATTAAACTTGAATTTTATTTTTCACTAATGTTACTGTGCATCAATCAATTGCTGTACAAAAAGTTTAGTATCCTGCACATATTGTTTGTACACCGGAGTGCCGGGGCCGGCAAAACCGGTATGTATTTTTACCACCTCATGGTTTTTATTTAAAAATACCGTGGTTGGATAACTCATTATGTGGTTTAGCATTGGTAAAGCATTGGCCGCCTTATCCTCTCGGGTATAACCTGCCATTAATATGGGATATGGCAACTGTAAATCTTCTTGCATTTTTTCGGCTCTATCCAAGGCGTCCATTTTGTTGCGCGCACGTTCAAAAGTTAAACCCACTATTTCCAATCCTTTATCATGATATTCAGCATATAGCGATTTAAAAAACCTACTTTCATCCATACAGTTTGGGCACCAACTACCCATAATCTGTACCATTACCGGCTTATCTTTAAAGCGTGTATCGCTTAGGCGGATGGTATCTCCCTTTGAAGTAGGAAAAGCAAAAGAAAAATCTGCTGCACCTTCTTTAATAAAGGTTAAACTATCTGCATTACGCAATTCAAAATCATCATCGCGATAAGCAATCCAAGGTTCCATAAAGCTACGTCCGCTATAAAACAAACCGCTTATTTTTTGACCACTTTCTATGGTAGCGTCAAAATAAAAAAGATGCGCGCCATCAAAAGTGCTTAAACGTAAATGCTCGCCAGACAATACACCTTGCAGATAACGGTAATCGCCCGTTTCCGTCATAATGGTAGCAGTTACCAATGTATCATTCACCTGTTTAAAATAGGCAATAGCGTTGCTAGAATCCTTACTGTTTGGATTAAATTTTACGCGCCATTTTTCATTGATGTCGCAGCAGTTTTTCTCCTTAATTTCAAATCGGCTTTTTACACCGGCTTGAGCCATAAAAGGCAATTCGTAATCTTCAGCATCAGGATTATGGAAACTACCAACCATTTGATTTCCTGTACTGTACACCACTAAGTAATTTCCAAACACCGGTAAATTTAAACGTACACTATCGTTTTCTTTTACAATATCGGTTACCACAATCCGCTCTTCTCCATTTTTAATAGTAATGCTAAAAGCGCTGTCATTTAGATGTTTCACCTCAAAATTAAAAGGCATATCTACACTATCATTCAGCGATATTTTACCCAGCCAATCTCCGGCCTGCGGTATTTTTTTATCCGTTTTTTCCTTGCTAGTTATGCAACTAGTAAGAATAAAAACGCATAACATACCTTTTAAAAAAGTAGCTGCAGATTGAATTTTAAGGTTTTTCATATTATTGTAAATCAAACTTTAAGCGTTCAATTTGTGCATCTAATTGTTTAGAAACTTCGGTAAAATCAGCGGCATTTTTTAAAGAGGTATTCACACTAAAGTAAAATTTAATTTTTGGCTCCGTACCGGATGGTCTAGCCGTAATTTTACTTCCCTTTTCTGTAATAAATTGAATAACGTTGCTGGCTGGAAGCTTTATTTCACTCTGTAAACCATTAGCTAAATTGGTAGATTTACCGGTTTGATAATCATATAATTGAATCACTTTTTCGCCACCTAACGTTTTAGGAGGGTTTGCTCTAAAGCCATTCATCATTTTAGTTATTTCTTCGGCACCTGTTTTTCCCCTACGCGTAATAGATACTAGAGCTTCTTTATAAAAACCATGCTCCACATAAATATCAATGAGGTATTCTAAAAAGCTTTTACCTTTAGATTTTGCGTAAGCCGCAACTTCAGAAAGCATTACAGCAGAAGCTATTGCATCTTTATCACGCACAAAGTCACCAATCATATAGCCATAGCTCTCTTCGCCACCGCCAATAAATTTTAATTCACCTTCGCGTTCTCTAATTAAGTCGGCTATCCACTTAAATCCCGTAAGGCAATTTGGACAAGGCACTTTAAAGGAGGCAGCCATAATATCAATTAAATCTGTGGTAACGATAGTTTTAGCCACAAATTCTTTACCGGTAAGCAGTCCCTTTTCTTTATACTGACTAAGCAAGTAGTGTAAAAGTGCAACCGCAGCTTGGTTACCATTTAAAAGCTCCATTTTACCATTGAGGCCACGCACGGCAATACCTACTCTATCTGCATCCGGGTCGGTTCCAATAACTATATCTGCGTTTATTTCATCACCTTTTTTCACGGCCATGCTCAACGCTTCGGCTTCCTCTGGGTTTGGAGAAACTACGGTTGGAAAATTTCCATCAGGCGTACTTTGTTCATCTATAATTGTAACCTTTGTAAACCCTGCGTTGGCCAAGGCTTGCGGCAATAAAGTAATGCTGGTGCCGTGTATAGGCGTAAATACAATATGTACATCTTCCTTACCTTCTTTGGTAAAACTAATTTTTTTAACCTCCTCTAAATAAGCCTTATCAACATCCAAACCTATCGAATGTATCAAATTGCTTTCATCATCAAATTTTACATCTTGTATAGAAACCTTGCGAACTTCCTCAATTACTGCTTTATCATGCGGAGGTACTAATTGACCGCCATCATTCCAATAAACTTTATAGCCGTTGTACTCCGGTGGATTGTGCGAAGCTGTAATAACAATACCGCCTTGGCAACCTAAATGACGCACTGCAAAAGACAATGCGGGTGTTGGGCGTAAATCTTCGTAAAGAAAAACTTTAATATTATTGGCTGCAAAAACGCTGGCAACTTCACGCGCAAAACGCTTAGAGTTATTTCTGCAATCATGCGCTATGGCCACGCTAATTTCTTGTCCTGCAAATTGCTTTTGCATGTAATTAGACAAGCCTTGCGTTGCTAAACCCAAGGTATAACGGTTTACCCGATTGGTACCCGCACCCATTATTCCCCTTAAGCCACCGGTACCAAAATCTAAATCTTTGTAAAAAGCATCTTCCAAGGGTTCGCCACCCACTTTTATTAATTTTTCTACCTCCTGACGTGTAGCTGTATCAAAATATACGTCTGTCCACTTAATGGCTTTGTCTTGAACTGTGCTCATCCTATCTTTTTATTTTATTTGATTGATACTGGCTGCACCGCTTATATCTTGCTTAATTTCTCTTGGATTGCCTTTGTAATTAACTTCACCTGCGCCACTTACATCCATACGGACTTCATCGGTTACATAAATATCTGCTCTTCCGGCTCCGCTCATATCTAGTTTCGTATTTCTGGTTTCCAATTCAAAAGCATTTACCTCTACTGCTCCAGAAATATCATAATCTACTTCGCGTGAAAATCCTTTTAGATTAAAGGAAACAGCACCGCTTCCATCTATCGCTAACTCCTCGCATTGCAACTCCATATTTACCATACAGGCCCCACTGGCATCTACTTTTAAGTCGTCAGAGCGGAAAACTCTTTCTCCCTTAAGCTCAACAGCACCGCTAATTCTAATGAATTCTAACGCACGAGCGGTAATGTAAACATCCAATTTTTTGTAATCTTTAAAATCAGCTTCTGCGGATATGGAAAGTCTATCACCTGAAACCTTGGTTTCAATATAGGGTAGTAAATTTTCATCAGCTTCTACAATTACTTCTTCTGTTTCTCCTTGCCTTAGATAAACCGTTACTTGGCCGGAAACTTCTATTTCATCAAAAGCTTGAACAGCTCTTGCATCCTGTTTAGTAACTCCGTTTCCTCTTATGGTTTCTTTGCAGGATGTTAAGAAAATAACACCCAATAATGCTGCAATAATTGTTCTCATGAATTTACGTTTTGTCCGTCAAAGTTATAACAAACAACACTTACAACTCAATCGTTAATATGTTTTTAGAGATTGTATTAATCTGTAAAAAATCAACATAAATAAGCTGAGCACAACCTCTGTTATTCGCTTAAAACTCCCGCTACTGCTTGTAACTTTATTAACACTTGCTTCAATTTAGCTTCTAGTGAAACTTGTTTCTCACTACTCTCCAAATATTTTATTTCACGCTGATTGATTAAAAACAGAGAACTTTCTCCATTTTCAAATTTCATAATTTCTGCATTTAACAAAGCTTCGTAGTTATTTACCATTTTGCGCGTTTCCATAAGCTGCTGAGCCGTTAACCCCAACTCTAACTGCAGAGCTTCTACCTTATTTTCAATATCGCGCAGCTTAAATTGCTGCTGGTATTCCGTATCACGCAGCTTTACATCCGTTTTCCGGATTTCTGCGCGCTCCTTTCTTAAAAAAATTGGAAAACTAGCCGTTAAACCCCATGAATAATTGGAAGGTGAGTACTGATTTAAAAAAGGATCTCCGGCCACGGGCTCATTTAAAAACTTATAATTTACATCTAGCTGAGGTTTCAAGTTTTCCCTATTTAGCCGCTGGGCAATAGCCAGTTGCTCAAGTTTTAAATCATACACTTTTATTTGCGGATGCTCTGCCAACCACTGCTCATCTAAAAAAAATGCGGCATCATCACCCGGATAGGCAGGTAAAGTATTAGCTGCCAATTCTAAAGGAATAGAGCCATCTAACCATAAATAGGTTTCTAGCACGCGGGCAGCATAATTAAAATCAACCTCTGCTTTTTGCTGACTAAGCAGCCGCGTTTGATATTGAATGTATGCTTCAAGAGTATCAATAAAAGGTTCTTCGCCAATCATTGCGTTTTGTTTTACGGCTTCAAAACGCGTAAACGCCAATTCACGTCCTTCTGAAAAAATTTGAAAAACATTATAGCTTCTATACCACTCCCAATAGGCATTTAATGCATTACTATACACATCGTTTAATAGCAATTGCACTTCAAAATCTGCTGATTGCTGCATAATTTGCGCTTGCTTAAGCATTGCTCTACGTTGGTCTATAAACAAACCTTTACCTACCGTTAGCGAAACATCTGCATACCACAATCCCGATGCCGGCAAAGTGTTTTGATTGTTTAAAAACACACCATTATTTTGCTCGTACCCCGTTTTGGCCTTTAAACCAAACCAAGCGGGTATTTCTAAACCTGAATTTTGCAAATTGTAATACCGCTTATCGTCAAAATACTTTTGATCGGTTTGATTGAATAGCTTGGGATCAAAAGCACCACCGGCCTTTAGTCGCTCGGCATCAGCAGTTTCTATTAACAAACGCGCCTGCTTACTTAACGGGTGATTTTCTTTTACCAACGTAAAAAAGTCGGTAGCTGTAAAAATTGCCGTATCACCGGTTTGGGTGAGGGTAATAACGCTTACAGTATCTTTTACCTGAGCCGAAATACAACCAACTAGCAACAAAAAAAACAGCGTAATTTTATTTTTTAGCATCTTCACTTGCCTTTTTTGCGTCTTTTTTATTATTGTTGTCAAGTGTATAATAATCTGGTGGAAAACCATTGATTTGTCGCCATATTTCGTAAAAAATAGGCACATCATTAAGCAAGGCAAAACTATTGGCTCCCGCCCCTACCCTTAATCCTTTTGGCCAATGCTCGCCATTTTCTTTAGGGCCTACTAAAATTCGGTACAAACCATTTTCGCTTGTAAAATTATCAATAGCCACAATTTGTCCACCAAACGTTCCGGTAGAAACACCCGGCCAACCAGAAAATACAATAGCCGGCCAACCATCAAATTGAATTCTGATTTCCTGTCCTTTATTGAGCAAAGGGAGATCCAACGGCTTTACATACATTTCAACAGCCAAATCATATTCTGATGGCATAATGGTAACAATACGCTCACCTTCTTTCAGCGTTTCGCCAATACCCGTAAGCACCGCTTTAGTTATATAACCATCTTGCGGAGCACGGATATATAAATAACCCGAGCGCACATTATAGTTACTATACTCATTTTGAAGTTTGGTAACATTTGCTTCAGCATCATACATACTACTCATGGTAGCATATTTATCACTTTCTGCTTTTGCAATTTTATCCTTGTAATCGGCAGCAATCGAGTTTAACTCTACGCGGGCATTTATCACATCATTTTTTGCACTTAACAACTTGCTTTCTTGCGAAACCGTTTTCGCTTTGGTTTCTTGAAGTTTTAAATTCCTGTTTTCTAAGTCGGTTTTAGATTTTAAACCTTGATCATATAAACTTTCAAAACGATCATATTGCTGCTCGGCAATACGTTCATTTATACGCGCAGCTTCTAAATCAATACTATCTGCCGTTACTTTTAGCAATGTTTGCTCTACTTTGTTACGCCCCTGCTGAAGCTTTAAACCCAAATTTTGATTTAATGCATCCACCCTAATATCCAAGGCTCTTACTTTTTCCATATATGATTTTACGGAAGCTTCTTTAGCGTCTATTTGTTCTTGAGTACGCTGCAAAAGGTTTGGATCAAAAAATTTATCCTTAATTTCTGAAATAAAAATAATGGTATCACCCTTTTTTACAAAGTCTCCTTCCTGCACATGCCATTTTTCAATTCTACCGGAAATTAACGACACTATGGCTTGTGGCCGGTGCTCAGGCTGTAATGAAGTTACATAACCTTTGGCTCTAATATTTTGTGTCCACGGTAAAAATAAAACAAGCAGCAAAAGCGCAAAAAACACAATAAAAAGAATGCGCTTAGATTTTTTACGTTGCTTAGGATTAAAAACATTTAAAGATTTAAAATGATGCTTTTCAACGTTTTTATTTACGCTGTTTTGAGAAATGTTTAACATTATAAATAATTTTTTACCTCGTTAAACTTTCCTTGTGCCACCAAAGCTCCATTTTTTATTACCAATACGGTATCCATTTTTTTCAACAATTCATGGTTTGTGGTGCTCAGTAGCATGGTTTGCGGACATTGCATACACACGTGGTTAAACCAATTATTTACTACTCCATCATCCAACTCGTACCAATTATCAACCATTAAAAACATACCATGGTCACCGGCCAAGCTGCGTGCTAATAAAATACGTTGTACCACGCTGTTGGCCAAGCCAAGTCCGGCAGAAGGCATTTGCGTTTCTAAGCCATCGGGTAGTTCTTCCAAAAATTCCGTTAATCCACAAACCGAAATAATTGATTTTATTTTTTCCGATGTATTGCCCGGTCTGTTAATAGTAATATTCTCCAAAAGGCTAGCTTCAAAAATTTCTTCTCCACGTAAGTTATCGCCAATGGCACTGCGCAATGTTTCTAAATTTAAATGCCTTACGGGAATATCGTTGTAAAAAATATTACCGGAAAACTCATCAAACAAACCGGCAATAAGATTTAAAAAACTGCTTTTACCCGCACCCATAGGCCCCGTTACACCCACTTTTTGTCCGGGCTCTATTTCTACACTTAAATTTTTAAGAATCACTTTTTTGGCATCTTGAGGGGCGTAGAGGGTTACATCTTTTAAGCGCACGCCAATGTTGGGCAACGCGCTTTCTAACGGTTTGCTGTCTTCAACTTCCTCTAAATCTAAATCAGTAACGCCTCCCACTTTTTCTAATCCGGTAAGCACGTCATATATAGTTTCCATGCTTAAAATTAGTTTTTCAACCGAGGTTATTATTAATAGAATAATAATTTCCGCAGCCACAAATTGGCCAATATTCATTTCTTGATTAAACACCAAAATACCACCGAGAATAAGTAACGAACCGGCTATTACCACTTTAAAAGCTATCAATAAACCGTACTGCCTAAGTAGCACTCTAAAGTGCTTTTTTCTGGCATTTAAATATTCCATACTATAATCATCCGTACGCTGCATAGGTAAGGTAGTAGAACCCGCCATTTTAAAGGTGCTAATGTTGCGCGCCACTTCTTCTAACCATCCTACCAATTTGTATTTGTACTTACTTTCTTTTAGGCTTGTTTCCATTCCCTTACTAAAGGTAAACCAGAAAAAAGCAACTAAAACCACCACCAATAAAATACCAAACGCAATAAAAAACGGATGATAGAACGCTAGTAATAGTAGGCCAAAGAATATTTGTAATGCGGCTAACGAAAAATCAAAAAGAATTTTTGACAAGCCTTTTTGAATGGTTATAATGTCAAAAAAACGATTCACCAATTCTGGTAAATACATAGACTTTAGCGCACTACGCTTTAATCGCGGTAAGCGAAAAGCAAACTCTACGGATGCATTAGCAAAAATCTTTTGCTGAATAGTTTCTGAAATGGTAAGCTGAAAAATTTGAAAAACACCGGCTAAGGATAAACCTACTAGAACCAGAACAACCAATACTACCCAAGAGGTAGAACTAGTACCACTTTGTATTAAATTAATAATGGCTTGAATACCTAATGGTATTGATAAATTTAAAAGACCATTAAAAAAGGCGTACACATATATGTTGCCCACCAATTCTTTTTCATTGGATAGTAAGCGAAATAAACGCTGTAAAGGGGTGAGTTTAGTTTGCTCCATTATTGTAATAGGCTAAAGGCCATTTTGGTGAAAAACTCGGTTTCATTTTTTTTCTTTTTACCGCAATCGGTTAACATAGGTAAGTGCTTACTAAAAAATTTTTGCATGTGTGCGCCTTCTATTATAGTTGTTACCAATGTATTGGGATATGCAAAAGTAGGATTTACAGCAACCACCATTGCACTAATACGCTGGCATAAACGATGATATCCTCTAAAATAGCCCGCCTTATTTTCTTCATCTACCTCTTTGGTAAAAAATGCTTTGGTACTTTCAGAGATAACAATTTGATGTAACACGGCTTCATTAATATGCACAAAAGTAGAATCTTGCGTAACCTCTTCCGCAATGGCGAAAATAGCTTTTTTTAAACGCTCTTTGGCAGATGGAATATTGGCGGTACGAAACACCAACCGATACTCTAACCACCCCCAATACCAATTAACTAAGTAAACTAAAAGCTTATGTTTATTTTCAAAGTAGCGATATAACGTACTTTCCGGTGAACCAATGCGCTCACCTAATTTTTTAAACGTAAACGATTCAAAACCCATTTCATGAATAAGCTCAATGCTATGCTGTATAATACGTTTACCCAAATCGCTAGAATCAGGATCTTTTATAAATACATTTTCAGGAACCTGAATTTTAATACTGCCTAATAAACTATGCACAAATGCAAAATTGAATTAATTACGCGCAAATATAATAGTATTACTATCACATTTGCGCATTTAATTAGCGTTAACCGATATTTAACTACTGCGTAATAAATAAAACCTTGAATCATGGGCTTGTTAGGGTTTGTTTAACTCAAGGTAATTGATGTGTTATATTTATTGAATCGTTAAAAAAAATTGATTTTTTCCTCTGAATGTGCCGTCCCGCTAAGTTTATAGCGATTTTATCTCGTGCAGCTATCATTGGCCGTTTTAAAAAATTAGGTAAACCTTACCTGCTATATACAAAGGTGATATAGGTAAAATAAGCTGCTATAAAAAGCGGAAACAACACAAGAAAGATCATTCCGAAAATCCCCTCAAAATCGAAATGAATAAGTACAGTGTTTACGGCAAACAAAACAATTGCTGCAAAAGCTATGGTTACATACCACCAAAATTTTTTATAACCCACCATTGCCAATACTACACCACTTACTGCTTGGAATATCCCTAAAAACAGCAAAGCTGTAAGTAGCGTGTAGATGTAACTATTGGCAAAAATGGTAAACAGCATAATGAGCAACACTACGGTTACAGCTAATAAATTTATGCGTTTAAAGACTTTCACTTTTGTTGAAGTTTGTAGGGGGGCTTAATCATCGCGCCAGCGATACCTACTGGCTAAAATAAAGTAGAAACCGTAACTGATTGTACCAAAGGCAATACCACTTAAAATTAAGCGTCCGTACCAAGTATCTATAAATAAATCAAGTAAACTTTCGCCTCCGTTAGCCATGCTACTATCTGTATTGTAAATAGATAAGGCAAAAAGTATGGCGATGATAAATAGCGCTAATGCGTAAAAGAAATACCCCGTAAATCCGCTATAGCGCGCAAATTTGGGTGCATCGTGGTGGAAGCGTTTACCGGTAAGCATAATTTTAAATTTACCTGTAAAGGCTAAATAAAATAAAGAAATAGCGTTGCCAAAAAGGGTGGCACTTACAAAGGCGATAATCCATTTACCGTGCTCGGTATATAAATATTTAGAAAGTCCTGCTTCGTCATCAGTATAATTAAAAGTGCCGGTATAAAACTTATACAATTGCCAAATAGCATGTGCGCCCAAGGTTAAGTAAAAAACGAAAGGCCCAATCCAAGTTACCCGCATAAAATATCCGCCAAGGTTCTTTTTATAGCCTTCTGTATTTAGCACCATTTGCATAAACTTCCACGCAGAATAGCAAAGCAAACCAGCGGTAAGAATTACCACTACCCCTCTACCATACCAGCCAAAACTGATGATATACTTAATTATGCTGAATAATTTAACGGGGCTGTTACCCGTACCAAAAGTGGCCATAAGAATTAGCACACCAAAAATTACGTAAACAATGCCTTTGCCTACCAAGCCAATTTGCGCCACCCGCTTTACAGCAGTGGGGTAATAGGTTGTATGATTATTATCCAAAAAAACTAAAAATTATTAATCGGTTCGTTTTTACGACTGCGTAAAAAATTGAAGTGCACACCGAGCTGCAAACGTAGGCCATTTAAATCAGTAAGGATGGCCGGCTGCAAAGCTTCATTGAAAGATTCTCGTATCACTTTGGTTTTATTTAGGGCAGCTATTTGATAACCTGCTTTTAGATACACCCAAATAACCTCATCTAAACATAAATTTAGCTTTGCGCCAAAGCGTGTTGCATAGCCGCTTCCCTCCACATTGTACGCATCTTTAAAGTAATTTATTTGGTTGGTAAAACTCAAAACACCCACATTGGCATAAGGCCCCAATTGCACACTTTCTGATAAGGTAAAAGCGTAATTAGCGGCCAACGAAAAATCAGCATAACGCCATTTATTAATCACGATACCCGTACTAGAAAACCCGTTTTCTGCCGTTATGGTAACATTTTCTTTTGATTGAGATGCGCGAACGTAGTTGAAAGCCAAGCCAATTTGAAAAGCATCTGTTACTAAAAAACCTACTTCGCCTCCGTAAGCAACGGCAAAACGTGAATCTTGATAAAAGCGGTGCAAATCAGTATTTTCTGGAACAGGATTAGTAAAATTGTGATACACAGCACCCGTTTGTAACTCTACCACAAAAACACCCCTATTGCTGTTACGTAAACTATCGCCTTGCTGTGCTTGTAATTGAGCAGTAAATAAAAGTAAAAAAATGAGGCTATATCGTAACATGCGGTGTTTAACTTAAAACATCCTGCAAAGTTTTGTCCTTTGCTATTGCAGCACTTGCAAAAGGACATAATGGGAGCAATTTAATATGTTGCTCTCTAGCATTTTGTACTATAAAGCGTATAATTATTTCACCAATACCCTGCCCTCTAAAAGCATTTTCTACATGGGTATGATCAATAATCATTAAGCCTGCACCAGCCATGGTGTATGTAATTTCACCCATAAGTGTACCTTCTTTTTGCAGAAAGTAACGGCCTTTGTTCTCTCTCTTCTCTATCTCTACCTTCATACGGTAAATGTAAAAAAGGATTTATAAAATTGTGTAAATCAGATATAAAGTTATTCCTAAATATATGACCCAAAAAGGCTTGGTTTCTTCAGGATTACTGCCAAACATACATTTGGTGAGCTTAAAAAGCACGCCTCTATTTTTGGCCACCCAATTATATAGTTCATCGGAAAAACGCTGAAAGTAGGGTTTGCTCGCATACCAAGCGTCAAGAAAACGCCAAAAACTTTTACCATACGTAAAACTGCGGTAAGCCGAACGTGGTCCTGAAAAAACCTGCCCACTTGGTTCAATTAAACGGCTGGCTTCTTTAAAGTGAATTTCCGGAATGTCTTCAAACCTTTCAGCTGCCGTTTGATAGGGCTCATAGTTAATTTGCTCCTTGGTAATTTTTTTCCAACGAGTAGTCCAATACGCACAAAAACCGCAATTTCCATCCCAAACCATTAGGGGTTTAGCTTGGGGTGGAAACGCGGTTTTTTCTATTTTTTGAAACAATTTGCCTGATTTTAAGCAAATATACCTTAGCCTTCTAAAGCAGCAAGTGCTTTTGGAATGGGCACCTCACCGTCTAGTAATTCAATTACTTTTTTATTCATGCTTCGGTCAGCAATTATTTGAGTAATTACGTTCGCTACATTATCACGACTAATATCCCTAGGCTCTGATACCTCTAAAGCTTCTGCCGCCATTATGTTTCCGCTGCCATGCTCATCTGTAAGGCGGCCAGGGCGTAAAATTGTATAATCTAATCCACTTTGCACCAAATGCTGATCTGCTTCTGATTTAGCTATAAAATACTGACGCATATCCTCACCCATTTCAGAAGCACGGTTTGCACCTAATGCACTTACCATTATAAAATGTTTTGTTCTGTGCTTTTTAGCTTCATCAATAGATTTGCGCGCGCCTTGTAAATCAATGGCTACGGTTTTTTCTTGACTAGTGCCGGCACCACTCCCGGCAGTAAATATTACTACATCTGGTTTGTGTTCAAACACAGGACTTAAATCTTTCTCTAAATCACCAAGCACGGGAGTTACATGCTTCTTTTCAAACTGTGCTTTTTGCTCCTCTTTGCGCACCATAGCCAACACCTCATGTTGGTGTTGCGCTAATTTGCTTACAAGTTTTTTACCAATTTTACCATTGGCTCCAATTATTAAAATTTTCATGATATTATATTTTTTAATTTAAAATTTAGTCGAAAAAAAACCACGTTTGAAACGTGGTTTTGTTCATGCCTACTGCATATTTATTTATCATCATCTAAATCAATGTCGGTAGAAATACCGCCACTCACTTTTCCATCTTTGTCAACATTCGCATCAATTTTCATATTGTTGCTTTCATCTGCTGTTTCTACAGGTGCAGGATCTGGAGCTTCTTGCTCAATTACCACGGGATCAGCTTTTTCTTCTGAATTACTGCAAGAAACAACAGTCATTAGTCCCATTGCGGCTACTAAGCCAAACATTACTTTTTTCATCACCTATTATTTTGGTTATGATTTTATAAACTTGTAAATGCTCGTTTTGTTTAACTCTAAAGGTTTGGGAGTAATTTCCTCCATCTCTTCCTGCATCAATCTTTTCTAAAACTTCCATTTGCTTTTAGATTCTTGATGAATGATGTTATATACTATGGTGCGGAACATGATGGGGAAATTTTGTGTTCTGTTGATTTAGTGTGCATAATGCTATTGGAGCATTACACCATCATATACGTAGGAATTAGACGACCGGTTGATTTTAATTGATAAAAGGTTTTAACTTAATAAAATTTATGAGTGTATTATTTAAAGGTATTGCAGAGCCTCGCATAAAGCGAATTTTTAATGAAGTGTTAGACAATTATCCGGAACTGAAAAAGCATAATTTGATTTTACGGCAAAGAGAAATGCCTAAAACCACTATGCGCGCGCAACCTAAAATGCGCAGTTTTTTTAAAACCGAAACCGTATATGAAGTGGAGCTCAGTAATAATGTAGATTTAGATGATGTAGTAAAAATTAAAGAAGTGCCCGATGATGTGCTTAAGGGATGGTTTGCCCATGAACTTGGCCATGTAATGGATTATTTAGGCCGAAGTTTTTTTGGAATGATTTGGTTTGGCTTTCGATATGTAGTTTCTAAAAAATTTAGAATACGTACAGAGCATGAAGCGGATAAAATTGCTATTAAATATGGAATGGCAGAAGATATTCTTAGAACCAAACGCTATATTCTAGAGCATAGCGGCTTACCGGAAAAATACAAAGCACGCATTAAAAAATATTATATGAGTGCCGCAGATGTAAAGCAACTATTTAAGGCTGAAGAACATGCAGAACTTAAAATGGACAGCGTTGAAATTTTAAAACCCAAGTTATAATACCCATTGTTGTAAAAATGCACAATGTAGTATGACGAGAGATGTTTTAAAAAGCGTTTATGCGGCTTTCAAAAAACGATTTGCTAAAAGTTATGCCGGAAAGGTTTTTAATGCCATATTATAGGATGACTCAAAGGCCAGCGCATTTAAGCCACTTTCTATCTTATGCTCATTTGCATAGGTTATAACTTTTTCAGTAGGCATATTTCCCACTAATGCATCTGCGGCCATGGGGCAACCGCCTAAACCTTTTATGGCCGAATCAAACCTACGGCAACCACTTTTATACGCTGCATCTACTTTTTCGCGCCAAGTATTAGGCGTTGTATGCAGATGCGCACCAAATTCTACTTGCGGAAAAGCTTTTATTAAATTGCTAAATAAGTACGTAATATTTTCAGGATTTGAAGTCCCTATGGTATCTGATAAAGAAATAATACGCGCACCCATATTAGATACTTTTTCCGTCCATTTTTCCACCACGTCCACACTCCAAGCTTCTCGATAAGGGTTACCAAAACCCATAGATAAATACACCACCACCTCCTTATTTTTTTGCGCAGCTTTATTTATAATATTTCCTAAAAGCACGCGTGATTCAGCAATTGTTTTATTGGTATTACGCTTTTGAAAAATTTCTGAAATAGAAAATGGATACCCTAAATAATCAATCTCTTCAAATTTTAAAGCGTCTGAAGCACCACGTTCATTAGCCACTATGGCCAAAAGTTTTGTATTGGTTTTAGATAAATCTAAACCCTGCAAAACCATAGAAGTGTCGCGCAATTGCGGAATAGCCTTGGGTGAAACAAAACTTCCAAAATCAAGCGTATCAAAACCAACTTGCAACAAGCTGTTTATATAGTCAATTTTTTGTGCCGTAGGAATATACTCATGTATGCCTTGCATGGCATCTCTTGGGCATTCCACTACTTTTAGTTGGGAGTTAGTTTTCACGCAGTCAAAAATTTTTATGCAAAGTAAATCAAATGTATTGGTTAGCTTAAATACTGTTTTTTACTAGGCGTAATGCCTTGAAATAGGAAGGCAATTAACACCACTAAAACGCAACCAATTACATTGTACCAAAGGTATTCTACATTAATTTCTTTAAAAAATGGCCATTTATATTGATTGCCAAAATGTAGCAATAGCACAAAAATTTCTCCTACCAAAGCAGCAAAAAATATGGCTTTCCCTTTAATACTCTTAATAAAAAAGGCAACTAAAAAAATACCCAAAATAGTTCCGTAAAACAAAGAACCTAAGAGATTTACCATTTCAATAAGGTTATCAAACAAATCAGCCAAAAGTGCAAAACCAATGGCTATACACCCCCATAAAACCGTAAGTATTTTAGATGCGTATAACTGTTGCTTTTCGGTAGCATTAGGACTTACCAAACGTTGATAAAAATCTACAAAAGTAGTTGTGGCCAGAGCGTTTAGCTCACTACTAGTGCTACTCATAGCCGCAGAAAATATAAGTGCGATGATTAAGCCTACCACGCCAATGGGTAAAAAATCCATTACAAAAGTTAGAAAGACGTAGTTGGTATCTTTTACTTTAAAATCAGCATTACTGGTCAGTAGCAACTCTTTTACTTCGGTGCGCAACGCCTTATCTTTTTCCACCGCTGCCACAAATTTCTGGCGGCTTACTTCTACATTTCGGTTTTCGCTTAAAGCGAAAGCATACTCCGTTCTTACCGACTGTAAAATTTCATAATGTGCATCATAATTGACTTGTAAGGTGTTTAATTCATCAGCATATTGCGTTTCCGACAGATTTTCAATGGCCACTTTATTGAAGAAAATTGGTGGTTGTACAAACAAATAGAATACAAAAACAAGTACACCAATAAACAGTATAAAAAACTGCATGGGTACTTTTAGCAGTGCGTTAAAAATTAATCCTAAACGGCTTTCTTTTAAACTACTGCCCGTTAAGTAGCGCTGTACTTGGCTTTGATCAGTACCAAAATAAGATAACGCTAAAAAAAAACCACCGGTAAGCCCACTCCAAACGGTGTAGCGTTCGTTAAAATCAAAATTAAAATCTAGGGCATCTAACCTACCGGTTGCACCGGCCATTTCCATAGCATTTCCAAACGTAGTGAACTCTCCAATTTTTTGCAACAACAATACAAAGGCCAATACTAATCCTAATAAAATAACGGCCATTTGCCATTTTTGAGTAATACTTACCGCTTTGGTACCGCCACTTACCGTGTAAATTACTACCAAAGAGCCCACAAATAGTATGGTGAGATTTAAATCCCAACCCAACAAAGTACTGAGAATTATAGCGGGTGCAAAAATGGTTATACCTGCTGCTAAACCGCGTTGCACAAGAAATAAAAAGGCAGCCAATAACCTAGTGTTAAGGTCAAATCGTTTTTCTAAAAACTCATATGCAGTAGTTACACTGAGTTTGTAATAGATGGGTAGGATAAACGCACAGATAAAAATAATGGCCAATGGTAAACCAAAGTAAAATTGCACAAAACCCAAGCCTGACTCATACCCTAAACCTGGAGCACTTAAAAAAGTAATGGCACTTGCTTGAGTGGCCATTACTGAAAGGCCAATGGTAAACCAATTCATGTTTTTGGCACCGCCCACAAAATCTTTTACGCCACTATTTTTTCTAGTTTGCCAAGTACCATAAGCTACTATTAAAAGTAAGGTGCCAAAAAGCACTATCCAATCTACCGTATGCATTAAGCGTAATAAATAGTTATGCAATAATAAAGGGCTATTTGCAAAAGCAATACTGCTAGTACAAATAAGTACAATCTATTCCAGTTTTTAAAAAATTTACGCGCCATCAAGGTTTTGGTTTATAGCTAAGCAAGTTTGCTAATAAGCGGTAAGCTCCGGGTACACCGGCCGGTAATTCTCTAAAAAATGAAATTCCCGTGTATATAAAAGCGCCTTTTCCATAATCCGCCACTATCAGTCCGCCCAACAAATCTTCTTCGCTAGCATCATGCCAAGCTAAAGGTGTTTTATAGGCAGCATCCCATTCACCGGCAAAATAAAGTCCACGCTCCTGCACCCAAACGTCAAAATCTTTTTGCGTAATTTTATTTGGCTTGTTTAAAACCGGATGTTCAGGAGCCGTAAATTTTACCTCAGCATTCTCCTCCGTTACACGGTCGCGGCTAAGTTGAAAAGGATATGGGCCAATATCAGTGCTGGTTAAATCGCGAGAACGCGTATTATATTGTACTACAAAAGTACCTCCATTATTCACGTATTCCATTAAAATAGACTTCACATTGGCAAGCCAAACTTCTGTATTATAAGCTCTTATACCGGTAATAATAGCTCGGTAGTTTTTCAATTCAAAGGTTCGGATATCGTTTTCATCCAAAATATCTACTTCATAACCCATTTGCCTAATGGCATCCGCTACTTTATCTCCCGCACCCGGAATGTACCCAACAAGTGCCCCTTTTTTTAGCAATGGCATACTCACCAATTTTGGCTTGGTAGGGTTTAAAACAATCCGTTTATCAATATGCGGATATGCCAATTCGGTAAGACTCATTAGCTGTTCCCCGTTTCCGTAGGTAATATTTAAATAGGCCACAGCATTGCTATCTAAAGGTGTAATGTTTAGGGTAACGGTTTTTTTACCACCTGCTGCTATAATAAAAGTTTGCGGCTCTATAATAAAGCCTTGTGCCTCCGCCTTTACGGTAACCTCAGCATTAGCGGTATTTTCTACATTTAAAATTAGCGGCTTCTTAATTTTGGAGGTAAAGATCAAATTATCTTCGGCTACAGAACCCAGTACTGCGGGTAAAATAGCAACCGGACGCTCAATTTCACCCTCTACCCTATCAGAATATTTATACCTAACGGGCACGGTAATTTCAAAGGTTTGCTGCATAATGGTGATACTAAACAGAGCGCTAAGTACCGGATCGTTTTCGGGTTTGGCTAAATTACCTTTACCGGCCACCGTAAATAAATTTTCATATTCATTTACCAACCAATAAGGCTGACTGCTAAGCCCTTGCGGGATTAAAATCTTCGCTTCCTTTTTAAGTAAATTATTATTTAGAGAATCACCATATTCCAAACTAACTAATAGCTTTTTAGCTAGCACAAATGCTGCATTAAACGTAGCATTTAAGCCCAAGCGGTCTATCACTTCCAAAGAAAGTTTTAGTGAATCACCCGGGCTTACATATTCTTTTTCTCCAAGTGCTTCCACACGAATCCCGGAAGCTAGCAAAATCAATTTATTTACCTCTTCAAAAAAGTACTTTCGGGCGCGATCTTCCATTATTTTATCACCTAAAGTGCGCAATTCAAAAAGCATTTTTAAGCTGTTTTGTGGTGCATTTGGTTTAAAGATTTTTTTAATGGCCAGCAGTTTTTTATCTATTTCCTTCGCTCCAAAGTCGGCCCATGTTTTTGGTAACCCTTCAAATATGGAACCCGTTGCCTTGCTGCCGGCTACATACATTAAATATTCGTTTTCTAAACCGCGCGCTATGGAAACACCAAAACCTTGGCTCTTATGCTGCGTGCGGCTTAGCGAAGCAAGTTCATTATATGATTGTCCTAAATTTGCATCATAGCCCCCTACATCTACCCTAATATAATCGTTGGTGTTTTTGTACAAGCTGTCTAAAGGCAATCCCCACCAAGTGCTGGTATTCCAATACAATCGGCTGGGCTGCCACACCTTAACATCAGCGGAGAGTTGCTCCGTTTTATAGCTTTCGTCATTGGCTAATTCAAAGGCTTCTTTAGTCAAAATTGCAGATGCGGTATGATGTCCGTGCCCCGCCCGCGCATCAGGTGGAAAGCGGGTAATAATTACGTGTGGCTGAAATTTGCGAATTACGTAAACCACATCGCTTAGCACCTCGGCTTTGTTCCATTTTTCAAACGTTTCATCGGCTGTTTTAGAATATCCGAAATCTACCGCTCGGGTAAAAAACTGTTTACCTCCATCAATGGTGCGGGCTTGCATTAATTCTTGTGTGCGCAATACACCTAGTTTTTCACTTAACTCATCGCCTATTAAATTTTGTCCGCCATCACCGCGCGTTAAGCTCAAATAAGCCGTTTCTGCACCAACGCTGTTAGATAAATAACTTATTAAGCGGGTGTTTTCATCATCAGGATGTGCGGCTATATAAAGTACGCGTGTGGTATTTTGCACCTTACCCAAAGTATGTATTATTTTGCTGCTTTGCGCAGATAAGGTGCTTATTAATAAAAAGCTAGCGAAAAAAAATCCGTACTTAACAAGTAATTTCATGCAGTTTGTTTCTGGTAAAATTGATAGCGGGCTAAGGTAAGCACCACCGAACAACCTTTCTAAACTGCACGTTAATCATCTTCGTATGTTCTTATAGGAAATGTGAATACCGTGTTAGGTGTATGACATCTTATTACCGGAAATAACGTAATTTTAACATCTTTAAAAATCACATATATATGATAAAGTATTTATCCCTCAGCATGTTGAGCCTTTTAATGGTAGTAAATACCTACGGGCAGCCTGTGAAAGAGAAAGCTGGTGAAGCTCTTTTATTAAAAAATCACACTATAAATCTTGCTAGTTTAGAAAAACTTTCTCCCGAGCAATTTCCGGTTTTTGATGGTTTTACCTATTTAATTATTCAGGATATTAACAATCTTAAGCATCCTGAAGGCTTGCAATACAAAAGCTATATTCCAAAAAATGCGGGTTTATATCAAGTAGAAATTTCCAAATTAGCGCAAGTGTTGGCTTTTGCCGATAAAAACCACGCTGCTTATACACCTCTGCGTGCTTCATGGAAATTATCTAACCGTTTATTTTCAGGAGACATTCCGGAATGGGCGTGGTTAAATGGACAAGATATCAAAGTTTGGGTGCAACTGTATCCTGATGCAAATTTGGTGAAAGCCAAAGTGGCGCTTGCCCTTGCGGGAGAAGAAATATTGGAAGTTGACACCAAAAATCAGTTAATCGCGCTAAGCGTAAATGCCGACCGTGCTAAAACTTTAGCCAATTATCCATTTGTTATGCAGGTGCAAGAAATGGAAGATCCCGGTACACCGGAAAACTGGACCGCCAGAACTTCGCACCGCATAAATTATTTGCAAAGTGAAATACCCGGCACAACCAACTATGACGGAACGGGCGTAACGTTAAGTTTGGGCGATGATGGTGCAATTGGCCCACACATTGACTATGCTGGCAGATTGGATCAATCAAGCGCAGGAGCTTCTTCAGGAGACCATGGCGACCACGTGGCAGGAACCATTTTTGGAGCCGGAAATATTGATCCTAAAGGTAGAGGTATGGCTCCGGGTTTAGATATGGTGTATTATAGTTATCCGGGTAACCTTAGTAATGCCGATAGCGATTATAATACTAATGGTGTGGTAATTACGTCTTCTAGCTACAGTAATGGCTGTAATGCCGGATACACAAATTTTACCCGCCAAATGGACGATGATTACGATCAAAACCCAAACTTACTACACGTATTTTCTGCCGGTAATAGTGGTACCAGCAATTGTGGATATGGTGCCGGTGCCGGTTGGGGAAATGTAACGGGTGGACATAAAATTGCAAAAAATGTAATTGCCGTGGCCAACTTAACAAGACTAGATGCTTTAGCAGGAAGCAGCAGCCGTGGCCCAGCCAGTGATGGTAGAATAAAGCCGGATGTTGGTGCGGTGGGCACTAGCGTTTATAGCACAACAGATGTAAACAGCTATACGCTAAAAACAGGTACTTCTATGAGTTGCCCCGGCACAAGTGGAACTATTTCAGTGCTTTACCAAGCGTACAAAGAAACACACGCGGGCACTACGCCCAATAGCGCACTTATAAAAGCAATTTTAATGAATAGTGCGGAAGATTTAGGAAATCCTGGTCCTGATTTTAGATTTGGGTACGGGCGAATAAATGCGCGTAAGGCTTTAGAAGCAATAGAAAACGATCAATTTTTTAGCGGAAGTTTAAACAGTACTGGAACTGCCCAACATACTATTACTGTACCTAATAATGTTAGCGAGGTAAAAGTAATGTTGTATTGGGGAGATGTAACCGCTTCTACCATTGCCGCTCGTGCTTTGGTAAATGATTTAGATATGTCGGTAGTTAGTGGTGGCACTACTTTTTTACCATGGGTATTAAACCCAACGCCAACCGTTGCTGCCTTAAATAGCAATGCGGTGCGTGCCCGCGATAGTTTAAATAATGCAGAGCAAGTTACCATTTCAAACCCTGCAGCCGGTGATGTTACCGTAAACCTTAGTGCTTTTAACATCCCGCAAGGAAGCCAAAGCTATTATTTGGTGTACACTTTTGTGGAAGATACTTTAACCATTACACACCCCGTGGGCGGTGAAAAATTTGTACCGGGCACAACAGAAATTATTCGTTGGGATGCACCAACGGGTACTGGAAACGTTAGTATAGAATATAGTATAGACAACGGTGCTACTTGGCAGAACGTAGCTAGCAATGTTGCAGTAGCTGACAAATATTATAATTGGACCGTGCCGAATACCATTACCGGAGTTGCAAAAGTGAGAGTAATTGGAACCAACACCACCGCCTCTCCAGGAAATTTCACGATAATTGGCGTGCCTCAAAATTTAACCTATGTAAGTGCATGTCCGGATAGCTTGAGTATGACATGGGATTTAGTGCCACAAGCGGTAGGCTATGTAGTGTATAGATTAGGTAATAAATACATGGATTCCATTGGCTACACCGTTTCTAATGTGTTTAAAGCACCCGGAATTCCTTTAGTTGGTGATGAATATTTTGCCGTAGCTGCCGTAAGTAATAATGTAGGCATTGGTTTGCGTTCAAATTCGTTGGTAAGGCCACCCGGTTTGTTTAACTGTGAGGTGAAAAAAGATTTGTCTGTTACCCAACTTTTATCTCCACCAGATGGCAACATTCCTGATTGCTTTACTTTAAATAATATTCCTATAAAAGCAAGGTTATCAAATACGGGTTTAGATAGTATTTTTGGTTTTATGGTGTCATACCAATTTGGTAGCAATGCAGTGGTAAGCACTACGCTTACTGACACTATAGCTCCGGGTGCCACGTTTATTTACACTTCTAACGGCACTGTAACTATTCCTTCTAGTGCTTCAATTAACACTAGTATTTGGATAACGCTTAACGGAGATAGAAATCCATATAACGATACTGTAAATGCTCAAACGCAATACTATGTTGGGCAAACTAAAACCTTTCCATATTCAGATGATTTGGAAACCAATATTCCACAATGTAATACCAATACCAACTGTGGTGGCACTTCATGTGCGCTTAATGGCGGATGGTATAATTACCCCGGCTTAAGTATAGATGATGCAGATTGGAGAGGAAATGCTGGCAGCACGGCTTCGGCTAATACCGGCCCAAGTGTTGACCAAAATCCTGGTACTGCTTTAGGTAAATATTTATACACCGAAGCTTCGGATTGCTTTAATAGTAATATTTGGGTACAAACGCCATGTGTAAATTTAACCAATGCCACTAGCCCACTTTTTAGTTTTTATTATCACATGAGTGGTAATAATATGGGCGATTTAACGGTAGATGTTTATGATGGCGATAAGTGGGATTTAGATGTATTCACGCTAAGTGGAGATCAAGGCCCCAATTGGAATAAAGGCACGTTTAGCTTAAGCGATTATATAGGTAAAACGGTGATGGTGCGCTTTAGAGCAACCACCGGTAGTGATTTTGCAAGTGATATAGCCATTGATGACATCAGCTTTAGCGAAAACTTAAACGCACCGGTAGCCTCTTTTACAGCGGGTAGCAGTGTTACTTGTATAAATGGAACCGTACAATTTAGCAGTACTTCCACTAGTTTTCCTACTACTTTCAATTGGAGCGTATCTCCGGCTACCACTGCAAATTTTGTGGCATCTAATAGCACAAGCCCTAATGTGGCTATTAATTTTACAGCCGCAGGAAGTTATTCTGTAACCCTAACTGCTACAAACGCTTTGGGTAGTAATACTGTAACCAGAACAGCGGTAGTGACTGCAAGTGCAGGACAAGCTTTAAGTGCGTATGAAGATTTTGATGCGAACGGTATTCCAGCCACTTGGGCAATTGTAAATCCTGATAATTTTACCGCTTGGGAAGCAGCACCTGTAATTGGTAGCAACGGAGTATCTACCACAGCCGTACGTTTTGATAACTTTACAAACCCGGCCGCCAATACGCGTGATGATTTAATTGGTATAAATGTAGATTTAATTAATCAAAATGCGCCCCTTTTATACTTTGATTTGGCTTATGCTCCAAATTTATCAAACGCAAGTGATTCTTTAATTATAATGGTAAGCACCGATTGTGGCACCAGCTTTATGCGCACCACGTATGCTAAAGGAGCGGCAGGTTTAGCTACCGCCACCGCCAGAAATTCACGTTTTATACCCACCAACGCTAACCAATGGGTAAGTGATAGCTTGGATTTAACTCCGTTTGTTGGTGAAAACATAAAAGTAAATTTTGTGGCTAAAAGTGCCAAGGGCAATGCATTGTATTTAGATAATATTCAATTGGTGAATGGAAGCGTACAAGCGCCTAATGTGAGCATGGGTACTACAAATAACGTTTATTGTGTTAATGACACAGTTACCTTTACAGCAAACAATAGTGCGGGTGCAGCCACCGTATTTAATTGGAATTTTGGAGCTCAGGCGGTACCTAAAATAGCCACAGGGCCCGGGCCACATAAAGTAATATACTTAGCCGCCAACGTGCAAACAGCAACTTTGGCCGCTAGCAATGCCGGAGGAAGATCTAATGATCAAATTACCTTAAACATAGAGCGTGGGCCTGTTTCGGTATTTAATTCAGCCATCAATAATTATACGGTAACCTTTAGTGATTTAAGTATTAACAACCCCACCGCTTGGAGTTGGGATTTTGGCGATGGGAACACTTCTACCGCTCAAAATCCGGTGCATACCTATACCAGCACCGGTGTATATACGGTAGAACAATTTGTAAGCAATGCTTGCGGAACATCATCGCGTACCATAACTATTGTAATTAGCGCAGTAGGATTATCGGAAAGTTCTGGTATTAAAAGTGCTAGTTTATTTCCAAATCCCACTAATGGTTTATTTACCCTTTCGGTAGATGTGTTGGCAGGCAGCAAAGCCACTATTAATATTACTGACTTAAGCGGTAAGCTGCTTTCGAGGAAAGAAGTAAACCTAAATGCCGGTGAAAACCCTATAGCCTTAGATTTAACGAATGCTGCCGCAGGAATTTATATGGTACAAGTAAAAACAGATGCTGGAGCGATTGCATTACGTGCCATAAAACAATAAGTAAATAGGTAGATTTTATTTTCTTAAACCATTGTTTGAAATTTTTTCAAACAGTGGTTTTTTTTTGATTGCGTTGAAAATTTGGAAATCAATGTAAAAAACCTGAATTTTAAACGCGTTTAAACTATCTACACTTATTCCCTAAGAAAAGCTGATGCTATGAATAAACTTTTTTCAATCCTCTTATTATTAACACTCTTTATTAGTGGTTTTCACTCCTCGGCACAATGGACTTCTATGGACGGCCCTTATGGCGATGTTAGTATTAACACCTATATAAGTAATGGAACCGTAGAAGCTATTGCTACCAGCAGAGGTGTTTATATAAAAAAAGGCACAGCAAATTGGGTGCAAATTTTAGATAAATATGTTATTGGGTTAGAATTTTATGGCGATAGTATTCTGGTAAGTGGTCAATCTGGTTTAATAGATATTTCCACCAACAAATTTCATAAATTCACAATTCCTCCTCAATATTCCTATGGGCATAAAAATTTACTTGTAGCGCATGGCACAGATCTTTTTTTATCTACCTCCTCAGGAGTATTTAAATCTTCCGATAAGGGAGCAACTTTTAATAACTTCAACCAAAATTTACCTATTGACACCTCTCTATTATCCAATGGCTCTACCACTTATCACTTAGGAATAAATGGAATGGCCATGGCCTTTGGAAAGTTAACGATTATCACCAGTCGAGGCCATATTTATACCCATGATTTAATTTCTTCCAATTGGCAATTCGTTAATTCTTCCGGCACTCTTAGCAATCAATACTACAATAAAAATAGTTTCAGCTTTCAAAATGGTATTCTTTATCACATCTCATCCTACGCTATTTATAGAAGCTTGAATGCAAATTTTGCTTGGGATACTATCTACACATCTTCCAATATCTACCCGCGCACCACCATCATCGATTTTTTAGATGATAACGACACTCTGTATATGGCTACAAAAACAAATGGTATTCAAAAAAAATCTAGTTCCTCCTCCAGCTTTCAATCTTTTAATCAAGGTTTTGCAGGATTTTTTGGAGGTGAAAAATATGCGAGTATGATTACTAGAACAAAAGGATTACTATATGCAGGATTAGGTACTAAAGGTTTATATAGCTTTAATGGTTCTGTTTGGACGATAAAACCCTTACCCGGCTTAATTGAAACGATGAGCAACAACATAGTTGGTGCTAAAAACCGCTTACTTGCTTCAGACAATAATGGTTTTTATAGATTTGGGCAAAATGGATGGTTAAATATTTCTCCCGGCAAGGACTCTGGTTACGTATATGCTGATTTAGCTGTGATGGGTGATACCATTTTTGGATTGAGAAGAAATCATTCAAATAGTAATAAATGGTCACTCTTTTATTCCACCAACTTTGGTACCTCTTGGAAAAAAATGCAGTTGCCCTTACTAGATACCATCACTTCTACTAACAACAATTATAAGGTACAACTTAGAACAGGTTCTGCTGGAGCCATTTATATTACTTACCGAGAAATGGTTTCAAAAACTACCGATTTAGGCGTTAGTTATACCCAAATGCCTTTTATGAGTGGCAGATGGAGCGCCTGTAATATAATGGATGTTTTAGAATTTGATGGCTGCGTATATATGATTGCTTGCAACTTAAATACGGTTTATAAATGGTCAGTTGCAGATACCACTTGGGTAACCTCTACCCGTGCCGTAACCCAATTAGGATACCCAATAACCTTAGCTAAACAGGATAGCGTAGTTTTTGTAACGGGTACTAAACACACCTATCGTAAAAACATCTCCTCTGATTGGGATCTTACAGGACCTATTCATCAACCTTTTACCTACGGTGGCTATGCTAGTACGTATAATACTTTGTTTATATCATTGGGAAATAGAATAAGCTACACCGAAGACTTAGGAGACACATGGAGTTTTATTACTGATACGCTTCCTTCCAGCGCAAAGGGAATGTGCATTTCACAAAACACCTTACTTGTAAATACCGAAAAGCACGGAGTTTATAGCCATGCGTTACCATCACAGATTGGTGCTACTGAATTTCCGTTGGCACATAAAAAGCAATTAGATATTTTTCCAAACCCCACTAAAGAAACGTTTACCATAAACCTAAAAAACGACCTAAACGGTTCGTACACATTATGTAACCTATTGGGAAAAGAAGTACGTAAGGGTAATTTCACCTCGGGTAAACCTATAACTATTTCAAATATTGCGCTGGGCACCTACCTTATTCGTGTAGAAGCAGATGAAAAGGTATGGCAGCAAAGATTGATGCTTGGCAATTAAAACATGTGTTTTAATGCAAGAGGTTTAAGACTTCAAATTTGGGTGAAACGGTTGGATCATCTTTTTATGCTGTAAACTTTTCTTAACGAAATTAACCCTGCACCGCCCACCACATTAGTATAGCTCACCGGCCCTGAATTATTGAACCCCGTATTTTCACTTATTTCTTCGGCTTGGGCTGCTTTAAAAAAGGCTTCACTTAATTGGGTTATTTCTGGTGCTGTGGTTTCGTTTTTTCTAAGAAATACGGTGATGGTATCTATTGCGCCACTTGGTAAAATGGCCAACCTACTTTCATTAGGATACAATACTGAATTACCCGAAAAATTAACTTTAGCATTGCCATAGTAATAATAAATTGCATTGCCTTCTACACCCGAACCTTGAATACGCAAAGTCATTTTTCTATCATACCCGGGGCTTTCGCCTAGCTCAAATACTTCTTCAATGGCTACACTATCTAGCACTTGTATTGTTAAGCTATCGCCCGTGCATATACTACCACTTACCCTATATTTATTTTGTATAGTTGATTTTAATGTGTAGCACTTGTTCCAATCTACAGCATAACCAGAGCGTAATTGAAAGACATCTAGCAAACCATTGGTGGCGTTAAATAATTCTGATTGTATTTCATTTTGCCTGATTGAAACCGGTTCTACTCCGGTAATGGCAGCAAAAATTTGCACGTTGCTATTCAAAACTTCCTTTGACCATGGCTCAAAATAAGCCACGATATTTCCCTTCGATTCATAATCTGGAATATCCACTTCGTAATCTGCGCAAGCCACTGAAAGCAGCATTAAACCTATGGCAAACTTTTTAAAATTCATACGCATAGCTAAAACTTGGTAAAATTCGTATTGGGCCGGTGGCTTTTATTTTGGTAGGCGCCTCATTAGGATTAGCGTTTACTTCCACCCGATTATAAGCCGTAATAATTGGCGTGGCAAACAGATTAAAAACCGAAATGGTGAACGTACGCACGCCACGCTTTTTCTGTTTTATAAAATTAACACCAATATCAAAATGCTGAATGGCGGGCAGTTGTGCATTATTCCGAAAAGGAACAAATGCTGTGCTATTGCTGGTATTTACCGCGCTAAGTTGAGCCTGCACCGGAAATTGCGTAAAATTACCCGTACCATATTCATATAGGGCAGATATTTCCGTGATTTTATTTAAACTGTTGCGTTTAAATCTTACCGTTCCATTAAAAGAAACACTGTGTTTTCGGTTAAATTCAAACGGATAAGTGTCGCCAAAATTTACATTGTTGGCTTGGCGCAAAGCGTTTGAATAGGTATAAGTTGCCTTTACATTATAAATATCTTTGGTAAAACCCACAGCACTTTCAACACCCGCAGCCGTGCCATCCACCGGAAATAAAGCTTGCCTAAGGTTAGAATTCGGAAACCCTACGCCTACATCACTATAAATATTTAAAGGAAAGGCGTAATTCCGGTCTATCAAATTAGTGAATACTCGATAAAATGGACTCACAGAAATTTCAAAAGGTTGCTTAACATATACCACACCTAAAGCGTATTGGTGCATAGTGCTGTAGGGTAAATCATCATTAGCCAAAATCGGTATATCTGAAGCACTACCAAAAGTATTGTTTCTAAAACGGTGCACTATGTTTGATTTTTTATCAGCAGCAGCAAAAAAAGCATAATTGCTGTTAAACTCATATACATAGTTTAAGCTTGGCTCTGCAATAAATTGATCATCGCTTTGTTGCGAAAAATAAGAAAGGCGTAAACCTATGCCCATACTCGCTTTTTCACTAAAGTGATAGCTCATTTGTCCGAAAATACTTGGTAACAAAATACTATTTACTTGTGGGCTGGTAAGCGTAATTTGCTGTGCCGTAGTGGTTTCTATCTGCGGTTCATTTTGGTAGTAATACGTAAGGGCAGAACCAAACGTAAACGTTCCATTAATGAAGGTAGCAGAAAAATCATTCTGATACGCCATTTGCTGCAAATCGGTAAAGTATTGGTAACCAATAATATCATTTGCATTAGGAAAAGAAAATGTAAACTCATCCTCTTTAAATTCCGTTGAAAAAATATGCTTATAAGCACTATAATACACTTGATGCTGCTGATTAAATTTTCCGGTTTGCGCAATATACTTAGCAGAAATCATCGGTGCCGTAGTGGTTATTTCTCCCAAATAATTAAACGCTTCCTTTTGCGATTGGGTAAGTTTATCTCTACTTACATAACCCGTTATTTCTAACCTCTTAGTGTTAGAAACATTGTAATGCCATTTTAAGCTGTAATCATCAAAACCAAATAATCCTGGCCTTGGCTTGTCGGTAACGTTGTAATAAAGATTAGCCATGCCAATGGTAGAATAGCGTGCGGTAAGCTGCACACCCATTTTATCTTTTAACAAAGGAATACCCACACTGGCGTTTAAAGCTCCAAAGCCACCCGAAAATCTGCCTGTCGTTTTTTGTGTAGATGCCTTGGTAAGTGTTACATCCATTAAAGATGATAAAACACCTCCATATTTTGAATCAAAGGCTTGTTTACTAAAATATACGCCTTCCACACCACCGGGTGCAAAAGGTGAAACGTAGCCATACCCATGATTGATTGCAAAAATGGGTGCACCATCTACAAACATAGCGTTGTGGTACATATCTCCTCCGCGCACGTAAATTCCAGCTCCACCCGGGCTACCAGCTTGCACCCCCGGTAATAAACTTAATGGTTTTAAAGGATCTTGCTCGCCAAGAATGGCCGTTGCGGCATTCATATCTTTTCGTTCAATTTTAGTAACCAGTACTTTATTTTTTACTACATCACCCGCATCGGCAATGTTATCACCAAAAACTTCCGCTTCTAACAGCAGCACGTTTCTGGGTATTAATGCAATCGTAAAAGAAGTATCACTTTGTACCAAAAAAGACGTTTGCGCTAAAGAAAAAGACGGCAAATCGCACCATACACTTACATTACCGAGGTTACTCAATACAACTCTTACCACTCCAAATTGATTGGTTTGATAAATTTTATCATTAGCATTTACGTAAACTTCCGGTAGCGGAATGCCGTTCACTTTGTTTACAATTGTAATGGAAACTACTGCACTTTGCGCTTGGCAAAAGGATGCAAAAACCAAAATAACAATTGACGTTACAATACTGTTTTTAAACATGCAGATAATTTAAAACTGATAACTTAAGCCCAAGGAAAAACCAAACTGCGAAGCACGCTGGGCATCAAAATCATCGGTAGGAAAAGTGCTTATTATTGTGCCGGATTGTTCTTGCTCCACACCACTTCTGGTAAAACTATCAACTTTCACCTGAATTAAATTGAGCGTAAATGGTGGAACATATTTCACGCCTAAAAAATAACCGAAGTGCTCAGAAAAATAATCACGCCACTCGGCACCTATAAATCCTGAAAATTGATGGTAGCGTTTGGTATAGTCAATGTAATTATTAACCGGCTGGTTTTTAATTTCACCAATTATTGATTCTTGTGTGTTGATAAATTGTTGACCAAAAGTAACTCCGGCCAGGATATTGAAGGCTTCATAAACATCCTTTGAAAGTAAATCTGCTTTAAGTGCAACAGCGGCTTCAAAAGCACGATATTGCTTGGCTCCTTCTTGCTTATACATAAAATCCCCTTGCGGATAATCAGCACCAGAAAAATTTGAATTACTATTAGTTACATTATACTCTAAACCACCACCATCGGCAAAGTAAAAATTCCCCGTAGCTGTCAACCAATTGTTAATATTATAATTTACAGCTAGTTGCGCACCTGCGTAAGCAAAATACAATTCTGGTTCTTCTTGAATATCTAAATAACTTGGTTGAGGAGGATTTATATAAGCATCTAGCTTTAAAGCCGGATGCGCTTGCACAAATTGCAAATTTAGTTGTGCGTTTACATCAATAGCCCATTTATGTGTTTGGCTATAGCCGATAAGGTGCATGGCTAAAAAGGTGAAGGTTAATATGATTTTGTGAAGCATGTGTGGAATTAATTAGAACAGCTGGGCATTAAAGCCGATAAATATAAGGTGTGGCAGCAATTTAAAACCGTAAAATAGTGGTTGGAGGCTTGCTAGAGCTGATGTTTAACTACATGGTGTTGCGTAAGCGAGACGCTGGCTGGAACTGCGGGGTACGAGCGAAACGCTATATTATGTGCTAGTGAAGGCACTTTTAACAAAAGGAAGACTTTAGCTGCACGTGTAGCTAACCCCTAGCCGGGGGGCTTTAAAGAAGTTTAGATGCTCATATTTTTTATATAAAAATAGAACTCAGGTTACTACCTAATTTTATTTCGTTGAATGGAATACTTTAAAACCATCCTAATGCGATCTAATCGCTGGGTAGATCCTTTTACATACAACTTTGAGGGATATCTATTATCTATTGTAAGCAGCGTGTCATTTTCTACGCCTAAATACGAGTAAGAACTGTCTCCATATTCACCTATTTCCTTTAAAAAATGAAAAGTACTATCGTTTAATTTACTCTTCAAATAGTTACCACTATCATACCCAGAAAATAAGGTGTGATACTCTTCATTCATATTTAAAGGCACATCATTATCAAAGCGAATTATAGAGTCATTTCCTATGGAAACAAAGTCTAATTCAGGCAATGTATTCCAATCAATGTAAGTAGCAGGGTTAAAATTGTAATCACGGTTATGGTGGGTTTGATAAAATACTCTTGTTACCTCCCAATAATCAAATTTTAGCTTATCCTCCAAACTAAGCGCCTTAAATTCCTTCATACTTATTCGCGTGTCTTTAATAGGAGCTTCTATTACAGGCTCTACACCTAAGAGTATCGGCTGCTCTTCTTTAGCGCAGGATACGGATAATAACAGCATAAAACAGACCAGAAAGTACTGAAAGTACTGAAAGTAAGGTGTGCGCATTGGGATTTTTTTTAATGTGATTTTACAATTATGCTGTATAAACAAAGCACCCTATTTTTTCACGGATGTTAAGTCTGAACAAGCCTTAATCTTTTGGTTGTTTAATTTAAATACAAACGTGAAATCACGCTTAATGTAATGTGGTTCTCCGCCCTGCATTTTTTGAGAATGGTATGTACTTGAGCCGATTGCTTCCGCACCTATGGTGGAATCATTTACAAAAAATAATTTTGCAGTTAGACTATCTCCTAAAACACTAGTGGTAAAATAATAGTCTATGGAATTTCCATTAGAGGAAATGCTATAACGGCTGTTAGAATCCCATGAGTAAAAAAATGAGAAATGTGTACTATCGGATATTTGATAACCGAGGTAATAATTGAAATAAATATACTTCCAACGCTCGGTTATAGGTAGGTTTTCAGCCTTGAAGGTTGTCCAAACGTTTTTGTCCACGTTCATTCTATACGTTTTGTAAAAAATTGTATCCGTAATCCAATAGTCAAACTCTAGCTTTTCTTTTAAGCTTAACGCTCTAAATTCATCCCAACACACTCGGGTATCGGGTATAATTTCTTCTACCGGTATGGTAAACGTGGTATCTTGCTTAGTTACTACCTTGCTACATGCAAAACAAAGTATAATAAGAGCAAATACGGTTAAGGTTTTTAAAAATTTCATGATGTTGATTTCATTATTAATGAATCTTGAAAATGTACTGAGCACTTTTAGCTAGTACTATTTGCTCTATTATAATGCATTATATACTTAAAATTGAGTTTATTACATTTTACATTCAGAATTAATTTTATGCGTACTTAAATTGAAGGTAAATAAAAACCGGTCTTTTACATAATGAGGCTCACCACCCTGTGATTTTTGGCTTTTAAAGTACCTAGAACTACCAACATCAAGACTCAAAATGGTATCGTTGTACAAATTCAATTTAACGTTAAGGCTGTCTCCAAATTCATCAACTCTCTTAAAGTAGTAAATTGTATTCTCGTCAATTTGGTAATTACTATTTAGCGGATCCCAATCATAGAAGCTTCTAAAGATTGAAGAATCCTTATGCTTATAAGGAATAAAATTGCTGAAATGAATGGTATCATAATCCCAATTAGGTGCAAAATCTCCGATTCCAAAATCAATCCAACCTCGATAGTCACCATAATTTTTAAATACATGCAACTGTAATTTGGTTTGTCTCCATAAATCAAACTCTAGCTTTTCCTTTAAGCTTAACGCTCTAAATTCATCCCAACACATTCGGGTATCCGGTATAATTTCTTCTACCGGTATGGTAAACGTGGTATCTTGTTTGGCTACTTCCTTGCTACATGCAAAACAAAGTGTAATAAGAACAAATACGGTTAAGGTTTTTAACAATTTCATGGTGTTGATTTTAGCGTTAACGTAAAACATTTCATGATAGTACACAAAAAAAGCAGCCTCTCGGCTGCTTTTCTATTTTTATCTATCCCCCAAAATCATCGAAGGCTACATTTTCTGGTGGTACACCCCAATCATCACACATCTTTAATACCGCTGCGTTCATTAAAGGCGGGCCACAAAAGTAAAATTCTATATCTTCTGGTTCAGGATGCTTGCTTAAATACTGATCTATTACCGCATTGTGCACAAAACCTACAAAACCATCGCCTTTTTCATCCTGCATATCTTTTTTCTCCACCCAATTATCTTCTGGTTTGGCATCCGAAAGCACCATATAGAATTTAAAATTTGGGAAGTTTTTTTCAATTTCTCTGAAATAGTGGATGTAAAACAACTCAGCTTTAGAACGCCCTCCATACCAATATGAAACCTTTCTACCCGTTTCTAAAGTTCTAAATAATTCGTAGATATGAGAACGCATGGGCGCCATTCCTGCACCTCCGCCAATGTAAAGCATTTCTGCTTCTGTTTCTTTAATAAAGAACTCACCGTAAGGACCAGAAATGGTACACTTATCTCCTGGCTTTAGATTAAATATATAAGAAGAGGCAATACCCGGATTGATATCTGCCCATGTATTTTTTGCGCGATCAAATGGTGGCGCTGCCACACGCACATTTAGCATTATATTTCTTCCTTCAGCCGGATAAGAAGCCATGGAGTAAGCGCGCACTACTTCTTCATCATTTTTCATTACCAAATTGCGCAGTGCATACGGCCCCTCAGACCACTCTTTTTCAAACTTATTAGGTTCGCCAGGATGATCTTTTGGATGTGCTTCAATTTCCATATCTGAAAATTTAACAACCGTTTGTGGAATTTTTATTTGGATATATCCACCCGCTTTATAATCCATATCCTCCGGAATTTCTACCACAAACTCTTTGATATACGTTGCAACATTGTAATTGGAAACAACCGTAGCTTCCCATTCTTTAATGCCAAAAATTTCTTCCGGCACCTTAATGGTCATGTCGTTTTTAACTTTTACTTGACAACCCAATCGCCAGTTTTCCTGTACTTCTTTACGGGTAAAATAACCAACTTCCGTTGGAAGAATTTCACCGCCACCCTCTAGCACTTGGCATTTGCACATGGCGCATGTACCACCGCCACCGCAGGCTGAAGGCAAGAATATTTTTTGAGCCGATAAAGTGGTTAGCAAGGTGTTGCCCGACTCCACCTCTGCGTTTTCTCCGTTGATGTTTAACACCACCGGCCCGCTTGGCGATAACTTAGCTTTTACGCCCAGTAATATAGAAACCAATAAAAAGATAACAACGAAGAAAACTACGATGCTACTAATTACGATTGTAGAAGTTGCTAAAAATACCATCTCTGATTTTTGCTTTTAATCTGTTATAACTTAATCCCCATGAAGGCCATAAAGGCCAATCCCATCAATCCTGTAACAATAAAAGTGATGCCCAAGCCTCGTAAAGGAGCCGGCACATTTGAATATCTAATTTTCTCGCGAATAGCTGCAATAGCCACAATGGCCAAAAACCATCCCACACCACTACCTAAACCATACACGGTAGCTTCTGAAATAGTATTGTAGTTACGCTCTTGCATAAATAATGAACCTCCTAAAATAGAACAGTTTACAGCAATAAGTGGTAAGAAAATACCCAAAGCTCCGTAAAGTGCAGGTGCAAATTTTTCCACGATCATTTCTACCAACTGCACCATAGAAGCAATTACCGCTATAAATAGGATAAACGATAAAAAGCTTAAATCAACCGATGCAAACTGCATAGTTTCCGGAGTGGTATTGCCCAAAAGCGTATCCATCCACGAAAGTGCACCTTCTTTTAATACAAAGTTTTCTAAAAGGTAATTTACAGGTACCGTAATACCCATTACAAAAATTACCGCTGCGCCAAGGCCAACAGCCGTTTTTACGGTTTTAGAAACTGCCAAGTAAGAACACATACCTAAGAAATAGGCGAAAATCATGTTCTCAACAAAAATGGACTTAACAAAAATGTTTATTAATTCTTGCATCTGCTTAGTCTTCTATAAGTTTAGTATTGCGCGCACGCTGAATCCAAATAATTACGCCAACGGTAATTAAAGCCATGGGTGGTAAAAGCATTAAACCATTGTTAGCATATACTCCACCGTTTGATAGATACCAGCTTTCAGGAATAATTTGCAAGCCAAATAATTGACCTGAACCTAAAAGTTCTCTAAAAAACGCTACGGCTAACAAAATCCAAGCATAACCAAAACCATTACCCAATCCGTCTAAAAAAGATTTCCAAGGCGAGTTAGCCAAAGCAAATGCTTCAAAGCGCCCCATAATAATACAGTTGGTAATAATTAAACCCACAAATACCGACAGCTCCTTACTTACATCATAAGCATACGCTTTTAGCACTTGGTCAACCAAAATTACCAAAGACGCTACCACTACAAGTTGTACGATAATGCGGATACGGTTCGGTATTAAATTTCGCATAAGCGATATAATTACGTTACCAGCCGCCAGTACAAATAATACTGAAATAGACATTACCAAGGCCGGGTATAACTTTACTGTAATAGCCAATGCTGAACAAATACCCAATACCTGCACGGTAATTGGATTACTATCATTCAAGGGATCTGAAATCAGTAATTTATTCTTTTTACCAAAAAGAGGTTCTTTTTGTTTCTTCTGTTTTTCAAGAGCCGGTGTTACTTCCGCCATATCTGTAGCTTTATTTTCCAATTCCCAATTATTGTTAAAGTGCCGCTGTTTTTTGCGCGTTATATCCTTTCAAAAAATCTATATAGGAGCGCATACAATCGTCAATCATGTCTTGCACGCCTACTGATGTAATAGTACCTCCGCTAATGCCATCTACTTGATAGTCACCTTTTGCATCACCTTTGCGTACTTCAATGCCTGTAAAAGAACCTGCACCATCTAAAATTTTCTTTTCTTGAAATTGATCCATAAATATCGGTGTAGAAATTTCTGCACCCAATCCTGGCGTTTCGGATTTATGATCGAAAATAGCACCGAATACCGTGTTTACATCTTCCTTTAAAGCAATGTATCCCCAAATTGGACCCCATAAGCCTTTACCCCTTAGCGGAATAATGTAAAAAGTAGTTCCATCTTTTTCGGCCACATATAAAGGCGCATCGCGATTTTCTGGTTGTTTGGTTACTTCTTTAGATAAGTCAATATCAAAAGCAGCAACACCCTCTTTGGTGGTATTTTGGTTGATTACCAATTCTTCTTTAATATATTGTCCATAAACCGTATCAGCTTCTTCGCGAGAAACATCAATACCAATAGAACTAAGAATATTTTGCTTTTTTTCAAGCTCAATATTAGCATCTTGTGCTGGCTTTAAAAACGTATAAGCTACGGAGAGTAAGGCGGCCACTACTACTACCATTACGGCAGCAAAAATAAAGGTGTATGAGTTTTTTGACGTATCCATAATATTATTAAGCTACTTTTACTTGTAATCTTTTCTTTCTCTTTTTAATGTTGCCTTGCACTACATAATGGTCAATTAAAGGCGCCATTACGTTCATAAATAAAATGGCCAACATTATTCCTTCCGGATACGCGGGGTTAAACACGCGAATCATGATACCCAAGAAACCGGCTAAAAAGCCATAAATCCATTTTCCTTTAAGCGTTTGGGATGCTGAAACCGGATCTGTTGCCATAAACACAATACCAAAAGCAAAACCACCCATAATTAAGTGTTGCCAAGCCGGTACGCTCATAAAAGCAATTTGCTCTGGTGAGATGGCATATTCTGCAAATGCATTAAAAAGTAAGCCCATTACCAAACCACCCAACATACCAGAAACAATAATTCGCCAACTACCAACACCCGTAAAAATTAACATTACGGCACCTATTAAAATTGCTAAGGTTGAGGTTTCACCAATAGAACCAGGTATCATACCCAAAAACATATCTAAAGGCGAAAGTGAAGTAGAACCAGTGGTTGCTAAATCGCCCAAAGCCGTAGCGCCTGAGTAACCATCCACAACAGATTGTCCAGAACTTGCCGTGGTATTTATCCAAACTTTATCACCACTCATATAAGAAGGATAAGCAAAAAACGCAAAAACACGAGCCGTTAAAGCTGGGTTTAAGATATTCATACCCGTACCTCCAAAAACTTCCTTACCAATTACTACCGCAAAAGCCGCTGATAATCCAACCATCCAAAGTGGAATATCTATTGGCATAATTAGCGGAATAAGCATACCCGTAACCAAGTAACCTTCGTTTATTTGATGCTTTTTAACCACACAGAAGGCAAATTCAATCCCTAGTCCAACGGCATAAGAAACAATAACCATGGGTACAATACGAATGGCACCAAAAAGAAAATTATCTAAAATGCTGTTTTCAACGCCTAAGGCTAATGAATTTTGGTAACCGGCATTCCACATACCAAACAACAAAGCAGGTACTAAAGCCAACACCACGGTAATCATGGTACGTTTTAAATCTACACCATCACGCACGTGGGCGCCAGAATGAGTGGTATGACCGGGTACAAATAAAAAGGTAGCAAAACCATCATACACTGGGTATAATTTTTCTAGCTTACCACCTTCCTCAAAATGAGGCTTTACACTATTAAGTAAATTCTTAAAAATTTTCATACTTCGTTTGCTTTAGCGTTAATCTCCTAACTCTTTCAACATTAAATCTAATCCTTCACGCACGGTTTGCTGCACCGGTATTTTTGAGGTACACACTACTTCACAAAGCGCAAAATCTTCAGGCACTACTTCGTAAATTCCTAAATTTTCCATCGCTTCAATATCTCTTACTAAAATCGATTTTATTAATTGTACAGGATAAATATCAAAAGGAAACACCTTCTCATATTCTCCGGTTACCACATACGCACGCTCTTCACCGTGCATACCTGTATCTAATTTATATTTTTTGTTTGATTGCAACCAGCCAAACATGGTTCTAGAAATACTAAATTTTCCTAGCCCCGGTGTTATCCAACCAAAAAATTCATCCTGATCACCCTCAGGCAATACAGAAATTTGATCGTCATAAAAACTTAGGTATCCTGCCGAACTGATTTTAGTCCCTGTAAGCACATCACCACTAATAATACGTGCGTTGCCTGATTTTACATTTCCTTTAAGCAAGCTTTCTAAACTAGCGCCCATTAACGTTTTTACATAACTAGGCTTTTCTACTTCACTACCGGCCACCGCAATATTTAAGGCTGCATCGTATTTTCCGGTAAGGAACAATCGGCCAATAATTACCACTTGCTGTACGGTAGTTGTCCAAATAACTTCACCTTTGTTTATAGGCCTTACATGATGAATTTGTGTGCCCACGTTCCCAGCAGGGTGTGGCCCTGAAAACGTATGTTTTTCAACATTTTTAGCATTGGTAAATACGGTGCTAGGGTTTGTTTTTCCATCCAATCCTAAGTGTACTTTACCATCCGTAAGTTTTGCTAAAGCATTTATACCTGCTTGAAATTCAGCATCTAAACCATGTACGGAAAAATCATTATCCGTAGCAATGGGAGCAGAATTAAACGTAGAAATAAAAATATCTCTAGGCGTACGCTCTGGGTTAGCTATTACATTATAAGGACGTTGAATAAGCATTGGCCAACATCCGCTAGCCAACAATTTACTTTTTACGGCCTCACGCTCAAGCGTATTTGCATCAGCAACTTTAAAATCAACATAAGTGATTTCCTTATCGGCTAATACTTTTATCTCTAAGAGTTTACGTTTTTCTCCACGTACTATTTCCACCACTTCTCCGCTTACCGGAGAGCAAAACTTAATGGCTTCACGTTCTTTAGAATAAAAAAGAGGGGTTCCCGCTTTTACCTCATCACCTTCTTTTACGGCTAATTTGGCTTTTAAGCCAAAAAAGTCAGTTGGTTTTAAGGCATACGTTTTGGGAGCTTCTACGTTATGATACACTTGTTCGGCCTTGCCTACAAGCTTTATATCGATACCGCGTTTAATTTTAACAATGTTTGACATTATGGTCTAGAATCAAAGAATTCTAACTTATTTTGGCTGGCAAAATTAAGCACATGCTTTGCTTAAGCCGCAATCAGTATATATTTAGAGGTATTCTAAATTGGCGGCAAAGGTACTTAAAGAACATACTTTTACAATTGCAAATTGTGGATATTTTTACAACATGAAGAATACAGTTTTAACCACCCTACTCTTTCTACTAATTACAGTAATATACACGCCCATGTTAGGGCAAAATGCGGTAGATGAATATTACAAACAAGGACCATTGGTTTATGAAGACCATGTATATAAATCAGGTATAAGAACCGTGCGGCTATACCCCATTGGAAGCGAATTTAAAATGCCCATAATACGATTAAACGGTGGCGAACGCCTGCAATTAGAGTTTGATGATTTGTTTGAAGATTACGTTGATTACAGTTACCGAATAGTGCATTGTGATGCCAATTGGACACCCTCTGCCCTTATGCCGGCACAATACCTCAGCAACTTTCAGGATTTTATTCTTACGCAATTTGAATATTCTATAAACACCTTAATACCTTACACCAACTATCGGCTTACCATACCAAATGAGCAGGTAAGATTAACTAAATCAGGCAACTACTTATTAGTTATTTATGCTAATGGCGATAAGGAAGACTTGGTGCTAAGCCGCAGATTTATGCTGTATGAAGATTTTATAAGTGTAGGTGGAGTAATAGAACGCAGCAGTGTAGTAGATAATTACGACACCCACCAAGAAGTTGATTTTACGCTAAGTCACCCAAACTACACTATTCAAAATCCTTTTAGGGATTTGCAAGTGGTAGTAATGCAAAACCAACGCTATGACAATGCAATTAAAAACTTGAAACCGCGCTTTGTGCAAAACAATCAGCTTAACTATAATTACGACCGAGAAAATAATTTTGCCGGCATCAATGAATTTCGATTTTTTGACATCAAAAACTTACTTACACTTACGCAAAATGTTAGACGTATTAATCGTGATAGTGTTTTTACAGTATTTATGAAAAATGATGAGCCTAAAACCATAGAACGCTACACCGTTTGGGATGATTTAAATGGGCAATATGTAATTAGGCGTTTAGATGCTACCAACAGTAATACCGAAGCTGACTATGCCTATGTAGATTTTTTGCTTCAATACCCCATACCTAATGAAGAAGGTGATATTTACCTTTTTGGGAAGTTTACGGACTGGAAACTTTTACCGGAATATAAACTGCAATATGACTACGTGCGCAATGCCTACCGAACTAAAGTACTTTTGAAACAAGGCTATTACAATTACGTGTACGCACTTAGTAAAGATGGTAGCTTTAGTGCAGATTTAAGCCTAATGGAAGGCGACCATTGGGAAACGGAAAACGATTATCAAATTTTGATTTACAACCGTGAAGTTGGTATTCGGTACGACCGCTTGGTTGGTTTTGGCACATTGAGCTCGCAAGATTTGTATTAATGGCAAAACGTAACATTGAAAAACTTACGGCTTGTGCAAATTGTAATACACCCTTAGCGGGAGAAAATTTTTGCCCAAACTGCGGACAAAAAAATACGCGGCCTGATTTAAATTTTGGGCATTTTTTAAGTGAGAGCATTTCCACCTTTTTTGCTTTTGACAATCGGTTTTTTATCACGTTGCATCATCTGTTTCGCTATCCCGGTAAGGTGCCTAAAGATTTTGTTTCCGGCAAACGCATTGCTTATTTAAATCCTATCCGCATTTACCTAGTTACCAGTATTTTATTAATATTTATTGGTAGTTCTGATTTAATAAACTCTGATAAACAGATTATAAACACAAGCGTAAATACAACTGAAAAAGAGGAACTTACGGAACAGCGAAAGGAAGAATTAAAAACGATTTGGAAAACTACAGACAATTCTGATGACATTTCATTGGGCGATAGAATGGAGGCATTTGTAATGCACTACCCGGAAACCACCCAAAAAATTGCGTTTGATAGTTTAGGAATTAAGGATACTTGGAAAAACGACATCACGTATAGCACACGTACTAAGCGGCTTACCTTTGATGAAGGGCGCTTTAATGATTGGTTTATTTCTAAATTAGTTTGGATTTTATTTCTCTTTCTTCCCTTTTTAGCCGTTTGGTTAAAGCTCGTTTACATAAGGCGAAATATTCATTACTTATCTCATTTATTTTTCAGCTTTTATTCTCAAGCCGCTTTTTTTATGCTCTTAAGTATTGGGCTTTTGCTTATTCCAGTAATTGAGGGTATCGGTGTGTTTTGCGCCTTCGCACTTTTTAGTGTGTATTTAATTTTAGCCCTTAAAAAGTTTTATGGTCAAAGTTGGGGGAAATCTATTTTTAAATTTTTTCTAATCAACCTTGGGTACATTATTATTTTTATAGGCGTTACAGGAGTAGCATCGTTTGTAATCTATATGCTTTTTTAAATGGCACAAATAGGAACAGATATTTCCAAAGCAGCAGCCTTATTACAAAAAGGTAATCTAGTGGCTATTCCCACCGAAACTGTGTATGGTTTGGCGGCCAATGCTTTGGATGAAAGTGCGGTAGCTAAAATTTTTGAAGCTAAAAACCGACCTTCCTTTGATCCGCTAATTGTGCATTTTCAAAATGAGGAAACACTTTCCTTGTTAGCACAAAACATTCCGGATGCTTTTTATAAACTTTATGAAGCGCTTAGCCCCGGTCCTATTACCTACATCTTGCAAAAAACAGCAGCAGTGCCCCACTTGGTTACAGCCGGTAACGCTACGGTGGGCATTCGTTTTCCCAAACATCCGCTTACGCAGAAATTACTAGAAACTTGTAAACTCCCATTAGCCGCGCCTAGTGCAAATCCGTTTGGTTACATTTCGCCAACCACAGCACAGCATGTACAACAACAATTGGGTGATAAAATTCCGTATATTTTAGATGGAGGTGCGTGTACCGTGGGTTTAGAAAGCACCATAATTGATTTAAGTAAAAACACACCCACCATTTTACGCTTGGGCGGAATGGATATTTTAGAAATAGAAAATGCATTGGGTGAAAAAATTACCCACATAAAAACCAGCAGTAGCAATCCTAAAGCTCCCGGTATGCTTAGTTCCCATTACGCACCACGTGTGCCTTTATTTTATGGCGATATTAAAAAGCAACTTAACCTTTGGCAAGGAAAAAACATTAGCATTATTAGCTTTTGCAAAAGAGTTAGTGGCGCTCCTGATGCGGCTCAATTTGTACTCTCACCTACAGGAAATTTACACGAAGCGGCTAGTCAGCTTTTTGCCGTAATGCGGCAGTTAGACAACAGCAACACGGATGTAATTTTAGCTGAAGTATTTCCCAATGAAGGCTTGGGTAAAGCAATTAACGACCGACTAAAGCGCGCAGCGTTTAAGCCCTAAATTTCTATCACCAAACCATCATACGCTAACTGAACGCCTTTTTTAAGCGCTGCAGAAATTAATGCGTGTTTACCCATTTGGTGACTTAGGTGCGTTAAATACAAATGTTCCACCGCTTGTTTTTTACCTAAATCCATTGCTTCACTAAGGGTAAAATGCGCATGGTGTTTTTCGCGCCTCAATGCGTTTAACACTAAGTGCTTACAACCCTTAAACTTTTCTAACTCCGCATCATCAATATAATTTGCATCAGTAATGTAGGTAAAATCGCCAATTTTAAAACCAAAAACAGGCATATCACCATGCAGCAAAGCAATAGGTGTAAGTTCAATATCACCAATGGTAAAAGTTTTATTCTCTAACGTTTTAAACTCAATTTGAGGAATACCCGGATAATCGGGATTTTTAAAAACATAAGAAAACTGTTCCTTTAATCTACCCTGCACTCGAGGCGCAGCGTACAAAGGCATTACTTTTTGCTGAATAAAGTTAAAGGCGCGCACCTCATCCAAGCCCGCAGTATGGTCGTTATGCTCATGCGTAAACACAATGGCATCTAACTTTTCAACTCCAGCACGCAACATTTGGTATCTAAAGTCGGGCCCGGCATCAATACAAATGGTGGTGGTTTCACTTTCTATTAATAATGCTGTGCGCAAACGTTTGTCGCGCGTATCATTTGACCTGCATACAGCACATTTACAACCAATTAAAGGTATTCCTTGGCTGGTACCTGTACCTAAAAAAGTAAATCTGATGGTATTTAACATGGTGCAAAATTACTGTTGCTTAATTAACTTAGTAAAAAGGTTGTTAAAATATAGTTAGCCTCACTTATGTTGTTAATTTTGTTGCCTAAAGTATTAGAAAACTCTTATGGAACGTACCGTGCTCACCACCACCCAAAAAGCACTTAAAATTAATTTAGATCCTAACATTTACGGCACTTTTGCTGAAATTGGTGCAGGACAAGAAGTTGTAAGGCATTTTTTTAGAGCTGGTGGAGCAAGTGGCACAGTGGCAAAAACCATGAGTGCATACGATAAAGATTTTAGCGATGCTATTTATGGTAAGGAAGTAGACAATAGATATGTAACCGAAGCACGCTTGCGCAAAATGTTAGAGCATGAGTACAGCTTAATTGAACAGCGGTTAAGTAGAGATAAATATCCAGATAAGTGTTATTTCACTTTTTCTAATACCGTAGCTACCATCAATTTTACACGCAAGTTTAAAGGCCATGGCTGGATGGGTTTACGTTTTCAATTAGAACCAGACCAAGCACCAAACGATATTATCTTTCATATAAGAATGAAAGAAGAAGAAGCCTATTTACAACAAGAAACAGTTGGTATTATGGGCGTAAATTTAATTTACGGTGCTTTTCATATTCGCAACAATGCAGTGGAGTTGTTAAAATCGCTTTACGATAATATTTCCAAATACAAAGTGGAAATAGATATGGTGCATTTTGAAGGCCCTGAGTTTGCAAACGTGGACAATCGCTTAATGTCTTTACAGCTATTAAAATATGGCATGACGGACGCGGTAATTTTTGGCCCTGAAGGAAAAAATTTACTACCCGCAGCCTTGCTGTATAAAAAGAATATTTTAGCCTTACGCGGTAGTTTTCGCCCGGTTACCAAGGTGAATATAGACATGATTAAAAAAGGCTTGGGTTACTTTGTAGAAGAGCGCAAAGTGAAACGAGAGAACATGGTGGTGCTTTTTGAAATTACCATGAGTAACCTAAAAGCCGAAGGTGAAATTGACGAACAAGACTTTTTAGATAGAGCGGAAATTTTATGCTCTTTAGGGCAAACGGTTTTAATTAGTAACTACCAGCAATACTATAAGTTAGTAGAATATTTTACCCGCTATACGGAAGAGCGAATGGGTTTAATAATGGGTGTAACCAACTTACGCGAGTTATTTGACGAAAAATATTACCGTGAACTCAAAGGTGGGATTTTGGAAGCCTTTGGTGTACTTTACTCTACAGACTTAAAAATATACGTGTACCCGAGTAAGCCTACCGAAAAAGACACCTTAGAAACTAGTGAAACGGTGGAAATTCATCCAAGATTAAAGCCATTATTTGACTATTTAGCCTTCAACAGGCGTATGCGCGATATTAAAAATTACGACCCGGAAATTCTTCAAATATTTTCAAGAGACGTACTTAAGAATATTAAAAAAGGTAAAGCTGGTTGGGAAAAAAGTCTTCCTGCTTACGTAGATAATATTATTCGTGATAAAGAATTGTTTGGCTACAAACCAAATAATGCAAAAAAGGCTGATACAACGAGCTAAGCTGTTTTATTTAAACGAAATCATTTCCTTTAAAACGCTAAGTACATAATCCAATTCTTGGGTGGTCGTATTTTTTCCAAAAGAAAAACGCACCACCGGATATTGAATACCGGGCAAAATAGCATCAATTACGTGTGAACCTTTTAAACTACCCGATGCACACGCACTGCCACCGCTTACGGCAATGCCTTTTAAATCTAAGTTAAAAAGAAACATACTGTTGGCCGGTAAATTTGGAAAGCCAACGCTGAGTATTTTATTAATAGCCATAAATTCCCCTCCACTATTTCCGTTAAAAACTACGGCAGTTGGTAATCCCTGCAAGGCTTTTTTAAAATAATTTTTTAATTGGCTAAGGTGCGCTCTTTCTTCTTGCGCATTTTCTAAAGTAGCCTGCAAAGCCGCGTGCATACCGGCAATACTTATTATATTTTCAGTGCCTCCTCGTAAATTTCTTTCTTGAGCTCCACCCGTTATATAGCTGCCAATTTTTCTGTTGGAGCGGGCAAACATAAAACCCACGCCTTTTGGGCCATAAAATTTATGTGCCGAAGCACTTAAAAAATCAATGTTTATTTCAGATAAATCAATATCCAAATGCCCCATACTTTGCACCGTATCACTATGAAATAAAGCTCCGTATTTTTTACAAAGTGCACCAGTGGTTTTTAAATCAAGTACATTTCCTACTTCATTATTCACATGCATTAAGCTCACTAAAGTTGGTTGGCCCTCAGCTAAAAGACGCTCTAAATGCGCTAAACTCACGTTGCCTTTTTCATCCGTATCTACATACGTAATGTTTATGTTTTGGGTGCGCATAAGCTGTTCCACAGTGTGTAATATAGCGTGGTGCTCTATGCGTGAAGTAATGATTTGTGTAATACCTAAATCTCTAACGGGTAATAATAAAGAGGCATTATCGGCTTCCGTACCACCGGAGGTAAAAATTATTTCACCGGCACTGCAATGCAACACCTTAGCAATATACTTTCTACATTGCTCCACAATACTACGTGATTTTCTCCCGAAACTATGGGTGGAAGATGGATTGCCAAACGGCCCGTTCATAACCTCCAACATAGCTTGCTTAGCTTCCTCCCGCAAGGGTGTGGTAGCCGCGTAATCTAAATACACCAATTTATTTTCCATCAAACCAACCGCTAACTACGGTATCATCCGTTATGGTAAAATTCTTATGTGCATAATCGTTGCTTTTGGCTATTTGCTGATAATCCTGCGCGTATTGATCCGCATTTTTTGAAACATCCTCAATGGCGTTGCAAATGAGCTCCAATTCCATACTTGTCATAGTAGGATGCAGAGACAAACGCACCCAACCCGGTTTAAAGGTAGCATCGCCCTCATTAATCATTTGCGTTACACGATTACTTTGCTCCTGACTAACCTCTAATAAATAATGGCCGTAAGTACCGGCACAGCTGCATCCACCTCTAGTTTGTATTCCGTATCTATCATTTAGCAAGCGCACAAATAAGTTGTATTGCAGCGTGGTATGGTAAAAAGAAATTGCACCTAATCGAGTCTTTAGGTTTGGAGCCAAAATGTTAATGTCTTTTACACTTTCCAAGCGATTAAAAACATAGGCTACCATTTCTTTTTCTCGCTCATGAATTTTTTTCGTATCCATTTGCTCTTTCAAACCGATAGCCATAGCGGCTTTAATAGTTTGTAAAAAACCAGGTGTGCCACCATCTTCACGCGTTTCTATATCTTCAAAATACTCGTGCTTGCCCCAAGGATTTGTCCAAGTTACCGTTCCTCCGCCCGGCATATCTGGCACTTTGTTGGAGTATAATTTTTTATTGAAAATTAAAATTCCGGGGGTACCGGGGCCGCCTAAAAATTTATGTGGCGAAAAGAAAATCGCGTCAAGTGCTTCATCCTCCTTTTCGGGATGCATATCAATATCTACATACGGTCCGCTACAAGCAAAATCTACAAAACACAAACCACCTTTGGCGTGCACCATTTTGGCCACTTCATGATAAGGCGTAAACACACCCGTAACGTTGCTGCAAGAAGTTATGGAAGCAATTTTAATCTTTCTATTGGCATATTGATCAAGCAATTCAGCAAAATTATTTAAATCCATTTCACCGTTCTCATCCGCATCAATTACCACTACTTCTGCCAAGGTTTCTAGCCAACTGGTTTGGTTGCTATGGTGCTCCATGTGACTTACAAAAACCACCGGACGATCTTCTGGAGCAGGCTTCCACATGTGCGTAAATTGCTCTGGAAGTTTAAGTCCCATCATACGTTGTAATTTCACCACCGCACCTGTCATTCCGGTACCGGTAGGAATTAAAACATCGTTTGAACCTGCATTAACATGTTTCTTTATAATGTGCTTTGCCTTTTCATACCCCTTCGTCATTAACGCTCCGGTATAAGAAGTTTCTGTGTGCGTATTGGCTACAAATGGACCAATTGCCGCTTTCAGTTTTTCCTCTATTGGGCCGTACAAACGTCCGCTGGCAATCCAATCAGCATATATAATTTTACGCTCTCCGTAAGGCCCTACAAAATGCTCATCATCTCCTATTATATGCGGCCTAAATTGCTGAAAATGTGTTTCCAACGCTTCCGCTGAAAATTGTTCCGAATCTTTTTCTAACTGCTCTACTTTTATATTATCCATGCGCCATCTCTTTCATTTCATTAACAAAACTCTCCCCTAACTCCGTTGCCCTTTCCTGCGATTTCGCTTCCGTATATACACGTATAATCGGTTCGGTGTTAGACTTTCGTAAATGTACCCATTCGTTTTCAAAATCAATTTTTACTCCATCAATTGTACTTATTTGTTCATGTGCGTATTTCTTTTCCACTGCTTGCAATAGTCCATCTACATCCATTCCGGGCTGCAATTGAATTTTATTTTTAGCCATATAATAAGCCGGGTATTCTGCTCTCAATTCACTCATGGTTTTACCGCAAGTTGCCAAGTGTGATAGTACCAAAGCTATCCCTACCAATGAATCTCTACCATAGTGTAAATCGGGTAGAATAATTCCACCGTTACCCTCACCACCTAATAAGGCGTTGGTTTCCTTCATTTTTACCACCACATTTACTTCACCCACGGCAGCGGCATTATACTCCACTCCTTTTTGAGTAGCCATATCGCGCAAAGCCCTACTACTGCTTAAGTTACTTACTAAATTTCCTTTTTTATGCTCTAGCAGATAATCAGCACAAATAACCAAGGTATATTCTTCGCCAAACATTTCTCCGTTTTCATCAATCAGCGCAAGTCTATCTACATCAGGATCTACCACTAAACCTACATCACACTTTTTATCGCGCATTAGCGACATAATATCCCCTAAATGTTCTTTTAAAGGTTCCGGATTATGTGGAAATTGTCCGTTTGGTTCGCAGTATAAAAGTTCGGTTTGCGTTACGCCCAATCTTTTTAACAAGGGCGGAATAGAAATACCACCGGTTGAGTTTACCGCATCTAAAGCTACTTTTAAATTTGCCTTTTTTATCGCTTCTACATTAATGTAAGGAAGTTTTAAAATAGCATCAATGTGCTTTTCTATCAAGTCAGTTTTTTCAGAAACCGTTCCTAAATCCTGCACTTCGGCAAACGTATAATCATCTGCTTCGGTCATTTCTAAAATACGTTTACCATCGGCTCCGTTTAAAAACTCCCCTTTTTCATTTAGTAGCTTTAAAGCATTCCATTGCACGGGATTGTGCGATGCGGTAAGAATAATTCCACCATCGGCTTTTTCAAAAACCACCGCCATTTCCACCGTTGGCGTAGTGCTTAGTCCGGCATCAATTACATCTATACCCAAACCCACCAATGTGTTTTGCACCAACGCTTGCACCATAGCGCCTGATGGACGCGCATCACGACCAATCACCACTTTTAATTTATTTTTTCCACTGTGCTGCTTCAACCACATACCGTAAGCAGCGGCAAATTTCACCGCATCAATAGGTGTTAAATTATCGCCTGTGGTTCCTCCAATGGTTCCTCTTATACCTGATATCGACTTGATTAAGGTCATTTTTATTATAAATTAATGGTTAAACGCCCGCTGTTGGCGCGAAGATAATAAATGAACAAGGCAATAGAAGCTTTGCGAAATTGTTAATTAAAATGTGAATAATGGAAGACCTCCATTTACCTTTGCACGGCAAGTATTTTTACTTTTAAGGAAACAAACAAGCCTATGTTTGAAGATGATGATGATTTCTTAGACCTTTCTACATTACTAAGCCGATACGAGCAAATGCAACACGCTGATGCTGTGTATTTTTTTGATGTAGATGAGTTTGAAGCGCTTTCTGACCACTTTTACCTCAGCGGTAAAACTAAAAAAGCACTTGAAGTAGTAAACATTGCTTTGGGTCAGCACCCGGAGGTGCCAAGTTTTTTTATGAGACGGGCGCAAATTTTTACTTCAAGCAATAGAATAAAAGAAGCTTACGCAGAATTACAAAAAGTAGAAGCTTTAGAACCTGAAAGTTTTGACCTATTTATGGCTAGAGCCGCTTTGGCAAGTAAGCAAGAGCAGCACAATAAAGCCATAAGCCTGTATAAAAAAGCGCTTCCCTTTGCCGAGTATGAGGATGAAGTTTGGCCCATGATTGCTTTGGAGTATCAAGCGATGGGTGATTTTAAAAATGCTTTAAAATATTTAAAACTTACGCTAGAAGATAATCCGGAAGATGAAATTGCCATTTACAACATTGCTTTGTGTTTTGATTTATTGGGCGCAGTAGAAGCCGGTATTGAATATTTTAAAAATTTAATTGAAGATGATCCTTATAATGAATTGGCTTGGTATCATTTAGGCTTGCTACACGGCAAGCAAGATGAGTTTGACGAAGCCTTTCGCGCGTTTGATTTTTCCATTGTAATTGATGATTATTTTACCGCTGCCTTTTATGAAAAAGCACGTTTGCTAGAGCGAACTTTTCGTTACCAAGAAGCAGCCGAAACTTATTTAGCAACCTTTGAAACGGATGGCCCAACGGGTTTTACTTATTATAAAATAGGCTTATGTTATTTACAACTGCATAAAGATGGTAAAGCTTTAAATTACTTTACAAAAGCGGTGCATGAAGATGAGGATTTGGACGAAGCCTTTTTTGAATTAGCCCTTTTGTACGATGATTTGAATCAACATACAGAAGCGGTGTATAATATAAATAAAGCGCTAGAGGCTGATGATGAAAACGTAGAATATCAGTACGTAAGTGCAAAAATTCATAAGCGTGCAGGATTATTAGATGAAGCCGAGCATATTTACGCAACGTTGCTTGACGAACAAGCGGCTGATTTAACCACCGAAGTATTTATGGACTATGCCGAATTACTTTTTGACTTATGTCAATTTGAAAACGGTATGCAAGCGTTATATAAAGGCGTGGAATTAAACCCTAAGGAGGATAAATTACTGTACCGCATTTCCGGTTATCTTTTTACGCTAAACGAGGAAGATGAAGGCGTTATTTATTTTAAAAAGGCACTGAAAATCAACTCGGAAGGGATTCATTATTTCTTTGAGCTATTCCCAAAATTGAAAAACAACGAATATATCCGTGCAGCTTTAGTAGCAAAGCGCAGAAAGTAGCGTTGATTTTATTTTCTTTGCGGCAAATTAAAACAACCGATGTCGCAAATTTCATTAGTTTTTAAAGGTATGGCCATGGGTATGGCAGAAGTTGTACCCGGTGTATCTGGCGGTACCATTGCGTTTATTACTGGTATTTACGAGCGGTTAATCTTTGCCATTAAATCAGTAGATGCAGAACTTTTTAAGCTTTTAAGTAAAGGAAAAATTAAAGCTGCTTGGGAAAAAATAGACGGCACTTTTTTAACCTTCCTTTTAGGCGGCATGTTTGTAGGCATTGTAATTGGCGTTTTTGCCATTAGCTGGCTTTTAGAAAATGAACCGATTGGCGTTTGGAGCTTCTTCTTCGGGTTAATTTTAGCCAGTTGTTTTGTAATTGGTAAAGACATTAAAGTGTTTAACATACTTAATGTAGCCGCACTTTTAATAGGAGCAGCTTTAGTATATTACGTTACCATAGCGGTGCCAAGCTCTGGTAATACCGCACTTTGGTTTGTTTTTGTATGTGGAGCCGTAGCCATTTCAGCGCTTTTATTACCCGGCCTTTCCGGTAGTTTTATATTACTCCTTTTAGGCATGTACACCTACATTTTACCAAAAATTAAAGATGTTTTAAGTGGCGATTTAAGTGGCTTATCGGTGCTCATAACCTTTGCATTAGGTTGCCTTACGGGATTGTTAACCTTCTCGCGCGTACTAACATGGGCTTTCAAAAATTTTGAAAAACTAACCCTTGCTTTCCTTACGGGACTTATGATTGGCTCCTTAAACAAGGTGTGGCCATGGCAACAAGTATTGGCTACCAGAGAAAATAGCAAAGGAGAAGAAACCGTGGCGTTTACCAAAAGTATTTTACCGAGCACCTTTGCTGATTTAGATACCAACTTTTTATACGGTACTGATCCACAAATTGCCATTGCTATCATCTGTATGGTGGGTGGCTTTGCATTAGTGTTGGGTTTGTCTTACTTCGGAAAAAAATAAAGCGTGGCAGAATTCGGACTCATAGGAAAATCTTTAGGACATAGTTTTAGTAAGACTTATTTCACCGAGAAATTTAAGACTGAAAAACTGCCGTTTACCTATGAAAATTTTGAATTAGAAAAAGCAGGCGACATTGGCTACATTTTAGATAAAAATCCTGAAATGAAAGGGTTTAATGTTACGTCTCCTTATAAATTAGACATCCTTCCCTTTTTAGATTCCGTATCTGACGAAGCCGAAAAAGTAGGCGCTGTAAACACCGTGAAAATTTCAGGGAGAAAATTAATTGGCTATAATACAGATGTATATGGTTTTGTAAACAGCATTAGGCATTTACTAAATAATAGAAAACAAGCCTTAATTTTAGGCACAGGAGGCGCTGCCAAAGCCGTAAGTGTAGGATTAAAAGAATTGAACATTCCGTATAAAATGGTAAGCCGCACACCGGGCAAAGGTTTAATTTCTTATGCACATGCTTCGGAGTGGTTAGAGGCGTTTCAAATTGTGATAAATGCTACACCCGTGGGCACTTTTCCTAAGGTAGATGAAAAGCCTCCCCTATCACTTGAACGAATGACAGAAAATCATTTAATTTATGATTTGATTTACAACCCAGAAGAAACCGCTTTTTTAAAGGAAGCGCACACCCGAAAAGGAGTGTATAAAAACGGAATGGAAATGTTAATACTTCAAGCCGAACGTGCTTGGAAAATTTGGACCATCTAACAGTAAAAACTGTAGTTATGAGCGACTTAGAGAACAAAGATTTAACCGAAAGCACAAACAACGAAGCGCCATTAGCAGCAAGCCAAGCTTCGGAAGCGCAAGCAAATACTCCCGAAAAGGAGGAAAAAGTAGCCGAAGAAAAAACGGTTGAAAACGAAGCACCAACGCAAGAAAAAGAGCAAAACACGCTAACGGAAGAAGCAATAATTGCAGAGCACGCTGCGCCAAGCGATGAAGAATTGGAAGCGGAAGATACGCATGAGGACGAAGTTAGTAGTGATGAAGAAGCAACAGAAGTTGAGTTTAGCAACGAACCTTTAGAGTTACCCGACTATAGTAGTTACTCTGTAGAAAAACTGATTGAAGAAGCTAAAAAATTGCTTTCAGAGCAACCCATTCAACAGTTAAAAAATCATTTTGACGAGATTCGTAAGCAGGCACTTGGCCAATTAAATGACGAGCGTAAAGCTAAGCTTGCAGAATTTATAGAGCAAGGTGGTGTGGAAATGGATTTTCAATATATACAACCCTTACGTGAGGAATTTAGAAACGTATATGGTGTGTATCGCTCTAAGCGAAAAAACCATTATGCCAATTTAGAAGCGCAGCTTAAGGAAAATTTGACGATTAAAAATGCGCTGATTGACAAGCTTAAAGATATGGTTACCAAGGATGAATCTATTGGCACAACCTATAAAGAGTTTAATGATGTACAGCAAGAATGGCGTCAAACTGGGCCTGTGCCGCGCAATGAGTCCGATGATTTATGGCGTAACTACCACCACCATGTAGATAATTTTTACGAGTACATAAAAATCAATAAGGAGCTTAGAGACCTTGATTTTAAGAAAAACCATGAAGCCAAAGAAGCATTGGTTGGTAAAGCCGAAGCATTACTAGAAATGGAAAGCTTGCGCGAAGCGTTTAGCCGACTACAAAATTTGCATAAAAAATGGAAGTTTATTGGGCCGGTAGAGCGTGAAGATCGCGAACCTTTATGGGAGCGTTTTCAAGAAGCAACCAAAAAATTACACGAAAAGCGCGATGCTTATTTTGAAGAGCAGCGCGCCAAAGCCAACGTGCTAATTGAAGATAAAAAAGCATTGGTAAAAGAAATTGCTGAATTTCCGCTTAACAAAATAAAAAACCACAAACAGTGGCAAGCCGCTATAAAAGGTGTGGAAGCTATCCGCCAAGCATTTGTAAATATTGGCCGATTAAACCATCCGGAAAACGATAGCGTGTGGGGAGATTTCAGAGAAGTATTAAAAAACTTTAACCACCATAAAAACAGTTTTTACAAAGAGCAAAAGCAGGAATTTCAAGATAACCTAGATAAGAAAAATGCGCTTTTAGCTAAGGCGGAGGAGTTGAAGGATTCTGAAGATTGGGCGGAAGCAACAAACGTATTTAAGCGTATTCAGGCAGATTGGAAAAAAATTGGCCACGTACCACGTTCAGAAAGTGATAAAATTTGGAAGAAATTTAGAGCAGCTTGTAATCATTTCTTTGAGCGCCTAAGTGCTAAAAATAAAGAGCAAGATGCTGCCTTTGAAGGCAACTTAAAACAAAAGCAAGAAATACTAGAGCAGCTCAATACATTTGAAGTAAAAGGCGATCAAAAAGAAACGGTAAAAGCCTTGAAAGGTTATATAAACCAATGGAAAAAAGTGGGTAAAGTGCCGCGTTCTAACATGGGCATTGATCAAGAGTTTAACAAAGCGCTTGACGATAAATTTAAGGCCATTGATATGGATCGTAAAGAGTCGCAGCGCATTCGTTTTGAAAACCGTATGGAAACATTAACGGGGTCTGACCAAGATGATAGTGGCTTGCGCAGAGAACGTTCTAACCTGTATCAGCAGAAAGAAGAGGCGGAGAAAGAACTAAATCAGTTGGAAAACAACATGGGCTTTTTCAGCAGTAGTAAAGAGAACAATCCTTTGCTTAAAGAAGCAGAAAAGAACATTCAGCGTCAGCGCGATTTTATTGCTGAGATAGCGGATAAAGTTAAAATGCTGAACATAAAAATTAGAGCAATAAACAAAGTGGAGGAAGAAGAAAGCCCTAAAGAGGAAGCTTCTTAAATCTTTAAAAAACAATTGCGCTGAATTAAACTTTGCCTGTGCAGAAACGTATTTTTGCATTTATGGCAAGAGATTTTAAAATTACATCAGAATATGAGCCAACGGGCGACCAGCCCAAGGCCATACAAGAATTGGTAGAAGGTATTTACCGTGGCGATCGGTTTCAAACGCTATTGGGCGTAACGGGTAGCGGTAAAACATTTACCGCAGCCAATGTTATTGAAAAAATTCAGCGCCCTACCCTTGTTTTAAGCCATAACAAAACCTTGGCGGCTCAGCTTTACGGAGAGTTCAAACAATATTTTCCAGAAAATGCGGTGGAATATTTTGTTTCCTATTATGATTACTATCAGCCGGAAGCGTACATCCCAACCAGCGGTACTTACATTGAAAAAGACCTTTCCATAAATGAGGAAATAGAAAAGCTACGTTTAAGCACCACCTCTTCCCTACTTTCCGGTAGGCGCGATGTGTTGGTAGTTGCCTCCGTTTCTTGTTTGTATGGAATTGGAAATCCAAAAGAATTTTCAGATCAAATTATTGAGTTAGAAGTAGGGCAGATAATTGCCCGCAACCGATTTTTACATTTATTGGTAGGTGCCTTATACAACCGCACGGCAGCAGAGTTTGGCCGTGGTAATTTTAGAGTAAAAGGCGATACCATTGACGTATTTCCCGCTTACGCAGATACCGCCTTTCGCATTCACTTTTTTGGCGATGAAATAGAAGAAATTGAACGTTTTGATCCGCATACACGTGATATTATTGAACGCTTTGACCGTATCCGAATTTTTCCCGCCAACATCTTTGTTACTGGTAAGGAAACATTAAAATCGGCCATTCATAATATACAGGATGATATGGTGGAGCAAGTAGATTTTTTTAAAAACAACCAACGTCCTCTGGAAGCAAAACGCTTGCAAGAACGCACGGAGTTTGATTTGGAAATGATTCGTGAACTTGGTTACTGTTCAGGTATTGAAAACTATTCGCGCTATTTAGACGGTCGTTCTCCCGGTACACGGCCTTTCTGTTTGTTAGATTATTTTCCTGATGATTTTTTAACCGTAATTGATGAAAGTCATGTTACGTTAGGCCAAGTAAAAGCCATGTACGGTGGCGACCGTTCCCGCAAGGAAAACTTAGTGGAATATGGTTTTAGATTGCCTGCTGCCATGGACAACCGTCCGCTAAAGTTTGATGAGTTTGAAGCCCTGCAAAACCAAGTGATTTATGTAAGTGCCACGCCCTCTGATTATGAGCTAGAAAAAAGCGGAGGTGTAGTGGTGGAGCAGTTAATTCGCCCAACAGGCTTGCTAGATCCTGTAATAGAAGTACGTCCCATTGAAAACCAAGTAGATGATTTAATGGAAGAAATAAACAAGCGTGTGGAGCTGGATGAACGCACACTTGTTACAACCCTAACCAAGCGTATGGCGGAAGAGTTAACTAAATACCTTACGCGCTACGGGGTGCGTTGCCGCTATATTCATTCGGATGTTGACACCTTAGAACGTGTAGAAATAATGCGCGATTTGCGCCTCGGTATTTTTGATGTATTGATTGGTGTAAACCTGTTGCGTGAAGGATTAGATTTACCCGAAGTAAGCTTAGTAGCAATTTTAGATGCCGATAAAGAGGGCTTTTTACGTGCAGAACGCTCCTTAGTGCAAACCGTGGGCAGGGCAGCACGTAACGTAAATGGTTTGGCTATAATGTATGCGGCTAAAATTACCGAGAGTATGCGCAAAACCATTGACGAAACCAACCGTAGGCGCGCCACTCAAAAAGCATATAACGAAGCAAATGGCCTTGTGCCGACTGCCCTTAAAAAGAGCAGAGAGTCTATACTAGCGGCTTCTAAAGCAGCAACTTCTACTAGCTATATTCAGCCTGACCGTACTGTGCAAGCCGCAGAAGAGCAGGCGCCCTACCTAAGTGCCGACCAAGTGAAAAAGGATATTGAAAAAGTACGTAAACGCATGGAAAATGCGGCAAAAGCCTTGGACTTTATTGAAGCCGCAGCGTTGCGCGATCAATTGGGTGCTTTGGAAGAACGACTGAAGAAGGAGTTTGGGTAGGATGGTTATTTCATCGCAGAGTTGCGGAGGGCGCAGAGTTACGCGGATAACTTGTTTTCCAATTTATTGGGAAGAAAAAAGCAGCAGCATTATGCGGAGCATGGGTTTGGTAAATATCTAGGTGATTTAATTTTTAACATGGAGACCTTGCTTAGCGCTTACCGTTATAAATCAGCTGCAAGTAGTTAATAAGGAATAAAGGAAATCTAACCGGAAATTAAGGTATAGAAACTTCAGGTGAGCCAAAGAGACCTTCAAAAACCTGTAAGTCTATTAGATAGTATTACTTTTAGAGCCAAGTCTTTACGAGACAAAAAACAACAATAACACAAAACGAAATATCAGCAATGTGATGATATTTTAAGTTGGGGGCAATGCAAAACAAAATAACGAACACATTAGCAATGACGAATGAATACAGAAATATTTTGACTCAGAACGAATTTAATAACGGACTGGCACGACTGGACAAAAAGTTTAAATGGTTAAGTATACGAACGACTGAAAAAGAAGAAAAAAGAAAAAGCCCCCGCTTCGCATTTTTGAAAATTTCTGCCAACGCACATTTGGCACATTTGCAAAGCCACACAAGCAAACCCACAGCCCAAGCTTTGCAAAAGAGTGCAATTTCGCCCAAACACTATAAGACAAGCTGATATGCCACAATTCAGATTTAATACAATTTCAAGAGCGGATATTGAACGTTCAAGAGGTGGAAATATCATGATACATGCCATTGAATATGATGGGAACGACCACCAACTTGTAACAGGGAGACCAGGAAGCGGTAAGACAACAGTTTCGCTTAAACGACTTGAGCGACTCGTTAATCTTCCCAATTATAAAATCTTATTCATAACATATCAGATTTTGTTAGCAGAGAGTTTAAAAAATGTTGTAGATAATAATGCTGCAACTAAAATTCACAGAATTAATATGTGGCTTTACCGATTTGGCATTTTCAATGATGATGATACACCGGAATCATTTTTAGCCCGTATTCCAACAAATGTAAGATTTGATGAAGTAATTATTGATGAAGGACAAGATTTAGAAAAAAGATTTTTAAGTGTGTTAAGTTCAATATCTAGTAAAATTACTGTTGGTGCTGATAATGCTCAAAAACTACATTCAAAAGGAACCCCAATAAGTGAAATACGAACTGAACTAGAAAAGACAAAATCTGTTTCAACAATTAAACTAAATTATAACTACAGGAACTCTTTTGAGTTGTATAATTTTGCCCGGTATTTTGTTCCAGATGATGAACAGGCTAATAATGAATTTTTACTCAGTCAAATGGATCGTAAGCCAGAAACCACCCCAGAAGTCATTCAAAATTTGACTGAGCAAGAATCGGACAATCGTTTGCGGATAATGATTGAAAATAATTCAACAAAAAACATTGCAGTAGTTTTATTCCATACAGATGATGTAAGAAGATATTGTCAGAAAATTCAAAGCATGGGTTTCGAATGTATTGAATATTATTACGGTAAGTCCGTTCCAACAGACTTTAAGAACATAATAGTAACTACATACATTTCAGTAAAAGGTTTGGAATTTGAGGTGGTCATAATGCCAGAGATGCATAATGCATTTACCAATGAAAATCATACTGGCAATCATTATTATGTTGGATGTACAAGGGCTAAAGAAAAACTATACTTACTTTACTTAGGACATAATTTACCTGCCTACTTTGATGAGTTTGAAGAAGATTCGTATGAGTTCAGACCTTCAGAAAGTGGAACGCAAGTAACAACAAGACAAAATATATTTGAAGACGATTTACCCTTTTAATGTAGGTAACATGAAAAAATATAAAGACTATACCGTAGACGACCTGAAAAGCTTTTGTAAAGAGAGAGGGTTAAAAGTTTCTGGCAAAAAAAATGATTTGGTACATAGACTACTGTCAGATGATGAGTCGAAAGCGAAAATTCCAGATATGTTCAGCGAAAATGCCATCTCAGAGCATCAGGCAAAGCAACCAAATACTACAGATACAAATAGCAAATCTAAAGGATCAGTTGCACATTACCTTTTGCATTTAAACTCAGCCAATCTCTCCAACTATTTTGGCTTTGGTCATTTTTATCCACTAGCACTTGAAGAGAGTGAAATTTATAAGAATGAAAATCGAACTAAAGATATCCTTTCAGTTTTTGAAGAATATATCATTGTAGCTAAATCCTCTATCAATCAATTTGATCACTCAGATGTACTTGTAGAACTTGTTTTAAATGGAATTGAAGTTAAAGAGTTTGAAAATAGCGGTCTTTTATACATTTCTGAACCGATTCCTATTTCAAGAGTAAAATCAATTTACTTCAAATCATCGGATGCAAAAGCCTCTTTCCTGTCATCAGTTAAAACCTTTCCTGACAGTTTTGTTCCAAGCTCAATTTGTGATGTTATTTCAGAGGATAACTTCAAGCCAAAGGAAATAGACCTTAATAAAATCAAATTACCTCCGAACGAATCACTATCTGAATGGAAAGATAAACTTGATTTGTTTGATAAGGTTCTTGGCTTGTTTGCGTTTATTAAAAATGCAGGTATTCTTTATGCTGAAAGGGGAAATAAATTTGAAAACTTTACGGCTAGCTTTTTTAGCACACTGAATTTAATTAATCCCATAAGGCAACTATCTGCTTTTAAAGAGAATGCTTACTTACGACCCTTACTGAATTATCGCAACTTTGAAATCAATAGTGTTCAGAGAGAAATTTTTAAATCCATTATTGAGCGAGTTTACGCCAACAAATCATTTGACATTAAAACTGCTATCACGATTTTAGAAAATTCAAGTTCACGAAATCACCCTAAGAATGGTGAACTGACAGATCTTAAAGAGCAAATAGTTTTGTTTAAGCAGCTTGAAAATTTGACAATTTCATATAAAGGCGTGCTGCAAAAAGAGGTAATGAAAAAGACCCAAAACTTACCAGTTTTGGCTTTACTTTTCCTGTCAAAATTTTCCAATAAATCACGGCAGCATACCGACAAACAAGCAGTACGAATTTCTTTTATTGAATCTGAATATAATTTACCACTAAACAGCGCTGAGTATATTTTGGGTGTCTTAGGACTCTATTATGGCTACAAAAACATGATTAAGCAAGATACTAATCTTAAATTTTCAGATAGCAGTTTTGAACAACTTTCAACAAAAACTCAAAGCATAAAATTTAAACTTGAAAGTTATTTTGAAAGATTCATAGTTGAATCGGCATTTCAATTTGCTGTTCAGCAAAAACTTTTGAACGACAGTTTTGATTTTCTGAATTGGGACGATGAAATAATTGAAAGAAAGCCGATTACACTTTCTCCAAATTACCAGTATGAGTATTCAGATAACTCAACAACTGTTATGGGTCAAAAAATCCTGAGTATTGTTCGGCAAGACAAGACTGATAAAGTTTTTGAACGAATTGCGAATCATTATTCAGACCAAGTTGAAAATACCAGTTACTTGGCTGCGTTCTTTGCCAAGCATTTTAAGCTTGACAAATGGCACATTCTTGAAATCCTTAAGAAAAATAAAGATTGTTACCCAATGAATGAATTGGAAGATGTGATTGATTTAGATAGTAAGACCAGAAAAAAATAAAAATGAACCTCAAGGATATCATACGGCATCTTCAAACAACTACATCAAGAACAAGTTTTGATGCTTGGGTTTCTGCTAATATCACAGAACTAACTGATTTTTTCTACACACTTTCAAAGGAAGATTTACTTGAACTGAAATTTGACACCGATTTTTATTTCGGAGAGTTTACAAGATCAGCCGTTTTCCAGGAATTTGAACAAAGTAGGAATCACACTGAACCTTTTGATGCCTTTCTATATTTACTTGCAACGATTGCAGAAAAATTAGCTGAACACTTTGGATTGGTGGGAACGATAGAACACCTGTTGAGTTACCTACCTGAATCTTCCGTAAAGTATCGTTTGAAAGCACTGTCTCAAAGTCAAAATATTGACAATATACAAACTGATTACATAAATTCCTTTCCGGAAATACTTCAATTACTGCAAAAAGCAGAGAGTCTTGAAGAAGAAAATCACACACAAAAGCTGGTAGAATTTCTGGTTTATTACTTTCAGAAAGCAGAGAAAAAACTTACAGCAAGAAATTACTTAACAGAAATTGAAGTGCTTAAGGAGGGTTTTTCAAGCGAAGAAAATATTAGTCAGTTTCATTTCTTGGGGCACATTTCAATTCAGGAGCTTATTTCTGGTCGTTATCCTCACGGACTGGAAATTGAAAACCTTGTACTGCCAGTATTGTATCCTTCGTCAATAATGGAAAGTCATTTCAAGTACAACATCAACAAACCTGTTCTATGCCATAAGGATTCAGAAGGATTGTCAGTTCTTATGGGCTACGATAAAATGATTGTGTTAAACGATATTTTGAACAGAGGGAAAACCAAGTTTGATGAGCAATATGAAGGGCTCGATCCAGGTGATAAAGTTCTTCTGTATTGCTATTTCAATATGAAAAAACATTTCTTTACATCTTTCGCAGTGTTCAAGAAAGTATGGAAGTCATTACATCAGATTTTTACAGATAAAAAATACACCCCTGTTTTCATTGATTTAGGTTGCGGCCCTTTAACTTCCGGCTTGGCAATGGCGGAACTGCACCAAAATGAAACTGGAGAATCTTTACGAATGCACTACATAGGCATTGATATTTCAAATGCAATGATTGAAAAGGCAAAAGAATTTTCACAGTCCGATTTATTTCATGCCGACACAACATTTTCATTCTTCAAAAATTGGAATGATATTCCCAATGAAAAGTTGAAAGAGTTCGCTGGTAAGAATAATCCGTTCTTTCTCAATGCTTCATATCTTTTTGCAAATCTTTCACCTGACGTAGTTGATGATTTAGTCCTCTTTGTGAGGAAATTGGTTAACGATTATAAGAATGTTCATTTCATATTTCAGAATCCTGATCGAGTTGACAGAAATGAAGGTTGGGAAGGGTTTAAACAACAGTTGACGTTTGAGGAGATAAACACAGAACAGAAAGTTGAACATGTTGTCTATAAAACGAGCAAAGTGGCAATGCGTGAACCGGGCGAAGAAGATGTCTATTATGAAATACTTACACTTAAAGATTGAAGAGTATGCAGCTAAAAATGTTTGATACGGCTAGTTCAAAACCAGGCAGAAGCATTGATCAGATTGTAACTAATCTTGAATCAACCATTGCGAGAATTGAAGGGTTGAAATATGTTCCTGAGTTTATCAATGAAAAAGAGCATGAGGAATTATGGAGGGCAATATACAAAGAACCTTGGCTGACTGATTTAAAAAGGCGCGTTCAGCATTATGGTTGGAAATATGATTACAAATCAAGGTCAATTGACTATTCAATGTTTTTGGGGGAATTGCCTTCATGGACAAAACCAATAGCGAAAAAATTATATAAGTCGGGTTATCTTCCAAATATGCCTGACCAGTTGATAATTAATGAGTATCAACCTGGCCAAGGCATTTCGAACCATGTTGACTGTGAACCTTGTTTTGGGAGTACAATAATAACGATCAGTTTGGGTTCGAAATATGTAATGGATTTTATAAATATTAAAACAAAGGAAAAGATCGAAGTGCTCCTCGAACCAAGAAGTTTAGCTGTTTTATCAGAGGAGGCAAGATATAACTGGTCTCATGGAATAGTTGCCAGAAAAATTGACAAGTTTAGAAATGTTAAAAGCGATAGAAAGTTACGTATTTCAATGACATTTAGGAATGTAATTTTAAAAAGCACGAACGAATAAGCCAACGCAGTAGTTACACACATTGGCTGTCCACTCAATGCCACCCGCAAACCAAAGCCAGCCAAAGAGTGTGCCTGCCCAGCCCGAAAAGAAATTTTCAAAAATGCCACACGCACGACTGAAAAGAGATACAATGACACGGACAGACAAATAAAGACTTAACTGTTGAAAATGTGGACTTTAAAACAAAAAGAATGAAAAGCACATACTGCCAGTCGAGTAGGTAAAGGGGAGTTTCACCCCTAAACCTCTCACAGAACCGTGCGTGAACCTCTCAATTCACACAGCTTGCCCCGCCTTTTGCGGGGGCTCTTATTATGCAGTCGTTTATGGTCTGTGAATAATCAGACCAATTTGCATCCCAGTTCCCAATGGTAAAATAAGTTTGGATATGAGTTCGTAACACGCCTCAGCCATTTTACAGCTTTGACTTTGCTTCCTTTGAAGCTCTTGTACTTGTTCAATATCCACCTTATCAACCGATGATGTAAGTAGTAGTGTAAGCTCCCCCAAAACTAGTACGGTTTAAAAATATAATTTTTAATTTTAAACTGTAAATATGAAAAAGAGCAAATTCACCCCAAACCAGATTGCCAGTATTCTCAAGGAGTTTGAACAAGGCAAAGATGTAGCTACGATTAGCCGAGAGCATGGCGTAAGCAAAGCAACATTTTATAAATGGCGGCAACGCTATGGCGGCATGGAAGCTAGTGAGCTAAAGCGCATAAAGAAGCTAGAAGAAGAAAATGCGAAGCTAAAACGCATGTACACCGATTTAGCTTTAGAGTTAGATATCGCCAAGCACATTATTGAAAAAAAGCTTTAAAGCCTTGCCAAAAGAGAGAAATAATGGAAAGCATAAAAAGCACTTATCCGCGCGGCATAAGCAAGGCGTGTCGCGTATTAAAGACTAGTCGCAGTAGTATTGCTTATCAATCAATAAAGGATGATAGCAGCGTAGAGCTATTATTAAAGCAGTTGAGTATAAAACATCCACGCGAAGGCTTTTGGAAGAGTTATTACCGTCTTCGTAATAAGGAGGAATTAATCAATCACAAGCGGCTACATAGGATATATAAGCAGATGGGCTTGCCATTAAGAAGGAAAGTAAAAAAGCGTTTACCAGCGCGGGTAAAAGAACCCATAATAATACCCGAGTGCTTTACGCATACGTGGAGTATTGATTTTATGAGCGATGCTTTAGAGCATGGAAGGAAGTTCCGAAGCTTTAATGTAATAGATGACTACAATCGAGAAGTACTGTTTATAGAAACAGATTATTCTTTAAAAAGTAGCAGAGTAATTTGGGTATTAAACCACTTGATAAACAAACACGGAAAGCCGCAAAAACTACGTATGGATAATGGTCCAGAATTTATAGCTAAATTAACGACTCAATGGAGCGTGATGCACGGTATTGAGTTTAAATATATACAGCCCGGTAAGCCTACTCAAAATGCGCTAATAGAGCGTTTTAATAAAACCTATCGCAGGCATATTTTAGATGCTTATCTCTTTAGTTCAATAGATCAAGTAAGAGAAGTGACCGAATCTTGGGTAGAAGATTACAACCATGAACGACCACACGATGCGCTGGGTGGCATAAGCCCTGTGGCCTATAGAAACAAAAACCGAAAAATATCCCTTGGTTCCGTTCCGCTACGCTCCACTGCACCAAGGGATATTTTGATTAATGAAACTAATAAAGAAAATAGTCTACTTTAGAACCGTACTAAAAAAGGGGAGCTTACACACTTGCTAAAACTGATTTATAATCATTGCTTAATAAACCTTAAAAATTAAGTGGAGACAAATACTCACATAATTCAAGTACTTTTAGGCCATAAATCACCCAAAACTACGGCTATATTATGAATACGTCAGCCAAAGAGACCGCCAAAAACTTGCAAGCCTATTAGATAGTATTACTTTTAAAGCTAAGTCTTTACAAGACAAAAAACAACAATAACACAAAACGAAATATCAACAATGTATTGATATTTTAAGTTGGCGTGCATTTAAAACAGACATATGGCACATACATTAGATTATGCAAATAAACCTCCTAACTATAGCACTTATAAAAAAAGAGCTGAAAAGACATTTTCGAATCAATCAATGATAACCAAAGATGAGTTTGAAAGTATTGCTTCTGAATCTTGTCATTATTGTGGGAAAGAAGGCTTTAACGGAATAGACAGAATTGATAATACAGTTGGTTATACAAAGGAAAACTGTGTTTCTTGCTGTAAGCACTGTAATTATGTAAAGGGAGATTTATCGCTTGAAGATTTTAAAACTTGGACAAAACGATTTGTTAGTAAACAGAATGAAAATAGTGACTTGGAACTGTAATGGCGCATTTAGAAAGAAGTTTGAACATATTTCGGACTTCAACGCTGACATTTACATTATCCAAGAATGTGAAAACCCAGCCGAATGTCGACACCCAAAATATCAAGAATGGGCTGAAAACTATATTTGGATTGGTGACACCAAAAACAAGGGCCTAGCAGTTTTTGCCCGACCAGAAATTGAATTAAAGAAGCTTGATTGGTCAAACAAATTCAAAGACCACTATGTAAAGCACTTTTTACCGTGCAAAATAAATCAAGACTTTGACTTACTTGCTGTTTGGACTCACCTAAATAACTCACCGAATTTCGGCTACATTGGGCAATTATGGAAATACTTACAAGTCAATAAAGCCAAACTAAATACGACAATTATTGCAGGGGATTTTAACAGCAACACGGAATGGGACGAATGGGATAGATGGTGGAATCACTCTGACGTTGTAAACGAATTAAAAGAACTTGGAATTGAAAGTCTTTATCATAATTACACAGGAGAACAGCACGGTGATGAGACAAATCCGACTTTATATTTTCAACGGAAATTCGACAGACCATATCATATAGACTATGTTTTTGGTTCACAAAGATTTTCTAACGGACTAAAAAGAATTGAAATTGGACAAGCAGATAAATGGTTGCAAATAAGTGACCATATGCCAATTCTGTGTGAGATTGACGACTGAAAAATAAAAAACGACACGCCAATCGAGTAGACGGCCCTGACGGATAACCGTCAGGGTGCGCCTCTCACACCACTGTACGTACGGGTCTCGTATACAGCGGTTCGTCAAATCAGAACTTTACCTTGTGGTAGTACTCTAGCATACTTCTATACCCTCTTTTCTTCAGACGTTTCTCGGTGATAGTAGTTCGTAAAATAGGGCTTTGGGCAACAGCCCATCCTCCCATTCTCGTTCTGCTCCAAGCATACGCTTGGCCTTGATTAATGCCCAGCCGAATAAGGTTTTTCCGTTTTCGCTCCAGCTTCTTCCAGTCATGCCATATACAATAGCGTAGGCGGTTTCTCAGCCATTCATCTACCTTTTTGAGTTTGGCCTGTATGTTTCCTAATCGGAAGTTGTTTAGCCATCCTTGGTAGATGAGTTTTAGCTTTTGAAGACGCTCTGCTAACGACAATGGCAAGGTTTTCTTGGTAGTGTACTTGAGCTTTTGCTTGAGTGTTTTCCAAGCCCCTTCACTCACCACCAATTGATATTTGCCTTTTACACCTTTCTTATAGATAGGTGTGAACTTATGCCCTAGCACTTTAAAAGTAGAAGGTCTACGTATGCCGCTTTTAGCTCTGTTTACAGGTAAATCCAGTTTCTCTTTCAGAAAGAGATACACCTGATTTCCTATTTTCTTAGCCTCTGCTTTTGATTTGGTATAAATACTAAAATCATCCGCATAGCGGATAAACTTTAAGCCTCTACTTTTTAGGTACTTGTCCAGCTGGTCTAGCAATATGTTAGACAGCAGCGGACTTAATGGACTCCCCTGTGGCAACCCTTTTCTACGCTTGTGCAAGCGGCCATTTTTATAGATGGGTGCTCGAAGCCATTTGCGGATAAGCCACAACGTGGTTCGGCATTTTACCTTATGGTAAATAAGCTGTAGTAGTTTGTAATGTTGCACTTCGTCAAAGAAGCTCTTTAGGTCAATATCTACTATGTCTTGGTAGCCATCATTGATGTATCCCTGACTTTTTAATACGGCCTGTTGGAGGTTCTTCTTTGGGCGGAAACCATAACTCTCTGCCTCGAAGTTTAACTCGAAGCGGATTGATAGTTGCTGACTTACCGCTTGTTGAAGCCATCTGTCTACCACGGTCGGCACGCCCAGTAATCTGGTCTTGCCATTAGGCTTGGGTATCTCTACCCCTTTGATAGCTTGTGGTATGTAGCTTTTAGAAATTAGCTGGCGCACCACTTCTGAGCGGTGGGCATCTATAAATGCCTTTAGCTTATCAACGGTCATACCATCTATTCCTGCCGAACCTTTGTTTTGAACTACCTTTTTACAGGCGTTCGTTAGGTTTCTAGCGGCTATTACTTTTTCTATCATCTACTTTACTGTTCCTGTCTTTCTAAGTGTGGGCTATCCCGCTTATACGCGATTCCCGCTCGAATCCAGACGTGATTTAACGTTCAGTCCTTCCCAATTTTGTGAGACTTTGGAGGTATGGTATGCGCAATCTCCGCTCGTTGCCATTGGTACTATGACTTCTGCTGACTTCTTTGCTAAGCCAACTCGTGGCTACAAAGACCTCCCCCGGTAAGGTAAATACCCTTCTGCCTAATCCTGCGGAATCTACATAGTTGCCTTTTTGTATTCTTAGGGCTTTGCAATGATGTGCTTACTTACCCAGACAACTATGCCTCTTATTCCGTTCCTGTTCGTCAGTTCAGGCATTTGTAGTCTCGCTTACTTCAGTCCTAGCTTCACAGCCAGCAACCTTGCGACTTACTTTGCTTCTGGGCACGACCCCAGCGCATCAGGGACTTCCACCCTTTGGGACATTCTAATTTCTAGAACTATATTTACCATTCAAGGCACACACATTGGCTCTACGTAATGCGGGCGAAAGTGCTGATATAAAAGTGATTACATTAAATAAACTAACGGCTAAACGGAAAATGAAGTGCCTTGAAAACCCGCACTACGCATAGCCGAGACGTTGGTGGCAATTAAAAAAAACGAAACATGAAAAATCAGTCATACTTCATTTGGTTCTTAACCTTACTCATGGTTTCGTGTGGACAGACTGAACAAAACGCATCTATCGTTACGAAATCCGAATTTTCTACTAAGGCGAATGCTGAACAGCCAGATGAAAGGAATATCGATAACCCACTCATCGGAGTTTGGACAAACTGTGCGACAAATATTAACGGAACGACAATGACAGCTAATGTTTGTAAGACAATTAAATTTCATAAGGATATGACCGGAATAATCATTCTGCCATCAAAAGAAGAACGAAAATTTGATTGGAAGCGAACTGACAACCTTTTGGAAGTTAACTTGAGCGAACCTGAAAAGGAAACTCATAACACACTATCGGAAAGTCCATTTGAAATTCATTTGACTGAAGATAGTTTGAGCTATGACTTGGACCTGACATCAAAAAGTTCAAATACCATTTATCACCTTGGACGACAGAAAAAATAAAAAAACTGCCACCAATAACTAAGCATTCGAGCGGCACGTAGTGCCCAGCGAGAATGCAGTGTTGAACGTAAGGGAGGGCTGCGCATTTTTGTTATGGGTAAATGGTCAAAAAAAGATGGCTGGTATTAGGTTTAAGGTTGTTCAAGTTTACCCTTTTTATTAGCTTTTGGGTTAAGTAGGTGCGGCTGCTTAGCGGTAAGGTTTCACTTTTGGCTTTTTTCATTCGTTCTTAGCCAAAATATACATTGGATTTTAACCTTTAAGATATGTAAGCTCCCCTTTTTTAGTACGGTTCTAAAGTAGACTATTTTCTTTATTAGTTTCATTAATCAAAATATCCCTTGGTGCAGTGGAGCGTAGCGGAACGGAACCAAGGGATATTTTTCGGTTTTTGTTTCTATAGGCCACAGGGCTTATGCCACCCAGCGCATCGTGTGGTCGTTCATGGTTGTAATCTTCTACCCAAGATTCGGTCACTTCTCTTACTTGATCTATTGAACTAAAGAGATAAGCATCTAAAATATGCCTGCGATAGGTTTTATTAAAACGCTCTATTAGCGCATTTTGAGTAGGCTTACCGGGCTGTATATATTTAAACTCAATACCGTGCATCACGCTCCATTGAGTCGTTAATTTAGCTATAAATTCTGGACCATTATCCATACGTAGTTTTTGCGGCTTTCCGTGTTTGTTTATCAAGTGGTTTAATACCCAAATTACTCTGCTACTTTTTAAAGAATAATCTGTTTCTATAAACAGTACTTCTCGATTGTAGTCATCTATTACATTAAAGCTTCGGAACTTCCTTCCATGCTCTAAAGCATCGCTCATAAAATCAATACTCCACGTATGCGTAAAGCACTCGGGTATTATTATGGGTTCTTTTACCCGCGCTGGTAAACGCTTTTTTACTTTCCTTCTTAATGGCAAGCCCATCTGCTTATATATCCTATGTAGCCGCTTGTGATTGATTAATTCCTCCTTATTACGAAGACGGTAATAACTCTTCCAAAAGCCTTCGCGTGGATGTTTTATACTCAACTGCTTTAATAATAGCTCTACGCTGCTATCATCCTTTATTGATTGATAAGCAATACTACTGCGACTAGTCTTTAATACGCGACACGCCTTGCTTATGCCGCGCGGATAAGTGCTTTTTATGCTTTCCATTATTTCTCTCTTTTGGCAAGGCTTTAAAGCTTTTTTTCAATAATGTGCTTGGCGATATCTAACTCTAAAGCTAAATCGGTGTACATGCGTTTTAGCTTCGCATTTTCTTCTTCTAGCTTCTTTATGCGCTTTAGCTCACTAGCTTCCATGCCGCCATAGCGTTGCCGCCATTTATAAAATGTTGCTTTGCTTACGCCATGCTCTCGGCTAATCGTAGCTACATCTTTGCCTTGTTCAAACTCCTTGAGAATACTGGCAATCTGGTTTGGGGTGAATTTGCTCTTTTTCATATTTACAGTTTAAAATTAAAAATTATATTTTTAAACTGTACTAGTTTTGGGGGAGCTTACACAAGGAGGTAAACTAATTTACATAAAATCAAAAGTTAACTTAAGATACCTAGTCCATATTCCATAAAAAAATCCCTTGCAGTTTTACAACTACAAGGGATTTTATCATCCATCCTAAAAAGTTAATTACTTTTTATCTTCTACTTCTTCGTATTCCACATCTGTTACATCATCTGCGGCAGAAGCATCTGGTGCACCTTGCTCACCTCCGGCTTGTGCGCCTTCAGCGCCAGTAGCTCCTTGATCTTTATACATTTCTTCAGAAGCATTTTTCCAAGCTTCGTTAATCGTTTCCATAGCGGCATCAATAGCTGCATGGTCTTTATTAGCGTGTGCTTTTTTCAATTCTTCCAATGCACTTTCTATCGGTGCTTTTTTATCATCACTCAGCTTTTCACCAAATTCTTTCAACTGCTTCTCTGTTTGAAAAATCATGCTGTCCGCAGCATTAATTTTATCCGCAGCCTCTCTAGCAGCTTTGTCAGAATCAGCATTTGCTTCAGCTTCCTTCTTCATTTTTTCAATCTCCTCTTTGCTCAATCCAGAAGAAGCTTCAATCTTAATGCTTTGCTCTTTTCCGGTAGCTTTATCTTTTGCTGATACATTCATAATACCGTTGGCATCTATATCAAACGATACTTCAATTTGAGGTGTGCCACGCGGAGCCGGTGGAATATCAGAAAGGTGAAAACGACCAATCGTTTTATTACCTTCTGCCATACTACGTTCCCCTTGTAATACGTGTATTTCTACTGATGGCTGATTATCAGCCGCTGTACTAAAGGTTTCTGATTTTTTGGTTGGTATAGTTGTGTTTGCCTCAATTAACTTGGTAAACACACCACCCATTGTTTCAATACCTAAAGAAAGTGGCGTAACATCTAAAAGCAGTACATCTTTAACATCTCCTGCTAACACACCTCCTTGAATGGCAGCACCTAAAGCTACTACTTCATCAGGGTTTACACCTTTACTTGGCTCTTTCCCAAAAAACGCTTTTACAGCATCTTGAATAGCCGGAATACGCGTGCTACCACCAACTAAAATTACTTCGTCAATATCACTTATTTCTAAGCCAGATTTCTTCAAGGCAGTGCGGCAAGGCTCAATAGTTCTTTTAATTAAGCTATCGGCTAATTGCTCAAACTTACTTCTGCTTAACGTGCGCACCAAGTGCTTTGGTCCGCTTGCAGTAGCTGTAATGTAAGGCAAGTTAATTTCCGTAGAGCTCGTAGAAGAAAGCTCAATTTTTGCTTTTTCTGCCGCTTCTTTCAAACGTTGAAGTGCCATAGGATCTTTTTTCAAGTCCATGTCTTCATCATTCTTAAACTCTTGTGCCAACCAATCAATCAATACCTGATCAAAGTCATCACCACCAAGGTGTGTATCACCATCCGTAGCGCGTACTTCAAATACACCGTCTCCTAATTCTAAAACGGATACATCATGTGTACCACCACCACAATCAAAAACCACTACTTTTTGCTCGGTAGATTTTTTATCAATACCATACGCTAAAGAGGCAGCGGTTGGTTCGTTGATAATTCTACGCACTTTTAAACCGGCAATTTCTCCGGCTTCTTTAGTAGCTTGGCGCTGAGAGTCATTAAAATAAGCAGGAACAGTAATTACCGCTTCGGTAACTTCAGTTCCTAAATAATCCTCAGCCGTTTTTTTCATTTTTTGCAGCACCATGGCAGAAAGTTCCTGCGGAGTGTACATGCGTCCATCAATGTCCACACGTGGCGTATCGTTATCACCTTTTACCAACTTATACGCTACACGGCTTGCTTCTTTTTCGTTTTCGCTATAGCTAGACCCCATAAAACGCTTAATGGAAGCAATCGTTTTAGTAGGGTTTGTAATTGCCTGACGTTTTGCAGGATCACCAACCTTACGCTCACCACCTTCTACAAATGCTATTACAGAAGGGGTAGTTCTTTTACCTTCACTATTTGGAATTACCACCGGCTCATTACCTTCCATTACGGCAACGCATGAGTTGGTAGTTCCCAAATCTATACCTATTATCTTACCCATTATATTAGAATTTAATTAGTTCTTTTTTGTTTCGCGCAGATAAAGTCAACCATTATGCCATCGGCTATAAACAAAAAATCCTGTCAACATTGACAGGATTTTTTTAATTTTTAGAATGACAAAAGCCGTTTTGGCTGTCTAAGTGTCATAATTTTATAACCGTTTCACTATTACTTCCATCTCCAATAAAATTACAGATTACAGTATCTCCAGTAGCTTTAATAATGGCAAAATTTAACTCACATAATTTGTCAGTCTTCACAAGGCTAGCATAATCATTCTCATTAAAACGAATGGAATCATGCTGGGCTGTAGTGCGCGATGAAAACACCCCAATACCGTTTGTAATATTAGTAAAATCAGGTCTGCTTTGTAAAATGCCGGTAGTTGGTAAATTTAAACTGAGATAGGTGTCTAACTCACGATTGATTACGGTAACCTTAAACGTCATTTTTCTGAAAAAGCGCACCACATTATCATCTTTTTGCACATTGGCTGCAATAGCATCATAAAGTTTAGGAAAACCATACGTGTAGGAGTTTCGCACTGTTTTAGGGAAATTTACACGGAAAGATTTTTTAGTGCTTTGTTTGGTATTAATATCAATTTCATTATACTCAAAAGTGTAAAAAGCCTCAGCGCTGTAAGCAGTGCTTGTTGACCATTCAAAATTGCGTAAGAATATGGGTGGATTTGCCAAAATTCCTGTTTGTGGGGGAGTTGTAACCTTTAATAGAAATTTGGAGTCGTCAAGCGAGGCGCGAATTACTGGAGCGGTTGCGTCCAAATCACTTTCTACAATGGCGCCAATGCCCTCTCGTTCTACAGAAATTTTGTATGTAAATCCTGGGGTTACGGTGTAACCTGCAGGGGTTCTATACAGTTTAAAACCTTCCGTTGTAAAAATTCCTTCATTAAGCTTGCGCGATGCATCTTCTATCAATATAGTTTGGCGTTGCTCTACCAATTCTTCGTTATACTCAATTAACGTAGCAGTAAGATTTTTATAGTATAAGGAGTCTGGTTCGTTAAAAGATTGAGAAGCTGGTGCAGTGCCTAAATAACCTCTTTGAATCCGCACCCATTGTGTGTCCTGCCTTGGGTCTAATAATCCGTACACTACGGCAATTTCTTTGTAATCTGCATTAATATCCAATTCATTATCACAAGATGTAAATGCGATATATAAAAACAAAAGAGGGAAAATATAAAGTAACCTTTTCATGAAATAGTAAGTAATATTTTGCAAATTAACGGAAAAAGCCTCGTTATCAATATAGTGTTTCTGTCATTTAAAGGAGATCAGTTTATTTCTGCCTACACCATCGGGGCCAACTTCGCAAACCACGGTGTCCCCATCTCCGGTAACGTTGGCAAAGTTAAATTTACAGAGTTCATTTTTTTTGGTGATAATCGCTTGTGATGCTTTTTCTAAAAAGATTAAATCTTTTACAACAGTAGTACGCGATGCCAGAATACCAACGCCATTTTCTACATTAGTAAAATTAGTGGTGAGTTGAAATTCTTCTTGCTTTTGCAGAAATCGAATGTAAGCATCTAGATTGTTAGATATTATGGTTACCCTTAGCTTGGTTTCATCTAAAAATCTCACCACATTAGTGTTTACCGAAATCTGTTGTTTAATAGCCTCTTGAAATTCTCCAAACCGAATAAATTTATATTCACCTGTGCTGTAAGGGATTGTAATTGTGAAGTTTTCCATTTTTTCTTGCTTGGTTGTGGTATCTATCTCTAAATAATATTGTGTCAATTCCACTTTGCTGGAAAAACCTGAATTTGGAGACCACCTTACCTTTTCTCTATAAAATGTTAGATTTGGCGGAACCTGTGCTGGTTTTATAGCTGGCTCTAAGAAGTCAATGAAGCCATTTTCTGTATTGGCAAAAATGGTTTCAGTAGAGGCTTTCATTACCGGAACATTTTGATTGGTAGATTTAACTAGTAGGCAATAATTAAAACCCGGCTTCAATTTAAAATTACCATCTGTTCTGTAAATTGCGTATCCGTCAGTGGTAAACAGTCCCTCCTTAAGTGTACGTGCCGTTGCATCGGCAATTAAAGTAGTTTTTCTAAGTGTATCATTCACATTGCTAAGTTCATACAGGCTCACATTTAAATTTTTGTAATAAATCGAGTCGCTAATATTGGTGCTGGCCAATACATTTTCTTTGCTTAAATATCCTCTGGTTACACGTACAAACTGTGTATCAGCCGCAGGGTCAAGTATTCCAAAAATTACACCCATGGGTTTGTATTCAGCATTTATATCTACTTCATTGTAGCAAGATAAGAGTGTGAAAAAGAAGCTTGTAAAGAGGAGTGGTTTAAAAATCTTCATAACATTCATTCGGTATTGAAAGTATAGAGTGTAAAAAAAGGCAGGGTTGCCTAACCGGCTGTACATTTATAAGCATCTAAATTTGTAGGTTTGGGTACTTCAATAAAAACAACAATATGTCCGTAGCTAAATCTGATTTTAAGCGCGTAACTACCAATTCGGTGCAAGAGATGAAGCGTAATGGCGAGAAAATTTCTATGCTTACTGCGTATGATTTTACGCTTGCGCGGATAGTAGATAAAGCCGGTATTGATGTTATTTTAGTGGGTGATTCTGCTAGTAATGTTATGGCGGGTCATGAAACTACCTTACCCATTACGTTAGATCAAATGATTTATCATGCAAGCAGTGTGGTGCGTGCGGTTGAGCGAGCCTTGGTGGTGGTAGATTTACCTTTTGGTTCGTATCAAGGTAACTCAAAAGAAGCCTTGAGTTCTGCCATTAAAATAATGAAAGAAAGTGGCGGCCACGCGGTAAAATTAGAAGGAGGTGTGGAAATTATCACTAGTATTCAACGTATCCTTACCGCAGGTATCCCAGTAATGGGGCACTTGGGTTTAACACCACAAAGCATTTATAAATTTGGTACCTATACCGTGCGGGCTAAGGAAGAAGAGGAAGCTGATAAGTTAATTGACGATGCTAAAGCCCTTGAATTAGCCGGATGTTTTGCTTTAGTTTTAGAGAAAATTCCTGCGCACTTGGCCAAAAAAGTAGCCGAAGCTATCACTATCCCCGTTATTGGTATTGGTGCCGGTGCCGATGTAGATGGGCAAGTGCTCGTGCTGCACGATATGTTGGGTATGACGCATGAGTTTTCACCCCGTTTTTTAAGGCGTTATTTAAATCTCTATGAAGATATGTTGGGTGCTATTCAAACGTACGTGAAAGACGTTAAGGCCGTTGATTTTCCTAATGATAAAGAGCAATATTAATTGACTTCGCTAAAACAAAGAATCCTTTTTGAGGACAATCATTTAATAATAGTAAATAAATTGCCCGGAGAATTGGTGCAAGGTGATAGTACCGGTGATAAACCGTTGCTAGAAAAAGTACGCGACTATATTAAAGAGAAGTATGATAAACCCGGTAATGTATATACGGGCTTGGTGCATCGCTTAGATAGGCCAACTTCAGGCTTGGTAGTTTTTACTAAAACTAGCAAAGCGCTTACGCGGATGAATGCGATTTTTGAGAAACGCGAGCTTTCAAAAACATATTGGGCTTTGGTGAAACAAGCGCCACCAAAAACTTTTGATAGACTAGAGCACTTTTTAAGAAAAGACGCTAAAAAGAATAAAAGCTTTGAGGTAAATTCTAAAACGCAGGGTGCAAAAAAAGCCATTTTAAGCTACACAGTGAAATCAGAATCGGATAGTTTTTATTTGTTGGAAGTAAATTTAGAAACAGGGCGTCATCATCAAATACGTGCGCAGTTGGCAGCCATTGGTTGTCCTATTCGTGGCGATTTAAAATATGGCTACCCACGCAGTAATGATGATGCAAGCATAAGTTTACACGCGCGTTTTTTGAGTTTTAAACATCCTATATCTAATGAAGTTTTATCCATTACTGCACCTACTGTTTCAGATAAAATTTGGAAATACTTAGTGTAATGAATAGTATTTTTCAATTTGCATTTGAGTTGCTCGGCTTGTATTTACTCTTTATTATTTTTAGAGCAGTAGTAGTAAAAACGTTTGGGGTTAAAGTTATAGGCACAAGAATATCAGAGGAGTCTTTAAGGGCACTTAAGCGCTATAAACATCGCTTTACTTTCATTTTTATGGTGTTGAGTATTTTATTAACCATAAGTTTTTGGTTTTTATTTAAACAACTACTTCAATATTTAAGAAGCGGCACGGAAGGGATAATTTTAACCATTGAGAATTTTGCATTAATGTTGCCAGCTTTGCTTTTAGCGCTTTTAGTTGCCAATACTTTAGGTAGATGGATTAATGCTAAACTACAGCGCGATGGATTGGGATTTTTCTTTGAAGGGTATGAGGAGGAACTAGAGGGTTTTGATAGAAACCGCATAAAGAAATGGCAAATCGGTTTAACGCTTGTTTTGGTATCAGCAATTTTGGTAGGAGAGTATAATTATTATGTGCTTGCCACCGCTGATGAAATAAAATATAAAACCGGAGTATTTGAGCAAGAACAGCACTTAAGTTATGATGAAGTGCAGACACTTATTACCGAAGAGGAAATATTCTTGATATTACATGCAGACACCTTGAATATGAATGCGTTTAGTGGAAACAAAATAGATTTTTTAGCGCGTTTAAAATAAAAAGCAGGTTAACCATTGCTGATTAACCTGCTTTCAAACCCACCTATGAAAATCCTTATTTTATTTCAATCAGCTTAGCTGGTTGTGGTTTTGCTTCTTCCTTTTTTGGAAGGCTCACGTGTAATATTCCATTTGCATATTCGGCTGAAATATTGTTTCCTTCAATTAAGTTTTCGCCTAATATAAAGGAGCGCGTGAAGTTTTTGGTAGAGAACTCTCTGCGTGTAAAATGCTTTTCAGACTCCCCATTTTCCTTCAATTTTTCAGCAGAAACATAAAGTTTATTGTCTTTCAGCTCAAGCTTAAAGTTCTCTTTTGTAAAACCAGGAGCTTCTAATGAAAGCTCAAATACATCTTCTGTTTCGGCAATATTTACAGCCGGAAAATTGTTTCTATTCTCTAAACGTGCTTTGTAATCCACACCTTCATTAAAGAAATTTTCTAATAAGCCGTTAAATGAATTTACCTTGTTGTTTGTTTTTATAAGTGTCATTGTTTTTTGTTTTAAAATTATATGGAGGAGTAGTCAAGGAGAATGCCAACCAATATTTTTATTGAATTCGGTTTGTTTAAATGCCACATAGTCATAAATAAAAAGTTTAAACCGACAACATGTCAAAAAAATAGGGAAACCTTTTAGCTATGGCGAAGGTTTAGGAGTTTAAATTAAATTTTATGAAGCGCATATTACTTTTAGCAGCTGTAGTTTTTATTGGCAGTTGTAAAACAGTACCACTAACCGGACGTAAGCAATTAAACCTATTGCCCGAGGGAGAGGTACAAAGCATGGCTCTTACGCAATATCAAACGGTAATTAGTCAAACGCAGCTTAGTGATAATGCTACTTGGACAAAGTATGTTAAGAATAGCGGATTACGAATAAAGGATGCTGCTGAGCAATATTTAAGAGATAATAATAAGAGCGACTTAGTAGAAGATTATACGTGGGAGTTTAATTTATTGCAAGATGATAACACGGTAAACGCCTGGTGTATGCCCGGTGGTAAAGTGGCTTTTTACACCGGAATAATGCCTATTTGTGCTGATGAAGTAGGCACGGCCGTGGTTATGGGGCACGAAATAGCACACGCCATTGCTCGTCATGGTAATGAACGGATGTCTCAAAGCATGGCTACACAATACAGCGGTATGGCGCTTTCGGTTTTAATTTCTAACCAACCGGAGCAGGCGCAATCTTTATATATGACCGCTTACGGACTTGGGGCACAATACGGTGTAATGCTTCCTTTTAGCCGCACGCATGAAAGCGAAGCCGATAGAATAGGTTTAATTTTTATGGCTATGGCCGGCTATGATCCGCGAGAAGCACCAAAATTTTGGCAACGTATGGCAGCAAATAGTGGAGGAGGAGCGCCACCCGAATTTTTGAGCACACACCCAAGTAACGACACGCGTATTAAAAATTTAAATAAATGGATGCCGGAAGCATTAGAATATTATAATGCGCAGAAGTAGAAATACTACGTACATAAGTAAAAAAGGTGGAATTTAAATGCATCTGAAGTAGTAGATTGGCAGCTGTTTTAAAGAGTTGTGTGCGCCATTATATACATCGTTCTGTGTAGTGCGTACCTATTTCTTGCTAAATAAAATAAAGCTTTCAATGTGTAAGAAGTAAAAGTGTGTAAATACATTATGATACCTTGCAGCCTTAAATTTATTTCCTTTTGAAGCTTAAAGATTTCTCCAAGTTATACTTCGCGTTATTAGTGTTGCATATAGTTACACTTTACAAGCCAGAGTTTAATAATACGCTGTTTTATTTTAGTAAGCCGTTGATTATCTTTAGCTTACTTTCTTATTTCATACATAAAACTAGTGCTTTATACATCCCTGCAAAATTCATTTTTATGGGTGGCTTGTTTTTTTCTTTGGTGGGCGATGTTTTCCTAATGTTTGATAGTACGCAAAGTCTCTTTTTAGCGGGTGTAGGTAGTTTTTTACTAGCGCAACTTGCATACACGTATTTTTATATAGCCAATGCTAGGCGTTTTAATTGGCGCAGCTTGGCCATTACCATAGTGCCGATTGCAGTTGCTTTTTACTTCTTAAATTTTTACTTGAGCATACCTAAAAATTTAGTGCTGCCAATAAATGTTTACGGAATTACGCTTGCCGCGATGGTACTTTCAGCGGTAAATTACGGAACAGCTTTAGGCCGAAGAGCATTGTTTATAAATGTAGGAGCCTTGGTTTTTCTACTTTCAGATTTAATTTTGGCCTATGCTAAGTTTGGTGCAGGGCAAAATAAATATGTGTCTATTATAATCATGACTACCTACGGCATAGCTCAGTTTTTATTAGCCACCAGCGTAATTGCTGCGGGCGAAAAGCAAAATTCTGAGTTTTATAAGGGGTCTGCATCATAAACTACCTGTAGTTTATTTTTTGCAGTATGTTGAAAGTAGTGTGCAATCTTATCCGCAAGTGCTTCTTTGGCTTTTACGTGTGATATTCCGTTTTCTAGCTTTAGCATTACCTCCATTAAATAGAAATTGCGCAGGCGTGGCGTCATAGGAAATTCCGGACCTAAAATTCTATCGCCAAATGTTTCGCGCAATATTTTACCTACTTGCGTGGCTTCTTCCAACAATATTTCACGCTTTTTATGTTTAAGGGTAATTTTAATTAAGCGGTAGTAGGGCGGATATTTATATTGCTTCCGCTCAATTATTTCTTCCTTAAATAAATCTACATACTGGTTGTCCATTACGTGCCTAATGGTGTGGTGATAAGGTTCGCTGGTTTGTATAAGTACTTTTCCACGGTTGCCCTTTCTACCTGCTCTGCCCGCTACTTGCGCCATCAGCTGAAAAGCGCGTTCATGCGCTCTAAAATCAGGGAAGTTTAGCAAAGTATCTGCATTCATAATGCCTACTAAAGCCACGTTTTCAAAGTCTAAGCCTTTGGTTACCATTTGCGTACCAACCAATACATCTATTTCACCATCCTCAAAAGCACTAATAATATTTGCGTAAGCGTGCTTTTTACGGGTGGTATCTAAATCCATACGTTTTACTGAAATGTTGGGCAGCATTAAACCCAAATCTTCCTCTAGCTTTTCCGTACCAAAACCCAAAGGTTTAAGCTCTATACTACCGCAGGCCACACACTTAGGAGGTAAGTTTCGTGTGTATCCACAATAGTGGCATCGCAACATATCAATATGTTTATGGTACGTTAGGCTGATATCGCAGTTTTTACATTGGTTTACATTACCACAATTTTTACATTGGATAAGGCTATTAAAGCCGCGTCTGTTTTGAAAAAGAATTACTTGTTTACCGTTTTTCACTACCTGCTCAATGTGCTCAATAAGCGTTTCGCTAAAGTGTCCGCGCATTTTCTTTTTACGATACGCATCTTTTAAATCTACACATTGAATTTCAGGTAAAGCCATATCTCCAAACCTTTTGGTTAAAGTTATGTATCCGTATTTCTGTTGTTTTGCGTTGTAAAAACTTTCAAACGCAGGGGTTGCAGAACCTAATAAAACTTTAGCCCCGTGTAGTTTAGCGAGCACCATAGCAGTGTCTCTAGCATGATATCTGGGTGCAGGATCGTATTGTTTAAAACTGCTTTCGTGCTCCTCATCAATAATTACCAAACCTAAATCACCAAAGGGTAAAAAAAGACTGCTTCGTGCGCCTACAATTAAAAATGGTGTATTGCTTTGTTGCCTAAGTCTTAGCCAGGTTTCCACGCGTTCTCTATCGCTAAAGCGTGAATGATAAACCAAAATAGCATCTCCAAAATAGTGCGACAACCGCGTAATTAACTGGGTGGTTAGCGCTATTTCTGGTACTAAGTAAAGGGCTTGTTTTTGTAGTTTTAGTTGCTCGGCAATAAGCTTTACATAAATTTCGGTTTTGCCCGATGAGGTAACTCCGTGCAATAAGCTTACATCATGCTTGGTAAAGCTTTCTTCAATTTCTTGATAAGCTTTGGTTTGCTCAATACTCAGTTCTTTTAAGCTTTTGATAGCATCTTCACCGGCCTTTAAAATCCCAATTTCTTCATGATAAATAGTAAAAATTTCTTTATCGGAAAGGCTTTTCAACGCACTTGCCCCGGCATCACTTTGCTTCAATAATCTAGCAGCTAGTATGGGGATATTATGTTGAAGGGTGGCGCCAAGTTTAAAATAGGTAAGTAATAAGTTTGCTTGTTTAGGCGCGTTTCCTAATTGTGCAAAAATTTCGGTTAAGTCAGTATCTGTAAGCCCGTCCTTTAGTTTTACAAAGCGCTTTTTTTTAGGTTTATAGCCGGTTTTAAGTTCTTCTTCTAGTAAAATATAATGCTTGCCAAGTAAGTTTTGAATAATTCGTAAAGGTTGTTTTACATCAGTAATATCCGCAATTTCCTTAATGCTTAATGCTTCGGTGCCTTGCAAAGCTTCCATAATCAGGTATTCGTAATCCGTAAGGTCTTCATCCATCAGCTTTTTTAACTGATTACGTATTACACGGGTTTCACTCTCTAACTTTAAGCCGGCTGGTAGGGCAGCGGTCATTACTTCACCGCGCGTACACATATAATATTCTGCAATCCACGCCCACAATTTTAGCTGAACCTCATTTACAATAGGCTCGTTGTCTTCTATTTCTAAAATTGGTTTAGTTTGATACCCTTTTGGAGCTACATTATGCAAACGAGCCACTAGGGCGGTGTACAATTTTCTTTTACCGAACTGCACAATTACGCGCTTACCAACGGCTATCTCCTCCTGTAAATTAAGAGGTATGCTATAGGTGAAATTTTGAGGAAGTGCTAAAGGAAGAATTACTTCTACGAATTGCGGCATAAGGCAAAGTTAGCGGGATTTGCATTAAGGTTGATGCGCATCTACACAAAAGCTGAAATTTTAAAACACCAATACCTTATGGATTAGCTACGTTTATAGCATCTGAATATATTTTAGTAACTCAGCTTTGCCACCACGGCTTAAGGGTAGTTCTAAGTTTTTTAAGCGGACATGGTCATCACAAATTTCCTCTACCAAATCTAAATTAACCATGTAGCTGCGATGGGTTCTAAAAAAATTACGCGTGTTTAACCTTTCTGAAATTTTCTTTAGCGTGAGTGGTACCAAAATTTTATCCTTGTCGGTAATGAGGTACGTATAATTATCAAAGGCTTGTGCGTATTTCACATCGCTTAGTGCAATTTTAATTAAGCTATTTCCTTTTTTTACAAAAAATTGTTTTTCCGTAGTATCCTGTGGTTCAAGCGTGGCTAAATGTTTACTATTTTTTTTATGACGTGCAATTGCTAAAGCTATGTTGGTAACTAACTCCTGTTCATTAAAAGGCTTTGTGATGTACGAATCAGCACCAAGTGCGGCAATTTTCTCTAAGGTTTCATTATCTGTATAGCTGGTTAAAAAAATGAAGGGAATTTCATGCGTCTGGGTAATTATAGCGGCCAGTTCAAGGCCATTCATAGGGCCATCCAAGTTTATATCTAATAAAGCTAAGCTGGGCGCATGATTATCTAAGATTAGCAAAGCGTCTTTCGCGCTGTGGGCAATACCAGAAATACCGTAGCCTGCGTCTTTTAAGGTGTCGCAAATATCTTCCGCAATAAGCGGTTCATCTTCTACCACCAAAATACTATCAAGCAACTCGCTCATAAGGCATGTTTAATTGTACTACCGCCCCATTGTTATTTTGTGCTTGCAAATTTGCTTTTAGCTTCATTGCCATACTCCGCACAATTTTAAATCCGAGGCTTGTTAATTTATCAATCTCAAAGTTTGCAGGTAGGCCTTTTCCATTATCGGCAATGCTCAAATGTAACAATCCTTTTTCCAATTTTACTACAATTTCAACAGTTCCTTTTTCACCATCGTTAAAAGCATACTTAAGCGTGTTGGTTAATAGTTCATTAACAATTAAGCCTAGTGAAATTGCTTTGTCTGTATCCATGTTAATAGACTCAATTTCTGCCATAAACCTAATGTTTTGATTAATGGACATGGAAGCTTTAATGGCGGAAATCAATTGATTTAAAAATTCTTTTAGATTTATTTCATTAAAATTATCAGTGCCTTGAAGTTTTTGATGGAGCAAAGCAATGGTTTTTATTCTATTAAAAGCTTCTACTAAACTGGCCTTAGCCTCTATAGAATCAACACTTTTACTTTGCATTTTTAATAGGCTGCTAATTACTTGTAAGTTATTTTTTATGCGGTGATGACTCTCTCGCATTAGGTTCTTTATATCCTTGTGTGCTTGGGTAATCAATGCATTTTGCTTGCGCAACAACATCCTTTTTTTGCGTGAGTTTATATAAAAATAAATAAGCAAAAGGGTAATAATTACAATCCCAGAAAGAAAAATTAATAATACTTTTTGTCTAGTATCTGACCGCTGAAGTACCAACGCTTGCTCACTTATTTTCCGCTCTTTATCGGCAGTTTCATATTTCGTTTGCAATTCATTTACATTGTTTTGCACTTCAATGCCTTCTAAACTATCCTTTATACTTTGATACTTCTTAATGGCCAATAGCGCGTTGTTGAAATCACCTCTTTTTTCATAATACTCTGAATAGTATCCATTTAAATACATTTTCAATTCCGCTCCTCCTATTTCATTTACTAGTGTACCGGCCAACTCCAACATTTGGAAGGCTTGGTCTAAACTATCTACTAGTGTATAATATTTTGATTGATTTAGATGCCAAATCATTTTATTATAATCATCAAAAATCTCAGGATCATCCAACCATTTTTTAACCTCATCCTGCATTTTTTGGGCTTTGAGAGTGTCTTTATTATCTAAATATAAATTAAACAAGGTGCTGTTTACCGCAATTTTATACATGGGGTTAGTACCCGGAGAAAGGGCAGCTCCTTTTTCAAAGGCTAATAAGGCTAATGAATCTTGCTCGAGGTTTTCGTAAAGTGAACCAAGTGTACTGTAATCATAGTACAATTCAGGATCTTTTAGTTCGGTGCTAATTTCTATTGCTTTTAATAAAAATTGTAAAGCTTTAGCATGGTTACTAATGTGTTGATACAGATAGGCTAAATAACTATAAGCAAGCCCTTCATATTTTCTTAGTCCAGATTTTTGTTTGGCCTTCCGCAGCACTTTATTATAGTACACTAAGGAGCTATCGTACTGGTTTTGGTGCTCAAAATGTGCTCCTTGTAGTATGTAATACCGCATCAATTGCTTATCACTCTTTAAAGCTGAGGTTACTTTCCTTATCTTTTTAAGGTAAAATTCAGTAGAATCTGTTTCATCAATAGAAAAAGTTTGCACATGTGCAATTAGGTCGTCCACTTGCTTTTCGCTGGCTTGCGCAGCAACTTTACCGGCAAGCAGTGAGAGAACTGAAAATATGAAGAAAGAAGTGCGCAACATGATTTGGTGTGAAAACAATAATTAAAAGTACACCTCATTAGTAAAAGGAGGCTTTCAAAATTTAGGTATGCTTATATTTATGCCCTAATCAATCAAACAAAAAAAATATGAGTACTTACAATTTATCTTTTGCTAATGTAGAATTAAATGAAACAGCGGAGCAAACTGTTACCGTAGAAATTTCAGGTAGTGCTTTCCCCCAACCAAACAATAACCAATTATCCCTTACCGATGGTGGAACATTAACCGGCAGTTTTGCCGCTGATGAAGGTGCACCAACGGTAGATGCGTTTACTTTTGTTTTGCCTGGAGAGCATAGCCTATCTGATATTTCGGAATTACAATTTGAAGGCTATCCAGCAGGTTATTCAGGTGTGCCTTTAACGGCTACCTTTAGCTTTAATTCACATGAATTTGATTTAGTGGAATTGAGCGCTACCAAAAAAGGAGGTATAAAACATCTGAGTTCTCAGGTAAGAAAAACCGTAACTGCAATTGCTAAGAAGGGCGAAACAGAAGAAGCGTATTCCATTACTAGTTTTGATTTAGTACCCGGCAGCAATGGTGAAGAAAATGTAGGTGAAATGTTGCTTGCAGAAAGCGCCACCCCACACCTAAGCGCTACTTTAAATGGAGGAGTAGATTTTAATGCTTTAACAACCCCATTTTTAATTGAGTACAAATTAGACAGCGACCCTGGGACGAGTTATAATCTTTGCAGTATGACGTTAAAGGATAATTAATATCAATTTGATTATTAAAATACGTTTAATGCTTCTAGTTTAAGAGCCCTCAAAGCCTTCCGCTAGAGCAGCATTTAAAACAAAGGGGCTAGTTACCGCCATGTTTAAGAAGTTTAAATGAAGTGTGTTTGTAGTAACCTGAGTTCGATTTTTATACAACTAAAAATGAGCGTCTTAACTTTTTTGAAGCCCCCAAACCCCCGAAGGGGGCTTAACTGGACGGTGTAGCTAAGCCCCCTTCGGGGGTTTGGGGGCTAGCTTGCTGCTTTTCAGCTATTAAACCACTAATTATCAGATTAATTTATTTTTAGTGTTAATCGAACTCAGGTTAGTAGCTAAAGTCTTTCTTTAGGAAATAGAGGAGGCTTACTAAATAAACTTCCCTTTAACAGTTATTTTGGTATTAGATGGAACATAAATGATTCTTAAAATAGTTGTCGAAAATATTTTGAGATTCATTTTTTAATGCGGCACTTTTCACAGCTGTTGGTGAAATTTACTCCAATATTAAATCCCTTCATCACCCGCTCCACCTGCACCTTGCGTGCGGTTGGGGCGTTTTTTCTGTTGGTTAATACGGTAGGTAAAGGTTAATAAAAACTGACGCTGGCGCCATTGAAAATCTGAAGTGCTTTCAAAATTTTCTCCCGTGGTAATGCTTCGCCTTCTTCTGCTATTAAATAAATCGTTCACAGAAAAAGTAAGCGTAGCTTTTTTATCCAATAGTTCTTTGCTCCAAGCTAAATCTAGCGTGTAAATACCTTTTTGAGAACCTTGGGCTGTAGTTTCCGGTGCGCGCAAATTAGCATTTGCCTGAAAGCTACTTTGCCAAAAATCCCAACGGTTACTAACGCGGCCTTGAGCCGAAAAATTAGTGTTGCCATAATCTATCCCCTCAAAGCTACCTACCGTAATGGCTTGATATACATTTACATTGGCACTTAAATTCCACCAGTCGCTAAGCTTGTGATTGTAATTAAACTCTAAACCATAAGCATCTTGCACCGAAAGATTTACAGGTAAAAAGGTGCTTTGTCCAACACTATCAACTAATATAATCCGATCAATTACGCCCGTACGATGGCGGTAGTAAATTCCGGAGTACAACGTTATTTTAGGCCAATACTTCATAAACCCCATTTCATAAGAATCGGTAAACTCGGGATTCAAATCCGGATTACCTCTATAAATATTTCGATTATCGCTAAAATTTGAAAAGGGTAGGAGTGATCGAAACCCCGGTCGGCTCAATCTGCGGCTATAGCTAGCTTGTACATCGTTCGTTTTGTTTAGTTTATAGGTAATGGATGCGCTTGGAAAAAAGTTTAAATATTGCTTATCAACACTTTCCTGCACGTTTATAGAAGCCGTACTGATGTCTGTATATTCAGCTCTTAAACCAGCCTGATACGTTAGTTTGTTATAACTGTTGTTATATATAAAGTAAGCTGCGGCTATATTCTCTAAATATTCAAAGTTGTTGCTAAATCTGTCAATAGTGCTATCGCCTTGCTGTACTAAAAAATTATTCAACACGGTGCGAAACGTAGCTCTCGTACCCATTTCTATGCTATGCTTTTCACCAAAGGGTTTTACGTAATCGGCTTGTACTAATATATTTTGCTCATCCTCTTGATTATTTACAAACTGCAAAAAGTTTTCGTTGGCAGTGGTGCTTGTTTGCACAATGTCCGAAGTCTCACGGTCATCACTATCCTGAAATTTAAAGTCTGCGGTAAGTTTGTGTTTGTCATTTTCACCAAATTGATGTTCCACATGTACATCACCTTCCAAAGTTCTTTCTTTTTCAACTTCATCATCTTGCCTTCGTGTTTGTTTCACCAACACATCATTGTCATCAAAGTCATCGTAGGTTAAAATGGCCACGTTATTGCCTAAAGATGGCCGGTATAAAAAAGAGGTGGTAATTGAAGTTTTAGGCGTAAAATAATAATCTATACCCAAATTTACGGTTCCGCTAGTACCACCACGCACTTGACTTCTATCACGCAAAAAAGTGTAATTCGTGTCGCCAAAAAAGCGTTGTTCTGAACTACCACCGCCAGGCGATTTTCGATAATTAACACCAAGATTTCCAAAGAAATTTATTTTGTTCGTACGGTAATTTAGTCCTGCCGAAGCACCGTAATTATCAGGGTATCCACCACTTAGTTCAAAATTGCCGTTGAATCCTCTTTTTTGTTCTTTTTTGAGAATGATGTTAATAATCCCCGCTTCACCTTCCGCATCATAACGAGCCGATGGATTGGTAATCACTTCCACGCGTTCTATTTGGCTGCCTTGCAAAAGGCGCAACGCTTCCGCGGGATTAGTACCTATTAATCCAGAAGGCTTTCCGTTTATTAAAATGCGTACGTTTTGACTACCACGCAAACTTACATTTCCTTCTACATCAGTGGCTACCGAAGGAATGTTGTTTAAAATATCCGAAGCATTCATACCTAAATTCACCAAATCTGCACCTACGTTATACACACGTTTGTCTTGCTCAAAAGTCATGGTACTGGCTTCTACTTCCACCGTAGCTTCCTCTAGTTGATTGGTAGCGGGTTGTAATTGTATGGTGCCCATTTGCTGAGTGGTACTACCCATTTCAACCTGCTTGTTTTTAGCTTGATAGGAAACAAAAGAAAAACGGATTTGATAGTTCCCCGGTGTTAAGGTAAGCGTGAAATTCCCATCAAAATCAGAAACGGTACCTGCTATTAAGCTGTCGTTTTTATAGGCGGCAGCGGTAGCACCCGGCAAGCCAGCGTTGGTTTCATCTACCAACTTACCCGAAAGGTTTTGTGCAGTAAGAGTAGCGGAAAAGAGAACGGTAAGAAAAAACAGAAAATTTTTGGTGTGCAAAGCGTGCTTACGTGTTTAATACTAAAAGTGACTTTTTTTAGAAAGTTCTAAGAATTGAAAGTTAATTCTGACAAAAGTACAGCTTGTAATTCTGACTAACGTAAACATTTGTTTCTGGTAATCAATTAATTGTAATTCCAAGCTCTTCATTAGTCAAACCAAATTTATCGATTTGATTTTTTATTCTTTTAACAATTCCGAGCTTTCTTTTCTGATCAAGGAATAAATAGCCGGATGGATTATTATAAGGCACCCCTTTTGCCACCATATTCCAGATTATAACCGCTAATTTGCGGGCCGTGGCACTTATGGCTGATGTCCTTCCTTTACGGAAGTTGATTCGCATAAAGAAGTCTCTTAACGGTGTAGATTCTTTGAGATTCCCTATTGCATTGGCTGCTTGCCGTAGAGCAATTTTCAAGCGGTTACTTCCTTTGGGAACTTTACTAGATAAGATTTTCCCTCCACTTACTTTATTATTAGGTGCAAGCCTGAGCCAACTTGTAAAATGCTTGGCAGAGGGAAACGACCGTATACCTTTTACACCTACTTCGCTGATTAGGGAAAGTACTGTAGCATGGCTCATGCCTTCGATCGCCAACATATCTGTTCCTTCCAGCATCTGATATCCTTTTAAGTTTAGGTCAATATTCTTTGGTGTGTTTTTATTGATCCGCTTATGAGGCTTAGGGTCAGTATAGTGTTGTTTTTTATTTTCATCATTTTCGATAATGTTCTCCAGTAATTCAGCTATTTCCTTATCACATTCCTGTATTTTTAGCTGTAGGTATTGATAGGTTTCCAGTTCCTGCTTTAAGGCAAACAAAAAATCTTTACGGGCATTAGACTGTAGGGCGCGGGCAATCTCCGCTTCACTTTTACGGCAGTTTCCATGTCTCAGGGCAGCCAGTTTTTGAGGATTGGATTCACCTTCACAAACAGCATGGATAATGGCAAGCCCGGTAAGTCCACAAATATCTTTTACCACTACATCCAACCTCAGGTTTAACAAACGCAGGTATTTCTGCATTTTTTTAGAGGTAGATGCAGCCGAATAAATCAAATTGGCTCGGTGCCTGCAATAAGTCCTCAACTGCTCGGTTTCTTCATCCGGTAAAAAGCTGCTGCTGAGCAGCCCCAGGCTATGCAGTTTTTGAATCCATTGGCAGTCCTTCACATCGGTCTTTTTACCTTGTATGTTTTTGGTGAACTTGCCATTGCAGAGGATTACTTTAAATCCTTTCGACAATAAAACGGCATAAAGATTTTGCCAATAAGTACCTGTACTTTCCATGGCCAGAGTCGTCACTTTTCGCTGTGCCAGCCAATCGGCCATGTCAAAAAGGTCATCATTAAAAACTCCGAATTCACGGATATCTTCTTCTTTCTGACCCACAGCTACCCAGTGAGAGCGGCTACCTACATCAATACCTCCTGCATGAGGATTTACAATCTCCATGCTAATAGACTGTTGTTCCATTTTTTTTTTTAGAATTAAGTGAAAAGCTCTAAGGAGATGCGCTTTTGGCTTGATAAATATTCTGAACGGGGTCCACACCAAGGCGTGGCCGCCACTGTAGTCATCGCAAACATCTCAACCAGGATTGTGACCGTGCTATTATGCAACAGTTTAAAAAACGGCCTTGCATAGAGCTACACGAAAATACAATTTGTAAGTATTGGTTCTACTCGTTAGCGGAGGTAGTCAGTGGCCTGCTACATGGGGGATTGTTGCTAGCGTTTAATGATGATAGATAATTGCGATAGGGGGGTAATGGATAGTCTAGTTTATGTTGTTGAATGATATTCTCTCCGATATCACCCAGCATAAATGCACCATCACTAATTTCATAATCATAGTAATATCCTTCAATTAATTGAAAGCGAGCTTCATTATTTTCAATAGCCGTTTCAATTCCATCAAATAAGGTTCCGTCTCTTTTGGAACTGATCCATAGTGTTAAACCTTCTTGAACTGAATCTAAATCTATTTCTATTTCAGATAATTCTTTCATCAGAAATAGTTTTATTTAATAATTGCTTTAAAATCAGTTTTACTTGGCAAAACTAATTTGTATTTACTCGCAAAAATCTGTTCATTATTTTCAGGTAGGGTATATTCTACTACCGCTTCATTTTTGTCTTTGCACAATACGATTCCAATGGTTTTGTTTTCATCGTCTAGTCTTACTTCTCTGTCATAGTAATGCACATACATTTGCATTTGACCCAGATCTTGATGCTTAATTTCTCCAATTTTCAAATCAATTAACACAAAGCACTTTAAAATTCTGTTGTAAAAAACTAAATCTATTCTGAAATGCTTATCCTCAAAAGATATTCTTTTTTGGCGAGCTACAAAGGTGAAGCCATTACCCAGTTCTAATAAAAAATGTTCAAGCTTATCTATTAACTGCTGTTCTAGATCACTTTCAGAATATATTGATTGTTCCTGTAAGCTCCCCCAAAACTAGTACGGTTTAAAAATATAATTTTTAATTTTAAACTGTAAATATGAAAAAGAGCAAATTCACCCCAAACCAGATTGCCAGTATTCTCAAGGAGTTTGAACAAGGCAAAGATGTAGCTACGATTAGCCGAGAGCATGGCGTAAGCAAAGCAACATTTTATAAATGGCGGCAACGCTATGGCGGCATGGAAGCTAGTGAGCTAAAGCGCATAAAGAAGCTAGAAGAAGAAAATGCGAAGCTAAAACGCATGTACACCGATTTAGCTTTAGAGTTAGATATCGCCAAGCACATTATTGAAAAAAAGCTTTAAAGCCTTGCCAAAAGAGAGAAATAATGGAAAGCATAAAAAGCACTTATCCGCGCGGCATAAGCAAGGCGTGTCGCGTATTAAAGACTAGTCGCAGTAGTATTGCTTATCAATCAATAAAGGATGATAGCAGCGTAGAGCTATTATTAAAGCAGTTGAGTATAAAACATCCACGCGAAGGCTTTTGGAAGAGTTATTACCGTCTTCGTAATAAGGAGGAATTAATCAATCACAAGCGGCTACATAGGATATATAAGCAGATGGGCTTGCCATTAAGAAGGAAAGTAAAAAAGCGTTTACCAGCGCGGGTAAAAGAACCCATAATAATACCCGAGTGCTTTACGCATACGTGGAGTATTGATTTTATGAGCGATGCTTTAGAGCATGGAAGGAAGTTCCGAAGCTTTAATGTAATAGATGACTACAATCGAGAAGTACTGTTTATAGAAACAGATTATTCTTTAAAAAGTAGCAGAGTAATTTGGGTATTAAACCACTTGATAAACAAACACGGAAAGCCGCAAAAACTACGTATGGATAATGGTCCAGAATTTATAGCTAAATTAACGACTCAATGGAGCGTGATGCACGGTATTGAGTTTAAATATATACAGCCCGGTAAGCCTACTCAAAATGCGCTAATAGAGCGTTTTAATAAAACCTATCGCAGGCATATTTTAGATGCTTATCTCTTTAGTTCAATAGATCAAGTAAGAGAAGTGACCGAATCTTGGGTAGAAGATTACAACCATGAACGACCACACGATGCGCTGGGTGGCATAAGCCCTGTGGCCTATAGAAACAAAAACCGAAAAATATCCCTTGGTTCCGTTCCGCTACGCTCCACTGCACCAAGGGATATTTTGATTAATGAAACTAATAAAGAAAATAGTCTACTTTAGAACCGTACTAAAAAAGGGGAGCTTACAATATGTTCTAAAATTCCTACTTTATTGAGAAAAGTTCAGGTAAAGAACCTCTGTTTGACGCTTTTTATGGTGATTCAAAATGTGGATTAGTAGGCATAAATCACGGCTGAGCAATTATTGTTGGAAACATTAACAGATTGGCGAGCTAATAAGATAAAACAACAAATCATACAGATTGAGAATGAAGAATTAAAATGGGTTCATGATATTATATTGAAAAGCGAGAAGATTATCAAAATATTAACCGACCCTTGTAGTTGTAAAAACTGTAAGGGATTTTTTTATGGAATTTGGACTAGGCACCTTAAGCTAACTTTGGATTTTATGTACATGAGCTTACCTCCTTGCTAGCGTTGAGTTGTACATATTACTTAATGCACTTAAAAATTAGGTGGGTATAAATACTCGGATAATTCAAGTATTTTTAGGCCATGAATTACCTAAAAATACGGCTATGTATGCCCATGTAAGCCAACAAAGTTTTAATAAAATTAAAAACCCATTAGACCGTATTTTGGGAGATAACATACTGAACATTAAACCATTAGATAACGGTTGATATAGGTGATATATAACACAGTATTTTATATACAACCGTTGAGCAATATCAAAATATGAAAAGGAACGAATTGAAACTATACTTAACTAAATTTCACTCATTGGTGAATTCTGGATTTTTAAATCAAGAAAAAATCACAGACAAAGTGGTAATTGATTACTACTCACGAAGTGCTTTTTATTACAGAAAATTTCATTCCTCGAAAGGAGCAATGCACCTACCCGTTTCATTTAATAGCATTGACAATCACAACAAAAAATTACAATACCAAGCGCAAAGAGTTGAAGATTTCATTAATGAAAAGCAATGTAGTCGAATTTTAGAATTAGGATGTGGAATGGGCTTCAACACCAATTATTTGGCAAGGAACTGTCCTAAAGCAAGTTTTGAGGCCATTGACCTGAATGAAAGAAATTTATCGTTTGCCAAAGAACAAGCTAAAGAATTAGAAAATGTAACATTCAGGCAAGCAAGTTTTGATGAACCTTTCAATGAAGAAGGTAAGTATGATTTAATTTTTGCAGTTGAAACTCTTTGCCATTCTCAAAACCTCGACCTTGTATTGCAGCGAATGGCAGAAAAACTCAACGACAATGGGCGCATAATAATTTATGACGGCTATATAAAAGACAAATCATTGATACTTTCAAACGACATTGATTATCAAGCCTATAAATTATTGACTTGGGGGTTCGCATTAAATGAATTTCAAAATTTGAAAGAAGTCACAGAACTGAAGAGTACGACATGTCTCGACCTTGAGTATGTGACCGAATACACAAATAATGTATTACCCAATCTTATGACTTTTCAGAATGGAGCAAAAAAAGCGCTCAGATTTCCTTTGATTCTGAAATTACTTTTAAAGACTAAAATTTTGCCGTTAGAATTAATAAAACAATTAGGTGCTGGCTTAGTGTCACCCTATTTTTTAAAGAAGGACTACATGGGTTATTTTGAACTAAGATTTCAAAAGACATTGCTCAACAATTGCTAAGAAAACATGGGGTGACACGAACTAAAAGCTAGCAATAGTCTTCGTAGTTTAGTCCGTCACGGGCTGACGCGAATATTCTCCGAAAGCCTCACGTTTCTTAGCGGAGCCGTCAGACCACGCAAAAACTCACGTTAAATTGTGTGTAACTTTAAAGAATATTCTATGGCTGTTTTTACTTGTGTTTTATCTTGAACACAAGTTCTAAAAACAGTAGTATGCATCATTTAGACAGTGAGTTACCCAGAGATCAGATTAGCATGGTAGCCTTAGAAGAATTGGTAGGCAAAGACTCTTATGCTAGGCTAGTGGATTTGTTTGTAGAAGCCTTGCCCATGGAGCAATTAGGCTTTAAACATAGCAAGCATGAAAAAGAAGGCCGACCACCATATCATCCTAAAGTTTTATTAAAACTATACATGTATGGCTACCGCCATGGTTTGCGCTCTTCTAGTAAATTGCACCAAGCGTGCCTTGTAAATGTAGAGCTTTGGTGGCTTTTAAAAGGACTAAAGCCTAGCCCTAGAACCATTTTATACTTTAGAAAAAATAATCCCAAAGCATTTAAAAAAGCCTTTCAGCATTTTGTGCTGCTCCTAAAAGACTGGAAGCTTATTGATGGTGAAACCATTGCTATAGATAGTTTTAAAATACGCGCTCAAAACAGTCTTAAAAATAATTTTAATCAAAAAAAAGTCGATCGGCACCTGGAGTATATTGATGGTAAAATACAACAGTACAATCAGCAATTAGAACAAGCCGAAGCACCCGAAACTAAGCAAGAGATACAAGCTAAAATAGCCCATCAAAAAACCAAGAAACTAAAATATAAGGCTATAGAGCAAGAGCTTAAAGATACGGGCGAAAGCCAACTCTCTAAAATAGATCCAGACGCTAAAAGCGTAGTGCTACACCGCAACATTGTAAACGTAGGTTACAACATACAGGCGGGTTGTGATAGTAAACACAAGCTGTTTGTAAATACTCAAACGGGTGATGTTAACGATACGCATGCCCTTGGCCCTATGGCTTTAGAAGCCAAAACATTATTGGGCTTAAGTAAGATGCAAACACTTACCGATAAGGGCTATACTACGGGTGCAGAAATAGCTTTATGTGATGAAAATGATATTACTACTTACTCTTCGCCTAAAGAACATTCCTCTCAAAAAAACGGCTTGTATCCCATGCAAGATTTTGTATACAACAAGCCAAAAGATACGTATCAATGTCCTGCTGGTAACATTTTACACACCAATGGCAGCGTATATCAAAAAGGTAATCATCGTGTAAAACACTATAAAACAAAAGCGTGTAAAACATGCTTAGTACGAGACCGCTGTACCACCAATAAAAACGGGCGTTTTATAGAACGTGGCATGCACCAAGAGGCCTTGGAAAACAATGCACAGCGAGTAAATGAAAACCCTGAGTATTATCGTTTGCGGCAACAAATTACCGAGCATCAGTTTGGTACATTAAAACGGCAATGGGGATTTACATATACCCTAATGAAACGCAAAGAACACGTACTTTCTGAGGTATACTTATGCTTTAGTGTGTATAATTTATTGCGCTCCTTTAGCATATTAGGCCCTGACAAGTTAAAAGCAAGGTTAAAAAGCCTTGGTCTTGTTTTTAAAACTTATTTTAAGCTGTTTAAAGCTCATTTAAGACATCTTAATTATTACTATCAATATCCGTTGCTGTACTAAAAGCATTATTTTAGTGCCCTTACAAACCACGTAAGGCCTTGCTCAAAAACAATGAAAAACTAGATGAGGGTTATTGCGTGGACTCCCGTTACCCAACATTTGAGAAAAATGCGAACTGAAATAAAATATTTAGAACTTAAAAGTGGATTTTCTGAAAATGGTCCAGCGTGGATTGGACTTGTTTCATTCTCAAAAAGTGGAAAAACTATATACTTTGACGGAAAAGCTTTTCAGAGAATGGGAAGAGCAAGAATTCAAGGGAATTTTATGGATATCGAATCTGGAAATGAATATTGGATTTCTGGAGTTAAAAAAGATTTGTCTGACCGACACAAATTTGGTGGAGGAAAAATATTGGTGGAAAAACGGATTTTAAATGAGTATTTACAAATTATTGGAAAGTCGGAATTACCAAAAATGAATTTTGAACTGACTAAAGTAAATGTTGAAATACCAATTGAACGAATTAATGAAATCGAGAATGAAAAATACGAAACGACTGAATTTGGAGCAGACTTGCACTTTAGAGAACCGAATGAATTGAGTAATGACGAAATTGAGTTTGTAGTTGCAGAATTAGTTGAGGACGAAAAAAGTGCTAAATTCAATAAAGGAAGAAGATTTACGAAAAAGAAAAGACTCGAATTTGAGGCTGAATTAGAAAAACGTGAAATAAAAAACTGTATCTAACAACTAAGCATTCGAGCGGCACGTAGTGCCCAGCGAGAATGCAGTGTTGAACGTAAGGGAGGCTTGCGCATTTTCGTTTTGGGTAAATGGTTAAAAAAGTATGATTGGCATTAGGCATACAATACCAAAGTTAACGGATAAATACCTCTACAAGATTACATAAAACGCTTTATCGCCTTTTTTACCAAGGGGCTTTTTTGGCTCAAATACCCTATACCCTTTAAAATTTGATATTGAGATCCAAAATACTTCACAAACCACGCTTTAAACCTCATTTCCTTCCAAAACTTATCATGCACACGCTTTTCATACTTTTTAAATTGACCTTTAGAGAAATCATTTTTTTCAAAAGCTTCCATAATCGTGTCCGCAGCAAACTTAGCACTGCATATCGCGGGCATTATACCTTCTCCATTACTTGGATCCATTAAATTTCCAGCATCTCCTAAAAGCATAAAGCGCTTTCCGCTTAAGGTGTATTTTTTGCTGTAAAATGGTAACCCAAAGCCTTCAATTTTACCGTCCATACTTGCTGTGGAAAACTTGGTTTTTAGTACTTTATGTTTCCCAATAAACTGAACCATTAACTCCTTCAGATTTATTTTATTCTTGGTAATATGTTTAGAGTGCATACCTAAACCCACATTTGCTTCAGTAGTAGAAAGTGGAAATAACCAAAAATATCCGGGTACTACATCCTTATGAATGTACACTTCATTAATAGTGCTATCCACATTTGTTAAATTTTGGTAATACGCCCTTACTGAACCTCCGTAATGATTTTTATCTAGCTTATAATCTGCTAATTTTTTGGCCACAACAGAATGTGCACCATCCGCCCCTACTAATACGGCAGTATTAAAAACAGCTCCATTTTTAGTAGTGAGTTTATACCCATTCTCCTGCTCCTCAATTTCTTTAACACCATCTCCTTCAAATATGTGTGTTTTACCACCTTCTTTAACCACCTTCATTAACTCATTATCTAAGTCTATGCGCTTAATAGTATATGAGGTTGTTACCCATTCAATTTCCACAGGTTTATAATCATCTATAAAAAAGTGCGTTTTACGATTGACGGCTTTTTTGGGGTAATTTGCAAACCTCTCTTTTAGCTCAGGTTTTATTGTAAACGTTTCTCTAAGACCGCTAATGGTCACAAAATCTCCGCAAATTTTATCGCGCGGAAAAATTGCCTTATCAAGCAAAGCTACACGTAAACCGCTATTTTCTAGCGCCATAGCCGTAGTTGTACCTGCAGGACCTCCCCCTACAATTACTACGTCAAAAGTATTCTCAAATTCCAAGACCGTTTAGTTTTAAAGTGCGCGAATATAAGGGCTTCATACAAAAGGTTAATAGATAATAAATTTTATTGATAACACCTGAACTTGCGCACAGAACTACCGTTAAGATCTAAAATTTATACAACTATGTCAAAAATAACATTAGGTGGAAACCCTGTAAATACTGCAGGTGAACTACCAAGCAAAGGAACTAAAGCACCGGATTTTAAACTTACCGGCACCGATTTAAAAGATCAAAAACTTTCTGACTACAAAGGAAAAAAAGTGGTGTTAAATATTTTTCCAAGTATTGATACTTCTGTTTGTGCCGCATCGGTCCGCACGTTCAACAAAAAAGCTGCTGAAATGGACAACACGGTGGTTCTGAATATCAGCAATGATTTACCTTTTGCACACAAGCGTTTTTGCGCTGCCGAAGGTTTGGAAAATGTACATGCTCTTTCTGAGTTTAGAGATAAAAACTTTAGCGAAAGTTACGGTGTATCTATGATTGATGGCGGCATGCACGGCTTAATGAGCAGAGCGGTGGTAGTAGTAAACGAAAACGGTGAAGTAGCGTACAATCAGCAAGTTCCTGAAATTGGTCAAGAGCCTGATTATGACTCCGCTTTAAATGCGTTGAAATAGTAAGATTAGCTTTATTTTGGCTGCTTCATGCGCTTAAATAAACTATCCATAAAATTAATAGACTGGCTACTACCGTTTCTGGTAGGCGTTGGTCTATTTTTTATTAATATTAAACCGTATCACGACTGGGGCGATGATTTTGCGCAATACCTTCAAGAGGCTGAAAATCTAGCGCAAAACAAACGTTTAAACGCTGGCAGTTACATTTTTAACCCTTCTTTTCCGCGTATTGGGCCGCAGATATATCCGATAGGATTCCCACTACTATTGCGTACTTTTTGCTTAGAAAATGGAAAAGTAAATCTGATACACGCCCAATATCTAATAAGCTTTTGTGGATTACTCATTGGGCTATTTGCCTACCTTTTATTTATTTCCAACGGACTAAAACGTCCGTGGGCATTGGGTTTTACCTTACTCCTACTCTACCATCCGTATTTTATAAATCAAAAAAGTGAAATAATAAGCGACCTTCCTTTTGCTGCATTTTTTTTAGGTGGATTATTTTTTCTTACCAATGGAAAACACCGGTGGACTTTTATTATTGCCGCTTTGCTAACTGGTTTTGCCATTAGCATACGCAGCGTAGGTTGGGTGCTCCCTTTGGGAAGTGCCCTTTTCATATTACTTCAATTTCGTGTTAAAAAACCTATTTCCGGACTTGTACTTTTTTCGGGTTTATCGGTGCTAACCGCACTTGCACTTAATTATTTTACCGGCTATTATGCTGCTTCGCAAAATGGATATTCGGTATTGTTTAGGCAAAGTATCGGCTGGTGGAAAACCATCAATAATAACTTTGACATGTACCTAACTACTTTAGAGCGTATGCTCATGCTGTATGGTAATGATGGCTTAAAAGTCTTTTTGCTGATTTTCCAAAAGTTAGTATTAGCGGCTTTTCTGATAGGAATTTTTATTCAACTAAAGAAAAAATTTAGACTTTTAGAGCTCATCGCATTTTTATACATAGGTGTGCTGTTACTTTATCCTTACACGGGCGGTTATCGTTTTCTACTACCTATTTTACCCATAATTATGCTTTGGGTAATGGAAGGTTTTAGTGTATTCACTCCGCATGTAAAATATAAAAATAGTGTGGGTTTTAGTATGCTGCTGCTTTTTATGTTGAGTTTTTATCCTGAATTAAAAAGCTTAAAGCAAAGAGAAAAATTACCGTACGGGAGCCCGCAGTTACCGGAGGCATTAGCACTTTACAATTGGTTGAAAGACGTTCCTAATCAAGAAACCGTGCTATTTTTAAAACCTCGTGCATTGGCTTATTATACCAATCAAAAAGCCTTGTCAACAGAGCCCAACGCTTCCTTAAAATCGTTAACGCACGATATAAAAACATTTGAAGTACGCTACGTAATCCAAACAATAGACTTAGAATACCCAGCGTTGAATGAATACGTTAACAACTTACAAACGCAACAGTTGGTTTATGAGAATTTTAGGTTTAAGGTGTGGAAGGTTAAAAATTAATCCTCTTTAAGGCGGTTTGAAATATATTCCACTTGTGTTTTTCCGTGCGGAAAGGGTTTGGAATGCGCATCAACACTCACCATAATAATTGTATCGATACTGATAATTGTCTCGCGCGACATCATATTGCGCACTTCACAGCGCAGCGTCAATGAAGTGTTCCCAAACTTTACCACTTCAATACCAATTTCAATAATATCGCCTTGGCTAGCCGAACTTACAAAGTTAATATCACTCATATACTTTGTAACCACACGTTTATTTTCTAGCTGAACAATAGCATAAAGAGCCGCTTCTTCATCAATCCACTGCAACAATCGTCCGCCAAATAAAGAGGCGTTAGCATTTAAATCTTCCGGTTTTATCCATTTTCTAGTGTGAAATTTCATGGTAGTATTTCTTTAATCTGTTAATTCTCCAGCCAAGTTTTGTTCAAATAGCGTTTTAAATTGTTGAGCAGAAATATCTTGTGCCAATAGATACATGGTTTTAGTAAGCGCAGCTTCAAACGTCATATCACCAGCGCTGATTACGCCCATTTCAAGCATGGCTTCACTTGCTTCATATTTACCTAATTGTACGCTACCACCGTTGCATTGCGATACATTTATAATGTACATACCGTTTTGAATTGCTTCTGAAATTAATGCAATAAACCATTTATCAGTGGGTGCATTGCCTGAACCAAACGTTCTAATTACAGTGGCTTTTACATCTTGCGCAAGCAACACCCGCACGTAATTTTCTTGCATACCCGGAAACACGGTAAGCACATTTACTTGTGCAGATATTTCTGGGACTAAACCTTTGAAACCTAATGCCCGATGCTGTAAAAGGTAATTATTACGCACCTTAATATGCACCCCTGCTTCAGCTAATTTTGGGTAATTTAACGATTGAAAGGCATCAAAATCTTCGGCAGAAATTTTATGCGTACGGTTGCCACGCAGTAAGTCGTACTCAAAGTAAATGCACACTTCCTTAATTGTGGGCGCACCATTTGTTTGATGCATAGCGAGTTCTAAAGCGGTAATTAAATTTTCGCGCGCATCAGAGCGTGGTACCCCAATGGGCAACTGTGATCCGGTAAGAATTACAGACTTTTCCAAATCATGCAATAGAAAGCTCAAGGCCGATGCGGTATAAGCCATCGTATCCGAACCGTGTAAGATTACAAAACCATCGTACGTTTCTATTCCCTTTCTTATTCGGTTGGCCAACCGCAACCAATGTTCTGGTTTAATATCAGAGGAATCAATAGGTTTATCTAGGCTATCAGAGTCTATTTCTCCGGGAAGTTCGGCTATATCCGGTATTTTATTTAATAAATGCTGAAAGTCAAAAGGAATTAACCTTTTGCTCATCACATCTTGAACCATACCAATAGTACCGCCCGTGTATAACATTAATATTTTTGGTAATTGACTCATAAAACGGTTTTGAAAATTTCTGCAGCATTTTTCGTAGTAATGCGCGTTACCTCCGCTAGCGATACTTCAAAAATATTAGAAAGTTTATCTGCCACCAAAGCAGTATAAGCCGGTTCATTTCGCTTGCCGCGATGCGGAGCCGGTGCTAAATACGGTGCATCAGTTTCTAACACTAAATCATTCAGCGAAAGCTGAGCCACCACTTTATCTAAACCTCCATTTTTAAAGGTTACTACCCCTCCTATTCCTAATTTCAAATTGAAGTTTAGCGCCCGCTTGGCCTGTTCTAAATTTCCTGTAAAACAGTGAAAAATTCCATAAAGTGTGGTGCTTTTATATCTTTCTAATACTTCAAAAACCTCATCAAACGCATCTCTACAATGAATTACAATGGGTAAATCATTTTCTAGCGATGCTTCAATTTGCTTGGCAAAAGCAATTTTCTGTGGTTCTATAAACGTTTTGTCCCAATACAAATCAATACCAATTTCACCAACCCCCGCGTACTTTTTAGGGTTGTTGTTCAACTCTTGTAAAACAAAAGCTAAGCGATCTTCCCAATCTTCCTTTACGTGTCCGGGATGCAAACCCATTAAGGGATGACACCAATCGTATTGTTCCGCCAAGGCGTTCATTCCGCTAATGGTTTCCACATCAATATTGGGCATAAAAATATGTTGTACGCCAGCCTGTTTTGCTTTTTCTAGCATCTCGGCACGGTCATCATCAAATTGGCTGCTGTATATGTGGGAGTGCGTGTCTATCATAGCTGCGAAGGTAAGTAGGGGGAAGGAATTACGAATTATGAATGTAGAATGACGAATGTAGCTGTACTTAGGGGTGGATGGTTATTCGTTATAGGTTATCAGGCTGTGCGCAGGGAAAATGGAGTTATACATTTCGTGCCGCTTATACCTCCGCCAAGGCGGAGGATAAAGGGGAATGATTTTTATTGAATGACTTTAAACATAAATAATCAAACACTTTTTCGCCATTAACTCCTCTTTAACCGAACTAAAAAAACCATTAACGGTTTTTATTCCACTGCTATCTCAACCGTATTTGAAGCATTTTGATAGTAATACACTTGAAGTGAATAAGTGCCAAAAGGCAGCGGACTTTCATTAAAAACTACAATACCATTTAAGCTAAATTCTTTTGAAACATATTGATTTGAATCTAAAGTATAATAGTGGATTTCTAAATCTTCTTGCGTATAAACTTGAGAAGAAAGCATTCCTCTATTTTCGTATTTAAGCACTGACCTGTTGCTAGTTATGTTGATTAATTTACCACTAGTGCCCCACGGTCTGCCTGTTCCTGTATTCGGTTTATCAAAAAGTAATTTCTGTTTTTTCCTTTTCGTATTTCTTAGCGTAATGGTCAACAAAATATCTTCATCAACCTTAAAAACATTTTTGTTAGGTTGCACACTTACACTCACATTGGCATGAGAATATTGCTGCTCTACTTTTTCTACTTTGCTATCGATACTCCTTATTTTAATTTTTGGATTCGTATCGCATTTGATAAAACAGATAAAGACTCATAAGGATAAAAACACCAACTTAAATTTCAACTTCATATGTTTAACATTTTATACAGCCAATATAAATACTAAAGATTTCAGCAAGTATAATTAGTTAAAAATCCCGTATCATTACTCTGTTATTCTAATTCTAAAGGGGCATAAATTAGTTTTATTTTAGCGTATTCAGGCATCGCACAATGGTGTATATTGCACTCTAAATACAATTGAAGATATGAAAAAATTATTTGTTCTAAGCTTAGTTCTTACCGCCATAGTAAGCTTTGCTCAAGAGACTTACACGTTAGATTCTGACGAGAAAAAAGGTCAAATTATTTTAGAAAACGGTACCGTTTTAGAAGGTTATGTAAAATTAAAAGGTAATGAAAGAAACCCTTGGGGAAACCAAGAAAGTGTTGAGTTTTTTACAGAAGCTGCCATGGCTGATGGAAAAGTAAAAAAGAAAGAACGCACTAAATACGTTCCTAAAAAAATTAAGGGATATACGGTTGAAGGGCGTTATTTTGAATCTATGAAAGTTTCTTTAGGTAAACTGAGATTGGGTGTTGGTATTGCCAAATGGTTTTTTGTGGAGCGCCTCGCGGAAGGTGATATGAAAATGTATTGCTTATACGATTCTCCTGATCCAATGTCAGTTAATGTTGGCGAGGAAGCGATTGTTGCTTATGAACAAGAAGTAGAAAAAATGCGCACTAATCCTAATATACTATTGCAAAAAGGAGAGGAAGATTTAGTTTTACTGGATAAAATTGATTTTGGTCAGTATTTAAGCGGTTGCAAAAGTGTGCAAGAACAATATAAATCCGGAGGGTATGGTTTTGAACCTTTTCACCAAGATGCAGAATCTAAATTAGGGAAACTCATTTCTCGTTCGGCAAATTTAGAAAGTATAGTAGCCGTCCTTCCTCAAATCATTTCAGATTATAACAACTGTACTCCATAAGCGCTATGCGAAAAATCTCTTTTATCTTTTTTACACTAATTGCTTTCAGCAGCTTAGCACAAAAAATTGATCGTGAAAAATTAGGATACATCAACTATACTCAAAATCCTGTAAGTGCTGAGCTTCTTGATTTTCAATACTATGAATTGAGCTTTAATACGGCTGACAACGATGCCTTTAGAAGGAAAATTTTTGAACAAAATTTTGAAATTTCACCTCAACTAACGGCTGATGGAAGCGAAGCCATAGATTTTAGGATTGAAGTATTAGAAGGCTTGTTTACCTACACTACACCTAAAGCAGGAAATTACACTGATAAAGAAAGAAAAATGTACTATTACAGTAGTGAAATGAAGTATCACTATACGCTAAAAGTATTTGTAAAAGAGAAAGAAATATTTAGAGATGATTTGCGCGGCAGCGTAAAACTTCAAGGTCAAGCTTCTGAATCGCTTACAATTGCCAACGAATATCATGTAGCAAAAAAGGAAAAAGTAAAGCAAGAAATAATGCCCGAAGTGGCAGAAAAAGTTAGTTTGCTATATAAAAATCAGTATGGCTTTGTTACTAAAACCACGTTTGTAAATGCAATTAAAATTAAAGAAAAGAAGTTTGAATACCCTGAGTTTAATAAGGCATTTAACAACTTGGAAAGAGTTTGTGAACTCGTAAAAGCCTCCCTATCCTCTCAAGAAAGTGTGGATAAATTACAAGAGTCCATTTCTATATTTAAGAATTTTGTGACCGATGCAACACCGGAAATAAAAAAATCAAAGAAAGATGCGGATGTAACTGCTGCTGCTTATTACAACTTAGGAATGAGTTATTTTTTAAACTCTGATTATACGCCAGCAACAATAGCTTTTAAGCAAGCTATGAGCTATGACGATAAGGTTGTTTATGACGTTGAATTCTACATCAAGTTATGCGAAAATTTGTCAACCCGCATTAGCATTCCATAAAAAGCATACTCTTAAAATTTAAGGCATGGAAGTATGGAAACATAAGCCTGTTTAAACCAAAAAAAAAGCCGTTTCAAATTCCTTTGAACCGGCTTTTTAAATCATTTAAAAAGAGTAGCTTATATTTCCAACGCTCTTTCTACAATATGATCTCCACCCATTAAAAGTTCTGCCGGATTTTCTAATGCTTCTTTAATCGCCACTAAAAATCCTACACTTTCGCGGCCATCAATCACTCGGTGATCATAACTTACAGCCACATACATAATCGGACGTACATCAATCTTTCCGTCTATCGCCACTGGTCGCTCCACAATATTGTGCATTCCTAAAATAGCACTTTGCGGAGGATTAATAATTGGCGTGGAAAGCATAGAGCCAAACACACCACCATTGGTGATGGTAAACGTGCCGCCCGTCATTTCATCTACTGTAATTTCTCCATCGCGCACGCGCGTAGCCAAGCGCTTTATTTCTTTTTCTACTCCGGCAAACGTTAAGTTTTCTGCATTTCTAATTACAGGCACCATTAATCCTTTTGGGCCACTTACTGCAATACTAATGTCACAGTAATCAAAGGTTACTAAATTATCGCCATCTATCATAGAATTTACCTGTGGAAATTCTTTTAAGGCACGCGTTACTGCTTTAGTAAAAAAGCTCATAAAACCAAGGCTTACACCATGCTTTTCTTTAAACTCATCTTTATACTTAGCACGTAAATCAAAAATTGGCTTCATATCTACTTCATTAAAAGTAGTAAGCATAGCCGTTTCATTTTTTACAGAAACAAGGCGTTTAGCCAACCTTCTACGCAGCGAACTCATTTTTTTACTTTCTGAATTACGGGCTGCACCCGTTGGGCTACCCATACTGGCTTGAGCATTTACAGCATCATCCTTGGTAATTCGACCGTCTTTTCCTGAACCACTTACATTTTTAGAATCAATACCTTTTTCATCTAAAATCTTTTTTGCAGATGGAGAGGGTGTTCCACTGGCATAGGTTTTTTCTTGTTTTTGCGGAGCTTTTGCATCGCTACTGTCTTCGGTAGCCTCCTTAGATTTTTCTAAATCTTTCTCCGCTTTTTCTCCGCCACCCTCATCACCGGAAGGCTCCTTATCGTCCTCTTTCTCTTTGTTCTCTTTCTCTTTCTTTTCAGATTTTTCCTCTTTATCATCTCCGCCATCTGGTGCCTCAGCATCGGTATCAATGGTACCAATTACCTGACCTACTTCTACGGCCTCTCCGGCTTCCACCGTAATATGTACAATACCAGCCTCCTCTGCCGGCATGGCTAAAGTTGCTTTATCTGAATCTAATTCTACAATTTCTTGATCTTTTTCTACGTACTCACCGTCTTCTACCAACCAGCTTGCTATTTCTACTTCTGATACCGACTCGCCCGGTGAGGGCACTTTAATTTCTACAGCCATTTGTTATTGCGTATTAGGCGTTTAATATTTGTTTTATCAATTGTTCTTGGCGGGCAGCGTGTGCTTTACTGCTACCGGCAGCCGTACTTGCGCTGCTGTTTGGTGATATTATTTTATCAATCTTTACAGGGAAATTCATCATCATGTAATAAGCAGCACCCATATTTTTAGGTTCTTCTTGCGCCCACACTATCTCTTTAGCGTTTTTATAACTTTCTACCAGCGCTTTAATTTGATCTTCAGCTAATGGATATAATTGCTCTAAACGTACAATTGCGATGTTCTCTTTCATTTCCTCATCACGTTCTTTATCTACATCATAATACAGTTTTCCGCTCATAAATACCAAGCGTTCTACTTTATCTTTCTTATCAATTTTAGGGTCGTCTAAAAGTTCCATAAACTTACCTTCTGCCAACTCTTCTACCGTAGAAACCACCTTTGGATGACGCAACAAGCTTTTTGGGCTCATAATAACCAAAGGCTTTCTAAACTCACGTTTCATTTGCCTACGTAAAAGGTGAAAAAAGTTGGCCGGTGTGGTTACGTTTACTACCTGCATATTGTACTGTGCACATTGCTGCAACCAGCGCTCAAGGCGAGCACTTGAATGCTCCGCTCCTTGTCCTTCATAGCCATGCGGTAAGTACATAACCAAACCATTCTGCACTTTCCATTTATCTTCAGCGGCACTAATAAACTGATCTACAATAATCTGTGCTCCATTAAAAAAGTCGCCAAACTGCGCCTCCCAAATTACCAAAGTTTCCGGACTTGCCATTGCGTAACCATAATCAAAACCTAAAACACCGTATTCAGAAAGTAAGGAATTATACACCGCAAAGCGACCTTCCCTATCTTTAATAGTATTTAGTAAAATTACTTTCTCCTCACTATCCTCCACTTTAATTACTGCGTGGCGGTGGCTAAAAGTTCCACGCTCACTGTCCTCCCCAGAAAGGCGCACATTGTAGCCTTCTGAAATTAACGAACCGTAGGCAAGCAATTCGGCCATACCCCAATCTAAGGCATTTTTTTCATCAACCATGGCCCAGCGCTGCTTTAGCAAACGCTCAATTTTGTTGAAGAATTTTTTTCCTTTCGGTAAAGTAGTTATCGTTTTGGCAATTTCTATTAATTCTTTTTTATCAAAAGAAGTGTCAATAGATTCTTTGAAATCTTCTGGTTTAGAAGCGCGATAGTCTTTCCACTCATAATCCATAAATTGGGTTATGGTATTTTTCTCCATTTTTTTAGATTCGTCAAACTTCATTTCAAGCATATCCTTGAATTCCTTTTCAACCTCTTCTAAAAATGCATCGCCAATTACACCTTCCTTTTTAAGTTTTGCAGTGTAAATTTCTTTAGGATTTTTATGCTTGTTAATAGCCTTGTATAATATGGGCTGGGTAAAGCGAGGTTCATCACCTTCATTATGTCCGTATTTTCGGTAGCATAATAAATCCACAAACACATCTTCACCATAGCGCTGACGGTAATCTACTGCAAATTGCATAACGTGCGCTACGGCCTCTACATCATCACCATTTACATGCAACACAGGCGCACGCACAGTTTTAGCAATATCGGTACAATAGATACTGGAGCGAGCATCTAAATAATTTGTAGTAAATCCTACTTGATTATTAATAACAATATGAATAGTACCACCCGTTTTGTAGCCTTCTAATGTTTCCATTTGAAGTACCTCATACACAATACCTTGTGCAGCTACAGCCGCATCACCATGTATCAAAATAGGCATTACTTTTTTACCGTCACCGGCATAATCAGTGTTAATTTTGGCACGCGCAATACCCGTTACTACTGCGTCCACCGCTTCTAGATGCGATGGGTTTGGTGATATATTCAAACGGATTTTCTTACCGCTATCTAATTCTTTTTCTGAAGAATAGCCTAAGTGATATTTTACATCACCATCAAACTCATCTTCTTTAAATTCTTTTCCTTCAAACTCACTAAAAATTTCCGCTTGGGTTTTCCCGAAAATATTGGAAAGCACGTTTAAGCGCCCTCGGTGTGCCATTCCCATTACAAATTCCTCTACTCCATTTTCCGCAGCATGAGAAATGGCTACATCCATAGCCGGAATTAATGACTCGGCACCTTCAATAGAAAAACGTTTTTGGCCAACAAATTTGGTATTCAAAAATTGCTCAAAACCCACCGCTTCATTAAGCTTACGCAAAATGTATTTTTTTTCCTTTTCGGAATACGTTGGTTGATTATCATTTACACTTAAGCGATTAATAATCCATTCAATCTTTTCAGGATCACCTAAATACATGTATTCTACCCCTATAGAATCGCAGTAAATGCTTTTAAGGTGTTTAAGAATATTTTCTAGCGTATCGCTTTTATTATTACCGAGTTCTTTAGCCGCTTGAAAGGTTTTACTTAAATCTGCTTCAGATAAACCATAGTTTTCAATATCTAAAGTTGGCTTATACGTTCTGCGGGCACGTACAGGGTTGGTTTGTGTAAAAAGATGACCCCGCGTGCGATAATCATCAATTAAATCAAGCACTTGAAACTCTTTACGAATTTCCTCAACAATGTCGTTATGATTAAGCGATTGTTGGTTTACCTGTTCTATATTTTCCTCTCCATATTCTTCTAAAGCAAAATCATAACCCTGAAAAAATGCACGCCAGCTAGGCTCCACATAATCTGGGCTTTTTAAATACTTTTGATATAAGTCGTCTATAAAGTCTGCGTGAACTCCTCCGAGAAAGGAAAATCTGTCCATGTTTTTGAAATCGGATGTATGAAATAAGGTACAAAACTAACACATTTAACCTTTGGCTAAAAAGGAAATATGTGCGAAGTATGATGGGTAAACGAAGCTTTAATACCTTTGTTTACATTTATACGTTGTACATCCATGAAATACTTATTTACACTTTGTCTTTTTGCCTCATCTATAGTTTGCTTTGCCCAAGGGCGAGACAGGTTTGAAAAGGGTGGCGATAAAGAACAAACAGAAGAAAATGAACCAGATCAGGCACCCACAAAACAGAAATTAACGGAAGATAGCAAAGCTTCCTTTTTTGACGCTTTAGTTTTTGGAGGCAATGCCAGTGCTTTTTTTGGAACCAATACAGGGGTTTTCTTATCGCCAAAAGTGGGCTATAAAGTTACCAATGATTTAATTTTAGGTACCGGATTAATTTACCAATATTTAAGTGCCGCAGGAAGAGATAATAATGGCAACATTGTGCGCGGAGCTTTTACTTCACAAACGGTAGGGCCTTTATTTTTTGGCGCCTATAATGTGAACGATTTTTTATACGTAGGCGCTCAATTTGAATACCTTAGACACGATGCACCGATTGTGGATAGACAAGGATATTTTATAGATTCAGAACGTATTTGGAGCCCCGTATTATTTTTAGAAGCTGGTTTTACACAAACAATTGGCGACAACGGAATGCTACGCTTAGGCATTCGTTACAACGTTTTACACCAAGGTATTAGATCACCTTACGTGAGCCCGTGGTTTCCTGTTATTGGCGTTTTCTTTTAACCAATTGAGTTCCGCACTTTTTGGGTAAACGCACGCAAAGCTTCTCGCTCATTAAGCGCGCCTTTTGCTACTTCTTCTTTTATCCAAATAGCACCAAAAACGTGGGTTAACTTCTCCCCTTCATCATCGCCCTTTATATCAATTATTGGCGCACGCTCTTCGCTCAAATCCTCTTCAGCTTTGCGTAACACCTCAATATCATACGCCAGCAATTTTTTAATTTCCGGTACTTTCATCTAGCTAACTTTTTCTAGTAATTCACGTAAATACTCCTCCTTACTGCTGGCACTACCTTCTACCAAAATTCCGCTAGCGTTAAACACCGCCAAGTAAGGTAAATTATCTACACCGGCTGCTTTGCGTATTTCAGGGTTTTTCTCTGCATCCACCTCCAAAAAAGTAATGTTTTGCATTTCGTCTTCATTACTTACCCTTTTAAATTTAGGCGTAAATAAGCGACAATTGCCACACCAGTCAGCAAAAAACTTAATTGCTACCGGTTTATTTTGATTCAAAAATTCTTTGTAATTCGTATCGTTTGCTGCGTGTACCGCCATTTTTAAATATTTTATGCAAAAGTAATATTTGTTTTTACTGTTAAAAATAAATTTCAATCAATCAAAACTATACTTATATTGATTAACTATGGTGTGTTCTATATAAATGACGCACCATACCATCTGCCAATCCTTTTTTAGGCACCAACATACGCTCGCTTTTTGCCCAATTCATTACCGATGTGTAAATGCGCAAAGCGTGGGTAATAACGTCTGCTCTATCAGGATTTAAATCAAACTTTACCATGCGCTCGTGGGCTGTAAATTTGGAAAGCAACTGATAAGTATTTGCTAAATAATCTATCGTTAAATACTGCCCTTGTTTTTTATCACTCATTTTAAAGGTGCGGTTAATATTACCACCAGAACCAACCATTAAAATATCGCTCATACCCTTGGTTTCATGCTTTATCCAAGCTTTCATTTCATCCCAAAGTTCTTTATCTACCATTCCTTTTAAAAGCCTAATGGTACCAATTTTAAACGAGCGGCTTGCCACAATATCCATATTGTGAAATAAGGTTAACTCCGTGCTACCACCTCCAACATCCATATATAAAAAGGCATCTTCTTGGTCTTGAATATTGGCAATCATATCCGAGCTAAAAATCATTTTTGCCTCTTCCACACCATCAATCACTTCAATAGCAATACCCGAAGACTCTTTCACCAACTCAACCACTTTTTCTCCGTTTTTAGCTTCTCGCATGGCGCTGGTGGCACAAGCTCTAAAATGCTCTACACCATGCACTTCCATTATTTTTGCATACGCTTGCATTCCGGTAACCAAGCGTTTTATAGTTTTAGTTGAAATTTCACCCTTACCAAAAGAATCGGCACCCAAACGAATGGGTAAACGCGTTAACGATGATTTCTTAAAAAGGATATTTTTCCGATCTACAATTACGTTGGAAACCAACAGGCGCACGGAGTTGGAGCCAATATCAATACCTGCAATTTTATGAATTTTCATAAGCTATTTTCACTGCGTGGCACAATTACCAACCGCGTTTTAATTGTTTTTTCACATACTCATACAAAGCGTATTGCGAGCGAATATGTGGTCCTTTAATTACGCGGTACTCGTTGGGTTGTTCAGCATTTTGCCATCTTGATTTTACATTGTCCTTCCAAATAATATCTAAATGATCGCGCAGTTGGCGTTTAATACGCTCATCATAAATAGGTACTCCTACTTCCACACGGTAATCTAAGTTGCGTGGCATCCAATCAGAAGAAGAAATAAAATACTTAGCATCACCACCATTGGCGAAATACATAACGCGCGAATGCTCTAAAAACCGATCTAAAATACTAATGGCTTCAATATTTTCACTTAAGCCTTTTAATCCGGGAATTAAACTACAAATACCACGTACTATTAACCTAATTTTTACACCGTAACTACTTGCTTCATAAAGTTTTTCAATAAGCTTTGTATCACTTAAGCTGTTTAGCTTTAAGGTAATTCCGGCCTCCATACCTTTTTTAGCAAATTGAATTTCGTTTTCAATAAGATTTAAGAAAAATTTGCGGGTGTAATGGGGCGACACAACCAAGTGCTTGTATTTATTTACACGGTAGTTTTTTTGTAAAAAGTTAAACACCTTTTGTACCTCATCGGTTATTTCCTTTCTACCCGTTAGTAACTGATAATCTGTATATAATTTAGAGGTTGATTCATTAAAATTACCCGTTCCTAAGTTGGCATATTGGCGTGGTTTTCCGTTTTCGGTACGTGTAATTAAAAACATTTTGGAATGCACTTTTAAACCCTGCACACCAAAAATTACTTGTACGCCTTCTTGTTGTAATTCTTGCGTCCATTTAATATTTGCCTCTTCATCAAACCTAGCTTTTAGCTCTATTACCACCGTTACTTGTTTGCCATTTTTAGCTGCATTGGTAAGCGCACTTACTATTCTAGATTTATCGGCCAAGCGATACACGGTAATTTGAATACTGGTAACATTGGGGTCAATAGCCGCTTCTCGCAAAAGCCTAATCATGTATGAAAAACTATGAAACGGTAAAAACAACAACACATCTTTTTCACTAAGCACATTTAATATGCTTCGATCCATATCTAAGTCAGGGTGAGGAAGTGCCGGTAAATCATCAAACTGCAAATCGCGTTCACCAATGTCAGGAAATTTAATATAGTCCTTTTTATTATGGTAGCGTCCACCGGGAATTAAGCTATCATAATCATCCAAATCCATACGGTCAATTAAAAACTGTAATACATCTTTGGGAATATTTTTATCGTACACAAACCTTACGGGATCACCAATTCTACGGTTACGCACTGATTTAGACATTTTTTCTAAAAACCCTTTGGAAACATCATCATCCAAATCTAATTCCGCATCTCTTGTAATTTTAACGGTGTGAGCTTCAATGGTATCCACATCATAAATAAAGAAAATGTATTTCAGGTTAAAGCGAATTACATCTTCTAAATACATCATAAACTGCTTACCGTATTTTGGTAATTCTACAAAACGGCCCACTAAATCAGAAGGCACTTCAATAAGGGAATATTGATAGGTTTCAGGATTGTGTTTTAGGTTAAATTTTATGGCAAGGTAAATGGACTTATCCCGAAGTTCCGGCACGTCTTCCTTATCTCTTAAAATTAGCGTAAACACGGCAGGACTAACCTTTTCCACAAAAAATTTACGTACAAAATCTTGCTGACCAACGGTAAGCTCCGTTTCATCAATAAAAGAAATATCCTTTTTTTCTAGCTGTGCTATTAAGGCATCATTTATTTGTTGCGATTGCCGCATCATTTCTAAAACACGACCGGAAATTTTGGTCAACAATTCGGTAGGTGTAAGTCCGCCCAAGCGCTTTAATCCTTTATTACTTATTTGGCTTAGGCGTTTTATGCTAGCATAACGAACTCTAAAAAATTCGTCCATATTACTGCTGTAAATACCTAAAAAGCGTAAACGCTCTACCAAAGGGTTTAGCTCATCTTGAGCTTCTTGCAACACGCGTTCATTAAACTCCAGCCAACTTAAATCGCGCGCAATAATATTTGTATTCGTTGTTTTGGTCACTTACTTCTTCTTTTTGGATAGTCAAAAAATACCAGTTCTGCTTTTTTATCAATTTCCGCCCAATCATCCGCTTCAAAGCGTAAACAGGCTACTCCGGTGGTAGGTACATTGTTAATTCTGTGGCTAATGCACTTATTTACAAAATCTGTAATGGTAGGATTATGCCCAAAAAACATCACGCTGTTTACCTCATTGGGCGTTTCTCTAATCATGTCAAAAAGCACCTTAGTAGTAGCGTGATATGCTTCTTCTCTAATTTTAATTTTACCCACCGGATAACCCAATGATTTAGCAAAAATAATGGCGGTATGCAAAGCTCTTGTTGCCGGGCTGCTAATAATTAACTCCGGTATATCCCCTTGGCTTCTAAGGTACTCAGCCGTGCCATAAGCATCGCGTACACCGCTTCCTTTTAAGGCTCTATCCATGTCTGTTAAACCTTCCTGTTTCCACGAAGATTTTGCGTGGCGCGCAACATATAATTTTTTCATGAGGGTAAAAACTATGTTATTGATTGCCGAAAATTAACCAATTGATTTAAAGTACCACGCATACTTAACGGTTTAATAATGTAAGATTTACCAATACCTATACCCTTATGATTATTATCTGTTGAAAGTCAGTTTATTAAGTAAAAAACAACTTTTATAAAATTTATATTTTGCAAACAAAATTTTGTAAAAGAGTTTATTAAACCCATGCTTCCGCTAGGTTTGGCAAACATTACATAGCATTAATGTGGTAATGCCATTAGTATGATTGTATCAAACAAAAAAGCAGTATTATTAGCCTATGCAACAATTTGAACACAAGCAAAAAGCTTTTGCCTTATTACAAATGCCTGGCTTGCTTTCTTCCTTTCAACATCCGCTTTTTAACCTTACGGTAGAGGATGTAAATTGGGATATATGGACTTTGGCAGAAAATGAAAAGAAGGTGCGTTTTGGGCATTACATGGAAGCACTTTTTGCCGCTTGCTTAAAGGCTAGTTTCAGCTACACTCTGCTTGAACAAAATGTGCAACTTATAACCAATGGTATTACCCAAGGTGAATTGGATTTTTTGATTTTTGATACGCAGAAAAATCAGTATCTGCATATAGAGTTAGCGTGTAAATTCTTTTTGCACCTACCCGAAACTAACAAATTTATAGGTCCTAACAAACGCGATAGGCTGGATTTAAAATTAAAAAAACTGATTGATAAGCAGTTCCCTAATTTATTTTCTAATCCGGCACAGTTGGTTTTACAGAAGCATAAAATTCAAGAAAATTCCATTATACAACAATTGGCACTTAAAGGTATGATTTTCACTAAGTGGGATAGTATGGAAACGCCACAAACCATACATCCACAAGCTATTTCCGGCAAGTGGTTTTCTTTAAATGCATTACAAGAATTAAATGCTATTGGTAATTTATTTAGCTTTCCCGAAAAGGTAAATTGGATAATGCCTGTACAGCATAATGCCGAGTGGATGCCTTTTAAAGAAGCCGTGCAAACATTACTGCGGTATAAGCAACAAGGTAAAAATCCTATGGTATGGTTAAAAAGTAAAAATGATGGTGTTGCCCGCTTATTTGTTTTAGATTAAATGGATAAATAACAGATGTGTTGCATTTATGAGTTGAACACAGAACAAGCAAAAAAGGTGGTTTTAAAGCAAATCATAATTACAGTTGAACCATGCTTTTAATCATTTAGAACCATCCATCAATTAACACACGCTTAACATTGGTACGTTTGTTAGTAGCTTGCTTTGCACTTTCCAAAAAAATAATATAATTGGTTTTATGAAAAAGCTTTTACTCCTTTGCTTTACACTTTGCAGCCTGCTAGCTTTTGCGCAGTTGCCTATGTTAAAAACTTTTACCTATAAAACCGGTATTTTTAATGATGGAGGCTCTGAAATAGTGGCTTTTGACCAAACTAGTGGCAGGCTTTTTTCAACCAACGGAAGCTTAAATTCCATCGACATTATAGATGCTAGCAATCTTAAAAAAATCTCTAATAGAAAGCGTGTTGATTTAAGCATTTACGTTTCTGCCATTAATAGTGTAGCCGCCAACAATGGTTTAATAGCGGTAGCCGGAGAAAGTGGAAACGCACAAGCACGTGGCAAGGTTATATTTTTAGATACCAACGGAATATATTTAGCACAAGTGCAAGTAGGCTTTATGCCAGATATGCTAACTTTTTTTGCCGGTGGCGGAAAAATAATGGTAGCCAATGAAGGAGAGCCAAGTGATGATTATTTAAGCGACCCTCCTGGCTCCGTAAGCATCATTACCATACCGGGAAATATTTCTACCATTAGCACTAGCAATGTTATAGAAATTGGTTTTACAAAATTAGATACCACCGCTTACGATCCGGCTATCAGAATTTTTGGAAACAATGGCCAGCAACTTCCTTCTCAGGATTTAGAACCCGAATATTGCGCCATTAATAGCGCCAACACCAAAGCTTATGTGGTGTGTCAAGAAAACAATGCCGTAGCTATAATTGACCTTACTACCAACACGTTAGATACCGTAGTAGGATTAGGGTTTAAAGATTTGAACACTATAGGTTTGGATGCTTCTAACGTAGCAAAAAATATAAACATCCGTACATACGAGCGCCTGCTTGGCATGTATCAACCTGATGCAATTACCGCCTTTGCCGCCAATGGTGTAGAATATTGGGCTAGTGCCAATGAAGGTGACGCTAGAGATTATAGCGCTTACAGCGAGGAAGCACGCGTTAGTTCTTTAATTATAGATCCTTTTAAGTACAATAGCACCGCTCCTTTTTATGAAGATACTTTGGCCGGACGATTACTTGTAACCAACAGCCTTGGAGATAATGATGGTGACGGTTTGTATGATTCTTTGTACTCCTTTGGCGCAAGATCGTTTTCCGTATGGGATGAGTTTGGAGCCCTAGTTTGGGATAGCGGAGATGAGTTTGAGCAAAATCTAAAACTTTTGCATGCGGCCAATTTCAACTCAAATAATAATGACAACAACTCCTACAAAAGCCGCAGTGATGATAAAGGCTGTGAGCCCGAAGCCATTACTACAGGGATAGTAGATGGCACTTTATACGCCTTTATTGCTTTGGAACGCATGGGTGGCATTATGGTGTATGATATGTCTAACCCTACCGCGCCAGCCTTTGTGCAGTATGAATTAAACCGCGATTTTACCAAACCTGCCAACGATGCAGATGCCGGTGATTTGGGTCCTGAAGGTTTGTTATTTATCCCTTCAAGCGCTAGCCCAAATGGAGTACCTTTATTAGTAGTTTCTGCAGAAGTAAGCGGAACGGTAACCGTTTATCAATTGGGAAATAAAATTGGATTGGAAGAATTTGAAAATAAAACGATTGGGGTGTATCCAAATCCGGCAAACGGTATTTTTAACTTAAATAACCCCACCAATTATGAAGTGTATGATGTTGCAGGTAAGCTTATTACCACCGGAAAAAACTTGAACACCATTGATCTTTCATCAGAGAAAACTGGAACCTATTTAGTAAAAGATGATAAAGGCAACGCTGTACGTTTACTTAAAAAATAGATTTACTTATTTTAAAATAATAAGCGCCACGGTTTTATTAAACTGTGGCGCTTTTTTTATTTCTAATTTATTGAGATGATTTTAGATAGCCATTAACTTCTTAAAACCTTAACACACTATTTGCGTTGCCCCAATATGAGCGCTTTTCTTTCAAGCATCACATTTCAATATAATTTATTATGACTAAAATAGACAAAACAAAACCCGTAATGATTTCCGGTGCAACGGGATACTTAGCAGGCTGGATTGTAAAAAAACTATTAGAAGACGGCATCACTGTACACGCCCCCATACGAAGCCCAGACAATAAGGAAAAAACGAAACACTTAGACGATTTAGCAGCAAACGCTAAGGGCACAATAAAATATTTTAAAGCAGACTTATTAAATGATGGGTCTTACGCAGAAGCTATGGACGGTTGTGAATTAGTATTTCACACGGCCTCTCCGTTTACCTCTGATTTTGACGACCCACAAAAGGAATTGATTGACCCTGCCGTGAATGGAACAGCAAATATTTTGAATCAGGCCAATAAAACAAATTCGGTAAAACGCGTAGTACTTACTAGCAGTTGTGCCGCTATTTACACTGATGCCAGCGAATGCAAGGATGCACCCAATGGCACTCTTGATGAGTCTGTTTGGAACCGTACCGCATCCATAGATTATCAACCTTATTCGTATTCTAAAACCTTGGCCGAGCATAAAGCGTGGGAGATTGCGCGCAATCAAGAGCGATGGGATTTGATTACCATTAATCCCAGTTTAATATTGGGGCCCGCGTTAAATGCTAGCTCTATAACTTCTGAGAGCTACAGTATTTTAAAACAATTAGGTGATGGCACCATGAAATCTGGAGCACCTAAGGTAGGTATTGGCTTGGTAGATGTGCGCGATGTGGCTCAAGCCCATATTTTGGCAGGCTTTACACCAGAAGCCTCGGGAAGACACGTAACCTCTGCACACAACACCAACTTTTATGAAATGGCACAAACGCTTTTACCTAAATATGGTAAGCAATATCCAATTCCAAAATCTGCCTTACCAAAATGGTTACTTATGCTAATTGGCCCAATGGTGAACAAAGCCTTTAGCCGAAAATTTATTAAGAACAACGTAAATATTGAGTGGAAAGCGGACAATTCTAAAATCAAAAAAGAATTGGGTATTACATTCAAACCCATGAAAGAAACCATGGAAGATTCCTTTCAAGTAATGATTGACGAGAATATGATTGAAAGTTGAAAGCTTGTTTGCCAAAGGCACGGTTTAAGGTTTTGAAGGTTTTGAAGGTTTCTAATAAACTGAGAATGCGCGTAAAGCACTGCTAATGTTGCTTTGCACGCATTTTTCCCTGTTCCGTTTTTAAGATTTGCGCTAAGGTATTTTGTTTCAAAATATCCACCGTAGCGTTTCGCACCTCCAAAATTGCTTCGCGAATGCCGCAGGTTTCTTCATCGCGGCACTCTTCACATTTTTCATAATAATTAAAAGTTACACAAGGCAGCAAACCAATGGCGCCATCAAAAATGCGATGTACATCTGCTAAATTTACCTCTGCCGGTTTTTTTCGCAAATAATAACCACCCCCTCTACCCATTTTACTACCCAAAATTCCATTATTCTTTAAGTCCAGTAAAATGGCTTCTAAAAACTTTTTAGGAATATTTTGAGCCTCAGATATTTCAGCGCTTTGCACCTTGCGATTTACGTCAAGCTCCGCCTGCTTGGCAATATAAACAAGCGCATTTATAGCGTATTTAGAACGTTTTGATAACATTAAGGCGAAGGTAAGGTTGTTAGTGGGTTTGTAAAATGGTTAATTTCTGGATTCCTTAATTCGTGGACTGATTCATTGATTAGTTTATTTGCTAGCGTGGGTGAGGTTGTACGCTGTAATCTGTAATCTGTACTTTGTATTTTACCGCTGTCAGTGTGCAGCATGCATTGTACGATTAAAACCCACTCTGTACTTTCTGCGATGATGATGTTGATTGGTTTATATACTAGCATGGGTGAGACTGTACTTTCTAATCTGTATTTTCTACAATGATAATGCGCTCGTGCCGCTGTCAGTGTGCAGCATACATTGTACGATTTAAACCCACTCTGTACTTTCCGCCATGATGATGTTGATTGGTTAAAATCCCTCCCGTCCTTCGCTTCTCTACCGCTAAAAGCTGGATTACCAGCTCCAAAACGGGATAAGTTGCACGAAGTGTATGGCTCGATTTTCCTTGAAAATAACCTTTTAATCCACAACCCTTGGCCATTTTTCAAACTCAATTTTCCTGCGCACCGCCTAATAACCAATAACGAATAACCATTCACCCCCAAGTACAGCTACATTCTACATTCGTCCTCTACCTTTGCCTCATGATCATTCCACCCGAATATATCCGCAAAATTATCCACGTAGATATGGACGCTTTTTATGCATCGGTGGAGCAACGCGACAACCCAGAGTTGCGCGGAAAACCGGTAGCTGTAGGTGGAAGTAAAGAACGTGGCGTAGTAGCAGCCGCCAGTTATGAAGCACGAAGGTTTGGCGTAAAATCAGCTATGCCCTCTTCACAAGCTTTTAGGCGGTGTCCCGATATTATTTTTGTGAAACCGCATTTTGAAAAATACAAAGCTGTTTCAAATCAAATACGCGAAATATTTTTTGAATACACCGATTTAGTAGAACCGCTTTCGCTAGACGAGGCATACTTAGATGTAACCGAGAATAAAAAAGGCATTGAAACGGCTTCAAAAATTGCAAAACTTATCCGCTCCCAAATTTGGGAAGAAACCCAATTACGTGCTTCTGCCGGCATTAGCATTAATAAATTTTTAGCCAAAGTAGCCAGCGATATTAACAAACCCAACGGACAAAAAACCATAATGCCCGATGATGTAATTCAGTTTTTAGAGGATTTACCCATTGGCAAATTTTATGGCGTGGGCGCTAAAACTGCCGAAAAAATGAAACGCCTGGGAATTCAGTTTGGTAAAGATTTAAAAACGTGGGATATAGCTTTACTCATCCGCGAGTTTGGGAAAAGTGGCGTGCATTATTACAATATTGTGCGCGGACTACAAAAAAGTATGGTTAAGCCAAACCGCATTAGAAAATCTATTGGTGCAGAACGTACCTTTAGTAAGGATTTAAGTGGTTTGGATGAAATGCAAAGTGCTTTAGAAAACATAATGACCAAGTTGCAAGAGCGCATACATCACGCGAAAGCGAAAGGCAGAACGATAACGTTAAAATTGAAATATCACGATTTTGAACAGCATACGCGTAGCCATACTTTTGAGCATCCAGTAAGCGATAGTAAAGTTATTTTCAATCAAATTATTCAATTACTGGAAAATCCTACACCTGAAAAACCGGTGCGCCTTTTAGGCATCGCGCTAAGCAATTTAGGAGAAGTAAAAGTGCAGACGTACAAGCAGCTTACCTTAAATTTTTAATTAGATTTTTAGTCTTTAGCTAGTTGTTAATAACTGAATAATACAGTGTTAAAACATATTCGCTACTTGGCTTAGGCATTCATTTACTTGGCATAACTTTGGCTTTATTGAAAAAAAGCATTTCCCATGAAAAAAATATTGTTTTTACTAGCTGCCGTTGTTCTATTTACCTCTTGCGAGGAGCTTACAAATTTGGATAATGGCGCCCTTACCGAAAGTGAAATTGCCGAAGGTTTAAAATCGGCTTTAGTAATTGGCACTGATACTTCTACCAAAATATTAGCCGTAAATGATGGTTATTTTAAAGATCAGGCGGTGAAAATTTTACTACCTATTGCCATACAAACGAGTATTGAAACGTTTAAAACCAAAAGTATAAACATTGGCTTTGCCACCGTTACAGGAGCTGATATCTACGATGGTTATTCAAACGGAATAATTAACATCCCCGGCTTAAAAGTAAAAGAAGAAAATTTGCTGATGGGCATAAATCGCGCTGCTGAAAATGCTGCTGGCACTGCCGCACCTGTTTTTGTGGAAGCCATTACTGCCATTACCATTTCTGATGCCAATAACATTCTTTTTGGTGGAAACGATAGAGCGGCTACTGAATTTTTGCAAGCGGGTACTTCCACTACTTTGTTTACCCAATATGAGCCAAAAATTGATGCGGCTCTAAAAAGCGTAACCATTGGTAGCAACAGCGTGGTAGATGAGTACGAAGATTTTGTACTGCAATACAACGCGATTTTGAACACCAGTGTAGGTATTGGTGGCACCATTGGTAGTTTAATGAATTTACAAACCGTTTCCGTAACTGATTTATCTGCTCATGCTACACAAAAAGGTTTAGATGGACTATTCTTAAAAATTGCCGATGAAGAAGCCGATATTCGTGAAAACCCTTTGGCGCGTGTAACCGCGATTTTAGAAAGAGTATTTGGCGCTTTAGACTAAACTTTTGCAAAACATATTTTTTATTAACGCTCCAACCAAATGAAAAAAAATATAGCCGTATTAATGGGTGGATACTCTTCTGAATCAGAAGTTTCCATGGCATCCGGACAAGTGGTGTTTGATAACTTAGACGCTAGTGTTTACAACCTTTATAAAGTGATAATCACCAAGGAAAAATGGGTGGCTATTGCCGATGAAACAGAACACACCATTGACAAAAATGACTTTTCTTTTACCCTTGCGGGAAATAAAATAGTGTTTGACGCTGCCTTTAACGTTATACACGGCAGCCCCGGTGAAGATGGGCCTTTAGCAGGATATTTACAAATGATGGGTATTCCACAAACGGCCTCTGATCATTTTGAAAGTGCGCTTACTTTTAATAAAGCCGAGTGCAGCCTTTTGCTAAAAGGGCAAGGTATAAACATTGCCGAGGCCTTTTATTTAGCCCGCCATGAAAGCTATGATGCTGATGAAATTATAGAACATGTTGGCTTACCATGCTTTGTAAAACCCAACCGTAGCGGCAGCAGTATTGGCATAAGCAAAGTAAATGTAAAAGCAGATTTGGACGATGCTATTGACCATGCTTTTGAAATTGACACTCAAATAATAATTGAAGCCATGGTAAAAGGCACGGAGGTTGGCTGTGGCGTTAGCAACCATTCGGGATTTGTAAAGGCCCTAGCCATAACTGAAATTCGTCCTAAAAATGAGTTTTTTGATTATGAGAGTAAATACAGTGGCCTTTCGGCAGAAATTACACCTGCGGAAATAAATGAAGGGGTTTACGCCCAGATAATGGAAGAAACCGAATTTATTTATGAAAGCTTAAATTTGAAAGGTTTGTGCCGGGTAGATTACATTATTACCAATAATGACGTGCCGTTTTTAATTGAAGTAAACACCATACCCGGGCTTAGTGCCGAAAGTATTTTGCCCAAGCAGGCTAAATATTTAGGCATTTCGCTAGCCGAATTGTTTAATGCTTCTTTGGAGCGCTGCTTAGCAAAAAAATGAGAATAGCTGTTTTTCCAGGTTCTTTTGACCCCATTACCCTTGGCCATGTGGACATTGCACTACGCGCTATTCCCCTGTTTGATAAAATAATAATTGCTGTGGGAAAAAATGCCAATAAAAAGTATATGTTTCCTTTAGAGCAACGTGTACATTGGATAAATGAAACCTTTAAAAACGAACCAAAAATTATCGCTGACAGCTACAGCGGCCTTACCACTGAATACTGCAAAACCCAAGGCGCACATTTTATTTTACGAGGCTTGCGCAACCCATCCGATTTTGAATTTGAAAAAGCTATAGCACAAGCCAATCGCAAGCTTTACCCAGAAATTGAGACGGTATTTTTACTCACCGCCTCTGGCCTATCTTTTATAAGCAGTAGTATTGCCAGAGATGTAATTAAAAACGGAGGGGATTATAGCCAATTTGTGCCGAGTAGCGTGAAGGTTGTAGAAAAACAGTGAGGTTGCAAGGGAAAGTGAGGTTGTGAACATGAAAAAAGTGAAGGCTTGACCGCGTGAAGTATAGTTACAGAAGCGCTATTGTAATGAAAAAATATGCCTTGGCTATGAACCTATAAAAACCATTGCTATTTACAAACATGTAAGCCCAAGAAACCTTCATAAACCTGTAAGTCCATTAGATAGTATTACTTTTAAAGCCAAGGCTTTACGAGATAAAAAACAAGAATAACACAAAACGAAATATCAACACATTGTTGATATTTCATGTTAGCATAAATTAAAACATGACCGAAAAGAAAAAATTAGATGAGAATCAAATTTGGACAACAGTAATGACGGTATTACCAGTTGTGATTTTGATGAATGCAGGTAATGAGTTCACTGATGATGGCGGAATGCGTGTTTTGTACGCAGGTGTTTTTGGCGGAATAGGCGGGTTAATTGGATTTGGCGCAAATTACTTGACAAAGGACAAAAGTAGATTAGTGAAAATATTGACCTCTGCCGCAATCGTCTTAAACTGTGGCTTAATCTTATTTTTTCTCTCGTCCAAACCAACTGATGCGGAGATTTTAGATGAAGAATGGACGACTCAAAAGATAGGGATGATTGAATTTGATTCCCCGACTAAACTTGAATTACAGACAAGTAAAATTCCTGAAACAGTACAATGGTTTTATAGCGAAATGAACCTTTACTCTGATGAAGGGATTGATAGAATAACCTCATTTATGGAAACCAAAATTCTTATTGACACTCTAGCAATTGAAAATTCTTATTCAAGTGCATTGGAGGGGATGCTGAATAAATTGAATGTGAATATGGACGAGGTTGAATTAGAGGTTTTCGGTGCAGATGAAGAAGAAGTTTCATCTATGTTCTCATTTGAGCTGAAAGGGGAAAAAGTCAATGGTTATGGGTTCATGTATAGGAATAAAGAAAGACTTGAATCAATATGGTTAATGCCACTGAAAAGAGGTTTTTCTAAAGATTACATTGAAGAATTTGAAGCGGGGATAATACCTGATTATGAATAATAAAAGGTGCTAATCGAGTAGACGGCCCTGACGGATAACCGTCAGGGTGCGCCTCTCACACCACTGTACGTACGGGTCTCGTATACAGCGGTTCGTCAAATCAGAACTTTACCTTGTGGTAGTACTCTAGCATACTTCTATACCCTCTTTTCTTCAGACGTTTCTCGGTGATAGTAGTTCGTAAAATAGGGCTTTGGGCAACAGCCCATCCTCCCATTCTCGTTCTGCTCCAAGCATACGCTTGGCCTTGATTAATGCCCAGCCGAATAAGGTTTTTCCGTTTTCGCTCCAGCTTCTTCCAGTCATGCCATATACAATAGCGTAGGCGGTTTCTCAGCCATTCATCTACCTTTTTGAGTTTGGCCTGTATGTTTCCTAATCGGAAGTTGTTTAGCCATCCTTGGTAGATGAGTTTTAGCTTTTGAAGACGCTCTGCTAACGACAATGGCAAGGTTTTCTTGGTAGTGTACTTGAGCTTTTGCTTGAGTGTTTTCCAAGCCCCTTCACTCACCACCAATTGATATTTGCCTTTTACACCTTTCTTATAGATAGGTGTGAACTTATGCCCTAGCACTTTAAAAGTAGAAGGTCTACGTATGCCGCTTTTAGCTCTGTTTACAGGTAAATCCAGTTTCTCTTTCAGAAAGAGATACACCTGATTTCCTATTTTCTTAGCCTCTGCTTTTGATTTGGTATAAATACTAAAATCATCCGCATAGCGGATAAACTTTAAGCCTCTACTTTTTAGGTACTTGTCCAGCTGGTCTAGCAATATGTTAGACAGCAGCGGACTTAATGGACTCCCCTGTGGCAACCCTTTTCTACGCTTGTGCAAGCGGCCATTTTTATAGATGGGTGCTCGAAGCCATTTGCGGATAAGCCACAACGTGGTTCGGCATTTTACCTTATGGTAAATAAGCTGTAGTAGTTTGTAATGTTGCACTTCGTCAAAGAAGCTCTTTAGGTCAATATCTACTATGTCTTGGTAGCCATCATTGATGTATCCCTGACTTTTTAATACGGCCTGTTGGAGGTTCTTCTTTGGGCGGAAACCATAACTCTCTGCCTCGAAGTTTAACTCGAAGCGGATTGATAGTTGCTGACTTACCGCTTGTTGAAGCCATCTGTCTACCACGGTCGGCACGCCCAGTAATCTGGTCTTGCCATTAGGCTTGGGTATCTCTACCCCTTTGATAGCTTGTGGTATGTAGCTTTTAGAAATTAGCTGGCGCACCACTTCTGAGCGGTGGGCATCTATAAATGCCTTTAGCTTATCAACGGTCATACCATCTATTCCTGCCGAACCTTTGTTTTGAACTACCTTTTTACAGGCGTTCGTTAGGTTTCTAGCGGCTATTACTTTTTCTATCATCTACTTTACTGTTCCTGTCTTTCTAAGTGTGGGCTATCCCGCTTATACGCGATTCCCGCTCGAATCCAGACGTGATTTAACGTTCAGTCCTTCCCAATTTTGTGAGACTTTGGAGGTATGGTATGCGCAATCTCCGCTCGTTGCCATTGGTACTATGACTTCTGCTGACTTCTTTGCTAAGCCAACTCGTGGCTACAAAGACCTCCCCCGGTAAGGTAAATACCCTTCTGCCTAATCCTGCGGAATCTACATAGTTGCCTTTTTGTATTCTTAGGGCTTTGCAATGATGTGCTTACTTACCCAGACAACTATGCCTCTTATTCCGTTCCTGTTCGTCAGTTCAGGCATTTGTAGTCTCGCTTACTTCAGTCCTAGCTTCACAGCCAGCAACCTTGCGACTTACTTTGCTTCTGGGCACGACCCCAGCGCATCAGGGACTTCCACCCTTTGGGACATTCTAATTTCTAGAACTATATTTACCATTCAAGGCACACACAAGGTGTATAGCCAATAGGGCAATTAGTGATAAATTGAAAGTCCTGTTCATTGAGCAGGCAACGCCAAAACAAAGTTTTGACGTTTAACAAAAAGAAAATTAAATGTAAAAACGTTTGTTTTGGCTTAGTGGTAAACCGAAAGTGAAGTGCTTAGAATCTGCCCTACTGTCCATACACAGAACGTTGGGCAATATTTGAAATGAGCGACTTCTACGAAATATTTGATTTGAACAAGAATTCCTCCTCTAGAATAATTTTTCGCAGACTTCAAAAAATTATCCGAAAGGAGATCGAAGAAAACCAGGAAACGAATCAGTCGTTGAGGGCATTTGTAATTCTCTCAAACAACACTCTTAGAAAATTTTATGACAAGACAATATCACATCCTAGGACATATCCTAAGCTTGAAAATCGACTTGCAAGTGCTTCAGACCGATACGCTAGACGGATCCAGTCGGTGGATATAAGGTCAACTTTCGATGAAAAGGAGTTTCTTAGGAAAAACTGGCATTCCATATTCCTAAGCACTTTCGGACTGGACTACTTGTTGCGAGGAGTTGGAAGTACTGATCCAGATTACAGCCAGAGTAACTATCAAGCTTCAAAAGCTGGACAAGCCGCGTTTTTTGCAAACAATATTTTTTACTTTGGAATTCCTATTTTCTTAGGAATTATGAAACCAATCCTTTGGTGGACATTAGTCCCTTTTATCATTTATAAAGCAAATAAAGAGTATTGGCGAATCAAGCATGAATATTATTTTGAAAACGAAAATTAAAAACATTTCCCAACAAAAAAATAAACTCAAGCCGGCTTTAATCCCGCTCCGGTAGGGGCTTTACGATGGACAGAGAAAACTTTCGTTTCTTTACAAATCCGCGGACAAAGCCGCCCTGCGTTTATTAAAACCGTCAGACCACGCAAAAACTCACGTTAAATTGTGTGTAACTTTAAAGAATATTCTATGGCTGTTTTTACTTGTGTTTTATCTTGAACACAAGTTCTAAAAACAGTAGTATGCATCATTTAGACAGTGAGTTACCCAGAGATCAGATTAGCATGGTAGCCTTAGAAGAATTGGTAGGCAAAGACTCTTATGCTAGGCTAGTGGATTTGTTTGTAGAAGCCTTGCCCATGGAGCAATTAGGCTTTAAACATAGCAAGCATGAAAAAGAAGGCCGACCACCATATCATCCTAAAGTTTTATTAAAACTATACATGTATGGCTACCGCCATGGTTTGCGCTCTTCTAGTAAATTGCACCAAGCGTGCCTTGTAAATGTAGAGCTTTGGTGGCTTTTAAAAGGACTAAAGCCTAGCCCTAGAACCATTTTATACTTTAGAAAAAATAATCCCAAAGCATTTAAAAAAGCCTTTCAGCATTTTGTGCTGCTCCTAAAAGACTGGAAGCTTATTGATGGTGAAACCATTGCTATAGATAGTTTTAAAATACGCGCTCAAAACAGTCTTAAAAATAATTTTAATCAAAAAAAAGTCGATCGGCACCTGGAGTATATTGATGGTAAAATACAACAGTACAATCAGCAATTAGAACAAGCCGAAGCACCCGAAACTAAGCAAGAGATACAAGCTAAAATAGCCCATCAAAAAACCAAGAAACTAAAATATAAGGCTATAGAGCAAGAGCTTAAAGATACGGGCGAAAGCCAACTCTCTAAAATAGATCCAGACGCTAAAAGCGTAGTGCTACACCGCAACATTGTAAACGTAGGTTACAACATACAGGCGGGTTGTGATAGTAAACACAAGCTGTTTGTAAATACTCAAACGGGTGATGTTAACGATACGCATGCCCTTGGCCCTATGGCTTTAGAAGCCAAAACATTATTGGGCTTAAGTAAGATGCAAACACTTACCGATAAGGGCTATACTACGGGTGCAGAAATAGCTTTATGTGATGAAAATGATATTACTACTTACTCTTCGCCTAAAGAACATTCCTCTCAAAAAAACGGCTTGTATCCCATGCAAGATTTTGTATACAACAAGCCAAAAGATACGTATCAATGTCCTGCTGGTAACATTTTACACACCAATGGCAGCGTATATCAAAAAGGTAATCATCGTGTAAAACACTATAAAACAAAAGCGTGTAAAACATGCTTAGTACGAGACCGCTGTACCACCAATAAAAACGGGCGTTTTATAGAACGTGGCATGCACCAAGAGGCCTTGGAAAACAATGCACAGCGAGTAAATGAAAACCCTGAGTATTATCGTTTGCGGCAACAAATTACCGAGCATCAGTTTGGTACATTAAAACGGCAATGGGGATTTACATATACCCTAATGAAACGCAAAGAACACGTACTTTCTGAGGTATACTTATGCTTTAGTGTGTATAATTTATTGCGCTCCTTTAGCATATTAGGCCCTGACAAGTTAAAAGCAAGGTTAAAAAGCCTTGGTCTTGTTTTTAAAACTTATTTTAAGCTGTTTAAAGCTCATTTAAGACATCTTAATTATTACTATCAATATCCGTTGCTGTACTAAAAGCATTATTTTAGTGCCCTTACAAACCACGTAAGGCCTTGCTCAAAAACAATGAAAAACTAGATGAGGGTTATTGCGTGGACTCCCGTTGGCAAACATTCCCCACATTAGCCCGTCCGAAATTAATAAAGAAAAATATCAATTTCTACCAGAGCTAATTAATTTCTCAAGCTAACGATAAAATTGAAAAATATTCATATACAATAATTTACGATTTGGTAATTTTACAGTTAGTCAGAATTAAATGAAAAAGAATAGTAAAATAGCGTTAGGTTGCTTTGGCAGCTTAATTATATTCATTTTTTTGGCTTATTTGGGAGCTTGGTTAATTGCTCCGGGCTCATATGCAAGAGCGGAAACTTATGATTTCGATATATCAGAAGATTCTCTATTGACCATAATTTATGAAGTCAAACAAGAAAACCCTGAATTGGACTTAACCCAAAAGGTCAATCTACCGAATGAACAATATTTTGACCTAGAAGATGGAAGACGAGATGAGAATGACTATTGGTATTCTGTGTACTTCTACTACCCAAACAAAAACGAAATTCTCCACACTTGGACTAGACCTAAATCTAAAAACTCAACAACATTTGCATTTGTAGGCATAAACAGCGGTTTGACTCTGGGAAATTGGAGAACAATAAATGAGAGTTTTTGGTGGTGGAAAAACAAGCCTGACATAAAAGAATTCGAAGAAAGAATTTTGAGTAAAATAAAAGAAAAAACGAAAGCACACACAATCGCTATAAAACATACCCTACGGGACACTTTTCATAGCGGGAAAGTTAGTGCCAATTAAAATGAAGAGCTACAAACTGACAATATTTAATCAATCAAGGGTTATTGCCATAGTCTTTTTGTCTCCTGCTATTCTATTGGGTTCTTTGTTTGTAGGATTGGAGTTTATGCCTAAAGGCTACTTTTGGATTGTTTCAATTCCACTGTTTACAGGACTAGCAGGACTGATATAATACTTCGCTAAAGGAGATTTAATCGTTGACTTTGATGATAAAATCTTGATTTTCAAATGGAAAAAGAAACTGATTTTTAATTGCTCTGAAATAGAAGCAATACCTACAAAAGAGATTAAAACAGTTGTGATTGACCAACACCAATTACTAAGAAAAATAATCACTTCAGACAGGGAAATAAATATTAGTAACGGTAAATTACTAATGAAAGACTCTCAGAAGTTTATAAACCTATTACGCTCAATTATCAGACAGAACGATGGTAGAGAAATTGATAGTTGGGACGTTTGGCAAGAGAAAGGATATCTAAAATGGGCGCTAAGAATCAATACGTTGATTATTATTTTAATGGTTGGAATAATTATGACGTTCGCAGTAATCAAGGGCTTTGACAAAATTCCCCCAGCAAGTTTGTTTATGTTGGTATTCTTATTACCTCAAATGCTTTTATATCAAAGACAAATGAAAGAAAAATAAACAAAAGGTGGTATTCGAATAGACGGCTCCGCCCCTAAATAGGAACGGAGTGCGCCTCTCACACCACTGTACGTACGGGTCTCGTATACAGCGGTTTCTGATTCATCACCCTAAGGCTCTTTTCACCCTTGGGGCTATCCTCTAGTTTAAGCATAGGCTATGTTTTTGCATTCCTATGCGAATCTTAAAGAAAACCAGATTCAGTCCTTCTCCCGCTTGAGCGGGATACTACGACTTCTTTGCTAAGCCAACTCGTGGCTACAAAGACCTCCCCCGGTAAGGTAAATACCCTTCTGCCTAATCCTGCGGAATCTACGTAGTTGCCTTTTTGTATTCTTAGGGCTTTGCAATGTTGTGCATACTTACCCAAGTAACCATGCCTCTTATTCCGTTCCTGTTTGGCCTGTCCTGAGCTTGACGAAGGGTCAGTTCAAACAACGTAGTCCCGCTTACTTCAGTCCTAAGTTCACACTTAGCAACCTTGCGGCTTACTTTGCTTCTGGGCACGACCCCAGCGCATCAGGGACTTCCACCCTTTGGGACATTCTAATTTCTAGAACTATATTTACCATTCAAGGCACACACATTCTGAATAGTGCATACCCTGCGGGATATGCACCATAAAGTAACGGTTGGCACCTATTTGAAAATGACCCTTCGAGAGACAATAAGAAATATCATTGGCATTTTACTTTTGACCTCTTTCTCGGTACAAGGACAGGAGTTGGATAGTCTTGACTTCGTATACCAGAAAATCCTCGACAACAAAGATTTCGTTGACAAAATCAAAGACAAACCTGAATTACTCTGCGACAGTACATTAATTTTTCAGAGAACTGCAATTTGGGAACCGACAAACCTAAGTTTTGACGATAAAATACTTCTTTATGACACGACCATCACAGACTGTCCAGTTCTGAAAATCAAAGTGAAACCATTAAAGAAAAACCGATTTGAAATTCTGGCTTATATCACAAAATCTTTTCCTCCTCTCGAACAAGGAGGTTGTTTCAGAAAACTTACGGTTACTTACAAATGCAAACTTGTCACGAAAAAGAATAAGTGGGAATTCAAGAACGTTGAAATTGAATCAATTGATGGACTTTTGATGACACTTTGAACGGAAAAGAAAAAAAAAGAAAAACAGGTGCCAACAAAAAATAAAAGCAAGTCGGCTTTAACCACGCTCAGGTTGGGGCTTTGCAGTGGACAGAGAAACATTCCGTTTCTTTAAAACACCACGCACGAAGCCGCCCTGCGTTTAGTAAGTGCCTAAACGAACAGCTAAATAGAATGGAACTAACAACTGAAATTAAAGAGTATATAAGTAGAAGTATTTTGTGCTGGCTTGCAACTGTATCGGCTGAAAATATACCGAACGTTTCGCCAAAAGAAATCTTTAACTACTACAAGAACGGCAGAGTTATTATCGCAAATATTGCTTCTCCACAAACCATTCGAAATATCAAACAGAATGAAAATGTTTGCCTAAGTTTTATCGATATTTTAATTCAAAAAGGATTTCAGCTAAAAGGTAAAGCAAAAATTATAGCAAAAACGGATTCTGAATTTGCGGAAATGGAAAAAATATTGACCGAAATGACGAATGGAAATTTTCCCTTTTCAACCATAACTGAAATTACCGTAGAAAAAGTTAAGCCAATAATTGCTCCAAAATATATACTCTATCCTGAAACAACGGAACAAGAACAAGTAGAAAGTGCAAAAAAAATATATGGCTTATAACGTAAAGTCAACATGGAAATAAAAAAGGTTAACTTACAATCAAAGTTAAATACATTCAGTGACTATTGGACTCCGAAAATTGTTGGAGAACTTAACAATCAACTTGTTAAAATAGCAAAGTTTAAAGGAGAGTTTGTTATGCACAAGCACGAACAAGAAGACGAGCTTTTTTTAGTTATAGCTGGTAAATTATTTATTAAGCTAGCAAATAAAACGTTAGAATTAAATCCAGGTGAATTTGTTATTATTCCAAAAGGGGTAGAACATAAACCGTTTGCTCCAAAAGAAGTTAGTGTAATGCTATTTGAACCAGCCTCAACCCTGAATACCGGAAATACTAAAAATGAATTGACTGTTTCTGACTTAGAAAGACTGTAGCAATGAAGTTTGCCACACAAATATTATAGGTTACAATTGGGATGGACTCGCTGATTTTTATATAAAAAAGTTCCTGTTAAAGGTAGTGGTTGCACAACCCTTTAAAGGAGAAAACTCATAATATTAAAGGAGCGTTTAAAGGGCTTCACTTGTTTTGATCAAACTTTTTTCAGGAGCAATTTGAGATAATCAAATAAACCTACCTTACACTTGATAAAAAGTGTTTTCAAAAAGCTATTCACTTACCTGGTTGTATTTTAAACCACCCTTTTAGATATGTTAGTACTATGCTTTACTTTTTTAAAGCATGTGCTGAGCTTGATAAGTGTTGTAAGCAGGAGCTGTAATTGAGATTTTTGATGTCTCTAGTTTATACTATTCTCAAGGCACAGGCCTCAAATTACAATTCCCTCTACCTTACCACATGCTTAATAACTTTACTCCCCTTCGCTCCTTTCAAAGAAAAATAGTAAACCCCATTTGCTAAGCTTTTCAAATTTATCGTTTGACTTGCTTGTAATGTTTTCTCAAAAACTAGCGTTCCAAGCGTATTATGCACTTTTAATTGTACTTCTTCCTGCACCTCTATTTGCACCAAACCGGTACTTGGGTTCGGAAATAAATTCACTGCTAAGGCATTAGCTTCGCTTAACCCAATTTGATTTAATTTAAATGCACGTTCATACGAACCACTACAATCATTAAACACAGTAAGCGATACTAAATAATTTAAGCTTGGGGTTGCATAAATATGGCGAGGGGTTAAGCTGGCACTATTGGTATTTCCATCGCCAAAATTCCATAAAAAAGTACTGGTATTTGTAGCATTAGAACCATCAAAATCAATGGTCATACCCGCAGCTGAAGTGCTTACTAGCGTATAGTTCCAATCTACCCAAGGTGATGGGCAAACTTCCACACTATCTGCGTAAGTCAAACTATCGCCACAGATATTTACGAGTAAAACGTTTACCCAATACATTCCACCGGCTGCGTATTTATGCTTAGTTATCGCCCCTGTTCCAGTGGTTCCGTCTCCAAAATCCCAAACAAATTGCGTAGCACCACCTAAACTTGAAGAGGCATCAAAAACCACGCTATCACTTACAAGCGTGTAGGTAAAATTTCCTTTTAAAGTATCACATACGTTAATGTTCTGTATCAATGTATCTAGCACACCACAGGCATTTTCTACCACAAGCTGCACGTTGTAATTACCGGCCATAGCGTAAGTATGCACAGGGTTTGCTACTGCAGAAGGTGCACTTCCATCACCAAAATTCCAATTATAAGTAACTGCGTTTACAGAAGTTGCTTGCGCGTTAAAATTAACCCGTAACTTATTGTTTACCTGAGTAAAACCAGCTTGTACCGTGCTTAAAGCAGGCATAAAATAAAACAAGGTATCGGCCTGATCTGCCATTAACTGTCCACAAGTAGAAAGCAAAGTATTATTATCGCTCCCATTGGTTACGGTTACTTGTATCGTATCATTTAAGCCAAACACTTGACCTACGGACAATTCTATGGTAGAGTCATTTAAAAAAGTGGCGCTTTGCACAGTGATGACTCCTTGCTTAACAGAAATCACTTCAAACTCAGAAGCACTATTGGTAAGTGAGCCCCTTCCAATTTTTCGGCTAGCGGCTACTTTAATTTTAGATGAAGTACAACTTAAGGAATCAGGATTTGCTCCGGTTGGATAGCTTAAGTTAAAGGGTAACGGTGTGCAAGAAGAACTAGCCTGCACTACGGTAGAAATACGCGATTGACCGATTAGCATTTTTAGGTTTGTGTTGGTATCTAATCTAAACTCGCTGTATTGGCAGGTTAATATGTACGTTCCTCCCACGTTAACAGTAGTCTGTACTTCGCCCGTATTATTATTTATAACATAACCGCTAGTAGAACCGGTTTGATTGCCTTGGCTGTATCCATTGGCGTAAAGAATGGGATTGGTAGTGTTCCCTGTTTTGTAAAGGGGAGTGCTTTTGGTAAAGTGAATGCTATCTCCATCAGCATCGGTGTAAGAAAAAAGTGAAATGGGTTTATTGGTGCATACCGCCTGTATAAATTGACTAACCGGCAGCACAGGACTTGAGTTTGGTCCCGCCATATTGTTTAAGCGTACTTCAAAGTAATTTGTATTAAAGTTGTTAGACATATTTATGCCTGCATTAAAACGACCAAAACCCGCAGCAATACTAAATAAATAACTGGAGCAAACACCGGGAAGGATTATAGTATCTCTATACAAAGCTAAACCGTAGCCATTTTGTATGGTAGATGCGCTGCTGCAATAATCAGCACCTGCCAATGGTAAAAGTGCGGAACCACCGGCAGAAATTCTAGGAAGTGAAAAGGATGTGTTAGAAAAACAACCGCTCGTTAAATTTATGGTAGCTGTAGATGGGGCAGCAAGACCTTGTTTATCATAAATACTGTACATATATAGTACGTATTGATTCGGATTATTATTTACTTGAGCAACACTTTCGTATCGTATAATAATTCCTCCTACTTCATGACCCGCGTATGTATTAGAAAGAACAGAAAAACAAAACAGTAATACGATTACTTTTTTTAACATCTTGGTAGGTTTTCTTTGATTGATGAAACTAAAGTAACGGAATGCCGCTCAATAAAACCAATGGAATGATTGAAGCCACACGTTTATTTTGTTTTCGTTGAAGCGCACGCATTATTATATTATTAAAAAACTTATATGTTTGATTTGTGGATAGATAAATTGATTTAACGAAATTTTGGTAATCAATACGCTAACCTATAAGTAAGGTTTTTTTAATGCATGGCTTGAGCCTTTTTATCCTACTTTTAACCTGTTATATCACACTCAACAAAACCCTATTTATGAAACGTTTAACGCTACTTTTCGCCTTATTTATTGTACTTACTTTCATCTCCTGTCGAAAAGAAAACACTCAATCTGCTACCGTAATTAAGGATTGTACTGGTACGTATTTACGTATGAGCAAGAAAGATTTTTTTGTGTGCAATGTGAGTATTACGGAAAGCTATAAATCTGAAGCACAGGTTTTGGTGTCATTTAAAAATGTACAGGAATGTAATCCGGATGAAAACGAAATTGTATGCTATATGCTGCATGAAAATGAAGGCCCTATTGAAATCAGTAAGATTAAAAGCGAGTAGTTTCCAAGCCAAAACTCAGTCAATATAATTTATAGGGCGCAAATACTGGAAGTACAATTAACACAACTTGGTATCGCAATAGGTAGATGAAGCAACGTTCAATTTTCTATTTACCGCTATATATTTTTCTCCTTCAAAACCCTAATCCATTCACTTCGCTATTCCTTACCTGCACACTCTTTTACCACCATTCCATTTTCCCTACTTCTTACTCTCCTGCACTAGCCAAGCAATACTCGCATAGGTGTTTTTAATGGCTTGCTCCACTTGTTTTTCGTTTGCCCAAATCACTTCGGTTATTCCTTCTTCCGTTTGTGGAGCTAATTTTGGCACACCTGCTACTTGCATTAAATACCAATAAGTTGGTTTTAAAATATGCTTATCGCGCAAAGCGTAGTAATGATACGTGGTGGGTAAAGGATTTATAATTTTCGGTTCGGGTATGCTGCATTCCTCCACCACTTCGCGCACAGCACTTTGTTCTTTAGTTTCATTTTTTTCCATTTTCCCTTTGGGTAAATCCCACTTGCCTAGGCGCTTAATTAAAAGGGTTTCATTTTTTTCGTTTCGCACGATACCTCCTGCGGCTTCCACCACTTTAAATGCCTGCACAAAAAACAACCATGCTTTTTCTACTTCATTATCAGCAAATGTTAAGTGTTGAACATCACTATTTTTTGCAATAGCCTGAACCACAGAGAGTGGGTTTTGCCTAAACTTTTCATCTTGTAAAAGTGAAGAAGTTTCACCCTCAGAAGTGAAGTTTATATAGGAGTCGTTAATGAAAACTTTATACATTAGCCGCATGATTTTTGACAAAGAAACGGCTCAAAAAACCGCTGAGCAACTGCTCCAAATTAAAGCGATTAAACTACAACCCGAACAACCATTTACATGGGCTAGCGGGCTGTTATCGCCTATTTATTGCGACAACCGCATTACGCTTAGCTACCCTATTGTACGCACTTATTTGCGCGAGCAAATGGCTAAAATGATAGAAAGAAAATACGGTAAACCAAACGTAATTGCAGGTGTAGCTACCGGTGCCATTGCGCTTGGCGTATTAGTAGCACAAGAAATGGGTTTACCCTTTGTATATGTGCGCCCCGAGCCAAAAAGCCACGGACGTATGAATCAAATTGAAGGCATCATACAATCTGGACAAAGCGTGGTGGTGGTAGAAGATTTAATAAGTACCGGAGGCAGCAGTTTAAAGGCCGTAGCCGCTTTGCGCGAAACCAACGCACATGTGTTGGGTATGGCTGCGCTTTTTACATACGATTTTCCGCTGGCTACCCATAATTTTAAAGAAGCTAATTGCGATTTGTACACCCTTAGTGATTATCATCATTTATTGGAAATGGTAGGTCAAAATGGTTATATTGATGCTCCTACCATGGAAACGCTTCGTAAATGGCGCGAAAATCCTGAAGCTTGGACTCCTTTAATAAAATAATAAAAACGTATGGGCGCATTACATTTAGAATCAAAAATAGTTACGACTAATAAATCTGCCGAAGCACTTTACGACCAACTAAACAATTTCAGCAACTTTGAAGCTATAATGCCCCAAGCCGTTGAAAAATTTGAAGCAGATGAAAATTCGTTTTTGTTTCAGTTAAAAGGGTTACCAGAAGTACGCTTGTTAGCAGATGAACGTGTAAAACCAGAATATATAAAGTTAAAATCCGCAAGCAGCAAGCTCGACTTTACACTTACCTGCAACATTACTGCACAAGATGCTAACACAAGTAAAGCACAATTTATTTTTGATGGAGACTTCAATATGATGATGCGCATGATGATTGAAAAACCATTGACAAAATTTATAGAAAGCCTTGCTGATAAAGTTGCCGAACTTTAAAGCAGAAACTCCAATTCCTTAAAGTTAAAGGCATTTTCTACGCCCGCTACCTTGGCTAATAATTGTCCGTGCGTATTCACACCGGTTATTTCAATTTCCCTTTCCTCACTACCAATGCGCACTAAAATTTTACTATCTATACCGTAAAGTAGCTTCTCATAACGCGCTTGGGCAGCGTTCGCATTAGTCTTCAATTTTAAATACTCTACTTCTATTGCTTTTAGCAGTTTTTCAAAAAGCGGTTCAAGTAAAATCTCTTTACTCAAAATAGTTTTTAAAGCAATAGCGTTAGGAAAATCTAAAAATTCAGTTTGATTGACATTTAAACCTACGCCAATAATACTTTGCTCCACTTTGGCTTTGCTTACAGTATTTTCAATGAGCACACCGCACACCTTTTTTTTATTGTAAAGAATATCATTGGGCCATTTAATTTCAAACCCCCTCTTATAGTGATTAAGCACATCTACCAATGCAAGACAAACTGACATATTTAAAGAATAAAAGGAGGCGGCAGATAAAAAGCGTGGACGCAGATAGACACTAAACAACAAATTTTTTCCGGGTTCGTCATGCCAAGCGTTGCCAAACTGTCCACGGCCTAGTGTTTGATGTTTGGCTCGCACGGTAAAACCTTCGGTAGCGGTTGTTTTAGCGGTATATTCTTTTAAATATGCATTAGTAGATGGTATTTCTTCAAACACCTGCAACTTTTGTCCTACAAATAGAGTTAACATACCGCAACGATTACATCAGCTTCTGGACTGAAAATGATTAGTTTTGCCGCCAAATTTACTCCTATTAATGAAGCAAGCTGAACAAGCAAAAGAATTCTCTCCTTTAGTATTACAAATAATAGAGGGAATGGGCGATGTAAAAGCCAAGAACATAACGGTGATGGATCTTAGAGAAATAGAAAATGCGGTAAGTGATTACTTCATTATTGCTGAGGGAACATCAAATACACAAGTAAATGCAATTGTAAATGCTGCTGAAAAGCGCGTGCGAGAGCAATTAAAAGATAAACCTTGGCATGTGGAAGGTTCTGCAAATGCAGAATGGGTTTTAATGGATTACGTAAATGTGGTAGTGCATGTATTTCAAAGTGAAGTGCGTGCGTTTTATGATTTAGAGAGCCTTTGGGGCGATGCAGCTATCACAAAAATTGAACAATAAAGGTCAACAGAATTTTTTTGACCAAACATACAGATGGATAAAAAAGACAAGAATAACTTAGATAAGCTTAAAAAGCAGTTTTCTAAACCCAACGGAGAGGAAAATAAAAATCAACCGAAAGGTGGTGGCAATGGTGGTAAAAAATTCAATTTTTATTGGATTTACGCGGCAATAATTTTGCTTTTTGTTGGTATGCAAGTATTTAGCTCCTTTAATGGGAGTGTTAAAAAAAGTAACATTCAAGAGTTCAACGAAATGGCGAAAGCCGGTGATGTTGAAAAAGTGCTGATTGTAAACGACAAGAAAATTGAAGTTTTCATAAGCAAAGAAGCACTTAAAAATAAAGAACGTTATAAAGAATTGCGTGAAAGCGGAGTGGCTGAAAATGCTACCGGTCCGCAGTTTCAATTTGAATATTCATCTGAAGATTTTACTGAACGCATTGATGCTTTGGCAGATGAAAATCCTGACGTTAGAAGAGATATTTTAATTGAATACACCACCCGTGAAGATATTTGGGGTAATGTATTTAGTTGGATATTTCCTTTACTAATTTTTGTGGTGATTTGGATTTTTATAATGCGCAGAATGAGCGGTGGTGGCGGTGGCCCAGGAGCGCAAATTTTTAATATTGGAAAATCAAAAGCGCAGCTATTTGATAAAAACACCAATGTAAAAACCACCTTTAAGGATGTAGCCGGTTTAGAGGGCGCCAAAGAAGAGGTAGAAGAAATTGTATCCTTTTTGAAAGAACCTGAAAAATACACCGCACTTGGAGGTAAAATTCCTAAAGGCGCGCTTTTAGTAGGTCCTCCGGGAACAGGTAAAACCTTATTGGCAAAAGCTGTTGCCGGTGAAGCCAAAGTACCTTTCTTCTCCCTTTCAGGTTCTGATTTTGTAGAGATGTTTGTGGGCGTGGGTGCATCTCGTGTGCGCGATTTATTTAAGCAAGCCAAAGAAAAATCTCCTGCCATTATTTTTATTGATGAAATTGATGCCATTGGTAGAGCTAGAGGCAAAAATACTATGAGTGGTGGTAATGACGAACGTGAAAACACTCTCAATCAATTACTTACAGAAATGGACGGTTTTGGCACCAATGAGCATGTAATTGTAATGGCCGCTACTAATAGAGCGGATGTTTTGGATAGAGCCTTAATGCGTGCCGGTCGTTTTGACCGTCAGATTTACGTTGACTTACCGGATTTAAACGAGCGCAAGGAAATCTTTCAAGTGCACTTAAAGCCTTTGAAATTAAAAGAGGGTTTAGATACAGGGTTTTTAGCAAAACAAACACCCGGGTTTTCTGGAGCCGACATTGCTAACGTGTGTAATGAGTCTGCTTTAGTGGCCGCGCGTAAAGACAAGAAATTTATTGAAGAGCAAGATTTCTTAGATGCTGTGGATAGAATTGTTGGTGGCCTTGAAAAGAAAAACAAGATTATTACTAAGGGCGAAAAGAATGTAATTGCGTATCACGAAGCCGGACATGCTACCGTTAGTTGGATGTTAGAACACGCAGCACCCTTGGTAAAAGTTACCATAGTACCGCGTGGGCGTAGCTTAGGTGCAGCTTGGTATTTGCCAGAAGAAAGACAAATTACCACGGCTGAGCAAATGCAAGATGAAATGTGCGCAGCTTTAGGCGGACGTGCAGCTGAAAAAATAATTTTTGATAGAATTAGCACCGGTGCATTAAGTGATTTAGAAAAAGTTACCAAGCAGGCGCGTGCCATGGTTACCGTTTACGGTCTTAATGATAAGATTGGAAACGTAACGTATTATGACAGCCAAAGTGGTAATGATTATAACTTTAATAAGCCGTATAGCGAGCAAACGGCTCAACTTATTGATGAAGAAATTAGCAAGTTGATTGAAACCCAATATGCTAGGGCATTAGAGTTGTTAACACAGCACAAGGAAAAACTTGCTAAGCTGGCTGAATTGTTGCTGGAAAAAGAAGTTATTTTTAAAGAAAATTTAGAAGAAATTTTTGGTAAGCGATTGTGGGAAAGTAATTCCGAAGGTGAAAGCGAAAAAGAAAGCGTTGAGGGTTTAGCGCCAACCTCTGAATTACACAGCCAAACGGAAGGAGAGTAACGGCAAAAGCTTAGTTTTTTCTAGTTTTGACACAACCATGGGAGAGAAAAAAGGCAAAGGTTTTCTATCAAAATTTGTATCTGTACTCAGCGGGAAACCAATTCCTGATGCTGGAGGAAAATCTGCCAGTACTAGTTCTGGTAAATTTGCTCCTTTAGAAAAAGAACCTTTTGATTTAGCTTTTGTAAAACGCTTTACTGATAGTGGCGGAAAGTTTTTGTACTGCGAAGAAGCAGCTGAAATGCATACTTTTTTAAAGCATATTTCTGAAGAATCAGGGCTGCACGAAATATTTTGCCAAGACGAAAACTGCCAATCTATTTTAAAAAAGTTACAACTACGTTTTTCTACTAAAAACTCCAGTAAAACGGATGCATTTGTAACTCCTTGCGAATATTTGATTTCCTATAACGGAAGCATTATGCTTACGCAAAACCAAACCAGTGGTATTAAGTATAGCGAGCTTCCTGAAGTTTTTGTGGTACTAGCCTCCACTTCTCAAATAGTAGAAAATTTACGTATCGGACTTACTGGTATTAGAAATAAATATCCCGGCAATTTGCCCGGACAAATTACTAGCTTAAAAGGCCCCAAGGATAACGAAATTCAGCAGCAACAAAGTGCTACCAGCACCTGCAAGAAAGATGTTTACCTTATCTTGCTCGAAGATCAGCTTTAAGCCATGCGAAATTTAATTACCCGCTCTATTAGTGGAGCTATTTACGTTGTTATTGTATTATGCTGTTGCTTTACCGGACCAAGTGCTCAGCTCTTTTTAGCCTGTTTTTTAGGCGCGGCCGGTATTTTAGAATGGCAACAATTTGGCACAGATACCAAAAGTATCAGAGCATCCGCGTTTTCCATCGGAATTTTATTTCTACTCAACTACACCTATTCAGGCGTTTTTGAATTAGCCGAAGCTACTACACGTAACCTTAGTTTTTTAGCCATCTTTTTGTTTACCGTTTTAATGATGAGCCAAATGTTTACCAAAAAGCAAAACGTCCCTACCGGCTTGTTTCACAGTGTTTTTGGTTTAGTTTATATTGGTTTCCCAATGTTTTTGATGCCTATAATTGCGCAATTTAATGAAGCCCATAATGGTTGGATTTTAGCCGCTGTTTTTATCTTAATCTGGACATCGGACTCCTTTGCATATTTGGTTGGCCGTAAATTTGGAAAAAGAAAATTGCTAGAACGTATTTCTCCTAATAAAACTATTGAAGGTTTTGTAGGTGGTATGGTTTTCACCTTAATAGCCAGCGTGTTACTTTACTACTTTGTACCCGTATTTTCATTAGGTGGATGGCTGGGTTTAGCCGTTATCGTAATTATTTTTGGTACCACCGGAGATCTTTTTGAATCAGCTTTAAAAAGAAGCTTTAACTTAAAAGACAGCGGTAATTTTATGCCCGGCCATGGAGGAATTTTGGATAGAATTGACAGTCTGCTAATGACGCTACCAATTGTTTACTTTTACCTTCGCATTTTAGAAACACTTTAATATTATGATTCGCATTCATCATGAAGGTAAACGTATGCTCTTTGGCGTACTTATTTTTTTTACCCTTCTCAATCTTTTGGTTTTTTGGTTAACTGATATTGAATGGATTAAACATTTAACCATCATTGTTTCTATAAGCCTTTACACCTTGGTATTGCAGTTTTTTAGAAATCCTAAGCGTAATACCGTTCTTAATAATGCCCACGTTATTGCTCCCGCAGATGGTAAAATTGTGGCCATTGAAGAAGTGGAAGAAACAGAATATTTTAAAGAGAAGCGCATTCAAATAAGCATATTTATGTCTCCCTTAAATGTGCATGTAAATCGCTATCCTATTAGTGGTGAAATTGCTTATGCTAAGTATCATCCTGGTGCTTACTTGGTGGCGTGGCATCCAAAAAGTAGTACTTTAAACGAGCGTACTACGGTGGTAGTAAAATCCCCAGAAGGAAAAGAGGTGCTATACAAGCAAATTGCAGGTGCATTGGCGCGTAGAATTATGATGTATGCTAAACCCGGAACCAAAGTACTACAAGGCACTGACAGTGGATTTATAAAATTTGGTAGCCGTGTAGATGTACTTTTACCCCTTGATGCGAATGTGTTGGTAAAAATTGGAGATATTCCAAAGGGCGGTGAAACAGTATTGGCCGAATTAAAGTAAATTAGTGCATAGTTTTAAAGCTTATGAAGAACGCTGATTTAGAAATAGAATTTTGGGACTACGTAAAGTTAGGCAGCGTTTTGCCACCTCAAACAGCAGACAATATGTTGGTGGCCTACGGTTATTTTAAACAAGCTACGGAAGGTGATAATGAATTGAAACGCCCCACAGAAAGTTCAAATGTGATTCAAGCATTTAAACATGATGCTTGGAAACGCTTAGAGGGAATGCCTAAAGAAGAGGCTATGAAAAAATACATTTCTAAAATTAAAGAATTTCAGGCAGAACATTTAGGTTAAGCACCTCTTTCCTGTGCCCATTTAATAGCTAATTCCAGCTGCTCCTCTCTAGTTATTGTAGAATTATCCAATACCAAAGCATCATCCGTTTTAACTAACGGTGATTCTGCTCGTGTAGAATCAATATAATCTCTTTCCTTAATATTTTCTAATACCTCCTCAAAGTCAACAACATCTCCTTTTTCGGTTAATTCCTTGTGCCTTCTAGTTGCTCTCACTTCGGCTGAAGCAGTCATAAAAATCTTCAACTCAGCATCAGGAAAAACTACGCTACCAATATCACGGCCATCCATTACAATACCGCCTTCATGGCCCATAGCTTGTTGCTCTGCAACCAACTTATGCCTAACCTCAGGCACTTTAGCCACTTTACTTACCATATTGCTCACATCCATTGATCTTATTAAATGCTCAACGGGTTTACGATTTAAAAGGATTTGATTTTCAGCATCAAAGCGTAATTGTAAAACATCTAAACGCTTATACAAAGCCTTTTCATCTAAATTATTGTTTGCGTCAAAAAGCCCCTCTTGCATAGCGTAAAGTGCTACCGCTCTGTACATAGCCCCCGTATCAATATATCTATACCCCAATTTTTTTGCTAATTGCTTAGCCATGGTACTTTTACCTGTGGACGAATGTCCATCTACCGCTATAATAATAGGTTTATTCTTCTGGCTCAACCGATTTCTTTTTAAAATCTTGTAAATCTGTAGTAATACTAAAATGGTTTGCGCTACCCGCTACGTGTGTTAAATTTCTAGCGTAATTGATTCTAAACTTTGAAACTTTAAAACCTACACCAAATGAAAATCCGGCACTGGTGCGCCTTGTAGCTAAATTTAGCTCTTGCCTTTTTCTAAAATTGTATCCAAACTGCGCATTAAAACTTTTGGTAAAAGCAAACTCTACACCTACCACTACGTGACGCAAAGCTTTATTCCAAACACTAGGTTCTGAATTTATTACTTCTCCTGTAAAGCTGTTTACCACCGGTTGGTTTGGGTCAAAATAACTTAAATCAATGGTTTCTAACTGTTCAAGTGTTACTTGCCAGCGTAAGGGTAAGTATTTAAACCTATTAGAAAACGCAAATTGAATTTCAAAGGGTAAATGCTCACGCTCTTCATTAAAAGAAGTTAACTGAAAACCCACATTTTTTAATACTAAGGCTAAGGCAATGCGCTTTTGAGGTATTAAGTAGGTGGCAGCAAAATCGGTAGCAATTGCGGTTGAAATATAATTGGCGTAATCGCTATAAATTACTTTCATATTTGCACCAACACGCCAGTTACTATCTAGCATCCTTCCATATCCCAAAGTTAACGCTGCTTCAGCGGCAGTAAAGGTTCCGCTTCTTACGCCCAAAGCATCGGCTCGTTCAAAATCTCCGTAATCAAAATATCTTAAACCTCCGTAAAAAGTACCTACTTCTTCAAAATGATGTGCGTAATTAACTTCTCCAAATACAATATCAGAAACATAATCTACCATGCTAGTGCTTAACTGCCCATGCATTTGTTCGCTTAAAAGCGATGGATTAAGTAAGCCGAAATTTAAATCATCTTCGGTATTGGCAATAGCGTTACTCCCTTGCCCTACTACCCTGGCGGACGGTATTTGATTTAAAAATTGATATGATGACCTACCACCCACTTGTGCAAACGTGGTGGTAATAGTAAAACATACTAAAGCAGAAAGTAGCAGCTTTTTCATAAAGGCAAAGCAAATAAAAATTCCCCATTGTAACGGGGAATTTTTAGGAGTATTTGATACAAACGTTAATTTATCTCAATTGGGTGTTCTACCCGCTGTTTGGTAAGTGCCAATTCTATAACTTCCAGCATACTTTCTACATAATGAAAGCTTAGGCCTTTTAAATAATCAGCTCTTATTTCTTCAATATCTTTTCTATTGTCTTCGCAAAGTATTATTTCCTTAATATCCGCGCGTTTTGCAGCTAATATCTTTTCTTTAATACCACCCACCGGTAGTACTTTTCCGCGTAACGTAATCTCTCCGGTCATGGCTAATTTACCTTTCACTTTTCTTTGAGTAAACAAGCTTGCCAAAGAAGTTAAAATGGTAATACCTGCACTTGGGCCGTCTTTGGGTGTAGCTCCTTCCGGAAAATGAACATGCACATCCCACTTATCAAAAACTTCTACTTTTATGTTAAAATCACTAGCATGTGCGCGTAAATAAGCCATGGCAATTATGGCCGATTCCTTCATTACATCACCTAAGTTTCCGGTAACGGTTAGCTTTCCCTTTCCTTTGCTTATTGCACTTTCTATAAATAAAATATCGCCTCCAACCGGTGTCCAAGCTAAGCCTGTTACCACTCCTGCAACATTATTACCTTGGTATTTATCTCTGCCAAAGCGCCCTAAACCTAAAATTTCTTTTAAATTTTCAACCCTAATTTTTGGCTCAATTGCTTCGTCCATAGCCACAGATTTTGCAGCATTACGCGCCACTTGTGCCAACACCTTATTTAAGCCTCGTACGCCTGATTCACGCGTGTAGTTTTCCACTAAATGCTCGTAAGTCTTTTTGTCTAAGCTAATGGCGCGTTTTTCTAAACCGTGCTCTTCCAATTGCTTTGGCATTAAATGGCGCTTGGCTATTTCTACCTTTTCTTCTACCGTATAACCCGTCATTTCTATAATTTCCATTCTATCGCGCAAAGCGGGATGAATAGTACGCAAATTATTGGCTGTAGCGATAAACATCACCTTACTTAAATCATAACCCATTTCTAAATAGTTGTCGTAGAACTCACTATTTTGCTCAGGATCAAGCACCTCTAACATTGCTGATGCCGGATCTCCCTGTCCTGTGTTGGCTAGTTTATCAATTTCATCTAAAACAAAAACCGGATTATTGGTGCCTGCCTTTTTAATATTTTGAATTAAACGCCCAGGCATAGCACCGATATACGTTTTTCTATGGCCTCTAATTTCGGCTTCATCGCGTAAGCCACCCAAGGACATACGCATGTATTTTCTACCCAAAGCCTCGGCAACAGATTTACCCAAACTAGTTTTACCAACTCCCGGAGGGCCGTACAAACATATTATGGGCGAACGCATATCGCCCTTTAATTTAAGTACCGCCAAGTGTTCAACAATACGTTTCTTCACTTTATCTAAACCGTAATGATCACGATCTAAAATGCGTTCCGCGCGTTTTAAATCAAATTTATCTTTACTAGTTTTATCCCAAGGCAAGTCAAGCATAAATTCCAAATAGTTACGCTGCACACTGTATTCGGGTACCTGAGGATTTACCCTTTGTAGTTTCTTAAGTTCCTTAGCAAAGGTTTCTTCAACTTCTTTAGACCATTTTTTCTTTTTGGCTTTTTGGCGCATTTCCTCCACATCACCTTCAGAAGAACTACCACCCAGCTCTTCTTGAATTTGTTTCATTTGCTGATGTAGAAAATATTCTCGCTGTTGCTGATCAAACTCAGTACGCACCTTGCTCTGAATTTCATTTTTCATTTGCAACATTTGCATTTCATTGTCTAAATGCTGCAGCACCATGTTGGCACGTTTTTGCAAGTCATTCGTTTCCAACAGCTCCTGCTTCTTTTCTACAGGCAAATCCATGTTAGACGAAATGAAATTCAATAAAAATGCATTGCTTTCAATATTTTTTAATGCAAAAGCAGCTTCACTAGGAATATTGGGCGATTCCTTAATAATTTGTAAAGCTAAATCTTTAATACTGGCCATTAAAGCCGGAAATTTACGGTTAGCCTTGGTTAATTTTACATCATCAACCACGCTCACCTTTGCTTTCATATAAGGCTCCTCTTCTAGCACTTCATTTATTTCAAAGCGTTTTTTTCCTTGAATAATTACCGTGGTATTACCATCGGGCATTTTAAACATACGGATGATACGTGCAACGGTACCTATGCTGTAAATATCATCAGCCGTTGGCTCCTCGTTACTAGAATCTTTTTGACTTATTACGCCAATAGTTTTATCTCCTTTATTGGCTTTTTGCAATAATCGAATACTTTTATCTCGTCCGGCTGTAATCGGAATTACAACACCGGGAAATAAAACGGTATTTCTTAAGGGCAATAAAGGCAATTCCTCCGGAAGTTGCTCCTGCTCCATATTGTTCTCATCCTCATTTGTCATCAAAGGAATAAACTCCGCATCGTCACTGATTACGGTATCTAATGACAAGCTGTCAAAATCCAGCATTGTTCTAGGTATTTAAAATTAAAAAAGCGCACAAGTTTTCGCATGAAAATGCTTTTTGTGCGGTAAAAGAGTAAAAAGTCAATTGCCGTGCCAATTGAGGCAAGCTAACGTTATGGCAGTTATATTATTTCAGTTTGCCTTCATTATAAAGGTGGCTAAGTATATTGTGCTCAATATTATCTAACTCAATGCCTCGCCTTTTCATTACTATGGAAGCCGTAACCAGCGCCTTATCTAAACGGTAATCGGTAAAACCACCGGCTCCGCCCCAACTAAAAGAAGGCACATAATTTCTAGGAAATCCACTACCGTAAATATTGCAACTTACGCCCACCACTGTACCAGTATTAAACATCGTGTTTATCCCACACTTGGAATGATCTCCCATCATAAGCCCGCAAAATTGCAAACCGGTACGTTTAAAGCCTTGCTCAGCAAAGCTCCACAACTTTACCTCATCATAATTATTTTTTAGGTTAGAAGTATTGGTATCTGCACCCAAATTGCACCATTCGCCAATTACCGAATTTCCTAAAAAGCCATCGTGCCCTTTATTACTAAAGCCAAAAAGCACGGAATTATTCACCTCTCCACCTACTTTACTATGTGGCCCAATGGTGGTAGGCCCGTAAATTTTTGTGCCCAACTTAAGTTGAGAACTCTCGCCTAAGCTTAAGCTGCCGCGCACCAAACTACCTTCCATTATATTGGCATTTTTAGCCAAATATATTGGGCCTTCTTTACTATTTAAAACAGCTGCTTCAGCAGATGCACCTTCTTCAAAAAAAATATTATCTCCTATTAAAGTGTTGCTATTGCTTATGCTGGCACTGTTTCTTCCGTTGGTTAGCAACTCAAAATCTGCTTGTAACTCACTTCCATTTTGGCTAAAAATATCCCAAGGTTTATTTATCAAAGTAATGGCTCCTGTAAAGTCCACTTTATCCTTACGCTCAGCATCTTGTAAGTTAATTTTTGCACCGGAGTAATAGGCAAGCAATTGTCCTTTGTTGTAAAGCGCTTCACTTTCTTTTAAACTGTGTAATGCATCAAGTAACGCTATATTGGGGCAAGCTCCGCCAAAAATCAATAAATTATTAGCTTCCGCTTTAAGCGAAAATTTTTCTTGTAAATAGTGCTCCGTTAAAAACGAATAAGTGGCGGGTAAATGTTTTTGCCATTTTTCAGTAATGGTTAAAATACCAATACGCACTTCGCTAACCGGACGTGTATATGTAAAAGGTAAAAGGCCTTGGTGTGCTGCACCATCAAACAAAATATAATTCATAAGGATAGTTTCTTTGTTACAAGTGTACTAAAACAAAAAACCCCTCACAAGGAGGGGTTATCATCAAAATAAAAAAATATTATTTTTTAAACTTAGCATATCGGTTGCGGAATTTATCCACACGCCCTGCTGTATCTACCAACTTCATTTTACCGGTATAAAACGGGTGTGATGAAGCTGAAATTTCAGTTTTAAACAACGGGTACTCTACACCGTCCATTTCTGCTGTTTCTCTCGTATCAACGCAAGAGCGAATTAATACTTCCTCACCATTACTCATATCTCTGAAAATGGTTAAACGGTAAGTTTCCGGGTGAATTCCTTTTCTCATATCCTTTAATGTTTTACGCAGGGATTTTGCCCTGCTCATTTTTTGGGGCTGCAAATATATGTATTTTTAGCAACCCTAAAAATATTTGTGCGGTTATCCCGTTAATTTTTTGAAATTTTGCACGCTAATATTCTTCCGCTCAAAACTATGCGCAACTCTACTCTTTTACTTTTGGCTGTTTCTATTCTATGCTTGTTTGCTTGTCGCAGAGAACAAAGCATTTTAAACGCGGGCGTAAACCTCAGGTTTTCTGCTGATACCGTGTTTTTAGACACAGTATTTAGCACCGTAGGTAGTAGCACCTATACCTTAAAAGTATATAACCCTGAAAAGGAAACCGTAATTGTGGACAATATACGCTTAGGCCGCGGAAACACCAGTGCTTACAGGCTTAACATTGACGGTAGAGCCAGTAAAAATTTAAATGATGTTGAAATTTTAGGAGAAGATAGCATTTATATTTTTGTGGAAGTAACGGCTGCTGAAGTCGGTTCTGACAACCCACTTTATGTTGACCAAGTGCTTTTTAACAACAAGGGTACAGAGCAAAATGTAGAATTAGTGACGCTTGCGCGCGATGTTTACTTTCATAAGCCTACCAATTTTCAAATTTTAGGTGAAGGTAGAGATGCTTTTGCTCTATCTTTTTCCGTAATTACCTGCAACGACATTTGGATGAATGATAAACCGCACGTGATTTACGGTTATGCGCTGATTGATACAGGCTGTGTATTAACCATACAACCCGGAGCAGAGATATATTTTCATAGCCGAGCCGGTTTATTTGTAGGAGATTTTGGACGGCTGAATGTAGCACAAAACGCCATCACCGGTTTGGATGACTCCGTGATTTTTGCTGGAGATAGACTAGAACCTTTTTATGAAGATGCACCGGGCCAATGGGGTGGTGTGTTTGGCGGTATTTACGTAGCGCAAAAGGGCTTGGCAAACATCAACTTAAGCACCATTAAAAATGCCGAAACCGCAGTGCGCTTAGATTCAGCGTTTAATAATCAACAATTAAATATCACAAACTCTTATATACTAAACTCATCAAGAGTAGGACTTTATGGCGGATTTGGCCGTGTAGATGCACGTAATGTGGTAATTGCAAACAGTGGTTTACATAGTTTTTACGCCTTTGGCGGCAATTATGCATTTAGGCAATGCACTTTTGCAAATTATTGGAGTCAATCTACCCGCAACACACCTTCTATTTTACTTACAAACTTTCTTGAATTTCAAAACCAAGCTGGTAATGTGGTGCGTATAGTGCGCAATGTAGAAAATTGTTATTTTGGAAACTGCATTGTAGATGGCAACAATAATCAAGAATTTGGGCTAGCTTTTGACATGACTGGCATTATCAATTACCAATTTAATAATGCTTTAATAAAAGTAGATAACGACCCGGAAGAGCGTGGGTTTGACGTAACAAATACAAGTAGGTTTATCAATGTACTAATAAACCGTAATGCACTATTTTCTGATATAGAAAATAATATTTATGATTTAGATGCCGCCTCCCAAGCAATTGACCAGGGTAATACTACAGATGCGCTTTTTGTAAATAGCGATATTTTAGGACGACTTAGAAGTATTGGCAATGCTCCCGATTTAGGTGCCTACGAAAATCAAGGAAACTAATTTTAAAGGATTAAGAAACCATACTTTAAAGTAAGTCCACCAAATTTATCGTTGCTTTCCGTGGTAGATGGAGCAGAAATACCATCAAATTTATCGGAATACGTGTTATGAAAAGTTGCTTCTAAAGACAAAGTTGAAGTAGTACTCGTTCTGATTTTTACACCCAAACCGTAAAATGTATTAAGGCTGCTATATGCTGCAGGGTATTCTATGGTGTTTTCACTAAAAATCCTAGAAGCTTGCGGATCTGTATCATACGCTATAAAACCCAATCCTAATTTTACATAAGAAGTAAACTTTCTAGCAGAATGATATTTTCCGAAACGGATTAAATGCATTTGTAAATATGGATTTGCTTGCACCAAATTGGTGCGATTGGTAATACCGCGATTAGGATTTGTATGGTTGTTATCATCCATATACAACCACCCGTATGAAACCTGCATACCCATGGTAAACCAATCGTTAAAATGATATTGACCAAACGCCATAAAGTTAGGGCGTAATTCATCTAGCAGGGCCGCTGTTTTGGTGGTGGTAGCAATATCTCCGGTACTGTTTAAAGTGCCAACACCAAATCCATATTCCTGATATCGCGTGCGCGCTTGACCAAATGTTTGTGCTGCAATTAAGCAAACCAACGCACTACATAAAACAAATTTTTTCATACTATTTTATTTCTTCACGATGAAAAACTAAGTGATTTTCAGACGAATCAGGCGCATGATATATGTACCCATCTTCACTAAACTCCTTTAGCTTTTCCACCTCGTTTATTCTATTCTTTACCAGATAATTAACCATGGTTCCACGCGCCTTTTTGGCGTAAAAACTAATGATCTTAAAAGTACCCTTACTGTAATCTTTAAATTCTACTTCAATAATACGATTGTTTGGCTTAACCGTTTGCACCGCTTTAAAATATTCTTGACTTGCCAAGTTTAAGATCATTTCTTCCTCACCAATTGTTCTTAAAAAAGCTTCCATGTTAGTTTTCCAAAAAGCGTACAGGTTTTTTTTACGTTTTACTCCCATGTGTGTACCCATCTCTAAACGGTACGGCTGTATAAGGTCAGTAGGTCTTAGTATTCCGTACAAACCGCTTAAAATTCGAACATGACTTTGTGCAAAACCCATATCCTTAGCATTCCATTTATCCGCTTCCATGCCTTGATACACATCGCCTGTAAAGGCTAAAGCTGCTTGCCTAGAGTTTTTTACATTGTGTTCTAAAGTCCATTGGTGATTGCGCGTTTTATTTAATTGCGCCAAGTTTTCACTTATGCTTTGTAATTCGCGTAAAGCTTTAACGGATTTTTTTGCCAATACATTGTGTACATCTTGCGCAGCCGTTAAAAATTGCGGTTGGGTAATTTCACCAATGGTTAAGTCTTGCTCAAAGTTTAAAGATTTGGCAGGAGACAAAAATGCTATCATGCGGTAAAAATAGGAAAGGTGGTATTAGTAGCAATAAAAAAAAGCTCCCGATAAGAGGAGCTTTTTAAAATAAATTATGTGAAAATTACTTTTCAGCCAAAAGGTTTCGTTTTTCTATTTTCCATTGGTGACTTTCTTTAATCTTGCCATCTGCATATACAACTTCATAAAGCTCTCCGCCATCTTTAGAATAAACAAACCAAGTGCCTTCTTTTTTTCCTTCGTTAAAATATGCTTCGGTTTTTACATTACCGCTTGCATAAAATTCCGTCCATTTTCCGTGTAGCTTTCCATTAAGAAAAGTTCCTGTTTCTTGCACAGCACCTTCTTCAAAATAACGCGTTACACGCACAAAATCACCTTCTTTCACATATTTGTCTTTTACCTGTGCAAATACTCCAAAAGAGCTTAGTAGCACGGCCACGACAAGTAAATACGCTTTCGTTTTCATAATAGTATTCTTTAGTTTACATGGCAAAGATACTATATTTTAACTTTGAATTTACCTTTAGTTAACATTGAGGTAACATTAAACTTGTAATCAGTTGATTTAATTATAGTTAATGTAAAAAAAAAGCTGCTTTTCAGCAGCTTTTTATAAAATAGTTTAGTTTATTTTACAAAAGTGAGCTCCGTATCTATTGTAACGGTAATGCCCCCTTGCACTTGCTGAGAGACTTGCGCAGCGTAAACTTGCTTGTTAGTTTCATTCACTAATATTTTCCAAGCAATAGTCTCCTCCCCTTCTTCAGTAATAAAAATTCTATCACCATTTTCATTTAATGTCCACTCACCAATACCTTCTTGATTAATGGGTATAGGAAGTGGAAAACCATTAAAATCTACTTGAGCGGTAAAAGAATAGTTGAAATCTATTTTATTAGGGTTTCGTGAAACAGTATGCCCACCGCTAATTGCAGATCCGTTTCCCTTTAACTCAATAGGATTTAAGGGATCTAACGGGTTTGGAACAAGACCATCATATTGTACCGCTTGTAAGCTCCAATCCCCTAATAATCTTTGTTCATACGCAGGGATTTGCTCTGCAGGCTTTTGAATTTCATCTTTTTTACATGCGGTTAGCGCAATAAAGAGTATTAGACTCAGGGTAAGAAATTTTTTCATTTTAAACATACTAATATTTCCAGTAAATGTACTACACATCTCTTAATGAGAAACTCACTGATGGTTTTTTCTCCGGATGATTGGCAAAACTCAATATACGTTTAGCCACATCTTCCGGCTTACTTAAGTCATCATTTTTCTTATAATCAATAAAGCGCTGCTGATCAGGAAAGTCATCTGCGCTAAGCTCTCTAATTTCCTTTTGCATAGCTGTATCTACTACCCCCGGTGAAATACTTAAACATTGCACATCAGGATAATCTACCTGCAAAACCTCTGTAAGTTGATTAATTGCCGCTTTACTTGCGCAATAAGTACTCCAGCTTGGTATGGCAAATTTTGCCGCACCTGAGCTGATGTTAATTATAATGCGTTGACCTTTAAATTCTTTAGTTTGAGCTAAAAAGTGTGCGCACAAAATAGAAGGTGAAGCTACATTAACATTAAAGGTTCGCATAATTCTATCCGCGCTTGCTTCTCCTAAAGGCTTTACTTCTCCCAATGAAGCTGCATTATTAATAAGAATTAAAGCTTGTGCCGAAGCATTTATTTTAAATTTAAATCGTTTTACTTTTTCAGGATCAGCCAAATCCATGGTATGGTGTGTATAATTAGCATCTTCAATCAAGCGCGTTCGGCTTAATCCATCTACTAAATGTCCTGCGGCAATAGCCTGATTGGTTAACGCTCTGCCAATACCAGAACTCGTGCCGGTTATAAAAAACTGTTTCATTATTAAATACTATTTAAAGCTTGGTTTAAATCATTTATTAGGTCGGTTTCATCTTCAATACCCACGCTTAGGCGGATAAGTGCATCTACCACTCCGGTTTTTTCACGTGCTTCTTTAGGAACACTAGCGTGCGTCATACTTGCAGGGTGTCCGGCAAGGCTTTCTACACCTCCTAAACTCTCCGCTAAAGTAAAAACTTTTAAGGCAGAAACAATCTTTACGGTATCTTCCAATTTACCGCTTTTTACCGTAAAGCTTATCATGCCGCCAAAATCCTTCATTTGTTTTTTAGCAATGTTATGATTTGGGTGCTTTTCAAACCCTGGCCAATATACATTTCCCACGTTTTTATGCTTTGCTAAAAAGTGTGCCACAGCTTTTGCATTTTCGCAATGACGTTGCATACGAACGTGTAATGTTTTTATACCACGCAACACCAAAAAAGCATCCATTGGGCCGCATATCGCACCACTGCTATTCTGAATAAAATAAAGTTTATCGGCAAGCGCTTTATCTTTTACGGCAAGCAAACCTAACACTACGTCAGAATGACCGCCTAAGTACTTTGTAGCCGAATGCATTACTATATCCGCGCCAAGCGAAAGTGGCTGCTGCAAGTAAGGAGTAGCAAATGTGTTATCTACCACCAAAAGCACTTTTGCTTTTTTGGCAATCTTGGCCATGGCTGCAATATCTACCACATTCATCATAGGGTTGGTAGGTGTTTCTACCCAAATCATTTTTGTTTTTGAATTTATACGTGCTGCTACTTTATCCGCTTCTCCCATTGGTAAAAAGTGAAATAAAATACCATACTGCTCAAATATTTTGGTAAACAAGCGATAAGTCCCTCCATATAAATCATTGGTAGAAATAACCTCATCGCCAGGTTTTAGGGTTTTAATAACACAATCAATTGCAGCCAAGCCACTACCAAAGGCTAATCCAAAGTTACCTGCTTCTATGGAAGCAATACTTTCTTCTAACACGTGCCGCGTGGGGTTTCCACTGCGTGAATATTCATACCCTTTATGTTCTCCGGGTGCGGTTTGCGCATAAGTAGTGGTTTGATAAATAGGTGGCATTACGGCTCCATAAGCTTTATCAGGAAATTGCCCTCCATGAATAGCTAAGGTGTTAAATTTTAGGTTTTTATTTTTATCTGACACAGTTTGTTTTTATGTTTAAGGCAAAGGTAAAGCGTACGTTATTTTTTGTAGCTAGTGTTAAAAGTATTAAGTATTAGGCATTAAGTACTAGGTATTAGGATTTAGGTATTAGGTATTAGGATTTGCGCAAAATGGTATTGATCCGTGTATTATGGCAAATGGCATTAAGTATTAGAAATGGACAGGTGTTGCGTTCAATTGTAATTTTACCTAGCTAATTTTTTGTAGCTCTACCCAATACTTACAGCTCTAACTATTACCTGATACTTATATTCCCAATACATTTCATCTTAATTCAACTCCTCTCCTCCCTACCTTCGCGAAAAATTTAACACTTGCCCAAACTAAGTAAAAAGCAACTTGCGCATATTGCCCTATTTATGGTGGCAGTTATTTACGGACTTAATTACAACATTGCTAAAGATGTGATGCAGGGTTATGTGGGGCCGAGTGGTTTTATTCTAATCCGAGCAGTGGGTGCGGTTATACTTTTTTGGAGTCTTGCGCTTTTTACAAGTAAAGAAAAAATTGAAAAGAAGCATTTTTTACGTCTCGCTGCTAGCGGATTATTTGGGGTAGCCTTAAACCAGTTATGCTTTTTTAATGGATTGAGTTTAACCACGCCAATTTCCGCTTCTGTTATAATGACGGTAAACCCAATTATGGTGCTTATTTTATCAGCCATAGCTTTAAATGTACCACTTACATGGCCGCGCATAGTAGGTATTGCTTTGGGTATGAGTGGTGCTCTATTTTTAATTACCCGTGGGGGAAATTTAAGCAGCCTATTTAACAGCGATGCCGCATTAGGCAATTTATTGGTGTTGCTAAACGCGGCCTCCTACGCGGCATATTTGGTAACGGTAAAACCGCTTATGTCAAAATACAAGTCTATTACCGTAGTAAAATGGGTATTCCTTTTCGGGATGTTGTACGTAATTCCTTTTGGCTTTTCTCAGTTTATGGCTATTGATTGGGTAGCCATGCCTAGCCTGATTTATTGGGAAATTGCCTTTGTAATTGTGTTTACCACCTTTTTGGCCTATCTGCTAAATATATATGCCTTAAAAATTGTAACCAGCACTACCGTTAGTTTTTATATTTATTTACAACCCTTGGTAGCCACTTTGTCGGCTTTATTTTTAGGTATGGATACATTGAGTGCTACCTTACTCATCAGCGCAAGCTTAATTTTTAGCGGAGTGTATATGGTGAGTTTCTACAAGCGCTGATTGCTTACTTTTGCCCGCTATGGCGCACATTTACTCTATGACCGGATTTGGAAAAGCTGTGGTGCAGCTGGCCGGCAAAAAAATTACGTGTGAGGTAAAAAGCCTCAATTCTAAACAAACGGATTTAAACCTGCGTATGCCTTCCGCTTACCGCGAAAAGGAAAGTGAAATACGCAAAATTGCCGCTAGTGAATTACAGCGTGGTAAAATTGACTTGAACCTTTATTGCGAAGTAACGGGTGCTGATAAAGCTCCAGAAATCAATATGGTGTTGGCCGAGCATTATTTAAGTCAACTTAATCAATTGGCGGCTAAAAGTAACCTCACAGGAGATTTTATAGGCACGCTTTTGCGGATGCCTGATATTTTACGCACGCCTAATGAAGAGGTAAGCGAAGAAGAGTGGAAAGTTTTGATGCAGGTAGTAAAAGAGGCCATCGAAAACCTAAAGCAACATCGTGCCGATGAAGGTGCTGCTTTAGTGGAGGATTTAAGCATCCGCTTAAGCGAAATTGATACGCGCCAAAAGCAAATGCCTAACCATGAGGAAGAGCGCATAAGCCGTATAAAAGACAAACTTACCCGCGCACTTACCGAGCTTAAAGCTGATCCTGATCAAAACAGATACGAACAAGAACTGATTTTTTACCTAGAAAAATTAGACATTACCGAAGAGAAAGTGCGCTTAACGGCTCACCTAAATTATTTTAAAGATTTACTTGCGGAAGGTGGGGCCGTTGGTAAAAAACTTGGATTTGTGGGTCAAGAAATTGGACGCGAAATAAACACAATGGGTAGCAAAGCGAACCATGCCGGTATGCAAAAACTGGTGGTAGAAATGAAAGATGAGTTAGAGAAAATAAAGGAGCAGGTATTGAATATTTTGTAACCAAGCTGCCATTTTTTACGTTTTCAAAAACCTTTAACTTTGTAACAACAAAAAAAAATTATGGATAAGGTTGTTTTAAATGGTAGTGGTTTGGATAGTCTTTTTGAATTTTTAGTAGCTTTAGATACACCCTCTAAGAAAAAAATAATTAAGCGTCTGCAAGATTCGCTAAAGAAAAAAGATTCAAAAGATGTAGTGGAGGAAAGCCCTCGAAATAAACGCTTGCGAAAACTTGCCGGAGCTTGGCAAGACGACCGAAGTACCGAGCAAATTTTAAAGGATATAAAGGAAACCGTGCCGCACAGCGAAAAGGCGCCCTTTGAATGAATTACCTTTTAGATACAAATATTTGTATTTTCTTTTTCAGAAACGAATTTGATATTACCGATAGAATACTTTCTGCTGAAAAAGACAACTGCTACATCTCTGAAATTACTTTGGTAGAGTTGCTTTATGGCGCGAAGTACAGTGCGTACCCTCAAAAGAATTTAAAATTGATTGAAGAACTTTTAAAAGAGGTAGAAATTGTACCCATAAGTAAGGCAATTGAGGAATTTACATCGCAAAACGCAAGATTAAAGAAACAAGGTAATCTAATACCTGATTTTGATCTTTTTATTGGTGCCACCGCCATTGTTCATGACTTAACTTTAGTAACCGATAACCTAAAAGACTTTAATCGCCTACAAAATATAAAAATTGAAAACTGGGTTGCGCGTTAAATACCTCATGTAGTTTTTCTCCCCTTTAAGGGAAGTTTTAGGTCTAATGCAAATTTTGAATAACACACATTTAAATTCAAAAAATCTAACTATGCTCTTTTTTCTTTATTCCCTTGTTTCTTTCTTATCAATGCAGACCCAACACGCTGATAAAATTATAAGCACTAAATTCTTAGTGCTTTCTCCTGAGTTAAGTAAAACGCATGTTCACTGCGAAATAGAAGTTCGCCCCTTCTTAGAAATGAAAACGTTTGATTGTTCCTTTCTATTAGACTCTTTAGAATTTGACATAAGAAAAAAATGCAACTATAGTAAACAAGGAAATCTGTCAGAAATTTGGGTTTATAGAGCCAATGGGCTTATCATATCCACTCTCCAACAACTTCGTGCTGATAAAAAATTAGCTAATTACATGAATGTTGATAATCAAATTTTAGCTCCGTATCTGTTAAATAATAAAATTATAGATAATAGAGACACTCTACAAGTGCTTGAAATTCGCGATAACGAGAAATTAATCATTACTGAGGCTAAAAAAGATCTAGAATATAATAATGGCCTGAAACGAATTTACCAATATTACTAGTTTCACAGTTTCTTTACCAACCTCTGCTTCCTTATTTTCGCCAAGATTAAAGTGTTGCACAAGGCGCTTTACGGTTATACAACTATGCAAGAAACTTCTCAAAAACCTTCCGGTAAACTCATAATTTTTTCCGCGCCAAGCGGTTCGGGAAAAACCACTCTAGTAAGGCATTTACTTACACAAGATGCACTTGGCTTGGCCTTTAGCATTTCGGCAACCAGCAGAGCCCCAAGAGGTAAAGAACAAGATGGTAAAGACTATTATTTTTTAAGTGAGGATGAATTTAAACAACGGGTATTTCACGGTGATTTTTTAGAGTGGGAAGAAGTTTATTCTGGTACGCTCTACGGCACATTGCGCAATGAAGTAGAACGAATTTGGGCAGCGGGAAAAACCGTTATTTTTGATATGGATGTAGTAGGCGGGCTAAACTTAAAATCGCTGTATGGTGATAAGGCTTTGGCTATTTTTGTGAAACCTCCAAGCCTTGAAATTTTAGAAGAACGCCTACGCGGAAGAGCTACCGATAGTGATGATAAAATAAGACAGCGCTTGGCCAAAGCCCGTAAAGAATTAGGCAGAGCCGATAGGTTTGATCACGTTTTATTGAACAACGACCTTGAAACTGCCAAACGCGAAGCGGCAAATTTGATTAAAGTATTTTTAGGGAAATGAAAAAACGCGTAGGCTTATACTTTGGCACCTTTAATCCCATTCACATAGGGCACTGCGTAATTGCGCAGTACATGCAAGAATTTACAGATTTGGATGAAGTTTGGTTTGTGGTAACACCGCATAACCCGTATAAAACCAAAAAAACATTGCTTGACGATTACGAGCGGTTAAATATGGTAAACATTGCTATTAAGGATCAATACAAACTGCGCGCTAGTGATATTGAGTTTGATCTGCCGCAACCCAGTTATACAGCTGTAACCTTAGCCCATACGCGTGAAAAATATCCGGAGATTGAATTTGCCTTAATTATGGGTAGAGACAATTTGGAAACGCTGCACAAATGGTTAAATTACGAGCAAATAATAGACAACCACAAGGTATATGTCTATCCTCGTATAGCAGGGCAAGAAGGCCCATTAGATACCCACCCAAATATTGTGCTTACCAAAGCGCCCATTATGCAAATTGCAAGCACCGACATACGCAGAGCCATTAAAAAAGGCAAAAATGTAAGCTATATGCTTCCGCTAGAAGTTTGGAAATATATTGATGAGAATTTGTTTTATAGGTAGAGAGGGAAAAAAAGTGTGGTTTAATATGCAAAATTCAAAGATAGATTAGTAAAGCATGGACAAAGGAAAAACTATTTTTAATCAAAGAGATATAGCGGAATACTACAACACAACCCAAGTACACTATAGAAAGATGTGGGGGTTAGATAGACATTTTGCTTTACACTATGGTCTTTGGGATGATGACACTAAATCTTTTGGTGAAGCTCTTAAAAACACCAATGAATATTTGTTAAATAAAGCCGAAATAAAGTCCACAAATCGAGTCTTAGATGCTGGCTGTGGTGTTGGAGGTTCTTCATTTTATATTCACGATAGCGTAGGCGCTACGGTAGATGGAATTACTTTAAGCGAATTACAGATTTCTACCGCTTCAGAGCAAGCTAAAAAAAAGAATGTTAGTGATAAAGTCCGATTTCAAATCATGGACTTCACTAATACTTCATTTCCCGATGGTTCTTTTGACGTGATTTGGGCGTGCGAGAGCGTTTGCCATGCAGAAGATAAAAGCGCTTTTGTTAAGGAAAGTTATCGCCTATTAAAACCAAATGGAAGATTGATAATCTGTGATTTTTTTAAGAAAAATCACGCTCAAAAAGATTCCAATAATTGGATAAAAAAATGGGGCAACACTTGGGCTGTTTCAGATTTTGCCACCGTAAATGACTTTGAAGATTTTATTAAACAAGAAGGATTTAGTCAACAAGAATTCACCAATTTAACCACTAAAATCAAAAAAAGTGCTGTTCGCTTATATCGAGCTTATCTTCTAGGTGTTATTCCCTCCAACATATACAACGTTTTGTTTCCAAATGTATCTCGATTTGCAAAAATCCATTTCAAATGCGGATATTATCAATACAAAGCGCTTAAAGAAAACCTTTGGGAATATGGGGTAATATTAGCTCGAAAATAATCAATAGCTATCTTCAACCTTTTAAACACCAAATAAATATGAGCTTTTTATTTAGGATAGAGCATAGTATTTCTTAGATACCCATTATGCAAATTTCCAGCACCAACATACGTAGAGCCATTAAAAAAGGCAAAAATGTAAGCTATATGCTTCCGCTAGAAGTTTGGAAATATGTGGATGTTTTTTAATTCCACGAGGTTATAATAGATCAGAAACAATAGTTACCAAACACCATCTAATGAGCATAAATAAAGAAGACCAAATTCAGATGATTAGCGAAAAGTTTACCTTAATAAATCGCGCCTTAATTGCACAATGCAAATTAAAGTACCCCTCTCCTCATACGCTAGAAAACTCTGCCTTGGAAATAATGGAAACACTCAGAAATATTACAATTGATGAAAAGGAGTTTAATATTTGGCGGGGTTATCAACTACAATATTTGGATATCTTTCTTGCCGATTTAGAAGGAGAATTAGGACATGACTACGACCAAAGACTTGTTCGCTATTTCCAGAAATGGACAAAGGAAAAATTAAAGATTGAAAAGGTAATTTCCGATTTTAGGCAGAAGTTCAGAAGTGAAATCTGAAAGTTAACTTCATCAAAGTATTTAATTATGTACTAGTTGCAAACTCTCCTACTTCAGTTCCAACACCATCCGATTGTTACTACAAATTCCAGTGAGCTAAATAAAATCTCTTTATCGCTCATGTTTACCCTATATTTGAGCGATAAAATCAATATTTATAGCTCATTAGCCTTTTATGTGGAATTGGAAACTTAAAGACTGGCCTAACTTTTCGTACAAAAAAGCTCCTTTACAAAGCTTAGAACAGCGCTTTTTGCAAAATAGCGGAGAGGTTTTAGGCGTTTTAAAGCACATCAAAAATCAGGAAAAAGATGACTTGATAGTTGACATTCTTACTAATGAGGCTTACAAAACCTCGGAAATAGAGGGTGAATATTTAAATCGCGAAAGCATACAATCTTCTATTAAAAATAATTTAGGATTACCCTCAGTTTCTAAAAAAATTACACCTGCAGAATTCGGTATATCTGAAATGATGGTTGCTTCTTACAAAAATTTTGAGCAACCACTCTCCCATCAAACGCTTTATACTTGGCATAAAATGCTAACCAACGGGAGACAAGATTTATTAAGCATTGGCGCATATCGCAGTCACAAAGATGCCATGCAAATTGTTTCTGGGCGTATAGATAAGCCGCATGTGCATTTTGAGGCGCCACCCTCTCAAAAAGTGTTAGAGGAAATGAACCAGTTTATAACTTGGTTTAATCTTAATCATACGAAAAACGGTAGTGCGCACCAGCCATTAGCGTTGGCAGGAATGACGCATTTTTATTTTGAAACCATTCATCCGTTTGAAGATGGCAATGGAAGGATAGGCAGAACTCTGGCCGAAAAATCTATTTCGCTAAGTTTAAAGCGCCCCGCACTCTTATCCTTATCTCAAACCATTGAGGGAAATAAAAAACAATACTACACGCAATTAGAGGCACATAACAAAACTTTAGATCTGACCGATTGGCTTGTTTATTTTGCTGAGACCATCGTAAAAGCGCAAGAAAATACTATTGATACCATTGAATTTTTAATAAAAAAAGCGAGGTTTTTTGATGCGTACGCTTCACTTCTAAATGCACGACAAGCAAAAGTGATAAAACGTATGTTTGAAGAAGGACCGCAAGGGTTTAGTGGTGGTTTAAGTGCTAAAAATTATCAACGCATTACTCAAACTTCGTTTTCTACCACCACCCGAGATTTAAAAGATCTAGTGGAAAAGAAAATTTTAAGCAAAACAGGAGAGCTAAAAGGCACTCGGTATTGGCTTAGGTTAAAATAAAGATGTTGTTTTGACTTCAAAATATGTCAGTATACAGGCTATTACTTTTTTACAAAGGCAAAATAAATTTGTCATAAAAGGTGTGGTTAAATCAATGCAATGTTCTAATTTGCAATTCGCGAATCGCAAATATTAGTTTATCTTTGTCTTTCAAATATGAAAAAACACAGCGGTATGCGCCCCCACGACATTGCCATTCTTTTAAAAATAGCTAGCAAAAAAAAGGAAGATTGGTTTATGAAAGATTTGGCGCAAGAACTTGGTATTAGTGCAAGTGAAATAAGCGAAAGCTTAAACCGCTCGGTTATTTCAGGATTAATAAGCAGCGATAAAAAGTCGCTTAGAAAACTAGCAATACTTGATTTTTTAAAATCAGGTTTGCGCTATGTATATCCGCAGCAACCCGGAGCTTTAGTTAGGGGAATTGCCACTGCCCATTCCGCTCCTCCATTAAAAAATGAAATAGTAAGTGATGAACCTTACGTTTGGCCATTTGCACAAGGTTCTGTTAGAGGTCAATCCATTGAACCCTTGCATCCTAATATTCCTAAAGCTACCCTTGCTGATGAACAATTTTATGAACTTATGGCCTTAACGGATGCCATTAGAGTTGGTAAGGTAAGAGAACAAAATCTTGCTTTTTCTATACTTAAAGAACGTTTGGAAAATGCTTAAAAATCAAACTATCAATTTAAAAATTGTAGAGAAAGTTGCCCTTGCTTTAGAAGAAATCAACAGAGATGTAATTTATGTGGGTGGCGCTGTGGTAAGCTTATATGTTACGGATGAAGGTGCGGAACAGCCAAGGCCAACAAAAGATATTGATATTTCCGTACAAATTAGTTCCTATGCCCAAATGGATAAATTGCGAGTAGATTTAGCCAAGAAAAACATCTATCCTGCCATCGGTTCCAACATTCTTTATCGCTTCACCTACCAAGACGTTTTGATTGATTTTATACCTTTTGAACAAACTACTTTAGGGCCTACCAACCGTTGGCTAAAACCCGGTTTTGAAGTTGCTTATCCTGTTCAAATCGGTAAAGCTGAAATAAAAATTTTACCGGTAAGTCTATTTTTAGCCACAAAATGGGAGGCGTTTAAAAGTAGAGGAAATGATCCAAGAACGAGCACTGACTTTGAGGATATTATTTACGTTTTAGACAATAACTTGAATATGGTAGATGACGTAGAAAAGGCTTCACTTAGGGTACGAGAGTTTTTGCAACAAATGAGTAAAGAAATACTTTCCAATGCCTCTAAAAACGAAATAATTGAATGTCATATCAATCCTTTTACTTCTGAAGAACGCGCTCGGTTAATTATCCAAAAATTAAAAAAAATAGAGGCTACAAATTAGTGTGTTAGAAAAATCATTATTTTCTCTTCGTTTTTAGAGATTCAATTAATCATAACTACTACTAAACTTATTCATTCATCCCCTACTTTCGCAATTCATCACCACGCCAGAAAAACATTTTGGCGTGGTAGTTTATTTTATACCTATGGCAAATACAGCTACTGATTTTATAAACGATTACTTGTTAGATGCACGCTTTAAGGCCATTAGTGAAGCGCTTAAAAATGAAGAGTTTTTAAAGGCACACCTTACAGGTATAACTGCTTCTTTTACCTCACTGCTTGGCTGTGCCAGCTACTTACACAGCGAGCGTCCGCATTTATTTATTTTGGAAGACAAGGAAGAAGCTGCGTATTTTCTAAATGATTTAGAACGTATTACTAACCAAAAAGATGTGTTGTTTTACCCTGGTTCTTACAGAAGACCGTATCAGGTAGAAGAAACCGACAATGCTAATGTGCTGCTGCGTGCAGAAGTTTTAAACCGTATTAACAGCCGCAAAAAACCGGCTATTATTGTAAGTTACCCTGATGCGCTTTTTGAACAGGTAATTACACGCAAACAACTCACTACCAACACGTTTACCATCCGCGAAAGCGATAGTTTGAGTATAGATTTTTTAAATGAAACCTTGTTTGAATATGATTTTGAACGGGTAGATTTTGTGATAGAACCCGGCCAATTTTCGGTGCGTGGTGGTATTGTAGATGTATTTAGCTTTAGCCATGATTTGCCTTACCGCATTGAGTTTTTTGGCGATGAAGTGGAGAGTATTAGAACCTTTGATATTGAAAGTCAGCTGAGTATTGACAAAGTAAAAAAGCTAGATTTAATTCCAAATGTGGAGAATAAAGCGATGCTGGAAAAGCGGGAAAGCTTTTTAGATTACGTAAGCAACAGCATGGTAGTGTGGTGTAAAAGTATTTCGCTAGCCGCCAAAAGATTAGATGATATTTATGCTAAAGGTGAAGAAGTGTTTGCCAATTTAAAAGGTGAAATAAGGCGCAACCCACCCGAGGAATTATACATTAATGGTAAAATTTTTACCGATACGTTAGAACGGTTTGCAACGGTAGAATGGAGTTCTAAGCCCTATTTTGTAGCCAAGCAAACATTCAATTTTCATATTAAGCCGCAACCCATTTTCAACAAAAAATTTGAAATGTTGGTAGAGGATTTCCGAAAAAATACGGAGAGCGGGTTAAAGAATTTACTGCTTTGCGCCAACGCTAAACAGGTGGAACGCTTTTACGCCATTTTTGAAGACATTGGTAAAGAAGTGGAATTTCAACCTTTGGTGCATGAACTGCATGAAGGATTTATTGATGCCGCAGGAGAAAAAGCGGTTTATACGGATCATCAAATTTTTGAACGCTACCAACGCTTTAAATTAAAAACCGGCAAAGAGAAAAAGCAAGCCATTAGTTTAAAGGAACTTACCAGCTTGCAAGTAGGCGATTACGTTACCCACATTGACCACGGCATTGGCGAGTTTGGCGGCTTACAACGCATAGATGTAAACGGCAAGCAACAAGAAGCTATTAAGCTAATTTACAACGGTGGCGATGTACTTTACCTAAGCATACACGCGCTACATAAAGTGGCGCGCTACAATGGTAAAGAAGGGATTACGCCCACTACGCACAAGCTTGGCTCTGGCACCTGGGCCAAAACCAAAAGCAAAGCTAAAACTCGTGTTAAGCAAATAGCATTTGATTTAATAAAATTATATGCGCAGCGCAAGAGTAAAAAAGGTTTTGAGTTTGCTCCTGATACTTATTTACAGCACGAGTTAGAGGCTTCTTTTCTTTATGAAGACACACCCGACCAAGAAAAGGCTACGGCTGATTTTAAAGGGGATATGGAATCTCCCACGCCTATGGACAGGCTAATTTGTGGAGACGTTGGTTTTGGAAAAACGGAAATTGCGGTGCGCGCAGCGTTTAAGGCTGTGGCCGATAGTAAACAAGTGGCGGTGCTTGTGCCTACTACAATTTTAGCGTTTCAGCATTATAAAACGTTTAGCGAAAGGCTTAAAGATTTGCCTTGTAGAGTAGATTACATAAACCGTTTTAGAACTAGAAAAGAGCAAATAGAGACGCTTAAAGATTTGAAAGAGGGTAAAGTAGATATTTTAATTGGCACCCACAGAATTGTGGGAAAAGATGTAGAGTTTAAGGATTTAGGATTACTGGTAATTGATGAGGAGCAAAAATTTGGCGTTGGCGTAAAAGACAAATTGAAGAATATGAAAGTAAACGTAGATACACTTACGCTTACGGCAACACCTATTCCGCGTACGCTACAATTTAGCCTTATGCAGGCGCGAGATTTAAGTGTTATGACAACGCCACCACCCAACCGACATCCTATTGAAACCGAGGTTGTTCCTTTTAGCGAAGAAATGATTCGCGACAGTATTATGTATGAAATGAGCCGTGGGGGACAAGTATTTTTTATTCACAACCGCGTAGAAAACATTAAGGAAGTGGCTGGTATGATTAACCGCATGGTGCCTGATGCAAAAGTGGGTATTGGTCATGGCCAAATGGAAGGAAAAAAGTTAGAAGAGCTGATGCTTAACTTTATAAATGGCCATTTTGATGTTTTGGTAGCCACCAGTATTATTGAAAATGGGCTAGACGTACCCAATGCAAACACTATTATAATTAACAACGCGCATCAAATTGGTTTAAGTGACTTACACCAGATGCGTGGGCGTGTAGGCCGTAGCAACAAAAAAGCCTTTTGCCGACTAATTGCACCTCCCATGGCTAGTTTAACGGAAGAATCGCGGAAACGCTTAAACGCGATAGAGCAGTATAGCGATTTGGGTAGCGGCTTTCAAATTGCGATGCGCGATTTAGAAATACGAGGTTCCGGAGATTTGCTTGGCGCAGATCAAAGTGGATTTATGAATGATATTGGTTTTGAGACCTACCAAAAAATTCTGGCGGAAGCCATTGAAGAGTTAAAACAAACTGACTTTAAAGATTTGTATGATGACAACAATGACCTTAATGCAGTTTCTGAAACGATGATTGATACGGATTTAGAAATCTTATTACCAAACGACTACGTAAACAAAGTAGAAGAACGCTTAAGATTGTATCAAACTTTAGAAAGTTTAAAAACCGAAGAAGAATTAAGACAGTTTGAAGAAGAATTGATCGATCGTTTTGGTTCACTACCCGCTGAAGCGATAGAATTACTTGATTCCGTAAAACTAAAATGGCTAGGACAAAAAGTTGGTTTTGAGAAAATTGTGATGAAGCAAGAGCGTTTAATTGGCTATTTTCCTGCTAATAAGGAAGCGCCCTTTTACAAAGGCGACAAGTTTCACCGAGTGCTTCATTTCTTAAAGGATCAGCCAAAAGCACAAATGAAAGAGAAAAATAACAAACTCTATTTAAGCTTTGCCAATGTGGAAAATGTAAAAGAAGCATTGACTTTATTAAAACCTATTTTGGAAAAAGAACTTGTAAGGTAAGGACAAAAGACGTATATTTGTGGTCAAATGTCGCAGTTATGAGTAATTCCAGTTTGCCTTATCTATTTCAAGAAAATACAATTGAAACTACCAATTTAGTTAATGAAGCTATTGCGCAATATGGTACAGCCAATAAAATTATTCAAATAAGGCGCGGTATGCCAGCACAAAGTTTGTATCATTTTATAAAACACACGGGGCTGAGCAAAATGGAGCTAGCAGATATCTTAAATGTTTCGGTGCGCACTTTGCAACGCTACCAACTAGATACCATGCTGCCTTCTACCCTTACAGAAAAACTTTTTGCGGTGCATACTTTATACGAGCAAGCTACAGAATCCTTAAGCACTTCGCCTAAAGAAACCACCGCTTGGTTAAAATCTAAAGTAGCCGCTTTGGGCAACCAAACGCCCCTCTCCTATTTAGATACCTACCAAGGTTTGCAGGAGGTTACTAATGTTTTAGGCCGCATTGCGCACGGGGTTTATTAATATGCTTTTATACCGAATAAGCCGTCCACAGTATGCGCATGATTTAAGCGGAACAGGTGCCAAAATTTACGGTGGCCGATGGAATGAGCAAGGCATACCACTTTTATACTGTAGTGAAAATAGTTCGTTAGCTATGTTAGAGATTTTGGTAAACGCACAACCTTCTTTTTTAAAAAGTAAATTTACTTTGGTTACACTTTTGGTTTCAAGTACGTCTGAAATTTCTATGTTAAATAAAAATCTGCTAGCGGAAGATTGGGCACATCCCATGAAAGTGGAATACACTAAAAAATTAGGCCGCGACTGGTTGCATAAAAACGAGTTGATTTTAAAAGTGCCGAGTGCTGTAAATCCCTATAATTTTAATTATTTACTTAATCCGCTTCACGCGAAGTTTACTAACGTGGAAATTTTAGACCAACAAGAAATTTATTTTGATTGGCGGTTAACGCAAAAAGTATAGTCTATTTTGTTCTTGCATTAAAGCCAAAAAGTAAGGTCCATCTAAAGCCATCACGCGAAGGCGCAAGCACCAAATTTATAGGAAAATTTAAGTACCCTGAGCGCAATGTGCCGCCCACCGCAAAAACAAAACTTGGCCCTGACAATGAAATATTAGGACCAAACCCAAACTCTAAACCTTTAGAACTTCTGATACCTACCAGCAAACTGGCGCTAGGCAAAATTACTTCTTGTTCCAATCCTCCTACCAGCAAAACGCCTTCCACCAAGCCAGCGGTGCCATCGGGCAAACTGAAATACTGCGTTTCAAACTGCCAACCAAATTGCGTTACGAAAGGATCTACATTCAGTTCTTTTTTCAATCTATCAGCCAATGCACCAGGCGCAATGTAGGTAAAGCCAACCCTTGGCCCCGAAAGTTTTATAGGCTCAATTATAGGCTGTGATGACATGGGTGGCGTGGGTTCTGTTTGTGCCGAAGCTCCTATACTTACCAATAAAAGTGTAGTGAATAGTAAATTTTGCAGGTTAAATAGTTTCATAATTTTAAATTTGATTGCATTTTAAAAGAAGCAGTTATAACATCAAAGATGGCAAATTTCAAGGAAATCTATCCAAAGTCTTTAACAGAATGGCATCAATGGCTTGCACACAACTACACGCATAAGGAAAGCATTTGGTTGGTGTTGCCTAAAAAAGATAGCGGAAAAGCTGGTTTAGAAATTGAAAACGCCATTTTAGAAGCGCTTTGCTGGGGTTGGATTGACAGCACGCCTAACAAAATTGATGACAACTTTTATAAAGTACGTTTTAGTAAGCGCAATGAAAGGAGCAATTGGTCGGCTGTGAATAAGAAGCGTATTGCCAAACTAAAGAAGGAAAAACGTTTGCAAAAACCCGGCATGGAGATGATTAAACTAGCTAAGCAACTAGGCACTTGGACGGCTTTAGACGAAATTGAAAAGGGCATCTTACCAAATGATTTGCTCGAAGTGCTGGTAGCAGCATAAAAATGCAAAAGTCCATTTTGAGGCCTTTCCCTTTTCTATAAAACGTGGTATTTTAGAATGGATTATGAATGCTAAACGTTCAGAAACTCGTGCTAAGCGCATTATGGAGACGGCAGAAAAAGCCAGTAGAAATGAACGGGCTAATCAGTTTTTGAGATAGTCGGAAGGTTTCTCGCGAAGGCGCTGCAAGTGGAATGATGGAAATATTGTAATGGGATTGTTTCTCGCAAAGACGCAAAGGCGCGAAGAAGCTACAAATGAAATGGTGGAGAGATAGTTGTTTAAAGATTTCTCGCAAAGACGCGAAGCCGCAAAGTAGCTACAAGTGGAATGGTGGAATTGTGGAAAGATTGCCTAAAGTAAGAGGCAATGAAAAGTTGGTTGGTTTCTCGCAAAGACGCAAAGGCGCGAAGAAGCTACAAATGGAAAAATAAATAGCTAGCCTTAAGAAGAAGGAAATGGAAAGTTGATTGTTTCTCGCAAAGGCGCGAAGTAGCTACAAATGGAAAAACAAATAGCTAGCCACTAAAAGGAACGTGTGGTAGTTGGTTGGTTTCTCGCAAAGGCGCGGAGAAGCTGCAAATGAGATTGTGGATAGTTAGGTTTAAGAAGATAGAAATGAAAAGTTGGTTAAGCAATTTAAAATTTAAGTTGACACACTTTATTGAACACTCCCAACCCTCCTTACTCTAAGCTAAAAAATCCCAACTCCTTACTTCTTCATAATTTCCTCTAAAATTTTCTCCGCATGGTCTTTCGAGTTTTCTATGTAATATTTATTGGTCTTTTTTCCGCCACACACTACGCCTGCTAAAAACAAACCCTTCACATTACTTTGATGTGTTTCATCGCTATAGAAAGGAGAATCAAATTTATCGTCTTCGCAAATAATGCCAATTTTATTTAAAAAGGCATAATTCGGTGTGTAGCCCGTCATGGCCAAAACAAAATCATTTTCTAACTCTTTTTCACCTGTGGGCGTTTTTATGCGCACCTTACTTTCGGTAATTTCCAAAAGTTCACTTTCAAAATATGCTTTTATACTACCCTCTTTTATTCGGTTTTCGATGTTAGGTTTTATCCAATATTTTACTCGTTCGTTTATTTCGCTTCCGCGGATGAGCATGGTTACATCGGCATTTTTAGCATATAGTTCTAAGGCTACATCACAAGCAGAATTTGCCGCTCCCACCACCAACACTTTTTTATTAATGTAAGGATGTGGTTCCTTATAATAGTGTTTCACTTTAGGTAAATCTTCACCTGTAATGCGCATCAAATTCGGCAAACCATAAAATCCTGTAGCCACCACCACGTATTTAGCTGCGTAGGTATCTTTGGTTGTTTTTACCGCAAAAGCATCGTCTTGTTGCCTAACATTTTGTACCTCTTCATAATTATTGATGCACAAATCCCAGCGCTCAATTACGCGTCTAAAATATTCTAACGCCTCACTGCGGGTTGGTTTATCATGATTGGAAACAAATGGAACGTCTCCTATTTCCAACTTTTGGGAAGTAGAAAAAAACGTCATGTTTTGCGGAAAGTGGTAGATACTATTTACCAATGCTCCCTTTTCTAAAATAAGACAAGAAAGATTGTTCTTTTTTGCTTCTACCCCTACGGCAATACCCATAGGGCCAGCACCAATTACAACTATATCATACATCAAATCTTATTTTAGTGGTTTGCTTTAGTGGTAATGGCAAACTTAAGTGTAGAAACAAACAACGCGCCACCTAAGGTATTACCCAATACCGATGGCCAAATGAATTTCCAATAGTCACTCCAACCAATATCTGGCGAAAGCCAAAGGGCACTTAGTACTTCTACAGAACCTACTATGCAATGGTGTAGGCTGCCTAAACCTATTATTATGGTTACTAAAATTACGAGTAAAATTCTGGAAACCGACTCTTGCGCAGAACTTAAAAGCCAGCCTAATAAACCCATCATCCAGCCGGCTAAAAGCGCGCTACCAAGCACTAACTCGGTAGGCATATCTATAAATTTTTTAGCAATGTGCACAAAAGCATCTACACTTATAATTTCTTTTGCCGGGCCAAACCAAGCAATAAATATAGAAAACAGTAAACCACCGACTAAATTACCAAGTAGTACTAAACCCCAAAGTTTAAAAAGTGGACCAACCTTCTGATTTTTATTGAGCACCGGAATCATAGCTAAAGCAGTTTGCTCAGTAAACAATTCTGAACGACCAATAATTACAAAAACAAAACCGATAGGATAGCCCAAGCTTAGCAACACGTGCATTACCGAAGAAGTAACTTCGCCTACAAACAGAGTGTATAGTACGCCCATTACAACTAAGCTAAAACCAATTTCAAGCCCAGCCGTAAGTGCGGATATGAACAGTTTATGACCTGCCATATTGTAAATTTTACCACCAAGCAACGCTTGCTCTTCTACTATTTCTTCCGTTTCTTTTGGCCTATTTTCTTCCATTAAAAAGCAACCTAAAGGTTTTAACGTTTGTTCATTTGTACTTATTAAATAGTGCATCTCAGCATAAGTTGATCTTAAAAATTAAAATTCTGTTCAGTAATTAGGTTTCTTTTTGGGAGCTCAACGAAGATTTACTTAATCATATCTTACCTAAATCAATCGATTTAAAAGTCTGTTTTCACGCTTCATTAGTACAAACAGCCCAACATTCTTTTCCACAATACAATACCTACCACCAGTTTAGGGCAACCTACCTATTTCATTCGCTTACGTAACATTTTAGTTTTGAGCTTATTCACACATAAAAAAAAGTACGATGAAAAATTTAACATCATTCTGGAATCAAAATCTAAGTAGCGTTATATGCCTTTTGCTGCTCGTTTTTTCAAGTCTATCTGTTTTTGCTCAAAATAAAGAATTATGGCAGGCCGATACAGAAGGCAAGGAAGTAGTTTGGACAAAATTATCACCTAACCGCGATGTGCTACTTGCGGGCACCACCAATATGATTGTATTTGGTATTGATGCCTACTCTGGCAAAGTGCTTTGGGAATCTACCGCAGTTCGACCATTTGGCGGCAAGCTTTTTATGAGTAAAGAAATAAAAAACAAACTCAAAAAAACGCCCGAAGCCTTTTACGAACAATTGGTAAAATTTGAAGAAAATCCTGAGAATGAAGAACTCAATAATATTGTAGCCATTTTTGACGCAAATATGGTAGCGCCAACCCTTATAAATGTAAAAACTGGCTTTGAGATGAACTATATGCAAGCTGCAAAAATGAGCCTAGCTGCTTATTTTTATGATGATACACGTTTGCTTACCGGAACGCAAGAAATGAAAACCGTAATGCGCAGTTTACCCAGTGGTGATGCAATTTGGATCAGCGACATTGCTATAAATGCTCCGCCCATTATTGATAAAGAAGGCTTTGTTTACATAAACAGTAGCCGACAGTTGAACAAGGATATTGCGGGTAACGCACAGGTGGCCACTAACGGGGCTTCTGCAAATATGACCGACAATAATACCACCATTGCTAAGCTAGACCCTACTACCGGAGAAACCTTGTGGAAAATTTCTGAAAAAGGCGAAATTTTTGAAAATGCCCAATTGGTAGGCTCAAATGATTTACTCTTTTTTAGATTACGTAAGAACTACTTCACAGCGCAAAGCATCGATTTAGTGGACATCAATACCGGTAAATTAAAATGGCAATTTGATATTTCTGATGACAAGGCGAATATTGAATACACCAGCATATCGCCAAATGGCAAAGTACTTTACGTATTAATGCGAAGAAACAAGCGTGTTGACTTTTTTGCTGTTGATCTTACTTCTGGCCAACGTATTTGGCTGCAAGAATTTAAACTTAAAAAAGAAGATCAAGCAACGTTGGTAGCTACCAATTATGGTGCAGCGGTAGTTTCTTTAAAAAGAGTACGCATGTTTGACCTTGCCACAGGGGAAGAAAAATGGGAACATAAATATTCTGGAGATACACCGGGCTTTATGATTCCTACTGATGGTGGTGAATTACTATTGTTTTCCGATGGAGACATTGAATCACTAGATCCAAATACAGGCGATGACATTTGGGATGCAAAAGGTGGCATATTACTGAAACTCTATGATGACAAGATGTTGGCTTCTTATAAAACCAAGGGTTGTGTAATGATTGATTTGAAAACGGGAGATCGTATTTGGAAAAGTAAAGTATTTATACAACAAATAGTGGTTGACGCGCCTGGAATTGGATTGGTGTACAAGGAATTAGACGGAGATGATGTAGAAATGAATATTTTGGATTTAAACACGGGCAAACCTATTTGGGATGATCCAATTGAAAACCCTGCGGCAGATTTTGTAACCGAAAACGGCACTATGCTTTTATACTCGGATGAACGCATTTTGGAATTTTTTCCGAAAACAGGGCAGTATAAGGTATTTATGGATGGTGTAGAGTTTGAACAAAAGGAATCGCCCAATAAGATTGAGTCTTACGGAGATAATCTATTAATTAGTTCTAGTCAGAATTTAATGCTGGTTTCAAAAGAAGGTAAAGTACTTTATAAGGTAGATTATAAACCTGCTCCGCAAAGTGTAGGCAAATCAATATTAGGCGGAGCTATGGCTGCAGCAGCAATAGCTGGAGCTGCGGTAAGTGCCGCTGCTGCTGTACAGCAAAGTGCTAACGCTGGCTACGCACGTGGAAGCGCAGATTTTATAGCAGCCGACCGTTACCAAGCCAAAGCAGATGGTGCAACTGCTATGGCAGGATCTTTTGCAGGCTTAGCTATGGGAGGTATAGGATATGCTACAAAAAAGTATAAGAAAACATCTTCCTCTGCAAACTACGTATTTATGCTTACCAAAGAAGATGGAGATATTAAAATTGTGAAATTGGCAAAAGCCACCGGAGCAAAAGAAAAAGAACTCATCTTTAAAGAGCGTGAGCCGGTATATCTATATGATAATGTGCGTCAGGTGTTGTTTTATCGTACAGATAATTCTGTAATGAGTTGTTTTGAGTTTTAATAGAACTACATTTTAAAAAACCAGTAAAACGAAAATCCCTTGCCTTGTGCAGGGGATTTTAATTTTAATACTACGGCTAAAAATTGTTCCTTTAGGGCTCGTTTCACAAAATGCACTTGTTATATGCTTAAAGACGCCAAAGCCTTCAGTAGTTTTTCAATTAACTCTTTAGAAGAATCTAAATACTTTTATGAGGAAATTTTAGGCTTAAAAACGGAAGAAACGTTTATGGGAGTTTTACAGGTTTTCACAGATGAAAATGCACCCATTTTATTGTATCCAAAAGAAAATCATGAAGCGGCAACCTTTACAGTTTTAAATTTTTCGGTAGCCGATTTAGAAGCAGAAGTTGATGCGCTTATTACCAAGGGAATAACCTTTGAGCAATACAAAGGCGAGTATATTGCCACCAATAAAAAAGGCATTAGTGATGGAGGCAGTGGGCCAGATATGGCTTGGCTGAAAGACCCAAGTGGGAATATAATTGCTTTGCTTCAAGCTTAAAAATGGTTAAAACAACCGTATTCATTTTTCCCACCGAAGGTAAAATGGCCTATCTGTAAGCTCCCCCAAAACTAGTACGGTTTAAAAATATAATTTTTAATTTTAAACTGTAAATATGAAAAAGAGCAAATTCACCCCAAACCAGATTGCCAGTATTCTCAAGGAGTTTGAACAAGGCAAAGATGTAGCTACGATTAGCCGAGAGCATGGCGTAAGCAAAGCAACATTTTATAAATGGCGACAACGCTATGGCGGCATGGAAGCTAGTGAGCTAAAGCGCATAAAGAAGCTAGAAGAAGAAAATGCGAAGCTAAAACGCATGTACACCGATTTAGCTTTAGAGTTAGATATCGCCAAGCACATTATTGAAAAAAAGCTTTAAAGCCTTGCCAAAAGAGAGAAATAATGGAAAGCATAAAAAGCACTTATCCGCGCGGCATAAGCAAGGCGTGTCGCGTATTAAAGACTAGTCGCAGTAGTATTGCTTATCAATCAATAAAGGATGATAGCAGCGTAGAGCTATTATTAAAGCAGTTGAGTATAAAACATCCACGCGAAGGCTTTTGGAAGAGTTATTACCGTCTTCGTAATAAGGAGGAATTAATCAATCACAAGCGGCTACATAGGATATATAAGCAGATGGGCTTGCCATTAAGAAGGAAAGTAAAAAAGCGTTTACCAGCGCGGGTAAAAGAACCCATAATAATACCCGAGTGCTTTACGCATACGTGGAGTATTGATTTTATGAGCGATGCTTTAGAGCATGGAAGGAAGTTCCGAAGCTTTAATGTAATAGATGACTACAATCGAGAAGTACTGTTTATAGAAACAGATTATTCTTTAAAAAGTAGCAGAGTAATTTGGGTATTAAACCACTTGATAAACAAACACGGAAAGCCGCAAAAACTACGTATGGATAATGGTCCAGAATTTATAGCTAAATTAACGACTCAATGGAGCGTGATGCACGGTATTGAGTTTAAATATATACAGCCCGGTAAGCCTACTCAAAATGCGCTAATAGAGCGTTTTAATAAAACCTATCGCAGGCATATTTTAGATGCTTATCTCTTTAGTTCAATAGATCAAGTAAGAGAAGTGACCGAATCTTGGGTAGAAGATTACAACCATGAACGACCACACGATGCGCTGGGTGGCATAAGCCCTGTGGCCTATAGAAACAAAAACCGAAAAATATCCCTTGGTTCCGTTCCGCTACGCTCCACTGCACCAAGGGATATTTTGATTAATGAAACTAATAAAGAAAATAGTCTACTTTAGAACCGTACTAAAAAAGGGGAGCTTACATATCCGCAAGCAGAAATTCCGGCAGAAATAGCTGAGCAATTTCTAAAAGAAGGAGAAAGCAAAAAACGTATCATTATTACTTTCCCAAACGGTAATTCCTTTCACCGAGCATTACAGCGGAGTAAAACGGCTATTTTTATATAGGCTTGGGTAAAAACACCTTACGAGAAGCTAAGGCCGAAGTTGGCGCTGAAATCACGGTATCCCTAACCCTAGATACTTCTGAATTTGGGATGCCATTTCCTGAAGAACTACAAAAAGTGCTTTTGCAAGATGAAGAAGGGAATGAAAAGTTTTTAGCGTTAACTTGTTTGTAAATGGTTTATTACGTGGTTTAACGCATAATTTGGCAAGTAAAATCGAATAGAAAATCTGCAAGAATTTTTATACGCAGACGAGAACCTAGCAATAAATTATAAACGTTTATACCAATAGTGCTTTATGCTACATTAAATTCCGATTCGTTCATTTCAACACTAAATCGAACATTTGTCTTTAATGCTCTGAATACTTTTAAAATCGTCTCAATAGTTACGTTTTTAGTATTTCGTTCCAGTTTAGAGATTTGCGATTTTTGAACTCCGATCAATTCTCCGAGTTGCTCTTGAGTCAAATTCCGTTCTTTTCGGACAGACTTTATCATATCTCCAAGAACTTCCATTCGCAAGTCAAATTCATATTTATCACGCTCTGGTGTTCCAACTTTTCCAATGTCCTTGTCCTTCATTTGGTCAAGTGTCAACATTTTCATTTTTTTATCTTTCATTGCCATAATTTTAAGTTTATTCACCAAAATATTTAGCTCTAATTTTCAGTGCGTTCTCAATTTCCGCTTTTGGCACTTTACTTACTTTTTTTATCATTCCGTGTGTCGATAACACAAGTGTTTCGGTTTTATCAGTTTTGTCCCAAAACGCAAAGAGTCTGTATTGAATTCCTTTATAAAGTGTTCTAAATTCCAAAATATCATCTGTCAGTTTTTTAAATAGTTTTGGGTCGTTTTCGAGTTTCGCTTTATCCAAATTATAGTAAACTTTCTTTTTTGCTTTCGCATCCAATTTTGACATAAAGTCAATAGCCTGTTGAAGAAAAACTACTTCAAATTTTGGTTTCACTTAGCTTTTTTTGTCGTTTTATTTAAACAAAGATAACCAAAAGTTGAATTATATGGATACTTTTAGTGGTTTCGTCCGCATTACTGGCAACACCAGGCAAACAAAGGAGCTTGCTCTATTACATCAGCTCAGCTAAAACCGCAGATGCTAGAATAAAACGCAGTTTAGATATTGTACAGAAAATAAAAACAGATACGCTGTACGGGGGTACAAATAGTTAAGTTTCATTCAATTCCTATTCACTCCACCAATACTCCTATTCACTCCTTTTTATTTTAGCACGCTATATTTTTTAAAGTGCTTTGCTGCATCAAAAAATTAAAAGCCATGAAAAACGCAGTTACCCTTTGTTTATTTTTTTTAAGTCTTTTTGCGTTTGCGCAAAACACCCAAACCATTCGCGGAAAAGTGATTGACCAACAAAGCGAAACGCCATTACCCGGAGTAAACGTTATTACAACCTCCGGCCAAGGCACCACCACAGATTTTGATGGATATTATGCATTAACGAATGTGCCCGTAGGTAGAATTTCGCTTAATTTTTCGTTTATCGGTTATGCGCCTGTAACGCTAAGTAATTTGGAGCTTTCCGCTAGCAAAGAGTTAATTATAAACACCGCTTTGCGCGAAAGCACCGAGCAATTACAAGAAGTAACCGTTACTGCAACGGACAAAGCACGCACCAACAATGAGTTGGTTTCCGTTTCCGGACGTTCCTTTTCCGTAGAGGAAACACAGCGGTTTGCCGGCTCGGTGCAGGATGTAAGCCGAATGGCCAGCAATTTTGCAGGCGTACAGCGCAGCAACGATGCACAAAACGATATTGTAATTAGAGGAAATTCACCCATCGGTTTAATTTGGCGTTTAGAAGGTATTGACATTCCGAACCCCAATCATTTTGGTGGCTTTGGCGCTACCGGTGGCCCGGTAAGTATGCTTAACAACAATGTGCTGGCTAATTCTGATTTTTTAACAGCGGCCTTCCCATCTAACTATGGTGATGGCATTAGTGGCGTTTTTGATTTGAAATTACGCAACGGTAATTATGAAAAACACGAGTTTTTAGGCCAAGTGGGTTGGAATGGTTTTGAGGCCGGTGCCGAAGGCCCTATTTCCCGTGAGAATAAATCCAGTTATCTCATCAATTACCGCTACTCAACATTAGGCGTAATTTCCGCCTTGGGGGTAGAGTTTGGCACAGGTACGGCTGTTCCCTATTATCAAGACATTAATATGAAGCTAAACTTCCCGAGCCGTAAAATTGGTAATATTCAAATTTTTGCCCTTGGCGGGATTAGCAGCATAGACTTTTTGGAAAGCGAAAATGAGGAAGGTGAAGACGGTGGTTTTTATGGTGATAACAACCGTGATTTACGCAACCGTGTAAATACAGGCGTGATAGGTGCTTCACACCAATATTTTTACGGAAAAAACACCTATTCAAAAGTAATTTTATCGGCCACAGCCACAGAAAATATTGTAACTATTGATACCCTAAATTTTGACCGCACCCTAATTTCTCCACGCTACGGACAAAATTTTACCCAAAGTAATGTTCAAGCACATGCCTTTGTAAATCATAAATTTAGTCCGCGCCATGTGCTGCGCGGTGGTGCTTTTGTTACGCGTAAACTGTATAATTTACAAGACAGTGTGTACAGAAAATCATTTAACCGTTTTGTGGACATCACCAACCAAGATGATGCAGATATGCTTTACCAACCTTATGCTAATTATCAGTATCGCCCTACGGCTAACTGGGAATTTAACTTTGGCCTACACAGCATGATTTTGGCTTCTAACCAAAATTATTCTATAGAACCACGCTTAGGCGGAAAGTATCAAATAGATGCTAAAAAGAGTATCAACTTTGGCTATGGTTACCACAGCCAAATTCCTAATGCCCCCATTTTATACAATCAAATAACGTTAAACAACGGTAACGTTTTAAAGCTAAATGAAGATTTAGATTTTACCCGCAGTCAGCATTTTGTGATAGGCTATGACCAGATGATGAAATACCGCTTGCACTTTAAAACCGAAGCCTATTACCAATATATTACCAACGCTATTGTGGAAACCAAACCTACTTCATTCAGCAGTTTAAATGCCGGTGGATTTAATACCAACGCACCTGATTCGGTAAAAAATGGCGGACTTGGGTACAACTATGGTTTAGATCTTACCCTGGAAAAATTTATGGATAAAGGTTTTTACTTTTTAACCACTTTAAGCCTGTATGAATCTCAATACCAAGGTAGTGACAACATTTGGCGCAATACCGCTTTTAACGGAAATTACGTGTATAATCTTTTAGGCGGCAAAGAATTTGTGCTCAGCAAAAAAGAAAGTAAAAGGCGCAATACCCTTACGGTAGATGCAAAAATTACCACAGCTGGTGGGCAACGTTATACGCCAATTGATTTAGCATCATCTATAGCCGCTGATGAAGAGCGCTACGATAATAGCGAAGCGTTTAGTGCGCAGTTTGACCCTTATTTTAGAGCAGATATTAGAGTTGGTTTTAAAATGAGTGGTAAAAAATTAACACAAGAATTTGCGCTAGACATACAAAATGTGAGCAACAACCAAAACCCATTTCGCCAAAGCTATAATTCTGATACACAAGAAGTAGAAACTACCTATCAATTGGGTTTATTTCCGATGGTGTTGTATAGAGTTACTTTTTAATTAGGTTTTAAGGAGTCTAAGGTCTATCGATGCATCTCATGGTTTATGGTCTATAAAAAAATCAAAAAACAATGTACGTAAGCTATACACACTTTAGAGTAAAATGGTGGGCGGTACCACTTTTTCAATACCACGCCATTCGCTCTTACGGACAAGCCAACAATAGTATAGGCTTACATAGTATTAAGGCTTGGGCGCGAGATATACGCAATTACTGTACTTTAACCGTGTGGGAAAGCAAGGAGCACATGTTGCGTTATGTAACCAAAGGTGCGCACAAAAAAGCTATGGAATGGAGTGATAGGCTAGGAGAAGGGTACACCGTTGGTTGGGAAGTAGAAACACATCCCACGAAAGTGGAAGCCGAAACTAAACTTGCCGAGAAATTGATGAAAATGAATTTACAGGAATGGCTGTGAGGAACAAATTTAGGTTTACCGTTAAAAAACACGAATGGTGGTTAATAGTTGGCATTGCAACTTTTCCTATGCTACTTTTTTACTTTGAAGATTGGCTAAACAATGTGTATAATGCAGAAAACCCTTTTTCAGTAAGGCAATATTTGGTGGGAGTAACCTATTCTTTTGCCAACACTTTTGTACTTTATTTAGGCACCTCTTTTATTTTTCAATGGCTTAGTTTTTATTACCCTTGGCATAAAAATGTGGTTGCACGCTTATGGCGAGAAGTTGCAGCGGTTTTAGTATTTGCGTGCACTTTTCAAATAATCTTAGTTACCCTTTTTCATTATTTAAAGGCTGACTTTTTAGCTGAATTAACGCCCTCCATTTACCTCTCCAATATTTTATTTGGCAACTCTATAACGCTTATTACTCTAGGTATTTTTGAAGGGGTATATCTTTTTAAACGTTGGAAAGAAAGCCTTTTGCGAGAAACACATTTACGAGAAGAAAACACTAAAAGTCAGCTGCTCAATTTACAGGCGCAGCTTGACCCACATTTTATGTTTAACAGCCTTAACGTGCTCAGTGCCCTTATTCAGAAAAACCCGGAAGAAGCGCAGCATTTTATTGATCACTTTGCAAAAGTGTACCGCTATGTGCTGGAAGTAAAAGGCGAAATGGTGGTAACCTTAAAACAGGAATTAGATTTTACGGAAGCCTATTTAAACTTGCAAAAAATTAGGTTTGGAGAAGGATTACATATTCACAAAAGTATTGAGGCGGAAGATTTGAATAAATTTTTACCGCCTTTAGCATTACAGGAATTACTGAGCAATGCTTTAAAGCACAACGAGATTTCATTAGAAAAACCCCTTACTTTGAGTATTAATAGCCGTAACAATTGGTTGGAGGTGAAAAATAACTTACAAACCAGAAATGAGCTTAAAGACGGTACTAAAACCGGATTATCAAATTTGAAAAAACGCTATAACTTACTAAGTGATTTGAGCCCTGAGTTTAAGATTAACGGACAGGAATACACGGCTCGTTTGCCTTTAATTTTGCAAGATGAAGATTAAATACGTACTTATTGAAGATGAACCCTTAGCCGCAGAGCGACTAGAAAGTAATATTCAAAAACTGCGGAATGATTGGCAATGTTTGGGTGTAATACAAAGTGTGCGCGAAGCTAAAAAACGCCTACTTGCTTTAGAACCCCAACTCATTTTTTTAGATGTGCATTTGGCGGATGATGTATCGTTTGCCATTTTTGATGAAATAGAAGTAAAAACACCCATAATTTTTACCACAGCGTATGACCAGTACGCTCTAAAAGCCTTTAAGCTAAATAGTGTTGACTACCTTTTAAAGCCTATAAATACCGAAGAACTTAGCCGCGCATTGCTAAAATTTGAAGAAAATAAACTAGCCCTGCCCGATGTTAATAAACTTGCGCAAAGCTATCAACCAGCATATCGTTCGCGCTTTTTAGTGAGCACCGGCACGCGTATTAAAACCCTTTCTACGGAGGATATTGCGTATTTCTTCGCGAATGGAAAACACAGTTACCTAATTGATAAACAAGGCTGTGAGTATCTTTTTGATCAGCCTTTGTCAAAACTGATAGAACAATTAAATCCAGCACATTTTTATCAAATTAACCGCCAGTATATTTTAGGATTAGCCTGCATTGTTGAAATGATTCCATATTCCAAAGGCCGTTTAAAAGTGGTAACTAATCCCGCTACAGCGGATGATGCTATTGTGAGCGTAGATAAAAGCCCCGGGTTTAAGGCTTGGGTAGGAGGATAGAACTGTTACAAACTAGTAATAGAAGTGCTTGACAAAATAATAGCTTCTATATTTGGCTAGTAATAAATCCTTTATGCATAAATTCTTGCTGTTTTGTATTCTCCTTGGCTGTTTTTGTTGTGCCTCAAATGTACATGCTCAAACCGAGCGCCAAAATGATGAACCCCGCACCCTAACCAAATTGATTTTGGATGATGACGGTGAGTTACTTGGCTACATTCTGACTGTAACCTCAACTAGTATATACTTTGAAACTTTAGACGGAAGAAAAATTTTTGTACCTAAAGAGGTAATAGTAGAAATTAATGATACCGCAAAAGAAGGACAAGAAGGCAGCTTTAAGGTTGCTCCAGAAATTACCAATAGATACTTTATTACAGGAAGCGCAATACCCGTAAAAAAAGGACAACACACCTTAGAACTTGCTCTGCCAGGCCCCAGAATACAACTAAGTCTTGCGTATAACATTACCCTAAACCTAGCCACATCCTTTGCTCTAAACCCGCTATACATAAACGTTAAAAAAAGTTTAAAACTAAACAATCAATTTTACGTTGCGGCAGGAATTTCTTACGCACAAACCACTTACGGTTACTTTATTACGGAAACAACAAACGACTATTATTTAGCACCGGTACTAAGTGTTTCTTATTTAAGCAAGGAAGGTAGTTTTACATTAAACGGTTCCTATTTAATTTATAACAATCTCGATTTTACGGGTTCTTATTCCATTAGTTTGGCGTTTGAAAAGAAAGTAACTAAAAAAAGAAGTTTCGTTTTTGACTCTTTCATACCTCTCTCAGGGGGAAACAATAATACCGCTGGCCTTCCCCTTGGTCCGATGATACAGTTAGGAGTGCGTAATTATCCAAATGAAGAAAATGCATATCAATTTGGACTCACTATCCTTCACACATCATTACCTGAGTCCTTATTAATAATTCCTCTTCCAGCGATAAAATGGATACATACTTTTTAAAACACAGATTAAGCGTACCACCTATGACCTCAAACCCAAGATTCAACTTGCTTAAATTGGTTTGCATTGCCCTATTGTTTGGAATACAAACACAAGTAAACGCGCAGCAAAACAGTATTGATAGTGCAACAACGGACTCGCTAGTTCGAATTGTAAAGACCGATGGTACCACATTAGTTGGATATATAATTACCGAAAACCCCAGTGAAATAATACTTGATGTAAAGGGTGGAGAAAGAGTGAGATTAGTGCAGTACAAAATAGCCCGCGTAGAAAAAGTAGTTGAAAAAGCTGCACACGGTGATTCGCATGGCGAGATAAGTCATCCGTTTAGTACGCGCTACGTTTTTTCATCCAACGGAATTCCCTTAAAAAAAGGAAATCACCATATTCGAGCTAACTTGACGGGACCCACACTGCAATTTAGCCTTGGCCATAATTTTGAACTATCCTTACATACTACTTGGATTGCCTCACCCATACTTTTAGGACTAAAAAAGAACTTTATTCTTAGTGAGAATATACATTTATCCACAGGTCTACTTGCCGGACATTTCACCTATTTGTACCCTGATTTATTGATTACCGCACCTTTTGTTGGTATTACCGTGGGTGATGCAAAAAAGAACATTACCGTTACTTCCGCATACGCTAATATTTGGACAAGTGATAAGGCTGATAGATACGGGAGGTTGATGACGAGCGTAGGCGGCATGATTGATATCACCAAAAAAGTTACGTTTGTATTTGATAGTTTTATCATACATCGAGCCGCAGGAATCGGCCAACCAAACGATTTTTTAGTACCAGGTAGTGAGTTGCCTTCCACAGTCCTATTGATGCCTAATATGCGATGGAACTACAAACCAAATAAAGCTTTTCAATTTGGGTTATTGGGCATTTTTGATAGCAAAGATGGTTTTGCTTTTGCCTTACCCATGTTTCAATACATGGTTGCGTTTTAAAGAAAAGTCTGAGCCTGTGTTTTTTTATCTTAACGATTACTCAAAACCTACAGGAGCTTAAAGGACGTGTGTAAACCCAACTATCAATAATCATTGCACGTGTAGTATTAAAAATCGATTATTTAGTTAAACATACTTCCTTTAATTTCCCTCAAAAATAAAAATCATCTTATGAAAATTCTTTACAGCCTTCTCATATTATTCTTTATGCTTTGCAGTTTTACCGTTTTTTCTCAAAGTGATAGTACACGGTTTAGAGAAAAACAATTGGTACGTTTGGTTAAAACCGATAAAGGCGAATTATTGGGCTACATTGTGAGTCAGGATGAGCGTGAAATTTTATTTGACACGAAAGATGGACGCAGAATTTACATCCCTCAACATACTATTGCCGAAATAATTACGGTAAACAAATCGGAACTTGGCAGCACAGGTGAATTTATTGGCGAAGAAACTTTTGCTACCCGCTACTTTATTACCACCAATGGCTTACCACTTAAAAAAGGGCAACATTATGCACAATGGAATTTATATGGGCCTGATTTACAATTTAGCTTAGGCGATAATTTTGGTATAGGCGTAATGACCACTTGGATTGGCGCACCCATTGTTTTAAACGCAAAAAAGAGTTTTAAACTAGCCGAAAATACCTACCTAGCAGTAGGCGCTTTGGCCGGGAGTTTTTCTTATATAGATCCTGAATTTTATATTGCTTTACCTTTTGCCAGTATATCTTACGGGGATAGAATGAAAAATATTGCCTTTTCTGCAGGCTACGGCAATGCGTGGCAAAGTGGAGAATCAAACGGGCGATTTATAACCAGTTTTGCTGGTATGGCAAAAATTAACAATAAAGTTAGTTTAGTTTTTGACTCATTCATTTTAATGAGAGGGCCAGAACAAGAAATAGAAGAAACTTTTTTCATTTTCAACCCGGCAACAAACAGAAACGAACGCACCACCAGAATAGTTACCGAAGAAGGCGCTCCTCCCCTTGCCTTAATCATTCCGGGGGTTCGTTTTACTTACAGCAATAAAAGCGCTTTTCAATTTGGTTTGTTAGGAATATTATCAAGCGAAATTGACTTTAGAGCTGCCATACCAGTAGTGCAATGGTTTAGAGCGTTGTAAAACTTACACCAAATGTTATTTCTATAATTGTACAAATGTATCAACCTAAATCTCCTACCTTGGCGGGAGACTTAAGCACACTAAGATTTTTAAATTTATTAGAAGTTAAAAATTAGCATCACTACTGCAATAATTTGAATTGGCATTAATTCATTGCCGCTATTTTCTTATCGAGTTCATCTGCTTTAGCAGCCATTTTATCACTTTCTGCGCGGTTGGTGGTGCTTAAGCGATGTGCTTCCTTTAGCAATTTAGAATGTTCCTCCAACATTTTTTCCTTCTCCGTTTTCTTCTTGAATAATCCAAACATGGTACATATTTTAGTTTAATGCTTGCGCCAAATCCGCTATCAAATCTTTAGCATTTTCCACACCTATTGAAAGGCGAATTAATTTATCAGTAATACCCAATTCCTCTCGCAATTCCTTATCCACTCCAGCGTGTGTCATACTTGCGGGGTGTTGCGCTAAAGATTCTGTGCTGCCCAAGCTTACTGCTAAACGAAAAAGACGCAATTTGTTCAATACCGCAAATGCTTCTTTTTCTCCACCCTTTATATTAAAAGATACCATGGCTCCGGCAGAAGTATGTTGCCTTTCAAAAATCTCCGTATTTCTAATATCCTCTTTTGGAATATATCCTAAATAAGCGATGCTTTCCACCTTATTATGCTCTTTTAAAAAGCTAGCCACTTCAGCCGCATTTGCCGCTTGTTGCTCCATGCGCACTTTTAGGGTTTCCAAACTTCGCATTAGTAACCAAGCGGTCCAAGGGCTAGCCATGTTTCCTAAAAAAGTACGCAAGCCTTTTACCCTTTGCATCAATTCATTGTTGCCTAAAACAGCACCGGCAATAACATCGCTATGCCCACCAATATATTTTGTAGCGCTATACATCACCAAATCAGCACCATGCTTAAGCGGGTGTTGCCAAAGCGGCCCCATATAGGTATTATCTACGGCCAATAAAACCTGCTTTTCTTCCCTACTATATTTTTTTGCCAAACGGCTACACGCTTCCAAATCAATTAAATCATTAGTAGGATTGGCGGGTGTTTCCACGTGTATTAAAGCCAATCTATCGGCATAGCCGGTTGCTTCAATAATGGCCGCAATTTCCTCTTCACTTTGGCCTGTTTTAAAGCCAACTATATGAATGCCAAATCGCGTAAGCACGTGTTTTATAAAATGATCTGAACCACCATAAACCGGGTTACTGTACAAAAGCAAATCACCCGGACTTAAAAATTCCATAAGCACCGTTGCAATGGCTGACATACCGCTTTCAAACACGGCACAATCATCCGCTTTGTCCCACAGGCATAAACGATTTTCTAAAATCTCCAAATTCGGATTGTTTAGTCGGCTGTAAATCAAACCCATTTCTTCATCAGCCGCTTTTTCGCGTAAGCCGTAAGCTACTTCAAAAAATGCTTTTCCCTCTTCAGCCGTTTTAAAAACAAACGTGGATGTTTGAAAAATGGGTGCCTTAATAGAACCTTCAGATAAGGCCGGTTTGTAACCATGAGACATCATTAAACTTTCCGGAGAGAGGTTTTGGTCGTGCATATTTTATAAATTAAGTGTTTGTTTAAGACGCTGATAACCCGTTCTGCTAACGGGTACATTTGCACCGTCTTTCATCTTTGCAAGATGGTTATTTTTCCCGTAAGGATCTATGCGTTCAATTTGCGCCACATTAATAAGATGTGTGCGGTGTACGCGCACAAAAACGGTGGCCAGCAGTGTGTTTTCAAAATGCTGTAAACTCTTTTTAAGTGTAAATTTTCCTTGGCTGCTAAAAATAGTTACATAATCACCATCTGCTTCTAAGCGTGTAATTTCCTTTATCGGCAAAATTCTAATTTTTCCACCATCCTTTACCACCACCCTGTTATTGTTTTTTAAGGTGTTATTCTCCTGTAAAGGTCTTAGGTTTTGTGGTTCATTTTTTTCCTTGCGGGAGATATATTTCGATAAAGCTTCTGCAAATCGTTTTTCAGAAAAGGGCTTTAGCAGATAATCTATTGCGCTGGCTTCAAAAGCTTTAAGCGCAAATTCATCAAAGGCGGTGGTAAAAATTATTGCTGGAGGATTATCCAGCATTTCCAACATTTCAAAGCCATTTATTTTGGGCATCTGCACATCTAAAAAAACCAAATCAGGCTGTAGCTCTTGTATTGCTTTAAAACCTTCAAAACCATTTAAGCAGCGGCCAATAACTTCAAAATTTTCGTGCTTTTGCAAATATTCTTCCACTAAATCGCTGGCCAAAGGTTCATCATCTATTAGCAATACTTTAATCATGTGTAATAGGAATTTTTATGCGTGCTTCAAAAATTTGATTTTCCTCTTTTAGCGTTAGTAAATCTACTTGGCCATACAATAATTGCAACCTACGCTTTACAGATTTTAACCCAAAACCGGTGCCTTGTTGCGCTTCGGCATCTGCATCAAAAGGATTGGTAATAATTACGTGTAAGCGGTTTTGCTGCACTTCGCTTTTCAGCGAAATAGTTATACTACCTAAGGTTCCGTACAAACCAAATTTTATAGCATTTTCCATTAGCGGTTGTAAAATAAGTGGTGGCACTTTTAAAGGTAAATGCGCTTCATCAACGTTAAAAGTTACGGATAAGCGGTTTCCAAAACGGACTTCTTCAATATCTAAATACAATTTTAGGTGTTCTAATTCTTCACTAAACGGAATCAACATTTGATCATCGCGCCTTAGCGTACCGCGTAAAAAACCAGATAGCTGTTGTATCATTTCGCGTGCAAGGGTTGGTTTACTAACAATTAAGGAGTTTATGGAATTTAGACTATTGAATAAAAAATGCGGTTGTAATTGTTGACGCAGTTTAAAAAGCTCAGCTTCTTTAGCCAGCTTGTTGGTTTCTTGCGCACGTAATTTTGCATCTTCCCTTTCGCCCAAGCGATACCAAAGCAACGCGAATAAAAAGGCGCCAACCAAAATTAAATAGCTAACCGAAAGCCTGTAAAACGCACTGTTTTCTAAAAATTCTAAAAAAACCGAATTGCTTACAAAGCGCTGTAACAACCAGCCTGTAAACTGTTGCCAAGCAAACGCCAACACCAACGGTACGGTAAAAACCAACAGAAACCCACCTTTTTTAGGATGGTAAAAAGACAGTGTATTTACCACCATAAATACCACAAAACCAAGGGTAATCCAACTCAAAAGAGCATCGCTTAAAGAAGCGGCCACCGGCAATTGTAAACTATTTATTAGGCCAAAAAAATGAACTCCTGCCAACATTAAAATGCTGAGCAGGAGATACCATTTATTATTTTCTTGAAGCAAAGGATTTAATACCACCGATGTGCCGTTTGCTTTCAAAGATAGGGTTCTAATAGCTTACAACATCAATACCGCCAAACACCACTGTGCCCGTTACACGTAGTACTTTATCATCATCTGAAACGATTTCTACCGCACTTAGGCGCTTATCTTCTACTCCGCCAAAAATGGCGGTAGCGTTTAAATTTACTTCCCAATTCTGCGGAACAATAAGTTTTAGTCCGCCAAAAATTACGGTGTTGTCCAAAGTTATAGTTCCATCAAAATCAGCATTAAGCAAGTTTATTTCGGTGCCGCCAAAAATGCTCACGGTTTCTCCTCCTATAAAATTTTTAGAGGTAACGTAGCGTTTACTTCCGTTAAAAACACTTACTGTATTTACACGGCTTCCGTTGTCGGCCACATTATTTTTATCTCTGCGAAAGCGATTTGGGCCACCTTTTGGACGAATAATTACAATTAAACCGATTACGATTAAAGCTAAAGGCCATATATAGCGTCTCATTTCAATAGGAATATCTAAAAACTCATATACCAATCCAAACGCTCCAATGGCAATTAGTATCCAAGCAACCGGGTTTTTAAAACGATGGCTTATGCCGATAAATGTTCCGATGTAAATTAAAATCATTGGCCAATCAAAAAGCCAATTTGGCAAATACACACCCATCCGATTTAGCAACCAAAAAACACCAATGGAAATAATGATTAATCCGGTTACAAGTCCTTTTCTATTAGATGGCTGAGGGGTGGTTGGCGTTTCCATTTTTGTTTGTTTTTAATAATTATAGCACAAACTTACGTGGAGCCTTGCGGCTGCAAAAGCCTAAATAGCTGAACCCTATAAACGAAGTAGCTGAATGGTGGATTTTGGGTGGTGAATGGGGAATGGTTGTAAAGTTGTAAAGTTGTAAAGTTGTAAAGTTGAAGGATAAACACACGGACGTAGTACGAGTCGCTCAAAAATTCTAAAACTGTTTTCACGAGGATGTCAGGCTGAGTATCTCACTGTAAGCGGGATGTATCGAAGCCTGGTAACGAAGCTAAATAACAAAAACCTGCACTAGTTTCCATAATTCACCCTTCGATACAATTTTGCGCTGCAAAATCACTCAGGATGACACCTACCCTCTTTAGTAACTTAGAAATTCTAACGCTTTTGTCACGAGGATGTCAGGCTGAGTATCTCGCTGTAAGCGGGATGTACCAAAGCCTGGTAACGAAGCTAAATAACAAAAACCTGCACTAGTTTCCATAATTCACCCTTCGATACAATTTTGCGCTGCAAAATCATTCAGGATGACACCTACCCTCTTTAGTAACTTAGAAATTCTAACGCTTTTGTCACGAGGATGTCAGGCTGAGTATCTCGCTGTAAGCGGGATGTACCAAAGCCTGGTAACGAAGCTAAATAACAAAAACCTGCACTAGTTTCCATAATTCACCCTTCGATACAATTTTGCGCTGCAAAATCACTCAGGATGACACCTACCCTCTTTAGTAATTTAGAAATTCTAACGCTTTTGTCACGAGGGTGTCAGGCTGAGTGTCTCGCTGTAAGCGGGATGTATCGAAGCCTGGTAACGAAGCTAAATAACAAAAACCTGCACTAGTTTCCATAATTCACCCTTCGATACAATTTTGCGCTGCAAAATCACTCAGGATGACACCTACCCTCTTTAGTAACTTAGAAATTCTAACGCTTTTGTCACGGGGATGTCAGGCTGAGTGTTTCGCTGTAAGCGGGATGTATCGAAGCTGTTAACGAAGACCTGCATACACTTCAAATCCACCAATTCACAAAAACTAAATTTACCTTTACCGGATGTTATCAGCTACCGAAAAACTTTTAAAAGAAGTAAGTAAAAACGGAAAAACCCTTTCGGTAAAACGTGGCGCGCATTTACTTAGAGCCGGTGAAACGGAACACAATCTGTATCTCATTTCCTCCGGCTTAGTGCGTGTATATTACCTATCTGAATTTGATGAGCACACTATTCGCTTTGGTTATCAGGGCTCTATCATAAATTCACTGCATTCTTATTTGAGTGAAACCCCATCCACCTTTTCTGTAGAAGCGCTGAAAAACACTACCCTTATTGCCATAAAAAAAACCGATTTATACGCCTATTTGGAAGCAAACAACTTGTACAAAGCTTATACGCTGGTGCTAGAAGATTTGGCAAAACAACAAATTGAACGTGAACTCGACTTATTAACCCACTCCCCTTTTGAGCGTTACCAAAGAGTATTGGCGCGTAGTCCGCATTTATTTTTAGAAGCACCGGCTAAATACATTGCTTCGTATTTACGTATGACGCCTGAAACCTTGAGCCGCGTGCGTAATTCTTGATTTCAATCAAGAATTATTTCTTGAAGCAGCAATTTCTTTGCTGTAAAGAAAACACGATGCTACAAACAAGGAAAGAACTTTTAGAAGACTTAAAAACAAAAACTGAATACGTAAAAAAGGAAGTGCAACACCTACTTACTTTACCTATTCAAGTACTTGAAAAGCGGCCTGCGCCTGAAAAGTGGAATGCTTTGGAATGTATTGAACACCTTAACCTTTACGGAGATTTTTATTTAAAGGAAATTGAATTGAGAATTTTAGCCTCCAATCCTGCGCCAAATGCTACAACATTTAAAACTGGGTTTTTAGGAAACAAGTTTGCACTTAGCCTAAAGCCCGCTAAAGCAGATGAAAAGCTAAATACCATGAAAACTTTTAAGGATAAAAACACCCTCCACCAATTGCTTACCAAAACCACAATTGATCGGTTTATAAAGCAACAAGACCGGATGCTTAGCCTACTAAAACAGGCCGAAAACGTAAACCTAACCAAAGTAAAAACCGCCATAAGCATTAGCAAACTTTTAAAACTACGCTTGGGCGATACGTTGCGCGTGGTGGTGTATCATAATGAAAGGCATTTGGTGCAAGCGAATAAAGCGGTGGGTGGGTTTTAATTACTCCAGCAAATAGATCCTTTCGGTTTTAAAATTCACCCTTCGATACAATTTTGCGCTGCAAAATCACTCAGGATGACACCCACTTACGAATTAGTATAGAAGTTCTAATACACTTTTTACCCAAATGTTAGGCTGAGTATCCCGCCAATAGCGGGATGCATCGAAGCCTGATAACGAAGACTATTAATCATTTTTAAATTCACCTATAAACCAGCCTACCGATCGGTAGGTGAAATTTGGCGCTGCAAAATCACGCCCACCAAAGTTTTTGGGGACACTCAGGATGACACCCAATTACGAATTAGTATAGAAGTTCTAATACACTTTTTACCCAAATGTCAGGCTGAGTGTCTCGCCAATAGCGGGATGTATCGAAGCCTGATAACGAAGACTATTAATCATTTTTATAATTCACCCATAAACCAGCCTACCAATCGGTAGGTGAAATTTGGCGCTGCAAAATCATGCCCACCAAAGTTTTTGGGGACACTCAGGATGACACCCAGTTACGAATTAGTATAGAAATTACAATGCACTTTTTACCCAGATGTCAGGCTGAGTATCCCGCCAATAGCGGGATGTATCGAAGCCTGATAACGAAGACTATTAATTATTTTTATAATTCACCCATAAACCAGCCTACCAATCGGTAGGTGAAATTTGGCGCTGCAAAATCATGCTCACCAAAGTTTTTGGGGACACTCAGGATGACACCCAGTTACGAATTAGTATAGAAATTACAATGCCTTTTTTACCCAGATGTCAGGCTGAGTATCCCGCCAATAGCGGGATGTATCGAAGCCTGATAACGAAGACTATTAATTATTTTCATAATTCACCCATAAACCAGCCTACCAATCGGTAGGTGAAATTTTGTAAATGACAACTTCTTTAATCCCTATTTTTAAAGTAACGCCCGCTCGAGAATACCTGCGTTAATGACCAATAATGTAGCAACATAAAACCCTTAAAAGCCAACCCTTTTGCAAGCAGCCGCGTGTAAGTTAAAAACATAACAACATGCGTACTCCTTATTGTGGCAATAAAACGCTCTTTATTTATCTTTTTGGTTTTGCTCTGATTTTTCCCTTATTTGGGCAATCTCAATGGACAGCACCTCCCACACATAAAAAGAACATTACATACGAGCTAAGTGGTGTTTTTGCAGTTGGCGGTGAATCAAAACTAGCCATATTTTTACCAAAGCTCAACTTCACTAGAAAGCACAAAGGAGCAACTCTAAACCAGTATTACGGAGTAGAAGGTGGCTTTTATCCTTTATTTGTTGCCGGCTGCGGTTCCATAGGTGTATTGTACGGAGTTGAATTAAATGCCTTAAACTTAGAAACGACCTTGACTCATTTCCGTACTACAAAATTTAATGATGGTGCAAACAATTACACCAGGCCATTTAGCCAAAATTTGGCTAGCCTAAAAATGGGTTTCCGAATTTATAACTTTAGATTAAAAGCAGTGTGTGCTTTTGCATTGAGCGAATCCGTACCAGGCGGACAAGAAAGAGTTTCTATTCTTGACATTGGACGCGTAAATAACTTATTCTTAGGCGTGGAAGCGCAAATTTATTTTATGTAATATCAATAACCATTTTTCGCACTACATCCACAAAAAAAAACCGAGTCAGCTTACGCCAACTCGGTTTTTTTATTTTCTAAAAAGCCTATTGCTTACTTCAGCAACTCAATAATTTGATCGGCTAGTTCTTCACCAATTCTATCTTGTGCTTCTAACGTTGCAGCTCCAATATGCGGTGTAAGTGAAGTATGTGGGCTCATTAATACCTGCATGGCCGGAGTTGGCTCGTTTTCAAAAACATCCAAGCCTGCATAGCGCAACTTTCCGCTTTCTAATGCTTTAAGCAAGGCTACTTCGCTTACCACACCTCCACGTGAAGTATTGATAATAGCTGCTTGATCTTTCATCATCATTAATTCCTTTTCACCAATAAGTGTTTTACCTGCTCCTGAAACATGCACGGACACAAAGTCAGCTTTTTTAAGTACTTCCTCCATAGTAGTGCAGGTAACGGAAGTGGTAATTTTTTGGCCATCCGCAAAAGAAACTTCCAAGCTTTGTTTTCCTTCATTACGGTCGGCTGCAATAAGGTGCATTCCTAAACCATAACCCATGCGTGCAACCTCTTGTCCAATTCGGCCAAAGCCAATAATGCCTAAGGTTTTTCCCTTAAGTTCTATACCTCCACCGTAATTTTTCTTTAAATCCTTAAAACGCGTATCTCCTTCTAAAGGCATTTTTTGATTACTATCAAAAAGATAACGCACCATACCAAAAAGATGTGCAAAAACCAATTCTGCAACAGAGCGACTACTTGAAGCAGGTGTATTGATTACGTGAATACCCTTTTCTTTGGCATAGTCCACATCAATGTTATCCATACCTACACCTCCACGGCCAATTAATTTCAACTGGTCGCCTAAACTGTCAATTAAATCTTTACGCACCGTGGTAGCTGAACGCACCAAAATAGCGTCCACCTTATTTTCTTTCATGTAGCTTTCCAATTGCTCTTGCGCTACGCGTGTTTCATCTAATTCAAAACCAGCGGCTTTTAAGCGTTCTGCTCCTGCCGGAGAAATGCCATCATTGGCTAATACTTTCATATCTATTTTACGTTAATTCGTTTACTTGTTGAGTTGTTAATTCGTTGAGTTGTTGAGTTGTTGAGTTGTTGATTCGTACTGCGTACACTCGGTTTTTCACATCCAGTTTATCCTAATTACCTTTTCACGAATCCAACCAACTAACCAATTTACCCTTTACTTCTTTCAAATTCTTTCATTACATCTACCAGCGTTTTTACACTATCCAAGGTGAGTGCATTATACATACTGGCGCGGTAACCACCTACTGAGCGGTGACCATTAATGCCACTAATTCCCGCTGCTTTCCACATTTTATCAAACTCTGGTTGCCAGCTTTCATCCGTTGGTAAAAAACAGGCATTCATGTTTGAGCGATCTTCTTTTGCTGCCGTACCGTTAAACAAACTATTGCGGTCAATTTCGTTATAAATCACCTCAGCTTTTTGATTGTTTATTTGCTCAATCCATTGCACACCGCCATTATCTTTAAGCCATTGCATCATTAACATACTTACATAAACCGAATAAACAGGAGGTGTGTTAAACATGGATTCTTTATCAATATGCACACGGTAATCAAGGTAAGCCGGAATATCCCTTCCTGTTTTTCCTAAAATTTCATCTTTTACAATTACCATAGTAGCACCGGCAGGCCCCATGTTTTTTTGTGCCCCCGCATAAATTAAATCAAATTGCGAAATGTCCACTTGCTTGCTAAGGATATCACTACTCATGTCGCAAACCTTTAGTACATCCGTTTTAGGAAAGCTTTTCATTTGCGTTCCAAAAATGGTATTGTTACTAGTACAATGAAAATAATCCACATCACTGGGAATCGAGTAATCCTTCGGTATAAAACTAAAATTACTGTCTTTAGAGCTAGCTAAAACATTAACATCACCCAAGCGCTTTGCTTCTTTTATAGCTTTATCCGCCCATGTTCCCGTATTAATGTAAGCCGCTTTACCCCCTTCCTTTTTCATAAGGTTATAAGGCACCATTACAAATTCTAAACTTGCTCCACCCTGCACAAATACCACAGAATAGCCACTCGGTACATTTAACAAGTCTTTAGCTAAAGCAACAGCTTTGTCCATTACCGCCACAAAGTTTTTACTACGGTGACTGATTTCTAAAATTGATAATCCCAAATTATCAAAATCTATAACAGCTTCTGATGCTTTGCGCAATACATCTGGAGGTAAAATACATGGGCCGGCCGAAAAGTTGTGTACTTTCATGAGTTGGTTTTTAAAATAAATTTGGAGAAAAGAAATGCACGCTTCTTATAAGAGGCTTCATAAGGAGCACTAAATTGCTCACTTTTAATACGTAACGGATAATGCTTATGCAACGCTGTTTTTGTAATACATTTCTGAATAAGCCGCTAAAGTAATAATTTATATACGCCTGTTGGGTTAAGCAGGCATTAATTATTTTTAGGCGCAGGTTTTGCCGGTGGCCGGATAATTACGCGCTGCTGCGAGTTAAATTCTACCTGCTCTTGCAGTTCCCACCAACCCTTGCGCCAAACCAAGCCATCATAACTAAAATCTGGACCATACTTGGTAAACTGCTTTTTAAAAACTCCATCAGGCGGAGAAAGATGATCCATTACAATCATTTCCTCCACCTCATTCCATTTTAAACTAGCCACCAAATTAGGATTATACTTCATTACCAAACGCATCGGTGGTTTTTTGTATAGTTCATCTTGAAAGCGTTCTATCAAAAAAATCTTTTTTCCAAAGCGCGGGCGGCCTCGGTTGTCAATGGTCATTACTTCCACCACTTTGCGGTTTAGCACCTGATTGGGCGCATATCCTAACAAGGTGTAAAACGTTTCGCCATCTTCTTTTTGAGGAATCATTTTATAATAAAGCGCGCCAAACCAATCATCAGGACGCAAGTATTTAAAGGCGGCTTCATCACCCATTTCTGCTAGCTTATCCTCTAAAATTGTTATTTCTATTTTATTGCGCCTGCCTTCAGCAGCCACTATTCCAAAGCGTTTGTACGTAAAAGTAGCATCTGGCATTTGCCAAGTGCATACCACCACCTCATTTTTAGGATCACTTAGGCGAATCATATTGGTTAAGGTGTCGAGCGGTTGCTCAAAACCTACATCTTCCTGTAAAAACAGTGCTAACGTTTGGCTGAAAACTCGATTGGCAGAATCTCGTTTTGCAAACTCTGGATGCTTGAGAATTAGTGGCCCAGTTTGCACCAACACAGATAACAAACTATCTGTTTCCGAATTTGGAGCTTGCGCAACGCGGATGCCTCCCGCGAAAGCGGAAAACGAAAAAAACCCTAAAGAAAATAGAAATAAAAAACGCATGGTGTAAAAACGTTTAAACATGCGGTTACCGTATGTTACACGTGTAAAAATTCCTTTTTAGAAAGTAATTCGGTTTTAGACTCTACATTATCCTCATCTGGCACACAACAATCTACCGGACAAACTTCCGCACATTGTGGCACTTCATGAAAACCCACACACTCGGTACATTTGTCCGTTACAATGTAATATACATCATAATCTACGGGCTCTTGCGGCTCATCGGCTTCATACGTACCACCGCTTTTTGGGGCTACTTTTCCTTTAAGACCGGTACCTTCAGAAAAGCGCCACTCTTGGGCTCCTTCATAAATAGCGTTGTTTGGACATTCAGGCTCGCAAGCGCCACAGTTAATACATTCGTCCGTTATCTTAATTGCCATACTTAGTTGCTTACTTTTGCCGCAAAGTTAATTAATAAGATGCAGGGAAACCTAAGCCTTACGGAACGCATAGAAGCTTTTTCAATTTTGGGATTATTTATAGCCCAATGTGAGCAAAAAAGAACCAACGCCAAACTTGAAAAATTAAATGCTTATTTCTGGGAACCTTTTCAAAAAGCAATACAAGAAAGCAGTTTGTATAACGGATGGTTTACCGTTAATAATCAACATATTGCCCTAAAGGCATGGAGCAAGCAATTGCAAAAAGAAAATTTAGAAAAATGGGTAAGTCAATATTCGGCAGATCATTTTGAAGCGGATGAAAAAACCATTGCCTTAATAATGGCAGGAAACATTCCGATGGTTGGTTTTCACGATTTTTTGAGTGTTTTATTATCCGGTAAAAAAGTTTTGATAAAACCATCTAGCGATGATAAAATTTTGCTGCCTTTTATAGCGCAAGTGTTGGTAGCCATTGAGCGTGGGTTTGCTACCCGTATTGCTTTCGCTGATGGAAAAATGACCGGTTTTGATGCAGTTATTGCCACCGGAAGCAACAACAGCGCACGTTATTTTGAACAATATTTTGGTCAGTATCCTAATATTATCCGTAAAAACAGAACTTCCGTAGCGGTGCTAAAAGGAGCAGAAACAGAAGAAACTATTACCACTTTAGGTAACGATGTGTTTACCTATTTTGGAATGGGCTGCCGCAATGTTACCAAATTATATCTCCCAAAGGGATTTAAGCTTGACCGTGTTTTTGAAGGATTTTTTCCTTTTAAACATGTGGTTGACCACAATAAATATCATAACAATTACGAGTACCACCGCGCCATTTTTTTAATGGAGCAACATAAATTTTTAGACAATGGGTTTGTAATGTTAAAAGAAAACACCGATTTGCACGCACCACTTTCAGTAGTGTATTATGAGTTTTATGAAGATTTAAAGATATTGAAGAAAAGCTTGGCTGATAAAAAAACAGAAATTCAATGTTTGGTAGGTGAGGCTGATTTTTGTGATACACCTTTTGGCAAAGCACAAGCACCTCAACTTTGGGATTATGCAGACAAGGTGGACACGCTTAAGTTTTTACGCGCGGTATAGGTTTTCATATTAATATCTTTACCAACTTAATTTAGAGAATGAAAATTTTTCGATTTTTAAAAAGCCGCACTTTTTTACTCAATGTAATTATAGCGGTAATTGTTTTTGGCTTTCTTTTTTGGGGTTTAAACGCTTGGCTTGATAGCTATACGCGCCATGGACAAAACATTACGGTGCCCAATTTAGGCCGCCTTTCTTACCAAGAAGCGGAAAAGAAACTTACGGATTTAGGCTTAAAAGCAGAAATTTTAGATACGGCAGAATATAATCCGGAAATGCCGCGCGGAGCAGTAGTAAGCCAATACCCTGAGCCTGATGCTTTGGTAAAAGTTAATCGTGAAATAAAACTGACCATAAATCCTTTAAAGCCGCGCAAGCTTGCCTTACCGGAGTTGGTGGAAAAAACTAAGCGCAGGGCTATTTACGATTTAGAATCAAAAGGCTTTAGAGTAGGCCCGTTAGAATACGTACCATTTATTGGTAAAGATGTAGTGGTAGATGTTAAAATTAATGGGCTACCCGTTTCGCCAAATGATAAGTTTGATAAAGGCACCGTAGTTACACTGGTGCTTGGACAAGGGCTTGGCGATGTGCGCAAACCAATGCCCTATTTAAAGTGGTTGAGCTTATTAGAAGCTAAAGATAAATTGTTGGTAAACGGCCTAAATTTAGGTAGTGTAATTTATGATGAGGATATGAAAGACAGCACATTAGCTCTTGTATATCAGCAATATCCTCCGGCTGATTTAGAACCAAGCGTAAATGCAGGTAGCTCGGTTGATCTTTGGCTTACGCAAGATTATACCAAAATTCCAAACGATTCGTTAGCCTATAAAAATTCAGGAATAGTTGATACTACGCAGTAAATACATGGCTTTTAAATTCACCACCACTTTTAGTTTTTTACTTTTTTCGTGCCTTTCCTTTTCAGGATTTGGCCAAGCTAAAGAAGTGCTAAGTGTGCCTACCCAAAGAGCAAGCACAATAATAACAGAGCCAAGCTTTCAAAAAGCAGCCATGGCTATTTCATTGCCTTTTCGCGATGATTTCAGCAAAAAAGGCTTTCGGCCAGATTCCACTTTGTGGGAAGATAATTTTGTATTTATAAACTCAACCCTATGCGACCAACCGCCCAGCATTGGCGTGGCCACTTTTGATGGTATAAACGAAAGAGGGTCAGCGTATAACATTAACTCTTTGGCTACGGACACGGCAGATATACTTACCTCAAAACCAATTGATTTAACTGGTACAAGCGGCACTACGGTGCTTTCCTTTTGGTATCAACCACAAGGAAATGCTTTATCAGAACCGCCAGAAAACAATGATTCGTTGGCACTTTACTTTTACAATCCCACCAATCAAACTTGGTCCAGCGTGTGGCGCGATAGAGGTCAAAAAACGCAACCTTTTCGCTTTGTTGGTATAGAAGTTGGCCCCACTTTCTTAAAAAATAATTTTCAGTTTAGGTTTGTAAGCTATGGTGCTGGTGCTGGTGCGTATGATATGTGGCATCTTGATTATTTAGAATTGAATGACCAAAGATTGGCAACAGATACGATTACTAACGTTGATATTGCCTTTACGGCTCCTCACCCTTCACTTTTGCTGAATTATGAGAGCGTGCCTTGGTTTCATTACGATGAAATTTCTAACTCAGGCTTAAAACAAAATTTAGGATTTACCTATATCCGCCATATTCCAAATGGTGCATCCTCTAACCCTGATTTAGGTGTGTACAAAATTGAACAAGTAGATGGCACAAGTGGAAATAGAATTACTCTAGCTGAAAATACTACCGGTACCATTGGCATTGATGCCTCGCACTTAGATAACAAGCAAACCGTTTTTAGCGTGCCTATCCCACCATTTGCTAATCCAAATTTTACTCCAACGGACGAATTTTCATTTGAAGCCTATCAAACATTTCGCGGGCAAAATGACGCTCGTTTTCCAACCAATGATACCGTGCGTACTCAACAGCAATTTAAAAACTATTACGCGTACGATGATGGTACTGCTGAGCGCGGCTATGGTATTGAAAATGAACCAAACGCATTAACCATTGCCAAATACGATGTGTTAGATTTTGCCACCTTAAAAGGCTTATACCTCAACTTTATTCCGGCTAATGTTGACATTACTAATAATTCCTTTAAACTGGTGGTTTATGAAAATGATGCAGGTATTCCTGGTAATCTTATTTACGAAAGTGATAGCGACTATGTGCCTGCATACACTGACCAGAATTTTTTCTTACCCTATGTTTTAGATACCACCGGGATTGACATTGCCAACTCCGTATTTATTGGCGTAAAGCAAAAAACCGGGAGCAGATTAAACATTGGTTTTGACATTAATACCACCAACAAAACCACCTTCTTTTTTGGGCCGGAAAACAACTTGTTCCAATCGTTTTTAACCGGAACGTTAATGATGCGCCCCTTTTTCAATTACTTACCTAAAGATATTTCTGTAACCGAAAAAGATTTGCCTGAAACGGAAATTAATGTATTTCCAAATCCCGTTACTGAAAAACTGTACGTAGATATTGGCACAGAAAAATTTGACGATTACACCTTTAGTATTTACAACCAAAGCGGGCAAATGATGGCGCAAGGAAATTTAAAGGAGTCAATTAACTTGGTAGCATTACCCAATGGTTTTTACCTTTTTAAAATCGCACCCATACACCAACGTAAGGCATTGCCCCTTATAAAAAAGCTGATAATAGCGCACTAAATGCAAGAGCACAATATTGAACAGGAAGACGAGCAAGACAACGAAGAGCTATTTGAACACCACCGATTAGTTGCAGATAAAGGGCAAGGGGCGTTGCGCGTTGACAAATTTTTGCACAATTTACTGCGTGGCACTTCGCGCAACAAAATTCAGCAAGCCGCTGCCGCAGGGAATATTTTGGTAAATGAAAAGCCGGTAAAAAGTAATCATAAAGTAAAAGCTTTAGATGTGGTGCAAGTGGTGTTAGCGTATCCTCCGAAAGATAATACGCTGCTTCCGCAAGATTTACCGCTAACCATTGTGCACGAGGATGAAGAAGTTATTGTGCTAAACAAGGAAGCCGGTATGGTGGTGCATCCGGGCGTTGGCAATCCCGATGGAACACTTGTTAACGCCTTGCTTTATCACTTCAACAATTTACCAAATGTGAGTAGTGAACTGTTACGTCCTGGCTTGGTGCATCGGCTTGACCGTGATACCAGCGGTATTTTGGTGATTGCCAATACAGACTTTGCTATGGCGCATTTGGCAAAACAGTTTTTTAACCGAACCACTGATAGAACCTATTGGGCCTTAGTTTGGGGTGATGTAAAGGAAGACCATGGCACCATTAATACCAATTTAGCCCGCAGTTTAAAAAATCGTAAAATTTTTGAGGTAGCAGAAGATAGGGGCAAACACGCCATTACCCACTATAAAGTTTTAGAGCGCTTTGGCTATACTACTTTGGTAGAATGTAAATTAGAAACAGGTCGCACGCATCAAATACGTGTGCACATGAAACACATTGGCCACACGCTTTTTAATGATAAAGAATACGGAGGAGATGCGATTTTAAAAGGCACCACCTTTACCAAGTACAAGCAGTTTGCTTCCAACGCTTTTCAAATTTGTCCGCGCCAAGCATTGCACGCTAAAACATTGGCTTTTGAGCATCCTACCAAAAAAACACGCATGGAATTTGACTCTGAACTACCAGAAGATATGCAGAAGTTAATCGAAAAATGGCGCAACTACGCCCAACACAAAATTGAGGGATAGTAAACTATAAAGCACCTATTATAGAGTAGTTTTTCCTTTATATTTGTGCACCATGCTGCGTAAATACCTTTATTCATTTTTTGCAATTACATTGGTTTTCAATTTATATCAATGCAATCCAGACCAGAAAATTTCTGAAACACTGAGTGCTAAACACGCAACTACTCCTTATGAACTAGAAGTGCCCTATGGTTTTCCTAAACCCAATATTCCTACTGATAATCCATTAACCAAGGAAGGTGTAAGGCTTGGTCGATTTTTATTTTACGAGAAAAAACTATCCGGTGATTTAACGCAAAGTTGTGGAAGTTGCCATTTGCAGGGAAATTCCTTTGCTGACCCTTTAGCAAAGTCAAAAGGCATTGCTGGTTTAGAAACCAAGCGCCACGCCATGGTACTTTTTAATTTAGCTTGGCAAGAGTTTTTCTTTTGGGATGGCCGCGCAAAATCTTTAGAAGAACAAGCCTTAGAACCCGTTACCAATCCTATAGAACTTAATAGCGATTGGCCAACGGTAATTTCCAGATTGCAGGAAACGCCCTTATATGCGGGCATGTTTACTAATGCTTTTGGCGATGAAAAAATTACCAAAGAGCGTATAGCAAAGGCCATTGCACAATTTGAACGCACTATAATAAGTGCAAATAGTCATTATGATAGTATAAAAAGAATGACGGCTCCTAGCCCCGGCTCCGCATCCTACCGCGAATTTCCGAATCCATTGATTCAAAGAGGATATGTGATGTTTAATTCAGAAAGTGAAGGCGACTGTGCCCATTGTCATGGAGAAATTGAAACCAGTTATTTGTTTGGTGCTTTTGGTAAGTCAAACACATTTAGAAATAATGGTTTAAAAGAAATATGGTTAAATGAAAAAGGTCGAGCTGAAGTTGTGCCAAATGAACAAAACTTAGGCCGAATGAAAGTACCCACCATCCGTAACATCGGCTATAGTGAACCCTATATGCATGATGGTAGCATCCCTGATTTAGATAGCTTAGTAGAATTTTACAACTTTGGCGGACATAAAACACCTACTAGCAATGTAGATCCTAATATGAAAGCCGCAGGTGTGGGTAGAAATTGGAGTCCAAGACAAAAAGACGCTTTAGAAGCCTTTTTGAAAAGCCTTACAGATTTTAAATTTCTTTCTGATACAGCTTATAGCGATCCACATGATTAGATAGATACATGTATTCATTTCCGTATAATAGCCTATATAGTTGTTTGCTAATTATGCTTTCTGAATTTTTAATAATAAAGCGAAAAAAGCAGGTCTGTTCGTATCTTTGATGAGCAATGACTAAAAAATACTTCTTTTTACTTTCCATTGGTCTTTTGGTTTTGGCCATGAGCCAATGTCAACCGGATCAAAAAATCACCGAAAACATAAGTACGAAGCAAATTGGCACACCTTATGCGTTAGAAGTTCCGTACGGTTTTCCTCAACCCAATATTCCTGCTGACAACCCATTGACCGTAGAAGGAGTAAAGCTTGGGCGATTTTTATTCTTTGAGAAAAAACTTTCTGGCGATTTAACCCAAAGTTGTGGAAGTTGCCATTTACAAGAAAACTCTTTTTCTGATCCTTTAGCAAAATCAAAAGGTATAGCCGGTTTAGAAACTAAGCGCCACGCTATGGTACTTTTTAATTTAGCTTGGCAAGAGTTTTTCTTTTGGGATGGCCGCGTAAAATCTTTAGAAGAACAAGCCTTAGAACCCGTTACCAATCCCATAGAGCTCAACGCAGATTGGCCAACCGTGCTTTCCAGATTAAGGGATACTCCTATGTATGCCTCCTTATTTACCAATGCTTTTGGTGATGATGAAATTACAAAAGAACGCGTAGCAAAGGCCATTGCACAATTTGAACGCACCATTGTAAGTGCTAACAGTCATTATGATAGCATAAAAAGAATGACGGCTCCTAGCCCCGGCTCTGTGTCGTTTAATCAATTTCAAGATCCTTTAATTCAAGAGGGATATACCATGTTTACTACGGAAGTGGGTGATTGCTTTCACTGCCATGGTGAAATTGAAACTAGTTATTTACTTGGTGCTTTTGGCAAGGATAATACTTTTAAAAACAATGGTTTAAAGGCCGAATGGACAGATGAAAAAGGTCGTGCTGAAATAGTACCGGGTCAGCAAAACGTAGGCTTAATGAAAGTACCCACCGTTAGAAATATGGAGTTTAGTCCACCGTATATGCATGATGGTAGCATACCTGATTTAGATAGTTTAGTAGAATTTTACAACTTTGGCGGACATAAAACACCTACTAGCAATGTAGATCCTAATATGAAAGCCGCAGGTGTGGGTAGAAATTGGAGTCCAAGACAAAAAGACGCTTTAAAAGCCTTTTTGAAAAGCTTAACAGATTTTACTTTTCTTTCCGATACAGCTTACAGCGATCCCTTTCAATAAATAAAAAGACGAACCTTTTTTTCAATTATGTGGTTAACTGATTTTAAAATCAACTTATCACATGAAAAATTCATTACAAAAACTTTTACTTCTTTCGCTTTTCAGCGGATTACTCGTTAGTTGTGCACAACAATCTAACCTTGTGCAGCAAGAGGAGCCAACCACCTATAAATACAAAAAAGTGTATATAGGCAACAGAATTGTTTACCGTGAAAACCCTGTGGAAATTGCTACAAAGGAAATTACTCCGATAACCAGTGCCAGCAGTTTTACGAATACTTCTGAAGTACGTAAACCCGCAGAAATACAAGCACCGGTAATAAAGAAAGAGGTTACCAAAACTACCGCCAGCAAAAAAACAAACAAAAATTTATTTGCTGATGCTACTCACAACGGAATGCGCACGACACAAAATTTTTGGTTACAGCAAAATCAGTTAGATGATAGAGGGAATAAACAATCACGCACAGGTCAAACGGAATCTGTAAAAGGCGTTTTAGGTATTATTGGGTTTATTTTGGGGCTTATAGGAATTTTAGGATTTATCGGTAGTGGTTTTGCCGGAATTGGTATTGGTGCCGCCATACTTGGTATCGTATTCAGTTACTTAGGTCTTGATAGCGAAGTAAGTAGCCTATCTTACGTAGGTTTAATTTTAAGTATAATTGTATTAGTGCTTTTAATTATTCTTTAAACCGGCACGTGCACTACTTTTTTAGTTTGGAAAAATTCCTCTTTAAAAAAATCTTGCAATTCAAAAATTTGGTAGCGCTTTACATTGATAAATTCATCAGTTATAAAGCCTCCTTTTAAATATAAAATACCGTTTTTAAGTCCCGCTCTTTGCGGGGCTTTTTTTATTTTACCCTTTGTCCAAGGTAAAAACTTGTCTATGTGGGTCACTGCTCTAGAAACAACAAAGTCAAATTGCCCGCCTACGTTTTCAGCACGTCCATGCTCGGTAGTAACGTTTTTTAAACCCAAAGCTTCTACCACCGCATGTACTACTTTTATTTTTTTTCCAATGCTATCCACTAAATGAAAATGCGTTTTTGGAAAAAGAATGGCCAAAGGAATTCCTGGAAAACCACCTCCTGTGCCTATATCTAAAACCTTTGTACCGGGTGCAAAATCAGTCACTTTGGCAATACCCAAAGAGTGTAAAACATGGCGTTCATAAAATGCATCCATATCCTTTCTACTAATCACATTTATTTGCTGATTCCATTCTTTATAAAGCGGTTCTAATTGCGTAAAATGCGCTTTTTGCTGATCACTTAATTCCGTAAAATACTTTTCAATTACTTCCATCATTTCCATTTAATAGTTGTGCCTATTGTAATCTTTTTTATATGCAATAGGGTAATAGCACTTAAGCTAATGAGTTCATATATAGGCGTAAGCCAAACACTTTTATTACTTTCAAGTTTTTTAAATGAGGTAAAAAATGCTGCATATTGCAAACCTATTTTACCAAATAAAACTACTACGGTAATCATTTCATGGCCATAATAAGCAAAAGGTAACAGTGCGTAAAAAAGCAGTTGGCTAGCTCCTAATCCCGTAAGGGTACTTTTAATTTTACCCGTGTAATGATAGGCGGTACTCAAATGCCTTTGCTTTTGACTAAACCAATGCGACCAGCGCTTGGGTGCTTCAGAAAACATAAAACTATCGGGATGTATGGTATAATTAATATTAGCCTGATTTTGAGCAGCCATCACAAACAAATCATCATCTCCAGAGGCTATGTGTAAATGTTTATTAAAACCTCCAACCTTTTTATACACGTTTGTGGTATAAGCCATATTTCTGCCCACCGCCATATAAGGAAGTTTAAACCGGGTAAATGTAAAATATTGCGCAGCCACATTAGCTGTTTCCCAATTGCAAAATGTATTTAAAAAACCTTTTTCATTTTCAATTGGCCCATAGCCTAGTAGCACATCACAAGCTTGTAATTTATATGCAACGGTTTGCAACCAAAGTGCGCTTTTTGGGTAACAATCGGCATCTGTAAAAACAAGTTTTTCGTTTACCGCGTGCTCAATTCCAAACTTTACAGCTCCTTTTTTTCCCTTGCCTTTTTTTTCATTTTCACTTAAATAGAGCACTTTTAAATGAGCATACTGTTCTTGCAAAGACTTCAAAATCTGGGCGCTATCATCTATGCTGTTGTCGTTTACAAAAATCACCTCAAAACCAGCAGCATATTTTTGTTGTAACACCTTGGGTAAATAACGCTTTATATTTTCGGCTTCATCTCTACCGCAAATAATTACACTTACCGCAAAATCAGCTTGTTTATTAACTGTTTCTTTTCTGGATAAAGCGAAAGTGAATAGCACCAATAGGTAATATCCGCCAAGGAAAAAACTGCAGAAAATCCAAATTAAAAACAGTGCGTGCATGTGGCAAAAGTAAACGCTCTGTTTGTACTAGTAAACCTTACTTTTGCCCTAATGAATTTTACGTTACAGGCCACTGACGCAGCATCAAAAGCGCGTGCAGCACATTTTACCACCGCACATGGTGCTATTGAAACACCCATTTTTATGCCCGTTGGCACGGTTGGCTCCGTAAAAACCGTGCATCAAAAAGAGTTGGTGGAAGATGTAAAAGCACAAATAATATTAGGCAATACTTACCATTTGTATTTACGCCCCGGCACCGGCATTTTAGAAGGAGCCGGAGGCCTGCATAAATTTATGGGTTGGGACAAACCAATGCTTACCGATAGTGGCGGTTATCAAGTGTATAGTTTATCAGCAAATAATAAAATTACCGAAGAAGGTGTTGCGTTTAAATCGCATATTGACGGCTCTAAGCACTTTTTTAGTCCTGAAAATAGTATGCGTATTCAGCGTAGCATTGGTGCTGATATTATCATGGCTTTTGATGAATGTCCGCCTTACCCAAGTACTTACGAATACGCTAAAAACAGTATGCACATGACGCACCGTTGGTTAAAACGGTGTGTAGATTGGTTAAATCAAAATGAACCGAAATACGGATATCCGCAACATTTATTTCCCATTGTACAAGGTTCTACCTTTAAAGACTTACGCAAAGAATCGGCTGAGACTATTGCTAGCTTTAACTGCGAAGGATACGCTATTGGCGGCCTAAGCGTAGGCGAACCGCATGAAGATATGTATGCCATGAGTGAATTGGTTTGCAGCTACTTACCTGAAAATAAACCGCGCTACTTAATGGGTGTGGGCACGCCTGCTAACATTTTAGAAAACATAGCTTTAGGTGTAGATATGTTTGATTGTGTAATGCCCACCCGCAACGGTAGAAACGGCATGTTATTCACCTCTGAGGGAATAATAAATATTAAAAATAAAAAGTGGGAAAACGATTATAGCCCACTTGATGCAAACGGCACTAGCTTTGTAGATAGCGCGTACAGCAAAGCTTATTTACGCCATCTTTTTGCCGCAAAAGAATATTTGGCACCGCAAATTGCTTCGCTACACAATTTAAGGTTTTATATGTGGTTAGTTGGTGAGGCAAGAACACACATATTGGAAGGAACATTTACGGCTTGGAAAAATAAAATGATAGTGAAACTACAAACACGTTTGTAATTTGATAAAGCTAATTGACCGCTATATTATTAGAAAATTTTTAGGGACGTTTTTCTTAACGATTGCCCTTATTTTAGCTATTGCGGTGGTGTTTGATATTTCTGAAAAAATTGATGATTTCTTAACCAAAGGCGCTTCGTTTAAAGAAATAATTTTTGATTATTATCTGAACTTTTTGGTGTTTTATGGCAATCTGTTTTGCTCAATGATTGTGTTTATTGCTACCATTTTTTTTACCAGCAGAATGGCGGCCAACACTGAGGTAGTGGCCATACTTACCGGTGGCGTAAGCTTTAGGCGCCTTATGTGGCCATATTTTATTTCAGCTACCATAGTGGCCGGTTTAAGTTTGGTTTTAAGCCACTTTGTTATTCCTAGAACCAACGTAACTATGCTTGATTTTAAGCACACCTACATTGATATGAAACAAAATGAGCGGTATAAGAATATTCATAGACAAATAGAACCCGGCCATATTGTTTACTTTGAAAATTACAATACGGAACGCTACACCGGCTTTCATTTTTCGTATGAAATTTTTGATGGACAAAATTTAAAATATAAGCTTAAAGCAGATTTTATAAAATTAGATACTGCAACCGGACTGTGGCGTTTAGATAATTACTACATACGCACCATTGATAGCCTTGGCGTTGAAACGTTAAACAGCGGTAGGCGCTTAGACACTAACTTTTCGTTTAATGAAAACGAAATTGTGCCCAAGCTTTACAGCGTAGAAATGATGGATACCCCTACCCTTTTGGAGTTTATTGATACCGAAAAGTTACGTGGCTCGGAAAACCTAGCTTATTATGAAATTGAAAAGCACAAACGTACCTCTTGGCCCATTGCCACCTACGTATTGGTTTTAATTGGTGTAAGCATTAGCAGCAAAAAATCAAGAGGAGGCTTGGGTCTTAATATTGCCTTCGGATTAGCGGTGTGTGTTACCTACATCTTTTTTATGCAAATTAGTACCACTTTAGCTACCGTGGGTGATTTTTCGCCCGCATTGGCGGTTTGGTTTCCAAATGTAGTATTCTCATTTGTAGCCACATATCTCTATTCTATTGCTCCAAAATAGACACTATGATTCTTGCACCCTTATACTTTTTAGGTTTTGTTTTGGCGCTTATCGCGATACTTTTTCATATTAAACAAAAAGAAAATTGGGCCTTTAGCTTTTTACTTTTAAGTGTAGCATGCTTCAGTTTTTTAAGCATAAGTCAATATGATTTTCTTTTACCGTGGGATGAACGCTTTCACGCGTTGGTTGCAAAAAATGCGATGTCAGATCCTTTCCATTTAAAGCTTTATGCTAAACCTATTTTAGACATAGATTACGGAGCTTGGTATAAAGCGCATACTTGGCTGCATAAACAACCGCTTTTTACTTGGCAAATGGCTTTGTGCATGCATATTTTTGGAGATAGCGTTTTGGGTATGCGCATGGCCAGCTTCTTTATGATGTTATTACTGTTTTGCAGTGTCTATTTCGGAAGTAAATTGATTCAAGCTAAAGCAGCCTTTGGTTTAGCTGCCATTGTAGGGTTTTTACCGGTGCTTTATTACCTAATTAATGGCAAACAGGGTATGGATCATAATGATATTTGCTTTGTAGCTTGGGTAGCTTTTTCCTTTTGGGGATTTATTAAAATGATGCAAAGTAAAAAACGCAGAGCAGGAATGCTTATGCTAATTATCGGTGTAGCTTGCGCTGTATTAACCAAGTGGCTTGCCGGTTTATTGGTGTTTGCCGCTTGGGGTTTGCATTTGTTGCATCAAAAAAACTGGAAACCAAAAGAGTGGGGATATTTGTTTTTAGCCTTACTAGGTGTTGCAGTTCTGGTAGCGCCTTGGCAATTGTATGCTTTCTCAAAATTTCCAGAACTTGCGCATTATGAGTGGACCTATAATAGCAGGCATTTATATGAAGTAATTGAAGGACATGATGGCACTTGGTACTATCATTTAACCGTTTGGACTGAAAAACTACTTCCGGTAGCTTTAATGCTTTTCATCAGCACGCTTATACTTTTAATTTTTCAACGTAAAAACACCCTGTTGTTTGCACTTGTAGGCAGTGCTTTTATTGCTTTGTTATTTTTCTCCTTAGCGCAAACAAAACTTACGGCCTATACTTTCTTAGCCATTTCTCCGGCCTTGTTTTCTGTTGCTGCGGCATTTTCTGAAGCAATTAATTCAAGTAAATTTATAAAGTCTTTTTACTTCCTTTTGCCCATAATTGCGCTTACCTATTTTACCATAACCTTTGAACCTAAAATTAAAAACGACTACTTTGATGCTTTAAAGAAGGAAATGGTTTTTTATACAACTATGAAAACCAAACTCCCTGAAAATGCTGTAATTTTTAACGTGCCGAGTATGCAGCATCCAGAAGCTATGTTTTATACGGACTGCATTGTGTATGATTATTTACCTACCCAAGATCTTTTGCTGCAGGCTATCAAAAAAGGTTATAATCCTGTATTTGTAAATACTGATACTACTAAAACACTTGACGCATCTATAGTTGGCTCCTACCCTGTGTTTAATTTTAAATAGGGTAAAATGCCGTTACCCAATAAACTAACTTCAAACTACTTTTTACGCTTACACATAATTGTTTTCATTTATGGCTTTACCGCTATTTTAGGAAACCTTATTACCTTAAATGCACTACAACTGGTTTTTCACCGCATGTGGATAGCGGCTGCCGCTATTTTTATTTTCCTACTTATTACTAAACGTACTGATTTTAAGTTTGATAAACATGCCGGGCGAATTTTGCTTGCAGGAGTGTTAATTGCTGCGCATTGGATTACTTTTTTTCATTCCATTAAAATATCCACGGTAAGTGTAACCTTGGCTTGCGTAAGTACCGGAGCATTTTTTGGCTCACTAATAGAGCCTATTTTTTTTAAACGAAAAATTAAAAAGCTCGAAATAGTACTTGGGCTAATCGTGATCATAGGTTTATCCATTATTTTCAGATTTGAAGGTGACTACTTTTGGGGAATAATTACCGCCTTGTTAAGCGCTTTTTTAAGCGCACTATTCTCCGTAATTAATGGGGTATTGGTAAAAGGTAATACGCCCTACCGCATTACTTTTTTAGAAATGGTTGGCGGTTGTATAAGCATCGGCATATACTTATTACTTACGGGCAAATTTGACAGCAGCCTATTCACTATCAGTAATATAGATTGGCTTTGGCTATTAATTTTAGGTATAATATGCACCGCATACGCGTTTTTAGAATCCGTAACGCTTATGAAACATATTTCACCTTTCTCACTTTTGTTGGCCATCAATATGGAACCTATTTATGGTATTCTGCTCGCTTTTGTTTTTTTTAATGAATATGATACAATGACGCCCTACTTTTTTATCGGTGCCGGTATTATCCTTTCCACGGTTTTTATTGATGCTTTTGCAAGACGAAATCAGCGCAAAGCATTAGCAAAAGCTGATTTAATCAAGTAATAGTTGCGCTTAGTCAAAATTTGTATTTTGGCCGCTTACAACATGAATAAACATTAAACCCTTCTTATATATGGATTATCTTGACTTTGAGGAACCTGTAAGAGAACTTAGGGAGCAACTGCAAAAAACCCACAATCTTTCTGAGGAAACTGATGTGGATATGGGCAAAACAATTAAGGAAATAGAGAAAAAAATTGTGAATGCTCAAAAGGAAATTGCCAAAAAATTAACGCCTTGGCAACGTGTTCAGCTTTCCAGGCATCCACAAAGACCTTATACCTTGGCGTACATTCAGGCAATAACTAACGGTAATTTTATTGAATTGCACGGTGACCGTAGCGTAGCAGATGATAAAGCTATGGTTGGCGGCTGGGGCATGATAGATGGAGAATCTGTGATGTTTATTGGTCAGCAAAAAGGTGTAAATACCAAAATGCGCCAATACAGAAATTTTGGAATGCCAAACCCCGAAGGCTATCGCAAGGCATTGCGCTTAATGAAAATGGCCGAAAAATTTAAAAAACCGGTGGTTTGTCTTATTGATACACCCGGAGCATTTCCCGGTTTAGAAGCCGAAGAACGCGGCCAAGGAGAAGCCATTGCGCGAAACCTTTATGAAATGTCAACTTTAGAAGTGCCTATTATTTGTATTATTATTGGCGAAGGTGCCTCCGGTGGTGCTTTAGGCATTGGGGTGGGTGATAAAGTTTTGATGTTAGAAAACACTTGGTACTCAGTAATATCACCAGAAAGTTGCTCATCAATACTTTGGCATAGTTGGGATTATAAAGAAAAAGCAGCCGAAGCATTAAAGCTTACCGCAGAAGATATGCTAAAAAACAAGTTAATTGATGGTATTATAAAAGAGCCATTGGGTGGCGCTCATAACAGCCCCGAAACAATTTTTAGCACGGTAAAAGCTGAAATTTTAAGACAAACCGAAAAGCTAAAAGCTATTAATACCGATAAATTAATTAATGCTCGGATTAATAAGTTTAGTAAAATGGGTTATGTAAAAGGTTAATTACTAAATAATTACCAATCGTTTAGAAGCGATATTTCCATTTTTATAAACAGCTTTTACTACATAAATACCTTTAGATAAATGGCCGCAGAATACTTTTTCTGTGGCCTTTATTTTTACCGTCTCACCCTGTGTATTTACTAAATATAGTTCCACAGGCTTAGTATTAACAAAGCTTAAATTAAAATATTCTTGTGCAGGATTTGGATATACCGCAAAACTCGGCATGGGCCGCGCTTCATCAAGCCCAATACTCGTTCCACTAACAATAGGAATACTTACCTGACCGTTACCCATCTGATCTGTAGCAAAAGTTAAATTTGCGTTGTAAACATTTTGTGAATTATAGCTTATGTTTAGCGTTTCAGCCCTGCCGGGTGCAAGAGTAAGCGAAGCCGGAGCACCTTGAAAAAACCTTAAACTAGTATCGCTTAAAGCGAAATTAGAAACCTGTATCGGTTCAGTACCCTCATTATAAAGTACGTAGTTATAAATATATCTTCCTGCAACTTTGGCCAAGCGTATGGTGTCATCACTACTATAAAATTGCTTAAAAGTTGGGCGGCTAGTATTGTTGGCTATACTAAAAATTCTATCGGCAAATTGCGGATAATCTACAAACGGATTTCTAGACGTTTGCAGTGCGGCTATTGCATTATTGCGCGCTTCGTCTATTGCGGTTGGCGGAAAACTAGCGTGCCATGTACGCAAAATCGATTCTTGCGAAGCAAAAAAGTTTTGGTAATCCTGATAGCGTAAAACAAAATACATCATCGCGCGTGCCGTTGCTCCTTTCTGCACATCTCTTGGTTCAAAAGTACTGCCACTGCTTTTAGAACCTCCGCTACTCCAACTTCCGGCACCGGAAACTACACCAAAAGGATCGCTTCCACGCTGACTATTAGAGGTATTTGTAGTAGGAAACAAATGGTGCATATCACTTTTCATTGGCTCCGAGCTGTTAAATTTAGATTGTGGAAAAGTATGCTCAGTATTAAATTGAGGGTTTCCATTTTGCGCAGCACTTCTATTTGCATATCCCGTAATTGTAATGCCCGTATAAATACACTCAAGAGTGTTTACAGTAGCCCCTTGCCCATTATTTTTTTGGTTGTCAACTTGTAAAAACATTTGATCTCTAGCACCATTATAACCCAAAGAATTATAACCTGCCGCCAATTTTACATTTAAAGCTGTTTTCAGCGCCACATCACTCAGATTTTGAGTGCTATTATAATAAGGATCACTAAATGCACCTTTGCCAATTAAATCTACCGCTACGTGCCCAAATCCACTATTGGTTTTTATAATCAAACCTAAATAATAATCTACATTCTGATTGGGGGCAAAAGCAACATCAATAGTTTGTGTATCTAAAGGCATCAAGGTAAAAGCCGTGTCGCTAAGTGTAAATGGTAAAATACCGTAAGCACTAAAAAGGTCAATATCGGTAACAGTTATAGGATAAATTCCAGGATTAAAAACCTGCACTTGTTCAGTAGATGTGCTTAACTCATTAGTATTAGAAAAATTAAGTACGTTACTTACTACTTGCACATTTTGTGCATTTGTAATACATCCAAAAATCAATAAAAAATATAGTATAGCTTGTTTCATAGTGTAAAATAATGTGCTAAAAATCAAAATACGTTAAGCTATGCAAAAATACTTCTCTTTTATAGTTATACCAATTACTATAGAAATGTATTTCAACATTTTATGCCAAAAGATGGCTTAAAACGTATTTCTACGATATTTAAAATACAAGTAGGTATTATTCTCGTTTTAGCCATTTTATCCATTAAAAATTTTAAGAAAAATTTTAGTAATGTGAAGATGTGAAATTTTTGCCTTTCTAAAGGATATGTTTTTAGTACGGTGCAATCTTCGACTCTCAAAGGGTTTGTAAAAAATCTGAAATGGTGTCTAAATTAAGTATGTAAAAATGCTTTAGCTGATACTTAAATTCTAACTTTACAAGTCCCGATAGGGATAAGTGTTTATACTACAAAAGTACATGGAACAAGCAAATAATCAGAAGACTAGACCAAATCAAAACAGTAACAAAAACGTAGTTACTTTAGAAAAAGGACGCATACCTCCGCAGGCAGTAGATTTTGAAGAAGCCATTTTAGGCGCCATGCTTATCGACAATTCTGCCATTAATGATGTAATTGACATTTTAAAAACGGAAAGTTTTTATAGAACCGAACATCAACTTATTTACGAAGCGGCAAAAGAACTTTTTGGTGCCAGCCAGCCGGTAGATATTTTAACCATCGCAAATGAGTTGCGCAAACAAGGTAATTTAGACGCCATTGGTGGTGAGTTTTATCTTATTCAATTAAGCCAAAAAGTTTCATCATCCGCACACAGTGAATTTCACGCCCGAATTATTGTTCAGAAACATATTCAAAGAGAAATGATTCGCGTGGCCGGAAACATTATGAATAAAGCTTTTGATGAAACAACGGATGTTTTTGAGCTTTTAGATGAAGCTGAACAAAGCTTATTTGAAGTTGCACAGGGCAACATTTCTAAAAACTACGACACTGCCCAAAGTCTAATTACGGCAGCTATAAAGCGTATTGAGGAAATTTCTAAAAAAGAAGGTTTAAGTGGTGTACCATCTGGTTTCACTAAACTTGATAGAATTACTGCGGGATGGCAACCTTCCGATTTGGTAATTATTGCGGCAAGACCCGGTATGGGTAAAACAGCATTTGTACTTTCTATGGCAAGAAATATGGCTATAGATCACAAAAAAGCTGTAGCTGTATTTTCGTTAGAGATGTCTTCTGTTCAACTTATTACCAGATTAATTTCAAGTGAAACAGCCTTAGAATCTGAAAAACTCAGAAAAGGTAATTTGGAAGATCATGAGTGGGCAATTTTGATGAGTAAGGTTAAAAAACTCGAAAAAGCACCTCTTTTTATTGATGACACCCCCGCCCTCAGCGTTTTTGATTTACGAGCTAAATGCCGAAGATTAAAAGCTACACATGATATTCAAGTAATTATTATTGATTACCTGCAATTAATGACTGCGGGAGGTAGTAATAAAAATGGCGGTAACCGTGAACAAGAAATCAGCACCATTTCGCGTTCTCTTAAAAGTATTGCCAAAGAATTGAATATTCCGGTAATCGCTTTATCGCAATTAAGCCGTGCCGTAGAAACGCGTGGTGGAGATAAACGACCAATGCTTTCAGATTTACGTGAGTCCGGTGCCATTGAGCAAGATGCTGATATTGTAACTTTTATTTACAGACCTGAATATTATAAAATTTACGAATGGCCCGATGATGGAGGTGATTGTACCAACCAAGGCGAATTTATTATTGCAAAACATCGTAACGGTGGGCTTGATAATATTCGCTTAAAGTTTGAAGGACATTTGGCCAAATTTTCAGATTTAGAAGAACTTGAAGCCTACGGAGAAAATGCTCCAGTGTTTGAATCTAAAATGAATAACGGAAATTTTTTAAACGAAAGAAACAGCAGTAATAATGATGAAACTCCCTTCTAATAGAATTTTTTCCTTTTTGCTAATCATCTTTTCCTGGTCGCTTAGCGCGAATATGATTTTGATACCTATGGATGAAGATGGTCAAAAAGAACATTTGAAAGCCTATGGTTTAGCCTATTGGATTTTAGAAAAAGGAGAAGAAGTAGAGTGGCTTTTAAACTACAGAGGCGGAAGCTTCTTAATTCCCTCTTCAGATAGGTTTAAAGCAGAGTGCTCTGTTAGAAACATTTCTTATGAAGTTATAAGTGATGCGCAAGCGCAAGGAATTCGTGTTTCAATAAGCAGTCCAGCCGTAAATCAGGAAGTGGTTAAATTACAAAAAGCACCTAAAATTGCGGTGTATTCACCTAAGGGAAATCAACCTTGGGATGATGCTGTAACGCTTGTACTTACCTACGCAGAAATTCCGTATGATGTAATTTATGATGAAGAAGTATTGAATGATATTTTGCCGCTTTATGATTGGCTGCATCTTCACCACGAAGATTTTACAGGGCAATATGGCAAATTTTATGCAGCGTTTAGAAGTGCTGCTTGGTACATTGAGCAAAAACAAAATGCTGAAGCTGAAGCTAAACGTATGGGATTTAGTAAAGTTAGCGAGCAAAAGTTAGCGGTGGCCCAAAAAATAAGAGAGTACACAGCAGGCGGTGGCTTTACCTTTGCCATGTGCTCTGCTACTGATAGTTATGATATTAGTTTAGCCGCAGCGGGCGTAGATATTTGTGAACCAATGTTTGATGGCGATGGTACCACACCAAACTATCAATCCAAACTCAACTACAGTAGAACATTTGCTTTTCGCGATTTTTCATTAGTACAAGATCCTTCTAAATATGAGTTCTCTAACATTGATGTTACTGAAACGCGAATGCGGAAAGTGAAGGCGGAAAATGATTATTTTTCGCTGTTTGAGTTCTCAGCAAAATGGGATGTAGTACCCAGCATGCTTACACAAAATCATACGCAAATTGTAAAAGGTTTTATGGGGCAAACCACCGCCTTTAATAAAAAATACATTAAATCAGATGTATTAATTCTCGGGGAATTAAAAAGTGCAGACGAAGCTCGTTATATCCATGGAGAATTTGGAAAGGGCACCTGGACTTTCTATGGTGGTCATGACCCCGAAGATTATCAACACCGCGTTGGAGATCCTAAAACTGAACTTGAACTGTATCCAAATTCACCTGGATACCGATTAATCTTAAATAACATTTTGTTTCCGGCAGCTAAAAAGGAAAAGCAGAAAACCTAGTAGAGATTAATTAAAAAACCTCCAATCAATACCTACTACAAACACTCTTCTTGGTAACGCATAATCAGGCGCTGCGTAATAATTACCACTCGTAAAACCCTGATTAACATGCTCATACTTCAAATAAAAACGCGCTGATTTTAGTTGAAAATTAGCAAAAGCATTTAATATCGGGTAATTACCAATTGCATATTTGTTTTCTACATAAAAAGTACCAGTAGCAGGGTTATAAGAAGGACTGTTGTAACTACTAAAATAATTTACTTCTGTACCCAATAAACATTTTAACTCATTCTTGAATAAGGAAAATTCAAAGTATAATGCATTTCTACTAATAAAATTAGGCAAAGGCAGTACATCGTTATCATCAGCTACAGTCTGATAGATCACTCTATTATCAAAATGAATAAATTTGAAAAAGGTAAAGTTTTGTTTCAATTCAAATTGATTAATCGCTATTAAACCATTGTTTTGTGCAGGTACAGCATCAGCATTAAAGTAAACATAATCATTAATCAAAATTGTTCTTACTGTAAAGCTTCCTTGCTTGGACCACTTAACACCATAAGTGAATTCGTTTTCGGTGGTTTTTCCAAAATTATTTCGCCAAATAAAATGATTAGATCTATAAAATTGGGTTTTTATATTTTGATAAAAAGAACGAACTGAATATCCACCAAAGCCTTTCAATTGCTTGTATAAAGACAGTTCACCGGAAGATTCTATTTGTACACTACCCGCTAGTGGGCCCGTTAATATATATTCTCCTTTACCTTTAACATCAACAATATTTCTAACCGTTCCACCTATCCTTGATACCAATCCAATATTATTACCCGATAGTAAGAAATTACCATCACTATATTCATTATAGCTGTGCTTTATACCCGTTAACAAACGTAAGTTTGATGTGTTTCCAATTTTTCCCTTAAGATATACTGTGTTCTCTACGGAAGTAAATGCATTACTATCTAAGAATAGATCGTCTGCAAAAAAGGAGTTTTGATAAAAATCTGTCTCTCCAAAGCTTTGATAGGTTTCAATAAATTGCTCATACTTTACTGAATGTCCTAGCTTAAAGAAAGGTTTCTCCATTTTAGTTGGCCCTACTGAATTCTTAGAGATAGTGGTGTCATTAACTCCTCCAACCTGAAACAGGTTAAAGGCCACATCATTATGTACCACTCTCCTTTTAAGTATGCGTTGATCTTGCTCTAAATTTACAGGGATGAGAATTTGATCTTCAAATTTATTCTCCTCAAAATCATTAATATTAGCAATTCCACCATTTTGACCTATCTCTCTTTTTTCCTGAATATAAAATGTAGAAACCTCGGTTTTAGATTTAGGATTAAAATACTTAGAGTTAGCTACAAACTTATAACCCTTCGCCAATTCGTTTGTATAATTACCAATACTGTTTAATCGATGGTAATGTACTCCCACGTTCCAAAATTCATTTACATTTTGAGTATGGTAAATATCAAACACTTGTCCACGCCCATAACCCATTCTATAGTGCGCCTCCGTTAAAGGTGAACGCACATAAAATTGCTTTACATTCTCCAGAAGCAATACCTCTGATTGCAGACCAAAAAAATCATAAATATCCCAAATAGATCGCTTAGATTGATAGATTAAATTATTACTAGCTTGACCTAAATTTCCTAATCTAATTGAACCAAATTGATCTTCCCCTGAGAAGCTCCATTTATAATAAGCCCCTAAATTTCTAAAGGATGTGTCAATGAAGAAGTACTCATTTTCATTATTAGTTGTAAACTGGTGCGAAAACTGAGGATTAGGAATAGGTTGATATAGCTGTTGTGCCCAAGCAACTGCTGAAAACATCAATCCAATACAAAGACATATACCATTTTTCATACAATGTATATAGGCAAATATTTGACCAAAAATAGGGAAAAAAAAAGCCCCGCTAAAAGCGGGGCTTAAAATTGGCAACGACATACTCTCCCAGATATTACTCTAGTACCATCTGCGCTGGTGGGCTTAACTACTCTGTTCGAAAAGGGAAGAGGTGATCCCCACCGCTATAGTCACCATAATTTTTAAATATTATAACATATTGAGAAAGTAAATACATAAAACACATCGTATTAGAAAGCTAACGGGTAATTAGTAATACTCGGCTATGACATTACTGCCTTTACACCTATATCCTATCAACGTCCTCATCTCGAACGACCCTTAAAAGAAATCTCATCTTGAGGCGAGTTTCGCGCTTATATGCTTTCAGCGCTTATCTCTTCCGCACGTAGCTACCCTGCAATGCAGCTGGCGCCACAACAGGTACACCAGAGGTGCGTCCAACTCGGTCCTCTCGTACTAAAGTCAGCCCCCCTCAAATTTCTAACGCCCGCAGTAGATAGAGACCGAACTGTCTCGCGACGTTCTGAACCCAGCTCGCGTGCCACTTTAATGGGCGAACAGCCCAACCCTTGGGACCTTCTCCAGCCCCAGGATGTGACGAGCCGACATCGAGGTGCCAAACCCCTCCGTCGATGTGAGCTCTTGGGAGAGATCAGCCTGTTATCCCCGGAGTACCTTTTATCCTTTGAGCGATGGCCCTTCCATGCGGAACCACCGGATCACTATGCTCTGCTTTCGCACCTGCTCGACTTGTAGGTCTCACAGTCAAGCACCCTTATGCCATTGCACTCTACGCACGGTTACCAAGCGTGCTGAGGGTACCTTTAGAAGCCTCCGTTACTCTTTTGGAGGCGACCACCCCAGTCAAACTACCCACCAAGCACTGTTCCTCTTACGAGGTTAGACTTCAAATAAACAAAGGGTGGTATTTCAAGGATGACTCCACAACACCTAGCGATGCTGCTTCAAAGTCTCCCACCTATCCTACACATTGTTTATCCGAAACCAATACTAAGCTGTAGTGAAGGTTCACGGGGTCTTTTCGTCCCACTGCGGGTAATCGGCATCTTCACCGATACTACAATTTCACCGAGCTCATGGCTGAGACAGTATCCAAATCGTTACACCATTCGTGCAGGTCGGAACTTACCCGACAAGGAATTTCGCTACCTTAGGACCGTTATAGTTACGGCCGCCGTTTACTGGGGCTTCAATTCAATGCTTCGCAAAGCTAACATCTCCTCTTAACCTTCCAGCACCGGGCAGGTGTCAGGCCCTATACATCATCTTTCGATTTAGCAGAGCCCTGTGTTTTTGATAAACAGTCGCTTGGATCTTTTCACTGCGGCCCCACCGAGGTGGGGCGCCCCTTCTCCCGAAGTTACGGGGCGATTTTGCCTAGTTCCTTAGCCATGAATCACTCGAGCACCTTAGGATTCTCTCCTTGACTACCTGTGTCGGATTGCGGTACGGGTTGTATATATCTGAAGCTTAGAGGTTTTTCTAGGAAGTCTGATTAGGTCCATATCTCATCATCCGAAGACTCCGAGTACTATCACCTTCAGCAAGATAAGCGGATTTGCCTACAAATCTTATACCTACAGGTTTTAACGCACTATTCCGTCAGTGCGCAGGACTTTCACTACTCCGTCACCCCATCGCAATATATACAAGTATTGGAATATTAACCAATTATCCATCGACTACCCCTTTCGGGTTCGCCTTAGGCCCCGACTAACCCTGAACCGATTAGCGTTGTTCAGGAAACCTTAGTCTATCGGTGAGCAGGTTTCTCGCCTGCTTTATCGTTACTTATGCCTACATTTTCTTTTCTAAACGCTCCAGCATACCTCACAGTACACCTTCAACGCCCTTAGAATGCTCCCCTACCCATCTTTCGATGCCATTGCTTCGGTAGTATACTTATGCCCGATTATTATCCACGCCCGATCGCTCGACTAGTGAGCTGTTACGCACTCTTTAAATGAATGGCTGCTTCCAAGCCAACATCCTAGCTGTCAAAGCAATCAGACCACGTTTGATCAACTTAGTATACATTTGGGGACCTTAGCAGATGGTCTGGGTTCTTTCCCTCTCGGATATGGACCTTAGCACCCATACCCTCACTCTTGAGTATATTTATTAGCATTCGGAGTTTGACAGGATTTGGTAGGCGGTGAAGCCCCCGCATCCAACCAGTCGCTCTACCTCTAATAAACTCAACCTCAAGGCTGCACCTAAATGCATTTCGGGGAGAACGAGCTATTTCCCAGTTTGATTAGCCTTTCACCCCTACCCACAGCTCATCCAAAGACTTTTCAACGTCAACTGGTTCGGTCCTCCACTCTATGT